>NZ_JAJOYT010000002.1 GCF_021290965.1 Rheinheimera faecalis | reverse complement strand
GTCTATTCAAATTTCCCCGGCTCCACCAATAAACCAAAAGGCCACCTAACGGTGGCCTTTTGGTTTATTAAGAACAGATACAGATCCCCCTACTTCCCCTGCCCCAGCAGCCAACCATAAATATCCCAGCCTTCGTAAACTTGTCGCCAGGCGTCGTGTTCGGCTTGTTCCAGCATACTAAAGCGCACATTGGTGTGGCCTAACTGGCGCAATGTCTCTATGCCTGGGTAGATATTATCTTTATTGATAGCAGAATCCCGGCCTGCGGCAATAACCCAGAGTGGTAGCTTAGCTTTGGCTATAGGCGGCATTAAATCCGGGTGACCCCAAGCCACTACAGGAGCTGCGGCAGCGAATAACTGCGGGTGTTTGCTGGCCATATACCAGGTACCAAAACCACCGTAGCTGATGCCGGAGATATAAAGCCGTTTAGCATCTGTATTGTAATTTTTCTGCACAGTCGCAAGCATGGCCAATAAATCCTGTTCTGCCTTCTCCCAACCATTTGGCAATAACACTGGCACTTTCGACATATCAGCTACAGCTTTGGCTGGTGTTATGGCTTTATCGGATGGAAACATCACGGGGCGTGGCGGTACGCCATCGGCTAAGCGTTTTGGAATATCGGCTTTGCTGCGGTTGGCAATATAAGGCAGCTTACCCATATCAAACATCTGCAATTGCGGCACTATCATAATAAAAGGCAGGTCGCGTTTTTGTATCCAGGCTTCATATAAAGGGCCGTGGATCATTGTGTAATCCAGCTCGTCCAGGCCGTTGCCACGTTCGCCATTGCCATGCAAAAACAGCAAGACTGGCCACTTTTGCGCAGCATTTTGATCATAACCTTGAGGCAAATAGACAAAATACTGCCGCTTTAAACCATCAACAGTGCTTTGATAATCCGCTCTTAACAGCTTTGCTTCTGAAGCCACTGCAACACCTGACACTAACAGCACGCATAAACATAGAATTCTGAACAACATAACGACTCCTTTTTCTTATTAAGTTGCAGGACTGCAGACTTCAAAAGCTCAGATCGGACCCAAAGAGCTACACCCCATGCTCGCTGACTTTGTGCATTTTGTCACCACACCAAAAAGTGATTTCAGCTAAATACCCCGTAAATTCAGTTGGCTCCACAATTAGACAGCTATGAAGCTGTTCACTATGCTTAGCGGCGAATAAACAACCAAACCGGAGGACTTTTTATGAGATGGCTTTCCCGTATAAGTGTGTCAGTACTGTTAATTTTTACCGCATCAGGCTTTGCGGCAGTGACTGAAAAAAAAGTGCAATTGCCCAATCAACTTGGCTCTGCAGTGATTTATGGCAATGACAGCATTAAAAATCAAGGCACCGGCGTTATCGTGATCCACGAATGGTGGGGCTTTAATGACTATGCCCGCAGCAGAGCCAAAATGCTGGCAGAGCTGGGTTACACCAGTATTGCTGTGGATATGTATGGCACAGGCAAAGTAGCCGATCATCCGGACAACGCCATGGCCTTTATGGAAGAAGCGATGAAGGATCCGGAGAAAATTAATGCCCGTTTTGAAGCTGCTATGGCGTTATTAAAAGCAGAGTCAGGTGTCGATGCCAATCGTATTTACGCTATGGGTTATTGTTTTGGTGGTGGAGTGGTACTGAATCAGGCCCGCATGGGTAAAAACCTGGCCGGAGTAGCCAGTTTCCATGGCATGTTAACCTCAAAAAAATTCAAAGCTGACGCTACCACTCTGAAAGCTAAAATTCTGGTGGCCCATGGTGGCGCCGATCCTTTTGTACCGCCAGAGCAAGCCAGTAGTTTTGTCACTGAAATGCTGGGGGCTGGCGCTGACTTAGATTTTCGGGTTTACCCAGGAGTAAAACATAGTTTTACCGTGCCGCAAGCCACAGCCAAAGGTGAAGCTTTTGGTATGCCTTTTAAGTATGACGAGCATGCTGATAAAGACAGCTGGGCAGCATTGTTGCGCATGCTGGAGCAAAAGTCATAGCAGCGCCTGCGGGCGCTTTTCCAAGGCTGTACCGCTGTTAACTCCAGTACAGGCTAAATCACTAAATACCTGCTTTGTTTCAGCTTTTTATTTAAAAGCTTTCAAAATTGCAGTTACACTCAATTCATATCTTTTGTCTGGAATTTTTGTATGCGGGCAGTTTTTCCACCCAATGAAGCAGAACGTTTAGCCACACTTTATGCGCTGAATATTCTTGATACAGCACCTGAAGCAGCCTTTGATGCGCTGGTTCAACTGGCGAGCCATATATGCCAGACTCCTTGTGCCGTGCTGACTTTGGTGGATAAAGACAGGCAATGGTTTAAAACAAAAATTGGTTTTGATCATCATCAAACCCACAGAGATATCTCTTTTTGCGCCCATAGCATTTTAGAACCAAACGAACTGACTTATGTCCCGGATGCCAGGAAAGACCCACGTTTTGCCGATAACCCGGATGTCACCAAACCTGACGGTATACGTTTGTATGCCGGCGCGCCGCTGACGTTGAGTAACGGTGCCGTATTGGGCACTTTATGTGTGGTCGACAGCAAAGTCAGAGAACTGACAGCGGAGCAACGACAGGGTTTAAGTTTGCTGGGTATGCAGGCTGTGCAGCTACTCGAAGCACGGCAAAAAGCTGAACTTTATTATCAGCAGCAACGCACTTTAACCACAGTGATTGACCATGCGCCTTTGTTATTAGGCCAGGTTGATACCCACTTTCGTTACATCTTTTGTAACCACAAGTACGCCGAATGGTTTGGAGTGGACCCCGATTTTGCTGTAGGAAAAACCATACATCAGGTTTTTGGTGACAAAGCTTTCACCGAAGCTAAAGCTTCACTAGAGCTCTGCCTGGCTGGAGAAGATGCTCATTTTCGTTCAGCGCCAGCCAATGGCCAGGTATTTGATGTCAATTTTGTACCACAGAAAAACCCTAAGGGTGAAGTTGAAAGCATTATTATAATCGCCGCTAACGTCACCGAAGTGCATCAGCAGCAGTTACAAATTAAGCAAGAACATGACCGGATGGATGCCATTATCAACGGCTCCAACCTCGGCACCTGGGAATGGAATGTACAAACTGGCACTACAATTTTTAATGAGCGCTGGTTTAGTCTGATTGGCTTAACGTCAAAACAACAGACCTCTGTCGATTTATGGGCGGAATTATCACACCCTGAAGATTTAATACGCTGTACTGAGCTGCTGGAGCAGCATTTCGCCAAAGGTACGCCCTACTATGACTGCACCTTCAGGATGAAACACAAGGCTGGTCATTGGGTTTGGATCCATGCCATAGGTAAAGTCATGAGTTGGACAGCGGAAGGTGAACCTCTGCTGATGTTTGGGGTGCACTCTGATGTCACAGCGGCTTTGGAAAAAGAAGCGGAAATTTTAGAAACCCGCTCCTGGCTGCAAGCCATTATTGACTCCTCTACTGAGGTTGCACTGATATCGACCGATCCGCGAGGCACCATAAGGCTGTTTAATACAGGAGCTGAGCGCATGCTCGGCTATAGCGCAGATGAACTGGTGGGTAAACATAGTCCGGCGTTATTTCACGACCCTGCTGAGGTCACGGCTCATGCTCAGGTACTGAGCAAGAAGTACGGCCAAAACATACAGGGCTTTGATGTTTTTGTGCACCATGCCCGCCAGGGACAAAGCGAAACCCGGCAGTGGAGTTACCTCTGTAAAAATGGCGACCGCAAACAAGTGCGGTTAAGCGTGTCGGCGATGCGGGATGAACATAACGCGATTCGCGGCTTTTTAGGCGTGGCCATAGATATTACTCAGCTGGAGCATTTAAATCATGCCTTGCTGATGAGTGAACAGCGCTACCGATCCATGTTGGATAACTTGCCTGGCGTAGTGTACCGCTGCCGTAACGATGAACACTGGACCATGCTGTTTATCAGTGATGAAGTCTTTGCCTTAACAGGCTACAAAGCGCAGCAACTGATCCGCAGTAAAGAAATCAGTTTCGCCGAATTGAATTACCCTGATGATGCGGCTCAAACCCATAGCGCTGTTCAGCAGGCTCTGGCTAACCAACAACGCTTTAATGTTGAATACAGGCTCAGGCACAAAGATGGTAGCTTGCGTTGGGTGCAGGAGCTAGGTCAGGGTGTTTATGATGACAACGGCGAACTTTTGTATATCGACGGTTTTATCTGGGATGTAACCCAACAACACGAAGCCTTGCAGGCCTTGAGTGCCAGTGAGCAAAAACTTTCGTCGCTGTATAAAATGGCTCCGCTGGCTATAGTACTGAACCGCTTTACCGACGGTGCTTTTATTGAGGCGAACCCTGAGTTTTACCGCATGCTGGGCTATAAAAACCAGCCTGACTGCTCTGACGCACCATCCAGCGCCGGTTATGCCACCATGGCAGCCGATCAAATGACTCAGTTACAACACAACGGACGTTATGGGCCATTGGAGCAGGAAATACAGCATCAGGACGGCCATCTGGTGCCTGTGTCCGTAACAGGAGTACTGATCCAGAATCACGAAGGTGAACAACAGATCTGGTCCATTCTTCAGGACATTACCGAACGGCGTCGCATCGAACAAATGAAAAACCAGTTTGTTTCTATGGTGAGCCATGAACTTCGTACTCCGCTGACGTCGATTTCTGGCTCATTAGCCTTAGTGACAGGAGGTGTGTTAGGACCGGTGCCAGGCCCTATGGTTTCGATGCTGGATATAGCCAAAGATAACAGCTCCCGACTTAGCCAGTTGATTAACGATCTGTTGGACATAGATAAACTGGTTGCAGGTAAAATGCATTTTGATTTGAGCTTGTGTCTGATTTCGGACCTGCTGGAAAAGTCGGTGCAAAGTAACCAGCCTTACGCCGATAAATATGGAGTTCAGCTGCAACTGACTGAACAACAGGACGCTATGGTCAGGGTAGACGCCATGAGATTTCAGCAAATTATGGCTAATTTATTGTCCAATGCTGCCAAATTTTCACCTGCGGGCTCTGTCGTTAAAGTCCGTTCTTTGTTAGTCGGCGATGAGGTCCGGATAGAGGTTGAAGATGAAGGCCCTGGTATACCTGATGAATTTAAAGCTCATATTTTCGAGAAGTTCTCTCAGGCGGATGGCGCAGATAGCAGACAAAGCGAAGGTACAGGTTTAGGCTTATCCATAGTCAAAGAACTGATTGAGCATATGGATGGCAAAGTAGGCTTTTACAATCTGACACCGACCGGGAGTTGTTTTTACCTTAGCTTTGCACATGCGAAACAAGCCAGCCTGAATCAGCCGAAAATCCTGGTGGTAGAAGATGATCTTGCAGTCGCAGGCTTCATCATGCAGCTGTTGCAGACTCAGGGTTATCAAAGTCACTGTGCCGCGACCTTAAAAGAAGCTATCGAGGCTTTAGATCAGGATTTATATCAGGCTATTACTTTGGATCTGAATTTGCCTGATGGTCACGGTTCAGCTTTGTTTGCAGAACTACGCAGCCGCAGTCAGTACCAGACAACACCGGTGTTGATCATCAGTTCAGAGTCCAAAGACAACCATACCCAGTTACTGGGCGGAGTCAATGCACTGGACTGGCTGGATAAGCCTGTCTCCCCTTCTTCGTTATTGGAGAAACTAGAGCTGCTATTGGGCACTGATAAAAACCAGACTACCCGAATATTGCATGTGGAAGATGATCCACACTTAGGCCAAATTCTGGCCTTACATCTGGCGGACTTCGCCTCTTCAGTACAAGCTACCAGCGTAAAATCAGCCATGCAGCTGCTCAACAACCAGCGTTTTGATTTAGTGATACTGGATATTGGTTTGCCGGATGGCTCAGGGCTGGAATTATTACCTGAACTGGCGCTACGCCAGCCACAAACACCTGTAGTGATTTGGTCCGCTCAGGAACTCAGCCAGGCACAGCGGCATCAGGTGGATTTAGTGCTGGCAAAAAGCCGGATCGACTTACCGGCTTTGTTGCAGCAATTAAAGAACTTATTAACCTGAACCCGGGATAATGGGTGTCGAACTTTTTAGATATTAACTAAATAAATCAAATAGATAAGCCAATTTATTGAAATAACTTAAGTCTTTGCTAACTGAATGCGCAGATTTTTGCGCATATCAAGGCGCTTTGTCGTACGCCATAGCGAGCTATGGTTAGACAAAGCAACGCAGAGAGGCCCGAAAAGATGCCCGTTCAGCGGCGCTGCTTATCCCGAGTTCAGGTTATTACCTCCCGCTCCGTAAGTCTGGTGAGCGGGATTTAGACTGGTGTCTGATAAAACTGAGTTTGATTTCGCCCTGCATGTTTGGAGCTATACAGCGCTTTATCTGCCTGATCAATCAGTTGATCTGTCTCATCTGTGGCTTTTGACTGACTAATACCAGCACTAAAAGTACAGTGAAAATTCTGGTAGTCAAAGCTAAAGGGTAAACTAGCAAAGGATTGGCGCATTTGTTCGACTAATCCAAAGGCCTGCTCCTGATTACAATCAGGCAAAATCAGTAAAAACTCTTCACCACCGTAACGGCCTATGATGTCTGTTTTACGTAGTTGTTGTTTTAATAAGTTGGCTAAACTGCTAATCACCTGATCGCCAATCAGATGGCCATAGTTATCATTGACCTTTTTAAAGTGATCAATATCCAGCATCACCACACTTAAAGGCTCACCAGTACGTTCACTACGCTGCAATTCGTGACTTAAGCGCTCTTTGATTCTGGCATGTTGCAACAAGCCGGTTAAGCTGTCTTTGGTCATCATATCGGCAAGCTGTCTGGCACGTTGTGCTCTGGCAAAAACAGCTACTATCAACGCAGTGTCGGTAATAGGTTTGGTCAGGAAGTCATCGCCACCTTTGACTAAAGCGGCAAGCTGACGTTCACCGTCAGTTTCTGACGATAAATAAATAATAGGCACACTGAGCCATTCATCCTGTAAGCGGATCAATTGGGCTAATTCAGGACCTGAACAACCAGGCATCAGGACGTCCAGCAATATCACATCAGGGCGGAAACGATTCAGCCCCTCGTATATTTGCGACGGATCCAACAAGATTTCAGCACGCAGGCCAGCACCTTGCAGTACCAACGCATAATGTTCAGCCAACAGCTGATCGTCATCGACAATCAATACACGAAAGGCCTCACGTCTGCGCACGGCCAATAAGCGTTGTAAGCGAGCTTCCAAAGCTGTGGTGTTCAGAGGTTTTACAAAATAACCACGGGCACCAATACGTACAGCCTGCAAGTGATGGTCAAAACTGTTGTGACTGGTTAATACCAGCACTGGCAAGGCTTCATCTAAAGTCTTCTGAAAATCCGCTATATACTCCAGACCACTCTGCTCTTCATCCGGTAATGAAATATCCAGGATCAAGGCATCAGGTAACTTCGTTTTCAGCGCACGATCTAATTCTGCTATACGTGTATAGCTTTGGATCTGATAACCAAAAGTCGCCAGTGTCAGCGTCAGATGTTGCGCTGTTTCTTCATCGTCTTCCAGCACATAAATCAGTGCTTTCTGATCATGCAACAAATCCAGTCTGGCAGAGGTTAGGTTCATCACCTGATGTCCGCTTTGGTGGGCGTATTGCACCTGCTGGAAGATGGTCATAAAACTGTTAATTGCGGGCAGATCCGGTGCTGACTCTTCTGCCATCCAGTCTTTTAATTGCAATTCAAGATTTTTCGCCAGTTTACCCAATTGTGGTAAACCAAAAGTACCAGCGGAACCCGCCAAAGTGTGAAATTTGTGCTTTAACGGCAGAATGATTGCACGCCAATCCGACTGGTTTGACAGGGTAACTAAGGCCCCCACCTGAGAGGCAAGCACAGGAATATCAGCTTGCAGCCGCTCCATATATTGCTGGTGAAGCTTAGCCAGTTGTTGCTCTAATTTGGATTGTTCTGCGGTCATGCTCAGTCATTGTTCAAAAGAAGTGCTGTTCTACTATAACAAAGGATTAAATAAATCCCAGCAACAAATACAAATTTGCTATGAAAAATTTCTCGCTATGTGCTTAAAACAACAACAAAAATTGGGCAAAGACCAAACCGGTTTTGCCCATTTGTCAGTTAAAGCCGAACCATTAAGCCCGAAGCCAGCGCTCTGCGGTAGGCTAAAAAGGCAGGGATAGCACCCAGTATCAGGGTGAGTCCCAATACGGCAGACAGCAACAAACCAGTTTGCTCATGCCAGGGGTTAATACTGATAAAAAGTCCGTATTGACTGGCTAACAGCTCACGAAAGCCCCAAAGTCCGGCGACTAAAATAAGCAGGGCAGAACCAATAGATAGCAATGCCATCAGCAGCAGTTCCAGCTCTATCAGCAAAAATACAGTGGAAGCCGGAGCGCCCACAGCCCTTAATATGGCCATTTCACGTTGACGTTCTTTTAAGCCCGCCAGTAAGGTCGTGACTATACCAACCAGCGTCGCTACTATCACTAAAGCTGTGATCAGTAACAGCATATTCTCTACCATGCTGAGCATCTGCCAAAGCTCCGCCAGAGCCACGCCTGGCAGAATGGCGGATAAAGGTTCAGCTTTAAATTCATTAAGCTGACGCTGTACTGCAAAAGTGGCCATTTTGGATTTTAAACCCAGCATATAAGCGGTAATGACTTTAGGTTCCAAATCCATACTCAGGCTTTGTTCTGCACTGATGCTTTTGCCTGGAGCAGGCATGCCACCACTTTGCCAACCTAAATGAATAGCTTCTATCCCCTGCAGCGGTATATGCACACTCTGATCCACAGGTGTACCTGTTGGGGAGAGAATACCCACTACTTCAAAAGGTTTATCTTTATGTTGGGTAAAGCTGATACTGCCGACACCATGCGACAAGGTGATTTGTTCACCCAGTTTATAACCCAGTTTTTGCGCAACCACAGAGCCTATAACCGCCTGATAGACTCCAGCAAAAACCTTACCCTCTGCCAGTTTCAACTGCTGTTTTTCGCCGTACTGGTAATACTTAAAATAATCCTCATTGGTGCCTATAACCCGATAACCACGATGCGAATCACCTAATGATATAGGAATACTCCAGGCCACTTGCGGATGAGTTTTTACCGTCTGATAATTCTTCCAGCCGATATTATTGGTGGCGTTACCAATACGAAATACCGAATACAACAATAAATTCAACTGGCTGGAGCGGGCACCCACAATCAGATCTGTGCCAGATACAGTGCTGGTAAAACTGCTTTTAGCTTCATGGCGAATATGATCAATACCCAATAACAAAGCGATACTGATGGTTAACGAAATCACCGTCATCAGCACTGTGCCTTTACGGTTCCATAAACTGGCTCTGGCCAACTGCATTAACATGGCTGAACTCCCTGCTGTAACTGCTCCATATCCAGCTCGAATTTAAAGTACGAGCGCAATGCCGGGTCGTGACTAACAAAAACCACTGTAGTGCCGCAAAGTTCAGCTTCGCTAAGCATCAACTGCATAAAACCATCTCTGTGTTTATGGTCTAAAGCTGAGGTAGGTTCATCGGCAATCAGCAAAGCAGGTTGAGTTAATAAAGCACGGGCTATAGCCACACGCTGCTGCTGGCCAACACTTAATTGATTGGCTGGTGCTTGCCACAGCTGCTGGTCTAAACCTAATTTCTGCAATAAGTAACGGGCACGCTGCTCAGCCTGTGGAATTTTTTTAGTAAAGGCGCTGACCAGCAAGACGTTTTGTAACACCGTTAAATACGGAATTAAGTTCAGTTGCTGGAATACCACGCCTATCGAAGAGGCTCGTAATTGGTCCCTTTTCGCGGCTGACAATGCTGTCATCGATTGACCGGCCACTAAAATATCGCCCTGTTGGCAAGGATAAATACCAGCCAGTAAATTCAATAAAGTAGTTTTACCTGAGCCGGAGGAACCATAAATAAATAAATGCTGGCCCTGTTCGAGTTTAAGCTGTGGAATATTCAATAAAGGGGGTTGATCCGGCCAACTGAACACTAGAGATTTGAGTTCAAGTGCCGGAATTTTCAGGTCTGTGTGCTCTGACATTACAAGGCTCATGTTATGATACGGCTTCTTTTGTGACCTTATAACATATGCAGAGGCTGAGGCTCCAATGGTTAAATCGTTATACATGGCGTTAATTCTGACTTTGGTCGCATTTACTGCGTTACCGGTAAAAGCTGAAGACTATAAGGCATTGGAATGGACAGATTTATTGCCGGAAGAAGATTTGAAAAAGATGGAACAACTGCCGGAAATCAGCCATGAAGGTGGTGAAGCTCCTGCTGGTGGCGCTTTAAATCAGGCTTTTGGTAATCAGGATCCGGCAGCTGCGGCCTGGAACGAAGTGCTGATGTCAGCCAATGTCAAAGGTGAGTTAAATAACCAAAAAGTAAAAGTGCCTGGTTTTATCGTGCCTGTGGAATATGATGCTGATCAAAACGTCACCGCATTTTTCCTGGTGCCTTATTTTGGTGCTTGTATTCACGTGCCACCACCGCCACCAAACCAGATTATTTTTGTCACCAACAAGCAAAAAATTAAAGGCGACATGATTTATTCGCCATTCTGGATCAGCGGCACTTTAACGACAGAGTCGATGAGTCATGATTTGGCCAAATCAGCTTACTCGATGAAAGCCGATAAAATCGAAGAATATACTTACGAGTAAGTAGTTTCTTGCATCCAATAAAAAATCGGCAACAGCCGATTTTTTATTGGATAATTAATGCTTTATTGACTTACTGTGCCGTTAGAGGCAAAGCCCCGCTCCCCGCAGCCCAATCCGCAGCTCCTTGTTCACCGTTCACTATCCACTGCACTGACACTTTTTCTACACCTGCCGCAATAGTAGCTAAATCCAATGTCAGAGCTTGTAAACGAGCTGGATTTTGACAGACCAGAGTGTAATTGGCATTTAAATCTGCATGTTGTGGTTTAGTGGTGCGTTCTGCAGTTAAATCTGAGCTGATATCCGTGCCTGTCACTGTGCAATTGGCTTCAGCGCCAAAACTAAACCAACTGGCATTGGTAAAATCCGCAATCATTTTTTGCACCAACTGACGCTCTGCATCATCTTTGGCCTGATGTTCAAAGCCAACAATATTGGCCGTAGGAGTAGCAAAAGCAAGTTCAGCTTCATTGCCTTCCAGCACAAAAGTCAAAACCGCCTGACCATGGGTGTGGCTACCGTGTTCTTCGTGCTGATGCTCCTGCGCTGCTACAGAGTGAACCAACAGACTCGAGCCAAGAAACAAACCTGATAGCCATGCTTTTGTATTCACAGTTTTTGATTGCACAACAAGCCACCACTCCAAAATAAAAATTCTTCCTTATCATAACCCCTGCTCCAGCAATATATAGGGTTTGATTTCACCTTTTACCGCAATTTTTTGTTAATCCAACTGTATGGCAGCTTTCGCAATGTTACTGATCTATTCCACCAGCACAGCCGTATCAAAAAACAAAATAATGGTAATCCGAGATGGCAAAGTTAATTCTGGTATTAGGTGATCAGCTCAGTCCTGCTCTGTCATCCTTACGCGACGTGCAACCTCAAGACAGAGTCTTAATGGCTGAAGTGGCCAGCGAGGCCAGCTATACCCCTCATCATAAACAAAAAATCATTTTAATCTTCAGTGCAATGCGCCATTTTGCTGCTGTACTGCAGCAACAGGGGATCCAGGTCAGTTATATCGATTACCAGCAGAAAGTAAGTAGCCTGACTGAAGCCGTCGCTATAGAACTTTCACGCCATCCGGAGCTGGACCAAATTTGTATCACCGAGTGCGGCGAATACAGGTTGGAGCAGGAAATTTTAGGCTGGCAGCAACAGTTTCAGCGTCCACTGCTGATGCTGGAAGATGACAGGTTTATTGCCAGCAAAGCCATGTTTCAGCACTGGGCTCAAGGTCGGAAACAGTATCGGATGGAGTATTTCTACCGTGAAATGCGCCGCTATACGGGTCTTTTAATGCAAGACGGAGCACCTGTAGGTGGGCAGTGGAATTTCGATGCCAGTAACAGAAAAGCCATGCCGGCTAAACAGCAGTTACCAGAAATCCTCAAGTTCGAACCCGACGAAATAACCAGTCAAGTCATAGCTTTAGTGAAACAGCAGTTTGCCACTAACATGGGCAATGCCGACTGTTTCAGTTATGCAGTGACAGGTAAACAAGCACGGCAGGCGTTTTTACATTTTGTTGAGCATCAATTGCCACTCTTTGGTGATTACCAGGATGCAATGCAACTGAACGAGCCTCATCTTTTTCACAGTATTTGTTCTATGTATTTAAACTGCGGCTTGTTGGATGTGCGCTGGGTCTGCCAAAAAGTGGAGCTGGCGTATAAAGAAGGCAAAGTGCCACTAAACGCTGCCGAAGGTTTTATTCGCCAATTGATTGGCTGGCGCGAATATGTTCGGGGTTTGTACTGGTTACTGATGCCAGAGTACAAAGAGCGTAATTTTCTAAAGGCCAATACCGCTTTGCCGTCCTATTACTGGACGGGCGAAACCAAAATGCGCTGTATGCAACAAGCCATCAGCCATACCATTGTTCATGCTTATTCGCACCATATTCAGCGCTTAATGATCACAGGTAATTTTGCCTTGTTGGCAGGCTTGTCCGTCGAAGAAATCTGCGATTGGTATCTGGCGGTTTATGCTGATGCCTACGAGTGGGTGGAACTACCAAATACACTCGGCATGGCGTTATTTGCCGATGAAGGTGTACTGGCATCCAAACCTTATGCAGCCAGCGGTAAATACATTCAGCGTATGAGCAACTACTGCAAAAGTTGTGCTTACGATGTTGCTGAAACCATCAGCCCCACAGCCTGCCCTTTTAACGCTTTGTACTGGAATTTTCTCGAACGTAATCAGGCTCAGCTGTCCGGCAATGCCAGAATGCAGTTGAGTTATCAGAACTGGTTCCGTAAATCGGATGACGAGCGTGCGCAAATCACAGAAAAAGCGCAAGCGTTGCTGCTCCATCTGGAGCAGCTATGAAACGCGCTTTGGTGCTGTTTAATCAAGCCATGCGTTGGCACGATAACCTGCTGCTGTCAGAACAAGCGGATGTTGATCAACTGATAGCAGTTCTGGTGTTGGACCCTGCCGAATATTTAACTACGCAATACGGCATACAACGCGCCAGCCTGCCGCGTTTGCAGGCTCAACTTAAACTACTGCTGGACTGGCAAAAGCAATGGCAGCAAAAACAGTTGGTGCTGCATCTTCGCATAGGCAACACGTCCGAGTGCCTGCAACAGCTGGCACAGCAGTATCAGGCACAAAGTTTAATCGCAGCAGAACCCACAGCGCCAGAGCAGTACCAGCAACTGCAGCGCACAGGTTTGAAACTAGAGCTGTATGATATCAATAGCTTGTTGCAACACCAGTTAAGGCCGGATTTGGTAACTTTGCCAAAAAGCTTCTCTGCTTTCAGACGAGAACACGAACCAGAGCTTTGGGTGCAGCAGCCACAGTCTTATGCTGTTTTTTCGCAGTTTTATGGCGTACCTGAACAGGCTTTGGATGCAGCAACGACCAACTTTATCAGCCGGTATCACAATCCATCTGCTGCTCTTCTTAACGAAGCTGCTGCATTAGAGCGACTGATACAGTTTATCTGGCAACAACAAGCAGTTCGCCACTACAAACAAAGCCGCGATGCCTTAGATGGCGAATGGAACAGCAGTTTATGGTCCTTTTATTTGGCCAATGGTTGCTTATCCGCTTGTTATGCCTGGCAGCAGGTATTGGATTTTGAGCAGCAACAGATCGCCAACGAATCAACCTACTGGATCCGCTTTGAGCTGTTATGGCGGGAGTATTTTCGCTGGCAGATGCGACAGCACAGCAGTGCCTGGTTTAGTAAAAATGCCTTTCGTCCGCCGCTGGATTTCTCTGCACCAGTTCCTGATCAACGCTTTGGCCTCTGGTGCCAGGGAAAAACTGGTCTGCCTTTTGTCGATGCCAATATCAAAATGCTGCTGCACACAGGCTGGATGTCAAACCGGGGTCGACAAAATGTCGCCAGTTATCTGATTTTTGAGTTACAGCAAGACTGGCGCTTAGGGGCTGCTTTTTTTGAGCAGCATTTGCTCGATTATGATTGTGCCAGCAACTGGTGTAACTGGGCTTATATAGCTGGGGTTGGTAATAGTGGTGCCCGGCAGTTTAACCAAATCAAACAAGCCTTAACCCACGATGCACAAGGTGACTTTGTTCGTCGCTGGCTACCGGAAAAAACGGCAGTTGGCGCCTTAGTGCATCTACCTGAAGCTCAAGTGCCTGTGCAGGATTTTTGGCGGCCTTTTCTGCAGCAATTGAAGACAAAAACATGATCAGTCTGGTCTGGTTTAAGCGTGATTTACGCCTTGATGACCACGGCCCTTTGGCTGAAGCGGCACGGCAAGGTGCTGTATTGCCTATGTATATTATTGAACCTGATTATTGGCAACAGCCTGATACCTCAGTGCGACAATGGCTTTTTATCGAACAAAGCCTACAGCTGCTGGACCAACAACTCACAGCCTTAGGGCAGCCCTTGTTGGTGATCAAAGGCCCTGCCACTCAAGTGATCCGACAGCTGTGTCAGGAGTTTCCGATCACCCAGGTCCTCAGCCATGAGGAAACCGGCAATTTGTGGACTTTCCAGCGTGATCTGGCGGTAAAACATCTGTTGAAAGAGCTGGCCATCCCATGGCGGCAATACCAACAACATGCTGTATTTCGGGCTTTAAAAGACCGCGACTTGTGGGCTGAACAAGCGGATTTGTATTTATCAGGCGCTTTGTACCAAAAACCAGCAGCTTTGCCTTTTATCTGCCATGGTCGTCAGCCGCTACAACCTTTCAGGCCACACAGAGCTTTGGATTTATCACCTTGCAGCTCAGCTCAGACTGCTTTTGCTCTGCCAGATACAGTACAAAGCTTTTTTAATTACAGAGCCAAAGACTACAGTCGGCACATTTCATTGCCTGATAAAGCCCAGCACAGCAGCTCACGCCTGAGCCCTTATCTGGCGTATGGCCAATTGAGTTTAAGAGCTTTACAGCAACAGACTTTGCGCAACATCAAGCAACAACCTGCCTTAAGTTTTGGCTTATCTTCGTTTTACAGCAGATTGCGTTGGCATTGTCATTTTATCCAGAAGCTGGAATCCGATCCGCTGATTGAAACCGAAGCCCTGCATCCGGGTTATGCCCGTTTGCGTAAGCAAGATTTTAATACCGACTGGTTTTGGGCCTGGGCTCATGGCTACACCGGCTATCCACTGATTGATGCTTGTATGCGCAGTTTACTGGCCACAGGCTGGCTGCATTTCCGTGCTCGCGCTATGTTAGTGGCTTTTGCCTGTTATCACTTATGGCTGGACTGGCGGCCTGTGGCTTTGCATCTGGCACAGTGTTTTGTCGACTACGAGCCAGGTATTCATTATCCACAAATTCAGATGCAGGCCGGCACTACCGGCATTAATCCAAACCGGATCTACAACCCAGTGTTACAAAGCCAACAAAAGGATCCTCAAGGGCACTTTATCAGGCGTTGGTGCCCTGAACTGCGTTTGTTACCCGATAGCTGGCTGCACCAGCCCTGGCTCATGCCATTGTCGTTGCAGCGCCAGTATGGCTGTGTGTTGGGCAGAGATTACCCTATGCCTGTGGTAGATCTGCAGCAGGCGATGCGACTGGCTAAACAGCGCCTGACTGAATGTAAACAACAGCAAGACCCACAGTGGTGGCGCGAGCAAAAACGTCAGGTTGTACAGCGCCATGCCAGTAGAAAAAGACCATCAAGGCGCAGTGCTAAAGCAGCAAGCTCAGCAGTTCAATTGAGCTTGGATCTGAACGAATAAAGCACTGAAAGGTCTATTTAAGTTATGCTAAATGCACTGAAGCCAAAAAGGATTTATTTATGACCATCACCGTCAGCCAACATACGCCGGGTCAATTACGACAGACCATCCAAATTCATAGCCATCAGATTAATGCCGATTTGACCGAAGCTGCAGGAGGAACTGATACAGGGCCAGATCCACATGATTTATTTGACGCTGCAGTAGCTACTTGTAAAGCCATGACCTTGCAGTTGTTTGCCAAACGCAAAAATATCCCGCTACAGGAAGTCAAAGTAGAAATCAGCCGGGATGACAGCGCCGAAGGCAAAGGTTTGTATCAGCTGCATGTCAGTCTGGAACTGATAGGTGATTTAACGGCAGAGCAGCGTGAGCAGTTACTGGCTATTGCAGACAAATGCCCTATCCATAAATTAATGACGCAAACCGAAGTACAGGTGCATACCAGCCTCAAAGCTGAACCAGTGTCAGCTGAAAACAGCGAGCCTTTGATTATTCAGCCGCAGGCCCGTGATATTGGTTTTATGATCAAAAGACTATTACCAGCCAAAGCACAGCGCCGTGTTGGTCCCTTTATTTTTGTTGATCATATGGGCCCCGCTACTTTTGCTGCAGGCAACACTGAAGGTGATGTGCGTCAGCATCCGCATATTGGCCTTGCTACCGTCACCTATTTATTTTCCGGCGCTATGTTACACAGTGACACGCTAGGTACCCACCAATTGATTGAGCCCGGTGCTATTAACCTGATGCGTGCAGGTAGCGGTATAGCGCATTCAGAACGTATTCCAGCCGATATCCGGGAGGGACAAGTCCAGGTTGAAGGCATGCAAATCTGGTTAGTTTTACCTGAAGATGAAGCCGAATCAGAGCCATCCTTTCAACATTACCCAGCGGCCTTGTTTCCTGCATTCCAGGTGCCTGGCAGTGAAATCCGGGTATTGTTAGGTGAATATTTTTCTCAGACTTCAGTGGTGAGCTTTCCATCCCGCTGCTGTTATGCTGAGCTGAAACTGGATCCGTGCGCCAGCTTGGCTTTACCTAAATCTGAACAGCAACTGGCAATTTATCTGGCCAAAGGGTCGTTAAAACAGCCTGTATTAACCGCAGGACAAATGCTGGTGATGACAGATGATTTAACAGTAGTTGCTGGCGATGACGGCGCGCATTTGATGGTATTAGGTGGCGATGAAGTGCCAGACCCAGTACTGCTCAGTTGGAATTTTGTCGCCAGAAACCCAGAACGTTTAGTGCAAGCCAAAGCAGACTGGAACAGCGGCAATTTCCCTCGACTAACTGATGATCCAGAGTGGATCCCAGCTCCATGATCTGAAACCCAAAGCAGATTATCCAGGTTTTCGCGCCGCCTGATACCATTCTGGCGGCTGTTGATCCAGCCACAATACAATAGAACTCAGACTCTCAAACATCCGCTGCAGATAAGCAGGATCTATATTCTGCCAGTCATCCTGTGGTGTATGGTAGTGAGTATGGGTATCTACACCAAAAAACAAATACGGGATACCGGCCCGGCGAAAAGGTGCGTGATCGCTGGCATTAGCCCAGTCTAACCGGTTTTGCCCTCTTAGCCCTTTGCCTCTGTGCCTTAGTTTTAAATTCACTGAAAAATCCCCGGCATTCAGATAATCCGTCACCCCAGGTAAAGAATGAGCGCCATACAGATACAAGTGATTCGCCCGCTCGCCGCGGCTGAGCATATCCAGATTAATATTCAGTATCAGCTGCTGCAGTGGTACTGGTGGTTCAGCGACAAAAGCTTTAGCACCATGAAGACCGGATTCTTCGGCGTCGGTAGCAATAAAAAGATAGCTGTATGAAGGACAAGGCTGAGTTTTTATCAGTGCAGCTAAAGCCAGCATAGTGGCTACACCAGATGCATTGTCGTCCGCACCATTGTAGACCTTGCCGGCTATAGTGCCTAAATGATCATAATGTGCCGTCATCACTATGTAACGGTCAGCGTTGTTGCAGCCTTTTAATGCCGCGATCAGATTCACACCTAGCTTGTCGACAAAACCTATGCTGTAGTCAAAAGGATGCTGAAAATCTGGCTGTAACGCCACTAAGCCCAAATCAGCAAAGCGCTGTCCTATATACTGACGCGCCAACTCAGCACCTGGCTGTGCAGTTTTACGCCCTGCCATAGGTTCATCTGACAATTGCTGGATATCATGCAATAAGGCTGAATTCGCTTTTAGGTTAAAACTCAAAACCTGAAGGAAAAACAGCAGTGCACAGAGCGTAATAGAATAAAACTTAGGCACTGCGATTTACCTCTTAATGCTGAACCACTGCAGTCATCAATCGATCTAGTTTACCCTGATAGCGATCACGTTCAGACCTGTTTGGAGCTGACCGCGCGGCAGAGCGTAAATACTGCTCTGCTTTATCTGTCATTCCAAGCGACAAGTGAGCTTTGGCCAGCCCAAATAACGCCTCTGCTGACTTTTTATCCAGGGCCAGACTTTTTCTGTAATGCTCGATAGCAGTCTGCACGTCGCCAGAGGCGAAAGATTCATCGCCTAACATAATGTGGTAATAGGGGTTTTGATTCCGTTTTGAATCGACCAGACGTTTTAATTGTTCAGCCTTTTCTGTTTGTCCTGTCGCTTCATAAAGTAGCGCTAAATTCGCTTTGGAATTCAGTTGTTCCGGATCCAATCGACCTGAGAGTAAATAGGCTTTTTCGGCCAGCTCAAACTGCTGTTTTTTCCGGTATAACACGGCAAGATTATTCCAGTTCTCCGCGGCTAAAGGGTCCGCTTTAATGGCCGCTTTTAAGTAGGTATATGACAAATCATCTTTGCCATAGACCATAGCTTCCGCAGCTTTGTTGTTATAGAACATGGCAATCACCTGACTCTGTTTTAGCGCAACAGAGGGAAAATGACTTTTATTACTTTGCACTCCGAAATCAATGACATAACTAAACACGCTGTAATCTACATTGCCATTAGTTTTGACGTTTTTACCACCCACAACATTCAAATTTACATGACCATTTAATAAACTCTGGCCATTATTCTGAGTCCAGTATTCAGGAATCTTAATATCTCTGAATTCCACATACAGATCTAACTCCTGTGCCAGGCTATAAGACAATATGGTCAAAGACAAACAATTTGCCTGTCTGGCCGCCAGAGTCTCAGCTGCAGTTAAAGTCGCATCATTTTGATACAACAAGTTGGTGCCTTTTTTTGAAAACAAATAAGTCAGCAATGCATCGGTTTTCTCCCGTGCAGAATCTGAAGATCGAGTCAAAGACCGGATTTCCATTTTAACCTGATCAGGTAAGGCAAAAATTTGCTCTGGTGATTCCACAACCTCAGCCACTGGCTGAAATAAGTCATCATTCCACAAGGTGTCAGGGGCAGTAGTTGGGCTATTGTTTTGCTGACATGCAGTTAAAAGCACAGCTACACAGATGTTCAGAAAGTATTTCATATTCATCATCTGCATCAATCTTTCATAGCTAAACTATAGGGCATATTTATCGGCTATTCTATTTTCTCCCTCCCCTTTCATCCCATTTTTTCACCCTTTGGTAAAATAGTAAATTTAGTACCAAAAGCAGAAAATAACTTTGCACTTTTATCATATTTGCACTATTAATCAAAGCTACTGTTTTGTTCAAATAACAAACAAAGGTGACTCTCGATGGAACAGTCGTTACTTTCACCCGTAGTGCATGAAAAAATCCGTCATTTGCATCCTGGCTCGCTGGTGGACTTACAGTTCTCACAACCCAGTAGCTTGAGAGTACGCACTTCGTTGGTCGGCTATGAGAAAAACCGCTATCTGGTGCTTAAACTGCCTCAACAAGTGGTCGATGGCGGCTACAAGGATGTGTTTATTGAAGGCAATATGACGGTTGTGCGTTGCCTGCTGGAAGGCGATTTAGGTGAGTGTATTGCCTTTAGAGCCATGATTAAAACTATCTCCCATCACCCTGTTCACTTGCTGTTTCTGGAATACCCCCAGCAAATTGAAAACCGATCCTTGCGGGCAAAGCAGCGGATCCGTGCTTTTATTCCGGCTTACGTCAATCCGCTGGAACAAGGAGCTTTGCCGGAAACCTTTTCACTTTATAACGGTTTTGTTATTGATATTTCGCCTTGTGGTTGCCGTTTTTCAATGAAGATGAATGCGGATGCCAGCCAAATCAGCAAGGTTTCAGTGATGATGGAGCTGTTGGTGCCAGGCGAAGAGGAGCGTATTCAGATCCCTGGGGAAATTATGAACTGCCATCTTGAATTACAGGAGTTGTCTTTAGGTATTAAGTTTGAATTGCCGGAGCGACAGGTCGCTAAAATGCTGCAACGTTTTATCGTCGACCCAGCCATCGCCAGTTGAGTAAAGGGTCAGAGCCTTGGCTCTGACCCTTTGGCTTGATTAGCCTAAGTTTGGTGCTAACCAGCTTTCAGCTTGCTCAGCGCTCCAGCCTTTTTTCGTTGCGTATTCATCTTTTTGGTCGGTGCCAATTTTGCTGACTGCAAAGTACTTGCTATCCGGATGAGCAAAGTACCAGCCACTCACTGCAGCACCAGGCCACATGGCGTAACTTTCAGTCAGCTGGATGCCAGTTTGAGCTTCCACATCCAATAACTGCCATAAGGTGCCTTTTTCAGTGTGTTCAGGACAAGCCGGATAACCAGGTGCAGGTCTTATACCCTGATACAGCTCACGAATAAGCTGCTCATTATCCAGAGCCTCGTCCGGCGCATAACCCCAGAATTCACGTCGTACCTTCATATGCAGGTATTCGGCTAATGCTTCAGCTAAACGGTCAGCTAAGGCTTTGACCATAATGCTGTTGTAATCATCGTGCTGAGCGGCAAATTCATCAGCCAGCTCATCAGCACCAAAACCAGTGCTGACAGCAAAACCGCCTATATAGTCAGCAATACCAGAACCCACAGGGGCAACAAAGTCAGCTAAGCAGCAGTTTGGGTTGTCGTTACGCAGCTGCAGTTGCTGACGTAAATTAAATAAACGGCAACGCTCTGTGGTTCTGCTTTCGTCTGTGTAGACAATAATGTCATCGCCCAAACTATTGGCCGGGAAAAAACCAAACACAGCTTTGCCCTGCACTTTCTTCTGCAGGATCATTAAATCCAGAATAGCATTGGCGTCTCTGTGCACACGCCGTGCTTCCATGCCCACGTCAGGGTGATTCAAAATGGCAGGATATTTACCGGACAATTGCCAGGTCAGGAAAAATGGCGTCCAGTCGATATAATCGCGCAGTACTTCTAAATCAACATCCTGCCATAAATGCACACCAGGCTGTTTAGGCGCAGGTGCCACTTTGGATAAATCCAGTTTGAATTTATTAGCACGGGCCTGCTCCAGCGTCAGCAGTTTTTCACCAGGGCGACTGCGGGCATGTTGGTCACGGGCTCTGTCGTATTCATCATTCACCCGCTCTAAAAAGGCTGGTTTATGTTCTTTGCTGATCAGCGACTGCACCACTGACACACTGCGTGATGCGTTTGGTACATAGACCACACCATGCTGATAATTCGGTGCAATTTTGATTGCTGTATGAGCTTTGGATGTCGTAGCGCCACCAATCAGCAACGGGATGTCAAAACCTAAACGGGTCATTTCTTTGGCTACATGCACCATCTCATCTAAAGACGGCGTAATAAGACCGGACAAGCCTATAATATCTACATTCAGCTCTTTGGCTTTTTGCAGCAAAGTGGCGCAAGGCACCATCACGCCAAGGTCGATGACTTCATAGTTATTACATTGCAGCACCACGCCTACAATATTTTTGCCTATGTCGTGCACATCACCTTTGACTGTCGCCATCAGCACTTTGCCCTGAGCACGGGCGCCGGTACCGGCTTTTTCCAATTCGATAAAAGGCTGTAAATAAGCCACAGCTTTTTTCATCACACGGGCGGATTTGACCACCTGAGGCAAGAACATCTTACCTTCACCGAATAAGTCGCCGACCACGTTCATGCCGTCCATCAACGGCCCTTCAATCACGTGCAAAGGACGCTCAACAGTTAAGCGGGCTTCTTCAGTGTCCTGATCGATAAAGTCGGTGATGCCTTTCACCAAGGCATGCTCAAGACGTTTATGCACAGGCCAGGCACGCCAGGCTTCGTCTTCTTTGACCGCAACAGAACCATCACCTTTAAACTCGGCCGCAATGTCCAATAAACGCTCTGTCGCATCTTCGCGGCGGTTTAAGATCACGTCCTCAACCCGCTCACGTAATAACTCTGGAATATCGTCATAGACTGCCAACTGACCGGCGTTGACTATGCCCATATCCATACCTGCCCCAATGGCGTGATACAGAAATACCGAGTGCATGGCTTCGCGCACCGGGTCGTTACCACGGAACGAAAAGGAGATATTGGATACACCGCCTGAAATTTTGGCGTAAGGGCATAAGCGTTTGATTTCACGGGTGGCTTCAATAAAGTCGACCGCGTAATTGTTATGCTCTTCGATGCCGGTCGCCACAGCAAAAATATTCGGGTCGAAGATAATATCTTCTGGCGGAAAACCAATTTGGTTGACCAGAATGTCATACGCGCGCTGACAAATTTCGACTTTGCGCGCTTTGGTATCGGCCTGACCTTTTTCATCAAAGGCCATCACTACCACAGCAGCACCATAACGTCGTAACAATTTAGCCTGATATAAGAACGGTTCAATGCCTTCTTTTAACGAAATAGAATTGACGACTGGCTTACCCTGAATACATTTCAGCGCAGCTTCAATCACCTCCCATTTCGACGAGTCGACCATAATAGGCACACGGGAAATATCGGGTTCGGACGCCAGTAAATTCAAGTAACGCACCATGGCCGCCTTGCTGTCGAGCATGGCTTCATCCATGTTGATATCGATGATCTGAGCACCACTTTCGACTTGCTGACGCGCAACATCCAAAGCTTTTTCGTATTCGCCTTCTAATATCAGCTTTTTAAAACGGGCTGAGCCTGTGACGTTCGTGCGTTCACCAACGTTAATAAAACGGGCTTGTTGTCGCATTACCACTCCAGACCAAAAGCTTCTAAACCAGACAAATGAAACTGATGCGTTTTCTGTTTCGGCTGACGTGCAGGCTTTCCTGCAACCACATCACTGATAGCACGAATATGTTCAGGCGTGGTGCCACAACAACCACCGACAATATTTAAAAAGCCCTGCTCTGCCCAGTCGGCGATTTCTTTGGCCATCTCTACTGCACCTAAATCATATTCACCAAATTCATTCGGTAAACCGGCGTTTGGATGCACTGAGACATAACACTCTGAAATACCAGACAAAGTCTCGACATAAGGCCTTAATAAATCCGGGCCTAAAGCGCAATTCAGACCAAAGCTGACCGGTTGCACATGAGCTAATGAATGGTAAAAAGCTTCAGTGGTCTGGCCGGACAAAGTACGACCAGAGGCGTCGGTGATAGTGCCTGAGATCATCACAGGTAAGCTGACCCCCAATTCATCAAAGACTTTGAGTACAGCAAAAGCAGCGGCTTTGGCGTTTAAGGTATCAAAAATGGTTTCCAGCATAATAATGTCAGCACCACCTTCAATCAGCGCCACAGTGGATTCACAGTAAGCGCTGACTAAAGTATCAAAGTCGACATTACGGTAACCCGGGTCGTTCACATCAGGTGAAATAGAAGCTGTTCTGTTGGTTGGGCCTAATACACCTGCAACAAAACGTGGTTTGTCCGGCGTGCTGTATTCATCACAGGCCTGACGCGCCAAAGCCGCTGACTCGCGGTTGATGCGGGCCGATAAATGCGACATATCGTAATCAGCCATAGCAATAGGCGTGGCGTTAAAGCTATTGGTTTCCAGAATATCAGCACCAGCAGCTAAGTACTGGCGATGAATATCCAGGATCAATTGTGGTTTAGTCAGCACCAGCAAATCGTTATTGCCTTTCAGATCAGTAGACCAATCGGCAAATTCAGTGCCACGATAATCTGCTTCCTGCAATTTATATTGCTGGATCATGGTGCCCATAGCACCATCTAACACAAGAATACGTTCCGCCAACAGCGCACGAAGGGCGTCTGGCGTTAACACAGTGCGATTGGTCATTACTGCTGCCCTATCTGCTGAATATCAAAAGGTGTGGCCTGATACACATAATAATTCAGCCAGTTGCTGAACAATAAAAAGGCATGGCTTTGCCATAGCTTATGTGGACCTTTGGCCGGATCGTTTTGTTTATAGTAGTTCTCGGGAACTTTTGGCTCAAGACCTGCGGCCAGATCACGCTGGTATTCATCATTTAAAGTGGTTAAATCGTATTCTGGATGACCAGTAACAAAAACCCGGCTACCCGTGCTGTTTTGCAGCAAGTAGGCGCCTGTTGCATCGGCTTCTGCCAACACATGCAAATCCGGGTGATGTTGATACTTTTGTTTGGGCACCTGAGCATAACGCGAATGTGGCACTAAAAACTCATCATCAAAACCCCGTACCAACGGGCTTAAAGGCTGAGAAACATTTTGCCAGTAGACACCGGATAACTTCTCACCACGAATTTCGCGCTGCAAGCCATAATAATGATACAAAGCAGCATGAGCAGCCCAGCATAAAAACAAGGTTGAAGTCACATGACGGTCAGCCCAGGTCAGAATTTCTGCCAGCTGAGGCCAGTAACTAACATCTTCGTAATTAACTAAACCTAAAGGCGCCCCCGTGATAATCAGGCCGTCATAATTTTGCTGCTGCACATCAGAAAAATAGCGGTAAAAACAGTCCAGATGGTTTTGTGGCGTATGTTTGCTGACATGGTTATCGAGTCGTATCAGCTCCACATCCACCTGCAGCGGGCTATTGGCTAACAAGCGTAATAACTGGATTTCAGTCGCGACTTTGTTCGGCATTAAATTCAGAATGGCAATTTTCAGCGGCCGGATATCCTGCGACAAAGCCCGGCTTTCAGTCATGACAAACACATTCTCCGCAGAAAGAGCTTCTACAGCAGGTAACTGATCAATGACTTTAATAGGCATAGCATCTCCGACAAGGCTGAAAAATGAGGTTACTCTGGCTCAAAGCAGTGGAAATGTCAACTTCTAAACGTTTAGACGTCTAAATAAAGATGTAAAAATATCCTGCAATATTTCCAACTGCATTATTCCTGTTTATGCTTAAAAAACCTTTTACCCACAGTACAAAATAATGTTCAAAACCTGTTGCTGGCTTTTATTGTTATGGCTCCTGCAGAGCGGCTTTTCTGTTTTAGCAAAGCCTTTAACTATATACATCCGTGATGATGTCTATCAGGACTATCTGGCTTTTTTAAATGGGCGTGATGTATTGGAGCTCACTGATTTCAGTGGCAGTTTTATGCGCCGGGATGTAGCTGACATGGTACTGCTGCAGCAGGCTTTGAAGTTAGGTGGCTTTCATCAAAGCTTTCAATACCTGCCTGGCAAGGTAAATTTCCGTAATACCAAAATGCTGGAAAACGGCGAGCTGCTACTGAGTTTTGATACTTACTGGCTCAGTGATGCAGCTAAATTGAGCGACAAAGTCTATATATCCAGCCCTATTGTGAAGCGTGGCCAGTACATGGCCGGGATCTACGCGAGCCCAAAAAACAGCAAAGTCTTTGCCATCAAAAAGCTAGATGATCTTAAACAACTGACCGCTGTCTCGACCCCGAAATGGCATACCGATTGGGCCACTTTATCGGCATTGCCGCTTAAAGAACTGATACGGGAAGACGAATGGCTGAGTCAGGCTCGCATGGTTCATATGCAATGGGTAGATTTTATGTTGATGCCCTTTTATCCATCCACTGATGGTAGCTTTGTGCTTGAGCAAATTAGACTACAGTTGGTACCTGGTTTAGCAGTGCTGCTGGATGACAGTCGACATTTTGTCATCAGCAAACAACACCCCCAAGGTAAGCAGGCTTACATAGCCCTTAACAAAGGTCTGGCGCTGCTGGAACAACAAGGCCGTATCGAACAACTTTATTCGCAGGCTGGATTTTTTATCGATCAGAAAAAATACAAAGTACTGAATACAGCTCCAGCTCAGTAACAGCCGAATGCTAACTGCATAAAATACACTGTATTTTGCCAAACAACTCTTCGAAATCAAAAGCCGCACAACCAAAAACAATAAACCCGACAAAAGCCGGGTTTATTTGAAGTGTTACTTTTAGGATCTGCTTACAGATCGGCTTCAGCGTCTTCTGGCACCATGCCAAAATCTTCTGCTGGTGACGGAGCACCTTTAGACGGTTCCAGTAACAGCATACGACGTAATTCAGCTTCAATTTCTTTGGCAACAGCAGGATTTTCCTGCAGGTACTTCATGGCGTTGGCTTTACCCTGACCAATTTTGTTGCCTTTGTAGGCATACCAGGCACCGGCTTTGTCGATCAGCTTATGCAGTACGCCTAAGTCCACTAACTCGCCATCTTTGCTGATACCTGCGCCGTACATAATAATAAATTCGGCTTGTTTAAAAGGCGGTGCTACTTTGTTTTTCACCACTTTGACTCGGGTTTCATTACCCGTCACTTCGTCGCCATCTTTGACAGAACCAGTACGACGAATATCTAAACGCACTGAAGCGTAGAATTTTAACGCGTTACCGCCTGTCGTGGTTTCTGGTGAACCAAACATCACACCAATTTTCATCCGGATTTGGTTGATGAAAATACATAAAGTGTTTGAACGTTTGATATTACCTGTCAGTTTACGCAAAGCCTGAGACATTAAACGTGCCTGCAAACCTACGTGGCTGTCCCCCATATCGCCTTCAATTTCAGCGCGTGGGGTTAAAGCTGCCACTGAGTCGACAACAATCACGTCTACCGCAGCTGAACGTACTAACATGTCACAAATTTCCAGTGCCTGTTCACCGGTATCCGGCTGAGACACTAATAAGTCATCAACATTTACACCTAATTTTTTAGCGTATACAGGGTCTAAGGCGTGTTCAGCATCGATAAAAGCACAGGTTTTACCCATACGCTGAGCTTCAGCGACAACTTGTAAAGTTAAAGTGGTTTTACCTGAAGATTCAGGACCGTAGATCTCAACAATACGACCACAAGGCAAACCGCCTATGCCGAGCGCAATATCCAAACCTAACGAACCTGTAGGGATAAAGTCGATATCAAGCGCAGTGCTGTCGCCCAGACGCATAATTGAACCTTTACCAAACTGGCGTTCGATTTGACCTAAGGCTGCGGTCAGTGCTTTTTGTTTATTGTCGTCCATTGCTCTCTCCGGTGGATTCTTGGATGCACTCAAAGTGCTGTATGCTCATACAGTAGTCTTTTTGCTTTAGTCTGTCAATAACAAGATCAGCTGCTGCAAGACAAAATCGATCGCCTGCTGGCGCACTGTCGCTCTGTCACCATCAAAGATGCGATGCGACAATACCTGATGGCCCTGAATTTCAAAACAAAAATGTACAGTACCCACAGGTTTAGTGGCAGATCCGCCATCAGGGCCTGCAATACCAGACACAGCGACCGCCACTTCAGCTCCAGCAGATTTGGCTGCACCTACTGCCATTTCCAAAACTGTTTCTTTACTGACAGCACCGAATTGCAACAAAGTTTCGGCTTTAACCCCTAACAGCTGTTGCTTGGATTTATTGCTGTAGGTGACAAAAGAGCGGTCCAGATAAGCAGAACTGCCAGGCACTGCGGTCAACACATAAGCAATACCACCGCCAGTGCAGGATTCTGCTGTGGTGATACTGATGTTTTTCCGCAATAATAGCGCTCCGAGATCCGCCGCCAAGTTGTAGGTGGTTACTGGAATTGTCATCTTTGGTCCAACGCAGGAATTATTAAGCCATTATGCCGCCAGAACAGAAAGACGGGCAAGCACTAAGCCCGCACACTCCGATGATGCAACAGTACCTTGGCCTGAAATGCCAGCATCCTGATATTTTGCTGTTTTATCGTATGGGTGACTTTTACGAGCTGTTTTACGACGATGCCAAAAAGGCCTCTGCCCTGTTAGATATTTCCCTGACCAAAAGAGGCCAGTCGGCAGGACAGCCTATTCCTATGGCAGGCGTGCCTTATCATTCGATTGAAGGTTATTTAGCCCGTTTAGTGCAACTGGGTGAATCCGCCGCTATTTGTGAGCAAATCGGCGATCCGGCCTTAAGCAAAGGCCCGGTTGAACGTGCTGTGGTGCGTATTGTGACTCCAGGCACAGTCACAGACGAAGCGCTGCTGAATGAACGTCAGGACACCCTGGTATCGGCTTTGTATCAGCAAAAAGGCAGTTATGGTTTTGCTTACTTAGATTTAAGCAGCGGCCGCTTTTTAATTAACGAAGTCACCCATCTGGATGACTTACTGGCCTTATTGCAACGATTAAATCCGGCAGAAATTTTATATGCTGAAGAGCAGGACTGGCCGGATAGTGTGATTAACCGTAAAGGTGTGCGCCGCCGCCCTGTCTGGGAATTTGAGTTAAGCAACGCCAAACGTTTGCTCACCCAACAATTTGGCACCCGCGACTTACAAAGTTTTGGCGTGGAACAAGCCCCGGTAGCGTTAATGGCGGCCGGTTGCTTAATGGGTTATGTCAAAGACACCCAGCGCGCCCAGTTACCACATATTCGTTCTATCGCTCTTGAACGTAATCAGGACTGCATAGTGCTGGATGCAGCAACACGACGTAATTTAGAGCTGACCCAAACTCTGGCTGGCCAGTTTGACCACACTCTGGCAGCAGTACTGGATCAATGCCAGACCGCTATGGGCAGTCGCTTATTAAAGCGCTGGATCCATGCGCCACTGCGCGATCAGGCCTTAGTGTCAGGCCGTCATCAGGCCGTTGCTGAATTGCAGCAACACCACCAAAATTTACAACCGCTGTTTAAACAAGTTGGGGACACGGAGCGGGTTATCGCCCGTTTAGCACTTCGAAGCGCCCGGCCCCGTGATTTCTCACGTTTACGTGCTGCTTTGCAATTATTGCCCGAACTGTCGCCTGAACTTAGCCCATTAAAAAGCCCTTTATTGGCGCAGCTCGCTGCTAAATGCCAGCCGCTGCCAGAGCTTTGTGATTTGTTGGAGCGTGCCATAGTTGAAACCCCACCAATGCTGATTCGTGATGGTGGCGTGATAGCTTCAGGCTACAACGCAGCATTGGATCAATGGCGCGAACTGGCGACAGGTGCCACTGATCATCTGGAGCGACTGGAACAACGCGAAAAAGAACGTACTGGTATAGCATCACTCAAAGTTGGTTTTAACAGAGTGGCGGGTTATTACATTGAAACCGGTCGCAGCGCTGCCGATCAGGTACCAGCGGATTATGTCCGCCGCCAGACGTTAAAAAACAACGAACGTTTTATTATTCCTGAATTAAAAGAATACGAAGACAAGGTGCTTGGCAGTCAAAGCAAGGCTTTGGCGTTGGAAAAGCAGCTGTATGAAGAGTTGTTTGATTTAACAGCGCCTTACCTGGCTGAATTACAACAACTTTCAGCAGCTTTGGCCGAACTGGATTTACTGACTAACTTTGCTGAACGTGCTGAACAGCTGAACTACCATCAGCCAGAGCTGACGCCAGAACCAGGAATACAGATAGAAGCGGGTCGTCACCCTGTGGTTGAACAGGTGATGACAGAACCTTTTATTGCCAATCCACTTAAGCTGTCGCCAGAACGACGCATGTTGATGATTACGGGCCCGAATATGGGCGGTAAATCGACTTATATGCGCCAGAATGCGTTAATAGTGCTGATGGCTTATATAGGTAGTTTTGTACCGGCAGAGCGCGCTGTATTAGGCCCGGTCGACAGAATATTCACCCGGGTTGGCGCATCCGATGATTTGGCATCTGGCCGTTCTACTTTTATGGTGGAAATGACAGAAACCGCCACTATTTTGCATCATGCGACAGCTCAGAGCTTAGTGTTGATGGATGAAATAGGCCGTGGCACCAGCACTTATGATGGTTTATCTTTGGCATGGGCCTGTGCTGAATATCTGGCGCAGCAACTGAAAGCCATGACCTTATTCGCCACTCATTATTTTGAACTGACCGAACTGGCATCGCAGTTACAGGGTTTAGCCAATATCCATCTGGATGCAGTAGAACACGACGAACACATTGTCTTTATGCATCAGGTGCAGGACGGCGCAGCCAGTAAAAGTTATGGTTTACAGGTGGCACAGCTCGCTGGTGTGCCACGAGTGGTGATTCAAAAAGCCAAACAAAAACTGGCCCAGTTGGAACAACAATCCGTTGTCAGTGCCAAAGCACCAGCAGCGGCTAAAACAGCAGAGCCGCAGCAACAACAATTATTTGTCGAAGCCGAACCCCACCCTATACTGGAGCAACTGGCAAAACTGGATCCGGATCAGCTGTCAGCCCGTCAGGCTTTGGATTTGTTGTATCAGCTGAAAGCCAGCTTATAATTTTTTTGTTGAGTAAAAACAGGCCCTGAATTGGGCCTGTTTTTTTAACTGCGAAACTAAGAAGTGGGCTGACGTTTTACCTTAGCCCAGACAAACCAACCGCCCGCTTTGGCATGCGAATAATCCAGATCGATCACATCAAGCTTTTCTTCCATTTTCACCACAGCCAGCAAAGGAGCCATAGCTCTGACATTAGTGGCTGAATCATCACGTAAATACACATCATCTTTTAAGGTCAAAGTCGCTCCCACTAAAGCTTCAGGCTCTATGCTGTGGATGGTTTTAGGCGAGCCTTGCTCCCAGCTATGTTTATCTTCTGTCACTTTGCCTAAAAACACCCAACCTGTAGTTTCGGCCACTGTCGATGATCCCTGACTGACCAATTGCTGCTGCGCCACCAGGCTGCGTTTAATCGCCTGATCAGCCGAAGCCAGTTCAGCACGGGAGCTTTGTGCTGCATCACCAATACTGTCCAGCTCGCGTTGGATCACTGGGTTGGTGACCTTGTTCTCCAGTTGAGCCAGACGACTTATTAGCTCGTCGTAGCCTAATTTCGCCTGACTTAAGGTCTGACCGGCAGACTTGGTGTTGTCTGAGGCTTCTTTCACCTGAGCTTCCCACTCCATTCCACCTATGGTGCCTTTGGTAAACCCTGCTTCTATCAGCCGGGCTTTGACGGTTTCAGGTGAAAATAACAACAAGACAAAAACCCCAAACAGCAATGCATCACGCAAAGCTGAAATTAAATCGCGCAAAATGCCGCTAAAAGAGCTCAGGTGACTGGTGTCTGCCATGATGATTCCTTGATCCGTAGTACCAAAGGTTCTGTATTATTGGACAGAAGCCTTGCTTTAGTTCCCAAAACGTTAGATTACAAGCTAATGCAGTTGTGCCTGCTACGCAAACTTTGCCAGATAAAAATGGTCATACAGCTGCACGTTGAAGTGCGAATAGGGCGATTTACTGGACAAGCAGCAGCGCCACGGGGATACTGCGGGAAATACAAAGCTAAGCTGCTGTATAGTTAGAATAAAAGGAGAGTTGTTATTTCTGATCCTATCACGCTGGTGTGGGCAGGTCCTCTGCTGCGCCGTCTGACACCAGGCAGGATATGCCTTTGGTTAGCCACTTCAGAACAAGTGGAACTGAAACTCCAACTAGAGCCTGAACAAGGCGAAGCATTGCAGTTTGACGCACAACAGCTGCAGCCCTGGGTGCAACAGATTCAGCTTGCCGGCAAATTGTATCTGTATTTTCTGGATTTAGAATTGAGCGAGGCGCTGCCAACTGAACGCTGGATTAGTTATGATCTGCAGTTAAAAACCAGCACAGGCGACTGGCAAGACTGGCGTCAGTGGGCGGACGATTTAGTTTATCCAGGACGGGATTTGCCTGGCTTTATCATCAAACCCAAAGTGCATTCGGTATTGCATGGCTCTTGTCGCAAACCCCATTTTACTTCAGGTGATGCATTAGTCCGTGCCGATCAGCAGCTCAAAGACACAACACCAGATCAATGGCCATCCTTACTGATGTTAAGTGGTGATCAGGTCTACACAGACGATGTGGCAGCACCTACGCTTTATGCCATTCATCAGTTGATAACCAAACTGGATTTTGCCGACGAAAAGTTACCTTGTTCAACCTTAAGCTCCGCCCATGAGCTGCATAGCAAAACACCCTATTATTACCAGCGTGAACAATTATTGCCGAACACAAAAGCTGGCTATCAGGTGCTAAAGCAGCTATTTCAGGGCGCAAAAAAGCCGGTATTTACGACGGACAGCGCCCACAACCATCTGATTTCCATGGCCGAAGTGTTTTCGATGTACCTGTTGGTCTGGTCGCCTGCTCCATGGCAAGGGCTGGATTTGCAGATGCCGGAAGGGCTGCTGAAAAGTTTTAGCCCGGAGCGCCAAAAGCGCTGTGCTATCTACAGTAAAAACCTGACAGAGTTTAAAGCAGGTTTAGGTCAGGTCAGGCGGTTAATGGCTCATCTGCCTGTCGCTATGATGTTTGATGACCACGATGTTACTGATGACTGGAATTTAACCGCTGAATGGGAAAAAACCGCCTACGAGCACCCGTTTTCCCGTCGTATTATTGGCAATGCCCTAATGGGATACCTGCTATTTCAGGGCTGGGGTAATGCGCCGGAGAAAGTCCAAAAGCTGATGCCTTTATGTCAGCAGGCCCTGAGTCAACCCGGCACAGAAACTCATGATGAATGTATCAATAACCTGCTCAAATTCTCTGAATGGCATTACAGTTGGCCTACCCAACCGCCATTATTGGTGCTGGATACCCGTACCCAACGCTGGCGCTCAGAGCTTGCGATGGAAAAACCTTCGGGTTTGATGGACTGGGAATCTATTACTGAATTGCAGCAACAATTGCTGGGGCATGAAGCTGTATTACTGGTCTCACCTGCGCCTGTGTTTGGCGTCAAACTAATTGAAACTATTCAGCGTATTTTTACCAGCTTTGGTAAACCTCTGATGGTAGACGCGGAAAACTGGATGACCCACCCAGGCTCTGCTTATGCCCTGCTGAATTTATTTCGTCATCCCAAAACGCCCCGCAACTTTGTCATTTTATCCGGTGATGTGCATTACAGCTTTGTATTTCAGATAAAGCTACGGCACAAACAACAAAGCCCATCCATTTGGCAAATCACCAGCAGTGGCCTGAAAAATGAGTTCCCACACCGGCTTCTGGCCTTACTGGACACAGCTAACCGTTGGCTCTACGCCTCCCGCTCACCGCTGAACTGGTTTACCAAAAGACGCCGTATGATCATCACCCACCACAGACCCATAGGTGAAACCAAAGGCCGCCGCCTTGTGAATGCCGCTGGTATAGGATTACTGGAGCTAACCGCTGAAGGTGTGCCCTGCAAAATTCAGCAACTTTGCGCTGATGGTGAAACAGTCAGTTTTGAGCTGGAAAAAGGCGATGATGAACTGACGCAGGATTATAGTTTGTAGATCCGTAAAAGTAGCTCGTACATTAAAGCAGCTGCACCCGCTAGATCCAGCATGGTGCAGCTGTAACTTTGTTAAATCCCCTGCCCACCTGAGACTTCAATACGTTGGGCATTGACCCAACGCTGGTCTTCCGACAATAAACTGGCCACCATAGGGCCAATATCATCAGCAACTCCGACCCGGCCTAACGCCGTCATATCGGCAAAAAACTTATTAAAGTCAGGAGTATCACGCACAGCGCCACCAAAGAAGTCGGTTTCTATCGCACCCGGCGCTACTGTATTGACTGCTATACCACGTGGGCCAAACTCTTTTGCCATATAGACGGTCAGCATTTCCACCGCGGCTTTGACCGCAGCATAAGCCGCCCAGCCAGGCGCTGATACCCGCGTTAATCCAGTAGATAAATTCACAATACGCCCTCCGTCTGCCAACAAAGGCAACAACATCTGCGTCAGGAAAAACACGCCTTTAAAATGCACATTCACCAATTGGTCAAATTGAGTCTCAGTGGTGTGCTCAATAAGGGCATAGTCACCATGACCGGCATTATTCACCAAATGATCAAAGGTATCGCGTTGCCAGATGTCAGCCAACAGAGTCCGTAACCGTGCAGCAAAGTTGGCAAATCCTGCAACAGCACCTGTATCCAGCTGCAGAGCAACTGCTTTGCGCCCCATAGCGCGAATTTGTGTTACCACAGCTTGCGCCTCTTGCTCGCGACTCTGATAAGTGATGATGACATCTGCGCCACGACGGGCAATATTCAGTGCGGTATTACGGCCAAGGCCACGGCTGGCACCTGTTACTAAAGCGATTTTAGTCATGCGTTTTCTCCTGTGGTTTAAGACCAGAGCATGCTAAAGAAAAGCTGCTGAAGGGTCTTTACCCGAAGATCCGCATTTTTTGCTCAATTCTCCAAAGCTCTTGCGAAGATTAATTCTGGTAGCCTAGAGTATCAGCCATGAAAGATACGCTATTGAACACTGTGCGCCGTTATGTGGAGGCTTATGCCAACCCAAATGGTCTTGCACAAACGCCCATTGCCGGCCTGACCACTATCCGTTCGAATACCCCAAGCGGGCTCGAATATGCAATCTCGCGCCCACTGGTTTGCCTGGTCCTGCAGGGCAAAAAACAAGTGGTGATGGGCTCAGAAGTATTTGACTTTAGTGCCGGTGATTCTTTGTTGATCAGTGCCGATGTACCAACTATCAGTCAAATTACCGAAGCAAGCCTGGACGCCCCTTATATCTCGCTGGTACTGGATTTGGATTTGAGTGTGATTGCTGAGCTGACGGAACAAATGGCGCAGCCCAGAGAAAGTACAAAGCATTCGGTGCAGGTTGAACCTACCGAGCAGCAAGTGGCAGATGCAGCTTTGCGGCTGATGAACTTGTTAGACAGACCTGAATCAGTGCCTGTGCTGCACAAACAACTGGTGCGGGAGATGCATTACTGGTTGTTAGCTGGACGCCATGGTGCTGCCATTCAGCGGCTTGGCTATCAAGACAGCCATATCCGACAAATAGCCAAAGCTGTGGCTGTACTCAGAGCCGATTTTCGTCAGCCACTGCAGATGGAGCAACTGGCTGCCATTGCAGGCATGAGCCCTTCATCCTTTTATCAGCACTTTCGCGCTGTGACTTCGTTGTCACCGCTGCAATTTCAAAAACAATTACGGTTAATAGAAGCACGGCGTTTAATGCGTGCTGAAGGCTTAAAAGCCGGCAGCGCAGCTTTTGCGGTAGGCTACGAAAGCGTGCCGCAATTTACCCGTGAATACAGCAGGATGTTTGGTTTGACTCCGCAAAAAGATACAGCACAAGGCAGAACCAGCGCAGTTCAAATCGGCACTACATCCACTTCCACTTCTAACTGATGCACACCATGGCCCTGCAGCAAGCCTTTCAGTGGCACTACATCGGCATAGTCGCGGCCATAAGCTAAGGTGATATGACGTTCTGCCGGCATCAGGTTATTGGTGGGATCAAAATCGACCCAACCCAATTCTGGATCGTACACGGCAAACCAGGCATGAGAGGCATCAGCTCCTATTAAACGTGGCTGACCTTCTGGTGGTGAGGTTTCCAGATACCCACTGACATAACGACTGGGAATACCTAAGGCGCGCAGACAGCTGACTGCCAGTTGGGCGAAATCCTGACAGACTCCTTTTTTATGCAGCAGCACTTCGGATACAGGAGTGACGACTGAGCTAAATTCAGGGTCGTATTCAAACTGGTGAAAAATCAGATCTGTCAGTTGTTGCGCCAGCTGTAATACAGTCAAAGTCGGGTCAGCTATGCTCTGGATCAATGCCTTTGTTTCATCAAGCACTGGGATCATCCGGCTTGGACCAGTGCACAACAGTGCCTTGAGTTGATCTGGCGAATAACCTTGTTGCTGGCGGAAAAAAGCCGCCACTTGTGGCCAGGGCTGAGTTAAATCCAAAGCCAGACTCTGCTGGCGTGGCAAAACTTCAACCACAGAGTAAGCGGTCACTGCCAGTTGCTGATGCGGCGGCTGCAAGTGGATAAAATGCTGGGTATTACCAAAGGTATCTGTTCTGGCATAAACAGAAGAAGCAGTGGGTAAAACCTCTAAGTTGAAACTGCACAGCTCCTGTGTCGGCAATTGCCGTGGCTGCAAACAAGCCAGATTGTAACTGTTGGCTACAGGATGCTGATAACAATAACGGGTCAGGTGACGGATCTGGTACTTCATATTTTCGGCCCTATTGCTATTGCTCCGCCCCCAAAGTAATTGAAATTGCAGCGCGGCGACAAGCGTGCGAGACCCCAGGAGCATAGTAGTCCTATGTGACTGGGGCGAGCGCGCGCAGGTAACAATGCTGCGGCTTCAAGTACGACGGGGGCCATTAAAAACTCTGCCAGGATTTGCCCGCTTCCGCATGGCTGAAATACGATAGAGTAATGCTGTCGGACAATTGCCGAAGCACAGCATGCAACTGCTGTAATAAACGACTCAGCTCTGGTGTTGCCTGCAACTGATCATCAAAGAGTTGTTCTGGTTCAGCAAGTTGCAGTAAAGACACCAGCTCCACTGCCAGTTTTTGTTCACGGCTCAGCACCACAGCAGCACCAGGTTTAGGCAGTTGCTGAATTTGACTGGCAAGACGGGCGCACTGATAACCCACAGAACGTGGCGTGCTGTCATCCAGTAGCAGCAAATCAATCACTGCCAGCGGGTGCAGCTCGGTTTTATAACGGCGCCTGTAGGTCATCAAGGTATCTGTCATACGCAAAACAGACTCCATCAACGAAGCACTGCAATTCCTGCCCTGATCAAATACAAAAACTTCCTGCAGCAGAGTGACACTTTGTAACGCCCTTTCCATATGCTGGCCTAAATCCATAAACCTCAGGGTTTGAGTGCGGCTCATGGTTTCGTTATTCAGACCATAAATAGCGGTCTGTAACAATATGACTTCATCCAGTAAACGCACCATTTGCTGCGGCTGCTGCCAGTTCAGTGGATTCGGCCATTGCGTCAGCGCCAGCTGTAATTTATCCAGCACATACCAGGTGTCTTCGCTGAAGTATTCCCGCACCGACTGCGCATTAAACAATAAATTTTTCAGCACCTGCGCCAAACCGGCCGGATGCTGCAGTGAAAAGAGTTCACTTAAGGCCTGCTGCAAGGCGCTGGTCTGCTGCAATGAACTCAAAGCTGCGCTGTCTGGCAAAGTGCCATTGGCCTGCAAGCAAAACCGTACTAAAGCTCTGCTATCATCTTGTTGACCAGCAGTCACCTGGAAACTGGTTAAAAGCGGCACTGTGTAACGTAAAGCCCGACAGACTAAATTCAGCCGCTCGTTATAACGGCCCAGCCAGAATAAATGATCGGCAACACGGCTTGGCAACAAGCCACTATGACGGGATAACAAAATGCGTTTTTGGGTATTTTGCAGCAGGCTGACCGCGTGATCCTGATCGGCCAGCACCCAGACATCTTTGGCGACAAAACCCATACTGTACTGATGCTGCAGGCTTTGAGCATCAGGGCTGATACGGGCCAAAGCTCCTGGCATCACAGCCGGACTATGCTGATCCGATAACAAACCAAATAAACGCAACACGCCATACTGCTGATGCTTGCCTTGAGTCGAGTTCCAACAAGGTACAGAGCTTAAGGGCAGCAAGCGGATAGCAATAAAAAGCTCAGGACAAGTCGCTAATTGCTGCTGTAAATCTTGTTGTTGCTGTACGTCCAGTTCAGTCCAAAGCCAGCTTTGGGCTGTATCAATTCTGCGGAATCTGTACTGGCTTGCATCAGATAAAACCTGTTGCAACTGCTCAGGTTGGCCACACCAAAAAGCCGCAGTAGTGGGCAATTGCAATTCTTCATTTAAAAGGGCACGACAAAGCGCAGGTAAAAAGGGCAATAACACACCGGAGTCCAATAAAGCAGCTCCTGGCGGATTGGCGCAAAACAGCTGCTGCTGCCGAATACTTTGCAATAAACCTGCAGTGCCTGTGGAGTCTGGGTCCAGCTCCAGCGCATCACAACGGGCATCAGGTAAATAGCGCATCAGGCTGTCGACCTGCTGCAAACCCGTGACTGTTTTTAGCCACAAAGCACCATCTTTAAACATCAGATCGGCGCTGTGCATCAAGGCTATATCTAAATAATTGGCTAAAAAGGCATGTTCAAAATAGGCGGCGTCGCGTTTGCCATGAGTTAATAAACCACAACGCGGTCGTCGCCCTTCGGCCGTATGGCCGGTGCCCTGCGCAAACACCAGCTGCAATTTACGGAAAAACCCGGCCAGCTGGCTTTTGCCAATACTGTGATTCAGCTCACCAATACAGTGGTTAAACGCCAGCCTGTGCTCTAATACAAAACCCAGCCCAGCCGGCATCTGACTCTGATCGGCATAGACACAAAACTGACCTGCGGCATCGCGACCAATATCCACCGCCAACAAACTCAGCCACTGCTGATGAGTGGGTACCAACTGATGACAAGGCAACAGATAGTTTTTGTTCTGGAAAATAAGTTCAGCAGGCAATAGCCCCTGCTGGATCAGAAGCTGAGGGCCGTACAAATCCTGCAATACCATTGAGAGCAACAATTGGCGCTGCTTTACACCAGCCTGCAACTCTTGCCACTCTTTATCACTCACCAGCCATGGCATTAAATCCAGCTGACGTTGTTGCTCCAGCCAGGGATCAAAAGTAGCACCGTTTTCCCGCAGCTGATGTTGCAAATCCGTATGCAGCTGCACTAAATGCTGCTGGCTTTGCTGCTGCCACCAGAGCTGTAACTGCTGCCACTGCGGCAAATCAGTCCATCTTAGTTGCTCGCCCAACTCCTGACTTTCCACAGTCATCATCAGGCCGACATTTGCTGGCTGAGATCTGTGGAGAATTCAAGTTTTGGCGTGCTAATCACCTGATGCAATTCAATAATCCCTGTTTGAAATTGGTCAATCAGCTGATGCAGCTGACCTGTGGTCAATTCTGATAAGTTTTGTGTTTTTAACAAGTCCTGCAGCTGCCAGACCCGTTGCAATATAGCAGCACTATGAGGCAAAGCTTTGGCTGATGCAGCCACTCTATGCAAACAATACGCAATGGAGCGCGGAAAGTCAGCGTAGGTCAGCAAATAATCCACCGCATCCACTTCGGTGTTTTGGTGCGCCAGATAATAGTGGTACGACTCTACGCCACCCAAAGCATTCAGAATAGAAGTCCAGCGAAAACGTGGTCTTTTAATATCCGTCGGCTGCAGCTGCTGCAATACCATCACATCCATAATACGGGTCGTCATATCAGCCCGCTCTACATGCCTGCCAATATTAAATAAATCAAAGGCGTCGCTACGCAGCATAGTGCCGTCCAGCACCCCCACTACCATCTGACAACGGCGGCTGACCTCCGTCATTAAGCGGTATCTGTGCTGACGGCCTTGTAACTGCTGGCAATGCTCCTGTAAAAACAAATCCAGTGAATTCAGCTCTTCCCACATATCTCGGGGGATCAGCTGTCGTACTGTTCTGGCATTTTGTTTTAATGCGCTGCAAGCAGAACGGATAGAGACTTCACTTTCGGCATCGGTAATTAAAAAGCCCATCACCTGCTGCTCTACCGTCAAATCACTTGGTGGTAACTGACTTAAGAGTTCAGCGCCATTCTGTCCCAGTACATCCAACAACAAGGGCCAGCTGAACTGACTGTCTTTGTGACTGTCGATCAGCAAATGACTGGTGGCATTAATTAAGCGGGCCGTGTCATCCAAACGCTCCAGATAACGGCCTAACCAGAATATATGATCCAAAGATTTTAATAACATAGATCAGACCTCATCGTTGATGATCCAGGTGTCTTTGCTACCGCCGCCTTGCGACGAATTGACCACCAAAGAGCCTTTTTTCAGCGCCACCCGGCTTAAACCGCCTGTGGTGCAGTACAAATCTCTGCCCTGCAAAATAAAGGGCCGTAAATCTAAATGCCGTGGCTCCAGCACACCGTCACATAAAGTTGGGGCCGTGGATAACGCCAGAGTCGGCTGGGCAATAAAATTACGCGGATTGGCTTTAATAGCTTCCGCCATTTGTTGTTGCTCTTCTTTGGTGGAACGTGGGCCTATCAAAATGCCGTAGCCACCAGATTCATTGGCAGGTTTCACTACCAGTTGATTCAGATTGGCCAATACATACTCACGTTGTTTGGGATCCAGACACAAATAGGTAGGAACGTTGTCGATCAGCGGCTGTTCGCCGAGATAATAATTGATGATTTCAGGCACATAGGCGTAAATCACTTTATCGTCGGCTACACCAGAGCCAGGTGCGTTAGCGATAGACACATTGCCTTTGGCCCAGGCTTTGATTAAACCCGGAATGCCTAAAACTGAATCGGGCCGGAAGGCTTGTGGGTCGATAAAAATATCGTCCACCCTACGATAAATCACATCAACCCGTTGCAGTCCATGCAGAGTTTTTAAATAAACAATATCGTCCTGCACCAGTAAATCGGTATTTTCGGCCAGTTCTACACCCATTTGCTGAGCTAAAAAACTGTGTTCAAAATAAGCTGAGTTATAAACACCAGGTGTTAACAGCACTATGCAAGGCACGTCGCCTGGACGAGGCGATAAAGAGGCCAACATACGCCAGAGTTGATGTGGGTAGTCGTCTACAGGGTAGATAAAGGAGTCGGCAAATAATTCCGGAAATACACGCTTCATCACAGTGCGGTTTTCCAGCATATAAGACACACCGGACGGTACTCTTAAGTTATCTTCCAGCACTAAAAATTTGCCAGAGCCATCACGCACCAAATCAGTCCCGCAGATATTGGCCCATACCCCATAACGGGGCGAAATGCCCTTACATGGTGCAAGGTAGTTGCGGGAGTCCAGCACTAAATCCGCCGGTACTATGCCGTCTTTAAGGATGCGCTGGTCGTGGTACAAGTCGTCAATAAACAGGTTTAAAGCAGCTAAACGTTGTTTCAGGCCAGCACTGGTTTTTTGCCATTCTGAGCTTGGGATAGTGCGTGGCATTACATCTAAAGGCCAGCAGCGGTCGATATTATTGCCGTCAGAATACAAGGTAAAACAAACGCCCATAGAGCTAATCGTTTGATTTAACTGCTCTTGTCTTTGAATCAGCTCAGCAGAGCCGTGGCGATCAATAAAACGTGCTATAGCCGCAGCTGGTGGTCGTATTTGTCCATCCGCCTGCACCAGCTCATCAAAACACTGGCTGATTTGCTGATAGTGCCCAAAACTTTTTGCACCCATTGGCGACTCCTTCCCGTCCGATACGACCCGAACAACATCAGTTCAAGGCCTGCTTTTTTTGTTCTGTATCAGAAAGGAGCAAGGGTTATGCCAGTGCGGGTTATAACTTACACTTTGAGTCACAGCTTGATGACATACAGAAAAAGTTGGGGCTTGAGATTTAAAATGGAGGATTAAAATGGACTGCAGGAGTTTAGCCTAAACACCAATTGAAGGGGTCAGAGCCAAGGCTCTGACCCGCTGCATTATTCCTGAAATAAGGTTTCGATATTCAGGCCCTGATGAGTGACGATTTCACGCAGACGGCGTAGCGCCTCCACTTGGATTTGTCGCACTCGTTCACGGGTTAAACCAATTTCTTTACCTACATCTTCCAATGTCGAAGGCTCATAGCCTAACAAACCAAAACGGCGGGCTAAGACTTCTCGTTGTTTTGCATTCAGCTCGTCCAGCCAAATCACCAGATGATGACGGATATCAGCATCCTGTAATTCAGTTTCAGGGCCTAATTCTTTTTCATCTGCCAACACATCAAGCAGCTGTTTTTCCGAAGATCCAGCAACAGGGGTATCCACTGAGGTAATTTTTTCATTCAGCTTCAACATCTTGCGTACTTCTTCGACAGGACGGTCTAATGCCGCTGCAATTTCTTCCGGCGTTGGCTCATGATCCAGTCGTTGAGATAACTCACGGGCTGCGCGCAGGTAGATATTCAGCTCTTTCACCACATGAATAGGCAAACGAATAGTGCGGGTTTGATTCATGATGGCCCGCTCTATGGTTTGACGGATCCACCAGGTGGCATAAGTTGAAAAACGGAAACCACGTTCAGGGTCAAACTTTTCCACAGCGCGGATCAAACCTAAGTTGCCCTCTTCAATCAGATCCAGCAAAGCTAAACCACGGTTGATGTACCGACGGGCAATTTTCACCACTAAACGTAAATTACTTTCAATCATACGTTTACGGGCGGCTTTATCGCCTTTGAGAGCAAGGCGGGAAAAATACACTTCTTCTTCGGCGGATAATAAAGGGGAAAAACCAATTTCACCCAGATAAATCTGAGTGGCGTCCATAGCTCGCTGGCTATCATTGGCAGTAAAAACGTCGTCAGGGGTATTGTCTTCTTCCGCAGCTAAAGCTGCTAAATCGGGTTCTGCGTTATCGTCATCTGCTAAAATAACGTCATCCGTTAATTCAGCCTCTTTAAATTCGATTACATCGTCATCATCTTTATGGCCCATTTCCTTCTCCCACTTCTACAAGCTTTGGGTATCACCTGAACTGCACGGTTTCCTTACCTTTTCGCCCTTCCGGGTGATATTTTTATTATTTTAGTAATTATTTTAAATATCGTTTTGGATCTACAGACTTACCACGGAAGCGGATTTCAAAGTGCAGCCTGACGGAGGTTGCATCTGTGTTGCCCATTTCAGCTATAGTTTGTCCGCTTGCGACAGTATCACGCTCTTTCACCAATAATTTGCGGTTATGAGCATAAGCACTTAAGAAGTCGTCATTGTGACGGATAATCACCAGATTGCCGTAGCCTCGCAATGCGTTACCCGCGTAAACCACTTCACCTGCTGCTGCAGCTTTAATAGGAGTTCCTGCTTTACCTCCTATATCTAAGCCTTTGTTACCATGTTCTGCATTGGAGAAGCCTGCCAATATAGGTCCACGAACTGGCCATGCCCACCGAACTTTAGAACTGGAAACTGTATTTTCTGCTGCAGTTGCATTTTCTTTTACTGTCTTCTTTCGAACATAACCCGTTTGATTGTTGCGCGCAACCGCTTTATTGGCAGTTGTTAATTTACTTTGGCTTTGTGAAGGATTTCTTACGGCGCTGCTGGTTGATTTTGGCAATTTAACTGAAGAAATACGCTGCTCACCGCGGATGGATGTATATTTCTTGTTGCCAAACTGTAACGATTGACCTACAAAAATGCGGTATGGCGGGGCAATATTGTTCAGTTGTGCCAATTCCCGGTAATCCATTCCAGCCCGAAAAGCGATGGAATATAAGGTGTCACCGGTCTGAACCATGTAGCCAGAACCTACTTCACCTTGAGGATGTTTTTTGTAGTAATTTTTGATGTCATTGAGTGTAGTGACGGGTGCTGGTGATTCCCTTGAGCTACAAGCGCTTAAAACCAATACCAGACAACAGACACTCAAATACTTCATCAGTTAGCGATACACCAGATATAAAATGCCGCCAACAGCAACAGTACCCCAGCCTAACCAGTCGACTATGTCCCGTAACTTTTGCTGCATTTTTTCGCCGCCCCAATACATCAAGCCTGCGACCAGAAAAAACCGGCTGGCGCGGCCAATAAAAGAAGCAATGACAAAAGGAAAAAATGCCATATTCATCAGGCCAGCCCCTACAGTAAATAACTTATAGGGAATAGGTGAAAAACCGGCAATAAACACCACCCACACACCATAGGTAATAAACCAGTTCTCTACTTTAGCAAAGGTTTCCTGATAGCCCATGTATTCGACGGCAGGCAATACCACGGGCTCATACAACCATAAACCGAGGAAATAGCCGCAAATACCACCAAATACTGAAAATAATGTGGTGATCCAGGCAAAACGCCAGGCTTTGTCAGGTTGGGACAATGCCATAGGTGCCAACATTACATCTGGCGGAATAGGGAAAATCACAGACTCAGTAAAACTTAACCCCGCTAAATATCGCTCGGCATGACGATGTTTTGCCCAGACTAATGCTTTGTCATACATCCATTGAAAAATTTTCAAGTGCTCTTCCTTTTAAAATGAATCAGGCCAGCTCGCCTGGCACCAGTGGGACAAAACGCACAGCTTCAACATCTTTTTGTTCAAACTCATCACCCACCCGGGTAAAAACTCTTAACACTTGTTCCTGGGCTCCAACAGGGATCACTAAACGACCACCTTCCGCCAGCTGCTGCAACAACGCCTGTGGCACTTCGTGTGGTGCGGCTGTGACTATAATGCAGTCAAAAGGTGCTTTACTGGCCCATCCCAGCCAACCATCACCATGTTTCATCGAAACATTGTGTAAATCCAGCTGCTGCAAACGGCGTTTCGCCTGAAACTGCAACGACTTTATCCGCTCTACACTACAAACCTGTGAAAACAACCGCGCCAATACAGCGGTCTGATAACCAGAGCCAGTGCCAATTTCCAGCACCTTTTGGCACTGCGGTGATTGCAGCAGTAACTCGGTCATTTTCGCCACTATATAGGGCTGCGAAATGGTTTGTCCCTGGCCTATAGGCAAAGCGGTGTTTTCATAGGCTTTATGCGCTAAAACAGCTTCGACAAACAAATGTCTCGGAGTTTGGGCGATAGCAGACAAGACTTTACTGTCTTTAATACCATCCTGTTGAAGTTTTTGTGCCAATACTGCGGCACTACGATGGGTGACTACTGCCATAACTTAACACTCAATTCCATCTAACCAGTCCGTTAATAATTCCATACTGCGATAGGCCGTCATATCCACATGCAAAGGCGTAATAGAGGCATAACCCTGAGCTATAGCATAAAAGTCTGTGCCTGGGCCTGCATCAAGCTCTGGCCCTAAAGAGCCGTACCAATAGATGGGTCTACCCCATGGATCAGTTGAGCTTTGCATAGTTTCCGCTTTGTGGCGACGCCCTAAACGGGTCACCTGAATGCCTCGCAACTGCTCTAATGGCACTGCAGGCACATTGATATTTAAAATTTGATCCGCAGGCAGAGGATGGGACTGTAGTTTTTTAATCACCTGCACTGTGACATAAGCAGCAGTGGCAAAATGCTGCTCATCCCGTCCCGCTAAAGACACAGCAATAGCTGGTAAACCTAAATGGCGGCCTTCAGTAGCTGCTGCCACAGTGCCTGAATACAGCACGTCGTCACCTAAATTAGCGCCGTGGTTTATGCCAGCCACCACCAGATCGGGGGTTTGTGATAACAACTGACTAATAGCTAAATGCACACAGTCAGTTGGTGTGCCATTGACTGCAATAAAACCATTGTCCAGTTGCTGGGTGCGTAAAGGATTCAGCAAGGTCAGGGAGTTACTGGCACCGCTGCAATTGCGATCCGGCCCTACAGTCGTTACTTCTGCAATTTCAGATAAGGCCTGCTGTAGCACCTGTATGCCTTTGGCGTAAACGCCATCGTCGTTACTTAATAAAATCCGCATGTATCACCCCGCCGTCGCCAAAAAACACTTAATCCAAAGTGGCGTAATTACGTTGTACATCCTGATAATTCACCAGCTCCCGCAATACGGAAGTTGCAAAACAACCTGAATATAATTTAAAGCTTATTTGTACATTCTGGCCTTGCACTTCGGCCTTTAATTCTGTCGGTAAAACCCGGATAGACCTGCGTTCAGCCCTGACGTTGAGCTCTGCCAGTTTGTCGGCCCAATGCTGCCAATTTTGCAGACTTTGTTGCTCAAAAGCCAGCGCGTCCGCCGTGATTAACGGCTCACCTAAACCCGGTAAACCAGCAGTAGGATGAATGTCAGCTTCCAGCAAGCGTTGCCGTAAAGTATCATCGACCTGTGGCACTTTAAAAATGGAGCCTGAACCATCCAGTTGCACCACTTCACCAGTCAATAATTGGTTAAAGGTACCAGCTTTTACCCGCGCATCGACCTGTAAGTTAAACAAAAAAGAACGGCTGGCCGATAAAGCTAAACCCCGTATTTTCCGATCTTCAATACCACCACCAGAAAACAACTGCTCAGCTAAAGCTAAATTACCGCCCTGAATACCAAAACGTTGTTCACCGTAATAATTCGGCACGCCTTTTTTCACTAACTCTAACCGTGTTAACAGCGCAGGAATATCACTGACATCCCGTAACGTCAGAGTAAATTCGTTGTATTTTATCGAGCCTAACTTTAACCTACGCTGATGACGGATACTGTCGAGAACTTTAACACCCTCAATGTTCCATTCTTGCCAGTTTAGTTGTTGCTTGATAGGTACAGGCACACAAAACCACTGACGGGTTACAGCGTGTCGGTCTTTTAAACCCGCATAACTGACCTGACGGGCTTTACAACCAACCAATTCAGCCAACAGCTTGGCGACATACTGAGTATTCTGACCAATTTTTTCCACCAGCAACAACATATGCTCGCCTGCGCCGGTTGGAGTAAAACTCAACTCTTCGTGCACAATAAAATCATCGGGTTGCACACGCAATAAAGCTGTAATTTCAGGCTGACCGTACAAATAACTTAGCTTTGGCAGCTCCACTTTTTTTTGCATCAGGACTTCACCAACAGCACTACAGCTTCGACGGCAATGCCTTCTTTACGCCCGACAAAGCCAAGTTTCTCTGTTGTCGTCGCTTTCACATTCACCTGTGATAAACCACAAACCAGATCTTCAGCAATACAAGCGCGCATCGCATCAACATGAGGGGCCATTTTTGGTGCCTGCGCCATAATAGTCACGTCCAGATTGCCAACCTCGTAACCTAAAGCTTTGACGTCAGCAAAAACTTTACGCAATAAAATACGGCTGTCTATGCCTTTAAAGGCTGCGTCTGTGTCCGGGAAATGATGGCCTATATCACCTAATGCCATAGCACCTAACAAAGCGTCTGATACAGCATGCAACACCACATCACCATCTGAATGCGCCAGCAAACCTTGCTGATAAGGGATTTTCACGCCACCTAAAGTAATAGGGCCTTCGCCACCAAAAGCGTGTACGTCAAAACCATGGCCAATACGAAACGGCATCATACAGAATGCTCCAGATAAAAAGCGGCCAAAGCTAAATCTTCAGCCTGAGTAATTTTGATATTGTCGGCATGACCTTGCACCAAAAGTACAGGCAGTCCTGCCCACTCCATAGCGCTGGCTTCATCTGTAATGGCCACACCCTGGGCTAAAGCCTGTTGCAGTGCATCTCTGAGCAAAGCGGTAGGAAACAATTGCGGCGTATAAGCATGCCATAAACCTGCTCTATCAACAGTATGACCAACAGTGTGCTCTACAGTGTCAGAACAACGTTTCATGGTATCCCGCACAGGCGTGGCTAAAATGCCACCTTGATTGGATTCGATGCAGCTATCAATTAAAAGTTCGATATCACTAACCCGCACTACAGGGCGAGCTGCGTCATGCACCAGTACCCAAGGATAGGTTTTGGCATCAATTTGAACTAAAGAATTCAGTACTGAGTTAGCACGTTCAGCACCACCATCCAGTCGTTGAATGTGCGGGTCAGTCGCCAGAGGCAATGTGGGAAAATACGGATCGTCCGGGCTTAACGCCAGATAAAACTGCTGTAAAGCAGGAACTTGTTTTAAGCGATGCAGAGTTTGCTCCAGCACAGTCACACCACAAAGTTGCAGGTACTGTTTGGGCTTATCCGCCTTCATTCGTTTGCCAACACCAGCGGCCGGGATCACAGTCGCAATAGCAGGAATAGCGGTCATTTTTTATCCAGCGGGGTAATAATCCGGAAAAATACTTCGTCTTGTCTAATCAAACCCAGTTCGTTCCGGGCACGCTCTTCAATCGCATCCAAACCTATTTGCAGGTCGGTGACGTCAGCTTTGAGTAATTTATTACGCTTAGCCAGTACTTCATTTTGTTGTTCCATCTTGGCGAGTTCAGTTTTATGCGCCCAATACTCCATCACGCTGTGTTGGCCAAGCCACAAGCGGTGTTGAAGAGCTGCAAGCAGCGTGAGTAGCAATAAAACCAGCAGGCGCATATAGAACCAAAAAATAAAGAGATGAAAGTATTATGAAGCTTATCGGCCGGACTGGAAAGCCCTAATAAGACCGAAAATAAAGGCTTGCTGCACAAAAATGCCACTTAAGGCTGAAAAGGCTTAGCAAAGTTCTGCCAATTTAGCCGGCTTGCCAGCAATAATTCTCTTAAACTCAAGACTCGTGGGGTTTTGCGTTCGCCGTTGAGCCACTGATGACCACAACAAGCAGCCGTCATTAAGCTTTTTGTCGGCTTAAGCAGGAATTTATCACTGTTTTCGTCGGTAAGAGGGGTGCCATTAAAACTAAACCAGCCATGTTCGTTGCAGTGTAACCTTTGCCCAATGAGATCAATTTCATCCACTGAATCCAGCCAGATGCTTTCGAGCGACTGCTGGTTCTGATAGACCGGGACTATCAGGGCCAATTTACTGTGTTTCAGATAAAACTGCTCAATTTGCTCTATGCCCTGCTCTTTGGCCGGACACTGCGGGCTCTGACGCCCCATCCAACTGGCATTTTGACTATCGATTTCAAGCGGAGATTTATGCGACAAGATACTGCTGGCAGCGCGGCGGATATAAAAAGGTAAACTGGCTAAACGTTTTTGCAGACTGGCTAAAAATTCGGGCGGCATTTTGGCATAACGCATCAACTCCCGTTCATACAAAGCATTACAAAGCTCTGTATAGGTCAGGTCCTGCGCCGGGCCATGCCACAGCTGATGTTGATCGGCTGAATGTTTTTTCATCCGTTGATGGTAATCAAGGGAGCAAAACCAATCAAGGGGTCAGAGTAACAGACCCCTTGATTAGTTTATCTGGCCTGGCTTACGCCTGGCCTTTAATTTCTACACGGCCACGGTACGGGGCCTTAGCACCTAATTCCTGCTCAATACGCAGTAACTGGTTGTACTTAGACACGCGGTCTGAACGGCATAAAGAACCTGTTTTGATTTGACCAGCAGCTGTACCTACAGCTAAGTCAGCAATAAAGGAATCTTCAGTTTCGCCTGAACGGTGTGAAATAACTGCAGTGAAACCCGCATCTTTCGCCATTTTAATAGCGGCTAAAGTTTCAGTTAAGCTACCGATTTGGTTAAATTTGATCAGGATAGAGTTACCAATGCCCTGCTCAATACCACGGGTCAGAATCTTGGTGTTGGTGACGAATAAATCGTCGCCCACCAGCTGGATTTTATCGCCCATTTTATTGGTCATGTCTTTCCAGCCATCCCAATCCGACTCGTCTAAACCATCTTCAATGGAAATGATAGGGAAACGGGTCGCTAAACCAGCCAGGAAGTCGTTGAATTCATACGAAGTGAATTCTTTGCCTTCGCCAGACAGCTTGTACTTACCATCGACATAAAACTCAGATGCAGCGCAGTCTAAGGCTAAAGTGATGTCTTTGTTCAACTCATAACCGGCAGAAGCCACAGCTTTAGAAATCACAGTTAAAGCTTCTTCGTTTGATTTCAGATCCGGAGCAAAACCACCTTCATCACCTACAGCTGTATTTAAGCCCTGACTGTGCAGTTCTTTTTTCAGTTGATGGAAAATTTCAGCGCCCATACGCAGAGCTTCAGCGAAAGTTTTAGCGCCAACAGGCTGCACCATAAACTCCTGAATATCGACGTTGTTATCCGCATGCTCACCACCGTTGATGATATTCATCATAGGTACTGGCATGGAATACACACCTGGTGTGCCGTTTAAGTCGGCAATGTGCTGATACAGTGGGATTTTTTTGTCAGCAGCAGCTGCGCGGGCTACAGCTAAAGACACAGCCAGAATAGCATTAGCGCCTAATTTAGATTTAGACTCAGTGCCGTCCAGATCGATCATGATCTGGTCCACTTCAGCTTGCTTATAAGCACTTTTGCCCAGTAAAGCTGCTTTGATTGGGCCATCGATATTGGCCACTGCAGTACGTACGCCTTTACCTAAGTAACGGCTTTTGTCGCCGTCGCGCAGTTCTAAAGCTTCACGGGTACCAGTAGAAGCACCAGATGGCGCACAGCCACGACCCATAGCACCACTGGCCAGGAAAACGTCGGCTTCTACTGTTGGGTTACCGCGTGAATCCATGATCTCGCGGGCAATGATATTGACGATCTCAGACATGTAAATCCCCTTCTATTTGTCGCATAAAAAAGCCGGACTAATAGCCCGGCTGCAACTGGTTAAACGAGTTGCTGTTTCTGATATTTATAAGCGGCGGCCACGAAGCCCTGGAATAACGGATGTCCGTCACGTGGTGTTGAGTTAAATTCCGGATGGAACTGACCCGCCACAAACCATGGGTGTGTAGGTATTTCAATCATTTCAACCAACTGGTTGTCCGCCGACAAACCAGAGATCTTTAAGCCAGCCTCTTCGAGCTGAGCAACATAGTTGTTGTTCACTTCGTATCTGTGACGATGACGTTCGCTGACGATGTCGCTGCCATAGATCTCGCGGGCCTTAGTATTGGCTTTGAGGTTACAGTTTTGGCTGCCCAAACGCATAGTGCCGCCCATATCAGACCTGTCGGTCCGCTGTTCAACATTACCATCAGAGTCCAGCCATTCTGTGATGAGACCCACCACAGGGTAAGGCGTGTTCTTATTAAATTCTGTAGAGTGTGCGTCTTTCATGCCAGCTACATGACGGGCATATTCAATCAGCGCTACTTGCATACCTAAACAAATGCCGAGGTAAGGCACTTTGTTTTCACGGGCATAACGGGCGGCCATAATTTTGCCTTCTACACCACGCTCACCAAAGCCACCAGGCACCAGAATCGCATCCACGGTAGAGAGAATATCTGTGCCTTTGCTTTCGACGTCTTGCGAGTCGATGTATTTGATATGCACAGTTAAACGGTTTTTTAAACCTGCATGGTTTAAGGCTTCGTTCACTGACTTATAAGCATCTGGCAGTTCAACATACTTGCCGACCATACCTACGGTGATTTCACCTGTAGGGTTGGACTCCTGATACAACACCTGTTCCCATTCGGTCAGGTCTGCTTCAGGGCAAGTAATATGGAAACGACGCACAACTAAATCATCCAGACCCTGTGACTTTAACAGTGCAGGAATTTGGTAAATGCTGGACACGTCTTTTAACGAAATAACAGCACGTTCTTCCACGTTGGTGAACAGGGCAATCTTAGCGCGCTCATTCGATGGAATAGCACGGTCAGAACGGCAGACCAGAATATCCGGCTGAATACCAATAGAACGCAGCTCTTTGACAGAATGCTGAGTAGGTTTGGTTTTGATTTCACCGGCAGTACCCAGGTATGGCACTAAAGTCAGGTGCATAAACATGGCGCGTTCGCGGCCAATTTCCGTACCTAACTGACGAATAGCTTCTAAGAATGGCAGGGATTCTATATCACCTACAGTGCCACCAATTTCAACTATGGCAATGTCATAACCTTCTGCACCAGCAATCACACGGCTTTTGATTTCGTTGGTGATATGAGGGATCACCTGAATAGTGGCACCTAAATAATCACCACGGCGCTCACGACGTAATACGTCTGAGTATATACGGCCTTGAGTGAAGTTATTACGTTTGGTCATTTTGGTGCGGATAAACCGCTCATAGTGACCTAAATCGAGGTCGGTTTCTGCGCCGTCTTCTGTGACGTACACTTCACCGTGCTGAATTGGGCTCATGGTGCCCGGATCCAGGTTGATGTACGGATCCAGTTTAAGGATGGTCACTTTCAGGCCACGGGCTTCTAAAATAGCCGCTAAAGATGCAGCAGCAATGCCTTTACCTAAGGATGAGACAACCCCACCCGTCACGAAGATGTATCTTGTAGTCATGAGACCCCTGAGACGCCATTGGCAATAAAGAATTTACGAACTTAGGACGGGGGGAAATTATAACAAAGGGCGGCTTGCCGCTCAATCAAAAGGCAGGATAAAAAAATAATAAATCAGCAAGCCCCTGTCAAAGGCGCCGATTTTGGCTTAAAACGGTAAAACAAAGGCAGCTGATGCTGCCTTTGTAGGGGTCGTGTTATGAGCCATGTTTATCTGTATGGCGCATATGCGGGAACAGAATGACGTCACGGATGCTTGGCGCGTCGGCCAGTAACATCACCAGACGGTCGATACCAATACCCTGACCTGCTGTTGGGGGTAAACCATGTTCCAAAGCAGTGACGAAATCTTCGTCGTAGTACATGGCTTCATCATCACCGGCTTCTTTTTGCGCAACCTGTTCACGGAAACGTTCAGCCTGATCTTCAGCGTCATTTAATTCGCTGAAACCATTGCCTAATTCACGACCACCGATAAAGAATTCAAAACGGTCTGTGATTTCCGGATTGTGATCATTACGACGGGCCAGCGGAGAAATCTCTGCCGGGTATTCAGTGATAAAAGTCGGTTGTTGCAGCTTGGTTTCGACCAGCTCATCAAAGACTTCCATCAGAATACGGCCATGACCATAGTTGGCTTTGACTTCAATGCCTAATGACTTGGCAAGTTCAGCTACTGCTTCACGCGTCGTTAACTGCTCGATTTTCACTTCAGGGTTGTAGTGCAGAATAGATTCAGTCACTGACATACGGGCAAAAGGTTTACCGAAGTCAAACAGGTTACCCTGATAAGGCACTTCAGTAGTACCCAGCACAGACTGCGCCAGACCACGGAATAACTCTTCAGTGATATCCATTAAATCGTTGTAATCGGCATAAGCCCAGTAGAACTCCAGCATAGTGAATTCCGGGTTATGACGGGTTGAAACGCCTTCGTTACGGAAGTTACGGTTCAGCTCAAATACCTTTTCAAAACCACCGACCACTAAACGCTTTAAATACAGCTCTGGTGCAATACGCAGGAACATTTGCATATCCAGCGCGTTGTGGTGCGTCTCGAACGGACGGGCCGAAGCACCACCTGGAATACTTTGCAGCATTGGGGTTTCTACTTCTAAAAAGCCTTTGCTGTTAAAAAACTGACGGATATAAGCCACAGTTTTTGAACGTATTAAAAAGGTTTTGCGTGACTGATCGTTCACAATCAAATCTAAATAACGCTGACGGTAACAAGCTTCCTGATCGGTTAAACCATGGAATTTGTCCGGCAATGGACGCAGCGCTTTGGTCAGTAAACGGATTTCGTCTAACCATACGGTCAGCTCACCGGTCTGAGTTTTAAACAACACGCCGCTACCACCGACTATGTCACCTAAATCCCACTTCTTGAAGCCTTCGTTGTAGACATTTTCTGCCAGACTGTCGCGTGCTACATACAACTGCAGCTTGCCGCCGACGTCCTGAATAGTAGTAAAGCTGGCTTTACCCATAATACGACGCAGCATCATACGACCTGCCACAGTGACACGGATTTTTTTCTCTTCCAGCTCTTCTTTACTCAGATGCTCGTACTGGGCATGGATCTGATCCGAAGTCGCATCACGGCGAAAATCATTTGGAAATGGGTTACCCAGTTCACGTAAGCCGGCCAGCTTATGTTTACGCTCAGCAATCAGTTTATTAACGTCTTGATGTTCTTCAATAGGTGTGTTTTGTTCAGACATAGTAAGTTCCTGATATTAAGCGTTCATACCCTTCTTACTTGAAGCTGCAGCTTTGTTGACCGCGTTCGCTCGCCCAATCGCATAGACAACTATGCTCAAGGGCCTCGTTCACTTGTCGTCGCGCTGCAACTCCAATTACTTTGGGTAAACCTGTGTTTTTACAAACCGGCTTTTAAGCTGGCTTCAATAAATTTGTCGAGATCGCCGTCCAATACCGCCTGGGTATTGCGGGTTTCCACGCCTGTGCGTAAGTCTTTAATACGCGAGTCATCCAGCACGTAAGAGCGGATTTGACTGCCCCAGCCGATATCCGACTTGGTGTCTTCCAGTGCTTGTTTTTCAGCGTTTTGCTTTTGCAGTTCAAACTCATACAACTTGGCGCGTAATTGCTTATAAGCGTTATCGCGGTTTTTATGCTGCGATCTGTCGTTCTGACACTGCACCACAATATTGGTTGGTAAGTGAGTAATACGGACCGCAGAGTCAGTTCTGTTAACGTGCTGACCACCGGCGCCTGAAGCACGGTAGGTATCAATACGTAAGTCGGCCGGATTGATTTCGATTTCAATATCGTCATCAACTTCTGGCGACACAAAAACGGACGCAAAAGACGTATGGCGGCGGTTGCCTGAGTCAAACGGGCTTTTACGCACTAAACGGTGTACACCGGTTTCAGTCCGTAACCAGCCATAGGCATATTCGCCGGTAAATTTGATAGTACAACCTTTGATACCGGCCACATCACCATCTGTCACTTCGTATAACTCAGGTTTAAAGCCTTTAGCTTCGCCCCAACGCAGATACATCCGCATTAAAATGCTGGCCCAGTCCTGAGCTTCAGTACCACCAGAACCAGATTGAATATCCAGATAACAATCGCTTGGATCGCTTTTACCAGAGAACATACGACGGAACTCCAGCTTAGCCAGCTGTAATTCTAAATCGGCCAGTTCAGTCTGAGCTTCGATAAAAGTATCTTCATCTTCAGCTTCAACCGCCAATTCCACTAAGCCAGCCACGTCTTCCAGACCTTGATCCAGCTTGTCGATGGTGCCAACAATCTGTTCCAGCGCTGAGCGTTCTTTGCCTAATGCCTGTGCATTTTCGGGGTTGTTCCAGACTGCAGAATCTTCCAGCTCACGGCTGACTTCTTCTAGCTTTTCTTTTTTGGCGTCGTAGTCAAAGATACCCCCGAAGCACGTTAGTGCGTTCAGTCAGATCTTTAATGGCGTTGTATACCGGATTTACTTCAAACATGATTTAAGGCGCTTAGGAAAAAATTGGTGGCGATTGTAGCAATTTTTCTACAGACATGCAGCCACCCCGACGATTTTCTGTCGAGGATTCTGCAGGGGTCTTTAAATAAACGCCCTGCAAAAACTGCTTTTCAGGGAACTAGCCGATTTTTTCAATCAACCGGACAATTAACTGCACGGACTGTTGGTCGCGGTAGTCGTTGATATCGAGCTGATAAGCCACGCGGATTTTTTTGACGTTGGCATCAGGCCAGGCTTTGTTGTCGGCGTTAAACCAGATGGCATCCACTAAGCTGCAATCACTGGATTCCAGCATCAGTTTCAGGTGCTTATCCGCCAGCAGACGTTGTTGGCGGATCACAAACTCCCCTTCAAACACAGGCTCAGGAAAAGCTTGTCCCCAGGGGCCAGCTTGTTGTAGCAGCCTGGCAAAAGGTACAGACAAACAATCACTGCTCAAATCACCGTCTGTATAAAGCACAGCAGTCAAAAGCTCAGGTGTCAGATACTTTTTGGCGACGAAATTCAGCGCCAGTTTAAAGGTCTCAAAACGCTCTTCGGCAATAGTTAAACCTGCCGCCATCGCATGGCCACCAAACTTTTTAATCAGGCCTGGGTATTGAGTAGAGACTTCATCTAATAAATCGCGGATATGTAAGCCTGGAATAGAACGGGCAGAACCTTTCAGCTCGCCTTCGTCACCTTGAGCGAACACCAGCACAGGTCTGTGGTATTGCTCTTTAATACGGCCAGCCAAAATCCCTATTACGCCCTGATGCCAGTCACTTTGGTACAAACACAAAGCGTCCGGCAGCTCTTCAGCAGCGAAAGACAACCGCTGCAGATAAGCCTGAGCTTCCTGCTGCATGCCCTGCTCTATTTCACGGCGCTCAACGTTTAAACTATCAAGTTCTGCAGCGTACATACGGGCGCGGGGTAAATCAGGCGCTAATAAACAGCTGATACCAAGACCCATATCATCTAAACGCCCGGCCGCATTTAAGCGTGGTGCTAAAGCAAAACCAAAATCCTGAGCGGTCAGCTTTTCTGCTTTACGATTGGCGATATCAATAAGGGCCTGAATGCCAGGCCGGGCTTTGCCACTGCGAATACGTTGCAGGCCCTGATGCACCAGAATACGGTTATTGGTATCCAGTGGCACTACGTCAGCTACTGTGCCTAAAGCGACCAGATCCAACAGATCCGCCAAATTAGGTTCAGGCTGAGTTTCAGTAAAATACCCTTGAGTACGAAGTTCAGCACGCAGCGCCAGTAACAGATAAAAGGCGACACCTACACCAGCCAGTTGTTTACTGGGGAAATCACAACCCGGCTGGTTTGGATTGACAATAGCATCAGCGTCCGGCAGCTCGTTGCCCGGTAAATGGTGGTCTGTGACCAGCACTTTGACGCCCATTTTTTTCGCCAGCGCTATACCATCGATAGCGGAAATACCATTGTCGACTGTGACTATCAGCTGAGCGCCCTGGGCCACGGCAATTTCTGCCATTTCTACAGACAAGCCATAACCGTATTCAAAACGGTTGGGCACCAGATACTCCACATGCTTAAAACCCAGGCTTTTTAAGCCGGTCAGTAAAGTGGCAGTGCTGGTAGCACCATCTGCATCAAAGTCGCCGACTATCACAATATGCTGTTGCTGCTGTAACGCATCAATCAACAAAGCGACGGCAGGAGCAATACCTTTGAGCAAAGTAAAAGGCAGCAGCTGAGCAGCACCCCGTGCCAGTTGTAGCGAACTTTCAATACCGCGGCTGGCATAAATACGCTGGATCACCGGATGGTACTGCGCCAATTCAGAGGAAATCGCCGGCACAGGCCGGCGTTGTAATTCTTTAGTAGTACTCAAACTGAAACCTGCTTATGGCGCATTTTGACTCAGGGCGGCCACTAAAGCTGCTGCGGGTTGATAACCAGGAATTAAACGACCATCAGGTAAAATAAGAGCTGGAGTGCCATTGATACCAAAACTCTGACCCAACTCGTATTGCTGAGCCACTTTGTTTTGGCAGCTGGCTTGTTTTACAGCTTTGCCATTTTTAGCATCAGTCAGTGCCTGTTTGGCATCTTTGGCACACCAAATCGACTGTAATTCGTCATAAGTTGCTGACTGAACACCACCTCGAGGGAAAGCGAGGTAACGCACTGTAATACCAGCCTTGTTCAGATCCGCCATTTCGTTATGTAACTTACGGCAATAGCCACAACTGGTGTCAGTAAATACATGGATCACATATTTTTCGTCAGCGGCTTTAAACTCAATCACTGAGTCATCAAATTCCTTTACACCCGCTTTGCGGATATCTTTCAGAATGTCTTCATTCACCAGTTTTTTGTTTTTTAAATCGTAAATATTGCCTTCAAACAAATACTGTTTGTTGTCCGAGATAAAAAATAAACCTTTGTCGGTTTGCACTTGTAACATGCCTGGCACAGCAGAATCTGCCACTGCTTTTACATTTAAACCAATTTCTGAAAAGGCTTGGTTCACTTCAGGTAACACAGCCTGAGCTGATAATCCGGTACTTAAAAATGATGCCATAACGGCGAGGTAGCTAAACTTCTTCATCTCTGTATCCTGCACCCAAGGTTAGCCCCTGGGATGATGTTGTTGATGTAAACTTTGCAGACGCGCTTGCGCCACATGAGTGTAAATTTGGGTAGTCGATAAATCGCTGTGACCCAATAACAGCTGCACGACCCGTAAATCTGCACCATGATTTAATAAATGCGTGGCAAAAGCATGTCGTACCGTATGCGGAGACAATTCTGCACTAATGCCTGCCACTTTGGCATAAAACTTAATCCGGTGCCAGAAAGTTTGTCGGGTCATTTGTTGGCCTCTGTTGCTTGGAAATACCACATCACTTTGGCCGTCGAGCAACAATCCGCGGCCCTGACGCAGGTAATTATCCAGCCACTCCACCGCAGTTTCGCCCAAAGGCACCAGCCGTTCTTTTTTGCCTTTGCCAGTCACCCGCACTAAACCCTGACGTAAATTAATTTGCTGCAAGGTTAAACCGACCAGCTCCGATACCCTAAGACCGGCAGCATAGAGAATTTCTAACATCACTTTGTCGCGAAACTGAATTAAATCGCTGACATCAGGGGCTGACAACAATAAATCCACATCCTGCTCGGACAAGGTTTTAGGCAAAGAGCGGCCAATTTTTGGATTAAATACGTCGGATAAAGGGTTTTCACTGATTTGTTTGGTTTTGTGCAGATGACGGTAAAAGCGCCGTAAGCTGCTTAAAGCTCTGGAGGTGCTGCGTGGGCTAAAACCTTGATCCACTCTGTGAGCCAAATAACTGTTCAGCAGCATTTGATCCACAGCCTTCAGTTGTTGGCCTTGCTGCTGCAAAAACAACGCAAATTTACTCAGATCTGTGCCATAAGCGCTTAAGGTATGTTCACTGACGCCTTTGTCCAGCCACAGTTGATCTAAAAAAGCTTTAATCAGTTGCTGTTCTGAGAGGGTCACTACTGCTGCCACAAGCTGCTCCCGGGTTAATTTGTTTTGTCTGACTTTGTTGGTTCAAACGCTTCTGCTACACTGCCGGCCACACAAAATGCTGAGTCATATCAGATGAAAATTGGTCTTTTTTACGGCTCCACCACCTGCTACACCGAAATAGTGGCAGAAAAAATTCAGGTACTTTTAAGTGCTGACCCAAGTTTGCCGGACGGCAGCAGTGTAACACTTCATAATCTTAAAGATCAGCCTCTGACGTTGATGACGGACTACGATTTGCTTATTTTGGGCATTTCAACCTGGGATTTTGGTGAGCTGCAGGAAGATTGGGAAGCACACTGGGACGACATTAAAGACGTCGATTTAAACGGTAAAATTGTCGCGATTTATGGCATGGGTGATCAGTTAGGTTACGCCGAGTGGTTTCAGGATGCAGTGGGTATGCTGCATCAGGCCATAGCACCACAAGACTGTGTCCGCATTGGTTTCTGGCCCACTGCAGGTTATGACTTTATCGCCTCCAAAGCAGTTACAGAAGATCCTGAGTGGTTTTATGGTTTAGCTTTGGACGAAGAAAATCAGTATGACCAGACAGATGAACGTTTAAATCTGTGGCTGACTCAACTCATGAATGAGCTGATAGCCCTTTAAAATCAAACTAAAAGCGGCCGGCCATCACGTTATGATAAAGCGGAGTTTTTTGTACTTCCAGATGCGCCTGCTGCAGCTTCCTGACCAGTTCAGGATCTGTTGTTTTGCTGGCTGCCAGATAAGTTTTCTGTTCCAGCTGAGGTATAGCCAACACAAAACGGGTTATACCTTCAGGTTGCGACAACTGTTTTTCCATTAAAGCCAATGCCGCTTCATCATCCACCACGTAATCCACTTTGCCTTTAATCAGCAGACGCCAGGACTCCAGAATATCGGCAGAGAGCTGTAATTCTTTGCCTATCTTCAGACCCTGTTGCTGCAGATACAACGTAGAAAAATCACCTCGTTGCACCGCAATGACAGCAGAACCTAAATCTTTGATATGGTTTGGACTGAGATCTGCGCGCTCCGTCAATCGCACTAAACCTAACCTGTAATTTGCTACAGGCCCAATCCAGTGAAATTCATTTTCCCGCTCCGGTGTTCTGGCTATATTGTAAATCAGTACATTAGGTACTGAAGTAGCAATGTAATAGGAGCGAGCCCAGGGATAGACTTCAATAGGGCTATCAAGCCCGGCCTGTTTGAGTGTTGCTATAACAATCTGAGTACTGACGCCATCTACTTTGCCATCTTTGATCGTTTGGTGAGGCGGTGATAATTCAGTCACCACTCTTAAAGCAGATTGTGCAGAGACAAAAACCGATATAAACAATGTCGTCAAAACTACACAAAGTCGAAAAGCAAAATACATAAGGGGGTCAGCTCACTGCTTAGATTAGCGCTCTCTTCTTTCAATTTAGCTTACTCTTCCGCTCTGCGCCTGACAACGCCTGAAAGCTCTTAGGTTTTAGTTCAAAAAGTACACTTCAAGTCCCTCTATTGGAAATATTTGTAGTCTTTGCCTACACTGCTGACTCCAAATCAGATACATCTTTTCTCTTTATATCTAATCTACACAAGGACTTGACCATGTCACTACAACACTCTGAACTGACAGAACTTGATTATGACCAGCGTTTAAAGCAGATCTGGCGCTACAGCCAGCGAGGCCTGGTTTATCCGGCACCTGAAGCCATTTTCAGCACCTTCTGGTTATCAGCCCCTGTCAGTCGCAATAAGTTAAAAGAATTGATGGCGGAACTTCGCACGCAAATCCATCAGCATGCAGAGCTGAAAGATGCCAATACCAGCGCTATTCTTGGGGTATCGTCAGCGCAGTGGCGTCGTATCTGTGCAGAAGAAGGCTTAAGTCTGCCCAAAGGCTTAGTATTCAACTTTCCAAAGCAAGACAATCCGGCTCATAGCGCTTTGTTTGACGGCTCAACCGGTGCTTTTCAGGATTCAGAAGGTGACTTGTGGTTTCATATTAAAAGTGACAAAGCCAAAGCGTGCGAATTGGTACTGGACTTCATCAGCGAAAGCTTAGCGTCGGTCACAAAGTTTCAAATTTCTCAAAACGCAGCGTCTAAATCTGAACGACAAGATGGCCTGAAAGGCAAAGTGTTGGGCTGCCGTTTTTCAGAAAATCTGAATAACCCGGCCGATCCTGTCTCTATCTCTAAACATTGTATTACAGGCTTCGATGATATAGACCATCTGGGGTCTTCGTATGTGTTGGCCCAACGTTTTATCATTAACTGGGATCAAATCAACACTATGTCTGAAGATCAGATTGAAGATCTGATTGGCCGAAAAACCAATGACACTATTATCCCGGATAGAGACACCCGCTCTCATATTAAATCGGCCCGGATGCAGGATAGCCAGGGCAATACCACGCCAGTGCTGCGTTTGGGTTTACCTTTTGGCAAAGCCAGTTTGGTCGGTCAAAGCAGCCGCAGCCCTAAAGGAGCGACTGTGGCTGATGAGCAAGGCATCTATTTTGCGGGTTTCACCAAATCTTTTGCCATTCTGGAAAACATTATGCAAAACCAGATAGGCGCTGTGGCTGGTTTTATGAACGACCGGCTGTTTAACCATGTGAAATCTGATCTGGGAGGTTTCTTTTATATCCCAAGCCTGGCCGATTTAGATTTACTGAATGAACCCCGTTATCACAGTGATTTCAGCGCGCTGCTGCAAAACGATTGGAGCCGTTTTCCTGGGGTAGACTGGTCCAGACTGGATCGGCATTTTGAAGAAGCCTCTCCTAATGGTTTGATGTATTACAACCATAAAAACTATCTGTACAAGATGGCAACTATGCCGGATCAGGAAAGGCTGAAATACAACCCACCGTCAGCCAGAGTGCTGAGTTTGCTGGAAAACATTTTTTCACTGTGGCAAGACAACTGGTACATCAACAGAAAACAACAGGAAATAGCTCACAACATTGGTTATTACCTGCAGCAGTATCAGGGCGACGATAAACCCGCTGATATCTGGCAGGAATCTGTGATGGTACGTAAAGGCTGGGCTATCCGGTTAACTCTGCATCTATTGGCTAGTCCTGACTATGGCTTCAGAGGCCGCAGAGTACGTTTGCCCGACGGCAGTCTGGCGCCTTTTTGTGGTCATGCGGATCAACGCGGTGATGTGGTGTATGGCTCTGATACTTATCGGATTTCAGCCGAAGAAATCATAGTCGGCGCTATGCCGAACCTGTCATTGGGTGAAGGTCGTTATGTGATGAAATACCTGACCGATCAAGAGCGGCAGGACGGCTTTCTGGCCAATTTAAGTGAAGCCTCTGGCGTGGGTCATGTGATCCCGGATTACGAGCAGGCTTTGCTGTTAGGCATAGACGGCATGCTGCAGCAAATCAGGCACTATCAGCAAAGCGCAACCAGTGCCGCACAACGCGAATTGTACCAATCCAGCCTGTTAGCATTGCAGGGCGTCAGTGAATACTGCCTGCGTTACGCTGCTTTAGCTGACCAGATGGCGGCACAAATGAACGCGGGCCAACAACTGGAAAAACATAATCTGCAGCAAATAGCCAAGCGGATGCAGAAATTATCCAAAGCCAAACCCGATACTTTTGTTGAAGCTGTGCAGTTTATTTTCACCCTGCATACCTGTTTGCATTTAAACGGTGAACCCACAGCTTTAGGTCGTCTGGATCAATTACTGCAGCCGTTTTTCGACAAAGACAGCATCAGTCTGCAGCAGGCTCAGGAAGTAATAGATGCGTTTTATATTAAGCTGGATGAAAAAGTGCAGCAAAACCGGATCTTTATGGAAGACCATCAACCCTTTGGTAATCTGGCAATGGGCGGCAGCTCAGGGCCTTATCCTCAGGGGGCTTCGTTAGGGCAATGGATACAGCAACTCACAGTAGGTGGCACAGTCGCGGACGGTTCAGCACCTTTTAGCGCAACCAAAGCGGCCTACAACGACATGACCAGGCTTTTTATCCGCGCTTCGCGTCGTTTGCCGTTAAACGCCCCTTGCCTGTCGCTGCGCACCCGCAAAGATATACCACAGGATTTACTGGAAGAAGCCGCTATGGCGATATTATCAGGCGGTGCCCATCCGATTCTGCTGAACGATGAAAAAATTATTGAGGGGCTGTATCAGAGCGGCGATCAGGTGGGCGGCGATTTGGATTCAGAGCCAAGCGGCCTATGGCGTTCAAAAGTCAGCCTGCAATCGGCGCAAAACTATGCCTGTGATGGCTGTTACGAACCGCAGTTCCCGGGGGAGAACTGGTTTTCATTAGGCGGTTTTTCTACCTTACAACCGCTGGAATGCGCCATCAATCAGGGCCGGACTTACTCCTCAGCAGGCCAGAGTTATTTATATGGCCAGATGATTTCGATGACCACCAAAGCACCTGAGCTCATTCAGTCTTTTGACGAGCTGTTGGATTTGTATTTCCAGCATTTTGAGCTGCTCAACCGCAAAGCGATAAATGGGCAATTGATGGGGTACGGCGCCAACACTGCTTTTTGTCCTTCCCCTTTGCTTAATGTGCTGATGAAAGACTGCCTTGCCAAAGGTCAGGACTTTTACAGTGGCGGCACCAGATACAATGTGTATGGTCCTTGTTATATAGCTTTGGGTTCGACCATTAACTCTTTGTATGCGATTAAAAAAATGGTGTTTGACGAGAAAGAGGCTGTCACTACTTTGTCTGAACTGCTGGAATGTCTGTGCTGCGACTGGGGTTACAAAATGACGGAACCTTTTATCAGCCAACTCTCTGGTGAAGGCCGAATTGCAGCCCGTTCAGACCGCTTTAAACGCTTACGTCAAACCGCTTTAGCTCTGCCCAAATATGGCCGTGGCAACCCTGATGTGGATGAGCTGGGCAATTTTGTCATCAGTCGTATTGCAGATATAGCGGTAGAAACCTTTACCCAGCCGTTAGCCCAAACCAAAGCCACAATGAAGAGGTTGGCTCAACAATTTGGCAGCAAAGACTTTCCTTTTGGCCTGCAAATTCAGCCTGGTGTTGGCACTTTTGAAAACCATGTTGAAATGGGAGCCTGGAATGGAGCCAGCGCAGATGGCCGTCGTGTTGGCACTACAGTAGCCTCAGACATGAGTGCGACTCCCAGTCCAGCCGATTTAGCTATAGACCATCAATGGGCTGGCTTTGGTGAGGCTCTGGCTGGTTTTGCTGGTTTGGGTGCAGAGAAGATGAGTGATGGCGCGCCGACAGACTTTAATATCAAAGAAGATTTCCCGTTGGAGGCTTTAACTGCGGTACTGCGGCAATTTGCCGATGGCCAGTCGTCTAATATCCTGACGGTCACAGTGGCTAATCCCGATACCTTCAGTGCAGCTGTGACTCAACCGGAAAAATATGACTTGCTGCGGGTTCGCACCGGTGGCTGGACTAACTTCTTTACCTCTGTCTTTCCTGTGATCCAGCAACAGCATCAAAGACGGCCACTATCTTCACCTGATGCCAAATGCCCTTTTCATAAAAGCTAACGCATACATCTGCTAAAAATAATAAGGGCGACTGATGTCGCCCTTAGTTTATCCGGTATTTATCGCAAATTAAAAAATCAGGAATTAACCTTTTAACACTTGCGCCATAGCTTTAGCGAAGTAGTCAATATTGCTGTGGTTTAAACCAGCAATACTGACACGGCTAGAGCCGACCATATAAATGCTGTAGTCCTTACGCAGGCGTTCAATTTGCTCTTTGTTAATGCCAAGGAAAGAGAACATGCCGTGTTGTTTGGTGATGAAGCTGAAATCCTGCGTGATGCCTTCAGCCGCAAACTTATCGATGATCAACTGACGGTAATCATTGATGCGATTACGCATCACAGCCAGTTCCTGATGCCACAACGCCGTTAATTCCTGACTGTCCAGAATATGACTGACGATAATGGCGCCATGGGCAGGCGGCATGGAATAAATACTGCGCACTACGCTTAACAACACAGATTTAGCAATGTCTGTGGTTTTGCTGTCTGCTGTTACTATGCTGCAAGCACCAATACGCTCACGGTACAAACCGAAGTTTTTCGAGCAGGAGCTACACAGCAGCATCTCTTCGACTTGATCGGCCAGATAACGTAAACCCTGAGTATCTTCTTCCAGACCCAGACCAAAACCCTGATAGGCCATATCGACCAGCGGCGTAAAGCCTTTTTCTTTGGCTAAATGCGCAAATTGTTTCCACTGCTCAAAGTTCAAATCCATACCACTTGGGTTATGGCAGCAAGCATGCACCAGCACTACGTCACCGGCAGGAACCTGCGCCAGTTCAGTCAGCATGGCATCAAACTTTAAGCCTTTGGTATCCCAATCGTAGTAAGCATATTCTTTTACTTTCAGACCAGCGGCCTGAAATAACGAAATATGGTTAGCCCAGGTTGGGTTGGTGACCCACACTGTTGCATCCGGATTGGCTTTTTTAATAAATTCAGCAGCAACGCGCAATGCACCTGTGCCGCCAGGGGTGTGAGCTGTAGTGACACGACCGGATAACAATACTTTATGCTGACCCAAGGCCAGTTTTTCGATATGGCTGTTAAAGGATAAATCACCCGCCATACCTATGTAGGTTTTACTATCTTCGTTTTTTAAACGCAGCGCTTCGGCTTTTTTCACACAATCCAGCACAGCCGTATGGCCTTGCTCATCTTTATAGACACCCACCCCAAGGTCCACTTTCAGTGGATTTGGATCTTCTTTATAAGCGGCCATTAAACCTAAAATTGGATCGATAGGGGTCGGCTGTAAGTGCGAAAACATAGTTTTTACCTGTTAGTTTGCGGTGTTAAAGAATCAATTCGGTTTCATCTTATCATGCAGGCAGTAAGTCTGGCAGCACAAGACAGATGGCCACTAAACGAACCAGAGCATCTGTATGGTAGGCCTGACGTTTAAATGCCTCAGCGTCAATAATACCTGCCAGTTCACCTTTGCTATTGAATAAAGGCAAACAAGCTTCGGATAATACTTTTGGATCGCAGGTGTAATATTCGCCACCTGCTGTTAAGTAGGCTGTGACATCGTTAATCACTTTGGCTTTACCCGTCAGACCCACAGTGCTGTTATTGCTGATTTGGGCAAATTCAGCTGTTAACGGAAACTCAGCTCGGGAAGCTGCACCAAAATACGCCAGCTTCACCAGTACAGTTTCGCCTTTTGGGTTCTGACGTTTCTGGTAAATACCAAACCAGTCACTGTCGTTGCTTTGCTGATAGTTTTGCACCACAGCAGTTAACTGGCTTAAAGCTGTAGTTGTTGTTTCGTTTTGGCCCAGAGTGGCGGCCAGATCATAAGGTTCATCGGCCAGTTGGCCAAATAAAGAACAAGCACCACCTTCACCTAACTCAGGCACCTGATAAGACCAGGTCACAGCAGGAGCTGCGGCAGCGGCAAGCTGTGTTTTTAATGTAGACACAGCCTGTTCTATCGCTGTTTCTTGCCCTTGCAATAATGCAGATAATCCTGACTGTTCCAGATATAAATTAATAGACACTTCAGCCATCCAGATTTCTAAAATTGACGATAGTTTACCAGAAGCCTTTTATTTGCCAATGGCTTTTTTTGCCCCACATCAAGGATTTCAAACTTGCTACTTGCTGTTTACATGACTCTTGTTTATCGTGCGCTTTCTGACGACTTACACAGATTGTTTTATGAGTGGCAAAAAAATCTCGTTAGCCGACTGGCAACAACAATTGGGGCGACCTGCTGAAGAAGCAACGGCGGCAGCTGCGGATGATTTGGTCTACAGTACTGATTCAGGTCGTATTGATAAACCCAAACCACAAAAAGCTGTGGCGCAAAGTTTTACCGACGGCCATGCCCGATTAAAACGTGAAACCAAAGGCCGTAATGGCAAAGCGGTGATCACTATTTCCGGCCTTGCTGAAAGCACAGAAAAGCTGGCCGAAATAGCGGCTTTATTAAAGAAAAAATGCGGTTGTGGTGGTTCGGTCAAGGACGGCGTGATTGAGATTCAGGGCGATCAACGCGAACTGGTGCAGCAGGAGTTAACCAAATTAGGTTACAAACATAAATGGGCTGGTGGTTAACCCGCCCCCTTTATACCCAAGTGGATTAAGCGAGCGTCTGATGCAACAACTCTCCCCTTCTGACTTATCTATTCTGCTGATTGAGCCTTCTGATGTTCAACGCAAAATTATTATCAAGCAATTGGCCGAAGAAGGCGCAACCCAGGTCAGTACTGCAGACAGCATTGCAACAGCTATGCTGCAGCTCAAACAGCATAAAGCCGATCTGGTGATCAGCAGTTTATACTTTGAACAAGGCACCAGTCTGGAACTGCTGGCAAAGCTGAAAAACGATACAGATTTAGCCGAAGTACCTTTTGTACTGATTTCCTCTGAAACAAAAAAAGCCCAGCTGGAGCAATTTAAGCAATCTGGTGTAGTGGCGATTTTACCTAAACCTTTTAATTCTGTGCAGTTGGGCAAAGCCTTAAATGCAGCGATAGATCTGCTCAGTCCGGCCGAACTGGAACTGAGTTTATTTGATGTGCACGATGTGCGGGTATTGGTGGTGGACGATAGTCGTCTGGCCCGTAACCATATTAAACGTGTACTGCAGAACCTGGGTATTCAGCATTTAACTGAAGCCGAAGACGGACAACAAGCCATTGATCTGCTGCAAAACAACATGTTTGATTTAGTAGTGACCGACTTTAATATGCCGGAAGTGAACGGTCAGGAGCTGACCCAGTATATCCGTGAACACAGCCAGCAGAGCCATATTCCTGTCTTGATGGTCACCAGCGAAGCCAACGAATCTCATCTGGCGAATATTGCTCAATCCGGTGTGAATGCCTTATGTGACAAACCCTTTGAACCTGAAACAGTGCGGGCTTTATTAAGCCGTATTATGGAGCATTAGGGTCAGAGCTATCAGCTCTGACCCTAAAATCTGCTTTACAAGCCGAAATAAGCCTCTGCACAAGTACGGACAGGGGTTTAACACAGCTGAAATATCTGGGTCAGAGCCAAGGCTCTGACCCACTAGCCTACTTCTGTTTGTTGTAGTCTTTGCCAAAAATCTTGCCAAAGAAGCTGTCTTTTAACCAGACTGGACGCTGTGGATTATTCGCCACTTCAGTGGTAATGCCATAATTGATGTCAGCAAAAGTGGCACCTGCATCGTAACGTATAGCACCAAAGTCAGCAGTTAAACCCGCCTTGTCATCAGTCGGCTTGTGGTAATGCTTGGCAAAAAACTTACCCCAGACTTCGCCGCCTTTTTGCTTTGGATCTTTAGAGGTAAAACCTGTCATCAGAAATACTGAAGGCACGCCTTTTTGCACTAAAGTGTAGTGGTCTGAACGGGTAAAAATAGCCTGTTCTGGCATAGGGTCCGGGCTTTGGGTAATACCCACAGCAGCTGCAGCTGTATCGACTGTAGCGCCTAAACTGGAATGGTTAGCACCAAATGCCACTATGTCAGCAAAAGGATACAACAATACCGGCATATCGATATTGACGTTCGCCACCAGCTTGTCGATAGGACGGGTTGGGTAATGAGCAAAATAGTCAGCGCCCAATAAACCTTTTTCTTCCCCAGTCACAGCGACAAATAACAGAGAACGTTTTGGCCGTTCTGCCTGCTGAGCAAATAAACGGGCGGTTTCCAGCATAATGCTGACACCAGCGGCGTTATCCATAAAGCCGTTATTGATTTTATCTTTGCTACGTACATCGTTGGAAAAGCCAATATGATCCGAGTGCGCTGTCACCACCACATATTCATCTTTAAGCACCGGATCAGAACCAGGTAATACCGCAGCCACGTTCGGGCTGGTGATATCTTCCATAGTGGATTCACGTTTTAAATTGACTGTGCCCTCTAACGCAAAACCTGCTGGCACTTTTTCTGCGGCTAAATCAGCAAAAATATCGTCCAGAGAACGACTGGCGCCTTCGAATAATACTTTAGCGGCATCAGGGTGTAGATAAGCTGAACCTGTTAAAGACTCAAATTCACCTTCAGCTTTACCGTCTTTGTGTAACCAGCGCATACGAGGGCTGGTCAGATACATCAGACTGTTGGCATAAGGCCGTACTTTTTCTTCTGAAGGCGTGTGCAAAGTAATCACACCTACAGCACCACGTTCAGCTGCGTTTTCTGCTTTTAAACTTTGGATATGTGCAGCTTCTTCGCTCGGCAACGACTTAGGGCGGCCACTCAGCATCACTACTATTTTGCCTTTGACATCCAGATTGGCGTAATCGTCCAGATTAAATTCTTTCGAGACCAGACCATAACCAACAAAGACTAAAGGTGCCGTCACGTCCGCTTTGGCATGCAAAGTACTGGGACCAGTGAAAAACTGTTTTGGATAATCAAAGTTTGTGGTTTTGCCAGCTTTAGCCAGCGACATTTTAGCGCTGCTTTGCACCAGCAAGGCTTTGCGCATAGGTACAGATTGGAAATAACCCTGCTCGCCTGCTGGTTCTAAACCTAAAGCCGCCAGCTGTGTAGCAATATAATTAGAGGCAATTTGATGACCACGACTACCGGTATCACGACCTTCCAGGCTGTCATCGCCTAAAAACATCATATGAGCTTCAATAGCTTTAGCACTGGCTTTTGGTTGTGCTAAAGCCGCAGGGTCCGAGGTTTGTGTACTTTGACAGCCTGTCAAAGCAAACAGGAAAGACAAAGCAAAAACTAACGTCAATTTCATAAAGTCACCTTAAAACTCAACAACTCTACACCTCCCCCAAGTGAAGTAACTCTGGTTCAGTTAAACAAGCTATCGATGAAATAGCCTGGGAGATATTCTGTTGTGATTTATTGTATTTCAGTAAACAGGTTATTCGCCCTGCAGTCGTACTAAGTATAACCTCACGGACACTGTGGTGTCTTGAATGTTCTATTTGATACTTTCCCATTCATTGTTAATCATTTGTATAATAAAAAACTTCAAAGTGTAGCTTTGTTACACAATAAAAGAGCTTTGCTGATGAAATCTTTGCTTCCATGCAATAGATGCCAGAATGAAACCATCATTTGTCCACGAGGTGCTGAATCGGGCTTATTCAATGGAGCAATTCTTTCTTGCAACTCACAAGCACATGCGACTTCAGCCAAAAAAACCGCAGTACGCTGCTTTCTGTCAACATTTACCTGTGCTGATCATGTTTTATAAGAAGAGATTAATTTATGAAAGTCAGTCGTATAGTCTGTAAAAAAACCTGTAAAATTGTAGAATCCTGGTGCAACAATAATCGGGACATTTTCACTCATATGTCTTCAATAAATGCCTAACTCTTATATATCAGATATGTTAGCAGATTGTTTATTCAACTAAGTAATCACAACAAAACAATAAGTACCAACATCAAAAAAACATCTGCTAATTTGTTCATCAGAAATTAATGTGATTGGTTTGTTCATGTTCAAATAGCCTCCATGCATAAAGTGTCTTTGGCTCAATTGCGTTTCCCAAGACCAGGCGGTGGAGTCCGGACCACAAAACAGTGAACCAACGGCGATCTCATCAAGCTTTTGGACGATTATCTGTTGCGCTTCGAAAGAAGTATCTTTACACTCCGCTATCTAATTAGTAGCAGACATGTACTATCAAAAAAGCGAGAAACTATGTTCCTAGTAGATATGACTTTTACCGATATGGAAAAAATCACGGCAGAGTTAACCATTCAGCACAAAAACTACCTTGAGCAAGAATATCAATCAAATAAGCTCATTTTTGGTGGACGAAAGGTGCCAAGGACTGGAGGAGTGCTTATTTCACAACATGCAAGTGAGGAAGAATTGAAGCAAGTTTTAGATTCAGATCCATTTATCAAAAGTGGTGCAGTAAGTTATTCAATTATAGAGTTTATTCCTGTGATGGCTTCTAAAGATTATACGCAGATTCTTACCCAGTCAGGCAGTTGATGTCTTCTGCGTTACATATGCATAAACATTCTACTCATTAAGGTGCTCGCGAAAACTTTATCCGCACACCTTATTTAAACTCAATACGATGCAAACTTTTAGTGGAGTAGCTTTAGTTTGCAGTATGCAACAGGGACCTTTCGGGTAGCCTGACAACTGACAAAGATGTTAACATAACACCATATTATTACTAACATAAGTTTGAATTTGATGCCTAAGCAAATATTACCTAATCAGCCTGTAAGGGGTTCCAACTCGGGCATTCCCATTATGGCTACGTTTGATCTGTTAGGTCAAAAGTGGAATATGAGGATCTTGTGGCAATTAAGTAAAAACCCTATGAGCTTTAGACAACTACAACAGGCTTGTGGCCAGGTCGCTCCTTCGATGCTGAACACCAGAATCAAACAACTCAAAGAGGCTCAGCTTGTGCTGACCACTGACGCTGGATATGAATTAACCCAGATAGCTCAGGAGTTAGTCAAAGCACTGGATCCCCTCAGGGATTGGTCCCAGCAATGGGCTGAATTATTGCAGATTGAACCAGCGAAGGGCACTGATTAATCATTTGCCCCTGTTTTGTAGTATTACGTCCCACAACCTCTTCCCCTCCCTCTCTGCACTACAAATTACCACTGATATGCTGACCACACTCAAGTACCTATTACACCTAAATTTTACCCATTAAGATTTTTTTTGTTATTTTTTTGAAATTACACTGTTAACCAATTGCCAACTCAAATTACCAATGCTAGCATTCGCTACTCTTTTGATAGCGCTATTGAATTTGTAGCGAATTGCTTTAGACCAATTATCTGGCCTTTGGATCAAACAAACGATGAGTTCACACAATGACAACAAGTAAAGCGATCATGCTACTGGTCCACCAAGGTTTTTCCTTTGTTGAGGAGATCAGCACGTTAGTGAAAGAAGCCGGTTTGGGTCTTTGTATTTTGACGTCCAAACCACAAAACCCGGACCGGATCGAGTTGATCTCAGGCCTGACTGAACATGTGTGCGTCTCTGAGCACACTGCGTTACAGCAAAGTGATGTGGATACAGCTTTGGCTCTGCTCAAATCCAGAAACATCGATTTGATAAGTTGTATTGCCACCTACGAAGGCTACAGATTGTTAATGGCTGAGGTGAACAGCAACTGCAATGCACTAGACTCTTCTGTCAGCTCTATAGCCAAAACCCTCGATAAATACTCGTTTCGTAAGGAACTGTTTGACGCGGGAATCAGCCAGATTGAGTCAGTTTTACTGAATAAGGCTCGCTTTCAGCAATGCAAGAACGAGAACAAAACCTTATTTATAAAACCCCGCCGTGGCGCTGCATCTTTTAGCTCTTTTCCATTAAGTGACGAAATTACCTGGGATTTCATTGTAGAACAGCAACAAGCGATGAAAGCTGATGCGCAGTTTTCAAGTATGTTTCTTGGAAACTATGATTTCGTGGCCGAAGGTTTTGTGACTGGTCAGGAATTTAGTTACGAAGTCGTTTTGTTGGAGGGGCAGGTTTACCTAATGGCAATCCATGAAAAAGTAGGTCTGAAGAATCTGGCATTCTCAGTGCTTGAAACCGCGTTTCTAAGTCCCCCCATAGCTCCAATAACACAACACTGGTCACTTGCCAGAGCAAAAATTGCTGAAGCCATGCAGGTTCTTGGGCTTGAAAATGGAGTGTTCCACATTGAAGGCCGCTATGACTTAACCGCTAAGCATTTTGATTTTATTGAGATTAATCCTCGAATGGGTGGTTCATTGATCAATCACAGTGTGGAGATTGTGACTCAGGGATATTCCATGCTGACCCTATGGGTTCAATTGATGCTGGTCAAAAGTGCAGAACAAAAAATGGCATTAAAGGCTTTACTGGAGCGCCTGGAGTACAGCTCTGAACATTCTCCGGTATCCAGCTACATCCAGATCTATTACGCAGAATCAGGCAAAGTTATTAAAACCGTTGAGAAAAAACACTGCGAGCTGGAACCAAAAACCTTTTTGATCCACATGAAAGAAAAGATGGCAACGCCAAATTCTAACCGGGAAATTTTTGCGGCTGAAGGGGTCTGGCAAATTTCACGTACAACCAGAGAAGAAGAAGTGGTGCAGTTGGCCAAAGTCTGTGAGCCCATATTTGAATTGAGTTACCAGTAGGAATTGGCAATGAACCATTTGCGTTTTAGTGCGGGTGTTTTTTCGTTTTTTATCGGTGGCCAAATCCTGTTGTTTGTGATCCCACTTTATGTCTTTCTGGATACCAGAGACATAGGTCAGCTGGGTTTATTGCTGTTTATTGAGTGGACACCTGCATTAATCGCGTTCCCTTTAGCCGGGTATTGGGTCGATAAAATTTCAGCAATCCGCACTTTTCAAATTGCCAATGGCATGCGTGCATTGGCCTGTTTATTAGCGTTTTCTGCTTTGCAATGGTATCCGGCTCAAGGGATTTATATTCTGACTATACTGGCCGCTATTGCCTCATTCTTTCTTGCGAGCGCCAGAGTTTCAACTGAAACCCTGGTCGCTGAAAATACTGAAGGCGACACCCTGGCTAAATTTCAGGCCGTAATTCAAAGTGCTGAAATCAGCAGTATGTTGTTTGGTCCAGTGCTGGCATCACTTTGTGTTTTATTTCTGGAAAAAGAGACCTTGGTGCTTTTAGCCGCTCTGTCTTTTGCCTTTCCTCTGCTGTGTACAAAACGCATCATCGCAATCAAACGTAATCTCAAAAATATAGGTCCGCTGCAACAAACAGTCCGAGGATTTAAGTTGTTGCTCTCCAATCAGGTACTGATGTATCTGGTTTTATTGAACTGTACTGTAAATTTTTTAGCCAGTGTGGTCATGGGGTTAAATGCAGCTGTGGTAACTGATATTTTTGCAATGCCAGAACAATATTACGGCTACCTGAACAGTGCTGGTGGTGTTGTTGCTTTACTGGCAATGGCTCTGGTTCCTGCAATGCTAAAAAAATACCAATTGATCCACTTCGGTGTTGGTGGCCTGACAGGTTGTTTTATCGCAGCTATAGCACTGACTTTTTTATCTTCTTTTGCGTCCTATGTAGCGGCTTATATCGCAATGTTGTCCGCGATCACTGTGTATAACGTCTACAACAGAACATTAAGAGCGCAAATTATTCCAAAAGCAGATTTTGGCATAGTAATGGGTGCTTTTTCGCTGTTGAACATCTCTTCTGTTCCGCTCTCCGGTCTTGCCATCTATCTATTTGGCAACAGCCTCGGCTATCAGCCCATGCTCCTGTGCACTACTGTGATTACCGCAGTTTCTGCTGCTGTTCTGATGTTGTTGCTTACCCTGCACAATCGAAAATCACTGTCACCCGCAACCTCCAGCACCTGACACTTAAGGAATTCAGTTATGTTGTTAAATGCTTGGTTTAACAGACCTTTCTATGGCGTTTTGTCGCTAGCTTTGATTCTGATGGCAGGCGTTGCCGCCTTTATCCATCTGCCTGTTGCATTATTACCTGATATTGATAAACCAGTACTGAAGATAACGACTCAGTGGTCTTCTGCTTCAGCGCAGGAAATTCAGGATTACCTTATTACACCACAGGAAAGAGCACTGAAAGGCATATCCAATCTCCATCAGGTGATTTCAAAAGCATATAGAGGCAGAGCTGAAATTGAACTGACATTTGATTTCAATACCAATATAGACAGAGCCTTTATGGATGTGCAACAGCGTTTATCCATGGTTCGCAGTAAACCTGAAGATGCTTTGCCCACTATCATCGAGCGCAGCGGATCGGAACAGACTCTGGTTTTTATGTTTGCACAGAACACAAACAACAATCAGATGGAAATTGATGAATACGAGGAACTGCTTGAAACAGAAGTGCTGAACAAGCTGATGCAGATTGACGGGGTGTCCCATGCCAAATTATCTCTTGCGTCAGAACAGGAACTGCATGTCGTAGTGGATATGGATAAGCTGGCCAGCTATGGTCTTCGTATTGACGATATTAAACAAATTATGTCGTTAAATAAAAATGTTTCAGCAGGAGTCATTGGTGCAGGAAAAACCTCTTATGAGCTAAGGTATGAAGGTGAAAAAGATAAATTCACATTGGGACAAACCCCACTGCCGTTAGCGGATGGTGCCAGAATTAAACTCAGTGATGTCGCCGATATACTGCAGACACGCAGCCGCCGTCAGCATTTTGTTATCCAAAACGATCACCCGGCTATTGGCATTCATGTGTTTAAAACACCAGAAGCTAATTTATTAGGCACGCTGGAAAAAGTTTCAACACTGATACAACAACTGAATCAGGGAGTATTAGAAAAACATGGTATTAAAATAGAGAAATCTTTTGATCCATCCGTGTTTATCAACCGCTCTGTGGATCTGGTGATTTCTAATCTTGTGATAGGTACTTTTCTGGCTTTTGCCTGCTTGTTTTGGTTTTACCGCCGCAGGTCAGCAACAGTGCTGATTTCTTGCTCCATTGTTAATACTCTGCTGGCTACATTTATCGTGATGTACCTGTTTAACCGCAATCTCAATATCATTTCTCTGGCCGGTATAGCGTTGGCGACTGGTGTTATTCTGGACTCATCAATTATCATTTTTGACAGTATTACCAAGCAGTTTAAACAAGGGATCAAAGGTGTTCAGGGCATTATTCTTGGTTGTATAAAAGTTCAGTCGGCTCTGATTTCATCAGTAGTAACCAGCATAGTGATCTTTTTACCCTTGTTGTTAGTGAATAGTTTTGAAGGGCGTATTTTTTCGGATCTGGCGTTTACTATCAGTGTGGCTATCGGGCTATCATTTATTTTCAGTACCTTCTTTTTCCCTTTAGCTTTTATCTATTTTCCACATGTGCTGGAAAAGCCAGTCAGGCAACAACATCAGGGGTTAGAGCTAATATCCACCGTGCTACTGGCGGCTCAGCATTCAAGAGAGCGCAGTAAGCTGGTTTTGGTGGCTATTGTGGTTCTGGTTGTACTGGTGTTCAGCACCATAGTACCCAAAATAGACTTATTACCACCGATGCGCCGTGATGCCATAGATTCACTTTTAATTATCAACAAAGGCGCCAACCTTGACTATCTGGAAAAAGAGATTGGCTACACAGTAGTTGAGCGATTACAACCCTATATACATCGCCAGAAAGAGCCTCACTTAGCCAATTATTATGTCGCAGTTTCACCGGATTTCACAGCATTGGGGGTGCGTGCTTTACATAGCAAAGACACAGAAGCCGTCAAAGCATTAATTTCCTCCGAAATATTAAAAGATTTGCCTGGAGTGGCCTCAGTAACCTATCAGGCGAGTTTGTTTGGTGCACTGGAGAGTGCCCGCAGCATTTCCATGGACCTGGCGGGCAACAACGTTGAACGACTATTCGAACATGCAGCGATACTGAAAAAACGGATTGTCGAACAAATCCCGGGGGCTGATGTACGGATCCTGCCGAAACCTGAATTTGATGTACCACGCTTATCTGTATCACCTGATTACCAGAAATCAAGCCAGCTAAAAGTCGATCTTGTTGATGTGCTTGCGACTTTGGAGATGGCTGGGGATGGTCTGTATGTTGGACGATTATCACATGAAGGGAAAATTCAGACTGTTCGTTTAAAAATGAAAGGTGTGGAGCATGTTTCTGATCTGAATAATATCAGCGTGATCAATGCAGACAACGAGTTGATCCCATACCGGGAGCTGGTGACCAGCCGTACAGACGTTACTGTATCCGAACTGCGAAAAGTTAATTTTCAGACCACAGCAACGTTAATGGTTGTGGTGCCAGATCATTGGCCTATGGGAGATGCGGCTGAGCTATTGCAGAGTTTGGCTGACCATTTTAACCAACAAGCCCACCCTGATCTTAGCTCAGCCAGTATAGGTGGCGCTTCAGATATGTTGAATGAAGCCATAGATAACCTGCTAATTCAGTTTGCTTTTACTTTTTTTGTGTTCTTGCTCCTGATGTTTCTGACGTTTAAATCAATGAAATATGCGTTGGTAATCACCCTAACTCTGCCCGTGGCTTCTATAGGCGGCTTTATTGGTCTGGCTGTGAATGGCTTATTTTACCCGGTAACACTGGATTTACTGACCTTGCTTGGCTTTGTGATCCTGATTGGTCTGGTGATTAATAACTCCATTTTATACATCGGTACCTACCAGCAACTACTGCAGCAAGGGCAGTCCGTTCAGGATGCTCTGCGTGGGGCCTTTGAGGATCGGCTCTTACCTATAAGTGTCAGCACCGCCACAACTATTGCAGGCATGCTACCTCTGGCTTTTATTCCGGGCGAAGGCAGCGAGCTGTACCGAGGCTTAGGTATCGTGATTGTCAGCGGCATGTCTATTGGCAGCCTGCTGCTGATGCTGATCATTCCATCGCTGTTAAATCTGCTCGACTCACCTACACACCCAGCCGAAGCACCGCGCGGCTCAGACCTCAATATTGATTTATCAACAGGAGCTAAGTAATGCCTAAATTATTGATATTTACTGCTTTAACCTTATCAACAGGTGTAATTGCAGCCACTGCACAACCCGTAGTGACATTCCAGCTCCCTTTCAATCAGGAACAACCCAAACTTGATGTCCTGGCCAGAGTGCAAAGCAACAAAATGGCCAGCATCTCAACCGATGTAGGCGGACAGATCCTGACGATCAGTGAGGTAGGAACACAGTTTAAAAAAGGACAGGTGCTGGTTGTTCTGGAAGACAAATCTCTGCATTTTGAGCAGCAACAAATCAGCGCTGAAATAGAACAAAGCGAATTGTTATTAAGCCATCTGGAAAAGAAGCTGATTGCAATCCGCAAACTGTCGTTAACTGAGTACAGTTCCAGATTATCCGTTGATGAAATGGAAACAGAAAAACTCATTACCCAACAAAAACTACACTCTCAGTTAGCCAGGCAGCAGGATTTAACGAAGCAGCTTACCCATCTGCAGATCAAAGCGCCTTTTGATGGAGTAATAAGTCAGGTGCAGAATTACGCCGGTGATTTTATCCGCGCAAATCAAGCCGTTCTGACCATTCATAGCACCCAGGTAGAGGCAATCGCCAGGGTGACCCAGTCTCAAGCTCAGTCAATTCATGAAGGTCAACAAATTCAACTGCTGGACGGTGAGAATAAAATTACCGCGCTGGTCAGCAGGATATTCCCGGTTGCTGATTCTCTAGGGGCCTTACTGGAAGTCAGAATGCTGCCACAAAACCCTTTGCCTGTTGGAAAGCTGCTAACGGCCCAGTTCGATATCCACTATAGCCAGCCCGTTTCCATGATCCCTGAAGATGCCTTACGCATTGAAAAAGCAGGAGTCTCTTTTGTACGGGTGACCGCCCAACACAAAGCTGAGGTCATCACCACTCAGATCATTGACCGCTATAAAAACTGGATCGTCATACCACAACAGATCAATTCAGGGGAGTCCTTAGTCATTCGTGGCAATGAATCACTGAAAAATGGCGACGCAGTACAGGTTGTTAACCTTTAAGAATTACTTTACAGGAGGAAGGTATGAGCATTTGGTTCAATGGAGAAATCGTAGAAGACAATCTGGCTACAGCCTCAGTTCTGAGCCATGGTCTGCATTACGGCACGTCGGTATTTGAAGGGATCCGGCTGTACCAAGGCAAAATATTTCGATTAGAGGAGCACAGTGTCAGGTTAAAAAACTCAGCTGAATTGCTGGGTTTTGAGATCCCCTACAGCGTTGCAGAAATAAATGACGCCATTGAACGACTGATCCAGCACCAGCAATTGTTGGACGGTTACATTCGACCCGTCGCATGGCTTGGTCATGAATCTCTGGCGCTAAACGCCCCCGGTAATAAGGTCCATCTGGCAATAGCAGCATGGGATTGGCCTGAACTATTTGACGCTGAAAAAAGACACCAGGGGATCACCATGACGCTGAGTCCCGTGATTCGTAATCATCCTAAAGCTGTGCCAGTGGCCGCAAAAGCAGGTGGAAATTATCTCAATTCCTGCTTGGCAATGCAGCAGGCTCGCAAAGCAGGTTTTGATGAAGCGTTGCTGACTGATTACGAAGGCTACGTGGCAGAAGCAACAGGCGCCAATATCTTTTTTGTGAAAAATGGGGCTTTAATCACTCCGGAGCCAGACCGTTTTCTCAATGGTATCACCAGGCAAACTGTGATCGAATTAGCCAGAACACTTGGCCTTGACGTCATAGCACGGCGTATTTCCGTGCACGAACTTGCAGATTTTGAACACGCATTTTTAACAGGAACGGCCTATGGCGTTCTCCCTGTTAGTCAGATCGACAACCTCAACTATCAGCCATCAGAGATCACTGCGGCTGTGATTAAACACTATCGCAATTTATGTCTTGCCTAAATTAACTGAAAATTTTGGAATCAATATAATGCAACAAGAAAAGCTCGTTATCCATACACTGGGACCCCAAGGCACCAACTGCGAACTTGCGGCCACAACTTGGTTTAAAGAATTAAATATTGAAGGTAAGGTGGTTCTACACCCTACTCTGGAAATTGCGGCTCAAGAAATAAAAGACAGCAAACATGATCTGTTGTTAGGTTGTGCCGTTTATCCGGATCTGCATAAATTGGTATTTGAGAATCTGATCAATTTTAAACTGGTGGACTCTTTTATCATGCCAACCATTGATATGGTGTTTGCCTCCAGAGGACAAGATCAGCTGGAAACTTATGCCACCCATCCGGCACCAGCCAGTTTAGTGAAAGATTTATCACCTGTGTATGCCAACAGCAATGCGGCAGCAGCTTCAGCTTGTGCATCGGGACAAGCTGATGCCTGCATAACGACTTTGTCTGCAATGCAAAGCCATGGTTTAACCATGATTAAAAACTTTGGACCTGTGCCCATGTGTTTCACAGTTCACTCGTCCCATCAGTTTACTTTGCCCAAACAAAACAGTTAACGAGGTTCAGATGAAAACAATCTTACATACATCTGGTTCGCAGTTGGCTGATTTGACCAATGAGCTCAGAGAGCTGCAAGATACCAAAGGCAGAATTATAGCGCAGCCAGCACATGCATTACTTCTGTTGAAGAGTATCTCTTCTGAACTGCAGGTTTTGGCAACGCTGCTAAGCCTGCAAAACTATGCAGATGCTATTTGCCTTGATATCCAAAATTGGATTCAGGCAGGCTTAGACTCAGTACCTGATTTCAGTAATACCCGTTCACAGTTTGTGTTGCCTGCAGATAAAGCCTGGACCTTTTTCTTTGGACCATATCTGACAGCAAATGCCGGGGTAGATCGTGGTTTTCGTTGTGAGTTTTTTCTATCGTTCAGAGATGAACCTCAAGTTTGCCACCCTTTGTATCTGAAGTATCCTCACCCCAAAAATATTTGTCAGTCTACCCGGCTTCTGACCGCCAGCAGAGGTTTTTTCGCCGGTAACTCCATTGTCTTTTTCCCGGAAAACATCAAATGTAACCACAAGCTGGAACGTCAGCATTTTGCATTGTTTTTTTTCAACAAATTTGAATGCATCTACCGCAGTATCACGATTCCCAAAGTGCTGGAACTGTTTGGTACACAGAATGCAATTTTTGACGGCCAGGAGTGGTTGTCTCCACAGCTGAATACTCAGGAATTTTATGAAGCCCGCTGTATTTGGGGCTATCTGCATGATTATTTTCATCACAAAGGACCACGACCTTTTGATGAACATTTGCACCTGAAGATCAAGTGGGAAGTGGGTTTACTGGAAGAAATTAAAACAGACTGCCAAACCATCTTAACTTTGCTTACGGATACGGACATAGCCTTCCATCGCGAAATTGTGGAATTCATCTTTTTTGAACGTTTATTACGGTATCCACAACAAGCAGATGCTGAATCCAATTTTGACTCAGGCACAGGGATCTTTTTGTTGGAGTGGCTGTTACAGCATAACGCCCTTGAGTTTGACTTGAGCAATATGAAATCCACACTGGGCTGGGCAAAAATACAAAGTTGCCTGCAGAAACTGGTCACAGAGATCCTGGCTACAGAAGCTCTGCCGGAGAACGACTATGTAACCAAAGCCCGGGCCTTGGTTGGACAGTATTTACGTCTGGAAACGTCAGGCAAAAAATATCTTTTCCACAACTACCATCACCAAATTTACCCTCCGGTTACTGACCGTCAGGAAATTGATTTTAATCATGTGGCTCTGTATTAAGGATAAATTCCATGAAAATCGCGATAGTAGAACCTATAGGATCCGGTGCAGCTTTAGTTATAGCAGCGACCCAGTTGGGTTATGAAAGTTATGTTATTTCTTACAATAAAGATGACCGTAAGTTGCCTGCATCTGTCGTGCAGAACGCCAGTCACATTATTGAAGTTGACACTAATAACAGCACAGATTTCGAACAGGTGATCAAAGAGCTGCACCAACAACAGCAACTGAACGGTCTGATCAGTGGTAACGAATATTATGTGCCCGCCACTGCGAAACTGGCCCACAGCCTGAATCTTAACGGTATCAATCCTGAAGTGGTGGATACCTTAAGACATAAACACCTGATGCGGCAATCATTGTCAGATCACGGTCTGCGCAGTGTGTCTTATACATTCATTGAATCCGAACAGGAACTGGAGCAAGCCATTGCAAAAGTTCCATTGCCAGCAGTGCTGAAACCCACTTCAGCCGCAGGCAGCGTACATGTTACACGGGTAAATACTCTGAATGAACTCCGTGCTGCTTACCTGAAAGCACAGCAGGACCAACGTAAGGAGCTGGGTCATGAATTGGGGCGTCGTATGTTGCTGGAATCCTACATCCAAGGTGATGAATTCAGTGTCGACGGTTTCATTGTTAACGACACCATCAATATCCTTTCCATCACCAAAAAGCAGCTGGACAAAGAACCCTACTTCGTGGAAATCGGCCATATAGTGCCCTTTCCGGTTCCTGAACAGCTTCAGCACCAAATTGAAACTTATGTGAAAGATGTGATTGCGAGCATAGGCCTGAACATTGGGCCTTTTCATGCAGAAATCCGGATTAGTGAAGCAGGTCCAGTACTGATTGAAATTGGCGCCCGACTACCAGGAGACAAAATCGTTGAATTGATCCGCTTATCAAAACAGGCAGATTTAGCGTCTCTGGCTATACAGATGTATTGCAATCAACCTGTTCAGGTGAAGTTCCTTGGAACTGGTTATAGCGGCATTGCCTTTTTTATAGCCCCTGAATTATCGGCTTTGTCCGCTATTCATGGTGTAGAGCGCTTATCCAAAATTGAAGGTATGGTTGAATACCAAATCACCAAAAAAGTCGGTGAATCCATCCCTGAAGCCACCGACTACCGTTGCCGCCTCGGTTTTGCCCTTATTCATCACAACAGCTTTGAACAATTGATGGCCAGCCTGCAGGCAGCCAGACAAGCCGTTAATTTTCACTAGGACGAATTATGAATATTCTGATATTGCACCGTATTCCCTACCACTACATCAGGTATGCGGAGTCTGTAGACCATCATAAACACCGGGTGTACTACGTCGGAGTGCAGAGTGCACTGGACACTATTCCTGTAGAGCTCAATTGTATAAAAATAGCCAGACTCGGTGTACAGGCTGTTGCGCAAGAAGTTCTGAGCACAGTTGCCGGACTCGGGATTCAATTTGACTTTGTGATCTCGTTGTCAGAATACGAACTGATGGAAGCAGCCAAGGTCCGTGAAGCACTTGGAGTAAAAGGACCTAGTGTAGCTCAGGTTGAAAAGGTGCGTAACAAAGTGGTGATGAAAGCATGTGTTGCACAACATCAGCTTGCTGTTCCCGCTTTTATGAGCTTGCAGCAGTGGGCTGATCATTCAGAACCATGTTTCCGTAAACAGATTAACATCATTCTGAAACCTGTAGACGGTGCCTCATCGGAAAACGTTATAAGGTATGGATCCGAGCAGGAGCTACGTTCGGCGCTAAGCAACAGAAAGACGGGGATCGCACAACTGGATCAACCTGAGCCAAATTATAACGGCTATCAGGTTGAAGAGTTTATTGATGGGCCCATCTGCCATTTTGACGGCTTAATGCATGCCGGTGAATTACAGATCATCACTGCAGGCCGTTACATCAATACATTATTGCAGTACGCCAATGGCCAACCCTGTGCTTCAGTGCAGTTTGACCTGACGGAGCAACAAATCCAATGGGTAAAGCAAGTCCTGAATGCTGTTGATATTCAGCAAGGTGCTTTCCATCTGGAAGCTATTATGCATCAAGGTGAACTGGTTTTTCTGGAAGTAGCTAACAGAGCTGGAGGAGCTCGCCTCATTCAAACCTTTGAGTTACAAACAGGTATTCATCTGCCTTCCGCAGAATTGGCTTTTCTGATCTCAGGTCAAAACCAACTTAAAGCTCGAATGGATCGAGAGTTTAAGTATAGTTGGATAATTTTCCCTGGCCATCATTATGGGTTTGAGTATTGTCAGGTGCATGGCTCAGAGCACCTTAATAACTACTCCGGCCTGATTGAAATGAATCTGTTACCGCCCACGCAGAAATTGCCGACTCATATCAGCTACCTTGAAAGTGCAATTCCGTTTGCAGCTTTGATCAAAGCCCCCAGTACTGAACTGTTAGAGCAAAAGGTACTGCAGCTTTTTAACACAATAACTATAACAGCCCAACACTAGCACCATAGTGAGGGCAGAAACTGACTGGAGCAGTTATGCAAAACAAAGCAAGGTTCATGTGGGGATTACCAACAGACGGAGGCCAAACGGCTGCGGGCAAAGCAATCAGTATGGGGTCCTTTGATCTGGACTCAATGATTGAATATGTGAATAAAGCCGAGGGTTTTGGTATTGAAGCTCTGCTGATGGGTGTCGGTTATCATACGCCGGACCCACTGGCAATAGTGGGCCAATTATTGGCCAACTCCAATTCAATTACTCTGATGCCAGCTTATCGAGCAGGCATTATGTCACCTACGTTATTCGTACAGATGCTCAATACATTGTCAATTCATGGTGGTCAGCGCCTGGCGTTGAATATGCTTGCTGGGATATCTCCTGTTGAGCAGAAGTACTACGGCGATTTCTTAACTCATGATCAGCGTTATCGTCGTCTTGACGAATTCATCGGGATTTGTCAGCAGTTTTGGCAACAAAATGGACCCGTAGATTATAAAGGCGAACATTATCATATTGAAAAAGGTCAACTGACGTTGCCTTATCTGAATAGACAAAATCCAGAGCTTTTTTTAAGCGGAAACTCTGATATATCAAGGGATTCTGCAATTAAGCACCGAGCGACCTGGTTGCGTTATTCAGATACTGCCGAAAATATTGCTCTGTCTGCGGCTCCAGCTATAAATCAAGGAATTGATGTAGGGATCCGCATGTCAGTGATAGTGCGGCCCACAAGGGCTGAAGCTCTGAAAGAAATCGACCATATGATGAGTGGTGCAGATCAGGAGTGGAAATCTGTCTTGCAGAAGTTTGTTCAAAGCTGTGATTCAACTGCAATCAAGTCTACTTTTGAACTGGCAGAAAAAGCGAAAAACGACTGGCTGAACGACGTTTTGTGGACTGGAGCAATTCCCTTCAGAGGAGGCCCAGCCTTAGCTCTTGTGGGTTCACCAGATGAGGTTGCGGCTTACATTATGGAATACAAAAAAGCAGGAGTAACTACTTTCCTGCTCTCCGGCTGGCCTCAGTTACAAGAGATGGAGTATTTCAGTCAGTTGGTCATTCCTAAAGTCAGGGCTCTGGAAGCTAAAGCCGCCCAACGATTGCCAGAATTCGCTTAGGAGAAAGAAATGGAAACACTAAGTTTAAAAGTCGTAGGACTCAGCGGCAGTTTAAATGAAAACAGCCGCACCACTATTGCTCTGCAGCAATGCCTGTCTTTTATTGAGGCTTCAGGGCATTCCACTCATCTTTTTGATTTAAAAACAAAAAACATTCCTTTTTTTTCTGAAGCTAACCGACAGGTCAGTCTGACAGCTCAGGCCATGATCGATGAAATCAGAACGGCTGACGCGCTTATTATTGCGACACCTGAATACCATGGTAGTTACAGTGGAGTGTTGAAAAATGCCTTGGACTACCTGACAAAATCAGAGGTCGAAACTAAAGCTATAGGTCTTATTGGTGTTGGGGCCGGCCAATATGGAGGCTACAGCGCTATTGATGCTCTTGCCAACGTGATGAAAACGTTGCATGGCATAGTATTACCGCTTCAGGTATCGCTCAGCAACAGTCACGTTGTGATCCAGAATAATCAGGTGCAATGCGAAAAACACTCCTATCGGCTGAAATTATTGGCAGAACAAGTGATTCATTATTCAGGAAAGCTCAGGAACCGAGCTGCGTAATCGGATTGTTTCAGGAAAATTGGAAATAAATATATGCACTCACAACTGGTCAAATACGACAATGAACAGGCTCTGGATGAATGTTTACAGCAGTTACAGCATTATCCATCTCTAGTCTCGATCAAAGAGATTAAAACGTTAAAAAAACGGGTGAAACAGGCCACTCTTGGTGGACGCTTTATTGTACAAGGAGGTGACTGTGTTGAGATGTTTTATGACTGTAATGAAAACGTTATCAATAACAAACTACAGTCAGCCGTCCTGGTAAAGTCATTGTTTGAAGTACTGACAAAAAAGCCTGTAACCTTTATTGGCCGTATTGCGGGTCAATATACTAAACCTCGTTCTTCGTTGTTTCAGACAATAAACGGGGAGGAAATGCACAGTTACCGTGGTGATTTGATAAACAGTGCTGATAGTTGTGTTGAAAAACGGAAACCGGATCCAAAACGACTGCTGGCAGGAGCTCATCATGCTGCTATGACGCTTAATTACATGAGAACTACACTGGCCAGTTCTGAACAGTCTTTTTCACTGGATTTGTTTCCCTGGGTTAAAGAACTAACTCATGAACTCGAACTTGATGCCGAAGCCATTCAACAGAACTACGCTCAAGGGCGTAAACAAAGCCTTATTGATCAGGATGAATTTGAATTATTCACCAGCCACGAAGCCTTGAATTTACATTATGAGCAGGGCTTTGACAAAGAAGGCAAAGACGGCCTCAAGTACAACTGTTCTGCTCATATGCTCTGGATTGGAGCCAGAACATTGACTCAGGACAATCCACTTGTTCACTATCTGAGCCAAATAGAGAACACGATTGGATTGAAAGTAGGTCCTGATATAGACCCTGAAGATTTGATTAAAATTATTAACACACTGAACCCGAATCGGGATCTGGGGAAACTGGTACTGATTGGCCGCTTTGGCGTCTCAGAGTATCAGTCACGACTGCCCAAAATACTGGCTGCTCTGAACGAGGCTGATATAAAAATATGTTGGTTATCAGACCCAATGCACGGTAATACTTTTACTACAACGCAGGGGATTAAAACTCGTTGCTTTAATACCATGCTGTCCGAAAGTTCGGGTATGGCGACTCTGTTAGATCAACATCAAAATCATTTAGGCGGGCTGCATCTTGAGTTTACTGGCTGCGCTGTCACAGAATGTATTAACGGCCACTTTGTAGTCTCTGAACAAGATTTGCACAAGAACTATTCGAGTGCTATCGATCCCCGATTGAACCAACAGCAGTTTGTTGAGTTTATTCTTCGTATGGCGAAGCATATCCAGTCATTTGAGGCCTTTGATTATTGTGAGGACCAGTTTGCACAGGAATTGTTTACCAGTTACCGTCAAGATATTGATGATATAGATGACCATTTGATTAACTTACTGGCAACACGACGTAAGCTAAGCAGAGCAGTAGGTGAACTGAAGTCCGCATTAAACATTAATATCTTCGACCCAAAACGAGAAAAACAAATTCTGGTAGAGCTTATTGAAAAAGGACAGGCAAAAGGATTTAACCAGCAATGGCTGGAAAGATTGTTCCTGGAAATTTTTCAGGATTCCAGAGCCATACAGTCAGCCGTACCGGGCAGTTTGAAAACCGTGGGCTGATAGGTGGTTCTATGTTAAGTAGGGATTCTGCTGATTTCAAGTGTTGAGACGAGAGTGTTAAAACGTATTTGACTAGCCTCCTTGGACAGAAGAATGCCAATTACCAGTCTAGCTGACCACAATCACAAAACTACGGTGCATATTCCACAATGATGATGCCCAGCTACAACTGCTGTAGCTGGGTTTAGCGTAAATTGTGAAGAGGTGAACTATACCGCAACAAGGTCGTTAACCTGGGATAACTCAGTTTATTTTCAAGCAGAATGATTGTGTTTCTCTATGATAAACAGTCAATTATGTAGAATATTTCGCATACTACCGGTGACTTACTTACGTAAAAAATACAAACATCATCTATAAGCTTATCCATCGGCCCTCTGCGCGATTGCGTTGATTGTGTTCAAGCGATCAGTGACGAAGAGGGCTTTTGGTCCAATATCTTATTCCGGCAGGAGGTTAATTACTGTCCCCCTGGTAACGCTGCTGATATTTATCATGTAATTGTTTATGTCGGCTGTTTAAATCCACAGCACGGCCATCAATCCACATATACCGAACCTTGTGCCCCAGATAATCAAAAATATCACCATCAGACACAACCAGAGTGGCAGCTTTACCCACTTCTATACTACCGATTTTATCAGCTACACCAGCAATTGCCGCAGCATCAAGTGTAACAGAACGTAACGCCTGCTCCGGACTTAAGCCATAGCTAATAGCTTGTCCTGCAGCAAAGACCACATTACGGGTATCCCAATAACCATCCAGTGATAATGCAAACTTCACACCTGCTTTTGCAAGCTGGGCCGGTGTTTGGAATGACTGACTGGTCGCTTCGTCTGCACGTTCTGGGATGCCATAAGGGGAGGTATAGATCACAGACACATTAGCTGCCGCCAGTTGTGGCGCAATACGCCATGCGTCACGACCTCCCACTATCGTCAGCGCAAAACCATACTGCTGGGCAAACTTCATCGCTTGTTCAATCTGACGCTCGTCATTGGCATGCACAAAGACTGGCAATTCACCTTTAAATACCGGGATCATGGCCTGCCAGCGTGAATCGACAGGCAGTTTAACGCCATCGCCCACAGCTTGTGCATAAGCTTTGGCTGTCTTGAAGTAGCCTTCAAGCTCCGACATGGCTTTCTGACTGGCTTTTCGGATCTCTTCCGGCTTTTGTGGACGCCATGGGTTTGGCATCACATCAGCCCGTGGCCATTTGATATGCAAAGCCACAGAATCGACCACTGTCGCATCCTTCCAGTTCCAGGCGTCCAGTTGCATCAACGCCGACTGGCCCATCAGTAAAGCGCCATTTGGATACACCAGCGTGTAACTAAAGCCATTAGCGCGAATCGTAGGTACTACTTCAGAGTCGGCGTTGTAGGCCACCTGGGCTTTGATATCCGGGTTGGTCTGAGTGACTTCAGTGGTGTCGTCGGTAGAGCGTACCGCTTCAATCTCGGTTAAACCCAACTGATTGGCTAAAGCGACCAGGCCAGGATAGAGTTGCTTGCCTTGTAAAGACAACACCTGTGCACCAGCAGGCACAGCTAAATCTGTGCCTATAGCACTAATTTTACCGTCCACCAGTAACACATCTGTGTCTTTTAATACGCCATTAGTCACTGTGTGCACAGTGGCATCCTGCAATAGTATGGCTTGGCTTTGTTTAGGTGCAGGTGCTATATCGTTGGCCTGTGCTGTTAGGCTAAGCGCTGCAGTCACCAGTAAAAGCCCGTGAAAGCCAAAGTAATTGGAGTTGCAGCGAGGCGACAAATGATTGAGACCCCAGGAGCATAGTCGTCCTATGTGACTGGGGCGAGAGAGTGCAGTCAACAATGCTGCGGCTTCAAGTACGAAGGGTTTTGAGAATTTCATTGATGACTCCATTAATGCTGGTGATCAAAAGCAAGAGATAACACGTCATGGTTATCTTCACAGTGCCAAACCGGGTTGTTGGCTTTGTACGAAGCACCAGAACCTGCTTTTTCGTCATCAGAAGATTGCAACACCTTCTGGATCAACTGTTGTTTTTCACTGGCCACCTGTTGTTGCAATTGCTCGTCTTTCGTCAGTTGGTAATAAGGTGCACCTTCAATCCAGGTTTGCTGAGCACGGGCGTACACAGACAATGGATGGGCAGACCATAAGACGAAGTCGGCCTGCTTGCCCTCTTCAACTGAACCTACTTTGGCATCAATTTTTAACTGCTTCGCTGGATTAATAGTCACCATATTCAGTGCTTGTTGCTCATCCATGCCACAGTAGACTACTGATTTAGCAGCTTCCTGATTCAGGCGACGTTGTAAGTCCGGGCTATCTGAGTTGACGCTGACCAAAACACCTTGTTGTTGCATTAAACAAACGTTGGTTGGAATCGCATCCTGTACTTCCATTTTATAAGCCCACCAGTCAGCAAAACTGGACGCGCTGGCACCATGGGCCTTCATCTCGTCTGCCACTTTGTAGCCTTCAAGAATGTGCGTAAAGGTGGTGATGTTAAACCCCATCTCGTCGGCTAATTTGATAATCATCAGAATTTCAGAGGCAACATAAGAGTGCACATGGATAAAACGTTCTTTATCTAAAATCTCAACCAGAGCTTTCAAACGGTAATCCACTCGTGGCGGCGCAGTTTTGCTTTGCTCTGAGCCGGATAAATCTTCATAGTCAGCCCACTGCGCTTTGTATTCTTTCGCAGCCTGGAAGGCGTCACGGATGATGGTATCGACACCGCTACGGGTTTGTGGGTAACGGGTGACAAAGTCTTCCCCCCAGTTGGACTGTTTGACGTTTTCACCTAAAGCAAACTTGATGCTTTCTGGTGCACCTTTAAATTTCAACTGGTCTGAATTATCCCCCCAACGCAGCTGGATAATTTGCGCCTGGCCACCAATAGGATTGGCGCTGCCGTGCAACAACTGAGCTGTAGTAGTACCACCAGCTAAACCGCGGTAAATATTAATATCGTCCGCATCTAATACATCGCCGATACGCACTTCTGAAGTGACAGCATCTGAGCCTTCGTTCACCCCCTGGTCAATGGCGATATGCGAGTGCTCGTCGATAATACCGGCCGTTAAGTGCATGCCAGTAGCATCAATCACAGTAAAGCCTGACGGAGTGGATAAGTTTTTGCCAATTTTGACAAACTCACCGTCTTCCACCAGTACATCGGTATTTTCTAACTTACCTGCTTTCGCTGAAGTCCAGACTGTGGCGTTTTTAATATGCACATTTTGTTGTTTGGCTTTTTCAATCACACCAAAAGCCCGGTTAGGCGTGGTTAGTTTTGACATTAACACTGGTTTTTCGTCAGCTTTTTTCTTATCAGCTTTGGCGACCAAAGGTTGTTGCAGGCTGCTGATGGCAAGAATATTGCCCTCAGCCGTCACTAATTTGCCTTGCAAAGTCTTGCCTTTAAGTTCGCCGCTAAACTGTGCTACACCAGAACCTTGCCCCAGAGCTTTTAAATCCACTGTAAATTGCAGCTGATTTTTTTGCACAGCCACATGATTCAGCTTGCTGGTTTTATCACCCAGTTTCACCGAACCTTCGACTGAGCCTTTTTTGTCCGTCAGCTCTAATGGCAAGCTGCTGCCATTCACAGCAAGCTGATAAGTGCCGGCAAAAACGGGTAAATCCATAGCTTTAAATTGCTGTTGCTGACCACGAACCCAGGTCGCCACTATTTCGCCATCAGCAAATAAATCACCTTTACTGACCACTAAATCGGCTTGATAGCCCACAGCAATTTTACCAATCTGGCTATCCATACCCAACCATTTGGCAGGTTCAGTCGTCAGTGCAGCTAAAGCTTTTTGCTGGCTTAAGCCATAAGACACAGCTTTGCGTAGGTTAGGCCAGAATTGCTCTGGTTTTTCCAGTTTATGCATGGTTAACGTAAAAGGCACTTTGGCTTGCTCTAATACCGCCGCATTGGATGGTGCTCTTTCCCAGTGACGCAATTGTGCCAATTCAACATCCAGTTGATCGTTCAACTGCTGCACAGCAGGAGCGGCCGGGAAAGCCAGAGGTAAAATTAACGGCCGGCCTGTGGCTTTGACTTGAGCAATACGGCTGTATTCATAACCTGACGCCACCAATGCTGCTTTATCCAAACCAAATTCTTTTAATACCTTATCGGCACGTAACAAGGCCTGGTCGTCTGTGGCTTCAAATACCACACCCTGAGTTTTTAATTGGCTTAAGGCCGCTAAATCGGCATTAAATTCAATAGCCTGATTATAAAAACGCCAGTTGCCTTTGCCATAGGCCTGACTGTACCAGTTGGCATCCGCCAAGGTTTGACGAATAAGGGCTATGCTACCCATTAAAGAGGATGGATAACTTTGTACTGAAGTACCTTTGCTAAAGGCCATAAACTGGTTGGCCTGAGCCTGCATCACTGCTTCATTCGGCAAACCGGGTAGTAATGAGGTTACAAAAGCCTGGCCACGGAAAATACCGTCAAAACGAGCGGATTGTACTGTGGTAAACCCCTGTTGCTGGTAGCTTTTTGCTTGTTTAGCGTCAGGTTTGAATTCGTTCACCCACTGCTGGCGGGCATGAATGGCAGCATTGCTGGCATTGCCACCTTTGCGATCGTTGGTGTAATTCGGCTTGCGGCCAAACTCAAAGCCATTGCCCTTATCGGCTTTAGGTAAGCCGTATTGGCTGTATAAATCGATAAAACCCGGATAAATAAAATAACCGCTGGCATCGATCGTCTGATAGCCGGCAGGTACATCGGCTTTGTTTTGTATTTTACTTATTTTGCCGTTGCTAATCAGTACTGTGGCATTATCCAGACGTTTACCTGGTTCAGTGATGACGGTGGCGTTAGTCAAAGCGTATAACTGTGGGGATTTATCGCGTATGCCTTGTACCGGCGTGGTTTGATCCGCCGAAGCTGCAGGCAATAGCGCGCAAAGCATTGCCGTACTGCACAAGGACAGTCTTAGTTTGATCATGGATGTTTCCTGGTTTTATTGGGGTATTGCCCTGCGCGTCGCGTTGATGCAAGCAAGCGACAAGGCTTACTCCCAACAACAGGTTACGGTGAAGCAGCCCCTATTAGTAATGGTTGATAACTCAGGTTATATAAATCCTGCTCTGCCCTTGGCATGCTGAAGTAATAACCTTGTACCAGGTAGCAAGCATTATTTTTTAAGAATTCAACCTGTTCAATGGTTTCCACCCCTTCGGCCACCACACGCAAGTTCATTTTTTGTGCCATCGCGATAATGGCCGCCACTATGTCCATGTCGTTGGTGTCATCCGGAATATCTTTGACAAAAGAACGGTCAATTTTCAGCTCGTCTACCGGGAATCGCTTTAAATAACTCAGCGATGAATAGCCTGTACCAAAGTCGTCAATAGATAAAGTCACCCCCAGTCCTTTTAACTCATTTAACTGGGCAATAGCCGCATCAGTGTCGCCCATAAGCATCGACTCGGTAATTTCGAAAATAAGTTTATCTGGTTGGGCACCAGTACGTTGCAGTACCCGCTCCACCACTTCCGTCAAGTTTTGATCAGTAAATTGCCGCGCCGACAGGTTGATAGAAATTGTGACATTGTGACCACGGGACTGCTGGCGACTGATAAAACGACAGGCTTCCCAGATAATCCATTCGCCAATTTCGACAATTAGTCCTGTGCTCTCAGCGACCGGAATAAAGCGTAGCGGTGGGATCATCGAACCGTCCGGCCGGATCCAACGCAATAAGGCTTCATAACCAATCACCACATTAGTGCGAATGTCTATTTTTGGCTGGTAATACAACACAAACTGATGCTCACGTATGGCTTCACGCAGCTGGTTTTCAATTTGCAGTTTCTCTTTGGCCGCTTCATTTAAGTCCTGACTGAAGAAGTGGTAGGTATTACGCCCCCGAGCTTTGGCTTCGTACATAGCCAGATCTGCATGTTTGAGCAGCAGTTCTTCATCAGCTGCATCTTCAGGCGCTATGGTGATGCCTATACTGGCGCTGATCGCCACTTCCTGCCCTGTTAACTTCACCGGAGCTGCAAAACTTTGCTGCAGGTTCTCTGCAATAAGTGCAGCCTGCCCCCGGTCTTTGATACCACTTAAAATCACGGCAAATTCATCCCCGCCTAAGCGGGCAATAGTGTCTTCTTCACGCAAACGACTAATTAACCTGCGGGCCACTTCTTTCAGTAATTCATCACCCGCATCGTGGCCAAGCGTGTCGTTAATGCGCTTAAATTCATCCAAATCAAAATACAGTAAGGCGAAGTGGTAATAACCACGGGAGGACATAGCGATGGCTTTACGTAGCTGGTCGCGGAAATAACTGCGATTGGCAAGGCCAGTCAACATGTCGTAATAAGCCAGCTGTTCCATTTTGCGCTGACTTTCTTTAATAAACGAAATGTCCTGCATGGCACAAACATAATTACTGATATCGCCTTTTTCGTCACGGATAGGCGCAATCGCCAGTGATACCCAGAGTTTACGCAGTACATGCTGCAGCAACATATCACCACGCCAGTGATGACGATCCTGCAGAGTTTGCGATATTTCTTCGCCAACAAAAAACATCTCAGCTGCAAACAACGAAGACAATGGCTTTTGCATCATCTGTTCGGCTGTGCACCCTATCAGTTCCAACATAAAAGGATTCACATATTCGATATGTAAATCTTTGTCTGTGATTAAAATGCCTGAACTGGAAAAAGCCACAGCTTTCGTCAACTTACGTGTGGCCCGTTCTGCCTCTTCTTTTTCACCAATGCGGGTATTTAAACCAGAGATTAACTGGTGGATCTCCTCAGCCATGCCATTAAAAGCTCTGTTGAGCATACCAATTTCATCATCGTTTTGATCAAGGGCTATCTGCTGTAAATCTCCACGGCTAATACGTTGCACAGCGGACGACAAACGGGTTAAGCGCTTTAAAATAAACTGGTAAATAAAAAACTGCAGCGACAAAGCCACCACGGCTGCAACAGCCAGGAATATCAACATCACATTATCGCGAAAATCTTCCAGACCACTCATCACCGTTTGTTTATCCTGATATAAAGTCAGGTACCAACTTAAACGTTCAACTTTGGCTGCTGAAACCAGATAGTTGGCTAAATCAGCCTGCAGCGCTTCTTGCGATGTCGGGTTGGTTGTGACTTGTTGAATAAAGGCGGCAAGCTCTGGTCGTCTTGGTGTTACTGAACTGTAGTGGGCATCAAAGTTTTGTTGTCTGGAGCTCTGAACCGGTGCTGGTTTTTTGCCATCAAGTAATAAATTCCCTTGTGGATCAAACAACATACTGCGCAAACCATTAGAGGATTGTTCTATAGCGGCAAGGTCCAAAAACAGTTCATCAAGAATGTAGTCACTGGCCGTTACCCCCAAAAATTCATCTCCGGCATAGACAGGGATCACCAGACTAGTCATCCATTTTTGCCAGATAGGGTCGTAATAAATAGGCGTCCAGCGCGGCAGGCGACTTGGGTTTTGTTCTGGAGTGGCAATGTCAAAAAAGATGTCTTTGGTGAAATCATGAGTGACAGGCACTTCAAGCGCCCAGTCTGCAGGCGCTATGCGTATCAGGCCCTGCTTAGAAATAAAATAAAAATTGAAAAACTCTTCCAGCATTAATGGCGCTAACTGCTGCCACAATTCTTCAGTTTGTGATAACCACGCCGCTTGCTGAGCATCCAATTTGGCATGAGGAATAAAAGCTGCGGATAAATCATCCTGACTACGTACACTGCCATCAGCCTGCATAACTGGCGCTGGCGTTGCAGGAACCGCAGTTTTCGTTAAATAACGCACCACTATGTTATTGGCGCTGATGGCCTTTTTTTCACGGGTTAAAAAATCAGCATCCAGTTCGCGGGCGTATTTTTCAGATTGCAGTTCTAATTCATGTTTTTCCTGTTCAATCAGTACATTTTGTTGCAGCATCAAGACTGCATAAGCAATAGCAGCTCCTGCGACCACGGTCAGCATAAAAACCAGCAGCGCAAACTTAATGCTAAGGGAATTCATACCTGTAGGTTTGTGAAAATTGACTTCCTTCACATGATTTCCTGAATTGACAGCGACGGGGTTCAGTTGTAATGCTAATGTGACACACAAAAGCATCAAACCATTATTGCATCAAAATCAAACAAATGAGAATTAAGCCAATGAAAAATCTGTTTATCTTTCTATCTTTGGGTTTGTCTTCTGCCGCAGCTCTGGCAGGCAGCGCCTTTACCGACGCCGAAGACTCTGTGACTTACCGCCAGCATAGCTTTCAGTTAATCCGCCACAATTTCGTCGATTTAGGTGACATGATGCGAGGCAAAGTGCCTTTTGATGCAAAACGTGCAGAAAAACGGGCAGACGCTCTGGCTACCCTGACTACCTTGCCATGGGAAGCATTTGAAGTACCAGGTGCTGATAAAGTAAAAAGTGAAGCCAAAGCGGAAATTTGGGCTAACCTGCAGGATTTTCAGAAAAAAGCTCAGCAATTCCAGACGGATGCTTTAGCTTTGCAAACAGCAGCAAAATCGGGCGATCAAGCCACTATCAAGCCTGCTTTTGGTAATTTCGCCAAAAATTGCAAGGCTTGTCATGACCAATACAAAGCCGATTGATATCTATCCTTCGTCCTTGAAGCCGCAGCTTTGTTGACTGCGGCCTCTCGCCCCAGTCACATAGAGGTCTATGTTCCTGGGGTCTCAATTTTTTGTCGCCTCGCTGCAACTGCAATGACTTTGGATATATCCTTCATATTTGAAGCCACAGTATAGAATCGAAGGTAACCCCCGCTCCAACCTATGATCACCACTGCTGATACAAAGCCATACCTTGCCACAGCGCAAAACCCCCGGTAAAAACCAGCACCAGCAGTAGATACCAAATTGTTGATTTCACTGCAGGTTGATCTGCTTCGACTTGAAGTTTGCCATGCAACATAGCGCCTAAAACACCGTCTTTTTTCACGCCATGAAAAAGCGCAGCCGCTATATGAACTGCAATCAGTGCCAGCAGCAGATTAAAATTATTATGATGAAACCAGGAGGCGAAAGAGGACCAGTCAGACGATACCGCATTATACAAAGGGCCTTCGGTCATCACATCGTCCGTTGTCATTAAGCCGGACATAAACTGCAAGGCTAATAACAACATCAAGGTCAGGCTCATATAACCGGATAAGCCCCTGTGTCCTATGCCGTGTTTGGCTTTATGCCACATCCTCACCAGTTGAGCCGGACTTTGCAGAAAATGACTAAAACGAGCCGTCTCACTGCCAACAAAACCCCAAACAAGACGGCTGATTAAAAGTGCAGCTAACGAATACGCCAAAACCTGATGTACAACCAAATACCCCTGCTCAGCGGTAAACCACAAACCGGCCAGTAACAGCAGCTGACTCCAGTGGTAAATACGAATGGCTTTATCCCATAACTGAATCACTTTCATCTTTTCATCGTCCTCTATTATGATAAGTTATTGATTTTACCCCATTGGAAGCAAAAACCTATGCTTTGGTTCAAACGGATTTCTGTTGGTTTACTAGTGCTGATACTGGTTGTGGCTGGCTTTTTATATTTTTCGCTACGTAGCAGCTTACCGCTTTATGAAGGTGAATTGCTTTCAGACGTTAGCCAAAGCGTCGGGATCAGTCGGGATGCTCAGGGTTATGCCAGCATCAAAGGGCAAAATCGTAATGATGTGGCTTATGCCTTAGGTTTTGTGCATGCACAGGAACGTTTTTTCCAGATGGATTTACTACGCCGTAATGCCTCTGGTGAGTTGTCCGAACTTTTTGGCGAAATGGCGCTGGAGTTGGATAAAAAACGTCGAGTTCACAGATTCAGAACTAAAGCAGAGCGGGGTTTTGCCGCTTTACCTGCGGAGCAAAAGTTACTGTTGCAGCGTTATACCGCAGGAGTGAATGCAGGTTTAGCTGAACTGGGCTGGCCCCCTTTTGAATATGGCTTGTTAGCTCAAACACCCCGCAAATGGGTGGAAGCAGATTCCTTTTTAGTGCTGTACAGCATGTATCTGGACTTGCAGGGTTCTGAAGGAAAAGACGAATTGGCCATGGGCTTGATGCAACAAAAGTTACCCCAAGACTGGTACGATTTTTTATTTCAGCACAGCCCGGAATGGCAAGCCGCTATGGATGACAGCAAAGTCAGTCTGGCGCCTATGCCTAAATCCAGCTACCCAGCCGTATTAGCAGGGCAGAAAACCGCCTGCACAGACTGCAGCTTGCATGACAGCACAGACATCGGCAGTAATAACTTTGCGGTATCCGGCAAAAGAACAGCAGATGGCCGCGCTATTCTGGCGGACGATATGCATCTGGGTATTCGTGTGCCAGGCACCTGGTTTAAAGCTCAGCTGAAATGGATGGAGAATGGTGAAGCTTTTGAAGTTGCAGGCGTCAGCTTACCAGGCACACCAGCCATAGTAGCAGGCAGTAATGGTCATATAGCCTGGGGCTTTACTAATAGCACAGCGGATTGGTCTGATGTGATAGCGCTAAAACTGGATGAGAAAGGCGAGAAATACCAAACCGCTGACGGCTGGCAGGAGTTCAGTTATCAGAATGAGGTGATTAAAGTCAAAGGCCAGCCAGATGAATTAGTACTGCAAAAAGAAACCATCTGGGGTCCGGTATTAACACCTCCCTTTCAAAATTATGCCTACCGCTGGGTAGCGCATGATACCCAGGGTGCCAATTTTAATTTGCTGACGCTGGAAAAAAGCAAAGGCGTAAAAGAGACCCTGAAACTGGCTGCCAGCGCTGGAGTTCCAGCCCAAAACCTGCTGGTCGCAGATAAAGACGGTGCTATTGGCTGGACTTTAATTGGCGCTTTACCCGATCGCAAAGTGCAGCAAATGGATACACCGCAGGATTGGAGCAATGGCCAGAATAGCTGGAACGGCTATTTAGCACAAAGTGCCTACCCGCAAATTTATCAGCCGCAATCCGGTCAGCTCTGGACAGCGAACAGCAGAATGATAGGAGGTAAAGATCTGCAGCTGATTGGTAATGGCGGTTACGACTTAGGAGCCCGGGGTCAACAAATTCGGGATGCTTTAACGGCAACAACACAACATAACGAACAAAGTCTGCATGCCATTCAGTTGGACCATCGCGCCTTGATGCTGGCTCGCTGGCAACAACTGTTGCTTGATACTGTGCTGACCAAAGATTTTGTTGCTGAGCACAATCTGCAGTCTTATCTGGACTATGTGATGAAAGACGCCAGCCATGCCAGTATAGGCTCCGTTGGCTATTCACTGGTCCGTGCTTTTCGCACTACCACTCTTGAGCTGATTTTTGCCCCTTTAACAGCCATGCTGGAGCAAAACAAGTTATCAGGCCGGGATTTAAAGTTTTCGCTGGAAACAGCAGGCTGGCAAATGATCCAGCAGCAGCGCACAGATACTCTGCCTGCTGATTTCAGCTCCTGGCGCACCTTGTTGCAACAAGCTGTGCTGCAAAGCAAACAAAAGCTGGAAACCAATTATGGCAGTTTAGCTGGCGCCAGCTGGGGCAACATCAATCAAAGTGCCATTGCTCACCCTTTGGCTGCTGCAGTGCCCTTCTTTGGCGACTGGTTGAATATGCCTGCGATGCCAATGAATGGCGACAGTCATATGCCACGAGTGCAAAACAAAGTGCATGGTCAGTCGGAGCGTATGGTGGTGTCTCCAGGCAAAGAAGCCGAAGGTATTTTAGTCATACCTGCAGGTCAGTCTGGTCATCCGTTATCGCCTTTTTATGACGCCGACCACGACTTCTGGTTAAAGGAGCAGCCTCTGGGCTTTTTGCCTGGTGAGCAAAAATACTTGATGAAGTTGCAACCTAAAGCTTGACTTTAGACGTCCAGACTTACTATTGTGGTGGCCATGAAACAAATCCAGATCGCTCGCTTTTTTCGCCTCTTTACCACCCCAACGGGGAGGCGGTAAGTCGCGCGCGCGTGATAAACCAAAAAACCTCCCACCATCGGGAGGTTTTTTTTTAGCTTAAAGGACGCTTTTATGAGCATAGATTTAGACCACATTCGCCAGCAGATCAGCAGCACAGATAAAGACTTGCTGCAATTGTTGGCCAACCGACGCCAGCTCGCCTTAAGCGTAGCCGACGCCAAACTGGCACAAAACAAACCGATTCGCGATCAGAAACGGGAAGAAGAGTTACTGGTGTCACTGATTGAACGCGGCAAAACATTAGGGCTGGACGCTCAGTACGTCACTAAAATTTACCATGTGATTATTGAAGACTCAGTGCTGCAGCAACAAGCCAAAGTGCAAGGCCAACTGAATGGTGATAATGGTCCTGTCTGCCGGGTCGCCTTTTTAGGTCGTCAGGGTTCATACAGCTACTGGGCCACCCAAAAGTACTTCACGCGCCGCGCTGAAAAGCTGATTGAAATTGGCTGTGACAGTTTTAACGAAATAGTGCAGGCAGTAGAAACAGGCCATGCCGACTATGCAGTGCTGCCTATTGAAAACACCTCATCCGGCAGTATCAACGAAGTCTACGACTTATTGCAGCACACCCGCTTGTCGATAGTCGGTGAATTGACCCACCCTATCGAACACTGTTTATTGGGTGTCGAAGGCACGGAACTGAGTAAAATCCGGCAGATTTGTGCTCACCCTCAGGTCATAGCCCAGTGCAGTAATTATCTACAAGGCTTATCCAACGTTAAAATTGAATACTGCGACGCTTCCTCTGACGCCTTTGAGCGGGTGCGCAAAGCTCAGGACAAATCTGTAGTGGCTATTGGTGGTGAAGAAGGCGGCAAACTTTATGGTTTAGAAGTATTAGGCCGCGGTTTAGCCAACCAAAAAGACAACGCCAGCCGTTTTATTGTGGTGGCGCGTAAAGCGATCAATGTGGCGAAAGCCATACCAGCCAAAACCACTTTTATTATGTACACAGGCCAGCAGCCTGGCGCTTTGGTTGATGCTTTAACTGTGCTGAAACAACATGGCATCAGCATGGGCAAACTGGAATCCCGCCCTATTCCTGGCAATCCATGGGAAGAGATGTTTTATGTGGATGTATTTGCCAATTTAGGCGATTACGCCATGACCCGCGCTTTGGATGAACTGAACCGCATCACCCGTTTTGTTAAAGTCTTGGGCTGTTATCCAAGTGAAGATATCAGCCCAACTGTAGTGAGTGTGGATGTTTCATAGTTTAATTTGCTGACCTTTTTCAGCAAAAAACAGAGGTGGACGCCCCCCTATAGTTTAATTTGCTGACCTTTTTCGGCAATCTGGCAATGCAGACCGTAGTCCATCATACGGCTCTGCAGCGCCTGCTGAGCTTTAGGCTCTCCGTGCACCAGATAAAACCGTGGTTGACCGCCAATCATTCTGGCCCAGCCTAGTAGTTCATCCTGACCAGCGTGGGCAGAAAAACCACCTATGGTATGCACAGTGGCTTTGACTGCTATATTCTGGCCAAACAACTTCACGCGTTTTTCGCCGTCCACCAAGCGGCGACCTAAAGTCCCTTTGGCCTGAAAACCGACAAAAATCAGATGATTGCTGCTTTTCCATAAGTTGTGTTTTAAGTGATGCACTATCCGGCCACCGTTACACATGCCGGAACCTGCAATGACAATAGCACCACCACTGACCCGGTTTAACGCCATCGATTCTTCCATGCTGGACGCCAGTCGTAACACAGGCAAAAAGGATTGCAAATCACGGGCACCATAACCCTGCAGCACTTTAGTGTCTTTGCGATCAAACTCAGCCATCAGCTCGCTGTAGATTTTGGTGATCTCTATCGCCATTGGGCTGTCGAGCACCACCATTTTTTGTTTCAATCGGCCCTGATGGTACAAAAGCCCAAGGTAATACAAAATTTCCTGACTACGACCTAAAGCAAAAGCAGGAATAAATACATTGCCACCTGCTTTGTGCGCTTCTTCCAGCGCAGTAGCAAACTCTTCCAAGGTATTTTGTAAGGGCTGGTGGTTGCGATCGCCATAGGTACTTTCCATCAGCACCAGATCAGCCGTTTTCACCGGGCTTGGATCTGGCATCAGCACTGTAGCTGGATTGCCCAAATCACCGGAAAACACCAACTGCCGCATCGCTTTGCCTTGCTTGACGGCAAGCTGCACTATGGCAGAACCAAGAATATGACCGGCGTCGAGAAACTCCAGCTCCAACCCTTCACAGACTGTTACTTTTTGCTTGTACCCGACCGGATGACAGCAATCCAGCACCAGCTCTACATCCTGCACCGCCATCACGGGGTCCAGCAGCTTTTTACCTTGTCGGGCCAACTGCTTGTTTTGCCACTCCAGATCTTTTAAATACAGATGCACTGAATCTTTTAATAACACACCCAACAATAAGGCCGTGCCCTGAGTACAATAAATTTTGCCCTGAAAACCCTTCGCCACCAGCAAAGGCAATAAACCACTATGGTCTATATGAGCGTGTGACAAAATCACGTAGTCGATATCTTTGGGGCGAAAGGCAAAACGGAATTTATTCCATTCGGTGATTTGGTTTTCACCCTGCGTCATGCCGCAATCGAGCAAAATTTGTTTGTCTTGTAACTTCAGCAGATAACAAGAGCCTGTGACCTGCTCTGCGGCCCCTAAAAAGGTTAAACTGGCATCTAATGGCATTGGGTACACTCCGGTTGTGGTGCTAAGTCCATGTTATAACTGAACTGAAGTGTTAAAAGATTAGTCTATATCAAACAAAGCATTAGTTTATTCCGCCTTCCCTTTTATGGAGCCTCTTTATGTCTGGTGACATCCCCCTGTATCAACGCCATCTGAGTTCTGCCCGAGAAGCGACAGAACAGCAAAGTCAGGATTTACTTGAGCATCCGTCCTATAGACTCGCCTTTGCGGACAATGACTTTTTAATGCAGGACGAATTACGGCATGTGCGTTTACAACTGGAGTATTTAAAACCCCAACTGATCCTCGAGCAAAATCAGATCAAAGCCACAGTGGTAGTCTTTGGCAGCGCCCGTTTTGTTTCGCGTCAGCAAGCAGAGCAAATGGTGGCCGAAGCCAGGACTCAATTGACACAATACCCTGAAGCTTTGGAGCTGCAGCAAAAGCTGAAAGTGGCGGAGCGTCAGCTGAAAAACAGTGCCTATTATGAGGCGGCGGCGGAGTTTTCACGTATTGTGACAGAGCATAGTCAAAGCTGCCCAGATACCTCTTTGATGATTATCAGCGGTGGTGGACCTGGTGTGATGGAAGCAGCGAACAAAGGCGCCTATCAGGCGGGTGGGCAAAGTATTGGCTTAAATATAGTGCTGCCGCATGAGCAAAAGCCCAACCCTTATATCACGCCGCAATTTTGTTTTCGGTTCCATTATTTTGCCATTCGCAAAATGCACTTTTTACAACGTGCGCGGGCTTTAGTCGCCTTCCCTGGTGGTTTTGGTACTTTGGATGAGCTGTTTGAAACCCTGACTTTATTGCAAACCGGCAAAGCCAATACAGTGCCAGTGATCCTGTATGACAAAAACTTTTGGACCCGTTTGATTAACTTTGACCTGCTGGTCGAGGAAGGATTGATTAGAGCGGAAGATATGCAGCTGATCCAGTTTGTCGATACACCGGAACAAGCCTGGCAAGCGATTTGCCATTGTTATCAGTTATAGCTAGGGGTCAGAGCTATCAGCTCTGACCCGCAAATCAGGTCTCAGAATTCAATATGAGGGTCAGAGCCAAGGCTCCGACCCTGCAGCTTATTGAGCTTTTACGCAGTCAACAAAGTATTCTTTTTTACCGTTACGCTCTTCACAAACCAGACCATGAATATAGGTCTCGAAGCCAGGGAAAGAACCATTAAATTCGCGGGCGAATTTCAGGTAATCCACAATGATGGTATTAAAGACTTCACCCGGCACCAACAGTGGGATACCTGGTGGGTAAGGCGTTAACATCACAGCGGTAATACGGCCTATCAGATCATCCAGTGGCACCCGATCCAGCTCTTTATGCGCCATAGCAGCAAAAGCTTTGGATGGTTTCATTGCTGGTACCAGCTCAGACAAATACATCTCAGTGGTCATCTTCGCGACGTTGTTTTCACGGTAGATCTGGTGAATTTGATCACATAAGTCTTTTAAGCCAATACGCTCATACTGAGGGTACTTGGCGATAAATTCAGGTAATACCCGCCACAGTGGGGCGTTCTTATCATAATCGTCTTTAAACTGCTGCAGCGCTGTCACCATAGTATTCCAGCGGCCTTTAGTAATGCCGATGGTGAACATAATGAAGAACGAGTACAGACCAGTTTTTTCAATGACAACACCGTGTTCAGACAGGTACTTAGCCACAATAGCAGCAGGAATACCTGAATTATCAAAGTCGCCGTCTACGTTTAAACCAGGCGTTAAAATGGTCGCTTTAATTGGGTCGAGCAGGTTAAAACCTTCGGCAATATCACCGAAACCATGCCAGCTTTCGCCTGCTTTTAACATCCAGGCATCTCGGTGATCCAGACCTTCGTCTGTTAAATCATCCGGACCCCAGACTTTAAACCACCAGTCATCACCGTATTCGTCGTCGACTTTACGCATAGCACGACGGAATTCTAAAGCTTCGTCCAGAGACTCTTCCACTAAGGCTGTACCACCTGGCGCTTCCATCATGGCAGCAGCCACGTCACAGGAGGCAATAATGGCGTACTGTGGACTGGTTGAGGTATGCATCAGGTAGGCTTCGTTAAACAAATGCTGATCCAGCTTGTTCTGCTTGGCATCCTGCACCAGAATTTGTGATGCCTGTGAAATACCGGCCAGCAGTTTGTGCGTTGACTGAGTCGAGAACACCATAGAGGTTTCACAACGCGGACGACCTTCACCTATCGCATGGTAGTCACCATAAAAATCATGGAAAGCAGCATGAGGTAACCAGGCTTCATCAAAGTGCAGAGTTTCGATTTCGCCATCAAGCATCGACTTAATTTCTTCGACGTTATACAAGACGCCATCATAAGTCGACTGAGTAATAGTCAAAACCCGTGGCTTCACATCTGGATTTTGTTCCAGTTTTTCACGGCAGAATGGGTTTGCCATCATTTTTTTACGGATAGTTGCAGGTTCAAACTCACTACGAGGAATAGGACCAATGATGCCGTAATGGTTGCGCGTTGGCATTAAGAATACTGGCACAGCGCCCGTCATCATAATAGCGTGCAAAATAGATTTATGGCAGTTACGGTCAACCACAACTATATCACCCGGAGCTACAGTGGAGTTCCAGACGATTTTGTTCGAGGTTGAAGTGCCGTTAGTGACAAAAAACAAATGGTCAGCGTTAAAAATACGCGCCGCATTGCGCTCTGAAGCAGCTACAGGACCTGTGTGATCCAGCAACTGACCTAATTCATCGACCGCGTTACAGACGTCTGCACGTAACATGTTTTCACCAAAAAACTGGTGGAACATCTGACCTACTGGCGATTTCAAAAACGCCACGCCACCTGAGTGTCCAGGGCAGTGCCAGGAATACGAACCATCCTGTGCATAGTTGGTTAAAGCACGGAAAAACGGTGGAGCCAATGTATCTAAATAGCTTTTCGCTTCACGGATAATATGCCGCGCCACAAACTCTGGCGTGTCTTCGTGCATATGAATAAAACCATGCAGTTCACGCAAAATGGCATTGGGGATATGGCGTGAAGTACGGGTTTCACCGTACAGATAAATTGGAATATCCGGATTGCGATGACGGATCTTATCAACAAAACCTTTCAGGTTTGCCAATACGGAATGAGTGTCTTCGTCGGACCCACCACCAAATTCTTCGTCATCAATAGACAAAATAAAACCAGCGGCCCGGCTTTGTTGTTGAGCAAAAGAGGTCAGGTCACCATAACTGGTATAACCCACTACATCCATGCCTTCGGCTTCAATGGCTGCAGCCAGTTCACGAATACCTGAACCACTGGTATTTTCGGTTCTGAAATCTTCATCAATGATGATCAGAGGAAAGTAAAAACGCATGGAGTACCCCAAGCCGGTTAAAAGTGCGCAAAGGATACTTTATTTTGCAGAAAATTCCTCTAATCCGACCTGTTTTTCCTGCATAAAAATCAGAAATTACCCAAATCAGTTAAAAATATCAGTTGAATACGTATTCACCAGAGCAGAAGCGCTGGGTGTCACAGAACTGACACAGTTTTTGAGCATCTTAGCTATGGCTGCAGTAAGACGCAGCTCTATTCCTGTTCTATACCCGCCGCCTTTGAAACTGCAGCTTTGTTGACTTCGCCATCTCGCCCCAGTCACATAGGCCAACTATGCTCCTGGGGTCTCACTGGCTTGTCGCCTCCCTGCATCTTCAAGTCACTTGGGTATACACCTAGCGATTCAGGGACTGCATGCAGTCCCTGCTTTTTTGCATTTTTATCTTTGTAAAAAAGATCTGAAGCTCAGATGCTGGAGTATTCTGAGCCAGCCACTGAGTGTTGTTCAGCGCTATAACCCGCCTCAAGCAGTAAATCCATCAACTCATCCTCACAGACGCCGACAAACCTCAGATGCTGCATAGCTTCTTCCGTGCTTTTACCTTGCTGCAAATCTGCCTGGATAGTTTTTATATGCACAGAGCGCATAAATTCAGATGTTCTTTTGCCCATGATTAAACTCCGCTTCAACTCTTCAGTTGCGGCAGATCCTAAACAGCCTGAACAAAGTTTGCATCGAAAAAGCGTTAAAAATCAGAAATCTTCATCGAAGAGTCACACTAAAGTCATGAAAAAGTCATACTAGATTTAATTATCAGCAAACCGCTGCTCTATTGGGGCTAATTGCCTCATTTGCTTTAAAATCCATTGCTGGCGTTTGTAGACATAAGGCGAGGGACTTTGCACTTTAAAACGTAATGGATTAGGTAAAACAGCGGCTAAGAGCGCAGCCTGATGACGACTCAAGGTGCTGGCAGGACGCTTAAAAAACTTCTGGGCAGCAGCTTCAACCCCAAAAACACCAGGTCCAAACTCCACACTGTTTAAATAGACTTCTAAAATGCGTTCCTTGCCCCAGGTCAGCTCAATCAAGCCGGTAAAGACCAGCTCCAGCCCTTTGCGAAACCAGCTGCGGCCCGTCCATAAAAATACATTTTTTGCCGTTTGTTGACTGATAGTAGAAGCGCCACGCACTTTCTGGCCTCTGCTGTTGTACTCCAGTGCTTTTTCGATAGCGACCGTATCAAAGCCATAGTGATCAGGAAACTTCTGATCTTCAGCCGCAACTACAGCTTGTTTCATGGCGGCGGAAATGTGTTCAAAAGGCACCCAGTCATGCTGCAATTCATAACTTTTGTGATTATTCCACAGCGCCTGAATTTGCCGCTCAATCATCACGCCAGTGACAGGCACTGGTACAAAAGCAAACAGCAGCACCAGGCTTAAAGCCAAAATAGCCAGGTATTTTATAATGCTTAGTAGCTTATGAAACCAAAGTGAAATCAATGACTTTCCCGATTAGATAAAAGTGTTCGTCAGATTTTAGTGTAAAGCGCGATAGAGAAATGAGCCAGCTTTAGTTGCTGTATACCCTTCACACTTGAAGCCGCAGCATTGTTGGCTGCGCTACTCGCCCCAATCGCATAGTGTATCTATGCTCATGGGGTCTCGAACACTTGCCGCCGCACTGCAACTCCAATTGCTTTGGGTATATAACCGAAAACACTTGAGGAAATACACTTTAACTGCGTTCATCCGAGGCTTTTTGTAACAGGCGGCGACTTTCTTGCAAAAACTGATCAGCCAAAGGTCCAAAAAACTGCTGGCCCTTGGCAAATTCTGCCATTAAACCAGCTTTATCACGCGCAGCGAGCAAGTGCGATAGTTGATTAAACCTGTGCTGATAACGTTGCAATAAACCCGTGACTGCACTGGAGGACAACATAATGTCAGCGTAAAGCTCCGCATTTTGTGCAAAGAGTCTGCCTACCATCGCCAGTTCTAGTCGGTAAATAGGTGAGCTCAATTCCAGCAACTGCTGCAAATCTGCCTGCTCTTCTGCCAAATGCACACCGTAGACTAAAGAACTGAAATGACGCATTGCCTGAATAAGCTGCATCAGTTCATCATGCTGCTGCGCAGATTTTTCTGTCAGGACGGCGCCCCAGACTTTGAATTGCTGTATCAGCCACTGATACTTTTCAGCATCACGGCCATGACTGACCACCACGACTTGCTTGGCTATATTGCTGATGTCAGGGCCAAACATAGGATGTAACCCCACCACAGCAGCACTGTGTTTCGCCAACATAGCGCCCAGAGGCCCGGTTTTGGTACTGGTTAAATCGGCAAGTACAGTATCGGCATCCAATTCAGGTAATTGCGTTATCACCTGTTCAGTCACTGCGATGGGCACTGCAATCAGCACTAAAGCAGCGCCTTGCACCATATCTTTTGCCTGATGCCAGTTGTCTTGCTCCAGCACTTCAACCAGATAACCAGAGCGCTGGAATAAGCTGACAAAACGTTGGCCTAAAGCACCGGCACCACCCACTACCACAACTTTATCGCCTGATTTTCGACAGCAGACAAAACCTGCTTCCTGAGTCTGGTAAGACTCACGCATGACACGACGTAATACATCTTCAATTAAATCAGCTGAGACACCTGCGTCTTCAGCCTGCTGACGACGGGCTTTAATCAATGCCTGTTCACGTTCAGGCACATACAAAGGCAAAGCATACTGCTGCTTTACCCGCCCTACTTCTGCCGTGACCGAGGCTCTTTTGGCCAATAACTCAACCAGTTGGCTATCCAACAGATCGATTTGCTGACGCAACGGCAGCAGAGCTGCCATTGGGTCCTGTGTGTTTACCACTTCATTCATACCTAAGTCTCAGGCTGCAACTTCACGCGAAGCTTGTTGTGAAGTTTCTTGTGACGAGAGCTGTTGATCCAGTTCAGCCAATAAGCCAGCTGTACTAGCCCAGTCAATACAAGCATCAGTGACAGATACACCATAGAGCTCTGCTTTGCCATCTACTAAATCCTGACGACCCGCATGAATATGGCTTTCCAGCATAATGCCTATAATAGCTTTATTGCCTTTGATACGCTGCTCAATCACAGACTGAGCCACAATGCCTTGTCTGTTGTGATCTTTGCTGGAATTGCCATGACTGCAGTCAATCACTAAACCTTCAGGTAAACCATGTTTACGCAAAGCAGCCAAAGCCGCCTGTACACTGTCTTCGTCATAATTAGGTTTAGTGCCACCACGTAAAATCACATGACCATCCGGGTTGCCGGCAGTTTGCACCAAAGACACCTGGCCTTTTTGGTTAATACCAATAAAGCTGTGACCGCTGGCAGCTGATTGAAGCGCATTCAGTGCGATATTTAAATTACCATCTGTGCCATTTTTAAAGCCAACCGGCATAGATAAACCGCTCGCCATTTCACGGTGGGTTTGCGACTCCACGGTACGAGCACCTACAGCTGCCCAGCTGATTAAATCAGACAAATACTGTGGACTAATGGGGTCAAGCGCTTCGGTTGCCGCAGGCAATTCCATCTCCACTAAATCCAGCAGTAAACGCCGGCCTTTGGTTAAACCTGTTTCCAGATCAAAGGAGTCATCCAGATGTGGATCGTTGATAAAGCCTTTCCAACCGACCGTAGTACGGGGTTTTTCAAAGTACACCCGCATCACAATGTACAAGGTATCTTTGTATTGCAGTTGCAGCTGTTTCAGGCGGCGGGCGTAATCCATCGCTGACACAGGATCGTGAATAGAACATGGACCTGTGATCACCAACAAACGTGGATCACGGCCATGCACTATATCGGCGATTTCCTGACGGGACTTCTGAATAAAGTCAGATCCTGTACTGGATAAAGGTAAAGCCTGTTTTAACACAGCGGGGGGGCTTAATAACTGCTCCGAAACTATACGTAAATCGTCAACTATTTTGCTCATTTCAATGCTCCTGTTTGCATCATGCGTTGCCAAAGCGCCGGTTTTACTTGATAAATGCAAGCAGAACACCAGTAAACTTATATTTACAACACGTATTTAATTGATTACGAATTTACGCATATTAAAAACCAAAGGCTCACAAGTCAACCTTTAAAGTCAAACAATCAAAGGATTCCACGAAATTCAAATAAAAAATAATTAAGTAAACTTTTCAATACAAAATGCCAAGCTATCTTTGACTGGCTTATCTCAAGCTATTTTCTGCGGATAAAACCTTAAGTACCAGCCGGAACAACAGCCTGAATGGGATGGTCTACACTAAGACTTAACCACTCATTCTTTGTATAGGTTAGTTCATGGCTGCATCCACTTATTCACCTCTGCCAGCTTTTGACGAATTACTTAACATGGCAAAACAAGACCCTGCTGCGTTGGATGCATTACAAAAGAAATTGAATCAGGAATTGATTGACGCACAAAGTGATGACAGAGGCAGGAAAGCTATTCAGCAAACTTTATTCAGGCTACAGTCAGAACAATTACGCTATAAAGCCCCACTGGTCCGGCTGACCAGAGCTTATCAGTTGATGTTGTCAGAAATTAGCCGGATGCAGGATGCCCTAGAGCAGTTATGCACAACGCCAAAACCGCAGCAAAAGTCCTGTGCTACCATTTTGCCTTTCAGGTCAAAGGGTCAGGAGCAATAAGTGAAAAAAAAGCGGTTGAAAATCACAAAAAATAAAGTGACAGCGACCTGTGTTCTCGTCTAGAATTGATAAAAATACAAAATATGATACCCATTAGCCCCGTATGAACAAAAGTAAGCACACAGAACCTTTATTGTCGACTCAACAAGCTGCTGATTTACTTGGTGTTTCTTTACGCACCGTGCAGTTATGGGTGGAAAAAGGTGCTCTGGACGCCTGGAAAACTCCAGGTGGTCATCGCCGTGTCACTCAATCTTCTGTCGAACGCCTTCTGCTGAAAAATCAGACTCAACCTGTTGATAATTCAGTTCGCATTCTCTTGGCGGAAGATGACGAGCTACTCAAACAACTTTATAGCCTTCAGATTGAATCCTGGGGTTTACCTATCAGTTTGCAATCCGTCACCAACGGTATAGCTGGTTTATTAAAAATTGGCGAATGGGCACCACAAATTCTGATCTCAGATTTGCAGATGCCTGAACTGGACGGTTTTCAAATGATCCGTGAACTGAAGTTATCTTCACGCCACGAGAATATGAAAATCATTGTTGTAACAGCCTTAACAGATGCAGAAATTGCAGCTGGAGGCGGTTTACCTGACACAGTCCAACTGATGCGAAAACCACTGCTATTTAGCGACTTAAAAGACCGCTTAGAGAAGTTACTACAAGAGCTGCGTTAATCGCAGCTTTTTATTATTCGGTATAACGAAAATCGAGTTTGCTACAACGCCTTTCTTGGTGGTAAAGCCACGTTAGCAAATATAAAGCCTGCCACAAGCGACATAAAAATCAGAAAGGTTTGCTGACCTAATTGCTCAGTCGACACCATCTGCTGGCCTGAAACAAAAGCATTTAAGCCAATATAGGTTTTACTGCCTGGCACCAGCACTATCATGCCCTGCAAAGAGACTATGCTGGCAGGCGCATTCATCAATCGGTTAAACAAGTTACCGTATAAACCCACAGCAAAAGCACCGACAAAAGCTCCTAACGCTAATCCCAGGTAATATGCGCCCCATAAACTGGCAGCGTAAGCAATAAAACCAGAGAGCAGACCCCAAAGCGCATGCCGCAACCTTGCTTTAAACACCACGACTAAACTGCCACATAAAATAGCTACAGCCAGCCAGCTGGTCCACTGCGGTACTGAAGGCGCGATTTGCGGCGGAATTTGTCCAAACAACACTTGCCCTAAAGCTACCCCCAAAAAGGCACCAAAATACAGCTTAAACAGCAACATGACTGCATCCATCACCCGTGCTGTGCCTGAGACCAAATGACGGGCTGCCAGCTCTGCTAATCCCAGCGTTAAGGCCAGGCCTGGAATAAATACAATAATGGCGGACAGTACGACCAAAGGCACATTGATCATAGGATCAATATAAACAGCCACGGCTGTTGCCAGCATAGCAGACACTAAAGCCACTAACGGCTCCAGCATATGAGCCACCCGGCGTGACTTCATTGACCAGAGAACAAACAAATACACGATAAGGCTCAGTACAGTGGCCCAGAATACGTCGTGCCAGCTGGCACGCATTAACATGGCAAAAGCGCCCCCTGCGGCACCGAAAGCCGCAAAGGTAGCCCAACGTGAATAAGGGTTGGGCGCAGCTGCTATTTGATCCAGCCGCTGATTCACATCCTGCAATGTCAGCTTGCTGCTGGCGAGCGCATCCACCAGCTCATCTGTGTAAGATAAAGCACCTAAATCCAGTTCTCCTGGGGTCACACGGGAGATATGAGTGTATTCATTTTCATCGCCTGGGATCCAAAGCACAAAAGTCAGCACAGTAGGCGTAATAGCAAAAGAGCCCCCTATCTGCAGCAGTTTTGCCACTTCCTGCAAATGGGCTTCCAAACGATAAGCCGGAGTACCAAACTTATGCAGCATTTTGCCAAGCTTGACGATAAAACGGCGTTTTTCAATAAAACTGGCGGAATCCAATTTAGGGTCCTTGTCGCGTTGCAACACAATACAGCTATTGTAGTGGGCTTTATAAAGTATGGATAGAAGAGGATATTGCTAAGTGATTGATAAAGGCTAAGTTACTGTGCTTTTCTATCAAGATAACTCTGCCAGCAACCACTGGTATTCCTGCTGCAACAGCTGAAAAGCGGCGGCATCCCCCCCTTTATCCGGATGCAAACGCAACGCCTGCTGCCGATAGACTTTTTTAAGTTGAGCGACAGAATAAGGGTGGATTAACTGCCACTTTTGTTGCAAATGGCTGGTGTCGAGCGCTTTATTTTGCTGATACAACGCCAGCTTTTTCCAGAATTCATTCAATACAGCCTGCAATTTATCATCCGTCATAGCACGCATATTTTGCCAATCCAGATAATAAGCGGCTTTGTCCTGCTGCTCTTGCCATAGAGCTACTGCATTGTCAGGTAAAGCAGTGACTGTATAAACCATCACTTTGGCATAACCAATATGCAATAAGGCTACTTGCTCCTGCTGCCACTGCGCCTGCAACACAAATAAATGATGATAAAGAATAAAGTGTTGCTGGAATAACAAGGAATCAACAGCGAGAGTGCGGGGTTCAGGGAAAAAAGCGTTTAATTGATGCAGCAATTCCTGCTCGCTGATCTCCCCTTGTCTGGACAACAGGAAGGCTTCGAGTGCGTTAACTAAATCATCTTGCAATTCGGTGTGCATAGTCACATTACAGACCAAAAAATTGTCAGGATCAATTTTTAACAATGCGAAGCATTGGCCCAAAGGGTGAGCGCCAAGGATGGCTGCGACATTGTCGCAACAATCATCCGGCCTTCACCAGAGGCGAAGGCGTGATAACGGCGAAATGCCAAACTGTTGGCATTTCGCCGTTATCACCCCGACAGTTGCGACATACCGTCCTTCCATGGACATAAAAAAAGGCTGACACAAGGTCAGCCTTTCCAGTCGCTTAGTTAAGCTTTTCGCGGATACGCGCTGATTTACCTGAACGATCGCGTAAGTAGTAAAGCTTGGCACGGCGGACTGCGCCACGGCGTTTCAGCGTAATGCTGTCAATCATAGGGCTGTGCGTCTGGAATACACGCTCAACACCTTCGCCGTTGGAAATTTTACGAACTGTGAAAGCTGAATGCAGACCACGGTTACGTTTGGCGATAACTACGCCTTCGTAAGCCTGCAGACGGGTTTTGTCACCTTCTTTCACTTTAACCTGAACAACTACAGTGTCACCTGGGCCAAATGCTGGCACGTCAGTTTTTAACTGTTCGTCTTCAAGTTGCTTGATAATGTTTTGGCTAACTTTGCTCATAACAATCTCACTTTACCTGGAATTAACTATCGTGTTGCTGCAACGCCTGGTGTTCCAATTGGAATTCATCCAGTAATTTGCGTTGCTCCTTAGTCAGAGCCAGGGCATTTAACATATCCGGCCGTCTTAACCAGGTTCTACCAAGAGCCTGTTTCAGACGCCAGCGTCGTATATTTTCATGGTGTCCACTCAGCAACACCGGTGGAACCTCTTTGTCTGCTAACACCGCAGGTCTGGTGTAGTGTGGGCAGTCTAACAAACCAGTTGCAAACGAATCCTGTTCTGCCGACTCTTCGTGCCCCAGTACGCCTGGTACCAGTCGCGATACCGCATCAATCAGCGTCATCGCAGGCAACTCGCCTCCACTCAGCACGTAATCCCCAATTGACCATTCTTCGTCAATTTCGGTTTCAATTACGCGTTCATCAATGCCTTCGTAACGGCCTGCCACTAACAGCAGTTTCGGGTAACGTGAAAGTTCCTGTACACCTTTTTGGTCTAGTTTGCGGCCTTGCGGCGACAAATACACCGTATGTACATTTCCTCCGGCAGCTTGCTTGGCGGCGCGAATAGCGTCGGTTAGCGGCTGCACCATCATCAGCATTCCGGGACCACCACCAAAGGGGCGATCATCGACGGTATTGTGTTTATCCGAAGTATAATCCCGCGGATTCCAACACTCTACCTGTAACAATCCTTGCTTTACAGCACGGCTTGTTACACCAAACTTTGTAATAGCATCAAACATCTGCGGGAACAGAGTAATAACCCCAACCCACAAACCAGCTTGCTGCGACATTAAAAGTCCGGATCCCAGTCTACTAAGATACGTCTTTCAGCGTTATTCACTTCCTTAATGACAGAGTCAGTCAGGAAAGGGAGTAAACGCTCCGTCTTGCCAAATGCATCGGATTTATTGGCTTTCACAACGAGAACGTCGTTTGAGCCCGTTTCCATCATGTCGACCACTTCACCTAAGTGATAACCAGCCTCGTTCACTACTGCCATGCCCATCAGGTCACGCCAATAGAAATCACCCTCAGCAAGCTGGGGCAATGCAGAACGCTCTACTGCGATATCCGCATTTACGTAGAGTTGAGCCTGGTCGCGGTCAGCCACGTCTGCCAGTTTTACGATAAGGCCGTTGCCATGTCGTTTTTTACCGGAGATTTGCATTTGACGCCAGTTACCCTGCACTTGAATTTGCCAGGGTGTGTAATCAAAAATCCCTTCCGGGATATCGGTATAGGAGTTTACTTTTAGCCACCCGTTGATGCCGTAAACAGCACCAAACTTACCTAAGACAACTAAATCTTTACCGTTCAAGGTGAAACTCCGACCTTTATTTATTTTAGCTATTAAGCAGCAGTTTTCTTAGCAGCTTTCACCAATGAAGCAACGCGGTCGCTTAAAGAAGCGCCTTGCGATACCCAGTGGTTGATACGCTCTAAGTCAATACGCGTTTGCTCTTCAGTACCGCTAGCGATTGGGTTGAAAAAACCCACGCGCTCAATGAAGCGGCCATCACGGGCAAAACGGCTGTCCGCTACCACAACTTGGTAAAATGGACGCTTTTTCGCGCCACCACGTTGTAAACGAATAGTTACCATACCGTCCTCTAATAATCGTTCAGGATTTAAAAAAATAACAAACCCCGCGGTCAGACCGTGGGGTCGGTGAATTGTACGGATTTTTGCCTGCATTGCAAGGTTTTTCGGGCTTTGGCAGCATATTTCAGCTTTTGCCAAAACCCGACAGCAATAGCCGGAACAGGACTTAACGTGGAGGTAACAGTCCAGGTGGTAACTTGCCACCCATACCGCGCATCATCTTCATCAAGCCACCTTTACCCGACATCTGCTTCATCATTTTCTGCATTTGGGTAAATTGCTTCAGCATTTGATTCACATCCTGCACTTGAGTTCCTGAACCTGCGGCAATACGTTTTTTGCGTGAGCCTTTAATCAAATCAGGAAACAAGCGCTCTTTTTTCGTCATGGAATTAATAATGGCTTCCATTTTATTGAACTGCTTATTGCCCATCTGATCCATAGCACCGGCAGGCAGGTTTTTCATACCAGGTAATTTATCCAGCATCGACATCATGCCGCCCATGCTACGCATCTGCACGAGCTGGTCACGGAAGTCTTCTAAACTAAAGCCCTGCCCTTTCATCACTTTGGCAGCGACTTTAGCGGCTTGTTCTTTATCAACCTTCTGCTCGATTTGCTCAATCAGGCTCATCACATCGCCCATACCCAGAATACGGGAGGCAATACGATCCGGATGGAATGGCTCCAAGGCGTCAGTTTTTTCGCCCATACCGATAAACTTAATCGGCTTGCCTGTGATATGACGAATAGATAAAGCAGCACCACCACGGGCATCACCATCGGCTTTGGTCAGGATCACACCGGTCAAAGGCAAAGCTTCATTAAAAGCTTTTGCTGTATTGGCAGCATCCTGACCTGTCATGGCATCGACTACAAACAGAGTTTCGATAGGTTTAACGGCAGCATGCAGCGCTTTAATTTCGCCCATCATCTCTTCATCAACATGAAGACGACCGGCGGTATCGACTAACAGCACATCAAAAATTTGTAAGCGGGCATGAGCTATAGCAGCGTTCACTATATCTATAGGCTTCTGACTAACATCACTTGGGAAGAATTCAACACCCACTTCTTTCGCCAGCGTCTCTAACTGTTTAATAGCAGCAGGACGATAGATATCCGCGGAGACCACTAATACTTTTTTCTTCTTCCGCTCTTTTAAGAACTTGGCCAGCTTAGCCACAGAAGTGGTTTTACCCGCACCTTGTAAACCCGCCATTAATACAACAGCTGGCGGCTGGACATTTAACGCCAGCTCTTCGTTGGCTTCGCCCATCGCATCTTCTAATGCTTTACGGACGATTTTGAGGAATTCCTGACCAGGCGTCAGGCTTTTGCTGACTTCAATGCCAACAGAACGCTCTTTGACCTGATTAACAAAGTCACGAACCACAGGCAAAGCAACGTCGGCTTCTAATAACGCCATCCGCACTTCACGTAAGGTTTCTTTGATATTATCTTCAGTTAAACGACCACGACCACTGATGTTCTTCAGCGTTTTGGTTAGGCGGTCCGACAGGTTTTCAAACATAACTTAGCACCTGATATACAATATGGCCGGATTATACCCCAGCTGGCTAAAGGAGTCAGCCGCCATCTTAGCGCAAGCTGTTACTCTGAATACGCAAGCTGTTACTCTGAATACGCAAGCTGTCAGTCTGAATACGCAAGCTGTCAGTCTGAATACACAAGCTTGCGCTGTCAAATGCGAGTAATTTGCAATAGAATGTTAAATCTTCACGAATCAACAGGATCTGATTTATGTTAGTTGAGCTGTTACCTGGTGTGGCATTGGTTGGTTATCTGCTGGCAACCGGTATGGTATTGTCCCGTTTGGTACATCCACAAGGCCCTAACTATAAATTAATGTTCAGTGCAGCCTTGTTGGCCATTGTTTGTCATATGCTGTTTCTGGCTGACTCCATTTTTGCCGACTCGGGTCAGAATTTTAGCCTGCTGAATGTGATTTCATTGGTGTGCTGGTTGATCAGCACTGCAATTACCATTACAGCGCTTCGTACCCCTACTGTATTATTACTGCCGATCGTCTATGGTTTTTCGGCGCTGACTCAACTGGCCATTTTAGTGTTGCCTGCAGAAGTACAAATGCAGCACTTTGAACACAATCCTATTTTGCTAGTGCACATCATAGTGGCTTTTATTGCGTACACCTTATTAATAGTGGCCACTTTGCATTCGCTGCAAGTGCACTACATCAGTAAAAAACTGAAACAAAAAGATTTTATGCTGGGCAATCAGTTTTTACCTCCTTTGCTTCAAGTAGAACAACTGCAGTTCAGAGTGTTATTGCTCGGTACTTTATTGCTGGGTTTAACTTTGTTCAGTGGTGCAGCTTTTACGGACAACTGGCTGGCCGCGCAAAACCTGCACAAAAACATATTAAGCTCCATCGCTTTTCTGGTTTTTGTAGTCCTGTTATGGGGCCATGCTCAATTAGGCTGGCGTGGACGTCTGGCGATTGCTTTAACCTTTACTGGCAGTATTTTGCTGACCCTGGCTTATTTTGGCAGTCGTTTTGTCCGTGAAGTGATACTGGATCGGCTCGGATAAGAGCTTTTTCAGGCTCTGGGCCATTAAGGCTTGACTTGACTGGCCGTTCGTAATATCAAATAGCTTCGATTAGCCCTACAGGTACTTTACTTTTGGACGAGATCTCAACCAGCACCCTCTTTATCGTTTTGGGCCTGCTGGTGTTATGTTCCGCATTTTTCTCAGCTTCTGAAACCGGCATGATGTCGGTGAACCCATACAAGCTTAAACATCTTGCCAATGAACAGCATAAAGCAGCGATGCGTGTAACAGCTATGCTGGAACGCCGTGACAGACTGATTGGCTTAATTCTGGTCGGTAATAACCTGGTCAATATCGCAGCTTCTGCCATAGCGACTGTGATCGGTCTTCGGCTTTATGGTGATTATGGTATTGCGATTGCCACAGTTGCTTTAACAGTGATCATCCTGATTTTTGGCGAAGTCACACCAAAAACACTGGCTGCCCTGCACCCTGAGCGAGTTGCTTTTCCAAGTTCAGTGATCCTCAAACCTCTGATGAAAGTGCTTTATCCTGTGGTCTGGTTACTGAATAAAATTTGTAATACCTTTTTAGGCTGGCTGGGTGTCAGTGCTGAACAACATCACGGCAGCAGCTTAAGCTCTGAAGAACTGCGTACTGTAGTGCATGAAGCCGGAGCTTTAATTCCGCAGCATCACCAAAGTATGCTGGTGGGTGTGCTGGATTTAGAAAAAGCCACAGTGGAAGATATTATGATCCCCCGTAACGAACTGGTTGGGGTGGATATTAACGACGAGTGGAAAGACATAGTGCGTCAGCTGTCTAACAGCCAACACAATCGAATTTTGCTCTACCGCGACAGCGTTGACGATGCTTTGGGTTTTATTCACAGTCGGGAATTAGCCCGTCTGGCATTAAAAGATCAGCTTAATAAAGCCTCTTTATTACGTTCAGTGCGGGAAATTTATTTTATTCCGGAAAACACCCCACTGAACACCCAACTGCATAAGTTTCAAAGCTCGAAAGAGCGTATAGGTCTGGTGGTCGACGAATACGGTGATATTCAGGGGTTGGTGACTTTAGAAGATATACTCGAAGAAGTGGTAGGTAACTTCACTACAGATATCGCAGATAATCAGAATGATGAAATTCAGCCTCAGGCCGATGGCAGTTATCTGGTGGACGGCGGTATTAACTTACGGGATTTAAACCGGGATATGCAGCTGAACTTCCCCACCGATGGTCCTAAAACCTTAAATGGTCTGGTATTGGAATACCTGGAAGAAATTCCGGAAGCCAGTTTAGGTTTAACTCTGGCTGGTTGCCCTATGGAGATTATCGAAGTCCAGGACAATATGATTAAAACAGTGCGGCTGATGCCACACTTACAACAGGATTAAAAAGGGCGCTAACATGCGCCCTTTTTAATCTTGCTCTGTACGGTTAACCAAATAAACCAAAAAACCAGCCGCTTTTAAATTCTTCTTCACAGCTCTGTAATTGATTCTGATACATGGTTGCGCGTTGTTGTACCTTGCGGGAGGTCTCCATCAACCAGCGCTTTTTATAGTAGCTGCCACGTTTATAACCACCCCAGCCTTCGTGGTAGTTCAGGTACTGAGCATAAGCATCCGACTTCGACACTTTATTGATGCGACTGCTTTTATTGATATACCAGCCCATAAAATCCAGCGCATCGTCAAAGTTGGAACGGGCTGCAAAATAGCTGCCGGTTTCACGGCCATAATCTTCCCAGGTTTCGTCTTTCACCTGAGCATAACCATAAGCTGTGCTGGCGCGGCCGACAGGAATAAAACCAAACCAATATTCCATAGGCGGCTGAGCATCGTGTTTAAAGCTGCTTTCCTGATACATCATCGCCATAGGCACATGAATGGGCACATCCCATTTGTCACGCATATCAGATGCTGCGTCATACCAGTCATCATGTTCACGGAAAATTTCACACAAATTAGAACTGTTTTTGGGTGGGGCTGTAGCGCAACCTGTCATTACTGTGGCTAGTGATAAGAAGAGTAAAGTTTTTTTAATTTTTTTCATCTGACGCTGAACTTTTTAAAACACAACTCAGACTAACCCAATGAACGGATTCAACCAAGTTTTTGTTTTTCATCCCTGGATTATCCTTATCCTTAGTTTTCACGGCCAGCTTGCTGGCCGTTTTTTTATCCGGCAGATAAGGGAGCTTCAAACAAAAGCCGGATTTAAAATCCGGCTTTATCATTATAAATCAGCGAAATATCGTTCGAGATACTGATCAAAACTCACATCATCGGCCTGTTCAATCTTCTGCTGTTCCAGCAAGGAAACCTCAGCCATCTGCTCAAATTCTGCTTCACTGTAAATTTGGTAATCAGCCGCAGCCAATTGCTTTCGGTACTGTTCTGCCAAAGCCAACGCATGATAAGGGCTGTCTTGTTGCTGAGCTATTAAACGGCTTAACAACTTGCCTGAGTAGGTTTGATTTGGGTCTAACAGGCCCAGATAAAACTCTTTGATCACGGCTCTGTAGGCATCACCGCCGTGAGCTGCATCCATCCAGTCGGCAATAGGCATCAGATCAGCAAACAACTGCTCAGCCCAGTCCAGCATTAAACGGGGTTGGCCATTATCATCCAGATCCAGATTTTGTCTGCGACCTTCGGTCACCACTTTACGCAGATTCTGCTCTGTCACAGCTTGTTCTTCAGCCGATAAATCCGGGCTTTTTTCCAATAAGCAGTAGATTAAAAACAAATCGAGAAAACGCATTTGTTCAGCGTTAATGCCTACAGCACTAAACGGATTCACATCCAGAGCCCGCACTTCGATGTACTCTACACCACGGCGTTTTAACGCACAGGTTGGACGCTCGCCACTTTGAGTGGTGCGCTTAGGCCGGATGGTCGAATAAAATTCGTTTTCGATTTGCAGAATATTGCTGTTCAGCTGCTGATATTCACCATCCACTTTAGTACCAATAGAAGCATATTCTGCAGAGGGGGTCGAAATCGCCTGGCGTAAGCCTTTAATATAATCCGGCAAATTGTTGTAGCTGATATTTAAACTGGATTGTGCACTGTTGGTATACCCCAAATCACTCATGCGCAACGAGGTGGCATAAGGTAAATACAAAGAGCCTTTGCCCAACGCCTGAAACTTGTATTTAGGCTCACGGCCTTGTAAAAACGAGCTGCACATAGCCGGAGAGGCACCAAACAAATACACCACCAGCCAGACAAATCTTTTGTAGTTACGAATAAGGTGCAGGTACTGAGCGGAAATAAAGTCCTGCAAAGAACCTGTGTCCCCTAACAGCTGCTGATACTGCTGCCAAAAAGCTTCTGGAATGGAGAAGTTAAAATGCACGCCGCTGATAGCCTGCATCATACTGCCATAACGGTTTTTAAGGCCCTGACGGTAGACAGTTTTCATAGTGCCTACATTCGAGCTGCCATACTGCGCCAGTCGGATCTCATCCTGATGGTTGATATAACAAGGCATCGAACCGGCCCACAGCCGCTCTTCACCTATATGAGATAAAGCAAACTTATGAATGTCCGTCAGCTGTTTTAAGGTGATATCAATATCAGTCTGAGCCGGAGTAATAAACTCAAGCAAAGACTCAGAGAAATCTGTGGTAATTAAAGGATGAGTTAAAGCCGAACCTAAAGCTTTAGCATGGTCAGTTTGTGCCAGCTGACCATCGGGATGAATTCGTAATGTCTCCCGCTCAATACCCCGTCTGATACCTTTAATCGCAGTTTTAAATGACGTGGTGCCAAGTGCAGCCAGACGTTGTTCGAGGAAATGACTCAAGCTGATCCCTTATTCTGATAATGAGCAAACGTTGAAATGGGGCAACTCAAATAAAAAAACAAGAGTGGCCGCAGATTAAGTTTCTCTGACATGAACTGACGTTGTTATTCTACTCTTCTTCAGATGATGCGCCATAAGCTAATCTGCTTTTACGGGCCGCCTGTAACACCACGACCCGCATAATGTCTTTCCACGACACTATACCAATAGCCACGTTGTCCTGATCTGTCACCGGTAGGCAGCCAATATTATGTTTGAGCAATAATGCTGCGGCTTTGACCACAGGATAATCTTCAGGCACAGCAATCACAGGGCTGGTCATGACATGCTTAATTTTACGGCTGGTGACAAAAACATCTAAGGTTTTCTCCGACGCAGCATCCATCACAGGAGCCAGCGCTTTGAAATAATCTTTCACTGACACTATGCCTACCAGGCGTCGGCTCGCATCAATGACGGGCACATGCTGAAATTTTGACTGATTAAAAATGTCTTTTAACGCAGACAAGCTCATATCCGGGTCAACCATCGTCAATTTTCTGGTCATAATGGCAGATACTTGCATAATGCTCCTAAGCTCGCTTATCTGAGAGATCTTTGAAATAATGCCGCCGCTTTGATTCAGATTAACTGAATGATAAATAAAAAGGAAATAAGCATGAACCGCCGCAACCAGAACCTTGTTGATCAGGAAGTTCAATACGACGCCGGACAAGAGTTAGTCTCCACTACAGATACACGAGGTGTCATCACTTATGCGAACCCGGCCTTTTGCCAGGTCGCAGGTTACACCGAAGAAGAACTGGTGGGTAAAAACCACAATCTGGTGCGTCATCCTGATATGCCTGCAGCAGCTTTTACCGATCTGTGGGCTCACTTAAAACAAGGCCAATCCTGGCGTGGTATGGTCAAAAACCGCTGTAAAGACGGTCGTTATTATTGGGTTGATGCTTTTGTCACTCCTATTTATCAACAACAGCAACTGGTTGGCTATCAATCAGTACGGGTCAAAGCAAGTCCGGATCTGATCCAAAGAGCTGATCGCTGCTATCAGGCAATCAATTCAGGTAAAGCCGTCAGCCAGTGGAATGCGAACACGAACCTGCGCCGCCTTATTGCGCTGCTGAGCAGTTTTATTTTAATAGCAGCAGGCGCATTACTCTGGTCACACGCCTTATGGCTGGCGTTACTTATCCCGGCTATTTTCTTTGTGTTGATGTATGACGAATTAGTGGATATTCCAGCTCAGCTACAGAAAATTAAGCAAGACTTTGATTCGGTATCCCGTTATGTCTATAGCGGAAAAACAGCGTTCTCAATAGCGGATTTCCGTCATCAGATGCATCAGGCCCGTTTGCGTACTGTGTTGGGACGCACCAAAGACAGCACCAATAAACTGACCAGTATTGCCGATACATTAGAAGAAGCTGTGCATTTAACCGAACGTGGTATTCATCAGCAAAGCCAACAGCTGATCTCTATCGCAACTGCCACTCAGCAATTAAGCAGCACAGTGCTTGATATCGCAGAGCGTACTGGCGAAACCAACCAGAAAGTGGGCGAAGCTCAGCAGATTTGCCAACAGGCAGAACAAGTGATGCAGTTAACCGCCAACACGGTAAAAAAATTAGCTGTTGAAGTACAAGGCGCCGCCAGTACTGCGGATAATTTAGCAGTAGAAGCTGAACGTATTGGCGCTGTGATGACAGAAATTCAGGGTATTGCCAACCAAACTAACTTACTGGCATTAAACGCAGCCATTGAAGCGGCACGAGCCGGTGAACATGGCCGTGGTTTTGCGGTCGTTGCCGATGAAGTCCGGGCTTTATCATCCCGTACTCATAAAGCCACAGAACAAATTCAGCGCTCAATTGGTGAGATTCAGCAAACCTTGTTGAGCTGGGGTAAAACCATGACACAAAGCCGTGAGCAGGTAGAGGAATGTGTAACTCAAACCACTCACAGCACTGAGCAGTTATCAGACATAGTGGCGATGGTGAACACTATTGACCAACTGTCTTCACAAATTGCAACTGCTGCCACTCAACAAGGTCAGGTTGCAAGTGAAGTCGCCAACAATGTACAAAACATTCAGCATATTGCCGATGAAAACTTAAACAATATGCAGCTGGTATCCGACAATAACAAACGTCTGCACCAACAAGCCGCTGAAATTGCGAACTTAAGTAAAACCTTTAGTCAGTAACCCTGACTTGCAAAAAAGCCCGCAACAGCGGGCTTTTTCATTTTTAGTGCCGTGGTTAATGTGCGCTGGCTGAACCCATCACAAACTGCCCTTCCTGCGCATCGACTGTCACTACCGCATTGGGTTTAATCTGACCTTTCAGTAAGGTTTGAGCCAATGGGTTTTCAATATAATGCTGAATAGCCCGTTTTAATGGCCGCGCACCAAAGACGGCATCAAAACCCGCTGCGGCCAACAGATCCAGGGCGGCATCTGTTACCGACAAACCAAAGCCTTTATCCTGCAAGCGTAAACGCAGGCGCTGCAGCTGAATAGAAGCAATATGGCGGATATGGGCATTGTCCAGCGGGTGGAACACCACAGTTTCATCAAGACGGTTTAAAAACTCAGGTCTGAACTGTTTGCTCAGCACTTCCATCAGCATATCTTTCATTTGCTGATAATCCTGATGCTGGTAATGCTCCTGAATCAGGTCTGAGCCTAAGTTCGAGGTCATAATAATCACTGTGTTTTTAAAGTCGACTGTGCGGCCTTGCCCGTCTGTTAAACGGCCATCATCCAACACCTGCAACAGAATGTTAAAGACATCTGGATGGGCTTTTTCCACTTCATCCAATAGCACTACAGAATAAGGTTTACGCCGTACAGCTTCAGTTAAATAACCCCCCTCTTCGTAGCCGACATAACCGGGCGGTGCGCCGACTAAACGCGATACAGTGTGTTTTTCCATAAACTCCGACATATCAATGCGGATCAAAGCATCTTCGGTATCAAACAAGAACTGGGCTAAAGCTTTGGTCAGTTCGGTTTTACCCACACCAGTCGGGCCTAAAAACAAGAACGACCCTATAGGTTTATTCGGATCGGACAAACCTGCACGGGAACGGCGGATAGAGTTAGACACAGCTTCCAACGCTTCGGCCTGACCTACCACACGTTTTTGCAGTTCCTGCTCCATACGAAGCAGTTTATCGCGTTCGCCTTCCAACATTTTACTGACCGGAATACCAGTGGCTTTGGATAGCACATCGGCAATTTCCTGCTCGGTGACTTTATTCCGCAGCAGCCTCATTTCGTGCATATCCACCTGAGAGGCTAAATCCAGCCGTTTTTCTAAAGCAGGGATACGTTCGTATTTCAGCTGCGACATACGATTTAAATCACCGGCACGACGTGCTACTTCCATATCCAGCCGGGCTTGTTCTAAGTCCGCTTTGATATTTTGCGTGCCCTGCAAGGCCGCTTTTTCTGACGACCAGACTTCATCCAGCTCGTTGTATTTCAAATCCAGTTCACGAATTTGTTCCTGGATCATGTCACGACGTTTTTTGGTGGCGTCGTCTGTTTCTTTGGCCAGCGCATTGTCTTCCAGTTTCAGCTGAATAATACGCCGCTCTAATCTGTCCAGCTCTTCTGGTTTCGAGTCCATCTGCATCCGGATACTGGACGCTGCTTCGTCAATTAAATCTATGGCTTTATCCGGCAGTTGCCGATCACTGACATAACGGTGCGACAAAGTAGCAGCAGCCACTATAGCCGGATCGGTAATTTCTACCGCATGGTGCAGCTCGTAGCGTTCTTTTAAGCCACGCAAAATGGCGATAGTGTCTTCCACTGAAGGCTCATCCACTATCACTTTCTGGAAACGTCGCTCCAGCGCCGCATCTTTTTCAATGTATTTGCGGTACTCATCCAAAGTGGTCGCGCCTAAACAATGCAGCTCGCCCCGGGCCAACGCAGGTTTGAGCATATTGCCGGCATCCATAGCACCATCGGCTTTGCCTGCACCAACCATGGTATGAATTTCGTCGATAAACAGAATGACCCTGCCCTCTTCTTTTGAAAGCTCGTTCAATACTGCTTTTAAACGTTCTTCAAATTCACCGCGATACTTAGCACCAGCTAACAAAGAGCCCATATCCAAAGACAGAACTCTTTTGTCTTTTAAACCTTCCGGTACTTCTTTATTGATAATACGCAGCGCTAAACCTTCGACTATGGCGGTTTTACCTACGCCAGGTTCACCAATCAGTACAGGATTGTTTTTAGTGCGACGCTGCAGCACCTGAATACAACGACGGATTTCTTCATCACGGCCTATAACTGGATCCAACTTGCCTGCCTCAGCCCGCGCCGTTAAATCCACTGTATATTTGTTTAGAGCCTGACGGCTATCTTCAGCATTGGGGTCGTCGACATTCTGGCCACCACGGATTTGTTCTATGGCTTTTTCCACCACTGCTTTATCTACACCCAGCAGGCGCAATAAGTGGCCTAACTCAGACTTGTCCTCACAGGCGGCCAAGACAAATAACTCGCTGGAAATATACTGGTCTTTGCGTTTTTGCGCATATTTGTCGCATAGATTCAGCAGGTTAATAGTGGCAGCAGACAGCTGCACATTAGCGTCTACGCCATCGACTTTGGGCAGCCGCTCTAAGGCTTGTGAAAGTTTGGAACGCAGTTCGTTGGTATTGACGCCAATTTTGCTGAACAGATCTTTGGTGGATCCACCTTCCTGATTCAGCAAAGCATGCATTAAATGAATAGGTTCAATAAACTGATGGTCACGGCCTAAAGCCATAGACTGAGCTTCGGCTATTGCCAATTGGAATTTACTGGTGAATCTGTCGAGTCTCATAACATCTCCGCATACATCAAACTGCTGTTGGCATTAAGATGGGGGAGAGCCGACTAATTATCAAGCAATAAAACGTCAAAAATTTGACTTAGATCATTCAATCCAGATACAAGACGCCATCCGGCCTGTTTGACCATCACGGCGGTAGGAATAAAAATCTTGGGAGTTGGTGTAAGTGCAAAAACCGCCACCGTAGACTTGTGAAACTCCACAAGCATTCAAACGTAAAAGCGCCAGTTGATATAAATCAGCCAGCCATTTACCTGTTTTATTCGGAACTGCCACAAAAGCAGCGTCAGCTTTGGCATTTTTTTCAATAAAAGCCAGACGTACTTCATCCCCCACTTCAAAAGCTGTGGGGCCAATAGCAGGGCCTAACCATGCCATTACGTTGTTGGGTTCGGGAAACTGGGCCAGCGTTTGTTCCAGCACCCCGTCCACCAAACCACGCCAACCAGCATGAGCAGCTGCGACCTGAGTACCAGATACATCACAAAACAATACAGGCAGGCAATCAGCGGTCAGTACCGCTGATACCAAACCTTTGGTTTTGGTGGTACTGGCATCGGCGGTAAAAGGACCCACTGAAAAATCAGTCTGTTCCAGCACCACGCAATCTTTACCATGCACCTGGTTTAGCCACAAAGGTTCAGCAGGCATCTTCGCCTGTTGTTTGAACAGCTGACGATTCTGCGCCACAGCTTCAGGCCGGTCATCAACATGACTGCCTAAATTCAATCCATCGTAAGGAGGCAAAGATACACCCCCCTCGCGAGTACTAATAGCTGTTTTGACATTCAATGGCGCAGGCCAGTCAGCTTTGAACATCAGGCAAAATCCAGACCGTGAATGTCAGTGTCTTCACGTAAGGCCTGAGTCAGCTCGACCATATCGTCAGGAATTGGTGCATGCCATTCCATAATTTCACTGGTAATAGGGTGAGCTAAACGCAGCATAGCTGCATGCAGCGCCTGACGTTTAAAAGCACGTAATACAGTTAACAGGGCTTCATCTGCTTTACGCGGTGGACGTGGACGACCTGCGTAGACAGGATCACCCACCAGCGGATAGTTAATGTAGGTCATATGCACACGAATTTGGTGAGTACGGCCAGATTCCAGACGTAAACGCAAACGGGTATGAGCACGGAATTTTTCCATCACACGGTAGTGAGTCACTGCAGGACGACCTGAACTGGTCACTGCCATATGAGTACGTTTGGTAGGGTGTCGGCCTATTGGCTCATCCACTGTACCGCCCGCTGTCATAGTGCCATGACAAATTGCTTCGTATTCACGGGTAATTTCCCGCTCCTGCATCGCTTCCACTAAATGGGTCTGAGCCGGAATAGTTTTAGCTATCACCATTAAACCCGTGGTGTCTTTATCTAAACGGTGCACTATGCCGGCACGTGGCACTTCAGCAATAGAAGGACAGTGGTGTAACAAGGCATTTAATAAGGTACCGTCAGCGTTACCAGCACCAGGATGCACCACTAAACCCGCAGGCTTATTGATCACCATAATGTGCTCGTCTTCATAAACGATATTCAGATCGATAGGCTCTGCTTCAAAACGTTCGTCATCCGGTAACTCGGCCTGGATCAATACAGACTCCCCGCCCAGCAATTTTTCTCTGGGGGTGTTACACAGCTGGCCATTGATTTGAACCCAATCGGCTAAAATCCATTCTTTTATTCTTGAACGCGAATAGTCCGGGAACATTTCGGCCAATACCTGATCTAAGCGCTTACCAAATAGATGGTCAGGTACAATTTCTGCAAGTTTTATCTGTTTTGTCATGTCGGAACCAGTTATCCTGTGTGCATACCCGAACTGTCTGGGTTAGAATCGGGCCTTAAAAGGTTATTTTAACGGTTTTACTCCAGACTAAATAGCCAATAGGTTTAAGTAGTAGCGGATTTTTAAATGAAAGTGAATTTTTTAGCCATAATCGCCCTAGCTTTAACACTAACCGCCTGTGCGGGGAACAAAAATGCTGAAGAAGAACTGGTCAATACCAACCAGTCTGCTCAACAAATGTATGACGAAGCCAAAAATGTGCTGGATTCCGGTCTGTATAACAGAGCTATTGAGCTGTTAAGAGCCATGGAAAGCCGTTATCCATTTGGTCCATTGTCCCGTCAGGTGCAACTGGATTTGATTTATGCTTATTACCAAAGCGGCGATACCACCCAGTCGTTAGCCAGCATCGACCGTTTTATCCGGTTAAATCCGAACCATCCGGATCTTGATTACGCCTATTACATGCGTGGTTTAAGCAATATTAAAGTCGACGAAAATGCGTTTCAGGAGTTTGTCGGCATCGACCGTGCAGACCGCGACATGTCCAGCACCAAACAAGGTTTTGAAGATTTCAAAATTCTGGTCAGCACTTACCCGAACAGTAAGTATGCAAACGACGCCAGAAAGCGTATGTTTGCCATTAAAGAAACACTGGTGCGCTACGAATTGCTGGTTGCAGACTATTACACCCGCCGTGGTGCACATTTAGCTGCTGCTAACCGCTGTAAATACATAGTTGAGTACTATCGCGATTCGCCACAGGTAGAACAAGCCCTGGTGATCATGGTCGACAGTTACGACAAATTAGGTTTAGTGAAATTACGTGATGATGCCAAAGCTGTGTTGTTGCTGAACTTCCCTAACGCTCTGAACTGATATCCCGTCATCCTATGACTTAAGATATAAAGACAGACATAAAAAAACGGCTCTTAGGCCGTTTTTTTATGTCTGCTTATGCGTAACTTTGCGTTTACAACGCATCCAATGCTTCAGACAACTTACTGACTGCGACTACCGTCATTCCTGGAATAGCTTCTTTCGGCGCATTAGCCACTGGTACTATGGCGCGTTTAAAACCGTGTTTCGCTGCTTCTTTTAAGCGTTCCTGACCACTGGGTACAGGACGGATTTCACCGGATAAGCCCACTTCACCAAAGACCACCAGCTCGTTAGGCAAAGCTTTATTTTTAAAACTTGAGACTAATGCCAATAAAGTAGCTAAGTCAGCACTGGTTTCATTGACCTTGACGCCACCTACCACGTTCACAAACACATCCTGATCGGCCATTTGAATGCCTGCATGACGGTGTAATACAGCGAGCAACATCGAAATACGGTTTTGCTCCATACCCAAGGTGACACGGCGTGGATTATTTAATGGCGAATAATCGACTAAGCCCTGAATTTCTACCAGCAAAGGCCGGGTTCCTTCCCACAGCACCATGACAATAGAGCCTGGCGTATCTTCTTTACCCCGGCTTAAAAATATAGCGGATGGGTTTTTCACCTCACGCATGCCCTGCCCTGTCATCGCAAAGACGCCCAGTTCATTAACAGCACCAAAACGGTTTTTGTTGCCACGTAAAGTGCGGAATCTGTTGTCGGTATCACCATCCAGTAAAATAGAACAGTCGATGCAATGCTCCAGTACTTTGGGACCAGCCAGGGAGCCATCTTTAGTGACATGGCCGACCATAATCACAGCCACATTGTGCTGTTTGGCAAAACGGGTTAAATAGGCGGCGCTTTCACGCACTTGCGACACACTGCCGGGCGCAGACTGAATATCCGTCATCTGCATCACCTGAATCGAGTCGATGACCATAATGCGTGGCTTTTCCTGTTGTGCCAGTTGGCAAATAGTTTCAACATTAGTTTCGGCCAGCATCATTAAGTTTTGTGTCGGTAAGCCCAATCTGTTCGCCCGAAGCGCCACTTGCTGCAACGATTCTTCACCTGTGACATACAAAGCTTTATCTGTCACCGCCAGTCCACACATAATTTGCAGCAGCAAGGTGCTTTTACCAGCACCCGGGCTGCCACCAATTAATATGGCGGAGCCAGGCACTATACCGCCGCCCAGCACGCGGTCGAACTCAGCAAAACCAGAGCTAAAACGTGGTACATCCTGCAAGTCAACCTGGTCAAGCCGGATCACTTTAGCTGCAGTGGCGCCGGCATAACCGTCAAAACGTTGCTGTTTTGTGACGCTGGGCAAACGCACTTCGCTGATACTATTCCAGGTACCACACTCAGTGCATTGGCCTTGCCAGCGCACAAAGTCAGCTCCACAGTCATTGCAGACGTACGCGCTCTTAGTTTTAGCCATTTTTTATCTCTTCTTATTAAAAGGCACGATTATTGCTTTTACATCGCACTGGTTCTACTCTAACCCAAATTATTTATACAGAGCTCGCCACAGCCCTGTCAGTGTTTAAGAGAGCATGACAACAAACGACTTACAAGCTCATAGTAGCGTCCTGGAACGCCTGAAACCCCTTATTAACACAGAGCTGTTTGATGAGGAGTTTCGGCTATTGACCGGCGACTTAGCTAAATCGCAGCAATTCCTGATCAAAATGGAATTAAAGCGGTTGGCACAGCCGTGCAGCTATTATATCGATTTACGTGGCAGGGTCGACGGCGATGTACGTCCTTTTGATCATAAAGGTCAAACCCATTACCTGGATGAACTGGCGATCCAGACGTTCGAAAAAGGGCTGAAACAATACGGTCAGTACACTATTGGTATTTTTGAAGATGTCACCAACACCAATAACAACTTCAGAGTACGGCATCAGCAGGAAACGAATAAAAGATTACAGGACGTATTATCCGGAGAAGTTTCCGAGACAAGAGACTTAGCTGCAATTCCCTCTGATCTGGATGCGACAGCAAATGATTATAAAGCAGCGCACCTGATCCGCTTTGCCGGCTACAGTGTACGCCGTGAAGAACGGATGAACTTCTCCATCGACATCGAAGTGGTATTGCAGGATGAAGAACGTTTTCCTGCAACCACCAGTGACTTGTCTGTATCTGGCTGTAAAATAAAAATACCACTGGCGATAGAACTGACTGCCGGGCAAAAAGTTGCCATATTTTTCCGTGGCTTAGAGCAAGAGTTTGCCTTAGGTATCAACAACGGCATCCCTTATCAGGTCATTGACAGTGAGGTTGCGGATAAAAGCTACTATGTGCGGCTGAAACGTTTACCTTTGGCTGATGAAAAAGGCTTTTCAGAGTTTCTGCATCATTTTATCCACGGCAATAAAAGACGCTACAAGGTCAATCTGGATAATACCTATGAAGCGGTCTTTATTAAGGGCTATGAGCAGTTTTACCTGCCGCGCATCAGCTCATTACCGGTGTTTCTGTCTGTTAATGAAGGCAAAGCCTCACCTGCCTGTGTGTTAACCACTGAAAATAACAGACATCTGATGCATTACTTTCAGGACGAACGTCAGCAGAATGTGTTGCCGCAGTTACTGCATGTAAGACGTTTAAAGCAATGTCTGGGTAAAGAAGCCAATGAAAACAGTACTGTGCTCTACACCTTTACCCATGCGGCCAAAGGCCGGTTGTTTTTTTACTCAGCCACGACCGAAGAACTGATGCAGTACCCTGAACTAAAAGCGGTATTTTTTGGTTTTGGCGCAGCCAAACCCAGCTTCCGTGCTTTTCGAATGTCAGTACTGCGCACTGTGCCTGCTCATGCCCATATTCCGTTGTCGTTACCTAATAGTGCCGATCAGGAAGTGCAAAAGCTGAATCAACCGCCGACACCTTTAATTTCCAACTTTATCCGTAACTTGCGCTACATTGTGGCACTGACCGATATCAGTACAGCCCAAAGCAGCAGTCTGTATAAAGCCATGACCTATGATGCCGCTTTATTGAATCAGCTGAAAGTCTTTGGTCATGCCAAACTGGAAAAGATCCCTCCTATTGAAAGTGCTTCAGTGCAGTATGTCAATTTACGCTCCGAAAGCCGGTTTTTATACAAAACCACAGTACTACTGGAAAGGGACAAAGGCGGTGATATCCAGTCTTTTAGCCGGGATTTTTCCAGTAAAGGTTTGCAACTTGAATGCGCTGAACCTGTCAGTTTTTCTAAAGGCGATACGGTAAAAATCAGCTTGCCAGAACTGCAAAAGATCACCACCAAACATCAGCTCTCAGGCTTAGCTTATGAAGTGATGGCGGTCAGCAAAAACAAACTGATTATGAATATGCGTGTGATAGACCCGACCAATGATCATGCAGGTAAAATATTCTTCCAGCAGCTGATTAATAACAACAGAAGTAAGCTGACGATGGCAGAGGAAACACCTAAGTTTCCGGGCCTTGGCCCTGCTCTGCGAAATATGTATGTAAAAGCTTTGGATACCTTCGCATTTTACATACATCGCCAGGGCGTTCGTTACAATCTGGATGTGGTGGCGATGGGCGCTAAACCCAGCGCTTTGCATAAGTTACTGGCTCAGTTTAGTGAAGGCCCTGAGTCCATCACTATGTTGCCGCTGTTGAAAAACAATGCCACCAATTTGCAATTTGCTAATCAGCTGAAAAAGATGAAACGTCAGGAAGTACCTTTCAGTTACGAGGTGTTTTTACGTTTTATACCTGAACAGGACAACATAGAACAAAGCTTCGAAACTAAATTTGATTTTGACTTTCAACTTTATAGCGCCAAAAAAGCTTTTGTCGATGATGTCGTCAGCACCGATTTGCTGTTTGCTTTTAAGATCTTTTTATCCCGCACTGGTCGCCCTGATACCGAGCATATTGCCAAAGAGCTGGGGTATGTCAGTACCTATGCGATCCACAAAGCTAAAGTGCTGGAAGAAGAACTTTGGAGTGTGGTGGGTGTGGGTGATGTAGTGGATATCACAGACGAGGTTTTATTGCGTTATAACATCAGCAACGAACAGATTGCAGCACAACAGCAAAAACGGCTGGCTTTGTTGGCAAGTCTTAAGTTGCCGGAATAAAAGTGGCCGGAATAAAACCAGCTCTTTCAAAAGAGCAAAACTAAATCTGCTTTAACCACAATTCAAGTTCTGCGAAATGATCGGTACCAGCGCCTGGATGAGTCAGCATAGAAATATGATCATAGTCCTGCTGATACCCCTGCGCTTTACCGAGTAAGGTATAACGCCCTGAATTTAAGCCAGTTTCCGCCAGAAAAGCCTGCACATCCAGCGGATGCCCTAACAGTTGGTCTTTGATTGCGGCAAAATGCCAACTGATTGGCCAGCTCACATCAGTGCACGCTGCGGCATAATCAAAACCGTCAGTCGGATCAACAAAAGCCTGACCACGGATCCAGCCGATGGTATCCAGCAAATACTGAGCAGGTTCGTTGTCCGCACCAAAACGCCACTGTTTTGCCGGTAAATAACCATACAAAAGACACAGCAGCGGCGAAAGCCTGTTCCAGACTAAATCAATATGCAGACGTTTTTTAAAGCCGCCTACGCTAATCACCCGCTTGCTGCCAAAAGTGATGATGGCTTTGACCTTAGGCAGCAACTCTGGAAAACGAGCTAAACTTGCAGCCAAAACCACACCAGCCCAGGAATGCGCTATCACTACAACAGGCTGCTGATGCTGCTGGTACAAATGATTAATGAAAGCTGGAATATCCAAACAAATCAGTTGTTGCTGGCTGTGATTAAAACCTCTGCTTGCTTTAGGACTGGATAAACCACGGCCCGCAAAATCAGCACAAGTGACATCAAAACCCCGGTCTGCCAGAAAACAGCCCAAACCCCGGCCTTTTTCATTGTAAAAAATCCGGCTGTTTTCAATAGCGCCATGCAGCATCAGCACTGGATAAGCGCAATCTGGCTGATCCGGTGTTAACTGCCGCAAATGCAGCTGATAATCAGCGACATTGAGCCAGGCTGAGCTTTGCTGGTGTTGCATCAGCTTTCCAATAAATACAGCAATTGCAATAACGAGCCTTGCCGTATCGCCGCTTTGGCCTGTGCCTGTACCTTAGGTTTGGCATGAAAAGCCACACCAAGGGCTGCAACAGCCAGCATAGGTAAATCGTTGGCGCCATCACCAATAGCCACAGTCTGACTGGACGGAATTTGGTATTGACTGGCAATCTGTTGCACCACATCAGCTTTGGTCTGAGCATCCACTACATCACCCAACACCTGGCCTGTCAGCTTGCCATCGATGATTTCCAGCTGATTAGCAAAAGTGGCCGTCAGTTGTAAACGCTGCTTTAAGGCTTCGGTAAAATAGGTAAAACCACCGGATGCGATCACCACTTGCCATTGATGTTGCTGTAAGAATGCCACTAAGGCTTCTAAACCCGGCATTAATGGCACGGCATCCAGCACTTGCTTCAGGATGCTATCCGGTGCGTCTTTGAGCGTGGCGACACGCTGGCGTAAGCTTTGGGCAAAATCCAATTCGCCATTCATAGCACGGGCAGTCACAGCAGCTACTTGCTCACCAACACCAGCCAGTTTGGCAATTTCATCAATGCACTCAATCTGGATGGCAGTAGAATCCATATCCATCACCAGCACACCGGGTTGCTGCAAAAACACCTGTGCTGGCAGGTAGACCAATTCAGCTACCCAAGGCTCACTCAAGTGGCGTAAGGCCAGAATTTGCTCTGAGCTTAAGGCGAAAGGTAAATCAATACGCACAGCCAGGGCTAAATCGGCGTGAGGCCGATACAAACTTAACCGATAAGCCGTATCTGCAGGCAATAACTGCAGCACAACAAATAGCTGCGATAGCGTGAAGCTGCCGGAAAAAATCCGCAGGCTGGCCGTGCTTTGTCCTGTGACTAATCCGGTCCAGAATTCTGGAGCTGAAACAGAGTCAGCAGCTTCACGTTCGCTTTGATAAAAGCCGGAAGCATGCATTTGTACTATACCTTGCGCAGTCAGCCACTGAATTAAACTGTTGTCAGCAAAGGAGTTTGGGTCAATCTTATAATAAAAGCTCAAAGGGCCACCTGTACTTCATTCTGTTGCCGTGGCATTCTACCGACATTTTTAAGCCATTGTCAGTGTAAAAATCAGGCAAATTAATGCAATTAAGCGGATATCAGCACAACAAAAACTCAAAATACTTCAGACTGGCCCAGCTGTTGCTGGCACTGCTGGGTATTTGGGTGCTCTCACAATGGTGGTGGAACAGTAACCAGCAAGGTGAACTTTTATTCCAGCAACAAAGTGCTGAACTGATGCGCTCAACACTAGTGGCTTTATCCCATACCGCTGCTTATCTGATTGATAATGACCAGTTGGAAAGCTTAAAGCAGCTGACCACCCATATTGCCGCTACACCTTATTTACAGGATGTAGTGGTGTACGACGCCAATGGCGTGAAGTTATCCGCCTCAGAAGGCACAGCAGCAGCTCAGCTGTTGTACGCCCCTCAGCATGAACAAGCGCTGCTTGCCATGGTGCAGGAAATTACTCAGGAAGGTCGGGTCATTGGCTATATCAAAATCAGTATGAAACTGGATGCCAGCTTATTACCTGTCACTCAGGCCTGGCAGCAGCTGATGCAGCAGGTGTTCTGGATGCTGTTACTCGCAGGAGTTGTGGCTTTTATGCTACGCGGCACCTGGAGCAAAATCACTCATCAGTGGCAAAAATGGCGTCGCAGCAAACAAGCGGATGCGGCGAATTTGCTTTAGGTTGGGAACAACTGAATCGTAGTATTAAACAGCACTTGTGCAATTTTCTGCTGATTTTCGCCTCTTAATTCTGCCAGCGCTTTCAGTACCAAAGGCAACTGGGCTGGAGTATTAATTTGGCCCTGAAAACCATTCAGTGGCATCGAAGGGGAATCGGTTTCCAGCACTAAAGCATCGAGCGGAAACTGTTTCACTGCTTTCCGGGATTTCTCAGCACGCTCGTAGGTAATAGTACCGCCAATGCCGAGCTTAAAGCCCATATCAATAAAAGCTTTGCCTTGCGCAAAACTGCCCGAAAACGCATGCAAAATGCCACCTTGGCGAAACTGCTGCTGTTTAATGACCTGCAGTAATTCATTCTGTGATTTGCGATGGTGCAAAACCACAGGCTTTTTCAGTTTGGCTGCCAGTTGCAACTGCAGCTCAAAACACTGTCGTTGCAAAGCGAAACTTTGTTCATCCAGTGCAAAATCCAGCCCTATTTCGCCTATGGCGTTTACTTCGGGTAAAGCGGCTAAAGCCTCAAGTCCTTGCAGCGCATCAAACTGTAATTGGCTGGCCCACCAGGGATGTACACCCAAAGCGATGTAAAAACCATAATGTCGCTTTAATGCCAGCAAAGGCAACCAGGCTGAAGATTGCACTGCAGGCACTAAAAAACCTTCAACTCCCACAGCTTTGGCGTTGGCCAGATGCAACTCAAGTTGTGGCAATAACTCTGGTAAATCCAGATGGCAGTGGCTATCAAATAATACAGGCCGCGTATCGGCGGCCTGTAAAGGAGGGATTATGGACATAAGCGCTCTATAGCCCAGCTGCTATCTGCTTGCTGCTTGTACATAAAGCGGTCGTGCAGCCGATGCTCGCCCCCTTGCCAGAATTCAATCTGATGGGGTTTGACTAAAAAGCCGCCCCAAAAAGAGGGCACCGGCACTTCGCCTTGTTCAAATTTATGTTTAATTTCAGCAAACTTCTGCATCAACACCTGACGAGTCGACACAGGACGGCTTTGCTCTGAAGCCCATGCCGCCAGCTGACTTTCTTTAGGACGGGATAAGAAGTAACTCATCACCTGACTGGTCGGAACCCGCTCTGCTGTGCCATAAACAATGACCTGACGCTCCAGCGGATGCCATGGAAAATGCAAACAGACCTTAGGGTTTTGTTCCAACTCAGAGGCCTTGCGGCTGCCTAAGTTGGTGTAAAACACAAAACCTTTGCTACTGACATCCTTGAGCAACACCAGACGTTGTGATGGCTGACCTGATGCATCCACCGTGGCTACACACATAGCGGTTGGGTCTGGTAATTCAGCAGCTACTGCATCTTTCAGCCAGCCTTCAAACTGCAGAAAAGGATCGGCGTTCAGCTTATCCAGATCAAGTCTGTCCATAGTGTAACTGCGGCGAATATCAGCAATTTTCATCAGTCTTACCTTTAGCAGCGAATGAGTTCTAAAAATGCAGAGCGGATTACATCCGCTCCATTACCTCAATACCTAATAAGTCTAAGCCTTGTTTTAAGGTACGGGCCACCAGAATACTCAGCATTAAACGGCTGTTTTTCAGGTCTGGTTCAATGCCTTCTTTTAAAATAGGGCAAGCTTCGTAGAAACTCATAAACTGGCTGGATAACTCGTATAAGTAGTTACACAGCAGGTTAGGTACCGCATCTTTCATCACGGCCTGTAAGGTTTCTTCTAAGCGTAACAGTTTGACGGCTAACTGCTTTTCCTGCTCTTCCAGAAGTTGCAGCGGAGCAACAAAGCTCTCATCTATACCAGCACGGCGCAAAATTCCGCTGACACGGGTATAAGCATATTGCAGGTAAGGTGCTGTGGCACCTTCAAAACTTAACATGGCATCCCAGCTAAAGACGTAATCACTGGTGCGGTTTTTCGATAAGTCAGCAAACTTCACTGCACCTATACCGACTTTACGCGCTACTTCAGCCATTTCTTCAGCGCTTAAATCAGAGGATTTTTGCTCTACCACAGCCTGAGCACGCACTACGGCTTCTTCTAACAAATCAGCCAGTTTAACAGTGCCGCCGGTACGGGTTTTAAACGGCTTACCGTCTTCACCCATCATGGTGCCAAAGGGGCAGTGATCATAAGCGACGTGTTCTTTTAACAAGCCAGCTTTACGGGCCACTAATTCCACTTGTTTAAAGTGCAGCGCCTGACGGGCATCGGTAAAAATCACGATACGATCGGCAGCCAAATCAAAGCTACGGTACTGACAAGCCGCTAAATCTGTAGTGGCATAGAGGAAACCACCACCAGTTTTTTGCACAATAAAAGGTGAAGGATTACCTTCTTTATCCGCCAGTTCATGTAAAAACACCACTAAAGCGCCTTCACTCTCCACAGCTAAACCCTGCTGTTTTAAGCTATCTACTATAGGCTGCAGCATAGAGTTATAAGCACTTTCAGGCTTGATATGCTCATGGCCTAAAGTCACTTTTAAGGTTTTATACACTTCATCGCTGTGTTTAATGGAGGTGTCGATAAACAGCTGCCATAACTTCTGGCAGTGCGCATCGCCACTTTGTAGTTTCACTACATAGTCACGCGACTTATCGGCAAAACCTGCTTCATCGTCAAAACGTTTTTTCGCTTCGCGGTAGAAATCTTCCAGATCGGCTAAAGCCACTTGCTCTAAGTCGATACCAGCTGCAAGCTTGTCTTCCAGATGCGCAATCAACATACCAAACTGCGTACCCCAGTCGCCCATATGGTTCTGACGAATGACTTTATCGCCCCAGAACTCCAGACAGCGCACGACTGCGTCGCCAATAATGGTGGAGCGCAAATGGCCAACGTGCATCTCTTTAGCCAGGTTGGGCGCTGAGTAATCCACGACAACAGTTTGCGGGGCCTGATTTGCGCTTAGCGTTATACGTGGGTTTTGTGAAGCTCCCACCAACTTTGCAGCTAACCAGTCTTTACGTAATGTGACGTTAATAAAACCTGGGCCTGCAATCTCCACTTTTTCAGCCATATCGGCTAAATCCAGTTGTTGCACCAGCTGTTCAGCCAAAGCACGGGGATTGGTTTTTAATAACTTGGCGGCCGCCATAGCACCGTTAATTTGGTAATCACCAAATTCAACTTTAGTGCTGATGGTGACAGCCGTATTGGTATCGGCAGGCAAACCCAAAGCCACCATGGCGGCTTGGGTTTTTGTGGATAATAATTCTTTGATATTCATAACAAACCTTTGCTCGAGCCTGAATTAATGTTCACGGGTCTTATGGAATTTGATCTTCGGATAACGCTCTATCGACAAGTTCAGGTTGACCATAGTAGGTGCCAGATACGTCAGGTTATCGCCACCGTCGAGCGCCAAGTTAGTACTGGCTTTGCTCTTTAATTCAGTCATGGCTTTGTGATCGTCGCTATAAACCCAACGAGCAGTCGTCACGTTGACGCTTTCGTAAATCGCATCGACGCTGTATTCAGATTTTAAGCGATGCACCACCACGTCAAACTGCAGCACACCCACAGCGCCAACGATCAAATCGTTGTTATCCAGCGGACGGAACACCTGTACAGCGCCCTCTTCTGACAACTGCACTAAACCTTTGAGCAGTTGCTTTTGTTTCAGTGGGTCACGCAAACGAATACGGCGGAATAATTCAGGCGCAAAGTTTGGAATACCAGTGAAGTTAAATTTCTCACCTGATGTGAAGGTATCACCAATCTGAATAGTGCCGTGGTTATGTAAACCTATGATATCGCCAGGGTAAGCTTCTTCCACATGTTCACGATCGCCCGCTAAAAAGGTTAAAGCCTGTGGTACCAGCATGTCTTTGCCAATACGCACATGGTGCATTTTCATGCCCTTTTCATATTTACCTGAACAGATGCGTAAAAAGGCCACGCGGTCACGGTGTTTCGGGTCCATGTTGGCCTGAATTTTAAAGACAAAACCAGTAAAAGCAGGTTCAGACGGCTCAATAACACGAGTAGTGGTAGTACGGTGTTGTGGTGCAGGCGCCCATTCGGTTAACCCGTCCAGCATATGATCGACACCAAAGTTACCTAAGGCAGTACCAAAAAACACCGGGGTTAATTCACCTTTACGGAACAGCTCTAAATCAAACTCATGGCTTGCGCCTTTGACCAGTTCCATTTCTTCACGTAACTGACCAGCGTAATAACCCACTCTTTTATCCAGTTCAGGGTTGTTGATGCCTTTAATCACATCCAGTTCCTGGATGGTATGGCCCATACCTGATTTGTATAAAATAATTTCGTCACGGTAAATATGATAAACACCTTTAAACTCTTTACCAGAGGCGATTGGCCAGGTGATAGGAGCACAGGCGATTTTTAATACGCTTTCCACTTCATCTAATAAATCAACAGGATCACGAATATCGCGGTCCATTTTGTTCATAAAAGTGATGATAGGCGTGTCACGTAAACGGGTGACTTCCATCAGTTTAATGGTACGGTCTTCAACACCTTTAGCGCCGTCGATCACCATTAAGCAAGAATCCACCGCCGTTAAAGTACGGTAGGTATCTTCCGAGAAGTCTTCGTGACCAGGAGTATCAAGCAGGTTGACTAAGCAATCCGCATAAGGGAACTGCATCACAGATGTCGTGACCGAGATGCCCCGCTCTTTCTCCATTTCCATCCAGTCGGAGGTGGCGTATTGTCCAGACTTTTTACCTTTGACCGTACCTGCTTTTTGGATCAACTGTCCAAACAACAACACTTTTTCAGTGATAGTGGTTTTACCGGCATCCGGGTGAGAGATGATCGCAAAAGTGCGGCGTTTGTTAATTTCTTCTAAAAACAGTTCGGTAGTCATGCCATCCAACTTGATCAATAAACGAAGCCCACAACATAGCCAAGAAGCAGAGTGGGCTTGGGTTACTTGGGTATAAAGGGAAATTTCGCGCGATTATAGCAGCAAGCAGAGCATAGGCACAGAATTTAGCCACTTTGCTCTGGAAATTATCTTTCTGGAGAGGCGATTTAACCTTAGCCTAAGGGCAAAGCCATTAAAATGGCGTCTTCACGGCCTGTCGCCGTTGGGTAATAACTGGGGCGTAAACCGGTTTGAATAAAACCACATTTTTCATACAGCTTAATGGCATTGGCATTGGATTGACGTACTTCCAGCCAGCAGTCCAGTGCTTCTAAATCCTGAGCCTGCGCAATAAAGTGCTGCATCAGTTGCTGGCCATAACCCTGGCCCTGAGCTTTTGGAGCCACACCAATATTAAATAAACTGGCTTCTACTGCGACTTTTTCGCCTATGTAAAAACCCAGGATGGCGTCGTTATCATCCATTAGCACTGCATTAAAATAACGCTCGCTAAAGCAGGTATTAAAGGTGCCTTCCGACCATGGATGACTATTGGCGCTTTGTTCTATCTGCAGCATCGCAGGGATATCGGCAGGGGTGGCACTACGTATTAACGGCATGCATCAGCTCTCTTGCTGGAGGCACAACCAGAGCAGCTTTTTCTGCTGGGCTGACTGTAATAATTCAATCGAAGGTGTTACTAAGAGTCCGTTTTGCAACATAGGTTCAGTACTGGCCGGGTTTAACCGCCACTGCAGATCAGGTTGATACTCGCCAAGCGCCACAAAGACGTCTTTGCAGAAGGTCAGTTCCGGGTCTGGTTCCTGGTAAGGTTCAGTGTATGATTCAGTATCAACAGGAACTGCTGGTTCGACGGCTTCAACTACAGCTTTGATAGCTGTGACAGGTTCTGCCAGCACACCAATTTCAGCTTCAGGCGTTTTGGCCATAGCAGAAAACTCTTGATGTAATTCAAGTGGTTGTATCTGGAGTAAGTGCAGCAGTTGCTGCTTAGACGATAAAGAATTCATATCAGAATGAAGTGGCAGGGGCAGAGGGATTCGAACCCCCAACCATCGGTTTTGGAGACCGCTGTTCTACCAATTGGAACTATGCCCCTAGCGTTGGAGGCGCCATTATACAAAAGAGAGTTCAAAGGTAAAGCAAAAATCTGTCTGCACTGATTTAACTGCACATAAAACATACGTTTCATTCCTTTAACTCCCCTTCTCTGATTGCTACAAAGTTTTCTAATCGTAAATTACGATACTCTCGAGCTTATTAATTCGTTTTCATCGAAGCATTTATCGGGCTTATGCTGCTTCCATAGCTTCAAAGGAGAAAAACCATGAGCAAAGTACAAGATATATTCCAGCGTGAATTTCCACGCCTGCAACAAGACGATACGATAGTTCAGGCTGTGCAGCAACTGCGACAGTTTAACCTGACCGGTGCACCGGTGTTTGATAAAGAAAATAACCTGGTCGGTTATTTGTCTGAGCAGGACTGCTTAACCGCTATGTTACACGCCAGCTACTTCTGCAGTCTGCACAACACCATAGCTCAGGTGATGAGTAAAAAGGTGGTCACTGTGCTGACGTCTGACAGCGTGGTGGATAGTGCAGTGATCTTTACCAGCCTGCATTTGCATCAGCTGCCTGTGCTTGAGAGTGGCGTGGTGGTTGGGGTGCTGAATAGAGGCCAGGTGGTTAGAGCGCTGGAGGCTACGCTTGGGGACTGTTATGGCGGGGAACGGGCGGCTTAGGGTTTGGTGGTTTGGTGGTCTGGGGAGCAATTGCAGAAATGAAAACTTCGCGGCAGGAGGATTGCGTTTGCCGTCCTGGCAAACGTCCCTACGGGACCGCGCGAAGCGCGTCCACAAAACGACAGGACGTCGTTTTGCACAGCTTCGCTGCCGAAGGCGAGTACCAGGGATGGTACGAGTGAAAATCGCTCCCGGCGATTTTGTCGAACCGTGAAATCGGGATCTCAAGACGCCAACAGTTTGGCGTCTTGCCGATTGAACACGACGAGCTCTGCGAGGAGATAGGAGGTTCTCACCTACTGCGTCCGCATCGTTGATCTGTTTGACTGAATTTTAGGCACAAAAAAACCTGCACTTAGCAGGTTTAGTTGTGGTGGACGCAGGAGGATTCGAACCTCCGACCGCTCGGTTCGTAGCCGAGTACTCTATCCAGCTGAGCTATGCATCCATCTGGTACTTTCTTTTTCACATCGTCGTTGTAGTTAAGTGGTGGACGCAGGAGGATTCGAACCTCCGACCGCTCGGTTCGTAGCCGAGTACTCTATCCAGCTGAGCTATGCATCCAATCTTAACAGTACAACTGGCGGAGAAGGAGGGATTCGAACCCTCGATAGAGTTTCCCCTATACACCCTTAGCAGGGGTGCGCCTTCAGCCACTCGGCCACTTCTCCGCACTACGTTGCGGCGTGTATATTAATGTCTCAGGAAAATAAGTCAAACAATTTTTGGAGCTGGAAAGCGCGTTTGCTGACCTTTTAAACAATTCGACTAAATATTCGCTACAAAGCGTTAAAAATATACAATTTCTAAAAATGATAAAGCTTAAAACTTATTGATCGTCATCGCCGCTAAAGCCACCTGGGGTGCCTTTTTCAGCCTGAATGCGCATATAAATCTCTTCTCTGTGCACTGAAACTTCTTTTGGTGCATTCACACCGATACGAACCTGATTTCCTTTGACGCCTAAAACTGTGACCGTGACTTCATCACCAATCATCAGTGTCTCACCAACACGACGCGTTAAAATAAGCATTCTTTGCTCCTTTTGTATGATCCCAGCTTCCAATGGTTGCGCTTGTTTGATCGTACTGCGCAGACCTGTCAGTTGTATGATAACTCAGCTGACAAATTTATGAAAACCTTGAAATTAATTAACTGAACCCAATAAGGCAGTATGTAAAGCGACCGCTACTTTATTCAATTCAGTCTCTGGCACGACGATCGATAATTTAATTTCGGCACAACTGACAGCAACAACCTGCACGGCTAATAACTGCAATTGTTCAAATACTGTCGCTGTAATGGCAGGATTTGATTTCAGCCCTATCCCTACTATAGATAACTTGCCCAAAGACTTCCTGCTTTGCAGCGTGAAATTTTGCTTCTTTTTCAGTTCATTACAAATATCTTCTACAGTATTCAGATCATTTTGGTTCAAACTGAACTGCATCTGTACTAAACCTGACGGCGCATACTGCACCTTTAACATATCGGTCTCAATAGCTAAACGGGCGAACTCCTTCAGTAATGCGATATGTAGCTCACTACTTAGCTCATTCAGCTCCAACCAGACTTCACCGGTCTGGCATGCCAGTCCTGTCACCGCTGGTACACTCATTGTCTGGTCCTCATAACACACTAAAGTTCCCTGATCAGGTCTGAAGCTGGATAACACCCGAACCGGCACCTGATGCATAGCCGCATATTCGACAGAGCGGGAGTGCAATACTTTCGCGCCTAAACTGGCCAGTTCCAGCATACTGGATGCATCTACATGAGGCAGCCGGAACGCATCCGCACAAATTCGCGGGTCCATGCTGTAAATACCGTCGACATCAGTAAATATCTGGCACTCGTCAGCTTTTAAGGCCGCAGCTAAAGCCACTGCTGTAGTATCAGAACCGCCACGACCTAAGGTGGTGATATTGCCTTCAATATCCCGGCCCTGAAAACCAGCAGCGATCACAATATGGCCCTGCTCCAGCTCCTGCCACAAACGTTCAGTGCCGACAGATAAAATACGGGCACGACTGAATTTATTGTCGGTCAGAATACCAATCTGATCGGCCAGTAGTGATACAGCCGGATGACCCCGTTTAATCAGCGCCATAGCCAGCAGAGCTATACTGACCTGTTCACCGCTGGCGGCGAGCATATCCAGTTCGCGGGTAGAAGGACGACTATCAATCTGATGCGCCAGCCCAAGCAGCCTGTTGGTTTCCCCTGCCATAGCAGACACCACTACCACCACTTTATGACCAGCATGCACAGTCTGAATGACCTGTTCTGCCACTGCTTCGATACGTTCGGGGGTACCTACTGAGGTACCCCCGAATTTTTGTACATATAAAGCCACTGAGCTTTACAGCTTAGCCGCAATATAGTCGGCAGCAGCTTTCAGCACGCCAGGTAAAGCGGCTACATCAGTGCCACCAGCCTGAGCTAAGTCCGGCTTACCACCGCCTTTACCGCCTACTTGTTCTGCAGCCCAGCCAATCAGCTGCCCAGCCTGAACTTTGCCAGTTAAATCAGAGGTCACGCCAGCAATTAAACTGACTTTGCCTTCGGCAGCTGTGGCTAATAACAAAATGCCTGAACCTAATTTGTTTTTCAGCTCATCGACCATAGTGCGGAAGGCTTTTGGATCTGCGCCTTTAAGCTCAGCAATCAGCACTTTGACGCCGTTAATCAGCTGCACCTGCTCCAGTAAGGAAGCACCGGCAGCGCTGGCGAGTTTGGCTTTTAATTGTTCCAGCTCTTTCTCTAAGGCTTTACGGCTGTCCATCGCCTGCTGCACTTTGTCAGCAATAGAGAAGATATCGCCTTTGAGCATCGAAGCCACAGTTTGCGCCTGTTGTTCCAGCTTATGCACAAAAGCTAAAGCGCCTTCGCCAGTCACAGCTTCAATACGACGTATACCTGCAGCTATACCGCTTTCGACCACAATTTTGAATAAGCCGATATCACCAGTGCGGGACACGTGAGTACCACCACAGAGTTCAATCGAGAAGTCGCCCATGCTCAGCACACGCACTTCGTCATCGTATTTTTCACCAAAGAGCGCCATAGCGCCTGCAGCTTTGGCTTCATCGACATTCATCAGACGGGTCAGTACCTCGTGGTTTTGTTGCACTTGCTCGTTGACCATTTGTTCGATACGGCGGATTTCATCCGCTTTTACCGCTTCAAAATGCGAGAAGTCAAAACGTAAACGCTCTGAACCTACTAAAGAGCCTTTTTGAGTCACGTGCTCACCCAAGACAGTGCGCAGTGCAGCGTGCAATAAGTGGGTGGCAGAGTGGTTTTTACGGATGGCTTCACGACGGGCATTATCAATGGCCGCATCCACTAAATCACCAATAGCCAAAGCACCTTTTAAGCTACCTTTATGGGCAAAAGCTTTACCCACTTTAATGGTATCTGCCACAGTGAATACGGCGCCATTGGCCAGCGTTAATACACCAGCATCACCGGATTGACCACCAGACTCGGCATAAAATGGGGTTTGATCCAGGATCACCAAGGCCTGCTGTCCATCGGTCAGTGCATTGACTGCATTACCTTCCAGCAGAATTTCGACCACTTTGGCTTTGCCCTGAATTTGGGTGTAGCCGGTAAAGTCAGTGCATTGTGCAGAAGTTAAGGCCTGATTGTAATCAGCGCCAAAGTTAGAGGCTTGCTGAGCACGTTTACGCTGCGCTTCCATCGCCGCTTCAAAACCGGCCTGATCCACAGTTAAACCACGTTCACGCGCCACATCACTGGTTAAATCCAGTGGGAAACCGTAAGTGTCATACAGCTTAAAGGCCACTTCGCCTGGGATCACAGTGCTGCCATTAAGATCTGCTAAAGCCTCTTCCAGAATCCCCAGACCACGCTCCAGGGTTTTACCAAACTGCTCTTCTTCTAATGCCAGCACTTTTTCAATCACGGCCTGCTTTTCATTAAGCTCTGGGTAAGCTTCGCCCATTTGTTGTGCCAAAGCGCCAACCAATTTGCTGAAAAACACACCTTTAGCGCCCAGCTTGTTGCCATGACGGATAGCGCGGCGAATAATACGGCGCAGCACATAACCACGGCCTTCATTGGATGGCATCACACCATCAGCCACTAAAAATGAACAGCTGCGGATATGGTCAGCCACTACACGTAACGACTTATCGTTTAAGTCGGTCGCGCCTGTGATTTCTGCAGTGGCTTTAATCAGCGCAGCAAAAGTGTCAATTTCGTAGTTGCTGTGCACGTTTTGCAAAATAGCTGCAATACGCTCTAAGCCCATGCCTGTATCAACGCTTGGTTTTGGCAGGGGTTCCATCCGGCCATCGGCATGACGGTTAAACTGCATAAAGACGTTGTTCCAGATCTCAATAAAACGGTCACCATCTTCTTCTGGTGAACCCGGTGGCCCACCCCAGATATGATCGCCGTGATCGTAGAAAATTTCAGTACAAGGGCCACAAGGACCTGTATCGCCCATAGCCCAGAAGTTATCTGACGCATAAGGTGCGCCTTTATTATCACCAATGCGGATAGCGCGCTCAGCGGGCACACCGATCTCTTTGGTCCAGATATCAAAAGCTTCGTCGTCTGTAGCGTAGACAGTGATCCAGAGTTTTTCTTTAGGCAGCTTGACCACTTCAGTCAAAAATTCCCAGGCGTATTTAATAGCATCCTGTTTGAAGTAATCGCCAAAGCTGAAGTTACCTAACATTTCAAAGAAGGTATGGTGACGTGCTGTATAACCTACGTTTTCTAAATCGTTGTGTTTACCGCCGGCACGTAAACAACGTTGTGCTGTCACAGCGCGGTTGTAGCTGCGCTTATCCTGGCCTAAAAACACATCTTTAAATTGCACCATACCTGCGTTGGTGAAAAGTAAAGTCGGGTCATTGCCTGGGATCAGTGAACTGCTGCTAACGATTTGGTGGCCTTTACTGGCAAAAAAGTCCAGGAAAGCGCGGCGAAGTTGTGCCGAAGTCATATACATATCTTACTCTTCTTTAAGCTCTGCAAATACAAGTTGGATAGTGTCACTGCCAAAGCCCCGGCTTTGTAAGTAACGCATCCGTTTAAGTTTGTCCTGATAATCCGTTATAGGTTTATCAGCATATTTTTTCCGGTAGGCTGAAGTCGCGACCTCAAACCAATCTATGTCTAATTCTTCCAGCAGTTGCTGTTGTAGTTCTTTTTTAATGCCCTGCTGTGCACAAAACTGGCTAATGTAAAACCATCCATAGCCTTTATGCAACTTTGCATTGACCTGCATACGGGCATAACGTAACTCGTTCTGGTAATCCCGTTGCTGCGCCCAGTCCAGCAATGCAGTAATTTGTTCTGCCGAAGCACCTTTTTGCTTTAGCTTTTGTTTTAGCTCCAGCGCACTGTATTCACGGCGCGATAGCAAACCCAACAGCCATTGTCGCAACTCCTGCTCTGTTAGAAGCTTTGGTTCTTGCGAAGGCTGAGGCTCTGTCATGGTTATACTTCCAGCACCGCAGGCGCTGAATCATCCAACTGCAGTGCAAAAAAGGCACTAAAGGATAAAAAGAATGCCACCTGCAACAGAGGAATAATCACGATAAAAGCAAAACCTAAAGTCACAATGCCCAACATGCCCAGCGCTACTGACAAGATACCAAACAAAGTTAATGCACCTACATTACGCCAACAGGCGGTTAGGCTAGCCATTAAAATAGCCTGTAACCGTTGTTCATTAAGGAAATATGCAATAGCAACCGCATAAGCAAACAGCATAAAGACCAGACTCAATACAACAGCCAGTAAAAACATCGTGACAGGATCTACTACACCAGCCTGAGTTTGCTCCATCAGCTGCGCAGCCAACAGCATTAACGGAATATTCGCTAGTAAGTTAGCACCAGCCAGCCTGATAAAAGTACGGCGGTAACGTGCTTCTTTAAACACACTAAAAATCAGCTGAAAATTAACAGCTTGCTGCTGTTGTAACAGCACTATGGTTTTATAAAAACCAGCAGTCAAAAACGGATTCGCCAATACCAGAATCACGCCAAGCACTGGATGCAACTGGGCCAATAAACTTAACACTGTGGTAAAAGCCACCATAGCAATCAGTGTCGAAGGTGCCTGACGGAATAATTCCCAAGCTTTGGTCAGCCATGACAGAGCAGCCTGCATTGGCACCCGGCGTATGATAAGTTTTACCTGAACTTTCTGATCCACTAACTTTAACCCTTCTGTCACTTCAGCAGTCGAGGCCCTGATGGCCACGAAATGAGGCGTATCTTACTGCAAAAGCAGGGTTACTAAGAATAGCTGACGCAGAAAAAGACAGTTTTCACTGTGGATTATACGAATTAACTGCAGGCTTCATCATTTTGAAACCAAAACAGCTTTCACAGGTCATTACAGCGTATAGTGCGGCAGAATGAATTCAAACCGCCGCAAACGGACAGGGATGAATGATGGGGATTGAATGCAGAAAATTCAAAGCGCTTTTTTTTGGTTGATTGAGTTAACAAAAAAATATTCCGGCCTGGTGGCCTTGTTTGGTTTTTGCACTGGTTTATTCAGTTTATGGCAAGTTGAACGCCGTGAAGAATTTGCCCAGTTTTTTGCCATTCTGATGGTTATTGGTTGGCTGTGGCTGATGGGTGAATACTGGCTACGCAAAGGTTTATTACGTAAGTTTGGCATCTCGTTATCAAAAGACGTCACCCATTTGGTCACCCAGTTACTGCATCAGGAAAGTTTGTTTTTTGCCTTGCCATTTTTTCTGGCTGCCACTGACTGGGACCAGCCTCAAGCCGTGTTTACTGTGTTGTTGGTTTGTTGTGCTTTGGTGGCAGTGATTGATCCGGCCTACAACAGACTACTGACAAAACGACGCGCTTTATTTTTGGTGTATCACTGCTTTTCTTTATTCGCCGTTTTGATGGTGGTCTTGCCACTGCTGTTTTTTATGACCACAACCCAAAGTCTGGGTCTGGCACTTATTATTTCAGCTTTGCTGAGTATTCCCAGTATCCGTCCCTTGTTGGCGCAACCAGGCCGCTGGCGCTTACCTGTGTTATCCCTGTTGTTAGTGGTCATGACCACCAGCATCTGGTTTAGCCGCAGTCTGATCCCTGCCCCAGTGTTAAATCTGAACGACATTCAGCTGAGCCAACATATGGATTATGAACAACGTTTACCTGGCGCAGCTATTACAGAGTTGTCGCTGGCAGAGTTGCAGCAAGGTCTTTATGCCTACACTTCAGTGCGGGCACCACGGGGCCTGAAAGAACAGATTTATCATGAATGGATCCACAATGGCCAATCGGTCGAACGCATTCCGCTAAATATTTCAGGCGGGCGGGAACAAGGCTACAGAGCCTGGACCCGCAAACAACAGTTTCCACAAGATGCTGTGGGTAAATGGAAAATTCGGGTGGTTACAGATTCGGGGCAGTTATTAGGGGCTATCAAGTTTACTGTGACGCCTTGAAAAAGGACGACCATAAAGCCTAAGCAGTATTTGTTTAGAATTTGAGACGGGCGGGGACAAGCCCTGATAAAGATTTGTTTGGAATTTGAGACGGGCGGGGACAAGCCCCGCCCCTACAAAGCTATTTTACTATTTCCATTTCTTTTAGGAGGTTAGTCGCGCCATCTACTTTCTCCATTTGCCACAGCATATAACGGCTGTCGACATGGATAGAGCGGTTGGTTGCAGGGTCGTAGTCCCAGTTGCCGATGATGCCTTCAATCACACCATCAAATAACAAACCAACTAATTCAGCTTTACCGTTTAGTGTGGGTGAACCTGAGTTACCGCCTGTGGTATCCACTGTGCTTAAGAAGTTGACCGGCAAATTGTTATAGACCGCATCCTTGTAAATGCCAAAATCGCCTTCTTTCAGAGCTTCGACCTGAGCTGGTGGTGCATCAAATGGATCGACACCCGTTTGCTTCTGCAAAATACCAGCGGCCGTGGTAAATGGCTGATAAGACACCGCATCTTTTGGCTGATAACCTTTGATAGAACCATAAGTCACACGTAAGGTGCTGTTGGCATCGGCGTACACAGCTTTGCCATTGGCTTTATTAAAGGCAATAATGGCCTCCATGACCTGAGGACGAGCCACTGCCAGCTTGCCTTTATGTTCTTTCTCTGCATTTTCCAATGCAATATCAGTGTCATACATAGCAACAGCGTATTGGATCAGTGGATCTTCACTGGCTTTAAAATCTTCGACCGATTTACCCATCCAGGCTAAACGTTCCACTTCATCCGACAACTTAGTAGCCTGATACAAAGCGTCTAACTTCGTGCGAAGCGCTGCAACATCCAGCTCATCAGAACCTATCCCAAAATAACCATCCAAAGATTTTAAACGCTGATCCTTTGGCAATTTGGCGTAATGTTGCAGGAAATGCAGCATCAGCTCTTGTTCCACTTTGGCATCAAAGCTGCGGGATAAGCGTTTCATACTGGCAGAAAAACGTTCTAAATCACGCTCTTGATAACCCATTTCGCGCTCTGCATCTGGTTTTTGCTGCTCATTGGCTAAACGGTACAAACGCTTCGCCGTGTTAAACAGCTGGCCATAACTTAAATAACCTAAAATCAGATCACGTTGCTGGTTTTCCTGCTCTTCCACCAGCAGCTGTTGCAGATTACGTACAGCTGGCGCGTACTTAGCCTGACGTGCCGGGCTGGATTTAATCCACAGGTTTAGTCCTTTATCAAACTGGTCTTTACGTTGCTGAATATCACCAGTGTTGTAGCTGTGAAGCATGCCTTCGAAGTTTTTTGCATAGTTAGCTAAAGACGCCAGAATACTTTCGTATTTAATACGCGCTTCTGAGCCTTCGGCGGAATTCTGCTTAATCACTGCTATAGCTTCTTCACGATAAGCTTTGGATAAAGGCAAGACCTGGGTGAACTGATTTTCTACTTCAGCAGCCGAGTTGTATCTGTTGGTGCGGCCCGGATAGCCTATGACCATTACAAAGTCATTTTCTTTGAGTGGCTTAGCTGACACTTTTAAATAAGATGGTGGTGTAAAAGGTACATTGTCAGCGCTGAAATCAGCAGGCTGACCGTCTTTACCTACATAAGCACGATAAAACGAATAGTCCCCTGTATGGCGTGGCCACATCCAGTTATCGATATCGCCACCAAATTTACCTATACCTGAAGCTGGCGCATGCACCAAACGTACATCACGGATTTCCATTTGTTTGATCAGGTAATATTCTAATCCGCCGTGAAAGCTATAGACATCACAGCGATAACCAGGTGTTTCGCAGGCTGCCACCTGCTCTTTGCGCAGCTCGTCAATTTTCTCAAAACGCTCTTTACCTTTCAGCGCTGGCGACAATTCCTGATTAATTTGCGCTGTGATATTGGTCACTTCCTGAGTGACAAAAACTTTAGAACCAGGAGCAGCAGGTAATTCGTCATCTAACTCTTTCGCTAAAAAACCTTTGGCCAGCAGGTTGTTAGCCGCTGTGCTGTTGTGCTGAATACTGCCGTAAGCACAGTGATGATTCGTCACCACCAGGCCCTGATTTGAGACAAAAGACGCAGTGCATCCGCCCAGGCTGATGACTGCATTCATAGGGAACGCCGTCAGTTGAGCAATACTTTTGGCATCAATTTCCAAACCTTTTTCTTTGAGGAGTTGTTCAAGTTCAGGTAACTGATGAGGTTGCCACATACCTTCATCGGCATGGGCGAAAGTGGCGACGGACAAAGCCAGCGCAAGCAGAGTTTTTTTCATTCGGAAATTCCTTGGCATAAAGGCCCAGACAAACTAACAGCATCAGAGCTCAGTGCTGATACCGTTGCGGGTAACGGGGCTCATTGTGCGATATTTTACGGCAAAGTAAAACGGCCAGAGGCTTGAATTTCTGCACTATTTGCCCCATAAAGTGAAGTCGTTGAAAAGACAGGAGAAGCAATGGAACAACTAATTGAAAAGGCGATGTACGCCACCCGCTGGCTAATGGCGCCTATTTACCTTGGTCTGAGTTTGGCATTGCTGGCACTTGGCATTAAATTTTTTCAGGAAGTCTTTCATATTCTGCCGATCATTTTCAGTATGAAAGAAGTGGACTTAATTCTGGTGATCCTGTCCTTGATTGATATCACATTAGTCGGTGGTTTAATTGTGATGGTGATGTTTTCCGGCTATGAAAACTTTGTCTCCCGGCTGGATATTGAAGGTGACGGTGACAAATTAGGCTGGTTGGGCAAGCTGGATTCTAATTCGCTGAAAAACAAAGTCGCAGCCTCTATTGTGGCGATTTCATCGATTCATTTACTGAAAGTGTTTATGGATACTGAAAATATCCCGAATGACAAAATCATGTGGTATTTGCTGATCCATATGACTTTTGTGCTTTCGGCTTTTGCCATGGGTTATCTGGATAAAATTACCAAAGAAGCGGGTAATAAAGATAACTTTTGATTTGCTCTAATCTGCAGTCACAAATAATAGACCCGGCACGCCGGGTCTATTGCTTTTGGCTTCAGTGATTGAGATCAGAAGTTGTATTTAAAGCCTAAAGCTGCAGATTCGTCCTGCTCAGTCTCGAAGTCCAGAGTCGAGAACATAGTGTAAATCACCATCTCACTGTTCAGCGCATAGTCTGCACCTATACTCCACAAAGTTCCGGTTTCTGCGTGACGGAGTTTACTGTCATCACGTTGCCATTGCAGCTTATAAGTCAGAGCCTCAAGCTTATAAGCAAGCTGCGCCATCACAGCGTCACCATCCACATTACGGGTGACATGCTCGCTGTGTTGCAACATCACACCGGCAGACAGTTGGCCTCCTGAGAGCTCCATCAGCTTAAAATGAGCCAGAATACGTTCGGCATCAAGGTTATTTAGCTCACGCGCCTGACTGTAAGCAAAGTAGTAAGGGTAGGCTTTAAAACCTGAGTCACCATAACTCAAAGTCCAGTCGTACCCACCGGCGACTTCATCACTGGCACCAGTCTGGTAGGTGGCTTGAAACTGAAAACCTTCGATCACAGGGCTCTGATAACCCACAATGTTTTCAAGTCGGTCCTGCCCTGCACTTAACTGAGCTATATCGTTCAGGGTTTCGTTAAATAAATCGATTTTGCCTTCGGATTTTTTAAAACGGGTGTCGTTTTTACCAAAAACTAACTCCCCCCAATTACCGGCAAAACCAATATAAGTATTGCGGCTACCAAGGCGATGACCTTTATTCGCATCGTCCAGGCCATTGACCTGCCACTCATAAACCACGATCAGGTCGAGATTATCTACCAGTTCCTGTCGGGCCTTAAATCCCAGCCGGGTAAAAGGCGCTTCAATTTGCCACCCCTGATCGGAATAACGATATAAGCCTTCATCTACGTACAACCCCTGCAGATCCAGCTTACCGTAGACATCCCATTCAAAAGCCTGGGCTCCGGAACTCAGCACCATTAGCGAGCCAAGAGCAACACAATATCTTTTGTTCAAATTCATCCCCTTAATTATTATTTTATAGATTCAGCACTTATGATCCAAACGGACTTAGGCAAAACCTAATAGATATACAGTTTATGCGACTGAAACTTTTTGCTGAGTATCACTATCCGATCAGCATAGTTAACAACATCAACCTGTGCATAAATTTCATACCGATTTAAACTGACCCAATTCCATTGCCGATGAATACAAATAACGAAGCGACCCCAATTATAAAAAAGTGAACTCCATTTTCAGAAAAATATCGTTAGCAATACAATAAAAGTTGGAATAGAGGGCAAAGCATTTCTGCACCCGTCAAATAAAAAATAAAATCCATTTAAAAACAACAAGATGAACAATCACAGCCTTAAGTACAGCCAACAGCCCTACTGAAATAATACTATGCTGCTGATTTTATAAATTCATGTCTTCAGTATTTGTCAAAAAATGACGCTTTATAGGTTTTTAGCGGATAAAGTTGCAGATGTCAAAATACGAACACAGGTTATATCTCTCTGTATTGAATCTCTGTTTCGGTCATTATGTTCTATAGTATCAGCAGTAGTTAGATTCATATGTTCATGCAACATTACATAGGATTATTTCATCACAAGCCTTTTAGATTATTTTCCGCACAAGTTTTAAACAGTCACAGACTGATCACAGCCTCGAGACAAGGAGTTACCATGTTCAAAGATATGTATTTGAAAAATATAATTTTATCTATTCTTCTGATGTTCAGTGCCGGCCTGGCCATATTGAGCTTTTACTCCTGGAACAGCGCAAAAGCCAGCGAAGAAGGTATGGCCGATTTGTACCAGCTCTCTGTGTTACAAGTGAATCCCATTTCTGATGTCTACGGTATGTTATTACGCAGCAGGCTGGCTTTGGCTGGTGGTTTTATCGAAAAAGAAGGCGGGCAGGACGATAAGGCTCAGGTCAGCGCTCAACGTGGTGAAAAATTCCTTAAAGAGGCTGTAGATAAATTTAATGCTTTTGCTGAAGTCGGACTTAAAGGCGATAACAAAGAGCTGGTCAAAGAAATGCAAAGCGTCTTTACTTTGTACTTCGCTGCTATCGAAAAAACAGCAAAAGAACTGCAAACAGGCACCAGCGCAAGTTATGTGACAGCAAACCTGGAAGCTCGTGATACCAATGTGAAAGCGCAAGAAATGGTAGCAAAGTTTGTTGAACAAGCCAGCACCAAAAACAGCAGTTTTATGCAAGAAGCGTCCGATCGCTACAGCGCAACCGCTATTCTTTGTGCCATCTTTCTGGCTATTTCGTTGGCCGCTTTAGTCATGAGCTGGTATTTAATTAAAAAAATGCTGATCCAACCGCTGGAACTGGCAGGAGTGCACTTTCAGCGGATGGCGCAAGGCGATTTAAGCAGTCAAATCAAAGTCGAGAGTAAAAATGAGATTGGTGCGCTGTTTTCTGGTCTGCAGCATTTACAACAAAGCCAAAAAGACACCATTAGTCAAATCAATAACACCGCTACTCAGTTAGCCTCAGCAGCTGAAGAACTGAGTATTGTCACCTCACAAAGTACTGAAGGCCTCGATTTACAGAATGCTGAACTGCAGCAAGCAGCGACAGCAGTCAACGAAATGACAGTGGCAGTAGAAGATGTAGCGCAAAATGCGTTATCCACGTCGGATGCATCAAGAGAATCTAATGAGCTGGCCAGTCGCAGCTTTGAAGAGATGAAACAAACCATTGCTCAAACCCGCAAAATGGCAACGGAAATGAAGACCTCTGCCGAGCTGGTCCAGGAACTGGCAATACAGGCTGGCAACATAGGTCAGGTGCTGGATGTCATCCGGGCTTTGGCAGAACAAACTAATTTACTGGCATTAAACGCGGCGATAGAAGCAGCCCGAGCTGGTGATGCCGGCCGCGGTTTTGCTGTTGTTGCAGACGAAGTGAGGGCTTTGGCTCATCGTACTCAGAACTCCACCAAAGAAATTGAACAGTTAATTACACATATCCGTCAGGGCACAGCGAAAGCTGTTCAGTCGATAGAATCCAGTACAGGACTTGCAGACAATACAGTAGAAATGGCCAACAAAGCGGGTCAGGCCTTTGAGCAGATCTGTCACTCGGTTAGTCATATCAATGAGCGTAATTTACTGATAGCAACAGCCTCAGAAGAGCAAGCTCATGTGGCACGTGATGTGGACAGAAGCCTGGTTGCTATCAAGGATTTAGCGGTACAGACCTCGGCTGGCGCAAATCAAACCAACGCCGCCAGTCAGGAATTGGCAGGTATGGCTTCCAGACTGATGGATATGGTCAAACGTTTTAAAGTTTAATGCCTCCTACCCCGGCCTTCTTTTGGCTGGGGTATTTCTTTGCATTGCATCGTTTTGTCTTGGATTCGATGATCAGACAGGCGAGCTCATTATGACTCAATCATTCGATTTTAATCTGCTGTCGCTATAGTGTCGGGGTCAATTCGTGGCCGACACTGGTATGGTGGTATCACTATAGGCATTCATTGAAGAGAAGAGATAACGATGATCCTGAAAAAACTACGCCATCAAAAACGCTGGTCACAAGAACAACTGGCGGAAATGGCCGGGCTAAGTGTACGCACAGTGCAACGCCTTGAGGCTGGAGGTAAAGCCAGTCTGGAATCATTAAAGTCTCTTGCTTCAGTGTTCGAAGTGAATGTTGCCCAACTTGAACAGGAGATCACCGTGATTGATAAAACCACAGAAGACTGGGAAAAAGTGCCGTATTGGCTCAGAGGTTACTTTTTTGGCTCGGGTTTGCTGAAAATACCAGAACGAAAACTTAATATCCGTATTGAACAAGGCACTGTCGCATTGGGTGTTGGCTTTTTATTGCTGACACCTTTTCAGCCTAATGCCTTTTTCGCCAGCTTTGTTTTATTTACTGCAGCTTATGTTGTGTCGTTATTTACCAGAGCGGGCGATAAATATTCAGTTTGGTAATATACCCTTGGTACTTATTACTTTGGGTATAGGATCTGCGGTTTTGCCTATCTATAGCAAAGCCGCTGTTTTTCTTAGTTCTGCACACCAAGCCCTGCCCTCCAGCCGGGATAAGCTTTGAGTACAGCTTCAGCATTAGATTGATACCAGCCATAGCCCTTTTGTCGCTCTATTGATAACGCCGCCATACTGCTGACGACACGGCCATCTCGGTCCACAAAAAGCGGCTGCTGCTTTTCTAAATCATAAAACCTGGCCCATAAAGGTTTAGCTCCGGATTTTTCAACAAAACGTACACCGCTGTCACTGCGTTGCATTTCGGTATTGTGGATTTGTTTGGCTTTAAACCAGGCGACCGCGGCTTCTACACTTTGGATCACGGCAGCTGAGGGTTTTGGCAGCTGCATCAACAACAAAGTCACTTCAGCACTCTCGCTACTGACCAAAGCTGGTAATTCATAAGCTCTGGCTTTTACTGCCTCAAGTGTTACTGGATGATGTTGCGCCGCCCAAACAGTCAGCTCTCCGTTCAACCTGATTTGAGCTGTTAACAGCAGCTTTATGCCGCGTAAAAACTGCTGCTTCGCTTGCTGCCTGATGGAGCTTTCTACAAAAGCAAACTGCGGCTCTGTTGCGACTTTGTTTAATAACTTCAGCAGTTCCGTCATCACATGATCATTCAGAGTGATTGCATCATGATAGCCACCACGCAGCGGGTAGCTTTGAGCAAAACCACCATTGGGGTATTGAGCGGCCAACACAAAACCAATAGCGCGTTTAATAGCTTGTTGCAGCTCTGGCTTCATTGCCTCACTGGCATAAGGTAAAAAGGCGGTCAGCCAGAGAATTTGTGTACTGGTGGCATCATTATCGAAGGTAGGAATATAGTCCACTTCAGTGCCGTACAGCTGGCCTGACTGGCGAGGTTGACTTGCCATATCAGTTCTTTTGCTCCAGCCACCTGAAGGGGTCTGAAAAGACAAAATCACTTTAGCAATACGGTTGGCTTCAGCAGATAACCAGAAGGCAGGGTTGGGTTGGAGCGGAAAACCAAACTTCATATCTTTGGCAGGCAAGGTCGGAGCGTGTTGGTGCAGCTGGGTCAATTCTTGCTGTAGTTGCTGTTGATCTAACTGGCGTAAATACTCTGAACGTGAAAAATACTGCTGCCACTCTGGATCCAATACCAACTGCTGCCGCCAGGATAGGGTGAGTGGCTCTGCAGCAGAAGTAGCTGCGACAAGACTCAGAGACCATAAAGCTGCACGCAGCGCTAACATCTTAAGCCTGATTCAAAGCGGCACCACGTCGGCACAGCTGTATTGCCAGCCCCCAGGGGTCACGCAGCATCACCAGCAAAGAGCCATCAGCTAAATTCACTTCATCGACCTGCTGTGCACCTGCCTGTTGCAACCTTTTGCTGTCGGCATAAGGGTCGACGCTGACCAGGGCCAAATGCAATAACAAGGGGTGCATGTTCGGATAATCCGGCACCTGATCGGCCGGATTGCAATAAATCTCCAGCATCATCTGGTCGCTGTCATCGACCAGAAAATGCGTCTGAGCCTGATCCGGTAAAGCACGCCTGACACGTAGCCCTAAATGCTGACAGTACCAGGCAGCCATAGCTTTAGGTTCAGCGACATTTAACGCCAGATGCTCAAATCTCATGCTGCTTTTCCCATCGGGCTAAAACAGAAAATCTGTGGCTAAAAACTGGGATGAACCTTGTTTGATCATCTCTTTCATCAGCGCTATTTGTTCAGGGTTGTATTTACAGGCCACCAGAGTGGGGATAGAAAACTGCAATAAGGCATCTTCCACCGACAAAGTGCCTTCAGCTGAGTTTTTCCGGCCGGTAAAAGGGAAACTATCCGGACTGCGCTGGCATTGGCTATTGATGTTAATGCGGCCCACCTGATTAGCGAACATATCCACCAGTTCACCTATTTGCTGCGCGTCCTGGCCAAAAATACTCAGTTGCTGACCGTAGTCTGAGTGGATCACATAATGGATCACTTCGCTGATATCGTCGTAAGGCACCACTGGCACTAAAGGGCCAAACTGCTCTTCCTGATACAACCTCATCTGACTATTGACCGGATAGAGCAAAGCAGGACGCATTAACGAGCCCGCACTTTGGCCACCTTCAGGGTTCATCACTTTAGCGCCATGCTCTATGGCATTGGCGATTAAGCCCTTTAAAAAGTCTACTTTGCCAGGTTCAGGCAAAGGCGTAATTTGCACTTTGTCAGTCCAGGGTAAACCCAACTGCAAAGCACTGATGGCCTCTGACAGTTTTTGCACAAAAGCATCGGCGACTGAACGCTGCACAAAAAAGATTTTTAACGCAGTGCAGCGCTGGCCATTAAAGGACAAAGCCCCCATCACAGCTTCTTTGACCGTTAGATTTAAATCGGCGTCCGGCAACACTATGGCTGGATTTTTGGCATCAAGCCCAAGCACAGCACGCAAACGATGTGGCCGCGGATGCAGTTTTTTTAAATCGCTGGCGCCTTTGTTGGTGCCGATAAAAGCAAATAAATCCACACTGCCACTTTCCATTAAGGCACCAACAGTTTCACGGCCACGACCGTAAATCACGTTAATAACGCCCGGCGGAAAGGATTCAGCAAAGGCTTTTAATAGAGGTTGGATCAGCAAAACACCATATTTGGCGGGTTTAAAAATAACAGTGTTGCCCATGATCAAAGCAGGGATCAGAGTGGTAAAGGTTTCATTGAGCGGGTAGTTAAAAGGCCCCATACAAAGTGCGACACCCACAGCAACCCGGCGTATTTTGCCTAAAGTGCCCTGCTCTATCACAAAATGGCTGGCACTGCGGTCTTGCTGTTTTAAGGCTTGTATCGTATCGCGGATATAATCACAGGTGCGGTCGAACTCTTTGGCTGCATCAGGCAAAGGTTTACCAATTTCCCACATCAATAAACGGATCACAGCATCACGTTGCAGCAGCATAGCCGCAAGGAATTTCTCTACTGCCACCACCCTTTCCATCACCGCCATAGAGGGCCAGACACCACGGCCTAAATCATAAGCTTTGAGGGCTGCATCCAAAGCGGCTTTGGCGGCAGTTTCGTCCATTAAAGGCGTAGCACCTAATAAAGTTGGAGTCAGTTCACCAGCACTATTTCTAAGCGCTACCGGGCTATAGACAGGAGCTAAATCGCCCTGCCACTGACAGAGTTTGCCGTTGAGTAAATAGTCACGCTGCTCTATCGGACCTGTGAGTTGCCACTGGGCCGGTATTTCAGCCTGGGTTGGAAAATACAAAGACAGATCAGCAGACATGACAAATTTCCTTTTAGCTAAATGTGTTCAAATTAAAACGACCAGAAAAACTACGGAATTGTTCTTTAGTAACTATAGCTCCGGTGTGTTCTACCACAAAACTGGCTAAAGCCGCGGCGTACTGGCACGAAGCTAATGGCGATAAACCATTCAATCGTCCGGAAAGATAGCCGCCATTAAAGGAGTCCCCAGCTGCTGTGGTATCTACCACTTTTTTCACAGGCACAGCCGGACTCTGGAAACTTTTGCCATCGCTATAACCCAGCACCCCAGCAGGGCCATTTTTGACGATAATCTCTTTGACACCCAGCTTCTGCAGTTGCGCCAAAACATCGGCTGCAGAGGTACTGCCGTAAAGCACTTTATGGTCGTCCAGCCCAGGCAAAGCTATATCAGACAAGGCATAAGCCTGATCAAAATTAGCCCGGCAAATTTCGGCATCGGGCCAAAGTGCGGGTCTGTAATTAGGATCAAAGACGATCTGCACGCCGTTTTGTTTTAACTCTTTAATTATTTCAAACAAATAGCTGCGATCCTCTGGCGACAAAATAGCCAGACTGATCCCAGAGAAATAAAACAGATCCGCAGGCAACAAGTCGGCAATAGTGTTGTGCTGACGGAACAGCGCAAGACTTTGTTTAGCAGCAGAGCTGTCACGCCAGTAGACAAAACTGCGCTCACCAAAACAGTCGGTGTTGATCATATATAAACCAGGCCGGGCTGTTTTTGTGCGAAGCACCAGGGAGCTGTCGAGTTTTTCCTGTTCCAGTTGAGCGATCAGTTTGTCGCTGACTAAATCTGTACCCACTGCAGATAAAAACTTCAGATTCAGCTGCTGCGGCGCACTGCGTTTACAGTACACAGCAGTGTTATAAACATCCCCGGCAAAAGCCTGATGGTAGACGTTATCCACGAGCTGGAATAACTCGACCATACATTCGCCAAAAATAATGACTTGTTTCATGGATGGATCCTTAAGTTCAGCTTCAGGCAACCTGACTATGCCGCACCCGGCTTTGTTCAGCTATGGCAACAGACTGACGGGTTAATTCAGTAATAGCAGCCCAGTTTTGTTGTAACACCAGATCTTTAGGAGACAACCAGGAACCACCAGCGACAAACACATTAGGTAAGGCTAAAAAATCTGCCAGATTATTTAAATGTACACCACCAGTCGGGCAAAATTTAACTTGCTGAAATATGCCTGCCAGGGCTTTCAGCATTTCAATACCGCCTGCTAAGTGCGCAGGGAAAAACTTCAGCTCTGTTAACCCCATTTCCAATGCCATCGCCATTTCAGAGGGTGTAGCCACACCCGGTGCTAATGCAAGTTCGGTATTGATCATGGCTTTGAGTAAATCCGGCGTACTGGCAGGGCTGACCAAAAACTGAGCGCCAGCCGCTTTGGCATTCACTGCATCTTTGGCCGATAAAATAGTACCTGCGCCAGTTAAAAGCTCCGGCACTTCAGCACGAATAGCACTGATGCAATCTAAAGCCGCAGCTGTGCGCAACACCACTTCCACTGCTGTAACTCCACCTTGTTGCATGGCTTTAGCGATAGCCACAGCCTGGGCTGGTTGCTCGGCCTGAATAATAGGCAGCAACAAACCACCTTTGAGTAAGGAAGATAAAGAGGTCATTCAAGGATATCCTGTAAAAAAGCGGCAATATCTGTGCCTTGGGGTGCTAAAAATAATGGGCAAAGCTGTTGGTAAGCTGCAGACAATTCTGCTTTAAAGCTGTCTGACTGCTGCAAAGCCGGAGGAAATACCTGACCTAAGGCTAAAAACAATCTGGTGTCAGTCTGTGCCTCACCAGTGCAAGCAGCAGCACAATCCAATAAGGTTGCTGATAACGGGTCGACTAACGCTGTATCTGGTTGTTGCTGATAACGCAGTCGGATAAACAGCAGCCAGCTGGCAACCACCAGACTTAATAATTGAATGGAACGACCACTGGCTAAATTATCCAGAATAATTGGAAAGACCCGCATCGGCAGCTTTTGCGAGCCATCCCATGCAATTTGAGCCAGCAAATGCCGGATAGCCGGATTATCAAAACGCTGGAAAATATCAGAGCTGTACTCTGCAGGGCTTAATTCAGCCGGCGCATGGAAAGAGCCGATAATCTCTTCCTGGGCTAGTTTCTGCACAAAGTTGCGTAGCTGTGTTTGCTGCATCGCATCAAACACAGTTTCCAAACCACACAAAGAACCTAAATAAGCCAAAGCCGAATGTGGCGCGTTTAATAACCGCAGTTTGGCTTTTTCAAAAGCTTTGACGTCCTGAGTGTAAGTAGCCCCGACCTGATGCCAGGCAGGTCTGTGGGCTGGCAGAATATCTTCAATCACCCACTGACAGAATTTTTCGCGTTTAATAGGCCAGTTGTCCTGATACCCCAGTTCTGCCACCAGCTGTTTTGGTAACATTTCATCTGTGGCAGGCGTAATGCTGTCTACCATGGTACAAGGGCATAACAGTTGCTGTTCCAGCCAGTTGGCTAAAGCGGGTTGCTTTTGTCGTGCAAAGGTAAGCAAGGCATTACGCAATTTATGACCATTGTCGGTCAGGTTATCGCAGCTCAGCACGACAAAAGGTGGCACATTGGCGGCGAATCTCAAAGCCAATGCCTGCACTAACAAACCTATAGCTGAACGGGCTTTCACGTTAGTTTCTAAATCGTGCTGAATATCGGCATGGGTTAAATCCAGCTCACCCAAGGTATTTAAGCAGTAGCCTTTTTCTGTGATGGTTAAAGTCACATAAAAGCTGGTGGGTGCTGCTAAACGCTGCAACACCTGCTCGTATTGCTCTGCAGCGACCAGCAATTCACGAATAGAGCCGACCACTTGGTACTCTGTTTTTTTATCCAGCAATACCAGACTGTATAAACCTTGCTGCGGTGTTAAAGCTTTGGCTAAATCGTTGGAGCGCATCGATACCACGGAAATGCCCCAGTCACCGCCGTACTTCAGCGCGAGATCTGTGTACCAGGCCTGATGCGCCCGAAAAAACGCGCCAGGGCCAATATGCACTATGCCTATGCCTGTGGCGGAAGGGTCATAGGCTGGCAATTTCAGTTTGCCTTGCAGCTGTTCCAGTAACGCTGGCTGTAAACGAGGAATATCAATACTCATGGCTTGTCCTTTTAATCCAGCTGATAGGCTTGTTTTACCAGCTGATAAGTCAGTTGCTGTGCCAGTTCATGCGCTTCGTCTTCGTTTAAGCGATGTTCAGCCACCAAACCTGCTAAAAAGCGACAATCAATACGACGAGCCACATCATGACGGGCCGGAATAGACAAGAAAGCCCGGGTATCGTCGTTAAACCCTACTGTGTTGTAAAAACCTGCGGTTTCAGTGACCTGATGACGGAAACGCAACATACCTTCAGGGCTGTCATGGAACCACCAGGCTGGACCCAGTTTTAAAGCCGGATAATGACCAGCCAAAGGCGCCAGTTCACGGGCATAGGTAGTTTCATCCAGGGTGAACAGAATAATTTTCAAAGCGGCATTGTTGCCGTATTTATCCAGCAGGGGTTTTAAGTTGCTGACAAATTCAGTCGGACTTGGAATATCCGCGCCTTTGTCGGCACCAAAACGCTCAAAAATCGACGGGTTATGGTTACGAAAGGCACCAGGGTGAATTTGCATCGTCATGCCATCTTCAATACTCATACCAGCCATTTCGGTCAGCATTTGGCCACGGAATAACTCGGTTTGCTCTTTACTGGCAGTACCGGATAAACAGAGCTGAAACAGGCTGCTTGCTTCATGCTCAGATAAATTGGCCGTTTTGGCTGTGGGGTGACCGTGATCCGTGGCTGTAGCGCCGTGGTCGCGGAAAAACTGTCGACGAATACGCAGGGCCTGTAAATAACCATGCCAGCTATGGGTATCCTGACCTGTTTGCTCTGCCAGTTTTTTGATATTGGCAAGAAAATCAGCCCGATCGGCGTCTATCACATCGTCTGGTCTAAAGGTGGTGATCACCCGTTTTTCATAACCTGTGCCTTTTAAAGCTGCATGGTGTTTTAACGAATTCACTGCGCCTTCGGTCGTCGCAATCAGTTCGATATTAAATTTATCCAGCAAAGCACGGGGCTTAAATTCAGGTTTGACCAACTGCTCGTTGATGCTGTCGTAATACAAATCAGCGGTATCTGAACTTAATGCATGCTCTAAACCAAAGACATCATGAAATACACTGTCGAGCCAAATGCGTGAAGGCGTGCCACGGAACAAGTGATAATTTTTGGCAAAAGTGTGGAAAATTTTGCGGTAATCCGTTTCAACCGGTGTGCCGTCTTTAGTGCGGATCCCTAAAGATTCCAGTGAAATCCCCTGACTGTACAGCATGCGGAACACATAATGATCCGGCAGCAGCAGTAAGCTGGTGGCATTATCAAAATTGGCATTGCTGGCAAACCAGCTTGGGTCGGTATGACCGTGCGGGCTGACAATAGGTAAGTCTTTAATGCCGGCATACAAACGTCTGGCTATGGCGCGAACTGTTGGATCGGCCGGAAATAATCTGTCTTGATCAAGTACTAAAGGTTTAAAGTTGGCCATATAAATTCCTTACAGGGTCACGCCATTTTTCCAAATGGCTATTTCTTTGTTGTCTGATAATTCGTTTTGGGTCTGCTTGCCTGAGGCGATATCGATCAGGTAGCGGAAAAACTGGTAGGAAAAATCCTTAGCATTCTGGCCTTGTTGCAACAAAGCGCCGGCATCAAAATCTATCCATTGGGGTTTACGTTTGGCTAAATCGCTGTTGGACGAAATTTTAACCGTAGGCACAGGGAAACCCAGCGGTGTGCCACGACCCGTGGTAAACAGCAGCATGGTCGCGCCACTGGCAGCTAAAGCTGTAGATGACACAGCGTCGTTGCCAGGACCTTGCAACAAAGTTAAGCCTTGTTGCTGCACTAAAGCGCCATAAGGGATCACTTGTGTCACTTTGGCAGAGCCGCCTTTTTGAATGGCGCCTAAGGATTTCTCTTCCAATGTAGTTAAACCACCGGCTTTATTACCCGGGCTTGGGTTTTCGTAAACAGGCTGTTTGTTATCGATAAAGTACTGTTTAAAGTCGTTGACCAAAGTGACTATGTCGGAAAACACGGTTTCGTTGATAGCACGGCTCATCAACACTTGTTCGGCACCAAACATCTCCGGAGTTTCGGTCAGCACTACTTTGCCGCCTGCAGCACAGACTAAATCGGCAATACGGCCCACCAGGGGATTTGCCGTTAACCCACTTAAGCCGTCGGAGCCACCACATTTCATACCGACCACTAAATCGGATACAGGACAGGCTGTACGTTGGTCCTGCTGCATCTGTTGAATAAGTTCTGCTGCAGCCTCGAGGCCTTGTTCTAGTTCGTCTTCCACTTGCTGGGCATTAAAAGAGCGTAAACGGCTTTGATCCAGTTCAGGGCAGGCTTTAAGTAAAGCCGCCAGTTGATTGTTTTCGCAGCCTAAACCCAGCACCAGCACAGCACCTGCATTCGGGTTTTGCATCAGGCCAGCCAATACAGCGCGGGTATGGTTTAAATCATCACCTAACTGAGAACAACCAAATGGATGAGTGTACGCAAAGACACCATCTGTTAAACCGGCAAATTGTTGATTGGCTTTTTCGGCTATTTTCATTGCAGCACGATTGACACAGCCTACTGTATTTACAATCCATAACTCGTTGCGGGTACCTACTCTGCCATTGGCACGGCGATAACCCATAAAATGTGTGGGTAATTCGGTTGGGAAAGCTAAATCATCAGCCTTGCAGCCCTGATACTGGTATTCAATCTGATCAGACAATAAGGTTTTCAGATTATGTGAATGCACCCAGCTACCAGAGGGAATATCGTCCTTTGCGACTCCTATGGCGTAACCATATTTGATCACAGCTTCGCCTTTTTTAATCAGCTTCAACGCCACTTTATGGCCTGGCTGAATATCCTCTTTGGCCTGCACCTCTTGCCAGGGTTCAATTAATGGCTGGCCTGCAGACAAAGGTTGCAATACCACCAGTACATTATCGCGTGGATGCACCTGCAACAGGCTCAGCTGAATAGCTGAAGGGTCGGCAATATATGGGCTACAACCTTTTGTTTGTTCTGTCATTTTCAACCTGCTACATAGCTTGTCTATCGGTGGCAAAATTAAGTTAAAAAAATACTAACCGCTTTGTTTGAGCTGAGCCGTAGTGAGTGCTTTCCCATTCAGGCTGACATTTTCCAGTTTAAAATCACTGGTATGTTCCAATACACCTAAGCTCGCTTGGCCAAAGCTGACATCCGTCATCCGGATACCGCTGATACCGGCTCGGGGTAAACCACGAATTTCAAAAGCACGTTGGGCCTTTTTTACTCTAAAGTTACTGATACTCAGATCTTTGACTTGAGGTAAAAATTGACCTGCATCCCCTTCTTCGTAGTAGAAGTTAATAACAATAGCGTCTTTTACTTCACCAATCTCAATATCATCGACTGCAACTTGCTCAATTAAACCGCCTCGCACTGAATTGGTTTTAATACGTAAACCCCGTTCCAGATCAGGGCTGCTCATACGACAACGGCGGGCAAATATTTGCCTGGCACCGCCTGAGATTTCACTGCCGATCACTACACCACCATGACCGGATTTCATCAGGCAATCCTGGATCACCACTTGCTGAACCGGAGTAGCCAAACGGCGACCATCCGCATTGCGGCCAGACTTTAACGCGATGCAGTCATCCCCTGTATCAAACAGGCAATGTTCAATCAGTACCCGCTGACAGGATTCAGGGTCGCAGCCATCGGAATTTGGACCATGACTGACACAATTCACTCCACGTATCACTACGTCTTTACAAAGCACAGGATTAATCAGCCAAAACGGCGAATTACGGATAGTCACGCCTTCAATCAACACTCGCTCGCACTGGTATGGCTGAATAAAAGGTGGCCTTAATCTGTTATTGTCCAGAATGCGTTTTTCGACCGGCACACCAGCTTCCGCCATAGCAAACAGCTGATCACGGCCAGGCTTTTGATCAGTTGCAGGGTCAAGTTTCCAGGGCGTATGTTTCCATACCCCTTTCCAGGGCCACCAATTGTCGCCACTGGCATTACCTTCCAGAATACCTTCACCTGTTATCGCAATATTCTGCTGCTGATACGCGTAAATTAATGGCGAAAAGCCCATCAGCTCCACCCCTTCCCAGCGGGTGAATACAAGAGGTAAATATGCCTGTGGATCGGTGACAAAAGATAAAACAGCGTTTTTTTGCAGATGCAAATTGACGTTGGATTTTAAATGCACAGAACCAGTAGACCAGACACCTTCAGGCACAACCACCCGGCCACCACCGGCGTCGTGACAAGCCGCTATGGCTTTGGTTATCGCAGCATCACAGCGTTGATTTTTTTCAGCACCAAAGGCTGTGATGACAAAATCACGGTCTGGAAAAGAAGTAAGTTTTAAATCCCTTAGTATGTGGTCTGCAACAGTCCAGATTGGATCTACAACTTTGGCGGCCGCTGCCGTGACCTGAAAACTAAGCAAAGGCTGCAACGCTGCAGTAGCGATACCAGCTTTGAGTAAAAAACGTTTTTTCAGATCAGGTAGTAGCATCCATTATTCCATCTTTGTTTTATCTGCACAAAGCCATTGGAACTCGTCTGCTTTATGCCTGTTTAAACAGCATAATAACGCATTTGCCACCGGTAGCAATAGATTGACATAAAATTTTGCCACCGATAGCAACTGGTCAGAGAAGTTCGGAAAGAAGATTCCATTATTGAAATTAAAATGCAGCGAATCCGTCTAAAGATCAGGCAGCGCAGACTCTGTTGCGACCTTGTTGTTTGGCCTGATACAAAGCCTGATCCGCTAAAAACAGCAGTTGTTTGGCGTCATTTAATTCATCACTGATCGCAATACCAATACTGACGGTAATGCATATCCCATCTGCAATATCCAGCCAGTCTAATAACATGATCTCCTCGCGCAGGCGTTCGCAAACCAACTGCGCTTGTTCCAGGCTGGTAGAGGGCATTAATAAGGCAAACTCTTCGCCACCCCAACGGGCGGCACAATCGACTGAGCGGGAATGCTGACGGATTTTTTCAGCTATAGCCACCAATGCCAAATCACCGGCATTATGCGACCAGGTATCGTTGATCTTTTTAAAATGGTCTATATCTATAAAAGCCAAAGCCATAGACTGCTTTAAACGTTGTGAACGCATAAATTCTTTACTTAACACCTCATCAAAAGCGCGGCGATTAGCAAGGCCAGTTAAACCATCCTGCCTGGCTTGTAATTCCAGGGCTAAAGTCTGCTGATGTAACTGAGCCAACAAAGCGGATTTCTCTTCATCTGCCGCTTGCAGGCTATTGGCTTTTTGTTGCAGCTCTGCGGTTTTTTCCGCCACCTGACGCTTTAAACGCTGCTCTGAATGGCGCAAGCTGGACATACGCCAGTACACCAATAACAACAACAGAGCTATCGAAGATAAAGCGCTTAACCACTGAAAGTTGCGGGTTTGCCACCAATACGGCTGTTTAATCAGTTCGATGCGGGCTGTTTCACTCCATTTTCCGCCGGGATTTGCTGCCTGCACCTGAAATTCATAACGGCCCGGCGCCAGATTGGTATATTCGGCAAAGTTCTGTTGGCCTCTGTCCAGCCAGTTCGCATCAAAACCAATCAGTTGACTGCGGTACTGGATACGGCCAGGCATCACATAACCTAAACCTGCAAAATGTAATTCCACCCTGTCGCTGTCTGGCGGTAATTCAATACTGTCATCGATTTTTTGCGCTACACCATTCACCAGCAGTTCTTCTAACACCACAGGAGGTGTTGCTTCCGCAAACACAGCCAAACGATCAGGCTGAACTCTGCTGACACCGGATGCTGTAGCGAACCATAAAGCACCATCCTGGGCCAATATAGCGGCAGGGTTTGAACCGCCATTAGCCTGAGCACTGAGCATACCGTCGCTTTCGCCATAGAGCTCATAAGCAATACTGGTTGCAGTGCCATCAGCCACTGCATTCGCATCTTGCTGACTGATGCGTAAAATGCCCCTGTTACTGCTCAGCCAAAGATTGCCATGTAAATCGGCCTGCACCTGAAAAATTTTATCAAAAGGAATACCTGCCTTACGGCCGATCAGAGACAACTCAGCCGTATCTAACCGATAACGCACTAAACCACGATCTGTAGCCAACCACAGCAGCTTTTGTTCAGCTTGTTCGAAAAAATCAAAGGCATATTCAGTTTGATCGAGCTGCGACAACGGCAAAGGCTCAAACTTGCCGTTCACAAGACGGGTTACACCTGTGCCTGTGCCTATCCAGAGCACATCACCAATCTTATGCAAAGCCACCACGAAGTCAGCCGTTAAGCCTTCCCTTGTGGTGTAACTCTGCATCTGCTGAGCCTGATAATGATTCAGGCCTTGTGCTGTACCCAGCCAGATAGAACCATCCTGCAAAGGCAAAATAGCCCGAACTTCGTTGGATAATAAACCTGAACTGCGGTCCAGCAGTTTTGTCAGCTTACCCTCGCTGTATTGAAAGACTCCGGAAGAGTAAGTGCCAACCAGCACATCACCTGTTGCGGTTTCGGCCAGGCTCAACACTGATTGTTCTGGCAGCAGGTTTTGCTCTGTCAGCAGCTTCCCATTCAGGTAACGCGCCACGCCGCGCGCTGTACCAATCCAGATACTGCCATCTGAATGTTGCAATACAGTACGGACAAAGTTGTCAGGCAGACCCTGCTCTGTGCTTAAAGTCGCAAAAGGAGCATCACGCAAACGGAATAAACCACCATTGGTGCCAAGCCAAATGCTGTGCTCGTTGTCTTCATAAATGGTGAGTACTCTGTTGTTCGGCATACCCTGTTTAGCGGTTAGCTGTTCTAAGCCGTAATTACTTAAGCGAAAAATGCCCTCCTCAACAGTGCCTATCCATAAATCACCATGGTGATCGACCAATAATCTGGAAATAGCTGTGTGCTGCAGTTCAGGCTGTACTAAAACAAAGCCTTCACCTTGCTGCTGAAACAAGCCACGCTCCGTGGCCATATACAACTGATTTTTGTAAAAAGTTAAAGCAAAAACAGGTGATTTAGGGCTGTTTGCTACCTTAGTTAATTTGCCATCATGCAAGTAGGCCAAACCTTCAGCTGTTCCTACCCAAAGCCCACCTTGCTTATCATGTAACAGACTATAGATAGTGTTGCTGGGTAAGCCATGATGCCGGGTCCATTGCTGACGGGAACCGTCTGTTTGCAAACAGAATAAACCGCCCCCTTCAGTGCCCACCCAAAGCTGCCCCTTGGCGTCACCCCGTACTTCATTGACTAATGAAGACACAGGATCGACAGGCCGCCATTGTTGATCCTGCAACAGCGCCATACCACCACGGGAGCCACCTAATAACAAACGGCCTTTGGGATCCAAATGCAAAGCTCTGATGCCGGAATCCGGTAAGCCTGTTTGTTGTTCACGGCCAAAGACTTTAAATTCGCGACCATTGTAGCGGGCCACACCTTCCCAGGTTGCAAACCAAAGGTAACCATCCGGAGTCTGGCTAATGCTGTTTATGGTGTTATGAGGTAGCCCCTGACGAGTACTCCAGCTTTCACGGAAGTAATCAGTCAGGACTGCTGTGGCAGCAGAAGCAGAAAAAGGAAAGGCTAAAAATAACTGCAGTAAAAGCAGCGCGAACACGACCCCGCTACTTTTTTTGCCAGATGATTTGATAGATTTGATAAAAATTAACATCAGCGCCATCCCAGTCAGCAGATGGTTTCATTTTTTCTAATAACACCACCATACTCTATTTTTGAAACCGGGAAAACTAAAATACGCTGTGACGCTAGGATGCCGCCGCTTTAGTGGCCTGAGCAGTAGACTCGCGCACCACCAGAGTTGGAGCCACTTTTGCTGCAACTTGTTGTGCAGCTTTATCATTTTGCTCAATCACCATAATCATCTTAGTGGTCGCCAGCTGCGCCATTTGTCGAACAGGACGACGAATAGTAGTTAAAGCAGGTATGACTCTGGATGCCAGTAAGTTGTCATCAAAACCAGCAACAGACAACTGATCTGGAATGGCAATGCCCATTTGATGCGCTACTTTTAGCACACCAGCTGCCATCTGATCGTTGTTGGCAAAAATTGCTGTAGGCAAAGGTGTTTGGCTCAAAAGGCTACGGGCGCATTCAATGCCGGTTTCGTAGGTATTATTACCTTCCATAATGCGCTCAGCTTTAAGAGTAATACCGTAGGCCGATAAACCTAATTTAAATCCCTCCATCCGCTCTGTGGATGATTTATAGCGTTGTGGACCGCTGATAAAAGCAATGTCCTGATGACCTAACTGTGCAAAATAACGAGCCATTTCTGCGGCTGCCGATCGATCATCCGACACCACTATATGTTGAGGTTCATCAATAGCGACAGAGGTCAATCGCACATAAGGCCGTCCGGCATTTTTCAGTGCTTCAGCCAAAGACTCCAATTCAGACACAGGAGGTAGCACTATCACACCATCCAGCTTGGATCTGTTGATAAAGTTCAGACAGTCCTGCACCAGGGTTTCACTGCGATAACGACAAGGGTGCACCACCAACTCATAACCCAGGGTGGAGCATATCTCCAGCACCCCACGTTGTACGTCATCTAAGTACAACGCATCCGGGTTATCGTAAATCAGTCCTAACAGATAAGAACGACTCGAAGCCAAACCACGGGCTTGAGTGTTTGGCGAATAATTCAGTTCAGCGATGATTTTTTCAACCCGGACTCTGGTGCTGTCACCCACACTCAAAGAGCCATTGATCACCCGCGACACAGTGCGTTTCGACACACCAGCCAGACGGGCGACATCATTAATGGTCGAACTTTTTTGTATCATCCACTTTTCCTATTATTTATCGTTAGCCAGCAAAGCAGGTCTGTAGCATGCCAGACTGATTTCAATAGCAGCTTGTTTTACGGCAGCAACCAATTCAGGTAAACGTTGTTTGCATAAAATACTAGTCAAACCTGTGACTCCAACAGAAGCCACCACTATGCCCTGCGCATTACGTATAGGCACTGCAATACAACGTACATTGGCCTGATATTCCTGATCGTCCAGTGCATAACCCCGGCCTAAAACACTCTGCAATTCTACCCGCAAGCAAGCCAGATCGGTAATGCTTTGTGGTGTCCTCGCTGGCATTTGCTGCAAACCAGGCAAAGTAGCCAGTTGATCAAAGTAGTTGAAAGCCAAAAACACCTTACCGCCAGCAGAACAGTGCAAGTCAGCTAAAAAACCAGGCCGTGCAGCCAGATGACTCGGATTAGGACTATCACAGACTTCAGCAATTAAAGCGCCATCTGGCCTGGGCAATGCCAGATGACTGGTGAGGCCGCTGCTTATCGTTAGCTTATGCAGTACAGGCACAGCCAGTTGATGTAAATGATGGTGCTGTAATAGATCCAGCCCCATCTTGTATAAACTGCTGCCCACCCGATACTTTTTGCCTTCTTTGTACAGCATTTGTTGCTGACAAAGGGTTTGTAAAATACGAAAAGCGCTGGTTCTGGGTACCTGTAGTTGCTGCTCAAGCTGGGATAAAGTTAAACCTGAACCTGAGGCAGCAACTAACTCCATCATGCGACAAGCATTGGCCAGGTTCGGAATTAAATAACTGGTCATGGCAGCTCCTAGAGCCCAAACAAGTTAGGCAAAAACTCACTGATAGCAGGCACATAAGTCACCAGCAATAACACCACCACCATAGCTGCATACATAGGCAACAGCGGCTTAATTAAAGACTCCAGCTTGGTTTTGGCTACAGCACAGGCGACAAACAATACACTACCGACTGGAGGTGACACTAAACCAATAGACAGGTTCAGAATCATCATGATACCAAAATGCAAAGGGCTCATTCCCAGTTCAACAGCAACAGGCAGGAAGATAGGGGTGAAAATCAGCACTGCAGGCGTCATATCCATAAAAGCACCTACGATCAGCAAAATAATGTTGATCAATAACAAAATCAGCAGCGGGTTTTCACTTAAGGTCAACAGTCCCTGACTGACAGTTTGTGGGATGTTTTCGTAAGATAAAATCCAGGACATTGCAGCAGAAGTGGCAATTAAAGCCATCACTATGGCTGTGGTTTCTGCGGATTTCAGCAAAATGGCAGGCAGTTCTTTCACTTTAACTTCGCGATAGACACAAACCGCCAGAATAAAGGAGTACACCACTGCAATAGCACCAGCTTCTGTCGCTGTAAAAGCACCACTGATAATGCCGCCTATCACCAGAACTATCATCAACAGGCTTGGAATAGCTGCCGCCATTTTTTTGAAAGTTAAAGACAACGGCAGGCGGGCGGCCAGTGGATAACCTTTCATTTTGGCGTAACCGGCACAAACCACCATCAATCCAATACCTAACAAAATGCCCGGTAAATAACCTGCAACAAACAAGGCCGCAATAGATACTCCACCACTGGCGATAGCGTAGACAATCATAATATTACTGGGTGGGATCAGCATACCAGTGGTCGCTGCCGCCGCTGTTACCGCAGCGCTGTAGTTAACGTCATAACCTTGTTTTTTCATTTCCGGCACCATAAAACTGCCAATGGCAGAAGTAGCTGCGACCGCAGAACCCGAAATGGCGCCAAATAACATACAAGACAGCACATTCACCAGCGCCAAACCACCTGGCAAACTTCCTACCAGAGCCATAGCAGCTTCAATTAAACGTTTGGCAATACCGCCCCGCCCCATCAGAAGTCCTGACAGCACAAAAAACGGAATAGCCAACAAGGCAAAGCTATTTAAGCCACCCGCCATACGCTGCGCCAACGTCGTTACTGCAGGCAATAGATCCATCGACAGCAACATGGTGCACAAAGTGGCTAAACCAATACAAAAGGAAATAGGCACGTTCAGTAATAACAACACAAAAAATACAGTAATTAAAATAAGTGCAGACCATTCCATTATTCAGACTCCTCTGCCGGGACTAATTGAATTTTTGCCGCCAGACAGCGCAGCTGACACAGACCATAAAAAGCGATCAACACACCGGCTAAAGGCAAGACCAGATAGATATAAGCCATACGAATACCTAAAGCTGCGGACATTTGATTCAGCTCGAAGGTGAGCCACACCAGTTCACCACCGCCCCAGACCATCACTATGGAAGAAAACACCACCACAGCGGCAGTCAGCACAAAAGCAATACGGTATTGCCATACAGCTGGCATACGGCTGGTCACTATATCCAAGCCTAAATGCTGGCCGGTGCGATAGGCATAAGCTGCGCCTAACATCGCAATCCAGAGTAATAAACAACGGGCGATTTCTTCAGTCATTGAACTTGGATTAGTCAGCACAAAACGTGATAACACCTGCCAGCACACCACCAGCACTATGGCTGCCATCAGCAGCATAAGGCTGCGCTTCAACACCCAATCGACGAACAGCACTAATTTAGTCATTGGACACCTCCGCTGTTTCAGCCTGAATCAAAGCAATTTCGGCCATCAGATCGCCTACTTCAGTGCCCTGCAGAGATTGATGCAGTGGTTGAACAGCAGCAGCAAAAGCGGCTTTATCCGGATAAATCACTTCAACGCCTGCAGCTTTTACTTTGGCAAGCGCATCGTCACTGGCTTTTTGCCATAAATCGCGTTGGAAACGTACCGAGTCTTTCATCGCCAGTTCCAGCCAACCCTGCTGCTCTGTCGTCAGGCTTTTCCAGACAGGTAAACTCATCAAAATTACGTCCGGCACAGCGGTGTGTTCGTCCAGACTGTAGTATTTGGACAGTTCGTAATGACGGGATAAATAGAAACTTGGCGGGTTATTTTCTGCACCATCCACCACGCCTTGCTGCAGAGCAGTGTAGAGTTCGCCCCAATCGACCGGAGTGGCCGCACCACCTAAGGTTTGTACCATCTGCACTGAAGTCTGGCTGTTAGGTACCCGAAACTTTAACCCTTTTAAATCAGCAGGCTGACGTATGGCTTTGTTTGTGGTGTAAAAACTGCGACTGCCCGCATCGTAATAACCTAAACCATGTAAACGGGCATTGTGCATCGAGTTGAGTAAATCCTGGCCTATAGCACCGTTTAAGACAGCCCATAAATGTGCACTGTCTCTGAACACATATGGCACACTAAACACCTGCATCTTAGGCACAAAACCTTCCAGCGGACTGGCGGACACTTTGGTTAAAGCCAGACTGCCAATTTGCAGCAGTTCAATCAGTTCGCGCTCTGAGCCAAGCTGACCACCACTGTAAATCTGAATATGCATCTGGCCTTTGGAATAATGCTCCAGCCGTTCTGCCATATAGACCATAGCTTTGTGAACCACATGCTCCTGATCCAACGAATGGCCCATACGTAAGGTGATCTGATCTTGCTGGCGCTGACAGCCTGTGGTGAATAGCAGAGTCGCTAAACCGCAGCACAGCAGCACGCCGCGCAGTGAAAAAGATTTCATCGTCTAACCTACCTGTTGCTTTCCCCGTCGTACTTGAAACCGCAGCTTTGTTGACGAAGTTCTCTCGCCCCAATCACATAGGGCTACTATGTTCATGGGGACTCAAGCACTCGTCGCCTCACTGCAACTCCAATTACTTAGGGGATGTCTCTTTATTATGAATCAGCGCTCGTACGGCTGGCGCTGTCGAAGGGCTACTGTCTGTTGCAGCAATTACGCCCTGTTTTACTAAACTGTTATTAAACGGATCTCTCCCCAGAGCTCCGTGCCCTTTATCTCAATTGATCAGGGCCAAATTTATCCATGTCGTGATAATCCAGATTTTCACCAGCCATACCCCAGATAAAAGCATAACTGCCAGTGCCTACACCACTGTGAATGGACCATGGCGGAGACACCACCGCCTGCTCATTGCCCATCCACAAATGGCGGGTTTCCCTGGGTTCGCCCATAAAGTGACACACAGCCTGACCTGGTGTCAGATCAAAATAGAAATACGCTTCCATCCGCCTGTCATGCTGATGCGCTGGCATGGTGTTCCAAACACTGCCCTGACTCAGTACCGTTAAGCCCATTTGTAACTGACAGGTTTGCACTACTTCTTTAATCATCAACTGGTAAATAATGCGCTCATTGCTGGTGGCTAAAGCGCCCATCTCCAGCTTTTTACAATCATTCATCCGCACATGTTGAACCGGATAAGCGTGATGAGCAGGAGTAGAATTTAAATAAAACTTCGCAGGTTCCTGCGCGTTTAAGCTATGAAAGCTGACGTTTTTACAGCCCATACCGACGTACAGCGCTTCTTTGTTCGCCAGCTCGTATTTGTTGCCATCCACTTCAACGAAACCCGTGCCACCGACATTGATCACACCCAGTTCACGACGCTGCAGAAAAAACTCAGCCTTGAGCGCATCGACTGTTTGTAATACAACTGGCGCTTTCACTGGTACGGCACTGCCAACAATCAAACGTTCATAGTGGGTGTAACACAGCACCAACTGATCGGCCTGCATCAGGTTGTCGATCAGAAAGTTCTGCCGCAGCTTTTCGGTGTCGTAGTGTTTGACATCCAACGGTGCTGTGGCAAAACGGTTTTCAAAAATTACATTCATTTTATTCTCCTGAGTTCACTGGCATAAATTAGCCTTAACGGGCCAGCCAGCCTCCATCTACGGCCAACACATGGCCATTGACATAATTACTGGCGCTGCTTGCCAAAAACACAGCTGCGCCTGCTAAATCTTCCGGTTCTCCCCAGCGACCTGACGGGATCCGCGCCAGAATAGCCTGATTACGAGCCTGGTCCTGCTGCAAAGCAAAGGTATTGTCTGTACGGAAATAACCAGGGGCTATCGCATTGATATTTAAGCCGGAAGCAGCCCATTCATTAGCCAAAGCTTTGGTTAAACCAGTGATAGCATGTTTGCTTGCGGTATAAGCTGGCACGGTAATACCACCGCTGTAGGACAACATAGATGCAATATTGATAATTTTGCCCTGACGCCGTTTAAGCATTTCAGCTCCGAGCAACTGGCTTAATAAAAATGCTGAATCCAGATTCACCCGCATTACGTTTTGCCACTCTTGCATTGGATAATCCACTGCAGGCGCACGGAAAATAGTGCCGCCGCAATTGACCAGAATATGCACGTCGCCCAATGCCAAAGCACTTTGAGCTAAAGAACGCACCTGGTCTAAATCAGATAAGTCAGCAGCCAAGGCATAAGCCTGACCACCTTGCGCCTCAATTTCAGCTGCAGTTTTGCTGGCGCCATCTAACTGAGAGCTGCAGCAGATCACTGAAGCTCCGGCTTGTGCCAGCGCCTGCGCAATGGCTTTACCTAAACCACGGCTGGCACCAGTGACTAATGCCCTTTGCCCTTTTAACGAAAATAAAGCCGACATTTTTTGACTCCTTTTTTGCCTGATTCACTGCAGCTTACTCTTACGACATCAGAGCACATTCACGATACATTTAATGCTCAAAACAGCTGTGAAGTTCAGCCCAATCAGAATTAATTTCACATCTGGAACAAAACCTATTTTATCTGGCGGCCAAATGTGCAACATTATCAATACAAAACAACAAGTTAACCATCAACACCAAATAAAACCCTGAGACATGACTGATTTTTTTTTGTGCGACGTTTGACAGTAATCTAAGCTTGGTGTTAGCTTTTTGCCATCGGTGGCACAAAATTGCAAGCATTTTTTGCCACCGGTAGACAAAATCAACAGGGAGTCGCACAAAGCGTCTTCCATTATTAAAAATACAGCTGGCATGTACTAGCTGAACGCTTTGAACCAGACAGGACGAGGTAGATATCATGGCAAAATCCAACACGCCATTTCACCCGAATAAAGTTGCGCTAGCTTTAGCTATCGCAGGTTGTACTTCACTATTTTCTGTATCAGCACAAGAAACTACCGAAACGAAAAAGCTGGACGAAAAAATTGAAGTGATCGAAGTGAAAGGTAGTTTCCGCGATTCGTTATCTAATGCTTTAAATCAAAAACGCCAATCCGATGGCGCGATCGACGCTATTCTGGCGGAAGATATTGCCGACTTCCCGGATTTAAACCTGGCAGAATCGTTACAACGTATTCCTGGTATTGCCATTTCACGTGCCGCAGGTGAAGGCCGTCAGATTTCAGTGCGGGGTTTAGGCCCTGAATTTACCCGTGTTCGTATCAACGGTATGGAAGCGGTATCGACCAGCGGTGGTACTGACCAAATAGGTGGCGCAAACCGCGGCCGTGGTTTTGACTTCAATACTTTCTCTTCTGACTTATTCAGTTCTTTAACTGTGCGTAAAACCGCATCAGCTGATGTGGAAGAAGGTTCATTAGGCGCCACTGTCGACTTAAAAGCAGCCCAGCCTTTTGATTATGATGGCTTTACATTCGCAGCTTCAGGCCAGATGGGTTACAACGATTTATCTGAAAAGTCTGATCCTAAAACCTCATTTTTAGTCAGCAATATTTTTGCCGACGGTAAAATTGGCGCTTTATTTTCAGCCTCTTATTCAGAACGTCAGCTTAAAGATCAAGGCGCCAGTACAGTGCGCTGGAATAACGTCAACGATTTTGGCTCTTATCAGGGTGACAACGCTGCGCCTGAACTGGACGAAATAAACAATGCATTCCGCCCACGTTTACCACGTTACGACTCTTACACTCACGATATGGATCGATTAGGTTTAAGTTCATCTTTCCAGTTCAGACCAACTGAAGATACAAAAATTGATTTAGATATCTTATACGCCAAAACGGATGCCAGTCGTAATGAAGTCTTTTTGCAGGGCATTTTAAATGCCGGTGCAAACAGACCGACCAGTGCAACTGCAGCCTCAGGTAATACAGGCGTGATGAATGTCGTTGATTATTTTATCGATGATACCAACACCATGACCTATGGCAGTTTTGAAAATGCCACTATTCGTGCCGAAAACCGCTTTGACGAACTCAGCACAGAATTCTTGCAATACAACCTGTCGTTAAAGCAGCATCTGACTGATGATCTGAGTATGGATGCCATGATTGGTACCGCCAAATCAGAGTTTGATAACCCGGTGCAGACTACTTTAGTGGCAGAAAAGCGTGGTGTTGAATTTGCTTATGATTATCGCGGTGGCAACAGAGAAAACCCTGCTCTGACCTACGGCGCTGGTGTATTTGATCCAAATGGCTGGACCTCCAACAGCGTGCGTTTACGTCCATTGGGAGCAGAAAACACCTTTGATACAGCGGAACTGAATTTTACCTACCTGCTAAGCGACAATATGACGTTAAAAGCGGGTTTGCATTATAAAGACTTTAGCTTTGAAACCTACGAAGCCCGTCGCAAGTCTGAAAACGGCGCTGGTATTGTTTACACTCCTGACCTGCTGATGCAACACAATTCAGGTTTAGGCAGCCAGCCTGTCTGGTTAGTTCCTGATTTTGCGGCCATTGATGCCCAGTATGATATTTATAGCAACACAGGCGAATTTGCCGTCAGTGCAGACAATCGTCGTCCTGACAACTACTCCGCTAATGAAGAAACTTTAGGTGCTTATCTGCAACTGGGTTTTGATACTGATGTTGCGGATATGCCACTGCGCGGTAACGTCGGTGTGCGGCACGTGAAGTCAGACCAAACATCTACGGCCTGGGCTACTTTCGCCAGTACTCCAACTCAAATTACTGCTGAGCATGACTACAACGAATTATTACCGTCAATCAATCTGGCATTGGAGCCATGGGAAGATGTGATAGTACGTTTTGGTGCAGCAGAAGTGATGGCACGCGCTGGTTTAGGTGCGATTCGTCCTGATGTATCAGTTTCTGTTTCTGGCGGCAGCCGCGCTGTTTCTGGTGGCAACCCTCAACTGGAGCCGACTAAAGCTCAGACCTACGATTTAGGTTTTGAATTCTATTTCTCTGACGAATCCATGTTAGGTGTGGCGTTTTTCTTCAAAGATATCGACAGCCATGTACAAACCTTACGTGAAACCAAAGCCTTTACCGCAACTGGCTTACCCATTCAGGCGGCAATTGACGCCTGTACAGCTGGTCCTGGTTACAACGCCGACTGTAATGAAAACGTGGATTGGCAGGTGACTACGCCGTTGAATGGCCCTGGTGGTGATTTAAAAGGTATGGAAGTCAGCTATCAGTTGCCTTTCACCTTCTTGCCTGAATTCTGGAACAGATTTGGTTTTATCGGTAACTACACTTATGTCGATGCCCAAATGGACTATGTCAATGCAGCGGGTGAAGTACAAGCAACCCGGGACTTAAACGGTCTGTCAAAAAATACCTCTGCCGCCACTATTTACTACGAACATGAAGCCTTAAACGCTCGTGTCTCTATGGCGAAACGTGGTAAATACCTGACCACAGCAGTGGGCCGTGATAACAACGATATGGAAGGCACCAACGCCACCACTAACGTGGATGCATCGGTTTCCTACGCGTTAAACGACAATTGGAAAATCAGTTTTGAAGCACTGAACCTGACCGACGAAGTGGATGACCAATGGGTAGATTCAGCCGGTAACCGCCTGACTTATTACCATGAAACTGGTCGTCAGTATTATATCGGCGCGCAATACAAGTTTTAATCTCCCTCATTGCTTAGCCATGGATGGCGGCTTTGGCGTGACCTGTTATTTGTTATCGCAGGTCACGATTTTGTTTTTATTTATCAACAGGTAATAGCCGTGACTTCGATGTTTAAACGCCCATTGCTGATCTCCAGCCTCACCTTAAGTTTTTTAGCCGCTTGCAGTAAACCAGCTCCAGCGCCAGAACCAACTGAACAACAAAGTGTTCAGCCAACTACAGCATCATCTGTTGCTACATTGAGCATTCATAACCCCTCTGATTTCTTGCGTTCACAAGAACCTATTTATATTCCTGCTGCCGACTTAGGTCTGGCAGCAACTGAAGTACAGAATTCCGCATTTATTGCCACCAGCACCAAAGGCCAATTGCCTTCACAGTGGATTGACCGCAACGCCGATGGTCAAAAGGATACCTTACTCATCAGCTCCACTCTGAGTGCTGGCGAAACCTTAGAACTACAAATTACTGCAGGCACAGCCGCAGAATTGCCCAAACAAACTCAGGCCGAAATTTCGCAAAAAACCGGCGGCCAGTGGCAAGACAAAAAGTACGTCGGTGGCCATTTTGAGAATGTCAGCAGCCTGACTCCTCCAGCTCAGTACACAGATCACAGTGAATTTATCCGTTACGAAGGTCCCGGTATCGAATCCGATAAAGTGGCGTACCGTATTTATCTGGACTGGCGCAATGGCTTTGATATTTTTGGCAATAAAACCGGCAAGCCTGTGCTGGATCAAATAGGCCAGGATGGTTACAGCTCCTATCATGAAATGTTGCCATGGGGCACAGATGTGCTCAAAGTTGGCAAAGCTGTGGGCGCCGGTGGTTTTGGCTACTGGGATGGCAGCAAAGTAGAGCGAGTGTCTAAACTGGACGGCCATACAGCCACTATTATTGAAAATGGTCCTTTGTATTCGGCCCTGACCATAGACTACAAAAACTGGCAAATTGCCGGTAAAACTTTGGATGTGAAAGCCCATTTGTCGATGACAGCTGGCAGCCGTTTATTACAAAACCGCCTGACCTTAAGCCAGCCGCTGGATAATCTGGCGCTTGGTATAGTAAAACTCCCTGACACTCAACTGCTGACCGGCACATTGGAAAGCAGTGGTCATACTTACACTTACCTTGCGACTTATGGCAAACAAAGCCTGGATGGTGCCAACCTTGGCATGGCGATTTTATTTAAACGTGGCAAGCTTGAAAAGTTAACCACAGACGAACATAACCATGTTGCAGTGATGAATGTATCAGGCCAGCATCTGGACTATTACCTGCTCGGTGCATGGCAACATGAACTGAATGGTATTACCAACGAGCAGCAATTTGTTGAGTATTTGCAGCAGGAAGTGGAACGTTTAACTCTGACGCCACGCCTGCGATTAAAAACAGAATTAACCAAAGCACAAACCAGTCAAGCACTGACCAGCGAACGCGCTTTATACTGGAGTCAGCAATTAGCCAACTCTGAACTCAACCGCCAGGCTGGCCAGTATTATTGGGGGGGCTGGGATACCGAGCGTGACCGCCCTGTCGCCTTTGAATACACCACAGGTTTATTGATACAGGCTTTTGATGACTTAGATAAATATGCTGCTAACCCTGCTTATCAGGCCGTGATCGACAAAATGGCCGACAGCTTTGTCGCGACCGACGGCACTATTCATAGCTACGACGCCAGCAAATTTAATATCGACAGTATTAACAGCGGCAATCTGCTGCTGAGGGTATTTGAACAGACCAAAGAACCCAAATATCAATTAGCAGTTCAGAAGTTACGCGACCAGTTAAAACATCACCCAAAAACCTCAAACGGCGCTTTCTGGCATAAACAGATTTATCCGAACCAGCTGTGGTTGGATGGGGTTTATATGGGCATGCCGTTTTTAGCTTATTACAGCAGTCTATTTGAGCAAGGTGCCAGTCTGGAGCAGGTGGTGCACGAGTTTGTGGTGACCCGTGAACAGTTACGTGATGACAAAACCGGCTTGTATTTCCATGCCTGGGATGAGTCAAAACAGATGGACTGGGCCGATAAAACCACAGGCCGTTCTGCTTATTTCTGGGGCCGTGCTATTGGCTGGTTGGGTATGGCGCTGGTGGATGTATTAGATTATATCCCAGCGGATAACACCGAATTACGTCAGCCTTTACTGAATATGATCACTGAGCTGGCTGCAGATTTAGCCAGGTATCAGGACCCTGAAACTGGTGTCTGGTATCAGATTATGGATAAAGCCGGCGAGCGTGGTAATTATCTGGAGTCGAGTGGCAGCAGCATGTTTGTCTACTTTTATGCCAAAGCCATCAATAAAGGCTATTTGCCAAAACAGCAGTATCTGGATATCAGTAAAAAAGCCTGGCAAGGCCTGCTCAATGAATTCGTACTGGTGCATCCGGATGGCAGCATCAGCCTGACCACTATGGTGCAGGTCGCAGGTTTAGGCGCAGGTCGGGATGGCAGTTATCACTATTACATGAGTGAGCCTATCTACCGCAACGACAGCAAAGGCACAGGGCCTTTTATTATGGCTGGTGTGCAAATGGCACAGTTGTTAAAGGATTAACGAATGTGGTCCCTGTTTATAAGGCTGAGTGCACTTGTGTTCAGCCTATTTTGCCTGAACCTGCACGCCAGTGAGCAGCCACTTCGCTTGCAGGTTGCTTTAGATGGCTCCGCGCCTTTTAGCTCCATTCAACAAGCGCTGGAGTCCTTACCTTCAACCAAACAATGGGCTTTGATTGAAATTGGCCCTGGTATTTATAAAGAAAAACTCTACCTGAGCCGCGACAAAGTCATTTTGGCTGGCAGCGGTAAAACCAGCACCACTATTGAATTCGCTGAACTTCGTAAAAACCATTTAAAACAGCAGCCTGATGATTGGGGCTCTGCAGTGGTCAATATCAAAGCCTCGGATATAGTGCTGCTGGATTTAACCGTATTTAACAGCTACGGCGCTGTATATGGCGATCACGACCATCAGTTTGCTATTCGAGGTTTTGAACAAGCCAGCCGTATCATCACCGACCAATGCCGCGTGATAGCGGGTGGCGCCGACAGTTTAAGTTTATGGAATAAAAAGGGGATGTATTACCACAGCAACTGTTACTTTGAAGGCCATGTCGATTATGTTTGCCCACGGGGTACAGCCTGGATTAAACAAAGCCAGTTTTATAGTCAGGCGACTGAAGCGTCACTTTGGCATGACGGTGAATTAGATCAAAACGCGAAGTTAGTGGTCACAGACTCGAAGCTATCCGGTATTCAGGGCTTTTTACTCGGCCGCCGCCATTATGACGCCCAGTTTTACCTGCAGAATAATCAGTATTCACCTTTGATGGCAGATAAACCTATATTCCGTAAAACCTATCCGGATGAACCCAGCCGCGACAGAGCCAACTTATGGGGCGAGCGTAGTTATTTTAGCGATTCCAGTGGCGCCACTTACAGCTGGTTGCAAGATAACTGGCCCAAAAACACATCAACAATCAATGCAGACTGGGTCTATCAGGGCCAGTGGCAACCAGAACAGTTGTTAAAAACCATCCGCAGCTGGTTAAAAGCTAAACCCCAACCTATGCCTGCCAAACTCTATTTGGTCGGTGATTCCACTATGTCGGATAAAACCAACCTGGCTTATCCGGAGCGTGGCTGGGGTCAGTTATTGCCTGAATTTATGTTGCCGCAGTTACAAGTCGTCAATTTAGCGGCCAATGGCCGCAGCACTTTACGTTTTTTAAACGAAGGTCGCTGGCAAATGCTGCTCGATGAGCTGCAGGCCGGTGATTATGTGCTGATCCAGTTTGGTCATAACGATCAAAAACAAGACGACCCTAAGCGTTACGCAGAGGTGAATACGCGTTACCCGGAGTTGCTGCAGCAGTTTATCCGCGAGGTCAAAGCCAAAGCCGCTATTCCGATGCTTGCCAGCTCGATTTGCAGGCGTAATTTTAAAGGAAGAACTTTAGAGCGGGATTTAGCAGCTTATGCAGCTCAAGCCAAACAGCAGGCCGCATTGGCTCAGATCGACTTTTTTGATTTGCAGCAGCAAAGCTGCGATTTATGGCAAGAGTTAGGCCCTGATGGCAGTCAGCCGTATTTTATTCAGGTGCCTGCTGCTTTGTATCAGAAATTCCCGGATGGCAAAACCGACAACACCCATTTGTCGGTGCAAGGCGCTTCAAAAGTTGCCCAGCTGTTTGTGCAAGACTTACACAAGCAACAACATCCTCTGGCTCAGTACGTCTACCGAACCAAGCTTTAATTGAACTTTAACTTACAAGCCAGTCGCGAATTCTGGCACTGGTTTTTACCAGTTGCCAGGTCTCGCAGCCATTAAAACTGGCGTAGTCCAGCACAGCTTTTAGTAGCGCCGCTTTTAATGCGTCAGTCAGTTTTACCTGCTCATCAAGCACTAGATGCTGCAACAATAATGTCTTGCTGGCTCTGTCTGCTTTGACATCGACCTGACCGATAAACTGGTCTTTATACAACACAGGCAGGCTGTAATAACCTATCTGACGTTTGGCGGCAGGTACATAAACTTCAATCTGGTAATCAAAATTAAACAGCTGCTTTAGCCGATCGCGCTGGATCACTAAGTTATCAAAAGGCGATAACAGCCAGACTTTATTGGGCACTTTTGGAGGCAGATCGTTAGTAAGCACTAACTGGGGCCTGTGGTAATACGTCTTTCCATCCAGCAGAAAACTCAACACCCTGCCCTGCTCCAGCTGTTGTTTTAGCTGCTGCTTTAATACCAACTGCATATTTTTACGCAGATACCCAATTTGCTGCACTGTCGCTACCGCCTGACTTTGCAGGCAACGCTCAATTAAATATTCAGCAAACTCAGCATCTGTAGGTGGCTGGTGTTGATGATGATCAGGCCAAACCCGTTCCGCCAGATCATAGACCTTCTGGAATTTATCTCTTTTGGCCACCATCAGCTTGCCCTGCATAAACAGCTGTTCCAGTGCCTGCTTGGCCGGTTGCCAGTCCCACCAGGCACCGTTTTTCTGGCCAGAATTTCCAGTATCACCAGCAAAGTCACTCGCCTTTAGTGGTCCTTCGGCTTCAATACGGGCCAGCACTTCATTCATCAGTTGCTGCTCTGGGTTAAACCAGTGGTTGTTGCCATTTTGCAGCAAGAGCTTTCGCTGCAAACTAAAACGATAATCTTCGGCTGGTAAAAATGCAGCGGCGTGCGACCAGTATTCAAAACTTTGTTTTTGCTCCAGCGCTTTATCCAACAGCTTTGGCTGGTAGTTTTTTACTCTGTTATACAACACATGATGATGTGCCCGCTCCACCACATAAATAGAATCCAACTGCACATAGCTAATTTGCTTCAGAACCTCTGCCACAGCTTTTTTGCCGGACGCTGGTTGAAGTAACCCCTGGTGCTGTAACACCAACTGGCGTAACTCTTTTGGGCTAAAGGGACAGGACAAAGTCATAACTTAAAACCTTAAATAAAAATCGGCCAGAAGGGTTCGATAGTCATCACTGTACTGGCCCGGGCTTTGTTGTATCAAGAGTTCTGTCTGTTCAACCTGGCTGGTTACGGCACCGGCACTAAAATCAAGCAGCTGCAATTTAGCTGCTTTATGCGCAGCGGTTTTGACCAGGCAACGGCGCTGTAAAGTCCAGCCAGTCTGTTCTGCAATAGAGATAAAATCTACATCAGCAGGCAACACTAAACAAAAATGTGCATCAGCTGTCGCAAGCTTTTTGGCAACAACAGTCAAATCAAAAAAAGATAAAGTATCGGTATGGCGGGCCTGATGCCGTTTTGGATCTGAAGCGCCTAAACTCAGCTGAAAATAGGGTGGATTGCTGATAATCAGCTCAAATCCAAGCTCCGGTTGGTTATCCGTCGCCGCATAGGTTAGAATATCGGCCTGAATGACTTGGATTTGTGCAGCCCAGCGACTGGCCGCCACATTATCCTGTGCCTGTAAGGCAGCATCCTGGTCCAGTTCTATTGCATAAACCAATGGGTTCAGCCCAGATTTTTGCAGTCGCTGCGCCAGCATCAGAGACAAAATGCCACTACCAGCTCCTATATCCAGTGCTGTGCCAGCCTTGGGTAAAGTTGCCCAGGCGCCCAACAGCAAGGCGTCCGTGCTGACTTTCATCGCACAGCGGTCGTGGCCAACAAAAAATTCTTTACACCAAAAGCCGCTCACCACTGTCCTTACTTACTAAGGTCAAAAGAGTGGCAGTGTATAAGAAGCTGTTTTGTGTGTCAGTAGAGAATTACCTATACCCTAAGTAATTGGAGTTGCAGAGAGGCAACAAGCGTTTAAGACCCGAGGAGCATAGTGCACCTATGTGACTGGGCGAAAACGTGAAGTTAACAAAGCTGCGGCTTTAAGTACGACGGGTATATCCCAGACGATTTAAACAGAAGGTATAAACAGCGTGAGCGAAATTAACACTGCACAGGAAAAAATGACCTTTGCTGAGTTTCAACTGGATGAGAGCTTAGAAAAAACCCTGAGTAAAGCGGGTTTTAAAGAAGCGACCAGCATTCAGAAACTGGCTATTCCTGTGGCTTTGGAAGGCCGCGACATACTGGCCAGTGCGCCTACAGGCACAGGCAAAACCCTGGCGTTTTTATTGCCAGCTATTCAGTACCTGCTGGATTTTCCGCGCCGTGACCCGGGTTTTGCCCGTGTATTGATCATGACGCCGACCCGTGAACTGGCCTATCAGATTTTTGAACAGGTACAACAGCTGATTATGCTGACCGACCTGCACGCTGGTGTAATCACCGGCGGTATCAACTACGGCAGTCACAAAGAAACTTTAGAAAAAAATAACGATATTCTGGTGGCTACACCAGGTCGTTTAATTGAATATCTGGATAACGAAAGTTTCCATGCAGACGAAGTGGAAGTACTGATCCTCGACGAAGCCGACCGTATGCTGGATATGGGTTTTGTTGGTGAAATGAACCGCATTATTCTGGAAGCTAAACGTCGTCGTCAGACCATGTTGTTCTCCGCCACTTTAGAGGGCAATGGCGTCAACAAGTTTTCAGAGCGTGCTTTACGTGAGCCAGTGCTGGTTGAAGCCACACCACCACGTCGTGAAAAAGCGAAGATCCTGCAGTGGATGCACGCTGCTGACGACGCCGATCATAAACTGGCGCTGCTTATTCATATTCTGAAACAAGAAGATGTCAGCAAAGTCATCGTCTTTGTGAAAACCCGTGAGCGTTTAGCCACCTTAACAGGTCAGCTGGAAGCCGCAGGTTTAAAATGTTGCTGGTTACAGGGTGAAATGGCGCAGGACAAACGTCAGACTGCTTTGGCCCGTTTCAGTAACAATCAGGTGCGTATTCTGGTGGCAACCGACATAGCGGCCCGTGGTCTGGATATTGACGACATCACTCATGTCATTAACTACGATATGCCACGCACTGCCGATGTTTATGTGCACCGTATTGGCCGTACCGGCCGTGCCGGTAAAAAAGGCACAGCAATTTCATTAGTGGAAGCTCACGATATTGGCGTGGTTGGCAAAGTAGAGCGTTATACAGAGCAGCCGTTAAAACGCCGCTTTATTGAAGGTATGCGCCCTAAACACAAAGAAGCCAAAGCGCCAACCAAGCAGAAAAAACCTAAAACAGCAGCCAAGAAAAAAGCGCTGAAAAAAGCAGCTAAAGCCAAAGGTTAATTCTTTACCCTGACCCGTTATATACCCAAGTAACTTGAAGTTGCGGCGAGGCGACAAGCCAGTGAGACCCCAGGAGCATAGTTAACCTATGTGACTGGGGCGAGAGGGCGCAGTCAACGAAGCTGCAGCTTCAAGGACGACGGGTATATTCCGCTGTATCACAAAGCGAACTATGTCGGGTTGGGCAGTTCTGGTTTAATTTATCTTGCCCAGCATCAACTTATTGTAATTTTGTATAAACTCCTGCCGCCGCTCAGCTGGCACTGCTTCTAAATGTAAATCCAGATAGGCCTGAGTGCCGGCCAAAGCTGCGATGCTTTGATTTAGTTTATCGATAATAGCCTGGCCAGTTTCGCTTTTATTGCAGGCAAAATAAGCCAGCTGCAAAGGCTCAGCTTCGGCAACTCCGTACCCTTGCAGTAGCGTTGCATCCGTAGTGGCCAGCATAAAAGGGTATTCCAGTACGGCTGAAACACGATGTTGCTGCAGCATAGGCCAAAGCTGTGCAATCTGAGCACCGCTTTGCTTAAAATACAAACTACGTCTGATCACCTTTTCTTTTAATAACAGATCCAAATCTGCACCATAAGAACGTTCCAGATCCAGCCCCACTACAAAGTCAGGTTCAGTCAACAACAACTCACGTAATCGGACTTGACCACCCCATAGCTTCAGTTTGGATTGCAGTTTGGTATGCAGCTTACTGTCCTTGGGTAAATAGAGTTTTAAACCTTCAATAGCCGAAAGTGGTCGGCTGAAAATAAATTCAGCCTGACGTTTTGGATTTTTTAATATGCTGGCCATGCAGCTGTCTGCTTGAGTACGGGTGAGTTCGCTGGCTTTAGTGAAATTCACCTGATGAAAATGTGGAGTGAGTTCAGAGCTTTGCGCCAAAATCAGCCGCATTAATTTCAACTCAAGACTTTCAGTAGTTACAGGTGTTGTGGTCAGCCAATTAGCTGGCATTTTACTTTGAAAATGCACATCCTGTGATTTAGCCTGCAACTGGTGGCTACAACAAAGTACTATGGTGATCTTAAAAACAAGCTTCCAACGCACCACTTCTGACCACCCAACTCTATGCCCTATAAAGCCAGCATAAAAGTGAAGTCTTTGGGCTGTAAAGCTTTTTCTTTTACAACAATGTCATAAATTGTTAAAGCAACCAGGCATAGCTGAATTTCATAAAGACAGAGCGTTGGTCCCGCTCCAAACTGGTCAGTTCATCATCCTGATAAGCATTGTCACTGTAACCAGCAAAAAACAAGGTCTGTGGATTGAGTTTATAGGAATACAATAGTTGACTACCCAAGCTGCGTTCCAGCTGTTGTTCAAGTCCCGGATTATTCAGCGGATTCTGCTCAATATCGCTGTAAATCAAAGTCAGGCGCAACAAACTACGCACGGAAAACTGATAGCTAAAACGTAAGTCGGTCAGGTTGGCGGTAAAGACTTCAGCACCGTCCGCCTCTAAATATCTGTAGGTATGACGAGCTTCAATTTGCAGATGAGTACTGGCATTCCAGCTGACTTCAGGCGAGACCTGCAGTAAATCCCCCAGCCTGTTATTACGATAATCAATGGCATCACCCAGTTCAATTTCTGCATTGGCATAAAGCGCAGATAAAGGCCTGAACTCGGCAAAAGTAATAAAACGTTTTTCGTTAAAGATCCGCGTATTGCCATCAATAGCCAGAGAATTGTTATTCAGACGCGGGCCTGTTTTATCTCTGTCCGTCAGACTAAAAGAGAAGAAGCTTTGTTGTGGTCCCCATAACTCCAAAAACAACTCTGCTTCTTTTTCCAATAACTCGTTATTGGCGTTATGACTGATATCCCAATCGCCGCTCAGAATAGCCCTATTCCACCAGCTGCTGTCAGAAAACCACTGATAGCCCAAACCCTGCACAAACTTATGAAAGTCGGTTTGTGGCATATAACCCATATCAGCCCGAAACTCCTTTTCCAGCGCCAGATATTCGGTATTCCACAACCAGGCACCATCATCATGTTCATACATGAAAAAATAAGCTGGGTCTGATAAATCATCCGCTAAACGTAAACCAGCTTCAGAATCTCCAAAGCTTTGACGTAACGGCTCTGAATACGTAGAGTCGGCATACAAGTACTGCAGCACCAGCTCATCTTGCTCCGTGACTTTATACTTCAGATCCAAGCCTGATAAATTATTGTGATAGCTGTCGCTTTGCCGCACGCTACTGATCCAACCCAAAGATACATCTGCATTCAGATCGTAACGATATCGAAGCACAGCGTTGGTGCTTTCCTCGTCCAAGACGGCGACGTCAGAGCCCAGGTTGCCTGGCACTATAAAAGTGGTTTTTTCATCATTGGCCGCAAAGAAAGCAAAGGAATGTTGCTGCTGTTTACCCGTCAGCTTAGCGCCTATGTCAGGTGCACCTATATTGCGGGTGTAAACCAAATCCAGAGGTGAACTGAAGTAATCCTGGTTATCGAGGAAAAAAGCGCGTTTTTCGTCAAAGAATAACGAGAAGGTATCATTCATCGACACTTGCGCTACATCAGCTTCGACCTGAGAAAAGTCAGGATTGAGTGTGGCATTGAGATTAATATCCGGTGTAATGCCCCATTTTAGATCCAGACTGACTTCGGTATTGGGTTCTGTCTGCCAGTCTGATTTCGCGTCGGGTGTCACATCACGTTGCTGACTGGCCCCCGTCACCAAAGACGGCACCACACTAAAATGACTGCCTTGTTTAGCACCGGAAAAGCCAGTAGCGATACGCATCTGACAAATCCAGCAGGGGTTCGCCCGCTCTATTTTATTGCTGGATAAGCGGTGTTTCACATCGCGTGGATAAAACCGTACCAACTCAATACGCCATTGCTGCAGTGCCAGTCTGTCATTAAAGTTTAGGATACGCAGTGGAATAGCGATCTCGACATGATAGCCATCAGGGGTGAGTTGACCCACACTTTGCCAAATACCGTCCCATGCGTCACTTTCATCGCCTGTGACTTCATTTTCTATTGCATCTGCCTGCACACCCAAAGGGTTACTGAAAAACTGATAAGCTAATTTTTGATCGTTGTAGCTATCAATTTTGATACCGACTAAATCGTCTTCCCAGACGTCATCTCTGTCTTTTAAAAAGGCACGGATTTGGGACGGATCGGGATCTTTGGCTTTAAAAGCCAGATAAAAATACTCACCGTTTTCCATTAGCAGCACTTCAGTTGCAACAGGAGCAGGCGTATTTTCTGATGGCCAGCTGTTGATGGTGATCTGAACTTTGTTCGCTTGCGTCCAGCCAGCGTCAGATAAATCGCCATCAATGCTGATAGCGGCGGTGGTTTTAGGAATGTGAATATCGGCCAGAGCACTAGCAGAAAACAGAGCAGCCAACAGAAAAAACCAGCGCAGCATTTACAGTCCTTGTACATCAGGAGAAAAAGTCAGGGGCACTATATAGAAAGAAATGCAAAAGAAGAAGGCCGGAAATACCGGCCTTCTATAGTGAATTTGTAACAGGTAGTTACCTGTCCCAGTAACTCTCTTCCAGAGAGTCTTCTTTTTCCGGTAAGCCTTTAGACAAGCGTGGCGCATTTTGTACCAGAATGGCGTAACTGACGCGGTTAGCGTATTTACAAATCTGAGCAAAAGACGAATAAGCCAGATAAGGTTGTTCGTGTTTACTGGATAAAGGCAAAGTTTGACGATGGAAATGATTGGCCGCTATGTCATGCAAAATAGCAGCTAAAGCACCATCGCCTGCGCCATTGGTATTTTTAATCCGCTCAGGCCCACCTAAATAAGGGTCGATATGCGAGTAAACTTTTACTGGCTGCTGGCAGTCTTTTTTCTGCATAGGACGGCTGAATTCAAACTCGTTGTAATCAGCCAAAGCGCCGGATTTGATTGGATTGGTCGTTTCACGTTTGGCTGATGCGTCTGTGTATCCACATAAATACAAACCTTCAGGACCAGCTGTTAACAGCACCATATCGACATAATCCAGCGCAGCTTCTGCCGCGAGCAAAGGATCAGCAAAACCAGTTAAAGCCTCAGCTTCCAGCTCATTCATCGCCAGCACATTGACATATTGCGACAGAGTTTGCTGAATAAGCTCTCTGTGCTCTTCGACTAAATGTTTAGTGCCTAAGCTCATCACCACAGGAACATCTGCAGCTTTAGCATCGGACAGCATTTTCACCATAGCCTGCTGGATAGGCTGATCGGTGGCGCGCAGTGGATAAGCACTGACCACTATAGCTGCAGCTTTGGCAATAATATCGGTTGGGATATAAGCAGGAGTTAACTCGTCCATATCACCCGGGTCTATCACAAAAGTGCGTTCGCCATCCGGAGTGATCATGGTAATACCGCGACCTATATCACCTGGCACGCCCTGCAGGTGGTTCATATCCACCTTGCTGCTGGTATGGCATAAGTAGTGATAGGCAGGAGAACCTAGTTGAATATTGGCTGACATCACGCCCAATAACACGGATTTATCATCAGCCAGTACAGAGTAGTTATGTACTGTATTGCCTATGGTGCCGCCGGCAAAGTGATCAGAAATAGCGTTAGAACCCACCAGTTCCTGATAAATCAGGTCAGCTTTTCCATGCTCCACTAAGTTGGATAAGCCTTTGCCTATGCCGTATTTTTCAAGAAATTCATCACTGACATTGGCAATCACATCCACTATGGTTTGGTCCAAACCCACAATATAAGTGTCCAGTTCAGGCCGCACTTCGTAGCTGGGTAAAGTCAGCTTAGGCTGAGACACAGGAAAATAATGTTTGAGTTTACGACGACCAGGGAATTTCATAGGGCAACACTCGGATCAATAGAGCCGCGCATTTTAGCAAAAGCCAATTAAAAAAGCGCACTAAAAAGCCGCAGTTGAAGTGACCCCATAAAGTTGGACTCATTTTTAAGCGGCTATCAAGGCCTGATTTCGATACTCAATCGGACTCAGGCCTTTTAATTTCAACTTTATCCGTTTGTGGTTGTAATAGTCGATGTACTCTTTGATGGTCTCAATGAGTTCATCTGCATTTTTAAACACTTCGTTGTGGTACATCTCTGTTTTTAATAAGCCAAAGAAGTTTTCAGCCATGGCGTTATCTAAGCAGTTTCCTTTCCTCGACATGCTTTGCTTTAAACCTTTCTCTTTCAGCTGCTGCTGATACTTCCTGTTTTGATACTGCCAGCCTTGGTCAGAGTGAACAATCGGAGTTTCGTGTCGCCCAAGTTTAGCCGTCGCCTTTTTGAGCATGTCGGTGACCAATGATAACCTGACCGACGTACCGACTTCGTAGCTCACGACTTCCTGATTAAAGAGGTCAATCACAGGAGATAGGTACACTTTCTGCTCACCCACTTTGAACTCTGTCACATCGGTGACCCACTTTTGGTTTGGCTTGTCTGCAGTGAATTTTCTCTGGACTAAATCGGGCGCTATCCTGCCCACATCACCTTTATACGATGCGTACCGCTTGGGCCTTACCTTTGATTTTAAGCCAAGCTCACCCATCAATCGTTGAACGCGTTTATGGTTAATGTTCACCCCGGATAATCGCAACGACATGGTTATCCTGCGGTAGCCGTAACGCCCTTTATGCTCGTGATAGAGATGCACTATTTGCGACTGCAGTGCTTCATCAGGGGCCGTCCGCCTTAACACCTTGCAATGGTAGTAATAGACACTTTTTGCTAATCCAGTCGCTTTAAGTAAATGCTGTAAGCTAAATATCGCCTTGAGCTCATTGACCACTAGGGCCTTTTCTTTGCTTTGTTCTTTTTTGCCTGAGCCAAGGCTTCTAACTTTTTTAAAACAGCATTCTCTGCACGCAGATAATCCAACTCTTCCCTTAATTCTTTTTCTGTCATCTGCGATGACGGTTTGGGCTCAGAAGAGTGGTGTGTCATACAAGGTCGGCCTTTGTTCTTTGGGGTAAGTCTGGATAGTCCTTCGCAAGAATAAAGCTTTAGCCACTGAAATAATATACCTGGAGTCGATAAGTCAAAGTAGGCGCTGGTAAACCCAAGCGACCACTGATTCTCACGCATCGCGGTGATGACCTGAAGTTTGAAATCAGAGGTATAAGGATAGTCTTTGTGGAGAAAACTATCTAAGCCATGAAGTTGATAAACGGATGACCAGTAGCGGATTTGCCCACCTGACACATCGAACCTGCGACTGAGCTCGCGTGAACTTTCGTACTGAGCACATTTTGCTAATTCAAGCTTAAATGCTCTTGGATGTTTGGACATAAAAAGACCCCCAGTAATTGGAATGTCCAACTATTGGGGGTCACTTCAAGTTTTCTGCGGCTTTTTCGGTTATTTAGCGCAAAGACTAAGAAGTATCAATCTGGCTGTTGCATCCGTGTAAACACCAGCTTATCCGCTTTGGATTCTGCGCTACTAAACTGGTAGCCAGCGCTGTTAAATTGCTTTAAGCCATCCACCTGATCAATCTGTTGCTCAATGACATAACGAGCCATCAGGCCACGGGCTTTTTTGGCGAAAAAGCTGATGATTTTATACTGACCATTTTTGAAATCTTTAAATTCCACATTCAGCACCTTGGCTTTCAGCGCTTTTTTATCCACGGCTTTAAAATATTCCTGCGAAGCTAGGTTCAGCAGCATCTGTGAATTTAACTGCTCCAGCTGTTGATTCAGTTCAGTACTGATCCGATCGCCCCAGAACTGATATAAATTTTTACCACGGCCATTTTCTAACGAAGTGCCCATTTCAAGACGGTAAGGCTGCATCAGATCCAAAGGCCGTAACACCCCATACAAACCACTTAAAATGCGTAAGTGTTGCTGGGCATAGTCCAGTTCTTTTTGTTTCAGGCTGGACGCTTGTAAGCCCTGATACACATCCCCATTAAAAGCAAAGACAGCCTGACGGGCGTTATCTGGCGTAAAAGGTGTGGACCATTGTGCGAAACGTGCTGCATTCAAGCCAGCCAGTTTGTCACTGATATGCATCAAACCTGAGAGTTGAACTGGTGTCAGATCGCGGCAATAGGGCATCAACTCAAGGCTTTGATCCAGCAAAGCGGGTTGGCTAAAGGCGGTAACTGATAGCGGGCTTTGGTAATCTAAATCTTTAGCGGGTGATATCACCATCAACATGGGTTTTGGTTTCCTGTACTGCTTAGTAAAACAACTATATCAAATTAAAAGCTTTAGCTCGACAACAAAACTCAATACGGGCGCGGCTTTGACATGGTTTTTACTTTTTTTCATGGTAAGCTCGGGTTAACATAAAAGCCTTATGCTGTATGGCGAAGAGTAGCAAAATAAACAGAATTCCGAATGCCGGAAACTTGCCGCAAAAGCCTGTTTTTGTGTTGTAATTTTCCTACATTTATTTAGTATTAAGCCCCACATCACTGACTTGTGATCAGAAAAACGGTAATAAAACAATATGAGCACTTTACTTGAACAGCTAAAAGCAGTGACTACAGTCGTAGTCGACAGTGGTGACTTAGGCGCCATTGAACAATTCCGCCCTGTAGACGCTACAACAAACCCTTCTTTGTTACTCAACGCCAGTCAACTGGAGTTTTCTAAGCCGTTATTGGCTCAGGCTGTAGCTTATGCCAAAAGCAAAAGCTCAGATCTGGCGACTCAGGTCAGTATCGCCAGCGATAAGTTTGCGGTAGATATCGGCACTCAGATCAGCAAGTTAGTGCCGGGTCGTGTTTCTACAGAAGTCGATGCCCGTTTATCTTTTGATACCCAGGCCAGCATCAACAAGGCGCTGCAACTGGTTGCTTTGTATGAAGAAAATGGCATCAGCAAAGATCGCATTTTGATCAAGATAGCCTCAACCTGGGAAGGTATTCAGGCAGCCCGCCATCTTGAGCAACAAGGTATTCAGTGTAACCTGACGCTGCTGTTCCATATGGCGCAAGCCCGTGCTTGTGCTGAAGCTGGCATATTCTTAATTTCTCCTTTTGTTGGCCGTATTCTGGACTGGTACAAAGCCAACACCAAACAAGACTACACAGCAGAAACCGATCCTGGTGTAGTTTCAGTGCGTGAAATTTATCGTTACTTCAAAACCTATGGCCATAAAACTGTGGTGATGGGTGCAAGCTTCCGCAATATCGGCGAAGTTTTAGCTTTAGCAGGCTGCGACCGCTTAACCATCAGCCCTGGGTTACTGGAAGAACTCAGCCAACAGCAAGGCAGCTTAACAGTTCATCTGCAAGATACAGGTGCTACCGCCAAAGAAACTGCGGCTTTGACTGAAGCAGAATTCCGCTGGGCGTTGAATGAAGACGCAATGGCCACCGAAAAACTATCGGAAGGTATCCGTAAATTTGCCGTTGACCAACGTAAGCTTGAATCTTTAATTCAGGCCCAGTTACAGGCTTAGCTACAGGCCTAATCAAAGGCTTAATTTTTATCACCATCGGATCACTACAGGAGTTTATATGATGTCGTCTGCACTTTGGGCTGAATTAAAACAGCTGGCACAACAGCCTTTGTCATTGCGTCAGCAGTTTGCTGCAGACCCAAAGCGGGCTGAGAAATTTCAGGTCAATGCCTGTGGTATTCACCTGGATTTTGCCAAAAACCTGATCACAGATGGCATCTGGCAAAAGCTGCTGGAGCTGGCAAAACAAAGCCAGATCCAAAGCAAAACTCAGCAGATGCTCAATGGCGACAAAATTAACAACACTGAACAACGTGCCGTCTGGCATATGGCGTTACGTGCCGATACGAACACACCTTTAGTGTTAGATGGTGTTGATTTACAGCCAGAAATTCAGGCTTGTCATGCTCAGATGGCAGAGCTGATTGGCCAGTTGCATCAAGGCAGCTACAAAGGCTACCAGGGCGATGCCATTACCGATCTGATTTGGATTGGTATTGGTGGTTCTTTACTGGGCCCACAAATGGCCTGTGAAGCTTTAGCGCCTTTTAACAAAAGCCCTGTGCGTATTCACTTTGCCGGCAATATAGATGGTGCCGTCGTCTCTGATGTAGTCAAAGCTTTAAACCCTGCCACTACGCTGGTGTTTGTCGCCTCTAAGTCTTTTGGTACTGAAGAAACTAAACAAAACGCCTTGGCTGTGCGTCAGTGGTTTACTGACAAAGGTGCAGACAAAGCCGCTATAGCGCAGCATTTCTGGGCTACTTCGTCCAATATCAAAGCCGCAGCAGAATTTGGCATAGTGGCTGAACATATTCTGCCGATGTGGGACTGGGTGGGTGGTCGTTATTCGTTATGGTCTGCCATCGGCTTCCCGGTAGCGTTGCAGTTGGGCATGGAGCAGTTTCAACAACTGCTCAAAGGTGCCCGTGATATGGACCAGCATTTTATCAATGCGCCGCTTGAGCAGAATATGCCGGTGATTTTGGCTTTGTTGGGTGTTTGGTACATCAATGCCAAAGGCTGTCAGGCTCATGCTTTATTGCCATACAGCCATTATTTACGTTTCCTGCCCTCATACGTGCAGCAACTGGATATGGAAAGTAATGGTAAAGGGGTGGATCTTGATGGCAAGCCATTAACAGATGCCACAGCTCCGGTAATTTGGGGAGATGCAGGTACCAATGGTCAACATGCTTACCACCAGTTATTGCACCAAAGTGTATTGGCTGTGCCGTCAGACTTTATTCTGCCCGCCAAAGTCAGTCACGAGCTCAAAGATCATCACCACAGATTAGCAGCGCACTGCTTTGCCCAAACTCAGGCGTTAATGCAAGGCAAAACTTTTGAAGAAGCCAAAGCTGAAGTACTGGCAAGTGGCGCATCAGAAGCAGAAGCTATTGCTTTGGCTCCACATAAAGTGTCGCCTGGTAATAAGCCAAGCAATACTTTATTGCTGCCAGAATTATCACCTTATTACTTAGGCGCCTTAATAGCGCTTTATGAGCAGAAGGTGTTTTGTCAGGGGGTTTTGTGGAATATCAACTCTTTTGATCAGTGGGGTGTTGAGCTGGGTAAACAGCTGTCGACGCCTATTTATCAGGTGTTATCTGATCAACAAAAAAATAACTTTGATGCGTCCACAGAGGCACTTATCGCAAAATTTAAGCAGTTGAACTTAGGCTAACCTGTTGAATGAACGAAAAACATTCATTTTTCGTTCATATTTGTGTCAAAGAGTTATTTTATTTTTAGACAAAGTGTGGTACTAATTTGTTGAAAATAACAACAACTCAGAGGGGCAACCATGGAAAGCTTCGAAGACTTACTGAATATGTTGGAGCGTCCTGCGACGAAGAGCCGTGCAGTCAAACGCAAGTGGCGCGAAATTGAAGCAGTCAAAGAACGCCAGCGCTTAAAACGAGAACTAGAAGATATAGACTGGACCATAGAACCTGAATTAGTAGACATCGAATTAAGTTAAATTGAGCCCCGGCAGCAATGTCGGGGCTTTTTATTTGGCTGTCATTCAGGCTCTGAATACGGGGGCTGGATTTATCCCTGCCCGCTCTATGTCTATTTATACTTGCCAGCGGATAGGGGTTTTACCCTGCTGTTCGAGTAGCTCATTCGCCTTTGCAAAGTGTCCACAGCCTAAAAAGCCGCGGTGCGCTGACAAAGGGGATGGATGAGGTGCGGTCAGAATATGGTGTTTCGTTTTATCAATCAGCTGCGATTTTTTAATCGCATGACTGCCCCATAACAAAAACACTATACCTTCTGCATTGGCACTGATAGCCCGGATCACTTGATCAGTAAACTGCTCCCAGCCTAAGTGACGGTGTGAGTTGGCTTCGTTCGCCACCACAGTCAAGGCAGTATTGAGTAACAACACCCCCTGCTGTGCCCAGCTTTCCAGACACCCATGTTTAGGGGTCTGAAAATCAACATATTCCAGCGCAAGCTCTTTGTAGATATTGCGCAGCGAAGGTGGAATAGCCACTCCTGCAGGCACAGAGAAACTTAAGCCATGAGCCTGATTCGGACCATGGTAAGGGTCCTGGCCTATCACTACCACTTTCATCTCTGCAAAAGGCGTTAGCTTAAAAGCATTAAACACCAGCGTTTCAGGTGGATAAATCACCTGGCCTGCGGCACGTTGTTGCTTTAAGTAATCCATAGTTTGCAGAAAATAGGGCTGATTTTTTTCAGCCCCAATCACGTCTTGCCAATTTAAAGACACAGTTTATTTATCCAGAGTCAGTAAGAATTGGCGTAATTGTACAAAATCCGGCGCCATATCTGCACTTAAACTTGCCTCTGATGCAACTGCTGCTAACTCCGGCGGCAGAGCAATAGGGCTGCCAAGGATATTTTCGACCTGCTCTTTAAATTTAGCCGGATGAGCAGTGCCTAAGAAAATACCAAATTCGCCATCCTGCAAACTGCGCTTTAACGCTTTGTAGGCTATAGCAGCATGAGGTTCGCTGACATAACCTAAATGTGCCAACTGACGCATCGATACCTGGGTATCTTCTTCGTCCACCATCACAGCTTCTAAATCGTCGCGGGAAATTTTACCTTGCGCCAATAAAGCCTCAACCCGTGGCCAGTTATTTGGTGCGCTGACGTCCATCGCATTGGATAAGGTTGCCACTGTTTTGTTTGGTGTCCACTGACCCTCTTTCCAATAGCGTGGCACAGTGTCATTTAAGTTAGTGGCCGCTATCATACGTTTGATCGGTAAACCTAACACCTTGGCAATCAAACCAGCTGTCAGGTTACCGAAGTTACCACTAGGCACAGCAATGACAATTTGATCTCTTTTATCTTTTGGCACTTGAGCCACAGCTTCAAAGTAATAACAAATTTGTGCAAATAAACGGCTGATATTAATAGAGTTCGCTGAGTTGATATTCAGCTGTTTGACTAAATCACGGTCGTTAAATACCTCTTTCACCAGCGCCTGACACTGGTCAAAATCGGCGTCTACTGCCAGCGTATGGATGTTATGACCTAAGGTAGTAAACAGCTTTTCTTGTAATGGGCTGATTTTTCCTTTTGGAAATAAAATCACTACATCCACACCAGCTTGCTGATAAAAAGCATGAGCCACAGCAGCTCCTGTATCACCCGAAGTGGCAGTGACAATAGTGGTTTTGCTGACATTCTGCTGCTTTTGCGCCTGAATTAACGCCTGCGCCATAAAGCGGCCACCAAAGTCTTTAAAAGCTAAAGTGGGGCCATGGAATAACTCTAAACAGGCGACATCCTCTGTCACTTGCGCCAAAGGAGCCGGAAACTGAAAAGCGTTACTTACCATCTGATGGATTTGTTCAGCGGAAAGCTCGTCACCAATTAAAGCTTGCAGTACTTTGGCGCTGCGCTCAACAAAAGGTAGCTCTAATAAAGTGTCAATATCCAGAGTTGGCCACTGGGTTGGGAAAAACAAGCCCTGCTGCTCACCCAAACCAATACGTACTGCATCTAAAAAACTAACTTGTTGTGAAGCGACTTTTGTATTTGTTAATTGCATTGTTACATCCTACAGCGCACGTGCGCCTTGTCTCGCCAGACGACAGACTGTCGTGATGGCATCTGAGTTTTTAGCGTAATGCTGTTGTAAATAATCAGCGGCAAATTGGGCTTGAGTATCGTTTTGACAGACTGCAAAAATAGTAGGGCCAGCGCCTGAGATACCGACATGGCCTATACCCTGGGCTGTTAACTTTTCACGAATAGGCAGAAGTTCCGGCATCAAGTGCTGACGGGCAGGCTCAGCCACTAAATCCTGCAAAGCCGCAAAAGCTTCTGTTTCATCCCAGGCATACAAAGCACTGATAAAACGGCTTAACATGCCGGCAAAAGCTATGCTGTGTTTGAGCGTCAATTGTCGTGGCAATACGGCGCGGGCCTCTTTGGTCGACAGCACAGTACCCGGATAACAAAGTACGACCTGCCAGTGTTCAAACCAGGGCAAAGCCCGGCATAACAAAGGGCTATCCGGCAACATCAACAATAAGCCACCATAAAAAGACGGAGCCACGTTATCGTAATGCACTGAACCACTGACGCCACCTTCCAACTGCGCCATTAGCTGCAACAGCTGATAGTCATCTAAAGGTTTACCGAAATAATCATTAAAGGCATAACAGGCCACGACAATAGAACAGGCGCTGGAACCCAAACCACTGCCAACCGGCAGGTTCTTCACCAGCTCCAGTTGCAGCCGTGGCAAAGTCCGGCCTATTGCCTTTTCAAAGGCATAAAAACACTTCAGCACTAAGTTTTCGTCTGTATCACCCGGCAACTGATGCACATAACGGCCAGTCAAAGTTAAACCCAGCTCCGACTGTTCACTATGAATACGCAGTTCATCGCCAAATAAAGAACCATCGACAGGTTCAAAAGCAGCGCCTAATAAATCAAATCCAACAGAAAAATTCCCCGTGGACGCAGGCGCAAAATACGACTTCATGTTACATCTCCTGCTGCCAGGACAAAGTCCGCATTACATCACTGAACACACCTGCTGCTGTTACCGCAGCACCAGCACCATAACCACGTAAGACAAAAGGTATTGGCTGGTAATACCGGGTATGGATAGCCAGCGCATTTTCACCATCTTTCACTTTAGCCAATGGATGATCCAGATCCAAAGCTTTGATGGCGACTTTGCAGCAACCTTCGCTGATTTCACCTATGTAACGCAGCACCTGACCTTTGGCTTTCGCCTCTGCGATACGTTCTGCAAAAGACTTATCAAGTTCTGGTAACTGCTGCATAAAAGTCGGTACATCTGTGCCAGGCGCAAAGTCGGCAGGCAACACACCTTCAACTTCGACATCGGCTAAGTTCAGCATCAAGCCAGACTCACGCGCCATGATCAGTAACTTACGCGCCACATCCATACCAGATAAATCATCACGTGGGTCAGGCTCAGTAAAGCCTAGTTCCCGAGCTTTGCTGGTCACTTGTGATAAAGACTGCCCCTGCTCCAGTAAACCAAAAATATAGGATAAAGAGCCGGATAAAATGCCTTCAAAAGCCACCAACTGGTCACCAGCATTAAACAAGCCCTGTAAGGTGTCGATCACCGGCAAGCCTGCGCCTACCGTAGTTTCATAAAGGAAACGACGGCGATGTTGTTGTGCCACCTGACGCAGCTGATGGTAGTAGTCCAACGAACCCGTATTGGCTTTTTTGTTTGGAGTGACCACATGGAAGCCGGCTTTTAAGAAATCGACATACAAATTGGCCACAGGTTCTGCACTGCTGCAATCTATTAAAACCGGATTAGTTAAATGCTGCTCCTGAGCAAAGCGACTTAAATCTGCCACAGAAAACTTAGCTTTGGCCTGCTGCATCTGTTGCTGCCACTGGCTTAAATCTATGCCTTTTTCATCCAGTAACAAAGTTTTGGAATTGGCTATGCCATACACCTTCAGCTTGACATTACGTTGCTGTAAAAACTCTTGCTGACGTTGGAACTGCGCCAGTAACTCGCTGCCCACCACACCACAACCCACCAGAAATACATCGATACTTGGGATATGGCTGAAGAAGTTTTCATGGCACACTTTCACTGCGTTCTGACAGGCTTTTTGTTCTACTACAGCGGAGATAGAACGTTCACTGCTGTCCTGCGCTATAGCCACCACGTTGACCCGGGCTTGCGCTAAAGACGCGAAAAACTTAGCCGCCACACCACGGTGCTGGCGCATGCCATCGCCGACCAGACTGACAATGGCCATATCAGATAAAATTTGCAATGGCCGCAGTAACTTGCCTTGCAGCTCCAGTTCAAACTCAGCTTCCAGCGCTTTTTTCGCCGAAGCCAAATCCAGCTGAGCCACACAGAAGCTGATACTAAATTCAGAAGACGACTGAGTGATTAAACTGACCGACACCTGTTCACGCGCCATAGTGGCAAAAACACGGGAGGCCATCCCCACCACACCTTTGAGGCCAGGGCCAGAGACGGTGATTAGCGCCAGATGCTCCAGACTGGAAATACCTTTGACCAGCGAGTCACCGTTATTATCGGCATCAATACAAGTGCCGGGTGCTGCAGGGTTTAAGGTGTTTTTGATATAACAAGGAATTTGAAAACGCGCCAATGGCCCAATGGTCTTTGGATGCAGTACTTTGGCACCAAAATACGACAGTTCCATGGCTTCATCATAGGATAAATGGTCAATCAGCTTGGCTTGTTTCACCTGACGTGGATCAGCACTGTAGACGCCATCCACATCAGTCCAAATTTCACAGACTGAAGCTTTGACCGCAGCAGCGACAATGGCGGCTGAGTAGTCAGAGCCATTGCGGCCCAATAAACACAGCTCGCCCTGTGCATTACTGGAGACAAAACCTGCCATGACATAGACCTGAGCCGATTGTTTAGCTAAGGCCGCGGCAAATGTTTGTTCAGAGGCAGGAATATCTGCCACGGCATTTAAGTAATCGCCCTGGCTTTTTACTAAAGCTACAGAGTCCAGCAGCGCCACATTGACCTGACGGGATTTAAACAGAGCCGTCATCAGGCAAACACTGAACTGCTCACCCATACCTAAAATTTGCGCCTTGATATGATCAGGGCAATAACTTAACAAACTGATGCCTTGCAAGCGTTCAGTCAGTTTTTGCTCCTGCTCGTCAGCCAATTGCTGCACTGCACTTAATTGCTCAGAGCTCACCCGCAAAGCAGCCTCTGAAACCAACTGAGCCAAGCGCTGCTTCCACTGCAGCAAAAGAGGTTGATAGTCAGAACCTAAAAAAGCCAGATCCGTTAGTTCCACCAGTAAGTTGGTGACGCCCTGAGGCGCAGACAACACCAAGCCTACGCTCTGATTGCCAATTTGCTGTTGTACTATATCCGCTACCTCGAGGAAGCGGGTTACCGACGCCAAAGACGAACCACCAAACTTAAGCACCCTCATGTTTTACTCCTTGCTAAACGAAAAAGGCCCGTGACGGGGAGGTCACGGGCCTTTTTGAAAACAATACGCCGCCGACCTCCTACCCCGCAGGGTTGGTGGTAATAATAATGGTGAGTGTATTGCGGATTTGTGTCTTTTTCATACTGTCTATATGCTCAAAGTTTTAGACGTCTGTCAATCTAAATGTTTAGATTATTCTAAATTTAACGGGCTGCTAATTTGCTTTTAGCTGAAATTCTGTTTCGCCTGCGCTATAGGATACAACTCTATTGCGGCCATCTCTTTTGGCATTATAAAGTGCCATATCAGCCTGACCTATCAGCAATTCGTGCGCTCGCTCGCCTGCCACATCCAGTTGCGCAACACCTATACTGATAGAGGTTTCTATAGACTGCTCATGGAATGTGACAGCTGTGCTGCTGACCGCCAGACAAATACGTTCAGCCACATCCATGGCGCCCGCCAGCGCTGTGTTGGTCAGTACTATGCCAAACTCCTCACCGCCGTATCGACCAAACCAGTCGGTATCACGCAATAAAGCCCGGACCCGTGCAGTGAGTTCAATCAGTACACAATCTCCGCCTAAATGACCGTACTGATCATTGAGTTGCTTAAATTTATCTAAATCGAACAATAACAAGGACAGAGGTTGGTTGTAACGCTGGGCCCTTTGTACTTCCAGTTTTAGTTGCTCTTCCCAATAACGCCGGTTTAACGCCTTGGTTAAGCCATCAATACGATTGCTTAGTTCCAGCTTTTGCATCGTGCTCTGTAAATGCTGCTGATAGACAAAGGCATCTGTGGCATCTTCAATCAGCAAACAGACATAACGACGACCTGACGGATCACTCAACGGCAACATGGTGCAGTTTTGCGCCATATACTGACTGCTGCTGGTGACGGGTCGCAAATGGGGCAACTTAATCACATACTGACGTTGCTCCCAGCTGCTAAACGACGGGCTTTGTAATTCAAGCACTGAAGCAAATTTGCGTCTGAGCCAGGCTTCCGGCACATCTTTAAAGACTTTAAACAGACTTTGGCCTTTTGCCTCAGCAAGCTGTACTGAACTATGACGCTGTAAAAAGGTATTCAGATACACCAGTTGAAATTGTTCATCTACCACCAACACGCCACTGTTGAGTTGCTCCAGTATAGGGCCGGTTAACCAGTCTTCTGACATCAATATTCTTCCACTATCCGATCCAAAATTTGCTGGATATTTAACACAGCTTCACCAGGGATCAACAACAACATATCGCAGTTAAAGGAATGATCAATTAACTGGTAACTAATATCTACTTTAAGCGCCAGCTCCCAGTGACAAGCCGTTTCAACCAGAGCTTCGGTCACATTATTCTGCCGCGACGACAAAACCCGGGGCGCACTGTAGGACAGACTATTATCAATTTGCTCCGCCAGACCATTTAAAAAAGTGGTGGTTAAAATGGAGCTGATATCAGTCAGCATCTCAAGCTCGGACGCACTGTCTGTGTCATAGCCTAATAAAGCAGCAATTCGATGGGCGTTATCCAGCTGATACAAAACTATAGCTTCGCCGCGCAGGCCATCATTGCCCAAAAAGCCCTGACTGACTAAAGCAGCATCTGTACTGCTGTACTGAGCTTCAAATTGAGCTGGAATTTGCGCCGAACTGACCAGCTCAATAGCTGGCACCTGTAAATGCACAAAGGTATTTAAAAAGCGGGCAAGTTTGTCGCTGGCCAGACCCATGGCGACATTAATCAGCTCCTGCAAACAATCCCTTTGTTCTTCAGAGAATACTGTACTCATATCAGGCCATATTGTTTCAAAATAACGATAAGCTTTTCCGGATTGACCGGTTTATGGATAAAGGCCAGAGCGCCCAGTTCTGTCACTCTTCTTTGCATTTCAGGCTGAATGTCCGCAGAAATGACAATGACAAAACAATCCAGACCATCCTGCTTAATAGCTTCAAGCACTCCTATGCCATCCAGCTCCGGCATGGTCAGATCTAAAAACACTAAACCGATCTCCTGACTACGCAAAATAGCCAATGCTTCCACGCCATTACCGGCAGTGAGGATATCGGCATCAAATGACTCAGGTAAGGATTTACGCACTTGTTTTCGTGCCAGTAAGGAGTCGTCACAAATTAATACAGGTAACGCCATTAAAACAGCCTCTTTATTATTGCTTTATTTGTTTTTGCTTCTGTGCGTGTAGTTCAAATAGTAGACATCGCTACCATACTGAAAGATGTTGCAATTTAACACCATTAAATGCTGCTTTTGCTGCAATCTGACAATTTATAGCAGCCATATTGCTAAAGCAGCTCTTGTTGCCTAGTCTCTAAGTTATTTATTACATATAGTATTTTCATTTAAACAGATCTTCTATAAGTTAGTGTTTTAGGGTGATTCATTATTAAGCCGAACCAAACAAGGTTGTTTCATGCAGCAGAAAAGTTTATCGCGTAAACTGCTGACTAAAGTCTTGTCAGTATATTTTATCCTGACCTTTGTCGTGACTTTAGGCCAGATTGTTGCCGAGTACTTCAACACCAAAGATCATATCAATGGTGAGTTAGCGACGTTACAGCAAACTTTTTCCGGCAGTCTGACCCGTGCGATTTGGGAGTTAAATACCCAACAAGCATTGATTATTGCAGACGGCCTGTTAGCCATTCCTGCTATTGAAGGCATCATAGTACGGGACGATAGTGGCGCCGTTATTACACAATTAGGTCGTTACATCGACATCAGTGAACGTTACAGCAACCAGCTGGTACAGGAAGGTATTCGTTTAACAGAACAAAACTCCGGTTTATTTGGCTACACCTTTCCGCTTATCTTTGAATTCTCTGGCCGCGCCACTCAGGTCGGTGATGTCACTTTATTCTCCAGCCGCGCCGTGGTATTGGATCGAATTAAAATTGGTATTTATTTTCTGGTGGGGAACGCGGTATTAAAAACCACTTTTTTAATTATTCTGTTTTTACTGGCCTTCCGTAGTCAGCTGACCTTGCCATTAAGCGAGCTGACCCAACAAATTGAAGATCTGGAGCTGGATCATCTGGAAGGCACTAAAGTTGAAGTGCGCCACGATGAAGCCAATGAACTCAGCGTGATGGCCGATGCTTTTAACCGCTTGATTGCTCGTGTGCAGGATTACAAAGTTCAGTTGGAAAGCACCCAGAAGCAGCTGCTGCATTCGAATGAAAAACTCGATCAGCACAACTTGCTGCTGGAGCAGGAAGTTGCGAGAAAAACCTCAGGCTTAAGTCAGGCCATGATGGATTTACAACAGCAAAAACAAGAACTTGAAGTTAAACAACAAGCCTTGCGTGAAGAAATAGAACGTCGCCGCCACAGTGAAGAAGCGTTACGTGGCAAACAAAGCGAGCTGGAAAAAACCGTTGATGATTTAAAGCAGGCACAGGACCGTTTAGTGCAGTCAGAAAAAATGGCTGCTTTAGGGGGCTTTGTCGCTGGTATCACGCATGAAGTGAATACCCCTGTAGGTATTGGCGTTACAGCAACCAGCTTCCTGGCTGAAAAACTAACTGCCTTAGATGCGGCCTACAAAGATAAAACCTTATCACCTAAAGTGCTGGAACATTTTATTGAGGAAGCCAAACAAAGCACGTCCTTGCTGCAGTCGAATCTGACGCGCGCTTCTGAATTGATTGCCAGCTTTAAACAAATTGCCGTCGATCAGACCAGTGATGCGATTCGCACTATTAATTTGGCCGAATACCTGCACGAAGTGATCCGCTCCTTGCAGCCAAACTTCAAAAAGACCCGCCATCATATTGATGTGAATTGTCCGGAAAGCCTGATGCTGAGCTGTCCTGCCGGCGCCATATCGCAGATTTTTACCAACCTTTTAATGAACTCGTTAATTCATGGTTTCGAAGAGCTGGAAGAGGGTTATATCCGCATTACTGTGCTGGATGAAGGCCAGATGGTTGATATTACCTATTCTGACAATGGCCGTGGCCTGACTCAGGAGCAGTTGGAAAAACTCTTCCATCCGTTTTTCACCACAAAACGTGATCAAGGCGGCAGCGGTTTAGGTACTCATATTACCTATAACCTGGTACGTCAGACGCTGGGTGGTTCAATTCAGGTCAGCAGCGAACCAGGCCATGGCCTGAGTTACCATATTCGTTTCCCGAAAAACTTAAAACGGAATTCCTGAACTTAAACAACAAAGTGCAGCGTACTGCACTTTGGTTTTTTCCGCTGAAAAACTCAAAATCTGACGGTTGAACTCTGTATACTAAGCCGCAATTCTTATAGACAGAGTAGTTAACTATGTGGTTTAAAAATTTACGTTTATATCAGGTTACTGAAAACCTGAACACCGATCAGGATCAATTAGAGCAGGCCTTAGCTGCATTCAAATTCACCCCTTGCACCTCGCAGGAAGCCATTAAAATGGGCTTCACCAGCCCTTTGCACCCAAGTCTGAAGCAGTATTGCCACCAGACCAATGACGTGATGTTATTTGCGGTAAAACGTCAGGAAAAAGTTCTGCCAGGTTCAGTGGTCAATGAAGAACTGGCACCAAAAATTGATGCAATGGAGCAGGAAAAAGGCCGCCCTTTAAGCCGCAAAGAAAAGCAGGCGTTAAAAGAAGAACTGATCCAGACCCTGTTACCACGCGCTTTCAGCAAATCCAGCGTCACCACAGCTTTGTACGACAAACAACAAGGCTGGTTACTGGTTGATACCAGCAGCGCCAGCAGAGCAGAAGAATTACTGGCTTTGCTGCGTAAAGCTTTTGGATCTTTACCTGCAATGCCGCTGTTGGACAACCATCAGTTGAATCAGCAGCTGCATTTCTGGTTACAAGGCAAAGAACTACCGGAAGGCTTCCAATTAGGTGCTGAAGCTGAATTAAAAGCTCCGGATGAAGAAGGTGCCAAAGTGCGCTTTATCAACCACTTGTTAAGTGCAGATGAAGTGCAAAGCCATTTGCAGGATAAGCTGGTGACAAAACTGGCCTTAGAGCAGGATGAAAAAGTCACCTTTTTGATCTGCGAAGATGGCAGTATCAAACGCCTGAAATTCCATGACTTGTTATCAGGTTCTAACGAAGAAATGGGCTGGGATGATGTTATTGGCCGTTTAGATGCCGACTTATTACTGATGACAGACGCTTTACGTCATGCACTGTTGCCATTAAAAGCCAATATCAGCGCTCAGTAAAAACTGACCGTCAAAACAGCAAGGCCCGCACATCAGCGGGCCTTTTTATTCTATCAGGCTTAATCAGCTTAACAGCGCTTTGATTTCCTGAGAAATTAAACGGATTTCCGCTATCTCCATAAAGTTAGTATCCGGCACTATGTTGCGTTCGATATAAGGTTGCAGCGCCTGTAATCGTGCTGTGCCTTCTAACGGGCTTTGGACCAAAGCACCAAGCCGGATAAAGTCGATGTAACTAACCTGCTCAGTATGATAGGACGAATTATTCCAGTTCAGCACAATCTGTACATAAGTATCAGCAAAATCCCAGGCTCGCATAATGCTGGAGCCTATCTGGCCTGATAAAGTGCTGATGGCGTTTTCTAAAAACTCCGGATCACCAAAAACAGTCTGATAACGCTCAGCTTCAGTCAGAATAGGTAAAGCACCTATTAAATGCATTAAACCAGCCAACGTCATCACATCCAGATTGAGATTACAGTGCTTGTTCTCCGCTATATATAGCTTTAAACAGGCCAGAGCTATACTGGTGACATTGACACTGTCGCGCCATACCAAAGCCATTCTCTCTTTGATCTGCTCATGTTGTGAAACAAAAAGCTGCTCCATCGCCATAGCTGTCGCAATATTTTTCACCTGACTCAAGCCAATACGGGTGATAGCCTGGTTTAATGAATTCACCTTAATTGAACGTCCCATAAAGGCACTGTTGGCAACTTTAATCATACGGGCTGCCAAGGCTGGGTCCTGAGCGATAACATCCGTCATCATCACCAGGTTGCTGTCTGGATCGTCAGCTGTTTTCCGAACCCGAATAGCCATTTCAGGTAAAGTTGGCAGCACCAGCATATCTGTGCGGATCTTCTCAACCAAAATGGTTAACAAGGCATTTTCAGCCGACATAACAAGATTCCTTACAACAAAAAAATTCAGTCAATCAAAGAATTCTGCAAACTTGGATACAGGACAAATAATAGGATAATTCTACTCGTTTCACGCAATGCCGTCATGAGGGAATGGTTAATAATGCCAGCTTTTGTTTTAACTGCTGCCATTGTGTTTCAGTATAAGGCTGTGCAGGCGCTTTGCCCCATACAGGTGCTGGCCAGGCTATATCATGTTCATAACGCGCTATGTGGTGCAGGTGCAGTTGCGGCACCATATTTCCAAGCGCAGCAACATTTAGTTTTTTAGCCTGAAATGCTTCTTTCAGAAACACAGATAAATGTGCACTTTCACGCCACAACTGCGCCCTGTCCTGCTCAGTTAAGTCAATAATTTCAACCATAGCAACCCGACGTGGGATCAAAATAAACCAAGGGTAATTCGTATCGTTTTGCACGCGTAACTGGCAAAGAGGCCAGTCTGCCAGCCACAGACTATCCCGCTCAAATTCAGGCGACAGCTCAAACACATCATTGCTCATTTATTCTCTCCTGTTCTGTGCTGTTCTCTGCGGCAACTAAGGCCGCAAACTGAGATACAAGCTGTGTTGCAAGCTCAGTATCCGCCTGTTGCGCCGCCAGTTCTAAACCCGACATCAGCTCTGTTAACTCTGGATAGCCCATACTACCAGCACTGCCCTTCACACTATGAGCCTCATACTGTAAGCGGCCCCAGCTCGCTTCTGACAACCAGAGCTGGAAATCGCTGAGCAAGGACGGCAGAGCCTGTTTAAAATCGTACTTAAGCTGAATAATCACAGGATCAGAAGCCAACTGCGCCGCTAGTTGGTCATCCAGAGTAGCGCCGGTTTGACAGAATTTTTGTATCACAGCTAAAAAATCTTTTTGTACTATAGGTTTAGATAAAACGGCCTGACAGCCCGCCTTCAGGTAACGGCTTTGATCTTCACTCATCACATTGGCTGTTAAAGCAATAATAGGTAAGTCCATCCCGGCATGACGAATTAAGGCTGTTGCCTCTTCCCCACCCATTTCCGGCATCTGCATATCCATCAGGACTAAATCAAAATGCTCCAGCAGGACACGTTCTACCGCTTTATGACCATTTTCTACAATCACAGATTGAATGCCCAATTTCTGCAATAACACCTGGATCAGCAGCTGATTGTCAGGGTTATCTTCTGCAACCAATAGCTTCAGTCTCTGGTAATCAGTGGGGACTTCAACAATCACAGCCTCTTGCGAAGGCCGCTGATAACTATGGATCAGGCTAATATGCTGATGCTCACAATTCATCACTATTTCAAAACAACTGCCAATGCCTTTGACACTGTCAACCTGAATATCACCTTGCATCTGCTCCATCAGCTTTTTCGAGATACAAAGCCCCAGGCCTGAACCACCAAAGTTACGGGTTACTGCAGCATCAGCCTGCACAAAAGGCTGAAACAGTTTACTGAGCTCCACTGTGGTAATACCTATGCCGGTATCCTTGATTTTGATCCGCAGGATTTCTTCAGGAGTTTGATACGACACATGGATCACCACTTTGCCTTTTTGGGTGAACTTGACCGCATTCGACGTTAGATTCAGCAACACCTGACGGAAACGTAGAGTGTCGGTATAAATAAATTGTGGTAAGGGGTAGTTTAGCTCCAGCAAACACTGCAGCCCCTTCTGCTCTGCCTGCTGTTTGGTCAACTGGTAAATATCATCCAGCATTGCCAATAAGTTCACCTGCTCAGTCAGCAGTTCTAGCTTATCCGCTTCAATTTTTGATAAATCGAGAATATCGTTGATCAGCGCCAATAAGTGATCGCCACTGCGAAGCACACGACTTAAGTAATCTAGCTGGCGGTGTGGATCATTCTCGTGAATAGCCTGCTCACTAAAACCTATAATGGCCGTTAACGGCGTACGAATTTCATGGCTCATATTGGCCAAAAACACACTTTTCAGACGGTTAGCCTGCTCTGCGACTTCACGGGCTAAAATCAGTTGCTGATTGGCGTCTTCCAGTTGTTGATTGGCATTGGCTAAATCCTGAGTCCGGGCTGCTACCTTATCTTCTAATTGCTGCTGATAGGCACGTTCACGCTCACGATACACCCGAAGCTGGCGTACCATCACATTAAAAGCAGCAAACATATCGCCTAATTCGTCCTGCTTTCTGACCGTGAGCACAGTGGACAAGTCTCCCCGCCCAACCGCTGTTTTAGCTACTGTAAGCTCCCGGATTGGTGTCAATACAAAACGAGCCAGCACCCGATAAATAAGCATAGGTAAACCTATACAAAATAAAATGCAAAACAAGGCAATCAGTGAAGGTTTATAAGCCATGCTTTGATCTAATAACGTCGGTTGTACACCCATCACCAACTGGTAAGGGCCAGCTAAAGACACACCAGTGACCAACATAGCTTGCCCAAGCAGCAAAGTCGGAACAAATTCATGCTGGTCAACACTGGCCTGAATTTCAGTGAAACTGACAGGTGAAAATACACTACCCATCAGCAATGGGTTTTCGGAAAACACTATGGTTGCGGCCTGACTGACGACTAAAGGCGCTCGTAATTCACCTTTTAATTGACTGATCCCATGTTGAAACAGTTCAGGTTTTATCACCAGAACCACATAACCCCAGAGTCGTTTGATATCACCGGACGCCTGCCCTGACAGGTAGACTTTTTGCGCTATATACAAATTAAGCTTACTTGCGCCTTGTTCACTGGACAGAAAAAAGCCGTTGTCATCCATCATCGCTTGCAACGCAGAAAAATACTGATTTCGAAACCTGCTAATTTCCGGCGCATTTTTTGTCAGAGGAATAGTCAGCTGATAGTCGCCATTTAAACGAATAAACTTGATGGCCACAATTTCGGGATGCTGGCTGCGATACAATTCAAACTCGCTGACCAACTCACTCTGTAACCCAAGCTCTCCGGCTACATAACGTTCGACAGAAGTCTGCGCAGATAAAATAGCTAAACTTTGTTGGTAAGAGGATAACTTCAGACGTATATCTTGCTGCGCCCGAACCAACTCATTTTTGATTTGCAAAAACAGCTGCTGTTCGTAATAACGGGCACTAAAATGATAGGACAAATAACCCAGACATAACAAAGGCAGGACCAGGATAGGTAGCATGTAGACTACTAAAGTTTCACGTAACCTCATGAAGATCCTGATTTAAACCCTAAAAGCGCTCTGTTCGATGCCAAAGCATACCCAGAGCGCTCCCGAACTACAAGACTAAGCTTTAAATAGCGTGCGGATCCAACGCTCTTCGGTAATAAAGTTCCAGCTCCAGCTTTTCCACTGTGCTGATAACCCCTGTGCGACAATTTGATCTTCAGTTTTTCCCTGTGCTTTCAGCGCATTCACTTCAGCCAGTGTTTGTTCCATCATAGTTAAAAAGCGCTGTAAACCCGCCTTATCCATTAAATCACCATGGCCAGGGATTAACTTCGTTTTATCGTCGATTTGACTGAGCAGCAGTTTGACGTTGTTGATATAACCCGTCACTGAACCACCACTCTTTAGGTCAATAAAAGGAAAACGGTCAGCAAAAAACAAATCGCCCGTATGCAACACATTGGCATCTTTAAACCAGACTACTAAATCGCCATCAGTATGGCTGACTGGCATAGTGACCAGCTTTAGGTTTACGCCGTTAAGATGAAGGGCTTTTTCACCGACAAAAGTTTCTGTCGGCAAACCCGCCACCGGGAATTTGCTGTCAGCTTTTAATCGGGTTAATACATTAGTATGGGCAATAATCTGAGCACCAGAAGCTAAAGCGGCATTGCCATTGACGTGATCACCGTGAAAATGGGTATTGATCAGCGTTTTAATTTGTACACCAGCTTGTTTGCTTTCAAGCTCCGCCTTGATTTGAGGTGCCATATGTTCGTACTGCGAATCCACCACCAGCGCACCTTCAGGGCCCACTACAGCAGCCATATTACCGCCCGCCCCTTTAATCATATACAAATGCGGGGCTAATTCAGTGCTTATGACCTGCACTTTATCCTCTGCAACAACAGCAGTGGATAACATCAATGCCAATAAAACTATAACTTTTTTCATACCTTCCCTTATGCAAAGAAAAATTTAGCAGCAAAAACTGCGGTTAATACCCAAACGCTTAATGTCGTTTTGGACAAACGCCCTGTCACTAAACAAAGCACAGCATAAGTAATAAATCCCATACCTATGCCATCAGCGATAGAAAAGGTCAGCGGCATCATCACCAGAACTACGACTACTGGCACGGATTCGATCAAATCGTTCCACTCTACATGCTGCAAGCTGCTAAGCATTAAAGTCGCCACATAAAGCAAGGCTCCGGCTGTGGCATAAGCAGGCACCATAGCAGCTAATGGCGACAGCCAGAGCGCAGCTAAAAAAGCCAGCCCAACTACTACAGCAGTTAAGCCTGTACGGCCACCTGCAGCGACTCCGGCCGTGCTTTCGACATAACTGGTGGTGGTGGAGGTGCCTACTAAAGCACCGGCAATGGTCGCCGAACTGTCGGCCAATAAAGCGCCTTTTAAGCGGGGAATTTCACCATTGGGTTTTAATAAACCCGCCCTTTGACTAACCGCAACTAAGGTACCGCTGGTATCAAATAAATCTAAAAACAATAAACTTAAAATCACCGGCACCATAGCCCATTGCAACACAGAGGCAAAATCCAGTTGTAAAAAAGTAGCAGCTAAGGAAGGCGGCATAGCCACAACACCAGTAAAGCTGGTGTCACCACGCCACCAGGCGATAGCAGTGATCACTAAAATACTGATAAAGACAGCTGCATGTTGTTTGCGATGCGCCAGTGCAAAAATCAGGAAAAAACCAGCTATGGCCAACAACACTTTAGGGTCGTGCAAATCGCCCAACGTCACCAGCGTGGCTGGACTGGCCACTATGATATTGGCAGTTTTTAATGCAATCAGCGCCAGAAACATACCTATACCAGCAGCTATACCCATCTTTAACGCGAAAGGAATACTCTGAATAATCCACTCTCTAATTTTAAAAATACTTAGCAGTAAAAACAAAACACCGGAGCAAAATACGGCGGCTAAAGCCGTCTGCCAGCTATGGCCTTGCTCCAGCACTATGACATAAGTAAAAAATGCATTCAGGCCCATGCCAGGCGCCAAAGCCACAGGCAGGTTCGCCAGCATGCCCATAGCAATAGAGCCAAAGGCGGCCGCCAGACAAGTCGCGACAAACACTGCCCCATGATCCATGCCGGTTTGCGCCAGCATACTGGGGTTCACAAACAGGATATAACTCATCGCCATAAAGGTAGTTAAACCAGCAATCAGCTCTTTTTTGATACTGGTCTGGCGCGCAGCCAGCTCAAAATAACGATCTATAAATTTCATCAGGTCAGATCCGTTTGTCAGATGCAGAAATGCAAAAACCCGAAGCATAGCCCCGGGTCTTTCAACAGCCAAGTAAATTCTGGCCTATAAACAATAATGAGCGGCCAAAGCTGCCACTGGTGCGGCTGATGGCTTGCCATGTTGCCAGTCACCACCATCCACACCACTGCCAGCTATGTCGATATGACAATAAGGCAATGGTTGTTCAGTATTTAATGCGTGTTGATCCAAACCAGCAGCTGCGACTAAAAACGCCATAGGGAACTGATGGCCACGGGGAGTGACTGAAGAAGGCGCATTGTTACAGCTTAATAAGTCATCGGCTGAACTGCGGCCTTTGATAAAGCTAAAGTCTTCACGACGACTGCGGGATATTTCACTTGGATCGGCCCATAAATCCCCCACCATAGCTAAATCGGCAGATAAACCAAGACGACGGGCAGCGCCATTTTCAACCAGAGCACTGTATGGACCTACGGCACGGGCCGCGTGACCTGTCAAAGTAGCAATAGAATACAAGGTAGGATTGACCGCAGTTTTGGCATCTTCACGCAAATGCGATAACAAATCTGCCAGTACCAGACGACCTTCAGCATCCGTATTACCAATACGTACCCTCACACCAGCATGACTGGTAATAATTTCATCCGGCACAAAAGCGTCAGAACCTATGCTGTTACGCACAGCGCCAATTTCCGCGATGATGCGTATGCCTTTGGTTTTTAACAAAGCGACAGTTTTGATAAAACCAGCCACTGCCGCAGCACCACCTTTATCACGGCTCATACCAGCCATAGCGCCACCTGTTTTTAAATCAGCGCCGCCCGTGTCATACACCAGGCCTTTACCGGCAAATAACAGAGTTTGTTCAATATCACCTTCGCCCTGATACTCAAGACGGATCACTGCAGGTTTATGACGGTCAACCTGCAACGAGCAGCGGGCTACAGCCATCAGCAATGGATAATCTTTTTGCAAGGTATCCACTTTGGTCTCTACTGAAACCTGTACATCAGTACCGGCAAAAGTTTCAACACAATAATCAGCAAAACGGCGTGGTGCCATACGCTCAGGTTCAGTACCACATAAATCACGGGCGACACGTTTGCCTGCCTCAACAGCATCCATGTAACGCGCCTGATGTTCTGTGACCCCGACTACGCCAATGTGAGTGACAGGTTCGATCACTGCTTCACCCCGAGCTTCACGGCCCTCCAGCGGTTGCCACAAGGCCTGACAGGCACCTAAATAAGCCACTTCCGCTGCATACTGATAGGCATCTGAATCAGGTGCTATTACATACAAAGCCGGAGATTTAGCACCAGCGGCTTTGGCCTGACTGATACCTTGTTTGGCGGCATCATAAAAACTGCGGACATCATCGTAATCTCTGTCCAATGGACCAGTAGGTGAAAGCACTAAACGTTGTCCAGGTACTTTGCTTGATAACAACAACACAGTTTCTTTGCCAATACGGCTATCTATAACCGCAGCAGTATTAATTTCAGACTGTAATTCAGTCACGGCAGTAAAATCGGATGCAACAATAATCAGAGCATCCCATTGGGAGTCATTCAGTGCAGCCTGAACAGAAGATACAGCGATAGCAAGCGGATAAGACATGAATGTGGCCTCAAAAAAATAATGAGCTGCATTATTAAGTACGCGGCGCTTTGAGGCAATAGAACAAAAGGATGCGAGATTTAAACCCTGTAGCTAAAAACTGACAAGCCAGCTAAAGCTGGCTTGACGGGCGTTGATAAAACAAAAATACGCAGTATCAGATAATTTTATTCTGCTGCCATTCCTGTTCTTTTTTCATGCGTTGCTGACGTTTTTCACAAGGGGTATCGCAGTCACAGGCCTTCTCGATGCCTAAAGCACCCAAGCCACCACAGCTACCAGCTATGGTTTTACGTTGCACCATGTAGCCTATAGCCATAGCAGCAACTACAACTATCAGGATGATAAAAGTAAAAATAAAGACTTCCATAGCAACCTCATCAAACTTAGAAGCGTTGAACAACCAGTCTGCCTGCTTGCCCGTTACAGGCAGCTATTGTAACAAGTTTCGGCAACAATCCCTATGCAAAAACAAAATGCAGACAAATAAAAATGGGGTCCCAGGGACCCCATTTTTTAATTTGCTTTAGCTTAACCGCCGAAGTCATCCAACAGTATGTTGTCGTCTTCTACACCTAAGTCTTTCAGCATGTTGATCACCGCTTTGTTCATCATCGGTGGACCACACATATAGAACTCGCAGTCTTCCGGAGCTTTGTGGTTTTTCAGGTAATTTTCAAACAACACGTTGTGAATAAAACCTGTGTAGCCAGTCCAGTTATCTTCCGGCTGTGGATCAGATAAGGCCACGTGCCACTTAAAGTTTTCGTTTTCAGCTTGCAGCATGTCGAAATCTTCAACATAAAACATTTCACGCTTAGAACGGGCACCGTACCAGAAGCTCATCTTACGTTTGGATTTCAGACGGCGTAACTGGTCAAAAATATGCGAACGCATTGGGGCCATACCAGCACCACCACCTACGAATACCATTTCTGCTTCAGTTTGTTTAGCGAAGAATTCACCAAATGGACCAGAAATCGTCACTTTATCGCCAGCTTTTAAGCTCCAGATGTACGAGGACATTTTACCGCAAGGTAAGCTCAGGTTATTTGGCGGCGGAGACGCGATCCGCACGTTTAACATGATAATGCCTTCTTCTTCCGGATAGTTCGCCATAGAGTAAGCACGAATAGTTTCTTCGTCTACTTTGGACTCCAGTGTGAAGAACTTAAAGCGTTCCCAGTCACCACGGTACTCTGCAGGGATATCGAAGTCAGCGTATTTCACATGGTGAGCCGGAGCTTCAATCTGGATGTAACCACCAGCACGGAAAGGTACTGATTCGCCATCTGGAATAGCCAGCTTCAATTCTTTGATAAAGGTTGCTTTGTTATCGTTAGAGATAACAGTACATTCCCATTTTTTGATACCAAAGATTTCCGGTTCAACTTCGATTTCCATGTCAGTTTTTACACTGACCTGACAAGCTAAACGACAGCCTTCACGACGATCACCTTTAGTCAGGTGGCCCATTTCTACAGGTAAAACGTCGCCGCCACCTGCATGAACATGAACACGGCACTGACCACAAGAACCACCGCCACCACAAGCTGACGACAGGAAAATACCTTTATCAGCTAAAGCGCCAAGTAATTTGCCGCCGGCTTTTGTCTGAATGGCCAACTTAGGGTCGCCATTAACGCCAATGGTGATGTCACCAGAAGATACCAGTTTGGCTTTAGCGACTAAAATCATAATCACTAAGGCGACAACCAGCAGGGTGAACATCCCAACGCCAAGATAAATCTCTTGCATTGTTTTTTCCTTTTACAGCAACTTTTACAATGACACGCCAGAGAAAGACATAAAGCCTAACCCCATTAAACCAACCATGATAAAACGAGAACCTAAACCACGCAGACCCGCAGGGATATCCGCATACTTCAGTTTTTCGCTCACAGCTGCCATTAATGTGATGGCCAGAGTCCAACCTAAACCGCCGCCTAAACCAAATACCGCACTTTCTGCTAAGTTGTAATCACGTTCAACCATGAAAGCTACACCACCAAAAATGGCGCAGTTCACTGTGATTAACGGCAGGAAAATACCTAAAGCGTTGTATAACGAAGGTACGTACTTATCGAGGAACATTTCCAGGATTTGTACTAAACCTGCGATTACGCCGATGTAAGCGATAAAGCCAAGGAAGCTTAAATCTGTGTCTGGAAAACCAGCCCAGTCTAAAGCACCTGGTGCCAAAAATTGCTTAAATACAATGTTGTTCAGCGGTACTGATAAACCCAGTACTACTGTGACGGCAATACCTAAACTGAAAGCTGTTTTTACTTGTTTAGAGATGGCGATAAAAGTACACATCCCCAGGAAAAACGATAAAGCCAGGTTATCGATAAATACCGCACGAACAAATAAACTAATGTAATGTTCCATCTTCTGTCCCCTTACTTCTCAACTTGTTCTGGGCGGAAAGTCCGCAGAACCCAGATGAACAAGCCGATGATAAAGAAAGCGCTTGGAGGCATCAGTAACAGACCCATAGGCTGATACCAACCACCGGCACTGATCAGAGGCAGAATTTCTACACCAAACACAGTACCTGAACCAAACAACTCACGGATAAATGCAACGATCAGCAGCAACACTGTGTAGCCTAAACCGTTACCAATACCATCTAAAAAGCTCATTAATGGTGGGCTTTTCATGGCATAAGCTTCAGCACGACCCATAACGATACAGTTGGTGATAATCAAACCAACAAATACCGACAGCTCTTTAGCTACGTTGTAAGCAAAAGCTTTCAACACCTGATCCACCACTATTACCAGGGACGCGATAATGGTCATCTGAACTATGATACGAACGCTTGATGGAATATGGTTACGGATCATCGAGATAAACATGCTCGAGAACGCCGTAACCAGAGTCAGCGCTATACCCATAACTAAAGCTTTATCCAGCTTAGTAGTTACAGCCAAAGCAGAACAAATACCTAATACTTGTAATGCGATAGGGTTATTGGCAAAGACTGGTCCGAAGACAAGGCTTTTAATTTCTTTTGCACTAGCCATTGTTTAATGCTCCATCACGAACCTTAGTCAGGAAAGGCGCAAAGCCTTTGGCACCAGTCCAGAACTCAAACGTATGTTGTACGCCATTGCTGGTTAACGTAGCGCCTGATAAACCATCTACATCATGCTCTGAAGTTGCAACCGCATTACCCGGTTTCAGAATTTTGATAGCAGGGTTACCAGCTTCATCAAATAACTTCTTACCTACAAACTGAGCAACCCATTTTGGATTCTGGATTTCGCCACCCAGACCAGGAGTCTCTGCATGCTCATAGTAGTTCAGACCTTTGATGGTGTTGCCATCTTTGTCTAACGCTAAAAACGCATGCATGGTGGACCATAAGCCATAACCGTGAATTGGCAGAACAATAGCTGACAACTGGCCAGACTCGATACCGTCGTTATAAGCAAAATAAACCGGCGCAATGTTAGCACGTGATTTAATTGAAGCTTTGTCGTCAGCACCTTCCAGTTTGATACTGGTTTCAGGCGCTTTCATCGCTTTACGGTAATCGTATTTAGCCGGGTCCATATCCACAAACTCGCCGGTATTCATATCAACCAGACGTTCCTGAATATGTTTGGTGAACAGCTCTTTGACGTTGTCGCCTGATAACAAGCCAGTCGCTACCAGAATGTTTTTCTGGGCATCTAACAGTTTGTTTTCAGTTTGTTTTGGTCGCAGCTGAACAGCTGAAGTCGCCACAAAAATGGCGCAAACCAAACATAAAGCAATAACCACAAAAAAGGTTTTGCCGATACTATCGTTATTACTAAACATTACGGGCAAGCCTCCGATTGATGTTCGCCTGAGCCACCATATAGTCAAACAATGGTGCAAATAAGTTAGCGAACAAAATAGCTAACATCATACCTTCAGGGTAAGCAGGGTTAACCACACGGATCATCACCACCATAAAACCAATCAGGATACCGTACGCCCATTTACCTGGGTTTGTGAAAGAAGCAGATACCGGGTCGGTTGCCATAAAGAACATACCGATAGCAAAGCCACCTAACACAATATGCCAGTACCAAGGCATAGCAAACATGGCGTTTGTTTCAGAGCCGATCATGTTGAACATGCTGGCAAAAATAATAGTACCCACCATTACACCGGCCACAATGCGCCATGAAGCGATACGGAAGTAAATTAAAGCTAAACCACCGATCATCAGCGCTAAGAACGAGGTTTCACCCACTGAACCTGGGATAAAACCATAAAACGCGTCCCACCACTGAGCATTAATCGACCAGTCAGACATTTCACCGTTGACGGCTTTAGATAACCAGGTTGCACCTGAATAACCATCAGCCACTGTCCATACTTTGTCACCTGAAATCTGTGCAGGGTATGCAAAGAACAGGAAAGCACGACCAGCTAACGCAGGGTTTAAGAAGTTACGGCCTGTACCACCAAAGACTTCTTTTGCTACAACCACACCAAAGGTAATACCTAAAGCGGCTTGCCATAGTGGAATAGAAGCTGGAAGAATTAAGGCGAACAGAATAGAAGTTACAAAGAAGCCTTCGTTGATTTCATGCTTACGCACAGAAGCAAACAACACTTCCCAGAAACCGCCGACAATAAAGACAGTTGCGTAAATAGGCAGGAACCAAACGGCGCCGTACCACATTTTGCTACCCCAGCCCGATTCGGCAGTCAATTCACCGCCAAGTAACTGGAACAAGCCCACCTGCCAGGTGTCAGGCATACCAAAACCAGCCTGCAGCGCGATAACCGCCTGATGACCGATATTGAACATACCAAAAAACAAAGCAGGGAATAACATTAACCAGACAAAAATCATAATACGTTTCAGATCGATACTGTCACGCACATGAGTACCCGCTTTGGTCACCAGACCTGGGGTATAGAAAATTGTTGCAGCAGCTTCGTATAAAGCATACCACTTTTCGTATTTACCGCCTTTTTCGAATTGCGGCTCAATACTTTCTAAAAAATGCTTTAAACCCATTTTTAGCCTTCCTTCTGGATAGTCGCCAGGCAATCACGCAGTGCTACGCCATAGTCATATTTACCAGGGCATACAAAGGTAGATAACGCCAAATCTTCTTCATCCAGCTCTAAACAACCTAAAGAGACCGCGCCATCTGTATCACCAACCAACAGGTCACGTAATAACAGAGTTGGCAGAATGTCCAGCGGCATCACACGTTCATAGTTACCAATGGGTACCATGGCACGGGACGAACCATTAGTGCTGGTGGTCATATTAAACAGGCGTTTAGGATTTAAATGAGATAAGTAAGCACGGGTCACAGAGAATTTGTCAGAACCAGGCATAGCCCAGCCTAAAAACTCTTTGTCATAACCTTCTGCCAACACAGAAATCTGGTTGTGGAAACGTCCCAGATAGCCATGCACACCACCTGCAGCAGCGCCTGATAATACAGAACCAGAAATGATACGGTTCTGACCATCTTGCAGCTCACCCGCAGTCAGTTCAGCAATAGAAGCACCCAACACTGTTTTCACTAAACGTGGATTTTTCACTACAGGACCGGCTAAAGAGATCACACGTTCTGCATTCAGTTGACCTGAAGTGAAGAGTGCGCCGATCGCAATGACGTCCTGATAGTTGATATGCCAAACCACTTTTTTAATGCTGACAGGGTCGAGGAAATGGATATGAGTGCCTGGTAAACCAGCAGGGTGTGGACCGTCAAACTCTTCAACCTGCACTGCAGGAACTGAAGGCACTGACGCACCAGCTTTTTTACACAGATAGACTTTGTCAGACAAACGGGATAACACAGTTAAACCATTGCTGAAGTCTGCACTGCGTTGTGCTATCACTACCGTCGGATCAGCAGCCAGTGGATTGGTATCCATAGCAGTGACGAAAATAGCGCGAGCCGTGCTGTCAACAGCTGGCGAAGTGCTGAATGGTCTGGTGCGTAAAGCAGTCCATAAACCTGAACCTGTTAAGTTCTTCTTCACTTGTTCAACAGTTAACGAAGCAAGTTCTGCAGCGGTAAAAGAATCAAAAGCGACAGATTCGTCACCTTCAGCTTCAATCACAACAGACTGCAACACACGCTTAGCACCGCGGTTGATTTCTTTAACTGTACCGGCAACAGACGCCGTGAAAAATACGCCTGGATTCTTTTTGTCTTCAAAAAGAGCCTGACCTTTTTTCACACGGTCCCCAATCTCTACCAGCATTGTAGGACGCATACCGACGTACTCTTCGCCTAGTACAGCAACGTGTTTGATGGACGGGCCATCATGTATGTCTTGTTTGGGACTGCCCGAAAGGGGAATGTCCAATCCTTTTTTGATTTTTATCATACGTACTTGCACTTTTTAACGGGAAGAAACAGGGCCTGGTTTAATCGGCTGCTCGCCGCGCGTAGCATCCGGGACCTCAACAGCCTAACCTCTGTTGCAGGTGGCGGACACACGTACCAAAGTCGCGGATTCTAGCACTAAACATAAGTGCTATCTATGTTAATCAACAAAATTATCCGGCATTTCAGCCGACTTGAGCTCAGTGTAGACAAGATTTTTAACTTTGCCTTTTACCGGTCGCTGCAATGGTTTCAAATTCTGTGAAATTAGCCAAAAACCAAAAATTCTTGAAAAAAAAGCCGCATTAAGCGGCTTTTCAAAGTTACTGCACCAGATTTTTCAGCGGCAATAAAGCCTGCACATCGGCATCATAATCGACATGGCTATAGCCAAAACCGAATAAGCGCAGGAATTCATTGTGATAGCCTTTGTAGTCCGTCAGATCATCAATGTTTTCTGTGGTCACCTGACCCCATAAATCTTTGACCGCAGACTGGATATGATCCGACAATTCTTTGCCGTCCATACGCAAACGACCACCTTCATCTAAGGTACGGTTGTTGTTGTACAGCGCTTGCTGGAACAAACCATAAATCTGCTCGATGCAACCTTCGTGAGTGCCTTCCTCTTTCATCACACGGTATAGCAAAGAGATATAGAGCGGCATAATAGGAATAGCTGAACTGGCTTGCGTCACTAAAGCTTTTAATGAAGCCACATAAGCATGGCCTTTTACCGAATCCAGTTTTTGCGTGATAGCAGTAGCGGCGCGGTCTAAATCTTCTTTGGCTTTGCCAATAGTGGCTTTGCCATAAATTGGCCAGGTCAGCTCTTTACCAATGTAAGTGTAAGCAACGGTTTGACACCCTTCGGCCAACACGCCAGCAGCCTGCAATTGATCTAACCAACGCTCCCAGTCTTCCCCACCCATTACTTTCACTGTATTGAAGATTTCTTCGTCAGAGGCAGGTTCAACCGAAACACTTTCAATTTCACGTTTACTGGTGTTTAAGGTCTTGGCTGTATAAGCCTGGGCTATTGGCTTTAATACAGAGCTGTACACTTCACCAGTCACAGGATCTTTACGGCGTGGCGCTGCCAGGCTGTACACCACCAGATCAATTTTGCCCATCTCACGACGGATTAAATCAATAGCCTGAGATTTTAATTCGTCAGTAAAGGCATCACCGTTCAAGTGTTTGTTCCATAAACCTTCCGCAGCTGCAGCTTGTTCAAAAGCCACAGTGTTGTACCAACCCGCAGAAGCAGTTTTGCCTTCGGTAGGTTCTTTTTCAAAAAAGATACCTAAGGTTTTAGCACCTGAAGCAAAAGCAGAAGTAATGCGGGAAGCCAGGCCATATCCTGTGGAAGCGCCGATAACTAATACATTTTTGGGGCCACCGGCTACAGGGCCTTTGGCTTTGACATAATCAATTTGTTCTTGCACATGGGCAGCACAACCGACCGGATGTGCGTTAGTGCAGATAAAACCACGAATTTTAGGTTGGATAACCATAACAAAACCTATTGTTGGTTGAAAATTGTCAGCTAGTTTAAGCCGTTAGCTTAAAAAACAGGTCTGATCAGCAAAAATAGCAGCATTGAGGATTTAAAAACAAGAACTTAGTCACATATGGAGCAGTATTAACAAGACAAAATACAGCTGAGGATAAAGTGAAAGCGTCTTACGACGCTTTCACTTAGTAGGATCTCAGGACTCCGGTAAGGCAGTTTTTTCTCTTTTACTGCCACCAAAACATTTAGGCGATGCCGGTGGTTTTTCGGCGTAATATTCGTACCATTCACCCGGCGTATAGGTATGCAAGGCTAAAGCATGAATTTTTTCGGCTAATTCCTCGGCCACTATTGCATTCACTGCTCTGTGGCGGTTTAACAATCTCATGCCATCAAAGGCATTTGTCACTATCACGACTTTAAAATGTGACTCCGAACCCGGTGCCACATTGTGCATATGGCTTTCATTGACCACGTCAAGGAACACAGGATCAAATGCGCTCAATAACTTCTGTTCTATTGCGGTATGAACCAACATAGCTGAACCTCTTTATTGCTCCCTCACCTCTACTCTAGTTAAGGCATTACACCTTGTCAGCCCGCTTTTTTGCAAAAGTGAAGGAAAATCCGCTAAGCGACTGCTGCCATAGAGAAAATATAATTAAGTTGTTTTTTGCTTGATTTCACGGAAAGTCAGGTTTATACGCCCTTCTGTTGCTGCGGCCATTTTCGGGACTCTATGCTGCCAATACTGCTGACATTGACCCGCCATAAGCAATAAAGAACCATGACCCAACCCGAGTTTAAGTTGTGTACCTAAGTTCTTGTGTTTTAAATCAAAAAACCTCTGTTGCCCCAAGCTTAACGAGGCTATCTGAGGATTATTTCCAAGTTCAGGTTCATCATCACTATGCCAGCCCATATGCTGCTGACCATCAGCGTACCAGTTCAGCAACACCGAATTAAAGCGAGTCTGACACAGCTGATTCACCTGGTCTGTGAGTTGCCAGACCAAAGGATGCCAGGGTTCTGGCTCAAATAATACGCCTGAATATTTATAACTACAGTGCGGATCTCCCATCCAGACTTGCTGCCTTGGAATAAGCACAGCTTTGCCAAAGATTTTTATCGCGGGCTGCTGCCAGTTTAGTTGCAGTGCCAATTGCTGATAACAGCGGTCTGCCTGCTCTGGCGAGAGCCACTTTGGCCAAAACAACAACTCTGCTTGCGGTAATACAAAGTGTTGCAACGATCCATGGTTGTCGCTCTGGTGTGCACGTGTCAAAATACAACCTTCTTTTCTTTAAGTTGAATGGCATGAATACTATTTTTACCGTCGCTGACAAGCAACTGCAGCTGGACAGATTACCACTGGGGCAAAGTAATCGCAGCTTACAAGCCTGGGATGCAGCCGATGAATTGCTGTTGCAGCAGGCCTTGCCTTTGCTCAATGAACGCGCTGGCTTAAAAGTGGTAGTGATGCACGACTTGTTTGGCGCTTTGTCCTGTGCATTGGGTGACTATCCACACATTCAACAAAACGATTCTGTATTGAGCCAACAAGCCACAGTACATAACAGACAACAAAACGGTTTATCTGTAGATAGCGTCAGTTTTATCGACAGTGTTACGGCTTTGCCCGCTGATTTGGATCTGGTGCTGTTGAAAGTACCAAATAATCACGGCTATCTGCGCTTTATGTTGCAGCAGCTTAGTCAGGTGGTTCGGCCTGATACAGTCATTATCGCAGCAGCCAAAGCCAAAGATATTCATAAAAACTTACTGGCTATTTTTGAGCAGGAATTAGGCCCAACTCAGGCTTCATTGGCTCAGAAAAAATGCAGGACTATTCATTGTACGCCTCGCGGTGAAGCTCGTGCCTTTACTTATCCTATTCAATGGGAATTACCTGATTATCAGCTGAAGCTGGTTAATCACGCCAATGTATTTGCGAAAGAGCAACTGGACATAGGTGCGCGTTTCCTGATGGAACATTTACCGGTGCTGGATGCAGGCGCTTTGGTGGCCGACTTAGGTTGTGGTAACGGCGTGCTTGGCGTCGCCTTATTAAAACAACAGCCTGAAGCTAAAGTGATTTTTACCGATGATTCATATATGGCTGTGGCATCATCAAAAGCTTCAGTTGAAGCCAACATACCTGAACTAATGTCTCAGGCCGAGTTCAGAACAGATGACTGTTTAGCCAGCCAGGCCGATCAGAGTCTGGATTATGTGGTTTGTAATCCACCTTTTCATCAACAGCAGGCTGTGACAGAACATATTGCCTGGCAGATGTTTAACGATGCCAAACGTTGTTTAAAAGCAGGTGGTAAGTTACGTATAGTTGCGAACAGACATTTGCCTTATTACGAAAAAATGACCGTACTGCTCGGTGGTTGTCGTCATATTGCCAGTAACAATAAATTTGTGATCCTCGAATCAACTAAAAGGAAATAACTATGTCCTCTCTTAAGCGCTCTGTATTGGTGGCTTTCAGCCTGGCTCTTGCCGCCTGTAGCAGCACTTCGTCTTCTTTTTTAGTCACGCCACAAGTGTTCTGGAACCAAAGTAAAACTTTAGCAGGCGCTGAGTTTGTTTTAACTGTAGTGGATCAACGCCCCTCTGATCAGACGCTGTTTTTGCGCAAAGGCACTGCAGTCACCAGCCTGCCAACCAGCAATAATCTGGCTCAACAGCTGGAATCCACCTTAACGGACGCGATGACAGCACAAGGTGCAAAATTGACCTCCAGCAGTGTCACCACCATGACGGTTCAAATTTTGAAGTTATCCGCAGATGCCGATCAACGCACAGTAGAGCATGTGGTGAAAAACGATGTGGAACTGCGTATTGCTATTCAAAACAGCAATGGCTCTTTTGATAAAGTCTATGCAGGCAAAAGCAGCTTCTCTGGTCCATTTAAGTTAGACAACGCTGCGGCCGAAGTGAAATTACGGGTATTAACAGAGCAAGTGCTGGCTGAGTTACTGAATGACAGCAGCTGGCACTCGTACGTAAAGGGCTAAGTTATGCGTTTGATTAGTTTAATTTTGTTTGCGCTGATGTCTGTATCAACTGTCGCTGCTGTTGATATGAAAAAACCAACAGGAAAATTTGTACAACAAAACAACTTGTTTCCTAAGGTAAAACTGGTCACTTCAGTGGGTGATATCATAGTCGAACTGGACAGAACCAAAGCGCCTTTGGCGGTGAATAACTTTTTAAGTTACGTCAATATCAAGGCCTATGACAACACAGTGTTTCATCGGCTGGAACCTGAATTTGTGGTGCAAGGTGGTGGTTATAAAGCTGATATGGCGTCAGTAGACGAATTTCCGGCTGTGTTTAACGAGTCCGGTAATGGTGCAAAAAATCAGTTTGGCAGTATAGCTATGGCTCGTAACAACGATCCTCACAGTGCAACCAGTCAGTTCTTTTTTAATCTGAATGATAATCCAAGTCTGGATCCCGGTAAAAACTGGGGTTATACCGTTTTTGGTCAAATCCAGGATGGCTTTGAAATACTTGAAAAAATGAAGCTGCTGGAAACCCATACTGATGAAAAAACCGGCTGGCAAAATGTGCCTAAACAGCCAATTATCTTAAAACAAGTGATTTTACAGCCAGAACAATAAAGCCCGACTATACTTGCCCTGAGCGCACAGAGCTGGCGCGGTGCCAGCTCTGACAGGGATCAGACCTATGTTAGAGCCCTTTATTGAACAAAAATCACGACAGTTGATTTTCTACCTTTCCCGCTTCCTGCGTGGTCGTTTGCCACACAGAGAACTGCATCTATTCGTCTGGGACACGCTGGAAGAATGGTCGCAGTTGCGAGTCAGAAGCTGGCGACCTGAAACCTTGCGCGAGCAGGTGTTCTGGCATTTGTTGTATCAGATTGAATACTGGTCAGAGCCTGAACTGAAGCAAAACAGCGAAGTTCGCCGCGACTTACAGTATTGCCTGAGCTTTTTACATGGTTATGGTCAGCTGCCTTGTTATTGTGTTGGTGTAAGACCTTGATCTAATTTATTGAAGCTGTAAGCTGGTCTTATTAATTTCTGCACGGACTGCCGTCTTGTCTGCTATTGCTGCTTTTTTCTCTTCACTACAACTCTATTGCCAGCGTCGGGTACTGACCATTTTTATTCTGGGTTTTTCCGGTGGCTTGCCGTTAATGCTGGTGTTTGGAGTATTGTCATTCTGGCTCCGGGAAGCAGGGGTCTCACGTGAACAAATAGGCTATTTCAGCTGGGTGATTATGGTCTATGCCATTAAATTTATCTGGTCGCCGCTGATAGATCATTTAAGCTTACCAGGCCTGAAGCAGTGGCTGGGGCGTCGGCGCAGCTGGCTGATTTTGTCACAAAGCCTGATTATTCTGGCCGTGCTTTTAATGGCCAGCATGGACCCACAAACAGAACTGAAATGGATGGCGTTGTGCGCTGTCTTGCTGGCTATAGCGTCGGCAACTCAGGACATCACTATAGATGCTTATCGTATTGAAGCTGCACCAGAGCGTTTGCAGGCAGTGCTCGCAGCGGCTTATCTGGCAGGCTATCGTCTGGCTATGATCTTCTCATCAGCCGGCACTTTATGGATAGCAGCTTTATTTAGCAGTACTGAAACTGGTTATGATCTTCAAGCATGGCAATCCACTTATCTGGTAATGGCGGCTTGTATGGCTTTAGGATTATTGACCACCCTACTCTCTCCTGAACCCATTGTTGAGCAGCAGATCAACATTAGCCCGGCTCAAAGTTCTGTCAGCCAAAAGTTAATGAACTGGTTAAAAGTGGCTGTCGTTGGCCCTTTTGTTGATTTTTTTGCCCGCCATGGTCTGAATGCTTTGCTGATTTTAAGTTTAATCGCCTGTTATCGTGTATCTGATGTCGTAATGGGAGTGATGGCCAATGTGTTTTATGTCGATATGGGATTTAGTAAAGAAGAAGTCGCCAGCGTCTCCAAAATATTCGGCGTACTGATGACCTTACTTGGTGCGGCTTTAGGTGGTTTGCTGATCAATAGCTTTGGTACTTTACGGATATTATTGCTGGGCGCGTTGCTCAGTGCATGTACCAATTTACTTTATTGTTACCTGAGTACCCAGGGTCACAACATACCTTTATTGATTGCTGTGATTTCCGCCGATAATCTGAGCGCCGGTATAGCCACCAGTGCTTTTATTGCATACCTGTCGTCATTAGTTAACTTAGCCTTTACCGCAACACAGTACGCTTTGTTTAGTTCACTGATGCTGTTATTGCCCAAATTCCTGGGCGGATTTTCTGGTGGTTGGGTGGAGGTATTGGATTATCAGGCGTTTTTTATCATGACCGCCTTGATGGGCTTACCGGCTATTGTACTTTGTTTAGTACTGATCAAAAAAACGCCGCACTAATGCGGCGTTTTTTTCAGATGAAAGCAGATTAAGCTTCAATCAGAACTTGCTTTAACCCGTCCATAGGATCTATGGCGAGAGCCTGGCAATAACGAACATATTCAACAACATCAAGACGACGTTCCTGATTCTCAACCTTACCGATAAAAGAATGCGGAGTGCCTAAAATTTCAGACAAACTACGCATGGTATGGCCTTTTTCCTGACGCTGACGCTTCAGCCATACACACAATCTTTTATTTTCATCTGAAATAACGCTTTTAGTACCTTTCATTTGTTGTTCTCCCGGCGCACGAGCGCCTACTTGTTTACGACTTAAACTTCCTGCCAAAAAAAATCCAAAAGCTTAGGGAATGTCCCAATAAGCAAAAAAAGCATTTCATTAAACCATAGGTTGTTCAGAGCGTATAGTTGCAGAGTTGAAAAAGTAGCCACTTATCGCAAGAATTTGGCTAATTGCCGCCCGGTCTGAATAACAGGAACGAACAGTTTTACTTACAACACCGCAACCTATACAAACTTAGTGTAGCTATGTTTCCACAAAGGGTCTGACTGCGGGCTGAACGAAGATTGTTGTACTGTAAAAACCAAAAAGGCCTCTACACTGCAGAAGCCTTTTTTATATCGCGGTGATACTACAAATGAACTAAACGGAGAAGCTGGAACCGCAGCCACAGGTTGTTGTTGCGTTCGGGTTTTGCACCGTAAAACGGCTACCTTGCAGACCGTCAGTGTAATCCACAACACCACCTGCCAGATACTGCAGGCTCATTGGGTCGACCACCATGATCACGCCATTTTTTTCGACAACCAGATCACCTTCGTTTACTTTCTCATCAAAAGTAAAACCGTACTGGAAGCCTGAGCAACCGCCACCTGTGATGTAAACCCGCAGTTTTAACTCAGGGTTTTCCTCTTCGGTGACCAGGGCCAATACTTTATTGGCGGCGGCGTCGGTAAACTGAATAGGAATCTGTAACTCTGACATGTGTCCTCCGGTATAACTGGGCGCGGATTATCTAATACCTGACTAATTTATTCAAGTATTTCGCTGGGCTGTACTGTTGGCCAAAAAAAGTTCTTATCGACCTTAGCCGACTTGGCCGAGCGGGCAGCAGCCACCTTTAAGGCCACATCCACTTTTTCTGGTTTAAAACCTTCTGGCAGTGAAAATTCACCTTCAATGATCTGAAAGTATTTAAAGCTGAACGCCTTGTCACTTTTGCTGAATCCGGCTAATTGCAATAAATCCAACGTATCGCGTTTATCACCGGCAAAACCATGCAGTTTCAAGTCCACTGTGCCTTTAGCAAAATTGCGTTGTTTGTCCTGCTGAATAAGTACCAGATTAAATCTGTAGCTATTGGTAGAAGCGCCTGGACTTATGCTGAAACTATCAATAATCAGACTGTCGGCCTGTAATTCGGGGGAAATAATACGCTGATAAAAAGCCAGATCTTTGCGGGTATCAAACAGCTTTTGCTGTTCGGCTTTCAGCTCTTGCTGAATAAGTTGACCTGCACTTTTTTCTACTGCTAACTCAGCCGTAAGATAGTCATTTTGTTTTAACTGCTCATTCAGATTAGCCGTCAGACTATTGGTTTTTTTCTGACTTTCTTCCAGTTTGGATGACAGCACATTAACCTGCTGCACATAATAATAATTGCCAAATAACTGCCCGGCCAAAGCTGCAAGTCCAATCAGGCCTGTGGTGATCAACACCTGTCTCCAGCTACCTTTGAGCCAGAGCAAAAACTGCATACGATTCATCAACCTACTCAAATAGTTATGTTACACTTTGCCTATCGCGGACTCAGACACTATAGCATGTTACTACCAGCGGACTGGCAAGCAAAATTACGACTTCGGTTGGCTTTCCCTCTTACGTCAGTACAATTGTGCCTGTTGGCCATAGTGGCGGGCTTTTTAGCCGCGTTGCTGATCCTTCTATTCCGTCTGACTATTATTGGCATCCAAAGTTTCTTTTTAGAACGCACTGATGATTTCTCGGGCATAGCTGAGGGCTATCGCTGGGCTTTGCCTTTTATTGCCGCTGTGCTTATCAGCATCATGGCGATGTTGGTTGGGCTTGCCCATTATCGCATGGGTATTGCCTATGTGATCCACCGTATTAAAACCCAATATGGGGTAATGCCATTCTGGAATACCTTTAACCAGTTTTTTGGTGGCATCATAGCGCTGACCAGCGGTTTTTCTGTGGGTCGGGAAGGTCCCTCAGTGCATTTGGGCGCTTTTGGTGCTGGCTTACTTGGCCAATATTTACACCTGCCATACAACAGTATTCGTATTTTGGCCGGTTGTGGTATAGCAGCTGCAATCTCAGCTTCTTTTAACACACCTTTAGCCGCCGTTATTTTTGTAATGGAAGTGGTATTGCGGGAATACCGAATTCATGTGTTTGTGCCTGTCATGTTGGCATCAGTGGTTGGCGCCCTGCTGACCCGTGGTGTGTTTGGTATGGGCAATGATTTAGCAGCGCTGAAAATTGTCTCCATTAGCGGTTGGCACCTGCCTTACCTGGTGCTTTGTGGTATTGCCATAGGCGCAGCAGCTTATGTCTTTAACCAAAGTATCTGGCGTATTTTAAAGTGGTTCCAGAAATGGCATTTAGCGCTGAAATTATTTTTGGCGGCAGCTATTACTGCTGCAGTGGGTCACGTCGTTCCTCAGGCCATGGGCGCTGAGACAGGCGCTATATTTTATGCTGTCACCGCTTCCACTGAATTTTGGTTGTTACTGACTATTTTGCTGGCAAAATTTCTTTTAACTGTTGTGGCTGTAGGTTTGGCTGTGCCAGGCGGTGTGATAGGTCCGGTCTTTGGTATAGGCATTCTGGCTGGTACTTTATTGGCGTTTTTACCCGTATTTGTGTCGGGCGATGCCAGTTTATCAGGTACTTACGCCACTTTGGGTATGGCGGGTTTTATGGCCGCAACCTTGCACGCACCTTTAGCCGCTTTGGTCGCAGTGATGGAGCTGTCCTATAACCCCGATATTATAGTGCCAGCCATGCTGGTCATTACCTGTGCTTATGTCACTACTGTGCAGCTATTTAAAAACAAATCCATTTTTGTCCTGCAGTTGGAACTGCAACAACTTCCCTACAAATTAGCACCAGCAGATGATGTATTGCAAAAAGTTGGCGTGCTGGCCATGCTGGATAAAGAGTATCTGGTGGTATCGGCTTCAGATGACGACAAAATTGAATCTATTCTGGCCGATAAACCAGCCCATCAGTTGCTGATCCAAAAGACGGACAATTCGGAGCAGCCTTTCCTGCTGATCGATTATGATCTGGATGCATCCATGACAGGGCAATCCACCTTAATGCGCCAGCCACTGCAGGGCTTAAGCCATCAGGCATCTATGGCGGAAGTGCACACTCTGCTGGACGAACAAAAAGGCGGCGTGGTCTATATTTATGACCCACAACAGCCTGAACAACTTTTGGGTCTGATCCGCTGGGAACAGGTCCGTGCCCTTTTAACTAAACAGAATAATTTAATCTGATGAATACATTACTGGTAATTAAAGCGTTGCATGTCAGTTTTATGGTGGCCTGGTTTGCCGGTATTTTTTACCTGCCACGGCTCTTTGTCTATCACGCTGACACTAAAGATCCGGCCGTAGATGCGCAGTTTAAAGTGATGGAAAGGCGCTTACTCTATTTTGTCACGCCTTTTGCTGTGCTGACGCTGGTGTTTGGCCTTTGGTTGATTCATCTATATGGCGCGGCCTGGTTTGCTGCCAGTCATTGGTTGCATTACAAGCTGCTGTTGGTGCTACTGCTTTATATCTACCATGGCTACTGTTTTAAGTTATTGAACGACTTTAAGCTGGGTAAAAACAGCAAAAGCAGCAAGTTTTACCGCTTCTTTAACGAATTCCCTGTGCTGCTGTTGTTTGCCATAATTTTTCTGGCGATTTTAAAGCCGGTATAGGCTGATTTAAAGCACCTTATTTGCTATGCTATGCGCCGATTTTCAGCCAGTTTCGGCGCCCCCGCAACCTCTAGCAGATGAGCACCCAGTATGAGCTTTAAAGGCGAACACATCCTCTCCGTCAAACAGTTTGACCGCGACAAAATTCAGCAGGTTTTTGATATTGCCCGCAGCATGGAACCTTATGCCAAGCGACAGAAGCGCACTACTGTGCTTGAAGGTGCTATTTTAGGTAATCTGTTTTTTGAACCCAGCACCAGAACCCGCGTCAGCTTTGGCTGTGCTTTTAATTTACTGGGTGGTGAAGTTCGCGAAACTACAGGTATGCAATCCTCAGCGTTATCCAAAGGCGAATCCTTGTTTGATACAGCCAGGGTGATCAGCAGTTACAGTGATGTCATTGCAATGCGCCACCCTCAGGCAGGTTCTGTGGCTGAGTTTGCTGAAGGCAGCCGCGTTCCTGTATTAAATGGCGGTGATGGTGCCAACGAACATCCAACTCAGGCTTTGCTGGATTTGTTCACCATAGAAAAAGAGCTAGCCGCTTCGCAGCAACCTATAGACGGTATGCATATCGCCATGATTGGTGATTTAAAGTTCGGCCGTACCGTGCATTCGTTATCTAAATTATTGGCTTTGTATAAAAACATTCAGTTCACACTGATAGCGCCAAATGAACTGGCGATGCCGGATGATATCGTCTCGCTGATTGAAAATGCAGGCCACAGAGTGACAGTAACGGATCAACTGGCAGGCAACTTAAATGCTGATATTGTCTATCAAACCCGTATCCAGGAAGAGCGTTTTCCGTCACAAGAAGAAGCCAATAAATACCGCGGTAAATTCCGCTTAAATCAGGACATTTACACTAAACACTGTAAATCCAATACCGTCATTATGCATCCGCTGCCACGGGATTCCCGTATCGAAGCCAATGAGCTGGATAACGACTTAAACCTGAACCCCAACCTGGCTATTTTCCGTCAGGCTGACAATGGTGTTTTAGTGCGTATGGCGTTGTTTGCTTTAACCTTAGGTGTGGATCAGTTGGTCAGTAAATACGAACGTGAAGTGCCCTGGTACAGCAATAAGTAAGCTACAACAAAATTATCTTTAAGTCGGGCTTTGTGCCCGGCCTTCTTTTAAAGGTTTAGTTTTAAGGATCTTCTATGTCCAAGTCAGAACAGTTATTTCAGCAAGCACAAAAAACCATTCCCGGTGGCGTTAATTCCCCTGTCCGTGCTTTTAAAAGCGTAGGTGGTACACCGGTATTTATCGACAGCGCTAATGGCGCCTATTTATATGATGTCGATGGCAAAAAATACATCGACTACATCGGATCCTGGGGCCCAATGCTGCTAGGGCATAACCATCCTTCAATCCGTGAGGCTGTGATTAAAGCCGCTGAAAAAGGTTTAAGTTTTGGTGCGCCTTGCCCTGCTGAAATCACCATGGCAGAAACCATTTGTGAATTAGTGCCAAGCATGGAAATGGTTCGTATGGTTAGCTCAGGCACAGAAGCGACCATGAGTGCGATTCGTTTAGCCCGGGGTTTTACCGGTCGTAACAGCATTCTAAAATTTGAAGGTTGTTACCACGGTCACGCCGACTCTTTGCTGGTCAAAGCTGGCTCAGGTGCTTTAACTTTAGGTGTGCCGAATTCTCCTGGTGTGCCCGCTGATTTTGCTAAATACACGCTCACAGCGGAATTTAACAATCTGGAGCAGGTCAAAGGGATTTTTGCCGAACAAGGTGCTGATCTGGCCTGTATTATTGTCGAGCCGGTTGCAGGCAATATGAACTGCATTCCACCAGCACCAGGCTTTTTAGAAGGTTTACGTGCGCTTTGTGACGAATACGGTGCGGTGCTGATTTTTGATGAAGTGATGACGGGTTTCCGTGTTGCTTTAGGTGGCGCTCAGGCCTATTACAACATCAAACCAGACCTGACTACTTTAGGCAAAATTATTGGTGGCGGTATGCCAGTCGGTGCTTTTGGTGGCCGTCGCGATATTATGCAGCATATAGCGCCTTTAGGTGGTGTCTATCAGGCTGGTACTTTATCTGGTAACCCCATCGCTATGGCTGCAGGTTTAGCGGCTTTGACGGAAATCCGTAAGCCTGGTGTTTATGATGTATTAACGGCCAAAACCACGCAGCTGATTGAAGGTTTAGCGGCAGCGGCTAAGGAAGTGGGTATTCCACTGGCAACCACTCAGGTGGGCGGTATGTTTGGTGTGTTTTTCAGCAACGAAGCAAACATCACTAACTACCAGCAAGCAACTCAGTGCGATATCGCCGCCTTTAAACGTTTCTTCCATCTGATGTTGGATCAAGGGGTTTATCTGGCACCTTCAGCCTATGAAGCGGGTTTCTTGTCTATAGCTCATAGCGATGACGATTTGGCTTACACCATAGCCGCAGCCAAAAAGGCTTTTATTCAACTCAAAGCTTAAATCTTACTCAGCTGGCTCAGGATGCAACCAGACAATGTCTGTATCCTGAGCTCTGAATTGTTGTACAAATAGAGTCCCATGGCCTGAAATCAAAGACAGCGCAGCCTGAGATAGAGGCCACTGCTGCTGTTGTTGATTTTGCCAGTCGTAATAATTTAACTGAGTTCCGCCGCCAGATAACCAGTACAAGCCAGTTTCTGTGCTTGCCCAGGCATCTGCTGCCGTATTACGCCAGTTAATCTGCACTGGCAAAGTCATAGCCTGCCCTTGCTGCCATTGTTTGACATAATGCGAATCCTGCTGTTGTAAAACCAGGCTTTGTCCTGGCCCACATTCCGCATTGACCACATCCTTCAGCAGTTGTTTAATTTTCCCTTGCTCAAAACGATTTAAAACCCAGCCTTTTTGGTCATAGGAGGTCCAGTACAACTTATCATCACAGACCACAAAGCGTTCACTGCCTGCCAGCTTTTCTGTGAAGGGCCGTAACTGTGCATCCTCTTCCGAAAACTCATACAACTGCCTGTCAATCAGCACCAGCAATTTACCGTGAAACCAGAGCAACTGCCGGATCGCTAACTGTGTCTTAAACTGACTGATTTGTTGGGTGTTCTGCCCATGTGAACGCCAGAGTTGTGGCAAGCCTGACCGGTCTGATACGAAATAATACTGGTCGTTCTGCGCCAGTAACAAAAACTCGGATCTGTTGCTTTCGACAAAAGGCAAAGTGAGGATCCGATTGTCATGTTCCTGCCATTGCAATTGTCGTAAATCGGTTACAGCTTGCGCAGGGTAAACAGCTAATAATGATTGTTGCCATACCGAGCTATCGGCCAGGTTAAAAGTCATTTCACCAAAAACCCTGCTGTTTCCTGTACGCAAGGAGAGTACCTGCAATTGCTGCTCTGATTTATTCACCAACAAGTCATGTTCTCCCCACCAAGCCAGCTGGTTGGCAGAAAAATCAAAGTCTGCTATCACACGCCAGTCCAGATCGGTCAGATCCAGCTCTATTAAGGAAGAATAACTAAAGCCTTTCTGCGCTATTGCATAAGCCTTTTTATCTTTGACAATTAAATGGCTGATGCCACGCCACTGCACAGGAAACTGCATTAATAAACGTTGAGAGTTATCCTGTTGCCACAACCAGAGCTGGGTTTGACCTGTGGCAGGGTCTAAATCCAGCCAGTACAAACCATCCGCAGTGATCGCTTGTCCTGCAGCAATAAATTGGTGGCAGGAAAACAGCGGTGTTGCAGCTGAAAAATCAGGTTTTATCCTTTTGCGCCAAAACACACAGTCCTGCTGTTGTTGCGCACGAAAGATAACCTGTTCAGAATTGTACCAATGCGGCTGCGAAAGCTGCTGGTAAGCCTGATCATCATGCAAAGACTGCATAGAAGGTAAATGCTGTATCACCCAGCGCCAATCGGATTTATTTGGTAGCTGGTGTTGAAACAATAATAAAGACTGATCACCGGATAATAGCGGAGTCTGCTCTTTACCATCCAAAGCGCTGACAGGTGTCACTTGCAAGTATCGGGGTAAAGTGGCCTTTTCATTCATCTTGCTGACCAGTAAAGCGAAACTCAGACTACAAACTAACAGCACCAGTGTACTAAACCAGATATACCGAATACGTTTTAGTTTACTTTTTTTGCCGCTATGCCAGCTTTCTATAGCTTTTTGAGTACTGATTAGATCAAGAGGTGCAGCAGAATCCTGCGACTCAGACTCTTCAGTCAAAGGAGGTAAATCAACTTCAGCAACAGGAGCCAGCCAGCAGTATCCCTTTTTGGACAAAGTGGCAATGTAGGTAGGTTCCACCCTGCTGTCTTGTAAAGCACGTCGCAGGGCGGCTATGGCCCGGGTTAAAGACTCATCAGAACCTAAGCCCTCACCCCAGACTCCAGATAATATCTGCTCGCGGCTCACCACTAAATCTTTATGATCCAGAAAGAAGTTTAATAACTTATGCAGCCGTGGTTCCAACGTCAGTACCTCCGGATCAGCTGTAGCTGACAGAGGCTGTAGTTGTCCAATGGTACGCAGATACCGCCATTGACCAAAGGTCAGGTAGTCTGCCGTATGTTGCATAAGGGTCCGCCTACATAAACAGGTAGGCGGATTATAACCAATTCAGACGAAAAGTAGAGAGGAGGAGTTAAACTGCTTTACTAACTGTTTCTATTTGCATCTGTGGTTTCACATCCAGAGTCTGCTCAGCGACTTCTACATCGCGGCAGTATGGCCAGTTGTAGCATGCTGCAATATATTGTTCCAGCTCAGTAGTCTGATCAGCAATTTCTACGTCACGGCAGTATGGCCAGTTGTAGCACGCAGCAATTTGTGGGGCCACACCAGCGGGGGCGGCGTTACCGCCTGAAACTAAAGAAGTTGAAGCAACTAAGGCGGCAGCAGCAATAAATTTAATCAGTTTCATAATGTAAGTTCCAATAAGAGTGGTTAAGTTCGACCACAACAGTATCGGATACAAAAAAAATCATAAACTGATGAAATTATTATAAATTAATGATTAATTTATGGTTTTTAGCTCTAATTTAGCTATATCTAAATCCTGAGTTTCACCTATCACCATATAAATATACTGGCCATCATGACTGAGAGAAAAACGGGATGAGTGTAAATCAGATACCAAAGCCAATGGTGTCAGACGTTTATCCTGATAAGAGTAAAAAAATAACTGACTTTGCAGCTGATCATTAGTCGCAGAAAAATAAATGCCATTTTCCCTTAATAAAAAAGTGGAAGACTCGGCAAAGATTAACCGCTGAACCTCCTCACTCAAAGGCTCTTCTCCCTGCTCAGTTAAAATACTGTATTTGCCAGTTAACGCATTTCGTTTTAGCTGGTGGTTACTGCCTTTGCTCTGGACAAATAAATCGATCCCATCTAAATAAACAGCAGGCAAAGCTTCTGAACCTAGCTGATAAGACATTACTTTCCAGTTGCCTTTATTATTGATCGTATAAAAAATACTATTAGTTTGCTGGCCCCAGCTAAGGTTTTTCACCACTTCGCCTTTTGCACTTATTCTTTTAGCCTGCCCTGTTAAATCAAATAACCAAACTTCCTGATCAATCAAAACCAACAGCTGTTTGCCATCTCCGGAAAACTCCATATCGGAAATCACCACAGAGCTCTCAAACTGGCTAATCATCTCTTGCTTACCATTCGGATAAAACAACCAGACCTGAGGCAGACCTGTACGCATAGAAACTGCGGCTATTGGCCCATCTAAAGTAGGATTTGCTTCAACCAAACGTTCGCTGCGATTGGATTTAAATACAATTTCTTCAGACGACTTTAAGTTAGTGATAGGGTTATTAAATTTCTTAATATAATAATTTCCATATCGGCCTATCACGCCATAAAATTCATTGATCCCTCCCAGCGCAACTTCATAAGCTTGGTTATTGGTCAGCGCAACAGTCTTAAGTACCCCAGATTTAACGTTAACACTTTCAATATTCCACTTACGGGCAGGATAATAAATATGCTCATCATCGTGGCTCCAGGCTATATCGCCAGGATAACTATGCTTAATATGCAGTAACAATGAAGTTTCTCTGCTGTTTAAATCCATCAGCCAAATTTGTACCGAGTTGCTGGCAACATCTCTTAAAAAAGCAATTTTATCGCCCGAATGGGAATAACGAGCGGTAAAATCTCCCATACCAGAATTACTTGGCAACACCAGCTGAGTTTTATTACCTGACGCAATATCCAGTGAAAAAATTGCCATACGTTGTTCGTTATTTTCGTCACTGCTAAATAACAAAGACTTACCGTCAGGAGCCCAGGATATGCGGGTGGATGTACTTCCCCCACCACAAGAGGTCAGTAGTTTATCTTCTGTAGCAGAATGACCTGGCTCGCCGGTAAAAGTTAATAAACGAATTTCGCAGGATTCCCGATACTTAAGACGCTGATAGGCAATAGCTTTACCATCAGGCCGAAAACTGGCACCAAAATCATCTGCATTGCTATCAGTGAGCTGCAATGTCTGATGGGTCTGCAAGTTCTGCAACATTAAAACGTTGGAATGATTTTTACTTTTTTGGTAGCTGTAGACTAAAAAGTTTTTATCGTAGGAAATGGCCGGATAATACTCAAAGCCATCTAACGACGACACCGGGCTCCAGTTTACAAAAGGAGCCTGCTCTTCGACCACTGAGTTGGCAGGCCAAAATAACCAGCTGGCTAACAAAGCCAATAACAGGGTCGCTATTGTTAAACCTGCCCACCAAATACGATTGATCTTTCGTTCCGCTGCACTTGCAGGCTCATCCTGAGAATTGGAAGCCTGAGCAATCAGTTGTTCCTGCTCAATTACTTTGGCAATAAAACGGTAACCCCGTTTTGGAATAGTTTCGATATAACGTGGGGACTTCACGTCATCACCCAGCACATCACGCAAAATACTGATCACCCGCGCAACACGGCCATCAGTGACAGATGTCATTTGCCAGACTTCTTTAAGCAGCTCTTCTTTGCTGATTAAACGGCCAGGATTTAACAAGAAAAAATTGAGTACGCTTTGGCACAAATGATCGAGATCAGCCAACTCGCTGACTTCCATTCTGCTGTTGAGCTTTGCCAGCTTATCCAGCTGTGGCAGATACCACCACTCATCAACTTTTAATTGCTTCTCTGGCCTGAACGACATAAGTCAATAATTCCCGTTTATTCGCAATCCGTAAGTAAGGTCGCACTAACAACTTTAGGCAACAATAGCGTTCCGTCACAATCATCGGCCACAGCACGGCCTGTTATAGCGGAAAAACGCCCTAAAGTGACATCAGGCGGTATAGCTCTGAACAAAGAGTTCGGAGGAACCATCCTGAAATACTGGCTAAATAAAGTTAAAGCACCAGAGCCTCCCGTTAAACCTATGGGTTTATTGTCATCTCTGCCTAACCAGACCGTAACCGAAGACTCATGCTCAAAGCCGGTAAACCAGCTGTCTTTGTGATCACTGGATGTTCCGGTTTTTCCGGCAAACCTTATGCCGGCAAACTGATTCGCCAGTGTTTTTGAAGTACCGCTGCGAGTGCTTTGTTGCATGGCATATTGCAGCAGGTAATCCGCATCTTCTGTAACTCTTTGTTGCACAATGTTTCTACGCTGATACAGCATAGTACCGTCAGTCTTGGTTATAGACTCTATACTAGCCAGTTTTATGTAACGACCTTTGTTGGCAATCACCTGATACAGCTGCGCCACTTCAGCTGGTGTCAGCTCTACCGCACCTAAAAAGGCTGATGGCTGCAGCTTCACTTCACGCTCAAGCCCCAGTCGTTTAAAACCATCCTGCAATGCTGGTAAACCCAGTTTTAACCCTAAGCGCACTGTAGGAACGTTTAATGATTCAGATAAGGCCTGGATCAGGGTCACCTGCCCACGGAATTTTTTATCAAAGTTTTGCGGACTCCAGCCCCCCTGATTGCCTTTCAGGTGAATAGGACTGTCATCGAGCATAGTCGCCAGACTAAACTGATTTGGCCTACTCAGCGCCTGCAGATAAAGCACTGGCTTTACTATGCTGCCTATCTGACGACGGGCATCCAAGGCTCTGTTATAACCCGCAAAATGTACCGCTTTGCCACCCACTATAGCTTTGTATGATCCTGCCTGATAATCGGTTACCACCATAGCAGCTTCCAATTTACTATCCAGTTCGGACAGGCGTTGTTTTACGCTATGTTCGGCAGCAAGTTGCGCCTGAGGGTCCATGTAGGTGAAAATTTTCATACCCTCTTCAATAGTAGCTGTATCAGTCACTAACTCTTTCAGCTCACGTTTTACCGCGTCCAGATAAGAAGGGGAACGGCCTTTCAAATGATGGCCCATGGGGATCACGGCTAATGGCTTGCTTACCGCTCGTTGATAGTCGGCGTCAGACAATAACTGCTCGTTATGCAGCATTTTCAGCACCAGATCACGGCGATCTTTAGCTCGTGCGCCAAAACGCCGTGGATCGTAATAAGAAGGCCCTTTGACTATAGCCACCAACAACGCATATTCCTCTGGCAGTAACTCGTCCAAAGGTTTACCAAAATAAAACTTACTGCCTAAAGCAAAACCATGTACTGCATTATTATGGAACTGGCCGATAAAAATTTCGTTCAGATAGGCTTCAAGGATTTGATCCTTGCTGTAACGATAATCCAGAATTAGAGCGATCAGTGCTTCATTCACCTTACGGATAATGGTTTTATCCGCCGTCAGGTACATGTTTTTTGCCAACTGCTGGGTTAAGGTTGAGCCGCCTTGTACAGTGCGTCCAGCCATCAGATTGGCCCAAAAAGCACGAACCACAGACCAGACCGACACCCCATGGTGCTGGTAGAAGTCACGGTCTTCTATGGTCAGTAAGGCTTCTTTAATATGATCCGGCATATCTGCCAGAGTCACCATTTCTCTGTCTTCTTGTTCTGAGGACACCAGATGCTGCACCAGTTGTGGTTCAATTCTGGCTTTTTGCACCGACTTTTTCAGTTGATGGTCATAAATGTTGTGCACCCTTTGACCTGCAAAAGACACAGTAAAAGCTTCTTCCTGATCGTAGCCATCGGCAAACTGAAAAGCGCGGCGAAACACCGTCACTTTATCGCCACTCTGGCTGTACTGACCAGGGCCATTGATTTTATTGACCGCCCTGTACTGCAACAAATTCAGTTCACTGACTAACTGCTTTTGCGTCAGGCTTTTGCCCGGAATTAACTCGAGGCTACGAGCATAAACCTGAGCTGGAAATTGCCATTTATGACTGGAAAACAAGGTCGTAATTTTGCTGTCCAGATAAATCAGATAAATAAATAAGGTCAACAGCAGCACCAGCCCAATTTTCAGTGCAAGCCACAGCATTTGTCGGGCAAACTGCGGGCGTTTGGCATTTTTGGCTGCTGGTTTTTTTCTTGGAGTACGGCTTTGTTTTTGTGTCATTTTTGCATAGCTTTTTTAGTTTTATTAGTCGGCATGGCCTCTGCAGGATTTTCGGGCCAATAATGTTTTGGATAACGGCCTTTCATTTCCTTTTTCACTTCAGTGTAACTATTGGCCCAGAAACTGGCCAAATCCTGAGTCACCTGTAAAGGGCGGCGCGCTGGCGACAATAAATGAATTTTCATGGCTAAACGCCCGTTTGCCACAGCTGGAGTATCGAGCTGACCAAACATTTCCTGAATTCGAACAGACAAAATGGCTTCTCCTTCATCGCTGTAGTGAACAGGGATCATAGATCCTACAGCTGAACGCCAACTGTCTGGCACACAGCTATTGATCAGCTGCTGCTCTTTGTATGTCAGACGTTGCCACAATAAAGTGTAAAGGTCTAACTTATTCAAATCATTCAGTTTTGTAAACCTGCCTAAAGCAGGGGCTAACCAGTTTTGTGCATCTGCCCACAAGCCTTCATCATCGGCTTTTGGCAAATGATGTTCTGGCATATAACGCTGCATCAATTGCAGCCTGTGCCGCAGTTGCAATGCCTGTTCAGTCCATGGCAAAGCCTGTAAACCCTGTTGTTTTAACCAATCAAGCCAGGCTTGCTGCTGCTCTGTTTCCGTCAGTTTAGTATTCAGAGGTTTACGCTCAAGCACACAACTGCCAAGCATTAAGCGCTGCTCCGCAATAAAACGGCCCTGCTGCGCATCAAAACCAAAATAAGGCTGCTTCTGTAAATCAGCCTGCCATTCCTGCATCAGTTCAGCCATGGTCCAGCGTGCCGCCAGGCTAATTTGCGTGCTATGACCAAAATACAAATCACAGATCACCAGCACTTCGGCGCCAGATAAAGGGCTGTCCGGAAATAACAAAGCACCAGCATTGTTCGTCAGCAGATAACCTTTGCCACGTAAAATCGCAATGCGGTCCGGAAAAGCCCGGCTTAATAAGGCTGCGGTTAAGTGCTGCTGCAAATAAGTGCTGACTTTAATCTGATTCTGCTGTGCCAGTTGCTTTGCCTGCTGTAATAAAGCGCCATACAAAGGCTGTTGCAGCAACTGATCAATATCCTGCTCACGGCTGCGGTTTGGGTTTTCCAGCAGAGTGGCCAACACCACAGCCAACCAGGCCGCGCCTTGCTCACCTAGATGTTCCAGTTGTTTGCCATGCAGCACTAAAGCGGCCAGTCGTGGCTCAGTACCAGTGGCTAACAACTGCCGACCAAAGTCAGTGATCTGTCCTTTGTCATTCATAGCTTTAAGTTGCAACAACACCCAGGCCGCCGATTTCAGGTTGGCTTGTGGTGGTTGATCCAACCAGAATAATTGCTCTGGCGAGCAACCCCAGGCTGAAATTTCCAACAACAACGAGGTTAAATCGGATTGCAGTATCGATGCCGGGGTAAAAGCACTACGACGTTGCCACAGCTCAGCACTATCAAGGCGATAACAAATACCGGCCGATAAACGCCCCGCCCGCCCTGCTCTTTGAATAGCGGCGGCCTGACTGATGGCAACAGTATCGAGCCGCGTTAACCCATGCTTGGGATGATACACAGCCTGACGACAGAAGCCGGAATCGACTACGACTTCAATACCTTCGATGGTTAAACTGGTTTCAGCAATATTGGTGGTCAGCACCAGTTTGCGCCGCCCTTGGGGGCTCGGTGCTATAGCCTGTTGCTGCTCAGCCAAAGTTAAAGCGCCAGATAATGCATAAATATCCAACTGGCTGTCTCTGTTTTGCTCCACTAGCCAGTCTTTAGCCTGATTAATCTCACGTTGGCCTGGTAAAAAAGTAAGGATACTGCCCTGATGTTTAAGGCTGGCTTGCAGGCTTAATCTGGCACTTTGTAACCAGACAGGTTCGGCTGTAGGCGCTTGATAAAGAATATCCACAGGATAACTTCGGCCTTCGCTGCTAAGCACAGGCGCGTCCAAAGCTAACGCTAGTTTTTGCTGTTCCAAAGTGGCCGACATAATCAGCAATTGCAAATCACTGTTCAGTTGCTGAACTTCTAATGCCAAAGCCAATGCCAAATCTGCCTGCAGGGAGCGTTCATGGAATTCATCAAAGATAATCAGGTCTATGCCTGTAAGCTCAGGATCCTGCTGAATTTTCCGGATCAATACCCCTTCGGTGACTATCAACAAACGAGTGTTTTTGCTGTGACTTTTTTCATGGCGGATTTGATACCCCACCTGCTGCCCTACAGCTTCGTTCAACTGACTGGCCAGATAACTGGCAATACTTTTTGCGGCCAATCGCCTCGGTTCTAACAACAGGATAGTTTTTCCGGAAAAATCGGCATGGTTGAGTAAAAACAGCGGCAGGTAGGTTGATTTACCAGCACCGGGCGGTGCAGATAAAATCACTTTGTTGTGCTGTTTCAGGCTCTGAACCAGCCTTGGGCAAATCTCTGCAACAGGTAACAAATCAGGTCTCGCAAAAAACAAAAAGCAGCCTTATCTTAGCTGCTTTTTCGGTTGAACCGAAGCCAGAAACAAACTTTATGCCACTAACTGCTGCCTTAAACAGCAATTAGCCTAAGATTATTCCTGAGTCAGAGTTTGAGCCACTAAACGAATACCCATACCTGTTGCACCGGCAGCCCAAAAGCCATTGGCTGAATTATGGAAAGCTGCAGCTAAATCTAAATGGACCCAACCTTTGCCATCATTAGGCACAAAACGGCTTAAAAAACCTGCCGCATTACTGGCGCCACCTGTACCACCACCTTTGACAGGACGGCTATTGGCTGTATCAGCATAAGGTGAAGGGCACTGACCCTGATGCCATTTTTCCAGCGGTAATTGCCAGGCACCTTCCTGCACTTGTTCGGCATAACCTAACACACGTTGTGCTAAGGCCTTATCCAAAGCAAAAACTGCATTGTATTCAGAACCTAAAGCATTCATCGCAGCGCCTGTTAAAGTCGCGGCATCAATAATGAGTTCTGGCTTAGCTTCTGCAGCTTTTTGCAGACCATCAGCCAGTACTAAACGGCCTTCAGCATCGGTATTGACGATTTCGACAGTGACGCCATTTTTATAGGTCAGAATATCACCCAGTTTAAAGGCACCACCTGAGATCAGGTTTTCGGCACAGCATAAAATCAGCTGCACTCTTTTGTTTAAGCCCTGCAAAATTGCCAAAGCTAAAGCGGCGGTAACAGTGGCTGCACCACCCATATCGCACTTCATCGTGACCATGCCTTCGCTGGCTTTAATCGAATAACCACCACTATCAAAAGTAATGCCTTTGCCCACTAAAGCGGCAAACACTGGCGCATCCGCTTTGCCCGTTGGGTTGTAATCCAGTACTAACATCGCAGGGTCACGCTCACTGCCTCGGCCTACAGCATGAATGCCAATCCAGCCCTGTTCCAACAATGCAGAACCTGCAATAATTTCAGTGGATACAGTGCCTGCCGGTGCTACAGCCTGAATAAAAGCAGCTGCCTGTTCAGCCAAAGTGACAGGGGCTAAATCTTCAGGGGTTTGGTTGATAATGGCTTTAGCCCAGCTAAAAGTTTGGTGTAACTGTTGTAATTGCTGTTGTTCAGCATCAGTACCTGTCCAACCGATAGCACCTAGTTTTTTAGCAGTACAAAAGCCCTGATACAAAGCCCATTGACTGTCGACTGTCCAACCGTCGCCTGCCAGTTGAAACTGTTGAATACCTAAGGCATCCAGCTGGCGACCGGCTTTTTGCACCGCACGTAAATCTGCAGCTTTGACATGCAACTGGTAGCCAGCAGCATCTGGTGTCAGCACTACATTTTTGCCCCATTTGGTTTCTGCAGCAGCACTGCTTAAACGAATTTGAATCAGGTCAGACATAGGTTTTATCTCTTAATGCGTGGATAAAGTATGTAGTCGAGTGTATCACAGCGATTTAAGAGGTTAAGACGCTGTGTAACATTTTCGCGCTTAATGCGATAAGCAATGCGGCGAATACTTTCTTTAGGGTGGCCACAGGTAAACGGTGTGCTAACGCAGCACCAAGAGGTGCAGTAAAATAACTGACAAGAGCTATCAGCAGCATAGCGGGTAAATACACATAACCCAGACTGTACTCTGGCAATACCGCATCTGTCGAAGCCCCGGCGAGGAAATAGCCTAAGGTACCGCTGATTGCAATAGGTAAGCCGACTGCGGCAGAGGTGCCTATAGCCTGCTGAATTTTGACGTTACACCAGGTTAAAAAAGGCACGGTTAGCGAACCACCACCTATAGCGACTAAGGCGGATACGGCACCTATCACCAGCCCAACACCACTTAAACCAACAGCCCCAGGCAGTTGTCGGCTGGCTTTAGGTTTTATATTCAGCAACATTTGCACTGCGACATAACTCATAAAGCAGCAGAAAAATATCGCCAAAGCTAAAGAAGATAAAGCAGCCGCCAGATAAGCAGCAGCTACAGTGCCTATTAATATGGCCGGTGTTAACTTCCAGACCACAGGCCACAAAATGGCGCCATGCTGCTTGTGACTGCGCATACTGGAAAAAGACGTGACAATAATAGCCGCCATTGAAGTGGCCAACGCCATATGCACAGATAATTCAGCCGGAAATTGTTGTGCTAAAAATAAAGCAGTCAGCACAGGCACCATAATACCTCCGCCGCCAACGCCTAATAATCCGGCAAAAAAACCTACAGCTGCACCCAGCAGCAAATACGCAATAATCCATTCGATGGCCATATCAGCACCTTTCCGTCACGAAAAGAGCATTACTTTAACAAAGTAATGCGATAAATATCTTCTGTTTTTAATAAGTTAACAGATACAGTCAAGAACTATGCTTCCCAAGCTGGCTTTTTGCAGTTTAGAGTGTTGTTTTTTTAAACCAACCAAATTTGTGGACTACAGGAAAAAAGGTGACGCAGGCAGTTCTGCTCTGTATACTTCGGCGGCTTTTTTAATAGTGATTGCAGCTGTCATATTTTTCTGCTATCACTAGCCGCCAACTTTTTGCTTGGCACTGTTTTACAGGAGATGATCATGCCAGAAGGCAAAACCGTAAAAACCTTGGGTCTGTTAGCCCTTGCCGGCGTAGAGCCTTATCAGGCTGCGCAGGGCGAAGAATACATGAACCCAAAACAGCTGGACCATTTCCGCCGCATTCTGGACGCATGGCGTCAACAGTTACGTGAAGAAGTGGATCGCACCAAAAACCATATGGCCGATGAAGCAGCAAACTTCCCGGATCCAGTGGATCGTGCTGCTCAGGAAGAAGAGTTCAGTCTGGAATTACGTGCTCGGGATCGCGAACGTAAATTACTGAAAAAGATTGAAAAAACTCTGCAAAAAATCGAAGACGAAGACTTTGGTTACTGCGACACCTGTGGTATCGAAATTGGTATCAAACGTTTAGAAGCCCGTCCTACGGCCGATATGTGTATCGACTGTAAAACGCTAGCTGAAATCAAGGAAAAACAACTGGGCGGTTAATGATGCCTGTTGTCCCTCCTGCTTACAGGGGCCGGTTTGCGCCATCGCCATCCGGCCCTTTGCATTTTGGATCCCTCATTGCTGCTGTGGGCAGCTATCTGCAAGCCAAATCCCAACAAGGCCAATGGCTGGTGCGGATGGAAGACATCGACAGTCCCCGTATGCAAGCTGGTGCAGCTGACGGTATTTTACGTACCTTAGAGCGTTATCAATTGTTATGGGATGGCGATGTTTGGGTGCAAAGTCACAGATTAGAGCGTTACCAACAGGTGTTGGATCTGTTAAAACAGCAGCAACTGACCTATGCCTGCAACTGCAACAGATCCCGCATTCAAAGCCTGCCGCACGGTTATGACGGTTTTTGCCGCGATAAACAGCTGACTGAAGGCTCATTGGCCTGGCGCTTAAAAGCACCGGCCACAGCAACAGTGTTTACCGATCAGCTTGTGGGTGCAGTGCATATTCCTGTAGCTCTTGCTGCTGAAGATTATATTTTAAAACGTCGCGATGGTTTATTTGCCTATCAGTTGGTGGTGGTAGTCGACGATCTGGATCAGGGCATTACCGAAGTCGTACGTGGTGCAGATTTAATAGATCTAACCACCAGACAACAAGCTCTGTTTCAGTTGCTTGGCGCAGCTCCACCTGATTACCTGCATTTGCCTCTGGCAGTGACTGAACCTGGCTTTAAACTCAGTAAACAAAACCACGCTCCGGCAGTGGAATTCTGGCCTGTCAGCGAGACCTTAACTGCAGTTTTACGTTTTTTGGGTCACCCGCCACCGCCAGAATTGACAGGAGCAAATGCCAAAGAATTGTTGGCCTGGGCCAGTACAGAGTGGCAGATCAGACAAATACCGACACAAAACGAACAAAAAGCCGCAGATTTTTTATAAAGCACAAGGCCGCACGTTCTATTTTTCCAGCCGCTGCGGTATCATTAGCCGCTTTTTTCATCGAGTTCATTTAGCTAAGCTCACAAGGAGTACTGCCATTATTTCGCGAGTCCTGGATTTTTGCCGCCGCACCCTTGGCAGCAAAAGCGTTGAGAGCGTTGCTCAACCCAAAAAAAGCCGTCAGTCCATTCTGCCAGAGCTGAAAAAAATCTCCCGTGATGCCCATTCTGTGTCGCGCAAAGACATCAGCCCTAATGCATTAAAGGTGTTATACCGCTTAAAAGATGCGGGCTATGAAGCTTATCTGGTCGGTGGTTGTATCCGCGACATTTTGCTTGGCTTAAAACCAAAAGATTTTGATGTGGTGACCAATGCGCACCCGGAACAAGTGCGTCAGGTGTTCAAAAACAGCCGCCTGATTGGCCGCCGTTTCCGTTTGGCTCATGTGGTGTTTGGCCGTGAAGTGATTGAAGTCGCTACCTTTCGTGGTCACCATACAGGTGATGATGAAACCAGCCCTAAAGCCAGCCAAAGTGATGCAGGCCAGATTTTACGTGACAACGTCTACGGCACTATTGAAGAAGACGCTGAACGTCGCGACTTTAGCATCAACGCCTTGTACTACTCAGTGGCCGATTTCGCCATTTACGACTTTGCCAACGGTATTGAAGCCATAGCGGCGCGTAAAATTGAGCTGATTGGCGATCCTGAAACCCGTTACCGTGAAGATCCAGTGCGGATGCTGCGTGCTGTGCGTTTTGCTACCAAGCTGAATATGGACATAGCACCAGAAAGCAAAGAGCCGATTAAAGAGCTGGCAGTGCTTTTGAAAAACATTCCGGCCGCACGTTTATTTGAAGAATTCCTCAAGTTATTTATGGCAGGCAAAGCCTTTGATAACTTTGTAATGCTCAATGATCTGGGCATTATTAAGCAGCTATTGCCTCAGCTGGCCAAAGTATTAAAACAGGATAGTAGCGGCAAAGTATTTAACATGATCACCAAAGCCATGCAGGATACGGATCAGCGGGTTGCCATTGATAAACCTGTGACTCCGGCTTTTACCTTTGCTGCTTTGTTATGGTATCCGGTCGAACAACGTGCGGAAAAACTGCTGGTTGAAAGTGGTTTAAACGAAGTGGACGCGCTGAACATTGCCATGATGGAAGTGTTAGACGAAGTGCAACGTTCTATCGCTATTCCAAAACGTTTTAGCCTGACCATTAAAGACATCTGGTTCCTGCAAAGCCGCTTAAGCAAGCGTGCTGGCCGTCGCGCCTTTAAGTTGATGGAACAGGTGAAATTCCGTGGGGCTTACGATTTCCTGCAATTGCGCGCTCAGGCCGAAGGTGGCGAATTACTGGAGCTGGCCAACTGGTGGCAACGTTTCCAGTCCGATGACGAAGCGGGCCGTGAAATTTTAGTACAAAACCTCGGTAAAGAAGGCATTGAACGCCGTCCACGCCGTCGTCGCCCGCCAACCAAACGTCGTCCCTCTGGCCCAGCCAATGGCTAATACGCTTGTATACATAGGGTTGGGCGCTAATTTAGCCCAGCCTGTGCAACAGTTAGAACGTGCTGTTGTGGCTTTGCAGAGTATCAAAGACACTGAACTTGTACAGGTCTCGTCTTTCTATGGCTCCAAACCTATGGGGCCACAAGACCAACCGGATTACGTCAACGCCGTCGCAGCTCTTACGACCCGTTTATCTGCGGACGATTTGCTGACGGAACTGCAACAAATCGAGCTTGAACAAGGCCGGCAGCGTAAAGATGAACGCTGGGGCCCCCGTACCCTGGATTTAGATATTCTGCTGTTTGGTGATGAAGTCATTCAGACAGAACCTTTGACTGTGCCGCATTACGGCATGAAAGTACGAGAGTTTGTGCTTTACCCGCTGGCAGAACTAGACTTAAACCTTGTATTACCTGATGGCACTAAGCTGAGTGAGTTACTGACAACTGTGCCTTTAAACGGCTTGAGTCGTCTATAACCGTCGTACTTGAAGCTGCAGCTTTGTTGACTGCGCCGTCTCGCCCCAGTCACATAGGTTGACTATGCTCCTGGGGTCTCACTGGCTTGTCGCCGCCCTGTAACTCCAAGTTACTTGGTTATATAGAAGATGGATAACTTGCCGTTGGCGTTTTTTTATGCCAAGGTGCGCCCCGAATTATTCCCTTGTGGTCGGATGAGAGAAAAATGGCAAAAATAACCACTGCTCAATTGCTGAATATGAAACAAAAAGGCGAAAAAATTACCGCCTTAACGGCCTACGATGCCAGTTTCGCTAAATTGTTTGCCGATGCCGGTGTTGAAGTCATTCTGATTGGCGACTCTTTGGGTATGGTGTTACAGGGCCACAGCGACACGCTGCCTGTCACCACGGCCGAAATTGCTTACCACACCCGCTGCGTTCGTGCTGGTGCGCCTTTGGCTTTTGTTATTGCCGATATGCCTTTTATGAGTTACGCCACAGTAGAACAAGCGATGCAAAACGCTACGCCGCTGATGCAGGCGGGTGCCAATATGGTGAAGCTCGAAGGGGGCGATTTCTTATTACCCACCATTAAAGCCTTAACCGAACGTGGTATTCCGGTTTGTGGTCATTTAGGTTTAACCCCTCAGTCTGTGCATGTGTTTGGTGGCTTTAAAGTTCAGGGCCGCGATGAGCAAGCTGCTGACTTAATGGTGCAGCAGGCAATAGCATTGCAGGATGCCGGTGCACAGCTTTTGGTTGTTGAGTGCATTCCATCTGCTTTGGCTGAACGTATTTCCAAAGCGCTGGTTATTCCGGTGATAGGTATAGGTGCAGGCAAAGAAACCGATGGTCAGATTTTAGTGATGCATGATTTATTGGGTATCAGCTCGGGTTATATTCCAAAATTCTCCAAGAACTTCCTGCAGGAAACCGGTGAAATTAAACAAGCCATCGGTAAATACATTCAGGACGTTAAACAAGGCCAGTTCCCTGGTCCAGAACATAGCTTTTAAGGTTCAATCCCTATGTTAATGATTCAGGATATTGCCCAGTTACGTGCGTTAATACGTCAATGGCGCAGCGCAGGTGAACGTGTTGCATTTGTGCCAACCATGGGCAATTTACATCAGGGCCATTTACAGTTAGTCGACACAGCCAAACAAAGAGCAGATCGGGTTATTGTCAGTATTTTTGTCAATCCAATGCAGTTTGGTGCCAATGAAGACTTAGACAAATACCCACGCACTTTAGAGCAGGACTGTAAAGGACTGAGCGAACATGGCGCTGATGCGGTATTCACTCCAACACCACAACTAATTTACCCTCGTGGCCTGGATGTACAAACTTTTGTCGAAGTGCCGCTGTTAGGTGATTATCACTGCGGCGCCAGCCGTGCCGGGCATTTTCGTGGTGTATCGACCATAGTCACTAAACTCTTTAATCTGGTTCAGCCTGATATCGCCTGCTTTGGTCAGAAAGACTATCAACAACTGGCTATTATCCGCCAGATGGTGGCTGACTTGTCCATGCCGATTGAAATCATTGGAGTGCCAACAATCCGGGCTGAAGATGGTTTGGCTTTAAGTTCACGCAATGGTTATTTGACAGCGGAACAACGTACCACAGCGCCGGCTTTATACCGCACTTTACAGTGGATGAAACAACAGTTAGATCAAGGCGTCAGCGATTTACGGGCTTTAGAGCAACAAGCTAAAGATCAGCTGAATGCTGCAGGTTTTAAAGCAGATTACGTCAATATATCCAATCGCCAAACCTTAGTGCCAGCGTCTGACTCCACTGCAGCTTTAGTGATACTGGCAGCTGCTTATCTGGGCACTACCCGCCTGATTGATAATATCGAAGTTTAACTCTCAGAAGAACGATCTGTGGGTCAGAGCCAAAGCTCTGACCCGGTCTGTACGACACCGAACTGAGAAAAACCAACTGATCTTCTAGCCTGTTAGCCTTCTCCTCAAGCAGGCTTTCGCTTTATGAATTCATTTCTGCACACAGCCTCAGGTTACGCCCAACTTTTTTGGCCAGCAAAAAATGCGCTGGTCTGGCAGGACAAAAACCCGGTTCGCGCTGAGCTTTTTAGTGTTGAGCGCCTGGAACAACATGCACTCAGCCTGGCAACAGAGCAGCAAATCCCGGGTAAAAAACAAAATGCTTCCGGCTGGCGTGACTGGCAAAGCCCGCTGCATACCAGGCTCGACAGCAATGCCACTGTGCTGCTTGCTGCCTACAGAGCCAGTGCAGCAGAACTTACAGCTGGCCATAGCATAGTGCCTGCCGCCGAATGGTTACTGGACAACTACCATCTGGTTGATCAACAAATCCGTGAAATTTATGACGATCTGCCTTTAGGTTTTTATCGCCAATTACCCAAGTTACAACAAGGTCCTTTTGTCGGTTATCCCAGAGTGTTTGCCATAGCCTGGGCTTTTATCGCCCATACCGACAGTCATTTTGACCCCGTTATACTGCAGCGCTTTTTAAATGCTTATCAGCAAGTGGATGTACTGACTATTGGTGAGTTATGGGCTATCGCCATTACCTTACGCATAGTGTTGATTGAAAACTTACGCCGCTTAACCGACCAAATCAGCCTGGGACTCACCGACAGGGCTGCAGCAGATAAGCTGGCCGATCAGTTGCTGCAACCAGGCGCCAGCCAGCAGGCACTTCAGACCTATATCAATCATCTGGCAGACAAAGCCCTGAGCCATACTTTTGCCGCCCAACTGGCCAAACGTTTACGCGGGCAAGACCCTAATACCACTCCTGCCCTGCAATGGCTGGAACAACGTCTGCTACACCAACACAGCAGTATTGAGCTGGTGGTGCTGTATGCACAACAGCGGCTGGGTGCATCCAATGTCAGCGTGCGTAATGTGATGACCAGCATGAGACGTATCTCGGCCATAGACTGGACTGAATTATTCGAGCAAATAAGCCCGGTTGATAAACTCTTATGTAAGCACAGTGCTTTTGCCACTATGGATTTTGCCAGTAGAAATATGTATCGCAGTGCGATAGAGCAATTAGCACGGGGGGCAGAATTACCTGAATGTGATATAGCCCGCGCTGCCACAGAAGCTGCATTAAAAGCGGACCATAGCTTATCCGGCTCAGTAGAAACAACAGTAGAAGCTGACACAGGTTTTTACCTGATTGGTGAAGGTCGATTGGCATTTGAGCAGCAAATTGGCTTTCAACCTGGTTGGCGCTTAATGCTACACAGAACACTGGCAAGAACAGGGCTGGCTGGTTATTTGTCAGCATTGGCTTTACTCACTCTGGCTTTTACAAGCCTGGCTGTTATTTTGCTGCCGGAGCAGCCTGATTATGTTCCGGGGTTGGCGTTATTGCTACTGGCAGTATTGCCAGCCAGTGAGCTCGCAAGCGCTTTGCTGCAGTGTTTTATCACCCGATCTCAGGGTGCCTCCTTGTTGCCAGCTCTGGATTTAACCGCAGGAGTTCCGGCTGAGTTTCGCACGCTGGTTGTTGTGCCTTGTATGCTAAGCCATGAAGCTGAAGTCGAGGAATTAGTGTCACGGCTGGAGGTGCATTACCTCTGTTGTGGCAGCGGTGATTTAACCTTTGCACTGTTAACTGACGGCGTGGATGCAACAGAGCAGGAACAGCCAACGGATCAGCCTTTATTGTTGCTGGCCAGCACTCTGATCAGCCAGCTCAACCAACGCTATCCGCAAGGCCCTGCAGGTGCCCCCTTTTTACTTTTGCATCGCCGTCGTTTATGGAATGACAAAGAACAGTTATGGATGGGCTGGGAGCGTAAAAGAGGCAAACTGGTCGAGCTAAATCAATTGCTGCGGGGCGGCAAGGACACCAGTTTTATCCATGCATCTGCAGAGCTGCCGCTACTGTCGAGCCAGGTTCCGGCCAATGTACGTTACGTGATTACGTTAGATGCGGACACTCAGTTACCCCGGGATGCGGCGATAAGGCTAATAGGTAAACTGGCACATCCGCTGAATCGGGCACAGTTTTGCCAGACAGAGCAAAGGGTGACCAGTGGTTATGGCATCTTACAACCTCGTGTCACTCCAGCTCTGGCCTCTGGTCAACAGGGTTCGGCCTACCAGCAACTGTTTTCAGGTCCGGCTGGGTTAGATCCTTACGCTGCCGCTGTATCCGATTTGTATCAGGACTTATTTGCTGAAGGCTCATTTACCGGAAAAGGTATTTATGATGTCGATGCTTTTAGCGCCGCTATGGCGGGTCGGGTTGCTGACAACAGCATGCTTAGCCACGACTTGTTTGAAGGCATAGTGGCCCGCGCTGCGTTAGTCTCAGATATTGAGGTGGTTGAAGATTTCCCGGCCCGTTACGATGTGGCCGTCAAACGGCAACATCGCTGGACCCGCGGCGACTGGCAGCTCTTGCCCTGGTTGTTTGCCCGCATCAAAACAACGTCTGACTCGTTACAAATACAGCAAACATTGCCTCTGCTTGGGCGCTGGAAAACAACGCCAGACTCGTTACAAGCACCGCAGAAATTGCCTCTGCTTGGGCGCTGGAAAATGATCGATAATTTACGCCGATCCTTAGTGCAGCCCGCCTGCTTTGCCTTACTGCTACTGTCCGTTTTGCTGCCTCTCCCTGTCGCCATTGGGATTTTTATATTGATTGGCAGCAGCCTGATTTTGCCCGCTTTATTGCCTTGTAGCCTGAATCTATTGCCGCACCATAAAGGTATTCAATGGCATACCCATCTGAATAACCTGCTGGCAGATTTCAAGCTGGCTCTGAGCACAGGTGTGCTGCAGCTGGTTTTTCTGGCAGACCATAGCTGGCGTATGCTGCATGCTATTGGCCTGACTTTGTATCGTCTGCTGTTGAGTAAAACACATCTTCTGCAATGGACTACTGCAGCACAAAATCAGCGGGATTCAAGCTTAACTTTGTACCGTTATTACAGTCTGATGAGTCCGGCTTTACTGCTCGCATCTACTGTTTTTGGCATCGCCTTGTGGTTTAACCCAGACAACTGGCCCTTGGTGTTACCTTTGTTGCTACTCTGGTACGCAGCTCCTGCTATGGCATTGGCATTAAGTAAGCCTTTTCGCATCCAACCTGAGTTGCAGTTGTCTGAGCTGCAGGCGACTGAGCTGAGGCTAATCGCCAGACGCACCTGGCGCTACTTCGAACGTTTTGTCACGGCTGAAGATCATATGCTGCCACCGGACAATTTCCAGCAACAACCTCAGCCAGCCATAGCGCACCGGACCTCACCAACTAATATTGGCATGTATTTATTGTCGGTCGCTGTAGCCCGCGATTTTGGCTGGCTGTCGACTAACGCAGCCATACAAAGGCTGCAGGCAACTTTTGCAACCTTGCGACAACTGCGCACCTGCCATGGCCATTTTTTTAACTGGTACGATACCCGCGATTTACGCCCGCTTGAACCCGTTTATGTCTCATCCGTCGACAGCGGCAATCTGGCGGGTCATTTAATTGCACTGGCCAATACCTGTGATGAATGGCAAAACCAGCTCTATAGCCCTCAGGCTCAGCAAGGTTTAGGTGATAACCTGGCTTTGGCCCAACTGAGTCTGCAGCAAGCCCCGACTCTGTTGCTACAAAGCCAAAGTGGTTTGCAACTACAGGCTATTCTGAGCCAGTTGGATCAGTTACTCCAACAAAACCAATGCCTGCAGCACCAGCACAGTCAACTGACAGAGCTTTGCGAGCAAGGCGTGCAGATTGCCAGTGCACGCCAAAATACAACCTTTACACGCCACACAGAGCAGCAGCTATCCGCGCAGCAAAGCCTGCTGTTTTATCTACAGGCATTACAGACCACTCTGGCAGAGCACCATCTGCAGCTGAATTCAGGCGCAGCCGAACAACAGCATCAACACCTACAATTACAGCTATTGGCGACCCAATGCCGCCAGTTTGCCATGGCGATGAATTTTGCCTTTTTTATCGACCCTGAACGCAATTTATTGTCCATAGGTTATGCGGTAGAGGAAAATCGTTTAGATACCAGCTGCTACGATCTATTGGCCTCTGAAGCCAGGCTCGCCAGTCTGTTTGCTATAGCCAAAGGCGACGCCGATAGTAAACACTGGTTTCGTTTAGGCCGAAGCGCCACCCCTTTAGGTTATGGTTCGGCTTTATTGTCCTGGTCAGGTTCAATGTTTGAGTACCTGATGCCCTCTTTAGTGATGAGAGCAGCAGAAGGCAGTTTACTGGAGCAAAGCAACAGGCTGATTGTCGAGCGGCAAATTGGCTACGGCCGTCAACTCGGGATCCCATGGGGCATTTCTGAATCCGCTTACAATGCCAGAGATCTGGAGTTTACCTACCAGTATTCCAACTTTGGAGTGCCGGGTTTGGGGTTAAAACGTGGCCTGGCAGAAAACAAAGTCATAGCCCCTTACGCGACAGCGCTGGCCACTATGGTCAATCCGGTAGCGGCCTGTGCCAACTTTGAACGGTTAAAAGCCTGCGGTGCATTAGCCGACTACGGCTTTTTTGAGGCCATTGACTATACCCGAAGCCGCTTGCCGGAGGACAGCAGTCTGGCATTGGTGCAAAGTTTTATGGCACACCATCAGGGCATGACCATAGTCGCTATCGCCAATACCCTGCAGCAAGGCGTGATGCGCAACCGCTTTCACCGTGAACCCATGATCCAGGCCTGTGAGTTGTTGCTGCAGGAGCGACTGCCCCGTTATGTTGCTATAGCGCATCCGAAAGCGGAAGAAGTCAGTATTGCCGCCAACTCTGGTGCTGTACAACCACTGACAGAACGCAGGCTGGACGCAGCAGCTTCAGGCCCGCCATGCAGCCATCTACTATCCAATAGTGGTTATGCCGTGATGCTCACAGCAGCAGGAGCTGGCTACAGTCGCTGGGGCACTATTGCTATTACCCGTTGGCGCGAAGACAGCAGCACTGACCCATGGGGTTCCTTTGTATTGCTGCGGGATAAACACAGCGAGCAGGTCTGGTCGAGTACACTAAACCCTAAGCTACCCGAGCGGCGAGCCAACAGCAGGGCTGAAAAATCCGCCTTCAGTAAAAACACTGCGCCAGTGGCAATCTTCAGCGAAGATCACGCTGAGTTCAGCCGCCAGCACCATGATTTAACCTGCACAGTCGAAGTGGTGGTATCCACCGAACATCAGGGTGAAGTCAGACGGGTTTCACTGATTAATCACAGTAGCTTCAGCCGTGAAATCGAACTCACCTCTTATGCTGAGCTGGTATTGGCTCCGGTCAGTACAGACAATGCCCACCCTGCTTTTGCCAAATTATTTGTTCAGACCGAATTTGTTGCAGAGTATGGCGCTTTGTTTGCCACCCGTCGTTTGCGTTCAGCCACTGAGGCAGCTGTATTTGTCGCCCATTTTACTGTAGTGGAAGGTGAAATTTGTGCGCCACTGCAATACGAAACCAACCGCGCATTATTTTTTGGCCAGGGTCATCAGCTGAGTAATGCCGCGGCCATGCGAAGCAAAGCGCTGAGCAACAGCAGCGGTACTGTGCTGGATGCGATTTTCTCTTTGCGTCAGTCGGTGCGTATTGCACCTGGCCAGGTCTGCCGTGTCGCATTCTGGACTTTAGTGGCCTCATCACGACAAGAGCTTTTGGATCTGGTTGATCAGCATAATGAACGCAGTGCCTATGACAGAGCCTGCACTTTGGCCTGGACTCAGGCCCAGGTGCAATTACGTCATCTGGCGATCAGTGTGGCGGAAGCCGCTGATTTTCAGCGTCTGACCAGTCCGCTGTTATACAACGACCTGCGCTTCAGAGCGACAGCAGCAGCCATCAGCCGTGGAGCAGCCGCTCAATCCGGCTTATGGCAACATGCCATTTCCGGTGATGCGCCTATAGTCCTGCTGCATATTGACGATATAGAAGACCTGTCCGTCGTGCAGCAACTGCTGCGTGCTCACGAATACTGGCGTATGAAACAGCTGACCGTGGATTTGGTCATTATCAATGAAAGAGCGGCGTCTTATGTGCAGGATTTACAGTCAGCTATTGAAGTGCAGGTTCGTAGCAGTCAAAGCAAACCCAACCTTGGCTTACGCTTAGCTGGTGGCAGTGTATTTTGTTTGCGCGCAGATTTAATGTCGGTTGAATCCCGCGCTTTATTAGCCGCAGTGGCTCGCGTAGTGCTTTATGCCAACCGCGGCAGTCTGGCCACTCAGTTAAGCCGGATGCCAGTACCTGTAGCTGAGCCTTTGAAAGCCAACCTGGCTAAAGCAGTCAGACTGCCTGTACCAGATCTGGCGGCAGAACCTGACCTGCAGTTTTTTAATGGCTTAGGTGGTTTTAGTGCAGATGGTCGTGAATACCATACTCATATGCAACAGCATCAGCGCCCTCCTATGCCCTGGATCAATGTCATCGCCAATCCGAATTTTGGCTTTCAGGTGTCGACCTTAGGCAGTGGTTTTAGCTGGGCAGAAAATAGCAGAGAAAATCAATTAACTCCCTGGTCAAACGATCCTGTGACCGACCCTTCTGCTGAAGTCTTTTATGTGCAGGAGCAAGGTAGATCAGAGTTATTCAGCCCTACAGCACAACCGATCAATGATGGCGGCCATTACAAAGCCTGCCATGGTTTTGGTTATAGTCGTTTTGATCATCAGGCAGCCGATCTTGGCATGCAGTTGCTACAGTATGTGCCAGTGGCCGATCCTGTGAAAATATCACGTCTGACCCTGACCAACCATTCGGCTACAACAAGGCACTTCACAGTCACAGCTTATGCTGAATGGGTGCTGGGTCGGGATCGCAGCGCCAGCAGCGCTTTTTTACAAACCATACTGGATCAGGATAGTCAGGCCATGTTGGTGTCTAATCCATGGAATACAGCTTTTGCTGGTCGTATCGCTTTTGCTGCCTTAAGCCACACCAATAAAGAGCAAAACTCTGTTTGCGCTTTAACGGGCTGGACTGCAGATCGTACCGGCTTTATTGGTCGAAATGGCAATCTGGCTTCTCCTTTGGCTTTAACAGGCACAGCACCTTTAGCCAAACGCAGTGGCGCAGGTTTAGACCCTTGTACTGCCATGCAGCTCAAACTGACTCTGGCGCCAGGCCAGAGCTCTGAGCTGGTGTTTTTATTGGGTCAAACTTCAGACAGCAGCAAAGCAACAGCTTTAGTACAACAGTATCAGCAAGCGGATTTAGATGAAGTATTGCAGCAGGTCAAAGATTTCTGGCTACAAAAGCTGACCGCTGTGCAAGTGCAAACGCCTGACGCAGCGATGAATATTATGCTGAACGGCTGGTTGTTGTACCAAACCATAGTCTGCCGGCTTTACGCCAGAGCCGCCTTTTATCAGGCCAGTGGCGCTTATGGTTTTCGTGATCAGTTGCAGGACAGCATGGCGCTGAGTTTTGCTGATCCCTCTTTTGCCCGCCAGCATTTACTCAAAGCGGCAGGACGGCAGTTTATTGAAGGAGATGTGCAACATTGGTGGCTGCCGCATTCCGGCGCCGGTGTGCGCAGCCGGATTTCGGACGATAAAGTCTGGTTAGTGTTTGCTTGCGCCAGCTATATACAAAGCTCTGGTGATTTGGCTGTACTACAAGAGCAACTGCCGTTTCTGCAAGGTCCGGCTTTGACGGCTGACCAGCATGATGCTTTTTATCAGCCTATGCCGTCCGATCATAGTGCTTCGTTATTTGAACATTGCGCTCGTGGGCTGGATCTGTGTATTGCCCAAACAGGGGAGCTTGGTTTGCCATTAATGGGATCGGGCGACTGGAATGATGGTATGGACCTGGTCGGAGCCGAAGGCAAAGGTCAAAGTGTTTGGTTAGGCTGGCTGGTACTTGCCAGTATTCAACTGTTTTTGCCTTTTGTGCCTGAAGAAGAGCAGGACAGAGCCAATTGCTGGCAGCAGTATGCGAAAAAATTAACGCTGGCACTGGAGCAGTATGCATGGGATGGGGCCTGGTATAAAAGAGCTACTTTTGACCAGGGCAGCTGGCTTGGTAGCACGCTATCACCCGAATGCAAAATTGATTCTATCGCCCAGTCATGGGCTGTGCTCTCTGAAGCAGCCCGCCCGGACAGAGCCAAAGCCGCTATGGCGTCCGTCAGCCAGCATCTGATTAAACCAGAGCAAGGTTTAGCCTTATTATTCAGCCCGCCTTTTGAGTTTATCGAACCCAATCCGGGTTATATCAAAGGTTACCCGGCAGGGCTGCGTGAAAATGGTGGCCAATACAGCCACGCCGCCATGTGGGCTATTTTTGCTTTTTCAAAGCTTGATCAGGCAGAAAAAGCCACAGCGCTGTTTAGTATGCTCAACCCCATTCAGCATGCGCTGACCGCGGACGCTGTGGCTCGTTATCAAACTGAGCCTTACGTGGTGTCTGCTGATATTTATTCGGTAGCGCCGCATAACGGCCGCGGTGGCTGGAGTTGGTACACCGGGGCTGCGGCATGGATGTACCGCTCTGGTATTGAAGCTATTTTAGGGTTAAGCCGCAAAGGCCAATGGCTGCAGTTTGCACCTTGTATCCCAGCAGCATGGCCGGGCTTTAGCATCAAGCTGTCTGTGGCTGGTACTGACTATCAACTGGAGCTATTGCAACATCAGCCTGCAGCTTCCGTCACTTTGGACGATCAGGATATAGCTGCAGACCCAATGTATTACAACGAAGGTATTTTGCAGCTACCATTGGATGCTCAACCCCATCAGTTGGTCTGGTGTTTAGCTTCAGAGCCGCAGTGATTCAGCTTCGGCCAGGCTCATGGCTATCATAACGGGGCAAGTCTGCATCCAGATTGTCCCAGCTGGCTTTTGACGAGACAAAGTTATGGCTGATGGGACGCTCGGCTATTTCTGAATCCAGTATGCCCAAACGAATGCGGACCCGACCTGGATCTGCAGCGCTTGAGCTGTACACAGGACTGCCGCAGTTGGAGCAAAAATGCCGCAACCTGCCTTGTTTTAACGAAAAGGCTTTGAGCAGTTGTTCGCCTTGAATCACACTGAATTCTGCACTGGATACAAAGCCATTGGTAGCATAAGCCGTGCCGCTGGATTTGCGGCACAATGAACAGTGGCAATGAATAATGTCAGTAATACCGCCACAAATTTCAATTTTTACTTCACCACAAAGGCATTGGCCTGAATACATAACAAATCCGTTCTTTTAATGACAGCCGCTTACAGGCTGTCTTTTCTTGGCATCAACAGCCATAAAATCAGATACACAAATAAGCCGGGAAAAGCTGCTGATAACACTGACAACAACACATACACCAGACGCACACCACCGCTGGACCAGCCAAAATAGTCGGCTATACCACCACAGACTCCTGCGATCATTTTATCATTTGATAAAGCTAAGGTTTTATCTGACATCATACTTCCCTCTTTAATAAACCTGAACTCTAAAGTAACCCTGCACGAGACATGAAGCAATGCCTGAAGATGTAAGCAACTATATTTGGCTTCAGTTTGCTGAAATCTGCTTTGCCTGACAAAACTGATCGAATTTCGTTCAGAACCGTATGCTTACCAGAGCCTTGAGGCTGCACTATGGTTACAAGTAACAGAGCTATGGCTCTTTTAATGATAAAGCAGGCCCGATACAGGGTCAGTTGAAAGTAATAAAGGAAAGGATGTATGAAAATAACAAAACAGATTTTCGGCTCTACCCTGTTGACTCTAACTGGCCTTTTATCCGCAGGGCTCTTATCTACCGACCTTGGCGCGGCCACTATGCCAACTTTAAAAGGCAATGAAACCCTTTGGCTAGTTGATCAGGCGCATCAATTGATCAAGGTGAAGGTGGCAGCTCCGGATAAAATCGTCGAACAGAAGCCACTTTCAGGTCTGGCAACAGGCGAGACGTTAGTTGGCATAGATTACCGCGTTGCTTACGGCGTTTTATTTGCATTATCCGACCAAGGCCAGCTCTACAGCATAGATACCGGCACAGGAAAAGTGACTGCCACAGGCCCGGTTTTACCTGCAGACACATTAAAAAAAGGCCAGTTTGGCTTTGATTTTAATCCTGTCGCTGACAGGATCCGGGTGGTGAATGAGCATGGTCAAAACTTAAGATTACACCCAGAGACCGCAGCTTTAGCTTCTGTTGACCCTGAACTGAAATACGCAGACAAGGACGCTAACTTTGGCAAAAAACCCACTGTAGTGGCTGCAGCTTATACCTACAATCAGCAAGACAGCACGCTGACGACCAACTACGCCATAGATAAAACCAATGGCACACTGGTAACACAAGGCAGTAAAGAAGGCACCACGCCAGCTGTATCACCTAATACAGGACAGTTGTTTACCGTAGGCAGCCTTGGACTGCAATCGCTGCAACAGATAGCCTTTGATATTTCTGACTTAAGTAATCTGAGTTTTATTGCGGTTAGCACTACAGCAGTGCCTGCCAGTACTCTGTATCAACTGGATTTACAAACAGGACAAAACAAAAAGCTGGGGACTTTGGCAGATGGTCAGGCTCTGCTTGGCATGGCGATTGAACCTTAAATAAGCTTCTACTGATCGCTCTGTAAAAAAGCCCAATCACACTGCTGTGATTGGGCTTTTTAATGACGCTGGACCTGCTTCAGGCCTCACAGAATAGATTCAGGCGGCGCTGTCTTTTGCCAATTGCAGCAATTTAGGTAAAAACTCTTTATCCAAAGCGGCTACTTGCTGCTGCTCTTCCAGCACATCAAATAAAATCTGATCTGTGGTCAGAGGGTTTGCCAATACCACACGGAACACCACTGTGTCCTGACGCTGATAACGTTCAGGTTTAATCCGGGTACGGGAGACAAAAGAGCGGCCTTCTTCCCTTTGGGTTTTCTGAATAAAGCGGGTTAAACCGTTGAGCAGCTCATTAAACTTATGTAGTTTGTCGGGCGAAGCTTTCGCCATAGCACGCTGAACTTCGGCTGGCACATAACGATAGGTTAATAAACACAGCTCAGGTTCAGTGATCAGCTCAAACTCCGCGTGATCCTTAATTAAACCGGCAAAATAACGGGCTTTATCCAGACTGCGGTTGATCAGAATTTCATAACCCTGACGGCCAATGACCTGCAAACAGGCATGCACCAGCATGGCCATACCAGGGCGTGAACCTTCCAATGTCTGGCTACCTAAATCTTTTGAGCCTTTACGCAAAATATACTCAGCGTGATGTTCTATCGCATGAGCCGAAGATGGATGTTTAAACACCACCATACCGGCGCCCATAGGCACATACATTTGCTTATGTGCATCAATGGTCACTGAATCAGCGCGTTCTACGCCACTCAGCAAATGACGGTATTTATCAGAGAGTAAGGTTGCACCACCCCAGGCGGCATCGACATGGAAATGGCAGCCCAGTTCAGCAGCTAAATCGGCTAAATCATTCAGTGGGTCGACGTTACCGGTTTCTGTAGTACCAGCCACCCCCACTATCGCCATCACTTTGATGTTTTTGTCATTCAGTTCACGACTGACCCGACGCATTTCATCGCTTTGCACTTTGTTATTGGCATCGGTTTTGACCGGTACTAAAAACTCACGGCCAATACCTAAAATATCCGCCGCTTTGCCCAACGAATAATGGCCACGCTCTGAGACTAAAATAGCTAAACCTTCATAGCCATAATATTTCATAGCGCGGAACAAACCTTCTTTGGCCACGCCTTTAAAGTCACCATCGGCTTTTAATAAACGGTTACGGGCAATCCAGAGTGCGGTGATATTGGCAATGGTGCCGCCAGAACAAAAAGCACCTAAGGAATGGTTGGCGCTGTGCATCCATTTTTTATAAAAGCTGTCGCCTTCGCCATACACCAGATGATGCATCATGCCGATGACCTGACGCTCTAACGGAGTAAAAGCTTTGGAGGTTTCGATTTTCACCAGATTCTGGTTTAAACCCACCATCATTTTTGACAGCGGTAAGACAAAATAAGGCAAAGCCGAGGTCATATGACCAATAAAACTTGGCGCTGCGGTATGCACTGAATGCGCCACCAGCTTTTCCATCATCTGTTCGGCATAGTCCGACACAAATTTTGGTTCAGAAGGAATTTGGTGAGCCTGGAAATCGCGTTCAATTTGCCACAGTGGTTTTTCCACAGCGACAATACTTTCGCGTAAAAAACCAGCCAGGTTTTGCGAAATATTCTGTTCGATGATACTTAAAGTCGAGTCCGGAGCCTCTGGTACAGTAAATATCCGCCACAAGGCTTCTTCAGAAGCAGTAGCCTGACGTTTGTTTAATTCTGTCATTCGTATCCTGTCTCACCGTCGTCTCTATTTCGGCTTCTTATTTTGTGTTTTCAGGCCGTAAAATCAGTAAGTCAAAAAGGAGGTCACTGTACTAAATGCACCTTTAAATGTCTTTAAAAAAATTCATCTGTCGATCATCTTGCTGCAAAGATGCTGTAAAAACCGGATAAACAGCCTATTTTTGCCGAATGTCCCCACCTGATTGCAACAAATCTGCGGGATAGCGGGTCTTTGAATCAGATTAAAGTATTAGCTGCCAGCCTGATTTAAATCAGCTAAGCTATTAACGTATTGTTTTCAGGTTCCTTTTTACGAGTCATTGCATGCTACGGATCCGTTCAGCACATTTTATTATGATAAGCCTAGTGGTGTATTTGCTCGCCATAGCTGGCTACGTGTATTACCAGTATCAGCAAACCTACCAGACCAAACTAGCACAGGTTGATCTGCAGTTAACCAATGCAGTGAAAGCCGTGCCTTATTTGCTTGGCGAGAATTACCATAACAACATCAGTGGCCCTCAACATATTTCCCGCGCTGAGTATCTGGAGCTGGCCAAAAAGCTCAGCCTTTATGCCAAAGATTTAAAATTGCAGTATGTCTACAGCATGATCCAGGTCGATGGCAAAGTGCACTTCACCTCATCCAGTTATACAGAAGATGACTTGTTGCGTGGACAGTTAAGTTACTTTTACGACTATTATCCCGAAGCGACCGAAGCTAACAAAGCAGCTTTTGCTTCCATAGCCCCGGTATTTGAAGAGTCTGTTGATCAATTTGGCCATTTCCGGTCTGTATTGGTTCCGTACCAAAGCGCCGATGGCACTGTGTATTTAGCTGGCGCTGATATTGCTATTACCGATCTGGATCAGTGGCTGATGGCCAGCATGCAACAATCCATTTTAAGTGGCTCGATATTTTTTGGTTTGGCTTTATTGCTGGCGTTAAGTTACGCCATGGTGCTGCGCCACAACCTGACGACAGATCGCAGTTCAGGTCGGCGTAATGCCTTAGCTTTGGAAGCTCATCTTCGTCATGAAACAAGTGGCCTCAGCCAGTTGGCGATTTTACAAGTCAACAATCTTGAGGAAATCAGTCATTTGTATGGCACGCTGATAGCCGAACAAGCCATCAACCAATTTATCAGCCAGTTGCAACTGCATTTAGGCCGTCCTTTCCGCTTATATCGCCTGTCTTTTGAGAAACTCGCGATACGTCGTGTGGCCAGCGTTTCTGATAACGAGTTACATGACAAGCTCAAAAGTTTTGATTTCACTCAACCTGTGCTGAATGACCCCTATTTACTCTTTACTGTGACTTTAGGTGTAGCCTTGTCGCCTGCCGCTGTAGTGCTGGAAAATGCCATGCTGGCTGTGAACACAGCACGTTTGCAGCAACAATCTTTAGTAGTGTATTCAGACAACTTACTGGCACTGAAACAGCATCTGCATACCAATATCAAAATGGCTAAAGAAGTGCGCGAAGCCATAGGCCATGAACAAATAGTGCCCTACTTCCAGCCCCTGGTACAAATCAGCACTGGCGAGATTTTTCAGTACGAATGTCTGGCCCGTATTTTACGTAGTGATGGCAGCATACTGACGCCGGATCAGTTTTTAAGCATCATCAACCGCAGTCATTTGGATACAGAGCTGACCAAGATGATGTTTATAAAAAGTGCCAGTCAGTTTGCCGCTTCTGAAGTCAGCTGGTCTATTAACGTCAATTGCCGTGACTTACTGGATGATGATTTACAACAGTTTTTCCTCGACTATCTGCAGCATTATCCCAAACCTGAACGGGTGTATTTTGAACTGGCTGAAGCCGGAGTATTACCTCAGTTTGAACGTTGCCGCGACGCCATAGCCGCTTTGCAAAAAGCCGGAGCCAAAGTACTGCTGGATGATTTTGGTGTAGCCAGTGGCGTAGGTATGGCCGACTTGCTGCAGTTGCGGGTGGATGGATTAAAAATTCATGGCAGTTTAATTGAGCTGATAAGCTCAGATCCTGACGCTCAGCTCTTTATTGAACATATCAGCTCTTTTGCCAAACAAACCCAGTTACTGATCATCGCTGAGATGGTGGAAAGCAAACAGTCATTGGATGCGTTGGAACGTTGTGGTATCAGTTATGCGCAAGGTTACTATTTTGGCCCTGCGGCACCAGTACCGCTGCGCTACTACGAAAGAGGCTCAGTATAAAAACAAGAGGCGCTATATAAGCGCCTCTTTTTTTATTCATCTTAAATTTGAGCTTCTGTTTAGCTTCTAAGACCAGTGCCCTTATTAATCAGGTACATAGCAAAGCTAAAAAACACCAGAATAAAACCAATAATCACACTAAACGCAAACACCAGATTCACGTCACTGACGCCTAAAAAGCCGTAGCGGAAGGCGTTGACCATATACACAATAGGGTTGATTTGCGACACGTATTGCCAGAATTGTGGCAATAAACTCAGTGAATAAAATACCCCACCTAAATAGGTTAAAGGCGTCAGCACAAAAGTTGGAATAATGCTGATGTCATCAAAAGTCTTAGCGTAAATGGCGTTAATTAAACCGGCTAACGAAAACAAAGTAGCTGTTAATACCACAGTCGACATCAGAATAAACAAGTGATGCACTTTGATATCAACAAAAAACAGCGATAACAAAGAGACAATCAATCCAACCAGAATACCGCGCGCAACGCCACCACCAACATAACCCAGCACTATGATGTAGTTAGGCACAGGAGCGACCAGTAGCTCTTCGACATTACGTTGAAACTTGGCGCTGAAAAAAGATGAAGCCACATTCGAATACGAGTTCGTAATCACTGACATCATAATCAGGCCAGGCACAATAAACTCCATATAACTGAAGCCGCCCATATCACCAATACGCGAACCAACCAGAGCGCCAAAAATGACAAAATACAACGTCATGGTAATGGCAGGCGGCACCAGGGTTTGCACCCAAATACGCATAAATCTGTTGGTTTCTTTATAGAGAATGCTTTGTAGCGCTATTAAATTACGTGAACTCATGCTTTGGCTCCGCGTCCGTTTTCGACCAGACTGACAAACAATTCTTCCAGACGGTTGGCTTTGTTACGCATTGAAAGCACCTGAATGCCCTGCGCTGTTAAAGCGCTGAATACGCCATTTAAGCCCTGAGCTTTAACCACATCCACTTCCAGACTATGGCTGTCTGTCTGACGGAATGTATAACCTTCCAATGTGATCACCGCTTCTGTCGGCGCTATATCGAGTAAAAAGGTTTCTTTGTTCAGCTTACTCAGCAGGTTTTTCATGCTGGTGTTTTCGACTATCTGGCCTTTGTCGATAATGGCGATGTTGCGGCACAAAGACTCAGCTTCTTCCAGATAGTGGGTGGTCAGAATAATAGTCACACCCTGCTGGTTAATTTCTTTGAGAAACTCCCACATAGAACGGCGCAGTTCAATATCAACGCCGGCTGTAGGTTCATCTAAAATCAGTAGCTTAGGTTCATGCATTAAGGCACGGGCTATCATCAGCCGGCGTTTCATACCACCAGAGAGTTCACGCGAACGGGCATGACGTTTTTCCCATAAGCCAAGCTGACCTAAGTACTTTTCAGCACGGACTATGGCAACAGAACGTGGCACACCATAATAACCAGCCTGATTCAGTACAATTTGCAGCACAGTTTCAAACTGGTTGAAGTTAAATTCCTGTGGCACTAAACCTAATTGGCTTTTGGCATCTTCAAGGTGGGTGTCCAGATCATAATCAAAGACTTTGACAGTCCCACTGCTTTTATTGACCAGCGAACTGATAATGCCGATGCTGGTACTTTTGCCAGCACCATTCGGCCCCAATAAGGCAAAAAAATCGCCTTGCTGCACTTCCAGATCAATACCAGTTAAAGCGACGGTGCCGCTTTTATACACTTTGTGTAACTGTTTAATTTCTAACGCTAAGGTCACTGCTGATCTCCATAGCCCCAACGGCTGACTAACTGTTGCTTTAAACCTAAATGGTCAAGAATTCGCGCCACCATAAAGTCGATTAAGTCATCGACAGATTGAGGCTGATGATAAAAACCAGGCGCTGCCGGCATGACCACAGCACCAGCTTTGGACAAGGCCAGTAAGTTTTCCAGATGAATGGTACTCAATGGAGTTTCGCGTGGCACTATGATGAGCTGACCGCGTTCTTTCAATACGACATCCGCAGCGCGCTCAATCAGATTGTCACTCATGCCATGGGCAATAGCGGCTGCAGTACCAGTGGAGCATGGGCAAATCACCATCTGTTTTGGTGCAGCTGAGCCTGAAGCACAAGGCGAAAACCAGTCATCTTTGCCATATACGGCTAACAGCTCTTTAGTGGCACCGTTTTTTTTCAGAATAAAATCACGACAGGCTTCAGGACCACCCGGCAGTTTTAAATCATATTCAGTGGCAAATACGACGCGGGCAGCACTGGAAATTAACAGATGCACTTTGACCTGCTGCGCCAGCAAGTTTTCCAGCAAACGCCAGCCATAACCAGCGCCTGAAGCGCCGGTAAAAGCTAAAGTGACTTCTTGGGTCATGGAGTTCTCTTTATAAAATGATGACACTTATTTTTCCCGCTGATCCGAACCCTAAGTAATTGGAGTTGCAGGGAGGCGGCAAGTGTTCAAGACCCCAGGAGCATAGTTAACCTATGTGACTGGGGCGCGAACAGGCAGCCAACAAAGCTGTAGCTTCAAGTACGACGGGCTGCAGATAATGCGTCCAGCAGTTTCTGATGTATACCACCAAAACCGCCGTTGCTCATAATCACTATATGATCCCCTGCGGACGCTTTTTCAACCAAAGCCGCCACTATTAATTCCACAGATTGAAACACTTGCGCTCTGCCCGGCATTTGTTCTGCCACAGCTGCCAGGGACCAGCCAGAATTAGCAGGTTCAAACAGCAGCACGTCATTAGCATCATGCAGCGAATCAGCGATAGCAGATTTATGTACGCCCATCCGCATAGTATTGGATCTCGGCTCCAGCACTGCCCAAATTTTTGCATCCCCTACACGGGCTCTTAAACCCGCTAAGGTGGTTTCAATAGCTGTTGGGTGATGGGCAAAATCATCATACACAGCAATGCCTTTGACTGTGCCTTTGAGTTCCATCCTGCGTTTTGGCGCGACAAACTGCATTAAAGCTTCAATAGACACAGCCACAGGCACACCAACATGACGGGCAGCAGCTATCGCCATCACAGCGTTTTCGACATTATGGTTGCCACATAAATCCCAGTGTAAGGTACCTTGTGATACCGCCATGTAAAACAATTCAAACACACTGCCATCCGGCTGTTTTAATTCCACAGTCCAGTCTTTGCCATAACGCTGCTGCTCACTCCAACAGCCCATAGCTAAGGTTTGATCCACAGCTTCCACATGGGCTGGGCTCAATACCAGACCAGTGGCCGGTACCATACGCAACAAATGATGGAACTGACGCTGAATAGCGGCTAAGTCCGGGAAAATATCGGCATGATCGTATTCCAGATTATTAATCACCAAAGTGCGGGGTCTGTAGTGCACAAACTTGGAACGCTTATCAAAAAAAGCCGTGTCGTATTCATCAGCTTCAATAACAAAAAACGGCGAGTCACCTAAACGGGCTGAGCTATCAAAATTCTGCGGAATACCACCTATTAAAAAGCCAGGCTTTAAACCCGCATACTCCAGCACCCAGGCCAGCATACTACTGGTGGTAGTTTTGCCATGAGTACCAGACACAGCCAGCACCCAACGCTGATGCAATACCTGTTCAGCCAGCCACTGTGGGCCAGAGCTGTAAGGAATATTCTGATCCAGTGTGTACTCCACAGCCGGATTGCCACGTGACATGGCATTACCAATAATGACCAGATCAGGGGCAGGTTGCAGCTGCACCGGATCATAACCCTGAGTCAGTTCAATGCCCAATTGCTCCAGCTGAGTACTCATAGGCGGATATACATTGGCGTCGGAGCCTGTCACTTTATGCCCAAGACTTTTTGCAATAGCGGCAATACCGCCCATAAAAGTGCCACAAATGCCTAAAATATGAATATGCATACTCGATCCTTAGCCTGTCCATCATGGATTTTTCCGCCATTCTAGCAAAGGACTCTGAAGAACAGCTGAAATAAAACAACCAGAAACCTGCAATTTAGCCTGAACTTGATTAAAATGGCAGCTGCTATGGTCGACAGCCCTCAATCAAAATTAACACTGCGGCCTAAGCTTCCTCTACCTACACAAAAAAAGGATGGTTTTATGCGTCGATTGGCTCCGGCCCTGCGTCTAGATGGTGCAGATGCAGACCTGATAGATCTGATTAAAAGTATCGTAGCTGCCTGCAAAGAAATTTCGTTTCGGGTTGGCCAGGGTGAACTCTCAGATGTATTGGGCTCCACTCTGAATGAAAACGTTCAGGGCGAAACCCAGAAGAAACTCGATGTCATCTCAAACGAGCTGCTCAAAGATCTCATTCTTGAAACCGGTTCTGTCATGGCAATCTCTTCTGAAGAAGAAGAAAGTACAGTGGCAGGCAATCCTCAAGGTAAATATCTGGTCACCTTTGACCCGCTGGATGGTTCATCCAACACTGATATCAATAGCTTAATTGGCACTATCTTTTCTATTCTGCCAGCCCCCAAAGGCGCAGACCCTGCTGATCCGTCTATTTTCCTGCAGCCAGGCACAGCACAGATAGCTGCAGGTTATATATTGTATGGCCCTTCAACCCTGATGGCCTTGACCACAGGCAAAGGCACCAAAATGTATACGCTGGATAAAACCTATGGTGGCTTCCTGCTGACGACAGAAAACGTGACTATTCCGGGTGTTACAGCTGAGTTTGCTATTAATATGTCAAACCAGCGCTATTGGCAGCCTGCTATGCAGAATTACATTGCGGACCTGTTAAAAGGCAAAGAAGGCCCTCGCGGTAAAAACTTTAATATGCGTTGGATTGCCGCTATGGTCGGTGACGTACACAGAATTTTATGCCGTGGTGGTATCTTTGCTTACCCACGGGATTTAAAAGATCCAACCAAACCGGACAAACTTCGACTAATGTACGAAGCCAACCCAATGAGTTTTCTGGTAGAACAAGCTGGTGGAGCCAGTACAACAGGCTCTGAACGCATTATGGACATTCAGCCCGTGGATATTCACCAGCGAGTGGCAGTGATTTTAGGATCAAAACACGAAGTGGAAAGCTGCCTGCAGTATCATCAGGCGTAGGGGCTGGGTTTATCCCTGCCCGTCCCAACGGACAAACCGATGTTGAAGGCAACAAAGCTGCTGCTTCAAGTACAACGGCTATAGCCATATTTACGGCCGCTGCTATAATGCAGCACCAAATTTCAGAACAGAGGAAGCGTTATGAGCTTAAGTCAGGTTGCCGCAGGTAAAAATCTGCCAGATGAAATTAATGTCATCATTGAAATTCCGGCCAATGCCGATCCAATCAAATACGAAGTAGACAAAGACACAGGTACAGTCTGGGTTGACCGTTTTATGTCAACACCAATGTTTTACCCGTGCAACTACGGCTTCGTAAACCACACTCTGTCGTTAGACGGTGACCCGGTTGACGTATTAGTACCAACACCCTACCCACTGGTACCAGGAGCTGTGATCAAATGCCGTCCTGTCGCTGTATTAAAAATGGCAGACGAAGCCGGTGAAGACGCGAAAGTTTTAGCTGTACCAATCAGCAAACTGACTAAAATTTATGACAACATCCAGGATCTGAACGACGTGCCAGAACTGCTGAAAAACCAAATCCAGCATTTCTTCGAACGTTACAAAGAGTTAGAGCCAGGTAAATGGGTAAAAGTTATTGGCTGGGGCGACAAAGCTGAAGCCAAAGCTGAAATCATCAGCTCATTTGAACGCGCTCAGCAGAAGTAATATCTGCAACTGAAAACGGCACTTAAGGTGCCGTTTTTTTATCCACTGAGCCCCCGGAATTCAGCACTTTTTTCGGTAATAATCACTCTTCCAATAGCTTTACTCACAAGCTGCACTTTTTTATCAAAAAAACGCAAAATCTGATAAAAACTTCTGTAAATATCTGTTATTTTCAGCAGCAGATTTGGCGTGGTTTAACAGGTCATTTTTAATTATTACAATAATAAATTCCACTTCAGTGTCGTCAGTGAAGTGATTCAGGGGTAAGGTTATGGCTTTATTTGATTTCGGGTCTGCGCGGACCAAAATTATGCTGTCAGGTGTCATCACGCTGGCTGCTATGCTGTTATTAGTGACTGCAGTAGCAGAACAACACTGGCTTTGGTCAGCTTTAATCATCACTGCAGTACTGGTGCTGCATTGGTTGCTTGGTCAGTCTGCTGTGAAGGGCTACCAAAGTTACCTTGCTGAGCAAAAAGTATTAATTCAGCGTTCTGTACAGGAAAAAAACTTAGGTCTGCAATTAAGCCACACAACTTCAGCTGAACTGACTCAATCCAGAGAACAATTTAATCAGTGGCTGAGCCTGCTGCAACAGCAACAGCAGCACTCTTCCGGTCAAAACGAGCAGTTAAAACAGCTGGTCACATCAATACGCCAAATAGCTGCTGAAGAACAAAAGCACCTGGGACAACAACAGCAGACTGTGGGTCAAACTCTGACTATGGTTGAGTCTATGAATCAAAGTGTATTGGACGAAGTACAAAGTGCCAATTTAGCAGCAGAAGCCGCCAACCACTCCAATCAAATTGCCAAACAAGGTCAGCAAACTGTATCCAGTACAGTGCAGAATATCGAGCAACTGGCGCTGAATTTACAGCAAGCTTCTGCCACTATTGCTCAGCTGGAACAAGACAGTAATCAGGTAGGTGCAGTACTTGAAGTGATTAAAGGCATAGCTGAACAAACCAACTTATTGGCACTGAACGCAGCCATAGAAGCAGCCCGGGCTGGCGAACAAGGTCGCGGTTTTGCTGTAGTTGCAGATGAAGTACGCACTCTGGCATCCCGCACGCAAAAATCCACTGAACAAATTCAGCGCACCATTGAGCAGTTACAAAGTGCTGCACGTGAAGCAGTGCAAAAAATGAAGTTAAGCAGCGAACAAGCGGATTTAAGTGTGCAGTCTGCGAATCAGGCAGGCCTGTCTTTGCAGGAAATTACAGGCAGCATAGCGCAAATTTGTGCAATGAATCAGGAAATAGCCTCGGCGACAGATGAGCAGCAACATTTGACTAAAACTATGGTGACATACATGCGCGATATCACCACACACACCACGCAAAGCCAACAAAACAGCAAAGGTTTACAACAGCTGGGTGAACAGCTGGCTTCAATTGCCAGTCGCTAAAATTTGCGATGATAAAAAAGCCGACGTTAAAGTCGGCTTTTTTATCGCTGAATTACGCTTAACTTTTGGACAAAAATTTCACTAAATCCGCAGCTGTCATCGGCTTGGCGTACATAAAACCTTGTACTTCCTGACATCCCATGGCCCGTACTGCATCTTCCTGAGCCTGGGTTTCTATACCTTCGGCTATAGTGGCCAACCCAAGTTTCTGCCCTAAATTAACAATAGTTTCAGCAATTAAAGTGCCATTAGGCAGATCGAAGCCCTGAATAAAAGCACGGTCAATTTTTATGCGGTCCAGCGGTAACTGCTGTAAATAACTTAAGGATGAAAAGCCTATACCAAAGTCATCAATGGCAACTTTAATACCAAAGGTTTTTAGCTTATTTAAAGCGGCAATGACGATTTTCGGGTCGTCCATCACTACAGATTCGGTGATTTCCAATTCCACCAGCGCAGGGTCAACCTGGTAACGTTCGACACAATCAATCACAGACTGCACAAACCTATGATTACGGAATTGCGGCATAGACACATTGACTGCTATTCGCAAATGAGCGAAACCCTGTGATCTTAAACTTTGTAATTGTTTACAGGCCTGCTGTAACACCCAGTCGCCGATTTCAATGATCAGGCCTGAGTACTCTGCCAGCGGGATAAACACAGCAGGAGAAATAAAACTGCCATCCGGCTGAGGCCAGCGCAACAGAGCCTCCATACCCAGCACATGGCCGCTTTTTAAACAAATTTGCGGCTGATACCACAGCTGCAGTTTGTCTTTCTGGAAATCTGATCTCAGGCTTCTGAGCATCACCAGCCGGTCAACCATCTGCTCTTCCATCTGCGCACTATAGTACTCAAAGTTTTGCGACAGATGTTTTTTTGCTCTGTTCAGCGCAATATACACATGCTTCAGAATAGTCAGACCATGCATGGCACTGTCACGTAAGCGGCAGAATCCAAAGCTGGCATTCACCTGCAACGAGTGCTCAGAGCACTGGAATGGCATCTCAAAAATGCCTGACAAGGATTCAGGGGTCAATGCTTGCTCAGGCCCTATTAAACCAAACACATCAGCACCAATACGACCAATTTGAGCAATCTCACCAAACTGAGCAACCAGTCTGTGTGTGATCGCTATTAATAACTCGTTGCCAGTCTCCTGACCTAAACCATCATTTACATCGGAGAAATGATCAATATCAATCAGCACTGCTACATTACGGGCCGGATCCAGGCGTCTGGTTTCCTGCAATAAAGAGGTAAACTCGTTGCGGTTTGGCGTTTTGGTTAAAGGATCAATATAAGCGGCGTGTTTCAGTTGCTGAAACAAAGTAACGTTTTCATAGCCAATAGAGATATTACTTAAAAACACTTCTATTAACTGACGATCAAAATCTTCCACCGGCCTGTTGGTTTCAATATACACAGCAGCTGCATGATCAATATTCCCCAGATACAGCACCGTATCTTTTTCAGTAAAGATGTGGCGCCGCTCAGCCAGGCAAGTTGTGATTTGCTGAATAATTCTGTTGTTATTCAGCCGCTCCAGTTTGCATTTAATATAAGGTGCATAATGCCCGGCAGCACCCAATACATAAATATTGTCACTGCTACTGCCATCATCTTCAATCTGTGCACAGAGCACACCTTCGGCATGCAAACCAATCAAAGAAGAGATCTGAGTCACCACCCCTTCAGAGAATTCATGCAACGAGTGCTGTTCCAGTAAATTAGCACCGGCATTAATGATTTTCTGCAAGCCAATGCGGTTCTGGTTAATAGTACGAATTTGCTGATAGCTTCGAATGGACGAAATAATAGCGGTAACCAGCTTATTGCGGGTCAGCTCAGTTTTCGTTTTATAGTCGTTGATGTCGTATTCTTTGATCACACTCTCTTCCGGAGCATAACCAGGCTGGCCAGTGCGCAATACTATACGCACTTCATCCATTTTTAATTCATCGCGAATTTGCTGTACCACTTTCAGGCCAGCATCGTCAGATTCCATCACTACATCAAGTAAAATGACGGCAATATAAGGGTTTTGAGCCAGAAACTTCAGTGCTTCTTTACCGGAAAACGCATGGTGAAATACCAATTTACGGTCAAGTACCAACAAATCGGATAAAGCTAACTTTGTAACTGTATGAATTTCTTCATCATCATCAACAATCAACAGGTGCCATTCGCCACTGGATTGCGTTTCTGCTTCCAAATTTGTTTCGTCTTCTGCGAGGAACAGAAAATCATCATCTGCTGCTTTTGACACCATGCTCCGACCTTTTTTACATCAGCTGTGGGGGTTCTTTTTGAAAGCATATCAAGGTTCTATCGCATATATATAAGCATATACCCTGAATTTTGTTTGGCAATCAGGGCCCGGCCCCACCGCTATCCTTTGTATACTTTTAATCCAGTCTGTCTACACTATACCCTCAGGCAAAAAAAGCAATCCATTTTATTAAAATCTTTGAAAATCAGAAAGTTAACACTTTCACAAACTTCTTTTAGAGTCGTGACCTAATTTTTGCGCTATTGTGAAAATTCAGCAATAAAATCTGTCACCATCAGGGGTGTATTGATGCAGAAAGTCTCTGCAGGCCGTGGTCATCAACGTTTACTGCAACTGGCCCGTAACCAGCTTGGTCACGAATTTGCGGCTAAAACCAGCACAAGTGACTCAGAATCAGTGAATTCGGTCCAAAGTAGTGAGTTTAACCAGCGCCATCAACGCCTGGCACAACGCTCGGGCGCACCAGTTGCTATTGATTCAGACTTTAAAGGCCCTAGCCTGCATCAACGCGCGGAACGCCGTGAACGTATGCATAAAGAACGGCAGCAATCAAATTTAGAAAAAATAATGGCGTTAGCTTTAGATTACTGTCCTGAATACGTTGCAGATATGGATGTGGATCCCGACTGGTTTCAACAATACTGTGATTTAGTCTTAAATATTTCTAACCAAACCATGCAGCAACTCTGGGCGAAAATACTGGCTGGAGAAATTGGTCAGCCTGGTAGCTTCTCACTAAAAACCTTATTTCTATTGCAACGCATGAGTTTTAAAGAAGCTTTGGCCTTGCAAAAAGCAGCCAGCCTGACCTGCAGAGTCAGACTACAGGACAGTGGTCATATCTATTTTGGTTATGTGCGTAAACCCTCAATCTGGCAGCTCCTGACAGGCCGCAGTAAAGCTGTATTGAACCTGAGCCAGTTCGGCCTGACCTTCCCGCAAATTTTAAGCCTGATTGATTTAAACCTGTTGCATCAGATTGAAATAGAAAGTGGTGAATTGATCCCAGAGCAGACTTTGCAGTTGCAGTACCATCAACACCAGTTGACCTGCAAAGCAAAACATTCAGGTGTGGTACTGCAGTACTATAAATTTACCGCTGTTGGTGTTGAGTTATTGCCGCTGCTGAACAGCCAGGCCAACCCGGCTTATCTGCAGGCGGTGAAACAATTGTTCAGCCCGGTATTAGATTTTGAGGGCTGAGTTGTTGGCAACGACGGATCAAGTCCGCCACTTTGTACGCGTCTAACGGCTTAATCACCACATCATTCATGCCTGCCTGATGAAACTGACTAATTTCATCCGGTAAAGCATGGGCAGTAAAAGCCATAATCACCGTATCCTGATGTTGTGGTAACTGTCTGATCATATGGGTTGCTAAAATACCTGACATGTCCGGCAGTTGAATATCCATCAGGATTAACTGATACCTGCTGCTTTTGGCCAGCCGTATTGCTTCCGTTCCTGTAGCAGCAGTATCGACTTCAAATTGCTGTTGGCTCAGCATAGCTTTTACAAAAGCCAGATTGGTTTTATTGTCGTCTACCACCAGCAATCGCATACTGTTGTTTTGTAACTTTTCACCAAGATGCTGTCGGATCCGGGCTGACAACATAGGATTAGCCAATACAGGGCAACGGAGCAGAGAGGACCAATAACTCAGATGAACTGGCTCACAAAATGCCACCATCTGACTACGAGCGGTGATCTGATGCAGTTCGGTCCAAAGCTGGTGATTAGTATCAGGCGCAGGCAGTTGCACCAAGACTAAATCCACTAAACGATGTTGCAACTCAGCCTGAAGCTGCTCGATCTGCTGCAAGTAAATCACTTGCTCAGCGACACAATAGACGCTTTGTTTCAATATCGCGGCGCGTATGCTGTTGTTATCCAGATAAATAGCGGTCTGAAACATAGGCAGCTCTTTGGTCAAAACTGCTGTTAACGGCAATTCCAGACGTACAGAACAGCCCAAATCCTCTAAAGCAGAAACGGATAATCTGGCCCCCAGACGCGATAACAATCGGGCACACAATTGAGGCAATACAGCAGAACCTGGAAGATCTGTTTTAGCCAGTACTTGCTGTATCGCAAAACTCGGACCTGCATGGTCAAACTGCAATAGCAACTTGTTATCAGAAAAAGTGTGCAGGTGGATATGCAAACTCAACTCGTGCTGTTGCAGGTCCTGCAGGATCAGACAAATGATTTGTTTGAGCAACTCTGCCGTATGCTGAGTGCAAAACTCTAACTCAGATAAGCTCAGAGCCGGGTCTTCAACCAACACAAAAGGCACTTCTGCTACTTTAAAATCTTGCTGCCAGGCTTCCACTTGCTGGGCTAACCAGTCCGGGAACCAGACCGTCTGGGATTGTAATTCCGTTTTATCTAACAAGTCCTGCTTCAACAGCCAGCGCAGTAACGTCGCTTGTTGTTCTGACTGCCCAGCCTGCTCTAACACACAAAGTTGTTGCCACTGTTGCAACTTGCACTGACTGGTTTTTAGTTCGTCATTTAAGACAGCTAACTTCTGCTGATAGCTGATGGCTAATTGCTCACGTTCTGCATCGTGGTTCTGCCCCTGCAGTTGTTCGGCCTGACTTTGCAGCTGCAGTTGCTGTTGAATCTGTTGCTGCTGTGCATAAAGCGAGCGGAACAACAACGTCATTTCAGCGCTATCAAACTCATTGAGTTTTTTACTGTCTGAATTCGACGGGGCTAAAGTACGGACTTGTCTTAAAAAACCTTGCCAACGCTGGTGTTGAGTTTTGAAAATTCGTCGCTGCCATAACAATGCTAAAGCGACAATAATCAGTAATGCGCAACCCCATAAACTACTTTGCCACCACCAAAGCTGAGATAGACGTAGCGGCGAAATTTGAATAGCCACATAACCCAAAGTGCTGCCTTCTGCTGCCACTTTGTTGGTATCGAAGTAACTCATACTGGCCGGAGTAACCATAACGGCAGACCACAACAGAGTAGAGCCATCCTGCAGCGCTTTTTGCCCTGTTACATCTCGTGTCGGGCTAAAGTTAAATAGTTCGCGCGGAAATTGGGTCGCAGCAAATAAATTGCCGTCGGCCTGATACACCAGAATAGCTTTGATAGGTAAAGTACTGGAAAAACTAGTGGCCAGCAGATGGCCTTTGACCTGCTCCACTTTATTCTGAACTAAAAAGGGTTCAACCATCAAAGACAAACTCATCAGCAATTGCTGCTCAGCTTGTACTCTGACCAAAGTTTCGTGACGTAATTGCAGTGCTGCTGATGCATAAAGACAAAATGCGATCAACACCATAGAACCCAACACCAAACCCAGCTTAGCTTTTAACGTCATGTCAATTGAACCCTGATATCCCTGACTTGCACTATAAGCTGGCCCTCAAAGCAGAACAACAAGATTCTGCGTTGAGGGCGGGATTGGCTGCGGTTTTAGAAATGCAGTTCAGCAGAAATAAATGCACCGTCGAAGGTTAAATCTGCATCTACGTTATCAATGTCGTCCAGTTCCAGTTTGGTCTTTTTGACACCAGCTTTTAATGCCAGATCAACAGCCAATGTATCAATCAACTCATAGGCAATACCAAACTGCATATCAGACAAAGAACTGCCGTCGTAGCTAACATAATTCACTTCAGCAAAAACTTTTGTGCCTGTGCCTAATAAACCAAAACTACCATAGAGGTAACCCATAGGAATGACAGCGGACAAATCCTGAGTCGCACTTTGACCTTGAGTTGCAACTGTAATATCGCCATCTATGTATTTGGCTGTTACACCTAAATCCAGGCTGACTAAATCATTGTCCAGAATTTCATAATAAAAAGTGGCGTCAATGTTAGATAAATCCACATCCTGAGCAACATCAGTACCTACAGCAAAAATTTGATCATCAAACACAAAGGTCCGATTTAAGGTGGTATTGCCATTGGAGCTTAAGCTATTACGTTGTAACTTAATGTTCGGTAACAAAGGTACCGGATGTTCAACTTTGATATAAAAGCTGCTTAAATTCTTGTCGTCAAAATCAAAGTCCTGCTGGTTACCAGTCTGGCCAAAACCACCTTTGGCGTCGGCAAAATGCAGATCAGCACCAAGGTATACACCACCAATGGTATCCGCCATTGCTGCTGGAACAGCCAACACCGCGACAGCTACCATACTTAATACAGACTTTTTCATGCTTTATCCTTGCGCTAATAATTCAGTTAAATCCAGCAGAGCCGCATTGGCCCTGGAGATATAATTCGCCATCACCAGACTGTGATTTGCCATAAAACCAAAACCCCGGCCATTCAGAATCATTGGACTCCAAACCGGCTGTTGTGTCGCTTCCAGTTCACGGACAATCTGGCGTAAGCTAATCATCGCGTTTTTGTTGGTTAACACGTCGGCGAAATCCAATTCTATCGCTTTTAATAGATGTAACAAAGCCCAGCAAGCACCACGCGCCTCATAAAACTCATCATCTATACTCCACCAACTGGTTTTAATTCTGTTGGATTCAGCAGTCACAGTCGATTGTCTGGCATTTTTATCACCTGCCAAATCGGTGTTTAATCTGTCCTGGCCAACACTGACACTCAAACGTTGGCTATAGCTGCCCAGTCGTTTTTCCACATTTTTTAACCAATCACGCAGATTGTCCGCTCTGGTATAAAACTGACTGTCGGTTTTAGCTGGGTCTAATAACGCAGTACGATACAAAGATAATTGTTTAATGGCCTGCTGATATTCAGCTTCTGCTGCTGGTACTGCCCAGCTGCGATGATCAATATTGAGCATAGGCTGCGCCAGTTTTAAGTATTGATTTTCAATAGACTGCGACTGAGAACGGCTTAAATCCTTGCGAAGTGCCAAAGCTAAATCACGCGACATTTCCAAAGCTCCCAACTCCCAGGCAGGCATATTGTCCAGCATAGAAAAAGGTGGCATCACATCGTTACTAATAAAACCGGCATTTTTAGTCAGCAGAGTTTCGAGTACCCGAATAAGCGCACTTGTGGTGGTGTATCCCACGGTTTGCTGATGTTCCGGACTGAGCTCTGCCGATAAATCTTTTACATCAAAGAGATCGGGTTCACTGCTGGCCCACCAGGCTGTGCCGTAACCTAAAATAAAAACGAACAGCACGGTTAAACTGACGATCCTGAATCTGTTCATTTTGTCACTCCTACTGAGTTGGAATTGCGCTAACCGAAGCCTGAACTTCGATGGATTGGCCGTCTTTAAAGGTTAAACGTAACGGGATTTTCTGGCCTGTAGTGATGCTGGTTTTGGCATCAAACATCATCAGATGCAAACCACCAGGCTGAAAATGCACCTGCTCACCGGCTGCCACCACCACAGACTGCACCTGTTCCATCTTCATCATGCCATCTTTATGGCTGTGTTGATGCAGTTCAATGGAGCCAAACTGAGGGCTACTGGCGCTGATCAGCTCTGCTGCTACGTTATTTTGATTACTGATACTGAAATAACCTGCGGTCATACTGCGGCCCGGTAACATCTCCCGAACTGTAGCATCTGTCACCAGAACTTCGGCCAGAGTCACAGTGCTACTCAGACTCAATAATGCAGCAACTATCCACTTCTTCATTCAGCTTCTCCTTTTAAGATCAGACCTTTATCTTACACGACTATTTTACACAACAGGGGATGGGCCAACAAACTTCACCGATGAAAAGCATTGACTTCTTTGGTAACAGCTTTTTCAGTATGAAGCTTAACAAACTGGTGACAAAAACAGCAGCTGTACAATTATCTATAAGCCCTACCCCCGATTTTATTGGGTTTTGCATTTCAGAAAGTCTAGTTTTCAGACGTTTAGCGATTGTCAACCCAACAACCCCCTATAAATTTATACTTTTGTTTAAATAATAACCTTTGCATTGTTGGCAAAAATCCGTAAACTTAGCGCCCCTTTAGGGTAGAGCCTTGGTTTTAGCGGTGCGCATAGGTCCATATCAATTAACGAACAACGTAATTTGCGCTCCTATGGCTGGAGTGACGGATTACACTTTTCGTGAGCTTTGCCGTCGTTTTGGTGCAGGTTTAGCTGTATCAGAAATGATGTCGAGCAACCCTTTGGTCTGGCAAAGTGAAAAATCGCTAAATCGTATGACTCACCAAAATGAATCTGGTCTTCGATCGGTGCAAATTGCCGGTTCAGATCCAGATCAGATGGCTGAAGCTGCTGTGTTTAATGTTGAACATGGCGCCCAAATCATCGACATCAATATGGGATGTCCGGCTAAAAAGGTGAATAAAAAACTGGCTGGTTCGGCGCTATTACAGTATCCGGATTTAGTGCAGCAGATTATTCAGGCCGTAGTTCAGGCAGTAACAGTACCTGTGACGTTAAAAATCCGTACTGGCTGGGACATCGAACATAAAAATGGCGTACAGATAGCGCAAATTGCGCAGGACAACGGCATTGTGGCTTTAGCGGTTCATGGCCGCACTAAAGCTTGTATGTATAAAGGAGAGGCGGAGTACGACACTATCCGCGCTATTAAACAAAATGTGTCTATCCCGGTGATTGCCAATGGCGATATCACCACGCCGGAAAAAGCCAGATTTGTATTGGACTATACCGGAGCAGACGCGGTCATGATTGGCCGGGCCGCTCAGGGCAGACCCTGGATTTTTCGTGAAGTGGTGCACTATCTGCAAACTGGTGAACACCTGGCTTCGCCTTCAACGAGCGAGGTCAGGGATATTTTGCTGGAGCATGTCCGTGGCTTACACCAGTTATATGGTGAGGTGCCTGGCTCACGTATTGCCCGCAAACATGTGGGTTGGTACCTGGCTGAGCATGACAGCGAAGGCATGTTTCGCAGTGAATTTAATGGTATCGAGCAAGCCCAACAGCAGTTGGATACCTTAGAAGTGTATTTCGAGCAATTACTAGCAGCAACCTAACGTAAAAGAGACTAGGCAATGTTTAATCAAAACGTGACTTCGCCATTTATCACCAACGCCCATGTTCAAACGCAAGAAAAACCGCAGCCTTTAAGCAACGCGGTACAAAAAGCGGTGGCGAACTACTTACAACAACTGAACGGTCAGGACGTAAACGACCTGTACGAATTAGTGTTGTCCGAATTAGAAAAGCCGTTATTAGAAGAAGTGATGAAATACACTCGCGGCAACCAGACCCGCGCTGCCAACCTGATGGGCATCAACCGCGGTACACTGCGCAAGAAGCTGAAACAATACGGCATGAGTTAATGCCCCCGCGGGAGGAGTCCCGCAATGAAAAGCACCCTAGGGTGCTTTTTTCTTTTCCGCTTAGCGGAGCACTCTAAGTAATATTTAAAATAAATAAGGGATTTCACCAGCTGATCCCGGCGATACATCAAAGCCAATTTTTCTCTATGCTTATGTCCTGGCTTTTGTGTTATCCAAAACAGCAGTGCTGGTCCGAATTAACCATTACAGCGGAGAATGATCCAATGAACGCAGCTCGTCCAATCCGTCGCGCCTTGTTAAGCGTGTCTGATAAAACCGGTATAGTTGAATTTGCCCGTGCTTTAGCCGCCCAGGGTGTGGAACTGTTATCCACAGGCGGCACAGCCAAGTTATTGGCAGAACAAGGCATAGCTGTCACTGAAGTGTCTGATTACACAGGTCACCCGGAAATTATGGACGGCCGCGTCAAAACGCTGCATCCAAAAGTACATGGTGGCATTCTGGCCCGCCGTGGTATGGATGAAGCTGTAATGGCAACAAACAACATCAAGCCTATCGATTTAGTGGTAGTGAACCTGTATCCGTTCGCCAACACAGTGGCCAAAGCAGGTTGCACTTTAGAAGACGCCATCGAGAATATAGATATCGGCGGCCCAACTATGGTACGTGCTGCAGCGAAAAACCATAACGATGTGACTATTGTGGTCAACGCAGCCGATTACGACAAAGTGTTAGCCGAAATGGCTGCAAACGCAGGCTCTACAACTCATGCTACCCGTTTTAGTTTAGCCATCAGCGCTTTTGAGCATACCGCCCAATACGACGGTATGATTGCCAACTACTTCGGCACTATGTTAGCTGCGTACGGTGATGAAGACGCTAAACCAAGCAAATTCCCACGCACTTTTAATACTCAGTTTGTGAAAAAACAAGACTTACGTTACGGTGAAAACAGCCACCAGAGCGCGGCATTTTATGTGGAAAACAGCATTCAGGAAGCGTCAGTTGCCAGCGCGACTCAGCTGCAGGGCAAAGAGCTGTCGTACAACAATATCGCTGATACAGACGCCGCTTTAGAGTGTGTAAAAGAATTCGACGAACCAGCCTGTGTCATAGTTAAACACGCGAACCCTTGTGGTGTAGCTATTGGCGACGACATTCTGGCTGCTTACGAGCGAGCTTATAAAACAGACCCTACTTCTGCTTTTGGTGGCATTATCGCCTTTAACCGCGAATTAGATGCTAAAACTGCTGAAGCTATTGTCAGCCGTCAGTTTGTGGAAGTCATTATAGCGCCAAGCGCTACAGCTTCAGCTGCAGCTGTGGTGTCTGCTAAACCAAACGTGCGTTTACTGGTCTGTGGCGAATGGGAAAGCAAAACCACTGGTTTTGACATCAAACGTGTCAACGGTGGTGTGTTGGTACAAGACCGTGATCAGAAAATGGTCGGTCTGGATGACTTAAAAGTAGTGTCCAAACGTCAGCCGACAGCGGACGAATTACGTGATTTATTGTTCTGCTGGAAAGTCGCTAAATATGTGAAATCTAATGCCATTGTTTATGCCAACGACAGCATGACTATTGGGGTGGGTGCAGGCCAGATGAGCCGCGTCTACAGTGCTAAAATCGCTGGTATCAAAGCGGCTGACGAGAACCTGGAAGTCAAAGGTTCAGTCATGGCCTCTGACGCGTTTTTCCCGTTCCGCGACGGTATTGATGCCGCAGCTGCTGCAGGTATTAAAGCCGTGATCCAGCCTGGTGGTTCTATGCGTGATGCAGAAGTGATAGCTGCTGCAGACGAGCATGGCATGACGATGATCTTTACTGGCGTGCGTCATTTCCGCCACTAAACACAAGCTCTCCAATTGAAGAAGGCGGGACTGGTTCCCGCCTTCTTTTTTTATCTGCTAATCAATTGCCGCTAATTCTTCACCGACAACATATAAAGTGCGACTGCCTGGCGGGTTTCCTCGTCCAGATAATCCTGTTTTGGCATAGCCGGATAGTCTTCACGTTTTTTAATTGGATTGGCAATATAAGCCGCCAGCGCTTTAGGATCATCCATATACAAGGACTGGATCACTTGTACAGGTGGGCCTATCAGGCGGCCTGTGTAGGCATGGCAGCCTGTGCAAATACCCAGATAGGCATATTTACCTTTGTCTTCCACAGCAACTGAACGGGGTGCAGCAGGTTCATCCAGTAAGTAATTCACTATGGTATCTGTATTGCTAAAAGCACAGGCTGGCCAGTCGCTGACACCGGCACTGATATATTGCTGTGGGTTATTAATACAACTGCCATTGCTGGCTCCTACCCGCAAAATATCCGGATTGCCTTGTTTCAGCTCTGTCGTTAGCAAAACTTTGGCTTCGGTAATAGTGTCATAGCCATTGTTATACATCAGGTTATTTAAAATCATGATTTCATCAGGTGTCGGATCCGACTCCGGATCCAAAGTGGTATTAGGCGCATTCTGATGGTCGGTAATAATGATGCCTGCGGTTTTGTTACCCAGGATCAGGTTGTCTTCAATAATCACCTTGTCGGCGGCCATAATCAGCACACCGGTACCAGCCGGAATACCCGCCACCATAGAGCCTTCAGCGCCAAAGTTTTTGGTGTTGTTATTGCTGATCCAGTTATTGCGGATAATCACATCCACAGTGTCTTTAATTGGCAGACCAGGAGTGACAAAAGCCAGAATGCCGCCTGTGTTGTTATGCACAAAGTTATTTTCCACTATGGCATGACGACTATTTTCAATTTCAATACCGGCCACACTGTCGAATACTTCGTTGTTCGCCACATGAATATGATCGCTCATGCCGACATAAATGGCGGCATCTTCAATGCCGGACACCACGTTATGTTCAACTATGCCATTTTCACCCAACTGCGGGAAAATGCCATAAACCCCGGTATCTTCGATAATGTTATTGCGGATTTCGAAGTTATTACCGGCCTGGCCCATAATGCCGTTGCCTTTGTATTTAGTGATCAAAAAGTTCTCAATCACTATGTTATTGCCCGAATACAAAATGGCGTCGTTTAGATGACCATCACCAAACAAACGTGGCCGTTTACCTTCCACGATCACACCGCTTAAACGGATATTATCTTTGTCGATATAAACAGTTTCAGTGTAATTACCGGGCCAGACCTGGATCACATCACCTGGCTTGGCGGCTTTGACTGCATCCATAATCAACTGACCATCTTTAACCGGATGAATAGTGCCAGTAGCCATGCTATTAAGGACTGATTTTTTGGCGTTGCCGCTGGCCGCAGTGCCACCGCTATAGCTGACTTCTGCTGTGTATACCGGAGCTGCGGGGCCGCTGGATGTCAGGTAATAACCTGCCAAAAAGGCCAGTGGCACCAAAGCGCCTAAGGTGAGCGTGCTTTTATTCATTCTGTGCTTCCTTTGTGATCATCTGCTGTAGTCAGCTCTGCCGGCAAAGGCAAACCTGAGGGTAAAAGTTGCGGTATAACAGGCATCAGGCTTTCATCGGTCAGAGTGTTCAGAAAAACCGCCAGTTGCTGAATTTCTTCCGGGCTGAGTTTGGGTTCCCAGATATGCCAGTGCAGCAGCAGCTTTTCGCCCTTGGGCACTGCATGCCCCCGGCCTTTGCTGTAAAACTCTGCAGCTTCTTCCAGCGTTGCGAAACGACCTGAGTGCATATAAGGCGCTGTGCGGGCAACATTGCGCAGACTCGGCACCTTAAAACCACCACGTAGTTTGCTGAGTTCAGGACTGTTACCTGCCCCTGGATCAAAGGCCATACCTTCGGGTTCTGGTGTGCCTATCACAGCTATCTGTTGGTTGGTAAAAAGCGGTGGTGTATGACACTCAGCACAGCGGGCGACAAAAGAGCGAAATACATTTAAGCCTTTAATTTCCTGCTCATTCAAAGCCTGCTGATAACCATGAGCATACTGATCGTATTTGCTGTTCAGCGAAATCAACGAACTCTGAAAAGCGGCCAGCGCTGTTGCTACCTGACTCAGTTCCAGCTCTGTACTTTGAGGAAAAGCCTGACGGAATAAGTCTGGATACAAGGCACTGCTGGTCAAATCAGCCAGTACTTGTTCAGCTGTATTGGCCATTTCATGGGGAGCAAACAGCGGGATCAGTGCCTGCTGCTCCAGCGTATCGGAGCGGCCATCCCAAAATAGTTTTTTCAGAAAACCCACGTTCCACAAACCAGGCGCACTGCGGGTGCCTATATCGCCATTGCTTCCAGTGCTGAGTGCTTTGCCATCACTAAAACCATGGGCTGGCTGATGACAGCTGGCACAGGCTTGTTTGTGGTTAGCAGATAACAAAGGATCAAAAAACAGATAACGGCCTAAATCAATTTGCTGCGGACTGAAGCCATCTCTGCCTTTGGGTAATGCGGTTTTAGTGCCACCTACCCCTTTGTTGTGCAACGAATCGTACTGATCATAACGGGTCAGCAACAGGCACTGATTCTGCTGATTCAGCTCAAAACTGGGCGGGCACCGCGTGTTCAGACTAATGACAGCTGTGTTCAGAGCTAAAGCGGCAGCAAAACTGACTATCATGGTAAACCCGCCCCAATGTAAGCCACCACAGCCTGTCTGTCCGCGTCTGTCAAAGTGCGGCTCATCATCGCCATTTGTCGGCCCGGTTTGTCAGTCGCGCTGTTGCCCCTGACACCTGTCTGAAAATGCTGCAATTGCAGCGACAGATAATCCCGGCTTAACAGTTGTAAGGCCGGAGCTTTTAACTCAAGGTTTCCCTGCGCTTTATTGCCATGGCAGGCACCACAGGAGCCAATATAAATCCGCCGACCTTTGTCGAGTAATGCAGCGTCAATCTGTGGTGCTGCCGGTACTGCGAGTGGTAAAGCACTGAAATAGGTTGATAACTGATCGATATCCTCAGCACTAAGTGGCTTCGCCATAGCAGCCATCACCTGCCCCATGCTGTCCTCTGCGACCGCACCCCGTTCAGCACTCTGAAACTGCAGCAGCTGCTTTTTCAAATACTGCTGTTGCTGTCCAGCCAAAGACGGAGCTTTGCTTGCAAGCTGATTTTCAGCAGCATGGCAGGCATTACAACTGCTGACTTTTTCCGGGGCAGCCGCCTGAGTTGCTGCGGCATACAGCGCGATCACCAGGATGAATAAAGGATAATTCCAAAACATAACAGGGCCATTTTTTGTAATAAGAATACGATGGTGTTGGCCCTAAGAGTGCGTTTTCATAGGCCTGGGTTCAAACCTAAAAGTGTACAAAATTGTCCAGTTCGCTTTATTTAGTGCAAAGCGCAGTTACTATCGAATGCAGCGAGATCCGTCTTTGAACTGCTGTTGCTGCTCCTGCAGAGACTTCAAAGTCCGATCCCGACACCACAGAAAAAAAACAAAAAACAGGGAGACTGTTATGTCGCAACAGCACACTAAATCCGGCATGAAATTAAAACCACTGGCATGGCTTATTGCAGTGGCACTGAGTGGGCAAAGCCAACTGGCACAGGCAGAGCAAACAGAAACCGGGCCGGAAAAAGCCGAACCGGCGATAGAAACCATCACGGTCACAGCACAAAAAAGGGTGCAAAATCTGATGGACGTGCCTGTCGCTATCGACAGTATTTCGGCCACAGATTTAAAAGAAACCAACTCAGTGTTGCTCGGTGATATTGCCGACTACACGCCGGGCTTTAAATTCAGCAAAGATGCCGTAGTTCAGGCGACTGCTACGATGCGAGGAGTGTCCAGCAGTAACATCAGCACAGGCGGCGACCCTTCTGTCGCGATTTTCTTTGATGATTTTTATCTGCCCCGGGCAGCACAAAGCGTGATGTTCTCGGACATGCAGCGCATTGAAATACTCAAAGGACCACAAGGCACTTTGTTTGGTAAAAATGCCGCTGCCGGTGTGGTGAATCTTATTCCCAATGCTCCGGAGCAAACCGACGAAGGTTTTATCAAAGCCACACTGGGTGATTATTCACTGCAACGTTATGAGGCTATGGCGAATAAAGCTCTCAGCGACACTTTTGCAGTGCGATTGAATCTGATGAGCAATCAGCGGGACTCTTACGTCAATAACGTCTATCCCGACTATCAGGGTGAAGAACTGGGCAATACCAACCACCAGGCTGCGCGACTTGCGGCCTTATGGCAAGTAAGCGCCGATACTAAAGTGCAATTCAGTTACGATTGGGATGATTTGGATCAAGGCTACTCAGCTTCAATAGGCCTGAGTCCTTATGCCTACAGTATGAACCCGCTGGACAGAACCATAGAAAACGATGTGATAGACGGCCACGAGCGCCGTGATATGAGCGCATTCTCGTTAAAAGTCATGCATGACTTTAACGATCAATGGTCGGGAAAACTCATTAGCAGCAAAAGGCAATGGGAAGTTTCAGGACGGGATGATACAGACGGCACAGCAGATAAAACCCGTTATCTGGATACCATCAACTTTGAAGACTCGGATATTTTCTACAACGAACTGCAGCTGAACTACCATCAGGACCAACTGAGTTATGTTGGCGGTATCACCTACAGCAAAGAAAAGGTCTATCAAAAAACCAGTCTGAATATTATGGCCGACACTGTGGCACGCCTGACCACGGCCAATTTAAACGGCACACTGATTTCAGCCTTAATGGACGCTGGTGTGCCGGAAGACATGATCACTGGCATGGGTTTACCTGCGGATCACATCTGGAATTCACAAAACTGGGCCAGCATTTTAAGTGTGATGGCGATGGTCGACCCCAGTGTAGGTGCTTTGCTGGAACAGTTAGGTGCCACTCCTTTTAGCCCTGAACTGGTCGCGGCTATAGAAGCCACGGGCGACTTAACCTATGACGCCATTGGTGCAGGCCTTGGCATTAACGAAATTTTTGGTCCTTCAGTAGCTGGCCAGCTTTGGAGTGAAGACATTATTAATACCGGGGATTTCACTTCTTATGGGGTGTACTCGGATATGGATTATCAGTTTAACGAACAGTGGGGTTTTACCGCTGGTGTACGTTACAGCAGGGACGAAAAAGATTTCAGCTGGGAGATCAGGGAACGCTCCTTTGGTCAGCCTATGCCAGGCCTAACCGACTTTTTATTTCCGGTGATGCCACGACTCGACGCCAACAACAGCTGGAGTAAATGGACAGGGCGCGCTGTCACCCGCTACCATCTGAACGACAACAACATGATCTATTTGTCCTACTCAACAGGCTATAAATCCGGTGGTTATGACTCTTTGGATCCAGGCTCTTCCATCCGACCTTTTGCGCCAGAAGAAGTGAAAAACCTTGAACTGGGTTACAAAGCCGATTTATGGGATCAGGTACGCTTACAGCTGGTGGGTTTTGATATGGACCTGACCAACCGTCAGCGTTCTGTCAGTAGCAAAACTCCGGATTCAGGTGTGGCCATACCTATTGTCATTAATGGCGATCAGGATATCCGAGGTATGGAGATGGTGCTGGATTGGCAAGCCACCAAGCAGTTGAAGCTGGGTCTGGTGACTGAATACCGTAAAACTGAATCTAAGTGGCAGGAGTTTTATAATGCCGATGGCGAGCTGGTCACAGATGTAGATAAAGCCTCTACCGCCGACGCTTATACGCTGACCGCCGACTGGACAGCGGCTCAACAATGGGCTGGCGGCTACTGGAAGTTACATCTGGATTATATCTATGAAGAAAATACCAGAGCGGACGATCCGGATTTACTGGAGATAGCCAAATCTATCCCTGTGTATTTTGCCGATACCAAAAATATCAACGCACGCTTAAGCTGGAGCAGCAGCGACGACCAGTGGGAGCTGGCACTCTGGGGTAAAAACCTGGCTGACCACGAAACAACAGGAGGCATAGGAGGTTTTGCCGCTGATACGCTGGGCACTCCAATCACCTCATTAAACGCCCCCCGCACTTATGGTGTTGAAGTGAAATACCAGTTCTGATCCGCAGGGGCTTTGCTTTTTAGCAAAGCCCCGCTTTACCAAAACAGCTTTTCACTGCACTATCCATATGGGATTCACTATAAAAAGAAATGACCAGACTGATGCAGGAAGGATGATGGCACTTCGTACTTTAGCTTTGCTCTTATTGCTCTGTGGGGGTGTTTCTGCCTCTGCAGCTGCTGATTTTAGTCTGCAACCCAGACTCTGTCTGCATCATGCGCATCAGGCTTGTGTATTGAAGTTAAAGGTCCGTTGGCAACAGGACAACAAGGCCTGTTTGTATAAAAAAGCCGACCCCACCCCTTTGCTTTGTGCCAACAGCATCAGCCAGCAGCTACAGCTGGAACTGACCGCTCACACCAGTTTTGAACTGCGAAACTCAGCGACCGGAGAGTTACTGGCTGAACGTCAGGTTAAAGTACTGCAGGTGGATCTGAATGCCAGCGATCAGTTGCTTAAACGCAGTCGCAACAGTTGGGGCAATCCCTGATGCAGCAAATTTTGCTGATCGAAGATGATCTGGAATTATCACGCCTTGTGGTCGACTTTTTACAGTCAGAAGGCTATCAGGTCAGTAGTTGTGGTAATGCGCTCAAAGCCAAAAAGCTGATACTGGCGCAACGTTTTGATTTAATAGTCTGTGACGTGATGTTACCCGGCAGCAGTGGTTTTGATTTAGTGAAACAAATCCGCCAGCAATTTAAAGGCCCTATTTTGTTTATGACGGCGCAAACCTCTGTCGGTTCGGTGTTGCAAGGATTGGAATTAGGCGCACAGGACTATCTGCTAAAGCCACTGGATCCCCGTATTTTATTAGCCAAAATCCGTATCTTTTTACCACCGGAACACGCCAGCGCCGAGCCACAACCTTTGCTGAAACAACACAATTTAACAGTAGACAGAGTGTCAGGCCATGTGGTGCTGGCAGGACAAGACATTTGCCTGACCAATGCCGAATTGCAATTACTGCTGACCTTGTTGGATAACTATGGTGTCGCTATCAGCCGCGAACGTTTGTTCCGCGAACAACTAACCCGCGAATATGACGGCACAGACAGAACCATGGACGGCAGGGCCTCACGGCTGCGTCGTAAGTTACAAAACGTGGATGAACGCTGGAATGTGCAGGTGGTCTGGGGCCAGGGTTATCGCATCAGTTACGCTGAAGCCACGGAGTCACAGCCATGAGTTATACCCTATTGCGCTTTTACCTTGGGATAGTGCTGGTGGTGTTATTGCTGTTTTTCAGCCTGAATCAGTTGTACAGCTGGGTCTATCAGCGCGATGACTTAGCCGATGCAGCCCAAACTATGCTGCAACATGTGCATCAGTTCAGTCAGCAAGACAAACTGAATTGCCGCTTATCCGAAACAGACGACTGCACCGACAGCTTGTTTGTGACCTATCCGGCAGGCATGTGGCAACCTCAGCCGAATTTTATTTATGCCGTCGAAGTAATGCGGGACCAACAAGGCAACGCCTCTATGTGCAGTGAAATGCCAGGAGGCGAATTATTGTGTTTAAGCCAGCTGAATTTACCTGACGGTACAGACTTCAGCATCGATCTGGCCCATGTGTTTATTTTGTTGCTGTTGCTTTGTTTATTCTGGCTTAGCCGCAACCTGTTCCGCGATGTAGAAACTTTAAGAATGAATGCCTTGCAGGAAATAAAGCTCGGTCATCTGCCGGCTTTTCAGCTGAGCCCTAAGTCTTACCTGCAACCTCTGGCCCAATCCCTCACCCGGATGAATCAAACCATAGCAGATTTAAATTCACTGCAACGTGAGATGGCCGATACCGTTTGCCATGACATCAAAACGCCATTGGCCAGAATGCGCTTTATTATGCTGAGTCTGGAGTCGAATATCAGCGCGGCTCATTATGCTCAGGTCTGTCGTAACCTGTTGGAAATAGAAGACAATGTCTACGATTATTTGCGTCTGGCACAGCAGGATTTCCGTTCCGATCTGCATCTGAGTCAGGTACCGCTGTCGCAGCTGTTGCAACAGATGATTGATAAGTTCTCCGCTAATACCGAGCACCAGATTGAGCTAATTGCCGGGCCTGCGATCAGCATTCAGGCTGATGAAAAACTGCTGCAACGCGCCTTATCCAATCTTTTGAGTAATGCGTTACGGTACTGCCATACCAAGGTCTGGATTGAATTGAGCCTGCAGGACAATGATTGCCTGATTGATATCTGCGACGATGGCGCGGGCTGGCATAGTAACCAGCAACCCAGCCCGAATCACAGCCCGGATGGTTTATCGCATCATGGTATTGGTCTGGCGATAGTCACCAGAGTAGCCAATCAGCACGGCGGTGAATTTTTACGTATGAGCAGAGCCGGAGGCGGAGCTGTGGCACGGCTGAAACTACCTGTAGGTTCAACAGCAACAGCTGATGCTTAAGGCTTGGCTAATGAGCCCAATTGCGGTGATAAAGGCATGTTTTCTACTTCACGCTGTGAAAACTGCACTGAAGTCACCACTAAGGCTGTGACCACTAAGACAGACGAAACAGCGCCAGTCCAGCCTAAATAACGCATCAGCTGTGGTTGTTGCCTTTTGGTACGCAGCCAGTGCATCCAAAGACCGCCCGCCACTAAAAAGGTAAAACCCAACCCAAACACAAAATACAGCAGCTTGACGCCAAGCCCGGCAAAGTTACCAAAATGCAAAGGGTCAGCCATATCTGAGATATAGGCCACAGCTTTTAACTCAGCCCCTTTTTGTATTTTCAGCACTTGCGCTGTCACCGGATGCAGGTAAATGCGGTTGGCTCTGTCGCGCACCAGCAGCGTGTCATCCTGACCTGTTACCACCACAGGCGCTTTATCGGACTGTGGATAATTCAAAGCTCTGATATCCAGTTCAGGTCTGGCCTTTTGCGCAGCCTGCATTAATTCCGTTAAAGACAAAGCTTTGTGTGTAATAGCCTGCTCCAGCTTCGGCGCTTTTGGATAATGATCCACTTTAAACTTCAGTAAGAAGTGTTCGGTGAAGTACCAAAGACCAGTCAGGAACATCAGCAGAATAAAACCCCAACACCAGACGCCTGTCCATTTATGCCAATCAGACCAAAAAGTACGGCTGGAAGCTTTAGCCCCGGAAGGCAACTGAAAACCTTTACGCCACCACTGCCGATAAACATAAAAACTGCTGACCAAAATAATCAGCAGTAAAAAACTTAAACTGGTCACCACAATTTTGCCGGTAGAGCCCAGCGACAGGTACATATGAATATTGCGCAAAAACCGCGACACTGTGCCCCACTGACCTTCGCCTGTTAAAGCACCGGAAGCGGGATCAAAATAAACAAATTTAAATTCCGAGCCCGCGTTTAAACTGGTTGTAATCAAGCTGACGCTACCCGCCAGATACCATTGCTCTGGCACATTCAGGTTGCTGATTTGAGAGTCGGGATAAGCTTTGGCTAAATTTTGCTCCAGCACCTGCCAGGGCACAGGGCCCTGTCGTTCAGACAAGGCCCGGTATTTTTGATCTGACAGATACTGAATTTCATGACTAACCACAGCAAGCGTGCCGGTCAGACAAACCAGCAACATCAGTATGCCAAAGGCAAAGCCAGCAAAAGAATGTAGCTTAAACCAGTCTTTATTGCTCATCGGCAGCGTCTATCAGAACTGATAACTGGCGGTCACTATTAACCGGCGTGGTTCACCCGGAAAGTGTCCGGTCCGTTCAATAAAACCAGCAGTAGCATAAGTTTTATCAAACAAGTTTTTCACATTGGCCTGAAACAACCATTGCTGCCAACGGGTTTGCCAGCTCATATCAAAGACTGTGTAGGATTTTACATGCTGACCATCAATGCTTAGCTGATCGCTGACATAATCCATACCCGCAGCTATAGCTGAGTTGATGCTATCCAGCTCATAACGGCTCCATAGCCCTATCTGATGTTGCGGCGCATTAGCAAACTTGTCACCCACCGCATTAGTAATAGCGCTGGTGCTTTCGACAATACGGGTATCGTTGTAGGCATAGTTCAGATTCAGCACCCAAGAGTCGGTTAAATCCCCAAGCAAGTCTACTTCCACGCCTTTACTTTTTACTTCACCCAGGGCGATTTGATCATCACGGCCATCACCGCCCACATCACCACGAGGGTCAGCCTGCAGTATGTTATTTCTGATCATTTCATAGGTAGCCACATTCAGGCGGATTGCATCATCCAACAAAGAAAAACGCGCGCCTGCTTCGACAATACTGGATTGCTCAGCTTCAAAAGGACCACCCACTTCAGGCACCTGAGATGCGGTCGCCTGTGGGCTAAAGCCAGTGCCTTTGAGTGCATACAAACGCACCCAATCCGTTAGCTGATAAGTAGAACCCACACGCCAGGAGCTGTCGCTGCCATCCACTTTGGATGAAGCCATATTGTTTTTATCTTCAAAACTATCCCAGCGCACGCCCAGCAACAGATTCCAGCTGGCAGTTAAATCGACCTGATCCTGCAGATAAAAACCCTGGCGCACAGCAGTCGTGTCTGTCGGAGTGGATTTAATGCTGTCGATATCATAATCAGCGGCCGAGGTCAGGCCATACACAGGATTAATAAGACTGATCCCCAAAGCCTTACCGCCCTGCTCTATCGGCGCTACGTTGCGGCCTAAAAAGTATGAGTCCTGCGTCATAGTGTCCGCACCCAGCAATAGCTGATGATTCAAACCCGCTGTGCTGAATTCAACAATATTGTTCCAGGTCACACTGTCTGCAGTATTTTCGCGGCGCTGATCCCTGAACTGACGGCGGCAATAATCCACTACACCATCGCCATCTGTATCAAAGCTACAGAAAGGTTCATGGTAGTTTTGCAGTTCGGTATTGTCATAATGGCGCCAGGTTAGATCGGTGCGCCAGTTGCTGTTAAATTCATGATCGGCCCGTACCTGCCATACATCTGCTTCTAAGGACTGGAAATCTGTGGCTTCATTATGGTTCCAGGCTCTGTCGCCGAGGAAATTCCCCTGATCATCTGTAGGTACACCCCGTAAACGGGCGCCCTGATAATCCTGAGTTACAGTATTGTATTGCAGTGTCAGACTGGTGCTGTCGGTCAGATCAATCAGATAGCCCAGATCCAGAATTTCGTTTTCAACTTTGGTGTTCCAGCGAAACGGCTGCTCAGAATCACGGTAATAACCAAAACGGTAGGCTTGCTGCTTTGTGAGTGGGCCACTCAATTCCAGTGAACCCTGCCAGTACTCATCATTACCTAAACCTAATTCCAGCTGGTTTTTCGCTGTGCGCTGCGGTTTTTTAGTCACATAGTTAATTAAACCACCAGGAGCGCTGCTGCCGTATAAAGCGCCGCTGCTGCCTTTTAATAACTGTACTTCCTGCACGTTAAACAACTGAGGCACAGCAAAACCATTAAATGGGTCGCCTCTTACACCGTCATATAAAATCTCGTCCTGACGGAAACCACGAAAAGTGACACCAGAGTAACTAAAAGCACTGACACCACTCATGCTGCGGTATAAATCTGTGACCTGACGTGCCGCCTGATCGCGGATCAGCGCTTCAGGCAACACCTGAATATTTTGTGGGATCAGTTCTAAATCTGTATCTGTTCTGGTTCCTACACTGCTTTGAGAAGCACGATATAAAGTCTGAGCACGGCCTTTGACCTCTATCACTTCCAGATCTTTGTCTGCTTGCAGTTGATTTGAAGGTTGTTGATCTGACTGCTGGGCAGAAGCAGGAACTGAATTTAAAGCAGTAAGAACTGCAATAGTTAATAGCGAAGGAGAGCGTAAGGACAACATAACAGCCTCAAAGCGACAACAAAGGCGCACAGACTAAACAAGAATGATTCGCAATTCAAGTGAATTAATTTAATCAGTTGTTGTCAGCACGCTTTTATTGTTATCCGCTCGACTTACATAAACTTAGCTGGCACAGACCAGGCAAGCCGCACAGGCACCGTCGATTCAGAGTCTAGCTCCAGACAGGTTAAAGAAGCTTTTTTCAGTTCCAGAAAAGTTTTATCCAGCCCTAATAATTCATTCACGAGTAACGCCAGTTCAGGTTCATGCCCTACCAGCAGCACAGCTTCATTGTCCTGCAACTGGCTGAATAAATGAGCTTTTGCGTCAGCGGCTGTGACTGAAGGCAATAAACAGGGCCACTCTTCAACCGGTACTTTAACCCCTGAATCTTTACGCACTAAAGCGGCCGTTTGCACGGCTTTGGTTTGTGGACTGCAAAAAATACGATCGGGTAACAAACCTTGTTTTTGCATAAAAGCCGCAACACGGCGAGCCTGTAATCTGCCCTTTTCATTCAGACAACGATCGGCCTCATCCACCAGCGAAGTTCGTACATCAGCTGTCGCATGACGCATAAGATACAGCACAGATTTCATTGGCTTAGCTCACTTGATATTGGACCTGTAAAGATGTGGCGCTCACTCTAAGCCTGGCTGATGACAAAAGTATGACACAGTGGTCGTACTTTCCTCTGTCTGGCATGGGATTTGTCTTTACTTTTTCCTGTCAGCGGCTACAATACGCGCCGCTCTTTTGACTGTTCTTTATACAATAAGGTAATCGTTATGCATCCGATGTTAAACATCGCAATTCGTGCTGCCCGCAGCGCAGGTAATGTCATCGCTAAAGCTTGTGGTCAAATGGACTTAGTTCAGACGACTCAGAAAGGCACCAATGACTTTGTGACCAACATCGATAAAGAAGCAGAACAGGCCATAGTGCATGTTTTACGTAAGTCATTCCCGGATCACGATATTATCGGTGAAGAGAACGGCGAATATGGCAACAACAATAGCGATTACCAGTGGATCATCGACCCGCTTGATGGCACCACAAACTTTATCAAAGGCATCCCTCACTTTGCTGTATCCATAGCTCTGCGTCATCAGGGCAAACTGGATCAAGCCGTGGTTTTTGACCCATTACGTGGTGAAGTATTCACAGCATCCCGTGGTGCAGGCGCTCAGTTAAACGGCCGTCGTATCCGTACCACCAATTTACCTGAATTAAGCGGCGCTATTCTGGCGACAGGTTTTCCGTTTAAACATAAACACCATTTAGATGCGTACACCGAAACCTTTAAAACTCTGATGACTCAGGCTGCAGACGTACGTCGCACTGGTTCAGCAGCGCTGGATTTATGTTATGTCGCAGCAGGCCGTTTTGATGGTTTCTGGGAAATTGGTTTAAAGCCGTGGGATTTTGCTGCAGGCGAGCTGATTTTACGTGAAGCCGGTGGCCTAATCAGTGACTTTGCTGGTGGTAACAACTACCTGCGCAGCGGCAACATAGTTGCAGGCAGTCCAAAAGTATTAGGCGCCATGTTAAAAGGCATGCGCCCACATTTAACAGAAGCTCTGTTGAAGTAAATATCCCTGTAGGGGACGGGTTTATCCCGTCCCGCTTCGTTCATTACAGCTGCGGCTTAGTCAAAGGCAAACCTGCGTTGACCCAGGCTGTATAACCACCCGCTAAACTCCAGACATCCTGATAACCCATTTTCTGCAACATATCGCCTGCTAAAGCCGAACGAAAACCACCACCACAATACAAAATCAGCGTTTGCTGTTTATCCTGCACTGCTTTTTCCACATCCCGCTCAATCACACCTTTGCCCAAATGAATAGCAGCAGGCAAATGCCCGGCCAGCCACTCTAAATCTTCCCGCACATCGACCAGCACATAAGGTGTCGGAAACTGTTGTAAATCAGCAATAGTCAGCTCTTTAACCCTGCTTTTGGCATCTTCAACCACAGCCAGAAAGCCCGGGGAATGTTGTTTGGACATGAAAATTCCTTAATAAATTTGATGCTCAGTTAAAACGCTTTCGCCGTGGGCGAGCCGCTTTCTTTTGCGTCGCCAAAAGAAAGTGGCGCAAAGAAAAGGCGACCCTGACCGCTGCGAAAGCCCGCTCAAAAAAGTGCGTCCAAGGCGACTCGGCAACTCGTTCGTCGCTACCGCTCCTCGCTCAGACACTCCTCGTCTTAAAACCTTGGCCACCCATTTTTGAACGGCTTGCGGTTAAGGGGATAAAAGCGGCAGCTTCGTTTTACATTTGTCTGTCGATAAAGCCAGCCAGGAAATCAGTGCCTTTATGTTACGCGCCTTGTCTGGCTTGTAAAAGAGGTCGTTAGTGAATACAGATCCACACCAACCGACAGGGCTTTGCACTGGCTCTAATCTGCAACTCCCCCGCCTCAGCTGTGCATAACAAGCTTTGCCCTGCTTCCAGTTGATAGCTCTGCTCTTTGAAACTCAGCTGAAGCTGACCAGAAGCCAGATATAACAAAGATTCATTGGCCAGAGTTAAAGATAAGGGTTCAGTCACAGACAGCACCTGCAAACTAGCGTTCACATCAGAGCGCCTGGTCATCAGATTAAAATCCCGCACTGGCCCATTGATCAAAGTGCACTCAATGGCCGTTTCACCGGCAAAAGCAAAAGATACTAAGTCCTTATCCAAAACTACAGCTTGCTCTGCCGCGCCATGCAAACAAAAGCCATTACCTTGCAACAGCATAATAATGCGGTCGGTTTGTTCAAAGCGGGAAAAAGGACCATCGCTGGCGACTTCAGCTATAGATACACGCCAGCGCATACCCAAGCTGTCGTCAGAGCGGGCGAGCTGATGGGTAATGCCGCTGCCATTTTTCCAGGCTTGGGTTTGCCACTGATCTGGGGAGATAAGTTGGAGTGCCATAACAAGAACTTAAAAGCTATTCAGAGGTGCTTATCTTAGGCGCTAAGCTGTTTTGGCAAAAGAGTTGAGCCAAGAAATAAAATAACCAAATAAAAAACGCCCCTTTGCAGCGAGGCGTTTATGTAGGGGCGACCTTTATGGTCGCCCGCAAAGCAGCAACATAACTTCCAGACAGCAACGCCTGTTATTTCCATCTGATGGACGGGCGGGTTGTAGGGGCCGCGGCTTGTCCCGGCCCGTCTATGGACACCGCGGTATCATTAGACGGGCGGGGATAAACCTCGCCCCTACGATTTTTTCGGGCAATTAGCAACAGGTGCTAATACAATCCCGCCCTTCTGATTTTGCACGATACAAAGCCGTATCTGCGGCACATAACATCGCAAATGGGGTGCGGAACTGGCCGTTGATTTCACTGGCATGGCCCTGGCTGACGCTAACGCATAAATCTTCAGGTAATCCTTGCTCACAGAAGTTCAACTGGCGCACATAATGCTGCACTTTTAAGGCCACGGCTTTGGTCATGGCTTCGTCGTGATAAGGCAGAACCAGCGCAAACTCTTCACCGCCATAACGGGCCGCTAAACCCTGACCACGGGGAACAGCCAATGAAATAGCAGCTGCAATACGACGTAAACATTCATCTCCCTGAATATGGCCGTATTGATCGTTAAACTGCTTGAAATAATCGACGTCAACAATCAGTACACTAACAGGGCTTTGTGTTTTATTGCATTCATCCCAGTACTTCTGCAACATCTCATCAAAATGACGTCTGTTGGCAAGCGCAGTTAAAGGATCGGTGCAGGCCAGCATATGCAATTTATGGCATTGCGCTTTATGGGAAGTCAGATCACGCATCACAATCACCAGCAGCGGATCATCTGAAGGTAAATAGGTCATCGACAATTCGATATCTTTTACATCACCATTGGCACAAATAATGGCCATTTCAGCCAGGTTATGCAGCTGTGACAATAGACCACGACGGCCCATATCCACCATGTTCTGATAACTCAGCTGATAACGTTTGACTAAAAAGTCAGGCCAACAATGACCACGTAATGCCCCCTGGGTATGGCCTAAAAACTGCGCTGCTTTGCTGTTGATGCAAACAATACTGCCGCTGGAATTTACTACTAAAACAGCTTCAGACAAATACTCAATCAAAGCAGGTAAAGACTCAAGGTGAGGCACCGCATAACCACCAGCACCAGAAAAATCTATCCGGCTTACATCGTTGCGGTTATAAAGCGAAGGGTTTAACTCGGCACTACTGCCATTCGCTTCACTTACAGGTGCAGAGGTTAAATATAATCTTTTACTTTGTGCTGAACGTGTCATAGGTCTGTGCTCCATAAGCCCTTATACCGACGCAATTGATGCGTTTACTGAGCATGACTTTAGAACTTATGGAAAAAACAAACCTTCCGGCAACCTTCTGATTTAAAGCATTGATTTTAAATAAAATAATTTTCATCTAAAAACTAAAAAAGCCCCAGCAAGGGGCTTTTTATTCAACTCTGTTGCTTGTGTCAGCAGTAAAAAGCCTGTTCACACCTGCTGATAAAGACAACTATTCAGCTTTTACCGCCAAGCACAACAGCTTTGGTAAGGTTACATAGGAGGCTTAACATCTTTATTTATAATCTGCGGATCCGGGCTGACTAGCAGCAAATCATTTTCTTCTGACTCGAGGATAAACTGGTATTTGCTGACACCAGAGTTTTCAATATTGTTCTCCAGCTGAATGCTTTGGCCGTCCTGACTTACCGTTACTTTTTCTATATGGCCGTCAAAAGGGTTGGTAAAACCAGCGCCTGTTAAACGTAAACCTTTAGGCGATTTTTTGTCCTGCACCAACACATAGGTAATAGTGGTATTTTCAGTCAGCTCGACATTACCGTCACAAACAACGCCACTTTGGGCATAACCAAATATCGCCTGTTTATTTTTATCTAAGGTGACACTGGTTTCGATAGGATCGGCGGCATTACAAAATGGCAAGCTGGAGCCTGTTAATAATAATTTGTCGGTGTCTGTGACAATAGCAGCGCCCTGATACTGACCTATGCTGCTTTGTTGGCCAAATAGCGCCAGAATTTTATAAATTTCCGTAGCCGACAAATTGGTTTCCAGCAGCTCTTTATCAAAGCTGATTTGCTGGCCTTTTTTCGAAAACTTCACACTGCTGACAAACTGAAATACATGCTGTTCCAGTGCATCTAAAGGCGAAGCTGAATTTAATAGCTGTTGCAGATCAGCATTAGTTTTTACAGGGGCAAGTGCCAGATCAATTTCTTGTTGAGTGGCGGCATAGCTTAAAAATGGCGCTGTTGCTAATAACGCAGTAAAAAGTAAGGAGGTTTTTTTCACGCTAATTCCTTTTAATTGAAAGGGTTAAGATGAGGACAAATCTGACTCCATACTAATAGCGGGACAGCGAATAAACAAGAGAAAATAGGGGACAACTTGAGAGTGGCTTTTATAACACTGAAAAAGCCCCGACTGGGGCTTTATGCTAAGAGTTACTAGCTGCTATGAAAGCTAAACACTGAAGTGGATCAAGTACTTAAAACCACATACTCAAAAGCAGTATTAATACTTAGGTGGTTGTTGGCCTTTATTTATTATTTGTGGATCTGGACTTAACAACAACAGGCTATTGGTAGTATTAGTAAAAATCAATTGAAACTTAGTGGTACCTGATACGCTATCTTCGTCCACCAGCACCAGTTCCTGGCCATCAGCAGATACCTGTACAGCATCAATAATATTGTCATAAGGGGTTAAAAAACCTGCGCCCATAAAAGCATAACCAGCAGAATTGACTAGTCTGTAGGTAATATCTTCACCACAAGTCACCACTACACTACCAGTGCAAACCTCACCCTCTTGCAGATAAGTGACTTTAGGCTCCTGATTGGCATCCAGCGTAATCATGACTTCAATAACCGGGCCCTGAATTAAGTTTGTTGCGTTCATAACTTTTCCTTGGTTTGAGTTAAATAACGAGAATTAAAAAGTAGTAAGTACGATAGCCGATTTTTGTAAAAGCTGTTGCAGTTCAGGGTGTTGCTCAAGCTCATTAAGGCAACTTAAAGCTCTGGCATAAGGTTGAATATAATCAGGTGTTTTATCTTTTAGCTGCAAAGGCTCTAATAAACTTTTTGCCCTGGCGCAAGATTGCTGACTTTTTTCATGCTGCAACTGTGTTTTATAGTGCGTAGCGCGCAATAATTCAGCTTCGGCGAGAGCAAGTGCTAATCTGGGGCTGTTAGGTTCAACTGCATATAATTCCTGATATAAAACTAACGCTTGCGATGTAACATCTGCACTTTTTTGTGATTGACCTATTGCCTGATAGTAACGGGCAGACTGGATCAACCAGTTGCTATATGCACGCTGGAATTGCAGCTCGCTGCCAAATTCGGTTTTCTTTTGAGCAAGCTCTTGTTCCAATGATTCAGGCGTGTATTTTATTCGGGAATCTGCCTGCTTAGCATTTAATCGCATTAAAATGACTTTGTGATGAAACGCACTGACTTGCCAGCCGTTGTTGCTTGGATCTTGCTTAACAGCCTGCTTCAATAATTCATGGGTCTGGTACACTTTCGCAAAAGCTAACTTGAACAACCCCTGATATTCATAAATAGAAGCCAATATAGAATAACTATTAAGGACTTTTTCCAGCAGATAAGCATCTGTTTTAGCTTCATTATTCATTTTTTCAAATTCAGCCTGAATTTGCTGATGCACAGCTATAGCTTTATGAATATCCCCTTTAGCTAAAGCCGCACTGGCCAACCAGGAGCGGGTATCCGCTATATCTGCAATTAAGGCTGTATTGGCTGGGTCTTTGGCTTTTGCTAATGATTTAAGATTCAGCGATTCATCAAAAAAAGCAGTGGCTTGCTCAAACTCTTGCAATTTCATAGCCAAAGAGCCTAAAGAATTAGTGGCGTAAGATAATTCCATAAGGGCATCTACACTGTCTGGTGCTATTTTGTACATAGCTTGGCTATAACTGTAATAGAGTTCTAACTCAGGTTTAGCGGCCAACCAGTTATTGGCATCGTACTGAATTTGCCCAAGCCAAAAGGCATTAGCGCCTAAGGTTTTTAGCAGCTCTAAATTATCCGGCTGCTCAGCAAGTACTGGTGCCAGTTTGTCTCTGGCTGCTAATAAGGCGGTTTTGGCTTCATCGGTTTTGTTACGTGAATAAGCCACTTCACCCATAGCTTCCAGTGTTTGGCCATGCTGCAAACGGGCCTGGGTGCTTAGGTATTGGTCTTTTTCCGCATCAGAAAAGTCGCTGAAATACTCCAGCGCTTTATTGCTAATACCGTCTAATAAATCCATCCGGCCTATGCTGCGTAATTTGTCGGCAAAATCACCCACCATAAAACCTAATAAACTTTCGGCTGCTAAACGTTTTTGCTGTGCTTGTTTTTCGGCTTCAAAACTTCTGAAGCTCATTAATACTGCGGTAAAAGTCAGCACACAGAGTAAGGCAAAAGTTAATCGCCTGCTGGTGCGTACTAGTTTGGATCTTTTGCCTGAGGCCTGAATAAAATCTTTTTCGTTTGCATCCAGCGTAAAAAAGCCATTTTGCGCCAGTTGCTGGGCTTCGGCTAAAGGCTTGCCGTCGGCCAATAAATAAGCACTGTGTTTATCTTCAGCCAGCCAGCGTTTGGTTAAATGCTGCAAGCGGCTTTTTACACTTAAACTTTGATGATGTTCTGCTATCCAGGCGGTCGCTCTTGGCCAGCGCCTTAATAAAGCTTCGTGCGCAATACTGAAACAAGGCACAGCATTTTGCAGGTGGGAGACAAATAAACGATGTTCCACCATGGCTTGCACCAAAAATCGCTCAGCGTCATTTTGTAATTGTTGCCAGAGTGCTGTACGACTGGTGATGGACTGTTCGTCTTCGCGTAAAGTCACCAGTAAAGATAAAACCCTGGGTAAGCTGTCTTTTTCTGCTGTGCTTAACTGTGCTATAGCCTGCTCGGCATTTTTACCTATAGCGCCTTCAATACCCCCTAAGTTTTTATAGACAGAAAACAGCAATTGATTGCTATCGCTGCGCTGCAAATACAATTCCTGCAAAGTATATTGCAGCATAGGTAAAGCATCGGGATTGCTGGCCGCTTCGCTGCACAACAGCTCATCCAGCGGCACTGCGGTGCTTGGGTCTAAGTCCCAACTTAAATTGGCGGCTATGGCGGGTAAGCGGATCATTTGTAACAAATCGGCTCTGCCTGGAGGCGCTAAGTCAAAATGAGCCCCACGGGCTTTGCCTGCCATTAAACTGGGATAGGTGACTAGTAAGGGGTAAAACTCGTTACGACAGGCACTTAATACCACCACAAAACCTGAAGTGGCCAGTTGTTCCATCCGGTCGATAAATAGCAGCCGTTCTTCTTCACTAAACAGCGGCGACGATAACAGCACTTCAAGCCGGTCAATAAAAATGGCAAAACGGGATTTGCTTTCGTGTTGGTTTTGTAGCGCTTTTTTGCAGCTTTGCAGCACCCAGTCCATCTGATGTTGTAATTTGTCTGCGAGCTGTTCGGTACTGCAGCCGTCAAATACGGGCTGGTCTGCAACTTCCCAGTCGAGCAAAGCACTGGCCAGTTGCATCAGCAATTGGCCTGGTGTCAGGTCAGCTAAATCCAGACTGCTGTACGACTCTACCTTGACGCCGTTGTAGCCGCTGTTTTGCATCAAATTTGGCATCACGCCAGCATTGATTAACGAGGATTTGCCGCTGCCGCTTGGGCCTAAGACTAAACAAAAAGCTCTGCCGTAGTGCACTTGCTGTGCAATACGTTCCAATAAGGTATCAATTTGGCTGCCACGGCCAAAAAACACTTTGGCATAACGGGCATCGTAAGCCTGCAAGCCAGGAAAAGGCGAACCACCCTGCCAACTTTGTGGTGTGGCACTTTCTTCCTGCCCCAGCGGAAAAGTAACCTGAGCCAGGGTGCGGTAACCGCGTTTACGTATGGTTTCAATATAAGTAGAGGAGGTAGCGCTATCGCCAAGGGCCTTACGAATTTGCGTGATAATTTTATGCAGTGGGTTATCGCCCACTTCGGTTTGAGGCCAGCAAATGCTTACAATCTCGTCACTACTCAATACTTCTCCGGCGTTTTGGCACAGCAGCACCAGCACATCCATAGCTTTAGGTTCAAGCTGGATCAGCTGTTTGCCAAGCCTCAGCGTATTGGCGCTGGGATCAACCTGCCACTCGCCAAAAAAGAAAGTACCGCTCATAACCAGAACCGGAAGTTAACTATATGTTTAATATATAGTTGTGGGCTACATTATGAAAGCACTGATTTGTTACCCTTCGTTCTTTACCCGTCGTTCTTGAAGCTGTAGCGGCGTTGGCTTCGCGCGTTCGCCCTAGTCGCATAGGCAACTATGCTCCCAGGGTCTCACTGGCTTGCCGCCTTGCCACAACTCCAATTACTTAGGGTAAACATCAAAGCGGGGGCAAGCTTACACCCATAAAAAAAGGCACCCTAGGTGCCTTTTTTGACTGATGCCTGAAATTACTTGGCGCCCAGTACTGCGAAACGTTTTTTGAAGCGGTCAACACGGCCGCCTACGTCTAACACTTTCTGCTTACCAGTATAGAATGGGTGGCAAGCTGAGCAAACGTCCAAGTGGATGTCTTTACACAGTGTAGAGTGAGTTTTGAAAGCATTACCGCAAGTACAAGTTGCAGTGATCTCTTTGTATTCCGGGTGGATACTTGGTTTCATGGGTTACCTCGTTAGGCCGTATCGCTATCTGATCAACTTTTGTCAGACACCATACGCAATTTCAGTTAAATTAGGGCGCGTAGTTTAATTGGTAAGGCTCAAAGTTTCAACAAATTGACCAATTTATTTTTAATGGCTTTGTCTTGCTCCGATCATTAAACTAATTGATTGATAAAACAGGTGGATTTTAGCTGTGATGGTGATTCGGGTAGCATTGCCCATTCCTCTTCGGGTGCATTTTGATTACCTTTGTGACAAAGAGGTAAGCCCAGGTTGTCGTGTTTTAGTGCCTTTTGGTAAACGCGAGCTGATAGGTATTGTCTGGCAACTGAACCCCACCGACAGTTACGATGCGACTCAATTAAAAGCTGTGACCGAAGTATTGGATCAAACGCCGGTATTAGCAGCCCCTATTCGCCAGTTACTCAGTTTTGCCGCCGATTATTACCATCATCCGTTAGGTGATGTTTTGACCAGTGCTCTGCCCGCTTTATTACGCGATGGTAAAAATGCCGATCCGGTCAAAGGTCATAGTTATAGCCTGACCGAAGCTGGCCAGCATTTAACTGCAGAGCAATTTAAAGCAGCTAAAAAACGGCTGGCCTTATGGCAACAGCTGCAACAACCTCAAACTGAAATCCAGTTGCTGGAGAATTTTCAGCGCAAAGAGCTGCAGTATTTTGTCGAACAAGGTTGGGCTCAAGTTACTCCACTCTTATACGGCCCTTATCAGACGGCTGATGAACAACAAAAATCCTTGCCTTTAAATCCGGCGCAAGCGCTGGCAGTTACAGCAGTACAACAAGCATTAGGTAGTTTTAGCTGTTTTTTACTCGAAGGGGTCACAGGCTCTGGCAAAACTGAGGTCTATTTGCAGGCGATAAGCCCAGTGGTAAAACAAGGGGGTCAGGTGCTGGTGTTGGTGCCGGAAATTGGTTTAACACCTCAAACCCTGGCCCGTTTTGAACAACGTTTTGGTGTACCTGTTGGGGTCTGGCATTCGAATATGACAGATCTGGAGCGTTTTACTGTGTGGCAACGCTGCCAAACCGGTGATTTAGCTATAGTGATTGGTACCCGTTCTGCGTTGTTTTTGACTTTCCTTAAGCTTGATTTGCTGATTATTGATGAAGAACACGACAACTCCTTTAAGCAGCAGGACGGCTTTCGATATCACGCCCGTGATTTAGCCATTAAACGCGCCTCTATTCAGGGCTGCCCTATTTTATTGGGTTCAGCCACACCGAGCTTAGAGAGTCTTGCCAATGTGCAGCAAGGCCGCTTTGCTCATCTGGAATTACCTGACCGCGCCGCTGGTCAGTTGATGCCGACAGTCGAGCTGGTGGATTTAAAACAACAGCAAATGATGCATGGTATGGCAGGTTTAACCCGCCAACGTATCGAACAACATTTAAAACTCGGCCAGCAAGTACTGCTGTTTTTAAATCGCCGTGGTTTTGCGCCAGCTCTTATTTGTCATGAATGTGGCTGGATGACCGAATGCCACAGATGCAGTGCTTTCACTACTTTTCATAAACAAAGCCGTCAGTTGGTGTGCCACCATTGTGGTGCGACTAAAGGTGTGCCGCATCAATGTGGTGGTTGTGGCAGCACTCAACTGGCTCCTGTGGGTCAGGGCACTGAACAGTTGGAAGAGCAGTTACAGCAGCTATTCCCAACTCACACAGTCACCCGACTGGACAGAGACAGCATCAGACGCAAAGGCAGTTTGCAGAAAGCTTTGGATCAGATATTACAGGGTGAACCTCAGCTTATTTTAGGTACTCAGATGCTGGCCAAAGGCCATCATTTCCCTAACGTTGGCCTTGTGGTGATTATTGATGTCGACTCTGCTTTATACAGCAACGACTTCAGAGCGCCTGAACAATTGGCTCAATTATTAACCCAGGTATCAGGCCGCGCTGGTCGTGGTTCACAGCCAGGAAAAGTGCTGCTTCAAACCCATTATCCGGGTCATGCCTTGTTGCAGGACGTGATCCAGAATGGTTACGCCTCCTTTGCCCGCAGTGCATTAAAAGAGCGGCAGCAAACCTTTTTACCACCTTTTATGTTCCTGGCTTTGTTTAGAGTAGAAGCGCATCAGCTGGAACTCTGCAAAGAATGGCTGCAAAAAGTGGCTGACCATTACAAAAACTGGCCGCAAGTGCAGCTACTGGGGCCATTGGCTTGCCCTATGGAACGTAAGGCGGGTAAATACCGCTGGCAAATTCAGCTGTTTGCCAAAGACAGGAAACAATTACACCAAAGTTTGGACTCTGTACTGACCGAAATCAGCCGTTGGTCCTTAAGCCGCAAAGTAAAATGGCAGCTGGATGTGGACCCACAAGACCTGAATTAATCATTTCTTTTTAACAAAACTGCAGTAGAATGCGGGACATCAGGCCAGTTGTCCTTAGTTGTGAAGATGCCACAAAGAGATTATGTCAAAGCAGGTCGGGCCGCTCCCAGACCAAAAAAGAATACAAAAACAGTGAAACCTTTCCCCTGGCCGTTAGTGATAACGGTTGGTGTATTAGTGATTGGTTTTGCATGGTTTTTATACCATTTATCACAAAAAACTCCGGTGGACGATCCGGTGACTCCTGTGTTGTCTGCCAAAAAAGATGACTTGCCACCTAAGCCTGCTGCTGAGCCTTATCAGTATATTAAAGAGCTGGAAAACAAAGAAATTCAGGTGCAGGTTGAAGAGCTGGAAGCCAAAGGTCCATTTTTAATGTTTTGTGGTACTTACCGTGCTATAGAAACCGCACAGCAAATGAAGGCCAAAGTAGCTTTTGCTGGTTACCCTTCAGAAGTGCGGCGTATTGAAGGCAAAAACGGCGTGTTTTTCCGCGTGACTTTAGGGCCTTACACCAGCAAACGTCAGGCAGAAAGTGACAGAAGCCGTTTACTGCGACAAAAAGTGGTTGAATGCCGTATAGCGGTCGCCACCTAAACGTCTTCCTCAATGCCCTAAGCGCTGCTTTCAGCGCTTAGGGCATTGAAAATCTACATCCCCACCCTTATCTCCTTGGTAATCCGTTTTCCTCAGCCAAAAAGGGCTTCTGATGACCACTATTGTTTCTGTACGCCGCAACGGCCATGTTGCCATAGCAGGTGACGGCCAGGTCTCACTGGGTAATACCGTCATGAAGGGCAATGCCCGCAAAGTTCGCCGTTTGTATCACGGCAAAGTATTAGCTGGTTTTGCTGGCGGCACAGCCGATGCTTTTACCTTATTTGAACGCTTTGAAGCCAAACTCGAAATGCACCAGGGCCATTTAATGCGCGCTGCTGTGGAGCTGGCAAAAGACTGGCGCACCGATCGCATGCTGCGAAAACTTGAAGCTTTATTAGCTGTGGCTGACGCCAACTGTTCGCTGATCATTACAGGCAACGGTGATGTGATCCAGCCGGAACACGATTTAATCGCGATAGGCAGCGGTGGACCTTTTGCTCAGGCGGCTGCGACTGCACTTTTGGCCAACACTGAATTAAGCGCCCGTGAAATTGCTGAAAAAAGCTTAACCATAGCTGGTGATATTTGTGTGTATACCAATCATCACCAGACCATTGAAGAATTGTAAGGGTAATTTGAATGTCTGATATGACTCCAAGAGAGATAGTCCACGAGCTGGACCGCCATATTATTGGTCAGGCTAATGCCAAACGTGCTGTCGCTATCGCACTGCGAAACAGATGGCGCCGTATGCAGCTGGAACCAGCGTTGCGTCAGGAAATCACGCCAAAAAACATTCTGATGATAGGCCCAACTGGTGTAGGTAAAACAGAAATCGCCCGTCGTCTGGCCAAACTGGCGAACGCGCCTTTTATCAAAGTGGAAGCCACTAAATTCACTGAAGTAGGTTATGTAGGTAAAGAAGTGGAAAGTATTATCCGCGACCTGACCGATAGCGCAGTGAAGATGTTCCGAGAGCAGGAAGTAGCAAAAAACAAATTCCGTGCTGAAGAAGCGGCGGAAGAGCGTATTCTGGATGCTTTATTACCACCAGCCCGCGATGCATGGGGTAAAGCTGAAACCAGCGAATCAGACAGCAGTACCCGCCAGACCTTCCGTAAAAAGTTACGTGAAGGCCAGTTAGATGATAAAGAAATTGAAATTGAGTTATCTGCCCCTGTAATGGGTGTAGAGATTATGGCCCCTCCTGGTATGGAAGAAATGACATCCCAGCTGCAGTCTATGTTTCAGAACCTGGGTTCAGACAAGAAAAAAAGCCGCAAGCTGAAAATTAAAGACGCCTTTAAACAACTGGTGGAAGAAGAAGCAGCCCGCCTGGTGAATCCGGAAGAGCTGAAACTGAAAGCCCTGGAAGCCGTTGAGCAAACAGGTATCGTCTTTATCGATGAAATCGACAAAATTTGTAAGCGCGGCGAAACCAGTGGCCCAGATGTATCGCGTGAAGGTGTGCAACGTGATTTGCTGCCACTCATCGAAGGCTGTACCGTTACCACTAAACACGGCATGGTGAAAACTGACCATATTTTGTTTATTGCATCAGGCGCGTTTCAGATGGCAAAACCGTCGGATTTAGTACCCGAGCTGCAAGGCCGTTTACCTATACGGGTAGAGCTGGACGCCTTATCAGCTAACGATTTTGAACGTATTCTGACTGAGCCTAAAGCTTCGCTGACCGAACAAAGTGTGGCTATGCTGGCGACTGAAGGCGTGCAAATCAGCTTTGCTGACGATGGCATTAAACGTATTGCCAATGCAGCCTGGCAAGTGAATGAGCGCACAGAAAATATCGGTGCCCGTCGCTTGTATACTGTGATGGAAAAATTGCTGGAAGATATCTCCTTTGATGCTGCTGATCATAGCGGTCAACAAATTTTGATCGACGCGACTTATGTCGACTCGCACCTGGACGCTTTAGTGCAGGACGAAGATTTAAGCCGTTTTATTTTATAACGCTTTAGTAAAGGCCATACCATGACAGCACAGACTTCTGCTCCGGCATCAGCTGCAAAAAAACCGCAGGTGTCTGTGCTGCATTATCATCGCTTAAGTAAAATATTGGACGTTAAGTTTTCTGACGAGCAGTTGTTTAGTTTTAGCGCTGAATTCTTACGGGTGTTTTCGCCTTCGGCCGAAGTACGGGGTCATGGCAAACCACAATTGGTCAGCCATAAAAAAGCTGTCGCGATCAGCCAGATAGTGCCTGTAGGCCAATATGCGGTAAAACTGGTGTTTGATGATGGTCATCAGACGGGTTTGTATAGCTGGGCTTATCTGGAAAAACTGGCGGCAGAGCAGGACGAACTCTGGGCGGATTATTTACAACGCTTAAAACAAGCCAATAGCAACCGCGATAGTCAGCTGATGATCAAACAAGTCTATTGACCATCAGCTGCATTTAATACCCCAGCCTTTATTAAGCCTTAAATTTATCCACTGTCTGATGCAGCATACTGGCCTGACTGGCCACTTCTTCACTGATCTGAGCGTTGTGTTTAGAAATGCTCAGTGAGTCCTCAGAAATATCGCGAATACGCACCACATTTTTATTCACGTCAGCAGCCACTAAACTTTGCTCTTCCACAGCTGTCGCAATTTGAGTGGTCATATCCATAATCAGGCCCACATCGCTGGTAATTTTCCGCAGTAATTCAATAGTGGAACCTGCCTGGCTGGCACTCTCTTTACCTTGTGTCTGGCAATTTTGCATCACAGCAACAATGTTCTTCGTACGTTGCTGTAAGCCGGAAATAATCTTTTCTATCTGACCTGTCGACTCCTGAGTGCGCTGTGCCAAACTACGCACTTCATCTGCAACAACAGCAAAACCACGACCTTGCTCACCTGCCCTTGCAGCCTCAATAGCCGCATTCAGCGCCAATAAGTTGGTTTGTTCAGCAATACCCCGGATCACATCCAGCACTGAACCTATAGTTGTACTATCTTGCTCCAGCTCGGTCAGAACGACTGAAGCCTGCTGTAATTCCTGTGATAAACCATTGATACGCTTTACGGTTTGCTCCACTTCTTTTAAACCCGACATCGCATTAGCGTTAGTGTCCTGAGCTTTGGCTGCAGTGTTTTCAGTATTCACTGCGATTTCATCCACTGTAGCGCCCATTTCAGTCACAGCAGTCGCCACCATGTCGCTTTCCAGTTGCTGTTGCGCCATACCTTTACTGGTTTCAGCGGTCGACTTCGCCAGCTCATGAGTAGCAACATCCAGCATTTCCAGTGCCTGATTCACATTACGTACCAGTTCCTGCACATCCGCCAACATATGATTAAAGTCTTTGGCTAAAGTGGCCATTTCATCCTGACCCTCTTCAGCAACACGCAAACGGAAGTCATTGTCTTTACGCACTAAACCTATGGTGGCGCAAACTTTTTGGATCGGCTGCAAAATACTATTGCTGGTCATCAGCACCAGCGCTATCACCAGCACCAGTACTAACACAAATAAACTGATAGCTAAGGTCTGGCTGGCAGAACTGGCTTTATTCACTGCGGCTTCGGTTTGCTCCGACATTAAATCCAGACTCTCTTCCGTCTGATGAATGGCGTCGCGCATTTGCCCCATCAGACCTTGATCATGAGCCAGGCCAATTTTTTGTTCACCTTCGACTAAACGGACAAAAGCAACACTGTATGCGTCAGCCAATTGCTGCATTTTCAGGGCTTGGGTTGTATCACTGATATTGCTTTGAATTTGGTTACGGAATTCGGCAAAACCTTTGTTAAAGCTTTCGAGGTACTTTAAATCCAGCCGCAACATAAAGTCTTTTTCCGCACGGCGTAATTGCAGTAACTGAGTCGTCAATAACAAATCGTTGGTGTCTTTAAAAGACTGTTCCAACTCATGAGCTTTAGCTCTTAACTCGCCATATAAACCAGACTGAGGATCCAGACCTACCTGACTGGATAACTGCACCAGTTGATTAAACAAGTCCTGATAACTTTTGGTAAAACCTGTGAAGGACTTTAAAGGCGTTGTATCTATGTCTTGCGCCGAAAGCCCTTCCGATAACAAAGCGGCTTTTTGATTCAGTTCAGTCGCAGTCTGGTTAAACTTTTGCTGGTACTCGATATCTGAGCGTAATAAGAAGTCCTTTTCGCTGCGTCGCAGCTGCAGCACGTTCAGATTGAGTTGCTCCACTTCAAGCCGCAGTTCCGCCAATCTGGTCAGTTGGCTGCTTTGAAACAGTAACAACCCCAACATAATTAACATCGACACTGCCACTGTAATAGCATTCAGCAGTAAACGCTGACGTATAGAAAATTGTCGTAAAAAGGCCATAGAAAATACTCCCAAAAAGACTACTTAAGCAGCTGAATCAGCAGAGGATATGAAAATCTATGTTAATTATAGAGAGGGAATAGAGAGCAAGTGGACTTTTGCCAGGCTAAATATGAAATATTTAGTAAAAATTGCAGAACTAGTGCAGGATTTGTTGTGCCACCATGCAACTGGATACACCCAAAGAAGAACCCGCCAGAATATCCAGCGGAAAATGTACCCCTAACAGGATACGTGACAGGCCAATCAAACCAGCCCAGCTAAAGGCTAACCAGGCCCACTCCGGATAAAAACACAACAAAGTACTTGCGACCACAAAAGCTGCAGCTGTGTGACCCGAGGGTAAACTGAATTTATCTGAAGCTTCGATATGAGCTTGCATCATGCCCGCCATTAACTGATAAGGGCGCTGACGACGAATTGAGTTTTTTAATAGCAGATACAGCGGTAATTCAATGGCAAAACTAAGTAACAGTAATTCAGTAAAGGCACTTGCGTGAGTCAATTCTAAAGCAAATAACAGAGCAACTAATCCAAGGTATAAAGGGCCGTCACCGGTTTTAGAACACCAGAAACTAAACTGATGGATGCGCTTGCGTTCGCTTCGGCTAAAAAGTGCCAGAAAACAGCGCTGATCCCATGACCCGAGCCTTTGTAACCACATAAGCCACCCGCCGCATTACTTTGACTGGGTTTAGCTTAAAGTGGCTTGGTGACAAAAAAATGACAAAAAACAACCAATTATCGCGATAAAACACAACCATTCAGCAAAGCCAAAGCTTCTGCTTCAGGTAATGGTTTGGCCAACAGATAGCCTTGAATGGCATCACAAGCCAAAGTACGCAACAACTGCAGCTGAGTTTCTGTTTCGACCCCTTCAGCCAGAATACGTTTGCCTAAGCCATGAGCCAGCGTGATCATGGTTTTGACTATCATCATATCGGAGTCATTAGCGGCCATATCTGTGACAAAACTACGGTCAATTTTAATTTTATCTATTGGCATTTTACGCAAGTAGCCCAAAGACGAGTAGCCGGTGCCAAAGTCATCAATAGAAACCCGGATCCCCATTTGCTGCAACTCATTAATATAGTTAGAGCCTTTTTCCATATCGCCCATGGCGGTGTTTTCAGTGATCTCCAGCTCCAGCACTGCTGGCGATACCTGATACTTTAATAACAACTGCTGAATACGGCCTTTTAAACCATCAACCTGAAAATGTACAGGTGACATATTTACCGCCAGCGGAATATGAATACCTTGTTTTTTCCACTCAGCCAAAGTGCAGACGGCTTTTTCCAACAGCAATAAATCCAGCTCTTTACTTAAGCCCACTTGTTCTACCAAAGGTAAAAACTGACCCGGCATTAATAAGCCTTTTTGCGGATGTTCCCAACGCACCAAAGCCTCATAAGCTTCAATTTTTTGCTCCCGCAGATCCCATTGCGGCTGGAAATAAAAGATAAACTGGTCCTGCTCTAAAGCTAAGAGTAAGTCTTTCTCCAGACTGAGCAAGCGTGCTGATTCTTCTTCCATGCCAGGCTGATAAAAGGTGCAACGTTGTTGCTGACGTTTACAATGGTGAAACGCAATGTTGGCTTTTTGCAGCAACATATCAGCTTCAATAGCATGCTGTGGCGCACAAGCCAGACCTATGCTGGCGGTCAGCTTAATAAGGCCATGGTCTGTGGTGAAAGGCTTCTCAATCAGTTGCTCCAAATGCTGTAAAGCAAACAGCTTTTGTCTGTCTGTAGTGCAATCTTCCAGCACCAGCGCAAAAATATCACCGCCGGTACGGGCTATTAAGCGGGGTTTGACAATAGAAGATTCAAAACGCCGATTTACTTCGCGTAAGATGCGATCGCCCTGTTTTAAGCCAACAGATTCGTTCACCACTTTAAAGCTATCCAGACCTATCATTAACAAAGTTAATGCATTGTCTGTCTGCAATAACAGCGACAACTCCCGTAGCAAGGCATCACGATTTAATGCACCGGTTAAAGGGTCGTGACTATCCAGATATTGAGTTTTAGCCGTCAGTTGCTGATTAGTGCTGCGTTCGTCTTCCTGCAACCAAATGATCAAACCTAAACCTAAAATGACCTGGATCAGCAGCTCAATATGCTTAAAATAAAGCACAATCTGGATAGGTTCATCCTGAGCGTCGTGCAACAGTATAGAACTGGCACTAGCCAAAAATAATATTCCCCAAGCCAACATAGCACTGGCAACTACTTTAGTTGCAAAAATTCGTTTGGTTAAACTCCAAAGCCAGAAGCCTGCCACACATAAAGCAACGCCGATCAGCACTAAGCGCATATAAAATTGCAGATACAAAGTCATGTCTTGCCACTGTGGCAACAACAAAAACAAAGTGACGGAGAGGAAAGAAATACCAGTCACCAACAGCAGCAGTTGGTTTACGGTGCGAGCAGCAAGTCGCTGCTGTTTCACAGCTTCATAGACCCCAACCAGAATCCAGACCGCAAAAGCGTAACAAAAACTGATGTATAAAAACTTGACGCCTAAGCCTAAAAATTCAGCAGCAAATACAGGTCGCCAAAATACCTCAACCAAAATAAAGGCTGCATAAGCAGTAAAACAACTAAAAGCTATGGCCCAGGATTTCAGGTAATTACGTTGATAAACCCGGAAAAAATACCAAAGCAAGGCGGTAAGGGTGAATGCAAACCCTATCTGCGTCAGGTGCAACAAGGTTCGGGCTAACAGCTCTGGGCTCAAAGGCAAGGTCCTGAAGAAACAACTTAAATTAAATTAGCAAAGTCACCTTAACACTGGCAATACAGAGTCACAATCAAGCAGCAAAAGAATAGTGAAAATAGCGGACAGCGATTCCACCCAAAAATTCAGCCGAATGACCACTGTCAACGACCTTGCAGCTTCAGGTGAGACGGGTATACTGTGTTTTTGATCAAAGACTTAAAGTTTGGAGCACAACATGGAATATAACACTTCGGAATTATGTGACCTTTACGCCGACATGATCGATGTGGTTGAGCCCATTTTCGCCAACTACGGTGGCCGCCGTTCTTTTGGTGGCACAGTCCAGACTATAAAATGCTTTGAAGACAACGGTTTAATTCGCCAGGCTTTAGCTGAACCTGGCGTAGGCAAAGTGTTATTGATTGACGGTGGTGGTTCTGCCCGTCGTGCTTTGATTGATGGTGAGTTAGCGTCTATAGCTGCCACCAATGGCTGGGAAGGCATAGTCTGTTACGGTAGCGTGCGTGATGTCGATACACTGGAAGATTTTGATATTGGTATTCAGGCAGTCAACGCTATTCCTGTGGGTGCTGATGATCGTGGTTTCGGCGAACACGAGATACCGGTTAATTTTGGTGGAGTGACCTTTTTACCTGGCGATCATCTGTATGCCGACAACACAGGTATTATTTTATCCCCTGAGCCTTTAGATCTGGAATAACAGATGAGTGATGCTTTAATCCGCTATCAGGCCGCCTCTTTGGCGGCCTTTCAACAGCTACGCGAAGGCGAAACCCGTTTGGGTCAGGTGCTGCGTTATGCCGATCCTGCTTTACCTTTGACTGAGGCTTTAACTGCAGCTAAACAACAAGGTTGTGTTTTTGTGTTGTTGGGCGTACCTGAAGATATAGGCCCACGCGCCAATTTGGGTCAAGGCGGTTCCGATCTGGGCTGGCAGGCCTTTATCCGTAAGTTTATTAACTTGCAGCAAAACGAATTTTTAGATGGCTCACAAATACTGCTATTGGGTGAGCTGAACTGTGCCGACCTGCAGCAACAAAGTCAGAGTGCCGACCTGGCCACTTTACGCAGCCTCTGCGCAGAGATTGATTTACGCTTAGAGCCTGTATTGTCGGCTATTTTTGCTGCAGACTTAATGCCTATAGTGATAGGGGGTGGTCATAACAACAGTTTGCCGCTGTTAAGTGCTTTAGCCAAAAACCAGCAGCAGGCCGTCAACTGCATCAACCTCGACCCTCATGCCGATTTCCGTTTGCTGGAAGGTCGCCACAGCGGCAATGGTTTCAGTTATGCCAAAGCTCAGGGGCATTTAGATAGTTATCTGGTGATGGGCTTGCATGAGCTGAAAAACTCGGCCAGCTCGTTAGAACAAATTAAAAAAGCTGGTGTGGATCTATTAAGTTATCAGCAGCTGTTTGTGCGGGAACAAGCCCCCTGGCCAGAGCTGCTGAAACTCTGGTTAAGCCAGCGTGATCCACAGCAAGTCTTTGGCATAGAGCTGGATACGGACGCCATTACCGGCATGCCGGTCAGCGCCTACAACAGTTGCGGAGTGTCAGTACAACAAGCAGAGCATTTCGTATATCTGTTGGCAAGCCAGACACAAAGCCGTTATTTACACCTGGCAGAAGCAGCTCCTGCTCAGCACCCGGCAGGTTTAGCAGCTGGCATGAACGATGCGGGTCAGATCTTAACAGCTTTAGTCTGTGCTTTTTTGTTTGGTAAGGCTCAGTAAGTCGCTTTGCTATAACTCCACTGCTTGACCCAGGCAGGAAAGGCATCCAGCGCAAAGGGCTTGGCATATAAAAAGCCCTGCCCTCTGGCACAGCCCATAGCTATTAGTTTTTGCTCGACTTCAGGTTGCTCAATACCTTCGGCCACCACCATAAAATTCATGTTTTTTGCCATATCAATAATGGCGCCGGTAATGGCAGTGTGAGTATCTGAACGGTGCAAATCAAAAATAAAGGAGCAATCCACTTTCACCTGGCTGATGGGTAGTTCACGCAAATAGGCCAGCGACGAAAATCCGGTACCAAAATCGTCCAGCGCCAGCTCAACTCCAAGTTGAGCCAGATGTTTGAGCATACGCATGGCTTTCACTGGTTCTGCCACCAGCGCACTTTCTTTGAGTTCCAGCACCAGCTGCGAAGGCTGTACTTTATGCCGTTTCAGCAGCAGTTCTAAGCTGTCGACCAGTTCGTCCTGCAATAAATCTTTACTGGAAATGTTTACCGCAATTTTGCAATGGATCTCTTGCTGCGCCAACTCCGCCAGCGTCATCACTGCTTTTTCCAGCACCCATTGAGTCAAGGGATAAATAACCCCCATTTGCTCGGCCAGTTCTAAAAACTCTGCAGGCCCCAACAAACCGCGGCGTGGATGATGCCAGCGTACCAAGACTTCACCCGCCAGCACCTGGCGTGAACTTAAGGCAATTTGTGGTTGGATATGCAGCTTTAATTGTTGCTGACTAATGGCATTTCGTAGCTCAGCCATCAAGCCAAGCTTATCGTTGTTGTAGCTAATCAAGTCCGGATGAAATACCACAGTACTGGTCTGGGTTACTTGCCGGTTTTGCATCGCAAGATAAGCGCGGTCTATCAAATCAGATAACAATTCACCATGCTGTGGATAATGCGCAATACCACTTTGCAGTTGATACTCTACGGCACAACCATGAATAAGTAAGGTTTCGGGCACATTGTGCTCTAAGCGGCGGGCAATTTGCTCAGCAGCATGCTGGCGGGTATTAGCATCCACCCACAGCACAAAATCTACCCCACCTAAATGGGCCACTTTACTGCTTTGTTTACCTTGCTGCTCCAGCACCAGCAATTCCTGATCCTGCTGCACTGCCGCATTGATACGCTGAGCTATCTGCAATAACACCAGATTGGCATTCTGATGCCCCAAAGCCTGATTCACCCGTTCAAAATTCTGAATTTTTAATAACAGCAAAGATGCTTTTTGGTTGGTATGACTACGACACCAGAGTTCAAACTGTTGTTGTAACTGTAATTTATTCGGTAAACCGCTGGTGTCATCGTGCAGAGATAAAAAGGACAGATCTTTGGGCTTAGCTTGTTTTTGTGGTGGCTTTTGCTCCGCCAAACGTTTTTTCAGCACCACAACCCAAGCCGCGAAAAGCAGCACCAAAAGGCTTAACAGTACGACAGCGTAAAACAAAGGCTGGCTGGCCAGACTCTGGGCCAAAGCAGGGGCAGAGCTGGTCAGTAGTACAGCAGACAAAACAGACCTAGAAGATAACGACACAGCCAACACTCAAAAGATCAGATAAGATCTTAAGATTACTCTGTTTTTCCGCCTTGTAAAGTTAGCTCAGTCCACGCAGATTAACTTCCCGCCCTGCTTTGATCAGTTGGGTTAAAGCGCTGACACCAAATTGATAACACAATTCTGCTGGCTGACTGATTTGATAAAGTCCAAAATCAGCCTGCTGGCCTACAGCCAAAGTGCCTCTGTCGGCCATACCTAAAGCTGCTGCCGCATGCCGGGTCACGCCCGCTATGGCTTCCTGGGGCGTAAGACGGAATAAAGTACAAGCCATATTCAGCATCAAAGGCAAATTACAGAAAGGCGAAGTACCAGGGTTTAAGTCGGTAGAAATCGCCATAGGCACCTGATGCTGGCGCAACAAATCAAAAGGTGGCAGTTTGGTTTCGCGTAAAAAGTAAAATGCACCTGGTAGCACCACAGCCACAGTGCCAGCGGCTTTCATTGCTAACACGTCTTGTTCTTGCAAATATTCAATATGATCAGCAGATAAACCACTGAATTCGGCCACTAAACTGGCACCACCTAAATGTGATAGCTGCTCAGCATGAGCTTTGACAGGCAAACCCAGGGCTTTGGCTTTTTCAAACAATAAGCGGCTTTGTGCTACCGAAAAACCTATGCCTTCACAAAATACATCTACTGCATCGACCAGCCCTTGTTGATGCAATTGTGGCAGCATTTCATTGACCACCAACTGCATATAGTCATCAGGCCGTCCTGCATATTCCACAGGCAAAGCATGAGCACCTAAAAAGGTTTTCTGAATATCCATCGGATGAGTACGGTTTAGTTCTGCCGCAACTTCCAGAATTTTTTGCTCTGTCTCTAAATCCAGGCCATAACCTGATTTGATTTCAACAGTAGTCACGCCCTGACTTAAAAGTGCGTTTAAGCGCTGCTTACTCAGCACAAACAACTCTTCATGGCTGGCGGCACGGGTCGCCGCTACTGTAGATTTAATGCCACCGCCCGCTTCTGCGATTTGCTGATAAGTAGCACCATTTAAACGCATTTCAAATTCATTGGCGCGGCTTCCTGCATACACCAAGTGGGTATGGCAGTCGATAAAGCCCGGTAATAACCACTGGCCTTTGCCATCATACAAAGGGGTCGATAACAAGTCAGTTTCTGGTAATCCGGCTTTAGGGCCCAACCAGGCAATACGGCCATCTTTCACCGCCAAGGCGCCATTGGTAATAGCTCCATAAGGCTGACCATTATCAGTCATAGTAGCTAAATTGACATTAATCCAAATTGCATCAAAGACTTGCATTTCATTCCCCCGCACGGCTTTTGGCCTGATTTTTAGCGCTGAAATTAATTCTACCCGAACAACTTGTATATACAACCAAATTCAGCTATTTTTCTTTGCATTCAAACTCAGGCGTTAAAGCAGTCATGGACAACAGTTCTGGGCAAAAGAAGTTTGCCGCTATCAAAGATTATATTTTGAGTCAGGTAGAAACTGCCGCCTGGCCTGAGCATAGCCGTATTCCATCGGAAAACGAGCTGGCGACTCAGTTTGCCGTCAGTCGCATGACAGCACGTCGTGCTTTGCAGGAACTGACCGAACAAGGCGTACTTTATCGTACTCAGGGGGTTGGCAGTTTTGTCGCTTCGCCAAAGTCACAATCATCTTTGCTGGAAATTCGTAATATTGCCGATGAAATTCAGCGCCGTGGCCATTTTCATAAAGCTGAATTAGTGCAACTGACCAGCTTACCTTGCCCAGGAGTTGTCGCCACAGCTTTGGGAATAAGCCGCAATGCGCCGGTGTTTTTTTCACTGATTGTGCATTATGAAAACCAGCAACCACTGCAGCTGGAAGCCCGTTATGTCAATCCGGAGCAAGTGCCTGATTATTTAGCGCAGGACTTTGTACTGCAAACCCCACATGAATACTTAAGTGCTGTGGCGCCTTTAACAGACGCCGAGCACATAGTGGAAGCCGTATTGCCGGATGAACTGACCCGTCAGCATTTGAAAATACCAGCTTCAGAACCTTGTTTACGCCTGACACGCCGCACCTTCAGCCGGGGTGGTGCTGTCAGTTTTGCCTATCTGACCTCTGCAGGCAGCCGCTATCGTTTAGGCGGGCACCTGAATATCAAACCTAAGACTTAAAGAGATAACCCTATGAGCAATCCACGTTTAGACCCAAGCCGTGTGATCCGCGCCGCCCGCGGCAGCGAAATTACCGCCAAGAGCTGGCAGACCGAAGCTGCCAAACGTATGTTGATGAATAACCTTGACCCCGAAGTGGCCGAGCACCCAACCTCTTTAGTGGTATATGGCGGCATAGGCCGTGCAGCCCGTGATTGGGCTTGTTATGACAAAATAGTCGAAGTACTGGACAGATTAAACGACGACCAAACCTTGTTGATCCAAAGCGGTAAACCCGTAGGTGTATTTCCGACTCACCCGGACGCGCCTCGTGTATTACTGGCGAACTCTAACCTGGTACCTAACTGGGCCAACTGGGAACACTTTAACGAGTTGGATAAACAAGGCCTGATGATGTACGGCCAGATGACAGCTGGTTCCTGGATCTACATTGGTACTCAGGGCATAGTTCAGGGTACCTACGAGACTTTTGTTGCCATAGCTAAACAGCACTTTGCCGGTGAGCCAAATGGCAAGTGGGTTCTTACCGGTGGTTTAGGTGGCATGGGCGGCGCTCAGCCATTAGCTGCGACCATGGCTGGTTTTCATATGATTGCCTGCGAAGTCGACGAATCCCGTATCGATTTCCGTCTGCGCACTGGTTATGTTGATCAAAAAGCCTACAACCTGGATGAAGCTTTAGCTCAGCTTGAAGTGGCCAAAGCATCAGGTAAACCCACTTCTATCGGTTTGTTAGGCAATGCTGCTGATATCTTCGCTGAACTGGTGAAACGCAATATCATTCCTGATGTAGTGACTGACCAAACTTCTGCGCACGACCCGTTAAATGGTTACCTGCCACAAGGCTGGACCATGGAACAAGCCAAAGTGCGTCGTCTTGAAGATGAAACTGCAGTAGTACAAGCCGCTAAAGCCTCAATGGCCATTCAGGTGCAAGCTACTTTAGATATGCAAAGCAAAGGCGCAGTTGCTGTGGATTACGGCAATAATATCCGCCAGATGGCTTTGGATATGGGTGTTGCTAACGCTTTTGATTATCCGGGTTTTGTGCCAGCTTATATCCGTCCACTGTTTTGTGAAGGCATAGGCCCATTCCGCTGGGTGGCTTTATCTGGAGATCCGGAAGATATCTATAAAACAGACGCTAAAGTCAAAGAGCTGATCCCGGACAATCCGCATTTACACCGCTGGCTGGATATGGCGCGTGAACGTATTAAGTTCCAGGGTTTACCAGCCCGTATTTGCTGGATTGGCTTAAAAGACCGTGCCCGTATTGCCTTAGCTTTTAACGAAATGGTGAAAAACGGCGAATTAAAAGCGCCGATCATCATTGGCCGTGACCATTTAGACTCAGGCTCTGTGGCCAGTCCAAACCGCGAAACCGAAGCCATGATGGATGGATCAGACGCTGTGTCTGACTGGCCATTATTAAATGCACTTTTGAACACAGCAGGCGGCGCAACCTGGGTGTCTTTGCACCACGGCGGTGGCGTAGGTATGGGTTATAGCCAGCATTCTGGTGTGGTTATTTTAGCTGATGGTACAGAGGCAGCAGCCCGTCGTTTAGGCCGCGTATTGTGGAACGACCCAGGCACTGGCGTAATGCGTCATGCCGATGCAGGTTATGACATAGCCAAAAACTGCGCCCGTGAACAAGGCCTTGATCTGCCAATGATCAACCAGAACTAATTTGAAGGATAAGAACATGACTTACGCTTTAACCATCACCCCTGGTGAACTGACTCTGGCGCAACTGCGTCAGGTGCAACAACATGCAGTGACTGTGACTTTAGACCCGGCCGCTTTGCCTGCGATTGAAGCATCAGCTGCTACAGTAGCTAAAATTGTTGCGGAAAACCGCACTGTGTACGGCATCAATACCGGCTTTGGTTTATTGGCCAATACCAAAATTGAAAAAGACAAACTGGAAACGCTGCAGCGTTCTATCGTTCTATCGCACGCTGCTGGTTTTGGCGATCTGATGGACGACAGCACAGTACGTTTAATGCTGGTACTGAAAATTAACTCTTTGGCCCGTGGTTATTCAGGCGTGCGCCCACTGGTGATTAACGCGCTGATCCAATTGGTCAATGCGGGTGTCTATCCTTGTATTCCGAAAAAAGGCTCAGTCGGTGCTTCAGGCGATTTAGCACCTTTATCTCATATGGTGTTGCCTTTAATAGGTGAAGGCGAAGTCTGTATCGCTGGTCAGATTTATTCCGCCAAAGAAGGTTTAGCCATAGCGGGTTTAGAGCCTATTACTTTAGCAGCGAAAGAAGGTTTGGCTTTATTAAACGGTACTCAGGCATCCACTGCTTTTGCTTTGGAAGGTTTATTCCGCGCTGAAGACTTATATGCAGCTGGTTCTGTGATTGGTGCTATGAGTGTGGAAGCTGCTATGGGTAGCCGCTCCCCTTTTGATGCCCGTATTCATGCAGTGCGTGGTCAACAAGGTCAGATAGATGCAGCTCTGATTTACCGCCATTTATTAGGTGAAAGCTCAGAAATTGCCGAGTCACATATCGACTGTGAAAAAGTACAAGACCCATACAGCTTGCGTTGCCAGCCTCAGGTGATGGGTGCCTGTTTAGCCCAAATCCGTTTTGCGGCTTCTGTGTTATTAGTCGAAGCCAACGGCGTGACCGACAACCCGCTGGTGTTTGCTGCTGAAGATGACATTATCTCTGGTGGTAACTTCCACGCCGAACCTGTGGCTATGGCGGCCGATAATCTGGCTTTGGCTATTGCTGAAATTGGTTCTATTTCTGAGCGCCGTATGGCACTTTTAATCGACTCGCATTTAAGCAAATTACCGGCCTTCTTAGTGAATAATGGCGGTGTAAACAGCGGCTTTATGATTGCTCAGGTGACAGCTGCAGCTTTGGCCTCTGAGAATAAATCTCTGGCGCATCCGGCATCTGTGGACAGCTTACCGACTTCAGCCAATCAGGAAGACCATGTGTCTATGGCGACTTTCGCCGCCCGTCGTTTAGCAGATATGGCAGAAAATACCTTAGGCGTGTTGGCTGTTGAGTATCTGGCGGCAGCTCAGGGTATCGACTTCCGTGCACCACTAAAAGGCGCAGCAGCAGTTGAGCAAGCGAAGGCAATCTTACGTCAGCAAGTCAGCTTTTATGATGTGGATCGCTACTTTGCACCTGATATCGAAAAAGCAGCCGAACTATTACGTCATGGCAGCTTAAATTCTTTATTACCGGCTAACTTGTTAAGCAGCTTTTAAGCTTATAGTTTAATTACACTTTCTAACAAAGAGCACCATTTTGGTGCTCTTTTTTTATCAGAAAAAACTAAATTTGCACCAATCTGGCTAGACCAGTTAAAAAAACTTTGTTAGTTTCAGCTGCGTATATACCTAATGCCTTATTTCTAACCAATACTAAAACCATAACAGCTGTTGGAATTTGTCTATGAAACTTCGTGTTGCGCATAAAATTTATCTGGGCTTTGGCTTTATTGCCTTGCTGTTATTAGTCGCCAGTTTATCGTCGCTCTGGAGTTTTGCTGTAGTGAACAGCACCAGTAGCCGGATGAATGAAACTGCAGTACCGGTGCAACAACAAAGTAATATGGCGCAAATTCAGTTACTGAAACTCGCCAAGTTATCTGCTTTGGGTTACACAGCCGAAGAGGCAGCCAAAATTAAGTCCTATCAAAACGAGTTTACTCAGACGTCTGAAATATTCCGCAGCAGAATGGATACTCTGACACCTTTAGTGACCAAAGAACCAGCTTTACAAAAACCTTTAGCAGAAGCCCAACAAACCTCTTTGGCCTATCAGCAGGCCGTTGAACAGTTATTTAAAGCTCGTTTAGAAGCTATAGCTTTGGGCGATAAAGCCTCAGCAGAGCTGAAAGAGCTGGAAAATCTGATCGATACAGCAGGCGCAACGCTGGTAGATATTTCCTTTTTAGACGCACCTGGTAAAGCTGCACAAATGGCGTTGTTGGAAGGGGCTGCGGGTCGGGTTGATGGCCAGTTGTTGGGTTTACTGAAGACTGTTCGTGAAATTGCCGCTATGACAGATCCGGCACAACTGGCAAGCAGCCAGGAAAATCTGGAGTTTGCCTTTAGTGATATGCAAGGCAATCTGGATTACATTGCCAATATTGTTAAACAAGTGGGTGCTGATGATTTATGGCAGGACTTTCTGGCACAACTCGGCGAAGCCAAAAACCGGATTGAAGGTGAAAACAATCTGGTGAATATTAAATTGCTGCAGGTAAAGCAATTACAAGCGGCAAGGCAACAACTGGATTTATCTGAACAACAAGTCACACAGGCTGTGGCCGCGCTGGATCAAATGATTGGCCAGGCAGACAGCCAGTTTAATTCGTTACAACAAGATTTATCCTCAGCTTTAAACTCCGGCACTATCCGTGCTGTCATTATGTTGATAGTGCTGGTGGGTCTGGCGATAGGTGCAGCTTATCTGACAATTAAAGCCATGATCACCCCTTTGTCCGGTATCAACAGAGTACTGGACCGCATCGCTCAGGGCGATTTAAGTCGTGAGCTGACCATTAATTCAGACGATGAGTTTGGTGAATTATCCGCTAACGTTAATACCCTGATTAAAGCTCTGCGACAACTGATTGAACAAATTCAGCAAGGGGTGCTGGAACTGAATCAAAGCGCTCGCTTCTCCAGCCAGGAAGTCAGCGCTATTCACCAGGCTTTAAGTACCCAGCATCACCAGGTGGCTGAAGTGAATGGTATTACCCAACAACTAGCGACCAATACACATCAGATAGCAGAGCAAGCCGATATAGCGCAGCAGCAAATGCAGCAGGCTTTAACTCAAAGCCAGCAAATTGATCAGGTATCAGCAGCCAATAACAAACTGATCCAGGAGCTGGCGCAACAACTGAACGATACCAGCAATACGATGCAGGCGGTGAATACCGAATCAAACAATATAGGCGGCATTCTGACCACTATTCGTGGCATAGCTGAGCAAACTAACCTGCTGGCATTAAACGCTGCCATAGAGGCAGCCAGAGCCGGTGAACAAGGTCGGGGTTTTGCTGTAGTCGCAGATGAAGTCCGTTCTTTAGCTGTGCGCAGTCAGCAGGCAACAGATGAAATCCGCACTATGATTGGCAGTTTGCAGCAACAAAGTATGCACGCCGTGAAATCTATCGAAAAAGGCCAGACCGATGCCAATAACTGTGTTGCGCAAAACAGTCAGCTAATGACAGCTTTAGCTGAAATTAACCATGCTATCGAAGCTATGCATCAAATCAGCGATAACATTGCCACCACCACGTCCAGTCAGCTACAGCTCGGAACTGCTATAGAGCAAAGTATGCACAGCATGGTGGATTTAGCTGAACAAAGTACTGAAAGAGCCACTTCTACTCTGGAACAAAGTGCACAGGTAGCGACAGCGGCAGGCACACTGGAAAACGCAGTGCGCAGCTTCAAGTTACATTAATCCCTCTTTTAACCAAACCATCAGCCAGGGCCATTGCTCTGGCTTTTTTTATCACAAGTTGTTGTCCACCAGACATGCTCAGATCCCATTTAGTCAGCAGGGACTTAAACATCTAAGCAGCTTCTTTTGTCATAAAGATTTAGGTAACGCGGTACCAAAGACACAGCAAGTGTATACAGCGGAAAAGCTGACAAAAGTGATTCAGTGAAGCTGTTGTTAAACCTCAGCAGAGCAGCAGAATAAAACTTAGGTTGGGTCAGTGTTGAGGTTAAAAAAATGGCCAGACAGTGTCTGGCCAGGCAGGAAGTGTGTAATCCGTTATCTTTGTTCCGTTCCATGTCTAACATTCGTAAACGCTTGATCATCATGACAAATTTGGCGATAAAAACATGACGAAAGCTTTATATAGCTTTATAACAGCCTTATATAAGTGCTAATTGGCTGAAATTTTCAGCATTCATGTATTTTTTCAGTCGTTGTTGGTCAAAAAGCTCAATACCTGCTTCTGCAGCAAACAACCGAACCTGGCTATTAATTTTTTGGTAGCAGACAATTAAGCCGCGTTGGCAATTGAGCGATAGCATCTGCTGAAACACAGAACGGACCTGAGCCACTGTTAAGGCTTGATCTAATTCAGGTTGGATATAAAGCAGCAAAGCCTGTTGCTGACGACGAACTAAGAAGTGGGAATCACAGTCTTCAACCGACTCCATTTCGCGGCCAAAAAACTGCAATAAAAGCTGTGTGTTCTCTTTGAACTGCTGCTGTTGCCGCCCAAGTTTATTGCCTTGTGGCCACCACATAGGGTTCAACACTTCTTCCTGGCGCTCGAGCTCCAGAAAGGCCAGAATATTAAACAGCAACGCCAGCAGAAACATGGACACAAAAAGCCATAACATCACACTGGACCAGGTGGAGCTTAACACCCAGCTTTGGCTACCGGATAAAACTGAATACTCAGAAAATAACAGGTAAGTTGCACCAGCAACTATTCCTGCGGCTGTCGCAACACATGAGCTGATCAACCATTTGTTATTCATTAGTGGCTCTCCTGACGAACTTGATGGTTGCAGTATCAAATTCCGCAGAGCTTTTTACCTGAATGAACCCTGATATTTGCTTTATATCTGTTTAACCTGCGTATTTAAAGCTGCTGCTTTGTTGGCTACGCGTTCTCGCCCCGGTCACATAGACAGCTATGCTCCCGGGGTCTCACCCACTTGCCGCCTCGCCGCAACTTCAACTACTTTGGTTAAATCTGACTTTTGCGTATTTAAAGCTGCTGCTTTGTTGGCTACGCGTTCTCGCCCCGGTCACATCGAAAATTGACTGCGACACGGGCGACCATAAAGGTCGCCCGTACAATGACTTTGGTTAAATCTGACTTTCACGTATTTAAAGCTGCTGCTTTGTTGGCTACGCGTTCTCGCCCCTAGTGTGTTTTTTTCGGCAACACAGCAAAACGGCCTTCAAATACAGCGACTTGAATATCATCACAGAAAATGCCGACTTTGATCTCCAGCTTGGCTTTGCGCTGCTGTGCCAGTGCAGAAAAATCTGGCTGACTTTGATGTCGCCAGCAACGGCCTTCTGCCTGACCTGTTACAGGTTTCAAATAACGGATATGGCCATCTGCCAACACAATATCGCCATCCAGTTGCTGGTCTTTTAATAGTAACCAAACCATGCCCCAGCCTGTTAAAGTGCCCAGCGTATAAATGCTGCCGGCAAACATTGTCTGATGCAGATTGATATTGGGTTCGAGCGGAGCTACACAGCAAATTTTTTGTCTGTCTACATGCTGTACTTTTAATTGCATATAGGAAGACAAAGGAATTTTTTGCCAGAAAGTTTGCTGCAACTCTGGTACCCACTGCTGTAGTAATTGAGCAGATGCAGAAAAAGCTAAGGTTTTGACATAACGATGATGAGCAATGCCAAATAAGGCGTTGGCAGGTTCCAGATAGTGATAACCAGCTTTCTGATAAAAACCTGAAGCCGTATCGCGGGCATTAAGAATGATACGTTGCATGCCCTGTTCCAGCGCAACTTGCTCTAACTGCTGTAATACCATGGCACCTAAGCCATGGCCCTGCCATTGATCCGACACCGCCATATAACGCACCTGAGCTGTGTTTTCATCGACCTTATGTAAACGACCAACAGCGACAACTTCACCAGCTTCAGTGCAGACCATACGATGAAAAGAGACGGCTTCTGACTCGTCCTGCTCGGAGCCTTTTGGCTGATCCCAGGGCGCTCGCAGCACCTGCCAGCGTAATTGATAATAAGCTAACCATTGAGCTTCAGTTTGTGGGGCGCTAAGCTGCCAGTTCACATTGTGGTCCTGTAGTCCGTTGATTTGAGGGTATTGTGGAACAAAAACCAAGTGCTATACAACAGTTAGTCTGGTTTCAGTCTGGCCCTCCACGGCTGGAGCTGACGGAAGAAGGCTCTTTTTTATGCCTTTATCTGAACGGTATCATGCAAAGCAAAATGAATCAGTTGGCACCTGCTGCAACACTTTCTGCGCATCTGGGCCCAATTCTTTTTTCATTACAACAATTTAAACCTGATGCCGTTTTACAGCTTGGCTTGGGCGGAGGGGATATAAACCGCTTTGTGACCACTGTATTGCCGAACACCCAGCTGCTGACAGTAGAATTGAGTCAGGTTGTCATCGACACCTATCAGCGTTTTTTTTGCCTGAAAGGCAAAGAGGAGTTAGTAGCGTTGCCGGCTCAGGACTTTCTGCAGAACAATCAGCAGCAATGGCCTTTCGTGATCTGGGATATTTATCCGCTTTTTGAAGGCTGGCAGCCGGCGATGCAAAAAACATTAGAGCAAAGGGGCACTATTTGGATCAACTTGTCACAACCCGAATATCAGCAGCAGTTGGAAGCTTTACTGACAGAGCGCAGTTATCAATGCCACCAAGCTGAAGGCTATTTGAATCTGGTGTACGAGATTAACTCTCTAACAGGAAAGTGACTGGACCGTTGTTGACCAAAGCCACCTGCATATCAGCACCAAACTGACCTGTAGCGACCTCAATACCAAAACTTCTGCAATAAGCGACAAAATCCTGATACAACTTCAATGCGTTATCAGGATGAGCAGCGGTAGAAAAACTGGGTCTTAAGCCCGAATTGGTATCAGCCGCCAAAGTAAATTGTGATACCACCAACAAAGCACCACCAGCTTGCTGCACATTCAGATTCATTTTGCCGTTTTCATCGGAAAACATTCTGTATTTCAGTACTTTCTCTGCCAGCTTTTTGAGTTGTTGCTCTGTGTCATCTTTTTCTACGCCAAGCAGCACCAGCAAACCTGTATTGATGGCACCAATCACCTGTTGTTCAACAGTGACACTGGCTGAACTGACCCGCTGAATGAGTGCTTTCATACGGCTTCCACTTCCACAGCTTTTAACACCTCAGCCATCTCCAGACTGGCTTGATACAAAGCATTAGCAATACCCACTTCAGAGGCTGAGTGACCCGCATCCACCACCCAGCTCAGCTGTGCACCAGGCCAGAGCGAAACCAGACTAAAGGCACTTTCGGCTTTGCAGATCATATCGTAACGGCCGTGTACTACCTGGCAAGGTAAATGGCTGATTTTATGCATGTTATTTAGCAACTGGCCGGGCTCAAAAAAGCACTGATGCTGAAAATAATGATGCTCAATCAATGCCAAAGCTAAAGCAGACTGCGTATCCATTTCGCCGCTTCGGGAAAATTCGTTGGGCAGCAAAGTGGCAATACGGGATTCCCAGATACTCCAGGCCAAAGCAGCTTCTATACGAACAGCTTCATCTTTGTGATGCAGCTGTAACTGGTAGGCTTGCAGAACATCCAGTGGTGACAGATGAACGATTGGCTTGATAAAATCCTGATAATAATCAGGAAAAACCTGACTAGCGCCAAAACCTGCACGGTACAGCCAGTCGATATCCTGTTCACGCCCCAGGAAAATGCCACGCAAAATAAACCCCAGACAATGCTGCGGATAAGCCTGGCCATAAGCCAAAGCCAGGGTACTACCCCAGGAACCACCTGCGACCAGCCATTTCGAAAGACCAAGATGCTGGCGGATTTGTTCCATGTCCGCGATCAGATGTTGAGTGCTGTTACTTTCCAACTGCAAAGCCGGAGTGGATAAACCACAGCCCCGCTGATCAAAAATAATAATATGGTACAAAGCCGGATCAAACAGCTGACGATGAAAAGGCGAGCTGCCCCCACCAGGTCCACCATGACAATAAATCACCGGGATCCCCTGAGGGTTGCCACTTTGTTCCAGATAAATCTGCTGATGATCAGGAGTTTGAAGCCATTCAGTGGTAAAAGGCTCTACAGGCGCAGCTGCATTCATGCGGTGTTGTCCTTTTCGGCTAACTTTTCTGCCTCCGAAGCCGCCTGAAGATAAAGCTCTTCCAACAAAGCAGTTAACTCAGCGCCTACTAACACCACCAACCACACCAGATAGATCCACAAAAATAAGATCGGCACTAAAGCCAAAGCACCATAAATGGCCTGATAGGACGGGAAATGAGTGATATAAAGGGCAAAACCTTTCTTTAACAATTCAAACATGACGCTGGCTGTTACTGCGCCAATCAATGCATGGCGATACTGCACTTTGGCATTAGGCACGACCAAATACAGCAGGAAAAAAGCCAAAATAGAAAACACATAAGGTGTCAGTGCCAGCAGTACGCTGCTTAACCCCGGAGTGTAGCCGTCAGCCAGACTGGAAAAAGACAGAATATAAGAAGTGACTGCAATGGATGTCCCAAGCAGAATAGGCCCAAAGGTCAGCACCATCCAATATATAGAAAACGAAATAATCAGCCGTGGGCGTTTTTTAATACGGAATATGCTGTTGATGGTTTTATCGATATTGTGGATCAGCATCAGCGCTACTACCACCAAAGCTCCGATACCTACGGCTGTCATTTTGCCAATATTTTCAACAAATCCGGCAATATACAATCGTAAGTCATCCCCCTTCGCAGGCGCTACATTGGCATATAAAAATGCTTCCAGCTGGTCGCGCAATTCGGCAAACATAGGAAAAGCGCCCATCACGGAAAACATCACCGCAATAAAAGGCACCAGAGACAATAACGAGATATAAGCCAGGTAACCACCAATCACATTGATCTGGTCATGCTGGCAACGCTTAAGATACAAACTTAAAAAATCATTGCTCTTTGAGCGCCACAACTGCAGCTTCTCTTTGTCCCATCCTTGTGCCATCAGGTTTTACTCCACGAAGCTGAACGCTGTACCTGAAGAGAGAGCTTCAGTTAAAGCTTTGCTTGGTTTTTCAATAAAATCAGCACCTTGCTGATCAATAAATAACACAGGTAATTTCAATTCATCCGCCACCTTCAGTCCCTGCTCACTACCCATACATAAAAAGGCAGTAGACCAGGCATCCCCCCATGTCGGATCAGGAATTAAGATGGTCGTAGACACTGTAGCATGAGTCACAGGTGTTCCGGTGCGTGCATCAAGTACATGGCTGTAACGTACACCATCCTGATCATAAAAGTGACGGTAAGTGCCTGATGTCATAATAGATAACGGCTCATTTTGTTGCACGCTGATGATTTTTTGTAATTTTTGCGAATCAGGTAAAGGTTTTTCAATAGCAACACGCCAGGCTTTAGCTTCCGGCTTCTTACCTTTACTGACCAGCTCACCACCAACTTCCACCAGATAATTCTGGATGCCAGCCTTATCAAGAATTTTAGCCAGTTGGCCCACTGTATAGCCTTGTGCAATAGAGGACACATCCACTCTTAACGCAGGGTTGAATTTGGTCAGACTGGTTTCAGTACTCTTTAGCTTGTCTAAACCAATAGTTTGTTTCAGCGTCTGAATTTGCTCTGTGCTGGGTTTAGTTAACTTATCGCCACGAAAGCCCCACAGTTCGAAATAAGGTTTTACCGTTAAATCGTAACAACCTTCGCTGTAAGTCGACACTTGTCTGGCAATCTCTACCAGTTGCACCAGCTCATCACCTACTTCAATAGGGTTCTGGCTCTGCTGAGCATTAAAAGCTTCAATCACAGAGTCGGGTCTGTAATTCGACATCAGCAGATCAATACGATCAAGCTCGTCTTTTAACTGAGTCTCTAAGCTACTTTTATCCAGCTCTTGTTCACTCCAAAAGCTAACAGTAAAGGTAGAACCTTGGGCTGGTCCTGAAATACGTTGTATTTGATCGGGTTGACTACAGGCGGTTAAACCAACAAGAAGAAAGGCAAAAACACTCAAGCTTTTTAACGACATAAGGCACTACAGACAAAAGAATGGATAGCGCCAGTGTAAACAAAACAGGCTATAAAATCCAGCCACTAAGGCCGTGGATTCTGGCTTACAGCGAGATAACAACACAAACTGAACGCTTAAATTCAGGTTTTGGTCGCTGGCAATTTGTGCAGCAGGTCACATCGGGTTAGTTTAGCTACTGACTTATCAGAAGAGGTTTAACAATGAAAAAGCCCCAGGCCTTTGCGCCTTTTATTTACTCCTGCATCGCAAGCGCCACTTTGCTCTGTGCCTTGCCAGTGTTTGCTGCGGATACAACAAGCCAGTACTTTGAATCTGAAGATATTTTTGCGCTGGAATATGCCAACGATCCGCAAGTATCACCAGACGGCAAACAGGTGGTGTACGTGCGTAACAGCAACGATATTATGACGGACGGTACCCACAGCAGTTTATGGTTGCTGGATGTAAAAACCGGCCATCAAAGTCCGTTATTTGTTGATCAGTTTAACTACGGCAGTCCGCGCTGGTCTGAAGATGGCAGTCGTATAGCCTTTATTTCTGATCGCTCAGGTTCGCGTCAAATCCATGTGCATTACGTCAAAGAAAACAAAACCGCGTTAGTCAGTCAGCTCTCCAAAAGCCCGGGCAATTTAAACTGGTCACCAGATGGCGAACAGCTCGCCTTTACGATGAATGTGCCGGCTCAACCGACCAAACTGGCTAAAGCCACTAAAATGCCAAAAAAACCTGAAGGCGCTAAATGGTCTGAACCTGCGGTGTTGATTGAACGGGCTCAGTATCAGGCTGATGGTCAGGGCTTTTTAAAATCAGAGTTTCGCCATGTTTTTGTTTTACCTTCCACTGGTGGCAAAGAACGCAAGCTGACTGACGGTGACTTTAACTACGGCTCAGACTTAAGCTGGACGCCAGATGGCAAAGCACTTATTTTTTCGGCCAATACCAGCAAAGACTGGGAATACCAGCCACGAGACAGCGACCTGTACCAATTCACCTTGGCAAGCGGTCAATTAAAGCAACTGACCAGTATGCCAGGTCAGGAAACCTCAGCTGTATTTTCACCTGATGGCAAATACCTGGCTTTTGTCTGGGGTAATAATGAAAAAGTGCCTTATACCAACGGCAAACTCAAACTGATGGACTGGCGTTCAGGCGAAATTAAAGATCTGACCAAAGAGCTGGATCGGGACGTCGAAAACCCACAATGGCTGGATAACAGCAGTCTGGTGATCCAGTTTGATGACAAAGGCAAGCGCACTCTTTCTTCAGTGTCTTTATCCGGCAAATTAGAGCAGCTCACCGATCAATTGTCTGGCGCAGGTTTACCTCAGCCCTACTTAAGCGGTGAATACAGTGTTGCCAATGAAATCATTGCCTTTACTCAGGGCAATGCACAGCGTCCAGCCGATGTAGCAGTAATAACAAATGGTAAAACCCGCACTTTAACGGCATTAAACGAAGATGTACTTGGTCATAAAAAACTGGGGCAAGTGCATGAAATTAATTACAAATCATCTTTTGACGGTGAACCCATCCAGGGCTGGTATATCACACCACCGGATTTTGACCCGAAGAAAAAATACCCTATGATGCTGGAAATTCACGGAGGCCCACATTTAGCCTACGGCCCACATTTCAGCGCTGAGATGCAACGTTTTGCTAAAGAAGGTTATGTGGTGTTTTACGACAACCACAGAGGCAGCTCGTCTTATGGCGAACGTTTTGCCATGTTATTACACGGTAAATACAGCTCGCCAGAAGATTACGCAGACCACGATTCAGGCGTCAATGCGATGATTGATCTGGGTTTTGTTGATAAAGATAACCTCTTTATCGCTGGTGGTTCTGCCGGTGGTATCGCGACTGCTTATGCTGTGGGTTTAACTCAGCGCTATAAAGCTGCGGCAGTGGTTAAACCTATTATCAACTGGCTCAGTAAAGTACTGACAGGCGACAGTTACCTGTATCAAACCTTCCATCAGTTCCCTGGTGTGCCTTGGGAAAACGTTGAGCATTATTGGAAACGTTCGCCTTTGTCGCTGGTGGGTAATGTCACTACTCCTACTATGTTGATGACTGGCGAGGCTGACAGACGTACGCCTATCAGTGAGTCCGAGCAGTTTTATCAGGCGCTGAAAATCCGCAAAGTCGACACTGTGATGGTGCGTATTCCAGGCTCACCCCATGGTATTGCCAATAAACCCAGCCGGATGATCACCAAGATTGAATACATTCTGGCCTGGTTTGATCAATACAAAACCAGTTCAAACTAGCAATGCAAAAGCCCGGTTCTCCGGGCTTTTTTTCGTCGGCAAAGCAAGCTTCAGACAACCTGAGCACAAGGCTTGTATATAAGTGCAGTTTTGTTAGTCTTGTTACAAGCAATCGGTTCAAGCAGGAAATAACAGATGGCACAGTGGCTTAGCGGTACAGTAACGGCAAATACACACTGGACTGACACTTTATTCAGCTTACGGGTGCAGACAGAGCCTTTTGATTTTATCGCTGGCCAGTTTGTCCGGCTGGCTCTGGACACAGCGAATGGCAAAGTACAACGCGCCTACTCACTGCTGAATAGTCCGGGCGACACAGAGCAGGAATTTTTAATCAGCACAGTGGCCGATGGCTTACTAACACCTCTGCTACAGCAGCTTAAAGCTGGTGATACAGTGCAAGTCAGCCAGCCTGCCAGCGGCTTTTTTATTCTGGATGAAGTGCCTGATGGTAAAAACCTGTGGTTGATTTCAACAGGTACAGGTATTGGCCCTTATTTGTCCATGCTCGGCACAGACACTCCATGGCAACGCTTTTCCTCGATAGTTCTGCTGCACAGTGTGCGTTTTGCTGCAGAATTGGCTTATCAGCCACTAATTAGTCAATTTCAACAGCGTTATGGTACACAACTGCATTATCAGCCCATAGTCACAAGAGAAGCTCAGGCAGGTGCTTTACAGCAACGTATTCCGGAGTTAATCAGCAGCGGTACACTGCAACAGACCTGTGGTCAGAGCCTGGATGCACAATCTCAAGTGCTGCTATGCGGTAATCCACAAATGATCACTGAAACCAAAACCGTATTAGAAAGCCTTGGCCTGAAAAAGAATTTACGCCGCGACCCCGGGCAGATCACAGTGGAACAATACTGGAAATAACAGCTTAAAGCCTTAACACTGAGTCACAGGCAAAGTCAGTGAACCTTTTATAACCTGCTGCTGATGAATCTCTACCAGGCATAACTGACTGGCGACAGCTTCGGAGCTTAGTTTTAGATTTGACACAGTTTTACCTTTGATTTTCAGCTCAACCTGTTTGTCCTTTGCCAATTGATTCAGGCTATGCACCACACAAATATTGTTGGCCAAGCGATGATTCAAGGCTAAATCTAAATCACCTACACCAGCGACCCGGCTTAAATCTCTGTCCAGATTAATACGCAAATCCGGCTTGTGGTCAGCAGTAAAACCGGCAAATTGCAGATTAAATACCAGCACATCCTCAAAAGCTAAGTTGTCTTGTTCAGATTGGGGGAATTCCATCGTTAGTTGTTGCACTGCACCTAAAGAAGCAGCTTTGATTAAAGCTTCATCACCTGGCCATACTGCTTTTTCTAACCTTTCGGACAACGTAGGACCATAGACCCAACGATATAAAGCGGTTTGAGGTTCTTCACTGGCTTGTTGATACCAGGTGTTTTGCAATGCCGCTATTTTCTCGGCTTTCAGGTAATAACGCAGCGCTGTATCTTCCGGACATGAGGCCACAGAAAGCGCAGGCTTTTTGCCCAACGCTATCACCTGAGTGTTATTTGGATCCTGTTTTGTTTGCCACCACTCGGTTGCCAACACAGGACTGGCGCTTAAAGCCAGAGCTAATACTGCCGAAAATTTCATCACTACTCTCCAGTTGCCGCGCCATTGTAGGAGAACAACACCTTTTTGCAACTATTCATATTGTCTGCTGCGCCTGACTGGCTGCTGAATCCATGGAAAATTCCACGCTCAACCTAATGACAGAGAACTCAGATTAAGAAATTCGGAAATAGTTTCAGTGGCGCAACAAGAACAGCTTGAACACTAATGGGAAGGCGCAGGGGCAGGCATCTTTTGACGTTGATGATAACGCAGAATCGCCTGATTTAATTTTGGCATTATGTCTGGATTACGGGCTATATAGGCTTTGCTGATATAAATACCAAAAGGGCGCTGTATTTCCAGTTGTATCGAATATAAAGCAGGATCGAGTTTCTCTTGCTGTATCACGGCTTTTGCGGTCAGTCCGGGTAACAGAATGGCATCAACCCGACGCGAATTTAATAGAGTAAATAACATACGAATATTGTTGGGAGCACCTGCAACTTTGTAGTGCTGTTTCATCAGCCACAGATAAGGGTTACTGTTTAACTGCGCTGAAACTATAGCGTTTTGCTTAAATTCAGCAGAATCTGGCTTTAAATCGCTGCGTTGTTTTAACCAAACCCAGCTCCAGCCTGTGTAAGTGACAGCTGCAGAAAATTCCGCGACTTTGTTGCGCTCTTCATTTTCAGACGCCAGAAATAAACCATCCACCACCTGATTTTGCATATCCTTTACTGCCCTGCCGTAATTCGGTTCAGCTACGATTTTAAAGTCTTGTTGCAGATCGGCCATAATGCTGACAAAAGCTTCATAGCCAAAGCCATGATAGCTGCCATCCTGTATATAGGTGTAAGGCGGATAATCTGGCATCCCCATGCGCAAAGGCTCTTTCGCCTCCGTTTCTGCGGCTAAAACCCAACCGCAGCATATAAAAATCTTGAGCAACTTACAGAGGCTGTTCATCATCAACTTGAGCATGATAACGACGAATAGCTGCGTTTAATTGCTGCATAAACTGCGGATGATTGTTCAGGTAAGTTTTATTGATATAAATCGCAAAAGGTAAGGTAATTTCCTGCTGAAAACTAAATAACGCCGTATCAATATCTTGTTCTGCCATCAGAGTTTTTATGGTCAGCTCCGGTAATAAAATGGCGTCGACTCGTTTAAATTTCAATAAATTTAACAAACCCCGGATATCGGTAGTGCCAGCCGTCACCTGATAATGATGTTCTTTCAGCCAGCGGAACGCATTGCTGTTGGTTTGTGCTGATACTTGCGCTTTATGTTTAAAGTTTTCGGAGCCTGGCACCAAATCTGTACGCTGCTTTAACCAAACCCAAGTCCACTGGATCATCAAAACAGGCTCAGAAAACTCAGCATTTTTATTACGTTCATTACTTTCAGTCGCCAGAAAAAAACCATCGACTGTATCTTGTTGCAGATCAACAATAGCGCGGCCAAAATGAGGCACTAACTGCACCGAAAAGGGTTGCTCCAGGTCAGCCATAATAGCGGCCACAGCCTCATATCCTATGCCCTTATTATGCCCACTTTCCTGATAGGTGTAAGGCGGATAGTCTGGCATTAAAAATCGTAACTCCTCCTTAGCTACCGCATTTCCAGAGACAGACCAGCAGATAAAAAAACACACTAAAAACCTGAACATAAGTAACTACCATCAAAAATACAAAAAGGACTGCTGATACAAGATTAACTCTAGCAGCAATAATGAAATTGCGGTGCAAAACAACAAAGAAGCAGCGCTGACTTTTCTAGCCACTCTGGCAATATGGCTTTGTGAATCAGCTTATTAGCTAAGTGACAAATGTCGGCAGGACTGTAAAATACTTAAATAGTTACCTCACTCTGCTTTTTAATTTTTCCTTTATAACTACGGGATACAGCGCAGCATGCTAAAAGTGACACTGGAACAGTGGCGAATGTTTAAAGTGGTGGCCGATCATGGAGGCTTTAATCAGGCTGCAGCTGTGATCCATAAAAGCCAGTCCAGCATTCACACTGCAGTGCAAAAAATTGAAGCCAGCTTAGGTGTTGCTTTGTTCCGGGTAGAAGGCCGTAAGACGCTGTTGACCGAAGAAGGTGAAATGATTCTGCGCCGGGTCAATTATCTGCTGGACGAAGCATCCAGAGTAGAGGACATAGGCCTGACGCTGGCTGAAGGCATAGAAACCAAATTACGTATTGCTGTGGATGAAATATTCCCGCAGCATTTATTGTACAAAGCGCTGGAAAACACCTCAGCCGCCTACCCTATGCTGCGCATTGAGTTGAGTGAATCCATTTTATCCGGCGCAAAAGAGCTGCTGGAAACCTTTCAGGTTGATCTTGCAGTATCGCCGCTGACCATCAAAGATATTTTCAGTGAAGAGTTATGCCAGATAGAATTTATGGCAGTCGCCTGCCCCACTCACCCACTGTTTGCCATAGAACGAGACCTGACCATTGAAGATTTAAAATCCTATCGGCAAATAGTCGTACGAGATTCTGCGATTTCACGACGCAATGACGAAGGTTGGCTCGGCGCTAACCAGCGCTGGACTGTCAGTCATATGCGCACCTCGATAGATATGATTAAAAAAGGTCTGGGTTTTGCGTGGTTACCTTTAACTTCTATAGTCGACGATTTAGAACTAGGTTTGCTGAAACCTTTACCACTTTGTAATGGCCGAACCCGAAAAGTGAATCTGCATTTATTGTTTTTAGACGCAGACAAGCTAGGCCCTGCCGCCCGCACCTTTTTAGGTGAATTGCGTTATCAGAGTATGGATTTGCCTACGTCAGAAGATATGTAAAAACAAACCACCACCTGCATTCAGGTGATGGTTTCTGTGACTTTAAGCTTATTGATTTACAGGCGACCAGGCTGGAGTAGCAGCCTCCGGCTTTTTATACAAAGCAGGATAAGCACTCTGGCTGGCGTACTGCACTTCACCATCGACCACTGTCAGCTCCGCTTCGGTCTGCAATAGCTTCTCTTCAGATACTTTTAAAATATCCTGATTCAGCACCACAAAGTCTGCATACATACCAGGCTGAATTTGGCCTTTCACCAACTCTTCCCCTGAAAAATAAGCACTGCCAGAGGTAAAGACTTTTAAGGCTGTTAATCTGTCTAAGGTGTTTTCTTTACCATATAAAGGGGTGCCACCCACAGTTTTACCCGACACTGCCCAGTAATAAGTCGCCCAAGGGTTGAAGCTCGCTACACGGGTGCCGTCTGTACCAAAACCTACAGGAATACCCAGCTCCAGCATCTTTTTAAAAGGTGGGCTTTGTTCTGTTTTGGCTTTGCCATAACGCTGTAAAAAGTCTTCACCGGCAAAAGCCATTCGGCCCTGCACTGCAATGGCACCACCTAAAGCTTTAACGCGTTTCAGGTTTTTATCTGAAATAGTTTCAGCATGGTCGATGATCCAACGGACTTTATTCAGTGGCTGAGTCTGATTAATAGTTTCAAACACCGTCAGCATACGTTCAATCGACTCATCGTAAGTGGCGTGAATACGGAAAGGCCAACCTTGCACTAAATGTAATCTTACGATTTGCTCTAATTCAGGATCGGCGTCCGCATCCAGTTCTGGCCGTGCTGACATAAAGTTTTCGTAGTCAGAGGCTTTCCACGCCAGCAACTCACCACCACCTTCTACGACATACCCATTATCCATATGCAAATGCAGGTTCTGGTTGTTTTTGTAGTTACTCATCCATTGGCTGAAGCTGCTCAACTCCTTGCCCGGGGTTTGTGGGAACAAGTAGTTCGACACCCGGATTGGCAATTTACCTGTCACAGCCAATACGGTAGAAGCTTCATAGTTTTCAGGAAAGTCATGACCACCGCCACCGGCGTCCACGACACTGGTCACACCTAAACTCAGCAGCTTGCTATAAAACTGTTTGCTGGAATTCAGTTGGTCGTCCTGTGACAACTGCGGCAGCGCAGCTATGGTTTTGTATAAAATGGTTGGGTTAGGGTCAGCAATTAGACGGCCTGTTAATTCACCCTGCGCATCTTTTTCATAATAACTGTCTTTCGGTGCCACTGAATCTTTGCTGATCCCCAGAACTTGCATGGCTTTTTTATTCAGCACAGCACCAGAGTATAAATGTAGTACAAAGACTGGTGTATTTGGCGCAATTTCAGTCAACTCAGCTGATGTAGGTAAACGCTTTTCTTTAAACTGATAAGGGCTAAAACCACCCACTACCCGTGCCCACTGGCCTTCTGGTGTCACTTCAACGTTCTTTTTCAGCAAAGCTAACGCATCTTTTAATGAGGTTAAGCCTTCCCAGCGGGTTTCTAAATTGTAAAAGCGACCGCCACGCACCACATGCAGGTGAGAGTCGTTGATGCCAGGGATCACCCGGCGACCTTGAGCGTCTATCAGTTGGGTCTTGGCTGTTTTTTGCGCCAGCAAGCTTTGGCTGTCTGTAGTTAATTGTTCAAAACGGCCATTAGTGACAGAAAAAGCCGAGTATTCTTTGCCATCAAAAGTTTGAATTTTTGCGTTGTAGACTATTAAATCAGCCGCCATCAGGCTGAATGACAAACCAGAGGCCACTGCCGCTGCGACTAATTGTTTAACCAGTTTCATAAAATTTTCCTTTTAATTCAGTGTTCGACTATTGCTGAGCAGCAGCTTGTTTGCCACTTTGAGATGAAAAAAATACCGCAAGAGCTTCAATATCCTGATCCGACAGTGCACTGGCATTGGCTTGCATAATAAAAGCGAAACCGCCTTTACGTTTACCGTCGCGATACGCCTTTAAGGCGTACTGCAGATACTCTTTATTTTGTCCGGCCAGATTCGGGTTGGTAGCCACAGGAGCTATACCAAATTCACCATGACAACCTAAACATTGCTGGGACAACACCTGACCTTTGGCGTACAACTGCTCACTGCTGGCTGCAGAGTGTTGACTGAATGTAGCTGCGACTATCAGTAAAGCTAAAGCTGTTAGAGTTTTCATCTTCGCCTCCTTCCTCTTTCGATAAAAAGGCCACTTATCGTGGCCTTCTGCTATCCAGTTGTTGACTGAGCTGTTATTGGCCTTCTTTGGCATTAAACATTTCAGTAGCGTAAATCAAACCTAAGCCATAACCACCTGCATGTTCTTTGGCGATATCGGTCACAGCTTCGTAAGAGGCGGTACGAGCCCAGTCACGTTGCAGCTCTAACATGTATTGCAACCAGGTCACAGGACGGGCACCGGCCTGGATCATACGTAACACCGCCATATCATGAGCTTCTTTGCTGACACCACCTGAGGCATCAGTAACAAAATACACTTCGTACCCTTCATCTATGGCCGACAGCACAGGGCCTACACCACATACTTCAGTCCATAAGGCAGAAATTACAATTTTGTTCTTTTTGAATTTCTTCACCAGATCAGTCACCCGTTTGTCTTCCCAGGTATTCATGGTGGTGCGGTCTATCGGCGTTTGCTCTGGAAATACTTTTTGCAATTCAGGGAAAATTGGACCGCTGAAAGACTTAGCTGCCACAGTCGTCAGAATAGTTGGCACTTCAAAAGCCTTGGCCGCTTTAGCTAAACCAGTGACGTTATTACGCACTTCTTCAATGGTATGAGAGCGTGTTGCAAAAGCCATTTGTGGCTGGTGGTCGATCAAAATCAGAGTGTGGTTGGTTGGCGTTAACAGCGTCTTGCCAGGCTCACCAGCAAAAGCAGGAGCACTGATAGCAGCAAACAGAGAAACACCAGCGATAACAGATTGTAAGATTTTGTTTAATTTGAACATTTTAAAATTCCTTCTGGATGATTGAGTTTAGTTTTTTTAATGGACGACTGCGTAACCAGTCCATGAGTCATATAATAGAGGATTAAAAAAGAATGAAAATTAGTGAAAAACGCAACTTTCATTCTGTTTTGTGGAATTTTAAAATCAGGAAAATAAGCTAATAGCCAAAACTCAATTTGACGTCGTTTTCACATTTGCTGCTTTAAGCTCTATGCCACAAATGCGGGAACTCCGTTTCCCCTGACAGAAAAACAGGAAAAAGTGATGGCACAAACAAAAGGAAAAAAGGCAATGTTGACTATTGGTGTTGTGGTAGCAGGAGTAGCTGCGCTTTGGTATGGCGTATTTGGCTTAAAACCTTATAGCTTAAGCGCAGAAGAGCTGAGCGCACGTTACGCTTATAGTATGAAACAACAGGTGCAACTGGAGCTCAAAGAACTGACTCCACAAAGTTTTGAGTTTACTTATCAGAGCTTTGATGGCGTGACTGTCAATGGTCGTATTAGCTACCCACTAGATCCAAAAGCCATTCGGAGTCCTGTGCCAGTGCTGATTGGTGCTCATGCTATGGGCAGAAGTCAAATTCGCTGGTGGCAAGACAGTTTTAAAGACAGAGCTACCTTTGAGCAAACTGACAAAATAACAGCTATGGCCCTGGCGAAAGGTTATGCAGTAGTGGCCATAGATGCCCGTCATCATGGTTTACGCAAAGACCCTAATTTAAGCATTGTGGATATTATTGATAATTTACACTGGTGGGGAGAACGCGAGCCGTACGAAACCATGCTGGTGGATACAGTTCGGGATCATCGTGTGTTGCTGGATTGGTTGGTAAAGCAACCTATGCTTGATAAAAACAACATTAAACTGGCCGGTTACAGCATGGGCGCACAAATCAGCTTGTTATTGGCTGGAGTCGACTCTCGTATTCAAAGTGTCGCAGCCATAGTACCGCCTCATATGAACAGCACTACAGCCGCAGTGGCACCGCTTAATGTGATAGCAGGTCTGGCGGATAATCAGGTCTGGCTTTTCACCGCAGACGATGACGAATACGCCAGCATCAAACAGAATCAACAGCTGTTTGATGCGTTGCCAAACGCAGATAAAAAGCTATTCCGTTTCGACAGTGGTCATCTGTTGCCGGCAGATTATGTGACCAAACTAGAACCCTGGCTATAAGCCAGAGTTCGTCCTTTACATACCCAAAGTAATTGGAGTTGCAGGGAGGCGACAAGAGAGTGAGACCCCAGGAGCATAGTAGTCCTGTGTGCAATTGGATTGAAGCGAGAGCGAGCTGCTCAACCCCAGCATGGTATTTATAAAACAACTGGGGCGAGGCTCGCAGTCAACAAAGCTGCAGCTTCAAGTACGAAGGGTATTAGTGGCTAAACTGCAGCGCCGCCAAACGGGCATATAGTTCACTGCTTTGCAGCAGTTCGGTATGAGTGCCCTGTGCCACTATGCGCCCCGCTTCCAATACTACAATACGATCGGCGGCCAATACTGTTGCCAGCCGGTGCGCTATCACTAAGGTAGTACGGTTTTGTGCGGCGTTGTCTAAAGCTTGCTGCACTTGCCGCTCGCTTTCAGCATCCAAAGCGCTGGTGGCTTCATCCAGCAATAACACCGAAGGGTTACTTAAGATGGCTCGTGCTATGGAAATACGTTGACGCTGACCACCAGATAAACGCACACCACGTTCGCCTAAATAAGTGTTGTAGCCTTCAGGTAAAGCCAGAATAAAGTCATGAGCTGCTGCCATTTTCGCTGCATCCTGCACTTCTTGCTCTGACGCTTCAGGGCGGGCATAACGGATATTATCCAGTACAGAACCTGCAAATATCACAGTGTCCTGCAGCACTATGCCAAAAGGCTGACGGGCATCTGTTAAACGTACATCTTTTAAATCCATGCCGTTAAATTTCACCTGACCTTGTTGTGGATCGTAAAAGCGCAGTAACAGCTGGAACAAGGTGGTTTTACCTGCCCCTGAAGGGCCAACTAAAGCTATATGTTCACCGGGTTTAATTTGCAGTGAAAAATCCTGTAAGGCCAAAGTATCAGGCCGCGATGGATAGCTGAAATTAACGCCGTTAAACTCAATGCCAGTGCCAGCCAGATTATGTTCAGGCAAAACAAAAGGCAGAGGGTCGGCTCTTTCAACCACTGGGGATTCTACATTGAGTAACTGCATCAAGCGCTCAGCCGCACCAGCTGCACGTTGTAAGTCGCCCCAAACTTCGGCAATAGCGCCAATGGCACCAGCAGTTAAAACCGCATACAAAATAAACTGCGACAACTCGCCGCCTGTCATTTCATTGGCCAGCACCGCCTGAGCACCTAACCAAAGCACAAAAGAGATAGCACCAAACACCAGCACTATCGCCACCAGAGTTAACATGGAACGGGCGCGAATACGGGATAAGGCTGTGGTAAAGGCATTTTCAACCGAGTCGGTAAAACGCAGCGTTTCGCGCTGTTCTTGCCGGTACGACTGCACTGTTGGGATAGCGTTTAACACTTCACCTGCCACAGCGCTGGCATCCGCAATACGATCCTGACTGTCACGCGACAGCTTACGAACTTTGCGGCCAAATAAGAAAATCGGCAAAATCACCAGCACTAAGGTCAGCAAAATATAAGCGGCTAATTTAACGCTGGTGACAAACAACATCACCAAACCGCCAAGCAACAAGAAGGTGTTGCGTAAACCCATCGACAAACTGGTGCCCACCACAGCCTGAATTAAGGTGGTATCAGTGGTTAAACGCGACAAGACTTCGCCGGTTTTAGTCAGTTCAAAAAACTGCGGACTCATTTTCACCACATGGGCATAGACAGCACTACGTAAATCGGCCGTTACCCGCTCCCCCAGCCAGGACACATAATAAAACCGCAACGCAGTGGCCACAGCTAAGACGACAGAAAGACCAAATAACGCCAGAAAGTATTTGTCGATATGACCAGCCTGATCGGTGGAAAAACCCGCATCAATCAGATACCGAAAAGCCACAGGCAACGTCAGAGTGGCTACAGCAGCCACTGTTAAAGCGACAAAAGTCAGCAACCAGCGGCTGGCATAAGGAGTTAAAAACGGAATTAAGCTAAAAAGAGGACCAATTTTTTTGGTCGGAGCCTGAACTTCAGTATCAGGCTCCGCTTCGGTAACGAGGGATGTGCTGCTCATAACTTACAAACCAGCCATCATACGCAGCACTATGCCAACGGCCGCACCTATCATCAGCACCAGCAAGGCGACAAAACCAATGACAAAACCTGGGCCACGGCTTTTTGCGTCTTTGATATAACTGACGGCGTAATACAAACGTCCAACCAACCAGACCAAACCCACTAAGCCTGCCCAGAGTGGACTGACATATTCACTGAATAACCAGAGCGCAGGTAAAAACAGCACCAGATGTTCCAGCGTATTCATCTGTACACGGAATATGCGCTCAAAATCCAGATTACCCGTGGTTGCAGGTGCAGCCACGCCATATTTTTTCCGCGCCATAGCAACGGCCATACAACTGTATAAAAACAATAAAAGTGCCAGCAAAGTGACAATAGCAGGAAGATGTAAAGCCATGATAAACCTTCAGTAAGGTAAGGCGGATTGCCTTTGAAGGTTATGGGGCTGCCGAGTGATGAATTCAACAGCCCCATTGTACACTTAGTTTAGTCTGTTCAACCTGAGCAGATCCCTGACCGCTTCATAACCCGGGAAACAGGCGGTGATCAAAAGACCATAGGTGAAGCCCTTTTCCAGTTGCAGCACTGTAAACAGGCTATTCAGCTCAGCTGGACCGGCCTGCAACAGAGGACCACTAAAAGCCAACACCACTAAAAACACTGTAAATGCCGCATTGACTGCAATGCTGCTAAGCAACAGGCTGCGGTTCCAGATCCGTTGCTGTAACTGCCATAAACTCAGCAGCACAGACAGCACTATCACCGGGCTAAACCATTGCAACATCAACAAAGCCGTATCAGTAAAAGTGACACTACGGGCAGCAAACTCCGCCGGATCCATCCATAGCGGATACCAAATAACAATAAGCAGAAAGATACAGGTCGCCAGATCGGTAAAAATGTCGGTCAGGCTAATATGCTGCCAGCCCAAGTCTGCTTTGGGTAACTCTTTAGGCGACCAGTCTTTGCCAGGGCAATTGCCCAGCTTATGCCCTGTACCATTTACTGCAGCAAAACTAAGCACTATCACAGTAAAAGCAAAACAGGCGTCCGCCATAAAACCTGCTGCCAGCTGCAACATAAAGCGAATTAAGTTGCCATCACTGCTGCCCATCCAATGGGTCGTAGCCCCTATCACCTGCAATACAAAAAGCACGCCCAATACCATATACAAAGTATGTTTCAGCAACGGCATATCTTCGGCTGCAACTAAAGCTTTTGGCGGCACAAACTGATAAGCCACAACTCTTGGCCGACCCATTTGCTTCAACACTGCGGCCACATCATCTTCTGATAACTGGCCCTGTTGTTCTTTAAGCGCATCGAGCTGGTCCATAATATTGGCATTCAGTTCACGGCCTATTTCCTGTCTTTTCGATTCAGGTAACTCGCGCTGCACTGCAGCGACATAACGTTCTACCAGTTCCATTATTCTGTCTCCCCGCTTTGATTGTGCTCTGGGTTTTGGCTTAGTTCTTCACCTTCAGTGAGCAAAGGAGCCAAAGCCGAATTCAGTTGTCGCCATTCGTCAGTCAGTTGCAGCAGCAGCTCTTTACCTTGCTCTGACAACAAGTAATAACGCCGCTCGCGGCCTTCAGCCTGCTGCCATTCGCTGTCCAGCAAACCTTGTTCAGCTAAACGCCGCACCAGCGGATACAAAGTGCCTTCGTCTATGTCGATGCCTCTGTCCTGCAATTGTTTTCTCAGCGAATAGCCATAATGTGGCTGCTTCAACGAGGCCAAGACGGCCAGTACCAGCACACCACGGCGCAGTTCCAATCGCATTTTGTCCAGCTGTGAAGTGGTCATAAGAAATCCTGTGTTGTGATATACCCTTCGTACTTGAAGCCGCTGCTTTGTTGACTGCGCCCTCTCGCCCCAGTCACATAGGTGAACTATGCTCCAGGGGTCTCACTGGCTTGTCGCCTCGCCGCAATTTCAAGGTACTTGGGTATAAATCATCGATACTGTGTCACGCACACTGTGCGACGCACAGCAAATACTAGGCGCGACACAGTAAGATCGCAAGCTTATTTTTCATATAACAATTAAGTGAATGAAAAATAATAACATTTAGTTGTTTACCTAAGGGATCGCAGTGAAACAGCAGTGTTTCAGGCTTGAGAGTTGAGCAACTCTTGCTCAGTCTGGAATTTCAAGTTAGGGTAATCCTCAGTATCTCTTTGAAGAATAATTAAAAATGTTTGAAGCGCTAACCCAGATTGGTTTACCCATAGCACTCATACTGATAATGACTGGCGTTGGTATGACGCTACGGCCTGCCAACTTTAAGGAGGTTGCCCGTCAGCCCAAAGCATTTTTTGTAGGTGCTTTAGCGCAGTTATTACTCTTACCTGTTACGGCTTTACTGGTGATTTATCTGTTTGATCTACAAGGTGAACTGGCTGTAGGTTTGTTTATTCTGGCCTTGTGTCCGGGTGGCACTACGTCCAATTTGTACAGCTACTTAGCCAAAGCTGATGTGGGTTTGTCGGTGGCTTTAACAGCACTGGTTGGATTTATTACGCCCTTTTCGTTGCCGCTGCTGGCGGTATGGGCGATAGAACACTTCCTCGGTGAAAACACCTCATTCCAGCTGCCGCTGTTAAAAACCTGGCTGACCTTGATGATTGTCAGTGTTTTGCCTGTATTGCTTGGCATGTGGTTTAACTTTAAATGGCCTGAGCGTTCAGCTCGTCTTCAACCCTTTATCAGCCGCTTTTCGGTGATTGTATTGGTGTTGTTGATCATCAGCATAGCGACCGATCTGGGCGCGGATCTTTGGCTGTTTTTAGAAAAAACCGGACCGGCTACTTTAGCTTTAAATCTGCTGACCATGGTTGCGGGTTATTGGTTAGGCCGATTTTTACTACAGCAGGAAAAACAAGCCAGAACCATTTGCCTTGAGGTCGGCCTGCAAAATGGCACGCTCGCTTTGATGATCACCACTGGCATTTTACAAAATACTGCCATGTCGATAGCGCCCAGCGTCTATAGCTTGCTGATGTTTATGACGGCTAGTTTGTTTACGGTTTGGGTGTTACGCAAAGATAAAACCCGACCGGTCTGAAGGGTGCGTTGATAACCTCAGGTGCAGATTTGAAATGCAACACGGGCGACCATAAAGGTCGCCCCTACGGCCGCCGTTTAGTATGAGCTTTACGCAAGCACCGAAGCCAAAGCTTTCTGCCAGCCGCTTAGCAACTGCTGGCGTTTATCTGCTGACATCTGCGGTAAAAACTGTTGCGCATCAGAGCTAAACTGCACCTCGGCCAGACTTTCAAACCAACCCAGTGCTACTCCGGCCAATACCGAAGCGCCATAAGCTGACGCTTCGTTTTGGCTGGGTTTGAGCACAGGCACATTCAGCACATCGGCCAGATGCTGGCATAACCAGTGATTCGCCACCATGCCACCATCAATTTGCAATTGCTCTGCCTTTGCACCATCAGCCAACATCGCAGCCAATAAATCAGCCGTCTGATACACCACAGCTTCCAGGGCGGCACGGGCTAAATGCGCTTTGCCCGTGCCCAGTGTCATACCAACCAAAGCAGCACGAGCTTCAGGTTGCCAATGTGGTGCAGCTAAACCGGTAAAAGCCGGTACTAGATAGACACCACCGTTATCGGGCAGGCTTTGCGCCAAAGCTTCAGTTTCACTGGCTTGTTGAATAACACCCAGCTGATCCCGCAGCCATTTGACTGCAGCACCAGCAACAAAAATGGCCCCTTCCAGCGCATAAAAAGTTTGGCCCTGCACAGTAAAAGCCACAGTGGTCAGTAACCTGTGTTTAGAAAATAACGGACTGCAGCCGGTATTTAATAACGCAAAACAGCCTGTGCCATAGGTACTTTTTAACGAACCCGCACTAATACACCCTTGGCCTAAAGCCGCAGCTTGTTGATCGCCCACCAGCGCCAGCACAGGTAAAGCCAAACCAAATAAGCGGGTATCACACAAGCCATACATATCAGCACTTTGTTTTACCTGCGGCAGAATATGCTCCGGCACATCAAACAACTGCAGTAGTTCTTGATCCCAATTTAAGCTTTGCAGATTCAGCAATAAAGTGCGACTGGCATTGGTGGTGTCTGTAGCATGCACTTGCCCCGAAGTTAAACGCCAGAGCAAAAAACTATCTACAGTGCCAAAAGCCAGTTCATTGTCAGCCAGCGCCTGCTGCACATCGGCATTGTTGCGCAGTAACCACTGAATTTTGCTGGCGGAAAAATAAGGATCCAGCAGCAAACCTGTTTTTTGCTGCACCCAATCTTCATGGCCCTGATCTTTAAGCCGCTGGCAATAATCCGCTGTACGCCTGTCCTGCCAGACAATAGCAGGTGCCAGCACTTGATCTTTGGCTTTATGCCAAAGCACAGTAGTTTCGCGCTGATTGCTGATACTGACACCCAGCACTTCAATACCCAGCTGCACAGCCTGCGCCAACACCTGCCGACACACCTTCAGCACCGACAACCAAATCAGCTCTGCGTCTTGCTCTACCCAGCCCTGCTCCGGATAGACACAATCCAGTTCCTGCTGCGCCACAGCCAATACCTTGCCGTCGCGGTTAAATAACAAAGCGCGGCTGGATGAGGTGCCTTGGTCTATAGATAAAATGGCTTGCTGGCGCATAAATGGCTCTTAGAATAGTGTGGATAGCTCTAGCCTAGCTGGGCCTGATGCAGTTGGGAAGAGTCTTGGTGCATAACGCAGCGCTGGTTGGCTGCCATGCATAACAGCACATGGCAGCCAATAGCTTTAACTAGCAGTTTTATTCAGCAGGAATCACTGCCTCTTTGCGGCTTTTTCGCAGTGACAACACTATGGAAGTGGCAATAATCACGGCAACAACAGACAAGGACAGAGCCGTTGGGATCTTGAACAAATCAATCAGCATCATTTTGATACCAATAAATACCAGCACTAAAGCCAAACCGTACTTCAGTAAACTAAAGCGATCGGCCATATCGGCCAGCAGGAAATACATAGAACGCAAACCTAAAATCGCGAAGATATTTGAGGTTAAAACAATAAATGGATCTGTAGTAATGGCAAAGATCGCAGGGATGGAGTCTACGGCAAAAATCAGATCCGAAAACTCAACCAGCACCAACACCAGAAACAACGGTGTGGCATAACGTACCCAGCGACCATCGACTAAGCGCTTTACAAAGAACTTATCGCCTTCCAACTGCTCGGTGATTTTATAGCGCCGACGCAACCACAAGACGATTTTGCTGTTGGCCAGATCAGGTTGTTGCTCTGAGGCCAGCCACATTTTTATACCTGTAAAGAGCAAGAAAGCGCCAAACAGATAAAGTAACCAGTGGAACTGAGTGATGAGCCAGGCGCCAGCAAAAATCATGATAGTACGCATCACAATGGCACCTATAACACCAAACACCAACACACGTTTTTGCAAATCTGCCGGGATAGCAAACACAGTAAAAATCATCAACCAGACAAAAACGTTATCTATAGCCAGTGACTTCTCAATTAAATAACCTGTGACATATTCCAAAGTTTTGGCTGTCGCTATGTCTTCACCAACAGTGTTATTCAGATAGAGCCATAAAGCGCCGGCAAACAGCAATGAGACCGACACCCAAATGCCGGACCAGATAGCAGCTTCTTTTACTGAGACTTTGTGTTGTTTACCGCCACCGACCCAAAATAAGTCGATAGCAAGCATAATAATGACCACGCCAAAAAACGCGGACCATAACCAGGGGTTTGCAATGGATTCCATAAGAATGCTCCAAACAGGATTTAACTAACCGGCAGTTGCCGGTGTTGTCCAGAACCGCCGGGGCTGGAACTCCTGTTTGAAAGGGATCTTTGCCAGAGCGGCAAAGGTCTTGCTCATCAGTGTGGTACTGACCTGGTTACCGGAAACCTGAAGTTTCGTAATGACGATAAACCAGTAGTGAGCTACTCCCCTTTGGGATACCGTAACTTTAGCAAAGCCCGACTAAAACAATCAACTACGAAGAAGATACAAGTGATCCCAGAGAAAACGGCGACCCAAAGGCCGCCGCAGTTTTATCTTCTCAAGTTACTTCAACAACAGTGCTATCACATAGTCAGATCAAACCTGTCCAACGTCATCACTTTGCTCCAGGCTGCAACAAAGTCTTTAGTGAACTTCGCCTTACCATCATTAGCGGCATAGATCTCGGCAACAGCACGCAATTCGGAATGAGAGCCAAACACCAGATCAACCGGGGTGGCTGTCCATTTCAGTTTGCCGGTTTTGCGATCCACTCCTTCGTACATGCCTTCAGTTTTAGCCGACTTGCGCCACTCTGTGGACATATCCAACAAATTGACAAAGAAGTCGTTGCTTAAGGTGCCGGGTTTACTGGTAAATACCCCCTGTTTCGCACCGCCTGTATTGGCATCCAGCGCACGTAAACCACCTATCAACACTGTCATTTCCGGCACGCTTAACGTCAGCAAATTGGCTTTATCCACCAAAGCTTCGGCCGGAGATAAAGCTGCATCTTTGTTGTAGTAGTTGCGGAAGCCATCAGCCATCGGCTCCAATACAGCAAAAGATGCCACATCGGTTTGCGCCTGACTGGCATCAGTGCGGCCCGGTGTAAAGGGCACTTCCACTGTGATGCCCCCCGCCTTGGCGGCTTGCTCTACTGCAGCACTGCCAGAGAGTACAATCAAATCGGCCAACGAGACTTTTTTGCCACCCTTTTGGGCTTTATTAAAGTCCTGCTGAATAGCTTGCAGCTTGTTTAGCACCTTGGCCACTTCAGCCGGATTATTGACCGCCCAGTCTTTTTGGGGTGCTAAGGCCAAACGAGCACCATTGGCACCACCGCGTAAATCAGTGCCACGGAAGCTGGCAGCTGCAGCCCAACTGGTGCGCACCAGCTCTGGCACTGTTAAACCCGATGACAGCACTTTGGCTTTCAGCGCTTTGATATCCTCTGCATTGACCAATTCATGATCCACAGCGGGCACAGCGTCCTGCCAAATCAGCGTTTCAGCTGGCACTTCAGAGCCCAAATAACGCACTTTAGGCCCCATATCGCGATGGGTTAATTTAAACCAGGCTTTAGCAAAGGCCAGTTCAAACTCCTTGGGGTTTTCTTTAAAGCGTGTGGTGATTTTGCGGTATTCAGGATCTTCCTTCAGCGCCAGGTCTGTGGTGAACATGATAGGCGCATGACGTTTGGTTTTATCGTGTGCATCCGGCACTAAATTGGCGGCCTGACCATCTTTAGGGATCCACTGGGTGGCACCAGCCGGGCTTTTGGTTTTAACCCAGTCAAAGGCATACAGGTTATCCAGATACTGAGTGGTCCAGGCTATGGGGTTGACTGTCCAGGCGCCTTCTAAACCCGAAGTGACTGTATCTTCCGAATGGCCTTTGCCGCATTTGTTTTTCCAGCCAAAGCCCTGCTCTTCCAAACCAGCAGCAGCTGGCTCTTTACCAACACAGTCTTCAGGTTTATGCGCACCGTGCGCTTTACCAAAAGTATGACCCCCCGCTATTAAAGCCACTGTTTCTTCGTCGTTCATCGCCATACGGCCAAAGGTTTCGCGAATATCTTTGGCGGCAAGTAAAGGATCAGGATTGCCATTTGGCCCTTCAGGATTGACGTAAATCAGGCCCATTTGCACAGCAGCCAGAGGTTTTTGCAGCTTGCGATCACCGCTATAGCGTTTGTCGTCCAGCCACTTGGTTTCAGGCCCCCAATAGACAATATCGGCCTCCCAATCGTCAGTGCGGCCACCAGCAAAACCAAAGGTTTTAAAGCCCATAGACTCCAGCGCCACATTACCTGTTAACACCATTAAATCGGCCCATGAAATCTGACGACCATATTTTTGCTTAATAGGCCAAAGCAAACGCCGTGCTTTATCCAGGCTGACGTTATCAGGCCAGCTATTTAAAGGCTCAAAACGCTGCTGCCCACCACCAGCCCCACCCCGACCATCAGACACTCTATAGGTACCAGCACTATGCCAGGCCATACGAATAAAAAAGGGCCCATAATGGCCATAATCCGGCGGCCACCAGTCTTGTGGTGTGGTCATCAGTTTGGTGATATCTGCTTTAACGGCTTTTAAATCCAGCTTTTTGAATTCTTCTGCATAGTTAAAGCCTTGATCCATAGGGCTGGATTCCACCCCATGCTGACGCAAAGGCGCCAGATTCAGTTGTTCAGGCCACCAGAACTGGTTGCCCTTATTCATACTTTCTGCATTGGCTATAGGTGTAGTTAAAGCTATCGAAACGGCGACTGCTAAAGCCGATAGTAATGTTGTTTTCCGTTGAAGCATATGCGCTCCCTCCATTGGTTAAAGTTTAACCTGCACCGCGATAAACACTAGACCAATGGAATAGAAAATGCGTTTCTAATCAATTTAAGTGATTAATTAAGATCTAAGCAATTTGTAAAGGTTTTTTGGCGGAGCTTTGGGGCGAGCGATCTTTGTAGCCAAGCTGCCTTGCTTGATCACTCAACTTGCACTATATTTTGTACGTTATTTCGTACTTAGTAGGGCTTTATTGTGGCACGTCTCCGACTTGATCAGGACATCCAACCTCTTTCTGAATTCAGATCCAGTGTTGCTTCTTATATCCGGCAAATTAACGAAACCCGCCGTCCTTTAGTCATTACACAACATGGCAAAGGCGTCGCTGTGCTGTTAGACGTTGCGGAATATGAAGCTATGCAGGAGAAAATTGAACTGCTGGAAGAACTGCGCACCGCTGAAGCCCAACTGGCGTCAGGTACCGGAGTTTCAAATGAAGATGCCCGCAGTTTACTGCTAGCGCGGTTGAAAAAATGAATGTGGTTTGGTCGCCTTTAGTCACTTAATAACGGATAAATAAGCATGTAGGGGCTTTACTGGCGATATTTGATATCGATAAGTTCAACTGTTTTTCTTCTGGCATTCTTCGATAGCCAATTCGCACTAATAAATAACATCGACAATACCGGTTTGTGGCCTTCTGTGTTCTGGGGAGTTATCAGCTTAGTTTTGGTGGTTGTTACCGCTGTTCAGCCCAATGGCGTTACCTACATTGTTTTTGGCAAAAGGCTTCAACTTACAGACCTTGTGTGGCGACAGTTCAACCTGATTTTACTGATCCTTCTTATCAATTTGGTTTGGCTGGGCTTAGCAGTAAGCCAACTCTTTAGCCCAGAACTTTGGTCAATGTATAAGCTTTTTGTCCAGCCTGCGATTTTATTGGTAGCGCCTATGTTGGGGGCTTGGTGGGTGACTCAGAAGGTAGCTAGTTAGCGATCGTAGAGAATTCTGGAAATTTTTATGGTTCGATAGCGGACTTTGGAAAGAGCAAGCTACTTTAGCTTTGATCCCATGCAACGGCCGCAGCACCGCGGCCTAAACTTAAGCAGCTAATGTTACCTTGCTGGGATTAAAGGACTCTGTTTAATTTGTGTCCTTGTTCTTGCTAATCATGGGGACATAGTGAGAGCTGACGCCAGTGTTGTTCTGGACAAAATGACTTAAATCATAACAAACTAAAGCAAATCTGATTTTTGGATAGCTTGTAGTGACAAAAGAAAAGGATATTACTCAGCACTTAAACGTACTGAAATCCGCATTAACGTCTTTAAAACCAAGCGGTGCCGATGGCTTTGAGGGCTTTATGCGCATAGTCTTAACTGAATTGACTGGTATTCCTTTCCGATTAGCTGCAAGTGGTTTACAAGGCGGGATTGATGGTGATGCTCTATTCCCTAAAGATGCTGTAAGTTTTGAGGCTAAACGATATTCTGAAAGTACTTTAAATAGGAATGATGTCCTAACTAAGATTGCTGATTTTGCACGTAATGGTGTTATAGCTGATAGGCTTTGGGTACTGGCTGCAACAACTGAAGTCAGCACTCAGCTTTCGGGAGCAGTTAGACATGATTGCACGCAGCAAGCCATTTTCCCACTTATTTTGGATTGGTGCGAATATCCTTTGCCGCTTCTTGCTGTAGCCGCTGTAGCTGCTGGTAGTCCTGCAATAGATTTTATGATCGCTAACGGTGATTCAGAACTTAGTAGAGACAGGATTGACGGCATCTGTAATGTAATTTCTAAGCACCCTCATTTTTGTAACCTTCTAACCAAACTAAAAGATGAACTAGATGTTTCTCAGTTAGCAACGGCTCGTTCTGTCGAATGTAATCAAAAATGGCGTGAACAGTGTTTCCGAGATAACGGAACATCAAAAATAATGCTTGGACAATCGCTTGGCATTGCTGCTTGCGCAGAAATGCCAACAATGCGCTCTGCGGTCCAACAAACAATCAGAGAGTCTTTGACGGCAGGAACTGTAACCGTGCTCCTTGGTGAAGAAGGTCGCGGTAAGTCGTGGCTTGCAGCGAAAATTTGCTATGAACATAAGGGGATTTCGCTTTTCATCAGCGCAGAAGCATTCAATGAAATTAAAGCAAATGACGTTGACGAATTTATAATCAAACAGCTTGTTCAGCAAACTAATGATTTACCAAGTTTAACATTAGAACAAACATGGAGGCATCGTATTAACTCATGGAAGGAGCAGCCTTCCTGCCAGCCCTTACTTATAATTGTTGATGGAATAAATCAAAGACATAATTTCAAATGGAGTCGTCTTTTAAATCACCTGAACGAGTTTTTGAGATCAATTCAAGGTCGACTGCTCATCACTGCGCGTCCCTTATTTTGGCATGAGATTGTTGCACGAGGTATCTGCTTCGAACCAAAAAAAATTAACATTCCGGAATGGACCAATGAGGAAAGAGACAAACTACTCATTTACTACGGTATAAATATTTCCTGGCTCGACATTACAACACTACAGACCTTAAAAAACCCTCGTTTATTGGGTGTAGCGGTAAACACTTTACCATGTCACGATTCGTATGCTTGGAAAGGTTTAACCACTGACAGGTTGTTGTTTGAGCACCTCAGAATGTCTCAAAGAGAGTGTTTTGAAGAACAGACTGTAAAGGAATTAACTAGTAGGTTAAGTAATATTGCGAAGCAAGTTTTAGTCAAAGTTCGCGAGGATGGGGAGCTTCTGCCTGAGCACTTCGAATCAGAATCTGAAGCTGTTATTGAAACTCGTTTTTTCAAAACTTTGCCAGGTCTGGATGGTCACTACGAACTCAGAAGTGAGGGGCTACCACTTGCTCTTGCTTATGCTGTGATTAACCAACTTTTACAGGCTCATCGCAGAAAACAATCGTTACATGAGCATTTGGCACATTTGATTGAACCGATTCGAGCTATGGATCGAACTGTCGATGTTATCTTTGCCGCAATGATGGTTTGTGCCCTAGACGATTTAGACACTGAGTTCGTTATTTTCGACCTGTTGCTTGATGCATTTTCCGACTTACAAAATGTCAATGACCGCCGATACGAAGAGTTTATTAGCTTAGTTGAAAAGCGTTCCGAATCTCTTTTCAAGGCTTTGCGGCAGTTCTTGCTTGAGAGCAGGCATAGGCTTAATCGTGATTGGTTTATTCACGCCGCATTTGAAATTTCAGCCACTGAGTATGGCTGGTTGGTAGCCAAAGAGGCAATTCATAACTGGCTTCATCTTTACAATGACGATGCAGTAGAGCAAATGGGGAGATTTCCGGTAAGTAACCAAGATGAACATACAAACCGTGTTCAAAGTCGAGAAGAGGAAATCCTCAACATTCGTTCTTCTTTATCTGATTATGAGCAAAGCATTTTGGCAACAATGAGTAAAGTCTCTGGTGAGGTTGATCAGCTTTATGAATGTGCACTTGAACTGCTTGCTGGTCATTCAATCGCTGAATTCACAGATAGTTTTATAGCATTAGGGTATGGTTTTTCTTTTGACAACAGAGTTTGGAGTTCTAAGAAAGCATTTCAACAACTTACTATGTTTAACAGAGCAGACCCGAGTGAGATGCGGGAATCGTTTATCAATAATGTTATTCCATTGAGGTCAGGAGGCACCTCGAATGCGGGACTTTGGACTTTAGTTAGAATGCTCTATGCTTCAGGCGATTATAACGCGGCAGAAGAAGCCTCAGAAATCGCAGATAAGCTACGAAATACTAGTGAGCTTTATGAATTTCCAGCTGAAAATCATTGGCGCAGATGTTTAGTTGCAAATCCTGATGTTATGGTGCCTTCAGATCTCGTTGAAACGTTACAAAAGTTCAGAGAAATCCCAACAGACAAACTCATGCAAGATATATGGGCAGCCTCAGAAGATAGTTTTTTTAAAGATTTTCTGCCCGTCGTATGCAAGTTTAGACAAACAGACGCAATAGAAAAAGCTCGTTCTTTGATCTTCAGCCTATTGACGCGAGAAGGATTTCCATTACGACAGTTGATGTTGAATGGCAGAGAATACTCAATCCTTATAGATAGAGAGTTCGCGTTAAAGTTAAAAGAGTATGTGACTCAAACGCGCATGAGCGATGTTTTGTGGAAGGAAGATCAAAATACTCAAAGAATGTTTCTGTTCGAATATATCGCTCCTTTTTTGACCTCTGAAGAACAGCTAGATTGCATGATTGATCCTGCATTTGGAACAGGTTACCTACTCAGTGTTATTCCAAATATAAAACAACAATCGGAACAAACAATTATAAACGTCTTGGTAACTGCGATTAGGCAAAATAATGAACAAGCGATATATGGAACACTAACCGCTGCACGTTTTGGTAATGTATCAATTTCTAATGAATTAGAGTCTCAGATTTTAGAATGTTTGAATTTTGACTCGTCTCGCGTTAGGGCCATTTGCTTTGAATTAGCTCATTTTAAAAAACTTCGGAGTATTATCCTTACAGTCGCCCATAGCTCATGGAACTGGAAAGATGCTACAGAAAACACTCATGAGGATTGGTTTGGATCATTACTTCTTGTCCAAGCTAGCGCTCTTGGAGAAATAGAAATTGATGCAATGCTTCAACGGGTTAAACCCAGGGTATGGTTTAATGCGGTTAAGCTTATTGGTGAAGACATATCTCATTTATTAGCCAAAATGTTTTTACATCGAATCCAAAACTCGATCCAAGAAAGCAAATCGCTCAGCTTTCCCGATATCGATTTTGAACTCTCGGGGAATGAGATAGACCGACTTCCATTATTGGATATCAAAGAATCAAATCGATCTGAAGGGCGCTTCCATCCACACAAAAGTTTAAGCGATTCCATGAAAGGCTTTACAGACTACCAATCAAAGAGGGAACGTCTTCGTGAAATTTCCAGTTCTTTCCTAAAAGGATTAGAAGGCTTTGATTCTCGTATTTTTTTCGAATGGATCACTATTGATAATTTAAAAACGCTTACAGACTTTGTTCCTGATTTGCTATCTGAATTGGTAGGCAAATTGGTTCTTGTGAGTGAAAAAGAATTTACACTTTTAAAAAATATCGCGCTAGCTGTAGGAAATCTTGTCTCAGGGGAAAAGCCAGAACTAGCCGTTCAACTTTTTCAACGAGCTATGGATAGTGGGAACTTTGTAAGTCATGGTTATGGGGATGGTTTAACACTTGAGCACAAAGCTATATGGTCTGCAGTTCCTTCGCTTTCAATGTATTCACTTTGGAAAAAACGTATTTTGAGGGCTCTTAACGACGATGAATTAGCAAAAGAAGTGCTTGCAGCCGAACGATATGGTGCAAAGCAGTTCATCTACGATTATGTAATGGAGTTAAAAAGCAGCAGATTAGCCTTGGATAGGGCATATGCTATTACAATTGTTGGATTTTCCCGAAAGCTTAAGCAATTTTCTGATCTTATAGAAACCCATCTGAATGAAGAAGGGATCTCTGGATACGCTGCTAAAAAAGCGAAAATAGCCTTGGATTCGGCATCGTGGGCCGAAGGTTGGGTTCAAGGCATGTGGAACTCAGAGTCACAGGATGAGTTCTTTTGCAGATTGGTTATCGCAAAAACATGCATTGACGCTCGTATTGAACCTAAGCCGCTTGAAAGTACCGCATGGAAACATTTTGCGCCAATATTTTGGAGAGCCAGAGATTCAGTAATAAAAAAACAGACCGAGTCGCGTAAAAAGACCCTTTTGGGACAAGAAGCCCCAGAGAAAATTTTCCTAATTGGGTATAGATGAAATTTCTATTTATGAAGTATGTATGAGTTTGGTTATGTCATCTTCAAGCTTAAAGTCATCTATGAGCTATTGGTCTGACGAGGACTAATAAGAACGTAATCCTGTAGTGATTGAGGACTCGGATAACAATTTGGGACCAGAGCATATTTACTTCACAAATTTTCACCGAACTTTGCGGTTTCTCCCCTTCAAAATCCATTATGTCCATAAACAGAAAACCCGGCATAAGCCGGGTTTTCCTTTGAGAAACAATGACGTAACTAAGTTACATCATACCGCCCATGCCACCCATGCCGCCCATATCTGGCATTGATGGAGCATCTTTCTTCGGCAGTTCTGTAACCATAGCTTCGGTGGTGATCATCAGAGAACCAACAGAAGCAGCGAACTGCAGAGCAGAACGGGTAACTTTAGTTGGATCCAGGATACCCATTTCCAGCATATCGCCGTACACGCCAGTTGCAGCGTTGTAACCGTAGTTGCCTGAACCGTTTTTCACGTTGTTTACAACAACTGATGGCTCTTCACCTGCGTTATCAACGATTTGACGCAGAGGTGCTTCCATCGCACGCAGTGCGATTTTGATACCGTGGTTCTGGTCTTCGTTGATGCCACGCAGGTCAACCAGCTTGGCAGCTACACGTACTAAAGCCACACCACCGCCAGGTACTACGCCTTCTTCAACGGCAGCACGGGTTGCGTGCAGCGCGTCTTCTACGCGGTGTTTTTTCTCTTTCATTTCGATTTCAGTGGCAGCGCCTACTTTAATCACAGCAACACCACCAGCTAACTTAGCCAGGCGCTCTTGCAGTTTTTCTTTATCGTAATCTGAAGTGGCGTCTTCCACTTGTTGACGGATTTGCTTCACGCGACCGTCAATGGCTTCCTGCTCACCAGCACCATCAATGATAGTGGTGTTGTCTTTAGTGATCACAACACGTTTAGCAGTACCTAAATCTTCCAGAGTGGCTTTTTCCAGCTCTAAGCCGATTTCTTCAGAAATCACTACACCACCAGTTAATACAGCGATGTCTTGCAGCATAGCTTTACGACGGTCACCAAAACCTGGAGCTTTCACTGCAGAAACTTTAACTATACCGCGCATGTTGTTCACAACCAGCGTAGCTAAAGCTTCGCCTTCTAAATCTTCAGCGATGATCAGAAGCGGTTTGCCTGACTTGGCCACGCCTTCTAATACCGGCAGTAATTCACGGATGTTGCTGATTTTTTTATCAACAGTCAGGATGAACGGGTTGTCCAGTTCTACCTGGCCAGCTTCCGGGTTGTTGATGAAGTACGGAGACAGGTAACCACGGTCAAACTGCATACCTTCAACCACAGCCAGCTCGTTCGCTAAGCCCTGGCCTTCTTCAACAGTGATCACGCCTTCTTTGCCTACTTTGTCCATGGCATTGGCAATGATTTGGCCAATTTCATCGTCAGAGTTTGCAGAGATAGTACCAACCTGAGCAATTGCTTTGGTGTCGGCACATGGCTGAGATAATAATTTCAGTTCAGCAACAGCAGCGATTACCGCTTTGTCGATACCACGTTTTAAATCCATTGGATTCATGCCGGCAGCAACAGCTTTTACGCCTTCGTTGATAATGTTTTGCGCTAACACAGTAGCAGTAGTAGTACCGTCACCGGCTTCGTCATTGGCTTTAGAAGCAACTTCTTTCACCATTTGTGCGCCCATGTTTTCGAACTTGTCTTCCAGCTCGATTTCTTTGGCAACAGATACACCGTCTTTGGTGATCATTGGCGAACCAAATGACTTGTCCAGAATCACGTTACGGCCTTTAGGGCCTAAAGTAACGCGCACTGCGTTTGCTAAAATGTTGACGCCTTTGAGCATCTTGTTACGGGCGTCATCGCCAAAACGTACTTCTTTTGCAGCCATTTTAAAAATTCCTCTGAATACTTTGAAATTAAATTAGAAAGTTCGGTTTAATTATTCGGTGATCACGCCAAGGATGTTGTCTTCTTTGGTGATGACATATTCCTGGCCTTCGATTTTTTCAGTGCGCTCTACGTAAGCACCAAAGATCACTTTGTCGCCGACTTTCACATCTAAAGGACGGACTGTGCCGTTTTCTAAAATGCGGCCGTTGCCTACAGCAACAACTTCACCACGAGTAGATTTTTCAGCAGAAGCGCCAGTCAGCACAATACCACCAGCGGATTTGCTTTCAGCTTCTAAACGCTTGATGATGACGCGATCGTGTAATGGACGAATATTCATGCTTTTTTATCTCCTAAAAGCGATTTGAGTTTAACATTGAGTGTTAAAGCGGTTGACAGCTATATGGGGCAATCTCCTTATGAACCCAAGGGCTATTTTCTAAAAATTTTGCGCTTTCGAGTGTTTCTGCTTAGTTTTTGTGCAAACACAGTATTTTGTGCAACAAAACCAGTACTTCGCAGGTCTTGTTTGCCGTGACAAAGAGGATATCGCCATGATGATGGAACTGATTTTATGCAATTGTCCTGATTTACAGGTGGCAGAGCGCATAACTCAGCAGCTGCTGGAGCGAAAACTGGCGGCTTGTGTTAACGTTTTGCCTGCGGTGCAATCGCATTATGTCTGGCAGGGCAAACTTGAACAAAGCACTGAAATTCCGTTGTTAATTAAAGCCAGAAAAGAAGATTTTATCGAAATTGAACAGGCCATTTGTGCTTTACACCCGTATCAAGTGCCTGAAATTATTGCCATTGCCGCGCAACAAGTATTCGCCCCCTATTTACAGTGGGTTCAAGAGGTAACAAGTCGTGATTAAGAGTTTTTTATTTAGCCTGCTGTTAAGTCTCTCTTTTATAAGCCAGGCCCAAAGTACCAATGCGCTGGCCGCCTTGCAGCAAGGTTCGCAGTTTCTGCCGGTAGAGCAGGCTTTTGTGATGGATTTCCGTCAGCAGGACGATTCAACAGGCCAGGCGAAATTACAAGTCAGCTTTACCATAGCGGACGGCTACTACCTGTATAAAGACAAATTTAAGTTTGTGGGTATAGATGCGGCCTTTTCCCATCCGCAGTATCCAAAAGGCGTGATGATTAAAGATGAATACTTTGGTGAGTCCGAAGTCTATTTCCATCAGGTGGTATTGGATATTCCGCTGAGCCAATTAGGTTCTGAAGCCATGCTCAAAGTGCGCTTCCAGGGCTGTGCAGAAGCAGGTTTATGTTATCCGGTGCAAACGCTGGATATTCCATTAATAGCACCAGCAGTTGACGAAGGCCCGGCGGCGAGTGCCAGTACTGCAGATGCCGCAGCCGCTTTAGGTATAGTTGATAACTCTACAGCGAATACTTCAACAACCTCTACAGCTCCTGTTTCAGAGCAGCTGCAACTGTTAGATAAACTACAAACTGACAGCACAGTCAAAGCACTATTTTTGTTTTTCCTGCTGGGTTTAGGTTTGGCTTTTACGCCTTGTGTATTCCCTATGTATCCGATTTTAACCAGCATTATTGTAGGGCAAGGCCAGCAGTTATCCGGCAAACGCGCTTTTAGTTTGTCTATGGCTTATGTGCAGGGTATGGCGGTCAGCTACTCTTTATTGGGTTTATTGGTCGCAAGCTTAGGTTTGCAGTTCCAGACCTACTTTCAACACCCCATCGTCTTAGTTGCCATCAGCATTTTATTTGTCGCTTTGGCTTTGGCTATGTTTGGCGTATTTAACTTAAGCCTGCCGGAAAAATGGCAAAACAAGGTGAATAGTTTAAGCAACAAACAACAAGGTGGCAGCATTAAAGGCGCGGCTTTGATGGGTTTGTTATCAGGTTTAGTTGCCTCCCCTTGCACTACTGCGCCACTGACAGCAGCACTTTTATATGTAGCTCAGTCCGGCGATTTAGCTTTAGGCGCTTTAACGCTGTATATCTTAAGTATGGGTATGGGTTTACCTTTGCTGATTTTAGGCAGTACTGGCGGTAAGTTTTTACCAAAAGCTGGCGCCTGGATGGATGTGGTTAAAGCCAGCTTTGGTTTCCTGTTATTAGCAGTGCCAGTCTGGTTACTTAGCCGTTTCCTGCCTGCTTATGTGGTGGTGATTGCTGCAACTCTAGTTTTGTTAATGCTAGCCGTGTATTTACACCGCTTATCGCAGCAGCTCTCTGCAGGCACCACAGGCCAAAGTATCAGTTGGATGCTGGCATTAGTGATAGTGCTTGGCACTACAGGTGCAAACTTATGGTATTGGTTGCCTGGAACTACAGTTACAACGACGCAAGCCACTCAAACACAAAACACTGAATTTAAACTGGTGAAAACTCTGGATGAGCTGCAACAGGAAGTGAAAAAATCAGCCGAGGCAGGTAAACCTGTGCTGGTAGATTTGTTCGCCGAATGGTGTGTGGCCTGTAAAGAGTTTGAGCACATCACTTTTGCCGATGGCGAAGTGAAAAGTTTAATGGCGCAATTTACGTTAATTAAGGTTGATGTAACCCATGCGACCGATCAGGATCAGCAATTGTTGGATCATTTTCAGGTTTTAGGTTTGCCAACTTTGCTGTTATTTGACAAAAACGGCAGCGAATTAACGCAATCTCGCATCACTGGCTTCATGGGGCCGAAAGATTTTAGTGCCCATTTAGGCCCAATACTGCAGTAAAAATTTCCGCGCTACTCACGGCAAAGTCAGACTGGCTCTGACTTTGCCTGAATTTCCCCACTTCAGTTTCAACTTCGTAAAAAAGTTCCGTTCTGCTGATAAGACCAGTATTTTGCTGCCATTTGCAACGATTTCACTATAATAAGCGGCAAATCTGCAGCGACAGCTGGTCGCTGAACAAAAAAGATGCAATTGCTTTATGCCTTCGGCAATATATAACCAAAGTAATTGGAGTTGCGGCGCGACGACAAGCGAAAGAGTCCCCATGAGCATAGTTGTCCTATGTGATTGGGGCGAAATAGCGCAGTCAACAAAGCAGCAGCTTCAAGTACGCAGGGTATTTAGCAATCAATAAAAATGACGGGATATTCGCGCTATATGTCTACAAACTTACGTATTTTGCTGCTCAACGGCCCTAACTTAAATATGTTAGGCAAACGTGAGCCTCAAATTTATGGCGCCGCGACTTTACCGCAAATTGTTGATGCATTAACTCTTCGTGCCAAAGAGCTGAATGCCACTTTGACTCATCTGCAATCTAACGCCGAACATGAGCTCATCAACGCTATTCAGCAAAGTTTAGGACAACAGGACTTTATTATTATCAACCCGGGCGCATATACCCATACGAGCGTGGCGATTCGTGATGCGCTGCTGGCCGTGGCTATCCCTTTTATTGAAGTGCATTTGTCCAATGTACATGCGCGGGAAGAATTCCGTCGTCACTCGTATTTATCCGATATCGCCAAAGGTGTGATTTGTGGTTTAGGTGCCAAAGGCTACCACTACGCACTGGAATCGGCGGTGTCGTCCTTATCAACCATTCCATCAAATTAATTAGGCAACTACGTCATGGATATCAGAAAAATTAAAAAATTGATCGAACTGCTGGAAGAATCAGGCATTAACGAGCTTGAAATTACTGAAGGCGAAGAATCCGTTCGTATCAGCCGCAATGGCCCAATGCAACAATATGCTCCTATGCACTATGCTGCTGCGCCAATGCAACAAGCTCCAGCGGCAGCACCAGTTGCTGCCGCCGCTCCTGCTGAAGCTGCCAAGCCGGTAGTCACAGGCCACCAGATGCGTTCACCTATGGTAGGTTCGTTCTACCGCGCTGCATCTCCTACTTCTAAATCTTTTGTTGAAGTGGGCCAGAGCGTTAAAGTGGGCGACACCCTGTGTATTATCGAAGCGATGAAAATGATGAACCAGATCCAGTCTGACAAGGCCGGTGTGGTGACACAAATTCTGGTAGAAAACGGCGAGCCGGTTGAGTTTGACCAGCCATTATTTGTGATCGAATAAGTTAAAAGGCAGACTCATGCTAGAAAAAGTACTGATCGCCAACCGGGGTGAAATTGCACTGCGTATTTTACGTGCGTGTAAAGAACTCGGTATCAAAACGGTAGCTGTGCATTCCACAGTAGACCGTAATCTGAAACACGTGCTGCTGGCCGACGAGACCATTTGTATTGGTCCTGCGCCGTCACCACAAAGTTACTTAAATATTCCTGCGCTGATTGCCGCAGCTGAAGTGACCAATGCCCAGGCTATTCACCCAGGTTATGGTTTCTTAGCTGAACGTGCTGACTTTGCGCAGCAAGTGGAAGAAAGTGGTCTGGTGTTTATCGGCCCACGTCCTGAGTCTATCCGTTTAATGGGTGACAAGGTTTCTGCCATTGAAGCGATGAAAAAAGCCGGTGTACCTTGTGTACCAGGTTCTGACGGCGCTGTAGGCGACGACGACGAAGTCAACAAAGCCATAGCTAAGCGTATCGGTTATCCGATTATCGTTAAAGCTGCTGGTGGTGGTGGTGGTCGTGGTATGCGTGTAGTGCGCAGCGAAGACGAATTGGTTGAATCTATTGCGATGACCAAAAACGAAGCAGGCACTGCTTTTGGTAATGACATGGTGTACATGGAGAAATTCCTGGAAAACCCACGTCATATCGAAATTCAGGTGCTGGCTGACGGTCAGGGCAATGCCATTCACTTAGGTGAACGTGACTGCTCTATGCAACGTCGTCACCAGAAAGTAGTGGAAGAAGCGCCAGCTCCAGGTATTACAACTGAACTGCGTAACTTTATCGGTGCCCGTTGTGTGCAGGCTTGTATCGACCTGAACTACCGTGGTGCTGGTACTTTTGAATTCCTGTTTGAAGACGGCGAGTTTTATTTCATCGAAATGAACACCCGTATTCAGGTAGAACACCCAGTGACAGAAATGATCACTGGTGTGGACTTGATTAAAGAGCAGCTGCGCATCGCCTCTGGTATGCCACTGAGCATTAAGCAGTCAGACATTGTGATCCGTGGTCATGCTGTGGAATGCCGTATCAACGCTGAAGATGCCAAGACCTTTATTCCGTCGCCAGGCACCATCACCCGCTTCCACCCACCAGGTGGCAACGGTGTGCGTTGGGATTCGCATATTTACGCTGATTACACAGTGCCGCCAAACTACGATTCAATGGTTGGCAAGCTGATCACTTACGGTGAAAACCGTGATATCGCAATAGCCCGTATGCGTAATGCATTAAGCGAATTGCTGGTCGGTGGGATCAAAACCAATATTGAACTGCACAAGCTGATTATGACAGACGAGAACTTCAATAAAGGTGGAACTAACATCCACTATTTGGAACATAAACTCGGCCTGAAATAAATCCCCTTCGTATTTGAAGCTGCAGCGTTGTTGCCTGCGTGCCCGAGCCCCAGTCACATAGGCAACTATGTTCCTGGGGTCTCAAGCTCTTGTCGCCTAGCTGCAACATCAATTACCTTGGGTATTGGTCTTGTCGACGTACTTGAAGCCGCAGCGTTGTTGACTGCGCGCCCGAGCCCCAGTCACATAGGACTACTATGCTCCTGGGGTCTCAAGCACTTGTCGCCTAGCTGCAACATCAATTACTTTGGGTATTGGTCTTGCCGGCGTACTTGAAGCCGCAGCGTTGTTGCCTGCGTGCCCGAACCAAAGCCACCTTCACGGTGGCTTTGCTTTTTGCGCCACCGAAGCGCTGATTTTACGCCGCCAAACTGCTACAATTCGCGCCCAATTCCAGAGAGTGAAGAGCAAAGCCATGCCGTGGATCCAATTACGCGTAAACAGCACTGAAAAACAAGCCGAGCAGGTCAGCGATATGCTGATGAGCTGGGGGGCGCAAGCTGTCAGTTTTGTTGACGCCAAAGACACCCCTATTTACGAACCTCTGCCGGGTGAAGTCTTGTATTGGGAAAACACTGTGGTAGTGGGTTTGTTTGATGCCGAACACAAAATGGACAAAGTGGTGCGTCAGCTGGAAAAAGCCGCCATTTTCAAAAACGGTGTTCAGTACAAGCTGGAACAACTGGAAGACAAAGACTGGGAAAGAGAATGGATGGATAACTTCCACCCTATCCGTTTTGGTAACCGTTTATGGGTTTGCCCAAGCTGGCGTGATATTCCTGACCCAACGGCAGTGAACGTGATGCTCGACCCTGGCTTGGCTTTTGGTACTGGTACTCACCCAACTACAGCACTTTGTATGGAATGGCTGGATGCGCAGGAATTGTCGCAAAGTTTAGTGGTCGATTTTGGCTGTGGCTCAGGCATTTTGGGCATTGCCGCATTAAAGCTGGGTGCTAAGCGTGTGGTTGGTATCGACATTGACCCTCAAGCTATTGAATCCAGCCTCGCTAACGCTACCCGTAACGGTGTAGAGCAACAAATTGAGTTGTATTTACCCAAAGATCAACCTGCTTCATTACAAGCAGATGTGGTAGTGGCGAATATTCTGGCCGGCCCACTTGCACAGCTTTCTGGCATTATCAGTGCTTACGTCAAACCTGGTGGCTTACTGGCGCTGTCCGGTATTCTGGAAAGTCAGGCTCAGTCGGTGATCGATGCTTATGCGGCAGAATTTGAGTTTGACCCGGTAGCAGTCAAAGAAGAATGGGTGCGCTTAACGGCGCGGAAGAAAGTTTAAAGTTATAACAACTTACCATCTCTACAGGCGACCTGCCCACCAGGTCGCCTGTTTTTGCAAGCTCATATTAGTACACCCAACGTTCTGGCAGTATTAACGCAGCTGCGATATAAGCTACCACTACAGCAACCGGAAAACAGAACGCCAGCAATACCACAACTGCGCGGACTAACCAGATGGGCTGTTCATAAAAAGCCGCAAAACCTGCGCACACACCTGAAATTTTACGTTTAGCCTTGTTCACAAACCAGGCGCTTTTGTCTCTGCCTATACTCATGTTCTTACTCCCCAACTTTATTAATTACAGCTCTATCCAGCATCCACATCAAACCAGCTAAAGCCCAGACCACGACAATGTTGATAATAATTAATAACATGTCCTGCTCCTCCCTAAACCGGCTAAACCAATTCAGACTTCGTCTGCTGCCCAGCTGCCAACAATACCGAACCATGCTAATACAACCATCAGTGCTGCTATTTCCATTTTGACTCTCCTAACCTTTGTTTATGTTTTGTGCTTTTGCTGATACTCACCAGCGCTTTGTTATTCAGACTTCATCTGCAGCCCAGCTGCCTACTATGCCGAACCAGGCTAAAACTACCATCAGTGCTGCTATTTCCATTTTGACTCTCCTAACCTTTGTTTATGTTTTGTGCTTTTGCTGATACTCACCAGCGCTTTGCTATTCAGACTTCATCTGCAGCTCAGCTGCCTACTATGCCGAACCAGGCTAAAACTACCATCAGTGCTGCTATTTCCATTTTGACTCTCCTAACCTTTGTTTATGTTTTGTGCTTTTGCTGATGCTCACCAGCGCTTTGCTATTTAGACTTCGTCTGCAGCCCAGCTGCCTACTATGCCGAACCAAGCTAATACAACCATCAGTGCTGCTATTTCCATTTTGACTCTCCTCAACCTTAGTTAGTGGTTTAATTCATCATCAGTTCATCTGCTGATATCTATGTATTGCAGCTGTTATGCCAACTTGAAAATAAATTTTAAATCATTGTTTTTAATGGTTATTTTAAGAAACAAAACAACAAAACTTTATAGCTCAAATTTTATCCAAAACACATAAGTAGTATTTTTAACCACTTTTTAGTTAATTTAAAAACAGGCAATTATGGCTAAATTCAGGCGTGCAAATGCAGCAGGATGGCACTACAGAAGAGTTTAAAAATTGGCAGATATAAAGGGATCGACAGGTGCAAACAGGAAAGCAGAAAGGGACTTAAAAAAACAAAACCCGGTACTACTTAAAACCGGGTTGAGCCAGGAATATCGAACGGCGGTAATAACCAATGCCATATCACAGACACCAGGCCAACACTAACTACGGGCAATAAAAACAGACCCAACAACCCTAATGTTAAGCTCAGCATCCTTAGTCCACCTTAGCTACTGCGATTACAGCTTCTTTTTCAGTTTCGGTGGTGGTCACTAAAGTGGTTGCCAGTTCGGCCAGAGCTTTTTGGCTTTGCTCCACAATCGCAACTTTTAACTCAGCCATTTGCTGGTTCATCAGTTCAGCCGCAAAAGCGCTGACAGCTTGTGTATTGACTGAAGGTAAGCTCAGTTCATTGGCTTGTACTGATGGGGTAGCAGCAAAAGCTGCAGCGGTAACAAGGACTAACGTAGCAAGTGTTTTCATGGTCGCGCTCCTTAATGAGTAGTGAAGTTCACTATCTCTATTTCAAGGTGCGTGCCATACTGAAATTAATTTTTAAGCCATTGATAATTATGAACTTAAAATAAATTCAACCGATTTACCAATAAAACACCAAAAGGCTAAAAACAAAAAAGTGGTGAAATTCACCACTTTTTGAATATTTGATATTCACACTGTTAAAGCTGGGGCACCTTTTTCAGCGCGTCCAGCATCACTTGTGGACCACTGGTCGGTAAGTGGCCAATTTCACTCAAATGCCGGCGCCATAAACGGGCTCCTGGCACGCCCTGAAACAAGCCCAGCATATGCCGTGCTATATGCCAGAAACGCGCGCCCTGCGCCATTTGACGCTCAATATAAGGCAACATCAGCTCAACCACCTGATGCGGCGTTGGCACTGCCCGTGGATTGTTATAAATAGCTGCATCAATTTGCGCCAGCATCAACGGGTTGCTGTAGGCCTCACGGCCCACCATTACACCATCCACATGCTGCAAATGAATCAAGCAATCCTGCAGTGTTTTAACGCCACCATTGATGGAGATATCTAACTGCGGGAAATCTTTTTTCAGCTGATACACCCGTTCGTAATCCAGTGGCGGAATTTCGCGGTTCTCTTTAGGGCTTAAACCACTCAACCAGGCTTTACGGGCATGCACGATAAACTGGTTACAGCCAGAGTCTGCAATAGTGCCAACAAAATCCACTAAAAACTGATAGCTGTCGTGATCATCAATACCTATACGGCTTTTTACTGTGACAGGAATATCCACCACAGAGCGCATTTCATGGATACAAGCGGCGACCAATTCAGGTTTGGCCATCAGGCAAGCGCCAAACATACCGTTTTGCACTCTGTCCGATGGGCAACCTACGTTGATATTGATAGCGTCGTAACCCCTTTCCTGGCAAAGCTTGGCACTGTGCGCCATATCTTTAGGATCAGAGCCACCCAGCTGAACTACCACAGGATGCTCTTCTTCATTAAAAGCCAGATAATCGCCCTGACCATATATGATGGCGCCTGTGGTCACCATCTCGGTATAAAGCACCGCATGTTCAGACAATAACCGATGGAAATAGCGACAATGTTTGTCCGTCCAGTCCAGCATAGGGGCAATGCTGAAACGGTGATCCATAATCACAGGCTTTGAAGGGGAAGTAGTCGAACTCATCATAAAACGGCTGCCATCTGGTTAATCTGCTGCTTTCTACAGCTCTGAATACAGGTTATGAATACAGAGTGTAGAAAAATCGCGCGAGTATACCCCAGACGGCCAGGCATTTCAGCGTAAAGCTCAAGACAAAACAAGTTTTAGTGGGGATCAGGCCTGAGATTTCAGCAGCAACAAGCTGTAACGCGAACTCAGCTCAAAAAGTGCTATTTTTCTTTCACCATTTTTTAACGGCAACTCGCCGGTACGGATTTTATTCCGTTTTAACCGCAGTAATTGATAACCTGCCAGATACACCAGCAATTTCCGGCTGTATTCTTCAAACCAGGAGCCGTTAAAATGATGGATACTGAAGTTTTCTTTACCTGCCTCTGGTGTACAGAAGTAATAGCTAGGATAAATATAGGCATCGGCTGACAGCTGATAAAGCTGATCGCCACGGTAAGGTTTATGCAAACCAAAGTCGCGGGCAAATAAATCGCTGATAAGTCCGGTATTTGGTGTTAAATCTTCTGAGCCATCTGCTTTATAAAATGATTTTGTATCGTAAGCACTCAACAAATGCTGGACAATCGCATGACCAGGAACTGCTCCCATCATAGCTGTAACCGGCGCTGTACGGCCTTTAAAGCTTTCAAAACCCGTGACAAAACCATGCTGACGGAAGGAGTCTAAATCTGCAGTCAACTCTAAGTCTGTGTCAAAATAAAACCCGCCCATTTGGTGCAAAGCATAAAGACGCAGATAATCTGATACAAAAGCCCATTTCTTTGCCGCAAAAGCTTCATGGGCATAACGGTTGTTCAGGGTTGCAAGACGTTCGTTATTCCATTCAATGATTTGATAGTCCGGCAAATACTTTTTCCAACTGGCAATACAACGCAAAGCCAATTCTGATTTTGGTGAATTACCCACCCAAACATAATGAATAATTTTTGGAATAACTGTCGGATTAACCATGGGACGCTGTTTCAACATGCAAAGTTGCTCATTAGTTTATGCTTGTGCCCAGAGCTGACTGTAATCATTTGTTACCCTTTGGTAACAAGCTGAATTCGGGCGCGCGGCATGTTAGTTGCCTTAGCACATAATAACAAGAGCTCCATTAACCATAAATTAACGACAAGACATAAAACAAAAAAATACCAACAGATCCCAAATGGACTAATTCCAGCCGGATAAACTCTTAACTTCTGTTTTGTATCAGGAAATCCCCACTCAAAAGCTGGAGCGGACAAACTTATGTGATAAACTGCCGCCATTGCTACGAGAGTGAGCTGAGTTATGTCGATTGAATCTTTGGTCACCAGGGCCCGCCATATTTGTGATGTGAATGGTGCGCGCTTTACCACAATTCGTGAAAAAGTGTTTCGTTTATTGGCGGACACACACGGTGGTATTGGTGCATATGAATTACTGGAACAATTAAAAGCCAGTGAGCCAGCGGCTAAACCTGCCACTATTTATCGGGCTTTAGATTTTCTGACAGAACAGGGTTTTATTCATAAAATTGAATCCACCAACGCTTTTTTGCTTTGCCATCACTTTGAACAGCATCACCCGGCGCAGTTACTAATCTGTGATCAGTGTGGTCATGTGGAAGAATTACATTCGTCCCCGTTACAGCAGGAATTTGTTAAATTAGCCTCAGAAAAAGGCTTTTTAATTCAAAGACAAACTGTGGAAGCTCATGGAAGTTGCCAAAGCTGTCTGAAAAAAGCGTCAAACGACTGAATCCGCTTGACGCCTTCTGGTCACACTGGCTATTTTAGTGACCAGAACAGCATAAAATTGTAAATAATTTAGAAAAATTCATACCAAAACAATAAGCTAGACTTGTGTTATACAACATAGCCACCTAATCTTGAAGTTGGCAATGCAATCAGGTCCAGACTCCGAACAGGCTAATTAAATGAATGTTGAGTATGTAAATCCGTTTCTCTCTTCGTTAGTCAATGTGTTAGGTACCATGGCCAATACTAAAATTGTGCCAGGACAGCCACGATTAAAGAAAGACGAACAGGCTCGCGGTGAAGTATCAGGTTTGATTGGTATGATAGGCCCAACCACTAAAGGGTCGTTCTCAGTCACTTTTGAAGAATCTTTAGCGCTGGAAATCATGTCCAGAATGTTAGGTGAACGGCCTGACAAAATTAATGAAGACGTCACCGATATGGTGGGTGAAATCACTAATATGGTCACTGGTGGCGCTAAACGTATTTTGGGTGAAAAAGGCCATGAATTCAGTATGGCGACCCCTGTTGTCGTATCAGGTAAAGGCCACACCATCACTCATAAAACCACTGGTGCGAAAATTCTGATGCCATTTGATTCAGACTTCGGCAAAGTATTTATTGAAGTCAGCTTCGACGAATAATTAACGGGGTCAGATCACATTATTGGCCAGACCAATAATGTGATCTGACCCCAATTTCATTCCAGATAGCGGAATTCGACCCTGCTGGTGATATTGCATAGCAACTCGTAAGGAATAGTCTGCACCTGCTCTGCAATTTCTTCGACCGGCAAATTAGCGCCCCATAACAGCACTTCGTCACCAATCTGCACATCAGCATTGCCAATATCTACTGTCGTCATATCCATAGAGACACGACCAACAATAGGATACCGCTCACCTTTAATCAGTACAGGACAGCCATTGCTGGCCGCTCTTGGATAACCATCACCATAACCAACAGCTACAACTGCCAGGCGGGTATCAGCAGGCGCAGTCCAGGTACCACCGTACCCCACTTTGTCGCCTTGCTTCACATCACGCACTGCAATCACGCTGCTGCTAAAGCTCATCACAGCTTTTAACTGATGCTGCTCTGCTCTGCCCAGCTCCATTGGCGAAACACCATATAAAGCTAAACCAGGACGGATCCAATGACCATGGCTTTGTGGCCAGGCCAAAGTGCCGGCAGAATTGGCCAGGCAAAGCTCGCCTGCCAAACCTTCAACAGTTTTCATAAAGAGATCGATCTGTTGTTGGGTGCTATCAACCATCAGTTCATCAGCGCTGGCAAAATGCGTCATCAGCCGCATCGGCTGGATCACATTCGGGCTTTGACACAACTGCTGATAAGCCTGCAGAAACTGCTCCGGCAATAAGCCTAAGCGGTGCATACCACTGTCCATTTTCAGCCAGACATGCACAGGTGAATCCAATTCAGCTGCAACTAGTGCCTCAACCTGACTTGGATGATGCACTACGACCTGCAAGTTACTGGCAACCACTTGTGGTAGTTCGTCAGCATGGAAAAAACCTTCCAGCAGTACTATAGGTTTGACTATGCCACCAGCGCGCAGCATCAAGGCTTCATCGATACGGGCCACACCAAAAGCACTGGCATCTTTTAGCTGTTCGGCCACTTTCAATAAACCATGGCCATAGGCATTGGCTTTTAATACCGCCAGCACTTTGCTATTCGGGGCTGCAGCACGGACTTGTTGTAAATTATGCAATAAGGCCGCTAAATCAATGCGGGCCTGTGGACGACGACTCATTAATACTCGTCCTCAAAACGGGCAGTACCTGCGTAGTTGTCAAAACGTGAATAGCGGCCATGGAAGGTCAGGCGAATACGTCCTATAGGGCCGTTACGCTGTTTACCTATAATAACTTCGGCCGTGCCTTTATCCGGGCTGTCGTCGTGATAAACCTCATCACGGTAGATAAACATAATTAAGTCAGCATCCTGCTCAATAGAACCGGATTCCCTTAAGTCGGAGTTCACAGGGCGTTTGTCGGCCCGTTGTTCCAAACTACGGTTTAGCTGCGATAAGGCAACCACAGGCACTTTTAACTCTTTGGCTAACGCTTTGAGTGAACGCGAAATTTCGGCGATTTCTAAAGTCCGGTTTTCCGATAAGCCAGGCACTGTCATCAGCTGCAGGTAGTCGACCATGATCATGCTCAGACCACCATGTTCACGGGCCACACGACGGGCACGGGAACGGACTTCAGTAGGTGTTAAGCCCGAGGCGTCATCGATATACATTTTGCCTTTGCTGTTCAGAAGTTCGATGGCTGAGGATAAACGCGCCCAATCTTCGTCGTCCAACTGACCTGTCCGCACTTTGGTTTGGTCAATACGGCCTAAAGACGCCAGCATCCTCATCATAATTTGTTCGGACGGCATCTCTAAGCTGAAAATAAGCACGGGTTTGTCGCTGGTAATGGCGGCATGTTCACAGAGGTTCATCGCAAAAGTGGTTTTACCCATAGAAGGACGGGCTGCCACTATGATCAGATCCGACGGCTGCATACCGTTGGTCATTTTATCCAGATCCATATAACCCGTTGATACACCGGTTAAACCACCAGCGCTTGGGTTACGGAACAGCTCGTCTATTTTATCTATGGTTTTCGAAAGAATACTGTTGATAGGCTCAGGGCCTTCATTCGAGTTGGCGCGCTGCTCAGCAATTTTAAATACTTTAGTCTCAGCGAAGTCCAAAAGCTCAGCACTGTTACGGCCTTGTGGGTCGTAGCCAGCATCGGCAATATCATGCGCTACTGAAATCATATCCCGCACCACGGCGCGCTCACGCACTATGTCGGCATAAGCCAGAATATTGGCAGCACTTGGGGTATTTTTGGCAATTTCACCTAAATAAGCAAAACCACCCACATCAGCTAATTGCTGACTACGTTCTAAGGTTTCAGAAACAGTAATTAAGTCGATCGGCTGGTTAGCTTCAGCCACCCGCGACATGGCGGAAAAAATAAAGCGGTGTGAACGTAAATAGAAGTCCTGCTCCACCACCTTTTCCGAGACTTTGTCCCAGGCATCATTGTCCAGCATTAAGCCGCCTAAGACAGATTGCTCGGCTTCAATGGAATGTGGCGGCATTTTTACCGCAGCGACTTGTTTATCTCTTTGCTTATTGTCCATAACACCAGAAATTCTAGAAATTGCGACAGGCTTGTATACCCAAGGTATAACAGCTCTGCATGGGAGCGATAGCCTACCATTAAAGCATGTATCAAGGTTTGGAAAAATCAGTAAAGCGGAATTTTTTTAGTGCAAAGCGAAGGTAAAGCGGGAAGGGATTGGGCACACAAAACTGTGTGCCCAAAAGGCTTATTAAGCCTCAGCAACCACTACTACTTTGATAGTAGCTGTTACTTCTGCGTGTAACTGCAGTGCGATGTTGAATTCGCCAGTTTCACGGATAGTACCGTTAGGTAACTTCACTTCTGCTTTCGTTACTGCAACACCTGCAGCAGTGATAGCATCAGCGATATCACGTGTACCAACTGAACCGAACAATTTGCCTTCGTCACCAGCTTTAGAAGCAACTGTTACTTCAGCCAGAGCAGCGATCTTCTCAGCGCGAGCTTGAGAAGTTGCTAAAGTTTCAGCCAGTTTGGCTTCTAACTCAGCACGACGCTGTTCAAATTTTTCGATGTTAGCTTTGGTAGCTGGAACTGCTTTTCCCTGTGGGAATAAGAAGTTACGAGCATAACCAGATTTAACAGTTACGTTGTCGCCTAAACCACCAAGGTTAGCAACTTTGTCCAACAGAATAATTTCCATTGTAATACCCTCTCTGTATACGGTTTAACCAGTCGCTGTTAGCTATGTGAATCGCTGTATGGTAACAAGGCCAGGTAGCGGGCGCGTTTGATAGCGCGAGCTAATTGACGTTGATACTTAGCGCTGGTACCAGTGATACGGCTTGGGACAATTTTGCCACTTTCAGTGACATAATTTTTTAACGTAGCTGTATCTTTGTAATCGATCTCAATCACGCCTTCTGCAGAGAAACGGCAGAATTTACGGCGACGGAAATAACGAGCCATGAAACTTCTCCTAACTTAATATTTCAATCTGTTGGGCATGCAACACCAGTTTAGACTGACCGCTGCGGCTCTGATGCCGGTTTAAAAAACCTGTCACCCGAACTTTGTTTCCCAGTTTCAAATTGTGAGTTTGTTGCGCTAACCCGGCCCCTGCACAGACTACTTGTAGTCTGACATAAACCTGACGGTTAAAACCGGCTTCCTGCTGCACCGATTGGTGCTCAATCACTAAATAACTGTGAGGAATACCGGCCGGACTTTCGCTGTGGTCGACCTGACGGCATATAGTGCCAGTCACAACCAGGCTATTGTCCATCTGCAAATTACTCGTCGTTTGCTACCAGCTCATCTGAATCACGAGGAGCACGGTCACGACGTTCGTCACGTACCTTGGCCATTGGTGATGGCTCAGTCACGGCAGTGTTAGTGCGCATGATCAGGTTACGCAATACAGCGTCGTTGAAGCGGAAGTTAGTTTCCAGCTCGTCAATTACTGCCTGTGGCGCTTCTACGTTCATCAGAACATAGTGAGCTTTGTGCAGCTTTTCGATTGGATAAGCTAATTGACGACGGCCCCAGTCTTCTAAGCGGTGAATTGAACCACCAGCTTCTTTGATCGCGCCAGTGTAACGCTCGATCATTCCTGGAACTTGTTCACTTTGATCTGGGTGAACCATAAACACGATTTCGTAATGACGCATTGTAGCTCCTTACGGTTAGTTAGCCTCGGGTGAGCTCGGCCAGACTCGCATAGAGGCAAGGAACGTTCTGGATGGCCGAAGGGGCGGTATTCTAGGGGTTTCTTGATGCTAAAACAAGCAGCAACACTGATTTTTATCAGGCTATAGCGTGAATTTTCCGGGGATATTGCTATTTTACGGAAAAGCCCCCATAACATTTCCAATTGAGCAAGAAATATACAGGAGTAAAGCCATGAGTTTCAGAATAGAACGCGACAGTATGGGTGAAGTACAATTGCCGGCAGAGGCCTTGTATCAGGCGCAAACGCAACGGGCTTTGGATAACTTTCAAATCAGTCAGTTGACGATGCCTCCGGCTTTTATTAAAGCTGTACTTAGAGTTAAACAAGCTGCAGCGGCCGCCAATCTTGAGCTGAAATTACTGGAACCACAGATTGCTTCGGCGATCAATTCTGCTGCAGAGCAACAACTGCTCGGGCTGGATATGGCGCACTACCCTATCGACCTGTTTCAGACGGGCTCTGGCACCAGCACCAATATGAATGTGAATGAAGTACTGGCGACCTTATCCGGCAAAAGTTCAGGCCTGGCTATTAGCCCTAACGATCATATTAATCTGGGCCAAAGCAGCAATGATGTGATCCCAACCGCTATTCATTTAAGTGCTGCTGTTGCCAATAATCAGTTAATTGAGACGCTGGTCAGGCTTGAAGCTGTGATAGCCACTAAAGCTCAAGAGGTTGGGCATATCGTCAAAACTGGCCGCACTCATTTAATGGATGCGATGCCTGTGACTTTTGCTCAGGTGTTATCCGGCTGGCAGGCCCAAATTGCCCATGCACGGCAGCAACTGGAGTTTGCCCAGCAACAGGTATTAGCTTTAGCTCAGGGCGGCACAGCTGTGGGTACTGGTATTAATGCCCATCCGGATTTTGCTGCCTTGTTTTGTCAGAAGCTAAGCGACCAGACAGGTTTAAAATTCAGACCCAGCTCCAACTTCTTTTTAAGTTTAGGCTCGCAAGACTCTATTGTGGCTTTATCAGGTGCGACCAAAGTGCTGGCTGTGGCTTTAATGAAAATCGCCAATGACTTACGCTGGATGAACTCTGGCCCTTTAGCAGGTTTAGGCGAAATAGCCCTGCCTGCGCTGCAACCCGGCTCTTCCATTATGCCAGGCAAAGTCAATCCGGTGATCCCTGAGGCTGTGGCTATGGTGGCGGCTCAGGTGATTGGCAACGATGCCACTATTACAGTGGCTGGGCAGTCGGGCAACTTTGAGCTGAATGTGATGTTGCCCGTCATAGCCCATAACATCTTACAAAGTCTGGAGCTGTTAAGTTCAGCAAGCTCTGCCTTAGGCGAAAAAGCCATAGCGGGTTTTACTGTGCAAAAAGACAAGATTGATGAAGCTTTGTCGCGTAACCCTATTCTGGTGACTGCACTCAATCCATTGATTGGGTATTTAAAAGCAGCAGATATTGCCAAGCAGGCGTACAAAGAAAAACGACCTGTGATTGATGTCGCAGTGGAACAAACCAGTTACAGCAGAGCAGAGTTAGAGAAGTTATTAGACCCAGCCCTTTTAAGTCAAGGGTAAAACTAACAATGGGGTCAGATCACATTGTTAACGGTTAACAATGTGATCTGACCCCATTTTTTTACTGGCGCTGACGCACAGCTTCAAATAAGCAGATACCAGTTGCGACCGATACGTTTAAGCTCGAGACTGAACCAAACATTGGGATCTTCATCAGCGAATCACAATGCTCTCGGGTCAGACGGCGTAAACCATCTCCTTCAGCGCCTAAAGCTATTGCCAGAGGGCCATTCAGCTTGGTTTGATAAATAGTGGTGTCGGTTTCACCGGCAGCACCTACCACCCAAATACCAGCGTCTTTTAACTCACGAATAGTGCGGGCTAAGTTAGTCACCGTAATAAAAGGCACTACTTCAGCAGCACCACAAGCCACTTTACGCACCACAGGAGTCACTTTGACTGAACGGTCTTTAGGAGCGACCACTGCATGCACTCCAGCCGCATCAGCACTACGTAAAATAGCACCTAAGTTATGTGGGTCGGTAATGCCATCTAAAATCAGAATAAAAGGACTGGATTGCTCAGCGATAATACGGGCTAAATCCTGTTCGGTGCCGGTTTGCTGAGCGCGGGCTCTTGCCACCACGCCCTGATGCTGCGCACCATTGACCTTTTCATCTAAAGCTCGGCGGTTGCAGTACTGCACTGAGACGCCAAAATCACGGGCGAATTTCAGCAACGGCTGTAAACGCTGATCGTCTTTGTCTTTTAAGATAAAAAGTTCAAGAACATCTTCCGGCGCACGTTCAAATAACGCACTTACCGCATGAATACCAAATACAAAATCTGCGCTCATCGCAACCTCTTTAAAAATGACCGAGCCCGGCAACACCGGGCTCAGTTTAACTGTCGGCTAGTGTAGCAAAAACACCAGCCTATTGCTTTTGCTACTTACGCTTACGCGGTGCTTTACCTGGCCTTGGACCTGCAGGGCTTTTCGCTGCAGGACTTTTTGCCGATGGTTTGCTTCCCGCTGGCTTTTTCGCTGCAGGCTTTTTACCTGCTGGCTTTCTACCCGCGTTACCCGGAGCTGTTTGCTCAACACCGGCTTTACGGGCGCCTTTTTTGCGCATCGAGGCTTTTTCTTCCGCTGGTGTCATTGCTGCTTTTTTACTGGCGCTGACTTTGCGATTGGACGTAGTGCGTTTTTCCATGCCCACTATGCCTAAATCAATTTTGCGCGCTTCCAGGTTCACCGCCAACACTTTGACTTCAATCAGATCGCCCATACGGTACTGCACATTGCTATGCTCACCTTTCAGCACCTGACGTTCAGTATCAAAGTGGTAATAGTCGTTTTGCAACGAGGTGACATGCACTAAACCTTCGATATACAAGTCGCTAATACGGACAAACAAACCAAAGTTAGTGACGGTAGACACCACACCTTTGAAGCTGTCGCCAATGTGATCCTGCATATACTCACATTTCAGCCAGTCTGCTACTTCACGGGTTGCATCGTCAGCACGGCGCTCCGTCATCGAACATTGTTCACCCAAAGGGTGAATTTGTTTTTCAGTGTAGCCTTTAGGCCCAGTCACTTTCTGACCCTGAGTTTGCAAAATAGCTTTAATAGCACGGTGCAACACCAGATCCGGATAACGACGAATAGGCGAGGTAAAGTGCGCATAAGCTTCTAACGCCAGACCAAAGTGACCTAAGTTGTCGCCCTGATACACAGCCTGCTTCATTGAACGCAGCATCGTAGTTTCAATCAGCTCTTTATCAGGTCTGTCCTGCAGTTTTTGCAAAGTCAGCATCAGATCCAAAGGTGTTGGCTCTACCGGCAGATTGGCTTCAATACCTAATTCGGCAAGGAAACGTCTGAAGTTGGCAAAACGATCACCATCCGGGCGCTCATGCACACGGAACAAGGCAAAAGCTTCATGTTTTTCAATCAGCTTAGCGGCTGAAACGTTGGCTAAAATCATACATTCTTCAATGATCTTATGCGCTTCGTTACGGTGAATTGGCACTATCTGTTCAATTTTACGATGGCTGTTAAAGATAAAACGGGTTTCGACCGTTTCAAATTCAATAGCACCACGCTCGGCCCGTACTTTCGCCATTTGTTTATACAGCGAATACAGGTTATCGATATTGGTTAAGTTGGCTTCGTATTGCTGACGTAACTTCGGATCACCTTCTAAAATGGCGTGAACCTTGTTGTACGTCAGACGTGCACTGGAGTGCATCACGGCTTCATAAAACTGATAACCATCCAGCTTGCCTTGTTTGCTGATATGCATTTCAGCAACAAAACAAAGCCGGTCTGTATGTGGGTTCAGTGAACATAAACCGTTGGATAACACTTCAGGCAGCATAGGAACTACATGGTCCGGGAAATACACCGAGTTACCACGTTCCAGCGCTTCTTTATCCAGCGGAGTATCAGGCAGTACATAAGCACTTACGTCCGCTATAGCGACCCATAAATGCCAGCCACCATCGACTTTGCGTTCACAGTAAACCGCGTCATCGAAGTCCCGGGCATCTTCACCATCTATGGTGATTAAACCCAATTGAGTTAAATCAACACGGCCAGCTTTGGCTTCTACTGGTACTTCGGTGCCATAACCCGCCACTTGCTGTTCAACAGCTTTAGAAAACTCGTGGGGGATCTGGTGGTTACGAATAGCGATTTCGATTTCCATACCAGGCGCCATATGTTCGCCCAGCACTTCAATCACTTTACCTACCGCATTGACTCTTTTGCTTGGACGCTGGCTGATTTCAACCAATACCACCTGACCATGACGCGCTGCGCCTTCTTCACCTGGTGGTATCACAATGTCCTGGCTCAGACGTGGATCATCTGGTACCACAACACCTAAAGCAAAATCTTTAAAGTAACGGCCAACTATAGGTTCATTACGGGCTTCTAAAATGCGGACTATACGGGCTTCCACTTTGTCACGGCTGGCAAAATCGCTTTTCGATGCCAGCACCACGTCGCCATGCAGCAGACGTTTCATTTCAAAGTTAGGAATAAACCAGTCTGGACCACCTTGTTCCAGCTTTAAAAAGCCAAAACCATCGCGGTGTCCTAACACAGTACCTTTAACTAAATCCAGGTCGTCGACCAGACCATAGCGTTTGCTTTTGTTAAACAGCAACTGGCCGTCACGTTCCATGGCGCGCAGACGTTTTTTCAGCGCAAACATCGCTTCATCGTCTGTCAGCTTTAATTCAGCGGCCAACTCTTCAAAGTAGGCAGGTTGTTGCCGCTGCTTTAAGTGTTCGAGGATAAATTCCCGACTAGGGATGGGGTTTTCATATTTTTCTTGCTCACGCGCAAGATGCGGATCTTTGACCGTCATGTTTTCTCTTTTTCACTAATTCAGCCTGCAGTGTAGCAGTCGCAGGTGAATTTTTCACTACAATGGCCTTTTGGCCCTCGTTAGCGCAGCACCCGGCATTTTATTCGCCAGCTGAGCTAACAGCTGTTGCACCTCTTGGTGCGTTTTTGTGTCGGCGATCACAGAGTGATGCAGCCAACGGTAACAATCTTCCATATCCAAAGGACTGGCGTCGCCTTTAATCAGCATTTGGGCAAAACGCATCTGCGCTTTTAAATTGCCTAAACCTGCAGCTTCACGTAGATATACCACAGCTTTGCTGTTGTCCTGCTGAACAAAACGGCCCGTATGATAATAACGCCCTACTTGCTCCAGCGCTTCAGGTAAGCCCTGAGACGCAGCTTGTTGCATTAAATCCCAGCCCCGTTCGACATCTTTTTTCACACAGACGCCAAAGGCCAGCATATCGCCATATAAAAACTGATAAGCCGGCACTTTCATCACATCGGCTCTGGCCTGGATATCACTGACCAGTTGGCATTCGTCTTTTTGCACCCGCTGTAAATGTACATTTTGTTTAATTAAATCCAGCAGTTCGTCCTGAGTATAAAGCTGTACTACTGCCACTTCCTGCGCTTTGACAGGCAAGTTAAGCAGCACAAGAACTGAACTTAAGGCTAAAAAACAAAACTTCATAGTTACCCCGGGCCATCGATATTTATACACTGATAGATAAAAAACATACAAAAATCAGGCCATCACAAAAGACAGTGTTCTGACACCAGCATATCCTGTTTAGTTCGCAGCGCAAAATAGCCAACGACACAAGGGCCATCATGGATGCAATCCTCTAAGTAATTGCTGTTGCAGCTAGGCGACAAGAGTTCTAGTCCCCAGGAGCATAGTAGTCCTATGTGACTGGGGCGAGGACGTGAAGTCAACAACGCTGCGGCAGTAAGTACGACGAGGATAAAAAAACGCTGCACATGGCAGCGTTTTTTTCTATTTACCGTGATTAAACGGCAAATGGATGACGCAGCGTGATGGTCTGAATACGATCCGGGCCTGTTGAAATAATATCAATAGGTACACCAGTGATCTGTTCCAGACGAGTAATGTAGTTGCGAGCTTCTACTGGTAAGTCTTCCAGCTTCTGGACACCAAAAGTGCTTTGAGTCCAGCCCGGCATTTCTTCAAATACCGGAGTGACGATTTCATAACCTTCAGCTGCCATTGGAGGCACGTCAGTGATAGAACCGTCAGCTGCTTTATAGCCAATACAAATTTTGACGACATCTAAGCCATCTAAAACGTCGAGCTTAGTTAAGCAGAATCCAGAGATACTGTTTAACTGCACAGCACGTTTCACTGCAACAGCATCAAACCAACCACAACGGCGTTTACGGCCAGTGGTTGCGCCAAATTCATGGCCTTTGACACCTAAATGTTCACCGATTTCACAACCCAGTTCTGTTGGGAACGGGCCTGAACCAACACGAGTGGTATAAGCTTTCACAATACCTAACACATAGTCTAAGTAACGTGGGCCAAAACCAGCACCGGTAGCTACGCCACCAGCTGTTGTGTTAGACGAAGTCACGTACGGGTAAGTACCGTGGTCAATGTCTAATAAAGTACCCTGGGCACCTTCAAACATGATTTCTTTACCGGCTTTACGGGCTTTATCCAGTAAATCGGTTACGTCTACTACCATAGGCTTTAACACGTCAGCTATAGCTAAAGCGTTGTCTAAAGTAGTTTGGAAGTCGATTGCATCCACTTTGTAGTACTGAGTTAAAGTGAAGTTATGTAAATCCATCAGAACTTTCAGCTTTTCGGCAAATAATTCAGGATTAAACAGATCACCTACACGCAGACCACGACGCGCTACTTTGTCTTCATAGGCTGGACCAATGCCACGACCTGTAGTACCAATTGGCTTATCGCCACGGGCTACTTCGCGCGCTTTATCCAAAGCCACATGGAAAGGCAGGATTAACGGACAAGCTTCGCTCAACAACAGACGCTCTTTCACCGGAACACCTTTTTGTTCCAGCATGGCCATCTCTTTTAATAAAGCTTCAGGGGATAACACTACACCGTTACCGATCACACATTTTACGTTTGCACGTAAAACACCTGATGGGATCAAATGTAATACCGTTTTTTCACCGTCTATTACTAACGTATGACCGGCATTATGGCCGCCTTGATAGCGCACCACATAGCTTGCCTTGTCAGTTAACAAGTCAACGATTTTTCCTTTTCCTTCGTCACCCCATTGGGTTCCGAGTACGACAACGTTTTTGGCCATGGTTCCTACATCATGGAGAAAAATTAGGCGGGGATTCTACCAAATTAACAACCAAAGTTCAGCGCGATTAAGAAAAAAAAACCAGATATTTTCTTTCTGGTTCTTTTTCAACAACTAAGAGGGACAAAAATAGCTAAGAGGCGAAGAAAAATAGCAGCAAAACACCGGCTACGACCAGTATTCCCCCCACTTGCTGCATTTGGGCTGTGGGCTGTTCTGCGATTTTTTGCAGATAAGAGCGCCATTTATTTGGAAATAACATCGGTCCCAGGCCTTCAATGATCAACACCAGCCCTAAAGCAGCCCACCAATAATCGGCCATTTAGCGAATATCCTTCAGGCAACTTAAGTTGTAATCTGCGGCATTGTGGTACAAAGCAAAACCAAAGCGTAGCCTGTCTCCCCGATAATCCGTCATAATGCCCTGCTGTTTTAATGCAGCAGCAATACGCGCCACCTCTTCGGCGGCAAAACGAAACGTTAAAAACTGGCCTTGTTGCTGGTTTTGTTTGTCCAACAGATGAGTACGATTTAATAGCGGGTGCTGTATTTCATCTAATATGGCGAGGAACGCGTGCTGTAGGCTTTGGATATAGGCCTGCACTTTTTCGACGCTAAGGCCTTGCTGTTGATACAAATCAAATACAGCCAACACCCGGTACAAAGCCGAACAATCCATAGTAGCACCGGCAAAACGATAGCCGTTGTTGGCGTACTGCACCTGCCCTTGTTTAGCGCTTGCCAGTTCACCAAATTCGGCAAACCAGCCGGTATAGATAGGTCTGTGCTCGCTGCCTTGTGGTACAGCCAGAAAACAACAACCTTCCCCACCCTGTGCATATTTATAACTACCCGCCAGATAAAAAACCCGCTCTGCTATCGCAGATAAATCAGTCGGCACCGCCATAAAACCATGATAACCATCGACCACTATCATAGCGTCTGTGATTTTATCCAGCGCCTGTACCAATGCAGTTAAGTCTTTAATACCAACACCAGAGTTAAAAAACACCTGACTGAAAAACACCAGATCCACAGGCTGAGCTGCAACTGCGGCTTCTAATCGCTGTGGAAAAGTAGCAAAAGGTTCAGTTGGCACCCGAATAACATTGATAGTATCCAGCTCAGATAAACGATTCATTTGACGATGAAAACTATGAAACTCGCTGTCTGTGGTGACTACTGTCAAAGGTTTGGACCAGTCAAAGCAGCTTAATAAACGCATAACAAATTCATGGGTATTAGGTGCAAATGCAATTTGCGCAGCTTCAGGTAACTTTAAAATGCGGGCTATATGTTGTTGTACTGCAGGCACCTTTTCACCAAACACCAAATCCCATTTATCGTCTACTAAGCAAGCGGTATCGTCCCAGTAGACCAACGTAGCGTCACGGGTTACATCAGGCCAATAATGGTGGGAATGACAGGCAAAATGTTGTTTACCCGGGTTGGCTTTTAAAAAGTGCTGATAAAACTGCTGATACATAGGAAGATCCTTACGAAAGACACAGGCAGAGTAACCGAAAGTCCTATAAAAGAAAAAGGCCCGACAGGGCCTTTTATTGCATGAAAAACAGCGCTGTTGTCAGCTTAGTTTTGCACTTTGTCTGACTTCATGTATTTGAAGAAATCGTTGTCTGGCTGGATCACCATCACGTCGTTTTGGTTTTGGAAGCTGTTTTTATAAGCTTCTAAACTACGAACGAAACTGTAGAATTCCCCGTTTTTGCTATACACGTCTGCATAAACTTTAGCAGCAGAAGCATCACCTTCACCACGCACAGTACGGGAGTTACGCTCAGCGTCGGCCACCATGATAGTCACACGGGCATCCACATCAGCTTTGATGATTTCAGACTGTTCCATACCACGGCTACGGTGCTCTTTTGCCACAGCAGTACGTTCAGCACGCATACGCTGGAAAATTGAGTTGCTGATTTCATCAGGTAAATTGATTTTCTTTACACGAACGTCAAGGATATCAATACCTAACTCTTTTGAACCAGCAGCAGCTTGTTCCATGGCACGTTGCATCAGCTGAGTACGCTCACCAGATACAATCTCCTGAATGGTACGGCTACCAAACTCAGTCCGTAAACCGTTGTTGATGTACTGCTTTAACAGCACTTCAGCCTGAGACAAATTACCGCCAGTGGATAAAAAATACTTACCAAAGTCGGCAATACGCCATTTCACATAACTATCGACCAATAAGTCTTTTTTCTCAGCTGTGACAAAACGGTCTGACGAAGGGTCGGCTAAGGTTTGGATACGCGCATCGAGCTTGCGAACGTTTTCAATCAATGGCATTTTGAAATGCAGGCCGGGTTCAAACACCTGAACAGCTTCAGCGTCATCACGCTGAATTTTACCAAAACGGATCACAATACCGCGTTCGCCTTCAGGGATAACAAAGACTGAAGACACAGCCACAATACCCAGGATAGCAATTAAGGCTAATACTAAATTTTTCATCACTTAACCTCTGCCAGTTCTGGTGCTGTCAGCACGACTTACTTCAGGGCGCAGATCCGGAGTTCTGCCATCGCTGCTATTAGTTCTGCTATTTGGCGCTAATGGATTCACTGCAGGGGCTTTGGTATCGCCACCGTTATTGATCATTTTGTCCAAAGGTAAATACATAATGTTATTACCGTTTTTCACATCAACCAGCACTTTAGAGCTGTTGCGGTAGACCTGCTCCATGGTCTCTAAGTACATACGGTCACGGGTCACTTGTGGTGCAGCAAGATATTCAGGTAACAGTTTCTCGAAACGAGCAACTTCACCTTGTGCTTTTAACAGCGTTTGCTGCTTATAGGCTTCCGCTTCCTGCATCATGCGGTTCACCTGACCACGGGCACGCGGTTCAATTTCACGGGCATAAGCTTCAGCTTCACGGATATAACGTTGTTCATCTTCCTGCGCCGCTATCGCATCATCAAAAGCTTCTTTCACTTCTTCTGGTGGACGGGCATCACGGAAGTTGACATCAACTAACTCTAAACCCATGGCATAAGGAGAGATAATTTGCTCTAACTCAGTTCTGGTGTTCTGACGAATCACTTCACGGCCTTTGGTCAGTACGTCATCCATAATGGAGTGACCTACCACATAACGTAAGGCTGCATCTGTTGCTTCACGTAAGCTGCTGTCGGCATCAACCACAGAGAACTTGTAAGCGCGGGCATCAAACACACGATACTGGATCTCGAAAGTCACACGTACCAGGTTTTGATCCTGAGTCAGCATAAAACCATCGGTACGTAATGAGCGAACGCTGGTGACATCAACCGGAGTGACTGTATCGATAAAAGTCGGTTTCCAGTGGATACCAGGCATCACTTCAGAGTGATACTGACCAAAACGTAAGATCAAACCCCGTTCTGATTCTTTAATGGTGTAAAAACCACTAAAGGCCCAGACCAGTAAAGCAACCACCAAAATCAATACCAATGCGGCTGAACCACCACTGTTATTGCTGCTGTTGCTGGTGTTTTTATTGCCACCAAAGATACCACCGAACTTTTTACTTAAGTTACGGAAGACTTCATCTAAATCGGGCGGGCCCTGATCACGACCACCTTGCTTCCAAGGGTCGTTGTCTTTGCCATTCTTGCCCGGCTCGTTCCAAGCCATGCTTCACTCCATCTCTAGTTGTGATATTGAAACTAATGTACCAAAAAAAGCTGAGTACTGACGATAAAAAACTAAAAGCTGACAATATAGTTTTGTAACAGTCCGTCACTTTGTTTCAGTAAACGCGCCCATTCAGCTTTTGATAAGGCGATTCTGACCTGAGTTTCACCCAGATCAGTAAAAGATTCGGTCTGAACCGCAGAGAGTTCGTGTAAACGAGCCCGCCACATAGCCGCGTCCGCAGGGAGTTTTAAATCCAGTTGCATATAGTCATCCGCCAGTCGTTCACGGATCACCTGCAGCAGTAACTCAATTCCCCCCCCCTGCTTCGCTGAAATGTATACAGCTATAGGTTCTGCCTGTTCATTGTATTCTATACGGGCTTCTTGCTCAGTCTGGTCAATTTTATTAAACACCAGTAACTGGGGTACCTGATCGGCGTCAATTTCATGCAACACCAGCTGCACTTGTTTGATATTGTCCGCCATACGCTGATCGGCCACATCAATCACATGCAGTTGCAAGTCCGCATCACGGCTTTCCTGCAAAGTGGATTTAAAAGCTGCGACTAAGTCATGAGGCAAATGCCGGATAAAACCAACGGTATCAGCGAAGATAATAGAACCAAACTCAGGCAGTTTCACTTGCCTCAGTGTTGGGTCTAAGGTTGCAAACAGCTGATCGGCTGCATACACATCCGCACTGGTCAGGCGATTAAATAAGGTAGATTTACCGGCGTTGGTATAACCCACTAAGGACACCACAGGAATTTCAGCACGTTGCCGGGCTTTACGACCCTGTTCACGTTGCTTACTGACTTTATCCAGCTTCACTAATAAAGCCGTTATTTTATCCCGCAGTAAACGCCTGTCGGTTTCGAGACGGGTTTCACCCGGACCTCTCATACCAATGCCGCCTTTTTGCCGCTCAGCGTTGTCCCAGCCACGTACTAAACGCGACGACAAATGCTTCAGCTGTGCCAGTTCGACCTGCAATTTACCTTCGTAACTGCGGGCACGCTGGGCAAAAATATCCAGGATCAGAGTGGTACGATCAATAACCCGGCACTGACAAAGCAGTTCCAGGTTACGGGTTTGAGCCGGGGTTAAAGAATGATTAAAAATAATCAGATCAACTTGTAGCTCAGCGACAGCTTGCGCTAGTTCTGCCGCTTTGCCACTGCCAAGAAAAAACTTAGCATCGATCGTACTACGGTTGGCAGTCATCACAGCACGTGATTCAACTCCAGCCGACGACACAAGCATCTCCAGTTCCTGCAAATCTTCACTGGCACTGTCTTGTGAAAGATAGATATGCACAAGGATTGCTTGCTCGGCCACCATTTCGCTGTCAAACAAGCTTAAGAATTCCCGATTATTCCATCTCGTCCATTTCGCCTGTACCAGTACCATGGCTAGCCATAGTATTGACAGCACGAGCTGGGACTACAGTAGAAATGGCATGTTTATACACCATTTGGCTGACTGTGTTTTTCAGAAGGATCACAAATTGATCAAAAGACTCGATTTGTCCCTGCAATTTAATACCGTTCACCAGATAAATAGAGACTGGGATACGCTCGCGTCTTAAAGTATTTAAAAACGGGTCTTGTAACGATTGGCCCTTTGCCATTTTCGCTTTCCTTATTTCTAATTATGTTTCTCTATATATGGATTATTATATTATTTTCAAGTCGTTAAATAACAACTTTTTTTCAATTATCTTTTACTAGCTTAGCGAAGTTAAAATGGCTTGCAAGTTTTCTGCCTGTTTGTCTTCAGTTTTTAACCAATTTAATTCAGGCCAACTGCGTAACCAGGTCAGTTGCCGTTTCGCCAGTTGGCGAGTGGCAGCAATGCCCTGGTCGATCATCTCCTGCTCAGACAGCTGTCCTTGCAAGTGTAGCCACATCTGACGATAGCCCACACAACGCATCGAAGGTAAATCCAAATGTAAATCAGGTCGTTGCATCAGCGTTTTTACTTCATCTGCAAAACCACAATCTAGCATTTGCCGGAATCTGACAGCTATACGCTGGTGAAGTTCAGACCGATCTGTTGGATTGATAGCAAATTGTTGCACAGGGTACGGAAAAGGCTCGCCTTTATGCTCTGTCAGTTCAGTTAAGGTCTTGCCCGTTAACCGGTACACTTCTACAGCCCTGTTCACCCGCTGTGGGTCGTTCGGATGAATACGGGCCGCCGATACCGGATCAAAGTCTGCCAGTTGCTGATGCAAGTAGCCCCAACCATGTTCTGCCGCTTCAGCTTCAATCTGCTGTCGTATCTCCGGATCTGCTTCAGGCAAAGGCGATATGCCCTGCAGTAAAGTACGGAAATACAACATAGTGCCGCCAACCAGAATAGCGGTTTTCCCCCTGCTGTGGATATCAGCAATAAGTCGTAACGCATCAGTACGAAAATCTGCGGCTGAATAAGCTGAAGCCGGGTCAAGAATATCAATTAAATGATGAGGCGCATCCAAAAGCTCTGCCGCTGTTGGCTTGGCAGTGCCTATATCCATACCTTTATAAATTAAGGCGCTGTCGACACTAATCAGCTCTGACGGGATACTTTTATACAGATCAATAGCCAAGGACGTTTTACCGCTGGCTGTAGGCCCCATTAAAAAAATAACTTTAGGATCCATCTGAGTCCTGTAATAACTGAATAGAAGCTGTTAAATCCAGCGGCACGGCGTGCCAATGCGGCCCTTGCTGACTTAACAATGGAAAATGTTTCACCAAGGAAGCAGCCTGTAGCACTGCACAATTTAATAACTGTTGCAGCAATAAGCTTAGCAGTTGTGTCTCTTGCTGCTGTGACCAGCCTTGCCACCAAATTGGCAACCACTGTGCCACCGCGCTTTGCCGAAGCCAGGCTGGCACAGCTCTGACAATCAATGTTTGGTTGCTGACTAAAAAGTCAAAGCCCAGGTGGCTTAACAAATCCGCTTTACTGAGCAAAAACTCTTGCTCTGTCTGTTGCAGTGTTAACCGCACCGGCATTAATAAAGGTAAAGGCTGTGCGCCTTGATCCAGCCATAACTTGGCAGCGCTGGCCGCTATATCGACTAACCATAATTGATCAGGGCCAGAGCACAGCAGATAACGATTTTGGCTGATTAGAGCATCGTGTTGTACAACAGACACTGATTGCTCCACCCGCTGAGTTTTTTCAGCAAAAACCGGCCAGCTTTGTGCTGCAGGTTGCGCCACAGCAGGCCGGTAAGGCTGACCTGCATAAGCCGAAGGTCTGGCAGCATAAGCTGGAGCAGCAACTGAATGCTGGGTATGGCCTGATGCAGACTTAAGCGCTGGGGCTTCTGGCATAGAAAAGACTGACGGTTCTGGCGGTGCCACCACCTCAATACTCTGTTGCTGCGGTTCTAACTGCAATAGCGCATTGGTTAATGCCGACGCGACAAAATCGTGCACTAAACGGGCCTGATGAAACCGTACTTCGTGTTTGGCCGGATGCACGTTGACATCAACCTGACGTGGATTAATGTCCAGATACAAGACAAAAGCAGGTTGCTGTTCAGCGCTTAGCATGGAGCCATAAGCCTGACGTATCGCATGATTGAGCAATTTATCTTTCATCATACGGCCGTTGACATAGCTGTACTGACATTGCAATTGCTCTTTACAGGCGGAGGGTTGCAACACCCAACCCCAAAGCTTTAAGTCATCGTACGCTACTTCAACAAAAGCGGCCTGCTCCAGAAAATTTTTGCCACACAAAGCGGCTACACGTTTTTGCTGAGCTTCGCGGCTATCCGCTTTTTTTAGCTGTCGTACCGTCTGACCGTTATGAATTAAAGTCCAGCTGACGTCAAAACGGCTCAATGCCAGGCGTTTCACCAACTCGTCTATATGAGCAAATTCGGTTTTATCACTGCGCAAAAACTTACGTCGTGCTGGCGTATTAAAAAACAGGTCCAGCACTTCAATGCTGCTGCCATCCGGATGAGCTGCAGGTTTAATTTGTACCTGCATATCACGGCCTTCGGCATAGGCTTGCCAGGCTTTATCCTGGGCTGCAGGTTTTGACGTTAAAGTCAGACGGGAGACCGAACTGATAGAAGCTAAAGCTTCTCCCCTGAAACCAAGGCTGACAATTTGCTCCAAATCATCCAGAGAACTGATTTTACTGGTGGCATGCCGACTTAAAGCCAGGCCTAACTCAGCTTCAGCTATACCAGAGCCATTGTCACGAATGAGGATTTTTTTACTGCCACCACGCTCAATCTCAATCAGAACTTGATCGGCACCGGCATCCAGGCTGTTTTCAACCAGCTCTTTGACGACAGAGGCAGGACGTTCTACCACTTCGCCTGCAGCAATCTGGTTTGCCAGTTGAGGAGGTAAAATTTGAATAGGCATCAGGGGATCCGCAGGACCTGACCAATCAGAATGTTGTCGCTTTTCAGATTATTGTGTCTGCGAAGTTCAGCCATGCTGACACCATAGTGTTTCGCCACTCTGGATAAAGACTCACCACGTTTCACTTTATGAGTACGGCTACTACTACTGGTGCTTGCCACAGCGGTGGATCGGTTTTGCGTGGTTGGCATCACAGTAGGCACTGAGCGACCATTATTTTTATGGGCGGCAAATAACGAATCAGCTGGTGGTGATTTTTCAAAATATCGTTTAATGGCTCTGAACATAGCCAAGGCCAGTTTATGCTGATGGCCTGGGTCTTTCAGTAAACGTTCTTCGTTGTAGTTAGAGATAAAACCTGTTTCAAACAAAATAGACGGAATATCAGGAGCTTTTAACACAGCTAAACTGGCAGCCTGAGGCTCCTTTTTGTGCAAATGCGCTATCGGAGCCACTTCACGTAACACTTCTTTGGCGACTTCAAAACCAGTGACCATCGAATGGTTCATCGACAAATCCAACACAGTTTGCGCCAGATAACGTTCGTTGGCCGAGTCTTTGATGATCTCGCCTACTCCACCTAAGAGTTCCGAATGTTGTTCGGTTTGTTCCAGCATCCGGCCTACTTCAGTGGTAGCACGACGCATTGATAATACCCAGACCGAAGCACCATGGGCTTTACGGTTTTGTACTGCGTCGGCATGCACAGAAACCAGCAAATCAGCCTGTTTTTGTCGTGCTATATCAGGTCTTTTATTCGGGTGAATGTAATAATCGCCGGTACGGGTCAACACTGCTTTTAAACCAGGCTGTTTATTGATCATATCGGCTAACTGGCGCGATATAGACAAGGTGATGTTTTTTTCGTGTGTGCCTTTTGGTCCTACAGCCCCCGGATCCTGCCCACCATGACCTGCATCAATAGCAATAATAATATCGCGCCCTGTGGCTCTTGTACTTACAGCGGGTACTGAGGTCACGGGTTGAGACAGGACCGGAGCTGATGGAGAGGGTGTGACGGAAGTCACTGGTGCGCCCTGACTGGCAGACGAGGCTCTGCTTTGCGCTTTTAAATCCACCACCAGCCGATGACCATAAGGGGGTGAAGGTGGCAAAGAAAAAATACTGTCATTGACCGGAAACGACAGTTCTATCACCACTGCTGTTGCTGCGCTTGGGGTACGACTGGCATAAACCCGTTTCACCAAAGGCGAGTCACCAGTGACAGCACCTATGTTTAAGCTGCTCACACCGGCCAGCTCGATTTCAAGTCGGCTTGGATTACTCAAGCGTTTTACTTTGTGCGAAGGTGCATTGGCTAAATCCAGCACCAGTCGGGTATTATCAGGCGCATGCCAAATACGCACACCTTTAACACTGTTCACAGCCCAGCTTTGGCTGGAAACAAGTAACAGCACCAAAGCAAAAACCCGAAGCATCAGACTCATTGAGCCTGCTCCCAGGCTTGCACTACAGCGTTCATCCACACCACAGCTTCAGGTTGATTCGCTATGACATGCAGCTGGCGCTGATTGTGATCAATCTGTAACTGCAGATCCAGATCAGCATCTGCCAGCAAACCATAACCACGTTCAGGCCATTCAATCAGACACAAGTTGCCTTTGGAGAAATAGTCCCGAATGCCCATAAACTCAAGTTCTTCAGGGTCGCGCAGGCGATACAAATCAAAATGAAAGACTTGCTGCTCGCCAATAGTGTAAGGCTCAACCAAAGTGTAAGTTGGGCTTTTTACATTACCCTGATGTCCCATAGCCTGAAGCAGGCCACGACTGAAGGTCGTTTTGCCGGCCCCTAAATCGCCCTGCAAATACAACACGGCACCATTGCGTAAATGCGGTGCAAATAAGGCGGCCAATGCCAAAGTAGCGGTTTCGTCCACTAAATGAAAAATGTAGCTTTGAGCTGTCATCTGTACCTAAGCTGAGTGATCTCAGTCATAACAATTTTTTAAGCGCACGTGCCGTATTAGTACAGCAGATGATTTGGCCGCTATGCTAACAAAAACAGCGCAGTGCAGCCAGTTTCTTCTGAAACAGGAAGTATAAAGGTCAAAGCAAAAACCTGAGCGGCATTTATGGTAAAGTGCGCGGCGAAAATAAGCGGATCTTACTATGACCAGCAGCATCAATTGGCAGCATCTTGCAGAGCAAATAAAAGTCTGGGGCCAACAACTTGGCTTCCAGCAGATAGGCATTACCGATACAGATTTAACATCGGAAGAAGCTAAATTGCAGCAATGGCTGGATGCTGGTTTTCATGGCGAAATGGAATATATGGCCGCTCATGGCATGAAAAGAGCACGCCCTGCCGAGTTACACCCCGGCACTATACGGGTCATCAGCGCACGAATGGATTACTTGCCGGAGCATGCGCAGTTTGCAGCTAATCTGGCCGATCCATCCATGGCTTATATTAGCCGTTATGCACTGGGACGGGATTACCATAAGCTCATTCGCAACCGCTTAAAACAACTGGGTGAACGGATAGAAAACGAGTTAGGGGCTTTAGGTTTCCGGCCTTTTGTTGATTCAGCTCCTATTCTTGAACGACCGCTGGCGGTTAAAGCAGGTTTAGGCTGGCAAGGAAAACATAGTCTGGTATTAAATCAGGACGCGGGATCCTGGTTTTTCCTCGGCGAATTGCTGGTTGATATTCCCCTTCCTGTTGACGCTGTTCATACCGGCGATTGTGGCACTTGTGTCGCCTGCATCACCATTTGCCCCACTCAAGCCATAGTTGCACCTTACACAGTGGACGCCAGACGCTGCATTTCTTACCTGACCATCGAATTACAAGGCGCTATTCCGGAAGAGTTCAGACCTTTGCTTGGCAACCGCATTTATGGTTGTGATGATTGCCAACTGGTGTGCCCTGTTAACAGAGCTGCGGACACCACGCAAGAGCAAGACTTTCAGCGCAGGCCGCAGTGGCTGAATAAATCCTTGTTGGATTTATGGCGCTGGACTGAAACTGAATTTTTAAAATACACCGAAGGTTCTGCTATTCGTCGTATCGGCTATCAACGCTGGCAACGCAATATTGCCGTAGCCTTAGGCAATGCGCCTTTTGATTTGGCCATTATTGAAGCCTTGCAGCAACAACTGCCTTTAAGTGAGCTGTTAGTACAGGAACATATTCAGTGGGCTTTGCTACAGCAGCAGAAAAAAAGCCTGTTGCAGCAGAATTTATTAAGTCGTCAGACCGACCGTTTAGTGCGGGTTATTCAGAAGGGTTTACCACGGGATGCCTGAGATCAAACTGGGGCTGAGCCTTAAGCCGCTGCTGCGCCTGCATTAAGATATCCAACTTCTGTATGCGATCAGCGACATGCCAGTCTTTAATTTCCTGCAAAGTGCGACCACAACCTAAACAGACGTCAGAGTGATTTAAACAACAAATGCGGTTACAAGGTGATGCAGGCATAGAAGTCTCCGTTACTGAGTTAATCATAGCCTGCAATCCAAAATCTATCCCCTACTTCCGTTGTTTCGGCACCCAGGCCCAGACAAACTTCGCAATGACAGGTTCAACATTCAGTTCGTCGGTGATCTTTACCAAAATAGTGATATCGCCTTTTTCGGTGTCGCGAATAAACTGAATTTGCTCATCGGTCAGTGACGTAGTTGCCACCAGCTTGCCCGTTGCTCTTTTGACATAATTCAGCTGCATCGACTTTAACAGCGGAATACGATCGTCTGCCACATGCAAACCCACTAAAAAACCACTGGCCGACTCACCCAACAAGGCCATAGCAGCCGCATGCACTGAACCTATATGGTTTTGTACCTTGGTTTTATTCGCCAGGCTTAACTGCGCCTGCTGAAAGTTTAATACATCGACTTTGACCGAAGCTGTACCGGCAAACTTCACAGCTTTACCAAATAACAAGGTCAATAAAGGCGAGCGGAGCCAGGGCGAGTAGTTATTGATTTTGGCGACATAACGGCCAAGTTTATTGATGGCTTTCATACTGGTCTTACCTGTGAGTTTTAGTGTGGCAAAGATAGCAGTAATAAAATCAGGCAGCAAGTTGGGGTCATGGCAAAACATGAAGTGGCAATGCAAAATTGAAGGAAAAAAGAATTTTATATATGAAATGAAAATTTGGAGCGGGCAACGAGGCTCGAACTCGTGACCTCGACCTTGGCAAGGTCGCGCTCCCACAAATATACCCGCACGGGTAAACTGTTTTGGTGATAAGGAGTTTTTACATGGGTATTCTGAATTTGGAGCGGGCAACGAGGCTCGAACTCGTGACCTCGACCTTGGCAAGGTCGCGCTCTACCAACTGAGCTATGCCCGCTTAGGGGTATTACTGATTTTTTTCAAACTGGTTATTGGTGGACCGATTTGAATTTGGAGCGGGCAACGAGGCTCGAACTCGTGACCTCGACCTTGGCAAGGTCGCGCTCTACCAACTGAGCTATGCCCGCATCCTGTTAGTAGTAATCATGGTTCTTTATCTTGGTTATAAAGAAGATTACTAAAAACGCCGCTTCAATTGAATTTTCGTTCGAAGCGGCGCGCATTTTACAAAATTCCCCGCCCTTTGCAAGAGATTTTATTCAGGAATTTTGAAAAAATGTTTTTTATAAACTGCTAATTCAGCAATAGATTCCCGAATATCATCGAGAGCTAAATGACTTGATGACTTTTTAACCAGCTTAGTCACTTCCGGGTACCATCTTCTCGCCAACTCTTTTACCGTGCTGACATCCAGATTACGGTAGTGGAAAAAGGCTTCAAATTCCGGCGCATACTTGACTAAAAAGCGTCTGTCCTGGCCAATGCTGTTGCCACACATAGGTGATTTACCTGCAGGTACATAATCAGACAGGAAGCGGACCGTCTGAGCCATAGCGTCGGCTAATTCCACTTCACTTTCCAGGCAACGTTTGGTTAAACCACTTTTACCATGAGTTTCAGTACACCATGCATCCATAGCATCTAATACTTCTTTTGGTGTTTTAATGGCAAATACAGGGCCTTCAGCAAGGATATTTAACTGGCTGTCGGTTACTATGGTGGCCATTTCTAAAATCACTTCTTTTTCCGGATCCAGACCTGTCATTTCCAGATCGATCCACACCAGATTATTGTCGTTGCTCGCCATACTTCTTACCTTTGATTATTTGCAGCCAGTTTTGCTGCTTTGTAACTTGCCCGAATAGCGGTATCATACTATGCCTTAAGCAAAGTAAAAACCGCCGCAGTCAGGCGACAGTAAAGGCACAAGGCCACAGTGACCAAAAAAAAGCACCTCAATCAACGCCAGCATCAACGTATAGCCGCCAATCAGGATCGTCGTTTAGCCCGGGCTCAGAATAAAACCAACAAAAAAGAGCTGGATTCTGACTTATTGGCTGAAGCCGAACATGGCTTAGTGATCAGTCGTTTTGGTCAACATGCCGATATTGAAGATAGCTCAGGCCAGATTTTCCGTTGCAATATCCGCCGCACGATCAACTCCTTAGTCACAGGTGACAAGGTCGTATTCTGCCGCACCAAAGTACCTGGCGGTGGTCCTGAAGGCGTAGTGGAAGCTGTAGCTGAACGTGAATCTGTATTGCTGCGCCCTGACTTTTATGATGGTTTAAAACCTGTAGCAGCCAATATAGATTTAATGATTATTGTCTCAGCCGTTTTACCTGCGTTTTCACTCAATATTGTCGACCGTTATTTAATAGCGGCCGAGGCTATGCATATCAAGCCATTATTACTGCTGAATAAAATTGATTTATTAACCGAAGAACAGCGCGCGGAAGTCGACCAGCAACTGGCTATTTATCAGAACATTGGTTACGAATTCTTATTACTCAGTGCAAAAACCGGTGAAGGTACAGCTCAGCTGGATTCTTACCTGAAACAAGGTGTCAGTATTTTTGTCGGCCAGTCTGGTGTAGGTAAATCATCTTTAGTCAATAACCTGCTGCCTGATTTGGGTGTAGAAACCCGCGCCGTGTCAGAAAATTCAGGTTTAGGCCAACATACAACGACCACTGCCCGCTTGTATCATTTACCGGACGGCGGCGACTTAATTGATTCGCCCGGTATCCGTGAATTTGCCTTATGGCATTTGGAGCCAGATCAAATCGTTTTAGGTTTTCCTGAGTTTAAAGACTGGCTTGGTCGTTGCAAATTCCGCGATTGTAAACACTTAAACGACCCGGGCTGCGCATTACAGCACGCGGTCAGTATTGGCGAAATTCACCCGGAACGTTTTGCCAGTTACCATAAAATCCTGCTGAGTATGGCGCAGGATAAACCGAATTATTTTCAACCCTGAGGTTTAAATCCACTATGGATCAAGTCAAAATCGCATTGCAATACGCAATGCCAAAGCATTTATTATCCCGTCTTGTTGGTTATCTGGCAGCGGCTCGTTTAGGTTTTATCAGCCATGCGCTGATTAATCTGTTTATTAAGGCCTATAAAATTAATATGGCCGAAGCCCAATTTGAAAAAGCCTCGGACTATGCCAGCTTTAATGAGTTTTTTACCCGTCCGTTAAAAGATGGCTTACGCCCTATCAATACGGATGCTGATGTAGTCTGCCAGCCGGTAGACGGCGCTATCAGCCAGTTGGGTGATATTGTCGATGGTAAGTTGATCCAGGCGAAGAACCACAACTATTCACTGCAGGCTTTATTAGGCGGTGATGCGGCTACAGCTGCTCCTTATGCCGGCGGTAAGTTCGCGACTATTTATTTAGCACCCAAAGATTATCACCGTATTCATATGCCAATTGCAGGCACCTTACGTGAAATGATTTACGTGCCAGGTGATCTGTTTTCAGTGAACCCATTAACAGCTGAAAACGTGCCGGATTTATTTGCCCGTAATGAGCGTGTTGTGACCATTTTTGATACTGAACTGGGCCCTATGGCTTTGGTGTTAGTAGGCGCAACTATAGTGGCCAGTATAGAGACCGTCTGGGCTGGTACTGTGACCCCACCTACAGGTAAAGATGTATTCCGTTGGACTTATCCTGCCACAGGGCCTCAAGCTGTGACTTTAGAAAAAGGTGCTGAAATGGGCCGCTTTAAATTGGGATCCACAGTGATCCTGGCATTCCAGGCAGGTCAGATTGAATTTACTGACAAGCAATATCCAACGGCAGTGACCCGTATGGGCGAGCCTTTTGCCGATATAGTATCTAAAGCTTAAGTACATCAAGCAGAGCTTTGTCTCTGCTTTTTTTTCCTCTGAATTTCGCTTTTGCTTTGAACTGCGGAGAATACCCATGCAGATTATTGCCCATCGTGGTGCAAGTGGCTCTTATCCGGAAAATACCTTATTGGCAATAAAGCAGGCTTTGCTGGCAAAAGCCGATGGTATTGAAATTGATGTATTTTGTGTCGAAAACCAGCTGGTGGTGATCCATGACGAGAATGTCAGCCGCACCACAAACGGCACAGGCTTATTGCAGGATTTTACACTCAAGCAATTACAGCAACTGGATGCAGGTTCTGGCCAGCAAGTCCCCACCTTATGGCAAGTACTGCAATTGGTAAACAACCAAACCCTGCTGAATATCGAACTCAAAGGTGCAGACACAGCAGAGCCTTTATTAGAACTACTTAAAAAAGCTGAAACACAGCTGGGCACAGATCCGGACAAGCTACTTATCTCTTCTTTTAATCATCATCTTTTGCAGCACATTAAAAATCATAGACCTGATTTAAAAACAGGGGCTTTAACAGCCTCATTGCCACTGGATTACGCCGCCTTTGCATCAGAGTTGGGTGCCTGGTCAGTGAACTGCGATAAAGGTTTTATCAACAAAGAGATGGTACAGGATGCCCATCAACGTGGCTTAAAAGTCTGGGTCTATACGGTCAATGATGCTGTTACAGCAAAAAAGATGCAGCAGTTGGGTGTAGATGGAATTTTTTGTAATTATCCGCTGGAAGCCAGAAGCTGGTAGCAGCGCAAAAGACAATCAGTGTTTATGGCTATCGCAGCTATGACACTGATTGCACAAACGTATATTTAAGATATGCGCCAGCACGACAAAAGATGCACCAACAATCAGGATATAGTGCTCATAGTCATGGCCAAAAATGTCTTTTTGCCAGTAGATAAAACCACCTAAAAACAGCGAGTAAAAAGGGTAAATCTTTTTATGGTAGCGATGGAAACCGGCAAACAAGGTAATAAAACCCAACACCATAGTGATCAATAAGATGATCCGTTCAAAGGCATGGTTATGCCAGGCACTTAAGCCCAAAAGTGGCAATACAGGCAATAACACAGGCAGCATAATGCAATGAATAGCACACAAAGATGTGATGGCTATACCTACTTTATCTAATGTATTACGAACCTGACTCAGCACGAATTGACACTCCGGTTTTGAAGGAGTGAGATAATATAACAAATCAAAACAAAAACAAACTGCCCAGCCTATTCTTTTGCTACCCAGAACGAAAAGCACTGCGACCTAATCGGCATCTGCCGCTGGCTGTGGCATAATGCGGAAAATTTTTTGGAGACAAAATAATGGATCAATTACTGGAACAACTGGATCAGAACTTAAAAGATCTGTATCGCAAAGCCCTGGATGCAGACGCAGTTTTGGATGACATCCAGCAACAAGGCCATGGCAAATATCAGACCATTTTTGTCGACGACAAAAGCTTTCAGGTCAGCAGTAACAGATTTATGCCTTATTTAAGTGAAGCGGCCGAACAAGTAGCAGCGATGCGCCAGACCCAGCAGTTTAATACAGCCACTTTACAGCGTGTGGTTAAACAAATTCAGTTATTGCACAAGACTCTGGCGGAGTTCCGCCAGGTCATCACTAAATAGCCTATTTTTTAAGCTGCTTATAGAAATTTATTCTAACGACAAAAGGCCATTGCACTACTCTAACTAGGTAGAAGGAGTATGCCATGGCCAGCTTAACCACTTCAGTAGACAACATAAAACTTGAAGCGCGACAATTTGCCTTGTCCGGTAATCAAACTCGCCCGAATCCTGGTGCAGCTATTGCCCGCGAATTGGAGCCCGCGGTACAACAAAGCAAACAGCAGCAAATCCTATCAAGCCTGCCGGAACCTACGCAGCAAAAAGAAGAACCACGTCAAGACTCGGTGCGGGTCACCAGCACTATAGGGAAAGCGGCCTCCAGTGGTCAGTTAAGCCGGGAGGAAGCCGTTGCGATTTACAGAGAGATAGCTAACCTGCTTTAGCCATGTTTTGCTGATGAGAAGCAACAGCGGGCTGAATAGTATCTTTATACCAACGCTGCAACATAGTACGTTCATGCTCCAGAGGTCTGTCAGCTTTGCCAACATTTAATCTGGTCATAAACCCCATATCTTTTAACTTCAGCTCTTTTTCTTCAGCAACTACGGCCTTATTTTTATCCAGTAAGGTGTAGCTAAAATTAATGCGTGGAATGAAAATATCTTTAATTACCCGGATGCGATCGCCACTTTGCGTGTACATATGATTCACATCACCTGCTAAATCTATATCTGTTACGACCACATTCCAGCTGTACCCTTCTGGCAAATCTTTGGCCAGATCAGCAAAAATTTTATCAAAGCCAGCCATAGTACGTTTTTCAAAACTGCCCCGGGCTTCGTTTGCTGGTTTCATATCGGTAAACTTTTTATAGTCTTTGTATTCAACCTTTACTTCGGCCGCTGCCGCTCCAGCAACCAATAAGGAAAGCATCAATACACCAGATTTAATAAAACGCATAATTCACCTCTTCCCGTTTCGATCAGCAACTGAATCTACAGACATCACTATAGCCCAGTAAGTTGCTTTGCCTGAAGTGATTAATTGTGCGTAGAAGTGTTCAGATGTAATAAATGACTGACATAAGCTGACACTTAAGTTCTGAACGAACCTGAGTATTTTATCGATAAAAAAACCGCCTTACGGCGGTTTTTTTCAAACTATAGCAACTGATTAACCAGCGCGACCAGCGCGTTTACGGTCGTTTTCAGTTAAGTGGCGTTTACGGATACGAATAGACAATGGTGTTACTTCAACCAGTTCGTCGTCATCGATAAATTCCAGAGCCTGCTCTAAAGCGTAACGGATTGGCGGAACCAGGTTGATGGCTTCGTCAGTACCAGAAGCACGTACGTTGGTTAACTGTTTGCCTTTTAAGCAGTTTACAGTTAAGTCGTTGCTACGGCTGTGAATACCAATGACCTGACCTTCGTACACTTCTTCAGCATGGCTGATGAACATACGACCACGTTCCTGCAGAGAGAAAATGGCGTAACCAGCAGCTTTACCTGTAGCATTAGAAATCAACACACCGTTCATACGCTGACCGATAGTACCGCCTTTGTATGGACCGTAGCAGTCGAAGCTGTGGTACATCAGACCAGTACCTGAAGTCAGGGTCATAAATTCTGTACGGAAACCAATTAAACCACGACTTGGCATGTTGAAGTCCATACGAATACGGCCTTTACCATCTGGTTGCATATTGGTCAGGTCAGCTTTACGCTCACCCATTTTTTCCATGATAGAACCCTGGTGCTGTTCTTCCACGTCAATGGTCACGTTTTCCATTGGTTCAGTTTTGACGCCGTCGTCCACTCTCATGATTACTTCAGGACGTGATACGGCCAGTTCAAAACCTTCGCGACGCATGTTCTCGATTAACACGCCTAAGTGCAATTCACCACGGCCTGATACTTTGAACTTGTCACCGTCTTCAGTTTCTTCAACACGTAAAGCTACGTTGTGTTTCAGTTCAGCATTTAAGCGATCTAAAATTTGACGTGAAGTAACAAATTTACCTTCTTTACCAGCAAACGGAGACGTGTTGACCTGGAAGGTCATGGTTACTGTTGGTTCGTCAACTTGCAGAGCTGGCAGTGGTTCCAGGTTGTTTGGAGCACAGATAGTGTCAGAGATTTTCAGCTCGCCTAAACCTGTGAACGCAACGATGTCACCAGCGTTGGCTTCAGTGGCTTCGATACGCTCCAGACCTAAGTAACCAAAGACCTGACCTACTTTAGCGTTACGTTTAGTACCGTCGGCACCAATCACTGTCACTTGCTGGTTAGGCTTTAAAGTACCGCGCTTGATACGACCGATACCGATAATGCCTAAGTAGCTTGAGTAATCCAGCTGAGATACCTGAATTTGTGTGTCACCGTTCAGTTCAACTTTTGGTGGAGCTACGTGCTCAACAATAGCTGCGAACAGATCGTTGATATCTGTTTTTGGCTCGTTGTAATCCAGAGTCGCCCAGCCGTTGATTGCTGATGCGTAAACGATAGGGAAATCTAACTGCTCGTCAGTTGCGCCTAAGTTGTCAAACAGGTCGAATACCTGGTCAATAACCCAATCAGGACGTGCACCCGGACGGTCAATTTTATTCACAACAACAATAGGCTTTAAACCGTGGGCGAAAGCTTTTTGAGTTACGAAACGCGTTTGTGGCATTGGGCCTTCAACAGCGTCAACTAATAACAATACAGAGTCAGCCATAGATAATACACGTTCAACTTCACCACCGAAATCGGCGTGGCCTGGTGTGTCCAGGATGTTGATGTGGTAACCGTTCCAGCGTACTGAGGTATTTTTTGCCAAAATTGTTATACCGCGCTCGGATTCCTGAGCATTGGAGTCCATTACACGTTCCTGCAACTTGGCGCGGGCATCAAAAGTACCAGACTGTTGCAGTAATTTGTCTACCAGAGTTGTTTTACCATGGTCAACGTGCGCGATAATGGCGACATTACGCAGTTTTTCGATCGCTGAAGCGGTTCCGCTCATTTATATTTCCTCTGTGGCACTAGCTGACCATAATCTTGACTACTAGGCATTGACTAAAAGTTGTTCGAATTCAAGGGCGCGTATTCTACTCTGTTTTTACGCAGAAAGAAAAAATAACTGTGATCTGCATCGGCTTATTTTTAGCAGTAGCATTTCTACCCAAAGTAATTGATGTTGCAGCGCGACGGCAAGTGCTTGAGACCCCAAGAGCATAGCCCACTATGCGACTGGGGCGAGAGCGCGCAGTCAACAAAGCTGCGGCTTCAAGTACGAAGGGTATAATTTCAACGCATTTTAGTGACAGCCTGATGAAACTTGCTATTTTAAGTGAAAGCACCAAGCTGGGGCTCTTGCTTCACAATGAAGCAACATTGCACCAAATTAATGCAAACCCTAATTTCGGCCTGAACAAAAAATAATAAAAAACCATAAAAATCAACACTATAAATACATGGCACGAGAATAGCATTCTATTATGCAAAGCTTTGGCCTAAGCCAGCATTAAAAAAACAGGTGCTTAATCGCACCCGTCAACAGCACAAACCGGAGGAATGCATGTCTGCATCTAAAGTACTGAGTTTTATCAAAGAGAACGACGTAAGATTTGTTGATTTACGCTTTACAGATACCAAAGGTAAAGAACAACACGTAACCATTCCTGCCAGCCAAATCAACGAAGATTTTTTCGAAGACGGCAAAATGTTTGATGGTTCTTCTATCGCCGGCTGGAAAGGTATCAACGACTCAGACATGATCCTGATGCCTCAGGCTGACACCATGTTATTGGACCCGTTCTCTGAAGAAACCACAGTGAACATTACCTGTGACGTAATCGAACCAAGTACTATGCAAGGTTACGAGCGTTGCCCGCGTTCTATCGCAAAACGCGCTGAAGAGTACCTGAAGTCTACCGGTATTGCTGACACTATATTGTTTGGACCTGAGCCAGAGTGGTTCATGTTTGACGACGTACGTTTCAAAAATACGATGTCTACAGCGTTCTTCGCTATCGATTCTGCTGAAGCGGCATGGAACTCAGACAAAGTATACGAAGGTGGTAACAAAGCCCACCGTCCTGGTATCAAAGGCGGTTACTTCCCGGTACCACCAGTAGATCAACACCACGATATTCGTAGCGCCATGTGTGTGGTGCTGGAAGAAATGGGTCAGACTGTTGAAGCACACCACCATGAAGTGGCTACTGCAGGTCAGAACGAAATTGCGACCCGTTTCAATACCTTAACTAAAAAAGCTGACGAAACTCAGGTTTTAAAATACGTGATTCACAACGTGGCTAACCTATACGGTAAAACTGTGACCTTTATGCCAAAACCTCTGGTTGGTGATAACGGTTCAGGTATGCACTGCCACCAGTCCTTAGCAAAAGATGGGGTAAACCTGTTTGCTGGCGATAAATATGCGGGTTTGTCAGAAACTGCCCTGTACTACATCGGCGGTATCATCAAGCATGCAAAAGCGATCAATGCGTTCACTAACCCTTCTACCAACTCGTACAAGCGTTTAGTGCCACACTTTGAAGCTCCTGTGATGCTGGCTTACTCAGCCCGTAACCGTTCAGCGTCTATCCGTATTCCACTGGTACCAAGTGCTAAAGCACGTCGTATCGAAGTGCGTTTCCCGGATCCGGCAGCGAACCCGTATTTAGCTTTCGTCGCTCAGTTAATGGCTGGTTTAGATGGTATCCAGAACAAGATCCACCCAGGCGATGCGATGGATAAAGACTTGTATGACCTTCCACCAGAAGAAGAAGCACTGATCCCTCAGGTCTGTGGTTCTTTAGACGAAGCTCTGGATGCACTGGATGCAAACCGCGCTATCTTCACTAAAGGCGGCGTCATGTCTGACGCGATGATCGATGCGTACATCGAACTGAAACGTGAAGAAGCTAAACGTGTATCTGTTGCAGTTCACCCACTGGAATACGAACTGTACTACAGCGTTTAATGACTGCTTAAGTAGCTGTTAGATACACCAAAACCCGCGCTTGCCGCGGGTTTTTCTTTGGTTGAAATTTGAGATCCATGGCAGGACAGATTAGAGTGGATACAGCAGCAGCCACAGTCAGGGTCTCTATGAAAAAACTCATTCTGTTTTTTGCTTTACTCTGCATCACTGCATTTTTCACCACTGCACTGTGCACCAGCGCCTTTGCCCAGCAGGTGTATGTCAGCGTCGACAAAAATGGTGTACCACTGTATTCAGATCAACCTGTTGCAGGCTCTAAAAAGCTGGAGCTGAAAGTTTCCCTGCAAAACCAACAGCCACAACAGGAAACCCAGATCAACCCACTAGCTTCGTTAACTGACGAAGCAGCTCCTTACCAAATCACTATATTAAACCCTGCAATGGAAGCCACTGTGATCTCCAATCAAGGCGAAGTGGTAGTGCAAAGTGATGTAAGTCCACAACTGGCTGATCACCACAAACTGCGTTTAGTTCTTGATAACAATCAACAAAGCCCATTACAGCAAAGCAGCAACTTTCGGCTGCTTGGTGTCGAAAGAGGTGAACATCAACTTCAGCTTCAAGCTCTTGATCAAAACGGCAAGCTAATTGCAGAAAGTACTGTAACAACCTTTTATTTACGTAAAAATACAATAGCTTCACCAAAATAGTGCGTTTAGACGGTGATCCGTCCGATTTTACAGTACACTGTGGAATTAGAGCACCATTTTGGTGCAATAGGTGAACGCAGTGACCCAACAAAAAAAGACGATGGATTTTTCCACCACCGACTTTACCGATCAACTTAGCACCGCCATATTGGTGCTGGATAGCCAACTACTGGTGCAGTATTTTAATACCGCCAGTTCGGCGATGTTTGGTGTGGGTGAAAAACGCCTGGCACAGCAGTATTTTTTCACCTTGTTTCAGTACACAGATTTAACCTCCAGCTTCTTTTTAACCGCACTGCAAAACCGGCAAGGTTTTGGTATCAGTGACGTGCAGGCCGTGTTGCTGGATGGCCGGCATATTCTGCTGGATGTCACTGTCAATCTTATTGAACAACCTAACTTAGCATTGATGCTGGAACTACGGCAGGTCGATCAGCAACGTAAAATCAGTCTTGAAAGCTTGCAACAGCACCAGCATCTAGCAGCACGGGAGTTGATCCGTGGTTTAGCACATGAAATTAAAAACCCTTTAGGGGGGTTACGTGGTGCAGCTCAGTTGCTGGAAGAATCGCTGAATGAGGATCAAAAAGAATACACTCAGCTGATTATTGCGCAGGCAGACCGGCTACGGAATCTGGTGGATCGTTTGCTGGGGCCTTATAAAGCGCCGAACAAAAAATCGTCTAACGTGCATCAGGTGCTGGAAAGAGTCAGCCAACTGGCTCAAATGGACAACCCCACTCATGTGCAGTTTGTCAGAGATTACGACCCCAGTATTCCGGACTTTTCATTTGATGCTGAATTGATAGAGCAAGCCTTACTGAACATAGTTGGCAATGCTCAGCAGGTGCTGACTGAAGGTGGCCAAATCACCTTACAAACCCGGATTTTAAATCAGCATACCATTCATGGTCGTCGTCACCGCTTAGTCGCAGCCGTCAAAGTGATAGATAACGGACCAGGTATTCCAGCTGAAATTAAAGACACCTTATTTTTCCCTATGGTCACAGGCAAACCCGGCGGCACAGGCCTGGGGTTGTCGATAGCTCAAACCTTAATTCACCAACACGGTGGCTGGATTGACTGCGAAAGCTGGCCAGGGCAAACCGCTTTTACTTTATATTTACCGCTCAATAACTCTGGAGAAGAAGAATGCAGCAAGTAGTCTGGATTATTGATGATGACAATTCGATCCGCTGGGTGTTGGAAAAAGCTTTAGCACGGGCTGATATTGCCTGCGAAAGTTATGCTTCGGCCGATTTAATGTTACAACGATTGCAGTATGAGCAGCCAACAGTAGTGGTATCCGATATCCGGATGCCAGGCACAGATGGCATGGCGTTGCTGACCAAGTTGCAGGAACTGTCGCCCGAGCTGCCAGTGATTATTATGACGGCACATTCGGATCTGGATAGCGCAGTCAACGCTTTTAAAAAAGGCGCTTTTGAATACCTGCCAAAACCTTTTGATATCAATGAAGCTGTGTCGCTTATTCAACGAGCCTTAGCTCATAGTCAGGCCAAACAACCCAAACAACAGGCGGTGGCGCAGACAGAAGTACCGGAAATTATCGGCGAAGCCCCTGCTATGCAGGAAGTATTTCGTGCCATAGGTCGCTTGTCGCGCTCCAGTATCAGTGTGCTGATCAACGGTCAATCCGGTACAGGTAAAGAGTTAGTGGCTCATGCGCTGCATAAACACAGCCCACGCTCAGAACAGCCTTTTATCGCACTGAATATGGCCGCCATTCCAAAAGATTTAATTGAATCCGAGCTATTTGGTCATGAAAAAGGCGCTTTTACCGGCGCAGCCAATTTACGTAAAGGCCGCTTTGAACAAGCCGATGGCGGCACTTTGTTTCTTGATGAAATTGGTGACATGCCGCTGGATGTGCAAACCCGTTTATTAAGGGTTTTGGCGGATGGCCAGTTTTATCGGGTTGGTGGTCATCAGGGCATCAGTGTGGATGTGCGTATTATTGCCGCGACTCACCAGAACCTGGAGATTTTGGTAGCCGAAGGCAAATTCCGTGAGGATTTATTCCACCGCCTGAACGTGATCCGTATTCAAATTCCTGCGCTGAAAGATCGCAAACAGGATATTCCAAAACTAGCGCAGCATTTCCTGCAACAGGCAGCCCGTGAGTTGAATGTTGAGGCAAAAAATTTGGCACCTGAAACCGAGAAATTTATTGCTCAGCTCGATTGGCCCGGTAATGTGCGTCAACTGGAAAACAGCTGTCGCTGGCTGACAGTCATGGCCAGTGGCAAACAAGTGCTCTTGTCTGACTTGCCGCCTGAATTAACCAGTGCACCTAAAGTAGTAGTGAATTCTGTTCCCGGCGGACAGCAAAGCTGGCAGGACGCTTTAGCAGCCTGGGTCAGTCAGAAACTGAATGCAGGCGAAGAAAACATACTGGCTGAAGCAGGACCACAATTTGAAAAAATAGTGCTGCAACAGGCACTGCATTACACTCATGGCCACAAACAGGATGCAGCCAAACGTCTGGGCTGGGGTCGTAATACGCTGACCCGTAAGCTGAAAGAGTTGAATATGGAATAGGGATGAGTTTTCATCCCTTGTTCAACTGAATATAAAAAAACCGGCCAGATGCCACATCGATACATCTGGCCAGCAGGAAATCAGTCCTTAGGTTCAAAAAGGCTCAAGCGCAATTTCTATGCTTTTGTAATACAAAGAAGTTAAACCTTCATACCCAGAATCTGTGCCAACAAAAACCCAAACCCTCCCCTGTCCATCGCTGTACAAAGGAATACGTTCACTGGTGGTGGTTTGTACCGTCTTTTCAGCAAATTTCGAACCATCACAAGCCGCTTCTTTGGCTGCAATATTGCCTATCACTTTGGCTTGAGTGCCGGACTCTGACTGCTGCCCCTTGTCCAGATTTAAGTAGTAACCTTCCTGTTTTGGCTCTTTGTCAGCATAACCAAACTTCAGATAAACACTCTCCCCCGGCGCGCCTCCCACTCCGGCACAGTCGGTGCCTGCATTGGATAAAAGCGTCAGCCGCACTCTGGCGTAATATTTAGTTGAAGGTTCAAGCCCGGAAAAGTGATTCTTCAGATACATAAACAGATCATCGCTGCGATTCATGCCTGAAATGTAAAAACCCTTTGTAGCTGACTCGCCTGGTAAAGCACGGATGCCCGACTCTAACTGGTAAGTCGCAGCATTGTCGGAAGGATAATCGGAGAAACCTGCGACCCAGCCGTGAGCACCTGAGTTGAAATCAAAATTATAGGCCTTGTCCTGCCCTAATAGCTCCATATTGCAGCCAGACAAAGACAACAGGCTTAAACCCACCAGAAAAGCTAAAGGCTTCATCACAGTTCTCCCTCAAGTTGTGCTTCTACCCAAGTAACTTGGAGTTGCAGAGAGGCGGCAAGCCAGTGAGACCCCAGGAGCATAGTCAACCTATGTGACTGGGGCGAGATGGCGCAGCCAACAAAGCTGCAGATTCAAGTACGACGGGTATAGTCTAAGAACAACTGGAAAAAACCCTGTGACCATTTGTAATGGATCAGTTGGCAAAAGTTACCGGATACAACCAAAGGTAAAACCAGCCGCAAAGTCGGCTGGTTCGAAAACGGCTGGTTTGTCTTAAGCTCAAACCTAAAGTGGGAAAGGTTGTTCTATGCTGACCGCAGGTTCAGTAAACCAACGGGGGCCAGAGGTCGTCATATAAAAATGATCTTCAAGCCGCACACCAAACTCCCCAGGGATACAGATCATCGGCTCGTTACTGAAACACATACCTACAGCCAGTGGTGTATGCTCATTGCGCACCAGATAAGGGCCTTCGTGAATATCCATCCCTATACCATGACCTGTTCTGTGCGGTAAACCAGGCAAGGCGTAATCCGGCCCTAAACCATAAGATTCCAGCACTTCACGAGCCGCAGCATCCACCAAACCACAAGCCATTCCAGGTTTTGCCGCCGCAAAAGCTGCCGCCTGAGCCGCCTTTTCAACAGACCAGATGTCACGTTGACGTTTTGTTGGCTCACCAAACACATAACTGCGGGTAATATCCGAGACATAACCCAATAAACGACAGCCGGTATCAATCAGTACCATATCGCACTTTTCAAGGTTTTTTGGTGTTTTCACCCCATGCGGGTAGGCTGAATCCGGGCCAAATAATACGATACAAAAGTAGGAACCGCTGGCGCCGACTTTGCGGTGGGCTTCATCGATAAAAGCTTCAACTTCAGTGGTACTGATGCCTTCATACAAGATGCTGGCAACGGCTTTATGAACTTCTAATGTCATATCCATAGCACGCTGCATAATGGCAATCTCAGCCGCTGATTTTTGTGCCCTGCAGCCTTGAGTAATGACTTTGCCGCTGACGATCTGCTGCTGTGGATTAGCCTGACGTAAACCTTCGAAGATAAAAAACGCACTGCTGTCATCCAGCGCCAGCACTGGATCGGTTTTAGAGCAGCTTTGTTTTAACGCGCTCAGCAGCAGCTCGTAAGGGTTTTCGTGCTCGTGCCAGCCCAGCACTTCGCCCTGAATCACCTGAAAACCTGCCAGAGTCGGGATTTCAAAGACTGGACTAATGTAGACAAGCTCTCCTTCTGCTGGCAACAAAGCTCCAACCAAACGCTCACTGGCATACCAGACTGTACCGGTGAAATAGCTTAAATTAGTACCGGCATTCAGATACAAAGCATCTATGCCCTGCTGCCGCATCAGCTGCTGTGCTTTGTGAATACGGGCTTGATACTCAGTAGAGCTGATAGCGTCTACGCCTGCAACCATGGGTTTTAAGCTATCCAGCGCCTGTTGTTTGGTTTTACCGCCTATCTGACTCATCATGTACTCCGGTATTCAGTTGATAGTCCAGAGTATGCAGCTGCGCCCACATGAATTAAAATGATATAAATTCAACACATCATGAATTGGATTCATCCATGCTACCCCCACTAAAAGCATTACAAGCCTTTGAAGCCACAGCACGACTAAAAAGCTTTAGCAAAGCGGCGGAACAGTTATTTGTCACCCAAAGTGCGGTCAGTCATCAGGTGAAGCTGCTGGAAGACTTTATTGGCCAGCCTTTGCTACTGCGGCAAAACAAAAGTGTGGAGCTGACCCAGTCGGGCGATATGTTGTATTCGGTGGTGCGGGACTGTTTTGTCCGGTTAAATTCAGTCACTCAGCATTTACTAAACCAACCACCAGTTCAGTTAAAAATTCTGGCACAAACCTCTATAGCGGTGGAATGGCTGGCACCACGACTGGAGCTGTTTAAACAACAACAGCCACAACTGGATACCTTGTTGGATATGGCCTCTATGGCAAACAACGCCGACCCGGAGCAGTACGATATTATTCTGGGGACCTGGCCAGCCCCTGCTGGATTTGTCAGCCGGCAGCTGCGCACTGAGTTTTGGTATCCGGTCTGTGCACCAGCTCAGTTTCAGTTGTTAACAACCAGCGATGCAGCTGAGTTACTGCAGTACCCGCTGTACAGTTCGGAAACGGGTGAAGACTGGCAGTTGTGGTGTCAACACCAACAGCTACGTAGTCCAGCGGCTATGCAGCTGCGTTATGTCAATCTGGCCTTGCTGGCGACAAAAGCTGTCAGTGGTGGCAGCGGCTTTGCGTTATCGAATGATTTTATTGCGGGACCAGCTTTAGCCAGTGGTCAACTGATGGCTTTGCGCCAATTCAGCTATCAACTGCCCTGGGGCCAGTATCAGGTGCATTACAAAGCCGACAGTATGCAAAGTACGGCTGTGGATTATTTTATTCAGTGGCTGACAACCCAATTGCAGCCACCTTCTGTTTAGAATTCAGTGCGCTGAGCATAAGCACGCCAAAACATCACGCCGCAGACGAAGAACACAAAAGCCAGCACCAGTGGCAAGCTGTTCCACTTGTTCATTACGATGATGTTGTCTTCTGGCCACAACAGTTTTTTATTGGTGGCTGAACTGCGTACACCGTGGATTAAAAAATCTCCGACTTTGTTTTCAATAAAAAATATCAGCTGATTTTCTCTATTTAGAAAACCGTATAACAGATGGGTATTGTCGCAATCCTGACGGCCCTGCAGTGGCAATAATTCGGTCGACAGGCTGCTTTTTAGATAAATAATACCTTTACCCCCTAAATCCGCATCACAGTGTATCCCGGTTAACACAGCTGGTACCTGCAATAAATCTGAGCCATCACTTTGTACTTTATATTTTGGAAAAAACACAAACACAGCCACAGCAGCGGCCGTTAATAGAAAGCTGAACAAGCTGCTCCACTTTAACCGCAGCGGACTCCAGTTCAGATAAGACAGGCTTTTTTTCATAGATCACCCCAAAGTGCAAAGACGGCTAAGGTACCAGTGTCATTGATTTTAGGAAAGTTAAAACCTTTCAGCGTTGTCTGCTGTCCCGTATTTAGCTGGTTCTACCTCGCAAGCCCCAGCAAGGCTGTATGCTCGCCAGCCGCAGCCCCATGACTTAAATCTGTAACACACTTAAGAAGCAAGCCTGTCCGGTCGCTTATAGCCACCAACCTAACAATTTCAATAACGCAAAGTGCTCACAAGGATAAATAATGTTTAAAAATATGTCGGTTAAAACAGGCATTGTACTGGTACTTGCCATCTTTAGTTTTGCTTTATCCAGTCTGAGTTTATACGCATGGTCCAGCGCACGCAGCAGTGACCAGGGGATGCAAGACCTGTACAACATGGCCGTGTTACAAGTGAATCCGTTAAGCGATACCTACGGTATGATGATGCGCAGCCGTATCGCTCTGGCGGCGGGTTTTGTTGAGTTGCAAGCAGGAGAGAAAGACAAAGCAGAAGTTAGCGCCACCCGGTCAAAAAAATTCCTGGCGGAAGCACACCCACGTTTTCAGCAATTTGTTGATGCAGGAACAGCAGGCAAACAAAAAGCACAGGTGCAGGAACTTCAACAACTTTTTGTCACTTACGATGCCGCAGTTAATGAGTCAATTCAGGCACTGGCTGATGGCTCAACAGAAAACTATATTGCAGCGAATTTAAAAGCCCGTGACGCCAACGCAGTATTCCAGGAAAAAATTCAGGGCTTTATGCAACAAGCCGAACAAGCAAACAGCAGTTATATGGCGCTGGCTGGTTCCAGATATCAGACGGCTACAGTCCTGACTGTGTTTTTTGTACTGCTCACTCTGACTTTATGTCTGGGCAGTTGGTGGTTTATACAAAAAGTCCTGCTGCAACCTTTGCAATTAGCAGGGCAACATTTTGAGTGGATGGCTGCAGGTGATTTAACCCGTCGTATTTTGGTCGATACCACTAATGAGCTGGGACGCCTGTTTGCAGGCCTGGAGCATTTACAACAAAGCCAAAAACAAACCATCAGTCAAATCAGTGGCACAGCAGCTCAATTGGCTTCTGCAGCAGAAGAGTTAAACGTAGTCACTGCACAAAGCTCTTCCGGTCTGGCCTTACAAAATGCTGAATTGCAACAAGCAGCTACAGCGGTCAATGAAATGACAGTAGCTGTTGAAGATGTAGCACAAAACGCAGTCTCCACCTCAGATGCTTCAATGGCATCGAACAAGCTGGCGATCCAAAGTCGTGCTGAAATGCAGCGCACTATAGACGAAACCCGTCTGATGACAGAGGAAATGCAACAATCCACTCATCTGGTTCAGCAGTTGTCGACTCAGGCAAAAGATATAGGCCAGGTTCTGGACGTAATACGGGCTGTAGCTGAACAAACCAACTTACTGGCGTTAAATGCGGCCATTGAAGCAGCGCGGGCTGGTGATGCAGGACGAGGTTTTGCTGTAGTTGCAGATGAAGTCAGAGCTTTGGCTTACCGAACTCAAAACTCTACCCGGGAAATTGAGCAAATGGTGGTGCAAATTCAACAAGGTACAGTACAGGCTGTGCAAGCTATGCATAACAGCAGCCAAAGAGCCGATGTCACTCTGGAATTAACCAGTAAAGCAGGCGAAGCGCTGGAACAGATATTTAACTCGATTAGCCATATCAATGACCGGAATTTGCTGATTGCCACAGCGTCAGAGCAACAAGCTCATGTGGCGCGTGAGGTGGACCGCAGTCTGGTCACTATCCGCGATTTGTCCTTACAAACTGCAGCGGGCGCCGATCAAACCAATATGGCGAGCCGGGAATTATCCACCATGGCAGCTCAGCTTATTAGTATGGTGCAGAAATTCAGAATTTAATGATTGCCTGATCAGTTGTCATAAAAAAACGGCGGCCTGCAAAACAGACCGCCGTTTTTTATCAGTTCAAATTAAGACTTAGCTTCGGCTCTTGCCTTGGCTTTTTCCTGCCATTTTTGCTGACGCTCGGCCAATTTAGCTTTTTGTTCAACCGTCAGCACTTTGTTGATCTCAAACTGTAATTTAGCGCGGGCTACTTCATGATCCAGCCTGTCTTTCTGCTTCGACTCTAACAAAGCACGTACTGCAGCTTCATCAAAAGTCTCAGCTTGCACCAGAGCCTTTAACTGATCCATCTCTGGTTTCACTTCATCACGTTTTGGCATAGTGGCGCGATGCTGTTCCATCAGGGTTTTAATCTGCTCTTTTTGTACATCTGTTAAATCTAACCCTTTTAAGGCTTTCATATGCAATCCCGCTGCCGGACCGTGGCCTTCGTGACCACGCTCTGGACCTGCAAAACTGCTGATGCTGGTTGTAGCTAATAAACCACTGAATAATAATGCAATCACTGTAGAATGTTTCATAGTGTCTTTCCTCATTTGCCTTGTTTGGCTTTCATTGCGACAGTGATAGCTTACGACACTGAATGCAAAGCAGCGCAAAGCCAACGTAAAGGTTGTGTAAAGGACTGCAACAAGTTTGCGCTGTCTTTTACACTGGCAAAAAAACGCTTCGGAGCCAGAATGACTTCTATATTAATGATTGATGACGATGTAGCACTGACCCAATTGGTAGCAGAATATCTGCAACTGGACGGCTATCAGTTTACCGCAGTGCATCAGGGGCCTGAAGGGCTGGAAATGGCGAAATCTAATGCGTTTCAGTTGGTCCTGCTGGATATTATGTTGCCGGGTATGGACGGCCTGACCTTATTAAAACAATTACGCCAACACAGTTATTGCCCTGTCCTGATGCTGACGGCACGCGGTGATGAAATAGACCGGGTGGTTGGGCTGGAATTAGGCGCCGATGACTATCTGGCGAAGCCTTTTAGCCCTCGGGAACTGGTCGCGCGTATTAAAGCTATTTTGCGCCGGGTGGAGCTTATTCAACAACAGCAGCAACCTCAGTCCAGCGTATTGCAGGTGAATAGCTTACGCTTGGACAGCGCCAAACGGCAGATTTATGTACAGGACAACCCACTGGTACTAACGGCAACTGAATATCAAATTCTGGAACTTTTAATGCGTCACGCCGGTGATGTGGTCAGTAAAGAAGATTTAAGCCAACTGGCTTTAGGCAAAAGACTGCAACTTTACGATCGCAGTCTGGATATGCATATCAGCAATATCCGCAAAAAGATTGCTCAGTATGATGATGCTGAAAAAATTCAAACCTTAAGAGGTTTAGGTTATTTGTTATTACAAGGCGAACATTGATGAACTGGTCCCGCTGTAATCCGGTGAACTATCTGGCTGGCCGCATCTTTTTGTGGTTTTGGCTGGTGTTGTCTGTGGCTGTGGCTGGCGCTATTTTACTGGCCAGAGGTTGGCCTGAACAAACCGAAATACGGCGTTTACCCCACCCTGTGGCTGAGCAGTTCAGGCACCTGAAAGAGCATTTTCAGCCTTTTGCCAACCTCGCTACCTTGCAGAAAGATTTGGAGCGCAAATACAAAGGCCGCTGGCTGATGGTGGATGTAGACAATAATCAGCTATTAAATCCGGATGCTTTGCCCTCTAATTTTGATCCAAACTGGCTGACCGAACTGTCGCAGCTGAACAGACCGCGTTTACTGGTCCATAAAAACACTTTTGTTGCGGGCCCTTTGCTCACGCTGATCTCAGGAAAGAATATCGCTTTATTCCAGTTAAAACAACGACCTGAACAAGCCTGGTGGCAATTCCATGCGCTGCCGGAAGGCTCATTACTGACTTTACTGCTGGCCGTATCGGCCGTAGCCAGTCTCATTCTGGCATTGTCTATCACCCGCCCTTTGCGCGAACTCAGCAGCAGTCATTTGAAATTTGCCCAAGGGGAGCTGGATAACAGGGTGACAGCTTTGGCTGCCCGTAAAGATGAACTGGGAGATCTAGGCCGGGGCTTTAATACCATGGCTGCTCAGATAGAAAATCTGATCCATAATCAGCAGCGCTTACTGCGGGATGTATCGCATGAATTACGCTCTCCGCTGACCCGCTCGCAATTGGCCCTGGCATTGCAACAGCGCCAGGGTGACCATCCACAACTGCAGCGTATTGAAATGGAGTTAAAATTACTGGACCAGCTACTGGATGAATTATTAACCTTCAGCCGACTGGATGCAGGCCAATACCCGTTGGAAAAACAGCAGTTGGACTTAACTGAATTACTCAGCGCTATTATTGAACTGAATCAGCTGGAAGCCGATGCGAAACAACAGCAGGTGCACCTGAACGCGCCTGAACAATGCTGGTTGGATGCAGACCAACGTTTATTAGGCCGTGCTATTGAGAATGTGCTGCGAAACGCTATTAAATACAGTCCGGCAGAAAGCCTGATTTTATGTACGCTTAAGCAACACGATCAGCAGCTGGAGCTACTGATACAGGATCAGGGGCCTGGTGTGCCGGAGGAGAGTTTATCGCAAATTTTTGCACCTTTTTACCGGGTATCCGCAGTGCGTGAACATCAGAATGGTACTGGGCTAGGGCTCGCAATTGCAGCTCAGGCCATACGGCAACATCAGGGCAGTATCGATGCTTCTGTGCCTGCAACCGGCGGTTTATTAATACGTATTTTGTTACCTCTGCCCCATTAAGGATCGTTGATTGTCTGCACCATCACATAAACCTCTGTCGGCTAGTTTTACTGAACAGCAACTGGTCCTGGCATTGCCCGCTTTGCAGCAGTTCTGGCAACAAGGTCAGCATCAGTCTTTTTTCAGTTTTGATCAAACACGGATTTGTTACAGTAGCTTCCGCCATCCAAAGCCACGAGCTGAAATAGTGCTGTCTCCAGGCCGTATTGAAGCTTGCCAGAAGTATCAGGAATTCTGCTTTGATTTGTATCAGGCAGGTTTTACGGTGCATTTGATTGATCACAGAGGCCAGGGGTTGTCGGACAGGATCAATGCGGATAGGCATTTAGGTGATGTGGCTGATTTTCAGCATTACGTGCAGGACTTCGCACTCTGGCTAGAACAGCATATAGTGCCAAAGCAACAAGCTCCACTTTTGGGGTTAGCGCACTCCATGGGTAGTGCCATTTTGTGCCGTTATTTACAGCAACATAGTGAGCATGCTTTTAGCGGTGCTGTTTATTGCTCCCCTATGTTTGGCATTCAAAGTAAACCTTTACCAAAAATTATCGCCACATCACTGGTGAGGCTGATTACAACACTAAATAATTTATGCGGCAGACAAAGCCGATACTTTCCAGGCCAAAAACCTTATCTGGATAAGCCCTTTACCGGCAATCATCTGACTCATAGCCTCGTTCGTTATCAGCAATTTCGTCAGTTGTATCAAACTCAAGCTGAACTGCAATTGGGTGGGGTATCCAGCCGTTGGCTACAACAATCCTTGAAGGCCATCACGGCATTACAACAGGCCCCGGCTTTGGTCTTGCCCCAGTTGATTGTTCAGGCAACTGAAGATCCTGTAGTAGATAACCAAATGCAGCAGCTTTATCAGCAGAAACACTTACAACAAGGAGAAGCTTGTGAACTGGTGAAGATTCAGGGGGCCTTGCATGAGATTATTTTTGAAAGCGACCCGCTACGTAATCAGTTATTCACCACACTCAACCGTTTCGTACTTCAGCTCGGACTCTGAATGTTGTGTTTCAGCTCGGATTCTGAATAAGGTTCAGCATGAATAATAACTTCGGCTTGTTTATAGAGAGCCATCAGTTGCTGCTCGGCCTGATCCACTATGGCATGAGCAGCCAGCAAAGATAAATCATCCTGCAATACCAGCCGCAGCTGAATAAATACATAAGGCCCAGCCTGACGGGTTTTTAATTGCTCCACTGCCAGCACTTCGGTTTGTGTCAGTAAGGTCTGCTCTATACGTGCCAGTTGCTCGGTGGGTAATTGTTCGTCCAGTAAATGCTGTAATGCTTCTTTGGCAAGCTCAAAGGCACTATAAAGTAAATAACCACAAATCAGCACAGCGACCAGATTATCCACCCAGAGGAAGCTTTGGCTGGCCAGAAACAGTGCAAACAGCACCAGCAGGTTCATCAGCAAATCACTGCGGTAATGCAGTAAATCGGCCTTTACCGCTAAAGAGCCAGTGCGCTGAATAATCCAGCGCTGTGCCATCACCAGAGTCAGAGTCAACAGCGCACAAAGCACAGTGATCCACATACCAAATTCCAGTTGCTGCACCACTTCAGCCTGATTAAAACGGCTGAAAGTTTGAGTCAGCAACAGCAAAGCCGCACCAGTTAAAAAGGCGGCTTGCAACAAGGCCATCACAGCTTCAGCTTTACCATGACCAAAACCATGGTTGTCATCAGCGGGACGCAAAGCATAACGCAGCACAGCAAAATTCAATACCGAGACCAGTAAATCCATGGATGCGTCAGTAAAAGAAGCCAGCACTGAACTGGAGTTGGTCGCCAGCACTGCGCTGAATTTCAGCAGCAAGATGGTTAAGGCAATACTCAGCGTCAGATAACCTGAGCGTTTGACCCAAAGTTGATAATCGTTCTGTGTAGTTTGCTTGCTCAAAGTGCTCACTCCAGCCTGTTTAGTTCTCAGCATCCATAGGCATTGTACGCCAATTTTGATACACTCACAGTGCTTAAGAATTTGGAAATCATCATGTTAGACATAGTGTTATATGAACCGGAAATCCCGCCTAATACAGGCAATATTATCCGCCTTTGTGCCAATACAGGCTTTCGCCTGCATTTAATTGAGCCATTGGGTTTTGCCTGGGATGACAAACGCATCAAAAGAGCCGGCCTGGATTACCACGAATTTGCTGATGTGAAACGCCATGCAAACTTTGCCGCCTTCTTAGCGGACGTCAAACCAACACGGGTTTTCGCCTGCACCACCAAAGGCAGCAATCACCACAGTGATGCGGCCTATCAATTAGGTGATGCACTGGTATTTGGCCCGGAAAGCCGCGGTTTGCCTGCAGACTTGCTGACAACTTTGCCTAAAGAGCAGTGGCTGCGTATTCCTATGACACCAGACAGCCGTTCAATGAACTTGTCCAATGCAGTATCGGTATTTGTTTATGAATCCTGGCGTCAATTGGGTTATGCAGGCGCCAGACCCTGAGTTTGCCAAGCCTGAAAGCATAGAGCTATAGTGTTACTCAGCTTGCTGATTTATCAGTATTTTTAATAAAAGATTGTCCGGGGAATGAATTCAGATGCTGCTGCGTTGCCTTAAACTTTGTCTGGCGCTTTGGTTAGTCTGCTGCAGTAGTGGTCTTCACGCTTATTTGCAAGTGCAGCCTATGGTGCACTCACGTCAGTCGCAGCATTTAGCCATTGAGCTTTTTACTCAGGATAAATCAGGTTTATTGTGGTGGAGCACCAGCACCCAGCTGCACCGTTTTGATGGTCATGAACATCAGTCCTACACTTTACCCGACGAATTACAAACTCAGGCTTTAGTCCAGCTGCTGACTTTAGATCAACATCAGTTGTGGCTGGCCAGCGTTGATCAACTTTGGTTGTTTGATCAAAAAAGCGCAGAGTTTCGCCAGATTTGGCAAAGCAAAGAGCCGATTAAAGCACTATTTTTAACTGCTGGCGCAGCTCCACTTATTTTAACTGAGCAGGAAATCTGGCAGTGGTCTTCGGAATCAACCGATGCCAGATTATTATGGCGTAGCAATAATACTGCAGCGGGTTGGGCTCAGGGGATCAGTGATGGTCTGTCGTTATGGCTCTGGTCAAAAGATGCCAAGTTAGCCCGCTACGATTTAGCCAGCCAAACATGGCAACATTACTCACTGAATTTGCCGCAACAAACCGATTTAGCTTTGGGACCGGATCAACAACTCTGGCTGTTGGTGCAAAACCAAACACTCTACCAGTTAAAAGAACAACAGCTTCAGGCGGTAACCACACCAGAGAATTTTTACGCCACTGCTCTGGAAGTCGACCCGCTGGGTCAGGTCTGGCTGCTATCGGCACAAAAGTTGTATTTATTTCAACCCGATACGAAAGACTGGCAAATTCAGCAGTTAGCGCAACCCTGGGTTCAGTTGTTTGCTGATCGTCATCAGAACATCTGGCTGGCAGATTCAGGTGGGGCTCTTGCATTGGCTCAGTCATCTGTTTTAGCAGTGCAGGCCAGCGGTCCCCCCCTGCTTCAGGATAATAAAAATCAGAGTTGGCAGTTGGAGCAGCAGCAATTAGTGGCGGTTAATCCCAAACCCGATCAGCAACCTGCTTTAGCTTTCCCTTTTGCTTTGGACCAGGTAAAAAAATTCTGGCACCACCAGCAGTATTTTGTCTGGATAGGCCAGCAGATCTGGCGTTATAGCAATCAGACCAAAAATTGGGTCTCTGTGGTGCAGGAACCTGTGGTGGATTTGGCGGTGGCTGATGACAGATTCTGGTATCTGACTTCTCGGGGTTTATGGCAATGGGATCAGGCCTCCGACAACACAAGGTTATTGAGCGATCAGGCCAGGTGGTTTTTAGTCCGTTATCAACCAGGGCAATTGTGGCTTTCAGGCAGCGACAGACTTTACTCTTATCAGTTGGCTGAACAACAACTGCGTACCTATGATATCCGCTCTTGTGACAAGCCCCCTTGCCTCGATGTAAGGCAAATTCTGGACTTAGTACCAGAGCAAAACGGTTTATGGCTGCTGACACCGGATCAGCTGTATCACTATGAAACAGAACAAAACAATACAAAGTTAACCTTGTTACTGCAAAACAAGTGGCAGGTGCCCTGGCAACAACAACATATGCTAAAGCAGGAGCAACAGATCTGGCTTTGGTCCAGGCAGCAGTTAAGTTTGCTGGATCTGAAAGACAACTCTCTGTTGCAGTGGCAACTAAATCAGGGTGAGTTATTGCTGCCATTTCAAGCCTGGCAAACCAGTAACCAACTGCTGATCAATAGCTCCATCAGCCGCTATCAATTGCCACAGGCGCAATACAAAACCTCAACCGTAGCTAACCCGTTGCGCCTTGAGCTTATTGCCGAAAATGGCCAATATCTGAAACAACAGGAACATCTGCTGCAACTCGACAGTTGGGGTCCTGAACTTGAGTTTCGTGTCAGTCATTATCCGACTGCAGGCAAACAGTGGAATTACTTCCGTTATAGTCTGGACAAGGCCCCTGCAGTGATGCTGACCTACCCTCAACGCCAATTTAAATTGCAACTGGACAATAGTGGTCTGTATCTGCTGTCGGTCGAAGCCAGTCAGGATGGTATGAACTGGCAACAGGCCGGAGAATATCAGCTGCAGTTTAATCGCTACTGGTGGATCCAACAAAGTTGGTTGTGGCTGATGTTATTTTTATCCGTGGTCATGCTTGCTTTGTTGTTATGGCGCTACCGTGTGCATCAAAACCGGTTGCACCAGCGACTGGAACAGCAGTTGATGATCAGCTCTCTGTTTGACAATACTCAGGATGCGGTCTGGTTAGGTGACGAGCAACTGCGTATCGAAAAAGTAAATCAGGCCTTTTGCCAGATCACTGGCTTTGATGCCAAACAGATGGAAGGACAGACGTTACAGCTCTTTACCGCACAAGGCCACCAGACTGAACTGATGAAAACCATAGTGCAGCAGTTGCAACAATTTAGCTTCTGGCGTGGTGAGGTCTGGAGTAAAAAAGCCAATGGCGATAGTTTTGCTTTGTCATTAGCTATCACTTTATTGTCGGGTAAAGGCGTGCAGGAACCGAAACTTTATCTTGCGATCTTCTCCGATGTGACTAACCGTAAACTGAATGAACGTGAGCTACGTAAGCTCAGTACCAGGGATCCACTTACCCAGTTGCCCAATCGCGCTTTATTTCTGGAACATCTCGACAGAGCCTTTTACAGCTGCAGCAGCCGTTTTCCACACTTTGCCGTGTTACTGGTCGATTTAGATCGCTTCGCCAAAATTAACGATTCATTAGGTCATGACAGCGGTAATCAACTGCTAAAAATGGTCGCGGAACGCCTGCAAAAACAGCTGCCGTCTGGCTATATTCTGGCGAAATTAGGTGTGGATGAGTTTGCCATTCTGGTGCCATCACATTTTAGTGTTGAGCAATTTGATTTGTTGTTAAACCGTCTGAGCCTGCAATTGCTGTTGCAAATCCGCCAGCCGCTGTCGCTTGGCGATCTGGAAATCACTCTGACCGCCAGTATTGGTATAGCTGTCTACCCGGACGATGGCCGCTCTTCAGATATCTTATTGCGAAGCGCCGATACAGCCCTGCATCATGCCAAACAAATGGGCCGCAACAATTCGCAGTTCTTTAATGACAAGATGCTGCAACGCACGCCTGAATATCTGGCGTTGGAAAGTGATTTATGGCGCGGTATCAGTCAGGGCGAATTTAAAGTGGTGTATCAGCCGAAATACAATGTCGGCAGCAATACCATAGTGGGTTATGAGGCCTTGTGCCGCTGGCATAACCCAACCAGGGGTTTGGTGTCTCCTGTGATGTTTATCCCTATTGCCGAAGAAAATGGCGTGATTATTCAGCTGGACCGTCTGGTATTCAGCCAGGTCTGTGCTCAAATTCAGCAATGGCAACAACAAGGCAGGATGCGGGGTCGGGTTGCGGTGAATTTGTCCGTACAGCAATTGCAACAACCTGATTTACTGGATTTCTTACAACAAGAACTGCAGCATTATCAGCTGGATGCCAGTTTACTGGAGCTGGAAATCACTGAAACAGCCATGATGCGTGATGCCGATCACTGCCTTGAAATGATGCATCAACTGAAGGCTATGGGCTTTACGCTGGCGCTGGATGATTTTGGTACAGGTTATTCGTCGTTGGGTTACCTGAAACGCTTCCCTATCGACACCTTAAAAATTGATCGGGCTTTTATCAAAGATATGGATACATCCGAGCAAGACCGTAATATCACATCCACCATTATACGGCTGGCTGGTTATCTGAAAATTGCGGTAGTCGCAGAAGGTGTCGAAACTGAAATGCAGGCCTATTTGCTGCATGTAATGGGATGCGAGGTTGTTCAGGGTTACTTATTCAGCCCGCCAGTGCAAGCCGAGCAAATCGCTTTACTGCTGGATAAAGAACCGAAAAGCGAAAACTAGAGGTAGGGGCTGTGCTTGCCCCGCCCGTCTCAAATTCCAATTCAATTCGGGCGAGAGAGCACAGCCAACAAAGCTGCGGCGCCAAATACGACGGTGATTTTACCCTAAGTAATTGAAGTTGCAGCGCGGCGGCAAGTGCACGAGACCCCAGGAGCATAGTAGTCCTATGTGACTGGGGCGAGCAGCGCAGCCAACAAAGCTGCGGCTTCAAAGACGACGGGTCTTTTATTCGTCGCGTTTTTCGCGGCCTAGTAAGTCCATCGCAGCCAAACGCGCATCTTTCCCCTGATACAACACCTGGTAAATTTGCTCTGTAATAGGCATTTCCACACCTACACGTTGCGCCAGATTAAAGACTTCCTTCGCATTACGATAACCTTCCACCACCTGACCTATGGCAGTCATGGCTTCGTCTACGCCTTTACCTTCACCTAATAACAAACCAAAACGTCTGTTACGGGATTGGTTGTCGGTACAGGTTAAAACCAGATCACCTAAACCCGCCATGCCCATAAAGGTTTCTTTTTTTGCACCTAAGGCACAACCTAAACGGCACATTTCCGTTAAACCACGGGTAATCAAAGCGGTACGGGCGTTGGCACCAAAGCCAATACCGTCGGCCATACCTGCGCCTATGGCGATGACGTTTTTCACAGCACCACCGAGTTGCACGCCAATAAAATCAGGATTGGTATAGACCCTGAAGGTTTTAGTGCAATGCAATAAATCGGATAAGGTAGTAATAAATTCAGGATCTGTGGAAGATAACGAAATAGCTGTTGGTAAACCTTTGGCTAGTTCTTTGGCAAAAGTGGGACCTGACAACACAGCTAAAGACACATCTTCACCGAGGATTTCTTTGGCCACATCCTGCAGCAAACGGCCGGTTTCAGGTTCCAGACCTTTGGTCGCCCACGCCACACGAGCAGCAGGCTGTAAATAAGGTTTAATTTGTCTTAGCGTGTCGGCAAACGCATGACTGGGCACAGACAATAAAAGATCCCGGCACGAAGCTACCGCATAGGCCAGATCATCAGTCACAGCCAAAGAATCAGGCAAGCGGATGTCCGGCAAATAGCGCTGATTCATTCGTTGTTCGGTCATCACGCGAATATCATCAGCGTTCCGGCCCCACAACAGAGTTGGATTACCATTCCGTGCCAGTGAAATAGCAAGGGCGGTCCCATACGAGCCCGCCCCTAACACAGCAATTGCAGCGTTCATTTTAAGACTGTAGTTCTACGCCTTGCTGGGCCTGAGCTTCAGCCTGACGTTTTTGTACATATTGAGCAAATAAGGCATCAAAATTCACAGGTGCCAGATTCAGTTGTGGGAAAGTACCGCGGTTCACCAGATTAGACACCGCTTCGCGGGCATAAGGGAACAGAATGTTTGGGCAGAACGAGGCTAACATATGCGCCATTTGTGCGTCTTCCAGCACTGGCACACTGAAAATACCGGCCTGTTGCACTTCACATAAAAACGCCACTTCTTCTTCAAGACGAGCAGTCACAGTCAGAGATAACACTACTTCAAAAGTATTGTCGTCTAACTTTTCGCTGCGGGTATCTAAGTCTAACTGAATAGCTGGCTGCCACTCTTTACGGAAAATTGCTGGCGCGTTAGGTGACTCATAAGAAATGTCTTTAACATAAATACGCTGGATGGCAAATTGTTCAGCGGCTTGTTGTTCGGCCATGATAAATCCTAGTTTTAATAATATTTAGTGATAGCTGGAAAGCTCACTGCAATCAGGCAGAGAGCATCGCATTCAAAGTACCGGCATTTTCCAGTGCAAAAAGATCGTCACAACCGCCTACATGAGTATCGCCAATAAAAATTTGCGGCACTGTGGTACGGCCATTGGCACGTTCAATCATGGCTGGGCGCAACTCTGGCTGTTCATCGATTTTAATCTCGTCAAACTGCACGCCTTTTTGGCCTAATAATGCCTTAGCGCGAACACAATAAGGACAATAGGCCTTAGTGTAAATAGTGACTTGTGCCATCTGGGCTCCGACTTACGTTTTACTTTTTAACCACAGGAAGGTTTGCACCAGTCCAGGTATTCATACCGCCCTGTAAAACAAAGACCTTGGTAAAGCCTTGTTTGCTCAAAGTAGCGGCTGCGCCTTGTGCAGACATACCTGCCTGACAGACTACTATGATGGGTGCGTCTTTTTTGTTTTCAAGTCCTGCAACGGCTTGAGTATTGATTTGTTCTGTTGTCAGATGACGGGCACCCGTGATATGACCCTTTTTAAAGTCTGCTTCTGCACGGATATCGATGACAGTGGCATCTTCTCTGTTCACCATCAGCGTCAACTGAGTTGGGCTAATTTGTTTTACCGAAGAGGTTAACGACTTAATCCAACTGACAATTAAGGCTAAAAATAAAGCCACCCACGCGGCGGTCAGGTACGGATGATTACTTAAAAAATCAATATATTGCTGCATAAACACCATTCTGTTTCATTTCAGGAGCAAAACTTTGCGGCCGAGTATACCTAGTTTGATAAAAGAATGCAGCATTGAAGCCCTATCCGTACTATTTCGTCACTGTTTTCACAGGAAAAACAAGGTAAGATAGGCCATCAAAACGATGATCAAGCAACAAGATACGGAGCCATGAGTATGCAGCCGAAAAAGCCGTTAGTCTTACTGATATTGGATGGATGGGGATACAGAGAAGAACGTGAGTCCAACGCCATTTTACAAGCCAATACCCCGGTAATGGACAAGTTATGGGCAGAGTATCCTCATACGCTGATTTCTGGCTCTGGTCTGGATGTAGGTTTGCCAGATGGTCAGATGGGTAACTCTGAAGTAGGTCATGTCAATTTAGGCTCAGGCCGTGTGGTGTATCAGGATTTTACCCGCATAACCAAAGCTATCCAGGATGGTGATTTTTTTACCAACCCAGTGCTGGTTGAAGCGACACAGGCTGCTGTGCGCCATGGCAAAGCCGTGCATCTGATGGGCTTGTTATCGCCAGGTGGTGTGCATAGTCACGAAGATCATATTATTGCGATGATTGATTTAGCCAAACAGCAAGGTGCTACTGAAATTTACCTGCACGCCTTTTTAGATGGCCGCGATACCCCACCACGCAGTGCGGAAGCCTCATTGCAACGGGTAGAAGATCACTTTAAGACTATAGGCGTAGGCCAGGTTGCTTCTGTGATTGGCCGTTATTTTGCGATGGACCGCGATAAACGCTGGGATCGTGTGCAGGCGGCTTATGACTTGTTAACTCAGGGCAAGGCTTTGTTTACTGCCACTACTGCAGTGGATGCATTAAAAGCTGCTTACAGCCGCGACGAAAATGATGAATTTGTTAAAGCCACAGCCATTAAAAATGCTGCTGGTGATGTGATTAAAATGCAGCAAGGCGACAGCCTGATTTTTATGAACTTCCGTGCAGACCGTGCCCGTCAGTTCAGCCGCGCTTTTATTGATGCCGATTTCACAGGTTTTGCCCGTGAGTATCAGCCGCAACTGGCCAGCTTTGTAATGTTGACTGAATACGCTGCTGATATTAAAGCGCCTTGTGCTTACCCACCAGAAAGTCTGAACAACGTTTTAGGTGAATGGCTGGCCAAACACCAGAAAACTCAGTTACGTATTTCAGAAACTGAAAAATATGCCCACGTCACCTTCTTTTTCAGTGGTGGCCGTGAAGACGTATTTGACGGTGAACAACGCATTCTGGTGCCATCGCCTAATGTGGCCACTTACGATTTGCAGCCAGAAATGAATTCCACCGAATTGACCAACAAATTGGTGGGAGCCATTCATAGCGGCGAGTTTGATGTGATCATCTGTAATTATCCAAATGGCGATATGGTCGGTCACACAGGTATTTTATCTGCTGCCATTAAAGCAGTGGAAGCAGTGGATCACTGTATTGGCCGTGTGGTGGAGGCATTGCAGCAGGTGGGTGGTGAATGTTTAATTACAGCCGACCATGGTAATGCTGAGCAAATGCAGGATCCGGAATCTGGTCAGGCTCACACAGCCCACACCAGCGATCCTGTGCCCCTGATTTATGTTGGCCGCAATGCCGCAGTGACGCCAGGTGGTATTTTAAGTGATATAGCTCCAACTATGCTGCACTTGATGGGCATGCCTATCCCTGCTGAAATGACGGGCAAAATTCTGATGAAGACAAATTAATGCCAGCAAGACTCGTCAACTCTAGAGTAAGGATGCGGCAGAGCTTAGCTCTGCTGCTCTGTTTAGGCACAGCCACAGTCGCAGCTCAGGATCAAAAAGAGGTGCAGCAGGAACTGTCGCAACTCAAAGGTCAAATTCAGCAAACTGAAAAAGAACTGAAGCAACAACAAAAAGCTTTTACCAAAGCCCAGGACTTATTGAAATCAGCTGATCAATCACTGGCCAAGCTGACACGGCAAATTCGACAAAGTAATGAAGAACTGGCCAAAGTACAGCAACAACAACAGCAACTGGAATTAGAACAGCAGCAACTGCAACAAAGTTTCGAATTGCAAAAGTCCTTGCTTGCCCAGCAACTGAAAGGCGCTTTTATTACAGGTGAGCATGACTACACCAAGATGCTGCTCAACCAGCAAGACAGTAATAAGCTGGAACGGGTACTGACTTATTATCAGTATTTAAATCAAGCTCGTATGCAGCAGCTCAAAAAAATTGAACAAACTGCCGAAGCATTAAAACAAGTTGAGCTGGAGTTGCAGGATAAAGCAGAACAGCAGCAAGAACTGCAGGCCCAGTTGAAAGAACAACAGCAGGAACTGACCGAAGCAAAAACCAGTCAGTTGGCTTCAGTGAAAAAAATGAAGAGTTTTTTGACGGATCAGGAACAACAACTGGACTACCTGAAACAAAACGAACAAAGCCTGCAGAACACCTTAGGTAAATTAAAAGCTGCAGCTATTGCTGCAAAAAAACGTATCAATCTGCCAAAAACCAAAGGCAAATTACCCTGGCCTGTACAAGGCGATATTTTGCAGGGTTATGGTGAAAAACGTCTGGCTGGCGTCAGCTCTCGTGGCATATTAATAGCGGCAGCTGAAGGCTCAAAAGTAAAAGCAGTAGCAGACGGTCAGGTGATTTATGCCGACTGGTTAAAAGGTTATGGTTGGGTCATAGTGCTGGACCATGGCAATGGCGTGATGAGCTTGTATGGCCATAATCAAACTTTATTAAAAAAGCCAGGTGAAGCAGTGAACGCCAGTGAAGCAGTAGCTTTAGTCGGAGCCAGTGGTGGTCAGGCTCAGGCCGGATTGTATTTTGAGATCCGGCAAAAAGGCACAGCCATTAACCCTATTACCTGGTTACAGAAACGCGCAGGATCTTAGTGAATGAAGTATCTATTAAGCTTAGCTTTTGCGCTTTGCAGTTTGCCCTCTGTTGCCGCCAAAGTGGCTATTGTGATTGATGACATTGGTTACCATCAGATTGACTACAAGCTGCTGGAATTGCCTTATGATCTGACCTTTGCCGTGATCCCTCATACGACACACAGCAATGCAGTGGCTAAAGCTGCTTATCAGAAGCATCGTGATGTAATTTTGCATATGCCAATGGAGTCTGCACGTCGTGCCGATTTAAGTAAAAATGCGTTAAAAATCACTATGAGCCGCTCTCAAATAGAGCATAAATTACAAGCTGCTTTTGCTGATGTGCCATACGCTATAGGCGTCAACAATCATATGGGCAGTTACTTCACAGAGCAGGCTGAGGTGATGGACTGGACTTTAGGTTACATTGCCAAACGTCAGCTATTTTTCCTCGACAGTAAAACCACAGCCCGCAGTCAGGCTGGTGTGTATGCAACAAAACATCAGATGCCACTACTGACCCGTCAGGTGTTTTTGGATAACGATCGCTCTTACAAGGCTTTGGATAAACAATTTAAGCTGATGATCAAACTGGCTAAACAACATCAATATGCAATAGCTATTGGCCATCCTTACCCGGAAACTTACGCCTATCTGAAAAAGAATTTAGCCACCCTGGCAGCACAAGGTATTGAAGTGGTGAAGTTATCTGCACTGCTGCCAGCTGGTTATCAGGTGATGACGGCAGCACAAACTGCAGACCACCCTTTATCTTTACCAGAACGGGACCCAGTGCAACTTGTAGCTGTTAATGACATGGAGAATAACTCAATGAATACCCAAGCAAAAACACAGATTTCAGAACCGGTATTTGTACCAGCCATCGAAGAGCCAGCCGCTATTATTGCCATGTATAGCCAGCAATGGGAGATACCAGAGCTGCTGAATCCTTTGACGTTAGCTGCGATTACACCGGCTCCGGTTTTGATACAAAAACCCTGGAACTTGCCAGAACCAGCTAAAAAACCAGTGAAGTCTTTGCCGTTTTATCAGTTAGGAAGTAGTTTTTAGCGAAAAAGGCTGCAGATAAAAAGCAAAAAGCCCTGACATGTCAGGGCTTTCTTTTACGAAACAGAAGTATTAAGCAGCCATTGCAGCCTGTAGTTTCTTCATCGCATTTTTCTCTAACTGACGTACACGCTCAGCAGACACCTGATAGCGGTCAGCCAGCTCTTGCAACGTCAGTTTCTGATCATCTAACCAACGGGCACGGATAATGTCCTGACTGCGGTCATCCAGCGTACGAACTGCAGCTTGCAGACGATCTACTGACGCATTATCCCATTGATCTTCTTCAATACGATTGGCTAAATCTGAGCCTTTATCCTGCAGATAAAATACCGGCGCAGTGTAATTGCTTTCGTCTTCATCATCCGACGCATCAAAAGGCATATCGTGATTGCTCATACGGGATTCCATTTCCAGCACTTCGTGCACAGGAACACCTAACGAATCCGCTACGTTTTGCACTTCTTCTTTGCTGAACCAGCCTAAATGCTTTTTGGCTTTGCGCAGATTAAAGAACAACTTACGTTGTGCTTTGGTCGTTGCCACTTTGACAATACGCCAGTTTTTCAGCACAAACTCGTGAATTTCAGCTTTGATCCAGTGCACAGCAAAAGACACTAAACGTACACCCACTGTAGGGTCAAAACGTTTTACAGCTTTCATCAGGCCAATATTACCTTCCTGGATCAGGTCACTGATAGGTAAACCATAACCGGAATAACTACGGGCAATATGCACTACAAAGCGCAGGTGAGACATAATCAGCACACGGGCCGATTCTAAATCACCGTCTTGTTGTAATTTTTCAGCTAAAGAACGTTCTTCTTCTGCTGTGAGCATTGGGATAGTACTTACCGCATGAGTGTAAGCTTCTAGGCTGCCACTTCCAGCCACTGTCAGATTCATCATTTGTGAAGCCTGAGTCATGTAATTTCCCCTAATCGCTTGATTGGGTCAAATCTTAGCACTCTTTGATGGAGAGTGCTAAAAAAATTTTCTAGTTTTAAGACCCGAATTGTATAAGCCCTAATTTTTAATAATATCAATTCATATATAAAGGCTGATTTTTCTTATATGATAAATTTAGAACTTGCTGTCGTTCGTAATGAAAAAAATAAAAACAACTTAAGGCACTTCTATGTATTGTTATGTCGCCCGTCAGCCTATTTTTGATCGCCAGAAAGCCGTAACAGGCTATGAACTGTTATTCAGAGATGGGGTAGACAACTGTTTTCCTAATATTGATGCCGATGAAGCGACCTCTAAACTCATTACGCAACATCACCTTTTGCTTGGGGTCGAAAAAATCACTGGCGGTAAGCAAGCTTTTATTAACTTTTCAGCTGACACTTTAATTCACCACTTCCCTACTTCTATTGATCCTAACAGCATGGTGATCGAAATTCTCGAAACTGTGCCTATCAGTGATGAACTGCTGACGGCCTGCAAAGAGCTGCATAAAATGGGCTATCGCCTGGCATTAGACGATCATGATTTTGATGCCAAGTGGGACGTGTTTTTACCTTACGTCAGTATTATTAAAGTGGATGTGCAGATGTTTAACATACTGCAAATCAGCAAATACTTGCGTCGTATTGCCAAATACCCGGTCACTCTGTTGGCTGAAAAGGTAGAAACAGCAGATGAGTACGAACAACTGAAACAGCTGGGTTTTGATTTATATCAGGGTTACTTTTTTGCCCGCCCGGAAATGCTGAAGCATAAACAACTGGGAAGTAACAAACTGAATTTGTTGGCTTTGATCAGCGAGTCCAGCAAAGTACGGCTGGATTTTGATGGTCTGGCTGCCATAGTTGAACGTGATTTGGATATGTCGTATAAACTGCTGCGTTTTATTAACAGTGTGCAGTATGCCCGCAAACAATGTATTGGCTCGCTGAAACATGCCATGGTCTATATGGGCGAAGCTGAGCTGAAAAAGTTTATCTCCTTGCTGGCGTTGGCCAATCTGGCAGAAGGTCAATCTGATGAGCTGTTAGTGATGTCACTGATCCGCGCACGTTTCTGTGACCGATTGGCCAATATTCGCGGCGACACAGAAAATCCGCCAGCGGCTTTTTTAACAGGATTGTTTTCTTTAGTAGATGCCTTATTGGAGCAACCGCTGGAAGATCTGTTGGCACAATTGCCTTTATTACCTGAAATAAAAGCAGCACTGCTGGAAAATAAAGGGGTACTGGCCGATTACCTGACGGTTGAACGTACTTTTGAACGTGGCTTGTGGCAACAACAAACTGAACTGTCATCACGCATGGTGCCTGACACAGTGGATTTAAATCTGGTTTACTTCGAGGCTGTAGAATGGGGGCAACGCCTGTTGGTGGTGCAACAACATTAACCCCTGTGCTACAACAGCTTGTACTTCAGTTAAATACCAGTCGCTTCAATCTGGCTGATATTGCGACGCACAGCTAAAAAGGAACCAATAAAGCCTAAGGCGACAGCGACTAGTAATAAGTAACCTAACTCAGCCAGACTAAGCGGCTGCAAAGTGAAGCTGCTTTCGTACAACTGAGTCACACTGGCGATGGCTTGCTTTAACCACCACAGCAGTACTTCTTCTATTAAAAATGTCAGAATACCGCCAAAAAATCCCAGCCAGATGCCCGTATATAAAAAAGGCCGCTGGATATAACTGTTGGTGGCTCCCACCAGTTTCATTACTTCAATTTCGTCTTTTTTATTCAGGATCATCAATCGAATGGTATTACCCACCACCAGAAGCACTGCCACCATCAACAGCAAAGCCACAGCAATAGCCACCTGACGCACTAAGCTAACAATTGCATCCAGACGCTCTAACCAGCCGATATCCAGCTTCGCCAACTCAACATATCGCTCCTGCTGCAGTGCCGTCAGCAAAGCCGAAGCTGCGACACTGGAGGTATTTTTTGGACTGACCAGCATCACATGAGGTAACGGATTATCTTCGATATAACTTAACGCATCACCAAAACCGGATTCAGCAGTAAATTCAGCCAGCGCCTGACTTTTATCAATAAACTGCACATCCGCCACTTCAGGGTTGGCCTGCAGCAGGGCTATCAGTTCAGCAATTTGCGTTTCATTGGTATCCGCTTTTAAAAACAAGCTGATTTGCGCCGCCTGATCCACACTGGTGCTGACTTGTTGCAGGTTTTTCACCATTAAATGCAAAGTCACAGGTAAAGTTAAACTAACGCCAAGTACTGCCACTGTTAATAAAGACGAAGCTGGGGTCAGCCATATTTCACCTAAACTGGTCAGAGCCTGGCGAATATGATGCACCCAAAACATCACAAATCTGTTCCACAAGCTTTGCTTCACTGCAGTAGCCCCTGTCGCACGGCCCTGAAATAAAATACTCATTCGTCGGCTCCATAGGACGTTAAGCCATCGTTGATCATGCGGCCATTTTTTAAAGTCAGGGTACGGTAGCGCATCCGGGCTAATAAACTTAAATCGTGACTGGCAATCAGCACAGACACGCCAACCTGATTAAAGGCTTCAAATACGTTCATAATGTCTTTGGATAAATCAGGATCCAGATTACCTGTGGGTTCATCGGCTAACAATAAAGGAGGACGGTTAACCACAGCGCGGGCTATACCAACCCGTTGTTGCTCACCACCGGATAAAGTGTGAGGCAGGCAACGCACCTTATCCAGCAGCCCGACTTTATCCAAAGCCGCATGCACTCGTTTGGTCATGTCTTTGCCGCTGAAACCTTCAATCACCAGAGGCAAAGCCACATTGTCGAACACGCTATGGTTCATCAACAGCTTATGGTTCTGGAAAATCATACCAATATCACGGCGTACATAAGGTACCTGCCCTTTGTTCACCCGGCTTAAGTCCACACCATTGATAAAGACTTTGCCTGTGCTTGGACGCTCAATCAGGCTGATCAGTTTTAATAAGGTACTTTTACCAGCGCCTGAATGTCCTGTTAAAAAGGCCATTTCACCTTTTTCCAGATGAAAACTAACCCTGTCGAGCGCTACAAAACCACCGCTATAACTTTTTGTGACTTGCTCAAAACGCAACATAATCAGAGATCCCTGGCAAATAATGCCTTAATAAAATCTTTACTATCAAATACTCGCAAGTCATCTATGCCTTCACCCACACCAATGTAGCGGATAGGTAATTTAAACTGGTCAGCGATTGCGAATATCACACCACCTTTGGCCGTGCCATCAAGCTTGGTTAAGCTGATACCGCTAATATCTACTGCGTCTTTAAATAAGCGTGCCTGACTTAACGCATTTTGTCCTGTACCAGCGTCCAGTGTCAGCATGACTTCATGCGGCGCATTGGCATCGATTTTTTTCATCACCCGGACAATCTTTTTCAGTTCTTCCATTAAATGCGCTTTGTTTTGCAAACGACCTGCGGTATCCGCAATCAATACATCCACACCTCGGGCTTTAGCAGCCTGATAGGCATCAAAAATCACTGAAGCACTGTCGGCACCACTGTGCTGCGCTATCACTGGAATCGCATTACGTTCCCCCCAGACCTGCAACTGCTCCACAGCTGCGGCTCTGAAGGTATCACCAGCGGCTAACATCACTGACTTGCCTTGTTGCTTAAACTGCTGCGCCATTTTGCCAATAGTGGTGGTTTTACCTACACCATTCACACCAACCATCAGAATTACAAAAGGACCATCAGCGCCTTTCAGTTGCAGAGGTTGCTCAACCTCATCCAGTAGCAATGCCATTTCCTGTTGCAGCTTATCGTATAAAGCATCGGCATCTTTTAACTGTTTACGATCCGCATGTTGCACCAGCTGTTTAATCAGTTTCTGGCTGGTATCAACACCGACATCGGCCATTAACAGCTGAGTTTCTAATTCTTCGTATAAATCATCGTCAATTTTTTTACCTAAAAACAGACTGGCTAAGCCATTGCCTAAATTCTGGCTGGTTTTGGTTAAACCTTGTTTTAAGCGGGCAAAAAAACCCGGACGCTCGGCAGGCTGAGGTTGCAGAGCTGGGGCTGCGACAGGGGCCGGTACAATCTCAACTGGAGTTGAAACTGGCAGAGGAGCTTCAATCTCTGGTGCAGGGTCAGACACAATCACATCTGACACTTCTTTTGCAGGCACAACTTCAGTCTGTTGCTCCACAGTTTGTATCTGTTGCTCTACTGGAGTTTCAACAGGTGCAGCTTCTGTTTTTTTACCAAAACCAAGCCAGGAGAAGAGTTTATTTTGCTTTGTCATAAAGGTCGCTGCCAGAAGATCCGAAAACTAAGGTAAAATTGACCCATATAGTACCATCTTTAAGATGCAGGACAAAAATACTCAATGAAAACAGCAAAGGGCCGCAGTACAGTTCCGGCACATCAGGGGCCAGGTTTTGTCAGGCTGATTAGCGGTAAATGGAAAGGCCGGCGTTTACCCGTATTGGATGCAGCAGGTTTAAGACCAACCTCAGACAGAGTCAAAGAAACGCTGTTCAACTGGCTAATGCAGGATGTGGCAGGCAGCACTGTACTGGACTGTTTTGCAGGCAGTGGCAGTTTGGGCTTAGAAGCCTTATCGCGTTATGCCGATTTTGTCTTGTTGCTGGAAAAAGAAGCCAAAGCAGCCACTTTACTGAAACAACATCTAAAAAGTCTGGGCAGCGACCAGGCCGAAGTGTTGCAGACAGACACCTTGTTATGGTTACAAAAACCAGCACAGCGTCAGTTTGATCTAGTCTTTATTGATCCACCTTTCCGCCAGGATATGGCGCTGCCTTGTTGCAAAGCTTTGGCTGAACAAGGCTGGCTGAAACCTGGTGCACTGATTTATCTGGAAACAGAAAAAGAACTGGCGCTGGATCAACTGCCTGCTGACTGGCTGTTATTAAAGGAAAAGGTAGCTGGGCAATTGGCTTATCGGCTCTGGCAACAACCTTAAGCCCGAAAATAAAAAAGGCGCCATCAGGCGCCTTTTCTGTATAAAAATTCGATTAGCTTGCGCTACGGGCTTTGATCGCTTCCAGGATTGGAGAAGCAGCAAAACCATTGCTGGTTGCCCACTCTACGTCACCTGATTTAGCAACCTGGCTACCTGGTAACTGCTTGATGATGAACTCAGCTGTGTCAGCTGCATTGTGTTTGATGGCGTGACGAACTAAAGGTAAACCATCACAGGTGATACCGTCATATACATTTTTTAAACGCATACGGTTATCAGACAAAGCCTTACGCAGGTCGTTTTTGTTGTTATCTGCCACGTATGCACAGATAGACTGAACCATCTGGTCGTTTGCAGAGGCAGTTGGTGCAACAAATTGAACAGCAGCGATGGCGATTACAGCAACAAATTTAAATTTCATAACAAGCTCCGGTGTTGGCTAACACTGATCCTTGGATCAGGCTGATTGGTCTGTAAAAAACAGGCTGAAACTTCAACAACAGCATCTTTGCTGTTATTTATCAGCGAACACGAAAGGAGGAGCTTTGATACCAGCGAACTGGCGTAGATGCGTCCTACGTAATCATCAGATTACGGCAGCCCAGCCATCATAGGTTTCCCCTTAGATCTGCAGCTTTGCGTGTACTCCCTTTCGGGAGACTTGCCTTTCGAGCGCGCGCATTTTAAGCAGCGCACGCTTTTTATGCAAGAGGAATTTTAAGGCTTTTTAAGAAAGTTAAAGTATTGACTCTAAAAGGACTATTCATCCAGACAGCAAGACTTTTAGCCGTCTGAATTTTTAATTTCAGGAACAAGCTCCATACCCAGATTGCTTAATCCTTGTTCACGAACCCAGGCTTTCAGCATTTGCACTTGCTCACGCTGGAAACCATCATTTAATGGTGTCACCAGCTCGATCAATTCCGACAGGCAATCCATTTCATATTCCATCAGCTCATGATCACGTACCCACTTTTTCAATTCAGCTTCAGTGGTGATGTCGATATCTTCAGCCTGATATTCTATTAAGCGGGCAACTGAAGCCTGAGAAATTTTGGCAACGTTAACAAACTCAGTAGCATCCTGTGACAGGATGCCATTTAGCATCGAATCCAAAGCTGTCGCCGTATCAATAGCCGGATACACACCAAACATATCAAACTGGCTTTGATCTGGTGTCGCAAGCTCTAACTCATTGCATAAACGCTCAAAGTTAATTTTGACCTTCTTAACAAAAAGCCATTCCCACACCAGATTCAGAATATCGCGGCATAACTTAGTGTCGCCAAAACCTGTCACTTCACTAAACAGCTGATAATTAGGCAACATACGTTCCAGCAAAGTCGCTGCTATAGCCGCTTGCTGATAAAATCCCAGTTCACGCATATTCTGGAAGTTGTTTGCTTTTTGTTTCATGTTTAATCCGTTCTGGTCTGGCCGCTGTGGCTGCGCATCATACACAAGCACAAGCTGACAGAAAACACTGTTATTTTTGTCCAGTGTACTATCAGCAAGGCACTAATGCGAATATGATCAGAATCTTAGTCAATCCTTCTCCCACTCTGAACACAGGTGACTTTATGCTGATGACCATGACCACCCCTGCTTTGTTATTTCCGGCTATTTCTTTGCTGTTATTAGCTTATACCAACAGGTTTTTAGTACTGGCTCAGCTTATTCGTCAGTTGAATACCCGCGAAGGCGGGCAAGTCAGAGATATGGCCAAACGTCAGATTGAAAATTTGCGACAACGCATGTTTTTAATCCGCTCAATGCAACGTTGGGGTGTCATTAGTTTTGTACTTTGTACTTTGTCGATGTTTTTTCTGTTTATGCAGTGGGGTTTGGCAGGCCAGATCGCCTTTGGTGCCAGTCTGGCCAGTTTAATGCTGAGTTTGCTGGTGTCTTTATATGAAATTCAGATTTCCTGTAATGCGATAAAAATAGAGTTGGAAAGTATGGAGCAAGAGCAGGCTTAACCTGCTCGTAATACTGCCAGTTGCTGCTCTAATGCATTGCAGCTGGCCGTTGTGTCCTGCTGCTGGATGGATAAAATAATTTCTCCAACAGGTAAACCAAACTTATACAAGGTCGACTGATTCATCAGCTGTTTTGGTGTAACCAGATACAACCAGTCTTCTACTTTGACTTCTATCACACCATCCCCATCCGGAATTTGTAGCACATATTCCCAGTACAAGGTATTTCCGGCTTGCTGACCTGTTGCCTGGCCTGTCACATCTGCAGCTGAACCTGTGACCTTGCCTTCTTTGTCCACAGCCAATTGCCAAATGCGCTGCTCTACCCGGCCATCGCTAAAATGAAATAACTCAAATAAAGTTCCTTCATTACCTTGCCACTGACCACAGAGCTGGGCTTCAAAGCGCACGCTCTGTTTGCCTTGCCAGTTTTTTACCACACCATAAGCGTTGAGCGAGCCACTGAAATAATCAGGTAAATGAAAGGTAGGGGTTTGTTGTTGATAATCCTGAACCTGATGGCTGCAGCCCCACAGCAGCAGTGGCGCAACCAAAGCAATAAAACGCATAACAGAAGCTCCTCTAATGATAGATAAGATCTATACGCGAATACTCAAGCTCTGGCTCAGTCTTGCGCCAAAGTAAAACAGCAATAAAAAGTTGCGCCCTCACCTTCGACAGATTCAAAGCCAATTAAACCATTCATGCCGTGCACCAGTTCTTTCGAAATCGCAAGGCCAAGACCAGTGCCACCAATTTGTCTGGTATCTGAAGCATCTACCTGAGAAAAACGCTGAAAAATACGGTCGCGAAATTTTTCAGGTATACCAGGTCCTTGATCGATGACAGCTATGCGCACCATATGTTCGTTCAGGCTCAACTCAACCAGCACAGTGGCAGCAGCAGGTGAAAACTTAATGGCATTACTTAAAAAATTCGACAGCACCTGAATAAACCGCTTGGCATCCACTCTGATACTACAGTCTGTGATCACTGTCTGGATCCTTAAATGAATATGCCGCTCTTGTGCCATCATTTTATTGGCATCCAGAGCTTGTTGAATTAAAGGCAACACCAGCTCAGTCTTCAAATCAAACTGCATTTTACCTGCAGCTATTTTTTCTATATCCAGCAAGTCATTAATCAGCAAAGTTAAACGCTGGCAATTTTTATAAGCGATACCAATCAGACTCGTAGTTTTTTCCGGCATGTCGCCCATGGCACCACCATGCAATAAACCTAAAGCGCCGGTAATAGAGGTTAAAGGAGTGCGCAGTTCGTGACTGACTGTAGAAACAAACTCATTCTTTAACCGCTCTATCCGCTTACGATCGCTGATATCCCGCACAGTACAAATATAAATCAGCCGTCCTTGCCTGCGGATCACGGACAAGGCCATTTCCATCGCAAAGATGCTGCCATCGGCTCGCAATCCATCCAGCTCGCGGTTGCAACCTAGCTGGGGTTTAATACCAGGCGTAGGTAAATAGGCTTGTTGTTGATCCTGCAGTTGTCTGGAGGCGGGAGGTAACAAGTTAGTTGCATAGTGCCCCAAAAAGTCTTCAGCTTTACAGCGAAATAAAGTCTGAGCAGCAGGGTTCATACTGGCAATACGACCATTTTCATCAATGGTGATAATACCATCCACTACATTATTTAAAATGGTTTGAGTGTGTTGTGCATATTCCTTACTGATTTGTTCCGCATCTTTACGCTGAGCCACAGATAAGGTTTGTGCCATCACAGCAGCAATAGCGCTGACAAATGCTTCCTCGTCTGAGTGCCATTGGCGCTTGGGCCCTATATGCTCAAGACAAAGCACACCAACGACTTTACCGGCAATAATAATGCCTGCATCAAGCATTGAGCTGATACCCAAAGGCTTCAGATAGATCTCCGCAAACTCACTGGTTGCAGGATCATGAATAGCATCATTGGCGCATATCCAACCTCTTGAAGCGACAGCAGCAAAATAATTGGGGTAATCAGCCCGCCTGAGCAGCAACTGACCCAGTTGTTGTTCACCTTCGCTTTGATGCAACGCCAGACAAAACATTTCATCACCATACTCAGACAACATCCAGACACTGACTCTGCTGCAAACTATGGCTAAAGATGTTGCACGCACTAAGTTTTTGGCAAAAGCCAGACCATCGCCTGATGCAACCGCATCGTCTACCACCAACTGAGCTAAGGTGCTGCGCTGGCGGGCAGTGCGGCTCTGACTTTCTTTTTCTTCTGACTCCGACTTTTTCCTGCTGCTGATATCGAGGAAGATCACCACAAAACCTGTGAGCTGGCCTTGTTCACCAAAAACTGCATCACATTCCAGGCTAAGCCAGCAGGTTTGCCCCGAAGCGCTGGACCAGAATAATTCTTCGGAGTAGCCTGAACCTGCAGTGATCGCCTGATGGATCCGTTGTAATGATGTGGCTTCTGTTTTTTGTTGCGCTAATACCTGCGTGATAGTTTTGCCATTTAAATAGCTGCCTTTACAGCCAGACAGGCGTTCGAAAGCCGGATTCACCCATTCAATATAACCCTGAGAGTCTGTGACTATCACACCGTTACTGGTTCGGCTAACCACCAGTGATAAACGATCTAAAGAGGCTGTGCCCTGCTCTACTTTCTGTTCCAACTGCACAAAAGCATCACTGAGCCTGGTCGCCATCACGTCAAAGGAATGGATCAACCCATTGAGTTCAAATACCGGGGTTTGATACAAATTAATATCTGCTCTGTCACCACTGGCTAACTGATCCGCACGCCGATGCAAGGCTTCGATAGGTTGCACCAGCTTACGGCTTAAAACAAAAATCAACAAAGCCCCCACTATCACCGCCAGCAGAATTAGCCATAATGCCTGCAAGGAGTTTTCATCAACAAAACTCATTAATTGTTGCTGCGGTATCACTACCATGATGCGCAGTGTTAACCCAAGCGGGTCATTAAACTCTGTAACGTTCAGCAGATAGTGCTGACCCGCGTGTTCAAACTGCAGCTGTCCTTTTGATTCACCTTGCTTATCCAACACAAGTGCGGCGCTTTGCAGCAATGAATCTTCACTTTCACTGGCCAGCAGTTGATGAACCACTGCCCCCTGATCGGATAATAAAGCAGCCTTTGTCGAGGAGGCTATCAAGTAACCTTTAGGATCCGTGATAAAAATCAGCCCCTGCTGCTCCACTGACTGAGCCTGCAAATACAGCTCCAGATGACGTAAACTGATATCGGCAGCAACAACAGCATGCAACTGGCCACTTTTGCTATAGACCGGAGCCGACAGTCCAACCCCAAGGCCATCATAAGACTGGTATTTATAGATCGGATACCAGGCCGGTTTGCCTTGCGTCAGCGCATGCTGAAACCAGCTACGGGTTCTGACATCATAAGGCAACCCCTGCTCGAGCGCTGCTCCTGGTAGTCCCGACTCTTGCAAGGTATACCGCACCCGGATTAACTCCTGCTGCTGCATCGAACTTATTACCGTAAGCAGACCATTCGCAGCATCCCGGTTGACACCAAGATAACGACCGTTGGCAAAACCGACTGAAGCGTAAGTTAAATAAGGCGCAGTACGGATTTGTACTGCCATAAAGCGGGCTACATCCTGCTCTGATTGCAAATCCAACATGCCACTGTCGATGGACTGCAAGGCTGAATCCAGCACAGTTTTTGGCACTTCCAGCAAATACTGTAAATGGGAGTTAATACGAAGACTAATTTGGTCGGCCAATTTCTGACCATAATGCAAAGCGGCTTGCTGACCATTGAGATAAGAAATCAAACTGACCAGACCCGCAGTGAAGATAAATAACAACAACACAGGCACTGTAAAAAAGAGCCGCAGGGACATTCCTTTGTATGAAGGGCGCTTTAACCGCATAGAAGCAAAAAACTCCGGCTCTGATGTTATAGACAATTCCAGTATAGCGGCAATATTTGGAACTACTGCAAGTTAAATCAGCTACTTATCCATATTTATCTGCAACTTAATAGGTGCCGCGCAACACTAGTGGATCAAGCCTAGTTCCAAAGCCAATAACACTGCACGGGTTCGGTCACGTACGCCTAACTTAGCCAAAATACTGGAGATCTGATTTTTTATCGTCCCCTCAGATTTATAAAGCGCACTGGCTATTTCTTTATTGGCATAACCAGACGCCATCAACTGCAGAATTTGCAGCTCTTTGTCAGATAACTCTTCAATAACAGCTGGACGGGGAAAATTACTGACCGGGCTCAGGCCTGATAATAAACGCTCTGTAATAGTGCTTTGAAAGCAGGTGCCGCCTTGCTGAAGCGTCTGAATGGCCGACACCAAGCTGTCCAGCGACACGTCTTTGAGCAAATAACCTTTGGCACCCAGCTGGATACTTTTTAACACCAGATCATGTTCTTCAAAAGTAGTCAAAATCAGCACTGGGGTTTTCAGTTGCTGCTGCTTTAACAACTCCAGTGTGGTTATGCCATCGACTTTGGGCATAGATAAATCCAATAAAACGACGTCCGGCTTATGCAGCTGCACCAAGTCCACCACAGTAGAACCATCCGGAGCTTCGGCCACTACATCTACCTGACCAGATAGCTGTAATAAACTTTTAATGCCCTGACGGATCAGCATTTGATCATCAACCAACAATACCCGTAACGTCATAACTGCAATCCTGAAGGTAAAGTCACCTGCAAATTAAAGTGGTTGTCTTTGATGTGCCACACCAAAGTCCCGGCACAAGAAGCCACCCGCTCTTTCATGCCAGTCAAACCGTTACCGGGTTTCCAGCCTTGAGCTACTGTGCCGTTATCATCAATAGTCAGCAGCAAAAAGCCATCTACAGGTTTCACAGATAAATAAAATTCAGTAGCCTGACTATGCCTTAAGGTATTGGTTAAGGCTTCCTGCACAATCAATAAGAGTTGCTGCGCTACTTTCACATCAGCAAGCTCTGCATCCTGTGGACAATCCCATTGTACTTTCACACCTGGGACTGCCGTCAGGAGCTTCTCCAACGCCTGATAAATGGAAAACTGCTGATGTTCACGCAACGCGCTGACAGATTCACGGACATCGGATAACAGCAGTTTGGCGATCTGATGGCATTGATCCACTTTGGCTTTCGCTTCACCTTCAGTTAAATGTCCTGCTACCTGCAAATTAATAGTTAAAGCTGTTAAGTGATGACCTAATACATCATGTAAATCACGGGCTATACGGCTGCGCTCCTGTTGTTGGGATGCGATCATCAACAAATCCTGAGTCGCCAACAATTGCTGATGAGTTTGCTGCAACTCTTGTTTGGCTCGCTGTTCAGAACGGGCCTGATTTTTCATCAGCAAAGCAAAAAAATGAAAGCTACTGAATAATAGTCCGGTGATCCACATCGAACGCTGTTCCAAAGCAGAATCTACTCCATACCAAAGCCCAAGCAGGGCAGTAGTAATAAACACAGCAATTCGCATCGACACCAGATAGGGTAAAACTGACACCCAGATAATACTCAGGATCGCCAGGAAATCCCAAGGCAGTATCCAGTTCAACGCCAGAGCAGACAAAAGTTGCAGGATGTAACAGATAAACGCAAAGCGGGGTAAAGGCCCATTACGTTCATCACTGCGGGTCACTATATAAAAACCAGCGCCGTTCAGCAGAAACAAAGGCACAACCCAGGGCCACAAGCTCCAGAGCTGCTCGTGGGGCCAACTCAGGTATAACGCCAGAGCAAACACCAAAAACCAGGTCAGTAACCCAGCCAGAACATCCCATGCTATTGAATACTTTAATTTCATTGCGGTTTTACTGACCCTTTGCTGCGTTACTTTGCAGTATGCCTTATTTAGAGGCAGGCTCAATAGGCCAAAAGTCACAGTCAAAAATCCTTACTTATGGCACCTGTAAAAGCACAGCTGAAGTTTTAGTCTGACATCATCTGCTAAAGGGAGAATGATGATGTTGATGTTCCATAGTCTGTTATTAAAACTACATATTGTATTGGGTGTAATTGCACTCTTGCTGTTCTGGTTACCCATGTTAAGCCGTAAAGGCAGCTCATTGCATCGCAGCTCTGGCCGTTATTATGGTCATATCATGAAGGCTGTGGCTTTCAGTGGTTTGGTGATGACCAGTATGGTCTGGTTTGATCCTGTGGGAATTAAAGGTGCCGCTCTGCTGGTAGATGGCCAGATCTCAGAGCGAAAACTGGCTTTTTTTAACATGCTTAATCTGTTTTTGTTTTTACTCAGCCTGCTGACCTGGGTCACCATACGTCATGCAACTGGCAGTCTTTTATGTAAACAAAACCGCGAGCCGCTGAAACACTGGAGTTATCAGGCTCCGGTCTGGTTGCTTGTGATCGTGGCTCCCTATGCAGCCTGGCAAGGTTTTCTGTTTAATATGCCGCTGGTGATGGTGTTTGCAGGTATTTCGCTAGTGACCAGCTTTAGCATTCTGGCCTACCTGCATACCAAAAATGTCACAGCCAACCGCTGGTTAATAGAACATGCCTCCGCCATGATTGGTTCGGGTATTGCCGCTTACACCGCATTTTTTGCCTTTGGTGGCCGTGCTTTATTTGCCGAGTTATTAACAGGCCACTGGATGATGTTGCCCTGGCTGATCCCAAGCATGATAGGCTTGCCAGCTACTATCTGGTTTAAACGCCGCTTATCACAGCCTTTAAGAAGCTCAGCTTCTTAACCTGAAAAAACCAGGGAGAATTTATTCATAAATTCTCCTTTATATTTATACACTTAAAAACTCTTCAAAAATATTCCTGCTTTTTTGTCAAATCAGGCAAACTATTTTCAGACCTGATACGACTTATCATCAATACAACTTCAAAATAGATCAAAAGTGTTTAAACGCAGCGACGAGAGCTTAATAGAAAAAGCCATAGGCGGCGATGCCAAAGCCTGGCAGCAATTGGTGTCGAGATATCAGGCGCCCCTGTATTATTTTGGCCTGCGTTTATTGGGTTCCCCCGACGACGCCCGCGATTTATTGCAGGATGTATTGATGGTGCTTTGCCGGAACCTGGCGCAGTACCGTGGTGACAGCTCGTTTAAAAGCTGGTTGTTTGGCATCGCCAACTACAGAGCCATGGATATGCTCCGTAAGCGTAAAGCCACCACAGAGTTTACTGAGGATCATGATTTTTATGATGATGAAGCACCAAGTTTTGAACAGCAACTGTATGGCCAGCATACACAGCGGCTAGTGCAACAACAGTTACGATCCTTGCCGCCCGAGCAACGACTCGTCGTGGAATTGCGGTTTTACCAGCAATTTACTTTTGATGAAATTGCCGATCAGCTCGCGCTGTCGAGCAATACCATCAAATCCAGATTTTATGCGGCCTTAGATAAACTGCGTACGCAGTTGGAGTTAACAGATGTCGAACAGTCAGCAAATTTTTGAAGCCTGGCTGGCCGGAAAAATTACGGCCAGCGAATGCGAACAGCAACTGGGCCAGAACAGCGTCCAAAAAGATGATCCGAATGGTGAATGGTATAGCCGTTTCCAGACAGCGCAGATGATTCAGCGTCAGGCTAAAGCACCGTTTTTTGCACCAGTGCCGGAAATCGACACCATGTCGATCTTTGCACAGCAATGGCAGCGCCCGGCTAAAAGCAGCAATTGGTGGCCCAAACTAAGTGTGGCCTTTTCAGTACTGGCTTTAGTGGTCAGCTTGTCACCGCTGGAAATGCAAATGCAGGACGGTGGCCTGACATTAAGCTGGCGTGGCGGACAACAAATGCAGCAACAACAGCTGGAAACCTTGCTCGCAAGCTATCGCAAAGAGCAGCAGGATTATGTCCAGACCCAGTTACAGAGCACCCAACAGCAGCAGGCTTCACAGCTGATTTTGCTGAAGGATTATTTAACCGAACAACAAACGAAAGAAAGACGCACCGACATGCTGGAACTGGTGGAATACCTGAATCAGCAACGTCAGTCTGACTGGCACTACTGGCAGGAAAATTACCAGCCAAGCCAGGCCAGATTGGATACCAGTGCTGTCTATAACCCGGATCAACAACGTAGTGGAGTAAGAAAACCATGAAGATGTTCAGCAAAGTCTCCTTGTTGGCAGGCCTTATTATCGCAAGCAACAGTTTTGCAGCCACAGAAGTGAACGCTAAACTCGGACAAAACCTGAAAATTATGCAGGATATACTGCAAAGCTCCTTAGGCGGCGAAGAACATTCCAGCATAGGCCGCATTCAGCACAGCTATCTGTTTGGGCAAGGGGTAGCCTTTCGGGTTGACAGTAACAGTGGTTGGTTACGGCATTTTGTAATGCCACCTATGCCTCCGATGCCAGCTATGGCTCCGGCTGCACCAGGTTCAGCGGTTGCGGTTGCAGCTAACGTGGCAAACTCCATCAGTATTTCGGAAAACGGCAATAGCTTTAGTTTTAGCTTTGATGAAGAAGCTATGGAAGAAATGGCTGAAGCCGCCGAAGCTATGGCAGAACAACAGCAGGATCAAAGTGAAAAACTGCGGGATCTGCGGGAAGAGCGCCGTGATATAGAACGTGATTTACGGGATTACGAGCGGGAAAAACGTGATATCGAGTTCTCAGCCAAAGTCAGTAAGCTGGATTCAGATCAGCAAAAGAAGCTGACCGAAATTAACCAAAAGTCAGAGCAACTGAAAACTCAGCTGGCCCAGTTGCAAAAGAACCTGACGGAGCAAGAGCAGGAATACAATAAAAAGCGCGCCGAACAACAAAAGCTGGCCGCTCAGCGCCAAACTGAGCTAGTCGCTAAAGTGGGTCAGGTATTTAGTAATACTTTGTGTGATTACGGTGCAAGTTTACGGGATTTAAAAGAGCAGGAGTTTGTGTCTTTTCAACTGAGCTTATCAGGCCGTGACAATGCCAAAGATCACTACTGGGTGGTGAAAAAATCTGATATCAACCAGTGTGTTACAGGAAAAATTGATGCGATGGCTTTATTGAAAAAAGCCAGCTACTACCAGTATTAACATCTCCCCTTTCAAGACAACACAGAGCCTCGCTGCTGTGTTGTCTTGACAGCAGTTCAGCTTCTGGCGTACAAAGCCGCAATTTCATGATGAAACAGAGCGGAATAGCTGTTATGTCCTATCAATGGCCCACCTTAACAGACTGGCTGGAACAAATAGCCGGCCCTTTTTACCAGCATGGCTATGTGGTGGTAGAGCAGGCTATTCCGGCCGATTTATGTTGGCAGTTGTATCAGGACGTGCAACACCAACCTCTGAGCGCAGCTGGTGTTGGACGTCAGGGGCAGCACCAGCTTAATCAGCAAGTACGACGAGATCATACGGCGTGGCTAAGCACTGATAACCCTGTTCATCAGCAGTACTTGCAACAGATGGCGTTGCTGCAACAGGATATGAACCAACGCTGCTTTTTAGGTTTAATAGATTTTGAAGCGCATTACGCCCGCTACCAGCAAGGCGACTTTTATCAGAAACATCTGGATGCTTTTGTTGGTCGTTCGAACCGCGTGTTATCCAGTGTTTGTTATCTGAATACGGTAGAGCAAGGCGGCGAGCTGGTGCTCTATGACGAACAGGAACAACTGTTAACTAAAGTACAGCCAAAAGCTGGCACCCTGGTGATTTTTGAAAGCTGTCGTTTTCCGCATGAAGTGTTACCAGCAGCACAAACCCGCTACAGCATTGCTGGCTGGTTTCGACATAACAGCAGCATTCAGGGTAGAGTTGATCCGTCAGAGTAAAAAGCATAAAACACTCGCACCAGGCTTTACTTCAGGGCAAGATAATAAGAAAAAATCAGGAAGAATGCCTGTGCTTTTATCTTCGCCTCTATCTCTCATGTTCACGTCAGTGGCTCGTCTGTCATTCTGGCGCAAAATACACAAATACCTTGGCTGGGTATTACTGCTGCAACTGATTTTCTGGTTTGGCAGTGGTCTGGTGATGAGCCTTTTACCTATAGAACAAGTGCGTGGTGAGCATTTACGTCGGGCTCAAGCAGCTCCGGACTGGAGCCAGGCTCTATCTCCTGCACCATTGGCACAGCAGCTTCCGCATCATCAGTTGAAACTTAGCCAACAAGGCATCATTCCTGTTTATCAATTCAGTAAAGACAACGAACAGTTGTATTATTCGGCCTTAACAGCTGAAGTGATAGCTCCTTTAACCGAAGCTCAGGTAAAAGACTTAGCAAGACGTCAGTATCAGGGCACCGCTGACATCGACAAAATGCAACGCCTGCAACAAGCACCTTTTGAAGTCAGACACTTAGCTGCTCCTTTATGGCAAGTGCAGTTTGCGGATGAAGAAGGCAGTAGCTTTTATCTGGAAGAGTACACAGGCAAACTCTTGTCGGTGCGCACCAATAACTGGCGTGTCTTCGATTTTGTCTGGATGCTGCATATTATGGATTACGAGGACAGAGAAGATTTTAACCATCCACTGCTGATTGTTTTTTCTGCCACAGCCTTGTTTTTCACCCTGACTGGCGCTTTGTTATTGCCATGGCGACGAAAAAGACGCAGCGACTTATAGCAAATCCAGGCCAATACCAGCGAAAAGCAATAAACCACTGTAATGGTTATTTAAAAAAGCCTGTAAGCAACCTGCCCTGCCCTGAGTTTTAGCCTGCCAATGTTGATGGATAAAGCTCAGCAAAACCAAAAACAAGGCCGCATAATAAAACAATCCCATACCATTCTGCTGGCCGACCCAGGCCATTAAGGTTAAAAACAGCAGCTGCAACACAGCGATAATAGGATGGCAATAGGGGGCAAATAATAACGCAGTGGATTTAATGCCGATCTTTTTATCATCTTCCATATCGACCATGGCATAGAAGGTATCAAAAGCCACAGTCCAGGCTAAATTAGCCAGATACAACCCCCAAATCCACAGCGGAATACTAGCTGTTACGGCCATAGCAGCCATAGGTATACCCCAGCTGTAGGCAGCCCCTAAAACAAATTGTGGCAGGTAGGTCACGCGCTTCATAAAGGGGTAAAGAATGGCTAAAGCTACAGCCACTAAAGATAACAATTGGGTAGCTGGACTTAAAAACAACAGCAGACTTGCACTGCACAACAGCAAGAGTACAAAGAGTTGTATGGCTTCGCCGCTACTGATCAAGCCTGCAGCCAAAGGTCGTGCTTTAGTGCGCTCAACATGACCATCAAAGTTGCGATCTGCATAGTCGTTAATCACACAACCTGCGGATCGCATCAGTACCACTCCGGCGCTGAATACAGCAAGCAAGGTTAAATCCGGCAGACCGGATGACAACAACCATAAGGCCCACCAGGTAGGCCATAACAACAGATAAATGCCAATAGGCCGGTCCAGACGCATTAACTGGCGATAATAAGGCCAATTCTGCCATTGCAACTGCCATCTCATAGCTCAAGCACTCCGGGTAAAAAGATTTCCTGCACCAATAACTGCTGCTGTTGCACCGAAAAGATGGAACGTCTGGCCCACAACTCTTGCTGCTGACCAACCACAGGCAACAAGATACCTGCGTCAAGCATTGCCACTTCAATCACACCACGCTCTAAACTGGCATGCTGAAAAATAAACTCGCCTAAAGGCTGTGAACCCAATCGGGCTAAAGCTTCCATTTGCTCCAGTGTGGACTCAGGAAACCAGCTTTGCGCATAGACGCAAGCTTTGCCATCACACCACAAAATAACATCCCGCTTTAACCCCTGGGGTTGTTGCCATTGCTGCTGTAAAAAATCCGGCAGAGTTTGCCAATGTTCAGTCACCAACTCCAGTCTGAAATCCTTGCAGCGTTTTTTAAGCTGAGCCGTGAGTGAGCCCTGCCCCAGCAACCAGGGTTCGAGGACGGCCGGTAATTCCAGCTGAATGGCGTTTTGCCATAAAGCATTGAGTTGAAAAAGACTGTCAGTGCTGTGCATAAAATTAAACTGCAACCAAGTTGCCGCGCATCATAACAATTTTGCCATCGTATTGGTACGTAAGCTATGTAATGCCTTTGGGCGGGAAATTGATTACCATAGCAATATGAAGTTGCCACCATCCCTTTCTTTATGACCTATTGCCATACCTTAATTATTGGCGCCGGCCACGCCGGTTATAGCCTTGCCAAAGAGCTGCGTAAACTGGATCCGGATCGCAGTATTTGCCTTGTCAGCAGTGACAGCGCAGATTATTACTCCAAACCATTGTTATCCAATGGTTTTAGCAAACAAAAAAGCGCAGCAGATTTTATCCAAAAAACTGCAGGACAAATGGCTGATGAACTGAACATAGAGATTTGGCCGCATTGCCATGCTGAACAGATTGACGCTGAACAACACCAACTGCGTACAGATAAAGGCGTCATAAAGTACCGGCAGTTGGTATTAGCGACAGGAGCTAGTCCAGTCAAACTGCCTTTACCTGCAGCCACTTCGGGTTTGGTCTGGTCCGTCAATGACTTAACCGATTATCAGAATTTCCTGCAGCAAAGTCTGGGCAAACAAAAAATCACTGTGTTAGGCGCAGGTTTAGTTGGCATCGAATATGCTAATGATTTAGCTGCAGCTGGTTTTCAGGTGTCCGTGATAGCCCTTGAGCAACAACCTTTGGCTCAGCTGTTACCAGCTCAATTGGGAGAGGTATTACAGCAGCAGTTAAAGGCGATTGGAGTTGAATTTTATTGGGGTTCGGCTATTGCAGATGCAGAATTCACCGACCGGCAACTGAAGCTGACATTAGCTGATGGCCGGAGTTTGAATACAGAACTGATACTTTCAGCTGTCGGCTTAAAGCCTAATTTACAACTTGCGATACAAGCAGGTATTGAGTGTGGAAAAGGTATAAAGGTGAATCAAACTCTGGCAACTTCGGCTGCTGATATCTATGCTTTGGGCGACTGTGCTGAAGTTTGTAGTCATAACCTTATGTATATTCAGCCTATTAGTTTATCGGCCAAAGCCTTGGCTTTAACTCTTACGGGGCAAAGCACAGCAGTGCAATTCCCGGTAATGCCAGTGATTGTTAAATCGCAGGCTTTGCCTGTCGTCAGTTGGCCAGCACCACTACAGCAGCAAGGTGAATGGACTTTCGAAGGGCAAGGACTGGATTGGATGGCGAAGTTTCAAAACCATTCTGGTCTTCTACTTGGTTTTGCTTTAACCGGAAAAATGGTCGCACAACGCTTACGGCTGGCAAAAGAAATGCCAGCTTTGATAGCTTAACGTCCGACCTTCGGGTAAGATCCTTTTTTGAATGTTTGATAAAAATGAAAGAGTAAACCGGATGAAAAAAGCGCTGACTTGTTTTGTTTTTTTATTGTTAAGTCAAAATCTTTGGGCTCAGGATGAAGCCAATACGCCGATGAAGGCCAGTTACGCCTATTTTGGTTTCGACCCGGATATAGTCACGAACTATGTCACCCCAACTACTGAAGAGTTGGGTTATGTGCGGGTGACGATGGAATTGATGATTATGGATAAAAAGTATCTGGAAGTGGTAGAACATCACGAACCCTTGATCCTGGATAAAATTGTCGCCGCTTTTGGCCGCGAAAATGCGGATACCATTAGGTCTTTAACAGGCCGTGAAGAAATCCGGTTAAAAATTCTGAATCAGCTGCGCGACACTCTGAAAAAAGAGACAGGCCAGGATATTTTAAAAGACGTATTGTTTACTAAATACCTGTACCACTAACACACCTGACTCACCGTACTGTCAGCGCTGTACGGTGAGTGCTTTACTTGCGGTAACCAGCAATACAGCGCAGAGAATTCCGGCTAGTAAGCCAGCCAAATGCGCCCAGTTCGCCATCGAAATCCACAGCAAATCAAAAAATCCAATCACCAGCCAAATTAGCATAAAGCCTATTAAACCATTACTGATTTGCAGGCCCCAATTGGGTTTTAATAAACCGCATATCCAATAAAAACCAAACAAACCATAAACCAGGCCGGACATGCCACCAAAGTTGACATCCACCATCAGCCACTGCGCGAGGTTGGAAAAAAACAGCACCAGTAGTGTAAGGCTAACGGCAACAATACGACCTAATTTCAGTTCAAGCGGACCTAATAAATACCAGACCCAAATCAGGTTAAATACCAGATGAGAACCCGAAAAATGCAACCAGCCCGGAGTAAACCAGCGCCAGCCTTGCTGCAGACTGAAACCCAGTTCAGGTTTGAGCTGCAAAGCAGCCAACGCGGACCAGGGATCAATTTGTTGCCAACCATACACCAGCAAAGCCGACAACCAGATCATATGGGTAAACCAGCCACCTTTGGCCCATAACTGTTGCCAGTATCCGGATAAACCCGCAGATCCCGAAGCAGAATCTACGACTTCTGCTCTGTCCCAGGCTGCAGCCTGATAACGTTCGGCATAAGGATTCAATAAAAATCGCTCTAACTCAGCCAACACCTGCTGCGCATGCTCTGGCGCACACCAAAGCTCAGCCTGCTCTGCAGAATGCACCACCACACTGACATCCAGTTGCTGATTTTTACAATAATCAGCCAGACTCAGGGCCGCAGCAGAAGAGGCAAAATCACCAATCTTAATCATGGGAAGTTGTGACAAAAGGCAGTTGCTGACGCCAGGCTTCAAAACCACCATCCATACTGAATACTGTTTCAAAACCTTGTTGTGCCAAATACTGAGCAGCGCCCTGACTGGAATTACCGTGATAACAGACCACCACCACCGGAGTTTCAAATTCAGTTTGTTGTATAAACTGATTCAGGCTGCCATTGGTTAAATGGAAAGAGTCGGCAATATGACCAGAAGCATAACTTTGCTCATCACGAATATCGACCACTACTGCTTTGTGCTGCTCTATTTGCTCCAGCGCTGTCGCTACTGAAATACGACTGAACTCACTCATAGGTCACTCCGTTTATAACTTCAAATTCAAATGAATGCCGCGATTGTAGCCTAGCCAGGCAATGTTGAGTACCAGAGCCTGCATCAGATCCGCTGAACAGCAGGGAATTGACGAAGAAATAAACAGCCCAAAGCTGCTAAATACCGCATTAAAACACCAAGTTAACAATTACAGCTTTAGCTAAAGCCCAAGCTTAGGTAAAATAGCGCGCCTTGTTGGTTTGGAAACAGAATACCCATGTCAGATAGTCCCTTGTATTTAATTTACGATCCTGCTTTTGATGATATGGACGCCGAAGGCTGCCCGGGATTTGGTTTTATACTGGTATTTGACGAGCAGGATCTGGACAACTACCAATCGGGTGAAAACCCGCCTTTCCCTGCTGTGTCTATGTTATTTACTGATCATGCCGATGGCAGCATCAGTGGTGACTTATTAGGCTGGGCACAATTGGATGCCGAAATATTTCAGCAATTCCCCTTAGGTCAGTTTTTCCAGTTGATGGAACAGGCCGCTCAGGTAGCTATAAACGCTTATCGCCAGGTGGGTCAGGTGCCAGACAAACTGATAGCTCAGTTAATGCCGGATGATGATTTAATTCAGTTTGATGTGCAGTTTGCTACGCTGGAACTGAATGACGCCGAAGCAGAATCACAGCTAGCCAAACAAATGATGTCAGGCCGCCCTTATTTAGACTCTTAACCGATCTCTTTACCTATTGGCTCCGTAATCTGACAAAACGGAGCCTGTATGACCCATCATAAATTACATCTTCCTCAAAAAATCTGCGCCTGCTGTGGTTTGGCTTTTAGCTGGCGGAAAAAATGGCAAAAAAACTGGCCTGAAGTGAAATACTGCTCAGAGCGTTGTAGACGTAAAAAGTGACCTTCGGCCTATTGTGTTACAACGACCTGAACCTGTTAAATAAGCGTTAACTTACTTACAGGATCTTCAAATGAAAACGTTGTTTTTGGTTGCCGCTTTAAGCAGTTTTACTCTCACCGCCAGCGATTTAAGCTCCTATGAGCAGTTGCTGGAGCGGGATAAATTTACTCTGTTACAACACCAGTTAGGCCCCGTCACCGATCTAAGCAACAAAGACCTGCTGGTCCTGCAGTTAAAAACCATGCTGGGCTTGCGCCAATCAAAACAAGCGGAACTACTGGCGGATAAAGCACTGGCGCAGTATCCGAATGATGCGGAGTTACTGCGGCTGGCCGGGCTCAATCAGTTGAATCTGGCACAAGACAGCAGCTTTTTGTCTGCAGGCTCATACGCCAAGGCTGGTCTGGCTTTTCTGCGTCAGGCGGTAGCAGCCGATCCGGCCAACCTGGCAGCACAACAAACCCTGATCGGCTTTTATTTGCAGGCTCCCGCTATTGCAGGAGGTGATACCGAAGAAGCAGAAAAACTGGCCAAAGCTTTGGCAGCAAAACATCAGCCAGAAGGTACCTTGGCCACAGTGGATGTGTTGCTGGAGGACGATCAGTTGTCACAAGCGCTGAAACTCTTAGAACAACAATTACAGCAGCAGCCAGACCATGCCACGCTGCTGGGTACCTATGCCAATTTACTCAGTTTAAATAAAGACCACGCCACTGCTTTTACCCAGTATCAAAAAGCCGCAGCTGCAGCGACGGATTTATCAGAACAACAAAGTTATTACTACCAATTGGGTCGGCTTGCGGCCACAGAGCAACAAGATCCTGTCGCAGGACAACAAGCACTGGAAGGATATCTGGCTTTTTATCAGGACAGCGACCATGCCAGATTCGGCTGGGCGCAGCTGCGCCTTACGCAGATTTACCTGATCCAAAAACAAAAAGGCAAAGCTCAGGATCTGTTTCAGCAGATTAAAAAACCACAGCAAGATGATGATCGATTTGAGGACGAGCTGAAGAAGCTGACAAAACAACTGAAAAAGGCCTGAAGCCTGATTTATCTGAATGGGATGGATCCCGTTTTGCTTTTTGGGCGCAGGCCTTTTACTATATGCACTTTATTTCATCACTCAGTTCGCTGGAATCGCAGCATGGCAAAAGCAATTAATATGGCCGAGGTAGAAAAAGCATTAAGTGGCTTTACTATTCCTCCTCAGCCAACTGTTTTATTAAGTATCAAAGCAGAAATTGAAAGTGATGATCCGAACATCAAGCGTATTGCTGAACTGATCAATCAGGATCTGGGTATTGCAGGCTTCACCCTCAAAGTGGTGAACTCTGTGTATTTTGGTTTGCGTCGAAAAATCAGCTCTGTAGAACATGCCTGTAAGTTCTTAGGTTTAACCCGGGTGATTAAATTAGTCAGCTCTGTGGTGTTGCGTTTTACCTTAAGCGAAGGCCGGACTGACCGCTTCACTGAAAACCTGTGGCAAAGCGCCGGTAATGTGGCCAATGCTGCGACTTTATTGGCTCAGCAGCTGCGTTATGGTACAGATTGCGCTGACGATGCCTACAGCTTAGGCTTATTCCATAACGCCGGCATGTTGTTGATCAGCAGCCAGTTTAAAGATTATGCCAAAGTGCTGAAACAAGCTCATTTAGCGGGCTACAGCATGTCTGACGCTGAAGATCAGAATTTTCAGACCACCCATGAATTGTTGGGTTATATGATTGCTCAGTCCTGGGGTTTAGCTCCGGAGCTGACCAATGTGATTGCTTATCACCACAGCCATGCGCTGATCCTGGCGTCTGATGATATCTACGAAAAACGTTTATTTGCTTTGCTTAAACTGGCTGAGCATATGACGGATGAAAGCAAAGTTTTATTGGATTTAGACATGGATCAGGAATGGGATCAGCATAAAGCCACTATTCTGGACATTCTGGAGCTGGACGAACTGGCCTTGCACGACCTAGGCGACTACCTGCAACAGCAAGGTGTGCCAAATAGATACCACGCCTGAGACAGGGAGCTTCGGCTCCCTTTTTGTTTATGGATTCATTTTAGTTAACCAGAGTTTTATTCAAGATGCGTATTGTATTAGCCCCAATGGAGGGTGTGGTGGACCATTTAATGCGGGATATGTTAACCCGTATTGGTGGTTTTGATTTATGCATCACTGAATTTGTCCGGGTGGTAGACCAACTTTTGCCAAACCGGGTTTTTACCCGTATTTGTCCTGAATTAAAGCAAGGTGGAGTTACTCCAGCCGGTGTGCCGGTGCGGGTGCAATTGTTAGGTCAGGAGCCGCAATGGCTTGCCGAAAATGCCGTGCGTGCCGTGCAATTGGGCTCTCCTGGTGTCGATTTGAATTTTGGCTGTCCGGCCAAAGCAGTCAATAAAAGCCGCGGCGGCGCTGTGCTGCTAAAAGAAACCGAAACCCTGTACCAGATTATTAAAGCTGTGCGTGATGCAGTACCATCCCAGTTTCCAGTCACGGCAAAAATCCGTTTAGGTTTTGACGATACCAGTTTAACTCTGGACAACGCCCGCGCTATTTACGAGGCCGGAGCAAGCGAGCTGACAGTCCATGCCCGCACTAAAAGTGATGGCTACAGACCGCCTGCGTATTGGCCCTGGATCAAACAAATCCGTCAAACCATACCTTTGAATGTGGTCGCCAATGGCGAAATCTGGACACCAGAAAATGCAGCTTTATGTTTAGAACAATCCGGCAGCACGGATTTAATGTTAGGTCGCGGCGCATTAGCCAGCCCTGGACTAGCGCGGGACATCAAACAGCATTTTGCCAGCGGCAAACATCAAAAAATGCCATGGCCTCAAGTGCTGGAGCTGTTATTGCAGTACTCTGACTACGAAATAGCAGGCGATAAAGGCCTGTATTATTCCAACCGGATCAAACAGTGGTTTAGTTACCTGAAGTTGCAATACGCCGAAGCCGAAGTTTTGTTCCAGCAATTGCGCTTGCAACAAAAAGCACCGGATTTAGTAGCGACTTTGCGTGGGGCTTTGGAGAAGCTTTAAGTGATGTTTACTTCTTTCTAGAATAAACACTTACAGCCATTATCGCTTCCAAACTATATCGTCGATAAAACTTCACAAACCCAATGTAAAATAAAAAAGATAGACATGCGAATGTCATTACCAACAACCAACTCACGGCCATCTTGCCAGTAAACATTGCAAATACACTGCCCCAAAAGAGAATTACAAAAACAAAAGAAACGTTACGTGTTAATCCATACAAAGCTACATAATTCTGTAGCTTCCCAGCATGGCGTTCAGAATTCTCAAAAGCAAAATGGTATAGAAGACGTAAATAATCTCCGTCTACTCCACGGGATATGTCCATATCACCAACTTTGACGCCGATCTCCTCTTCCAAAACTTTTAAACATTTGCTGAATACTGTTGCTCTCAGAGGGTCAGGAAGACTTTTAGCCTGATTAAACATTCTGATTCTAAGAATACCGTTCAGTAATAGGCTCAAGGCAGATATTGGCAAAATGACAAACCACAAAACTAATCTGCCAAGATTACGCCACCCACCTTTACTGGAAAAATATCCTTTTTTATCAGCATCAAACAAAAACTCAGAGGGATATCCGTTTGCGTAGTTGGTATAAGCTTCGACTATAGCTGAAGAGCCAATAGCCAAAATATGGCCGAGAAGATATGAGGTCAGTACCGATGGGATATAACTCATTATCTGATTTACAGACGAATCAGCCGCAGATTGCTTTAAACCAAACAAAACCACCAGACCGTCAAAACCGAAAATAAAAGTAAGAAGGTACAACATCACAGCGCCTGGAATCATGTACCCGAGAAAGTCATAAAAAGAAAATGGGTTCTGGCTCATTATTTACAACTGTCCTTGTCGAAAACCATAAAGCGTTGAATTGGAAATCTAATCTAGTTCCGATTACTTATCAATATATATTCATGAGTCAAACATCCCCTTAACCGCAAGCCGTTCAAAAATGGGTGGCCAAGGTTTTAAGACGCAGAGTGTTTGAGCGAGGAGCGGTAGCGACGAACGAGTTGCTGCGTCGCCTTGGTCGCACTTTTTTGAGCGGGCTTTCGCAGCGGTCAGGGGCCGCCTTTTCTTTGGTTACTTTCTTTTGGCGGCGCAAAAGAAAGTGACCCCACCCGGAGGGTACAAACTCAAATTCATAATACAGACCCGACAAACATTACATCGAGTACAGAAGAAAATCACTTCAGGAATGACTGTTTGTGGCAAGCATTAAACCTGCCGACTGCTCTGGCGGTAAATCTTCGGACTGAATATCCGCACTCAACACCAAAGCCGAAGTCGGCTGAATACAACAAGCCAGTACTTCATCCCCACCACAACTGATGCTGGGTTCCAGTACTTGTTGATACTGACCTTGTACCACCCGAACTTTACAAAGGCCACAAGAACCGCCTTTGCAGTCGTAATTCAGCGGTACTCTCGCGGCCAGAATAGCATCCAGCACTGATTTATGACCCTGACTGTCAGCAAATACACCATTGATTTCGATAGGGAAACTTTGTTCGCTTGCCGAAGCACTAAAAAACTCGGCATAACAATGCTGCGCACCTAAAATGCCCAGATCATAAATCAGTTGCTCCACCATTTTTGCCGAAGCACAAAAGTAATACTGAGCCTGAGGGCCTGCGAGTTTATATAAATAACCTGCATCAATACGGCCTTTAAAGCCTTGCCAGTCAGTTGGCGGTTGAGTCAAAGCAATACGAAGTTGTAAACGGGGCAAACGCCGCAGTAACGGATAAAATACGATATCTTCCAGATGGCGCGCCTGATACACCAGAAACACCTGACGTTTTTGCCGGATAGCAGCATAAGCCATCGCCAGCATAGGCGTGATACCTACACCACCTGCCACCAGCACCAACGGCTGACGTGAGCGGTTTAATAAAAAATGCCCACGTGGATATGAGCTTTCAACTAAGTCACCCACTTTTAAATGCGCAAATAAAGCCTGACTTAAACGGCCATCCGTTTCAGCTTTGATCACCAGTTGGTAATAACGCTGCTGACTGCAATCCTGCGCCAGTGAATAAGCGCGGCTGACAGGTTTGCCCTGTAAATCTTTGCCATACAACAGAATATGCTGACCCGCTTTGGCTTTGGGTAATAGCATGCCGTCCGGATGCTGCAACCATAACTTCAGATACTTGCCCTGACGTTTCACCCGCACCAATTGCAGTGCCAAACGCTGGTTCTGTAATTTTGGCAAAGCAATATGCTGCCAATAACCACGGCCAAATAAGAAGAATGTCAAAAACAGCAGAGCAAAAGTCAGGGCGATCATTGGAGCCGTCGCGAGTTCAGATAAGAATGATTATCAAATGATAACAGATCGCATTTAGACTGCCAAGCGGGAAATCAATAGTAGAAAACAGAGTGAAACAGAGAGCGGGATGCAGGGGCAAAGCAAAGCTCTGCCCCTGTCAAATTACCAGTTGAGTATGACTTTACCGGATTGGCCTGAGCACATAATCTCAAAACCTTCCTTGTAGTTTTCCATTGGCATTTCGTGAGTGACTATTGGGCTTAAATCCAGACCTGATTGAATTAAGCTGGCCATTTTGTACCAGGTTTCAAACATTTCACGGCCATAAATGCCTTTGATGACCAGGCCTTTAAAAATAACCTTGTTCCAGTCCACTGCCATATCTGAAGGTGGAATACCCAGCATGGCAATTTTGCCGCCATGGTTGATGGTGTCTAACATGCCGCGAAAGGCTGAAGGCACACCTGACATTTCCAGACCTACGTCAAAACCTTCGGTCATTCCCAGCTCTTTCATCACGTCTTTTAAATCTTCTTTGCTGACGTCTACAGCACGGGTCGCACCCATTTTACGCGCCAGCTCTAAGCGGTATGGGTTCACGTCTGTGATGACGATATGGCGGGCACCGACATGGCGCGCTACTGCGACGGCCATAATGCCGATAGGGCCAGCGCCTGTGATCAGTACATCTTCACCTACTAAATCAAAAGACAAAGCAGTGTGCACTGCATTACCAAATGGGTCGAAGATAGCAGCTATATTATCCGGAATATTGTCCGGAATTTTAAAGACGTTAAAAGCCGGAATAGACAGGTATTCGGCAAAAGAACCTTCACGGTTTACACCGACGCCAATGGTGTTGCGGCATAAATGCACACGACCAGCACGGCAGTTACGGCAGAAACCGCAAACTAAATGGCCTTCACCTGATACCCGATCGCCTTTGGTAAAACCTCGGACTTCAGAACCCATGTCCACTACTTCGCCGACATATTCGTGACCTACGACCATGCCATGAGGAATAGTTTTTTGTGCCCATTCATCCCATTTGTAGATATGCACGTCGGTGCCACAAATAGCGGTTTTTTTGATTTTGATCAGAACGTCATTCGGGCCTACTTTTGGCATTTCCACTTCGGTTTGCCAAATACCCGGTTCTGCTTTTAATTTTGCTAATGCTTTCATCATGGCGTCCTCAGGCAATTACGCCCATTTCTTTACCAATACGAATAAAGGCGTTGATGGCCTTATCCAGATGTTCTTTATTATGTGCGGCAGAAATCTGAGTGCGGATACGCGCCTGATCTTTTGGCACTACAGGGAAAGAGAAACCCACTACATAAATGCCTTCAGCGAGCATACGGCGCGCCATTTCTGCTGCTACTTTGGCATCACCTAACATCACAGGAATAATAGCGTGATCTTTGCCTGCCAGCGTAAAACCTGCAGCTGACATTTTTTCGCGGAAATAACTGACGTTGTCCCATAACTTAGCGCGCAGCGCGTCACCGTTCGCCAGTAAATCCAGTACTTTGATGGACGCTGTAACAATAGAAGGGGCTAAAGAGTTAGAGAACAAATAAGGGCGCGAACGCTGGCGCAACCATTCAATCACTTCTTTTTTGCCTGAAGTGTAACCACCCGAAGCACCACCTAAGGCTTTGCCTAAAGTGCCGGTAATAATATCAACACGTTCCAGCACGTCGCAGTATTCGTGGGTGCCGCGGCCATTTTTACCAACAAAACCTACAGCATGGCTGTCATCAACCATCACCAACGCATTGTATTTATCCGCTAAATCACAGATGGATTTTAAGTCAGCGATCACACCATCCATAGAAAACACACCGTCTGTCGCGATCAGTTTAAAACGTGCGCCATCTGCATCAGCTTGTTTCAGCTGTGCTTCTAATTCGGCCATATCGTTATTGGCATAACGGTAGCGTTTAGCTTTACATAAACGCACGCCATCGATAATAGAAGCATGGTTTAACGAATCTGAAATTACTGCGTCTTCAGCACCTAAAATGGTTTCGAATAAACCACCGTTGGCATCAAAACAAGAGGAATACAAAATAGTGTCTTCAGTGCCTAAAAAGCCGCTGATTTTTTGTTCCAGTTCTTTGTGAATATCCTGAGTACCGCAGATAAAACGCACAGACGCCACACCAAAACCGTGGGAGTCCAGACCTTGCTGGGCGGCTTTAATCAGTTCCGGGTTATTGGCTAAACCTAAGTAGTTATTGGCACAAAAATTTAAAACCTGTTCATGACCTACGGTCACTGTTGCTTGCTGTTGAGAGCTTATCACTCGTTCAGCTTTGTACAGGCCCTGCACTTTTACGTCTTCTATTTGTTGTTGTAAGTGTGCAAGGAAAGGAGTCGTTCGCATAACTTTCTCCAAAGAGGCTGAGGGCTTGGTAAAAACGGCAGTATTGTAATCATTAGCCGTCAGGGATGCAGCGCTTTTCTGTCAGAAAAGGCTGCAGATCGGATTAGTTGCGTAGCAAATTGTTGCCACTCAAAAGTTTAGAGCCTCTGATCACCGGATAATGCCTGGTAATGCTGCTGCAATTTTTCTATACGTGGCAGAGCATTAGCAGTGGCATAAGGTTTAAATAACAGCAGCACTTTAAGCACACCAAGATAAGCCTGCTCTTTGTTCATGGTGGTTTGTGGCTCCTGAGTTTTTAGATAACTGATCCAAAAAGTCACTACCAGTTTGATGGTATGAGCAAAATTGGCGATATCAGCATCATCTATGGCTATCACACCAGCCTTTTTTAATGCACTTAATACAGAAATTACTTTTGCCAGTACAGCTTTCTGCACAGTTAAATAATCCTGCTGCAAGGCTTGATCGCGCGATAAAATATCCGGCAGGTTTGCATAAAAAAAATGGAAACGCCACATCAGTTCAAACACCACATCCAGATACTGAGCTAGGGAATCCAGCGCTTCTGAAGGCTGACTTGGCGGTTGCAGTCTGTTTTCCAGTAACTTGGCATACTCACGGAAAATATTCCGCACTATGTCTTCTTTATTGCGAAAGTGGTAATACAGATTGCCGGGGCTAATACCCAGATGTGCTGCTATATGATTGGTGGTGATGCAACGCTCACCCTGCTGGTTAAACAACTCGATACTTGCCTGCAGTATCTTGTCTTTGGTTCTTAGCTTCTTGTCCATCCGCGTATTTCTTTTTTATTTATTTTTTATTAATTTGCTATAGTAACGCCAATTCGATTAAAAACTCTAGTCGTGTATTTACGCAGCACAGGGATCAGCACAAAACAATGAAAACCAAAGCAATTTATCCCGGTACTTTTGACCCTTTGACCAATGGCCATAGCGACTTAGTACAAAGGGCAGCACTTCTATTTGATCAGGTGATTGTTGCTGTAGCAGCCAACCCCAGTAAACAACCTCTTTTCACTCTTGCTGAACGGGTGCAACTAGCGGAACAATGTTTTGCTGATATTGCTAATGTGACAGTGGTGGGTTTTTCTGGTTTGCTGGCCGATTTCGCCAAAAATAATCAGGCTCAGGTGCTGTTACGTGGTGTGCGCGCTGTAGCCGACTTTGAATACGAGTTTCAGCTGGCCAGTATGAACCGTCAGTTAAACCCGGATTTAGACAGCTTATTTATGACACCTTCAGAAAAAAATACCTTTATCTCTTCCACTTTAGTGAAAGAAGTAGCCCGCCATGGCGGCGATGTCAGCCGTTTTGTTGCTTCTCATGTAGAACAGGCATTGAAGCACAAATTTGCTTCGGTTTAGTTTGATGCCCGATAGGCATTGAAGCCTAAGTTCATCACGGTATAGTTAGATGCCAGGCAGGCATTGAAGAATAAGTTCATCGCATTTTAGTTTAAAACACGGATTCTAGTCCTAATGAAAAAACTTCAGCTTAGTACTTTTACCTTGGCTTTTCTGGCCTTATCAGCACAAGCCACCCCCTGGATGGATACGCAAGATAATTACCTGCGCCAGTCTCTGCAAACTTTGTCTCATGCAGGTTTAATCAGTGGTCCTGTGAATACCTATCCATTGATGTGGAAAAATATCGCCAAAGATTTGGCCATGGTGCCCAATCGCCGTTATAGCGAAGAAGTGACTTTTGCTCTGGCTCATGTGCGCAAGGCATTGAATGTCAATGAAAGTGACAAAACTGCGGGTATTAAACTGAAAGCCAACTCAGAGGAAATGGGTATTCAGAGTTTTGGCGAAACTTATTCAGAAAAAGCCAGTATCACAGTGTTTAGTGAATTTCAGAATGATATCTTTGCTGGCCGCTCAGAAGTGCATTATCGCAAATTACACGACGGTAGTACTGAACAGGATTTAACTTACGACAACAGTTATCTTGCCGCCTTATTGGGCAACTGGGTGCTGTCCGTCGATCAGATCAGTACCTGGTGGGGACCGGGTCAACAAAGCGCATTATTACAAAGCAATAATGCCAGACCCTTGCCTTCTGTGCGTTTAAGTCGTCATGGTTGGGATGCGATAGATTTGCCAGTCTTGAACTGGTTAGGCCCATGGAGCTTCACCACCTTTATAGGTTTAGGTGAACATCAAAGTGCTGTCAGTCAAACCCGCTACTGGGGTGGACGCTTTAACTTCAGACCTACTGCCAGTTTGGAGCTGGGCGTGTCCCGTGTTAGTCAATGGGGTGGCCAGGGCCAAAATAATGGCTTTGGCGATTGGTGGGATGTGGTTGTTAATAAAGATGAATCAGACACCAACTCAGACCAAAGAGCGGCTATAGACGCAAGTTACCACTTTAATCTGCTAAACCAGCCTCTGACCGCTTATGTGGAACTGGCCGACGATGATAATGCCGAAGATTGGCCGGATAATCCGTTGTTACTGGCTGGAGTACGCAGTTATTGGGGCAATAGTACAGGCATTCATACAGTCAATATGGAGTACTCAGATACTTATATTGATTGCCCGGATTCAGTGATCAAAGGCGATTGCGCCTATCAGGGCCAGTTATATCCTCAAGGTTACAGCAGATATGGTCGGGTCATTGGCAGCGGTTATGGCAAAGATGCACGGGTACTGAGTGCCGGTTATCATTACCAGACCTATGATGGTATTAGTTGGTCAGGCCATCTGTATCTGGCTAATTATTATGACAATGCCGGTGAAAGTGAACAAAGCTGGCAGGCGAAAGCGGAACACAGACGCCCCTTCTTTAATGGCTTACTCAGCTTACAGCTACGTTATCTGGATCAATCGCCATTACTGGCTGAAGGGACTGATGAAGTGGCAGCAGCCACCACCTGGGAATACAGGTTCTAAATAAAAAAGGGGTCAGATCACATTATTTGCCTGGCAAATAATGTGATCTGACCCCTTTTTACAGCTTAATCACTATATTGCGTTTATACAGCAGCAACGACAGGTACCAAAACCCAATCACGTGCAGCACAGCAAACACAAAAGACGCCAGTTTGGCAGGGAAAACCAAAGCTAACTGCTCAAAGCCCCATTGATACAGCGATACTGAACCTGCGTCAGTGGGAATAAAGATCAGCTGGCCAATCAGCACAGCCCAGAGCCAGGACAAGATATAAATAAACAGCGGATTAGTCCCATAAACTTTTAAAGGTTCTGCCAAAGCGGTCCAGCCTTTGATATCAATACACCAAACCAGAATGGCTAATAACAGTAAAATTAAACCGCTGCTCAGCGCCAGATAACTGCCGGACCATAAGGCTTTATTCACAGGCCAAAGCAATTGCCAAAGCGCCGCCAGAACCACCAAGGCTACTGCGGATAACAACAACAGCCGCAGCGCATGGTTGTGCTGCTTGCCCTGCAAAGCTGACGCTGTGCCAAAACCTATCAACACCGCCGCTACACAAGGCAAAGTGCTTAAAAGACCTTCAGGATCAAAAGCTACACCAAAACCCTGATACAAATGTGCAGCACCAAAAATGGCGAGATCCCATTGCCGCACCAGGTTATGCTCCAGACTATAAGGCTGCTCGCCACCACCCAACACCAAAGCCTGCCAATACAACAACACCAAAGCTACGGCAATCAAAGGCAAATAACTGCGTTTGACACTTAACACCAATAACGCAGCGCACCAATAGGCCAAACCTATACGCTGCAATACGCCTGGCAGCCGCAGCTCGGCCAGCTCCACACTAAAAGGCACGTAGTTCAACAGCACACCGATAGCAATCAGTTTGAAAGCCCGGCTACTGATACGCCAGAAACTTTCCTTAGAAAGCTCAGTTGTTTTCAGTGAATAAAACATCGCGGCCCCCACCACAAATAAAAAGGTAGGGAACACAATGTCGGCAAAGGTAAAACCATCCCAGGACGCATGCAACAGCGGACTATAGACATGCTGCCAGGATCCTGGTGTATTCACCAGGATCATTAAAGCTATGGCTAAACCCCGTAAAGCATCCAGCGCATAAAAACGTGGTGAAGACATGCAGCCACCTATAACAAATTAAGAGCTTTTCCAGCTGGTTAACTTATGCCCTTTAACTGCATAAAACAGGATAAAAGCGTAACAAGGTAACATCACCAGATAAGCCCCCTGCTGTCCAAGACCAGTGCTGCTGGCAAGACCCCAAAACAGCGGACCAAAAGCGCCACCTGCAATGCCCATAATCAGCAAGGCTGAACCTATACTGGTTAAAGCTCCCAAGCCGGATAAAGCCAAAGGCCAGACCGCAGGCCAAACGATGGCATTAGCTAAACCAAGAATAGCGATAAATAACAAGGTATCGGGTAAGGCTGTGCCTCCAAAAGGTACCAATAAGGTGTTTGCAATCAGATAAGAGCTGCTGTCGCCTAACACTATAGCCAGTGTCAGTGCCAGGCCTAAGAGTGCAGAAACAGCCAGGGCCTTTTGTTGTGATAACACCCGTGGGATCAACACTATGCCTAAGATGTAACCCAGCACCATACAGGCCATGGTATAAGAGGTCATCACAGTGTAGCGTTCAACCCCGAGGGATAAAGCAAATAAACCTATAGTGTCGCCAGCTATCACTTCGACAGCCACATAAACAAATAAAGACAACACACCAAACACCAGCGCAGGTTTGGCCAACACAGCTTTTAGCTGATCGATACCAGTGCCAGTATCTGACTCTTTTTCCAGCTCAGGCAAAGGTGAATACTTCACAGCCAGTGCAAGTAAACCTAAAAACACCGCTAGCCCCAGATAAGGCAACACCAGACTGGCGGCCATGGCGTCAATTTGCTCAGCATTCAGGGCTGTTCCAACTGGTGCAGTAAAACCACTAACAATCAGAGCAGTAAACACTAAAGGGGCAACAACACCAGCGGTTTTATTCAGGATCCCCATAATACTGATGCGCACAGCAGCAGTTTCTTCTGGTCCTATTTTTACCACGTAGGGATTCACAGCGGTTTGCAATAAGGTTTGACCGGCACCAATGACCAACTGAGCCAGCAGGAATAAACCAAAGGTCTGAGTTTGCGCCGCTGGAATATATAAAAGCCCTGCCAGCATCATCACCGCCATGCCCAAAGCCATACCATTTTTATAGCCGACTCTACGGATCAGCCAGGCTGATGGCAGAGCAGTAAAAGTCACAGCTATATAAAAGGAAAACACCACCAGCGATGCCTGCAAAGGGCTCAACTGCAGCATCTGCTTTAAATAAGGCATCAAAGAGCCATTCAGCCAGGTAGCAAAACCCAGCACAAAAAACAGCATGGCCACTATAGCCATGGGCACAATACTGCTGCGCGCCTTGGGAGTCTCAACTGTCATTTCCATAATTCCTTCCTGTTGCTTTAATAATTATTATTTTGAATTTATTGGATATTTTTACGATTAGATAGAAGGACGACCTTCCAGCCAGCACTGCTGTACCAGACCTTCGTCATTCAGTAACACCAGATCAGCTTTGGCCCCCGCCAGGATTTGTCCACGCTCCGCGCTGATGCCTAAAAACTCAGCCGGATACAAAGACGCCATACGCACAGCTTCAGCAAGCTCAAGGCCAAGTTCTTTCACCGCATAAGAAACCGCGCTGGCCATATCGAGCACAGAACCCGCCAGGTTGCCGTTTAAGTTGGTTAACTTGTTGCCGTCCCGAATCACTTTGCCATCAAAAAAATCAAACTCGGTTTGATTGGTGCCAACAGGTGACATAGCGTCTGTGACAATCAGCAACTTGCCTTTAGGTTTGGCTGCTAACGCCACTTTCACTGCCAGTGGGTGTACATGCAAGCCATCTAAAATCACGCCACACCAGCTATGTGGATCGGCAAGTGCTGCCCCTACCACACCGGGCTCACGCGAAGTTAAAGGTGACATGGCATTGTATAAGTGGGTAAATCCCGTAGCTCCGGCGGCCAAAGCAGCCTGCACTGTAGCTGAATCTGTATTGCTGTGGCCTAAGCAGACAATGACATCGGCTTTGACTAGCTCTTTAATTTGTTCAGGGCTGATGTTCTCAGGCGCCACTGTCACCAGCTTGATGCCAAGATCGGTGCGACGATAAATCGTCAGCTCAGCTTCAGATAAAGGCCGGATAAAGTTCTGCGGATGTACGCCTCGTTTTGGCACAGACAAATGCGGGCCTTCAAAGTGCACACCCAAAACCCCGGGTTCTTTAGTGGCAATAGCCTGAGCTATCACATCAGCGGCTTGTTGCATCACGGCTACAGAATCAGTGATCACTGTGGGCAATAAAGCCGTGCTGCCAAATTGAGCATGGGCTTTGACCATAGTACGCAGCGCTTCGAGACTGGTATCTGTATTAAACAAGGCACCGCCGCCGCCATTCACCTGAACATCAATAAAACCCGGCACCAGAGTGCCCTGGAGGACCGGACCATCAGCAGGCAAAATCGAATGAATGCGACCCGCTTCAATCGTCAAGGTCACATTCTGTTGCCAGTTCTGGCCATCAAAAAGCCGGGCTACTGAAATCTGTTGCATCAGGACCTCGTTAGACTGTTTTAGTGACTTTATTCAGGCCAGGAGGCGCATCCGGATTAACACCGCGGCTACGAGCCACAGCTTCGACATCCAGATAAAAACGCTGCAATAGAGCCAGTGGTAATACCCGTGGATTAGATAACAAGTCAGCATGATGCAAATGTACAATACGGGCACCTCGGCTGCGTACTTCAGCAATTTGTGCCTGATGAGCTGCATTGGCTTCATCCGCTATGCTGACATCAACAATAGCAAACTGATCTTTTACTAAAGTTACCGGGCCATGCAGAAATTCAGCGCTGGAAAAAGCTTCAGCGTGAATGCCACAAACTTCTTTGAGTTTCAGCGCAATTTCGCGGCTGATGGCATAACCTGGGCCACGACCTAACACCACTAAATGCTCAACACCTTGCAATGACTGTGCAGTTAACTGAGCAGGCAATTCAATAGCACGCTGCAGCAATTCTGGCAGACTAATCACCGCATCCTGCAACTGGCTGTTACCAGACCAGGCCGCCACTAGTTGCAACAAAGCACTTAAGGTCGCAAGGTAACTTTTGGTTGCAGCTACAGCTTTTTCAACGCCTACATTCAGTGGTATCACCTGATCGGCCTGTTCAGCTAAAGGCGAACTTTCATCATTGACCAGTGCAACCACTAAAGCGCCAGCTGCTTTGGCCATTGCCACCTGAGCCAGAATATCCGGGCTACGACCTGATTGTGAAATCACCAGCACCAATGCACCTGTTAAATCCAGTTGCTTGTTGTACACGCTGGCAATAGAAGGTGCTGCTGCTGCAACAGGTAAACCTATTTCAATTTCAATCAGATACTTGGCAAAGACACCAGCATGATCAGAGGAACCACGACCGACCATATAAACATAACGCGGTTGCTTTTGTTTGATAAGCGCCACTATGTCGGCAATACGACTGGCATTGGCAGCTAATTGTTCGCGGATCCGGCTTGGTGCTTCTGCAGCTTCCTGCGCCATAATGGTTCGGGTCATCTTGGTATCACTCACAGCTAATTAGTTAAGAAACAAGTTAAGAAATTCGTTGGGCTTTGTGCTGACGTTGCCTGGCAAACCAGACGGCGCCAAATTCAGGTGCTTCTATAGCTGGCGTCACTTTTTGCTGCACTTCTAAAGCCAGATAAGGTTGTAACTTGTGAGCCAAACCACCAATCAAGGACAAACGGGGAGGATTGATGCTTAGCAATCGCTGGGCTATCGCACTGATATGAGCAGCTGCTTGCTGCACTATCCGTTCTGCCAGAGCATCACCCTGCTCTGCCGCCGTAAAAACCAGAGGCGCATATTTGGCATAAGTTGTTGGAGTGGCATGCATAAAGAAATCGACCAAAGCCAAGGTTTGGCTGAGCTTTAATTCATTACATAACAAGTCGGTTAATAAAGTCTGTGGGCCTAATAAATCTTTGGCTAACAGCACATGATGCACCATCTGTAAGCCTATCCAGGCGCCGCTGCCGTTATCACCATAAGGGAAACCATGGCCGCCTACTTCAATCAGTTGACCTTTGACATCAGCCAAACCACAAGAACCAGTGCCCGCAATAATCACAGCACCATCGCCGCCTTGATGCGCACCAATACAGGCCACATGCAAATCGCTGGTTAAATGCAGTTCCTGAAACGGATGCTGCCATTCAGAGAAAATACGATAGTATTCAGGCATGTTGACGCCGGCTAAACCTGCACCAACAATAAGTTTGGACATATCTTTAAACGCCATACCAGCACAAGTTAAAGCTTGCTGAGTGGCCGCAAGAATAGAATCTGTGGCGACTTTCATGCCACGCAATGGATTCGCAGGACCAGATAAGCCTTCACCTATGACCTGGTTGTCTTCTGTGACTATAATGACCCGGCATTTACTGCCGCCACCATCTACACCTAAATAAAACGGGCCATCATAGCCTACTGCTGTAGTCATCCTACCAACCTCGTTACATTGTCCGCTGGTCAGCGTTAATCCACTAAGATTAAGCTTTCACCTGTTGCTGTCCATTATTTCATCAAAAACCGAATTGACAGCGTTGTCATTTTTTCAATTCAGCATATAATAATTTTGACAAATAACAAGACCCTTGTTTAAAAATCGAGCTTAATTTTTTTAGATAAGCAAAAAAATAAGTAAATTAACATTTAAAATCAATCAATTAAAATAGGTCTACCTTGTCATTGTTCTGTCACTTTGCACTTTTAAAAGATGCCAAATGCCAGAGTCATTTATCAGGGAATAGCCTGCGGTACAGTGTACCGCTGTTTAGGGGAGCGTGCGATGAAGTATTTTTTACTACTATGGCTTTGTATTAGTTACTTTTTTAGCGGACAAGTTCAGGCATTTACTCAGGCAGAATTGGCTGAATTTGCCAAAAACACTGAATTAAAGTTTGCGGTTAAAAGCAATTTTACCTCGGATGCAGTCCCAAAAGGTCAGGTCGAGCTTATTCTGAATAATAAGTCGTCTCAAACTCTGGTTGCAGGTGAAGGCAACTGGGTGTTGTATTTTCATGCGATCAGAAAACAGGAAGCTGCAGAACAACAGGGGTTGATACTGCAGCATGTACAAGGCGACTTACACAGCCTGACTCCGGGTAAAAAATTTAAAGGCTTAAAACCAGGCGAGCAACTGCGCCTTACTTTTTCTCCATCCTCTTCGATGGTCAGTTACAGTGACTGGATGCCACGCGCTTTTATTACAGCTAAAGGCTTAAAACCGCAAATCTTTGCCAATACGGATACTGAAGATTTCAGTCGTTTTGTTGAGCCCTATACCAGAGCTGAGCAGCTGCAACGCTTTAATAATCCTGGACCAGACTTATACCCTATCGCCACCAGCCAAAGCCGTTTTGTGCTTAATCAGCAGCAACTATCTGCCTTTGAAAAACCAGAGCAATTGTCCATAGTGCCAAGCCCACAACAGATCAGTTACCAGCGTGGCCAAACTAAACTAACCACCGACTGGGTGATTTATCACAGTGGCCGCTTAACCGCTGAAGCGAGCTATTTGCAGCAACAATTAAAACAAATCACTGGTTTAGCTTTAGCTTTGACGACAAAAAAACCAGCTGATAACCAGCCTGTTATTGCAGTAGGCCTTGTCGAGGCAAAAGAGCAAGCTGAAGGCTATCAACTGGTGATCCACGACGAACAAATTGCCTTGAGTGGCAATGACAACGCCGGTGCTTTTTATGCAGTACAAAGTTTGTTGGCTCTGCTTCCTGTTGAAGGCGAGCGCACTGTGTTACCCAATCTGACGATCAAGGACTGGCCACGTTTTGGCTGGCGGGGTTTGCATTACGATATGGCGCGCAACTTCCATGGCAAAGAAGTCACCTTGCGAATGATTGATCAGTTAGCACGCTACAAACTGAATAAACTGCATCTGCATTTAACCGAAGATGAAGGCTGGCGCATTGAAATCCCTGGCTTGCCCGAATTGACTCAAATTGGCGCAAAACGTTGTTTTGATTTATCTGAGCGCAGCTGTCTGCTGACTCAGCTCGGTACTGGTCCTTTTCCATCAGGCAACGGCAATGGTTATTACAGCACAGCGGACTTTATTGAAATTCTAAAATATGCCGCAGTTCGTCATATTGAGATCATCCCGGAAATAGATATGCCGGGTCACGCCCGGGCTGCGGTAAAAGCCATGCAGGCTCGTTATCTGACACTAAAAGAACAAGGCAAAGAAGCAGAAGCGACGCAGTATTTATTGTCCGATCCTTTGGATCAATCTAAATATATGACAGTGCAAAACTACACAGACAACTCCATCAATGTCTGCTTGCCTTCCACTTATGCCTTTGTTGATAAAGTCATTTATGAACTACAACAAATGTACCGTCAGGCTGGATTAAAACTCAGTACTTTCCATATGGGCGGTGATGAAACAGGCGTTGGTTCCTGGACCGCCTCTCCAGCTTGTCAGCAGCTGATAGCAACACCGGACAATGCGGTTGCAGGCGTAGCAGATTTAAAACCTTATTTTGTCGCCAAAGTGGCCCAACTGGCAGCCAATCGACAACTCACTTTAGGTGGCTGGGAAGATGGCTTGATGTATGACGCCAAAAATCCTTTTAACCGTCAGCAATTTGCCAATGAAAAGGTGTATGCCAACGTTTGGGATAACATCTGGGAATGGGGCGTTGGTGATCGTGCTTATCGTTTAGCCAATGCAGGTTATCAGGTGGTGTTGTCGCATGGCACCCATTTGTATTTTGACCACCCTTACGAAGCCCACCCGGAAGAACGTGGTTACTACTGGGCGGCCCGTTTTACTGATGTCGCCAAAGTATTTGGTTATATGCCGGATGATTTATATGCCAATGCCGATAAAACCCGTGAAGGTAAAGTGATTGAAGATTTAGAAGTCTTGTTAGGTAAGGAACTGCCCAAACTAGAGAAACCCGAAAATATTCTCGGTATTCAGGGGCAAATCTGGACTGAAACCATTCGTACCCCACAACAGCTGGAGCAAATGTTGTATCCACGCTTATTGGCTTTGGCAGAGCGGGCCTGGCACAAAGCCGATTGGGAAGGTGCAGAACCAGACACTGAAAGCAGACAACAAGACTGGCAACGTTTTGGCTGGACCTTAACTCAAAAGGAATTACCACGTTTAGCAGAAGCTGGTGTGGCCTTGTATCTGCCACCACCAGGTGCAGTGCTGCAAGACGGCTTATTGCTGGCGAACAGCGCCTGGCCTGGTTTAGTGGTCGAATACAGTGAAGATCAAGGCCAAAGCTGGTTACCTTATTCCGAAGCAGTGAACGTCAGCAGTAATTTACTGCTGCGGACTAAAGCAAAAAATGGAGCAACCAGCAGAGTCACTAAGCTGGATTAGATGAGAATTGCGGGTTGGAGTCATAGACTCCAGCCCTTAACTTTTTAAAATCTGCTCCATCATCCAGCTGGCTTTTAACGCAGTTTTGCCTGTGGACGGATGACCTGTGCCATGCAGTAAGTCCTGCACCATAGCCTGAATATGGTAAAACTGGATATTTTCCGGATGAGGGATGTCCAGACTCAGCTGCTGCTCTTTTGTAAACAACTGTACAGCTTCGTTTTCAAACACTGAAAACTCAATCCGGCCTTTACTACCGTAAATAACTACTTTGTCGTTACGCTCACCCGCTGCAAAATTCCAGAATCCAGTGCCTAAACAACCTGACTGAAGTTGCCAAACCGCAGATACCGCATCCTCAGCCGCATAGAGCTTTTGCTGGTTCAGGCTGATACCACGCACATCCACCACATCACCCAGCAGATACAACAATAAATCCAGACCATGGCTGGCTAAATCAATAAAATAACCACCACCGGCTTTAGATGGATCGGTGCGCCAATTGTACTGGCCAGCTAAATCCGCGCTATTTGGAGTTCGGCTAAAGCTCCATTGCACCTGACGCGGTGTACCAATCAGCCCTTCTTCCAGCCACTGCTTGATTTGTAAAAAACGTGGTAAAGAGCGACGGTAATAAGACACATACAAAGGCAGCTGCTTTTGCTCAAACACCTCTGTCATTTCAATACATTCAGCGGTATTCAGCGCCATCGGCTTTTCAACACAACAAATTTTGCCCGCAGCAGCGACCTGCAAGGCGTAGTCTTTGTGACTGTCAGGAGGAGTAGCAATATAGACAGCGTCCACTTCAGGGTCGTTGATCAACTGCTGCGCATCGCTATACCAACGAGGTACCTGATGGCGTTTCGCATAATCTTCAGCTTTGGCCGCGTCACGACGCATCACGGCCACTAAACTGGATTGCTCAGCTTTATTAAAAGCCGGGCCACTTTTTAATTCTGTGACATTGCCACAGCCAATAATTCCCCACCGCACCTGCTGCACCTGATACCTCCGTACTTCATTAATTAGCGCTTTAAAGCGCACAGCAAAGATTGCCAATAGCTTCAGAGTACCAATTCACACCTGGGCTCACAACGCATAAACAGAAGATACACCACAGTTTGATGAGGACAATTTTCAGGCAAAAAAAAGCAGCACTTGCGGTGCTGCTTGATCGGGTTCAGGGCAATCAGGCGGCAACAGCTGCTGCTTTATTAACACGCTCACCTAAACGCTGTACTTGCTGCAGTGACATTAAATGAGCATAAATCGCTGGCATCATGCCGCGTTTGTTCAAATCTAATATCTGCTCATCAGACAGTGAATTCAGTTTTTTCTCATCAACTATGTAGATACCTGTGATTTCACGCGGTTTACCTTCAAGCTTAATAGTTAAAGTCTGAGGAACCAATAAATCCAAATCTGCCAAAGCTTTGTTAAAAATTCGGGTTGTTTGAGACTGCTGGAAAAACTCACGCATAATCTCAACGCGGGCTTTCAGGAAATCAGACTCTGACCCATCTTCATTAAATAATGGATGTCCTGTTTCAGTATTCACCATTGGGCTTGATTCAACCAATGCAACAAGCAGCTGGCCTTCTTTGCCTGGATCATCAGCCAGAATTAACGGGTGATTCCATAATACTTTTGGTACATAAAAACCCTGCCATTTGCCATCAGCAACCATCAGGTTTTCGCCGGTTTGCAAGCCCAGCATAGCCACAACATCAAAACGATCTGATGCAGCGTCTTTGATAAAAACTATCGGCATTTCCGCACCAATACGCACAAACTCCTGTACCACTACTGGCAGAATGTGCTGCTCTTGCGCAAAGGCAAATGGACTTGCAGTGTTAATTTTTGTTTGTGCGTGTTTTTCTTTTTGTAGCGGGGCAATTTGCAGTGACATGAATAGTACCTTTTACATCATTAACGAATCTAACCCTTTTTCGGGTTAACGACCAATTTACAGCAGACTGATGTATGCTAAATTTAGAGCCCAACTTACCCCAGTTTCTGCTTCGAGACTAGTAGAAAATACAGAGTTTTTGGCAATATTTAACAGTAGTTTTGCCTGTGAAGTGCAGTCCTGATGCGCTATGAACGTTTTATGCACTACTCAGCTTTCTCTAATTCTTTAATTAGCCACTGTTTTATGGCTGCCTCTCTGGAAAAAGCGGATTGTCCGAGGATGCCTTTTTTATCTTGCGGAATATGAGTGAAAGCATCATCGTCCAACTGAAATAAAAAATGAGTGAACATCGCCTGCCAGGCTTTACGTTGTTGCAGTGGTAGTTGCCTGAAACTCAGCAGGCTATGTAACAGACTGCTAAAAGGAGAAGGCCGGCTATTTGCTGTACCAATGGACCCGTCCCACCAGTAATTGCATAACAGATTGACACTACCAGTGGATTCTACCTGATGCCACCACAATGCCGGGATATACAAAACATCACCTGGCTCCAGCTCAGCCTGCTGGGCCTGCTCTAATGCCTGTCGTGCTTTTGGATAGCGCTGAAAATCAGGGTTTGTAAAATCGACCAGACTGATAGGTGTTCCGGTAGGAGCGTAATCCAGCGGACCTATATACATATTTGCCACTTGTTCCGGTGGAAACAGCGTAAAAGTACGGCGTCCCGCAATCACGCAGGCCAGATTTTCTGCATCATCAAAATGGGCAGGAACCAAAACCTTATTCCCCAGCCAAATCCTCGGAATCACATCCTCTGAAAGCAGTGGATTCTGGTTCTCAGGCATAAAACCAGGCAAACATTCAGAGACAAGTGCGCTTTGAGCGGCAATACGCACGGCATCCGGCTGTTCTTTGGTTTTGAACAGTTGCGTTAAAATAGCGGACAGAGGGTAATGACGCTTTTCATAGTTAAATCCCTCCAACCCCTCTTTATAAAAGATACGTCCCCGGGTTTGTGGAGCTAAGAGTAAGGTATCAAGCTGTGCACCTGAATCCAGTGATGACATGTATTGGTAAAACTGGGATTCACCCTGAAGAGCTGACTGCACTGATGGCCAGGAATTAAAAAAACCTTTTAAAACAGCAGGCTGACCAGCCGGAAATATCTCTGTTTTGAATTGTTCAACTGTCACCTGCTGCCAGCATTTTATCTGTGATGGCATACCTTTCTCCATAAAACAAAGGGGTTAACATAGTTAACCCCTTTTTAGCTTTTGCCAAACAGCGTTTATCAGAACGCCATTCTTATACCAGCTGTAAAGCGGCGACCATTTTCGTAGATAGAAAATAAACGAGCTTCATCTGTATTGTATTCAACCACTTGCTCATCTGTTAAGTTCACTGCTTCCAGTGACAGACTCACAGCTTCAGTCAGGTTATAAGTGAAGCTTGCATCCAGTTGGCCATAAGCATCATTCCACAGTTCGTCACCGTTGAAATGCAAACCTTTGTACCACTCAGTGCGGTAGTTATACATCAGACGAGTGCTGAACACATCAGTCTCATAATAAGCGCTTAAGTTCACCATCTGATCTGAAGTACCTTCCACTAAGCCAGAACCAGGCTTCGTCAGATCACGTTCTTCATCTCGTTCAGCATTGGTGTAGGTGTAGTTAGCAGTCACACCAAAATCACCAAATGATTGCTGATATGACAACTCTATACCATCTGTCTTACCACCAGTACCGTTTTCAGGACGGGTAAACGTCACGTCTTTCCATTCATCACCTTCTTCCCAGTAACGCTGGTCCACAAAGGTAGAGAAGCTACGATAGCTCTTAATATCTTTATGGAAATAAGTGACGGCAAGCAGAGAAGACGCATCAAAATACCACTCCCAGGACAAATCGAACTGATCAGCGATTTGTGGTTTCAGATATGGGTTACTGGCACTACCTGTTGGCTGAGCCACATTCAATGAACCATAAGTCTGTACAGTAGAAATGTCATTCCAGTTTTGGCGAGCCATAACACGGGCAGCACTAAAACGCAGGATCTGCTCTTCTGACAAATCAAATGCAAGGTTCATGCTTGGCAGCACTTCACTGTAATCATTGTCAATTGTGCGCCATTCCAGAATTTCAGGAGTCAGATAGTCAGGGTTGGACGGATCCAGCTTACTAACCACTGTGGCTAAACCCCAGGTTTCTCCGGAGAATTCATAACCGCCAGAGGTTTGATCGGTGCTGACGTAACGAACACCAAGATTACCTCTGAAACCTTCGCCTTCAAAATCACCTTGCAGATAGAGTGATAAGATATCTTCTTCTACAGCCCAAATTTCGGCCAGATTCAAATGCTGAGCATAATCGGCAGCGTAGCCATTGAGGCCTCCAAAGGCAATACTCTCCATCGCGTCACGGTTATGGAAAAATTGTTGCGTCATATTACCGTTCACAACAGCATCAATACTGGTGTTGCCTGAATACAAACCACATTTATCCCAGGTATTACATTCTGAGAAAATGTAAGCCATGTAGTTTGGTGACCCACTGCTTGCATCTATAGTGGAAGGCCAGTGCCAGCTGTAAGCCAGTCTGTCCTGAGTCCGTTCTGCAGCACGATATTTGGCACCGGTTTTAATTGAATTAAACACACCGGCTTTTACCGGAATGGTGAAGTCAAACTGACCATAAGTTTCTTCATCAGTTGTTGGTTTAGAACCACCCCAAATCCAGCCTGCCTGAAATTGTGTAGGATCTGTTGCGTCTACTGTAGTAGAAGCAGATGGTTTGTCTCCACGTAAATCAAAGGAATAACCAGTGCCGCCTATTGGCGTATATTCCCATGAAGTTTCGCGGTAAGTACCACCTTTAGCTTTCGTTTGACCAACTTGAGTATGCAGCTCGTACTCATCAGCAACATAGTTCAAATCCAGATCAAAGGATTTTGTTTCAGTGGATGAAACCCTGTTGATAAAGTTGTAAGCCGCCTGGCCACCGCTTTCCATTTCACCCGCCACCACACTGCCATTTTCTATGACGGTATTCGTCAGATCTGCGGCATGGTTGTTAGGGAAAATCAGCCAGTTTTGGTTGTGGTTGTTTGCGTCTACTTTAGAGTCAAGCAGGTTCAGCACTATATCGAGACTGTCTGTTGGTCTGGACTGCAAAGACACAAAAAGAGTTTCACGTTCACGCGCTTGTTCAAAACGAGGCACACCTATATGACTTGGAACTTTCAGATCTAAATCAGCGTTGGTCGGCCAGCCAAGGATTTCAATACCCTGACGTACTACAGTACGATCCTGTTTAATAGCCGATACCAGCACACCAAAATTTTCGTTATCATTTTTCCAGGAATATAAACCTGAAACCTGTGGATCCCACTCTTCCGACGAATCTGAATATTGGCTTTCTAACGCCAGATTTACAGTGTTTTGCTCTAAGGCCAAGGGACGACGGGTACGTAATAAAACAGTACCACCAATAGAGCCTTCGTCGATGCTGGCCATAGGGGACTTGTATACTTCTAAATCAGAAACAAGAGCAGATGGCAGCATAGTGTAGTTAAAACTGCGACCTGGGTTATCCAGAATAAACCAATCTGCTGTCGCTACCGTCTGGCCATTTAATAAGGTACGGTTAGTCGCAGAACTTGCACCACGTACTGTAATTTTTTCGCCTTCACCAAACTCACGACTGACGCCAACACCAGTAATACGTGATAAAGATTCAGCTACGTTTTTATCCGGAAATTTACCTATATCTTCAGCAGTTACAGCGTCGACTATAGAATTAGCAAAACGTTTCGCATTTAAGTTGGCTTCTTGTGATGCCCGGATCCCTCTGACCTGAATCACTTCAACCTGTTGTTCTTTTGCCGCGCCATCTGCAGCAGCCTGATCAGCCATAGTTGGCAGCGCTAAAACAGCTGTTCCAACCATCAGACCTAACTTGACTGCTACGGCACATTTATTCATTTTATTGTGCAACATAAGCTTCTCTCCCATTCCTGATTTTTTGTGCGATGATTTTTTATGTCCTGAAACAACAGATTTTCATGATTCCTTCATGACAACGCTGTCATTGAAATTTAACATACACAAAAAAAATCAGCTTTGCAAACTCCTTTAGATGAAAATTTAAACGAATTTTAAAAGTCGGGAATGTTTCGTTAGAACTGTTTTTTATAACGCTTATCGCCAGCAGCTCTGACAGCAAAGATAAAAAATTCATCTATCTACATGATTCATATAAATAATTTTTAAAATTATTCTAAAAATGACAAAAAAGAACATTTTTTGAGCAAAAAAGCTGGAATAAATGTTTGCCGTTTTAATAAAAAAGAGTTATCCCTTAACTTAATCTTTGTTACAAAATGACCAGCGCTGTCATAAAGTTAGCTGGATCAGCAAAAAAATCGGCTTATTTATTTTCAGCATAAGGCCATTGGGTGTTGTGCTTTTTGGGATCCAGCAATGAAAGTGACCATTCATGACGTAGCCGCTAAAGCGGGTGTGTCAATCAAGACAGTGTCGCGGGTGATGAACAACGAACCGTCGGTAAAACAAGCGACGATCGATAAAGTGAATCAGGCGATGCAGGAGCTGCATTATCAGCCAAATGCCGCTGCCCGTAATCTGGCCAGTACTAAGTCGTACAGTATTGGCTATATCTACGACAACCCAAATGCCTACTATGTAATTGATATGCAAAGAGGTTTGTTGGATGCCTGCCGCAAACATGGTTATGAGTTATTGATCCACCCTACCAATGCGAAATCACCAGGCATAGTGCAGGAAGTGATTGATTTGGTTCAGCATTCCAGGCTGGCAGGTTTAGTTTTAACGCCACCTTTTTCAGAAATGCCGGAAATAGCCGAAGCCCTGAGCAGCATTAATGTTGATTTTGTTCGTATTATTTCGGGCTCAACACCTTCACCTAAACAAACCAATTGCGTTCTGGTGGACGACTTCACGGCTGCTTTTAAGATCACCAACCATTTACTCGAATTGGGTCACAGTCAGATCGCATTTTTATGTGGAGATGAAGAACACAGTTCCAGTGGCGAGCGTTTAGCAGGTTTTAAAGCGGCTCTCACCAAAAGAGGCATAGAGACGAACCCTAAGTTTGTGGTGCCGGGCAGTTATTCGTTTGAATCGGGCGTAAAAGGCGCAACTCAGTTGCTGGCTTTACCGAACAAGCCAACAGCTATTTTCGCCTGTAACGACGAAATTGCAGCAGGAGCTTTATTTAGCGCCCGCCTGCAACATATTGAAATTCCAAAGCAGCTTTCTATCGTTGGTTTTGAGAACAGTCCGTTTTCGCGTCAGACCTGGCCTCCCCTGACCACTGCGCATCAACCCAACAGCACCATAGCGCAAAGTGCAGCTGAGTTGTTGTTTAAACACACCAGACCTGGCAGTCAAAGCCATACCGAAGATCAGCCTGTGTTTATTCCGGAACTTTTGGTGCGTGAATCAACGGCTCAAGTCAGCAGTTGAATAATTAAGAGGCAGAGTTGATGACCCTGCCTCTTAATTTGCGAAGAGGCTTAAGGCGCCACTTGTTGCAGCAATAAACCTGCGATATAGCCACCATAAGTGCCAAGCGCATAACCTAATACTGCCAGTAAGACACCGACAGGAGCTAAAGCAGGATGGAAAGCGGCCGCTACCACTGGAGCTGATGCTGCGCCTCCCACATTGGCCTGACTGCCCACCGCCATATAGAACATCGGAGCTTTAATCAGACGGGCTACAAAAATCAGCAAGCCTGCATGGAAACTCATCCAAATGACACCAACCACAAACATCACCGGATAATCCAGAATGGCAGTCACGTCCATATGCATACCAATGGTAGCCACCAGAATGTAGATAAAGACCGAACCTAACTTTGAAGCACCTACAGCTTCCAGATTGCGGGCTTTAGTCGCAGACAAGACTAAACCCAAAGTAGTTGCAATCAGCACCAGCCAGAAGAAGGTGCTGGTTAAGCTATACATTGCCAACTCCGGCGCATTCAGCTCAATCCATGGCGCTATAATATCGGCCAGGAAATGCGAAATACCAGTGACACCAAAGGCCACAGCCACCAGTTTCATCAAGTCAGTTAAACTAGGGTTGCGCGAATTTTCCGCCTGATACTTCTCAATTTTTTGCTTTAAAGCTTCAATACCACTGGTATCTGCTTTATTGGCCCGATCAAAACGTTCAGAGTTATTGGCTATCCACAGCAATACCGCCATCCAGATATTAGCCACTATCACATCAACGGTAATCATCACCGAAAAAATCGGACCACCGACTTCGAATACTTCTTTCATCGCCGCCTGATTGGCACCACCACCAATCCAGCTACCGGCTATAGTCGTCATACCACGCCAAATGGCGTTTTCACCTTCACCACCTACGGCTTCCGGTGCAAAACTTCCAACTATGGCCAGAGCCAAAGGACCACCGATAATAATACCGGCAGTACCTGTCAGGAACATGATCAGAGCTTTAGGGCCGAGGCCTAAAATAGCTTTAAAATCAACACTGATAGTTAGTAATACTAAGCTGGCTGGTAAAAGATAACGCGACGCCATTTTGTACAGCTCAGACTTATCACCATCGATAATGCCAAAACTGTTAAATAACGAAGGGATGAAATAACACAATAATAAAGCAGGCACATATTTGTAAAAGCCCTGGCAATATTTATTGCTGCTTTGGCTGGTATGAAACACCAATCCAAGAATGACAGCTAATAAGCCAAGCACAACTGCATCGTTGGTGATCAGCGCAGTAGATTGTTCCATAGTTTTTCCTCGGTGTTCCCCATGTCGAACAGGGAATAATTCTGCAGTTTTGTTACTAATGGCTATTATTTTCAGCTTTAAAGCTATTTATTTGTGATAACAGATAAAAACATCAGTTATCCATGCCATTCCACTGACAGAACTTTGTAGTTATTTTTTACGTGAAGCCTAAATCTATCACAGCTGGCGGGCCAGACAAAACAAAGTTTCCCGCTATGCCATGGTTCAGCAAAAAGTAACGACTAAAAGCCTTTGCAAACAAAAATCAGCTGCTATAGCACTAAAGTACCGTTGTGGTTGCGTACCAGAGCACCTAACCTGCCTGACATAAAGTTTTTGTCAGCAGAGGCAGTTGAACAATGAATGTATTAATAACAGGCGGCACTGGTGGTATTGGTTTTGCGGTAGCTGAGCATTTCGGCCGTTTGGGCCATCATGTGATTTTGGCGGATATCAACAGCAGCCAACTGGATAGTCGCCAACAAGAGCTGACAGCCGCGGGTTATCAGGCAAGCAGCATACTGCTGAACTTGATGGGTCAATCTTCAATAGAAGCCTGCGCTCAGGCCTATCAAATTGATATTCTGATCAACAATGCCGGAGTGCAACACGTCGCCCGGCTGGAAGATTTTCCTGAAGAGAAATGGCAACAATTGTTGCAAGTGATGCTGACAGGCCCGGCTATGCTGACCAAAGCTGTGTTGCCACGGATGCAGCAACAAGGTTTTGGCCGGGTCATTAATATAGGTTCTATCCATGCACTGGTGGCCTCGCCTTTTAAATCCGCTTATGTAGCCGCCAAACATGGCCTATTGGGGTTTAGCAAAGTGGTCGCTTTAGAGAACGCCAATTTTGACTTCACCATCAATACCATTTGCCCTGCTTATGTCCGTACCCCACTAGTTGATCAACAAATAGCGGCGCAAAGCAAAGAGCATAACCTGACAGAGCAACAAGTGATCGATCAGATCATGTTGGCGCCTATGCCACAAAAAGCTTTTATAGGCGTGGATGAAATTGCCAGCACAGCGGCGTTTTTATGTGAGCCCGCAGCACGGCATATCACGGCTCAGACGCTGGTACTGGACGGTGGCTGGACAGCTCGTTAAATGCAACCTGAGGCTCAGACGAGTAGCCCAAGCTGGACAGCCCGCCCGGCATCAAGGCAGAATGAAGTGATTCCGTGACCACTGACCTGATTATGACCTTACCTGCCAGCAACATTGGTCTTGGCACCATTGCCGCTTTGTCTTTGCTGTATTTATTAGTGTTATTAGGCGCAGGTGCTGTGGGCCGCAGGCTGCAGCGCCGCCATCCAGTGTCGCCCTGGATTTTCAGCTTTGCCTTATCGATTTATTGCACCTCATGGGCATTTTATGGCGTCACAGCTCAGGCCGCCGTCAATGGCTGGTGGATACCACCGACTTACATAGGCTCACTTATTCTGTTCTGGTTTGCTTTTGGTCTAATAGGCCGCATTGCTATTGCCTGTCGTCGTTACCGTATTACCTCAGTCGCCGACTTTATCGCCACCCGTTATGGTCATTCCCGTTTACTGGCGATACTAACCACCCTCATAGTGCTGATCGCTATTATTCCTTATATTTCGTTGCAGCTGCAGGCCATCAGCACCAGTATTCAAGCGCTGGTGATTATGCAGGACAACAGACCCTGGTATCAGGACACAGGACTTTATGTCACAGTTTGGCTGGCTGTTTTTGCTTTGTTGTTTTCTGGTCGTAGCGCCAAAGCGCATCAGCCAAATCCGGGCTTGATGGCAGCAATCGCCTTTGAATCACTGGTGAAATTACTGGCGCTGGTCAGTATTGGTATTTTTGTTTGCTGGGGCATGTTTGATGGCATGGCCGATATTTTCAGCAAAGCCGCTGAACACCCTTCAGTGCAACAAATACAACAACAAGGCCAGCCTTCTTATGTGTACTGGGTGCATGTGTTGCTAGGGTTTATCGCGACTCTATGTTTACCCCGCCAGTTTCACGTCAGCTTTGTCGAAAACCAACAACTGAGCCATTTGCATCAGGCCCGCTGGATATTCCCGGGCTACCTGCTGCTGATGAGTGTATTTACTCTGCCTTTGGCTTTGGCCGGTATTATGATGCTGGGTCCCCAGGCCAATGTGGATTTAGTAGTACTGCAACTGCCTTTGGCTGCTAACCGCACCGACATTGCTTTGTTGGCTTATTTAGGCGGATTTTCTGCCGCCACCAGCATGGTGATAGTTGCCACTGTAGTGCTGGGTATTATGATCACCAACGATTTACTCACGCCGCTGATTTACCGCAAGCAAAACATTGAAGATCCTGGGCAGCAAAAAATCAAAGTGGTCACTTTAAGGCGTTGGTCCATGCTGGCCGTATTGTTTTGCGGTTATCTGTATTACCGCTGGATAGGCACCAGCACTGGCCTGGCTCAGCTGGGTTTAATGGCTTTTGCCTTGATAGCCCAGTTAGCACCAGCTTTAATTTTAGGTTTATTCAGTCAGCGCATTAACAGACAAGGGGCCATCGCCGCTTTATGCAGCGGTCTGGCGATTTGGGCTTATATTTTATTGCTGCCGGAATTGGCCAGAGCCGGCTTTATTGACGGAGACTGGTTAACTGAAGGGCCTTTAGGCATAAGTTGGTTAGCGCCGTCACAGCTTTTTGGTGGCCACATCGATTCCGTCAGTTTAGGTGTGCTGTTGAGTTTGACCGTCAATACAGGGATGCTGCTGTTGGTCAGCCATTTCAGTCAAACCCGTTTAGGTGAATGGCTGGAAAGTTATCGCTTTTTACGTCGTCCGAGCCAGCCAAGCTCAAACAGTCAAAGCCCGGTATTAAGTGTGCAGGACGGTTATTTATTAGTGCGGCGTTTTGCCGGTGAAAAAGAAGCCAAAAAGCTGCTGCAACGCTACAGTAAAAACACGATGGAACCCCAACAGTGGGCCAATCCACAATTTATGCAGGCGGTAGAACGTAGTCTGGCTGCCGTAGTTGGCGGCGCTTCGATGCGGCTTTTATTACAGGCATCAGGGAAACACGCCCAGCTGCCTATTGAATCCGTCGCCCGTTTTGTCGACGAAGCCAGTCAGGTGTTTCAGTTTAATCAGGCTTTATTACATGCCACCATAGACAATATCAGTATGGGCATCAGCGTGGTGGACGCTGATCTAAGAGTGATAGCCTGGAATCAGCGTTACCTTGAGCTATTTGCCTATCCCCCAGGTTTAGTTGAAGTAGGACGCCCGGTTGAAGAGCTTATTCGTTACAACCTACAACGGGGTTTGGCGGGTCAGGCTTTGTCTGAACAGGAAATCTGTCAGGAAATACAAAAGCGACTGAATTACTTACGTCAGGGCAGCAGCTACAAGTTTCAGCGTCAGCAGCAGGATGGACGTATTTTTGAAATGCTGGGCAATCCGCTGCCTGGTGGCGGTTTTGTCACCACCTATAGCGACGTCAGCTCTTTTATTGAAGTACAGCGCGAGCTGGAGCAAAGCAATAATACCCTGGAACAACGGGTGAAAAGCCGCACCGCTGAGTTGGAACAACTAAACCAGCAACTGCAGCAGACTAAACAACAGCTGGAAGCCACCACAGCAGCCAAAACCCGTTTTTTTGCCGCCGCCAGCCATGATCTGATGCAACCTTTTAATGCGGCAGCCTTGTTTTGTGGCCTGATCCGCCAGCAAAGTCAGCAGGAGGAAGTAAAGCAACTGGCCCAAAATTTAACGCATTCGCTGAATTCTGCGGAAGAGTTGCTGGCCGCTATTCTGGAGCTGACCAAACTGGATGCCGGTGTGGTCAAAGCCCAACCTGAAACTTTTGCTCTGTCAGAATTATTGGATCAAAGTGCACGGGAAGCAGCGGTATTGGCCCAAAGTAAAGGCTTGGGCTTTAAGTATATTCCTACCCGTCTTGGCACTTTTAGTGACGCTAAGTTACTAAAACGCGTGATCCAGAATTTATTGGCCAATGCGCTGCGTTATACCCAGAGTGGCAAAATTCTGCTGGGCGTAAAACGCCAGGGTAAGGCGCTTCGAATTTGTGTTTGCGATACCGGCATAGGCATCAGCGAAGCAGACCAGCAGAAAATCTTTGATGAGTTCCAGCAAGGCAGTCAGGCAGACCAAAAAGGTCTGGGTATTGGGCTTGCCATCAGCCAGCGTATTTGTAGCTTGTTGGGTCATGAAGTCAGCTTTAGTTCTGTGCCAGGCAAAGGCAGTTGTTTTTACATCAGGGTACCGCTGGCCAGAGTCAGCCAACGTGTGTTGCCACAGCTTAAATCCAGCCAGCCCAGCCGCTTTGCCGGACAACGTATTTTGCTGATGGATAACGAAGCTGTGTTGCTGCAGGCTGTTTCGCAGTTGCTGCAAAGCTGGCACTGCGAAGTGATGGCCGTCAGCTCTCCCAATGAAGCGCTGAGTGCTGTGCAACAAGGCTTTAAACCTGATTTGATGTTATTTGATTACCATCTGGATCATGGCGCCACAGGAGTTGAAGTGGCGGTGCAACTGGCAGAACATTTTGGCATCAGTGCGCCAGTCGTTATTAATTCAGCCGATCAAAGTGGCGATATCCGCCAACATGCGCTCAATGCTGGTTTTCATTTTATGCTCAAACCTCTAAAAGAAGTGTCATTAAAGCGCTTATTACAACGTCTGTTGAACTGAACAAAGTCATAAACTAAATTTTCTCAACTATGAAGCCGAGCTGCAAATACTCATCTAGGCTTAAGAATTTCAATTTATTGAGGAAATCATAATGTCTGTGTTTGGTATTGTGCATACGCTCATTAGCTTAATTCCTATAGTGCTGGCGGCCATATTGCTGTTCCAACAGGGCCATATTAATCCGCGCAGCAAACTGGGCTTTTGGTACAGCCTGAGCACTGTCGCTGCAGTAGCCACTGCTTTTACTATTATGAAAACCGGTAAGCTTAGTGAAGGACATTTCTTAGGAATTTTGATCTTGCTGCTGATTGGTGCAGCCTATCTGTTGCCAAAACTCTCCGCATTACAAAATGCGGCCCCTCTGCTTGAGAGAATTCTGATGAGTACCAGTTTTTTTCTGATGTTTATTCCTACCACAGTCGAAAGCTTAAGCCGCTTACCTGTTGGCGCACCGCTGGCTCCGGAAGGCCCTGAATCTCCATTAGTAAAACAGATCCTGGGTACTATTTTCCTGTTGTATCTGGCTGGTTTATTCTGGCAATACAAAAAGTTAAAACTAGAAAATACCAAGTTTTCACAATCTGCCTGATCAATCGGCTAACCAACTATACGGCAGGATCCTGACACAGCGCAGTTTAGCAAGCGGCAAACTGCTGCTGGAAAAACTGGATCACTACCTTTAAGCCCGCCTTCATATGATGGCGGTTTGGATACACCAGATGCAGCGGCAGTGGATCTGGCATGTAGTCCTGCATCACCTCAACCAGACTGCCATTTTGCAGCTCTTTTTCCACCTGATAACGGGTGACAAACAACAAGCCCATATCAGCCAAAGCTGCATGTTTTAATGCTCTGTTGCTGTTGCATAACACCCGGCCTGACGTTAAGACTTCAATGCTCTGATCCATATACCGAAAGAACCAGGTGCGATCCGCAATGGAAGATCCTGAACTTAAACATTGGTGATGACATAAATCTGCCGGGCTTTGGGGGGTGCCAAACTCTTTCAGATAGCCCGGCGAAGCCACCATGGTAATAGGTAACCCCGGCAGTGATCGGGCAATAAGACTGGAATTGGCTAAACGACCAAAACGCATGCCCAAATCCATTTTTTCTGCAATCAGGTCGACCACTTTGTCATTTAAATCCAGTTCAACACTCAACTTCGGGTATTGTTTCAAAAGCTCAGGCAACAAAGGAGCAATCAACAGAGTGCCAAAGGTGACAGGCACACTGATACGAATTAAACCTGAAGGTTCGTCACGCAGTTCGGATAAGTGATGTTCGGCCTGATCAGCCTGAGTCACAACCTGTTGGCAGTACTCAAAAAACGCCTCACCTTCGGACGTTAAACTCAACTGGCGGGTCGAGCGCTGTAATAAACGTACATTTAAATGTTGCTCTAAACGACTGATGGCTTTGCTGACTGCACCTTTGGACATATCCAAGGCTACAGCAGCCTGGGTAAAACTGCGGCTTTCTACTACTTTGGCAAACGTAGCCATATCACTTAAACGCTGAAGCAACGACATCCCTGCACCTTTTTCTTATGCTGTTTTCGTTGTTGATTTTAACCAGATTTTTTCACTCTGACTGTTTCTTTTAGGAAACTATCTGTCTTTGTCAGCATGACTAATCAAAAGCTTGCACAGCCTCTACACTGCTCATTATTCAAACAACGAGACTCAGACCACAAGGAGACAGCTTTATGTTCAAACAAAGTTTAATTCAGGTTTTTAAAGGCTTAGCTGAGTTTCATGGTTATGTGCCAGTAGCTCCAGCAGCACAAACTGAACCCGATAAATCGACAACTGCCTGTCAGATAAAACAGGCTGTAGTTCCAGTTCCAAAGCAAGCGGCGACCGTCAGTTGCTGCTAATCACCAGTTCCTAGCTAATAGGCGTTGCCGCCTCTTGCCCACCATAGCGGTGGGCTTTTTTTTATGTACAGGAGGTACGGTACACCGAAAATGCAGGAGCATATTTTCGGTGACGCACAATATTGCTGAGACTATTGTCGAACCACTGTTAAAAAACAAAAACTGCACCATACTTTGTACCTGTTATTTTTCAACGACAGGGAGAGCATCATGCTTTATCAGGTCAAAACCGGAGATACCTTAAGCACCATAGCTGCCAGTTATTATGGCGATAGCAGCAAAGCCAGTTGGATAGCAAGCCAGAATCATCTGACCAACCCTAACCAGATTTATCCGGGTCAGCAGTTACAGTTGCCAGATTTCCCGACCACAACATCAGCCTCACTGGTGAGTCCTGCTTTGTTATCTGCTTTATGCCCAAACTTAAGCAGCAGTGCTTTGAGTAGTTTCTGCAACGCGTTGGATCTGGATTTACCTAAAGCTCAAATCACACCGCCTTTATGTGTTGCACATTTTATGGCGCAAACGGCCCATGAAAGTGCTGGTTACTCGCAGCTGAGAGAAAACCTGAACTACAGTGCCTCTGCCCTGACCTCTTTATTTGCGAAGTATTTTGTTGGCATTGACGTGAATAGCTACGCCCGTCAGCCGGAAAAAATAGCCAACCGTATTTATACCAACAGAATGGGAAATGGCAATGAACAAAGTGGTGACGGCTGGGCCTACCGAGGCCGCGGCATTATTCAATTGACAGGTAAAGCAAACTATCAGGCTTTTAGCCAGGACTGGGGCGTAGATGTGGTCAGCCAGCCAGATTTAGTCGCCACAGATCCTGTGTTGGCAGTGGCGTCTGGCTGCTGGTATTGGCAAAAACGTAATATTAATGCTGCGGCACAAGCTGATGATTTGACCAAAGTCACCCAACTGATTAACGGTGGCACCAATGGTATAGAAGACAGAGCGCATTTGCTTGGCATAGCTAAACAACAGATGGGGCTAAATTAACCACAAAAATCGTAGGGGCAGGGTTTATCCCCGCCCGTCAAAAATGTCAGTCCAATCCAGGGGACGACGGGAAGTTAGAACTCGTCTGGTAGCTTTAACTTCTCAAACAAAATACCGGCAAGGGTGCGGTTATTCACATTCAGTTTGCGCAAAATTGCCGACACATGCTGCTTGATGGTGGTTTCCTGCACCTGCATTTCATAGGCAATTTGTTTATTCAGCAAACCGTCGGCAATCATTTTCAGCACACGAAATTGCTGGGGTGTCAGTTGCTCCAGCCTGCGGGAAAAATCCTGATCAATCAGATCCCTGGCTTTTTCCACTTCGTTGACCAGTTCAGCCGGTACCCAACTCTCCCCAGCCACCACCTGCGCTACGGCTTCGGATAATAAATCCAGCGGCGCAGATTTTGGAATATAAGCTGAAGCCCCCAGCTGTAAGGCTTGTTTAATGACAGCAGGATCTTCAATCGCAGACACCATCAAAATGGAGATATCAGGGTATTCAGTGCGAAGCGAAGTTAAACCAGCAAAACCTTCAGCATCCGGCAGCTTTAAATCCAGAAAGATCATTTCGGTATCAGGGTGTTGCAGCAATAAAGCCCATAACTGCGCCATGCTATTGGCTTGCAGCAATACAGCATCAGTGCCAAGAATTTGTTGGGAAGCTTGTGCCAAAGCGACACGGAATAACGGGTGGTCATCAGCAATAATCGCAATCATAACAGCGCAGTATCAACTTTATAAAACCTCTTTTCACCATACTGAACCGGGGCTTTCGCCCCGGCAAGTGTTTTTTAGCCTTCGTACCTAAAGCAGCAGATATGGGCGGAGATAAACCCCGCCCTTACGCCATCAAAGCTTAGAAACGGTATCCCAAAGTTAAACTATAAGTTCTTGGGTCGCCGTAGTAGGCAGTAATAGTTTGTTCACCCGCTAACAGTGGGAAGTTGTAACCGGCAATACGGGTTTCTTTATCACCTATGTTACGCACCTGAGCAGACAAGTCCCAGTGACCATCGTTGGAGTACCAGGTGGCACCAGCGTTGAAGATAGTGTAGCCACCAAAGTCCAGCACTGAAGGTACTTCAAAAATCTGCGTATCGGCGCGGTACGAACCCATAACGTTATAAACGATTTCGCCTATGCCAGCACTTTGGGTGTATTTCAGACCTAAAGTACCAGTCCATTCCGGAGTATTGGCAAAAGACCAGACATCGGATACATCAACATTCGTCTGGGAAGCCGCATCAAAAAACACCACTTCGTTAAACTTAGCGTCTGTGTAACCTAAGATACCTGTTAACTCTAAGTTGTTGGTCAGAACAGAGATCATCTCCACTTCAAAACCACGGATATCAGCGCTGGCCGCATTTAATACCTGAGAAGCCACAGTATTATTCACAGCCCGCTGCACAGTCACTTGCATATCGTCATAGCTGGAGCTAAAAGCTGCAGCATTTAAACGTAAAGTGCGATCATTCCACTCACTTTTAAAACCAAGTTCAAAAGTATCTACCGTCTCTTCCTGATAAGGATCGCCCGCATTTGGGTTAATCGACTGGTTGCCGCGCATATCAAAACCACCGGATTTAAAACCGTCGGTGTACGAGCCATACCACATAAAGTTGTCGTTGCTTTGATATTCAAAACCTACACGGGGTGAAAAATGACTGAAGGTTTCGCTGCCTTCAAAGTCTGACTGCACAGCAATAGGAGTGCCTGCATCACGTGGTCTTTTGTAGCCTAAGTACACAAAACGATAAACTTCTGCGTCTTTATCATCTTCGGTATAACGGCCACCTAAAGTGAAAGACAGCTTATCTGTGTACTGATAACTACCTTGCACATAAGCAGCCACACTGTCGGTTTCAACACAACCACCATTTTCAGTGGTTACACCCAGGCCTTGCACCAGCACAGTACCAAAAGCACCACAGGCGTCACCTTTAAAATAATACAGACCAGATGCCATCGTCAGTTTGTCGCCGTTAAACAACAACTGCAGTTCCTGCGTTGTTTGTTCGTCTTCGTAAAAGGCCGGTACGTCTAATGAAGGTAATTCTGTCGCATCAAAGTCGATATTGGTATCTGTCACGCCTTCACGTTTAGCGGTAATGGATTTGACGGTCCAGTTGCTATTGATATCCCAGGCAATAGTCAGCGACTGACCTTCAGTCACCACTGAGTTGTCGGCTGGCATGCTGGTATTGGAATCAAATACGCTTTCTGGTGGCGCATCACCAGTGACTAAACTAGGAGTTAAACGATGGCCGCCTTTGGAGTTTGAATCATCTTCAGTGCGATCAGCCGCAAAACTAAAACGTAAATTATCTGTCGCCTGATACTGCAGACTGACACGGCCAGTCAGAATATCTTTATCGTAGTTTTCTGCGCCTGTATTGAGGTAAGTACCAAAACCATCACGATTCAGCGTGGCTAAGGCGGCACCAAAAAACAACTTGTCTGTTAATGCGGTCTGGCCAGCAATTTTAAAGTCTTTTTGGCCATAGTTACCTACAGTGCCACGTAGGCTGAGCTCATTATCACCACTCAAAGGCTTAGTGATGTATTTCACCGCGCCGCCTATGGTATTGCGGCCATATAAAGTGCCCTGAGGGCCACGCAATACTTCAATGCGTTCTACATCATATACATCCATAGCAGCGCCCTGAGGGCGGGCCATATAGACGTCATCAATATAAATACCAACGCCAGGTTCAAAACCCCAGAGCGGATCCTGCTGACCTATACCACGGATATATGCCGTTAAAGTACTGTTGGTACCACGGGACACCTGCAAGGTTGTATTCGGCGAATAGGCCTGCACTGCTGTTAAGTTTTCAATGCCACGCTGAGCCAGAGCTTCTGCACCTATAGAGGTTACAGCAACAGGTACCTGCTGCAGGTTTTCAGCCGTTTTACGAGCAGTCACCTGAATGACTTCAAGCGTCGCTTCTTCTTGTTCTGCTGTTTGTGCTGCAGTTTCGTCGCTGGCCTGTTCTGCCATTACCGGATGGATTAAAGCGGACCCTATCAGCACTGCTAATAAAGTGGGTTGGAATACAGTCTTCGTCTTCTTATTGTTATGGGCCATGTGCCTTCTCCTGCTAACTTGTCCAGTACCACTCTAGGCTGTCCTGTCGAAATGTTAAGCTGTACCTTAGTACTATACCTGCCACAAACTACAGTAAGCGCATGAAAATAAAAGAGTTAACAAACAGAACAGCAATAAGACTGTACCTTAGTACTATGGTTTGACCTACAGCTTTACACCAGACTAAAGAAAAAACACAAGGTTGTTTCTATGCTGAGTTTATTTGGTCTGTTGGCGGGGTTGGTGTTACTGATAGTGCTGACCATGCGCGGGGTAAACCTGTTTATTCTGGCGCCACTCTGCGCTTTATTTGTGGCTTTGTTTAATGGCATTCCATTTTGGCTGGCCGATAACCCAGCCAATTTTGTGCAGGGTTATATGTCGGGTTTCGCCGGTTTTGTTTCCAGCTGGTTTTTAATGTTTTTACTGGGGGCCCTGTTTGGCAAGCTGATGGAACATACAGGCGCTGCCGACGCTGTGGCGCTTGCCATAGTCAAACGTATCGGCAAACAACGCGCTGTACTGGCTGTTGTTTTAGCTTGTGCTGTGCTGACTTACGGTGGCGTCAGCATTTTTGTCGTGGCCTTTTCAGCTTACCCTATGGCAGTTAGCTTATTTAAAGACGCCAACCTGCCGCGGCGTTTTATTCCGGCCGCTTTAGGTTTAGGTTCTGTTACTTTTACTATGACCTCAGCAGGTTCGCCTGAAATTCAAAACTGGATCCCTATTCAATACCTCGGCACCAGCCCTTATGCGGGCTGGGAAGTCAGCATCATAGTGGCGGTTTTTATGGCCATAGTAGGTTATTGCTGGCTGATGAAGATGATCAAAACCGCGATGGCAAAAGGCGAACACTTCGAAAGCCGCGAAGCGGATCCTGTAGTCGGCGACAAAGCCTTACCTCATCCTATGATGGGTATTTTGCCTTTGCTGGTGGTACTGTTGTTGTCGTATTTATTACATGATTCACTACAACAAGCCGCCTTAATAGTGGCGCTGACAGGTGGTGTCAGCACTTTGTATTTACTCAATCGCAAGTTCTTAACCTCTTTGGGCCAGACTCTGGATCAAGGCGCAACAGGGGCATTAATTGCCATAGGCAATACAGCAGCTGTGGTCGGTTTTGGTTCAGTCGCCAAGCTGACACCAGCTTTTGCTGCTGTGGTCGAAACCATGACGCATTTACCAGGCTCTGAGCTGATAGGCGCTGCTGTGGCTGTTAGTGTGATTGCGGGTTTAACAGGTTCAGCCTCAGGCGGTCAAGCCATAGCCCTGCCTGAGATAGCCCCTGTCTATTTAGAGCGAGGGGTGGATGCAGAGCAGTTACACCGCGTGGTCGCTATTTCATCCGGCGCTTTGGACTCATTGCCTCACAATGGTTATGTGGTCACTACTATTCGTGCTATCTGTGGTGAAAGCCATCAAAATGCCTACTGGCCTGTCGCCGCTGTGACAGTAGTGGTACCGACTTTGGGCGTGATGCTGGCTATTTTCCTGTTTCAATGGTTGTGATCAAAGCTTTGCTGAAAGGATTTAAAATGAAACTATGGCTTGGTTTTATGCTGCTGTTCAGCAGCCTTGTTCAGGCGGCAGAGCTGCCTTTAGTACAAAAACAGCAGCTTGAACTGGCGCGCTTTACCACTCAAAGTGGTGTGGCTTTAAAGCAGGTCAAAGTCGGTTGGGAGGCTTATGGCAAGCTCAATGCCGATAAATCCAATGTCATTTTAATCACCCATTATTTTTCCGGCAGCTCCCATGCTGCAGGCAAATACCGCGCTACAGATGCAGCGCCAGGCTACTGGGACAAAATTATCGGTCCTGGTAAAGCCATAGATACCAACAAATTCTATGTACTGAGTGTCGACAGTCTGGCCAACCTGAATGCTTTTTCACCCGACGTGATCACCACAGGCCCAGCCAGTGTTAATCCGGATACAGGCAAAGCTTATGGTTTAACTTTTCCTGTGGTTACCATTCTCGATTTTGTTGAAGTGCAAAAAGCCCTGCTAGATAAACTCGGTATTCAAAAACTCTATGCCGTGATAGGCCCATCCATGGGTTCCTTTCAGGCAATTGAATGGGCTGTCAGTTATCCGGATAAAGTGGAGCGTTTATTGCCCGTTATAGGCACGGCTTATATCGACAGTTTCAGTGCAATACGTTTAGAACGTTGGGCTCAGCCTATAAAACAGGACCCAGATTGGAACAAAGGTGCTTATCCGTTCACACAACAACCCGCTGGACTAACACGAGCTTTAGCTTATGTGATTCAGGATGCACTGAACCCGGAGTTATTTAATCAAAGCTACCCAGCTCCGGCTTTAGATACAGCTATTCATCAGGATATTCAGGCCGAACTACCAGCCTGGAAACAGCTGATGAGCGCCGCTAAACAACGCTCAGCGCTGATGGACGCTAATTCGTTGCTCTATCTGGTGCGGGCCTCGCAATTATGGCGCGCTGGTATGGGCGATAACTGGCAACAAAAGCTCAAAAGCGTGAAAGCAAAAACTTTGTGGTTACCCGCTACCGGTGATTTATTGCTGACACCGGCTATGGCAAAACACAGCAAAGATCAGATGCCAGGCGCTGGCTACGAAGAGATTGGTGGTCAGGCAGGTCATTTAGATGGGCTTTTGAATATTCAAAGCAAAGCAGAGCAAATACGGCTGTTTTTGGCAGACTAACTTTTTGAAACTATATAGCTCGACATAGCTTACTTCCACCCTGTTGAGGTTTGCCCGCCTCTGGTTTTCAGCTAAGGTCTATACCTTAGCTGTTTTTTTATCTCCGTTCAGACACGCGCAAACAACACCAAATGATCCAGTTCCAGCTTAATACCAATGCGGCTGTGCAGTTGATGATCATGATGGCTTGGCGCTAAACAATACACCTGCTCTGCCCCTTCTAACTCCAGGCTATACAAAATATGCGAACCACGGAAGGATTTACTCACTACTTTAGCGGTAAAACCACTTTGATCGTCGTGCACTATATCGTCCGGCCGCACCAGCAAATCAACAGTGACACCAGAGCCAAAATTCGACTGAGTCTGGGCAAAAACACCTAAGGCTGTGTATACCTTTTCATCCGCCAGGATTTCACCTTTAAGTAAAGCACCGTGACCAACAAAGTCCGCCACAAATCGGTTCGCCGGCTGATGATACAACTCGTAGGCACTGCCCCACTGCTGTAGCTTGCCATGCTGCATCACACCTATCTGATCAGCCATCGCAAAAGCTTCAAACTGATCATGAGTCACCATCAAAGCGCTGATCCCACGCTGCTTGATAATGGCTCTGATATCCTGCGCCAAAGCTTCACGTAAATCAGCGTCTAAACCGGAAAAAGGCTCATCCAATAACAAGACTTCGGGCTCTGGCGCTAAAGCCCGGGCTAAAGCCACCCGCTGCTGCTGACCACCAGACAGCTGATGCACATAACGCTCGCCTAATGTCGGCAAGCCGACTAAAGCTAACAGTTCCTTTACTACCTGTTGCTGCTGTGCTTTTGGCTTTTTCTTTAAGCCAAAGGCAATATTTTGCACCACTGTCAGGTGCGGAAAAAGCGCGAAATCCTGAAACACCATACCAATACGGCGCTGCTCAGGATTCATCATTCTGCCGGGCTCCGACAAGATTGCATCGGCCAACACAACAGAGCCAGTTTGCACAGGTTCAAAACCAGCGATAGCTCGTAATAAACTGGTTTTACCGCAGCCGGAAGGCCCTAACAAACAGCCGATCTGACCTTGTTGCAAAGTGAGACTAACGTCTTTGACCACAGTGGCTGGGCCATAAGCTATGGAAACCTGTTGTAAAACCAGCACTAAGTTGCTCCTCTGTTAGAACGATCCAAAGCGCGGGACAGCAGGATCACCGGAATTAAACCTATCAGTACTATGGCAAGGGCTGGCAAAGCTGCATCGGCCAACCGCTCGTCTGAGGCCAGCTCGTAAGTACGCACCGACAAGGTATTAAAGTTAAAAGGCCGCAGCAATAAAGTGGCAGGTAACTCTTTTAATACATCCACAAATACCAGCAATAGAGCACTCAATACCGAAGCCCGAAGCAGCGGCAAATGCACTCGCTTGAGCACACCAACCGGGCTTTCACCTAAGCTACGGGCGGCATTGTCCATTGAAGGCGTAATGTTCATCAGGCCTGCTTCGACACTATGCAAAGCCACAGCGATAAAACGTACTGTGTAAGCCAGCACCAGCGCTACTAAAGTGCCGGACAATAATAAACCAGTGCGAATGCCAAACTGCTGCTCAGCCCATAAATCAATGGAGTTATCCAAAGCGGCCAGCGGTAACATCACCCCAATAGCTATGACTGTGCCTGGTAAGGCGTAGCCCATAGAGGCTATGCGTACAGGTAAAACCAAAGACCAATGGCCGGATAAACGCTTGGCATAAGCAAAACATAAAGCCAGACTAGCTGTGACTAGAGCCGTTAAAGCAGCCAGCGAAAAGCTATTCAGTAGCAGTTGGATAAAATCTGGTGACAGCAGCTGATCAACACGATCACAAGCCCAGCCCAACAGCTGCAAAGCAGGCAACAGAAAACCTAAAAGCACTGGTACTAAACAAAGCAGTAACATGCTAAATCCGGCCAGTCCCTGCACAGGCTGGCGGGTCGGTTCCTGCTGTTTTTGGCCTTGCTGATAAAACTTCAGTTTGCGTCTGGACCATTGCTCCAGATAAAGCAACAACAACACAAAACTACACAAAAGCGCCGATAATTGCGCAGCCCCAACCTGATTGCCCATGCCAAACCAGGTGCGGAAAATACCAGTGGTAAAGGTAGTGACACCAAAATACTGCACTGTGCCGTAATCAGCCAAAGCTTCCATCATCGCCAATGCTGCCCCTGTCAAAATCGCAGGGCGAGCCACAGGCAAAGCCACCTTCCAGAAATGCTGGCGCGGTGTAAAGCCTAAAGTGCGGCTGGCTTCAAGTAATGAACCTGACTGTTGGCGAAAGGCTGTGCGTGCCAACATATAAACATAAGGGTAAAGCACCAGCGACAACATCAGAATAGCGCCGGGCAAAGAGCGGATTTCAGGGAAATAATAATCGCCGTAAGACCAGTCAAACCAAAGCCGCAACTGACTTTGCACAGGCCCGGCGAAATCCAGTAAGCCGGTATAGCTATACGCCATAATATAAGCCGGAATCGCCATAGGCAGCAGCAATAACCACTGCACCACTGTTCTGCCAATAAACTGATAACGCGCCACAGTCCAGGCCATTAAAGTACCGATACCAGCACTTAACACACCTACACCCAAAGCCAATAACAAAGAGTTAGTGACATAATCGACCAGCACAGTTTCCAGCAAATGCGCCCACAGCTCAGGCTGAGGTGTCAGCAAAGAGCCCAGCACCACCAGCACAGGCACTGCCAGTAGCAAAGCGAATACAGTGATAGTCCGGCTAAATAACGGGCTGGTCAAAAATTGGATATCCTTTTAATAAAATTACGCCGGCAAAAGCCGGCGTAATTTAGTCTGTACGCAGAGGAATTACTTCCAGCCCGCCTTGTCCATCACCTGAATAGCCTTAGCGTTTAATTCGCCTAAGGTCGATAATTGTAACTGCTCAGCCTTAAATTGCCCAAAAGATTCAAGGCGTTGACTCCACTTCACATCAGCTACTACCGGATATTCATGGTTAGTCACGGCGTACCAGCTTTGGCTTTCAGGTTTCACCATATATTCCAACAGCTTTATCGCTTCAGCTTTGTTCGGTGCATACTTAGCAACACCAGCACCAGAGATATTGATATGAGCGCCACGGTCCTGCTGATTTGGCCAGAATACTTTCACCGCTTCAGCTGCAGCTTTATCACCAGCATCATCAAACATACCACCTAAGTAATAAGTGTTCGCTATGGCGATATCACAAACACCAGCGGCAGCTGCTTTGATTTGGTCGCGGTCTCCACCTTTTGGCGGCTGAGCGAAGTTTTTGACAAAGCCATTCGCCCAGGCCTGAGTTTTTTCTTCACCCAACTGAGCAATTAAAGCAGCGACCATAGACTGGTTATAAATATTGTCGGACGAACGCACGCAGATTTTGCCTTTCCATTTTGGGTCGGCTAAATCTTCGATACTGCTTAACTGCTCTGGTTTCACTTTACCCGGCACATACATGATAGGACGGGCACGTTTAGTTAAACCAAACCACTGCTGTTTTGGATCACGTAAAGCAGCAGGAATAGCGTCGGTCAGGACCTTTGAATCAATAGGCTGTAATAAACCCTGCACTTCGGCGCGATATAAACGGCCGACGTCAGTGCTGATCAGCAAGTCAGCCGGGCTGTTACGACCTTCACTTTGCATCCGGCTAATCAGTTCATCTGGCTTACCAGTGATCAAATTCACTTTAATACCAGTGTCCTTGCTGAATTTATCCAGCATAGGTTTTAGCAATTCTTCCTGACGGCCAGAATACACATTCACTTCTGCAGCCTGCGCCAAAGTCGCGGCTGTTAAGGCCGCAGCCACTAAAGATTTTTGCCAGAATTTCATCGAATACTCCATTGGGGTTCACTGAAAGTTGCCGCAGTATAGCCACAAACAAGAACTGTTCTCAAATAACTATCAGTGTTTTGCCATAAATGGCTGGTTTGTGAGGTTAGACGGCAACGCCTCAACTTTTGATTATACGGCTGAGTAACGATACCGGTTTTGCGCATGATAGTTGACGTTACATTCTTCGACAAAAAATGAATTCCGATTTGTTGCGAAATAAGGAAAACGAACCTAATTTAGTTACTGGAGTTGGCAAGATAAGAAAATATCGGGCGTCGGAAAAGTAGTGAGCTGCCACTGGATGCTTTCGCAAGCGACTCTTATAAATCTTTAATTACAGATTAAATTTCAAATAGTTGCCTAAATTTTACTTTGGCATCAACAGACAAAGTACAGCCCGAAACCATACAGAGTGATCTAATCTCTCACAAAGGAGAAATCATGAATAATCAGGGAAACATAAGCAGGCAGTCATCTATTGCGCCCCCCAACTCCAGCACTATTCTGCTCACACTGGCTGATCAGTCAGGTATAGCTTCAACAAGCGGAGCGGCCTGGGTTGCTGGATTTATTAATGGAGGAGCCAGTAATCTGCAGATCCTGCAGTCAGATGGTAGTTTTGCAGATCCAGCTGCAGCCACCATAGTTTCTGTCGCAGCCACTAGCTCTTGGCAAGGCACTGGCATTCAGATCAGCCAAGGTGCTTTAACTACGAACACTGTCGCCTACGTCAGCGGAAAGTGGACTGCAGATCCGCAGACAAATGGAGGAAATCTTTACGACGCAAACGGCTGCCCAGGCCTCAATGTTCCTTCGGATCAAACAGAGTTTCCCATGGTAGGGGTAGCCATGGGGGCCCTGGTAGGGAAAATCGGTGAAACCGGTACTCCATTTTTTATAGGAGACGGCTACTGGTTCAGTAGCATGGCTCAGACATCCGGCGAGTTATACCTCTGTATCAATGATGACTTAACCGGTGCTTATGGCGCTGGTTTGACGGATAACAGTGGCAGCCTGACTGTCGAAATCACACAAGGGTTGCCGTTTTACCTGCTTTCAAGCATTTCTACCGTAACGCTTGCAACACAGACCAATGGGGCAAATCGTCTGATTTTCGTTGTTTCCCCGTCACAACCACCTGCTATGCCGATCGCTGTTTATTCGCCGCTTGGCTATACCGCCTATCCTTATGCCAACCCGCCAGGCATAGCAGCTCCTGGTCCTTTCGACATTTTTGAATTTGGTATGGATGCAGCTGCTGATCTTTCTGCTGTAAACGGGCTGGGGCTCAACCTTTCTTTTAGTTACAACTCCGAGCAATATGGTGTTGATACAGCAGTTTCACGCCAGCAAGTTGGCAGTGCCTATTCAAGCTTTATAACAAACGAAGGCAGCATGGCTTCGCCCTTCGCTCAGCTTCTGTACCAGACATCCATAGGCAATGGGGCGCCAAATCCGCCAACCGTCATAGGGAACCAGTTTTTTGCGATAGCAGACCCAAATGATTTGCTGCAGGCCATGCTCATTCAGGGCAGCGGTATTGCAGCCGATAATGCGTTGGCCAGCTACTGGGATTCCACTTTGGCAAGCTTCTTTGGACTTAATCAATACCTGAGTATCAATCTCGGTGGCAGCAACATTTATAGCGGACAATGTCAGCAACAAACCAATCCATCAACAAATACCCAGACCAATGCCTATACCCTGACGAATTCCAACAATACGTCCTACACCTTTTATCAACCTCCGGCAGGTATAGAAAGTGCTTTGTATGTGTTTGAACAGGCGTTTAATCAATATACGCCCGCAGGCTCGGGCGGAGACGCCGGATTACTGCAGGATTGTATATGGGAAGCTTTGTGCCGTGGCGTTGCAACAGCTGGTGTTTTTGCCACAGAAAAGACAGCGGGTGAATCTACACAAGCCTGGAATACTGCAGCCAATTGGTACGCTGCTAATAGTACCTGCCACTACTATGCAAAGTTTCTTCACTGCTCAGATGTGAATGGTGAAGATTTCAGAACATCCGGACAAGATCCCATTTTATACGGAGGCGCCGCTTATGGTTTCAGTATGGATGAAGATCCGATAGGGCCAGGTTTTAGTGGAAACGTCCCCTCGAAGACCAAAGAAAATGTTCCAGGTGGTTCAGTAATGAACATAGTTTTAGGTCCCTGGAGCACCTAGCTCTCAAAGCTACTGTGCTTTGGTCTCTGTCGGAAAGTCCGGATAGAGTTTCAGGCATCAGTATCAGCCATGCCTACCAGATGGCAGCAGTCAAAACCTGCTGTCACCTGAGTTTCATTTTTGAAATTTCAAGTTACATAGGATACGGGGAAACATAATTCACCTGCTTACTGAGTCAGGCCGCAACTTCAGCACTTGAACATATAAATCCTGTGCTTGCTGATTTGGGATAGCTGCCAGCGTCACGCTACCATTGGCGGTACTGAATTTAACCTGCACCAGTTGCTGCTTGTGAAAAAATAACGACTGCACCAGCTGTACTTTTTGCACCTGTTGCAGCGGCACTATTTGCCAGTACTGACCAAGGCCACCATGCCACAGATACAACACCTGATCCTGCACACAGAATCCATGCCAACGGTGATAAGCCCAAAGGTCTGCCAACAGCCAAAATGAGGCAACAAACAACACTACAGCGCCCGTACTCAGAGCAATAACCGAGCTTTGCCACAATACAACCACGAGCAGACAAAACAGCAAAATGATAATGCCCCTTATCACCAACAAGCGCCGGAAATAAGCTGGAACATAACGCTGCAAGGGTAGCTTTTGGATATCAGACAAAGCTAAAAGTTGCTGAGCCTGCAATTGCTGATTGATGTCATCACCAGTCTGGCCTAACAGCGCAAATTTACTTTTCTGTTCCAGAGAATTTGTGAAACCATGAAAAATAAGTGAAAAGTGACCAAAAAACCGCGCCAGCCACGGCTGACGGACAGTGAGCATCTGCACCCTTTTTGTCTGGATCCGCTGTGATTTTTTCAGAAAAGTGCCCTGGAGCAGCTGTAATTGCTGGCCATCACGCAAAAAACGCTGTGGATAAAGCCAAATCCAGGTCATCAGCACTAACACCAAAACCACCAGCAGCAACAGGCTCAGGCTGGCCGCTATTTGCAATGTGAAACTCTGTTCTAGCCCTGATTGTTGCAACACCTCACGGCCCTGAGCAAACCAGTGTTCAAAGAGCTCGCCATCAAACTGCGACTGAGCCGCTCCAAAAACGGCCAATAGTGGCAACCACAAATGCTTGTTGTACAAAGTCGCAAGCCAGATCCGAAAAAATGGCGTGGAAGGAACAGTCTGATCAACCTGCACGTCTCCCTGTAATAGAGCAAGTTGCTGTGACGTCAGACCGGTCAGATAAAACTCCTGTTGCTGACTACCGGCACTATCAAGACTGACTGTAAATAAGCGCAGCAGCCTGAAGTAAAAAGGTTGTTGAACCTGTAGTTCCTGAATACGCGAATTCGCCAACAGCAGATGTTCTTTTTGCAGCACACCACGGCGCAGCTCAATACCTTGAGCAGAAACGCGAAACTGGGTATAGCGCCAGTTTAGCACCGCACTGCCGAGTATCAGCAGTGCCAAAGCCGTTATCCCATAGGGTGCATAAGCCTGAAACCTATCGCTAAAGGACAAATAGGCCCCACCCAGAATCACACCAGCCCATTGCGTTACAGCTTTCACCAACAAAGGCAGCAAGGCCCAGATAGAACTGCGCTGCCAATGCTCAGTTGCCGCCGACTGTTCTGGCATATCAGTGTTCAGCATCAGTATCCCCACGCGGGATCAACTGACTAAGCTGCTCACTCAATGCCTGCGCGACCCTATATTCTATATCAGCCAGCGCAGCTTCAGCATCCAGACCACCAGCGGTGTAGACTTTTAAAGTCGCCAATCCAAAGCGTTTTTGTAGTGGCCCCTGACTAATAGTCACATGTTGCACACGATGCAAAGGGATCAAGGCAGCTCTACGCCACAGCACGCCTGATTGCAGCAAAAAATCCTGAGTACGGAGTAAAAATCTGGTGTGCCGGATATCCAGCGGTAAGCAAAACCAACTGGCCAGAAATATCAGTCCGGTCAGGCCCCAACATGCTAAAACCAGCGGAAATAGCCAGTGCGAATCCCACCACCACTGCGCAACCATTAATCCGCTTACCACAACAATTAAAGTCAGCAACCAGCTGTAGCGTCTTTTGGTCAAAGCCACAGTGGGTAGCAACAACCACTGATCCGGTAACGGACCGGTCAGGCATTGGTCATCTAAAAATCCAGCGTCAAGCAGCTGATTGGTCATGGTTAAGCTTCCTTGTTTTCAATAGTGCCAGCATATCGCAAAGGCCTGCTTCTCCCAAAATTTAGGTTTACATACGGGAAAACATATATAAACTACTACATATGGTTTTCCATATGTAAAGTAATAGGCCATGCAACTCAACCCCATCACCTTTTTTAAAGCCCTGTCAGATGAAACACGGCTGCGCAGTTTGCTGCTTATTCAGCAGGAGCAAGAACTTTGTGTTTGTGAACTGGTGGCTGCGCTGGCAGATATTCAGCCGAAAATCTCCCGTCATTTAGCCCAGTTGCGCCGCGATGGTATTTTGCTGGACCGTAAACAAGGCTTATGGGTGTATTACCGCTTAAATCCTGAATTACCAGACTGGGCTCTGTTGTGTCTGCATCAAACAGGCGCTGCGAATTCTGGCTGGCTGGAGTTAAACCAACAGCAATTGTGCCAGATGGGCGACAGGCCAGAACGGCAAAAAGGCTGCTGTTAATTCAGCGTAACGGCATCAAAGCGGAGCACGGCAATGGGATTATTTGAACGCTATTTATCGGTCTGGGTTGCATTGGCTATGCTGCTGGGTGTGATTGCCGGTAACCTGACACCTGGCCTGTTTCAGTTAGTAGCTTCATTTGAATATGCCCAGGTGAATCTGGTGATTGCACTTTTTATCTGGGTCATGATTTATCCAATGATGGTGCAAATTGACTTTAGCGCTATCAAAGATGTGACCAAAAAACCCAAAGGCATAGTGCTGACATTGGTGGTGAACTGGCTGATCAAACCTTTTACTATGGCGCTGCTCGGCTGGTTGTTTTTCCGTGTATTGTTTGCCGATTGGGTCGACCCACAAACTGCGACTGAATATATAGCTGGCATGATCTTACTGGGCGTAGCACCTTGCACCGCTATGGTTTTCGTCTGGAGTCAGTTGACCAAAGGTGATGCCAACTACACTCTGGTGCAGGTCTCGATTAACGACATTATTATGATTTTTGCCTTTGCGCCTATCAGCGCTTTGCTGTTGGGCGTGTCAGACATCACTGTGCCCTGGTCGACCCTGATTTTATCTGTGGTGCTTTATGTGTTGCTGCCGCTATTGGCCGGTGTCTGGACCAGAAAATTTTTTGCCACTAAAGAGCCTGAAAAACTGACGGCTTTGCTGGCGCAGATCAAACCCTGGTCTGTGTTTGGCTTGCTAGCCACTGTAGTGCTGTTATTTGGTTTTCAGGCGCAAACTATTTTGAATCAGCCGCTCGCCATAGTGCTGATTGCCATTCCGTTACTGCTGCAAACCTACGGCATCTTTGCTTTGACTTATTTTGCCGGCTGCAAACTACATTTGCCTCATAACATAGCGGCCCCTGCCGGTATGGTCGGTGCCAGTAACTTTTTTGAATTAGCAGTGGCTGTGGCCATCTCACTTTTTGGTCTGAATTCAGGCGCAGCCCTTGCCACAGTGGTAGGTGTGCTGGTTGAAGTGCCTGTGATGTTATCGCTGGTGTGGTTTGCTAACCGCACCAGCCACTGGTTTTTGCGCAATTAATAAAATATTGCATAGCTGATAAGGACAAATTTATGTCACACCCATTTGACGAATTAGTACTGGAAGGCTCAGCGGCCTTGATATTCACCCCTTGCCCTGGTACTAAAACTGAAGCACTAAAAGACTCTTTGCTGACGTTAAAACAAGCTGGTGCTTCAGCCATTTTGACCTTAATGCCTGAAGACGAAATAGCACGTAACAAGGTCACTGACTTACCGACCTTGTGCGAAGAACTTGGATTAGCCTGGTTTCATTGCCCTATTGAAGACGATCATGCCCCGCTGGCTGACTTTGCCACAGCCTGGCAGCAGCAAGGCCCACAAATTCATAAGCTTTTAAAAGAAGGCAAAAAAGTAGCCATTCACTGCAAAGGTGGCTCAGGCCGCACTGGTTTAGTGGCTGCACAAATTCTGCTTGAACGTGGCATAGACAAAGAGCTGGTGAAACAACGTATTCAGGCTCTGCGACCTTTCGCACTGACTTTAGCCCCACATCAAGCGTATTTTCAAAGCCTTTAATAACCCTTTATCAAAGAGATGCTGTTATGAAAAAAATTAAACTAGGTATTAATGGTTTTGGCCGTATCGGCCGTTTGGCGTTACGTGCCTCTTTTGACTGGCCTGAATTTGAGTTTGTGCAAATCAACGACCCCGCCGGTGACGCTGCTACTTTTGCCCATTTACTGAATTTCGACTCAGTGCACGGCCGCTGGACGCATCAGGCCGAAGCGCAAGGCAACAACGTCATCATCCAAGGCCAGTCTATTGCTGTCACGCACAATAAAGCCATCAGCGACACCGACTGGTCAGCTTGTGATGTTGTTATTGAATGCTCTGGTAAAATGAAAAGCTCAGCTCAACTGCAGACTTATTTAGACCAGGGTGTAAAACGTGTGGTTGTCAGCGCGCCGGTGAAAGAAGCAGGCGTATTAAACGTCGTCATGGGGGTGAATCATCATCTGTTTAATGCTCTCACACATAAGATAGTCACAGCGGCCAGCTGCACCACCAACTGTCTGGCGCCTGTGGTCAAAGTGATCCATGAAAAGCTGGGTATTAAACATGGATCTATCACCACCATTCACGATTTAACCAATACTCAGTCTATTCTGGATACCCCCCACAAAGACTTACGCCGTGCCCGTGCTTGTGGCAGCAGCTTAATTCCAACCACCACAGGTTCTGCTACTGCTATTACTGAGATATTCCCTGAGCTAAAAGGCCGGTTAAATGGTCATGCAGTGCGGGTGCCGCTGGCCAATGCGTCCTTAACCGACTGCGTATTTGAAGTAGAACGCGCCACCACGGCTGAAGAAGTAAATGCTTTATTAAAAGCGGCGTCACAACAAGAACTTAAAGATATTCTGGGGTATGAAGAGCGACCTCTGGTCTCGGTAGATTATAAAACCGACCCCCGTTCCAGCATTATTGATGCCTTGTCGACTATGGTAGTGAATGGCACTCAGGTGAAAATTTACGCCTGGTACGATAACGAATGGGGTTACGCCAACCGTACAGTGGAGTTAGCGAAATTAGTTGGTTTGGCTGATCAGCCGTAATACAACAACGAGGTTTTTAATTATGCAGACAGCACTAAAGCAGTATCTGGTTGTGACCGGCAACTACTGGGCTTTTACCCTGACCGACGGCGCTTTGCGGATGTTGGTGCTGCTGCATTTTTATAAACTCGGCTACAGCCCTTTAGAAATAGCGTCGTTATTTGTGTTTTACGAGCTGTTTGGCGTGCTGACGAACCTCTTTGGAGGCTGGCTGGGCGCTCGTATTGGTTTAAATAAAACCATGAATATAGGGCTATTTTTACAAATAGCAGCGCTGTCGATGTTATTGGTTCCTGCGGAGTTATTAATAGTTCCCTGGGTGATGGCCGCTCAGGCTTTGTCTGGTGTTGCCAAAGACTTAAATAAAATGAGCGCGAAAAGCTCGATTAAATTACTGGTGCCGCAGGACTCCCAAAGCAAGCTGTATCAGTGGATAGCTGTGCTGACAGGCTCAAAAAATGCGCTAAAAGGGGTTGGCTTTTTTATCGGCGGTTTTTTGTTAACTCAAATCGGCTTTCAGGGTGCAGTAGCTACTATGGCCGGCGCTTTAGCTCTGGTTTGGTTGCTGAGTTTAGTCTTGCTGAAAAAAGACTTAGGCAAAAGTAGTTACAAACCCAAGTTTAAAGACATGTTATCCAAAAGCGGCCCTATTAACTTGTTGTCGGCGGCGCGTTTGTTTTTATTTGGCGCGCGCGACTTATGGTTTGTTATAGCGCTGCCGCTGTTTTTAGCCCAGCAACTGGCCTGGAGCCAACAGGCCATAGGCACTTTTCTGGCGTTGTGGATTATTGGTTATGGTGTGGTACAAAGCCTGGCCCCGTTTATTACAGGCAAAAGCTCCGGCAAAGTTCCGGGGCGTTGGGCTGCTGTCGGCTGGGCCACCGCACTTTGTATTATTCCAGCGCTATTGGCCAAACTATTGCCTTTGCCCTTCCCGACTGAAACCTTGTTAGTCTCGGTATTGCTGTTATTCGGCGCTGTCTTTGCGGTCAATTCGTCCTTGCATAGCTATCTGATTGTTAGCTACGCCAAAACCGATGGTGTATCGCTGGACGTCGGTTTTTATTATATGGCCAACGCCATGGGCCGCTTAATTGGCACTGTATTATCAGGTTATTTGTATCAAACTCAGGGCCTGGAGACCTGCCTGTTCTGGTCCAGCGGCTTTATTCTGGCGACTGTGCTGTTGTCCTGTTTTTTACCGAAGGCGAAAGAGGTAAGCCTTCGTTGATCTAAACAGAATGCGATGTGAGGTTTAAATCGCGGGTTAGAAGTTGCCACCAGATAAAGGGGTCATGCTAAGGTGATGCTATACAACTCAGCTTATTGATCAGTCTGGAGAAAACCTGTGTTAAGGTCCCGCAAATTATTGTCTTTTTTTACTCATTCCCTGCTTAGCCTGGCGCTACTCTGGCTCGCACCTTCCGCCTTAGCCGCTACTGCGACAGAGCAACTGCAAAAAGTTATAGATGACCATTGGCAATACAGCCTGCAGGAAGACCCCGTCAGCGCAGGCCGCATGGGACTGGCTGGTTACAACAACCGTCTGCCTGGTGTTACAGCCGCAGATCGTGCTCGTCGGCTGAAGGCTGAACAAGTGTTACTGCAACGTCTGCAAGCCATTGAACCACAACAACTAACAGACTCAGACCGCGTCAATCATCAACTGCTGGGCTGGGTACTGCGCAATTCGATCCAGTCCAATAAGCTGTTCCTTGACCGCATTCCGGCCAATACCTTTTACAGTTTCTGGAGCTCAGCTCTGGATGCCAGCAGTGGTCTGTCTATGCCTAAAGTCGCGGATTATCAGGACTACATAGCCCGCATCAATGACTTTGGCCGTTACTTTGACGAGAATATTGCCAATATGCGCACTGGTATTCAAGACGGCTTTGTATTACCTAAAATTGTGGTTCAGGGCATAGCTCCTACAGTGCGCGCTCAGGTGTATAGCGACCCGACTCAAAGCAGTTTGTATGAACCCTTTAAAACACTGCCAGCGGCATTTTCTCAAAGTGAGCAACAGCAATTACAAAATGCTGCAAAGAAGGCTATTCAGCAGGTCGCTTTGCCAGCTTTTGCCCGCTTAGCCGACTTCCTTGAAGGCGACTATATGCAGGCCGCAACTGAGAGTCTGGCAGCGGAACAATTACCAGAAGGTAAGGCGTATTACCGCCATACCATTAATACCTATGTGACACAGGATATGGATCCGGCAGAAATCCACAACATTGGCTTGTCGGAAGTCAAACGTATCCGCACCGAGATGGATGCACTGATTAAAGAAACCGGCTTTAAAGGCAGCTTCACCGACTTCACCAAATTTCTGCGCACTGATCCGCAATTTTATGCAAAAACACCACGTGAGCTCTTAAAAGAAGCCTCTTATATCGCTAAACGTATTGATTACCAGCTGCCGGAGTTTTTCGGCAAACTGCCACGCCTGCCTTATGGTGTGGTGCCGGTTCCAGCCGAAATAGCACCTAACTACACTACGGCCTCTTATAACCCTGCAGCTATTGGTGGCATCCGTGGTGGTGCTTATTGGCTCAATACAGATTCGCTGGATCAGCGTCCTCTGTATGAACTGGTGGCGCTGACTTTGCACGAATCCGTGCCTGGCCATCATTTACAAAATGCTTTGTCACAAGAGCTTGAGAATGTGCCGCAATTTCGCCGTAACCTGTATTTAAGTGCCTATGGCGAAGGCTGGGGTTTGTATGCCGAACGTCTTGGTGTGGAAATGGGCCTGTATGAAAATGCCTATCAGCAATTTGGCCGTCTGAGTTATGAAATGTGGCGTGCTTGCCGTTTAGTCATAGACACAGGTATTCACTCCCAAGGCTGGAGTCGCCAGCAAGCGCTGGATTTCCTGTCCAACAACACCTCTTTGTCCCAAGCGAATGTAAGAGCCGAAGTAGATCGTTATATTTCATGGCCAGGTCAGGCGCTGTCGTACAAGATGGGCGAAATTAAAATCCGCCAGTTGCGAGCCAAAGCAGAGCAAAAACTGGGTAACAAATTTGACCTGCGTGCTTTTCATGACGCTCTATTAGCTAATGGCGCTTTGCCACTGGAAATTCTGGAAGCAGAAATGGATCGTTTTATTAGCAAGGCCGCTGCTGTTAAGTAAGTAGTGAGCGTTTCAGCGCGGTCTGCCTCACAAGTATGGCCTTGAGCTGCACTTGTGAGCGCTGTTGCTGGTGATTGATAACGAGCAGTGAGTTAAAACTGCTATGAAAAACATCCAAATCAAGAGCTGGCCATGCTAAAAATTTTAGGAAAATCTTCATCCATCAATGTGCGTAAAGTGCTGTGGACCTGTGCAGAACTTCAACTGAACTATGAACAGGAAGAATGGGGTTCTGGTTTTCAATCCACTGAAACAGAAGCGTTTAAAGCGCTGAATCCTAATGCGCTGGTGCCTGTATTACTTGATGGTGATTTTGTTTTGTGGGAGTCCAATACCATCTGTCGGTACTTAGCTACACAATACCAGCACCAGCAAAAAGAACTATTGCCGGAGTCTGTCAGGCAAAGGGCTTTGGTTGAACAGTGGATGGACTGGCAGAGTACAGAGCTAAATAACTCATGGCGTTACGCTTTTATGCATCTGGTGAGAAAAAGCCCCGCTTATGCAGATGAAGCGGCTGCAACTCACAGTATCGAAGCCTGGAATCAAAAGATGCATATTCTGGACGCAGCCTTAGCAAAAACAGCGCAGTACATTACTGGAGCTGAATTTACGCTGGCAGATATAGTGCTGGGTTTGTCGGTAAACAGATGGTTGATGACACCAATGCAGCGGCCTGAGCTCCCTGCTGTGGCAGCCTACTATCAAAAACTCAGTTTGCGCCCGGGCTTTCAGCGCTTTGGTAGCAACGGCATCCCTTAACCTGCCAGGTTCAACGAAAGGAAAGCCATGTATTTTATTGCTGTTTTTGGCCTGTTAATGCTTTTCTTCAGCCTGATGATGTTGTTCAGGCCATATGCCTTTGCCCAAGGCGTCATCAACTTTAGCGAGCAGCCTTATTTCCATCCTTTTGAAATTATTAGCCGGCTGATTGCCGGAGGCATTTTTGTCAGCTACGCAACAGAAACTCAGTTTCCATTGTTATTTAAGATCATAGGTTCAGTTTTATTATTGGTAGGTGCTGGTTTGGCGTTAACACCTCCGGCACTACATAAAAAATTTGCAGTTCAGTCGGCTAATAGCTGCAAAAACTACTTTCGTTTTATAGGTGTAGTGTCTGTGGTTTTAGCTTTAGCTTTGATTTATGCCGCTGTTGGACATGTCATTGATTAGCAGCCATAACTCATCTAACTTAAATGCTAAACAAGTCCCTGTGGAGCATTATCATGCTTAATCTGGTTCGAAATCTGCTCGCTATCCTTTTGGGTGTAATGGCTGGCGCTGCCGTCAATATGGCGCTTGTCAGCATTAGCCCTATGCTGATCCCTCCTCCTGCTGGCGTTGATGTCACAAACACCGAAAGCCTGAGTTTGGGTATAGATTTATTTGAACCCAAACATTTTATTATGCCCTTTCTGGCGCATGCCCTTGGCACTTTGGCCGGAGCTGTGGTTGCTTACCTTATAGCGGCTAGCCATAAAAACCGTTTTGCTTATGTGATTGGCGTATTTTTCCTTTGTGGTGGTATAGCTGCAAGTTTTATGATCCCAGCACCCACCTGGTTTATTGCGCTGGATCTGATAGTGGCCTATCTGCCGATGGCCTGGCTGGGTATTTTGCTGGCACGGCGGATACAGCCAGAAAGAACGGATTGGTGATAAGCCGACACTAAAAACAGGAATTAGCTATGGAAAATAAAATCATTGGATTAGGCCAACTTGCCATCACAGTTAAAGATGTGCAGCTTTCATTGCCATTTTATACAGAGGTGCTGGGGCTGCAGTTTCTGTTTGCTCCGACAGAACAGCTGGCTTTTGTGTTATGTGGCGACACCCGCCTGATGCTAAGCACCCCACAAGGTGCAGGTGAGATTGGCAAAAACTCTATCCCTTATTTTAAAACTACAGAGATAGAAAAGTTTTATGCGAAAGCTTTAGAACTAGGCGCTTTAGGCGAAAGAGCGCCACAACTTGCAGCTCAAATGCCGGACCACCAGCTATGGATAGGTTTTCTGAAAGACCCTGACGGTAACTTAATAGGCCTGATGGAAGAAAAGCGCTGACACAACACGCAAAAGGAGATTGCCTTGATGAAAAATACTGCCTTAGCCTTGACCTTCACTGCCCTTCTAGGCTGTTCATCCACAGAGCCACCAGCTGCTGCAGAGCTGAAATCACAGCAGGAAATTGACGCAGCAGTAAAGCAAATGATGAGCGAAACCTCAGCTCAGGGTCTGGCGTTGGCGGTCATTGATGCGGGGGTTGTGACTCAGGTTTCAGTCTATGGCAATCGGAATGCCAAAGAAGACGCGTTAACTACGGAAAGCATTATGTATGCGGCATCACTGACCAAAAGCGCTTTTGCTTATCTGGTTCTGCAACTGGCAGAAGAAGGCATTGTTGAGTTGGATACCCCAATCAGCCAGTATCTGCCTAAGGCACTGCCTGAGTATGTCGACAGTAAAACTGAAGATTTGTATGCACGCTGGAGTGATTTAGCCGGAGATGAACGCTGGCGCAGTATTACACCCCGTATGCTGTTGAACCACGCCTCGGGCTTTGCCAATTTTGGTTTTCTGGAGCCTGACGGTAAATTACGTTTTCATTTCCAGCCTGGCAGCCTTTATGCCTATTCAGGTGATGGCATTATTTTATTGCAGTTTGTGCTGGAACAAGGCCTGGGTCTGGATATAGGTCAGGAAATGCAAAAACGCCTGTTTCAGCCTTTGGGCATGAACAATAGCAGTATGATCTGGCGGGATGATTTTACTGGCCGAACCGCAGATGGCTGGACTATAGAAGGTAAAATTGAACCGCACGACGACAGAAGCAGAGTCAGAGCAGCAGGTTCACTTGATAGCAGTATTGCCGATATGGCAAAACTGGCAGCAGCTATAGTGAAGGGTGAACTGTTAAGCGAAAAAGCCCGGCAGGAGTTGACCAGACCACAATTAAAAATCACCACTTTAAGCCAATTCCCGACCTTACAGGCCGAAGTGCCAACTGAACAACAGTTGCCTGATTTATATGCAGGTCTTGGAGTCGTTGTATTTGAAGGCCCTCAAGGTAAAGGCTTTTTTAAAGGCGGTCACAATGATTCAACTGGCAATATGCTGGTGTGTCTGGAGGCCAGCCAACGTTGTGTAGTCATATTGGGCAATGACTTACGCGCCGAAACTGCGATTCCTTATTTGGTAGACTTTATTCTTGGCCCCACAGGTTTGCCATGGCATTGGGAATATGGCAATAAAAGCTTTTGGCAGCCAACGACAGTGAAATAGCGTGCTGTCGTAAAGCTGTCGTGCTAGTGCCGTAACCTGCAGCCGTTTTTTGAGTTATCTTTGCGCCTATTGGTCAATGCAAGGTATCGAAGCAATGAAAATTAATGCAGAACTGGTAAAAAAATTAAGAGCTGACAAGCAATGGTCACAGGAGCAACTGGCAGCCGCTTGTGACCTGAACCTGCGTACTATTCAGCGGCTGGAAAATACCGGCAATGCATCCATTGAATCAGTGCGGGCGTTGGCCGCTGTTTTTGCAGTGGATGCCAGCAGCCTGCTTCTGAGCTCCGAAACATCAGGAGTTATAATTCCCGCTCCACTTTCAGTAGTCAAAGACTGCTTTGTGCAATTTGCTGATTTTTCCGGTACGGCCAGCAAGTATCAGTATTGGTGGTTTTTAGTTTTTGTGTTGCTGATCAGTGCTCTGGCCGAAATTATCAGCCCTGTTTTAAGGCAGTTTGTCACTGTACTTATCCTGCTGCCATTTTTGGCTGTGGGTACACGCAGACTGAATGACGCAGGGCAAAATGTCTGGTGGCAACTGATGTATCTGGTGCCTTTTGGCTTTGTGGTGGTATTGTTTTTTATGGCCAAAGACAGCATACAACCTAGCTTGTCCGCTCCGCCCACGGCGGACAGCCGGGCATAAAAAGAAATGGAGCCTAAGGTGCAAAAACCAGTGAATATTATCGCTCAACATGATTTGCTGGACCTGCTGCTGCACAACTATCAACAGGACATAGGCAAGGATTTCACCGCCTATCGCCACCACTGTTACAGAGTGCTGAATCTGGCGTTTTGGCATTCGGATCACTCAGAGCAGTCGCTGGAAAAAATAGCTATAGCCTGTGCTTTTCATGATCTGGCGATCTGGGTCTGCCATAACTTCGACTATATAGATCCGTCCGTGGCTTTAGCTCAGCACTATCTGCAGCAACAAGGGCTGTCGGACTGGTCGGCGGATATCAGTTTATTGATCAGTGAACATCACAAGGTCACAGCCTGTGACGACAATAAACTGGCTGAGGCTTTTCGCAAGGCGGACTGGACAGATGTTTCACTGGGTTTGCTCAATTTTGGTTTAGACAGAGCTCTGCTGCGGGCTTTGTATCAAACCTTCCCCACTGCTGGTTTTCACTGGCGACTGGTGCAACTTTCTGCGGCTCATTTTGTAAAGCATCCACTCAAACCACTGCCGATGTTTAAATGGTAAGGTAGTGACTGCACTGGTTTTTAAATAAAGGAAATGCACAATGAACAAAGACGGAAAATTAAACTACGTCGAATTTCCCGCCAAAGATTTAACCGCTACCAAAGCATTTTTTAGCGCTGCTTTTGACTGGAGTTTTGTCGACTATGGCCCTGATTATGTCGCCTTTTCCGATCAAGGTTTAGACGGTGGATTTTTCCGTTCAGAACAATGCTCCACCAGTGCAACAGGCGGAGCATTATTGGTGTTTTACAGCGCAAATATCAAGGCCACTTTAGCCAAAGTACAGCAGCATGGTGGCATTGTGATTAAGCCTATTTTTGACTTCCCGGGCGGTTGCCGTTTTCACTTTACCGAACCCAGCGGCAATGAGTTTGCTGTTTGGTCAGAGTCTAAAGACTAAGCCGGATTGAGCTTAGTCTTGAACCACTTGAATAAACACCGGATTGCTGTAAAACCACAAATCAAACCATGGGTTTTCACCTTTGGCATCAGCTTCTGGCTCCAGCTCGTTTTTATTGTTGGTGCCACGCAAACGTAAATACTGGCTGGCGCTGAATTTACCCAGTGGCAGCTCAAACTGGCTGTAGCCGTCTTTAATGCTCCAGTCGGCTGGATAAAAACGTTTAGCGACTTTGGTATCCGGTGCTTCGTCGCTATTGCGCTGTACTGCCGGGCCTTTGATAAGCCCCTGAATCAGATCCACTCGTTGTACTTCTGGGTTAAAACCGCCGCCGTTGTTGCTAGTGGGGTCACGAAAACGCACCCGCAGCACCAGCTCATCGTCAGGTTTTACTGTGAGTGTCTGACCCGCTGTGGCGGTGTTAGCTGAGTTTTTTACTGCCACTTCTACAAAGAGCGCATCAATTAAATCGCCAGTCGTGACAAAAACCTGGCCAGCTTTGAGTGCTGCAAAAATACTGTCGTAGTTTTTATCCGCATAAACATAAGTTTTGGCGTATTGGCCAGGCCAGAAGTCGGCCCAGCCATCAGTGTAATGACCATGGCTGTCTGACACTCCTGTCACCCACCAAGACCGGCCTTCGCTGAGTAAACTATCCCAAACCCCACCTAAACGAGCTGTCATCTGATCGTAGCCACCCATAGTAGGGTAATCAGGGTATTCGCCGCGAATGGCGGTTGGGTCAGAGCTGCCATCCGGATTTAAAGTTGCAGCCTGATGGCCTTCGGCTCCTGTCATACCAATCACTACATCAGGTGCTGTATCCTGCCAGTCACGTAATTGCGCAGGTGTCACTTTGTTGTACTGCCGAAAGCCAGTGGCTAAACGCGCCGGATGATTCACAAGCAGCAAAGGCTTATCCGGTAATTCATTCATGGCTTTTAAGGCTTGCAGCATAAAGCCGTCTTCAGCTTTTTCCGGCCCTGGCGGTACACCCTGACGGCCGTTGTAGCGGCTTTCGATTTGATACAACTGCTCTGCTTCTGTTGGCCTGTGCGGCATAATAAAACTGGCATGGCGACCGCCTGGGCTATTGCCAGGCACATCAAACTCCATACCGTAAAATTGCAAAATCTGCGGTAAAGCTTTACGTGAAGCCACAAGTTCAGGGTAAGCCTGCTCCAACGCCAGTTTGGCGCGATTTGGCCCACCGTGATCGGTAATCACCATCCAGCTTAAGCCATAATGTGAAGCCATTTGCGCATTTAGTGGAATCGAATATTTAGCATCGCCGCCTAAAATCGGCGCTGGCGGAAAAACCGAGTTATCCCATTTCACGCTGTAATGGGTATGCACATGGTGATCACCAGCCAGCCAGCTTTTACCTTGTTCTGGTTGCGGCTCAGGTGGCACCTGCTGACAAGAGGCCAGCAAAAAGAGCACGCCAGCTACACTCAATTGTTTTCTGTAATGTATCAAAATGGATCCTTATTGAGGGGTCAGGCAAAATCTAAGACCTGCCGTCACAAACCTATACCCAAAGTAATTGATGCTGCAGCGAGGCGACAAGTGCTTGAGACCCCAGGAGCATAGTTAACCTATGTGACTGGGGCGAAAGCAAGCGGTCAACAAAGCTGCAGCTTCAAGTTCGAGGGTATGATTAGAACTGCACTGTTACCCCAGCCATATAAGTCCTGCCACTAAAGGTGGTGTTATAGGCCCTGTCGCTGGAGTCACTATACAACTCATCCCGTACATTGGTCAGGTTTATCGCTTCCAGGTTCAGTTTGACGCTGTCACTTAAGCGGTAAAATGCAGAGAAATCAACGTTGGTTGTGGCATGGTAACCACGTTCGTCATCGTCAATCGAGCCACTTTCCACGCCTGTAATGTAATCACTGCGGTAGGCTGCAGCAACACGGGCGCCCCATTGTTCTGCTTCGTAATACAGCGTGAAGTTGTAGCTTTGCTTGGATAAACCAGGAAAGGCTTTGATTTGATCTTCACCTGAGTTTTCCACGTTACGATATAAGGTGTTACCGTCTGCCCAGGTGTAGTTGGCTATCACACCTAAGTTATTAAAAGGCTCTGGCAGGAAATCCAGATCCCGTTGCATCGCCAGTTCAAAACCTTTGATGGTGGACGAATCTGAGTTTTGTGGTGACGACACGTTAAAAATATCGTTTACCGTTTTGCCTTTTGGTAATAATTCAGCCGGTAAACCCAGTTCACTGTACACAATCTGCTGGGTTTCAGTGACGATAAAGTTATCAATGTCTTTGTAAAACAGTGCCGCAGACAACAAACCTACATCTTCAAAATACCATTCCAGCGCCGTATCAAAGTTATCCGACTCAAAGGGTTTCAGATGTGGGTTACCCACTGAAATCTGGCCTATATCATTTTCACCCAAAGAGGTTTGGCTAACGTTGGCCGAAAACGCCATAGCGCCTAACGAAGGACGGGTCATGTTTTTGCTCAGGCCTGTACGCCAGATCACATCTTCGGCAAACTCATACGCAATATTCAGGCTTGGCAGATAATCTGAATAATCGCGCACCATCTCTGTTGGAATGCCTTTCGACAAACCTTTTGAGCTCAGCTCTGTGGTGAAGTAACGCACGCCGACATTGGCACGCAGCGGCATACCTGCCACATCATATTCAGTATCGTAGACCAGATAAGCAGCCTGAGTTTCTTCGGCTAAATCATAAGCCGAACTTTCCACTGTGTAGGCATCTGTTAGGGTGAAATCGGTCAGGCCATAAAAGGCCTGCAAAGCTGCCATATCACCTTGTAACCAGCTCTTATCCGGGTGACCATTAAACAGTTGCACCTGTTCGGCCGTCAGCGTTTTTACACCCTGATTTTGTGGTGTGGCTTTATTGCTTGGGAAATCCTGAGCGACACGCTCAAAACCTGTGTTCGTGAACTTTTTATAGTTGGCACCAAATTTCAGGCTGGAAGTGTCGGTTAAACCGTAGTCAAAATCCAGTTTGGCATTATCAAAGTCGGAGTAGATAAAGTTCGACTGAAAGTACAAATCTTTAACCGTGTAGCCATCCAGAGCAGTGACATCAAAGCTTGGTGAATAGCTGTGACCGTAGAAGGCATCCTGAGTAAAGTCAGTAATAATATTCACTTTTTTACTGGCTTCGATATTGAGCTTATTCACACGCGGCTGCTCGTAATCAGAAGAGCTGTGACCAAGCATAGCGCTCATTTTTAAGTCGTCGGTCAGAGTCCAGTCTGCGGTTAAACTAGCCTGATTTAATACCGACTCGTTGCGATCCTGACGGTTTTCATTACGCCAGGTCGCATTTTTATAATCGGCATAAATCACTTCTTTATTGCCGTTATTATCACGCCAGACCAAGTCGTTCACCACAGAGTTATCTTTCACCGCCATATGATGTTCAGACAGTTCGTTTTCCAGTTTTCCGTGCATTAAATCCAGCACCAGGCTGAAGTCTGAACTTGGTTTGTACTGCAAAGCTGCAGTAATACCTAAACGGTTTTGATCATTTTCCCAGACCGAATAACGGTGACCACGCGGGAACCATAATTCACCTGAATCCAACTCGGCCTGTAAGGCTGTGTTGCTGGCATCGGCAGCTTTTTTGCCACCTTCACGGCGCCAGCGTGTGGTGTTGGTGCCGTATTCATTGGTTGCTCTGTCGCTATAAGCTACAGACACCAGTGCACCAAAATCTGACCAGGTATTAGACAATAAAGCCGCTATACGAGGATCTGTGCTGTCGGTATTGGTATTGGTGCCGACCTGAGCTGAAACAGCAGCCTGAGCGCCGTCGTAATCAAAAGGTTTGGCTGTACGTAAATTGACAGTACCAGCTATGCCACCTTCTTCCTGATCAGCAGAAAAGGATTTTTTCACATCAATCTGGTTAAACAGCTCAGAGGCAAAAATATTAAAGTCAAAAGCACGGGTACGGGACACACCACCACGCGCATCCATAGGCGAAGACGAAGTACCCAAAGCTTCCATGCCGTTGACCTGCACACGGGTAAAATCAGGGCCTAAACCACGTAAAGAAATCTGCCGGCCTTCGCCACCTTCACGGGTAATAGTGACACCAGGCACACGTTGCAGTGAGTCGGCCAGGTTCAGATCAGGGAAATCCGCAATATCTTCAGCCACTATTGAATCCTGAGCGATCATGGCTTCACGCTTCAGATCTTTGGCTTTGATAATAGAGCTGCGAAAGCCTTTGACTTCAATCACTTCTGTTTCTGATGCTTTAGCTTCTGTAGCAGATTGAGCCAGCAATACAGGGCTGTAAAAAGCCGGCAGTGCAGCCAGCACGGCCAAAGCCAGATGACTCTTGCGGAGATTCGTCTTCATAATTAATCCATTATTCCTGGTTAGTTAAGCTGATTAAGTAAATCTGCCAGGCGCAAATGCGCAGCAGTCCCCCTAAAGAGCAACGAGCAGTGATTTATGGACAGAGAAATTTATGAAGGTTTTTTTACAGTGGGTTGGGATGTAAAGCGTCTTTAGTCAAGATAGCCATGTGGCTATCGGATGTTTAAAATGAAATTCAAGATTATCTTATTCATTTCTATCAACATTTACTGACCTTATAGTTTTAGATACTGCCGAATATACTCCTGTGAAACAGGCACTCCTTTAGATTTTAAATGCGTTACTATTTCATCAATTGATAGCCCATTTTGATGCCACCCTAAAATATACTTTTCGTAATCTTGAAGTTTTGCTGCATTAGCTGACAATTGAGGTGAAATGGTTCTATCGGATAACACTTCACTCGTTGTTTCCTCGCCATTTAGGATCTGTTTATCTGAATTATTTCTAGTCTGGTTCAACAGAACCTTAACTAAAATAGAAATCAAACAAAGACCCCACAAGGTATAACCAAATTCATTCATGTTAGATATAACACCACCATGATGTGAACAAGCTCCTTGAGAGCCTATACTTGGAGAGACCCAGCCACTTGAGCAACTTTTATACGTCCCGATACTGAACAAAATACTGGCACCAAAAAAAGTTCCAATCCATATAAAAGCAATATGCCTATTTTTAAGTAAAGGCCATAGCAGCAAAGGTACCGTGACCAACAAGGTAAAATAATAAAAAATGGACATAGAAACTCCCTCTTACAAAACCGCGCTCTATCGTTAATAGCTTAATCCGATAGACTTAAAGTTAGGCATTGTCCCGCCCCAAATAACCAAAAAAAAGCAAAGAGAAAAGACTAAAAAGTGAGGCAAATCTGCCCCACTGTCTTATTGGATCTCAAATAATTCCACATCAAAAATCAGGGTTGAACCTGCGGGGATTTTGCCCGCGCTGCGGTTGCCGTAGCCCAGATTGGAAGGGATATAAAAACGGAATTTATCACCCACTTTCATCAGCTGTACGCCTTCGGTCCAGCCAGGAATTACACGGTTTAACGGGAAAGAAATAGTTTCGCCGCGTTCGACTGAAGAGTCGAATACAGTGCCGTCGGTGAGCGTGCCGTGGTAATGCACCCGCACTGTACTGCTGGCTGTTGGGTGGGTTTCGCCGCTGCCACTTTGTAAAACCTCATACTGCAGGCCTGAAGCTGTGGTTTTTACGCCCTCTTTTTTAGAGTTTTCAGCTAAAAATGCACTGCCTTTTTCCAGATTCAGCGCTGCGGCTTTTTGGTTATTGGCGTTGTTGTAGAAGTAAAAAACTATGCAGGCAATAACTAGGATAATTAAAGCAATTTTCATGGGGAGTCCGGTTAATTGAGTTAGATAAAGCCATCTTATTGTTAATGTTGGTTTTGGTCAAAGATGGGGGGAAATTGGATTGTTGATTGTGGGGGGGGGGGGGATTTTTGCACTGCCGCTTCGCGGCGAGTGCAACCTACAGACCCGATGGAACCTGTCTCAGGGCAAAACCTTCCATTTTTCTTTGTTTCTAACCGCCGCTCTTGAGCCCACTGCTGGCTTTGCCTACAATGGCGCACGTTTTATTTATTACAGGCCATAGCCATGACAGACACTAGCACTCAAGACACAGCAGCACGCCCGGATTTACCGGATCGCCTTTGCACCAACCCACGCAGCCCGCACTATGTAGCAGCAATTTTCGAACACGATGTTGGTATTCGTTTGAATGGCAAACAGCGTTTTGACGTGGAAGAATATTGCATCAGCGAAGGTTGGGTGAAAGTGGCAGCAGCCAAAGCGCTGGACCGTCGTGGCCAGCCTTTACTGATGACTTTAAAAGGTAAAGTAGAAGCTTTTTATACCGAAGCGAGTTAAAGCTGCCGCTTTAATTTCGTTTGGATGCAAGACGGGCAGGGATAAACCCTGCCCCTACATTTCGCGGTAAGTGCAACCTAGCAAGCATGTACGAAACCCCTATGAAGCTAGAGCTACATAGCTGCCCCACCACAGACACTATGATGTCCATTTCAGTCCAATTTATCTGGTTTTGGACACAATAATATCCATCGCATTAAAACTCTAAGTTCCACTGAAGTTCAAAACTCCGCCGTCACCCCAAGCATATAAGTGCGGCCACTGTAGGTGCTGTTGTAAGCTCTGTCGCTGGAGTCGCTGTATAATTCGTCACGTTGATTGGTCAGGTTAAGGGCCTCGAGGTTTAGCTTTATATGGGCATTAAGCCGGTAATAAGCTGAGAAATCGAGATTAGTGCTCTCGTGATAACCTCGCTCATCATCGTCGATAGAGCCACTTTCAACTGTTGTGATGTACTTGCCTCTATAAGCCGCAGCTACACGGGCGCCCCAAACTTTGGTTTCGTAATACAAGGTCAGGTTATAACTTTGCTTCGATAAGCCTGGTAAAGCTTTTAGCTGATCCTGGCCTGAGTTTTCGACATTCGGATACAAGGTGTCGCCATCGGCCCAGGTGTAGTTGGCTATCACTCCTGAATGCTGGAAAGGCGCTGGCAGGAAATCTAAATCACGTTGCAGCGCCAGCTCAAACCCCTGAATGCCGGACGAGCCTGAGTTTTGTGGTGACGAGACATTAAAAATATCGTTGACCGTTTTGCCATCAGGTAATAAGTCGGCGGGCAGCCCCAGCTCGCTGTAACGCCGTTGCTCTGTTTTGGTCTGAATAAAATTGTTGATGTCTTTGTAAAACACAGCCACTGAAGCCAGCCCTGCGTTTTCAAAATACCACTCCAGCGCCATATCAAAGTTATCAGAATCATAGGGTTGCAGCTCTGGGTTGCCTGTGGAGATTTGGCCTATATCGGTTTCACCCAGGGAGGTTTTACTGACATAAACAGAAAAGGCCATGGCGTCTAAGGATGGGCGGGTGATATTTTTACTCAGGCCAGCGCGCCAGATCAGATCTGGCGCCAGTTCATAAGCCAGATCCAGACTCGGCAAATAACCTGAGTAGTTGCGATTGATAGTGGCAGGCTGCATAGAGGACACCCCTTGCGAGCTCATTTGGGTGTCGAAAAAACGTAAGCCAAAACGCGAGCGTAATGGCGAACCTGCAAGCTCTGAGTCGTGGTGATACAACAGATACAGCGCATTGGTTTGCTCCGCTAAATCGTACACTGTGCTACTCAACGTATTGGCGGCCGTTAAGGCAAAATCGCTCAGGCCATAAAAATTCTGCACTGCAGCTATATTGCCTTCCAGCCAGCTTTGGTCCGGATGGCCGCGATAAATCTGCACCTGACTTGGGTTTAGGCTAACAATGCTCTGATGTTCTGGTGTCGCGTTGTTATACGGAAAACCGCTGGCCTCTTGCTCAAAGCCTGAATTACTGAATTTTTTATGGTGAACACCAAATTTAAGCGCGTTGTTGTCGCTGAGCTGGTAATCAAAATCCAGCTTGGCATTATCAAAGCTGGAATAGATAAAGTTCGACTGGAAAAACAGATCTTTGACTGTATAGCCTTCGATAGAAGTGACATCAAAATCAGTTGAAGAACTGCGGCCATAAAAGGCGTCCTGGCGGAAGTCCGTGATGATGTCGGCTTTTTTCTTCGCTTCAATATTGAGCTTCTGCAACAGCGGCTGGCTGTAGTCGGATGAACTATGGCCCAACATAGCACGGATCTGCAGATCGGCTGTGGCTGTCCAGTCTGCGGCCAGGCTGATTTGATCAAACACCGACTCGTTATAATCCTGACGGCTTTCATTACGCCAGCTGGCATTTTTGTAGCTGGCATAGACTACTTCTTTGTCACCTTTAGCACTTTCACGCCAGATCAGAGAGTTCACCAGGTTATTATCTTTCACCGCCATATGATGTTCAGCCAGCTGGTTTTCCAGCTTACCGTACATCCAATCCAACACCAGACTGAAATCCTGATTGGGTTTGTATTGCAGCGCTGTTGTAATACCTAAGCGGTTTTGTTCGTTTTCCCAGACAGAAAATCGCTGGCCACGTGGAAACCACAACTCGCCTGAATCCAACAGATTTTGCAGTTCAGTATTGCTGCTGTCGGCCGCTTCTTTACCGGTTTCGCGCCGCCAGCGCGTGGTATTGCTGCCGTATTCATTGGTAGATCGAATGCTATGAGTGATGGATACCAGGGCGCCAACATCTGACCAGAGCTGAGAAAATACCGCTGAAAAGCGTGGATCTGAGCTGTTGGTGTTGCTGTTGCTGTTGGTACCCAACTGAGCCGAAATACTGGCTTTGGGTCCGTCGTAATCAAAAGGCTTGGCGGTATGTAAATTCACAGTGCCCGCTATACCGCCCTCTTCCTGCTCGGCTGAAAAGGACTTTTTCACATCAATTTGATTAAACAGCTCTGAGGCAAAAATATTAAAGTCAAAAGCCCTGGTTCTGGACACAGCGCCGCGCGCGTCCATAGGTGAAGACGAGGTGCCTAAGGCTTCCATACTATTCACTTGCACCCGGGTGAAATCCGGGCCTAAACCCCGCAATGAAATTTGCCGGCCTTCGCCCCACTCTCTGTTAATAGTAATGCCAGGCAAGCGCAGCAAAGAGTTGGCTAAGTTCAGCGCAGGAAAGTCGGTAATGTCGTCGGCAACCAGCGAGTCCTGTGCAATCATGGCTTCGCGCTTGAGTGTTTTAGCCTGAGGCAACAATGCTTTGGTCACAGTATTCTGCTCTGCAACTACAGTGGAACGTATAGCTATCACTTCCATAGCTGCAGGTAGTTTTTGGGGTTTAGTGGCAGGAGTGGCAGCAATCACTGCTGGTTTTTCTACCACAGCTTTGGCTTTAATCAACCAGCCTTTTTCCCGCGGAATAGCTTGTAAAGGCTGCTGTGCTAAAAGCTGATTCAGTGCTTCAGAAGCTTCGAATTCACCATAAAGAGCCGGGGCTTGTCGCCCTTCAAGTAAAGCCGGATCGTACAATAATGGCTGATTTGCCGTGCGGGCAAATTGCAGCAAGGCCGCAGATAAAGGCTGAGATGGCAGGGAATACAACTGCTTTTGTTGTGCTTCAGCAGCCCATACAGAAAGGCTTTTGCAACAGCACAAAAGCAATAACAGACAGAGTTCAGGTCGTAACCACACAACCCGCCCCCATTTTATTGTGACTGAGAGGGTGACCGGCTTAACCGGATACCGCTACTGTTTTGCTGCAGCGTTAAGCCATAAGCTTCAGTCAAAGCCGATAAGGTTTGTTGGGTATTGGCCAGTTCAAAACGACCTGCCACCCGCAAATCAGCCACCTCAGCACTGGCGCTGACAGGCACCAAAGCCGACCGGTTTAGCCTGTGCAGCAAATAGGCTAAGGTTTCATTTTCAATTTCAATCCAGCCAGAACGCCAGTCGACTAACTGTTGCAAATCCACTTTTTGCACTTCGGATAATTTATTCTGCTGAATACGAATTCGCTCGCCACTTTTGAGTAACTGACTTGGGCCAGCAGCGCTAGCCTGCACCTGCACAGCGCCTTCGTACACTGTGATATCAATCAGATCCGGGTCGCGATCAATATTAAATTCGGTGCCAACAGCCACAACGCTGGCTTGATCCAGCCGCACTTCAAAAGGCCGTTGTTTGTCTTTGGCCACAGCAAAATAAGCAGCGCCCTGACCTTGCAGTACCTGACGTTTATCTCCAGTAAAAAATACAGTGAGCTGACTGTCCGGCGCTATATCGACCACTGAGCCATCATCAAGAGCTTGTTGCATGCTGCTGGTCTGGGCTGTTTTAAGCTCGTAAGGCGCAGGACTAGAAAACATGCTGCTGTTGCCCAGATAAAGCAGCACCAGCAGCGCAGAACTGAATGCCATAGCAGCGCCAGCTAGCTGCAATTTAGGCCACTTCAATTTAAGCAACAGGGGAAGAGATAACTGCCAACGTTTTAAGGGTGAAGGCTGATAAGCGGACAAAGCTTTAGTGAGAGCCGGATCCTGCCAGGTTTCGACCATGGTTCGCAGCAGCACAGGGTGTCTTGGATCGGCATCCAGCCAATGGCTAAACCGCCTTTTACTCAGGCTGTCCAGCTCACCACTGGCGAGTTTTTCAACCCAACTGGCGGCCTGCAGATACAGCTCCTGCTCTGCCTGTTCTTTGGTATTTAACTTTTCTTGTTCACTCAAAATAGGACTCACACAACACGCTGCTGATCGATCAGACGCTGAATATCCGCCAGCGCCCTGCTGACATGTTTAGATACTGCATCCTCGCTGATTTGCAGTAAAGCAGCAATATCGCTGCGGCTTTTGCCTTCCATGCGGAATAACACAAAAACTTGCCGCCTTAATGTGGGCATAGCAGCTAAAGCCTGACTAAACAGATCCACAGTTTGCTGCATGCTGGCCATTTCTTCCGGGTTGGCGCTTTGACACAGCACTTGATCCGGCTCTTCGGCCTGCTCAGGTTTTAACCGCATCAGCATATGACGGGCTACAGTGAAGGCATAAGCCAGAGGATTCAGAATAGGCCGCTGTTTCGCCTGTTCCAGCACACGGGCGATAGACTCCTGAAAAATATCGGCGGCATCAGCACTACTGGCATTTCGCTCCAGATATCGGGCCAAAGGCGCAGCATTTTTTAACGCCTGATGCACATCCTGCTCCGGCTTTTCAACGATCGACATAAAGCCCCCATACTCACATTTATAGTCAAACCATAACTGATGAATATGACAGTAGGTTGACAACGATGTCAGACAGAGAAAAGAGGATGAAATGACTAGAAAAGCAGAGTTGGGAAGGACCTTGTATCAATAGTTAGAAAGAAGGCCAGTGACGGCCTTCTATAAACACAGAATTAATTAATTTCAGTGACAAACTGCTCGCGGCTGCGACGGATTTTTTGCAGCTTCACCAGCCAGTCGCCTTCATCAGCACGGTAGCCTAAAGGCAATAACAACACTGAGCGTAAACCCTTTTCTTTTAAGCCAAGAATTTCATCCACTTTGACCGGATCAAAACCTTCCATAGGCGTGCTGTCAACTTTCAGCTCGGCTGCAGCAATCAAAGCTGAACCTAAACCAATGTAAGCCTGACGGGCTGCATGTTGATAATTGGTTTCAGCGTCACGTTGCGGGTAAGTATTCAGCAACATAGCACGGTAGTTTTCCCAACCTTCGTTTTTAAAACCACGGATTTCGTTGGTTAAATCAAACATGTTGTTAATACGTTCAGCTGTGTAGTTGTCCCATGCCGCAAACACCAATAAGTGTGAACTGTCCGTGATCTGTCCCTGATTCCAGGCGTGGGGCTTAATTTGCTCGCGTATGGCTTTATTCGTGATCACCAGCACTTCATAAGGCTGTAAACCACTGGACGTAGCGCTTAAACGGATAGCTTCCAGAATAAAATCGATTTTATCCTGTGAAACAACCTGGCTAGGATCGAATTTTTTAGTGGCATAACGCCATTCTAACTTACTGATTAAATCAGACATCTGGTACTTCCTTAAACAACAAAGAGGGAACAAAACGGAGCGCGATTATACGCCTCTGTCTTTACGTCTGTTAGTTGATATCAGTCTGACTTATGGCATTTTGTAATTTTCAAACTAAGGATTCGCCCCAATGATTGCGTTAACAATTTTCATCTGACAAAAGTCTGAATTTGCATTTACACTCAGTAGAACAAACAGATAGCAGAGTTATCTTCATGCAGACTACGGCTTCCCCTGCGCCAAGGGGTCAGGTGCTGACACTGGATCATTTTGTTAGCCACTGGCAACTGATGATAGATTTATTAGCGCGTCAGGCAGATGTACCTTGTGCTTTGATCAACAGGATGGATGGCAGCCAACTGGTATTGCAGGTGACCAACAGCAATGGCAAACATCCGTTTTTTGCCAGTCAAAGCATGCCACTGCAATTGAATTCCTATTGCGCCAATGTGCTACGTACGCAAAAACCTTTGCATATAGCGGATGCGACTCAAGTACCTGAAATGCATGACAATCCTACTGCAGCTTTGGGTCTGGTGTTTTATCATGGTTACCCGTTGTATTGGCCCGATGGTCATCTGTTTGGCACCATTTGTATTCTGGATTACTTCAACAGACCTATGGATGAGCAGCACACTCAGTTACTGCAACTCTTTAAAGAAGCCATTGAAGGCGATTTGGCGTTGTTTGATCAAAACGTTGAATTGCAACAGCAGTTGCAGCAAGAAAAAAATCACAACCATCAGTTAATGCTGTCGTTACAGCAATCTCACTATAACTTGCCTCAACTTTCTGATTTATTGGCTAATTTAATGCAAATGTTACAGCAGCAAATGCAGCAGAGCCAACAACAGTTACAGCTAATGTACAGCAGGCTGCTGCAGCCTGAGCATAAACTGACCTTACCTTTGCTTAAACCAGCCCTGCAGCAACTCAAACAACATAGCTTGTGTTGGGCAGTATTATCAGGAATGCTGGAAAAGCTGACGGCTGTGCAGGGTCAGCCGCAGAAAACAAGCAAAGTGGTTGATCTGGCAGAACGTGGCGCCTACCATGCCTCGATTTTATTAAAAGCCTCTCCAAAGATTTCATCCACTATTTCACCTTTGCTGGGCTGTTCACTGCCCCCTCAAGTGCTGGAATTATTGTGCTGCGCTTTAAGTTGCTATTTGCTGAACCATAGCCTAAGCCGCACACCTGAACTTAGCTTGAGCACTGAACAACAAGGAACTCAGCTGCAAATCAACTGGATTTTGTTGTATCCATGGCAGAAAGAAATTAAAGCAGAAGAAAATCACACAGAACCTTTTTGGGTATTTAGCCAGTATTTGGCCAAACTGTCCGGTGTAAAACTGCACCAGGAGGAAAAACCAGAAAAGCTCCATATCAGACTCTATTTAACACAATCAGCAGAACTGATTGCGGCTTGTTGAACCACGCATTCGGCAGAAGAAACAGGGAGCATGCAGCTCCCTATTGATCCTGTTTCATTGGTTCTTCAGAGCGATAATGATGCAACTCGTCCGGCAGAATATAGCCATTAAAACTCAGGAGTTGCACAAAGGTTTGCCAAAACTCACGGCTAAACATAACGACCTCCGGTTTTACTTAAGGCTTTTTAAGTATAGCTTTTCAGCCACAACAGCCCACTTTCATTTTAAGTTTGGGTGCACAAGTGCTGTCCGCGCAACTTGCCGTTTTGGGAGTGCCGAAATTTGTGTTGCAAACTCCGGTTTCAGGCAAGCTGAGCTCAACCCTCTGAGCTGACTCAAAATCACCAGCCAAAGCTGCTGCTATAGAGCGTACCTGTTCATAACCAGTCAGTAATAAAAAGGTTGGAGCGCGGCCATAACTTTTCATACCAGCTATATAAAAATCAGCTTCAGGATGGCTTAGCTCCAGATAACCATGAGGCCGCACTGTGCCGCAGCTATGCTCGTTTGGATCTATCATGGAAGACAAAGCTACAGGGCTTTGAGTGGCGGGATCCAGCCCCAGCCGGATTTCAGACAGCGGAGTGAAATCCGGCCTGAAACCAGTATTGACCACCAGTTGATCAATAGCAGGCAAAGTATGATGCGCCGAGGATAAAACCAGGCCTTCTGTTGTTTTTGTGAGCTGCTGCAAACGAAATTCAGTGTGCAAGCTGATCAGTCCCTGCTGCAACCACTGTCCAACTAATAAACCCAATGCACCACGCTCTTTGAGTTGATCTTTGGCCCCGCCTCCGAGGATTTTGCTCAGATTTGTGCCTCGTATAGCCCAATGAATTTCAGTACCCGGATACTGACGTTTTATTGCCACCAGCTCTTGTAAACTATTAAAAGCCGAGTGGCCGGCTCCTAACACTAATACTCTTTGCCCAACATAACGTGAGCTGTCCTTATTTTTATTTACAATGCCATAAAAAATTTGAGTCTGATGTTCCGCCTCTCCTAAAGCAACTAAACCGTGACTACCGGCGGGATTAGGATTCTGATAAGTACCGGTACAGTCAATTACAGCAGCGGCCAATAACTCCTGAGGCCCTGTTGGAGTATCCAGCAAAACAACAAAAGGTTGTCGTGTGCGGTTGTGATTTTTCATCCGATCTGTATCCAGTCGGCTGATACTTTTTACCTGATGTGACAAACGCAGGTATGGTGCAATTTGTGGCAATGCTGCCAGTGGTTCAAGATACTGCTGCACCAACTCTGCACCAGTTGGGAAACTATCCTGCTCAGGTATCTGCCAGCCCTGTTTTGCCAATAAGGCGGAACTGGCCGGGTCGACATTAAAGCGCCAGGGCGAAAACATTTTCACATGGCCCCATTGGCGCACTTGTGCTGCTACCTGCTCAGCCTGCTCCAGCACTAAAAAGGACAAGCCTGCTTTCGCTAGTTGAGCTGCAGCAGCTAACCCCACCGGGCCAGCACCTAATACCAGTACAGGATAGCTTTCAGTAATCTTTTGAATACTCATCAAATTTCTCCAGATTGATTAGCTGAGATCAGGTATTCAACAATCACCACATCCAGCCATTTCCCATTCAGTTGTGCATGTTTTTCATACACACCCACTTCGCGAAAACCCGCCTTTTGACATAAAAAGCGACTCGCACTGTTAAAGGTAAAAATGCGGGATAACACTTTCCAGAATCCAAGCTGTAGCGCTTTTTGCAGCAAGGCCTGTAACAGCGGCAAGCCATACCCTTTCCCTTGTATCTCGCTGTGCAGATAAATTGAAAATTCGGCTATGCCCCGGTAACAGTCGCGGCTACGGTAGGCACTTAGCGCTGCAAAGCCTTGTACTTGTCCTTGCAACTCCAGAACCAGCACCGGGTAATGCTCAGACGATTCCAGCCAGCTCTGCAGCTCTGCGATTTCACGCTCACGACTTTCGAAAGTCGCAGCGCCGGATCGAATGCCCTGATTATAAATCTGACATAGTGCTGCTAAATCCTTTGCTTGTGACAGGCGGATCAACATAGATCACTCCTCAGGCACAACAAGGAGCTGCACAACAGGACTCTGTCTTAGAGTGGGTCTGATCAGGCTCGCGCAGTTTTTCTGCAACTGGCCATTGGTAGCCCTGAAAACTTAATAACTGGGCAAAAATTTTAAACAACTCTTGTTTCCACATATCACAGCTCCGGGGCTTAAGCCCTGTTGTCCGGTCTTTGATTAACCGATTTGAAGTTCAGATTAAATTGCCACAAACAACTATTGCTACTGACAACTATTTAAGTAAATTTTTTTATGAACAAACAGCTCCCACACAAAGAGAATTTGAAGGTTCACAACGCTGCTTCACTTGCTTTGTTAAAGCGCGGATCACTTCAATACTGGCCTGGCGTACTTCAGGAGTTAAATGTGCAATCAATTGCTCTTCCTGTGCTATCAGCCCTGCACGTATTTGTTGATACAAAGCCACACCGGCGGCAGTTGCAGTTAAAGCAACTGCACGTCTGTCAGCGCTGTCTGGGATTCGGGTGACGTAACCTTTTTTCACCAGACTATCCACTACCCGACTGCTGGTACTTTTATCCAGCAGCATCAGTTCTGCCAGTTGCTGCAGCCGCAAAGAACCATGCTCAGTCAAAAATTCCAGCGCATAACATTGAGTCACTGACACATCATGACAACAGATCAGATCGCGGTCGCGAAACTGGTAAAATCTTACTAACTGGTTCACCGCCTCGTATAAAGCTGTGGCGTCTTGCTGCAGTTGTGGATCCTGTTGTGACATAAGTCGGACACTCATTTGTTGTTAGTTGCAACTAATATAAAAGACGAATAGCGAAAGATCAAGCAAAAACTGTTGTTAGTTGCAACCATATGGTTCATCCTTTGTTTTATGCAGTTCATCAGGGTTTTATTTATAGCGCCACTGGCCTATGCTAGCGTCAACTTATTGCTTTGACTGAACAAAGGCGAGTCTGTATGAAATTTAGTCTTTCAGCCCTGATGATGGTTGTGGCGGCAGGTGCTGCTCAGGCCGCAACTGAACCCTTAACAGCCCAACATTTATGGCAAGTGGCACGCCCCGGTGCAATGACCTTATCGCCTGGTGGCCAGCAGTTGGCACTGACTGTCACCCGTTATGATCTGGCTGCTGATAAAGGCAATGCCGACATTCATATTCTGGATTTACGTACTCAACAACTGACGGCTTTAACACAGCACCCGGATTCAGATACTGCACCAGCCTGGAGCCCTGATGGCCGTCAGCTGGTATTTTTATCCAAACGTGGTAATGAAACCAATCAATTGTTTTTATTACCTTTAACGGGTGGTGAAGCTAAAGCCTTAACCAAACTACCTGTTGCTGTGCAGCAGCCGAAATGGTTTCCGGATGGGCAGCGTATTTTGTTTCTGGCCAATGTGCCTAAAGGTTTTAATGGCGACTTTGCGGCTTTAGCTGAGCAACTAAAGCAGAAAAAAGACAATAAAGTCACAGCACGGGTGACAGAAGACAGAGTCTATCGCTTTTGGGATCACTGGCTGACCGATGACAGCTATCCGCATTTATTCAGTATCAATATTCATACCGGTGAAATTGCCGACTTAACGCCGGGCTGGGATCGCTGGTTTAGCTTAAATGGGGATGCTGAATTTGATATCTCTGTCGATGGCCGCCAGATTGCGGTCAGTGCAGTGACCAGCCCGCCACCTTTTGATCAGTTGAATCACGATATTCTGATTATTAAAACTGACGGTTCAGGTCAGTTTGTCAATATCACTGCAGACAATCCGGCCAGTGACAGCAACCCAAAATTCAGCCCTGATGGTAAAAGTCTGGTCTATGGCGCACAGCGCAGTACCTTTTTCACCTCGGATAATAACCAGCTGATCCGCTTTGATTTTAAACCCCAGCAAAAAACCAATCTGACTCAGGATTGGGATATTTCAGTCGATGACTGGGAGTTTGGCAACAACGGTACTTTGTATTTCCAGGCCGCCGACAAAGCAAAGTCGGCTTTATACAGCATGCCTTTAGCTGGCGGCCCGGTGAAACAAATTTTGCGTCAGGCCGATATCAGTCAGGTGCAAATTGGCCAGCAGCAACAAATTTATCTGGTGCAGCACAGCATGAAGCAGATGCCGGAAATTTATAGTCTGGATAATAAAGGACGCACCTTAAAACAGCTCAGCAGGATAAATCAGGAACTGCAACAAAGCATTAGTTGGGGCAAAACTGAAGATGTCAGCTTTGCAGGTGCTGATGGCAAACTGGTGCAGGCTTATATTACTTATCCGCCGAACTTTGACCCCAACAAAAAATGGCCTTTGTTAAATGTATTACACGGTGGACCACACAGTTATTCGGGTGACAGCTTTAGTTACCGCTGGAACTCACAGGTCTTTGCTGCAGCAGGTTATGTAGTGATCCAACCAAACTTCCATGGCTCGACCAGCTTTGGTCAGGCTTTTGCTGAATCTATTCATGGTGAACACCCGGTTAAACCTTTTATGGACAGTGAAGCTGCCGTGGATTACATGCTGTCGCGTGGTTTTATCGATTCCACCCGTTTAGCAGCGGCTGGTGGCAGTTATGGTGGTTATCTGGTGAGCTGGATTGCTGGTCATACCGAACGATACAAAGCGCTGATTAATCATGCTGGTGTGTACAACCTGATGGGACAGTTTGCCTCAGACGCGACCACACACAGAGTGCATGCCTATGGTGGCTCGCCATGGAGCGGGTTAGAGATTATGCAGCAGTGGAACCCAGCATTGTTTGCTGACAAGTTTGTCACTCCTATGCTGATTATGCATGGTGAGCAGGATTACCGTGTGCCCGTGACTCAAGGGCTGGAAATTTATGGTGTCTATAAAGGCAAGGGCTTAGATGCACGTTTGGTGTACTTCCCAAATGAAAACCACTGGATTTTAAAACCGAATAATTCCATTTTCTGGTTTAACGAGTTCACCAGTTGGTTACAACGTTATGTACCGGCAGGTCCAACAGATTGAGTTCTGACTCTTTAACCTCGCTTTATCAGCAACAGGTCCAACAGGGCCTGTTGTTGTATGACGAGCCACAATATCAGGCGGTATCGGCACTGCAGCAGCTCGCTGATCAGTTGTATTCCGGCACCCCGGCTTTGGGTTTATATCTGCACGGCCCTGTTGGTCGGGGCAAAACCATGCTGATGGATTTGTTTTACCAGCAACTGCCTTTGGATGGCAAAATCCGGCTGCATTTTCATCATTTTATGGCGCGGGTGCATCAGGAACTCAAGCAGCATCAGGGCGAAGCCGACCCTTTATTGCAAATCGCCCAAGACTGGGCACAACAATACAAAGTACTGTGTTTTGACGAGTTTTTTGTCAATGACATAGGCGATGCTATGTTGCTTGGCACCTTATGGCGTTACTTGTTTCAGTGTAGCGTGGTGCTGGTCACCACCTCCAATGCAGTGCCTGAAGAGCTGTATAAAAACGGCCTGCAACGTCAGCGCTTTTTACCCACTATTGAGCTGCTGCGCCAGCATTGTATGGTTGTGACTCTGGATAACGGCATAGATTACAGGCGCTTAAAACAAAACCCTATGCGTTATTACCAACAAGCTGGTACTGCGGCAGAGCTAAAACAGCAGGCAGAGCAACTCTTTGGTGAAGTGCAGCCCCTGCCCGATTTTGAATTGTTGGGCCGCTCTTTTCCGGCTTTGTGGAGTAATGAAAAAATCATAGGTTTTGATTTTATGGCGCTCTGCTCCGGCCCACGCAGTCAACTGGATTATATGCAGTTGGCAAGCCGCTACCAAGCAATAGCAGTGCTGGATGTACCGCAATTTAGCGCTGTGTCGGACACGGCCATTTTGCATGGTGTGGAAGATAGTTATCAGCGCGAACATCAGGATATTTATATCAGCAAGCTGGATAATGAAGCCAGGCGTTTTATTGCCCTGGTGGACGAGTGTTATGACAGAGGCTGCTTATTGCTGCTGACCTCTGCTGTGGCTATTTCACAGCTGTATCAGGCGAAACAGCTGGAATTCGCTTTTGCCCGCTGCGAGTCACGTTTATATGAAATGCAGCAGTGGCCAGCCGCTGCGCCCGACTATAGTCAGAGCGCAGTAGCTGCGTTGTCCTGATTTATAAATAATCTACTTACAAATAACGTATCCAGGCCTGCTGGCTGCGTTTTTTATACAATGAGAACTGCCTGGTCGGATAATACAAAGCTACAGCTAACAACAGGCTAGTCAGCCAGATCCAGCCCATATGCTCCATCCCAAACCTGTGTCCCTGATTAGGCCCAAACAAAGTGACTAAAATCCAATGCAGCGCCAGCAAGACATACAAATGCAGTATGTAGAAAAACATTGGCGCTGAACCAAAGTTCACCAGGATTTGAGTCCACTTGCCTTGCTGTTTCTCCATCGCAAACAACAGCAAAAACATCAGACCTAAAGTCACCAACAGGAAATTTAGCGAAGGCGGATACTTGGTCAGATTCAATATCGACATCAGGGTTGTGAGCAAATCCGGATAGAGCTGCCAGTCCAAAGTTTCACCGTAGATATTGAACCCACGCAACAACACAAACAGCACTAAACAGCTTGCGCCCACCTGCAACAATAAAGTGCTGCGATGCTCTGCGGACATCCTTTTACTGTACAAAGGCCCCGCCAGATAACCCAGAATAATCACGCCTATCCAGGGTAAGACCGGATAACTGGCCTTAATTTTAATAGCGCCTTCACTCACCAGATAATTGCGGTCATGCAAAATAGTCCAGAGCGTATAACCCCATTCATCCGGCTGGAAATGAATAGGAGTCAGCAGGTTGTGGCCAAAGACTATGCCAAAACCCAGCACAGCCAATACAGCTTTTGGCCACTGACTGACCAGCGCCAACACCACCATACTCAGGCCAATAGCCCAAATCACCTGCAACCAAATAGTGTCATAGGTTCCCATCCAGGCAAGGGGCAACACTATCCATTCCAGCGCTATTAAGAACAAGCCTCTTTTGATCAGGAAACTGCGGGCTGAGCGTGCCGGAGCATTGGCCGGATTGGCATATAGCCAGGCCGACAAACCAGTTAAAAATACAAAAACCGGCGCACATAAATGCGCAGCAAAACGGCTAAAAAATAAGCTGGTGGATGTGATATCGAGATCCATAGGATCCGACACCTGCAGATGATAAAAAAACCGCTCCCGCACATGGTCCAGCAACATGATCAGCATCACCAGACCCCGCATCATATCGATGCTTTGGATACGACTACGGACAATCATTTCCCAACCCCTAAGTAATTGACGTTGTGGCGAGGCGACAAGAGTGTGAGACCCCAGGAGCATAGAAGTCCTATGTGACTGGGGCGAGAGCTCGCAGTCAACGAAGCTACGGCCTCAAGTACGACGGGGTTAGAATGCATAGGTCAGGCTCACTTTGTAGCTACGTGGCTCACCCGGCACTGTCCACAGCGCCGAATACGAGTTATGGATATAGAACTTATCAAACAGGTTGTCGATATTCAGCTGCGCTTTCCAGTTCTGATCTAAATCAGCAGCCCATGACAGGCCAAATAATGTATGGGACGGCAGCATATAACTACTGTCGACTGAATCCCCCAAACGTTTGGCTACATGATTGACCCTAAGCCCTAAGCGGCTTTCAACAGAACCCAGTTGTAACAACTGAGTCAGCATCAGGCTGGTATTATGTTTAGGAATATTCACCAAACGACTGCCGGCTGGCACATTCACAGCCCAGTCGATATTAATCATGTCGTTGGCGGTTTGTGTATCCAAAAAGGCATAAGACAGTTGAGCCGATAAGTCTTCTGTGAGCTGGCCTTGTAAATCCAGCTCAATACCACGGCTGGTGGCTTCACCTAAAGTGGCGGAGAAACCGACATTTACCGGATCTGAGGTCAGGATGTTGGATTTTTTTGCATCAAATAAGGCTAGCGTGCCGGTGATACCAGCAGCGACAAATTTGGCACCAATTTCATAGGAGTCACTTAACTCTGGCTCAAAAGGATTGCCCGCATAGTCGGTGCCGCTTAGTGGCAGGAATCCCTCAGAATAGCTGCTGTAGAAGCTTAATTCCGGGTTTACTTCATAAACCAAACCAATACGGGGGCTGACTTGAGTACCGCTTTTGTCCGAGCGGGTGGCTTTTAAAAGCTCCTGAATATCCTGCTGATAATCGTCAAAACGCAGACCAAGCAGTAACTTCCAGTGTTGTGTTAAATCCATTTGATCCTGCAGATACATGCCCCAGGCTTTTTGTGACTCCAGATTTTCATACAAAGGCGCAGGAGCTGTCGCAGTGCTACCGTAAACAGGGTTAAAGATATCTAAAGCGTAAGTGCCTTTTGGGCCACGAAAACGTGACAATAAAGTATATAAATCATAATCGTAGGCATCAGCACCCATCAACAGATGATGCACAATACCAGCAGTATTCAGGTGGCCACTCAATTCAAAACGTACAGAAGTGTCTTCAGCCTGATAATCACGGTAACGGCGCTGGCGGGTTAGGGTTTTACCATCATCAAATAAGGACTGCCGGGCAGCTGCCAACTCAGCATCCGAAGAAAAGCCGTTTAACGACGAGTCGCGATAACCTAACCCTGCTAAAAATGACCAGTCGTCAGTCAGGCTGGTTTCATAAGATAACTGATGGCCAGTGGCTTCAATTTCGGTAGGCCCATCACCTGGTTCACCTAAATAACGTGAGCGTGGCACAGTATGAGAATCGCCGTTTAACACTACTATACCGCGGTCAAATAATTGCTCTTGCTTCAGGTATTCGAACTCATATAACAAGGCGGATTGATCATCCAGATCAATACGTACTGAAGGCGTAAACACCTGTTTTTTGCTACTGACATAATCACGGAAACTGCCATAGTCCTGCACTGCACCATTGATGCGCACCGCAACATTATCGCTGACGCCATTGGTGTAATCTGCTTCTACTCTGTGCTGATCAAAACGGCCAGTAGAAAGTTGCAGATAACCTTCCTGCTCCTTTTGCGGTTTACGGGTCACTACATTGATAGTGCCACCAGGCTCTGAACGGCCATAAAGCGCTGAACCTGGACCTTTTAAAATCTCAACATACTCCACATTAGATAAATCACGGTGACCACTAAAACCACGGCCGCCGTTAAAGCCATTAATTAAATAACCGGATGGCATATTTTCATTGCCCGGAAAGCCACGTAGCGAAAAGCTATCCCACAAACCACCGCCGTTATTCTGCCGTGAAATACTGGCTGAAAAATCCAGAGCATCCTGAAAACGCGTTAAAGCATTGTCTTGCAATAAGCTTTTGTCGATGACGGTAATGGACTGAGGTAAAGACTGAGCTGGAATATCACCTCGATAGGCTTGACGGTACAGCACTTCGATACGCTCAATATCCTCGGTCGATTCAGCTGTAGCTACAGGAACAGAGGCAATAAAGCCTAAAGAGAGCATAAGAAAAGAGAGTTTAAAATTTGTGGTTGGCATGATGTTTTTAGTCCGGTCACTACAAAAGATTGGGCTGAATCGATAAAGTCAGGATTAAAATGATACAATATAACATCTCCATAAACCAACAGATTTATCGGATCTCTTTGTGGTTCCGGCCGCAAAGTAGCTTGAATAAGCCTGCCTCAGCCCCGATACTGCCTTGATAAGGGCTTTTCTCAATCGATGTGAGTGATAGATGGAACAATGGTTACAGCAGTTGCTGACTGAGTATCAGGCTTATGCCCTGCTGATTTTATTTTTACTCACTTTTGCTGAGTCCGTCGCCGTGTTGGGCCTGTTAGTGCCAGGTACAGCCTTAATGTTTAGTTTTGGTGTGCTGATTGGTGCTGAACAAATGGGCTTTTGGACAGCCTGCATGGTGGCGACAGCTGCAGGTTTAGTTGGCGATTCATTGTCTTATCTGGCTGGACGCAAATTCAGACCTCAGTTGGAAAGTTGGAACTGGTTATCCCGTCAGCAAAAAGAGCTGGATAAAATAAGCGGTGCTTTAGAAAACAATGTTTGGCTGGCTATAGTGGCAGGACGTTTTATTGGTCCGAGCAGGCCTTTATTGCCTTTGTTAGCTGGTATGTTGCAGTTACCGCCATCACGTTATTTCCCTGCAGCCACTCTGGCTTGTGTGCTCTGGCCCATCGCTTATTTCCTGCCTGGTATTCTGGCTGGTGTAGCCTGGCAGCTGAAAGGCACCAACCTGACTTTGTTTTACAGCTTGCTGGCCGGCTCAGTGCTATTGGCTGTGCTTAGCAGCTACTTGCTGAAAAAGTACTTGCAGCACAAAGAACAGGACAAACCTAAACACCATTGGTTCTGGGGCTCTTTAGTCAGTATCTTCCTGACGGCGTTTTTGTTTTTTGAATTAAGCCAACATCCGGCTACTCCGTTGTATTTAAAAGAGTTATCAGGGCTAATGTTCTGACCTGATGTTAATGATGCAATGCCACTGCGTGGCGATTGCATCCTACTTTTGACGTCTTAGTTCCGGCCTAATTTCGACAATAAATGCCGTCTTACTGTCGGCCACTCGCAGGCTATGATGGAATAGACCACTGTGTCTCGTACTGAGCCGTCTTTTAAAATCATATGCTGACGCAAAATACCGTCCATTTTGGCGCCTAAACGTTCTATGGCTTTGCGTGAGGTGTGGTTAAAAAAGTGGGTGCGAAACTCTGCCGCTATGGCTTGGTGATTTTCAAATAAATTACTTAATAACACAAATTTAGCTTCTGTATTAATGGCAGTGCGCCGCACAGATTCGGCATACCAGGTGTAACCAATTAAAGCTCTTCTGCTCGCAGCATCGACCATATAATAACGACTGGTGCCAACAATCTGGCCTGTGGTTTTACAGCGCACCACATAAGGTGAATCTCCTTGAGCCTTGCTTGCTAAAGCATCTTGCACATAAGCTGGCATTTCTTCCACTGTAGGCACCATGGCATACCAAAGTTTCCAGCTTTCGCCGTCAGCAACGGCTTGCTGCAAATCTGCTATATGCGACAACGCCATAGGTTCCAGCCGGACAAATTCGCCTTCTAAAACCTCATTGTTTAACCATGTCATCTGTTCTCATCCTTTATTTTTGAAGCTTGCCAGTTTTTAACCTTGCGCCTTTTAACCTTGCCACTTTCTACCCATGCCAATGGAGCCGCAACTTTTGCAGCAAAAACTCTGATAAAGCTTTAAGCACAGGAGAGGAAGACAACCTTTGCACAGCCAGCAAATACAAAGGTGCTTGCTCAGTTTTATAGTCGGGTAATAACTTCAGCAAAGCGCCAGAGCGTAAGTCAGACAGAATATCCAAACGTGACTTATAGGCAATACCTAAACCTGCCACAGCCCAGCGCCGCACCACATCACCGTCGTCTGCCACTAAAGCACCACGCACCTGCACCTGTTGTAATTGCCCATCCAGCCAGAACTGCCATTTGCTGTGGACGGCCTCACCCAACACCAGCTGTAATACCTGATGCGAGCTGATGTCTTGTGGTCGCTCTGGTGCGCCACAACGGCGAATATAATCAGGGGAAGCGCACAGTACACGATGATTATCCGGTACCAAAGGCATAGCAATCAGCTGCGAGTCTTTAGGTTCGCCATAACGCAGAGCCAAATCCACAGGCTGACGACCTAAATCTGCCAGCCTGTCACTAACCCGGATCTTCAGCTGCAATTTAGGGTGGTGCTGTTGAAACTCCGCCAGCCATACGGCCATGCTATTACGACCAAAATCTGACGGCATAGATAAGGTCAGTTCGCCGGATAACTGCTCTTTGCCTAGCTGCAATAACTGCTGGCCTTGCCCTAACAGCTGGATCGCCTGGCGGGCATAATCCAGATAGGCCATACCTACTGTGGTTAGCCTTAAACTGCGGGTAGAACGCAAAATCAGTTGAGTATTCAGCTGCTGTTCCAGTCGTTTTAACGCCACACTGGCCAGCGCAGGTGATAGATCCAGCTCACGCGCAGCTGCAGAAATAGAACCTAAATCAGCTGTTAATACAAAAAGTTGTAAATCGTCGGTTCTAAGCATCATTATCAAATAATTTTTGAAACTGAATCCAAATCTAGCATATTTTTCTAAATAGTCAGCCCCCTTAAACTAACAACATCAACCCAATGGAGCATCCAGATGAAAGCCATAGTTTATAGCCAGAATTTACCAGCCACAGATTTACAGTCTTTGTACGACACAGAGTTGCCGACTCCAACGCCAGGCGAAAACGATCTGCTGGTTGCTGTTAAAGCGGTGTCCGTCAATCCAGTCGATACCAAAATCCGCCGTAATGCCGACACTCAGGGCCAGCAAAGAGTATTAGGCTGGGACGCTGCTGGTGTTGTCGTAGCAGTGGGCAGCGCAGTCACTGGTTTTAAAGCAGGCGATGAAGTCTGGTATGCCGGAGCTATAGATAAACCTGGCTCAAACAGCGAGTTTCAACTGGTGGATCAGCGTATTGCCAGCTTTAAGCCAAAAAGCTTAAGTTTTACCGAAGCCGCAGCTTTACCTTTAACCGCAATCACTGCATGGGAGCTGTTATTTGACCGGTTTGAGCTGAATGAACACAACAGCAAAGGTAAATCTCTGCTGGTGATTGGCGCTGCTGGTGGCGTAGGCTCAGTGTTATTGCAACTGGCACGGCAAAAAACTCAGTTAAAGGTGATTGGTACAGCATCAAGACCAGAGACTAGTGAATGGGTAAAAACCTTAGGTGCGGATTTGGTATTGGATCATAAAAAACCTATGGCAGCACAACTGAAAACACTGGGTTTGCCTGAAGTGGATTATGTGATCAGTCTGACTCATACCGACCACCACTTTAACGACATACTGGAGCTGATTAAACCTCAGGGCAAACTGGCGCTGATAGACGATCCAGAGCTTATTGATATACGCCCGATGAAACGCAAAAGTTTGTCGTTGCACTGGGAGCTGATGTTTACCCGTTCTTTGTATCAAACCGAAGATATGATTGTTCAACAGCAGTTATTACAACAGGTTGCGGATATGGTCGACGCTGGCCAGTTAAAAACCACTCTGAACTCAGACTTCGGCACAATTAACGCCGAAAACCTGCGTAAGGCCCATCAGTTGATTGAAAGCCAACAAGCGATCGGCAAACTGGTATTAAGTGGTTTTTAAATCGCTTTAGTTAGAGTTGAGCTAATAACCTTAAGGCTGCGCTTGTTGCGTAGCCTTTTCTATCCGCTCTTTGGTATTCGGATGTGAGTTTAAATACTCCAGCCACGGCAACATCTCTTCTTTTGGCTGACCTTTGGTCAAAGCCTGCATGGCTTCGGCAAAAGCCTGTGGAGACTTGTTCAGCTTTAACAATGATTGAGTCGAGAAGTAATCAGCCTGACGCTCCATATCCCTGGAAAACGCAGATTGAACCAGTGAGGTACCCGTACCCAATACAGCTTCAGTAATGCCTTCCAGATCACTGAACAATACCGACATCACTATGGTACTGGCCGTTGCTTGTGCCGCCAGCTTCATACCGTGTCTGTGTTCAACATGCCCTACTTCGTGCAGTAACACGGCCAGAATAGCATCGGGTTGTTGCTCTAATCGCTTGACCAACTCATCCGTAATAGTCAGATAACCACCGGGTAAAGCAAAAGCATTGGCACCCAGTCTTTTACTGGCACGAAAATGCAATTGGTACTGATAACCACTGTTTAACTGCAACTGATCAACGGCAGTTTGCCATTGGCTGCGAATCGACTGTTGTAACTCAGGACTCAGTTCTGAATCGGACAACAAAGTACGGTCAAACACCTGCATACTTTGTTGACCAATACTTTCCTCAACAGATACCGGGATCCAGGGTACTAAAGCAGTCGCTGCTTTTGGCAAACCTACAGCGGTGAGCCACCAGATCAATATGGGCACCGCAATAACAGACAGCACAATCAGAGATTTGTTGGTTTCCAGTTTCAGTGTCAAATTCTGGCGTCCACTTTTAGGCCAGCGCCATTTGTGATCCGCTGGCGAAAATACAGCGCCGGTCTCAAACAACAATTCAGCTGGTAAGCCAGGCAACACCTCAGCCACTTTATAACGATCCTGTGTAGCTTCCAGTAGCAGCGCATTATCATGCTCAGCATACAACAGCACCTGCCCCTGTTCGGTTAAATGCAGCACTGCCGCACAGTATTCTGTGCTGGCGGCATGCTGAAATTGTCCTTTGATGGTCTGCATCAGGTCAGGGATAAATCAACGTCAAACAGATCGGCTGCTTGTTCAGCAAATGCAGATGAATTCTGCTGTAACGGATCCGTCAAGCGATCAGCTGCCGGGTAGACTGTCACTTCTGTGGCAGCTGCCAATAAAGCGGCCATTCTAACTTTGGTCCAGGCATAAGCCAAACCTAAGGTACAGAGCACTAACAGCATATTAGTGACGGTTACCCAGACTAAATCTACAGTTTCCAGGTTGGAATGTAGTTCAGCTGTTTCTGGTAACAGGGTTGAATTAAACAGATGGTTGCGGATCATGGCGTGGTACACAGCACCAACCAGCATAAAAATAGCAAAATAGCCGACATACAACAGCACTAGTGCCAGACTGAATCCAGCTTCAGGTGCAGGCATAGAGAAACCAGCGACCACTGCTGTTACACCACAGACAATACCTAAGCCAATAGCCACACTTACAGCAATAAAAAAGGCTTTGAAGTAGTTAGAGGTTTTGGTATTCACCTCAAATTTTTTACCACCGAAGCTGATATTGCTGAACACAAAATGATCCAGCTTTTTCAGTGCCCATGGCATTGCCAGATACAAAGTAAAAATACACAAAAATGGCAACAGTAAGTAATAGATAAAAGCCGAACCGTAAGTGCCATGGAAGCCAAAACGTACATTGCGGTAGCTGGTCATACGAAGGTTAAACTTCAAGCCTTGCACCAGTAACCAGGGCAATGCAAACAAGAACACCAATGCAGCCATCAGACCAAACAAAGGGCTGAACGCACTTAATACAGAAATCAGAGCAAAAATAATGACAGCAATAATGCGGCCTTTCAAAATTTGGATCGGCGTGGCTAAGTATCGAAAACTATGACCATCCACTTTGGTATGGCCATAAAAATACTGAGTAGTGCGAACCTTAGCCCATGCGCTGTAGATACCCAGCGTGACTATAGTCAGCAGCACATTAACTATCCAGATGCCAAAAAATTCAGCACCACGACCAGAAAATTGCACTGTTGAACGACGAGCAGAAGCCACTTCAGGTGAAGTAGCTGAACTATGAATATCCATATCAAATTGTCCTTTAAAAAATAATCCCGGTTAGTTAAACCAAAACAGGAATTATTGTCAACATTCTGTAACCAGAAAAGACTAGCTCTAACTAGGCCAACCTGTTGTTGTGACTAGAAAAGTCCGGCACAGTGCGCTGATAATCCTGTCCTACTAAGGTTGAGGTCACAATAAAATCTGCTGTAGCTTTATTACAGGCCACTGGGATATTCCAAACCACAGCTAAACGGATCAGCGCTTTAACATCAGGATCATGAGGCTGAGACGACAACGGATCCCAGAAAAATACCAGCCAGTCGATTTTCTGCTCAGCTATTAAAGCACCAATCTGCTGGTCGCCGCCCAAAGGACCACTGGCCAGGCACAATACTTCTTTGTTTAAAGCCTCGTTCAGCAAACGCCCCGTGGTACCCGTTGCTACCAGTTGTTTATCCTGAAAAAAATCAGCATGTTGTTTTACCCAAGCCAGCAATTCAGCCTTTTTTCCATCATGCGCTACTAAAGCTATAGTTTTCATTGTTCTACTCCTTAAGATTGCTGCAAGCATACACTGAGTTTTTCATAGAGTTCAGCATACTTTGCCAAAGTAATTGCTGTTGCAGCCAGGCGGCAAGCAATCGAGTCCCAAGAGCATAAGCTGCAAGTACGAAAGTCCATTTTGCCAAAGTAATTGCTGTTGCAGCTAGGCGACAAGCAATCGAGTCCCAAGGAGCATAGTCCACTATGTGACTTGGGCTCGTGTGCGCAGTCAACAACGCTGCGGCTGCAAGTAGGAAGGCAAAAAAAAGCCCGGCAAAAAGCCGGGCAAACAACCAAGGTCCACGTAAAAACTCTGTACTTGGGATTAATCTATCAACCGACGATTTTTTTCATCGCGGTCATATAGCCCCTTAACTTTTTGCCTACCAGCTCTACAGGATGCTGGCGGATTGCTTCGTTCACAGCAATCAGGCGAATATTGTCAACACCATTGGCAGCAGAGCTTAAGCCCTTGCCCACATACTCAGTACTCAGCTTGTTAACGAAATCACGTAACAGTGGCACTGCAGCGTTACTGAACAGGTAGTTACCGTATTCAGCAGTGTCTGAAATAACCACGTTCATTTCGTACAAACGTTTACGCGCTATGGTATTGGCGATTAACGGTGTTTCATGCAATGACTCGTAGTACGCTGATTCTTCAACAATACCTGCAGCGACCATGGTTTCAAATGCCAGCTCTACACCAGCTTTCACCATAGCGACAAACAAAATGCCGCGGTCGAAATAATCCTGCTCTGGAATTTGCTCGCTGGAAACCGGTGCATTTTCAAAACCAGATTGACGGGTTTCTTCGCGCCAGCCAAACAGCTGCTTATCATCATTTGCCCAGTCTGCCATCATGGTGCGGGAGAACTCGCCGCTGATGATATCGTCCATATGTTTTTCAAACAGTGGACGTAAAGTTACTTTTAATTCTTCAGCTAAATCATAAGCTTTGATTTTGGCTGGGTTCGACAAACGGTCCATCATATGAGTGATGCCACCGTGTTTTAAAGCTTCAGTCACAGTTTCCCAGCCAAACTGGATTAACTTGGCGGCATAACCAGGTTCTACACCTTCAGCCACTAACTTGTCGTACGCCAGAATAGAGCCGGTTTGCAACATGCCACATAAAATGGTCTGTTCGCCCATTAAGTCTGATTTCACTTCGGCAACAAAAGACGATTCCAGTACACCGGCACGATCACCACCAGTTGCAGAAGCGTAAGCCTTGGCAATCTCTAAACCTAAGCCTTTAGGGTCGTTTTCAGGGTGCACTGCAATCAGCGTTGGCACACCAAAACCACGTTTGTATTCTTCACGTACTTCAGTACCTGGGCACTTAGGCGCCACCATCACCACAGTGATGTCTTTACGAATTTGTGTACCTTCTTCAACAATGTTGAAACCGTGCGAATAAGCTAAAGTTGCACCTTGTTTCATCAGCGGCATAACAGCTTTAACGACGCTGGTATGCTGTTTGTCCGGCGTCAGATTTAATACTAAATCTGCGGTTGGGATTAACTCTTCGTACGTACCTACTTTAAAACCATTGTCAGAAGCGTTCTGGAACGACTTACGTTTGGCGGCAATAGCTTCAGCACGCAAAGCATAAGAAATATCGATGCCTGAGTCGCGCATATTCAGGCCTTGGTTTAAGCCCTGAGCACCACAACCTACAATCACCACTTTCCAGCCTTTTAATAAGTCAGAGCCTTTCGCAAACTCTGCTTTGGCCATAAAACGGCATTTACCTAACTGTTTTAACTGCTGACGCAAATTCAATGTATTGAAGTAGTTACTCATAACAAATCCCGACGAATTCTTTTAGCTGGCTAACTGTTGGGCTCAGCGTAACAGGGCAGAGAAGTCATGCACTGTTTTGATGCCTTCGAGAATAAAACAGTGCAATGATTGCGTGAAGTGATATATTCACAATACAGTATTTCACTTTATGCAATGCAGACCTTCATCGCAGAGACACCTATGGATATTCGCAACGCTCAGCTTTTTTTACATCTGGCCAGCAGCCTGAACTTTGCCCGCACCAGTGAACAAATGTATGTCAGCCCCTCTACGTTAAGCCGGGTGATTCAACGAATGGAAGAAGAGCTGAACGTTGAGTTATTTCAACGCGATAACCGTTCTGTACGACTGACGCTGGCGGGCCAAAAAGTGCAGACTTTTGTCAAAAGCTACTTAGAACAATGGCATCAACTGCAAATTGCTCTGAGCGAAACCAGTGCATCCTTAAGTGGTGAGATCCGCCTGTTTTGCACTGTGACGGCCAGTTTCAGTCACCTGCCCGCAATCCTGGATAAATTCCGTTTAGTCTGCCCTTTGGCTGAGATTAAGCTGATTACAGGGGACGCATCGGCAGCTTTGGAAAAAGTAAAACAGGATGAGGCTGATATAGCACTAGCTGTGTACCCTGAACATTTCCCACTGAATATGGCCTTTCGCAGTATTGCCAAAGTGCCGCTGCAATTGATAGCGCCTGTGATCCCATGCAAGACCAATGATTTATTAAACCAAAGCCCTATTCCCTGGGAGCAAGTGCCTTTTATTTTGCCCGAGCATGGTCCGGTACGCAGTCGCTTTGAGTTATGGCGTAAACCTCGTATTGCAGAGCCTAAAGTGGTCGCTAAAGTGGAAGGCCATGAAGCTATGGTCAGTATGGTGGCTTTAGGCACCGGAGTGGCGTTGGTGCCCGCTATAGTGGCACAGCAAAGCCCGGCACGGGATAGAGTAAGGTATTTAACGCAAGGTGATGAGTTTGCGCCTTTTGATTTAGGTTTGTGCACTTTATCAAAACGGCTGCATGAACCACTACTAAGAGCATTCTGGCAGGTTGCATCTGAGCTGATTTAGCTCAGATGCTTTATATCTACAAGCCTATTTGTAGTTATTTCACTACGCGCAGGTGAGAGACTTTTTTGCCTTTATTTGGATCGGTAGGCTCGTCATCAGGCGGAGTATCGTCGTCGTTATTCATGTCTTCGTCAGACACAGCTTCCAAATGATGAATATCATCATCTGTGTCTTCTTCTGCATCAAACATAGTGCCAGCGCCATTTTCGCGGGCATAAATAGCCAATACGGCTTTGATAGGCACTGTCAGTGCAAAAGGTTTACCACCAAAACGGGCGTTAAAGGTAATCACCTCATTACCCATCAGCATATTACCTACAGCTGAAGGCAGAATATTCAGCACTATCTGCCCATTCTGAATATGCTGGGTCGGTACTTTACAACCCTGCACACTGGCATTCACCACCAGATAAGGCGTTAAGTTGTTATCCACTATCCATTCATAAAAAGCCCGGATTAAATAAGGCTTGTTCGACGTCATATCCATCAGTAACCACGCCCCCGGCGAATTTCGCGCTCAGCTTCAGTTAAAGACTGCTGAAAACCGTCCCGTTCAAAAATACGGGTCATATAAGTTTGCAGTAACTTGCTGCCTGTGCCTGTCAGCTCAATACCAAATAGAGGTAAACGCCAAAGCAAAGCCGCCAGATAACAATCGATCAGGCTATATTCTTCGCTCATAAAATACGGATGTTCCTGAAACAAAGGAGCCATAGCCAATAAACCTTCACGTAAATCGCGGCGGGCTATAGCGGCATCAGGACCATCCTGCAGAATCTTTTCGGCTAAACCATACCAGTCTTTTTCGATGCGATGCATCATTAAACGGGCATTAGCACGGGCTACCGGGTATACCGGCATTAAAGGAGGATGCGGAAAACGCTCGTCCAGATATTCGTTAATAATATCGGCTTTAAATAAAGCTAAATCTCTGTCCATCAAAGTGGGCAAAGAACCATAAGGATTAACCTCATAAACATCTTCCGGCAAGCTATCTGTGCTGACCTGAATAATGTCTACCGTGACGCCTTTCTCCGCCAGTACCATTCTGACCTGATGACAGTACATGTCATTGGCTGTTGAAAACAAGGTCATCACAGCTCGTCTGTTGGCAGAAATCGCCATAGGATCCTCCGGTTATAAGCATAAATACAAAGGGGCCTCGCGGCCCCTTCAAAGGCTAACACTTGTGTCCTTAGTGGACATCTCTCCAGTACTCTTTCTTCAGCAGGAAAGCGAAGATAAAGAATATACCTAAGAAGATCAGAACCTTGATACCTAAGCTGCGCGATTCCAGTTTGGAAGGCTCACCTACGTATTCCAGATAGTTCACCAAGTCAGCTACAGCACGGTCGTATTCTTCCGTACTCAGCTCACCTGAACCATCGGTTTTAATACCTACGTCCACTTCTGTTGGTACGCCGTCTACCAGACGAGTTTCAGTCGCTTTATAAGGAATACCCTGCAGCTCCTGTAACACGTGTGGCATACCTACCAGAGGAAACACTTCATTGTTCACACCAAACGGACGCGTTGGGTCCACATAGAATGTACGCAGATAAGTGTAAATCCAGTCCGGACCACGAACACGGGCCACGTTGCTTAAATCCGGTGGCGCTGCACCAAACCAGTTTGCCAGGTCAGCTTTAGGTGCTGCGTTTTTAATGTGGTCCCCCACTTTATTCGCAGTAAAACCTAAAGTTTCCATACCCACATCATCAGGAATACCTAAATCACGGAAAGTACGGGAATAACGCTGGTACTGCATCTGGTGACAACCAAGGCAGTAGTTCTGGAACATACGGGCACCACGTTGCAGTGACTCTTTATCCGTCAGGTCAATAGGTGCTTTATCTAAATGCACAGCATGACCACCAGCTGCCATAGCAGCGCTGGATGCTACCAGCGCCAGTACAGTGAATAACTTTTTAATCATCAGGATAACCTCACTGGCAACGGCTTGGTTTTCTCATTTTTGCTGTAGAACCATAACAGGCCAAAGTAAGCAAAATAAGTGAAAGAGAAAATCTGCGCTAACAAGGTATAAGTTGGGGTCGCAGGTAATACACCTAACACACCTAACACCACAAAGCTGATACAGAACATGATTAAGTTGGCTTTGTGCAAATTGCTACGGTAACGGATTGAACGTACAGGGCAACGGTCTAACCATGGCAATAAAGCCAGGAAGATAATAGCCAGGAACATAAAAATCGCACCAAACAACTGGTCAGGCACAGCACGTAAAATGGCGTAGAAAGGCGTGAAATACCAAACCGGCGCTATATGCTCAGGAGTTTTCATCGGGTTTGCCGGTTCAAAGTTTGGCGGCTCAAGGAAGAAACCACCACCTTCAGGGACAAAGAAAATAACCCAGCAGAAAATAAACAGGAAACCAACCACACCTACTATGTCTTTCACCGTGTAGTACGGGTGGAAAGGAATAGCATCAACGATAATTTTTTTACCGCCTTTGGTGAAGTATTCATGGAAAGTAAATTTATCAGAGACGTTATCTTCAATCTTCTGACCATCATTTGGACGTTTTACATCAATACCATCAGGGTTGTTTGAACCTACTTCATGCAGAGCAATGATGTGCAGGAACACCAGAACCACTAACACCAATGGTAAAGCAATCACGTGTAATGCAAAGAAACGGTTTAAGGTTGCACCTGAAATAACATAGTCACCACGGATCCACAAGGTTAAATCATCACCAATCACCGGAATAACACCGAAGATAGAGATAATAACCTGAGCCCCCCAGAACGACATCTGACCCCATGGTAATAAGTAACCCATGAAAGCTTCAGCCATTAAAACTAAGAAAATCAGCATACCGAAGATCCACAGTAATTCCCGTGGTTTCTGGTAAGAACCATACATCATGCCACGCAGCATATGCAGGTAAACAACAACGAAGAAGGCAGAAGCACCGGTGGAGTGCATATAACGCAGCAACCAGCCGTAGTCGACATCACGCATGATGTATTCAACAGAAGCAAAAGCACCTTCAGAAGTAGGAACGAAGTTCATGGTCAGCCAAATACCGGTCAGGATTTGGTTCACCAGTACTAACATGGCTAAAGAGCCGAAGAAGTACCAGAAGTTAAAGTTTTTTGGCGCCGGGTACTGCATCACATGGAGATTCATTTTCTCCATAAATGGCATGCGGTACTCAATCCAGCTCATAAAGTTTTTAAACATTAAGCTGTCCCCTCATCTGCACCAATAGTAATGGTGGTGTCATCGACAAACATATAAGGTGGGATCATCAGGTTTTTAGGTGCCGGAACACCAGAGAACACACGACCAGCCATATCATAAGTAGAACCGTGACATGGACAGAAGAAACCAGAAGGAATACCTTCAACCTGAGCTTCAAAATCATTCATGATATAGGTTGGAGAACAACCCAGGTGAGTACAGATACCTACAGCGACAAAAATCTCAGGCTTTTTAGAACGGTGATCGTTTTTAGCGTAATCAGGTTGTTGCGGTTCTTCTGAGGCGGGGTCACGAAGTTTATCTACTGCTTTAGTCAGACTTTCCAGCATGGCTGGCGTCCGCTTCACGATCCACACAGGTTTGCCACGCCACTCAACCCTTATTAACTGCCCGTCTTCGAGTTTGCTAATGTCTGCAGTAACTGGCGCACCAGCCTGTTTAGCTTTTTCACTCGGATTCCAGGAAGCAATAAAGGGAACAGCAGCTCCAATCGCACCAACCCCACCAACTACAGAAGTTGCTATGGTCAGAAAGCGACGGCGACCATGATCTACAGGCGCATTGCTCATCCACTCATCTCCACGTTAAACGCTTAAATGTTGATATTTTAAGCGGCTGAATTACAGCGATTATTATAAGTTGAAAAATACGGCGGATCATAATGAAAAGCCCTGCTTTACACAAGGATTTAGCCGAATTCTCTTTGTTCTGACACCAGTTTTTCGACGAAATACGAAACCAGAATAGTCAGTAAAACTTTGCATCACCATGTTTTAACCTGAAAAAGACATTTCTGTCATGATCAGGCACAACCCAGAGCGCTTTAATTGAAAGAAAATACTGATCGTGAAGAAAAAAAATCCAGTCAGGCTGTCATCTGACGCCATGAGTGTATACGCAGAAAGACAGCTGAAGTTCTGTCTGAGCCCGATATTTAAAATTTGGGAATAAAAAACCCGGTACAAGACCGGGTTCTTTGCAACAAAAAACGAATTAACGTTTTGAGTACTGTGGACGCTTACGAGCTTTATGCAGACCCACTTTCTTACGTTCAACTTTACGGGCGTCACGTGTGACGAAACCAGCTTTACGTAATGCAGGGCGCAGAGACTCGTCGAACTCCATCAGAGCGCGGGTGATACCGTGGCGGATTGCGCCAGCCTGACCAGAAATACCGCCACCTTTAACAGTGACGTATAAGTCAAACTTGCCTACCATTTCCACTAACTCTAATGGTTGCATAACAACCATACGAGCAGTTTCACGACCGAAGTATTCAGTGATAGAGCGTTGGTTGATAACGATGTTACCTGAACCTGCTTTGATGAATACACGAGCTGTAGAGGTCTTACGACGACCAGTACCGTAATATTGATTAGTTGCCATGTTCTGCTCCGATTAGATATCTAAAACTTGCGGTTGCTGAGCAGCATGTTGATGCTCGGCGCCTGCATATACTTTTAACTTACGGAACATAGCGCGGCCCAGAGGACCTTTAGGCAACATACCTTTTACGGCTGCTTCCAATACCATCTCCGGCTTCTTCACAAGCAGTTTTTCAAAGTTAATTTCTTTGATACCACCTGGGAAACCACTGTGAGAGTAGTACATTTTGTTTTTTGCTTTGTTACCAGTGACAGTCACTTTATCAGCATTTACAACGATGATGTAATCACCGGTATCAACGTGTGGAGTGAACTCTGGCTTGTGCTTTCCGCGTAAACGAAGAGCGATCTCAGTTGCGATACGACCAAGTGTCTTACCTGTTGCATCAACAACGAACCAGTCACGTTGAACGCTTTCTGGCTTAGCAGTAAAAGTTTTCATCTAAAAACTACCCAAAAAAAATAACACTGTTACACCTAACACAATCTTCATTGTGTCGCTTATCGCACCCCTTCGAGTACATAAACTGCCAGGCTACGGCAATTTCAGGCTGTAACGTGGGCCGGGCGCGGATTATATAGTAACCAATGATAAAAAACAGCCATTTACAGAAAAAATTACGGTAAATGTTCTCGAGCCAGGTAATCCTCTGACTGCATTTCCTGTAAACGACTTAAACAGCGCTTAAATTCAAAGGATAAAATGCCCTCTGTATAGAGCTGTTCCATCGGCACTGAGGCTGAAATAATCAGTTTGACGTGACGCTCATAAAACTCGTCTACTAACGCAATAAAACGTCTGGCGACATCATCGCGGGTCTGCCCCATCTGAGTGACATTCGACAGTAAGACAGTGTGATAACACTTACTCAGCTCCATATAGTCATACTGACTACGGGCCGTCTCACAGAGTTCAGGAAAATCAAACCAGATAATGCCATCGGCTTCTTTACGGCTGGTTAAAGTGCGGCCGGCAATTTCAATCTTTGCTTCATCTGTGCGGGGTTCAACCGATAACGCCAGAAAATATTCAGCCAGATTGCAGTCGGCTTTTTCATCCAGCGGCGAATGATAAATTTCAGCCTGAGTTAAAGTACGGAGCCGGTAGTCGACGCCACTATCCACATTGACTATGTCCGTATGCTGTTTAATTAACTCTATAGCAGGCAGAAAACGTGCACGCTGCAAGCCATTGCGATACAAGCCATCAGGTTCGATATTGGACGTCGCTACCAGCGTAATACCGCGGGCAAACAGCTCCTGCATCAAAGTGCCTAAAATCATCGCATCTGTGATGTCTGAGACAAAAAACTCGTCAAAACACAAAATATCAGTTTCAGCTTTAAAACGATCAGCCACTACCTTTAACGGGTCAGACACGCCGGGCAGTGATTTTAATTCCTGATGTACTTTATGCATAAAGCGGTGAAAGTGAATGCGCAGCTTACGTGTACCTGGCAGGCATTCATAAAAAGTATCCACCAGATAGGTTTTACCACGGCCTACACCGCCCCAGAAATACAACCCCTTCAATGGCGTTACTTCAGGCTTTTTGCCTAGCCATTTATCGAAGAAACCTTGTTTTACCGGTTTATCCTGGACAAATTGCTGATACAGACGTTCCAGCTGCTGCACAGCGTTTTGCTGGGCGGCATCAAACAGAAAATCATCGCGTTGGAGGTCTTGTTGATATTTTTGCAGTGGTGTAGTCATGCCGGATATTGAAAAATAAGCCAATTAACCCTAAATAATGGTCGTAATAGTAACATGCCTTACCACTCTGGATAAGAAGATAGGTTAAACTATTGTTGAACTAACTAATTTTTCAGGAGTTGTTATGACTGTTACTTTTGCCTTGGCCTGGTTAGTAGCTGGCTTAGTGGTTGGCATAGTGGCAACCCGCTTGTATTGTTTGCGTCAATTTAATCAAAGCAAACTGCAGGTGGAGCTAAACGAAACCAAACAACAGCTGCAGCAATATCGTAGCGATGTCACTGAACACGTGGAAACGACTCATCAACTGATGAGCCAGCTTCATGAAAACTACGAAAAAATTGCCCGCCATATGGCTCAGACCAAGATGCAGTTGATCGAAAGACCAACTTTTGATAACCGTAGCGAGCTGAATTATTTCTCAGCAGACACTACGGCACAAATACGCCAGTCGATCCATAAACTGGATGAGCGTCGCAAGGTGAAGGATGAACCATCCTATCAGCCACTGGATTATTCCAATACCGCCAGTGGTTTAATGAAAAATAAAACTGAGCAAAACTCATCTGACAACTGAACTTTTCGACTGGTAAAGCATTCTTAGTGGCGTCATCTGTACCTTAGTGAAGTCACTTGTACGAAGGAGCATTACCTCTATGAAGTCGCAGTTATCTTTAGTTTCTATCAGTATTTTAGCCGCCTTACTGCTGGCGCAACCTGCGCCAGCTCAAGCTAAGTTGCCATTTTTTGGCGCTGGCGATCAGGAAATGCCTAGTCTGGCTCCTATGTTGGAGAATGTAACTCCGGCCGTAGTAAATATCTCTGTAGCAGGTAGCCGCGAAGTACGACAGCGCTTGCCTGGCGCACTTGAACAATTTTTGGGTCGTGGTGGTGAGCTACGTCAGGAACAACCTTTCCGTGGCTTAGGCTCAGGTGTCATCATTGACGCCAAAAAGGGCTATGTGGTCACCAACCATCATGTGATCAACGAAGCCTCAGACATTCAGGTCACCTTAAAAGATGGTCGCAGCTTTAAAGCAAAAAAAATTGGCGAAGACCCGGAAAGTGATATCGCCCTGCTGCAAATCGAAGCGGACGACCTTACACAGCTTGAGTTAGCGGATTCAGACGCGTTACGAGTGGGCGATTTCACCGTCGCTATAGGTAATCCTTTTGGTTTAGGCCAAACCGTTACGTCAGGTATTGTTAGTGCTTTGGGCCGCGGTGGCTTAGGTATTGAAGGTTATGAAGATTTTATTCAGACCGATGCCGCAATCAACAGCGGTAACTCTGGCGGCGCTTTAGTGAACCTGAAAGGCCAGTTGATAGGTATCAATACAGCCATCCTTGGACCTAATGGTGGCAATATAGGTATAGGTTTTGCCATTCCGGCCAATATGATGAAAAACCTGGTGGCTCAGTTTATTGAATACGGTGAAGTGCGTCGCGGTGCTTTAGGAGTCAGCGGACGCGATTTAACCGCAGAAATTGCTAAAGCCATGAAAGCAAAAACCAGCAAAGGGGGTTGGGTTGGTGAAGTAGTGCCAGGCTCAGCAGCGGACAAAGCAGGTCTGAAAAGTGGCGATATTATTACCCACCTGAATGGCAAACGTATTGAGTCCTTTACTGAATTACAAGCCAAAGTAGGCACTTTAGGTGTGGGTAAAGAAATTAAGCTGGGTATACTGCGGGAAGATAAAGAACTGACCTTAACCGCAAAACTGGAAGCCAAAGACGTCAGTACCGCAGAAGCCAAAGTGCTGCATCCTATGCTCGATGGTGCAAGCTTAGCTGACGGTAAAACACCGAATGGCGAGAACGGTATAGTCATTAATGCAGTCGCTGAACGTTCACCAGCCGCAGCTTTAGGGCTGGAAAAAGGTGACGTGATTGTTGGCGTCAGCCGCAGTCGTGTGACAACCACTAAAGAGCTGCGTGATATTCTGACGAAAAGCTCTGGTGTGATAGCGCTGCAGGTGCAGCGTGGCGATCGTATCCTTTATGTATTAATACGTTAACTTTTTGCAGTAGCAAGCCTGTGGCTTGCTACTGCAACTTCTCTTTTAGTGTTATGCTTGCAAAATCTTTTAGTTGCATAACGTCTTCCTGTGCCCAAACTTCTGATAAGTCTGTTAAAAAGTGTTGCTTATGGCCTCGCACTTGCCATGTTGTGGCTGGTTTTTTTTAACCAGAACCAAGGGCTAAGCCTGAACTTTTGGCAGCAGAAAGAGCAATTGCCCGCTCCTGTTTCTTATTCTAAGGCGGTACGTGCAGCAGCACCTGCTGTGGTCAATGTCTATACCAAAAGCACGACTCAAGACCCTCGCTCATATCAAAGCAGAACTATCGAACGTCAGGAACTAGGTTCAGGCGTCATTATGAATGCGCAGGGTTATGTATTAACGAACTATCATGTGGTGTACGGTGCCGATCAGATCTCTGTGGCATTGCAGGATGGCCGGGTATTTGATGCCGTACTGATTGGTCAGGACCAATTGACTGACTTAGCAGTATTGTATGTTGAAGCAGATAATCTACCTGTGATCCCACAGGACGCCAGCTTAGAACCTCAGGTTGGCGATGTAGTATTAGCTATTGGTAACCCCTTTAATCTCGGTCAGGCTATTACCCAAGGCGTGATCAGCGCAACAGGCCGTGCCGGTTTAAGCCCTGCCAACGGTTATGCTGACTTTATGCAAATGGATGCGGCCATTAACGCAGGTAACTCTGGTGGTGCTTTGATTAACAGCAATGGTGTATTGGTGGGCATTAACACCGCTGCTTTTCAACGTCAGCGCAATCAGGATATTCAGGGTATATTTTTTGCGGTACCTTACCGCTTAGCCAGCAACGTACTTCAGAAGCTGATCAAACATGGTCGTGTGATCCGGGGTTATTTAGGCGTCAGTGGTGACCCTGTGGTTAACCCTGCTGGTGATCTGATGATATCCACGGCTCAAACTTTGTTTGGTGTCAAAATCAGTGCTATAGAGCCTTTAAGCCCTGCCGCTATTGCAGGTTTACAGGTCGGCGATGTATTGCAGAAAATCAACGGCGAGACCCTGACCAGCGTGCATCACGCCTTGGATTTGATTGCAGAGACAGCGCCTGATACCACCTTACAAATGTCGATTGAACGTGGTGGTAAAGCTTTAACCGTGCCTGTAGTGATCAGAGAACTGAACTAAGCTTCCAAGCAGACATAAAAAAGCCAGTGACGAGCACTGGCTTTTTTGTTTAAAGCGACAGATCAGGCGGAAGTATTGATGCGCTGGATATTAGCGCCTAAGCCCTTGAGCTTATGTTCAATTTGCTCGTAGCCACGGTCGATGTGGTAAATACGATCGACCACTGTTTCACCTTCTGCGACCAAACCTGCAATTACTAAGCTGGCTGAAGCTCTTAAATCGGTTGCCATGACCTGAGCCCCCATCAGCTTGTCGGTATGCTTAATCAAGGCTGTATTGCCTTCCAGCTGAATATCAGCACCCATACGTTGCAACTCAGGCACATGCATAAAGCGGTTTTCGAAAATGGTTTCAGTGACCATACCCACGCCTTCAGCCACCACATTCAACACAGTAAACTGTGCTTGCATATCGGTAGGAAAACCAGGGTGAGGCACAGTTTTTACATTCACTGATTTTAAAGTACGGCCTGTCATATTCAAACGGATCCAGTCTGGTCCGGAACTGACTTCAGCGCCCGCTTCCCGCAGTTTTTCCAGCACAACTTCAAGCTCAGCTGGCGATGCGTTTAAGCAAGTCACATCACCACCAGTCACAGCAGCTGCAACCAGGAAAGTGCCTGTTTCAATACGATCAGGTAATACAGTGTGATTTGCGCCGTGCAGCTTTTCTTTGCCTGTAATACGGATGGTGTCAGTGCCTGCGCCCTGAATATCAGCACCCATAGCAATCAGATACTTTGCTAAATCAACCACTTCTGGCTCACGTGCAGCGTTTTCAATAATGGTTAAACCATCGGCCAGCACAGCGGCCATCATCAGGTTTTCAGTGCCTGTAACACTAACCATATCCATAAAAATATGAGCACCATGCAAACGTGTCGCTTTGGCTTTGATATAACCAGCTTCAACACTGATTTCTGCACCCATTTTACGCAAACCATCGATATGCAAATTAACCGGACGGGCTCCAATAGCGCAGCCACCTGGTAATGACACTTCGGCATGGCCAAAACGCGCTAATAAAGGCCCTAACGCCAGAATAGAAGCACGCATGGTTTTCACCAGCTCGTACGGAGCCATCTGACTGTGGATAGCAGTCGCATCCACTGTCACCTGATGGTCGTCACGGCTGACTTCAGCACCAAAAATACGCAACAATTTGAAGGTGGTATCAATGTCTTTTAACACAGGAACATTGCTTAGCACCGACGGCTGCTCTGCCAGAATAGTGGCAAATAAAATAGGAAGTGCGGCGTTTTTAGCGCCGGAAATAACAACGTCACCTTTTAAGGTGGCGCCGCCTGAAACCAGAAATTGTTGCATCTTTAACTACTATACAGGTGGGTTAAGTAATTTTTCACGGCGCCATTGAGTCGGCGTGAAGGTTTTTATTGAAACGGCGTGAATACTACCATCAGCAATAGCTGCCATCAAAGGGGCATAGATCATTTGTTGCTGCTTCACCCGGCTGATACCATCAAAACAGTCACCTATTGCAGTCACCGCATAATGATTGCCTTCAGCCTTGACATGCACTTCAGCCAGTTTCAGCTCTTCAGTTAACAGTTGCTCAATGTCATTACACTGCATTGCCTTTATCCTCTTTTACCAATGGCAACAAAGCCAATACATCTGACAACTGCGCCAGAGAGATCAACTGCTCTGGCACGTGGCGCATTTGGATCTGTAATCCAAGCTTAGCCGCCTGCGCTACCTGATGTAGTAACCAGGCAAGGCCCGCAGTATCCACTAACGCCAGTTCACTGAAATCAAACACCACTGTGCCATTTAATTTTTTCAACAACTTAAATGGCCATTGGGTTGGCACTGTTTCCCGATCCAAAGCGCCGGCAAAAAACAGTGTTTGTTCTTGCTGACTAATTTTTAGCATTGTTACCCTGCAAAGGAGCTGTGATAGGAGCTTTTGATTTTTCCACTAACAGAGCTGTTACACTGGCTAAACCTTGTTGACGGATCAGGTTACCCAGCTCAGCTCTTTTACTGTCCAGCAGAGAAATACCTTCAGCAACCATATCAAACACCTGCCAGTTCTGAGAATCTTTAGCACGGCGCAGTTTAAACTCGATATTGATATCTGGCTTACCAGGGTCAATTACGCGGGTTTTGATGGTCACAATGTTCTGATTGCCTACAGCTTTGGCTGGTTCAAAAATTACTTTTTGATTTTTATACTGAGTCAAAGCACCAGCATAAGTTGCAACCATATAGTCTTTAAAGGCGACAACAAAAGCATCACGCTCTTCTGGTTTGGTTTGTTTAATGTAGTTGCCTATCACACGGAAAGCCGCATAACGGCTGTCGATGTAAGGCACTAACTCTTCGTTGACGATGACACGTAGATGCTCAATATCTTTTTGGATCACAGGTTGATCGTTAGAGATACGGCGAAAGGTTTGATCCGCCACAGCTTCGATCATTTTGTACGGGTCTTCGTAGGTTTTTACTTCAACGGCGCATACCTGAGCGGCTAAGCTCAAAGAGATCAGCGCTGCAGCTCCAATTTTTACCAGCAAGTTTTTCATGCTTAGTTACTTCCTCTGTTAAATAAGAACTGACCAATTAACTCTTCCAGTACTATGGCAGACTTGGTGTCTTCAACATAATCGCCACTCTTGAGAATAGAGACGGTTTCATCAACAAAACCAGGCTGTAGCCCAAGGTACTGTTCACCCAGCAAACCAGAAGTCAAAATAGCGACTGAACTGGTTTCCGGGAAATTGTTGTATTGGCTATCAATTTCCATCGCCACTACAGGCGAATATTCTTCGGTGTTCAGTTCAATCGAACGCACGCGACCAACTACTACACCACCTACTTTGATCGGCGAGCGGACTTTTAAACCGCCAATATTCTCAAACTTGGCATACAACATATAAGTTTCGCCGGAGCCCGTCATACCGCTGTTTGCCACTTTCAGAGATAACAATAAAAAAGCGGCTATAGCCAGAGCAACAAACAAACCCACCAACACTTCGATTTTGCGAGATGTCATTTTTTATCCACCAAACATTACTGCAGTTAATATAAAGTCAAAACCTAAGACCGCTAAAGAAGATGTCACCACAGTTTGTGTGGTGGCCTGGCTGATACCTTCAGAGGTTGGCACCGCATCAAAGCCTTTATGTAAGGCTATCCAGGTCACAATCAAGGCAAACACAGCACTTTTAATCACGCCGTTCAGAATATCCTGCTGGAAATCGACGTTAGCTTGCATGGCAGACCAGTAACCACCACCATCTACACCTAACCAATCCACACCCACCAAATGACCGCCTAAAATACCTACAGCGGTAAAAATCATCGCCAGCAGCGGCATACTAATGACACCAGCCCAAAAGCGGGGTGCGATAATACGACGCAGCGGGTCAACAGCCATCATTTCCATACCGGACAGCTGCTCTGTCGCTTTCATCAGACCTATTTCTGCGGTTAAGGCGCTACCAGCCCGACCGGCAAACAACAAGGCGGTCACTACAGGACCAAGCTCACGCAACAAACTCAAGGCGACTAGTGGGCCTAACATTTGTTCTGCACCAAATTTTGACAGCACTGTGTAGCCTTGCAACGCCAGCACCATGCCGATAAACAAACCTGAGACCAGAATAATAAGTAAAGACAATACACCTACGACATACAACTGCTTCATCAATAAAGGGAAGCTCTTGCGGGGTGTTGGCCAGGCGACTAAAGCACCAAACAACATCAGAGTTGCACGGCCCATGCCCTGGATTTTAGCAATACTGTGTTGTCCAAGTTGCTGTAACTTATCCACTATCACTTCGCTAACTCCATTAATTCAGCACTGTAACTTGCTGCTTTAAAGTGGAAAGGCACAGGACCATCAGACTGCCCCTGTAAAAATTGTTGTACTAAGGCGGATGGATGAGCCCGAAGTTCATCCGGTGTCCCCTGCCCTATTACTTTTTGTTCCGCCACCACATAGACGTAGTCAGCAATACTCATCACTTCATTAACGTCGTGCGACACCACAACAGAAGTTAAACCTAAAGCGTTATTCAATGAGCGGATCAGACGGACTATCACGCCCATCGAAATAGGATCCTGACCAGCAAAAGGTTCATCGTACATAATCAATTGCGGGTCAAGTGCAATGGCGCGGGCCAAAGCAGCACGACGAGCCATACCACCAGATAATTCGGCCGGCATTAAATCCCGTGCACCACGTAAACCCACAGCTTCCAGTTTCATCAACACCATCAGGCGGATAATATCTTCTGGCAGACGGGTATGCTCGCGGATAGGGAATGCCACGTTGTCATAGACCGACATATCACTAAACATGGCGCCACTTTGGAACAGCATGCTCATTTTTTGTCGTGCTTTGTACAAATCTTTACGACTGAGCTGAGGTATATCCTGACCATTGATCAAAATTTTACCTTGTTCAGGTTTCAACTGACCGCCGATCAGACGCAGCAATGTGGTTTTACCAATACCGCTGGGCCCCATAATGGCGGTCACTTTGCCACGCTGAAACTGCATGCTCATGTCATCATAGATCACACGGTCACCACGTTTGAACGTCAGGTGCTGAATGTCTACCAGAATATCTGACACGTTGATCCTCATTTAAAGAGAGTAGCGCACATGGCTAAAATTAAAGGCGCGCAATATACCTATGCACAACTGCGACTTCAAGCCACGCGATCCAGTAAAGGTCTGTCATTGTATAGGTTTTTCGCCCCGACAACCTTATAAAAAATAGTAACAACTGATTGCAAAAACAGAATAATTCGATTGTTTTACGTAATCTTTTGCATTTGAGCCTAATAAGCACGAAAATATCAGCCTCTGTGTATGGCCGCAAAGTGTGCCGCGCTGAAAATGAATCGCAGCTTAATGTTTCAGCTATCTAAATGATCTAACAGATTTTCTTACTGGATCCTTTCCACAGAACCTGGGATCCAAAAAAAGCTGGCACCGACTAATTGATGGGGATTTTTGCATGACTCTGGACTTTCGCCCTCAGGCTCTGCAGGTACTGCAGATTGAAGCAGCCGCAGTAACCCAACTTGCCGCCTACATAGACGAGAGTTTTAATTTGGCTTGCCAGATGATGTTTGACTGTACAGGTCGGGTCATTGTGATTGGTATGGGTAAATCCGGCCATATAGCTCATAAAATTGCGGCCACCTTAGCCTCCACCGGCACTCCTTCTTTTTTTGTTCACCCGGCCGAAGCCAGCCACGGCGATTTGGGTATGATCACCCAGGACGATATAGTCTTGGCTATCTCCAACTCAGGTGAAACTGCAGAAGTTCTGACGATCGTGCCAGTGCTGAAACGCCGTGGTATCAAAATGATCGCAATGACAGGCCGTCCTGAATCGACTTTAGCCAGCTTATCCGATGTGCATGTTTGTGTTCGCGTTGAACAGGAAGCCTGCCCTTTAGGGTTAGCACCAACCGCCAGTACCACAGCCACTTTAGCTATGGGTGATGCGCTTGCCGTTGCTCTTTTGGATGTTCGTGGTTTTTCTGCTGATGATTTTGCTTTATCTCATCCGGGTGGCAGTCTGGGCCGTCGTTTATTGTTAAGGCTGGAAGATGTGATGCATTTTGGCGATGCCTTGCCTGTGGTACACCAGCAGGTCAGTCTGAAAGAAGCGCTGCTGGAAATATCCCGCAAGGGTCTCGGCATGACAGCTATTGTGGATGACTCCGGCAAATTGGCAGGCTTATTTACCGATGGTGATTTGCGCCGTGTACTGGATCAACAAGTTGATTTACATAAAGCCAGCATTGCCAGCCTGATGACCAGAAACTGTATTACTGCTAAACCTGCTATGCTGGCGGCAGAAGCCTTACAAATCATGGAACAACGCAAAATTAATGGTTTAATAGTGGTCAACGAGCAACAGGAGCCTGTCGGTGCTCTGAATATGCATGACTTATTAAAAGCCGGAGTGCTCTGATGTCGTCTTTATTTACACAAATGTATCAGGCCATCAGCCCGGAGCTGGAACAGAAAGCCCGGCACATTCGCTTGTTGATTTGTGATGTCGATGGTGTGTTTTCCGACGGCCGTATTTATCTGGGGAATCAGGGTGAAGAGCTCAAAGCTTTTCACACCCGCGATGGTTACGGCATTAAAGCCTTACGTCACGCTGGTGTTGAAGTGGCAGTGATCACAGGTCGTCGGTCAGAGATAGTACAGCAACGTATGGCCTCCTTAACTGTGCCTTACATTTATCAGGGTCAGGAAAATAAACTCGCAGCTTTTGCTGAACTCCAACAAAAACTGGCACTCGAAGCGTCACAAATTGCCTTTATTGGCGATGATTTGGCGGATTGGGCCGTAATGCAGCATTGTGGTTTAAGTGTTGCGGTGCAGGACGCTCACCCTTACCTTGCATTGCATGCAGATTACCGTTGTAAATTACCAGGTGGTTTTGGTGCAGTGCGTGAACTCTGTGATTTGCTGTTGACCAGTCAGGGCAAATTTGCTGAATTTTCAGGAAGCAGCACATGATCCGTCAATTTCTCTGGTTATTGCTTATTGTCGCGGCGGCAGCTGGCTTTTATAGCTGGCAACTGCTGGATCAAGAGCAAAGTGGAACCCCGTCCAATCAGGATAATCAACCTGACTATGTGGCGCAGGACCTGACCCGAATGATTTACGATAAAGAAGGCCATTTGTCGGATTTAATCCGTGCTCAGCGTATGGAACACTTCGAACGTTTTGGTTTTTTGCAGTTTGATTTCCCTATCTACACCATTTATCAGGAAAAAGTGCCATTATGGCAAGTGACAAGCGAACAGGCAGTGCTTTATCCTGATGATAAACTCATTCTTGAACACAGAGTGGAGCTGCGCAATATGTCGACAGACCCACTCTTTACCCGAATAGAAACCAATGCAGTTGAGCTGCTGTTTAACAGTAATACGCTGCAATCGAACGAACAGGTGCGGATTTTTGGATTAGGTTTTCAGATCACAGGCCAAGGCATGCTGGCCGATTTGAACGCACAAAATATAGAGCTGAAAAAGCACACTAAAACGGTTTATTACAATGAAAAGTAACATTATTTTACTCAGCGTTCTCATCACATTCAGCGGATTTTGTCTGGCTGGTCCTGATGACTTCAAAAAAGAAATTCAGGTTGGTTCTGACCGTCAGTTTGGTTCGATTAAAGACAAAGTCATGACCTTTGTTGATAACGTCAAAGTTGAACAAGGTAGCTTATTGATTGAAGCCGACAAGCTAGAAGTCATTGCCAGCGCAGGTAAAGGCAAAGAAGTCTTTATCGCCTCAGGTCAACCTGCCACCTATTCGCAAATGCTGGACGGTGATAAGCCAATTAAAGCCAGTGCCAATGAAATCCGCTATGACGTAGCCAATGGCACGCTGGTGCTGACTGGCAGCGCTGAACTCAGCCAAAATGGCAGCATGGTGCAAGGTGCAGTGATTAAATACAACCTTGAGAAACAAGAGCTGGAAGCGGAGTCTGACGGTAAAAAAACCGAACGGGTCACCACTGTATTCAGCCAGGAAGGAAAAGAATAATGAAGTTAGTCGCGTCCCATCTGGCCAAAAGTTATAAAGGCCGTCAGGTGGTCAAAGACGTTAGTCTGGAAGTGAATGCTGGTCAGATTGTAGGTTTGCTGGGCCCGAATGGCGCAGGTAAAACTACGACCTTTTATATGATTGTTGGCTTAGTGCCGTCCGATAAAGGCAAAATCACTTTGGATGACAAAGAGATCACCTTTGATCCTATCCATGCCCGTGCCCGCGCAGGCATTGGCTATCTGCCGCAGGAAAGCTCGATATTCCGTAAACTGACGGTATACGACAACCTGCTGGCCATTTTGCAACATCGCAAAGATTTAACGGAAGAGCAGCGTGAAGAGAAAGCCGATGCGCTGCTGGAAGAATTTCATATAGGTCATATCCGTAATAGCCTTGGTATGAGTTTATCCGGTGGTGAACGTCGCCGGGTGGAAATAGCCAGAGCATTGGCCGCAGATCCGGCATTTATCCTGTTGGATGAACCTTTTGCTGGTGTTGATCCTATTTCAGTGTTAGATATTAAAAAAATTATTCAGCATCTGTGCCAAAGAGGCATAGGGGTGCTTATCACCGACCACAATGTGCGCGAAACCCTTGATGTCTGTGAAATTGCCTATATTGTAAGTCATGGAGAACTGATTGCTGCAGGTACCCCGGCTGAGGTTTTAGCAAACCAACAAGTCCGTGATGTCTACCTTGGTGAGCAATTCAGGTTATAGTTTAAAAACAACATCCGAATAGGGTTGTTTGGAGAAAATAAGAAGTACATGAAACCGTCTCTGCAACTTCGTCTTGGTCAGCAGCTCACAATGACTCCTCAATTGCAGCAAGCCATTAAACTGCTGCAATTGTCTACTATTGAACTGCAACAGGAAATTCAGGAAGCGCTGGATGCTAATCCATTGCTTGAAGCTGAAGATGACTATGCTGTGTTTCAGGAACCTTCCTCTAAAGACTTAAATCACGGTGCCGAGTTTGATGCCCCCGACTACGACAGCAGCCATGATGAGCATTACGAGCCCGAGGTAAAGGACAGCAGCGAAGCAATGTCCGAGCAAAATATCAAAGAAGACTTACCGCTGGACAACCACTGGGACGATTTAGTCAGCGCTGCTCCGGTCGCTGGTGCCAATAACTTCAATGGCGATGAAGACACGGTATTTCAGGGCGAAACCAGCGAAACATTGCAAGACTATTTACGTTGGCAAATGCAGCTGACCCCTTTTTCAGACACAGACCGCACCATCGCCGAAATTATCATTGAAGCCATAGACGAAAACGGTTTACTGACGATAGACGCAGAAGAAATTCTGGAATCTCTTGGCATGCCCGATGTGGAAGCCGATGAAGTTGAAGCTGTGATCAAACGTATTCAGTTATTCGACCCTGTAGGTGTCGGTGCACGCACTATTCAGGAGTGCTTATTGGTGCAGTTACGCCAATTTGACCCTAAAACCCCCTATCTGGCTGAAACACGGCATATTATTAAAGAATATACTGACTTTTTAGCCAACAGAGATTTCCGTTCTCTGATGCGTGTGACTAAACTCAAAGAAGACGACTTAAAAGAAGTGATGCGGCTTATTCACAGCCTGAACCCACGGCCAGGGGCAGATGTGATTCGACAAGAGCAGTCGTACGTGATCCCTGATGTGTCGGTAGCGAAAATTAAAGGACGCTGGATGGTCGAGTTAAATCCTGATGCGATGCCAAAGATCAGAATTAACGAGCAATATGCCGCCATGTCACGTAACGCCCGTAACGCATCCGATGGTCAGTTTATCCGCTCCCACCTGCAGGAAGCTAAGTGGTTTTTAAAGAGCCTGGAAAGCCGCAACGAAACTTTACTCAAAGTAGCCAACTGCATAGTACAGCAGCAACAGGCCTTTTTTGAGCACGGCGAAGAAGCCATGAAGCCCATGGTGTTAAACGATGTTGCTGAGATGGTGGGAATGCATGAATCAACAATTTCCCGTGTTACTACACAAAAATATATGCACACTCCCAGAGGAATATTTGAACTTAAGTTCTTTTTCTCCAGTCATGTAAGTACAGAGAGTGGCGGTGAGTGTTCATCTACCGCAATCCGCGCCTTTATTAAAAAATTGGTGGCGGCGGAAAATCCTGCCAAACCTTTAAGTGATAGCAGGATGGCAGAAATACTGTCAGAACAAGGGATTAATGTCGCACGGCGTACCATTGCCAAGTATCGTGAAGCCTTGTTTATTCCGCCGTCTAATCAGCGCAAGAGCTTGCTTTAACAGCTCTACTAAGAAGGAAGAGTCTATGCAAATCAACTTAACTGGTCGTCATGTAGAAATCACTGAAGCACTGAAAGAGTATGTAGATAGCAAATTTTCCAAACTTGAACGTCATTTTGATCATATTAATAATGTACATGTAGTGCTGAACGTGGAAAAATTGAAGCAGATTGCAGAGGCTAAGATACACCTCAACGGAGGTGAAGTATTCGCTGTATCGGAAGACGAAAATATGTACGCTGCGATAGACCAGCTTATCGATAAACTGGATCGCCAAGTTATTAAACATAAAGAGAAAATTTCTCGTCATTGATTCTGAAACTATGAACCTGAGCTCAATGTTATCGGAGGACTGCACCAAGAGTGCGGTCCTTTTTAATAGTAAAAAACGCATTCTGGAATACATAGCTGAACTGGCACATCAGCGTTTACCGGAAGTTCCTGAGTACAACATACTCGAAGCCCTGATGAGCCGTGAGAAACTCGGTTCCACAGGTATTGGCGGTGGTATTGCTATTCCGCATGGCAAATTAAAAAACGTCACTACCCCTTTACTGGTGTTTGTGGTCAGCAAGGATCCAATACAGTTTGATGCTATTGATAACCAGGCCGTGGATATTTTTTGTGCCATCCTGATCCCGGAAAATCAATGTCAGACGCATTTATCCACCTTGTCCGGCATAGCCCGGATGCTCAGTCAGAAAGACTTCACCAAAAAAATCCGTCACAGCGCTACCAACCATGATTTGTATCAATTGCTGATGGTGGGAGCTGAACAGGTGATAGCAAAATGAAGTTACTGGTCGTCAGTGGTCGATCGGGTTCGGGCAAATCTGTTGCCCTGCGCGTCATGGAAGACCTTGGTTATTATTGTGTAGATAACATCCCGGTTAATTTGTTGCCGACTTTAGCTAACGCGGTCATGGGTCAGTATGAACGGGTTGCTGTCAGTATCGACGTGCGCAACTTGCCACAAGACCCTGATGAGCTGACCGATATTCTGTCGTACCTGCCGCACAAAGTTGACCTGACCATTCTTTACCTCGACGCCGACCATACCAGCCTGATTAAACGTTTTAGCGAAACCCGTCGCCTGCATCCGTTATCACACCAGGCCATGTCGCTGGATGAAGCCATACAACGCGAGCAGCAGCTGCTGGACCCTATCTCTAGCCGTGCAGATTTATACCTGGATACCACAGAGCTGAACGTACATCAGCTAGCTGAACAGCTGCGGGAGCGTATCCTGGGGCAGAAAACCGGTCGTCTGGTGATCTTGTTCGAATCGTTTGGTTTTAAATACGGTATTCCCAAAGATGCCGACTATGTATTTGATGCGCGCTTTTTGCCGAATCCACATTGGGAACCCGAACTGAAAATCCTGACGGGACTGGATAAACCTGTACAAAACTACCTGTCGTCACAGGCGGTAGTGGCTCAGTATATCTGGCAAATTAATCAGTTTATCGGCACCTGGTTACCGCATTTAGAACGCAATAACCGCAGTTATCTGACGATCGCCATAGGCTGTACCGGCGGACAACACCGTTCTGTTTATATTGCTGAATCTTTGGCTGAAAGTTACCGTTTACAGCGCGAAGATGTACAAATCCGTCACCGCGAATTGGTAAGACATCATGGCCGATAAACTTCAGCAGACCGTAACCATAGTCAATCAACTGGGTTTACACGCCAGGGCTGCCACTAAACTGGTGCAGTTATGCCGCCAGTTTGATGCCAAAATTGAATTGCAGCAGGAAGGACAGACAGCCGACGCCAGCAGTGTGCTTGCATTATTGATGCTGGCAAGTAGCAAAGGTAAAACACTGGAAGTTTGTACCGAAGGCACTCAGGCGCAAGAAGCGCTGAACGCAGTGGTGGCTTTGATTGAAAACGGTTTCGACGAAGAAAACTAATAGGCCCTGCTGCAGATCTCACTAAAGATCTGCTTTTTGTTGTCCTGATGTTTGCCTGGCACTATCCAGCTTTAAATGCAAAGCCGCTTTAATCAACATATGGGCTGTAATAGGTGCTGTGATAAATAAAAACAACGCGATAAGCAGTTGCTGCAAACTCAGCTCGCCTTTGACGAAGTTAAAATAAACCATGGAAGACAACACCAAAGCCCCCAGGCCTAAAGTTGTGGCTTTGGTCGGGCCATGCAAACGGGTGTAGAAGTCCGGTAGCTTCACTAGCGCCACCGAGCCCATTAAAACAAATAACGAACCCGCCACAGCCAAGAGTGCCACCAGCCATTCAATCATGCTCATCTGTTACTCCTTATTCGCTGACTTATTCAATGATATCGCCGCGCAGCAAAAACTTACACACGGCCACAGTGCTGACAAAACCTAACATAGCGATCAGCAAAGCGACTTCGAAATTTAAACTGGTGCCCAGATAAATCCCGTACAGCAGCAGTAGCGCGATGCTATTGATATACATAGTGTCCAGTGCCAACAAACGATCCACCACTGAAGGCCCGCGAATAGCGGCATATAAATTCAGCACCAGCGCCACACCCACCACTACAAAACAACCTTGAAGTATTAAAGTCAGCATTAAAATATCTCCTTTAATGGTGCTTCATAACGTAGTTTCACCTGCTCAATCAGTTGCGCTTCATCCGCTAAATCCAGCACATGCAATAGCAAAAAACGCTGCTCTGCACCTTCTGCATTCAGTGGCAACACATCAGCACTGACTGTGCCTGGTGTTAAAGATACTGTGCTTGCAAGAATGGTAATGGCCAGGTTATCTGTTAAATCCAGTGGCACCATGACAAAAGCAGGCCTTAGCCTTTTGTTCGGGCCAAGCACCAACCGGATCACCTGCAGGTTAGCGATAACAATGTCCCACAGCACCATAAGGCCATAAGTAAAAGCCAGACCCGGTTTTTTAATACCAGGCTGGATCAGGCGGAATTTATGGATAAGCAACGGGATCAACCAGGCCAACAGCAGTCCAAAAAACAGATGGATCAGAGCCACGCTGTTGTTCAGTAACAACCAGACCAGAAACAAAAACAGGCTACGGACAGGGGTTGGCCACCAGTTCTTCAAAGACAGCATCAGAAGGCTCCCGGACTTAGGTTAGCAATTTGCTGTAACTGCACGGCAGCAGCCTGACACCAGGCCGTTAATGGTCCGGCAAACAGGCTTAACAAAGGGCTGGCCAGCACCAAAAGCAGTAAGGCTGTACTACGGCGACCTCCAGCCAGACGGGCTTCGACATCAGAGCCTGACACCTGCCAGAACAGAATGCTACCCGCTCTACTCACAGCAATCAGTAACACCACACTGCTGCCTAATAAAAAGGACCAGTACCACAACATGGCACTACCTTGAGGCACGGCCTGCAACAGTAATAGCTTGCCGATAAAACCAGAAAATGGTGGCATTCCCACTATACTCAGCGCCACGACAATAAAAGCCGTACCAAGTAACACTGGCTGAGCAATTTTTCGGCCATTTACCAGCCGATCGCCAGATTTGCCACGCTGGTTAGCAATCAAATCAGCGAGTAAAAATAAAGCAGCTGTTGCCAGTGTCGAATGCACCAGATAATACAACAGGGCCTGCACGGACTCTGGTGTGCCTAAAGATAAAATAGCGATCAAGGCCCCTACTGATACGATCACCAGGTAGCTGGCCATTTTGCGCAAGTCTTCACTGGCTAACACACCTAACACACCCATCACTATGGTCAGTAAGCCTGTCCACCACAACACAGGGAAAACCCAGCTGGCAACAAAACCTGCATCCTGCAGTACCATAGCAAAAACACGTAATAAACTATAAATGCCCACTTTGGTCATGATGGCAAACAAGGCAGCCACTGCAGGCGAAGCGGAAGAATAGGCATTGCCTAACCAAAAATGCAAAGGCATCACCGCAGCTTTTAAACCAAATACCACCAACAGCAATGCGACTGCCGCCTGCAATAGCTGCAGTTGAGTGTCGGATAAGGTCGCCACTTTGGTGCCTAAGTCCAGCATATTCAAGGTGCCTGACGCACCATAAATCAGCGCCAGTGCAAATAAAAACAAAGCAGAGCCCACCAGATTTAACACTACATAATGCACTGCGGCTTTGGTTTTTGCTTTACCACCGCCATGGATCAGCAAAGAGTAAGAGGCAATCAACAGCACTTCAAAAAATACAAAAAGGTTAAATAAGTCGGCTGTTAAAAAAGCACCGTTGATACCCATCAACTGGAAATGCAATAAAGCGTGGAAAAAAGGACCGTTTTCATCTTCACCGCTGCTGGCATATAAACTGGCAGCTAAAGCCAAAACAGAGGTCAGACACAACATTAAACTGCTGAGCTGATCCAGCAATAAGCTGATGCCAAAAGGCGCAGGCCAGTTGCCCAGCTGATAGAGTTGGGCCGGGCCGTTTGTGCTTTGCATCACCAGCAGCACACTCAACAACACCAATACCGCAGAGCCTCCGACACTTAAAAAGCGGCGTAATAACAGGTTCTGATCAAAAGGCGGCAGCATCGTCAGTAAAGCCACCAGTAAAGGCCAGAGAATGGGCAGAATGATCAGATGGTTCATGATGAAGCCCCTTGTCGGGTATTTTTCGCCACGGGTAACTTGCCGTCGACATGATCATTGCCTAAATCAGCCCGGGCTCTGATAGACAGCACCACCAAAAAAGCTGTCATCGCAAAACCAATGACTATGGCTGTTAAAACTAAAGCCTGTGGTAAAGGGTCCGCATAGTCCTCCGTCGCTTTAAGCACAGCGCCAGCGCCCATCTTTAAGCCACCACTGGCAAAAATGAATAAGTTAACGGCGTAAGACAACATCGTCAGCCCCAGCATCACGGCAAAGGTTCTGGCCCGTAAAATCAAAAACACAGCACTACAGGTTAAAACCCCTATGATGATTGCAACCAGTAATTCCATTAGTTTTGCCCCTCATGCACAGGTCTGTGGTCCGTGGTCATTTTGCCCAGATTGGCCAAAATCATCAGTGTAGACCCCACTACGGTCAGATAAACCCCTAAATCAAAAGCAATAGCGCTGGCCAGCTCAATTTCGCCTAAAAGCGGTAACTGGAAGTAATCAAACCATGAGGTTAAAAAAGGTCGTTCAAACAGCCAACTGGCGACGCCTGTCAGGGCGGAAATCATCACACCTACCGCAACCAGCCTGTGGTATTCCAGAGTAAGCCGCTGTTTTACCCAATCCACGCCTTGAGCCACATACTGCAAAATAATAGCGATCGCCGTGATTAAACCCGCCACAAATCCGCCACCAGGTAAGTTATGACCGCGGAAAAAAATATACACCGATACCAGCAGCGCTAAAGGCAATAAGGCCTGTGACACTACAGCCAGCAGCATAGGATGTTTATCAAGCGCCCATTGCCGTCCTTCTGCGTCTGAACTGGGTTTAAACAAAGGTAAACGGGTTAATAACTTGAAGATCCCTAAAGCGGCAATACCCAATACGGTAATTTCGCCCAAGGTATCAAAACCGCGGAAATCGACCAGAATGACATTAACCACGTTGTAGCCACCGCCGCCCGTTTTGGCATTAGCGAGGAAAAAGTCGGAGATCCGCTGCTGCGGTTCCAGCATCATGGCATAACTTAAACTGCCAATCACCACACCGCAGACAGAGGCGATGGCTCCATCACGGATCAGCCGTCCAGCATTGGATGCTCTGCTGATTTTATGCGGCAGGAAAAACAGCGCCAACATCAGCAACACTATGGTCACCACTTCAACAGACAATTGAGTTAACGCCAGATCCGGTGCTGAAAAACGCACAAAAATTAGCGTCACAACCAGACCGACGATAGAAATCATCACCAAGGCCAATAAACGCTGACGTTGACACAATACGGTTGCAAAAGCGGCGATGATAGCGACCAGCACAGCAGTTAACATCAGTCCATCTACAGGTAACATAGCGTTATGCTGCGTAAACTGGCCCATTTGCTGTAGCGGCCAAATCAGCAGAACTATAACAATCAAGAACATCCACAACAAATAGCGTTGCAACTCAGAAGACTCAAACTTCTGATGCCATTTTTGCGCAGAATTCAGTAATGCTTTTATTTTTTGCTCAAACAACAGCAAAGGGTTCAGCTCTGGCAACTCGGCCTGGAAACGAAACAAGTGTTTGCGGTTCAAGTACAACAAAATACCTAAAGTCATCGCCATCACACTCATCATCAGCGGCAAGTTCACCCCATGCCAAATCGACAAACTGTATTCAGGCAAAGGTCCGCCTAACGCAGCACTGGACGCAACAGCCAGTAAATCTCCCACTACGTACTGCGGAGCTAAACCCACCAAAATACAAAGTGCTACTAAAATTTCGACCGGCACCCTCATATAACGAGGGGGTTCGTGTGGAGTGTGGGGTAAGCCCTTTGGTTGACCATTAAAAAATACGTCATGAATAAAACGGGCGGAATACGCCACAGATAAAGTGGCAGCTAGCGTGGCCAATACAGGGATCAGCCAGGACAAAGCGCCTAATACGTCCTGGTGCAAAGTTTCCGCAAAGAACATTTCTTTGGATAAGAAACCATTGAGTAAAGGCACTCCAGCCATAGATGCAGAAGCCACCATCGCCAGAGTCGCTGTGACGGGCATAAACTGCCAGAGACCGTTCAGTTTACGCATATCCCGCGAACCGGATTCATGGTCGATAATACCGGCGGCCATAAACAACGAGGCCTTAAAAATAGCGTGATTAATGATATGGAAAATAGCCGCCACTGTGGCCAGATCTGTATCTAACCCCAACAGCAGGGTAATCAAACCTAAATGACTAATGGTCGAATAGGCCAGTAAGCCTTTTAAATCGTGCTGGAACAAAGCCAGATAAGCGCCCACCAACAGAGTTGTCATACCGGTAATGGTGACCAGTAAGAACCATAAATCTGAGCCGGCTAATAACGGATACATCCGCGCCAGCAAAAAAATACCGGCTTTGACCATAGTAGCCGAATGCAGATAAGCACTGACTGGGGTTGGAGCCGACATCGCATTAGGCAACCAGAAATGAAACGGAAACTGGGCAGATTTAGTAAAAGCCCCCAACAACACCAGAATTAAAATCACCGGATATAAGCTATGCTGCTGCAACAGATCCGCTTGAGACAATACAACATCCAGCTCAAAACTACCCAACACCTGACCAATCAATAAAATACCGGCCAACAAAGCCAAACCACCAAAGCCAGTGATGGTTAATGCCATACGGGCGCCAACCCGCGCATCGGCTCTGTGCCACCAAAAACTAATGAGTAAGAAGGAACTGATGCTGGTTAGCTCCCAAAATACCCAGAGCTGTATTAAGTTATTCGACAACACTATGCCAAGCATGGCCGTCATAAACAGCATTAAAAAGCCGTAAAAACGCGCCATCGAATCTTTAGCGGCCAGATAATAACGGGCGTATAAAATCACCAGTAAACCAATACCCAGGATCAAAAATACAAACAGCAGCGATAAACCATCCAAACGGAAACTTAAGGACAAGCCCAAAGCTTCGACCCATGGCAATTTATAAAATAAGGTTTCACCGGAAAATACTGCTGGGGCCAGATGCAACACAAGGGCTAATGCAGCAGCAGGTAATACTGCTGTGGCTAAGGTGCTATAGCTACGAGACCAGCGAGCTGTCAGCACTGGCACTAAGGAGCCTATTAAGGGGAACAAAACTAAAAATAGAAGTTCAATCATGTAATTGCGTCCTCTTTGCAGGCTTAATGGCGTTCATTTTCATCAACAAAGAAAACGACCTAAGCAGTGTGGCAAGCAATCAACTTTTTTGCGCCAGACAGAGGGTGAAATACCCTTAAAATTCTATACCCAAAGTAATTGGAGTTGCAGGGAGGCGACAAGTGTGCGAGACCCCAGGAGCATAGTAGTCCTATGTGACTGGGGCGAGAGCACGCAGTCAACAAAGCTGCAGCTTCAAGTAAGAAGGGTATACATGCTGTACTTTATACCTGTCTGACTACGGGCTGTCCAGACGTTCTGGTGGATGACAAGCTGAAGTGGGAAAAACAAAGGATCAGAGGAATACCCCTCTGATCCATAACAACTTAATGTCCTGTCGCTGCTGCTGCGGCAGCCGCTGCGGCATCATAATGATGGATCCAACCCGCTGCATACATCCAATGGGTCACTTCAGGCAGCAAGAAGGTGGTGCACAATAAACCTACTATGGCCAGCACTATAGTGTAAGGCACAGCCATCCATACCATTTTCATATAGGACAAACGAATGAGTGGAGCCAGAGCGCTGGTCAGCAGGAACAAAAACGCAGCCTGACCATTAGGTGTGGCTACACTTGGTAGATTGGTTCCCGCATTAATGGCTATTGCCAGCATTTCAAACTGTTCACGACTGATAGTACCAGCCTGCCATGCGGCTTTGACTTCATTGATGTAGACAGTGCCAACAAAGACGTTGTCACTGACCATGGATAACAAACCATTGGCCAAAAACAGCACTGCCATTTGTTCCTGGCCATCAAAGGTCAGCACAAAATCAATCACAGGTTTAAATAAATGCTGGTCGATAATGACGGCGACCACAGCAAAAAACACCACCAATAAAGAGGTAAAAGGTAAAGCCTCCTGAAAGGCTTTGCCAATAGCATGCTCATCTGTCACACCACAGAAAGTAGTGGCCAGAATAATCACCATTAAGCCTATTAAACCAACAGAGGCCAAATGCAGGCTTAAACAGATAATCAGTAAAATGGCGATAATGCTTTGCACCCATAATTTACTGATATCAGAGGCCGTCATACGTTCAGTCTGGTAGTTGTCATAAGCAATCAATACGTCCTGTACAGCGACTGGCAAACGCACACCAAAATCAAATAAACGGAATTTTTCCAGCACTATAGTTGTCAGTAAACCCGCGATAAGCACTGGAACACTGATTGCAGCCATACGTAAAGCAAACTCGCCGAACCCCCAACCTACAGCTTCAGCAATAATCAGGTTTTGCGGCTCGCCGACCATAGTGGATACGCCACCTAAGGCAGTACCTACACCAGCATGCATCAACAAGTTACGTAAAAAACCACGAAATGCATCTAAGTCAGCGCGGGACAGTTCAGCAACGTCAGTATCTTCATTGTGGTTATGTGGGTCAGGGAACTTTTTGCCTGAGGATATTTTGTGGTAAATCGCATAAAAGCCTATACCTACGGCAATAATCACAGCAACTACTGTTAACGCATCTAAAAAGGCAGATAAAAACGCGGCCATGCAGACAAAGGCCAACGACAAATTGGTTTTTGAACGCACCCGGATCAACAGCTTGGTAAAGACAAACAACAGCAGGTCTTTAACAAAGTGAATACCTGCCACCATAAAGACCAGCAGCAAAATTACTTCGATATTCACTTCAATTTCATGCATCACCTTAGTGGTACTGGTCATGCCCATCACTATGGCCTGCAACACCAATAAGCCACCAGGCTGCAATGGATAACATTTCAGCGCCATTGCCAGAGTGAAAATAAATTCAACCACTAAAGCCCAACCCGCTATATAGGGGTTTTGCAAAAACAGAATGGGGTTAATAAAAAGAAAAGCGATGATACTTAGTTTGTACCAGTTTGGCGCCTGCCCGAGAAAGTTATTGTACAAGGCCAAAGCCATGCCTGATGGTTTCATAGTGTTTACCCAAATTCGAATTGTTGCATGTTGGATTTATGTTTTGTTATTTACCATAGTTCAATTCTGTGTAAAGGTGATGACAATTAGCACAGAAATTATCAGGTAGTTCAGTTTGTTATACCTAGAGCACCCGTTTTTGTCCAGACAGATTACGGTGGCAATGAGACTAAAGGAATAAATAAAAGACCAGCACCAGAGTCGTCACTTTATTTTGCTAAAAACCAACTTTTGCTGATGAAAACAGGATGTAACCAACATAAAGCAAAGAAAAAAACAAAAAAACACAAAATTCGCAGTGTACTGAGTTGTCACTCTGCAAAAAAGTGAGTAAAACATCTGTGCTTGTTTGAACTTTATTCACAAAAACAAAAATATCAGCTTAACTTAATTGAAGTAATTACTGCAGGAATTCATTATGGCAATACTCAACGTTGCACAAGTCGCCGCCTTTTTAGGTATTCAGGAAATCCGCGTCGAGCGTCTGGCCCGCGAAAACCTGTTGGTTGCCAATGGCAAAGATGAACAAGGCAAACCTGTGTTTGATGAGGAAGATGTAAAACGCTACAAGATTCTGGCCGAGCGATTAGGCGGTCTGTAACCTTTTAGTTCTGAATAAGCCGCAGTAAAAGCTGGTAACAGTCTGCTGCGGCTTGTTTGTATCTGGGATCCTGATTTTCTAATTCTTCCTGCCAGTACCATAACCAGCAAAAACCCGAATACACCACTTTAGCCAAAGCGACTTTTTCCAATAACTGCACACTGCAGGATGCGCCCCTGGAGGCTCTGTAACTATCCAGTAGTTGCTGTTGCTCAGTGTCAGATAAATCAAACTGTACTATCAATGCCACTAAATCAAAGACCACATCCGCCAACTGGCAGTACTCAAAATCAATCAACCATAACTTTTGCTGCCACAGCAACATATTCTGCGCATGCAAATCCATATGGCATAGGCCAACGTCGGCCTGAAAATACTGCAGATCACGGGCAGCAGTGATCAAAGGCCCCCAGATTTTTTCTGCATCAGCTGTCCAGTGCGGCTCCAGCTGTTTTTTCAGTTGTTGTAAGTAAAGCCAGGGATCGAGCACAGCAGTTTGCACAGGCAACTGATGTAAAGTCGCCAGCTTTTGCGCTAAGACGGACAGGTTCTGCCGGATATAAACACCTGAAGGAGCTTGAGCATCAGGCAAAAACTCAGTGATCAGCATCCGCTGATGATTGTTCAGACACAAAGGCGCCGGCGCCAGTCCAGCGGCGGCTGCTGCATGCTGGCAACGTAACTCCTGTTGCCTGCATACACCCAATACAGAAGGACCATAATGCCGTAACACATAATGTCCCCTGTCGGTTTGCACCTGATAGGAGCTGGTTCTTTTGCCTTGGGTAAGTTGCTTGAGCAGCACAGCCTTGTGATCAGCAAAAAACTCCAGCTGTTGGCATAAATGCCAGATCACGCGGGATGAGTCTGCTGTTGTTGCTGATAGCTGCTGCGCCATACAAAAAATCCGATCAAGGCAATGATGGTATAGAGTACAAAAAGTGCCGTCGTAAAATACAGATGTTTTTGTATATAAACATAAATACAGACGGCATCGATCACCACCCAGTACAACCAGTTAGACACCACTTTGCGCGCCACCAGATAAGTGGTCATCACACTAAAAGCTGTGGTTTGTGCATCTATGTAAGCAAAATCAGCGTGAGTGTACTGGCTCATCAGATAACCCAATATCAATCCAGCTATAGCTGTGCCGCCAATTAAGTTCAGATGAGTACTGGCTGACCATTCGGTCATACCCGATTGCCCTGCTGGTAATTGCTGTTTCTGCTGACGCCAGCTGTACCAGCCATACAACGCCATACCGGCATAATACAGCTGCAGCAACGCATCGGATAACAGTGCCGAATGCCACATTATATGGGTGTATAACAGGGTGCTGAGCAAAGCTGCTGGCCAGCACCATAAACTTTGCCGCATCGCCAGCAGCACATAAGCCAGCGCTGACAAAGTCGCCGCCAGTTCCAGCTGAGTCAAAGTTTGCCAGCCGCTAAACAGCTGCCACCAGGATTCCGTCATGGCCGTAAATCACCGTGCAGAAACTTCACCACAAACACGACTTTGCCATAAGTTTCAAAAGACCAGCGAATGCCTTGCTGCAACAACGCCATCACTTCGTCGTAATCGCCAAAGACTTGCGTACTCAGCGTATTGGTGATCACCAGCACATTAGGGTTAGTATTTAACAGTTCAATAAAACCTTTGATAGGTTCTATGTAATCACTGGTGAGTGGGTACTTACTGATTTCAATAGATAATTTCATCAAAAATTCCTTAAACTGTGATTAAAACTGGTAGCTGGCTGTCACACCTATACGGCGTGGTTCACCCAATTGTTCATAGGTATGAGGCTCGTAGCCATCACGCGGGTCGTTACCAAAGTAAAAGCCCCGCACGCCGTAGTCTTCATCCAGCGCATTACGACTCCAGAGCGCCAGTTGCACGTCATCCCACTGGTACTGCAGGCGTAAATTCACTAAATGCATTTGCTCTGAGCGGGAATCGTGGCTGTCGGAGTAATAAAACGCGGCTTTACTCTGCACGCCCAGATTAAAACTCAAGTCAGAGGTCAGTAACCACTCACTGTTGACACTGTATTGATACTTTGGCGCATGAGCCTGATCGCGGCCAGTCTTATCTACGCCCTCTTCCGTGACAAAACCACGGATTTCACTGTCAAGCCAGGCTGCATTGGCAAACAAAGTCCAGCTGTCCGTCAGTTGAATCCGGCTTTCCACTTCCAGCCCATGATTACGGCCAGATGCTGCGTTATCAATAAAACCAATAAAGGACTGGTCACGGGTGACCCAACTATTGACCTGCATCTCATCACGCCACATGGCAAATAAAGCCACCCGACTGACGATCTTCTGATCAGCGGAACTGCCTTTGACACCAAACTCGGCATTCCATAAAGTTTCAGGTGAAAAATTGGCTTTGCTGTTTAAATAATCTGCCAGTTCATCCAGACCACTGCCCTGCGCTTTACCCAGAGCTTCACCATTAACGCCACCCGCTTTGTAACCCCTTGACCCCAACAAATAAAGGCTTGTTGAATCGGTAAGCGCTAAACTTAAACTCAGTTTGCCGCCCCACATCAGCTCGTCGTTTTGCTGAGCTATGCCATTGCTGTCGCTGTATTCGTCGTCATAACGTTCAGCACGGGCGCCAGAGGTTAAACTCCAGCCATCCCCTAAATCGCTGGTCCACTCACCAAATAACGCCAGGTTCTGGCGTTTAAAATCACTGAAAAACTGCGCAGCCTGCCATAGATCCCAGTTCCAGAATTGGCGTTCTAAATCAGTTTGCTGACCACTGGCATACCAGCCGGCAACCCAATTCGCCTGCTCTTTGCCTAAAAAACGCTGTTCCAGACTCCACTGATCACGCTGCCGTAAATACCTGTCTGTTGTGGCATAGCCATCAGGGTGAATACCTTCATAACTCCAGTCTTCGTCAAAGCCATAGTCGGTATCTGCGGTCAGGCCGCTGAGTTGCGTATAGACATTAGCCCAACTTAACCCCTGGTAATCCGCTTTGATAGCTAAAGCTCGGCTTTGTTGCTCATCTTGCCCTGGTTTATCCGATAAGGTGGTGCGGTTGCGATCTAAAGAAAACACATCGTAGCCATTATTGATATCACGGTAATGGCCAATAAAATCCAGCGTCAGATCGGTGGTCGCCAGATAACGCAGCGCAGCGCGGGCTGAGGTTTCGTCAATATTGTTGGTATCGTCACGATTGAGAAAGCTGTTGTCGATAAAGCCATCTGAGCTTTGATGATCAGCAGCCACACGATAAGCCCACTGCTGGTTGATCGCATTGCTGTAAGCGCCGCTTAGCTGGTAGCTATCGTAGTTAGCCAATGTAGAACTTAACTGGCCTTCACCTTCAAAGCTCGGAGCATTAGAAGTTAAATTCAACATACCGGCCATGGCATTGGCACCAAAGCGTGTGGCTTCAGGGCCGCGGAATATCTCTACTTGCTGCACATCAGCCAAAGAGCTGACACCTAAAGCTGAATAATCAATGCCATCAATCAGCACACCCACCGAAGGATTGATGCTGTCGACAAACTCACTGCGCTCGCCTATGCCGCGAATTTGTAAAAAACGGCCACGGGACGCACCAGCTGAAAAGTTTACGTTGGCTGCTTGTTGCAACAAATCATCTAAATGCTGGGCGTTCTGACGACTGATATCCTGCTGACTCAATACCAGAATACTACCAGGCAGCTTTTGTAACTGCTGCTGCCTAAAATCGCCTTGCACCAGAATACGCTCTACAGCCTGTTCGGACGCAGGGTTTTCTTCAGCACTCACAGTTGTGGATAAAGCGGCCAGAATGGCCAGGGATAAATAAGAAACTCGAGACATATGATTCTACTCCACATCGAAAAGTAGGATCACCAAAGCAAAAGGAATACAGAAGTACCATCCCTCCGCCGGTATGATCCGGATCAGGTTCGAAGGGTTCGCGTTTGACGGCGTCTCAGCTAAAAGCACCCCTTGGTTCGCGGCGGAGTGTAACGGCTTTTTTTCAGACAGGCAATTGCCAGATCTACACCTTTATGCAGATCTGGCTTACGAATTAAACCAAAGCAGGTAAATACCAGCTGGCAATAGAGAAATAAATCACTACACCAGCCACGTCGGCGATAGAGGTGATCAGAGGTCCGCTGGCGGTTGCCGGGTCCATACCAAAACGGCTGAGTAAAAAGGGTAAAGACAAACCCACTAAACTGCCAACCAATACCACTATCATCATAGTGGCAGCGACCACCAGCGCTATATCCAGCCCGCCACGCCAATAGCCCAGCGCATACACAGCAACAGCCATAGTGATCCCCAATAAACCGGCCACCAGCACTTCTTTACCCAGCATCTTGCCCCAGTGGCGTAATTTAATATCGCCAGTGGCTAAAGCCCGCACCATCAAAGTACCAGACTGAGCACCGGCATTACCGCTGCTTGCAATCAATAACGGCAGGAAAAACAGCAAGGCTATATGATCAGAAATAATTTGCTCAAAAGCAGCTAAACCAGCGCCTGAGAAAATATTGCCAAACACCAGCACCACCAGCCACACCACTCGTTTGCGATATAACAGGCTGATTTTGGCATCTCTGACACTGCCTTCCAGCTTGCCGATAGTGGCTGTTTTGTGAAAATCCTCAGTGGCTTCGGCCGCTGCTACGTCCATCGCGTCATCGTGGGTGACAATACCAACTAACTGCCCTTGCGCATTGACCACAGGAATAGCAATTAAGTCGTACTTAGCCACCAGTGACGCAACTTCTTCCTGTGCTGTATCAACATGAACGTGAATAGGATCGTGTTTCATCACGTCATCGACCAGCGCATAAGCTGGCGCCAGAATCAGCTCACGTAACGACAAAGCGCCAATCAAAATACGGTCTTGATCCACCACATAAGACAGGTAAATGGTTTCTTTATCCGGCGCTTCGTTTCTCAACACTTCAATGGCTTGAGTGGCGGTTAAGTCCGGCGACAACATAGCGTAATCCGAACTCATAATGGCGCCAGCCGTGCCTTCTGAATAAGCCGACAAGCTTAATACATCATCACGCTCAGCCTGAGCTAAAGCGGGTAACAAAGCTTGTTTTTGTGCATCAGACAACTTATTAAATAAATCGGCTCGTTCGTCAGACGACATCTGACGAATCACAGGAGTAAAATCCTGACGACTGACGTTATGCGCTAGTTCAACCTGCTGATATTCAGGTAAATAGCTAAATACTTCAGCTTGTGTGCTTAACGGAAAACAACTCAATAGTTGCCACTGATGTTCCGTGGAAAATTCAGCCAAAGCACCGGCTAAGTCGGCTGCGTGAGTATCAGCCAAACGAATATGCAATACAGAGAAATCACCGCTCTCCAGAGCAGCACGTAATGTATGGATCAGAACTAAGGGTTCCATGTTTTCACCTCGAACTACGGGCCGTAGTCGCAAGGTTCAGACAAACCAGCGGTCTACAGCAAAACTACAGGGTTAAGTTGTATGTCAGGCCAGGCCTGTGACTGGGTACGTCCATAAAAACGGAACTCTCCTATGCAAATGGGAAGGAATATCGGCTTAACTTATTGCTGATACAGCGAAAAACGAGCATCATTTTACTCCTGTAACCACTTAACCTCAACTTAATAACGGTTATAAGTGCGTGATTTAGTTCAGGCTATACCCGAACGTCAAAAGGACACAACATGTTTGCTGAAAATCAGGCTTTATGGTGGCAACCTCAAACGCTGCTGAATGAACAAAGCTGTAAAATTCAGCTGGGGCCTTTACAGATTTTTTTACAACGTAAGGCGGGCGAATGGCGACTCGCAACAGAGCTGCTGACGCAGGCAGAACACCAGCATGTGGAATCACAGCTGCTGGCTCAATGGCCACAACATCAATTGGCAAACCGTTTTGTATTTGAAAACGAACCACTGCAGTTTTGTCTGAAACCTGTGTTGGCCGATCGGCCTGTGGTGGTTAAAACTCATCAGCCCGTTTATGTGCCGCCTGGCGAACAAGTCACCTTTTATATCAGTAGTCCGGTCAGTATTCGTATTGAATTACAGCAACCCGCTTTATTGTTGCAGGAAGTACAAAGTCAGCGCTTATCCGACACCTGGTTTGGTCCCAATACCCAGGTAGGCGAACTCTGTTATGCCGATAAAACTCAGGCCAGACACAGCAAAGAAGAACTGCCAAGACGGGTGCACAAAGCTGTTACCCCTGTCACAGTGAAAAACAACTCCAGCCAGATGATGAGTATCGAAAAACTCAGCTTACCTGTGCCTTATCTGTCCTTGTATGGTCTTGCCGACGGCAGCTTGTGGACAGATCAAGTGCTATTGGATCATCATGACGACGCCGAGCTGAGTCGATTACAAATCAGTAAAAAAATGCCCGCAGGTTCAGACGGCGCAGAGCGTTTAGCCAAACCCCGCTTGGTTATGGAAAAACATGGCTTATTCCGTGCTTTTAGTGATTTATTTGCTCATGCCGCAAGCAGAGGTTCTTTATGATTGACCTGATCATTAACTATTTAGATTCCGACAAGTTTTTCTCTTTGCTGCAGGCAGGCCTGTTGTTTATTGTTGGCTTTTTAGCTGCCAGTTTGTTATCGCGTGCTATCTACAAAGTATGCTTAAAACGTTTTAGCCCGCATCACGCCAGCTTAAGTCGTCGCCTGGTGTACTGGCTGGTATTGGCCTTGTTTATTGCCAGCGGTTTAAAGCAGTTAGGTTTTAACTTAGGTGTATTACTCGGCGCTGCCGGGGTGTTGTCTGTTGCTATCGGCTTTGCGTCTCAAACCTCAGTGTCGAACCTGATCAGTGGCTTATTTTTAATTGGCGAACGGCCTTTTCAGATTGGCGATACTATTCAGGTGGGAAATACTACAGGTGAAATTCTGTCCATCGACCTGCTTTCCATTAAATTGCGCACTTTTGATAACCTTTTTGTCCGTATTCCCAACGAAAGCCTGATTAAAACCGAAGTGACCAACTTAACCCGCTTTCCTATCCGTCGGCTGGATCTGAAAATTGGCGTGGCCTACAAAGAAAATATCAGTCAGGTTCGGCAAGTATTGCTGCAGGTGGCTGAACAAAATCCACTAAGTCTGGATGAACCAGTTCCTGTATTTCAGTTTTTAAGTTTTGCCGAGTCGTCGCTGGATTTGCAATTTTCTGTCTGGACCAGGAAAGAAAACTACAGAGAATTGCGCACCTCGTTACTGGAAGAAATTAAGCTGGCCTTTGACCAACAAGGCATTGATCTACCATTTCCACAGCGGGAGCTAAGCCTGAGCCAAAGTACCCTGACTTTATTACGGAATGAGCAACAGCAAAAAATCCAGGGGGTAGCGGACAAGGCCTGAAAGATGATCTGAGCCTTTTTCCTGCCTTCTGCAGAAAATTGTGTCATGATAAAACTCAATCAACAAGAATGGATGTTGTAGTGTTGAGAATGCCGAAGATGTATAGCCTTAGTTTACTGAAGCCGCTAACAGCAGCTGTAGCAGTATTATTGCTTAGTCTAAGTAACACAACTCAGGCCTCAGAGTTGTGTTCTTCGGTGGAAAATAAAGCTGATTTTAGTGCCTATCAGGGACAAACTATTAAAGAAGTGCGTTTTGTCCGCAACGATGTATTTGATTTAGAGCAACCTAATACCTACTGGTTCCACCGCTTAGCCAACCGTACTCATATCATCACCACTGAAGCGACCTTGCAGGAAGATGTGTTATTTAAAACCGGTGATGCGCTTGACGCTGCCAGTCTGGCAGAAACCGAACGTTTGCTAAGAACACGGGGTTATTTGCGTAAAGTCGAAGTACGGGTGACTCAACAATGCCCGGATCAACAAGTGATAGTGACCATTACCAGCTGGGATAACTGGTCGCTTTTACCCAAAATATCAGCCAGCCGGGAAGGCGGAGAAAGCCGTTCCACTTTTGGTTTGGCCGAAGACAACCTGTTCGGATCGGGTAACCAAATCAACCTCGATTATGAACACGACAGCGAACGCACCAGCTACTTACTGAATTTCAGCTCTCCTAATATGTTTGGCAGCCACTGGGGTTTAAATACCCGCTACGCTGACAAATCCGATGGTGAATCCTATTTAATTGCGGTAGAAAAACCTTTTTATCGCCTGAATGCGCCCTGGTCTTTTGCCCTGACTCTGGATCAGGACAGTCAGGATATTAACGAATACCTGCTGGGCGACGAAGCCAACGAATTCCAGAAACAAAAAAGGTTCTTTGATATTCAGGGTGGTTTGAAAGTATCTGCTGCTGATAACTGGGTACAACGTGTTTTTGTTGGCGCTACCCACAACGAAGTACAGTTTGAAGAAACACCGGACACCTTGTTTGGTACTCCGGTAAAACGGGATTTGTCACAGTTTTGGCTGGCCTGGCAGTACTTGCAGTCTGATTACCGGCAGATGTTTAATATCTACCAGTTTAACCGGGTAGAAGACATCAACTTAGGCTGGCAGGCTGATGTAAAACTGGCTTATCTGGCGCCTATGCTCGGCGCTGACGACCAAGGCTGGCAAGTCACAGCGTCAGCCTATAAAGCCACAGAATTAACAGCAGATAACTATTTGCTGACCTCAGCCTCAGCCAGTCAGCTGGAACAGGCTGACCTCAGCCAAACCTTAATAAAAAGCCATATGTTGTGGATCCATAAGTTTGACCCGCAGCATAGTCTGGTCGGTCAGCTGACTTACCAATATGGCAATGATTTATTTCGTGATGAGCGTTTGAGTTTAGGCGGCGACACAGGTTTAAGAGCTTTCCCTTTGTATTATCAAACAGGTGAACGCCTGGCGCTGGCCACCATGGAATACCGCTATTACAGCAACTTATCCATAGCGCAGATTTTTGATGTAGGCTACGCCACTTTTGCTGATATGGGCCGCACCTGGGGTGACAACCCGGATTTACCTGGCAGTTCAGGCGATCAAACCTTATATGGCATAGGTGCCGGCATACGTTTGCTGTCGAGCCACAGCAGCCGCGGCACCATGATCCATATCGACCTGACCAAAGCTTATGGCGGCGATGACGATTTATCTGGCGTGGAATGGCGTGTACTGGCCAAACAGAGTTTCTAGTCTTCGCCCTGACAAGCCGGACAATAGACGGTGCTGCGCTGACCTAAACGTATCTCTTTTAATTCAGTCTGACAGCTGAAACATTCCTCACCGCCACGACCATAAACCAGGAGTTGCTGGGCAAAATAGCCCGGCTTGCCATCGGTTTGGCTGAAGTCTTTTAAAGTAGTACCGCCCTGAGTGATGGCTTTGGCCAAAATTTGTTTCACCACCTGCACCAGCAGTTCAGCTTTTTCCGCGCTGAGTTGATTCGCTGGCATTTTTGGATGAATACCAGCCTGAAACAAAGCTTCATTGGCATAGATATTACCCACACCAACCACCACATGATTATCCATCAACACCAGTTTGATGGCGCTACTGCGTTTTTGACAAGCGGTCAGCAACATAGCGGCATGGAAATCCCCCAGCAAAGGCTCAGGCCCTAAGTTCGCCATCAGGGTATGCATTGTGTCTTTTGGCTGCCACAGCACAGCACCAAAACGTCTGGTATCGTTTAAGCGCAGCACTAAACCATTACTCAAATAAATATCCACATGGTCATGTTTCCCCGCTGGCGTCACTGCAGGCACCACTTTCAGATGACCTGACATGCCCAGGTGGATAATCAATTCGCCATCTGGCAAATGGATCAGCAGGTATTTCGCCCTTCTTGTTACATCAAGCACAGGCTGCTGGCTAATCTGCAGCACTTCATCCGGAATCAACCAGCGCAGCTGGCGTTGCCGCACCACCACTTTTTCAATACGTTGCTGCTGTAAATGGGGGCTAATGCCTAAACGGGAGACTTCTACTTCTGGTAATTCTGGCATAACACCCTCAACGTAAAACGGCTGGAAATAACAACTCGGCATGATCTGGTGGCAAGCGATACCACAGATCCGTGTCTACAGCTTTTAACCAATAATACTCACCCGCCTGATACAACTGCCATTGCTGCTGCGCAGGTTTGCCAGTCAGCCAGACTGACACTTCGGTCACAAGCACTGGATTGATTGGATTCAATGGAGATTGTTCTGGCAAAGTCGCTTGTTGCCAATGCTGCAGTAAAACCGTTAATTGCTCTTCAGTCAGTAAAGCAGGTTGTGAACGCCAATTTGGCCCTGCCCGCTCAATCTGATGCTGTGGAAAATGCAAAGCTAATAAAGTCTGGCTTGCAGAAATAAGTTGTGGCTGAGGCTCGTTACGCGCTTGTTTTAAGTATTCAGGCAAACCAATAAACAGGGCGACTAAAATCACCACTGTGTAAATCATAACGTTATTCCAGCCTTTTTGACTTAAACGGATCATAAAGATAAAAACCGAGGCAGAAGAAAAACAGCAGTGTAAACCAGAGACAGGCGGAACAACCAGAAAAACGTAACAGGAAAGAATTTACTGTAGATATAACAAAATCGTAAGGAACGATTTTCACTCACATCGTCCATGATGTTCGCCTTCGGCAGCTTACGCTGTGCAAAATAGCTGTCCTGCTATTTTGTGAACAATTTTACTTAATAGTTCTCGAAACGTTTTATACAGACGTAAAAAACAAAAACCCGACTTGCGTCGGGTTTTTTAAGTTCAATTACTTGATTTTCGCTTCTTTGAAAATCACGTGCTTACGCACTTTAGGATCGAACTTTTTGATTTCCATTTTTTCCGGCATGGTGCGTTTGTTCTTCGTAGTTGTATAGAAGAAGCCAGTACCAGCAGAAGAAACTAAACGAATTTTATCGCGCATAATTTAATTCCTTAAACCTTCTGACCTTTAGCACGCAGATCGGCTAAAACAGTATCGATGCCATTTTTGTCGATAATACGCATACCACGAGTGGAGATACGTAAAGTCACAAAACGGTTTTCGCTTTCAACCCAGAAACGGTGAGTTTGCAGGTTAGGCAGGAAACGGCGCTTAGTTGCGTTGTTGGCGTGTGAACGACGGTTACCTACCATCGGACCCTTACCAGTGATTTGGCACACTCTAGACATGTCAATGTTTCTCCAAAATTACTTCAGCTCGAGCTTCGTTCATCCTTCTGGCCAAGAAGAATGCCCCGGATTTCTGAAAGGGCGCAATTTATACACGAAAGCCTGATCAAATTCAAGCAAATCTGTACGGTTCAGGCGATCGTTTGCACATCCAAACTTCAGACCTTTATAGCCAGCCGCGTTCGGCAAAGGAAATAACCTCTGCATCACCTACCACAAAATGATCCAGCAACTTAATGTCGACAAGAGACATGGCTTGAGTCAGGCGTTCCGTTATAACCCGATCGGCACGGCTCGGCTCTGCAACTCCGGATGGATGATTGTGAGCCAAAATAACGGCGGCGGCATTATGCGCTAAAGCACTCTGAACTACAATACGCGGATACACAGGAGATGCATCAATAGTGCCGAAAAATAACGGCTCGGCGCAAATTAGCCGGTGTTGGCTGTCTAAATACAGCAACATAAAAACTTCACGTTTTTGCGAAGCTAAACTTTGTTGCAGATAACGCTTCACCAAAGCAGGTTCAGTAAAGACAGTATCACGCTGCATGCTTTGCACCAGGTAGCGCCTGCTTAGCTCCATAACCGCCTGTAATTGCACATATTTTGCCTGACCTAAACCGTGACCTTTGCAAAAGTCCGCCTGACTGGCTGCTAATAAAGGCCGAAGGCCACCAAACTGATGCAATAAAGTGCGGGACAATTCCACCGCATCCATACCAGCCACACCAGTACGTAAAAAAATAGCCAGCAATTCGCCGTCCGATAAATGTTCTGCGCCATGCGCCAGCAGTTTTTCTCTTGGCCTTTCACCTTCAGGCCAGCTTTTGATACTCATCTTCGCCTCCTTGAGTTTTTGTTTTCCTTCATCTTTCCGTGTTATCTTAACGCCAACTTAACCACTTTTTGCTGCGACAGACATGGCACTATTACTGGCAGGAAAACGCATTTTATTAGGCATTAGCGGCGGTATTGCCGCTTACAAAAGTGCCGATTTAATTCGCCGTTTAAAAGAACGTGGCGCTGAAGTACGGGTGATTCAAACCGACGCAGCGCGCGAATTTATTACGCCTTTAACTTTGCAGGCCTTATCCGGCAATCCGGTGGCCAACAGCTTGCTCGACCCAGCTGCTGAAGCCGCTATGGGCCATATTGAGCTGGCCAAATGGGCCGATTTATTACTCATAGCCCCAGCTTCGGCTGATTTAATTGCCCGCTTGGCTCATGGTCTGGCCAACGACCTGTTGAGCACTTGTGTGCTGGCAACTGATGCCCCAGTGGCTGTGGCTCCTGCTATGAATCAGCAGATGTATAAAAATATAGCCACCAAACATAATATAGATACATTAAAGACACGTAATTTTTACATCTGGGGCCCGGCAGCAGGCGAACAAGCTTGTGGTGATGTCGGTATGGGCCGGATGTTAGAACCTTTGCAGTTGGTGGATTTAGTACTTGAGCATTTTGCGCCGCGAGTTCAGCCTTTAACCGGCGTATCGCTGGTGATTACCGCTGGCCCTACCCGCGAACCGATAGACCCTGTGCGTTATATCTCCAATCACAGCTCGGGCAAGATGGGTTTTGCATTAGCTGAAGCCGCTGTGCAATTGGGTGCACAGGTCACTTTAATTGCAGGACCAGTGCAGCTTAAGACTCCTGATCAGGTAAAACGTATTGATGTGGTCACAGCAGATCAGATGTATCAGGTCGCATTAGAACAGGCGACCAGCGCAAGCATCTTTATTGGCTGCGCGGCTGTAGCTGATTATAAAGTGGCTCAGATTGCAGAACAGAAACTGAAAAAAACCAGCGACGACAGCACCAGCCTGACCTTAGTGAAAAACCCGGACATTATTGCCGCTGTGGCCGCATTAAAGTCACAACGTCCTTTTACTGTAGGTTTTGCTGCTGAAACTCAGGATGTCGCCAATTATGCCCGCCAGAAACTGGCGAAGAAAAAACTGGATCTGATTTGCGCTAACGACGTATCTCTATCGAACCAGGGCTTTAACAGCGAACAAAATGCTCTCACTGTATTTTGGGCTGACGGCGAACAGCAGTTTGGCTTACAACCCAAAACAGAGCTGGCACACCAACTTCTTTTATTGATTAACGAGCGTTATCTGCATGAAAAAAGCCATTGATTTAAAAATTCTCGACCCACGTATCGGCACTGAATTCCCATTACCGGCTTATGCCACACCGGGTAGCGCTGGTTTAGATTTACGGGCTTGTCTGGATGCAGAAGTACAACTGGCCCCAGGCCAAACCACGCTGATCCCAACAGGTTTGGCTATTCATATTGGTGACGCAAATTTATGCGCCACTATACTGCCACGCTCTGGTTTAGGTCATAAACACGGCATAGTGCTGGGTAACTTAGTGGGTTTAATCGACTCGGATTATCAGGGCCAGCTGATGGTGTCTATGTGGAACCGTTCGCAGGAACACTTCACTATTAACCCGGGCGATCGCATCGCTCAGCTGGTGTTTATGCCGGTAGTGCAGGCAGAATTGAACATAGTTTCAGATTTTGACGCTTCAGACAGAGGCGAAGGTGGATTTGGTCACTCTGGCCGGCAGTAATTAGTGACAAGGATATCCATGGCAACGACAAAACGTCCCAACCGCAAAGAAGATATTTTGCAGGCTCTGGCCGCTATGCTGCAAAGCCATGCGGGCCAGCGTATCACCACAGCAGCTTTGGCTGCTCAGGTGGGTGTATCCGAAGCGGCTTTGTACCGGCATTTCCCTAGCAAAGCCCGGATGTTTGAAGGCTTAATCGACTTTATTGAAGACACCTTGTTGTCGCGTATTAATGCGATAGTGCAGGAGCACAAACAAACCGAGCAACGTATCGAACTGATTATGCAGCTGTTGCTGATCTTCGCCGAGCGTAACCCTGGTATCTGCCGCATTCTGACCGGCGATGCCTTACAGGGTGAACAGGAGCGTTTGCAGGAGCGCATCAGCGCCTTGTATGAAAAGCTGGAAACCCAGTTAAAACAATGTTTACGCGAACGTAAGTTACGCGAAGGCAAAAGTTTTCCTGTGGATGAAGGTGATTTAGCCAACCTGTTGCTGGGTATTTGTGAAGGCAAAATGCAGCAATTTGTCCGCTCAGGTTTTGCCCGCTTGCCAACAGCTCAATGGCCAAACCAATGGGCTTTACTGCAAAAAACCTTATTCACGGTTTAAAGATTACTGTTTAAAAGCTACAGATAAAAAAACCGGTCAGTTTTGAAGTTGACCGGTTTTTTATTATTTAAATCTGCTTAGCTAAATTTCTGCCAGATAGCGGCTGCCCATACCAATGTGACGAACGCCAAGGCTGAAGTCACAGCAGCAGAGCCCATATCTTTAGCCCGGCCTGATAATTCATGCCGCTCTAAACTGACTCGGTCGGTTAAGGCTTCAATGGCTGAGTTGAGTAACTCAACAATAATCACCAGTAACCAAACCCCCATCAAAATAGCAAAGTGACCAAAATCAGCTGCTAAATACCAGGCAAAAGGAATAGCTATCAAAGTTAAAGCCGCTTCCTGACGAAAGGCGGCTTCGTTCACCCAAGCCGCAGTAAAACCTTTACGGCTGCAATCCGCAGCTTTAATAATACGGCCTAAACCTGTGCCATTCAGCTTGCTCATTCCCGGTCCTTAAACTAGATCACAACCTTAGCTCACACCATATTGGGCGCGGTACGCAGAGACAGCTTCTAAATACTGGGCCAGCTCTGGTTTACCTTGCAGGTAATTGATTAAGTCGTTTAAACAAATGATAGAAACCACTTGGGTGCCAAAGTCGCGTTCGACTTCCTGAATAGCTGAAAGTTCGCCCTGCCCTTTTTCCTGACGATCAAGCGCAATCAGTACACCACTTAAACTGGCGCCTTGTGCCTGGATCAGCTGCATCGATTCACGAATAGCAGTACCGGCCGTGATCACATCATCCACCAGCATCACTTTGCCCTGTAAAGGCGAACCCACTAAGTTGCCGCCTTCACCATGGGTTTTCGCTTCTTTGCGGTTGAAGCAATAAGGCACGTCTTTACCGTACTGATCAAACAAAGCCACAGCTGTAGTAGTAGCTATAGGAATACCTTTGTAGGCAGGGCCAAACAGCAGGTCAAACTCTACGCCAGCGTCTTCTAAAGCAGCGGCATAAAACCGGCCTAAACGGGCTAAGTCGCCGCCTGTATTAAATAAACCTGCGTTAAAAAAGTACGGGCTGTTACGGCCGGATTTCAGCGTAAAACTGCCAAACTTCAGTACCTGACGCGACAATGCAAATTCAATAAAGTCTTTTTGAAACTGTTTCATAACTTAGTGTGACCTCAAAACCTTAAGCGAAACTTAAGCTAAAACGCGTTTTTGTTCGTCGATAATTTCACGGATGGCGTGTTTGCCTAATTCCATCATCTGCTGCATTTCTTCAAAGCTAAATGGCGCTTCTTCGGCTGTGCCCTGAATTTCAATGATTTTGCCGGTTTCAGTCATGACGATATTCATATCGGTTTCAGCGTTTGAATCTTCGGCGTAGTCTAAATCGGCAACAGCAGTGCCTTTATAAACACCCACAGAAACTGCAGCGACCATAAAATTCAATGGGTTGGTTTTGATCATGCCTTTAGCGCGCATAAAATTCAGCGCATCCACTAAAGCCACACAAGCACCAGTGATAGACGCAGTGCGGGTGCCACCATCGGCCTGGATCACGTCACAGTCGATAGTAATAGTGTTTTCACCCAACAGCTTTAAATCCACAGCAGTACGTAAAGCGCGACCAATCAGGCGCTGAATTTCCATAGTACGGCCACCCTGCTTACCACGAGCCGCTTCACGGTCGTTACGGGTATGAGTTGCACGTGGCAACATGCCATATTCAGCTGTGATCCAGCCTTTGCCCTGGCCTTTCATAAAACGTGGCACACCTTCAATCACGCTGGCAGTACAAATAACTTTGGTGTTACCAAACTCAACCAATACTGAACCTTCAGCATGAGCCGTAAATTGACGGGTGAAAGTAATAGGACGAATTTGACTCGCTGTTCTGCCGCTAGGACGCATGGTGAAGCCTCAACCTGATATTAAAAGTGCTTCATTATAGGGATTTAGGCCTTGCTGTGCCATCTATACACTAAGTAAATGCGGCAAGGCGTTTTTTTGCATCAAAGCAGTGACAGGATCTCATCGCATATTTTATCGCAGAGCGCAGGCTACAAAGTTGCAGCTTCAGGTGCGACGGCCAGATTAGACGAATCATGCCTGAACTGGGTATACTCGGAATTATTTTGTATTTCAGGACTTCATTATGATCCACAGTATGACCGCTTATGCCCGCCACGAAATTCGTGCCAGCTGGGGCAATGCCGTTTGGGAAATTCGCTCCGTTAACCAACGTTATCTGGAAAGCTATTTCCGCCTGCCAGAACAGTTTCGTTGCTTAGAAGGTTTATTACGCGACAAACTGCGGCAGAAACTGCACCGCGGCAAACTGGAAATCAACCTGAAATACAGCGCATCAAACACTGCTGGTGAGTTAAAAATTAACGAAGCGTTGGCCAAACAACTGATGCAAAGCGCCAGTGTATTAGCTGAGCAAAGCGGCAAAGCCCAACTTAACGTGGTCGATATTCTGCGTTGGCCTGGTGTGATGGAAACTCAGGAAGAAGATATCGACAGCTTACAAGCCGAACTGATGGCAGCTTTTGACGCCGCCTTAGTAGACTTCGTTGCAGGCCGTGGCCGTGAAGGTGTTGCGATAGAGCAAATGATCCGCGACCGTTTGGATCAAATCTCCACTCATGTCAGCACCTTACGCACGCATTTACCACAAGCACTGCAATGGCAACGCGACAAAATGCTCAACCGCCTGCAAGAAGTAAAAGCCGAACTGGACCAAAACCGCCTTGAGCAGGAAATGGCCTTTTTAGCCCAGAAATCTGACGTGGCAGAAGAGCTGGACCGTTTAGACGCTCATATCAAAGAAACCCGCCACAGCCTAAAACAAGGCGGAGCCATAGGCCGCCGCCTCGATTTTATGATGCAGGAATTCAACCGCGAAGCGAACACTTTGTCCTCTAAAGCAATCTCAACCGAGATCACCAATACAGCGGTGGAGCTTAAAGTTTTAATTGAGCAGATGCGGGAACAAATTCAAAATATCGAATAAAATCAATATATTATAATAAAATCCCACTCATAAAACTGGTTAAAGTCTTTGCTTGATCTTAGCTCAAGCAAAGGCCATTTCAGGCAATCCATCGCAAAATGTTTTACTTCATAGCCCAATCCGCCCAGCTCAAGTGTCCTTATTCACAAGAACATAGAGACAAACCACTAAAAATGTCCTTATCAGCTTGATTTATGTCCTTATATCGATTAAATTTAGAGACAATTATTCTATTTTTGTCCTTATCTACATGAGTAAAGAAAGCTTAATACAGCAAGAAAAAGCATGCATTTTAAATTTTCTAGAGCAATTAAGCTCGCCTGCGAGCTTAGGGGAAATAGAAAAAAAGCTACCTATATCAATACATAAAAAAACTCTTCAACGTCGAATGAAAGACTTGCAGGCTGACGGTTACGTGAGTACTGAAGGTAAAAAAAGAAATACCAAATACTATGTAAATAAGGACAAAAACCTTTTAAAAAATGTTTCTAAAGACTCTGATAAGGACAGCGCCAGCCAAGGTATACAGACAAATAACGAAAACAAAGACTCGCACCCCATATTTTCAAATGCTGCCATGTCTCAACTTAGTTATTTAGACACCCCTTCTTATGCGCGTAAGAAGTCTAGCTATCAGTTCGCCCTGGTTGATGACTACATTCCTAATCAAACCCACTATGTCCCAAAACCAATGCGGGAAAGGCTTCTTGAAGCTGGAAAGCGGTTTGATCACAAAGTGGCTGCCGGGACTTATGCAAAAAATATTAGTCAAAAACTGTTAATTGATCTGTCTTACAACTCTAGCCGACTAGAGGGTAACACCTACTCAAAGCTTGATACTCAGCGATTGCTTGAGCAAGGGCTGTCTGCCGAAGGCAAAGTGCACGAAGAAACAGTGATGATCATGAATCACAAAGAAGCTATCGGGTTCTTGATCGAGAATGCCGAAGAAATTGCTCTCAACACTTTTACAATCCGAAATATTCATGCCCTCCTGTCACAAGACCTATTAGCCAACGCCGCTGCCTGTGGCAATGTCAGGCGGATTGAAGTCACTATTGGAAAATCAGCTTATTTGCCGCTAAATAACCCACATCAACTGGAAGAATATTTAGCGTTACTGCTGCGAAAAGCAGCACAAATTAATGATCCGTTTGAACAGAGCTTTTTCTTATTGATCCATTTATCCTATCTGCAAGCTTTTGAGGATGTGAATAAGCGAACAGCTCGCCTCTCCTGCAATATCCCATTTATTCAGCACAACTTGTGCCCATTAAGTTTTATTGATGTACCACAGGAAGATTATTTTAAGTCATTGCTGTTTTTCTATGAGACAAATGAGCTGCAACCGGCATTAGAACTCTTTGAGTGGGCTTATTTACGCTCATGTCAGCAGTATGATGTTGTCAAAGAATCACTTGGAGAAATTGATGCATACAGAGTGCAGCACAGAGCGGCACGAAAGTTTGCGATGGGCCATATTATTCGTCAAAACCTCGATGAGCGCTCAGCGACTCAGTATCTCGAACAGTACTGTGCAGACAATAGCATTCCCTCTGCTGACAAATTTGTAAACATGGCACTGAGTGATTTAGAACAACTCCACACCGGTTCAATCATTGGACTAGGTATTACTGAGAAGATGTTTACAGAGTGGAAGAAACAACGATAAAAGCTGATTTTATTGTGTCATTTCAATTAGTTTTGTACTCAAATGAACATTGAGTACATGAGGAAAACGGTAATTACAATTTGTCATCTTGGTGACTAAAATGGTGGTTTTGATGAGATGAACGTAACATTTTGAAATATAAAGAATTACACCAGCTATTCTCATGACAAATCCAAAACATTGAGTGATATAACTAATTCATTCTAAGCAAGACGCAGGTTCTAATCTGAACCTGCGTTTTAGTTCCTGCAAGAACTAATGCCTACTATTACGCAGTTTTTTCAGTTCTTCTTCAATACCGTCGACGATAATCATACTCGGCTGTTTCGTTGGATCTTCAGTTTTCGCAACAAAGCGCGATTTGATATCAGACTTTAGCCTGTCCAAGCCTTCAGCCGCATCTTTATAGTCTTTCAGAATTTCCATTACCGTTTTGACAGCCTTACTGGCTACCCATATAAAAAGCGCAAATTCAAGAATAAGGCTGCCTTCACGGGCTTCAGCAAGGGCCCAGAATACTGTGCCATCTTTGAAATTTTCAGTACGATCAAACTCAAAACCATATTGGCTTAACGTTTGCTGAAACTCTGCAGTCAGCTGCATATAGTCGTCAAACATCGCTTCGCTGGCGATACCATGTCCCAACAGGTGACTGACCACAGGGTAAGCGGCTAAGCTTGGTAACCCTTCCTGATAAGGTTTATCCAACACTATGCTAAAACGTGCCAATTGGTGGGCATAACGGGATTTTTTTACCTCGTCAGCAAAAAACAGCTCATAGTCGCCCAACCTATGCACATAATGGCTGATAAACTCATAGTCACTGGGTTCTTCCCCGGCCTCCATAGTGCCGGTATGATCTTCAAAACGCTGAATAATCTCTTTTAAATCACCCAGAATACGCTCATAAATTTGTTTACGATCCAGTAGTTTTGGGCGGAAGGTAAGAGCGGAAAAAACTTGCTCACGCAGCGGATCTTTACCCGTAAAGCTGTAATCGTCCAGCATTTGGTAAACGGCCTCTTTATCCAGAGACTCACGCTCGCACAATTGATGAATGGCTAAACGTTTTTCGCGCCGCCAAAAGCCTGTGAAAACATCACGTAAATCCTGCTTAGCTGTGAGCTTAGGCATATAATCGGAAATAAACTTCTCAATCAGTTCACGTTTACTTCGCAGCTGTGTTTCTTTGCCCAATAAATTAAGCACTGTCTGTTTGGCGTCATCGTTGCTTACTGATTTACCGTGCTTACCCTGATTTTTTTGGATCTGACTTAACAACTTCAGAATGTAATCCACATTCACTTCATCGCGATGGATCAGTTCCAGCTCAAAATCAATCTCTTCCAAAATTGAAGCGCCTGGTTCTTTATTATGAGCAAAATCATAAATATCCAGATATTTGCTTTTATAATCCTCAAACACTTGTTCGTTCAGTTGTAAATCTTTCCAGTCAAAATCAGCAAAAGACTTCAGCTTATTGAGGGTTCGAATCAACTGGCGAAACTGCTTCACAAATTCCAGCTTCTCACTTTCGCTTTGCAAGCTGTTCACATCGTTGGGACTATTTACAAGAGCCAGTAACTGCTCTACAGCCAGGTTAAATTCGGCAGCATAATGTTCATAGGGTTCCAGTAATACTTTTTCACTGGAATCCGGGTCGCTGAACAAAGTAATAGCTTCATCTGTGTTGTGCTTCAGGTTACGGAAACAAACCACATTGCCTTGCGACTTTAACTCACCCAGCACCCTATTAGTGCGGGAAAAAGCCTGAATTAAGCCGTGATACTTCAGGTTCTTATCCACATACAATGTATTGAGCTTTTTCGCGTCAAAACCGGTTAAAAACATATTAACTACCAACAGAATGTCAGCCCTGTCTTTATCCTGAAAGTTTTCCTTGTCGCGCTCTTTCATGCGCTTGGCAATATCTTTGTAGTAGCTGTAAAAGGCCTTGCTGTCTTTTACTGAATGCTGGGTCTGATACAAAGTGTTGTAATCAGCCACATACCGCTGCAGCTTTTCTCTGCTATCTGCATACTGAGGATCATCAGCTTTGATATCAGCGCTAGCCATATCAAAGTCAGGTTCACCTATCAGGCCATTGGCTTCGTCATCTGCTTCATTAGCCGCATAGGTAAAAATAGTAACGACTCGGAGATCATGCTCGCCTGCCAGCTGTTTTTGCCTGAAAGTGTCGTAGTATTTAAACAGCATATCTTTATTGCTGACACACAACATGGCTGAAAACTGCCTGTTGTGAGTTTTGCGATCATGGTTCGCTATGATCCAATCGACATTCAGGTCTATGCGCTTATCACTTTGTAAAAAACCCTGAGTATCAATACTACTGACTTGTTCATTAAGGCCAGGTGAGTCGTTTGTAAAAGCTTTGCCCCAATACTCAACGGCGAATTTAAGCACGTTATGATCGGCAATCGCATTGTTGATCAGGTATTCGTGCAGCCGCTCTTCAAATAAATCTTTGGTTGTGCGCTTGCCAGCCTGATTTGCCGTGGCATTTTCAGCCAATATAGGAGTACCGGTAAAACCAAACAGCTGAGCTTTAGTGAAAAAGTTGACAATATTTTTATGGGTATCACCAAATTGCGAGCGATGGCACTCATCAAAAATAAACACCACGCGTTGATCACGCAGTGCAGCCATAGCTTTTTCGTGTTTACTACTTTTGATGGCGCTATTGAGCTTTTGAATGGTAGTAACTATCAGCTTATTCTTGCCAGCCATTTGTTCTACCAGTGCGACTGTATCACTCGTGCCGTCCACACTACCTTCACTGAAATGGTTAAATTCGCGTGTAGTTTGGTAGTCCAGATCCGCCCGATCGACCGCAAATACAACTTTGTCCACCTTCGAAAGTTCAGTCAGTAATTGGGCAGCTTTAAAGCTGGTAAGAGTTTTACCACTGCCCGTAGTGTGCCAGATATAACCGTTTTTCCGACCTTCCTTTACCCGCTGCTCTATAGCCTCTACTGCGTAATATTGATAAGGCCGCAGTACCATCAAAAGCTTGTCAGACTCATGCAACACAATGTATTTGCTGATCATTTTCGACAGATGGCATTTTTCTAAAAAAGCGTCGGTAAAAGCATCCAACTGGGTAATTAAGTGGTTGTTTTTGTCTGACCAGTAAAAGGTTTGTTTAAATTCCTGCTTCCGGTTATTAGCGTAATATTTAGTATTTACACCATTGGAAATAACAAACAACTGCACATAGTTAAACAGGCCATTTTCACTCCAAAAGGAGTGACGTTGGTAGCGGTTAATCTGGTTAAAGGCTTCCTGCAGTTCAATACCACGGCGCTTCAGTTCTATTTGTACCAAGGGCAAACCATTGATCAGTAAGGTAACATCGTAGCGGTTCTGATATTTACCTTGCTGAGTGATTTGGTGAGAAACCTGATACTGATTTTGACACCAGTGCAAAGTATTGAAAAACTGAATATAACAAGTGGAGCCATCATCACGGTTCAGTAAAAACCGGTCACGCAGTGTTTTGGCACGGACAAACACATTGCCTTTGTCCAGATGATTCAAAATTCTATTAAATTCACCATGGCTCAGTTCAATTTTGTTATGAATTTCCAGCTGTCGCTTCAGGTTAGCCCTAAGTTCATCAGCATTAGTGATACTGACCGGCTGGTACCCAAGCTCGCTCAGTTGTTTTACCAGCTTGGCTTCAAGCTGGGCTTCAGACTGATGCTCCTGTTCCAGATAACGCCTGATGTTTTCACTTTGTGTGACTGCCATGTGGTAGCTGGCTGCGTTGTAGAGTTCAACACCCACCCGCTGAATATGTTCTTTCAGTGCCGCATTATCAATCTGGTGATACAAAGACAGATCAAAGCTATAGGGAATGTTCAGCTCATCCAGCGCCGTACTCACTTTCAATAATAAATTGGCTGGCGCATCAGGCGTGGTATGCAATGTCAGGTCAATATCCGAACCAGGTCTGTAGCTGCCTTTAGCACGCGAACCATAAAGCATTGCAGAGCGAATAGCAGTAAACTGAGCCAAGGTGTGTTTTATGGCATCAATGGTCTGGGCAGGCAGGCCGGATTTATCACTTAACATTAATCTTGTTCCGCTATGTCATTCATTTTTTTATTTAGCTCACACAACTCTGCAAAGTAGTGATCAATGATCGCATCCACTATTTGCCGGGTGACGGCTTCGTTATAGGTATGAGAAGTTAAATTGCGGCTTTTAATCATATCCAGCCATAACTCACCGTTTTGCACCAGGCCGGTTTCAAAAGCCTTTTTTGCCACGTTTTTCGAGCCAAACAAATCGGTATAACCCTGATCTTCCAGAAAGTCTTTTTGCGTTTTCCAGGCCAGTTCATGGTTATATTCAAAACTCTGGATAAGGCCCTGCTCCTCCAGCTCATTCAGCGAATCACGCTGCATGAACTTGCTCAGCTGTGCTAAAGCCCGGTTCCAGTTTTGCAGTCGTTGTTGCCAGCGAATATCGTCAGTCATAAGGATTTCCTTTTTATATAACGACTTACAACCTCTATAGTTACCGTGCCTCCGGTCATTCTGATAACTCCAGTTCTTTATTGTCCAAAAACTCTTTTAGTTGTATCTCATAATCTTCAAAATACTGCTCGTACAAAGCTCTGCTATATCTAGGCTTACCTGGAAGTGGATACAGTTCATCCAACACATCATTAAAATCTCTAATATCGCGCTCTTCGTCTGGTATATCGGTTAATTGCGTTTCGGTTTTATCTACGAAAGACTCGGAGATAATAGTCGAGCGATCTGGAACTAAACCTGCAGAAAAATCTATCAATGAGAACACTTCGAGCATGTGAAAAGTAATCGTATCGGTTAGGCTTTCCACAAGACTAGCTAATTCAAGAGAAGTTTTTTCCATTTTTGGAGCAACACGCCCATGCGAGACATCCCCTTTCCAGTTCCTTATTTCACCAATCATATTACAAAAAGGATTACCTACCGCATCAAAGAATGACTTTCCAAAAGAATGATGATATATCGACAATATTAACGACGCTTGCTTAAAAGCAAAAACAAATTTTATTGTATTATTTTTTATCTGACTTTTCGCGTTCGATATGTTATCAATTTGATTATTATCTAACTCACGAAGTATAAATCGACACCTTAAATCCACTCTATCTATAATAGTTTTTGAAATACCCTCAATCAAAGCCTTACATGCTTCGATACTATTATCTGCTGTAACTTTACTTTCGATACAATCTATCAATATCTGATAATCAGAAAAATTCGAGTACATATCGAAGCTTTCTCGATTACTGTTAAGTAGTTTCCTAGTTTTACGCATTTATGACGCCTTTACGAGAGCGGCAACAAGCGCTATTGATTTCCGTACATAACTGGTAAATAGTAAAATTTTTTGAGGTAAATCCTGCAGGCAGTTTATTTATCTTAAACATATCCCCCCCCCAACTACACAAACATTTTCTGCAAAAGACCTATTTTAAACGCTTCTAGCTCTTTTATTTTTTCTTTAATCTTTTCAATTTTACCTTCAAACTTAGTGAACAAATTTGCGATGGCGATTTGTTCTTCTATTTCTGGAAGTTTTATTGGAAATTTAGTAAAAGATTCCATTCTCAAAGATGGCATAGTAGAACCGACAGAAAACTTCAAAAAATGATCTCTATGATGCATAACCCAGTGATAAATATATAAAGCATAACAATTATTGAAGTCTTTTATTGCATATGCTCGTTGATGCAAATCGAACTTACCCTTAAAATAACGAGGAATAAAATCTTTCCCTTCCCCTGCAACAATAATAGCTTCACAATCAAAGATATATTTATCGCTTTTTCTTACATCGGTAGAACGATCAAAGAATATATATTTACCAACCTCAGTTGAGTCTTCTCTATTGGAACCGCCAGTTGTTATGCTGACTAAGTTACCTTCTCCAAGAGTACAAGTCTTCCACTCTTCATAATTACTATCATTACTATTTTTCAGTCTAATTCTCTGGGAAAAAATATCCTTCACAATCCCAAGTTTGTATTCAATAAACAGTCCTAGTTTTTTATTCAAATTGGCAATTTTTCTATCGATACTGTCAATCGCTTGAAATATTTTCTTTTGCTCATCCAAGTCCGGTATTTTTATTGCGCATTCACCAATATCACCAAGGTTAATTTTCTTAGGGAAAGCAACGTGAATTATTCTTTTGTGAAGCTCACGTTTAAATATCTCACAATTTATTAACTTTTCAAGAAAACGAGAATTGATATCCTCCCCTGCTCTGATCAATGCTAAGCTCACGTAATAAGCTAAGGGTTCATTGCTTTCAACTAAAGTAGTAGCACCGATAATACCAGCAGTTATACGGGTCATTAAGATGTCATTTTGCCGGGGCTTAACTTTGAAATTCTTTTCAAAATCTTCTTCTGAAATAAATTTATTAGTTGCATAAAGGTTGTTAATGTTCTCAACACTAACAAATGGAATCCCTTCATCAGTATATTTCGGAGTTTGATGTGTGCCATCATAAACTTCCGCAATATCTATGAGTTTGCAGCTTTTCCAAGGCTGGTCAAATTCTGGAAATCTAAGAACAGGCAATTTCTGCATTGATTCACTCATTACACTGGCGCCTCTATCCCTAGCTCTTTGCAAAATTCGCGGATGCTCAGATCAATCTCCACCATCTCTGCATCTAGCTTCTTAATTTTTTCCGCCACGGCGGCTAAATCCACCAGCTCTTCTTCTTCAAAGGTATCAACGTAACGAGGAATATTCAGGTTGTAGTCGTTTTCGGCCAGCTCTGCTAAAGGAGCAATATAGCTATATTTGGTCTCTTCCTTACGTTCGCGGTAAGTGCTGATAATTTTGTCTATATCCTGCGAGCGCAGATAATTCTGGCTCTTGATTTTTTCATAATACTCACTGCCGCTGGCATCAATAAACAACACATTATCCGGGTGTTCTCGGCATTTTTTGAATACCAGAATACAAGTGGGAATACTGGTGCCATAAAAGATATTGGCAGGCAGCCCTATTACCGCATCCAGCCAGTTGCGCTCGGCAATCAGGTATTTACGAATATGGCCTTCGGCTGCGCCGCGAAACAATACGCCATGTGGCAATACCACAGCCATAGTGCCGTTGTCGTCGAGCTGATACAGCATATGCTGCACAAAAGCGAAATCGGCTTTTGATGCCGGTGCCAGTCTGCCGTATTGGGCAAAGCGGTCGTCGCTTTCAAAGATTTTGTTGGCGCTCCACTGCGCAGAAAACGGCGGGTTTGCTACTACGGCTTCAAACTTAAAATCTAAATGCTGAGGTTGCTCCAGTGTATCTTCTTGCTGCAAGTTGAAGTTACGATAATGCACACCGTGCAAAATCATATTCATACGCGCCAGGTTGTAGGTAGTACGGTTCATTTCCTGACCATAAAAATCGCCCACATGTTCCACTTCTTTGGCAACGCGCAACAATAAGGAACCCGAGCCACAGGTTGGGTCATACACAGACTTTAAACGGCTTTTGCCTATCGTGACTAACTTAGCTAATACAGTCGACACAGCCTGAGGGGTATAAAACTCACCGGCTTTTTTACCTGCACCGGCCGCAAACTGGCCAATCAGATATTCGTAGGCATCACCCAACACATCGCTTTCGCTATCGCTTAACGCAAAATCTATGCTGTCTAAATGCAGCATAATTTTGGCAATCAGCTTATTTTTTGCATCTGCAGTACGGCCCAGCTTGGTAGAGGTCAGGTCTAAATCTTCAAACAGGTGGTCAAAATCTTCTTCACTGTCCGTACCCATAGTGGAATGCTCAATGTTATTCAGCACCCGGGTCAGGTCGTCCAGAATAAAGGTATCCACTACTACATCGTCTTCATCATCGCTGGCTTTATGGGCACCGCGTTTAGCAATACTGCTGAATAGCTCAGAGGGCTTTAAAAAATAACCTAACTCCTGCACTGCCTCCTCTTTGATGGCGTTTAGCATGTCCTGGCCATCAGTACTGGCTTCATCAATCTGTAAAAAGTCGATGTTGTCTTCTGCCAGAATGCTGTTGGCAAAGTTGTGTAGTTTTTCAGACAAATACTTAAAGAAAATGAAGCCTAAACAGTAATCCCTGAACTCATCTGCGTTCATTTTGCCACGTAGTTCATTGGCAATATTCCACAGTTTCTGTTCTAGCTTTTTCTTTTGATCTTCGGTCATGGTTACTCTCAAATAAGGCAGCGGTTAATGCAAAATCAATGCTTTGACATTGGTTTTATAAAACCGATTCAGATAGGCGCCTATGGTATAGCCCTGAAGAAGTTTTACCAAAGCTTTTTATCGCTATGGATAACCTGAGAGTGAGTGCAGGTGGGTTCTGGTCCAGAAGCAACGTACTCAACCTAGACCATAAACTTAAAACTCTGAATCAGCAGCGGCTCTATACTGGCCTTTCTCTGCACTTTCACTCCATTAACGTACAGCCTTGGGTCTAAAGTGACAAAGCCCCAAAATTGTAAAAAGCGCAGCACAAAACGCGATTCAATCATTTTTCCCAGCTGTTCTTCAGGTGAAGAATAGTGCTTATCCGGCAGTTGCTGAAGCAGAGTAGGAAATGCGACACACACTTCCTCAATCAGCTTTTCGACTGAGGCATGGGTTTGTAAACGCCACAGCATAAAAATCCAGAATGGTTGCAGCTTCACCTGCTCACTCCAGCCATCCAGATAACACCAGTTATATTGCTTCACAGCGGCTTCCAGCATGGGCAGGAAAAAAGCCCGGATGCCCTGCTGCTGATACTGTTTTATCGCCGCTTTTTTCACATAAAAACTGCCGGTTTTTTTATAAAGAATACCTGCAAGTTCAGCCAATAATCGGCTGTAATGCAGAGCATTAAATTTATCTTCGTTGCCGCCAGAAAATTCGCTGATACTGGGTTCTGTTTCAAACCGGGCTACCGTAAATTCTGGCAACAGCTCACAGGCTTGTTTCACCAACTTGGCAGGAAGATTACCTTTGGTCGTTGCCTTAAAAGATCCACCTTGTTCTATGGCTTCATCCAGCATCAAAGCCAAATAACGCATCACAGGGCTGGCGAATAAATCTTCAGGTGTAGTGATATTGACCAGAGCTAATTCGCTCAAAGGCGCATACAACCAGTTTTCCATCTGCGTGGGTGACAGGCCACAAAAATCAGCATGAGGCTTGTTGTTACGCTCCGCCATTTTATGCTGAGCCACCAGATTCAATTGGTCCAAACTCAGGTTTGGGTTCATCACCACTACTTGCGCTATGTCGTCGAACACTTCTGTATGCCGCTTTGATAGGGCGTTGATGCAGCACTGTTTGTATTTTTTACCACTGCCGCAAGGGCAAGGATCGTTACGACCTGTTTTCATCCTGATATGCTCTGAATTATTCCTCTGTTAACCATAAAAGCAAAACAACACTACCCTGAATAATACGGGCTAAAGATTAAACGCCCCTTGCTTAGTAATTTGCTCACTGCGGCTAATCCCCAGTTTGGTTGCCACGGCTTGCCAGTGCCTCACTTTGCTGAGTACTTCGTCATAAATAACGGTAGCTTCAGCCTCACTTAAACGGAAGAAATCTCTCACTTCAAAAGCCAGCTGGTAATCAAGGGCGTTGGAGTTGTCGGTAATGTTCAGATGCAAACCTTGTTTGTCATGGCTTGGGTTTAAATCGTAAGCCGGAGAAAGTTTCCAGCCTTTTTCCGTCAATAAAAAACCGTGGTTTCGTAAGTGATCGTCGGTATTCGACACTGCAATATTAAAGACTATTCGCCGCCATAACTGAGTAAGGTCTGCTTTCGTCTGAGCACCTTTGTTACTCAGGAACTCTGCGATTTCCAGGTAGCTTGCTCCTGCTGAATGTTCACCATCATAGTATTGCAGCTGCGTCATGGCCGAGGAAAAGTGAATTCTTTGGTCACCCACCCGATCAAAGCGTTTGGTCAAAAACGTATGATGGTTGGAAGAAAAGCGCTGTACGCTGCAGGGAAACATATCAATGCCAGAGGCTAGTGCAAGTTCATGACACAACATTTCCCAGGCACCGACGTCGAAGTTATCGTTTTGATTAGGAAATTTGGCTATCCAAAGGTTGTTATCAGCATCAGTCACACAAGCTTTGGGTCTGGCTCCGCCCAATGATGAGCCTGGAGAAATTAACATCTTTAACCAGCGGTAGTATTCGTCACTGTCGATGTTGCCATCCTGCTCAATTTTCATCGCAGCATATTCAAGCTCTCTGAGTGATGTAATAGGTGGAGCAGCAAACTCGGCGTTGTTGTCCAGAAAGTCTGACGATCCGCCAGTTTTAAAGCGGATCCCACCCATTCGATAGGAATCATGCACACCTAACAGATAATCCAGCTCTGTTAATCTGGCCGAAGCCCGAATGCCTTTGCGATGCTCAATCGCAGCCCGTCGTTGCATTAATAAACGCCCCCAACGGTCTGGCGATGAGTCTAAAAATGCACGAAAATTTTGATCGGGCAAGTCGTTATAAAGCTCACCGCTATGCAACGCTAACAGCGGGTCGATTTGCAGACGATATTTAGAACTAAGAAAACTTTTGTCGTAGGCAAAACTAAAAATGCCGCCTCTGGTTGTTTCAGCAAAAGTCAGTTGCCCTATCTGTAAAGGCTCAGCTATCGGCATCCATGCTGCATAAACGTCTACCAGAGTTCGGTTCATCGTGAGCGCACCAACAGCTGGATGTTTTGCAGTTTGAGCCCAACTTCATCATGTGCCGCCACTTCAGCAAAATTGTCTTCCATACCCAGCACTGCCATGACCTTCAGATAGGCCCCTATGGATACACCTGGATCACCGGCAAATACTTTACTGACAGTCTTGTTATCAAAGCCTGTTCTGTCACAGATGGTTTGTTTATTAAAACCACGACGTCTGGTCGCAAGCAGCAAGTCTTCACCAAAAGTAGCGAGGATTTTTTGCTGCTTAGGAAATAACACTCTGTGCATATCGCGCTTTGACATAAAAACTATCCAAAATGGGACTATATTCCCTTTATTTTAGCTATATAGGGAATATAGTCCTGTTTATGGTTTATTTCAATGCAAGGTAGCGCCTGATTCGTAAAATAAAAATGGGACTATATTCCCATAAAACTATAGTTAAGTAGGAATATAGTCCCAGTTACCCCGAGAATACCAGACAACAAAAAGCCGCTATAAAAAGCGGCTTCCAAATTCAGCAGTAAAACCCAAAACTACTTACAAAGCCCTCTGGGCAATAAACCCGCAGCTTTATACGCATCATCAATCAGTTGCATTTGGTCGATTGCGTCACGGCCACCTGTCAGCGGCTTGGTTTCGCCTTTGATGCAGGCGACTACATGCGCCAGTTGGTGGTCGTAGGTGGAGTCGCCGTTCATTTGATAGTCGTGGGCTTCGCCGTATTTGGTGAGTCGTAAGTGGTGACCCTGATGTGGGGCGACCAGGTTAAAGACTTCCAGTTGGGCTTTGTCGCCTTCGAGGCATAAATAAGCGTCGTGTTGGCGGTTTAAATGTTCGCTCATCGAGCAGCCGACATAGCAAAGTGGGCCGTTCGGGAACTGCAGGCGAAGCTCGAAGCTGCTATCGAGCTGAGGTTTAGGGCAAATGGCGTCGGCCCATAAAATCTCTGGCGTGCTGCCAAATAAAGTGCGTAACCAGTGCAGTGGGTAGCAGCCTAAATCCATTAAAGCACCACCACCTAAAGGCACGTTATGACGCAAAGAACCTGGTGTTTCGGCAATACGCACTGAAAAATTGCTGCGCACTGTGTGAATAGTGCCAAGCTCGCCGCTGGCGACTAAACGCTGAACTTCCGCAAAAACCGGATGAAAACGGTAGTGATAACCTTCAATCAGTAAACGGCCACTGATTTCTGCGGTGGCCACCATGTCTTTGGCTTCTTCCACATCCATTGCAAAAGGTTTTTCGCACAAGACGTGTTTGCCAAGCAGCAGAGCTTTAATGGACCACTGGGCATGCAAAGACGGCGGTAAAGCGTTGTAAATCAGGTCTATATCATCACGGGCCAATAGCTCGTCATAACTGCCTAAAGCCAGTTCTATATCAAACTGCTGGGCAAAAGCCTGAGCTTTTTCAAGATTCGATGCAGCCACTGCTGCTATGACTACATCACGGCGTAAAGCAGCGGGCTGAATAATAGCCCGCTCAGCAATACGTGCGGCACCTAATAAACCTATACGGATCATAGTTATACCTTTTGTTTAGCCTATTCCCTTAAAGCTCTGCTTTTAACAAACAGCCTTTGCGAACTGCCTTAAAGCGGCAATTGCACCAGCAACTGATAACTTTGGCCTGCTGTGATATTACGTACCGCCAACTCCGCCTGCTGCACACCATCCAGCCAGAGTGTTGGAGCTTTGACACCAGCAACACGTTCAAAACGGATATGGAAGTCTGCGCCACGGAAACGGCGTAACACAGAGGCTTTGCTCCAACTAGCCGGCAGTTGAGGCGCCAAAGTTAAACCTTGTTGATCGCCCTTCACGCCAAACAAACCTTCGACTAAACAACGATATACCCAGTGCACAGTGCCTGTATTAAACAGTTGGCTGGAACGACCTGCAGTGCGCGGTAACGTCTGGTAAGCGCCACGGTAATAATTTGGAATAAATACCGGCAACTGGCCACGTTGTAACTGATCCTGTGGATCGTCAGACGGCAGCATTTGTTTTAATACCTGATAGGCTTTGTCGGCTTGATTCACCTGATACAAAGCAAACAGATAAAAAGCTGCGGCGTGGTTATAGACTGAGCCGTTTTCTGCCGAACCCGGATATTTCTGGGTAACACGGCCCACGTCTTCACGCATGGCTGTATAAGCAGGCGCCAGCATTTGCGGACCATAAGGCGTATGCAATTGCTGCTCTACAGCTTTTAACAGTTGCTGCTGTTGTTCGCTGTTGGCGGCACCACTCAATAATGCCCAGCTTTGTGGGTTCAGATAAATACGGCCTTCGGTATCTTTGCTGATACCAAACACCAGGTTCTCGTCTGTGATACCACGGCCATACCAGTTGCCATCCCATAAATACTTATTAACGGCGGCATTAAATTCACTGGCCTGTTGCTGATACAAAGCGGCTTGTTCGTCAAAATTTAAATCACGGCAAATTTGCGCCCAAACATTCAGTGCATAAGCTGCAGCTAAGCTCAACCAACCCGATACACCTTTGCCTTTGTAACCCACCATATTCATTGGGTCACACCAGTCGCCCTGCTCGATATAACTTAAGCAACGTTCATCTTTTTTCAGCCATAACCAGCCCATAGCACGGTGGATATGTTCAGCCACAGTGTGTTGCTCGGCAGAATCTTTGTAGGCTACTTTTTCGCTTAAAAGCGCATAGTCATTGGTTTCAGCCAGATAAGCACTGATACAAACAGGTAACCAGACACATTGGTCGGTATGAGGCACCTGATTGATATATTTCAGTTCGGCGTCTTTGTGCAACAAGATACCGTCTGGCATTTCGCCCGACAGATGCTGCTGCGATAAAGCCGTTAAAAAAGCCTGACGTGCCACAGCAGGAGCCAGATAGCTCATGCCCATATTATCCTGCAGGTAATTACGGGTTTGCGGATCTGTGGTTAAGCGGTTCACATCGCCATGGTAATACACCTGACGCGCCAGCCAGTGGTTCACATAGTTATTCAGCTCCTGGTCCGGAGTGTCGATTTCCAGACAAGGCACAGCCTGGGCTACATAAGCGGCATAAGCCTGCTGAATTTGGCCGAAGCTCTCTGGCGTACCAAACACTTGCTGACGAATTTGCGCAACTTCTGATTTGTCATAAGCCGGACCAAACACAAAACGGTATTGCTCTGTCTGGCCTTTGGCTAAAGACAGTCTGTATTGCATCACACAAGCTGGCGTTTCGTAATCTGAATCACCACAAGCTAAAAACGGCTGTTGCACTGCAGAAGGCGCATGTAAACCGCCCTGCCCTTCGAAATGTTGCTGGTTCACTTCCCAGAAATCCGGTGTGCGCTCGGCCAATAAGAAGGTTTTGTCTTTTAAGAACTTGTTTTTAAAGTAATCCGGATACTTTTGATAAGGCGTCACTGATGAGCAGATAATGGCTTTTAAATCAGCATCATAACGGCCAGACTGGTTCATCCAGGACATATAACCGACCGGGAAATACGGATACAGGCTTAAGGAACGGTTCTGATTTGAATCGTTGCGTACTGTTAGCTGCCATAACTCCAGCGGTTGATCCGGAGTTAAGGTTAATAACCACTCTACAGTTAAACCACAGTCCAGCGTCAGCTGCCAGCGGATATCCGACTGGCCTGCTGAAAACACAAAGTTTTGGGCTTCTTTGCGCACCGGCTCGTAAGGCACAGACCAGATTTCACCGCTGTTTTCATCTTTGATATAAACAAAACGACCCGGATGATGAGCGTAATACGGCTGCTCCGGCTGCATAAAAGTCTTAGCTTCTAAGTTTGGCGCATGGGCATATTTGGCTGGCTCTGGCTGCATAAACTGCGCTGTGGCATAACCACGGCAGTTTTGCTGGATCATCATGACCTTGTTCCATAAAAAGCCCGCAGCCTGTGGCATCGCAGTGGCGCTGTACAATTCATAACGCTGGCCGTTTTCTGTGGCTTGCATCAACTTCTTCATAGTTACTCCGACACTCCGACTACTGCCGCTTTGTTTGAAGGTGCTGTTTTGCGCTGATCCAGTTCCTGTTGAATAGTCAGCAATTGTTTTTCATCTAAATGGTAAAAGCGCATGACAAAAGCTGCCAAAAAGGCCACTAAGCCAGGGATCACCGATACCATTAACAAAATACCCATTTGTGAGCCCGCACTTTGTTCAGTGTTGGCGACATAACCTATCAGCGCTAATAACCAGCCAATCACAGCAGAGGCAATAGCACCGCCGAGTTTTTGCGAAAAGGTAGCGGCTGAAAAGGTCATAGCTGTAGCACGACGGCCAGTGCGCCATTCGTTGTAATCTGCGGTGTCGGCATACATAGAAAAAGCCAGTGGCGATTTAGGTCCTAACACAAAACCTATAGCCAGGTTGATGGCAAAAATTAAACCTATCTGATCGGCTGGAACAAAAAACAAGCTGATAGAGAATAATCCGGCCAGGCTCATCAGCAGCATCATCAGCGGCTTTTTATCCATAAACTTGGTCATTAAAGGCGTAGATGCCGCGCCTAAAGCCAAAGCCAGCATGTAAGAGGATAAAAACTCGCCGACCAGCTCAGGCCGCTCTACATAGTATTTAAAGTAATAAGTACCACTGCTGGCGCGCATGGTGATAGTGATCATAATGATCAGCGCCAGACTAAACAGCACCAGCCAGGGTTTGTTGTTTTTTAAATCGAGCAAATCCTGTTTCACGGCATTGTTGGTTTCACTAACAGGCTGAATACGCTCTTTGGTGCTGGCAAAAGTAAATAAAAACAGCAAAGCAGCAGCTATACCAAAGACGCCCATAGTCAGCTGCCAACCTAACACTTCATCACCCTGGCCTAATAACACCACTAGCTTAGGGGTTAAATAAGTCACCAGAATACCGCCGGTAAAACCGCCGATAAAACGGAAGCTAACTAAAGTGGTTCTGTCCTGGCTATTGCGGGTCATCACACCAGACAAAGCTGAATAAGGAATATTAATGGCGGTGTAGGTCAGCATCAGCAGGCTATAAGTACAATAAGCCCATACCAGTTTACCGCCTGGGCCTAAGTCTGGCGTGCTGTAAGTTAATACACCAGCACCAGCTAAAGGCAAAGCCAACCACAACAAATAGGGTCTGAATTTGCCCATCCGGGTTTTGGTTCTGTCCGCTATAGCACCCATCATTGGGTCGGTAAACGCATCGATGATTTTAGTGATCAGCATCATGGTGCCGGCAGCAGCAGCTGAAATACCAAACACATCGGTATAAAAAATTAATAAAAAGGCGGAGATATTGGCCCAGTAGAAGTTAAAGCCCATATCGCCCACGCCATAGCCGAGTTTTTCACTCAGCTTTAGCCTGTCTTGAGGTACCGCAGTTTCTGTTGTCACTTTGTCACCCTGTCGTTGTTCTGTTGTTTTGATTCGCAGATTTGATTGATCATGCGCCAGCCACTGATGGCCAGTCGTGATCGCTTGTTATAGTCGTTGTTCTATTTTTAAAATGACTGGCAGCATCAGTTCGTTGACGCTTTGGCTGATATCCAGACACAACACGTCAGCTTCCTGCTCTACCGATTCCATAGTCGCCAACTGGCTTTGCAGCATAGACACAGGCATAAAATGGTTTTGTCGCTGCGCCAGTCGTTCGGCCAGCAATTCAACACTGCCTTGTAAATAAATGAACTGTGGGTTGGAAGCCGCCTGACGAATACGCTCACGATGCTTACGGATTAAACCTGAATAACTTAATACCACGGGCAGTTGTTTGGCTGCGCACTCTTGTAATGCTGCACATAAACGGCCGACCCATTGGTCACGCATCTCACTGGTAATAGGAGTGCCTGACGCCATCATCTGTTTGGCTTCCAGGCTATGGAAATCATCACCTTCGAGATAATGCCAGCCCAGCTGCTCTGCAAGGCGCAAAGCCAGCGTAGATTTGCCGCTACCGGCTACACCCATAATGATCAGACTTTGGTTTTTTGTTGTACTGCTTGCCTGCTTCTGAGCTGTTAGATCCTGTTGCATCAGATACGATCACACCTACTGTAAAAATGTGGTCTCAGCTTAATTCAGATAAAATGATAGCGCAACCATTTTGACTCAAACTGAGCTTTCAGTTATTGTTTTTTAAAAATAAAGAGAATGGTGCGATGAATAAAAAACCTAACCTGAAAGATGTGGCTAAAGTAGCAGGTGTCAGCGCTATTACGGTGTCCCGCGTGCTTAGCAATCCGGATAAAGTATCAGAAAAACTGCGGGCAAAAGTTGAACAGGCAGTGCATGAAATTGGTTATATCCGTAACCATGCCGCCAGTGCTTTGGCTTCCCGTCGTTCAGGTGTGATAGCGGTTATCATTCCATCATTATCTAACATAGTTTTTAATGATGTACTGCAGGGTATTTATAGTGCTGTGAAACAACACCATCTGCAGGTGGTATTAGGCGATTGCCATTATTCGCCATTGGAAGAAGAAAAACTGATCGCTACTTTACTGAGTCAGTCGCCTGAAGGTTTTATTTTAACCGGCACAGATCAAACCGATTACGCCCGCAAATTACTGCAGCAATCAGGGATTCCTATAGTGCAGCTGATGGAACTCAGCGACTGCCCTATTGATATGAATATTGGTTTTTCGCACTTTAATGCAGGGGTGGATATCACCAGGCATTTACTGCAAAAAGGCTATCGCAAACTGGGCTTTTTGGGTGCCCGCATGGATACCCGTACTCAGCAAAGGTTAGCTGGTTTTAAAAAGGCGATAGCGGATTTTAAACAGCCTTGTCAGAGTTATGTGGTCACTACCACTCAGTCTTCATCCATACGTTTAGGTGGTCAGTTATTGCAGGCTGTGATGGCAGAATCTCAAGGCCAGTGTGATGCAGTGTTCTGCTGTAATGACGATTTGGCCTTGGGTGCTTTGTTTGAAACCAAACGAATGAACCTGAAAGTACCGGCAGATATTGCCATTTGTGGTTTTAACGATTTAGAAGCTTCAGCTTTGGTCGAACCCGCCATAACCAGCGTCGCCTCACCTCGTTTTGAGATGGGCCAGCAAGCTGTTGAATTACTGATGACAGCCTCAGGACAGGACAAAACCCATAAGCCACCTATAGATGTGGGTTATCGTATAGTGGAAAGGGCTTCGACTTAATTCCTCAAGGTCAGCCCTAGATATTTGTATCCTCAAACATACAAAAACATCTGGAATGTTTTTCACTCACATCGTCCATGATGTTCGCCTTCGGCAGCTAAAGCTGTGCAAAACGGCTATCCTGCCGTTTTGTGAACATTGGAGCGCAGCGACGA
>NZ_JAJOYT010000019.1 GCF_021290965.1 Rheinheimera faecalis | reverse complement strand
CTTAGAATTTAGTGGTCAATCACCCGAGCATGGCATTTCCCATGCGACAAAAACGTCTGGAACGTTTTTGAACGGCGCAGCCGGCCCGAAGGGTGGAGGGCAGGATGCCCGGAATAATGTAGTTCACAGCCCAGAATTCAACACCTCACTGCTCTTAAAATTCCAAACGGCCGCCCACAAGGGACGCCCCTACAGGCGATCTACACCAATTCCACCTACCTTTTACCCCCCTATTTGGCTATAATGCAGCCCGTTTTTACAGCAGTTTTGGGTGTGGTTTGATTTTAGTTCGCGCGTTACAGTACCTTTGGTTCAGAATGATCCGGCTTGGCTGGCGTTCATGGTTGAAATTAACACCATTGATGTTGTTAACCCTGGTCCTGATCTCCACTTTTGTCACACCTATTCCTGATCAGCAATACCATTTTCCGGATGAAAATACGGCAAACAGCAATTTCCATGTCGTTGAATTTGACGACGAAGGTCAGCCTCATGATTTAAAGCAGCAGCAGGCTTTGTTCGATCGTATTAAAAAGCCAGACTCTGCCACCGCAGAATTGGTGATTTTTGTGCATGGCTGGCATCAGAATGCGGCACCCACAGATTCAAACTTCGTTGCTTTTCAGACCTATATCAAAGAATTACAGCAAGTTGCTCCTCAGCGTAATTTGATCGGTCTTTATCTGGGTTGGCGAGGGGATAAATACGATCCACTCTGGCTGGATGAATCTTATAAAGCAGAAGGCTGGATGGAACCTCTGGATTTTCCTACCATTTTCCAACGCAAAAGGGTGTCACGTCTGGTTGGCGAACAAGGGGTGAGTCAGTTATTGGATAAACTGGATGCTGTAGTCGAACAAGGCCAACTGAAACGATACATCTTTATTGGCCATAGCTTAGGCGGTTCAGTGGCTTTGCACGCCAGTAAAGAACGGGTAAAAAAAGCCATAGATCTCGGTAAAGACAACCCGAATTTGTATTTATTGCTCAACCCGGCCGTGACAGCTAAAGAGTATAAACCGCTCGACACTTTATTAAGCGTCGACAGGCAAAAGCCCAGTATGGTGGTATTACAGTCCAAAGGGGACTTTGCGGTAAAAGAAGCTTTTAACTTCTTAAAAGATGGTGAGCAGGCGGTGGGAAATTCCTGGGCTATCACGCACGATATTGATAAGTGCCCCAGAGGTAACTGTGAGACTCCTATTCACCTTCATAGCAGCTTAGCTCAGCATGATGCTATACCAGGTTGCATGATGCAGCTCAACCGTTCGGGCTGGCGTATTCGTGCCCGGGTACAGGCTCGTCGCACTATCCAGAGTTGTGATGACGCCAATATGCAGGCGGTCTGGGTATTGGCTGTTTCAGACGATATTATTTTAGGTCACAATGGTATTTTAACGCCAAGCCATGCAGGTGCTTTGGCGGAAATTTTGAGTCTGATTGATTACCACAGAAACCAAATCCCCGAAGCTATTTGATAACCGCATGGCCTAATGCCATAAAATCAACACTGTGCCAGCTACTGTCAGGCTGGCACCTAGCCATGCGCCTAAAGCCGGTCGTCTTTTATAAACCAGCCATAATAAAGGCACGACCAACACAGGGCTGACTGACGACAGCATACCTATTAAACCTGCATCACCCGTTTTTAAAGCCTGCAAAATCAGCGTCATACCTATCACCATCGACAACCCCGCATTAACAAACACCATGGCGAATACTTTTTTTGTCATAGGTAAATAAACACGGGCCACCTTAAATCCTGCCCAGAACAGCAGCAGATGAGCAAATAAGGCGACTGTCATCCTTACCGCCGAAGCACTGACCGCATCGATGTCAGTTTCCATCAAAGGCTTTAACATTAAGGTAGAAGCAGCCTGGCATAAAGCTGAAGTTAAACCTAAGGCGATACCAGAACGAAGTTGGGATTGATTCGATTCCCAATGATGCTGTTCTTCTGCTCTGCGCCCCAGCACTATGGCAGTCATCACCCCTGAACTTAATAAACCACAGCCGACTAAAGTCCAACCCCAAATGGATTCATCTAAAAATAGATAAGCCAGCAACACCGAAAACATCGCATGAGTGGCAAATAACACACCGGCACGGCGTGGGCCTAATCTGTTCATTGAGGCAAATAACGAGGTATCCCCAATTAAAATACCAATAAGAGCCGAGATGGCCAAAAGCGGTAATTGAGGCAATGCCAAAGTTGTAAAGCCACCGCTGAAATAAGCCCAGAGCCATAACATGCTAGCTGCGCAAGCCAGGCGCCAACGGGTAAAAGCAAAAGCCCCTAAATGACTGGAAGCTGTGGCTGATAACAAACTACCGACAGCCCAGCAGACAGCAGCCAATAAAGCTAAGTATTCAAAAGGCACTAATAAATTCCTGAAGATAAATAACGATCACCCCGATCGCAGATAATGGCCACTATCACAGCGTTATCCAGCTGTTCGGCCAGACGTAATGCTGCATAGACAGCACCACCAGAGCTGACACCACAAAAGATACCTTCCTGCTGTGCCAGTTGACGCATAGTTACTAAGGCCTGGTCCGCTGTAATATCGATGATCTGATCAACCCGCTGCTTTTCATAAAAGCCTGGTAAATAAGCTTCTGGCCAACGGCGAATGCCCGGAATACTGCTGCCTTCAGCTGGTTGCAAGCCTATGATTTGAATATCAGGGTTGTGCTGTTTCAGATAACGCGACACCCCCATAATGGTACCTGTGGTGCCCATGCTGGAGACGAAATGAGTTATTTTACCCTGACTTTGTTGCCAGATCTCAGGGCCAGTCGAGGCGAAATGAGCCGCCGGATTGTCGCTGTTATTAAACTGGTCCAGCACTAAACCCACACCTTCAGCCTGCATTTGTTTGGCTAAATCACGGGCGTACTCCATGCCTTGTTCTTTACTGACCAGTATCAGCTCAGCGCCATAAGCCCGCATCGACGCTTTACGTTCATCCGTCATATTGTCCGGCATAATCAGCTTCATTTTGTAGCCTTTGATGGCCGCAGCCATCGCCAACGCTATGCCAGTATTGCCGCTGGTGGCTTCAATCAGGCAGTCGCCCGGCTTAATATCACCCCGGGCTTCGGCTTGTTGCAGCATATAAAGAGCAGGCCTGTCTTTGACTGAGCCGGCCGGATTATTACCTTCGAGCTTCAATAGCACAGTGCTCTGCGTGTGATTGGCCATACGTTGTAGCCGCACTAAAGGTGTCTGGCCAACATGATCTTCGAGGGTAGGGAACATAAAACCTCAGCGGGGCAGAAGAAATTGCGCTTAGTGTAGCGGATCTGACTGCATGCTTACAGACGGATCCGCTATAACCAGGACTATCTAAGAGGCAGAAAGACGCTTCAGGTTGTCGCACAAAATAGCAGTGGCTATACCCACATTGAGTGACTCGGTTTCGCTGAATGCAGGGATAGTTACCGGGTGGCTGATCACGGGCTTTAGTGTAGGGCTAATACCATTGGCTTCATTACCCATCACCAGATAACCACCGGCTTTACTGAGCTTTAATTGATGCACTGATTCACCTTCGAGATAAGCACCATACACAGGCATAGAGCTTTGCTCTAATACCGGCAATAACTCCTGATAAAACATCTGCACCCGCAAAAAGGAGCCTTTAGCTGCAGCTATCACTTTGGGGTTGTATAAATCCACTGTGTCAGCTGAGCAAAGGATGTTGCGGATGCCATACCAATCGGCGACCCGAATAATAGTGCCTAAGTTGCCCGGGTCATTGATTTGATCCAAAACCAGCACCCAATCGCCTTTCTGCTCTTTAAATGGGACTGTTACTGGTATTTCAGCCACGGCCAAAGCGGCGTTATTGCTATTAAAAGTACCGACCTGCACTAGCTCATGTTCAGTGCATTGCTGTACCAAATCGGCTTTAGCGCAAAGAGCATGGTGGTGCTGCAAAAACTGTTCAGTGCCAAAGACTGCGCGCACTTTCCACGAACTGTGCAGCAACTCCAGCACAGATTTTTCGCCTTCGACAAAAAATAGTTGCTCTGCCTTGCGGTATTTTTTTTGCTGCAGGGAGCGGATCAACTTCGACCATTTCTGACTAATCATAAACCCTTCTTACTTGAAGCCTTGCTGCAACTCCAATGAATTTGGGTTACAACCTTCTTACCTGAAGCCTACATTGAGGCCTTATATTTTTGTTGTCCGGCGACCCAGCTTTGGTGCACTTTGGTTTGCCATAAAGTTTCTGGGGCTACTTTGAAAATATCGCGGTCGACCAAAATAAAATCAGCCCACATGCCTGGGGCTAATGAACCCATGCTTTGATCCTGAAAGGCGCCATAAGCAGCGTCCAGAGTAAAAGATTTTAATGCCTGAGTTAAAGTCAGACGCTGTTCTGGCAACCAGCCACCTACAGGCTGATTTTGCTGATCCTGACGTGTCACTGCGGCGTGAATACCGTAAAAAGGATTGGCCAGTTCCACCGGATAATCTGAGCCAGCTACGATACGGCTGCCTTGATCAACAAAGCTTTTCCAGGCGTAAGCGCCACGTAAACGGGCTATGCCTAAGCGATCGGCTGCCATATTTTTATCTGAGGTGGCGTGAGTCGGTTGCATAGCGGGCAGAATATGCAGCTGGGCAAAACGTGGAATGTCTTTAGGTGAAACAATCTGCGCATGCTCAATGCGGTGACGTCCTTGCTCCAGTTGCTCTTTGCTTGCCAGTTGTTCGAATCTGTCCAGCACCAGGCGGTTGGTTAAATCACCTATAGCATGCACGTTGGTTTGAAAACCTGCGTCCAGTGTCAGTTTCATTACTGCTGTTAACTTATCTGGCTGGGTAACAAATAAACCTTTTTGGCCAGGCTGATCAGAATAAGGTTCTATTAAAGCTGCACCACGGCTGCCCAGAGCGCCATCGCCATAAATTTTCACTGAGCGGGCGACAAAAATGTCGTCTTTATCCAGGATAGGACCGGCCTTTAACCAGTCGGCTAAATGCGGATCTGTTGCCGATAACATGGCGTAAATACGTAGCGGCAGTTTGTTGTCTTTGCGCAGTTGTTGATAACTTTGAAGGTTGGCCTGATCCACACCTGCATCGTGAGTAGAAGTAATACCCAAAGCCAATAAGTGCTCAAAAGCAGCATCTAGTGCAGCTAAACGTTCGGCTTCGGATTGCTGTGGAATTTGTTTTTCCAGCAATAACATAGCGTTGTCTATCAATACACCTGTTGGATTGCCTTCAGCATCCCGGATTATTTCGCCACCTGGTGGATCTATGGTTTCTTTGTTGATGCCTGCCAGTTGTAGCGCTTTGCTGTTGGCCCAGCCGGCATGACCATCCACCCTGGTTAACCAGACTGGCTTATCTTTAATGCTTTCGTCCAGCAGGGTTTTGCCTGGAAACTGCTGGGTAGGCCATAGCACCTGATTCCAGCCACGGCCTAAAATCCACTGGGATTGTGGATGCCCTTTAGCAAAAGCTGCCACTTGTGCCACGGCCTGAGCTTCGCTGCTGCTGGTGCGCAAATCCACCTGATTTAAATTTTGGCCTAAACCCAGCACATGACCATGGCCATCAATCAGACCAGGTAATAAAGTCTGGCCTTTACCATCCATTTGTTCTGCTTTGTGATAGGCCGCAACTGCGGTTTTATCGCCACGAGCTAATACTTTGCCCGTCTGATTATCAAACGCAAAATGACTGAATTCGGCGATTTGGCCTTTTTCATCAAAGCCATAACCCTGAATATTGTGCAGCACTACAGGAGCGGCTGATAACGAGCCGCTGGCAATGAATAACAGACTGAAGATTGAAGGAGTAAAAAAACGCATAGCACAATTCCCTGGTTGGTCCGTCGCCGGACCTGCCGGGCTAACGGTATTTTTTCTTAGCTTTTTGCTGACGGACTTTTTCCCGCTCGGCTTTTTCAGCAGCTCTGGTGGCTTCCTCTAACTTAGCATTCTGCAATTCCTCTGTCACCATGTCTGGCGTTTCCAGACTGACAGGGCCAAACAGACCAGCTCGAAGTTCAGTAATTAAAATCGATCCGGCTTTTTGTAAGTCAACCACACCGCCTTTACGCATACAACCACGGCGTTCGCCCAAGGCATCTAACAAGGCGACGTCATTTTCTGGCTGCTCTTTTAACTGATAACGCGCCATTACTTGTTGTGGGTAAGCTTTGAGTAAATAATCTGCGGCAAAAATAGCGATATCAGCGTAATCAAAGGCCGTATCTTTAATGGCGCCTGTCACTGCTAAACGATAACCACAGCTGGCTGGGCTTAGCTTGGGCCATAAAAAGCCCGGGGTGTCTGTCAGGATCACATTGTTATCCAGTTTGATCCGTTGTTGTATCTTGGTTACACCAGCTTCGTTGCCGGTTTTGGCGATAGTGCGGCCAGCTAATGTATTGATGATGGTTGATTTTCCAACGTTAGGAATACCCATAATCATGGCGCGGGCACCGCGTATATCTAAATTCCGATCTGGCAGCATCTGGTTGCAAAGTTGTAACAAAGCCTTGATTTGTTCAGGGTTTTGCTGACTAATAGGAATGGCTTTAATGCCTTTTTCCTGTTCAAAGCGTTCAACCCATAAGGCGGTAACCGCAGGGTCTGCTAAGTCAGCTTTGTTCAGTACTTTAATCACCGGAGTGTCACCGCGTAGCTCTGGTACCAAAGGGTTTTCACTGGAAAAAGGAATGCGGGCGTCCAGCATTTCGATAATGATATCGACCTGTGGCATTACCTCGGCAATTTCTTTACGGGCCTTGTGCATATGGCCTGGGAACCAGTTTATCGACATAAAAACTCTCTTGGGTTAGCCGCATGGCGGTTGGAACAGAAAACAATTCAATATTTTACGCTGTTATCGGGCAGGGCAGGAACTTTTTTAAGGCTTAAACCTCCGATTAGCAGCTTTTAACGTAGAAGAATCTCGTATCGTTCAAATCGGAGTCAAAGGGAATGATGAAGTTGAAGTATCTCGCTGCTTTAGTTGCCACAGTAGTTATGAGCGCCGAGCCATTAATGGCTTCGGAGTTTAAGCAAGTACAGGTGCAACTGGAGCATCCGGCTAATGGCGATAGCTTATTTATTCCCGGCGCCAAAGCTTTGTTGCAATCTGGTCATTCTTCAGACAGTCGCTGGTTAAGTTGGGTCGATTTAACCACAAACAGTGCAAAACAGGTCCCTATCCCAACACAGGCGCAGTTTTTTCATAAAGCTCAGCTCAAAGGTCAGCCGGGCGAACAACTTGTTGTATTTGGTAGTCAAGGAGTCAGTGCTTTTAACGCACAAGACAGCAGTTGGCAGCGCTTGCTGAACACCGAGTCCTTATATCGCACTGTGGATGGCAAACGATTGTTGAAACTGGACTTTGTCTACGACTTTAATAATGATGGTTTATCCGACTTTATAGTGCCTGACTTTAATGCTCATCATGTGTATATGCAGCAACAGGACGGTAGTTTTACTAAATTCTCTTTGGCCGTGGAGGCTAAATCCCGCTTATTTGATGAAAACCCGGATTACAGTATCCGTAAAGCCCGTTTTCTGGATTGGAATGCGGATGGTCGCACTGACATCGCTTTTGCAATAGACGATAGCCTGGTGTTGTATCTGCAAACTGAAACTGGCTTTTCTACAGTGGCTCAGACTGTAGAGCTGGGGCTTGGTTTAACACCTGATGCCTTGGCTGAAGTGCGGGGTGGTGATGGCCGCAGCTTTAAAGGGTTGTCTATCAACAGACTGTATGATGTGAAAGATTTAAATAACGACAGTATCGCCGACCTGATCGTACGTCAGGAGCAATTTGCCGATGCGGTGGAGCAAAGCTATAGCTACCGTATCCATTACGGTCAAACAGGGGCGGACGGCCTGCAATTTAAAGCACAACCTGATGCACGGATCAACACCAAAGGTATTCAGTCTGAACCTGAATTTACTGACCTGAATAATGATAAGAAACTGGACTTTTTCACCCCAGCTGCCGAATTTGGCATTGGTACTTTAGTGCGGGCTTTGCTGGCGGGCACAGCCAATATGGAGCTGCAATTTTTCCCTCAGCTGCAAAGTGGCAAATTCCCTGATAAAGCTGTATACCGGCAGGACGCCACAGCTCAGGTCAGCATTGGCAATGCACAGGTCAATTTGCCGGTACTGAAAGTGCTGGTGTCAGAGCAGGCTCCGGCTTTGCTGTTAATAGGGGATGAAGACCATCTGAAGCTGTATCAAAGCGCCAAAGAAAAACTATTCAGCAGCAAAAGCATCAGATTAAAACAGGCGATACCTCTGAACGGCATGCTGGCGACCACAGCCGATTTAGACCAGAACGGCAAAATGGATTTGATTTTGCCTTTTACCCATTTAGATCCGGAAGCGGTGCGTAACCAGCTGCATTTTATTTTGCAGCAATAAGCTTAAGGTCTCAACCAGAGGTTCATCTGAGGATAACCAGCTTCGGAGCCTGCAGCTTTACACATGCCATACCAGCTCAGCATGGGGTGGCCAAAACCGCTGCCCGTAGTAAAGGCCTCAATATAAGACTCTGAACCGCCCTTATAGCCCTCGCTATGGAATAAAAACTCCGGGGGCAACTTTAAATACCGCAATGCTGCCCAAGACCAGGCAATAGCAGCCATTTCCTCTGCCGGTCCCTGACCTGCTGATTCATTGACATTGTCATTTAACAGATGCCGGGTTGATTCCGGCATCACTGCTATATGTCCGGCTTCGTGCAATAAATCCCCCGGATAACTCAGTTGCTCCGGGTCAATCAGCAAGGTGCCATTTTTGATCAGAATGCCTGGTAAAAAGCCGGATGCTGGTAAAGCTTCCAACTGGTAGTGGATACCTATAGCGTCGAAAAAATCCAGCACCTGCTTTAACTCATTCATGCAATCCAAACCTTTGCTGCCAACTAAGTGATACCTGGTGGGCTAAAGGAATTTTCCGGCCAGAGCTTTCTAAGTTCCTTTTTTCTGTTAGTCTGGATTTTATAGAGGAAAACCAGTGATTTAGCTATGAGTATTTGTCATTTTTCTTTCCTTGGATATGCGGAGAATTATCAGCAAATCCAACAGGAACTGCGGCTGCTGGAAGCTCAGCCATGGATAGAACATGTCAACAGGCGGGATTATCAGGGCGAATGGGATGTACTGCCGCTGCGTTGTGCCGCAGAACATCAACATGCTCACGGTATTTTACAAAGTTTTACCCTGACAGAGGCTGAGCACTGGGTGGATTTGCCTGTGCTTGAGCTAGCCCCAGCTCTGAATCACTTTCTGGCCAGTTGGCCTTGCCCTGTCAAAGCGGCCCGTTTGATGCGGCTACACCCACAGGCTGTGATCAAACCACACCGCGATCATGGGCTTTGTCTGGAACAGGGCGAAGCCCGTTTGCATTTATGTCTGCAGTCTAACCCTCAGCTGTATTTTTATGTCGCAGGGCAAACTGTGCCTATGCAGGAAGGGCAAATTTGGTACATCAATGCGGATCAAACGCATAGCGTCGAAAATCTTGGAGCTGGCAGCAGAATTAATCTGGTGCTGGACTGTGTGGTGACCCCTTGGCTGAAGGAGCAAGTCTGTGCAAAAGCAGCAGAACAAAGAACTCTTTAACTGTGCTGATCTGGAGCGTTTTGGCCGTGCTTTGCTGGATTGCCCGTCTTCTGGTTTATCCAAACAACTGGTGGACCCAGTGCTGCATAAGCTGTGTGACCTGATTGATCTTGAATTACATCCGGAATTCTTTACCGATCCAGATGCAACAGCTACAGCTTATGGCAAGGCAGTTTCACCTACTACTGCAGCTCAATGTGCGGAAGACGCAGAACGGGGCCGGGTCTTTACCCAAGGACTGTATCAGGCTATTTGTGATCAGCTGCAGCTGAAACCCACTCAACCGGTGCGCTTATTGTATGCAGGCACAGGCCCCTTAGGCTGGTTGTTATTACCCTTGTTACCTCTGTTTACTGCAAAGCAGCTTCAGGTCACAGCTTTGGACATTCATCAGTGGTCATTACAAAGTTTGAAAGGTCTGACCGATCGTTTTGCCTTATCGGATCGGATTTGCGACTGGGTCTGTGCCGATGCCACAACATGGCAACCCAAATCAACACAGGGCTTTGATTTGATCCTGTCGGAGACGATGAAACATCTGCTGCAGCAAGAGCCTCAGGTGCAGGTATTTTGTCATTTGCAGCAATTTTTAACTGCACAAGGTCAGCTCATCCCACAACAAATTAAACTGGATGCGTATCTGGAGTGGACTGAACAACAGCAGAAAAAGCAGCAGTGGCTTGGGCCATTATTTACGCTGGATTTAGCCTTATGCCGCACTTTGGCCTCTGGTGATCAGTCGGCTTTTTACGGCGAGCTGTGTTTGCCTGAGTTTGAAGCAGGGCCAGTGGATCTGAAGTTAACCACAGAAGTGCAGGTGTACCGGGATCACTGGCTTAAAGAACAGCAGTCACAACTTACCTTACCCCGTTATAAACAGCGACTGATGCTGCAGCCAGCTTCGGTTGTGCGCTTTCAATACCAGCAGTTGGGTGAACCGGACTTTGAATTTCAGTACACCGAGTTATGGCCAACCTTGTGCGATAGTAGCGACACCAGTTGTGCTGGTTTATTCCATGCCAAAAGGTTATGGCAAAAGGCGATGCTCAAACGCTATAAAAAGTTGCAGGACTCAACCACAGAGGAGTGGGTTCTGGATAAAGCTCTGCTGGATTTGTCTGGGATTGGGCTGGAACCTGGTATTCAGGCTTTACATCGCTGTGGCCGATTAAGCGACTTTGCTGCCTTTTTAGCGCCTTATCTACAGCAACTGGACGTCGATGCGCTGAATCAGCAACTGCAGGATTTGCAGCAGCAATCCGCCACGCCGCTGCCTGTGGTACTGACAGCTGAGCAATTAGAGTTCTGGCAGCGTGAAGGTTATCTGGTGATCCCCGGCGTATTAAGCGCAGAGCAATGCCGGCAAAGCCGTGAGGTGATTTGGCAGTATTTGCAGGCGGATCCACAGCAACCAGACAGCTGGTATCAGAAAACGGACAAAATGCAGAAAATTATGCTGCAACTGTTTCGCCATCCAGTGCTGGATGCCAATCGTGAGGTACCGCTGATCCGGCAGATTTTTCAGCAGCTTTGGCAGCGCACCGATTTAGTCATGACCACAGACAGAGTGAGTTTTAATCCACCGGAAACTGCGCTTTGGTCTTTCCCCGGACCCGATATGCATTGGGATGCGGAACTGATAGCGCCAGTGCCTTATGCCACTCAAGGACTGATTTATTTAACGGACACCGAAGAGCAACAAGGCGCTTTTAGTTGTGTGCCGGGTTTTCATCACCAGATTGATGATTGGATCAGAAACTCAGGTAAATCTGCTATGCAGTTGCAGCAGCAAAACTGGGTTGAATGGCCGGTTAAAGCCATAGCCGCCAAAGCGGGCGATTTAATTATCTGGCATCAGGCTTTGCCTCATGGTGCCAGTCGTAATCTTCATCATTTGCCCCGTATGGTGCAATACATCAATATGTATCCGGCAACTATGCTATCGGCCACCATGCCATGAACAGGCCGCAGCTGTACCAGCAACTGCTGCACAATGAAGTGCAATTGCGCTCTTTATGGGGTTGTGAAGGGCTGGAGCATTTTGTCCGCCTGATGGCTGGCTTTTTACACTGGCCAGAGCTGGATTTTCAGCAAATGCTGGTATTTTTGCGTGAGCAAAACCAGCAACTGGTGCAGCCTGATCTGGAGCCGTTCAGCCGTTGCTGGTTTCCTTATGCCTACAAAAGGGCAGGGCAACAACTACTATGGATCCCGGCTTTTCAAAAACCTGAACAGCCTTTTCTGGAAGATGATCTGGTGAGCTGGCGGCAAAGTTTGCTGGCGCAATTTATCCGGCCTGTCACACAGCTGCAGCCTTTATTGGCACAACTACAGAGCCTGCCTGTGGTACAGCCTGAATTGCTGATCTTCCACTGGTCCAGATGTGGTTCTACCCTGGTGTCGGGTTGTCTGATGTTGGAGCCAGAGCTGAAGGTTTTGTCGGAATCTATGCTGATCAGTGATGTGTTGCAGGACCCTGAGCTGAGTCACTATCAGGCGCTGTGTCTGGATTTGCTGGTGCGGTTGCAGGGCAGGTTCAGGCATCAGGAGAGCAAGCTGGTGATTAAATGCAATGCCTGGGATTTACAGCACTGGCGGCTATGGATTGCGGTTTTTCCACACAACAGATTGCTGGGTTTGATCCGCCAACCTGAAGCTATTCTGGCTTCCCACCAGCGTGTATCGGGCCGGCATATGGTGCGGCAACAACCAGAGCTCTGGTCCGGCATTCAAAAAGGGCTGAGCTTATTGGAATACAGAGTAGAAGTGGTCCGGCGGATGGCGGATTTTATGCTGGAATTGCAACAGGAAAAGCCAGTGCTGGTGCTGGATTATAAGCAACTGGTCACAACTTCAGCCACTGAACTGGCCACATTGCTGGGTATTTCACTGGATAAACAACAGGCTTTGCGCTGGCAAGAGCGCAGAACTATGGATGCCAAGGCTCGGCAGACGGTATTTATTGCGGCGACACAAGACCCGGCAACGCAATTCACGCCGCAGGAGCAACAGCTGATCCGGCAGCGGCTGCACAGCTGTTATCAGCTGTTATCAGGCCAGGGGCTGGCATAACCCAGACGTTGTGCCAGTTGGGCGATTTGCTCAAATTGACGGAGCCGCGGAAACTCCAATGGCTGCGACTGCAGAGCTAAACCAAACTGATCTACCTTCTGCTGAACAGGCCAGTGGCTTGCGGTGGGGATATCTAAAAAGGCGGCCAGTTGCTGCTGGCTTTTTGCTGAAAACAACTGGCTAAAACTCAGACTCAGCCAGTCGGCTTCTGGCCAGTGTTGTTTATAACGCAAAGCCTGATGCTGTACTTCAGCCCAATACCACAAGTTCTTTTCCGCCGGATTTAATTCAGGCCAAAGTGCTTTGTGCTGCTGCAATAAATCCTGCTCATCAGCCGGAAGATACAGGTTTTTGATCGGCAAATGTGGCAAAAAAGGCGGCACAAAGGCGTTCAGTTTTAATAACGAGTGTACAGACTGCAACGGGTCGCGGTGGATATGCACCACTTTTACCTGCTCCAAATGTTGTTGAAACCAGTCCAAATGCCGCCAGCATGGAAAACCCGTTTCAATATAAGCGTAACCTTGTGCTATTTGTTGCCGGATAAAGTCCAAATGGGATTTCAGCAGTTCTGCATTGTGGGTGAGCGGAGCTGATGGACTGTTGAGATCGGGCCTGTACTGAAAATGCAAAGGCTCATGCCGTACGACAAAATTGTCAGACCACAGCTGTAAGGTATCGGCCAGCCATTGGGTGCCACAACGTCCTGTGGACAGAACAAAATACGCTGTCATTAGCTCTTCCTTTCATCGTATAGCCCGGCAACTACCGGCTGGTAATTTGAAACCCTCTTAGTTATGCTGAGCCAAAACATAATATAAAACAAGGATATGCTATGCAAAAGCTGCAACTGCCAGAGGGGTTGTCAGTGCGCCCGGCCAATGGCAAAGACAAAGTGTTTCTGGAAGCTTTGTATCAATCCACAAGGGACGATTTGGGACTGATGGATGTATCCGCAGAGCAAAAAGCAGAGCTGATGGAAATGCAATTCAGGGCTCAGACTCAGGGCTACGGCGATGCGTACCCGAATGCGATGTATTTTATTATTGAAAAACATCTCGAAGCCATAGGCAAAGCCACGCTGGATTTTGGCCCAAATGAAGTGCGGCTGATTGATCTGGCGTTAATACCAGCGGCCAGAGGCAAAGGTTTAGGCGCTGCGGTAGTTCAGGCCTTTCAGCAGGCTTCCGCCGCAGTGGCTGTGCCTATGACGTTGACCGTGTTGCAGGAAAATACAGTAGCCAAAGTTTTGTACCAGCGGCTTGGGTTTGTCACGACAGCGCTGCAACAGCCTTACGAACTGATGATCTGGTATCCGCCTGCCTTACAAAAAATCATTATTTGAGTTTTGGCTCTAAAATGTGGCGAGTGTCTTTTTAAATTAACTTATTAAAATCTATGGTTTTTAGTGGCTTTTATCTGCTTACTTTTCTAAGCTGATTTGGCGCGACTAAAGGGTCATGGTATTTGGGAACTAGAATGCAACAATTTAACTTCGATACATTAACGGCCTTGCTGAACCAGCAGATCCAGTTAAAGGATGGCAGCAACAATATGGTTCAGCTCAATGTAGACAAGGTCTCTTTACCCCGCTTTACAACCGAAGAGTATGAAGCTTTTTCGGTTGACTTGAGCAGTGCAGCAGAAGTGCATTGCCCCAGTGGTAATTATCTGTTTAGCCACCCGTCTTTTGGTGAAGTGCAGCTGTTTATGTCGCCTTATGCAGCAGATAAGTATCAAATTGTGGTATCGCGCAAAAAGAACTGACACTGCGCAAGGTGAGCTGTGTTGTGCACCTGAGTTTGTAGTGTTTCCTTTCATTTCAGGAGAACAATAATTATGTCCATGCCTTATATAGGTGAAGTCAGAATGTTCGCCATCCCCTTTGCCCCACGGCATTGGACTGACTGCTCTGGTCAGCAGTTGGCGATTAATCAAAATCAGGCCCTTTTTTCATTATTGGGTACTGTGTTTGGTGGCAACGGCACTACAACTTTTGCATTACCTGATTATCGGGGCAGAACGCCTTTAGGTATGGGTACAGACTCAAGTTCAGGTATTACCTATACTTCTGGCCAACCCGGAGGTCTGGAGAATGTGACTTTACTGACAACACAAATTCCACAGCATACCCACTTATTTTACGCAAGCAATACGCCGGGAAACAACCCTAATCCAAGCCCTGCGACCGGCGCAAACCTCTGTGCTATGCCAACGGATGGGTCTTATTATGTGGCTCCCGACAGCAATCTGGCTGCCTTAGCTGCTGATGCGATAGTAGCTACAGGTGGTAGTCAGCCACACAGTAATTTGCAACCCAGTTTAGTGTTGCGTTTTTCCATCGCCCTGCAGGGCGTATTCCCATCCCGTAATTAAGGAGAGCCAAATTATGTCAGCACCTTTTATGGGTGAAGTCCGGGTCTTTGCCGGCACCTTTGCACCAAGAGACTGGGCCTTTTGTAACGGCCAAAGTCTGGCTATTTCTCAGTACGACGCGCTGTATGCACTGTTAGGCACAACCTATGGTGGCGATGGCGTTAATACCTTTAATGCACCCGATGCCAGAGGTCGTGTCCCTGTAGGTTTGGGTACTGGTCCGGGTTTAACTGCCAGAGTGCAGGGCCAGATGTATGGCACTGAAACAGTTACTTTAGTGACGACTCAAATTCCCGCTCACACCCATCAGGCTATGGTGTCTAATACGGCCGCCAACCTAAACACACCTTCAGGTCAGTTAATAGGCCAGGGTTTGCATTATCTGGCATCGACAGAAACAGCAAACCGGGTAGCGCAGATGTTGCCAAATACGGGCGGTACAGCAGGTGGCGGCCAGCCACATGAAAATATGATGCCTTTTTTGGCGATGAGTTTTATTTTGTGTTTACAGGGTATTTTCCCTTCACGTAATTAAGGAGATGCATGATGTCAGAACCATTTGTGGGGGAAATCCGGCAGTTTCCTTATAGTTTTGCGCCACACAACTTTGCCTATTGTGCTGGCCAGTTAATGCCCATTCAACAAAATACCGCGTTATTTTCGTTATTAGGTGTGAATTATGGCGGCAATGGCACCAGTAATTTTGGTTTACCAAATCTACAAGGCCGGGCCATGATGCATCAGGGCGATGGGCCTGGTTTAACCCCCCGTGTTATAGGGGAGGCTGAAGGTGCTGCAACTGTCACCTTAATCCAGACGGAAATGCCTGTACACAGCCATCTGATGACAGTCAAAATGGCAGGTATACCCAAAGTATCAGGCAGTGGCAGCGGCAGCTACCTGAGTCTGTCTTTGTTACCAACAAATGCGCAGCAAATGGCATACAACAACACGACAACAGGTTTGGTTCCTTTAGCTCCCACTATGCTTGGTGTGGCGGGCGGGGGCGGAGCCCATGAAAACCGGCAACCTTTTTTAGTGATCCCGTTTTGTATTGCGTTGTTTGGTATGTTCCCCAGCCGTAACTAAAAAAACGGGTTATATAAAAAAGACCTGAATATTCAGGTCTTTTTTATTATGCTCTCTGCTCTTGCCGACAGACAAAGGAAAGAAAGCCCTTGATGTGGAAACTTATAAGCAGTGTTTTACTGCTGGTCTGTCCTTTGGTGTGTGCTGATTATGAATTTGCTGTGGCTGAAAAAAAACATCGGTTGGAGTTTAACAATCCGTCTGATGCCCGGCAGACAGAAGCTGTTGCATTATTAAAGCCAGAGATGCTGCGGGTAAAAGTTGCCAACCGTTTACTGGTGGTGAGTTCCAGAGCCATTTCCCGGCAGGAATTACCAGAGCAACAGCAAAAACTCATTACAAAGATGGAGTTGTTGCTGCATTACCAGCAACAGTTTGTCTATCTACTCTCTCTGAACTCGCTTGAAGACGCATTACAAAACATAGCTGTTCTGGAAAAAGTACCAGGCGTCAGCTACGTGCAACCTGATTTATTGCCTATGCGCATAGAGTCCGAAAAGGCGCCATCCTTACTTAACACTTTGTATCTGAATGAACAGACCTTTTCAGTGGCAGATTATTTGGCGCTGGAAAAAATCTGGCCTTATAGCAAAGGCAAAGGCTCAAGAGTGGCAGTTATTGATACAGGCGTTTCGCTGAATTTACCCGACTTACGCCAGACTAAACTCAGGTTCAGTTGGGATATTGATTTGAATATTCCAGGCGCTGTGCCTGAGCCACATCAAAAACACGGTAATAAAGTTGCTGGCCTAATCTGGGCACAACCTGATAAAGTACAAAATATAAACAAATTCTCGCTGGGTTATGCCTGGGGGATAGCGCCGTACTCTGAACTGATCGCATTAAAGTTACAGCGTCCCTGGACTTCTAATCTACTCCTGGCTTTTTCTTTGGCCGAGCAGCAAGGCGCTGATGTAATTAATATCAGCTGGTTATTGCCTTGGGTAGCTGCACCTGTCAGAGATTATTTACAGTATCTGACTTATGAAGCCAGACAAGGCAAAGGTGTGGTGATCATAGTGGCTGCCGATCCTAAGTTCAGAACTAATGTTGGATTAGCGGCATTACATGAATTGCTGGTGGTCAGTTCGACCGACCATCAGGGCACATTAGCTGATGCCAGCTGGGGGCCTGCGGCAGATATTGCGGCTGCCAGTTATGTGTTAACGGTTAGTCAATTGCCGGGGCGACGTTATGAGATGTTTGCCAAAACTTCATCTTCGGCCGCTTTGGTGTCCGGGTTCGTAGCATTGTTAAGGTCGTGGCGGCCGGAGTTGACGGCAGCGGAAATACAGCTATTGTTATCAGAAACGGGAACTGCGAAAATCCAGAAGATACCGCAGGGCTCAGAGTTTAGTTACAAGGTGCTTAATGCACAAAAAGTTCTGGCTGAGCTTAGCAATAATTAAATTAAGTTGTTGATGTAATGAGGATATGGAGTGTCTACACTAAACGAAGACTCTAAAAAAGGGACTATCGACCTGCCAGATTATCAAAACGAGCTGTATGATTTTTCATCCTCTGCCACCCCGTCATTTTTAGAATTTTTGCAAATTTTTCGTATTTCTGTGGCTGTGACTTCTTATGATTGTCAGCGCCTTATTGTATTCAGGCAAAAAAATGATAATATCGATACTCTTTTAGTCCCGATGGCGCGCCCAAGAGGTTTGGCTGTCCATGAAAATAAGCTGACAGTTGCTGCTTATACAGAAATCATCAACTATTACCGCCACGATCAATCTGTTGGCTTTGATGAAGCTGGCCTGGAGGCTGACTCCATATTTTTACCCCGTAACAGTCATATTACAGGTGAAATTAACGTTCACGATGTGGCATGGGGGCAAGGCGGATTATGGATGGTAAACAGCAGGTTCAGTTGTATTTGTACTTTGCAACCTGACTTAAGTTTTAAGCCGCAATGGTGGCCTAAGTTTCTGAAAGGGCCCACAGGAGATGGTGCAGGACACCTGAATTGTATGGCGATGCGGGATGGTAAACCTGCATATGCCACTTGTTTTGGCGCTTTTACTGAGGGACGTAGCTGGCGGGCTGAAAGTGATTTAAGCACAGGTTTGCTGATTGATGTGCAAACTGACGAGATAGTGCTGGAAGGCTTATGTATGCCACATTCGCCCAAGCTGTATAAAGACAAGGTGTATCTCTGCAATTCCGGCCATGGCACAGTGATGTGCTACGACCCGGGAACAAAAACTGCAGAAACAGTGCTTGAAGTTCAGGGCTTTACCAGAGCCATGACCTTTTATCGGGATTATATGATCGTTTGTTGCTCCAAATTTCGCCACAGCGAAAGAGCAGCGCCTTTGCCTGTGTCTCTGAAATATCAGGAATCGCATGCGGGCATCTATATAGTGGACATGAACACTATGTCCATAGTGGCATTCTGTCGCTTTGATGGAGATGTCAGCCAGTTATATGACGTAGCAGTTATTGAAGAATCGGTACAGCCAGAAATTCTGGGGCTGCAAGACCCAAGGGTAACGGAGCTGTTTGTGTTTTAAGCAAAAAAGCTGGACGCAGAAACCAATGCGGGCAGGGCGAAGGAGTGAACTGATGACGACAAAATATCAATGGTTAAAAAGCGGCCTGCCGCTGCTGATCGCAATGGCCCCGGGGGTGGCATCGGCTTCTCCCCGCAGCGTGTCATCCACCCTGCGTGATAAAAAGCCTGTAGTTTTGGCCCAAACCGAAGTTTCGCAGACTTCGGTTTCGTCGTTTGACAGCTTCTCTGCCTTCAGCTCTGTAGCAACAGACTCTAAAGCTAATGTAACAGCACAAGCTGAACCTAAGCTGAAACTTCAGCCGATGAATCAACAGTATCTGAGCACTATGCTGCAGAAAAACAGCCACTCAGGTCAGGCTGGTTCTCGTTTCGATGGATTGAAAGTTATCGGTGATGCACAGGAACTTATTCGGGTTGTGGGTAACTGCACCACGAGCAGTTTGTCCGGTGGTCATGTACCTGGCCAGCCGGGCATATGTGCCGACAGCCTCACTACCGCTTGTACCACAGATGCTGACTGCTCCGTGAGCATGAGTATTTCCGACGTAACTGCAAGTGAGGGGAATAGTGGGACTGCAACCTTTACCCATACGGTCAGCTTAAATATCTCTTCAGGTGTAAATACTACCGTAAACTATGCCACCAGCGATGGGACAGGCACAGCAGGTAGTGATTACACGGCCGCCAGTGGTTCTGTCGTTATTCCGGGTGGTCAAAAGACAGCGACTATTAATATTTCTGTGTTGGGTGACGGACTAGTCGAGCCGAACGAAACCTACACTATCACCCTGTCTAATCCTACAAACAATGTAGAAACTGTGGCCTTAGCTGACGCAACAGGGGTTGGCACTATTACCAATGACGATGTGGCTCCTGTAGTCAGTTCTGTCAGTAGCAGTACAGCTAATGGCACGTACAAAGTAGGGGATGTGATAGCTGTTACTGTAAACTTTTCAAAAGCAGTGACAGTCACAGGCACACCACAACTGACGTTAGAAACCGGTACTACAGATGCTGTGTTGAATTACGCCTCTGGTTCCGGCACCACAGCCCTTACCTTTAATTACACTGTGGCAACAGGTCATAGCAGCCCCGATCTGGATTATGCATCTACCAGCGCTTTAGCATTAAATGGTGGCACCATCCGTGATGCGGACACCAATAACGCCACTTTAACTTTAGCCAGCCCTGGTGCGGCAAATTCATTAGGTGCTAATAAAAATCTGGTTATTGATGGTATTGCTCCTACAGTCAGTAGTGTTTCTGTTCCTGCCAATGCGACCTATTCTTCAGGGCAAAACCTTGATTTTACTGTCAATACCAGTGAAAACGTCACAGTAAGCACTGGCGGCGGTACCCCTCGTATCGCCTTAACCATAGGCGCAACCACAAGGTATGCTACTTATGTCAGTGGCACTGGTACCAGTGCTCTACTGTTCCGTTACACTGTCGATATCACAGACGTAGATACTGATGGTATAGCTGTAGGGGCTGCTATTGATGCTAATGGTGGTACTTTAAGAGATACGGCGACCAACTCCCTGACTTTAACTCTGAACTCGGTGGGAGCGACTACTGGTGTGCTGGTTGTTTCAACACCAGCAGTGACAGATGGCAATATCAGTATTTCAGGTGCCAGTGGCACAGGTGGTGCTTATAAAATTGGCGATACCGTCACAGCAACCTGGAACAATACAGCTGGTGGGGACAATAACTCAGGCATCACTGGGGTGACGGTTGATTTCTCAGCTTTTGGCGGTGGCGCTGCAGTGGCTGCAACTGAAAGTAGCGGCACCTGGACTGCAAGCTACACCATAACAGCTGGTGCTGTAGATGCAGCTAACCGCAATGTCAGTGTGACAGCAAGTAATGCGCAAGGTGGCACTACAAGAGCAGATACCACCAATGCCACGGTCGATAGCGTCTCGCCGACAGTCAGCAATGCCAACATCAGCATCTCAGGTGCAACAGGTACTGGTGGTGCTTATAAAATTGGTGATACGGTCACTGCTAGCTGGAACAATACAGCTGGGGGGGATAACAACAGCGATACCATCAGTGGCGCAACAGTAGATTTCTCCTCTTTTGGTGGTGGGGCCGCAGTTGCTGCGACTAATAATAGCGGTACCTGGACAGCTACCTATACCCTCACAGCTGGTGTGATTGACGCTGCCAACCGTAATGTCTCTTTCAGTGCAGTGGATAACGCCGGCAACACCACGACCACCGCAGATACGACTAACGCGACGGTCGATACTGTTGCACCTATTGTGTCCGATGTTTATATCGGTATTTCAGGCGGGACTGGAACTGCGGGTGCCTACATTATCGGTGACACTGTCACTGCCAGTTGGGACAATAGCGCTATTGGTGACGATAACAGCGATACCATCAGTGCAACCACAGTTGATTTTTCAGCCTTTGGTGGTGGTGCTGCTGTAGCTGCAACCAATAGCAGCGGCACATGGACGGCTACTTATACCCTGACTTCGGGCGCTATTGAAGCGACAAATCTTAATGTGTCTGTCACAGCAATGGATAATGCTGGCAATACAAGAACCCAGGCCGACAGCAGTAATGCCGCTGTGGATAATGTGGCGCCTGCCGTGGCAAGTGTCAGTGTTCCTGCTAATGCAACTTACAAAGCGGGCGATAACCTTGATTTTGTTGTCAGCATAGCTTCTGCAAGCGATGTAGTGGTTGACAGCACTGGCGGCACTCCGCGTCTAGCTTTAACCATTGGTTCTTCAACTGTTTATGCCAGTTATATCTCTGGCTCTGCTTCGCCTAATTTAACTTTCCGTTATACAGTTCAGGCTGCTGATTTGGATGCCGATGGTATTGCAGTTGCTGCAGCTATTGATCTGAATGGTGGTACTTTAAAAGACGGTTCAGGCAATAATCTGACCTTAACTCTGAATTCTGTAGGCAGCACAGCTGCGGTATTGGTGGATGCTGCGCCTCCTGCAGCACCTTCAACTCCTGATTTAGCGGCAGGCTCAGATACAGGGGGGAGTTCGACAGATAATATTACTAACGACACCACTCCAACACTCACTGGTACTGCAGAGGCGGACAGCACAGTCACTTTGTATGATACAGACGGAACCACTGCGCTTGGAACTATACCTGCTGATGGCAGTGGTAACTGGAGTATTACCAGTTCAGCTCTGATTGACGGTGCTCATACTCTGACGGTAAAAGCCACAGATGCAGCGGGTAATGAGTCAGTCGCTTCAACCGGATTATCTGTGACTATTGATACTACAGCACCCACAGTCACAGATGCTAATATCAGCATTGCCGGAGGCTCAGGCACCAGTGGTGCTTATATAGTCGGCGATACTCTTACTGCCAGTTGGAACAATAGTGCAGGTGGCGACAACAATACGGATGTAGCCAGCACTGTTACTATTGATTTCTCTCCATTTGGTGGTGGTGCGGCTGTCGCTGCGACCAATAGCGGCGGTACCTGGAGTGCTACCTATAGCATAGTGGCTGGTGTGATTGATGGTACTAACCTGAATGTTTCGGTCAGTGCAACTGATACCGCCGGAAATTTGACCACCACAGCGGACAGCAGCAATGCCACAGTCGACACTATTGTGGCGACTATCAGCAGTGTTGGCGTGCCAGCTAATGCGACTTATGAAGTCGGGCAAAACCTTGATTTCACAGTGAACGCGAATCAAAATATTACAGTGAACACCGCTGGCGGAACGCCACGTATTGCTCTGACGCTTGGCGCTTCCACTGTGTACGCCACTTATGTTTCCGGTTCAGGTTCCGGCGTGCTGACATTCCGCTACACAGTGCAAGTGGGTGATGCGGACAGTGATGGTATTGCTGTTTCCTCCGCCGTGGATCTGAATGGCGGTACTTTAAAAGATGCCGGTGGCAATAACCTGACTTTAACTCTGAATTCTGTAGGCAGCACAGCTGCTGTGTTAGTAGATGCGGTAGCTCCGACAGCACCTGCAACTCCTGATTTAGCGGCTGGCTCAGATACAGGGGAGAGTTCAACAGATAATATTACCAACGACACCACGCCAACAATCACTGGTACTGCGGAAGCAAACAGTTCTGTTACTTTATATGATACAGACGGAACCACCGCGCTTGGAACTGTAGCTGCCGATGGGAGTGGTAATTGGAGTATTACCAGTTCGGCTCTGAGTGAAGGTGCTCATACTCTGACCGTAAAAGCGACAGATACCGCTAATAATGAATCGCTGGCTTCTGCTGGATTGTCAGTGACTATTGATAGCACTGCACCATCAGTCACGGGGTCAACTCCGGATGGTGCCGCTTTAGCTAATGCCGCCAGTGTGATTTTCACTGTGGCCTTTAATGATACGGTTTATGGTTTAGCGGCTGGCGATTTTACTGTAACAGCAACAGGTAGTGCCTCAGGTACTGCTGCCAGTGTTTCGGTGGCTTCGGGTACCAGTGTCAACGTTACAGTGAGCACTATTTCAGGTACTGGCACTTTACGACTTGATACTAACGCTTCCGGTATAACCGATCTGGCGGGTAATCAGGTTGCTGCCTTTACCAGCGGTGGTACTCATACAGTCGATCATGATGCACCTGCTATTACTGGTGTGGCTTTTGATCAGGCTTCTATTGATAGCGTGAACCAAACTACAGTTAGCTTTACTTTGGCTGGTGCTGAGGTAGGCACGACAGCTGAATACACCATCACCAGCAGCAATGGCGGCACTCCTGTTACTGCGTCTGGTATCGCAGTAAGTTCTGCTGCGCAGCAAATCAGCGGAGTCAACGTTACAGGTTTAATTGATGGCACTTTAACTATCAGCCTGACCTTAACGGATGATGCGGATAACGTCAGTTCAGCGGTCACAGATACTGTGCTCAAAGATGCCAATGTACCTGCTGTTACGGCTGTGGCTGTTGCTGATGGTAACTATAAAGCCGGAGATACCATTAACTTTACTGTGACATTAAATGATTCAGTGACAGTGTCTGGTGTTAACTCTACTTTAGGTATAGATATTGATGGGTCGACCCAGCAGGCTGCTTTTGTAAGTGCAACTGGTACTGTACTGACTTATAGCTACACAGTGTTGGCAGGGCAAAATACCGACAGCTCAGGTGTTTCTATTCTTGCAAGCAGCATAGTGCTGAATGGCGATACGATTCGTGATTCAGGCAATAATGATGCTGTCCTGACTTTTGCAGGTACCAACAATTCTGATGCTAAGGTCGATACTACAGCTCCTGTAGTGACTGTAGTGACAGACCCGGCAGAAGCAGTTTTTGTAAATGCTGCAGACTATGAAATTAAAGGTACTCATACCGAAATTGGTCTGACGATTAACTTGTACACAGATACAGGGGATGACGGTACAGCAGACGGCGGAGTATTGGTTAGTGCTGTGGTAGATGCTGATGGTAACTGGAGTCTGATACAGCCTTTAACAGCTGATACTGCGCATAACTATGTCGCCGTAGCTGAAGATGCTGCAGGTAATATTTCGGCAGCAGTCAATGTGCCAACTATTACTGAAGACTCCATAGCTCCGGTTGCTCCTGTGGTAACAAGTCCGTCTGCAGCCGATGCAGTCAATAGTCCGACTCTGCTTATTGAAGGGACTCACAGCGAAGATGGTGTGATAGTCGAAATATTTGCTGATAACGACAATGACGGTGTAGCGGATGACTCTACCGTGCTGGCCAGTGCCGAAGTTGGTGGCGTGACCACAGGTATCTGGTCATTGACTGTTCCTCTGACGGCAAACACAGCAAACAACTTTGTGGTTATAGCCAAAGACAAAGCAGGTAATGTATCTGCGCCAGTGGATGTGGCAACTGTCACTCAGGATTCTGTTGCACCACTAGTGACAGTCACTACACTGGCAACCGCAGACTCTACGCCAGCTCTGGCTGGTACTGTCGATGACACCACAGCTGTTTTAAGCCTGGTGGTGGGCGGCAATACCTACGTGCCTGTCAATAATGGCAACGGCAGCTGGGCTCTGGCCGACAACCAAATCAGCGCTTTGACCAACGGTGTTTACGATGTAGCTATCAGTGCCACTGATGCGCAGGGTAACGTCGGTAACGATGCGTCTACCAACGAGCTGACGATCGACTTATTGCCACCATCAGGTTACAGCGCTGCTATTGTGCAGGAGATTATCAATGCCGCTAATCAGACGGCCATGAGTTTTGTCTTTGCTGGTGCTGAAGTGGGTGCAACCTACAACTATAGCGTGTCAGACGGTACAAACTCTGTAACTGGCTCAGGTACTGTTAGCGGTGCAACTCAGCAAGTGGGAGCTATTAATGTCACGGCTCTGGCTGAAACCACCTTGCAGTTAAGTGTCACATTAACCGACGTTGTAGGCAATGCTGGTTCAGTGGTCACAGACACTGTGCTCAAGCGTTATAACACGACACCAGTGATTTCGGGTACTGCTGCCACTTCAGTCAACGAAGACAGTCCTTACAGTTTTACTCCGACAGCAACTGATGCCGATACTGGTACCACGCTGACGTTTAGTATCAGTAACAAACCTGTCTGGGCAACGTTCAGTACGTCAACAGGCGCACTGACAGGAACTCCAACAAACGCCAATGTCGGTACGACCAGTGGCATAGTGATTAGTGTCAGTGATGGCACAGCGACAGCTGCCTTGTCGGCTTTTGCTATCACAGTAACTAACACCAATGATGCACCTGTCGTCAGTTCTGCTGCAGTTACAGTTGCCACTCAGGGCGCAGCATACAGCTACAGCTTTGCAGGCACTGATGTGGATGTGGGGGATACCTTAACCCGCTCAGTGGTGACCAAGCCAGCCTGGCTAAACTTTAATGCCGGCACAGGTCTGTTGTCCGGTACGCCAGGTAATAGTGATGTAGGTGTACATGCAGTTACATTGAGAGTCACTGATGCGGCGGGTTTATTTGCCAATCAAAGCTTCAATATTACAGTGGCTAATATCAACGATGCACCAACGATCACGGGTTCGCCTGCTGTCACAATAGCTCAGGGCGCAGCTTATGGCTTTGTGCCAACAGCTGCGGATGTAGACACTGGCACAACGCTGACCTTCAGCATCGCGAATAAACCGACATGGGCAACGTTCAACACCGCGACAGGTGCTTTAAGTGGTACTCCGGCTAATACGGATGTAGGTGCAACAGCAGGTATTGTGATCAGTGTATCTGATGGCGCTCTAAGTGCTTCCCTGCCAGCCTTTACGCTGACAGTGACTAATATCAACGATGCACCAACCATCACGGGTTCTCCTGCTGTCACAGTAGCTCAGGGCGCAGCTTATAGCTTTGTGCCAACAGCTGCGGATGTAGACACTGGCACAACGCTGACCTTCAGCATCGCGAATAAACCGACATGGGCAACGTTCAACACCGCGACAGGTGCTTTAACTGGTACTCCGGCTAATACGGATGTAGGTGCAACAGCAGGTATTGTGATCAGTGTATCTGATGGCGCTCTAAGTGCTTCCCTGCCAGCCTTTACGCTGACAGTGACTAATATCAATGATGCACCAACGATCACGGGTTCTCCTGCTGTCACAGTAGCTCAGGGTGCAGCCTATAGCTTTGTGCCAACAGCTGCGGATGTAGACACTGGCACAACGCTGACCTTCAGCATCGCGAATAAACCGACATGGGCAACGTTCAACACCGCGACAGGTGCTTTAAGTGGTACGCCGGCTAATGCGGATGTAGGTGCAACAGCAGGTATTGTGATTAGTGTATCTGATGGTACTTTAAGTGCGTCCCTGCCAGCCTTTACGCTGACAGTGACAAACTCCAACGACGCACCAGTAGTAGCAAACAGCTCTGCAACTACAGCTGAAGACACTCCTCTGAGCCTGACGCTGACAGCGCAGGATCCGGATCAGGATGAATTGAGCTTTGAAATAGTCACTCAGCCAGAACATGGTACTGCCAGTGTGCAAGGTAGCTTGTTGGTCTACACACCAGAACAGGACTTTAATGGCACAGACAGTATTAGTTTTGTTGCAAATGATGCTGAATCCAGCTCTGCCGCGGCCACTATCAGTCTGACCGTCACAGCGGTGAACGATAACCCTGTGGTTGAAGATGACAGTTACAGCCTGCAACGAACTGACAATAGTCAGTACCAACTGGCAGTGTTAGCCAATGACACTGATGTGGATGAAGATACTCTGACCATAGATGGTGCTTCTACTTCGGTGGGTACCGTTACCTTTAATTCTCAGGGCTTAACCCTTACAACGCCTGATCGTTATGTTGGTCCTGTCAGTCTGCGTTATACAGTGACTGATGGTAACGGCGGACGTGACAGTGCTGATGTGAACCTGATTATCGAAGGTGGTGCAGCGTCAAACTTACCGGTGATTACAGTGCCTGCAGACATCGAAGTCAATGCCACAGCACTCTTTACCCGCGTGCAGCTTGGTACAGCAACAGCAGTGGATCGTAATGGTCGCCGCCTGCGGGTATCGCTGATCAACGGTAGTCTGTTCTTTGCTCCGGGCGAGCATATAGTCTACTGGCAAGCGACAGATGCTGATGGTAATACAGCGACCAAAGCTCAGCGGGTGCGGGTGAATCCACTGATCTCCTTAAGCAAAGATCAACTGGTTTCTGAAGGCAGTGAAGTAGAAGTTCAGGTGTTACTGAATGGTCCTGCTCCTGTATATCCTGTAATGGTCCCTTATATAGTCACTGGAAGTGCTGGAGTAAATGATCATACGCTGGTATCCGGTGTCGCTGAAATCAGCTCAGGCCTGAGCACAACCATTCGCTTTAATACATTGGAAGATGCGCTCGCTGAGTCACCTGAAGATGTCATTATTACGCTGGACAGCAGCGTGAATCGTGGTAGTCAGCGCAGCAGCCGCATCATCATCAGCGAAGTGAATCTAGCTCCTGTTGTGTCTTTAACTGTGAATCAGAACAGCGAAAGCCGCCTGACAGTAGGTGAAAGTGATGGCTTAGTGACTGTTGTTGCCACTGTAACTGATCCTAATCCACAGGACCAGGTGACAGGTGTATGGAGCTTTGGTCGTCTGAATAATGTAACCTCAGATCAAACTCAACTGAGTTTTGATCCGGCAGAACAGGGACCTGGTTTGTATCAGGTCAGCTACACGGCCACGGATAATGGCGCACCTAATTTGTCTTCAACATCCAGAGTCTTTATTGTGGTAAGGCCAAGCCTGCCTAATTTAGGCACCAGTGACACTGATGGCGATTTAGTGCCGGATGATCAGGAAGGTTTTGCCGATACAGACGGTGATGGTATTCCGGATTATCAGGACGCTATTAACGAATGTAATGTGATGCCAACAGAGTTATTGGGACAAACTCAGTTTGTAGCCGAGGGTGATCCTGGAGTCTGTTTACGTTTAGGTACTGTTGCAGCCGAAACAGATGCCGGTGGTTTACAGATTGCAAAAGACTCCATTGAGACGGACGATGTGGCGGTCAACATAGGGGGTATCTTTGACTTTATCGCCTACGGTTTGCCTGAACAGGGTAAGAGTTATAGCCTGGTGATACCACAACGTTTACCTGTGCCTATCAATGCTGTGTATCGTAAATTCAATGATGTCACTGGTTGGGTTGATTTTGTCAGCAATGAGCGTAACTCGGTATCCAGTACGGCGGGTGAACGCGGTTTCTGTCCTCCTCCAGGTGATGCAGTCTGGACCGAAGGTTTAACCGAAGGTCATTGGTGTGTGCAGGTTACTGTTGAAGATGGTGGTCCTAACGATGCAGACGGTATTGCCAACAGCGCTATTGTTGACCCGGGCGGTGTAGCCGTTGAGCTTAATGGTAACAATCTGCCTGTTGCAGTAGCGGATGAAGCTTCGGTTCTGGTGGACAGCAGTATAGATGTGAATGTACTGGCGAATGACACTGATGTTGACGGAGATGCTTTAACAGTCAATCAGGCAATCAGTAGCTTCGGTACTGTGACTATTCTGGCTGATCAACAGTTAAGCTACACACCAAACCCTGACTTTGTTGGTACTGATACAGTGATATACAGTATTACCGATGGCAAAGGTGGCACTGCAAGCAGTGAATTGGTGGTGGACGTGTTCAGTAATACTGCACCAGTGGCAGTAAATGACGCTGCATCCACGGATGACAGAACAGCGATATTGATAGCTGTTCTGACCAATGACACAGATGCAGAGGGTGATGTGCTAACCGTTAGTGCAGCCAGTGCGTTGGAAGGAACTGTCAGTATTGAAACTGATCAACGCCTGCGTTACACACCAAAAGCAGGTTTTGCTGGGGTAGATACCATCAGTTATACAGTGACAGACAGCTCTGGCGACTCAGCAACGGGTTCAGTCAGCGTGACAGTCCGCGCTTATCAGGATGTAGTAGTGGATAACAAATCAAGTGGGGGCAGTATGACCTGGTGGATGGGGATGGTATTAGCAGGAGCTGTGATGTTGCGTCGCCGTTCAGTCTTGGGTGTTGCCGCTGTAGCATTGCTTTCTTTCAGTCCTTTTAGTCAGGGCGAAAATTGGTACCTGCAAGGTGCGGTAGGACAGAGTAAGGCCGATCAGAAACAAAGCCGCCTGGTAGAAGAGTTACCCAGCGGCACCATCACGGCCTTTGATGACAGCGATAGCTTGTATGGCATCACTTTAGGTTACAAGCTGCACCCTTATTTCTCGCTGGAAATAGGGTATCAGGACTCAGGTGAAGCCAGCAGTCAAATCAGCGGTGATAGTCTGACTCCAGAGCAATACCATGAATTGGTCAAAGCTGTGAGCCCTGTGCTGGTGGATGGTTGGACTATAGCTGGCCGTTTTACCTTATGGCAAAACGAGCAGTGGGACCTGGAAGTGCCATTGGGAGTTTTGAATTGGGATAGTGAAGTCGAAAGTACGATGGGCGATACCACTTTATATTCAACAGATGACGGCAAAGACTGGTTCTTGGGTGTACAACTGAATTACAAAGTGTCGGATGACTGGAAAGTCGGCTTGGGTTATCAACAACTGCAATTGGAAGCGAATGATGTTAGCAGTTGGTTGTTGAGTTTACGCTACGATTTTTAATTGCGGTTTGTCTCAAAAGGGCGGTGTTTACCGCCCTTTTGTATTTCTACTGCACAGGATAGTTTTACCTTGTTATGTTTTGTGACGAATAAAGTCTGCGGGTTTTCAGACCGCTTTGTTATGTTAAGCTGAGTGCAAAAGTAAATCGGAGTAAAAGTAAATGTCAGGACAAGGCTCAGGTGGTAACGTATTAGCCGCATTATGTAGTTTGTTTATCCCAGGTTTAGGTCAACTGTTACAAGGCCGTTTGATAGCAGCTATTCTGTTTTTCGCAATCACAGTGGTGGGTTATGCACTGTGGTGGTTATTCATCCCGGCTATTATTGGCGGCATCGCACACTTGTTTGCGATACTGGATGCTGCACGTTTTAAGTCTTACCGCTGAACCTGCACAGTTAACTGACGTAGTGCGGCTTCCAATTGTGGAACTAAAGCCGCATGACGTTCATGCACATAATGAAAAATTTCGGTTTTGGCCAAATCAGGTGCAATAGTGTAAATACCTTGATAAGCCTGTTGTTTTAACAGCCATTCTGTTTCATCCCCCAAGAGCACTGCAATATCAGTTCTGCCTGATAACACCCTCTGTATAGCCTGCGAAATAGTGTTTACTTCGGTGTATTGTTGACCCTGCATATTGATTTTGGCCAGATAAATGCCCCGTAAAACATCCACTCGCCAAATGTCCAGGCTTCTCCAGTTCCTAATCTGGATGGCGGGATCACGACTAAAAGCTGTAATACGGATATGCCCTATAGGTACTTTGACCCGGACCATATTAGGTAACATGGTAGCAGCTTCAGCTGTTCGGCTAAGCTCTGCATCAAGCATCAGTCCTTTATTGCTTTCATAAGCACTGCGTTCCAGTGGCATAACCACCAGCTTCATCTGATAGCCTAATTGCTGATAGGCCTTTTCCATTAATAAGATACTGGGGTGATCAAGAGGTAAATTATTGGATGCGCCGACATCAATCTGTCGTGCTGTGGCCAGGCAAGTGCTGCACTGAAAGCAAAACAGGCAGAGTAATAAAAAGCGCATAGATGACTCCCCGACAGATCTGCTTTGACTATAGCAAGCAGATTCAGTCAGGGAACATTATTTGTAGTATTTATAAAGGAGGCTGCACAGCACAACCCTGAATAAAAGGAGCAACCTTCAACCAGACGTCTTTGGGAGGCAAGCGAGTTTTACTGCCTACCACACAAAACAGCCCGGGGTTAGCCACATCAAAGCTGCCCGCTATGTTCCAGGATTCATAAGGGTGTGAATCATGGATCAGTAACAAAGCCGGAGTTTGAGCTGTGCCTGCAATAATATGGTACTGCTCCAGTAAACCCAGTTTCATCGCGCACAGGTAATAAAGCGAATATTCAGTCCATTTAAGTTTTAAGAAACGACCTATCCACCAATTTTTTGGATTCGCTGGATCATGCAGTGAACACAAAGCATCCACCCAGTTTTCACCTGCTTTGTTGGGTGATAATTCCTGCATCAGCTTTTTGCTTAAGGTTCTGGACATCAGCGCCGGAGTCACTGTCATACCTAATTCTTTTGGACCTACATCCGGACTCATATTCAGAATGCGGGCAGAGGATTTCCACCATTTAGGGTGCTGTGCTCTTTGTTCGTATTGCAGTAAAGCTTTGCCATCGATAATAAGTTTGCTTTCATCCAAAGGTTTCAGGCAAATCACATCGGCATCAAGGGTCAGATAAAACTCATTTTCGACTAAATTGGCTATGGCAATTTTCAGCAGTTGTTGTTTGCGCCAGCCGCGCATTTTTGGATACTTTTTAAACTCTGGTAATAAATCATCTTCGGCCATCACTTTAATGTTCAGTGATTGCCAGCAGGCGTATTCTTGTTGCACCAGCTCGACTTCAGCGGCCGGAACCAGCACAAAAATCTCGGAGATGGTTCCTTCGGCAACAAAGGTTTTTAATGAAGTAAATAAGATATGAGCCCGCTTTAAATCGTTTACGTCGTAGCTACCACTCGCTTTTAATGGCAAAACTGCACTAATCGCCATGCTAAACTCCTGTTATATAGTCAGGTTTTTACTAAACCCTTTGGAAAAATGTTGGTCACAGTATGGCAACTTGCAGAACACTGTTATTCGGGCTGAAAATCAGAACCACAACTGATGTAACTTTATCTATTAGGCCTTACGTAGGGCCTGGTAAACGTCACTGAACAGTACATTAAGTTTGTGTAATATATGAAAATCGATTTTATACGTAACCCCGAATGGGTATCAAACAAAAATGTTGCGCAATTGTGATTTTTTACCCTATGAAGCCCGCTTTGGAGGGGTAAAATGCAAAAAAGTTTCGATGAGTTGCCGTTGTATCTGCAATTAGACTGTATTTTTAGCGGATAAAACGACTGTTTAGCTGATTAGACAAGGATTAATAATGATTTTACCTGTGATTATGGCGGGCGGTTCTGGTAGCAGATTGTGGCCCTTGTCCCGTGATTTGATGCCAAAGCAGTTTTTAAAACTCGATGGTGCCCTGACCATGCTACAAGCCACGGTGATGAGGTTGCAGGGGCTGAATGCGGAAGCTGCGCTGGTGATTTGCAATGAAGATCACAGATTTATCGCAGCCGAACAGCTCAGGCAAATTAATCAACTGAATCATAATATTGTGCTGGAACCCGCGGGCCGTAACACAGCACCTGCTATTGCTCTTGCTGCTTTGACTGCGATAAAAAAAGCTCAGGACCCATTATTGCTGGTGCTGGCCGCTGATCATGTCATTGCTGATGTTGATGCTTTCCAGCAGGCCGTTGTTGCGGCAACCGGGTTTGCCAATGCGGATCAATTAGTCACTTTTGGTATTGTGCCTACAGCGGCGGAAACAGGCTATGGCTATATCAAAAGGGGATCGTGCAAAAAGTTAAATGATGCTGAAGCTTATCAGGTGGCGCAGTTCGTTGAAAAACCAAAGCTGGAAACTGCTTTGGAGTACTTAAGCAGCGGCGATTATTACTGGAACAGTGGTATGTTTTTGTTCAAAGCCAGTCGTTATCTGGCGGAGCTGAAACAACACAGGCCCGATATTTATGCCGCTTGTGAGCAAGCCATGGCAGAAGTGGATCCTGATCTGGATTTTATCCGCGTCAATCAACAGGCCTTTTTAGCTTGTCCGTCTGAGTCTATTGACTATGCAGTGATGGAAAAAACCGATGCTGCCGTAGTGGTGCCCCTGGACGCCAACTGGAGCGACGTCGGCAGTTGGTCTTCCTTGTGGGATATTTCTGAAAAAAACAGTCAGGGTAATGTACATAAAGGCGATGTGCTGAGTTGCGACAGCAGCGGTAACTATGTCTTTGCCGAAACAGGTTTAGTGGCCACTGTCGGGTTGCAGAATATGGTCGTAGTGCAAACCAAAGACGCAGTACTGGTGGCCGCAAAAGACAGAGTGCAGGATGTTAAATCCATAGTGCAGCAACTAAAAGATCTGGGTCGTAGTGAACATAAAATTCACCGTGAGGTATACAGACCCTGGGGTAAATATGACTCCATCGATCAAGGACCACGTCATCAGGTAAAACACATTACCGTCAATCCTGGCCAAAAACTGTCGGTACAAATGCACCACCACAGAGCAGAACACTGGATAGTAGTGTCTGGTACGGCTTTAGTCAGCATAGATGGCGTGGATACTATGCTGTCAGAAAACCAGTCTGTGTATATTCCGCTGGGCGCTGTGCATGCCTTGGAAAATCCGGGGAAAATCCCGCTGGAACTGATTGAAGTTCAATCCGGTACTTATTTAGGGGAAGACGACATAGTCCGGTTTTCAGACCGATATGGCAGGGTAGAAGCTAAATAGTTCAGGCAAGAGAGACAATTCAGGTCAGAGCATTCCCTGACCTGGATAAATAGGATTAAATTTGACTTAATAAACGCGTTAAAGTGGCCAGATCCTGTTCGTTTGCTGCAGTTAAAGGTTTGCGGGGTTGGCCCACTTCAAAACCTTTTAATGCCAAACCAGCTTTGACTGTTTTAGGCAGTCCGCCGGACACAATAAAGCTTAACAGCGGCAACTGGCGGTAAAAGTTGTCTTTAGCAGCCTGAAGGTCACCTGCCTGAACCTGACTAAACAACTCTTTTGGTAACATACCCAATAAATTAGGCGCTGCGGTACACCAACCGCTGGCTCCGGCACATAAAGCCTCTAAAGCCAATGGATTACTGCCATTGTAAAAAGGCAGTTCTCCAGAGGAAAGCTGATAGATTTTGTGCATCCGCTGAATATCACCTGTGCTTTCTTTCACCATAGTGATTTGAGGTATGCCTCTGAACATTTTTACAATGAGCTCAGGTGACATATCAACACCACTGGTCGCCGGATTGTTATAAATCATCACCGGTAAAGAGACTTCAGCTGCAATAGCCTTGTAGTAGCCAAAAATCTCATCATCTGTCAGTTTCCAGTAGGAAACCGGGATCACCATAATGGCATCGGCACCAATTTCTGTGGCAAAGCGGGCTTTGTTTATCGCCTGATCTGTTGTCAGCTCAGAAATACCTATAATCACAGGAACACGCTTCGCAACAACCTGCACTGAGTGCTGCGCCACTTTCTGCCACTCGGCAAAACTCAGATAAGCACTTTCGCCTGTACTGCCTAACGGAGCTATGGCATCGCAACCGTTTTGTAGCAATAACTCGATACTTTGCGCCAATTTATTCAGATCCGGTTGGCTGCCGTCTGCAGTAAAAGGGGTGATGGGGTAAGCAATAATGCCGGTTAATTTCATCTTAAACTCCTCAGATGGATTCAGGGTGGGACTTCAGTGCCTTTCTGGCGTAATAGGCAAAATTGACTTTGCTGCGACGATCCGTCGACAACCAGTCATGAGCTTCCTGTGCTAAAGCAGCAGGCAACGGCTGCACCTGACCTGCGGCCATGGCCAGCAGTTGTAAACGGGCGGCGCGTTCAATCATCAGTGCAAGGTTGCAGGCTTCTTCAATGGTTTTCCCAACGACCAACTGACCGTGATGGGCCAGCAAAATGGCTCTTTTGTTGCCCAGCGCATTGGAAATAATGATGCCTTCTTCATTCCCCACAGGAACGCCTGGCCACTCACCTAAAAAGGCACAGTCATCAAATAAACTGCAGGTATCCATTTGCGCCACCATCAGCGGAACTCTGAGCATAGAAAGTGCCGCTACATGAGTGGGGTGAGTGTGAATAATGCAATTCACTTCAGGGTGTTGCTGATAAATCCAGGTATGAAATCTATTGGCTGGATTTGGCATTGCCTGTTGGTCGACAGGTTCCAGATCCTGATTGACTTCTATCAGGTTGTTCGCGGTAATTTCATCAAACCCCAGGCCAAATCGCTGGGTGATAAAGGTATTGCCCGCTTTGGTGCGGGCTGTGATTTGTCCCGCCAAACCTGCATCATGGCCGTGGTCATATAAAATTCTGCAGGTTAAAGCCAGTTTTTGCCTGTCGTTAAACTGGCTTTGATTCAGTAACTCATCCATTTGCTGTTGTGCAGTGGACATTAACTGCTGTTTATCTAAGTGTGCTGTTTTCATCATGGTCTGCCTCCGGGTCTGGGCTTCAATTCACTGCAGCCAAGATTAAATAGATTCTGGACCAGTAAGAACATCCAGTTTTATAATCAGTGGTGGTCCAGATGAGAGTGGAGAGTGAAAATGTTACGCCCCTGGCAAACGCAGTTATGGTTGGAGCACAGCACTGGTGAAACTATTCACGCCCGGCTGGTGAACAAGTTGATTGAAGACATCTTAACGGGCCGACTGGAAGCCGGAGCTTTGTTACCTGGTTCCCGCTCTTTAGCCACAGTCTTGGGGTTGAACCGCAAAACGGTGCAAATAGCCTATGACGAATTGATTGCGCAGGGCTGGTTGGTTACCCAGGCAAAACGCGGAACTTTTGTGTCAGATCGCCTACCCGAGCAGCGTATGTCTGAGCAATACCAGCACTTGCTTGCGGGTGCAGTCAAATCAGACCTCGACCGTATGGAGCTTGCGCCCCTTCCTGGCAAAGAAAAGCAATCCGGCAATGACGGTATTCCGGATGCGCGTCTTATTCCTTATGAGCTATTGGCACGGGCGTACCGAAGGGCACTCATTGCTGCCAGCCGAAAGCAGTATCTGGGTTATGGCGATCCGCAGGGCACTATCGAATTACGTTATGCCTTACAACGCATGTTGATACAGGAACGTTATCTGCACCTGAGCTCAGCGCAGATTTGCACTGTGCGTGGCAGTCAGATGGCTATTTATCTGGCTTCCCGGGTGCTTAAACCGTCCGATGGTGTGATGGTGTTTGAAGAGCTGACTTATGCACCGGCATTGGCCGCTTTTGAAGAGGCAGGATTTACCATACTACGCTGCAAAACAGATCAACAGGGGCTGGATGTTACACATTTACAACAACTGATCGCAGGCCGAAAAGTAGCGGCTATTTACACTACGCCTCATCATCACTATCCAACCACAGTCACTATGGCGATGGAACGGCGTTTGCTGTTACTGCAACTGTCGGCTCAACATGATTTTTATATAGTGGAAGACGATTATGATCACGAATTTCACTTTGACAGCAGGCCTATACCGCCACTTGCCAGCTTGCCGGGGGCAGAGCGGGTGCTGCATATAGGTTCTTTGTCCAAAGTATTTGCGCCAGGCTTGCGGGTCGGTTATCTGGTTGCCAGCGCAGCATTTATTGAAAAAGCTGTGCAACACATTTTAATGATTGACCGTCAGGGTAATACGTTAACTGAGTTGGCTTTAGCTGAACTACTCGAGTCGGGGGAAGTGAAACGTCATATTCGCAAATGCAAAAAGCTCTACAAAACCCGCAGGGATCACTGTGTAAGTGAGCTTAAACGGCTGTTTGGTGACAGAGTACGTTTTCATATTCCGGCAGGTGGGCTGGCATTCTGGCTGGAGTTTAGTACTCAGCCGCAGTTTAATCTGGCAGAGTTAGCAGCAGAGCCGCACTTTTTTGTTGATAGGCAGAGCTGCTCTGTCCGGTTTGGTTTTGGGGCCTTCACAGAGCAGGAAACTACAGCAGCGCTGACCAGGCTGCTGTCCCTTGTGAGTTGACCCCAGTGGTTTTATCTCATGGTGACGAACTCTTCAGAAGAGGTAGGGTGTATAGCCACACAGTTATCAAAGTCGGCCTTGGTGGCGCCCATTTTGATCGCCACACCAAAACCCTGCAGCATTTCATCCGCACCAAAACCTATCACATGCAAACCTACTACTTTTTCAGTCGGGCCAGCGCATACCAGTTTCATCCGGGTGAGCTGGCGATGCTGGGTTAAAGCAGTGTACATAGCAGCAAATTCACTGCGGTAGACTTTAACGTCGTCATGACCAAACTGCTGACGGGCTTCGTCTTCGGTTAAACCTATAGTGCCAATAGGAGGGTGTGAAAACACTACTGTCGGCACTGTGCTGTAATCCAGTTTGCTGTCTGGTTTGTTATTAAATAATCGCTCGGACAACCGTCGTCCGGCGGCCACTGCGACCGGAGTTAAAGCTAAGCGACCTGTATTGTCACCTACGGCATAAATGCCAGGGACCTTGGTATTCTGATACTCATCTGTTGGAATAAAACCTTCGTTGTCCAGTTTCACACCAGCTTTTTCCAGCTGTAGTTTGTCATTGGCTGGTTCGCGGCCTATAGCCCAAATCAGGCAATCGACAGTTAAGCTGCTGCCCGTAGACAGCTGCACAGTTAAAGAGCCATCGGCATTTTTACTGACAGAGCTCACTTCAGTATGAGTGTGTAGCTTAGGGCCATCTTTGGCCATCAGTTCGACTAAAGTGTCGGATAATATAGGGTCGAAGCTGCGCAGTGGTTTGTCTTTACGCACCAATAAATGGGTTTCACTGCCCAAGGCCTGCATCACGCCGGCGATTTCTACAGCGATATAACCAGCACCTACCACAACAACCCGTTTGGGCTGGCTTTGTAAGGCAAAAAAGCCATCACTGTCTATGCCAAGTTCTGCTCCCGGTAAATCAGGGCGCACAGGACGACCACCTGTGGCTATGGTTATATGGTCAGCGCTATAGAGTTTGCCATCCACTTCTACTGTATTTTTATCAACAAAACGGGCAAATCCCTGGATCACTGTGACGCCATTTTTTGCCAGTACTCTGTCGTAAGAGTCATGAATACGGGAGATATAAGCTTCGCGGCTTTCTACTAATTTGGCCCAATTTAACGCAGGCATTTGGACATCTAAACCATAATCCGGTGCGTATTTAAATGCATCAGCAATTTGACCGGCAAACCACATGGCTTTTTTCGGCACACAACCTACGTTGACGCAGGTGCCACCTAAAAATTTTGCTTCGATAATGGCGCATTTCTGGCCATGACTTGCCGCTCTGTTGGCGCTGGCAATACCGCCGCTGCCGCCACCTATGGCGATATAGTCAAAATGTTCAGTCATGTTGGTAAGCCTTGCTGTTGATTTGTTGAGTTTTAATATGAGGCTATTGTGGTCGAACTCAAGGCGTTTTTACAAAAGCTGAGCATAAATCTGCCTTGAAGCTGCAGTAAATTGCTTGAGAATGTTATAAAAGCCCCAATACTGCTGTTATACCCAGCGTGAAATCAAACGCCACTTTTTCAAAGGCCAGACAGAGATAAACTATGACCCAAGCCTTACCTGTATTTAGTCAAATTGAACCAAGCCAAATCAAAGCTCGCGTAGAGCAGCTGATCGCCCTCTGTACTGCGGATATCGAAGCTGTAGTCAAAGAGCCGAACCCAAGCTGGCAGTCGTTGATTGTAGCGCTGGAAGAAAATAGCGATGAGCTCGGCAAATTCTGGTCGCCTGTGTCGCATTTAAATTCAGTAAAAAACAGCCCAGAACTGCGTGAAGCTTACGAAAGCTGCCTGCCGCTATTATCGGATTTCAGCACTTATGTTGGTCAACACGAAGGTTTGTATCAGGCTTATTTAAAGCTGTCGCAAAGCGCAGAATACGCCAACTTAACTACAGCACAGCAAAAAGTAATTCAAAATGCGTTACGCGATTTTAAATTGTCCGGTATTGGTTTATCGGATGAGAAAAAGCAGCGCTACGGCGAAATTCAAAGTCGTTCATCCGACTTGGCCTCGAATTTTTCTAACAATACCCTGGATGCTACTCAAGCCTGGTTTAAACATATTGAAGATGAAAGCCTGCTGTCTGGTTTACCTGAAGATGCCAAGTTAGCAGCGGCAGAAGCAGCGGCGCAAAAAGAATTATCCGGCTGGGTGTTCACACTGGAATTCCCAAGCTACATCGCTATTTTGACTTACGCCGACAATCGCGATTTACGCGCTGAGTTGTATCAGGCCTATTGCACCCGAGCTTCTGATCAAGGCCCAACGGCGGGTCAGTTTGATAATACAGCCATTATCGAAGAAACCTTAGCGCTGCGTCACGAACTGGCTCAATTGCTGGACTTTGATAACGCGGCAGAAGAATCATTGGCGACCAAAATGGCCGAAAGCCCGACACAAGTGCTGGAGTTTTTAGCTGATTTAGCCCGTCGTGCCAAGCCACAGGCGTTGCAGGATTTGGCTGAACTCAAAGCTTTTGTCAAAGCTGAATTTGGCGTGGACGAGTTAAATTCCTGGGACGTGACTTATTACTCAGAAAAGTTAAAGCAGGCTAAGTATTCAATTTCTGACGAAGCTTTGCGGCCTTATTTCCCTGAAAGTAAAGTAGTGCCGGGTTTATTCAGTGTGTTAGGCAAATTGTTTGGCATCGAAGTACAAAAACGTGAAGGTGTAGATGTCTGGCATCCGGACGTCAGCTTCTACGATATTTTTGACGCCAAAGGTGAACTGCGTGGCAGCTTTTATCTGGATTTGTACGCCCGTGCTAAAAAGCGTGGTGGTGCCTGGATGGACGATTGCCAGGGCCGCCGCTGGAAAGCCGATGGCAGCCTGCAACATCCTGTGGCCTATTTAACCTGTAACTTTAATAAACCTGTAGGCGGCAAACCTGCGTTATTTACTCATGACGAAGTAGTGACTTTGTTCCATGAATTTGGCCATGGTTTACACCATATGCTGACGCAAGTGGATGCATCAGCAGTGGCTGGGATCAGTGGTGTGGCATGGGATGCAGTGGAATTACCGAGTCAGTTTTTAGAAAATTGGTGCTGGCAGCCAGAAGCTTTAGCGTTAATTTCTGGTCATTACCAGACAGGTGAAGCTTTGCCACAGGATATGCTGGATAAAATGCTGGCTGCGAAAAACTTCCAATCGGCGTTGTTTTTAGTACGCCAGCTGGAATTTGCCTTGTTTGATTTCCGTTTACATGCGGAATATGACCCTGCTTTGGGCGGTCGCGTGCAGCAAATTCTGGATGATGTACGCCAGCAAGTCTCTGTGATCATGCCGCCACGTTTTAACCGCTTCCAGCATGGCTTTAGCCATATCTTCGCTGGCGGTTATGGTGCTGGTTATTACAGCTATTTATGGGCTGAAGTGTTATCTGCCGATGCCTTTGGCCGCTTTGAAGAAGAAGGTATTTTTAATGCTGCTGTGGGCCAGGATTTCCTGCACTGCATTTTAGAAAAAGGTGGCAGTGCAGAACCTATGGAGCTATTTAAAGCCTTCCGGGGGCGCGAGCCTTCTAATGCTGCCTTATTACGTCATATGGGGATAGCGGCTTAATTCTGCTTTTGAAGTTGTTGTTTTAGGTAAAAAGACTAAAGTTACTCTGTCTTTAACTAGCACGGAGTAACTTTATGAATATCAGACAGTTTTTAAAAAATGCCACAGCCAATCCCTGGGTTAATATGCTGGTGGCAGCGGCTATGCTGATAGCTGCCGGCAATGAAATCTGGCAGAGTATCCGAAGCTTTGAATTGGGTGCTCATCACGGTGTGTTTTTGTATGCTTTATTGCAATGCCTGAAAACTTTGCCTGATTTGATGGAGCCCCTGAACAAGTTGAAAGGTGTTGACGCAGATTAACTTGCCATAGCAAAGGAGTGATGATGAACAGCAACAGATTAATTCTGATCACAGCTTTACTTCTTGGCACTGCTTCGGCTTGTGCTGAGCCTGTTACTCCGGTTCTGCCGCAGAAATCAGAGCTTGTTGCTCCGGCGGCTGCACCAACCACTGCGATGCAGTGGCGGCAATTATTACAGCAGGAAAAAGCTAAAATCATCAAACTGGTGGGTGAGGCAAAAGCTGATACCGCAAAACAATGCCGCTTGCTGGCGTTGGGGCAAAAAGCCTGTGGAGGACCAGAATCTTATCTGGCGTATTCCATCAGTGAAACGGATGAAAAGCTGTTGAAACAGCACGCATTTACCTACAAACAACTACAGCAACAAATGCAAGCACAAAGTGGCCTTATGTCCAACTGCGCTGTAGTGCCAGAGGCCCGACTAGAGTGGTCAGACGGACGCTGCAGACTCAGCGGCGCTAATAATTTTTAACAGGGCAATAGATTTTATGTCTTATCCGGAAAAGTTTTCCATTATTTATCAAAGAGCTGCCGAACGTAAAGGTGGCAAAGCGGCATTAGAGTCATTGTTAAATAAACCCCGCACTGCAGCGCAGTTACAGCAACTGACAGATGCTGAATGTTTAAGCGAATTCAGTAAAAAAATCTTCCAGTCTGGTTTTGTCTGGTCTGTGGTGGAGAAAAAGTGGCCGGGTTTTGAAGAGATTTTTTTTGGTTTTGAACCGGAAAAAATGCTGCTGATGAGTGATGAAATGCTGGCCGCCAAAGCCACAGATCCCCGTATTATCCGCAACGCGACTAAAGTCTTTGCAATACGCGACAACGCTTTAATGATCCAGCAAGTAGCTGACAAATATGGCAGTTTTGGTGCCTTTTTAGCCCAGTGGCCTGGTGAAGATATTATTGGCTTGTGGGGTTATCTAAAGAAGCATGGGGCTCGCTTGGGAGGCAATACAGGGGCTTATGCCTTACGTGTCCTGGGTAAAGATACCTTTATTATCAGTCAGGATTTAGAGGCTTATCTGCGTAACTTTGGTGTAGTTGAAGGTGGCTTAACCAGTCAGAAAAACCAAAAAGCCATTCAGCAGCAATTTAATTTGTGGCAACAGGAATCAGGTTTAAGCTTGCAGGAAATCAGCAAAGTGGTCGCTTTTAGTTGTGGTGATAACTACGTCGGTCTTCGGACCTAGGCTTAGCGGTCAGAGCCAGAGCTCTGACCCTTTAATAACTTGTTACAACTTCACTTCACCTGTAACTCATTGATTAGTTACTAATCAGCATGCTCCATGGTAGTTTGATGCAAGACACCATAACAAGGAGATCCCTATGCTGGAAATTAAAGGTCTGACCAAAACTTACGACAATGGCGTCAAAGCGCTGAATAACGTCAATTTATCCATCAGCAAAGGTATGTTTGGCCTGTTAGGTCCTAATGGTGCTGGTAAATCTTCGTTAATGCGCACTATCGCTACCTTACAGCAGCCTGACAGTGGCAGCATTGTGTTTAATGGCATTGATGTACTAAAAGACCCACAGGCATTACGTAAAACGCTAGGTTATCTGCCACAGGATTTCAGTGTTTATCCACGTATCAGTGCTTTTGATTTATTGGATCATCTGGCTGTACTTAAAGGCTTTACGCAGAAAAAAGAGCGTAAAGAACTGGTCGAAGGTTTATTGGCCCATACCAACTTATTTCAGCATAAAGATAAAGCCGTTAGTGGTTTCTCCGGCGGTATGCGCCAGCGTTTTGGTATAGCTCAGGCTCTGTTGGGTAACCCGGATTTATTGATTGTCGACGAACCCACTGCAGGTTTGGATCCGGAAGAGCGCAACAGATTTCATAACTTGCTGGTTAGTCTGGGTGAAGAAAAAGTCATTATTTTATCCACTCACATAGTCGATGACGTAGCTGAGCTGTGCCCTGCTATGGCGGTATTGGCGGGTGGCCAGATTTTATTACAGGGTAATCCACTGGATTTGATTCAGCAGGTCGGTGGTCAAATCTGGACTAAAACTGTGTCACAACAGGAAGCGGCTGAACTGGAAAAAGTCTTGCCTGTGATCTCCAAACGCCTGTTTGCAGGTCGCACTGTGCTGAATGTATTTGCAGATCAAGCACCTGAAGGTTTTGTAGCAACAGCCGCTGGCCTTGAAGATGTGTACTTCTCCTGTTTATCGAATCATCGCTCAGCTCAAGCTGCAGCATAGGAGGGGTTATGTTTGGTTTAATGACCCGCTTTGAGCTGAGCTATTATTTGCGTCAGCCGTCCTTTTATGTTGTCAGTTTGTTACTGTTTTTAATCAGCTTTTTATCTGTTGCCTCTGACAATGTCACCATTGGCGGTGGTGGAGAAGTGTTTAAAAATGGCCCTTATGCCATAGGTCAAACTCTGATCACCTTAAGCTTATTTGCGATGTTTCTGGTAGTGAACTTTGTCGGCAGCAGTGCGGTACGTAATCAGCAGCATCAGATGGAAGAGCTGATTTACAGCAAGCCGTTATCCCCTTTTGCTTACCAGTTTGGCCGCTTTTTTGGCAGTTATCTGGTGGTGTTATTGGTCTATATCGCTGTACCTTTGGGTATGTTGTTGGCGAGTTTTATGCCATGGGTTGATGCCAGCCGTTTTGGTCCCACCGACCTCTGGGCTTATGTCTATAACTATCTGGTATTGTCAGTTCCGAGCTTCTTTATCATCTCGGCTCTGTTTTACGCTATCGCTGCACGTTTTCGCTCCATGATGGCTTTGTATCTGATTGCTGTGGTGCTGCTGGTACTTTATATAGTCTCAGGTTCTGTAGCGCGTTTACCTGAATACCGGGTTTGGGCGGCCTTGTTAGATCCTTTTGGTTTACGCACCTTTTTTGATGTCACCCGCTACTGGACTATTCAGGAAAAAAACACTCTGCTGATTGGTTTTGAAGGCGTGTTATTGCAAAACCGCTTGTTATGGTTAGGTGTTGCTATCGTCTTGCTAGCGTTTTCCGGTTTATTTAAATTGCCTTCGCTGGATCGTAAAGACAGTAAAAAATCCAAGAAAACTGAACTGCAACAACCAGAACTGTCGCTGGCCACTTTGCAGAAAAAAGCATCTTCCACTGCGCTTTTGCCTGCTTTTTGGGTTCGGTTGAAGTTTGAAGTGAAGCAAGTGTTGTTGACTGCACCTTTTATTATTTTGGGTTTAATTACAGTCGCTCAGCTGATAGGTCCGCTTTTTGCTGACTTTGGCTGGTACGGCACTTCGAACTGGCCTCTGACTCAGACTATGGTGGGGCATATTATCGGCTCAGTTAGCTTGCTGATGATTATTGTCATTGTGTATTACAGCGCTGAAGTGGTATGGCGTGAACGCAATTCAGGTATGGGCGATATTATCGATACTATGCCTGTACCAAACTTAACCTTCTGGACAACCAAGTTACTGGCCATGGCGCTGGTGATGGCTACTTTGATTGTGCTTGGTATTTTAACCACTATGGGTTACCAGTTGATCAAGGGGATTGAAGACTTTGAGCTGGTGCAATACATGATCCGCTTAGGCTTTTTCTTCCTGTTGCCTTTTATGATGAGTGCTGTATTGGCGTTTTTCCTGCAGGTGTTAAGCCCGAATAAATTTGTGGGTATGGGGCTATTTGTCGGTTACTTCTTAAGTACTTTAGTGATGGCGTCCTGGGGTTTAGGCCATAGCTTATATAACTTTAGTAATTCACCTTCTATAGGTTTTTCTGATTTAAATCAGTATGCGAACAGCTTAAGCACTCACTCGGTGTATATGTTGTATTGGGGCGCTATCAGCACAGTATTATTTGTGCTGGGGTATGGTTTGTATCACAGAGGTCCGTTGCAAAGCCTGAAAGTACGCTGGAGTAAACTGGGTTATCACTTAGGTAACACCGGCAAAGCCGTAGTTGCTGTGTCTGCTCTGGTTGCTGTTGGAACCGGTGCTTTTATCTATCAGCAAACCATAGTACTGAATAACTATATAACCACTGAAGAAACCACAGATTTACAGGCTGAGTATGAGAAAGAATATATTCAGTACGCCGCTATGCCTCTGTTAGTAACCACTGCTGTGAATGCGCAGATTGACCTGTTCCCTTCACAGCAGAAAGTAGTTGCCCGTATGCAAATTCAGTGGCAAAACAAATCGCAGTTGCCTGTTGAAAAACTACTGGTGAACTGGCCTGAGAATACAGAGCAAATGACAGTGACTATTGATGGTGCAAGCCTGGGTGAGCGGGACGCTAAATTCCGTACTTCATGGTTAACCTTCAGCTCTCCGGTCGCTCCTGGTTCTACTGTGGAAGGTGTAATAGAACTGACCCGCGAATCCAAAGGGCTGCGTGAAACAGGTTTTGACTCGTCAGTGGTTGAAAACGGTACCTTTATCAATAACTGGGAGTTGTTGCCGGGTTTTGGTTATCAGGAGCGTTACGAGCTACAGGACAGACACGAGCGCTTAAAACGTGATTTAGAACCAAACGAGCGCGCCAATAAGCTGGAAGACTCGAAGTTTTATACGCAAAACTTCTTTGGTCCTGATGGTGATTTTATTCAGTTTGAAGCCACTATATCCACTGAAGCCGATCAGGTGGCTTTAACGCCTGGTTATCTGCAAAAACAATGGCAGCAGGACGGCCGTAATTACTTCAGCTACAAAATGGACCAGCCTATGGTAAATTTCTATTCCATCAGCTCAGGCCGTTACGAAGTGCAAAAAGCACAGCACCATGGTGTGGCTATTGAAGTCTATTACCATAAAGGCCATCCGTGGAACGTCGAGCGTATGGTGGAATCGGTGAAAGACTCCATTGACTACTTCACTGCTGCATTTGGTCCTTACCAGCATAAACAGCTGCGTATTATCGAGTTCCCTGGCTATCGCAGTTTTGCCCAGAGTTTCGCTAATACAGTGCCTTATTCTGAACAAATTGGCTTTATTACCGACCTGCGTGATCCGGAAAATATCGATCCTGTGTATTACGTAACAGCTCATGAAGTAGCACACCAATGGTGGGGTCATCAGGTGGGTGCAGCTAATGTGCAGGGCAGTGCGGTCATTTCGGAAAGTTTGTCACAGTATTCAGCTTTGATGGTGATGGAGAAAAAATACGGTGCTGACAAAATCCGTAAATTCCTGAAGTACGAGTTAGACCGATACCTGCAAGGTCGTTCTGGCGAACGCTTAGGCGAACAGCCTTTACTGCGTTCAGAAGGTCAGGGTTACATCCATTACCAAAAAGGTTCTGTGGTGATGATGGCAATTAAAGACCGTTTAGGTGAAGAGCGCTTAAATGCCAATTTAAAAGCCTTTAACGAACGCTATCGTTACCGAAATGACCCTTTCCCCACCACTTTGGATCTGGTCAGTTATTTAAGCCAGAACACCGCAGCAGAAGAAAAGGCCTTTATTGACGATTTGTTTAATAACATCACCTTGTACGATTTAAGGGTGAAGGATGCCAAAGTAACTGAACTGGCCGATGGTAAGTTCCAGCTGAATGTGATTCTGCATGCCGACAAGTTAGTGGCTGATGAAAAAGGCACTGAAACCACCCAAGCTTTGGCTGAGCAAATCGATATTGGTGTATTTAGTGTCGACCCGGACCAAACCAGTGGCGAAAGTGGCGTGATTTATCTGAAGAAGCATCAACTGACGACAGGTGAAAACAGCATTGAGCTGGTGCTGGATCAGAAGCCACTTTATGTAGGTGTGGATCCATTTGTCCGTCTGATTGACCGCGACGGCGCAGATAACATCCGCAAGTTGTAAAATAGAGCAGATCTTTAATTCGGGTCAGAGTAAAATTAAATTCTGAATTTAATTGAAACTGACCCGAATTAAGAGCTTATGCCAGGCACCTGTTTTTTTGTTTCTCCTGATTTCCCGCCCGATCTTGCAGTTAGCTTGCAACAGCACTATGGCCTATCGGCTACAGATTCTCCTGAAGGTTGGTATTTATGCTGGACAGGCGATGCCTTGGTGTTGCGCAACACAGAGTTAAATAAACAAGGCGATATACTGGTCGACTTCGCCAGCGGCGCTGCCACCTACAGACGTAAATTTGGAGGTGGTAAAAGTGAAGCTATCGCCAAAGCTGTGGGCTTAACGAAAAAACCGGGTTTAACAGTAGTGGATGCGACTGCAGGTTTAGGCCGTGATGCCTTAGTGCTGGCAAGCCTTGGTGCCAAAGTGACTTTAGTTGAACGTCAGCCAGCAGTCGCGGCATTACTTGCTGATGGTTTACGTCGGGCCTCACTTGATCCAGAATTAGCACATTGGCTGCCTGAACGTATGCAATTGGTGTTCGCACCATCACAGCAGGCGTTAACACAACTGCCATCGCCGGATGTAGTGTATTTAGACCCAATGTTTCCGGCTCGTGAGAAGTCGGCTTTGGTGAAAAAAGAAATGCAGGCTTTTCATCAGGTGGTAGGGACGGATGAGGATGCTGATGCGTTATTTCCGCTGGCCTGGCAATTGGCCAGCAAAAGGGTGGTAGTAAAGCGACCTGGTTATGCAGAGTTTTTAGCAGGGCAAAAACCCAGTATGCAAATTACTGGCAAAGCGAACAGATTTGATGTCTATGTCAAAGCAGCTCTCGAATAACTGAATTAGCTGGATTAAAAGGGATAAATTTATGATCAAAATTGGCGATACCTTACCCGAAGTGACCTTTGCGCGTTTAACCGACAATGGCCCAGTGAACCTGACAACGGCTGAAGTCTTTAAAGGCGAAAAAGTGGTGTTATTTGCAGTGCCTGGTGCTTTTACTCCAACCTGCAGCGCAGCTCATTTACCTGGTTTTATTGAACTGGCCCAACAGTTTTTTGATAAAGGTGTAGACCGCATAATCTGTACTTCAGTCAATGACGCTTATGTGATGGACGCCTGGGGCAAAGCTCATAACGCCACTGACATCGTATTTTTAGCGGACGGTGCTGGCAAGTTCGCCAAAGCTATTGGCCTGGATGCAGATACCGGTGATTTTGGTGGTGTGCGCTCCAAACGCTACGCTATGGTGGTCGACAATGCTGTAGTGACAGCGCTGAATGTGGACGAACCTAAACAGTTTGAAGTCAGTAAAGCTGAAGTGATGTTAGAGCTGGTTTAAACCAGCTCTAATGCTGCTTTAATCGACGGCCAGACTTCATCAGCGCTGGCCTGATCTTCTGCTGTCAGGGTCTGGCCTGATAACACCAGTACTTTGCGGCCAACGCCAGCAGCATTTGCTGCCTGCATATCGGCTTTTTTATCACCCAACATCAGGCTTTGGCCTGGGTCAATCTGATATTTTTCTATAGCCTGCAATAACATGCCCGGGGCTGGTTTACGGCACTCGCAGTCGATTTGATAAGGTGGGGTGGCATTGACCGGATGATGAGGGCAAAAAAATACATCCGTCAGAGTAACACCATGCGACTCAAACTGAGCTTTCATCCAGTCGGTTAACGCATAGAACTGCTGCTCGTTATAATAACCGCGGCCTATGCCGGATTGGTTGGTTACTACTATCAGTAAATAACCCTGCTGCTGTAAATGGCGGCAAGCATCAAATACACCTTCAATAAACTCGAATTGGTCGGGGTTGCTGACATAACCATGATCGACATTAATCACACCATCTCTGTCCAGAAAGGCAGCTTTTTGCATATTTTTCATAACTGCTGTTCTGCCACTACTTTATCGAACATCGCCGTTACAGCCTCTACAGATATTTTCTGCATAATATCGCTGCCTTTGACGCGGGTGCCCCATTTCAGCTCTGCTGCAGTTTTGCCTTGCTGTGCAATTAAAGACTGGTGATACACCTCGACCACATACTGACGGAATAAATAAGGGCCAGTGCGGTCCGGATTACTGTGGCCATATAAACCTATCACCGGAGTGCCAACTGCCACCGCCATATGAGTAGGGCCTGTATCTGGCGCCAGTACTAAACTGGCGTGTTTCAATAAAGCCAGCAGCTGTTTTAAATTGGTTTTGCCTGTTAAATCTGTGATGGGATGCTGTGCCGATGCCAAAATAGCCTGACTTAAATTCCGCTCCAGCTCTGTCGGGCCACCAGATAAGATCACTGCAAAGCCTTTAGCATTCGCATAATCGGCCAAAGCCGCATAACGTTCTGGTAACCAGTTGCGTTCGGCTTTAGAGGCTGCTGGGCTGATGATCAATATTCTGGAATTACCAGTAGCGGCCAGCTGCTCTTTAGCCCATAACTCATCCGCTTCCGGAATAGGTAACTGCCAGGAAGGGGTTTGACCCAGTTCTTGTTCTGATACGCCAATAGCTTTAGCAAACTGGCGAAAACCATCCAGCACATGGCTGCGCGGGGCTGGCTCAATACGATGACGCATAAAAAGCGCATGTAACTCTTTCGCGGTATGCCAGTCGAAACCAATTTTTTTGCGGGCCTTGATACACAGCGAGGCGACGTTAGCGCGAAAGGCCACCTGCATATGCAGCAGCACATCAAAGTAGTCGTTGTTTAAATCCTGCTTCAGCTGGCTATAAGCGGCTTTGCCAAGCTTTTTATCAAAAACCACAAAACGTACACCGGGCAAGCCTTCCAGCAAACGGGCTTCGATTTTGCCGATGATCCAGGTGATCTGCGCCTGCGGATGCTGACGCTGAATAGATTGCACCACGGACACTGCGTTACAGACATCACCAATAGCGGATAAACGCAGAATACAAATAGATGTTATGGGCTGCGACAAATCAGTTATTTCCCTGCAAGTCCTGAATTTTCCGTATTACTTTGCTGGTGGAGCGGCCATCAACAAAAGTCAGCACCTGCACTTCGCCACCATGAGCTATCACCACATCAGCGCCTACTATGGTTGCAATGCTGTAGTCGCCACCTTTGACTAAGACGTCAGGCAATATGGTGCTGATTAATTTGAGCGGCGTATCGTTTTCGGCTGTGTCATCGCCAAAAGGCACCACCCAGTCGACACTGGCCAAACTTGCCAGCACTGTGGCGCGGTCTTCCAACGTATTGATAGGGCGCTGTTCGCCTTTTAAGCGGCGCACTGAAGCATCTGAATTCAGGCCAACCACTAAACGGTCACCTAAAGCCTTAGCCTGAGCTAAATACCGCACATGACCTGCATGTAAAATATCAAAGCAGCCATTGGTGAAGACAATACGTTCGCCGTTTTGACGGGCAAACTTAATATGCTGCAGTACTTTGTCAAAAGGCGTCTGGTAAAAATCACCCTGACGGAATAAATCTTTGTTTAGCTTAGCGGCCAGCTCTTCAGGAGAAACTGTCGCTGCTCCTACTTTGCCTACCACTATGCCAGCAGCTAAGTTCGCCAGTTGAGTAGCGTCATGTAAGGACATGCCAGCACTTAACATCACAGCCAAAGTGGCGATTACGGTATCACCAGCACCTGTTACATCGCTGACTTCCAACACTTGGGCCGGGAAGTGGAAATGTTCAGTGGCGGTAATAAGGCTCATGCCTTGTTCGCTGCGGGTTAGTAAAATCGAGGCTAAACCTGCTTTTTGCATCAGCTCGCGGGCTGAACTGAGCATCTCTTCCACTGACGCTGTTTTGCCACCAGCGGTTTTAAATTCGCCTAAATTAGGCGTAATCACATCAGCACCGGCGTACACCGACAAATCGGCTTGTTTTGGGTCGACCAAGACAGTTTTGCCAGCAGCTTTGGCCAGTTTGATCATTTTAGAAATCTGCTGCAACGAGCCTTTGTTGTAATCACTGAACAGGATCACATCGTAGTTTTGATACACAGCGGCAAAACGCTCTGCCAGCAGTTCAGCATCTTCGCTGCTGAACATTTCTTCCTGATCCAGCCGCACTATTTGCTGTTGGCGCGATACCACCCGCATTTTGGCAATGGTAGGTTTATGATCCTGGCTAAACAGCTCGGAGTGAATTTGTTCACCCGCCAGCAACTGCTGCAAAGACTCGCCCGCGCTGTCGTTACCAATAATACCTAATAAGCCTACTTTACCGTCCAGATGGGCGATATTACGTGCCACGTTGGCAGCGCCACCGGCTTTGTCTTCTATTTTGCTAATTTTCACCACAGGTACCGGCGCTTCAGGCGATATACGCTGCGAGTCGCCATTAAAATAGCGGTCCAGCATCACATCACCCACCACCAATACAGAAGCAGAAGACAAATTTTGCAGCAGGCTCAGGTTAATCATTAGTTGTTTCCTACAATGGCCATATCCAGAGCTTCACAGAGCCAGTGGCCAATAAACATATGCACTTCCTGAATACGGGCTGTTTCGTCATTTTTCACAATAATAGGCAGCTTGGCGATGTCTTTGACTAAACCACCATCACGACCAGTCAGTGCTACAGTAAAAGCTCCTAAGTCATTAGCGGCTTTTAAAGCTAAATTGATATTTGGGCTTTTGCCCGACGTCGTCAGGCCAATCACCACGTCTTGTGGTCGCACTAAACCTAACACCTGACGTTCAAATACGCTGTCAAAATGGTAGTCGTTGGCGTGTGCAGTCAGAATAGAAGTGTCGGTTGTTAAGGCGATAGATGCCAGCGGGCCACGTTCTGCTTTGTAACGCACCATAAATTCAGCAGCTAAATGCTGGCTGTCGGCCGCGCTGCCGCCATTACCCATCCATACTACTTTGCCGCCTTGTTTGAGGCAGTTTTGCACTGCGTCCAACAGCTGCATTGCTTGCTCATGATAGGCTTCCACTGTGGCAAAGGCGTCACGGTGACGTTTTAAACTATCTAAAAAGCTTTGTTTTAAATCTGACATAGGAGGCTCTGTTTAGCTCTGTGATTGAAGGCATTTTAACGGATCTTAGTTATTGCAAAAGAACTTTTTATCCATGGACTCTGTCTTCAGGGCTATTGCGGGAAAAAAAGCTCTGTCTTTAGAAGGCGTTCAGGTAAAATCGTTGCATAGAAGCAGAATAAAGTGGAAGAAAAACATGGGACAGTTTGCAGGATACCCAATCTGGTTAATTAATCTGGATTCCAACCCTGAGCGTTATGAGTCAGCCAAAAAGCAGCTGCATAAGCTGGGTTTGGATGCTGAACGCTTCAGCGCTATTTATGGCAAAAACCTAAGCCAGGCTGAAGTTGCAGCTTGTTATGATCCTGCGTTAAACCAGAAAAAATTCCGTCGTCCTTTGTCGCCAGGCGAAATTGGCTGTTATTTAAGTCACCGCACTTTATGGCAGCGTATGGTGGATGAAAACATCGCCATGGCCTTTATTCTGGAAGACGATATAGATTTAGAGCCTGAATTTCTGACTGTGCTGGAAAAAATCACTCAGTTAAAACACTGGGATATGATTAAGTTGGCCGATGACAGAGCAGGCACTGGTGAGCAGAAAAAAGAGCTGGGTGATGGTTATAGCCTGGTGAATTTTGCCAAAGTGCCCAACTGCACTACGGGTTATGCCTTAACGCTGGAAGGTGCAAAAAAGCTTTTGAGCCGTCCTAAGTTTTTCCGCCCTGTTGATGTGGATCTGCAGTTTTACCCTGAGCTGAACCTGACTGTGTACTCCATGTTGCCTTACCGTTTATGGTCGGCCAGCCGTTTTGAAAGCGAAATCGATAAAATGAGTGGCGGCACCCGTAAAGGCGGCACTTCGTTTTGGCGTAACCTGAAATACCGGTTCCAGCTGAAATCTATCCGCAATAACCACGTCTCTGGTGATCTTTCACAGGTTCAGTTTACTCCAACCAAGCAGGAAGAGGTTTAAGCATGCGTAGCCGTAAAATTTCCTGTTTTGTTATCTCCTGCAATGAAGAAGACCGCATTGAAGCTTGTTTACAGTCGCTTGCTGGCTGGGTTGATCAACTGATAGTGGTCGACTCCGGCAGTAAAGACAGAACGGTAGAGATAGCAGAAAAGTACGCCGATAAAGTCTATCAAACCGACTGGCCTGGTTTTGGCCCACAGCGTAACCGTGCTTTAGCCTGGTGTGAACATGACTGGGTATTGAGCATAGACGCCGACGAAGTACTGACACCTGAGCTGAAAGTGGAAATTGATCAGGTGTTGGCAGAGCCTGATTTAGACGCCAACTTTATCAAAATGCCATGGCACACCTACTTTTTCGGCAAGTTGCTTAAACATGGTCGTTACTCCACTCCTCAGGGTAAATTGTTTTTAAAAACAGGCGCCAGTTTTAAAGACCGTCAGGTGCACGAAACCCTGTTATTGCCTTACGAAAAAGTGCGGGTACTGAAATCGGCCATTATTCACCACAGCTGGCGCAGTTATCAGCATTGTCAGGAGAAGCATGTGAAATATGCTTGTTTAGGCGCTGAAGATAAATTTGCCCGTGGTAAAAAGGCCAGTTTGGGTTTTGCCATTTTGCGCTTTTTCACCGACTTTATTCAGCAGTACGTGCTGCGTTTGGGGTTTCTCGACGGCTGGCGTGGTTTACTGATGGCCATAGTGCTGGGCCAATATGCTTTTCATAAATACGCCGCTTTAGCCACTATGGTGGCTGATGCAAAAGCCAAAGCAAAAAGCTAAATGCAAGCCGGCTTTTTCCTGTTAAGACTGTTGTACAGCGCCTTGATTCTGACGCTGACTCCGCTGTTAGTGCTGTATTTACTGCTACGCTCGCGCAAAGACCCGGCTTATCGCCAGCGTTTTGCTGAACGTTTTGCGTTGAAGCTGCCAGCAGCGTCAGCCAAAGACGGCATAGTGCTTCATACAGTTTCAGTGGGTGAGTTTAACGCTGCCAAACCATTGATTAAACAGCTGTTGTTGCAGTATCCACATTTGCCTCTTACCATTACCTGCACCACACCTACGGCTGCTGCTGCTATTCAAAAATTGCAGGCTGAACAACAGCAGCAGGGTAGAAAGATTGAGCATTGTTACCTGCCTTTTGATTACCCTGTGCTGATGCGTCTTTGGCTAAAGTGGATGCAGCCGCAGTTGTTGCTGATTTTAGAAACTGAGCTGTGGCCTAATTTGGTAGCGAATTGCAAAGCACTCTCTATTCCAACTTTAGTGGTCAACGCCCGTTTATCGGCTCGTTCAGCCAAAGGTTATCGGCGTTTTAGCGCTTTAACTCAGCCTATGCTGCAGAACATCAGCCAAATTCTGACGCAGGACAAAAACAGTGCCCGCCGTTTTAGAGCTTTGGGGGCTAAAAATGTGCAAGTAGCAGGTAACTTAAAATTTGAACTGGATGTGCCAAAAACTAGCACCCAATTGGCGCACAGCTTAAAACCTCTGCTGCAAGACCGGATCGTCTGGGTAGCTGGCAGCACTCATGCCGGTGAAGATGAGCTGCTAATTCAGGCTTATCAGCAATTAAAAGTGCAGTTCCCACAGCTACTGCTGGTGCTGGTGCCACGACATCCGGAGCGTTTTGATGTTGTCGCCCAGTTATTACAACAACAGCAGCTGAAGTTTGTCCGCCGTAGCCTGAATGGTTTACCAGATGCCAGTACTGAAGTCTGGCTTGGCGATTCAATGGGCGAGTTATTAAGCTGGTATCAACTGGCCGATTTTGTTTTTATCGGCGGCAGCCTGATTGAACGCGGTGGCCATAATCCGCTGGAAGCTATGGCGTTCGGTAAGGCCGTGTTATCCGGCCCTTATGTATTTAATTTCCAGCTGGTCTTTCAGTTGCTGCAACAACAGCAAGCCTATTTTCAGGTAACTACAGTGGCGGATCTGGTCAGCACTGTGACTCAACTGATCCAGCAACCAGAACTGGCCATTCAAACCGGTGAAAAGGGTTTAAAACTCTATCAACAGCAACAAGGTGCAGTGGCTCGTATGATGGCTCAGGTCCAACATTTATTGCCCATGGCTGAAATTAAAAAGTTAAATACAGACAATGCTTTAGCTTGGTTTGATCCGCACTTTTATCCGAACTTTGAGTTGGCTTATTTCCAACCTGAATTTTGGCAACAACAGGGCTTAGTCATAGGCCAATCCAAAGGCCGTAATACGGTGTGGTTTATCCGCCAGCAAAACGGTAAAGAGGCGGTACTGCGGCATTATTACCGTGGTGGTTTAGTGGGGAAACTGAATAAAGATAAGTTCTGGCCAGAGCCTGCAGCCCAAAGCCGGGCTATGGCGGAATTCAGTTTACTCTGGCAAATGCGCTTATGGGGTTTACCAGTGCCACGGCCCTGCGCTGCTTTGTATCAAAAGCATGGGTTTAGCTTTGGCTTTTATAGTTATAGCGCCGATATTCTGATTGAACGCATCCCGGGCACCACAGACTTGGCTCATCTGCTGCAACAACGGCCTTTAACTAATGCCGAATGGCAACAGCTAGGTGCATTAATAGCCTCTTTTCATCAGCATCAGGTGTATCACTCCGACTTAAACTGCCACAATATTTTGCTGGATCAGCAAGGCCAGTTTTGGCTGATCGACTTTGATAAATGCGCTATTCGCACAGCAGCAGACTTTCCGGATCAAAGCTGGAAACAACAGAATCTTCAGCGTTTATTACGCTCGCTAAACAAAGAAAAACAGCAGTTGCCAGTCTTTCATTGGCAGCCCGACCAATTCGCCGCGCTTGAGCTGGGTTATCAGCAAGCGGCAAGCCAAACCATACAGAGTACAAACTAATGCAGCAGTGGGACGTGATCATCATAGGGGCAGGCGCAGCAGGTTTATTCAGCGCTATTGAAGCGGCCAAAAGAGGCCGTAAAACCCTGGTGCTGGATAACGGCAAACGTATAGGCCGCAAAATTCTGATGTCTGGTGGTGGCCGCTGTAACTTCACCAATATCTACGCCAGCCCGGCTAATTTTTTATCGCAAAACCCACACTTTTGTAAGTCGGCGTTAAGTCGTTATACCCAATGGGATTTTATCGCTTTGGTGCAGCAATACGGTATTGCCTACCACGAAAAAACGCTGGGCCAGCTGTTTTGTGACGATAGCGCCAAAGACATTGTCGATATGCTGCAACAAGAGTGCGACAAGGCCGGCGTGTCTATAGCGCTGCAGCAGGATATTCAAAACGTCAGTTTTGCCGATGGAGTGTATACAGTCACTACGCCACAACTTAGCCGTAGCTGTCAGAGTTTAGTGGTGGCTTCTGGTGGTTTAAGCCTGCCAAATTTAGGCGCCACAGCTTATGGTTTTCAGCTGGCTGAACAGTTTGGCTTAAACGTATTACCAGTGCGAGCTGCCTTAGTGCCACTGACCTGGCAACCAGCTGATAAAGCGGTATTCGAAGAAATCAGCGGTGTGTCTTTACCTGTCACGGCCGAAGCCAATGATGTGGTGTTTCCGGAAGATATGCTGTTTACCCACAGGGGCTTAAGTGGCCCTGCTATTTTGCAAATCTCCAGCTACTGGCAACCGGGCGACGAGCTGATTATTAACTTATCGCCGCAGCAGGATTTAAACGAATTCCTGCTGGAGCAACAGCAAAAACACCCTGAGCAGGAACTCAAAACTATACTGTCGCGCTTGCTGCCAAAACGTTTAGTCGAAAAACTGCTGGAACTGAATGTATTTCAGAATCAGGCTATTAAAGCACTGCATGCCAAATCTATTCAGCGTTTAGCCGACAGCCTGACGCACTATGTATTTAAACCCAACGGCACCGAAGGCTACCGCACAGCCGAAGTGACTTTAGGTGGTGTCGACACCAACGAACTATCCTCCAAAACCATGGAAGCAAAAAAACAACCAGGCCTGTATTTTGTCGGCGAAGTAGTAGACGTCACCGGCTGGTTAGGAGGCTACAATTTTCAATGGGCTTGGGCTTCTGGTTGGGTGGCGGGGCAGTATTGTTAGTTTTTGTTATGGAACAATAAAGTTTGTACATTGCTGAAATAGTTTGTACACAACGCTCATTTGGGTTAATAAAGTTTGCACACTAGGCTATAGTATATTAAAGATAAATTAGGTCGAGTATATGCTGTGGCGAGACGGAGAAAACTGGATACGCTTGCTGATCTAAAGCGAGCATTACAACAAAAATATGGATTAGGCTCAGGTGCTAGTTACACTCCGTGGATAAGAGTTCAAGATGTTAACTCTCAAGGCCACAGCGGCAAGATCGACGGAATCAAATCAGGCCGAATTCACCATACGCTATCTGAGCAAGAGACGTGCTTTTTCTACTTGGCTGAGTTCTCTGATTCAGTGCTTGATATCCGAGAGCAGTTTCCTCTGTTTCCTCTCACACTCTCGTTAAAAATATCTAAGTTACTTAATGTTGCCCACCCCTCTCATCCAATAACTAAAGAGCCCATCATCATAACTACTGATTTCCTTTTAACGTGCAGTGATGGAAAGCGTATTTGGTATGAGGCGGTATCTGTTAAGCCGAGTGAAAAGCTTTTTGATAAACGAACGGCAGAAAAGCTGGATATTGAGCGAATTTGGTGGGAACTATTAGGTGTACCCTTCCATGTATTTTGCTCAACAGAAATCAATCAAATTAAGTCTAGGAACATTCAGTGGATTACAGATGCTAAACGTAAAAAGTACCCATCATTTGGGACTGAAATAAGAGAAAAAGCCAAGCGCATGTTATCTATCGGTACCATGCAATTGAGTGATATTTGCGAAACGATGTCTCATGAGGTTTGTATTTCGAATGATGATGCTTTGACGTTGTTAAAGTATTTAATTGCCGAGAAAGAGGTCATTGTAGATTTAGCTATGCCTATAGCGTCATCTGGGATGATAGAAATTATCCAAATCAAAATGAATGGGAATTTAAAGCAATATGCAAGTTGAATTAAATAGTGTTTGGCGAATTCACGACTTGGATGGTTTTAAAGACGGC
>NZ_JAJOYT010000018.1 GCF_021290965.1 Rheinheimera faecalis | reverse complement strand
CAAACCAGCTCAAGGCTGGTTGTTTTGTTTACTGAGTTACAAACCCAGTAAAGTGGCTTCGCTGCCGGGACTCGAACCCGCGCATCTTTCAACTCTGGGCGTGACAGGCCGGCCATGCTTTAACAGAGAGCAAGCGACTGAACCGTCGTCGTCAGACGACCAAATGCCAAAAATAAAAAAACCAGCTCAAGGCTGGTTGTTTTGTTTACTGAATTACAGACCCAGTAAAATGGCGGAGCGGACGGGACTCGAACCCGCGACCCCCGGCGTGACAGGCCGGTATTCTAACCGACTGAACTACCGCTCCGCGCTGGAGTGAGCTTGCGCTCTAATGGCTTGTTTGCTGAATTGGCGGAGCGGACGGGACTCGAACCCGCGACCCCCGGCGTGACAGGCCGGTATTCTAACCGACTGAACTACCGCTCCGGAATCAGACAAACGATAAATGCTTAAGTGGCGGAGCGGACGGGACTCGAACCCGCGACCCCCGGCGTGACAGGCCGGTATTCTAACCGACTGAACTACCGCTCCGAAGAAGCATTTATTAAATTGGCGGAGCGGACGGGACTCGAACCCGCGACCCCCGGCGTGACAGGCCGGTATTCTAACCGACTGAACTACCGCTCCGCGCCAATACACTGCAGCATTTTCAATTGGGTATGCTGCTGTGCGGCGGGAATAATACGGATTCACCGTAGGGCCGTCAACGACTTTTTTGCCGCTTTTGTTTATTCCTTAGTCATCCGGCATAGAAAGTTCCAGAATGTCGTTCGACTTGCTGTTTTTTTGTCCTGAGCTGGTCGTTTTTGCATCACCAGAACCTGGCATAGCAAGTGTCTCCAAATCCATGGAGTTATTCTTTTTCGAGAATAACGTCTTAAATGACCGATCTGTGGCCACCATCCAGATAGCAAAACCACCACCACCCAAAATAATAATATTGCTCAGGATCACTAATACCCAGGGAAAAGATTTCTCTTCTTCCACTACTGGTTCAATGACAGGAGCAGCTACAGGAGTTGCTGCGACCTCAGAATTCTGTGCGGATTGAGCCCCTTCTTCTGCTGCGACAGGAACAGGCTCAACAACTTCAGCGACAAAAGAAGTCATAGGTAAAGTGATCACCACATCACGGCCATTCACAGTTTGAGCAAACAAAGTGCTCTCTACCTTATAGGTGCCGCTGGCGTAATTAACAATTTTCAGCTTTTTATCCACTTCGGCGCTTTCACCCAAAGTAAAACTTTGTACTTCATTGTTAGGGAAACGAACTTTGCCCTGCAAAGCAACAGACTGCGGGTTAATCATCGGATCTGTTACTTTAAACGTCAGCCAGTGCAGGTCTTCAGCTTTTGTTGCCTGAGCAACCTCATAGCTGATCGGGCTTTTATGGAGAATTACTGGTTCTTGTGTCACTTCGCGAGTGTACAAAGGTGTCTTTACAACAAATTTAGGTTGCCACAGGCCTGGTTTCATCTCTAGCTTAAATTCACCTGTAAAAATACCATCCCGTGGTCTTTCATCAAAGTTTCGGCCATCATCAGCCAAAGTAGTGAGTTCAATCACACCGGCGCCAAAGTTATCGTACTTTGCATCATTACTGCTGATAAAAAGTACATCCAAACGCAATAAATCGCGGAAATCCTTGGCAACTATGGGCTTACCGCCATTAGTCAGAGTGGCTGTGACTTTAATGGTTTCGCCCGTCATCAAGTGATCAGGCAATGGATCCACTTTCAGTTCGATATCCGTCAGTACCATAATTTTGCTTTCTGGCAAAATTTGCCCTAATGCCTGCCATGGACCAGGAGTGGGTTTTTTAATTTTAATCAAATCATAAGTTTGATCGTCATACCAGTCGACGTCCTGTTTACGGGCATTGACCACATTGATTTTACTGCCATCGGGCCTGACCAGAATAACGGAAGCTGAGCCCCTTTTTCGGAAAAACACCATGGTAATTTCTTCCACTTCGTAATCGATGCGGAATCTGTTATCAAAAAGTGGGATCTGGTTTTTGGCAGCTAAATCCGGCAACAGGCTTAAGCCCGCAGGATCGTCAACAACCTGTTGTGTTTCGGTCTTTGTAGTGGCATCCTGCGCCAAAAGCTGCAGGCTAAAACATAACAACAGCAAATGAATTAATTTCGCCACAGACAGCTCCCCCCTTTTTTCTGCACCAGATCCAGGCGCTGCTCATGCGATTGCAATTCGGCTTCAGAGGCAAACACAACAGGTAAACGACTGGTACGTTTTAGCTGCCCTACCACCACATTTTGCTGAGCTGCGGCTTGTTCATCATTGGCTAAATTTAAGCTGACCTGCCCCCCTGTCATCGCCAGATAAACATCGGCCAGAATCTCAGCATCCAATAAGGCGCCGTGTAAGGTACGGTGGCTGTTGTTTATATCGTAACGACGGCACAGGGCATCGAGGTTATTTTTCTGCCCAGGGTGCGCCTCACGCGCCATTTTTAACGTATCCAGCACACCACAGATGTCTGTGACAGGCGCAAGTGCAGGACGCAGCAGATTAAACTCATGGTTAATAAAGCCGACGTCGAACGCGGCGTTATGGATCACCAGTTCAGCACCAGCTATGTACTGGCAAAACTGCTGTGCTACTTCGGCAAAACGTGGTTTACCAATTAAAAACTCATTGGTAATACCGTGAACTGCTATAGCTTCCTGATCAATGAGCCGGTCGGGTTGTAAATAGACATGGAAGTTATTGCCGGTCAGCCGGCGGTTAATCAGCTCCACGCAACCAATTTCAATGATGCGATGGCCTTCCTGTGGGCTTAAACCTGTGGTTTCGGTGTCGAGTACTATCTGTCTTTTCAGCATTCTGATTCGTGTTCTTAGCGCTTTTACGTTAGATTATACGCCGATTTCAGTTGTGGGAAGCATCGATGCGTAAAACAGTAGCAATCTATACAGACGGTTCTTGTCTTGGAAACCCGGGGCCTGGTGGTTATGGCGTTGTTTTACGCTATCAACAGCATCAAAAAGAAATGTCTGGTGGCTACAAGCAAACCACCAATAACCGCATGGAATTGCTGGCTGCTATTGTCGGTCTGGAAAGTTTAACTCAACCTTGTGATGTGGATTTAACCACAGACAGTCAATATGTTCGTTTGGGTATTACGCAGTGGCTGGCCAACTGGAAAAAAAATAACTGGAAAACCAGTCAGAAAGAACCAGTAAAAAATCAGGATTTATGGCGCCGCTTAGATGCAGCCTGTCAGGGGCATAAAGTAAATTGGCATTGGGTAAAAGGTCATGCCGGACATCCGGAAAACGAACGCTGTGATGAATTAGCGCGGGTTGCTGCAACCCATCAGGCGACAGAAGTGGATGAGGGTTTTCAGCCATCCGCCTGATCTGGCTTTGCACTATCAGCGGATGATTGGCCAAAGCAGTGAAACTGCTGTACCAACTAACAGTGCGGAAAAGGTTTTCCGCACCCATAACTGTGGAATGTAAGCGGACAAGATAATGCCGAGCAGGCTACCACAAGCACCAATCAAGCCTAACCAACCAATCAGCTCCAGCGGTAAAGTTTCTCCCTGAACTGACATCAACCAGTAATGGCTGATAAAGCCTGTACTGCTTTGCAAGAAAATAAGTGCCAGGCTACAGGCTATAGCTCCAGACATTGGGATCACGGTTACAGCCAGCAATAACGGCACTATTAAAAAGCCACCGCCAACACCAACCAAACCCGTCAACATACCTAAAGACATCGCCAGAGCAGCCAACAGCCAGTGAGACTGGATTTGCCACTGCCAAATGGTCTTGCGCCACATATTAGTCGCGCTGCCCAGCATCAAAACAGCCAGGATCAGCAGTTGCACAGAAGAGTGCAGCCATTGAGCTAAAGCAACCCCCAGTAAAGTTCCAAAAAAAGCCGGAACCGCAAAACGCTTAAATAATGCAAAATCGAGATGACGACGCCACAGATAAGGCAATAAAGCGATAAAGCTGATTTGAGCCACTACACCCAAAGACGAGACTATGGCCACTTTTTCCGGCAACTGCACTAAATGCACCAGCACAGGCACGGTCAGAATAGAACCACCAGATCCTAACAACCCCACACTTAAGCCGATAATTAAAGCTGAAATCAGTACCAGAGCCGACATAAAAAACCAGACATTTTTAATAACTAAAAGAAATATTAAACTTCACTAAAGGAATAAGCAAGCAGGCTTCATGCTGAACAAACAGAATAAAAAAAGGCCAGCATCAGCTGACCTTTAGCATGTAATAGCAACGGATTTAGTCAGCTTTTAATAAAGCTTCTACTTCTTTAACAAAATCAGCGTCATCGGGCGACACTTTACTGCCAAAGTGTTTGACCTGCTGCTCGTCCTTGCTGACCAGATACTTGTTAAAGTTCCAGGACGGCTTTTCACCTGTTTTGGCGATTAAGGCTTTAAATACCGGGTTCACGTCATCACCACGCACAGCGCTGGTGGCAAACATTGGGAAAGTCACACCATAGTTGATGTAACAGACTTCAGCCGTTTTTTCCGCGTCATCATGCTCCTGCATAAAGTCATCTGACGGGAAACCTAATACCACTAAACCCTGATCTTTGTACTTTTCATACAAGGACTGCAGAGATTTAAACTGTGGCGTAAAACCACATTTACTGGCGGTATTTACGATCAGCAAGGTCTTGCCTTTGTAGGTTTCGCATAAATCCAGCGTTTCTTTTTTACGTAACTGCGGCAGTGAATGGCCAAGAATTTCGCCACAGCTATTGGCAAAAGCGACGCCACTTGCGCTGAGCAGCAGTGCCGCAGTCAGCATTTTCTTCATTGTTTTCATTATTAGCTCCTGTGATTAAAGGATATGAACTGATACGGACCAAGTCAGATGCTGGATCTGAGCTATAACAACAGACCGTCCATCAGAGGCTGTTATTTCACGCCGATATAAAATTCATGCAGATACAAAAAAGGCGACTTGCGTCGCCTGTTTCATTTGAAAATTTTATTGCACTAAAGCCAAAGCTTCTAAAATTTCACGAGGCTCGACTTCTGGGCCATTTAAGGATTCATCCCAGTTGGTGCCGATCAGTACGCCGTCGTCGTACATTTCTTGTAACCAGCCTTCACAGAATACATCCAGTGGAATAGCTTCTGGTTTGTAGTCAGACCATTCTTCAGAACAGTGCACTAAGGCCGCTTCCTGACTAGACCAGAATGGCATCACGTCTGTATCTTCAAAATCAACAGACTCGACCACCAGCAAATCTTCGCCGTTTGCTAAAGTCCAAACCACGCCATGAGTTTTGGCTTCAGCAATAAAATTTTGAAACACCGGATCATGTGAATATTCGCCCATGGCAACCACCTTTATATGAACTGTTAGTTTAATTGGCACTATTAGACCAGAAAACCAGATTAAAGACGAATTAAAATCCCCTTTACTGTCTGGTGCTGTTCCCCTGTTTTTTAAAAATAACGTACAATTGCCGCATTCTAAACAACAAGATGAGTGACTCTTATGGCTCAGTATATTTACAGCATGTACCGCATGTCGAAAGTAGTGCCACCAAAACGCACTATTTTAAAAGACATTTCGCTGTCGTTTTTCCCAGGTGCAAAAATTGGTGTTTTGGGTTTAAACGGTTCAGGTAAATCCAGCTTGCTGCGCATTATGGCAGGCGTGGACACAGAGTTTGACGGTGAAGCCCGTCCTTTAGCTGGGATCAATATTGGTTATCTGCCACAGGAACCTCAGCTTGACCCGGAAAAAACTGTACGTGAAGTGGTAGAAGAAGCAGTTTCCGATGTGAAAAACGCGTTAACCCGTTTGGATCAGGTCTATGCCGCTTATGCTGAAGAAAATGCAGACTTCGACGCTTTAGCCCGTGAACAAGGCGAGCTGGAAGCTATTATTCAGGCTAAAGAAGGCCATAACCTCGACAATATTCTTGACCGTGCTGCCGATGCGTTGCGTCTGCCAGCCTGGGATGCGCTGATCAAACATTTATCAGGTGGTGAACGCCGTCGTGTCGCGATTTGTCGTTTGCTGTTAGAAAAACCAGACATGTTACTGCTGGACGAACCGACTAACCACTTAGACGCTGAATCTGTAGCCTGGTTAGAACGTTTCCTGCACGATTACACAGGCACTGTTGTGGCTATTACCCACGACCGTTATTTCCTCGATAACGTTGCAGGCTGGATTTTAGAGCTGGACCGCGGTGAAGGTATTCCGTGGGAAGGTAACTACTCCTCATGGTTAGAGCAAAAAGATGCCCGTCTTGAGCAGGAAGAACGTAGCGAAAACGCTCGTCAGCGCTCTATCAAGCAGGAATTGGAATGGGTTCGCACCAATCCAAAAGGTCGTCATGCCAAGAGCAAAGCCCGTATGGCCCGTTTTGAAGAACTGCAAAGCCAGGACTTCCAGAAACGTAATGAAACCAACGAACTGTTTATTCCGCCAGGACCACGTTTAGGCGACAAAGTGCTGGAAGTGAAAAACCTGCGTAAAACTTTTGGCGATCGCGTCTTGATTGACGATTTAAGCTTCAGCATTCCAAAAGGTGCCATTGTAGGTATTATCGGCCCGAACGGTGCTGGTAAATCGACGCTGTTTAAGATGATCACCGGCATGGAACAGGCTGATGGCGGCACTATTGAAGTGGGCGATACAGTACAAATCGCCAGCGTTGATCAGTTCCGTGACAGCATGAATCCGAAAAACACCGTGTGGCAGGAAATCTCCAACGGACAGGATATTCTGCAAATTGGTAACTTCCAAATTCCAAGCCGTGCTTATGTCGGTCGCTTTAACTTTAAAGGCAACGATCAGCAGAAGTTTATCGGTGAATTATCCGGTGGTGAGCGTAACCGTGTGCATTTAGCTGCGCTGTTAAAAGCTGGCGGCAACATGCTGTTACTCGATGAACCAACTAACGACCTGGACGTTGAGACCTTACGTGCTCTGGAAAACGCCATCCTCGACTTCCCTGGTTGCGCCATGGTGATCTCGCACGACCGTTGGTTCCTTGACCGTATTGCCACTCATATTCTGGATTACCGCGACGAAGGTAAAGTTAACTTCTTCGAAGGTAACTATTCAGACTACGAGACCTGGATGAAAGCCACCTACGGTTCGGATGCAATGCAACCGCACCGCATTAAATACAAAAAGATCTAAGAATAAAATGGGGTCAGATCACATTAATTGCCAGGCAATTAATGTGATCTGACCCCATTTTCAGTTTTACACTGCGTCTTCGTTTTCTTCGCCTGTGCGGATACGGATCACTCGTTCCACATCAAACACAAAAATTTTGCCATCACCAATGCGGCCTGTTTGAGCTGTTTTGATAATCACATCAATACAACGTTCCACCTGTTCATCCGGCAGTACCAATTCAATTTTTACCTTAGGCAAAAAGTCGACCATATACTCTGCACCACGGTACAGTTCGGTATGGCCTTTCTGACGGCCAAACCCTTTGACCTCAGTCACTGTCATGCCGGTGATATTAATTTCGGCCAGAGCTTCCCGTACGTCGTCTAATTTAAAAGGCTTAATAATAGCTTCAACTTTTTTCATGACTTCCTCAGCGCTGTTTCCGCATCCACGATGTGATGGGGTATCTTCTGTCTTTACCAAAGTTGCGGCTGGTCACTTTTGGACCCACGGCCGACTGGCGTCTTTTGTATTCGTTGATATCAATCAGGTTTAAAACCCTGCGAACTGTGGATTCATCATAGCCCATAGCCACTATGGCGGGCAGTGACTTGTCCTGTTCGACATAAGCTTCAATCATTGCATCTAAATCATCATAAGGCGGCAGATTGTCCTGATCGGTTTGATCCGGCGCCAGCTCAGCGGATGGTGGTCTGTCTATCACCCGTTGTGGGATCACAGGCGAAATGCTGTTGCGATACTCTGCTAAACGATACACCAGAGTCTTTGGCACATCTTTGATAACCGCAAAACCACCACACATATCCCCATACAAAGTGCAGTAGCCTACAGCGTTTTCACTTTTATTGCCTGTAGTGAGTAGCATACGGCCGGTTTTATTCGACATCGCCATCAACAACACACCCCGAATACGGGCTTGCAGGTTCTCTTCTGTGGTGTCTTTACCACGGCCTTTAAACAAGGGTGTTAACTGCTGCATAAAGCTGTTGTACATAGGCTCAATAGACACCGAATCAAACTCAACGCCCATCACTTCAGCCTGAGCTTTGGCATCTTCCACACTCATAGACGAGGTATAAGCAAAAGGCAGCATCAGAGCTTGAACTTTGTCAGCGCCTATCGCATCGGCAGCTATCGCCAGCGTTAAGGCTGAATCGATACCACCGGATAAACCCAGCACTGCGCCAGGGAAACCGTTGTGCTGAATATAATCGCGGGTGGCCATCACTAAAGCTGCATAAACTTCAGCTTCGACCGATAAGCGTGGTGCAAGCTCTACATGACCATAATGCTGACCGCGAGCAGCTAAATTGACTGTGGCAAGTTCGCTCTCGCAGGCTTTACCACGAAACAGCAGTTGCGCTTCCGGACTAACCACTAAGGACTGACCATCAAACACCAGCTCGTCCTGACCTATCACCTGATTGACATAAACAAAACCTAAATGCAGGTGTTTGGCTAAGGTTTGTAATAAGTCTTCGCGCTGCTGGGCTTTACCTATTTCATAAGGGGAAGCGTTCAGCACCAAAGCCCAGTCTGCGCCTTGTTCTTTGGCCAAAGCAGCCGGAGCGCCTTGCCAGACATCTTCGCAAATCAACACTGAAAAACGTTGGCCCTTCAGCTCGAAACAACAGGCTTCAGTGCCTTCAGTAAAATAACGTTTTTCATCAAAGACACCGTAATTGGGCAAAGCTTGTTTGTAATAACGCGCTATCACTTCACCCTTTTGAATGACAGAAGCTGCGTTATACAAGGCTTCGCCATCACGCCATGGGTGACCCACAACCAGCGTATTTGGCAGCTTAGCCGCACAAATCTGCTGCAGACTTTGCTCGACCAGCAACTGAAAGTCGCCGCGCAGCAATAAATCTTCTGGCGGGTAGCCTGTTAAGGTTAGCTCAGGAAATAACAACAAATCGCTTTGACTGCCTGTGGCAATCTCCAGCACTTTTGCGGTGTTTTGCGCCACAGCAGCCACAATAAAGGGCTGCTGTACCAGGGTAATAGAGACAGCAGAGGACATCTGAACCTGCACTAAAGGATGAAGAAACTGCCGCTATGGTAGCGATTTTTGCCGCCGGACTCAATCAAGCATCTTCATAAGCACTATCCTAATGCTATCCCAATACGATTTTAGATATTTAACATAAATGCAACTAAACTTAGTCAGACCAATCCACAGGGATGTTTTCGCATATGAATGCACATCGCCTCGCCAGAACGTCTGCTGCCTTTAGCCTGATTGAGGTTTTATTAGTACTGGCTATTATCGCCATAGTATCGGCTGTAGGTATGCCCAATTTACGGGAGCTTTGGCAGCGTTTGCAGGCGGAACATTTTATGCGACAACTCAGCCAACATTTAGCTTATGCCAGAGTACATGCGATAGCTCAGCAACATCAGGTGCAGATTTGCCCACGTCATGGCGTAGTCTGCAGTTCAGACTGGAATTCTGCTCCCATTCAATTGCATCAAAAAGCGTTAAAAAACTGGCAGGATCTATTGCTGCGGGAACTGAAGCATCCAGTCCACAGCCATCAACTATTTTATAGCAGGCCATCACTGCAATTTCGCAGTGACGGCAGTCTGGATTTATTAGAGTCCGGTACCTTTGTCTATTGCAGCAAAGAGCCATATCACTGGCATTTCAGATTAACGGTTAGCCAAGCCGGACGAAGCCGTTTATGGCAAGAAAATACGTCATGCCCTTATTAGTATTATGGGCTTAGTAAGTCCAGCAGACTGAGCCTGGTTCACTGCTTTTTTGACCATAATTATTAAGCAAAAATACCTGACAACTTTTATCTTCGGTCTGAGCTTGTTGGGCCTGAGCTTTCAGTTGATACCCTTGTTCTGTAACCACTGCACTAATTTTATAACGGCCTGATTCAGTCAAAAACTGCTTCGCCGCAAAGCCTAACTCGGTCAAATCTGCGCTGTATCGTTGCTGATCCACCAGCAACATTTCCTGTAAACCTGCCACTTTCAACAAGGCCTGCATGGCTTCCGCCCTATAACTTTTAAGCACATGATCCTGATAACCAGGCAATAACACAGACGCTAAGATGCCTAAAATAGCCAGTACCACCAACAGCTCAATTAAACCAACCCCCAGCGGCTTGAGCTTCATTCGTAAGCTCCTTCTTCATTCTGGTAGGTGCCCATTAGCTGCCAGCGCGGGAAGCTGCCTTGCTGGATAGTTTTACTACAATGAGTGCAGTCAGGACTGATCTCGAGCATATTTTCAATCAACACCTGCTGACGATTTTGCTCAATCAAGGCAAAACCACCTTGGGTGTTTGCCTTCACCTTAAGCGCTCCCACAGCCTGATCCAGAGGTAAAATCGGGTCGCGATAAACAGCAGAAGCATGATGTAAATGCAAAGCCATCAGGGCCGAAGAACTCTGTTCAAGACTACATAGATGATCAGCGCTCTGCTTTAGCAACGTCAGGTAAACCACACCAGCTGCTACAACAGGCATATGGGTCAGACGCCCGGCTAATTGACTATACCAGCCATTTTTTTGCTGAATGTGTTGCCAATGCTGTGGGGTTAATACCGCAAGCTCAGGCGCCTTAGGTAGAGTTCTGTCGACCAAATCAGTTGAACCCGAAAGCTGTCCGTCTTGCTGTTTTAATACAACAAAAACACTGTTTTGTTGCTGCAAAGCCCCCAATAGCACCAGCCACTGGCTGCGTCTTGAATGAAAGTCGCTGCCCGAACCGCCTACAGGCACAGCTGCATATAAAGTGCGGATAAACTGAATATCGCTGAATTTCAACCCGGATAAGTCAGCGATAGCTTTGACATCATAAAACTGATTATTCTCCATATGAGCCAGCCAGATTTGACCCGCTTTAGTGCTGAAAATCAGGCTTTCTGCATTGGAATCTCTGTTGTGATCATACAAGGTCATAGCACCTGACAGCTCTGATATGTTTTGATCAGTGCTTAGCCTGGCTTGTATAGCTCCCGTGTTCAGATCCACTTTGTACACCAGAGTTTTCTCAGTAGCTGCTGTATTGGGCAATAAAAGCGACACAGCGGGTAATGCTGGTTTGTTCGTCGCATGCAGCAACATCAAGGGCTGTGCCATAGCACCGGCTAAATCGTCAAAACCCGTTGTCGCAGAACTCGCAGACCACAAAAGTTCAGGTTGCTCAAGGCTACTCAGCTCTAATGCGAAGTACAGGGGGCTTTTGTTACTGCTTCCACTGACGATAATCAGCTGCCCCTTAATCCCAAGCTGTTGCTCTGTGAGCAGTAAGGGTTGATGGATCTGTTGATCGAGATCGGTCAGTTGGTCCTTTAACTGAGCCAGCACTGCTAACAAATCCCAGGGCAACCACCAAATAGTCTTTTTCGACTTATCGTCTGCATAGAGCTTCAGCACACCGGCATAGCCAACCAGTTTATAACTGGCGTCAACAGAGGCTGGTAAGGCCTGGGCTTGTACATCCAGTGTGCTGCAGGACAATGCGTCCAGTAGTTCAGGCAATTCAGTAAGCCACTCTGTTGTTTCTTCTGCACTGAGCTTCAGATGCTCTGCAAGCAAATCATGCTGCTCAGAGCTGAGTTCATTCAGTTGCACAGAACCCACTTCTGGAATATGACTCCAGTACAGCTCTGCCAAAAGGGGATGGCTGCATAACAATAAACATAAGCCAAACCTATAAAATTCCATCCCTGCCTCCTTCAGGCAAAGATTGCCTGACCAGAAAGCTGGTGACACTATGTTGATGATGGACAGATCGCTCCGTCGTCTGAACCTGATGCCACTCGCACTTTAGCGAGATATCACTCCAGGCGGCATACACTGCAGGACAGGGGATCAGGACAAAAATACCAGCTTCCGCTGATCCTTGCTTAAGCTGCCGTATTTGCTGTACATGCTTACTGTGAGTTTGTTGCTTTAATTGAGAAGCTAAAGTGGCACTGCCTGCCAACTTTTGACTTAATTGTGTTTGAACCAGCATGGGTAAGGTCATGCAACTTAAAATCAGCATTAATATTAAGGTAGTGACCAGAATAAAACCTTTTGAACTCAACATCATAACGACCTCCTTTTATAAGCGTGTGTTGCTAAATGCCACAGAACTGCTGACTAACAGGCGTCGAAACGGATCAGAAGGAGCTTTAAACCACTCTTGCCCCATCTGATAAAGCTGATTGTTTTGGTAACTAAAATCCTCGTCTAAACTGCGTAACAGCAGGTAAAACTTAATATTGATAATGCGATGCTTCTGTTGTTGCCAATGCTCTGGCTGCATTTGTTCTGTACTCAGGTAATAGTCAACCTGACCATCTAAATTGGCATCCATACCAAATTCAAAGTGCATCCTCTCGACCCCATCCATCACAGAATCTGTGCTCATAATGCTTTGGCCTGCGGCGTTGCGGATCAAACGTTTACGCATCAGCACCGGCACTATCTCGCCAGCGTGTTTTTGTTCACTGATATAAAAAACCTGATGAGTAAAAGGCCAATAGATGGAATCAGGCACCAGATCCGCACTTGAGCTGGTGACAAATTGGCTGCTTGCCGCTGAAGTTTCAAAATAAAACCGGTTTGAGCGCATCTGAGTCGCCGCCAAACTGCTGCCGACAATACGTTTGAACTGCAATAATTCAGAGCCGGGTTTGGGCTGGCTTAAGCAATCCAGATGATTGTATTGCTGCACCAACTCCGCATACAAACTCAGATAGGGCTGACCTTTGACAGGAAAACTACCTGCATCAATTTCCGCTACACAGTCGCCCAGTACAGGAGCAAGCTGATGGGAAGCGGACGCCACATCAGCCAGACTACGACCGGCAAAAAACATCAGATTAGGTAGTTCAGACTGAAACAGGCTCATCAGCATCTGACTATTCTGCTGCAATTGCACTAACTGCTGAGTTTGACGATTGGACTGCTGAGTCGCCAATACAGTCCCAATCAAAAAGGTCATCAGTACCAAACCCAAAGTCAGGCTGACCAGCAATTCCAGTAAAGTGAAACCGCGCATCTCAAGGCACCACCATAGAAACTTGCAGCCGGTTTGGCGATACATCACAGACGGATGTGGGGCGTTGAATTTGCACTTTAGCCAAAGAGCGCCAGCTTAACTGCACTAGTAGTTGATCAGCCTGCTGACGAATACAAAGTGCGGGTTGCTGCAATAACTGCAAAGTTTGAGGATGACCAGAAGCACTTAAGGTGCTGTATAAATGATACTGACTCAGTTGTTCTGCATCACAAGAATGCTCTTCAGTACAATCGGTCGGCTGCTCTGTAGTCCAGAGTGGATGTATACCCTGATAATGTTCAGCGGAACTATCATGGCTTGCCATTCGTCCAGCCAATTCAGTGGTCAGGGACAAAGCAATGGTTTGCTGTGTCGCCATAATGACTTGCTGACGGGCAAGCAAAGAAACACTTAACGCGCCCAAACCTGTCAGGCACAACAATAATAAACTGATCAGAACTTCGGTTAAGGTAAAACCAGAGGCATTTGGCATATCCATGCGCCTGTCAAAGTCCGTTTACCTTAAATTTACCTCTGTTCCTTAAAAGGTCAAATCTTACCAGCACTTTTTCACAATGGTCGCACCAGTGCCACCGTTGGCGCCTTTTATCCCCGCCTGGTTGTAACTTAAGGACGAACAATCGTCGTCACTTTGAGCGCCAGTGGCCGTTGCGGTCAGCGTAAAAGTGCGGCTGTCCAAATCATCCAGATCAAAACTAAAACGTTCAGATAAGTCGTTGCTGCACTGCAGTTCTGGCAATTCAGTGGTATCGCCATTGTTGGTGGCGTAGGTCATATTGGTGGTATACACCCTTTCCATAAACTGAGCGTATTCCAACAAACAGGCGGCGGCGCTTGCTCTGGCGCTGCTGAGCATATAGCCCTGATAAGAAGGCACAGCTATGGCGGTTAAGGTGCCGACTATGGTGATAGCGATTAACAGCTCAATCAGGGAAAAGCCACGATCTTTGCTTGTTTGCATTAGTTGTCTACCTCGCGCCATGACACCCGGCCACGTCTGATTTGGGTGTTTACATCTAAATTCACCACATTGGTGTCGGCTAAGCCCACCGCCATTTTGTCTTCAAAAAACAGCGGTTCAGTGGGCATACTGTCAAAACGTACGCCGGATAATTCCACCACCTCATCGCCTTCGCTCACGCCATCGTCCTGATTAAAATCTTCGTCGCCTGAAATATCAAAGAAGTGGTATTTCAACCGGCCACCGTGAAAAGGATCTATTGCCATCACGTAGCCATCCCCTTCCGGATTACACACATTACTATCGGGAATAATACTGTTGACCACTAAGGTCGTGCCGACCAAACGGGGCGAAGACACTATACGCTCGCGCTCATCGGGTAAGTCGATAAACCAGCCTTTAAAACCCGCCATGTCATTGGCTGCAGAAGAAGAGACAGTGCGCCCTTCTGTGCCATTGCTGTGGCTGACATTGGTTAAAATGCGCTCTTTCAGTAAAGTGCGGCCAGATAAAGCCGTACCATCCATAATGCCATACCAGCTTTGCTCGTCGTCCAGTTGAGGATCCGGAGTTTCCAGATAACGGCCTGTGCCAAAAAACACCCATAGCTTGCCGGTTTTAGGTTCAGAGCCAAGCGCTATGCCACCTGTGATGGACTGTGGATCACCTGCTGCATCTTCAGCCTGATACAAAGGGCCGCCGCCATAAGCCACAGCCCAGTTGCTGGGGTTATTGGACGATAAATCAAACTTCCAGACATTGCCTTGTAAATCTCCGGCAAAAAACCAGTCGGTATTGCCGTTTTTGCTGTAGTCCCAGCCTTCAATCTGGCCCAGGCCGTTGTCGCCGGAACCTGTCGCCACCTCTAAATCATCCCCACTAACCATAGATTCACCGGTCTCAATATCCAGCACCAACAAACCTGGCCGTCCCGTGCTGTTGTTGTAACCATAGCCAATCACCACAGCCCATTTGCCGTTATTTAAACGGGTGATAATAGGTTTGGCTGTAGTGATCCCTAACTGAGGATAACTTTTATCCCACAATAAACTGGCCTCGCTGATTTGTGACGGATTGGTAATATCCAGAGCAAAGATACTGTTCCCTCCGCGCCCGGTGCTGCCCACTAATACTGTGCGCCAACTGCCGTCAAAATAAACATCGGCCGACACTGCTGTGCCATCCACAAAATAATCTTTTTGAATCACACCACTGACATTGGGTTCACTTAACGCTTTCAGGTTTGTCGCGGCGGTCAGCATTTGGCGTGGTACATAAGCAAAAGCCTCAGCTCCTGTTGTCGCATTAAACGCATGCAACATCCCATCATTAGCGCCGACATAAATCAGTGGCTGACGGGCTTTGTAAGCGGCGACATGTGCCTTGTAACTGCTGGCTTCAGGCCAGTTGTACGAGTGATAATTAAAATTAACAGGAGCGCCAACATAAACAGGCGAAGAGTTGGCTATATCACCTAAGGCTGTGGATCTATTGCGATAGCTGCCGCCATTTTGTTGCTCTTGCGCCGGATTGCCTCGCAGGTAATCCACCACATTGCTACTTACCAGCGCTTCCTGCTGGCTACCTGCGCCACTGGTTAAATTCGCCCAGATAAATATGTCCGCAGAGGTTTCGGTTTTGCCAAAATAAATCACTCTGTCGTCCCAGTCCGGCATTTCTTCAGCCGCACTCCAGACATAACTGGTGGTGTCTTCAATGTTGTAATTCACCAGATCACCACTCCAGTCGCCACTATTAAAACGGCCCTGATACACGCTTTGCTCAGCCTGCAATGAAGTGGTGGTGCCGGCTAAATTCGAGCCGGAAGCGACACGGGCAATAATAGCGGATAAGGTATTGGATAAGCCTGTGGCAAAAGTGTCTGGGTCAGCGGCACTAAAAAAACCACCTCTGCTGTTGACTGCCGCATGCAATAAATCATCAATTTTTGCCGGTTGAGTGGCCAGAGGATCAGGCCAGGAAATAGCGCTACTTGCGCCTATGGCGTTAAAAGCTGTGCTGGAACTGATAGTGCCTTCCACACCAAGCCCAACACCAAAAGTCACCATATGTTGCCAAAATGCAGGGTTAATCGGACTGGTCGGCACTAAATTATCCAGATCGGTGCGTAAATCCCGTTTCCAGTAATACATAGCTACGTCGGCCAATGTATTGCTGCGCCCGTCAGAAAAAGGCCCTGTTGCTGCGTACACATAAGAAGTTCCACCAGGCTTTGGAATGGTTTGGTTGTTGCTGGTACTGCCGTCGTTATTGGAGCGCGCCGCCGCCGTCTGGGCTTGTGAGGCAGTGTCTTCACTCCAGTAACCGTCTGTCATTAATATGCTGTAACTTTGACGACACATAATATGTTGGGTGTCATCGTCTGTACCCGGGGTTCCACCCCAAGGCCCTTTGTTGTCTGTTCTGGAGTAATACAAGCCTGCATCATTAAGCGCCTTACGCAATGGTGTGCCGTTGTAGTCGTATACCCGCTCGTACAGCTGATCGTAAAAACTTTGTTTGTCACCACCGGTAAAGGGCCGCACCCCGTTGATCACAGTGCTGACAGCGGCCCCATCGACAGTACTGCTGCCTTTGTTTATCGCGCCAAAACCAACCCGTAACGCTTCAGTTTGGGTAGAAAAAGCCCGGCCTATACCAGCCTGTGAAGCCAATAAACGAGAACGGTAATAGGTATACCAGTTAGCAAAGTTCTGCATCTCCTGCGCATAACTGCAAGTGCCAGCTGTGCAGTCTGTGCGATTTTCCCGCCCTTCGCCGCTATAACTTAAAGTCGCAGCGTTAATTTCTATACGCTGGTAATTGGTGTAGGTAAATAAACTGCCGCCTGTATGGTTGTAATACACAGCAGGGTAAAAAGTACGGCTGGCTGTTACATTCTGGCAGCTGCTTTTAGCTGTGGCGGTAATAGTGCAATAGCGCCATCCTGCGCTGGAAGTTTCATTGACTGTCAGGTTACGACTGCCTTTGAAGGTTCGAAACGGATGATGGTAAGCGGCTGCCGGATTAGAGTTTGGATAGGAAGTACCGTCCGCTTTAATCCAGGGTTTATAAGTAATAGACGGATTATAGTAGGACTTGTTCAGCGCATAAGAGCGCAGCGCTCTGGCAAATAAAGCTTCGTTGTTATTGGCTGCGTTGAGGTTAGTTGCGTTACTTTCATCCCGAAATGACACCACCTGATGCGTCGCATCCGAATCACCGTAAATCCCTGTGACTCTGGGGTACACATAATGCGGATCATCGGCATACAAATCAGGTGTGATTTCCCAGTGCATAGAACCCGAGTCATCAATCATAAACATGATATTCGGTTCTACTGAGCTGCCGGTTTGCAGGGGGGGCGAAGTTAAATCCAGCGCCGCCAGACTACAAAAACTGGTGAACATCAGGCTCACCAGCATAATTTTTGTGCAGGATGTATTTATTTTCATTACATCAGCCTTTGCAGTTTAGCGTCTGAACAAACTTTGCAGCATGACAGCAGCTCTGCCGTTGTCCGACACTGTGCGTGCCGTAATACGGAAAGTAGGTGATAAACACCCTACTGAAATTTTATCTTTACTGGCGACATCAGCACATTCAGGCGGATAGGGCCAGTCGCCCATGTATTCAATCAGATACTGAGCACCAGTTTCGCTGTCTTCGTTTAATGTCGTAGCAGACAACCAAAGCAAACCATTGTCATTCCAACGGTCTTCAGCCCCGGCTACAGGCAAATCATAAACACCGGCACCATCAATCAGAGCCACAGGATCATTGACGTTTAACATCACCTCAGCTTCCAGCAAAGCCGCTTCAACTTGTTGATAAGACAATTGCCTGTCGTACAAATTGGCACTCATACGTTCCTGCAATAAGCTTGATTGCATACTGCTGACAGCCACCAGCGTAATGGCCAATAGTAGTAATAAACTGATCACCAGCGCTATACCTTGCTGCTGTGCGGGATAAGAGGACCGGGCTGTGGTTTTCATAGCTAAATCCTGTTCCTGATGCTGATCTGGTAGTTCATCCGGCTCATTTGTTCAGGTAACTGAAGATCCGAAGATCCGGTGGCAATAAACTGCAGAGAAATCCGCACTGAAATAATATCCATCCAGTCCACCACCAGATCAGCATCACGCCAGCTTCTGCTGCGCTCATCCATAAACTCCAGCTGTAAATCGCTGACGCCATAAAGAATTTCTTCAGCCGCGCTGTTGTTTCTGACCCGAAATAATGACGTACTTTGTTGATCGCTGCTAGCCGCTATATACCAGCTGACTGAATCAAAATTCATCAGCATTGCATTCACCGCATACTGTTTTACAGTGCCGCTGGCGCCATCACACAACAATGGAAAGCCCATGCCTGAGGTGCAATTGCTGGCGCTGACTTCGTGGAACACGCTGGTTAAATCTGTACTGCTTGCACTGAAAATGCTGCTTAATGCTTCGTCACAGAGGATCAACAAGTCGCCGCTTTGAATTTGATGTTCAGAGCTCAGAACCAACTGACTCAAAGCGGCATCATGAGATTCCACACTGTAGCTTCGCCCTGAGCCAAACATCAGCCGGACAGCGTCGGTATCGGAGAGCGGACTAACGCCGTTGATAGCAGGAGCAGGTTGCTCAAAACCTTCAATACCGCCATTCCAGATAGCCCAGGCAGAACCCGCTACATTGGCCGCATTGAGCACATTGACGACACGGGACGAATTACCGCACCCAATATAACCGGAGCGCCGGATGTCATTCGCCATCAGCTCAAAGGTGGTGCGACTGGAATTTTGTAACTCGCCAAGCACAGCATTCAGTTCGGCCGTTTTACTATTGGATAAGTAGACCCCTATCACTGAACCTGTCAGCAACAAACCCAACAGCATGGCGATCATCAGTTCGGATAAGGTAAAACCCTGTTGCAGCTTCATGGCCGCACCTGAATTGCAAAGTTGGTGGCCCCTGTCACCTTCTCATCTTGCCAGCTGATGCTGATGGTATAAACACCAGCACCCGCATCCCATGTCACTTCAGGACAGGCTGTTGTGCCTGTTGCAGTTTGCAACTGCAATGCCCATTCGGCCAGCAATTCAGACTCACAATCTCCGGCGTAAGAGCCAGAGCGCGCCACATCAGGGTTTGATCTCATGATTTCAGTTAAAGTGCCAGCCAGGATCAAAGCTGTAGTTCGTTCCTGTGCACTTTGGCTATAGCGCACTGAGCTGCTTTGCAAAGCAGCTATCCCCAACAAACCGATGCCAAGCACCAGCACAGAGATCAGAATTTCTATCAATGCAATGCCTTGTTGGCTGTACCTCTGAGGATTGCTGTGGTTGCAATGGCTAGGCATCAGTGCTCCTTATCAACTGCCGCACTGGGACAGCTGAATGCTGCTGCGCCCACCGGATAAGAAAGTCAGGGTTCTGCCATTGTCGGCAAATTCAGCGCCATCGGCACACAACTCAAAGGCTGAATTTAACGGCTGGTTGTTTTGACTTCGGATCAAACCCTGACCACTAAAACGCAGCTCAGTAAAAGCGGCGCTGATGATCAGCCTGCCGTCAAAACGCCCGGCCCGGATCACCGTAGCCGGAGAGGCGGTGTCGATCAGTACCCAACCGTCCCAGGCACCAGAGGCAGCAGAACAGTCATCCAGCTCTGCATTGGCTTTACATAAACGTATGGTTTGATTTTGTTTGATAGCTTCAGAGCGAGCCAGTTGGATCACGGTGAGCAGTTCATTGGCCTGACCCGATAAGCGGTTTCGGGCCAATAAATCAGTAAACGAAGGCACAGCGACAGCCACAAGTACTAACAGCACCAGAATGGAGATCATCTGTTCTATCAGGGTAAAAGCTTTTTGCCGCTGCAACAAAGGACGGTCATCCATTTGTTTACTACTCCCATAGGCCACCTGTTATATCTGCAGATATGGACCAAGGGTTTAAGCATAGCAAAAGATCTGAAGGACGCTAGGAAGCGAATACCATAGCTATCCCCAAAGCCTGAACTTTAGGGATAGCTGGTTAACAAGAGGAAAAGTATTTGAAAACAGACGATTAGCGAAGCTCTGCTGGCACCGCAAAAATCACGTTTTCTTCACGGCCAGGGTGCTCAATCACTTGTTTACCACCCCATTCAGTCAAACGCTGTACAACCTGCTGCACCAGCACTTCAGGCGCTGAAGCCCCTGCAGTTACACCCACAGATTTAACGTCTTTTAACCACTCCTGCTGGATATCAGCAGCAGTATCAATCAGGTAAGAGCGACAGCCCATCTTTTCGGCGAGCTCACGTAATCGATTCGAGTTACTGCTGTTTTTCGCACCCACCACCAGCAACAATTCTGATTTGGCAGAAAGTTCACGCACCGCATCCTGACGGTTTTGTGTGGCATAACAAATGTCGTCTTTACGTGGCCCTTCGATATCAGGGAAACGTTTGCGCAGCGCATCAATCACATCAGCGGTATCATCGACAGATAAAGTAGTCTGACTGCTGAAACACAATACTGCCGGATTTTTCACCTGCAGTTTTTCAACATCATCCACCGACTCGACCAGATAAATACCACCTTCAGCGTTGTCGTATTGGCCCATAGTGCCTTCGACTTCAGGATGTCCGGCATGGCCAATCAGAATACATTCAATACCTTTACGACTGGCGCGGGTGACTTCCATATGCACTTTGGTTACCAGCGGACAAGTGGCATCAAACACCTTCAAACCACGTTGTTTGGCATTTTCACGTACGGCCTGTGACACACCATGAGCACTAAAAATGACGATGGCATCGTCCGGCACTTCATCCAGCTCGTCGACAAAGACTGCACCGGCGCGACGTAAGCCATCAACCACAAATTTGTTATGCACCACTTCATGGCGCACATAAATAGGCGGTTCGTAAATTTCCAGCGCACGGGACACTATGCTGATAGCACGGTCAACACCGGCACAAAAACCCCGTGGATTGGCGAGTAAGATATCCATAATTAATTGATAACCTGTACGATTTCAACATTAAAGGTCAGAGTCTGACCTGCCAGTGGATGGTTAAAATCTACTGTAACAGACTCGCCCACCACTTCACGAATAAGACCCGGCAATTCAGAACCGTCTGGCATAGCAAAACCTACGATCATGCCGACTTTTGCCGGCGCGTCACTCGAGAACTTACTGCGGTCAACATAATAAATGTTGTCAGGATTAGGTTCACCGTAGGCATCTTCAGGTGCCAGGGTAAAGGTGCGTTTATCGCCAGCGGCCATACCGCCTAACTGAGCTTCAAAAGCCGGGGATAAGCTGCCATCACCCATTTGCAGTTTGGCCGGTTTGTTATGCACACGGGTGCTTTCGGCGGCGCTGCCATCGGATAATTTAATATCAAAGTGAAATATCACAGTACTGCCTGGACCTATGATCACTGCTTGTCTCCTGAAGTAGCTTTCTGGGTTTCGCTACTGAAGCTATCCCAGATTAATAAAACAGCACCAATGCTAATAGCACAATCGGCGATATTAAAAATAGGGTAATGCCAGCTCTGATAAAACACATGCAGAAAATCCACCACATAACCATACAGACTGCGGTCGATTAAATTACCAATAGCGCCGCTGATAATCAGGCTCAAAGCTAAAGACAATTTCAGTTGGGTTTTCGCTAAACGGCTTAACCAGATGGCTAATACGATACTGACTACTACAGCGATCAAGGTAAAAAACCACCGTTGCCAGCCACCTGCATCACCTAAAAACGAAAACGCAGCGCCATAGTTGCGGGCATAAGTAAAATTAAATACCGGCAATAAAGATACTGATTCGCCTAAGCTGAAGTTCTGAATAACCCATACTTTGCTCAATTGGTCAGCAACCAGCACCAATAGCACCAGCCACCACCAGCGCCAGCCGGTTTCTTTAAATATATGCATCAGGCAAACTTCCTTACTTCGCCAGCGCCTTCGACGTTATCGACACAGCGGATACAAATCAGCGGATGCGCCGGATTCAGACCCACATCGTGTCTGTGGTGCCAGCAACGGTCACACTTAGGCGCAGTAGATGCGTTCAACACCACAAAGAGGTTATCCATTTCAGTGGCTACTGCATCAGCAGGAGCAGCGTCGCTGGATACCACAGCAGTGGAGGTTAACAAGGCAAAACGTAACTCATCGCCAATAGAGCTCAGGTCTGTTGCCAGTTGGCCTTTGGCGTATAACGTCACTTCAGCTTGTAATGAAGCACCAATTTTGCCATCACGACGGCCTACTTCCAGCACCTTGTTGACTGCATCACGCACTTCCAGCAGTTGTTGCCAGAAGGCATCATCAAACTGACCAGCAGGCACTGTATCTAAACCCTGATACCAAACTTCAGTGAACACAAACTCGCTATGCTGACCAGGCATGACTTCCCAGATTTCCTGAGCTGTGAAGCTCATGATAGGCGCCATCCAACGCACCATGGCTTGTACCACATGGAATAAAGCAGTCTGACAAGAACGACGGGCTAAACCATCGGTTTTTGCCGTGTACTGACGGTCTTTAATCACGTCTAAGTAGAAACTACCCAACTCCACAGTACAGAAATTCATTAACTTCTGGCTGACCTGATGGAACTGATAGTTTTCATAGGCATCGACAATTTCTTGCTGCAATTTGGCAGCACGTTGCACCAGCCATAAATCCAGCTGCACCATCTCTTCAAATGGCACCAGTTGCGTCTCTGGTTCAAAACCTTTTAAGTTCGCCAACAGGAAACGGGCTGTATTACGGATACGACGGTATTTGTCGGCAGCACGGTTTAAGATTTCATCAGAGACTGTCATCTCTGAGGTGTAATCTGTAGTCGCTACCCATAAGCGCAGTATATCGGCGCCTAACTTGTTCATCACGTCCTGTGGCGACACCACATTGCCCAACGACTTGGACATTTTGCGGCCTTCACCATCCACAGTAAAACCATGGGTCAGCACTTGTTTGTAAGGAGCATGGTGTTTAATTGCCACACCCGTCATCAGAGACGACATAAACCAGCCACGGTGCTGATCCGAACCTTCTAAATACAGGTCAGCCTGAGTGGCACCATGGAATTCAGCGCGAGGTTCAATCACACAAGCATGAGTCACACCTGAGTCAAACCAGACGTCCAGTGTGTCTGTCACTTTGACGTACTGAGCTGCATCAGCGCCCAACAAAGTTTCAGCTTCTAAATCAAACCAGGCCTGAATACCAGACTGTTCAACTAACTTAGCAACCTGCTCCATCAAAGCCTGAGTATTTGGGTGCAGAGCACTGGTGTCTTTATCAACAAACAGAGCAATAGGCACACCCCAGGTACGCTGACGGGAAATACACCAGTCCGGACGACCTGCCACCATGTTTTCGATACGCTGCTGACCCCAGTCCGGGATCCAGCGGGTTTTGCCAATTTCTTGCAGTGAAGTACTGCGCAGGTCTTTTTGTTCCATGCTGATAAACCACTGCGGCGTAGCACGGAAAATAATAGGGGTTTTATGACGCCAGCAGTGTGGATAGCTGTGCGTTAAGGCTTTATGCACCAACAATTTGCCCGCTTCTTTTAAGGCTTCAACCACAGAGTCGTTGGCTTTAAATACATGCTGACCAGCAAAAAGTGGCGTATCTGGCAGATAGACACCGTTGGCGCCTACAGGGTTAGCCACTTCTAAGTTGTATAACTTACCGACGGTAAAGTCTTCCGGGCCATGGCCAGGCGCCGTGTGCACAGCACCGGTACCAGAATCGGTGGTGACGTGATCACCTAAAATCACCGGCACTTCAAAGTCATACAACGGGTGTTTTAATTTTACCAGCTCCAGTGCCTGACCTTTGCAGAAACCCAAATTGTGGTAGTGCTCCACGCCAGCACGGGCCATCACAGCAGTCACTAAGTCTGTCGCTACAATTAAACGCTCAGGGCCATTTGGACCTTGCTCGACCTGCACCAGGCTGTAGTCAATTTTGGCGTTCAAAGCCACAGCGCGGTTAGCAGGAATAGTCCATGGCGTCGTGGTCCAGATCACTACAGACACAGGGCCAGAACCTGTATGGCCTTCAGGGTGATCGAATTTATTCACATCAGCGTCGTTCACCAGCGTGAAACGTACATCAATGGCTGGTGATACTTTATCCTGGTATTCCACTTCAGCTTCAGCCAAAGCAGAACCACAGTCTGTACACCAGTGCACTGGCTTAAAGCCTTGCTGCAAATGACCATTGTCGATGATACGACCTAAAGAGCGGATGATATTGGCTTCGGTATTAAAATCCATAGTGCGGTACGGATTGTCCCAATCGCCTAAAACGCCTAAACGGATAAAATCGACTTTCTGTGCTTCGATTTGCGTCAACGCATAATCACGGCATTTTTGACGGAATTCAGCAGCGCTTAGCTTCACGCCTGGCTTGCCGTATTTCTTTTCAACGACCAGCTCAATAGGCAAGCCATGACAGTCCCAACCCGGCACATAAGGGGCATCGAAGTCAGACAAGGTCTTGGCTTTAACAATCATATCCTTAAGGATTTTATTGACCGCGTGACCAATGTGAATGTTACCGTTGGCGTATGGAGGGCCATCGTGCAGGATAAAGGTTTTTTTACCTTGTTTGGCCTGACGAATTTTCTGGTACAGATTTTTTTCTGTCCAGCTGGCTAACATTTGTGGCTCACGCTGCGCAAGGTTGGCGCGCATGGCAAAAGCCGTGTCCGGTAAATTCAAAGTCTGCTTGTAGTCAGTCATCCGTCGTTGTTCCGTCTTCTTTAAGTTTAAATTCGTGTCGCTTTGCAACCAGCTTAAGCGGGTGGCAAAGCAAAATAATCGCGCGCCTGCTGCGCATCTAAAGCAATTTGTTGCTGCAACTGGGCAAGGCCATCAAAACGTCGCTCCGGCCTGATTTTCTTTTTTAAAATCACTTCAATCTGCTGGCCGTATAAGTCGCCGTTAAAATCAAAAAAATGAGCTTCAAGCTGCTCTTTTTTACCCTGTAACGTGGGTCTGGAACCAATATTGGCGACACCATGGTAAAGCCCCATTTGGGTCACAGCTTCAATGGCATAAACACCATGCACAGGTAAGTTTTTACGATAGAGCCAGACATTGGCCGTTGGAAAACCCAACTGGCGCCCTACTTTCTGACCATGCCGTACCCGACCCATCAACGAAAATGGCCGGCCTAACATTTGTGCTGCCAGTTCTAACTGATCTTGTTCCAGTGCCTGTCGAATTAAAGTGCTACTGACCCGCTGGTCATTTTGTTTCAGGCTGGCCGTACTACCCAAACCAAAACCATGCTTCGCTGCAGCTTGCTGTAACAAAGCAAAATTACCGGCACGGTTTTTACCAAAACAAAAATCATCACCGACAATCAGATGCTTGACGCCGAGTTTATTCAGCAATAAATCCTGAATAAACTGCTCTGGCTCCTGACTGGCAAATTCACGGGTAAAAGGCACACAAAGCATGCGATCCACACCTTGTTGCGCCAGCCAGTGGTATTTTTCCCGAAAACGACATAAACGCGCTGGTGCACCTTCAGGGTTAAACAACTCCAGTGGCTGAGGTTCAAACACCATCACCACTGCAGGTAAATTTAATTCTGCCGCAATAGCTTTTAATTGCGTCAGTACCGCCTGATGCCCCAGATGCACGCCATCAAAATTGCCAATAGTTAAGACGCAGCCCTGATGTCTGGGTTGAATTGTATGTAAGCCGCGAATTAACTCCATTCGGTATTCTTACTCTGCTGCTGCAAAAAGAGGCTGATTATACCCATATAATCATTTGCTTTCAGCATTTGTCTGGCGTTTAAAATCGTTCAAACGCACACCAAACACAAAAAGTAAAACAAAGTAGGCCACAATAGCAAAGCCAAAATAGGCCAACAAATGCAGCACCTGACCTGATAAACCTAAAGCTATCCAAGCTGTCAGATCCGGCATGACATAAAACAAAGAGCCCGCCATTAGCGCTGCGGCGATAAAAGCCTTAGCGATAAACCAACTGGTTTTGCTGCTGAAACTATAGATATCGCGCTGCTTTAAACCGCGATACAGCAAATACGCATTTAAAGTACCGGACATAGCTGTGGCTAATGCCAGGCCGACATAACTTAAAAAAGGTGCCAGCATCAGGTTAAACACCATATTGGCGACCATAGCTATTATGGCGATGCGCACCGGAGTTTTTATATCCTGGCGCGCATAAAAAGCCGGTGCCAGTACTTTAATCAGCATCAGCGCGACTAAACCTGTGTTGTAAGCAATCAGGCTATGCGAAGTTTTTACCACATCATCGGCGGTAAATTCACCGCGCATAAAGACAGATGCAATAATAGGTTCAGCCAGTACTATTAACCCCATCATGGATGGAATACCAAACAAACAAATAAAACGCACAGCCCAATCCAGGGTGTATTTAAAGGCGGCTTCGCTTGCCGCAGCATAATGCCGTGACAAACCTGGCAAAATCACAGTGGCGATGGCGATACCAAATAAACCTAAAGGAAACTCAAGTAAACGGTCAGAGTAATACAACCAGCTGACAGCACCTGTGACTAAAAAGGACGCGATAATTGCATCCAGTAATAAGTTAATCTGACTGACTGAAACACCAAATAAAGCGGGGATCATCAAAGTGCGGATTTTCGTCACGTTTGGATCTTTCCAGCCCCAGCGTGGCATCACCAATAATCCGGCTTTTGCTAAAAACGGCAACTGGAATAAAAACTGAATTAAACCACCTAAAAATACCCCCCAGGCAATGGCTTCAGCCGGATTTTGCATCTGTGGCGCTAAATAAATAGCAGCCCCTATCATGGCAATATTTAAAAATACCGGTGTAAAAGCTGCGACCGCAAACTTGTTATAGGTGTTCAGCACAGCGCCAGATAAAGCGACAAAGGTAATAAACCATAAATAAGGAAAGGTGATTTTTAACAGGAAACTGGCCTGCAGGTATTTATCCCCTTCTGGTGCGCCGTCTAAATAAGCGCTAAACCAGCCAGCACCAAATAACATCATCAGCACAGGTGAACCAATCACGGCCAGCAAAGTGACACCAGTGACAATAAAACCTAAAGTCCCTGCCGCTTTGGCAATCAGTTCACGTACTGCATCGTCGCCATGTTTTTCTTTTACTTCAGCCAGTACAGGCACAAAAGCTTGTGAGAAAGCCCCTTCAGCAAATAAACGTCGCAAAAAATTAGGAATACGGTTGGCCATAAAAAATACGTCGGCCATAGCACCTGCACCCAATACGTTGGCGACAATCACATCACGGACCAAGCCAAGCACCCGTGAAATAAGGGTCATAAAGCTTACGATCATGCCCGATTTTAATAATTTTCCTGACACAGACTGCTCCTGCAACGACATTTCTGCTATTTTCACCCGAGTCAGAGTGGATTACCAGCGAAGGGCTAATTTTATTCTGTAATCTGTCAAGGAAACCATTTGACAAGGGCCTACAAAATAGGCATATTATGCGGCCTTTAAAGGTCCCGGTTTAGTTTTTAGGAGTGTTACCTTGGCTAACATCAAGTCTGCTAAGAAGCGCGCTATTCAATCAGAAAAGCGTCGTCAGCAAAACGCAAGTCAGCGCTCAATGATGCGTACTTTCATGAAGAAAACATACGCTGCAGTGTTAACTGCTGATCTGGCTGCTTCACAAGAAGCGTTCAAAAAGATGGTTCCAATTTTGGATCGTATGGCAGACAAAGGTCTGATCCATAAGAACAAAGCTGCCCGTCATAAGTCACGCTTAAATGCACACGTTAAAGCTTTAGCTACTAAAGCAGCTTAATTTCAATTCGCTGTTGTTCGCAACAGCTTATTGTGACAGTGCAATAAAAAAACCACCGCAAGGTGGTTTTTTTATTCGCTACCATCCATGGTGCTCACCCTTCGGGCCATCTAAAGCTGTTAAAAATCGTTCCTGACGATTTTTTATTCGCCACCATCCGTGGTGCTCACCCTTCGGGCCATCGTCGCTTCGCTCCAACGTTCAAAAACATTCCTGATGTTTTTGTATTCGCCGTCGTCCTTGACGCTCACCCTTCGGGCCAACGCGTTGCGTTGTTCAAAATTGCTCCTGGCAATTTTGTATTCGCCGTCGTCCATGACGCTCACCCTTAAGGGCCATCGTCGCTTTGCTCCGATGTTAACAATTGCTCCATGCAATTATTTATTCGCTAGCAATACCCATCCGTGGAGCTAAAAACCTCAGACCGTCCTTTATTTTTTCTCACAATAAAGTTTATGCAGCAGTCCAATCAAAGCGACAGCCTCTTCACTATGGATACGATAAAACACGGTTTGAGCTTCTTTACGGGTTTTGACCAGCTTTTGTCGTCTGAGCACAGCTAAGTGCTGAGACAAAGCGGACTGGCTTAAACCTAACTTTTCGTTCATCTCTGTGACTGATAACTCAGACTCCAGCAAATAACACAAAATCAGCAAACGGCGTTCATTGGAAACCGCCTTCAGCAGCTTGGCTGCCTGCGCCGAATTCTTCAGCATTTCTTCCAATTTCATTTTGTTGCTTCTTACAGGTGAAAAAAAAGCATTATGCCGCTGGGTAGATGACTGAAACAATACGATCTATTCTCATCTGTCGTATTTCAGGCTGTACCTGACTCATAGAAGCAAAGTCGCATGCTTTCGACGCACAACTGACTCTGTGCTTTAGCTTTTTATCGCAATCTGAAGATTTGCTTTGATGAAGGCATGCTACATTGCCCACACTATTACAATGCAGGGTGCATATCACAGATGAAAGTTTGGCAAAAAATCATTTCGGGCGCTTTATTTGCTCCGGCAGCATGGGCTGCCACCGCTCCAGTGACTTTGGATCAGGATTTAGCTTATAAACTGGTGGAGTCTTTAACAGTTGAAGTGGGTCCGCGTATTGCTGGCAGCGAAGCAGACCGTCGCGCCGTGCAATGGGCTGTGGCTAATTTAAAGCAATTGGGTTATGACAAAGTCTGGACTGAAGAATTCGAAATGCCGGGTTGGACTCGTGGCCAAGCAAGCCTTGAAGTGATTAGCCCTTTCGCTCAACCTTTTGTATTAACCTCCTTAGGTGGTTCGGTCGGAACACCAGCAGCTGGCATTACCGCCTCTGTTGTGATGTTTGACAGCATTGAAGCTTTGGAAAAAGCCGATGCAGCCTCAGTCAAAGGCAAAATTGTTTTTATCAACAAACCTATGGCCAAAGACAAATCCGGATCTTTTTATGGTCAAGTCGTGGCCGCCCGCTCCCGTGGCGCTGTTGAAGCGGCCAAGTTAGGTGCTGTAGCTATAGTGATTCGCTCAGTTGGCACCAGCAATAACAGATTTGCTCATACCGGCACCATGAAGTACGACGAAGCCATCACTAAAATTCCAGCCGTGGCCATTTCAGTGCCTGACGCGCAAAATCTGGCCAAAATGCTGGAACGATCGCCAAAAGTAGAATTAAAACTACAAATGGATAACCAACTACAAACAGCGACTAGCCATAACGTGATAGCAGAAATAACAGGCACAGAAAAACCTGAAGAAATTGTACTGATCAGTGGTCACCTGGATTCATGGGATCAGGGCACAGGCGCTTTAGATGACGGTGCAGGCGTTGCTTTAGCTATGGCTACCGGCGCTTTAATTAAACAAAAAGGCAAACCTAAGCGCACTATCCGCGTTGTACTCTATGGCAACGAAGAAGGTGGATTGTTAGGAGCCAGAGCCTATGCTGCCAAACATCATAAAGATTTAGCCAAACATGTGTTAGCAGCAGAATCTGATTTTGGTGCAGGTCGTATCTGGCAAATTGAAAGCCGGTTTGGCGACAAAGCTCTGCCTTTTGCCAAAGAGTTACAACAAAAACTGTCTCATCTGAATATCGCTTTAGGTGGCAATACAACTTATGGCGGTCCTGATGTTTCTGTATTAGCTCAGGCTGGTGTGCCAGTAGTGGCTTTATCACAGGATGGCACCGACTATTTTGACTATCACCACACCCCAAATGACACGTTAGACAAAATAGACCCTGATTCCTTAAAACAAAACTTGCAAGCATGGCTCATCATGACCGAAACTGTTGCCAACAGCACAGTTAACTTACGTCACTAATGGCCAAACAAATTAAAAAGGCCTCGCTTTTAAGCGAGGCCGACAAACAAAAACTATTAAAAAAAGCCGGCAATAAAAAACCGCTCACCCAACCACAAGCAACAGCTACACCCACTTCAGTTACGCGCACTGTTTCGCGTTCTGCAACGCGGCTTACTCCTGCAGAAGAGCAGGCAAGCACTTCGACAGGCAAAACTATTAAACTATGGAGTGGCTTAGCAGCGCTTGTGCTCGCCGCTTTTATCATAGCCCCTACACCTCAATTGCTTGAATACCATAGCGCAGGACTGACGACTCAAAGTGTCTATATGCCAGGTTGGTTTGGTAAAGCAGGCACTATCCTTGACACCAATCAACGCGCAGTGCTGTCAGAAGAAGAGCAGACCTTGTATTTATGTTTTGAAGGCCAGAGCAATGAGCAATGTGCTAAATACCAGTTGCGTAAACAACAAGGTTTGATTGCCGCAGCACTCTTCTGGTTTTCCTCACGCCCTTAGCCCACAAAGCTGACGTCAGGACTGCCGACGCCAGCAAATCCGGCACAACCAAAGTTGTATCCCAAGCACCAACAAAATCATCGCTGACGGATACAACAAAAAACTCTGTGCATAGTTAAATAACAACACACCACTGCTCAGATAAATAAAAGGCTGCAATTCATAACACCAAAATGGCAAAGCGCCTTGCTCTTTAAATTTAATACCGTATGGGCTGCGGCGCTTGTCGGTGCGTATAACCCAGACCACTGCACCAACAAATATCAGTACGACACCAAATAATGCGGCGGTCCAATGTGGCAACCATAATACGCTTTGTGAACCGCTAATGACGTAAAGGTAAGGTAAAGTTTCATAAAGCCGTTCGGGGATCATGATGCTCTCCTTGCTGGAATGAAAGTCACTTTGAAGTATAGTCAAAGGTTAATATTTTGTTATTTAATATTGTTTTTTGTATCAAAAAAAACCTAAGTTATTGAGTTGAAGCAAAGTCTTTTTTTATTATTAGAGGTCATTGTTAAAGGCTGGCGAAAAACCCGGAGATCCTTACTGCGACTTCAAATAGGAGAAGTATATAATGCAGTAATTCCCGGTCAGCTTAAGCTGGAGTAGTACGCATGCATGACGAAGAGCTGGACTTATTTTTACAGGAAATGGCTGGAGTAAAACGCTTAACTGCTGATGCTCTTGCTGATCCTAATGGAGAACATAACCCAAGTCTGGCGCAACTGGCCCGACGCAAAGCTGCAGAGCAGGAAATGGAATACGATCCTAACTATCTGAGTATGGAGTACGTCGATTTGGTTTCACCTGACGATGTGATTGCCTATAAAAAAGATGGTGTGCAGGATGGTGTATACAAGAATCTGCGTCTGGGTAAATACCAGATGGATGCGACCCTGAATTTGCTTGGCAAAACCTTAATTGAAGCGCGGGCCGCTTTGTATAGTTTTATCGCAGATTGTCATCAACGTGGTATCCGGACTGTATTGATCCACCATGGTATGGGACGTGACAGCAAACCTCATCCTGCGATTTTGAAAAGTTACTGTTTCAAATGGTTACCGCAAATGCCGGAAGTATTAGCCTGCCATACCGCCTTAAAACCCCATGGAGGTTATGCAGCCACTTATGTGTTGTTGCAGAAAAATGCAGAACAAAAACGGGAAAATCGCGAGCGGCATCAGAAGAAATAACAAATACCCCCACAAAGTGGGGGCATTTGATTCGCGCTATCCTTCGATGGATTGCTGTTCTTGTAAATAATGAGTCACTTCTGTAGCTTCAGCCTTTGTTAAAAAAGCCGACAATGCCATTAATAACACCAAAATGGCGATTGCAGTAAAGCCAAAACCGCGACTGGACGCTTTACGCATACAAAACCTCAGACTAAAAAATATTGTTATTGTTCTTGCTTTTTTGTGGATCTTGAGCAATCCAAAACCAGTGTAGACAACTTGTTGTTTAGTTACAAGATTTACAATCATTTACAGATGATTTTCTGATAAAGAGACAAACAAGGGCACATAATCACCTTTGCTTTTGAGCTTTTAGCGACTAGTTTTAGCTTTTAGTCGCTAGTTTATGTTGTAAAGCGGCAATAGCCTGACGAGCAGCATCCTGCTGCAAACTATAAAATTGTTGCTGATATTCAAACTCCACCGCCTGGCTATGCTCCTTACAATGCAATAACTGACGCATAGAGCTTTTCGTTTGCCTTACTAAAGCTGTCGGCACTGCAGCTAAATCAGCAGTCATCGCCAAAGCTCTTGGTAATAATTGATCAACAGCCAACACTTCTTTGACTAAACCATACTGCCAGGCCTGTTCTGCAGTTAAACGCTCACCACAAAACAACATCGCCATGGCTTGTTGCCAACCGATCAATTGAGGCAGTAACCAGCCGTGCCCTCCACCCGGATGCAAAGCCAGCTGGAAAAAACGACTATCAAACCAGGCTTCTTTGCTGGCTAAACGAATATCACAGACCATCGCCAGATTCATGCCAGCCCCCACAGCAGGACCATTGACCAAAGCTATGGTCAGCAGTGGAGAATCTGCCACCTGACTAAAAGCCTGATACAGCTGTTTAAGCTCTGTACCATCGCCATCTGCCGCATGCTGCAATACATCCAGATCAGCGCCAGCACAAAAAGCCCGCTCGGTCCCCATCACACACAACACTTTGAGTTCATCATCCAAACTCAATTGATGCACGGCTGCTGCAATTTGTAGTGCAATGTCAGGTGTTAGCAGATTACGTTTTTCTGCTGCTGTCAGTTGTAACAGTGCAACATGACCGTATTTTTCAATAATAAAACTATCCATCAGTAGCCTCTTTCCCTGTTGACCAGATGCTTTAAAGGTAGCCCATTTAGCGTACGTTGATAATTTTCAACAATCTGATGGATAGCAGTATCCACGTTGGTCACTGCAGAACAATGCGGAGTGACCAGTACTGCCGGATGTTGCCAATATGGATCAGTCGCAGGCAGGGGCTCTTCACGAAATACATCCAGACAAGCAGCCTGTAACTGGCCAGAGTCCAAAGCCGCCAATAATGCGGCATCATCTACTATGGCGCCACGGGCTACGTTAACGAGAATTGCGCCCTGTTTAAAAGCACTAAGACGCTCTGTATTTAAGAAATTTGTGGTATCAGGTGTTAGAGGTAATAAACAAATCACCAAATCGGCAGCAGAGACAGCCTCTTTAAAACCAGCGTCACCGGCGTAGCACTGAATAGCCTCCAGCTGTTTTAAGCTACGTGACCAGCCACTGACCCGGTAACCCTGCTGTAAAAAATGCTGCGCCGCTGCTTGTCCCAATTCACCTAAACCCAATACACAAATCTGTTGAATCGAGCGTGGACTTTTCGGCTTCCACAACTGCTGTTGCTGCTGACGCTGAAATAGATCCAACCTAAGTTGGTAATGCAACACTATGCCAGCCAGATAGTTCACCATAGAAGACGCCAAAGCCGGATCAACAATGCGGCTTAACGGCAAGTCAGGCAAAGTAGGATCAGACACAATGCTGTCCACACCAGCGCCAAAAGACTGCAGGCTTTTTAAATGACTTAACGCAGCTAAAGAACCATGAGGTTGCTTCCACACCACAGCCATCTGCACCTGTTCAGGCGCGCTGTAGTCTGGCCATTGCTGGATTAAAACTCCAGGCAATAAGGCACTTAACTTTTCCACTAAAGTATCTAATTTACGATCGGGGATCACCAGGGCTATCGACATCTGTTCACCAAAGCTTCAAGTTTTCGTCATATCTCTGACATGGGTAAACCCCATTCTACCCGAGCCTGAAGAACCAAGGCCAACAATTCGCAGGAGCTTTGTATGCTGCATTGTCGAACGATCTTCTTGTCTGACATTCATTTAGGAAATAAAGACTGTCAGGCGACCTATCTGCTGAACTTCCTCAATCAAACCAAAGCTGACACCATTTACCTGCTGGGCGATATCCTCGACTTGTGGGCCATGCAAAAACAAGTGTGCTGGAGTCCGGAGCAAAATGCCGTGATCCAAAGTCTGCTGGCCAAAGCCGATCAGGGCACTGAAGTCATTTATATTCCAGGTAACCATGATGAAGAATTCCGCCACTGGGCAGGTCGTCAGTTTGGCACTATCAAATTACAATTACGCGGCTGCCATACTACGGCTTTAGGGAAAAAGTTGCTGTTACTGCACGGCGATGAGTTTGATAAGGAAGTGAACTTTGGTCGTTTTCATGCCTGGCTGGGTGACAATCTGTATGATTTCTTACTGTTTTTAAACCGCTGGAGCAACCGCATTCGCCGTGCTTTAGGTGGACGTTATTTCAGTTTGGCTGCCTTTATCAAAAGCAAAGTTCCGGGTGCTCAGCAGGCGATTGCCCGCTACCGTGATGCAGCTGTGGCGAAAGCTAAACGTTCAGGTTTTGATGGTGTGGTCTGTGGTCACATCCATCATCCGGAAATCAGCCTGCAGGACGGCATTATTTACTGCAACGATGGCGACTGGATTGATAACTGCACAGCCTTGATAGAGCAACAAGATGGTTCATTAACACTGTATCACTGGACAGAACAAAGCCATACGCTGGCCGCTATGCCATTGGCAGTACTTAGCGAAGAACAACCTGCACAGAGCAAAGTGGCCTGAGCAGGTTTATACCCTTCGCCCTTGAAGCTGCAGCTTTGTTGACTGCACTCATTCGCCCCAGTCACATAGGCTACTATGCTCCTGGGGTCTCACTCACTTGTCGCCTCCCCGCAACTTCAAGTTTCTTGGGTATATCCCACCCACTCTGATTAAAATTTCCACAAAAAGCCATAAATCTGACGCATTTTTGTCATCTTAACCCCCTACTCTCTGTACGAACAAAGGTCCTTACAGAGGTATCGCTATGATCAGTGTTGACCAAATGATGCAAACGCATCTGCCAAAACTCGAACAAAAACCCTGGTTAGCCAAACCGGTCAAAGGCGCCTTACGCCATCTGCTGCATGAACAAGAATTTATCGCTTTCGCCAAACGTTACCCTCACTTGCAAGGTATTGAATTTGTAGAACAAGTGCTGGATTACTTTAACTTCGCCTATGCAGTGCGCGATAACGAAGTCGAGCGTATTCCGAGTACTGGCCGTGTCGTGATTATCGCCAACCACCCTATCGGATCTTTAGATGGTTTAGCCTTGATTAAACTGGTGCGGGATATACGTCCTGATGTCAAAGTGATCGCTAACCAGCTATTAATGGCCGTTGAACCTCTGCATTCCTTATTGTTACCCGTGAATAATATGAGTGGTGGCACCGAGCGTAGTCGTATCGATCGCATCAGTGATCACTTAGCAGCCGAAGGTGCGCTGATTTTATTTCCAGCAGGTGAAGTATCACGCTTAAAACCCAACGGTATTCGTGATGGCAAATGGCATGGCGGTTTTTTACGTTTTGCGATGAATGCCAAAGCCCCTATTCTGCCTATCTATATAGATGGTCGTAACTCTGCGATGTTTTATGGCGCTTCGATGATTTACAAACCTCTGGCCACTATGTTGCTGGTGCAGGAGATGTTTAATCAGAAACATAAAAACATCGCTATGCGAATTGGTGAACAAATCCCTTATGACAGCTTTGCTCATCTGGCTTTGGAAACTCAAGCCAAGGTAAAACTGTTTAAAAAACACTTGTATCGTCTGGCTAAAGACAAGTCGCCACTATTTAAGACTCAAACTGCGATAGCGCATCCTGAAGATCGTATTTTGCTTAAAAAAGCAGTTGAAGCCTGTCCGTTGTTGGGTGAAACCAGTGACGGCAAACAAATTTATTTATATCAGTATCAGCAAAGCTCGCCTGTATTACGTGAAATTGGCCGTTTACGGGAAATCGCCTTTCGGGCTGTCGGTGAAGGCAGCGGTCAGCGCCGTGATATTGACCAGTACGACAGCTACTACGAGCAACTTATTTTGTGGGATAAAGACGACTTAGAAATAGTAGGTGCATACCGTTTTGCCAACACAGCTAAAGTAATGGCGGAGAAAGGCCTTGCAGGCTTGTATACCGCCTCTTTATTCCAGTTTAATCTTGCGATGACACCCTATTTAGATCAGGGGCTGGAGCTTGGCCGCAGCTTTGTACAACCTCGTTATTGGGGCAAACGTAGCCTGGATTATTTATGGTATGGCATAGGCGCCTACCTGAAACAAAATCCGGATATCCGTTATTTATTTGGTGGTGTCAGTTTATCCAACAGCTACCCTAAAGCGGCACGGGATCTGATGGTGTATTTCTACAGCCTGTATTTCCGCTGCCCTGAACAAAGCGCTGTGCCAAATATCCCCTACGAATTACCAATGGATACCTTAAGCCAGCTGCAGCAGCATTTTAGCGGTGATAGCTACAGTCAGGACTTTGTCCAGTTAAAGCACTTATTGGCCAATATGGGCGTCAGTATTCCTACTTTGTATAAACAATACAGTGAACTGACCGAACCTGGTGGTGTGCGCTTTTTAGCTTTTGGTGTTGACCCTGACTTTGCCGATTGTGTGGATGGTCTGGTGTTAGTGGATATGACGAAACTTAAAGACAATAAAAAAGCCCGCTATATTTCCTGATCTAGTGCGAAGAGCAGCCTGGGTGGAGTTATTCAGGCTGCTTTTATAGTTCCCAGCCGCCACTTTTTTGTTTTATATCAATAAAAACCCTAAACATAGTAAGGGTTTATAGCAACTATTGATCTGGGGCAAAGTTTCATTGCATCAAAAGCGCAGAATGACGCCAGTTTCTCAAGCTAAGGATCATTCTGATGAAAACGAGTTATAAAACAATCGCTTCTTTACTGTTAGCCGCCTCTGCCGCTCCGGCTCTGGCTAACTGGTCAGTGAATGTTGGAGCTATTAGTGTCGCGCCTCAAGAATCCAGCGGTCATTTGAATGTAGTCGAGACTGTGGCTGGCTTACCAGCAAACTCCACTGAAGTGGCGGTGGACAACAATACTCAGTTGGGCATTACCATCGACTATCAACTGAATAAAAACTGGACCCTGGAGTTGATTGCGGCCACTCCGTTTAAACATGATATGAAAGTGAAAGGTTCTGCTATTGATGGCTTAGCACTGGGTAGCAGTAAACAATTACCGCCAACCTTATTAGCCCAGTATCATTTTGATTTAGGTGACAGTAGATTTGCCCCCTTTATCGGTTTAGGTCTGAATTACACTAACTTCTTTCAGGAAAAAGTCTCTGGCGAATTAGTCAGTACCTTGCAAGCACTGAATGTGGCAGAGGCAGATGATAAAGTCGAATTGAAGTTAAAAGATTCATGGGGACTGGCCATGCAGGCCGGTGTTAATCTGAAGCTGTCAGACAGCTGGGGTGCACATCTGATGCTAAGTAAAATGGATATAGATACCACTGGTCGTGTACTGGTGAACAATAACAGCATTCAGTCTGTTGATGTCAGTATCGACCCTTATGTCTGGATGATTGGCGCCCGTTATTCATTTTAATAGCGTAGGCTTTCAATAGCAGTCCTTCTGACTCGACAAATTGTCGGCTCAGAAGGACTTTTCTCAGGAAGCAACTGCCAACTTATCTAAGTACAGCTGTGGCAGATTAAACTGAATACCGATAGAGAGCCCACGTTCCTCTAACCTGGAGTTACGTACTTCGCCCTGAATTTGCTGGTCAATACCTACTTTTTCACATTGGATATGCAAAACTACAGGCGCCAGATTGACCTTGCTGCCCTGATGCGACGGATCAAATAAGAAACGACAGCCACCGCTGGAGACATCAATCAAATGGCCATGAAAACTGCGGGCATTCTGCACCACTTCCAGATTAAGCCTGACTGAGGCAGGAATAAAAATACTGTTACGTCGTTCGTTACGTAAAGCACGACGTTGTATCGCTGAGGGAAAGCTGACCACAGCCAATTTATCCGGAAAGCGGGTCAACTGCAGTAATTCAGATTTAAACGCAAAACATTCGCCAACAGAATCTTCAACTAAAAAACGACAGACCACTGCCAGACCGTTAATAAAAAAGCGGTCTGGTAACGTATCGTCATCTACTCTGAACAATACATATTTACCGGCTTTATAACCCACCAGTTCGCAGCTACAGCGGCTTTTGCGCTGATCTAATAACTCAAGATCAAAACGCTGACCAATTTTTACATGGGATAGCCATTCTTTATTGTCTGGTTGCTCAGAGCTAACTACAACTTCCATACCTTATCCTTCAGGTCTCACCGACTTCATGTCGGACATCTCACTCAAACAAGTGAATAAACAGAGATAGAGCTAGTTTGTAAAAAAATGTGTCAGGGATCAAGCACAAAATGAAAATATCTGCAAACAAAACAAATTTACGATGAAAATTTAAAAATATCGCTACAAAAATGACAAAACCTGCCGAAGCAGGTCTTGTTTGTATCACTTTTACGGTATTAGCCTAACCAGACTCGTGCGTTACGGAACATCCGCATCCACGGGCTGTCTTCCTGCCACTCATCAGGGTGCCAGCTGTTCGCCACAGTGCGGAATACCCGCTCTGGGTGAGGCATCATAATAGTCACGCGGCCATCAGTCGTAGTTAGGGACGTAATACCCAGTGGTGAACCGTTTGGATTCGACGGGTATTGCGTTGTTACATTGCCGTAGTTATCGACAAAACGTAAGGCCACTGTGCCACTTTGATCAGCGGCTTGCATCGCAGCAGCAGATGCAAACTCTGCATGTCCTTCACCATGTGATACAGCGATAGGCATACGGGACCCAGCCATACCTTTAAAGAATAAAGAGGCGCTTTCCTGCACTTCCACCAGACTGAAACGGGCTTCAAAACGCTCGGACTTGTTGCGGACAAAACGTGGCCATAAGTCAGCGCCAGGGATCAGGCTCTTCAGATTCGACATCATCTGACAACCGTTACAAACCCCTAAGCTGAAGGTCGTTTCACGTTCAAAAAACGCCGCAAATTCAGCGCGGGCTTTGTCGTTAAACAGCACAGACTTCGCCCAGCCTTCACCAGCCCCTAATACGTCACCGTAGGAGAAGCCACCACAAGCCACTAAACCGTTAAATTCAGACAAAGAACGACGACCAGATAAGATGTCGCTCATATGCACGTCAACTGCATTAAAGCCTGCTCTGTTGTAGGCAGCTGCCATTTCAACATGAGAGTTCACGCCCTGCTCACGCAGAATAGCGACTTTCGGCTGTACACCTTTCAGGATATAAGGAGCTGCCACATCTTCGTTCAGGTCAAAGCTTAACTTTGCATTTAAGCCTGGATCTGTCACATCAGCTTTAGCGACAAACTCCTGACGTGCACCTTCAGGGTTATCACGCATCAGCTGCATTTGATAGGTCGTTTCGGCCCAGATGGTACGTAAGGTAGTACGGCTGTTGCTATACACCAGCTGATCACCGTGACTGATCTGAATTTGATCGTCAGTTGTGACTTCACCTAATAAATGCGCCACAGCAGATAAATCATGCTGAGCTAAAATCGCCTGCACTACTGGTAAATCGCTGTTCGCTACTTGCAGCACTGCGCCTAACTCTTCACTGAAAAGTACAGCTAAGTTATCTGTGCCTAAGCTCTGGATATCCACTTTAACACCAGCTTTACCAGCAAATGCCATTTCTGCCAGGGTGACAAACAAACCACCGTCTGACCTGTCGTGGTACGCCAGTAATTTCTGCTGAGCCACTAAAGCCTGCACCGCCTGATAGAAGTTCATCAGTAATTCAGGGCTTTCCAGATCCGGCGCTGTCTGGCCTAACTGCTTATAGACCTGAGCTAAACAAGAGGCACCTAAACGGTTGGCGCCCTGACCTAAATCCAGCAGGATCAGGCTGCTTGCGCCTTTGTCAGTACGCAGCTGTGGTGTCACAGTACGACGCACATCTTCAACCCGGGCAAAAGCAGTGATAATCAAAGATAAAGGTGAAGTCACTGTCTTCTGTTCACCATCCTGTTGCCAGCTGGTTTTCATCGACATCGAATCTTTACCTACAGGGATAGTTAAACCCATAGCAGGACATAACTCTTCACCTATGGCTTTGACTGCCTGATACAAACCAGCATCTTCACCAGGGTGACCTGCAGCAGACATCCAGTTGGCCGACAGTTTGATATGTTTAATATCACCAATCTGAGTGGCGGCAATGTTAGTAATAGATTCAGCTACAGCTAAACGGGCAGAAGCAGCAAAGTCTAATAAAGCGACAGGCGTACGTTCGCCCATCGACATGGCTTCACCGTGGTAAGTGTCGTAGGACGCAGCAGTCACACCACAGTTGGCTACTGGCACCTGCCATGGACCTACCATTTGATCACGGGCCACTAAACCTGTCACTGTGCGATCGCCAATGGTGATCAGGAAGGTTTTTTCAGCAATAGTAGGTAAACGTAATAAGCGCTCAGCCGCATCAGCTACTGTCACGCCGTTTAAGTCTAAAGCTTTGCCTTCGGTGACTTGAGTTTTCACATCACGGTGCATTTTAGGCGCTTTGCCCAGCAGTACGTTCAGTGGTAAATCGATAGGTGTATTGCCAAAATGCTGATCTGATAAGGTCAGGTGATGTTCAGCGGTGGCTTCACCTACTACAGCATAAGGTGCACGTTCACGTTTACAAATTTCTTCAAACACTGGCATTTGGTCGGCAGGAATGGCCATCACATAACGTTCTTGTGATTCGTTACACCAGATTTCCAGTGGCGACATGCCTGGTTCGTCGTTTGGCACGTTACGTAATTCGAACTTACCACCCACGCCACCATCGTTCACCAGCTCAGGGAAGGCGTTGGACAAACCACCAGCACCGACGTCATGGATAAAACAAATTGGGTTTTTATCGCCCAGCTGCCAGCAGCGGTCGATCACTTCCTGACAACGGCGTTCAATTTCAGGGTTTTCACGTTGTACTGACGCAAAATCTAAATCTTCAGCCGACTGACCAGAAGCCATAGAAGAAGCAGCACCACCACCTAAACCAATGTTCATGGCCGGGCCACCCAGCACTACTAACTTGGAGCCAACAGGTAACACACCTTTTTGGACGTGTTCAGCACGGATATTACCTAAACCACCGGCAATCATAATAGGCTTGTGGTAACCCCGTACTTCTTCGCCATTGTGGCTTGGTACTTTTTCTTCGTAAGTACGGAAGTAACCCAGAATATTTGGACGACCAAATTCGTTATTAAAAGCTGCGCCACCTAAAGGACCATCAGTCATGATGTCCAAAGCTGTCACTATACGGTCTGGTTTACCAAAGTCGGTTTCCCACGGCTGTTCAAAACCAGGAATACGTAAGTTGGATACAGAAAAACCTGACAAACCGGCTTTTGGCTTAGCGCCTACGCCTGTAGCACCTTCGTCACGGATTTCACCGCCAGAACCTGTAGCAGCGCCAGGGAATGGAGAAATAGCTGTTGGGTGGTTATGAGTTTCCACTTTCATCAACACATGAATATCTTCATGGTTGTAGCCATACTCCTGAGTGTCAGCAGACGGGAAAAAACGGCCAGCCTTAGAGCCAGTCATCACGGCAGCATTGTCTTTATAAGCAGACAACACGTGTTCCGGCGTTTTTTCAAAAGTATTTTTAATCATTTTAAACAGCGACTTCGGCTGTTGTTCGCCGTCTATGGTCCAGTCGGCGTTAAAAATTTTATGACGGCAGTGCTCAGAGTTGGCCTGCGCAAACATATAGAGTTCGATATCATTTGGGTTGCGGCCCAACTGATTAAAATTCGTCACCAGATAATCGATTTCATCGTCGGCTAACGCCAGGCCCATGTCGATGTTGGCTTTGACTAAAGCATCGCGGCCACCAGCGATAATATCCACTGAACTTAAAGGTGCTGGTTCAGCTTTACGGAATAAGGCAGAAGCTTGTTCAAACTCGCTGAACACCACTTCCATCATGCGGTCGTGTACCAGAGCTTTTAATTGCTGCAGCTGAGCTTCAGTCAAAGTTGCAGTGGTCTGGATATAATAAGCCACACCTCGCTCTAAACGTTTCACCTGACTCAGGCCACAGTTTTTGGCAATATCAGTCGCTTTAGACGACCATGGAGAAATAGTGCCAGGGCGTGGCGTCACCACCAGCAACAAACCTTCTGGTGTATGGCTGACGATAGTAGGTCCGTAAGTCAGCAATTTGCTTAAAGTCGTCTGTTGTTCAGCCGACAGTTCGCTGCTTAAATCAGCAAAATGCATAAATTCGGCATAAACACCATTCACAGGCAAATTGGTTTTGACACAAAGATCGATGAACTTCTGAACTCTAAACTCGGACAGTGCAGGTGCACCACGCAGGATCAACATAGGTTTTTTTTCCGTTGGTTGAGCGACAATGGAACCCAAAATCAGGCGCCGCATTATAAAGAAAAAACCGCTGTAATGGTATGAATAAGATCTGACGACCAGCAGGAATTTTGGTATAAATGGCGCTCTTTGTGATGAAAGGCATAACCGGATGATTCGATTTGGTATTTTAGGAGCTGTCTTAACAGCAGTAGTTTCTTGTACTCCGGTGCAGGAACCTGTTCAGCTTCATGAAATTTATCAAAGAGATAGCATTCGGGTTGGCATTTTAAACAGCCCTACCAGCTATTATGTCGGCGCTGATGGCCCAACAGGCTACGACTATGAACTGTCAGTCGCATTAGCAGAAAAATTAGGCGTTGAACTGGAGTTATTCCCCAGTTATCAGCGTGAAGAATTACTGCAAAAGCTCGACTCCGGTCAGGTTGACTATATAGCCGGTGGTTTGGCCGTCACCGAAAGCCGGAAACAAAAATATCGTATAGCGCCGGCTTATTTATGGCGCAACGAAGTGCTGGTGTACCGTAAGGGCCAGAAAAAGCCAAATAGCTTTAAAGATATCAAAGAACCAGTGCTGGTCCCCAAAGACAGCTCTTTAGCAGAAACCTTAAGTGCTGTGCAAAAAGACCATCCACAATTGCAGTGGCAGGAAAGTGAATCCGAAGATGCCGATGAACTGCTGCAACAAGTCGAAGATGGAAAAATTCCTTATACCTTGGTTGACTCAAACTTACTGGCCGTCAATCAACGCTTTTTTCCTAACTTAACTGTTGCCTTTAAAGTGAAAGAACAACAGCCCGTGGCCTGGCTTTTGAGCAACAAAGCCGATGACTCCTTCTGGGCTGTGTTGATTGAATTTTTTGGTCAGAATTATCAGTCCGGCGATTTATTGAGTCTGGAAGATAAATACTTTGGCCATATCCGCCGTTTTGATTACGTCGCGACTCTGGATTACATCAAAGCCATTGAAAAAGACTTACCCCGTTATCAGCCATTATTTGAAAAATATGCCGGTAACTTTGACTGGCGTTTACTGGCGGCTATTGGTTACCAGGAATCAAACTGGCGTCCTGAAGCTCGCAGTTCCACTGGTGTAGTGGGCATGATGATGCTGACCGTCGGCACTGCACAAATGATGGGCGTCAGCAGCAGACTGGACCCTGCGCAAAGCATCAGAGGCGGCAGTAAGTATCTGCAACGTATGCTGGAGAGCATTCCTGAGCGTATTCAGATGCCGGACCGGCTTTGGTTTGCTATAGCTGCCTATAATATCGGCTGGGGCCATGTCGAAAGTGCCAGGGTGCTGACAGAGCGGGATGGTGCCAATCCGGATCAATGGCATGAAGTTAAACAACGCTTACCCTTGCTGCAGCAAAAACGTTATTACCAGAACACCAGATTGGGTTACGCCCGCGGTGCTCAGGCTGTTTATTATGTTGAAAACGTCCGTCGTTTCTACGATACACTGTTGTGGGTCGATGAAAAGAAAAAAACCGAGCAAAGGTTAGATCAACAAAAACAGCGGCTTAACGAGCAATTTGGCGATAAAGCGGTAAATTCAGCAGAAAAGTCAGGGAACATCAGCACTCCTAAGCAGTCTTAATCTTGTAACTGCATCGCTAAGCTTTTATATTAGCGAAAATAATTTGGAGTCATTGAATGTTAAAACGTAAAAAACCAACAATGCTGCGCAAGCGGCGATTAATGGATGTTGCATCCAGCAGAAGACGCGTCAGCCGTAATATGACAATGTTAAAGTTAAACAGACGTCGCCGCTCTTTCCAATCTATCCAGGATTTAGCCAGCGCTATCGAAGCTACGGCTTAAACTGCCCTTCCCCAACACTCTGTTGTTTTTCCAGCTGTTTTAATGCCTTTTGTTCTGCCCTGCGACGGCGGAAAAATTCAGAGAGTTTGTCTGCACATTGCTGCGCCAAAGGACCATCCAGAACATCCAACTGGTGATTTAACACCGGATGCCGAACTATATCCAGCACAGAGCCCGCAGCACCGGTTTTTGCATCTTTAGCACCAAATACCAGACGTTTCACTCTGCTATGCACTAAAAGACCTGCACACATGGCACAAGGCTCCAGGGTTACATACAAGGTGCAATCGATCAGACGGTAATTGCCAATTTTTTCTGCAGCCTGCCGGATCGCTATCATTTCGGCATGAGCAGAGGGGTCATTCAGTTGGATCGACTGATTCCAGCCCTCACCCAGCACCACCCCTTCTTTAACCAAAACAGCACCTACAGGAATTTCGCCGCTTTGCTCAGCCTTATCGGCCAGTTGCAAGGCATATTGCATCCAGTGTAAATCGTCTTCTGCTGTCACCTTTTCTCCTTGCGCTGCTGTTGCGTGTGGCTAATTTTACCAGCTCTGGTTAAGCTTTTGACTATCTTTTAGCAAGTTTGCTTAACGCCGTTGCTATAAAAATAGGTTAAGCATTTGAAAATAAACAAGATAGTAACTATGGTATAACATTTGCTGCTTGTAGTAGGCTTATTATTCAGTTTAGTTAATACAGACTTAGGGAAGGAAAATCATGGGACCATTTGAAATAGGTTTTGTCGCTGTTGTTGGCGCTTTTGGTTATGCTTTTTATGAAAACTACACCAAAACACAAATCAAACTAAAAAGTGCCGGTCAATCAAATGACGAAATTAAACAGCAATTAGATCAGTTAAAAGAACGGGTAGCCACTTTAGAAGCCATAGTGACGGATAAGTCCTATCAGCTGAAACACGAAATCAATAAGCTGTAAAAAGCGAAAGGGGCAGATTAAATCTGCCCCTTTTCTATCCAATCGACTCAAAGCTGCGGCTTCAAGTACGAAGGATAAATTATTCCCACTCAATAGTTGCTGGCGGCTTACCTGAGATGTCGTACACCACACGGGAAATGCCATTCACTTCATTGATAATGCGGTTAGAGATAGTACCTAACAGCTCATAAGGCAAATGTGCCCAGTGTGCTGTCATAAAGTCGATGGTCTCTACGGCACGAATTGACACAACCCAGTCGTATTTACGGCCGTCGCCCATCACGCCGACAGATTTCACTGGCAGGAATACGGTAAAAGCCTGACTAACTTTGTCATACCAGCCTGAATTACGCAGCTCTTCGATAAAAATCGCATCGGCTTTGCGTAATAAATCACAGTATTCCTTTTTCACTTCACCCAATACACGCACACCTAAACCCGGGCCTGGGAAAGGGTGACGGTACAGCATGTCGTATGGCAAACCTAAAGCTAAACCTACTTTGCGCACTTCATCTTTAAAGAGTTCACGCAGTGGCTCGACTAAGCCCATTTTCATATCTGCAGGTAAACCACCGACATTATGGTGCGACTTAATCACATGAGCTTTACCGGTTTTAGACGCTGCTGATTCAATCACGTCAGGATAAATAGTGCCCTGAGCTAACCAGCGAGCATTGCTTAGTTTTTTCGCTTCTTCGTCAAATACTTCAACAAATACACGACCGATAATTTTACGTTTAGCTTCAGGTTCAGCTTCACCTTTTAAGGCGTCGAGGAAACGGTTTTCAGCTTTAACATGGATAATGTTCAGACCAAAATGGTCACCAAACATTTCCATCACCTGAGTGCCTTCGTTTAAACGTAATAAACCGTTATCGACAAATACACAGGTCAGGTTTTTGCCGATAGCGCGGTGTAATAACATCGCCACGACAGAGGAATCGACACCACCTGATAAACCTAAAATCACCTGATCATCACCAACCTGCTTTTTGATGTTAGCAATAGCGTCATCAATAATGGTGGCCGGAGTCCAGAGTTTTTCGCAACCACAGATATCGACCACAAACTGCTCTAACATCCGCAGACCCTGACGGGTATGAGTCACTTCAGGGTGGAACTGTACGCCATAGAACTGACGGGCTTCATCAGCCATAGCAGCATGAGGGCAAGTTGGCGTTTGCGCAGTCGTAACAAAACCCTGTGGGATTTGTACTACTTTGTCGCCATGACTCATCCAGACATCCAATAAACCACGGCCTTGTTCGTTCAGATGATCTTCAATACCGGTGAACATGGCATTTTCTGCAATCAGTTCAACCTGAGCATAACCAAATTCACGGTGATCAGAACTGGACACTTTACCGCCCAGTTGTTCAGCCATGGTCTGCATACCGTAGCAAACACCCAGCACAGGCACACCGGCTTCAAATACATAAGATGGCGCACGAGGCGAGCCAGCTTCGGTCACACTTTCAGGACCACCAGATAAAATAATACCGGTTGGAGCAAATTCAGCGATTTGTTCAGCAGTAACGTCCCATGCCCACAGCTCACAGTAAACGCCAATTTCACGCACACGACGGGCGATCAGCTGAGTGTATTGCGAACCGAAGTCGAGGATCAGAATTCGATGGAAGTGAATGTTTTTGCTCATAATCACCTTGTAGTAACAAATGTCGAATGGATAAAACACAGAGGCTGGCAAAACGCCAGCCTCTGATTAAGCGGTTAACCTAAGCGGTAGTTTGGTGCTTCTTTGGTGATTTGCACATCATGCACGTGCGATTCACCCATACCAGCAGAAGTTACTTTGACAAAGACCGGCTTGGTGCGGACTTCAGCAATAGTAGAGCAACCTGTTAAGCCCATAGAAGAGCGCAGGCCACCCATTTGCTGGTGAATAATAGTGCCGATTGGGCCCTTGTAGGCTACGCGACCTTCAATACCTTCAGGTACTAACTTCTCAGCGTTGTTGCTGCCCTGGAAATAACGGTCAGATGAGCCATTACGTTGTGCCATAGCACCTAATGAACCCATACCACGGTAGGATTTGTAGTAACGGCCCTGATACAGCTCTACGTCGCCTGGCGCTTCTTCAGTACCAGCAAACATTGAACCTACCATCACGCAATGCGCGCCAGCGACTAAAGCTTTAGCGATGTCACCTGAGAAGCGGATACCACCGTCAGCGATAATACAAACGTCCATGCCCTGCACGCCATCTACTGCATCAGAGATAGCTGTCAGTTGCGGTACACCACAACCAGTGACAATACGGGTGGTACAAATTGAACCTGGGCCTATACCCACTTTCACAGCGTTGGCACCTGCCAAAGCTAAGGCTTTTGCGCCTTCTGCTGTGGCAACGTTACCGGCCACTATTTGTAAATCAGGGTATAAAGCGCGGGTTTGACGTACGCGATCTAACACGCCTTCAGAGTGACCGTGTGAGGTATCTATTAATAAAATATCCACACCGGCTTCAACTAAAGCAGCGATACGTTCGTCCGTGCCCGGGCCTACACCCACGGCAGCACCAACACGTAAGCGACCAAATTCGTCTTTACAGGCGTTTGGTTTACTGGCGGCTTTGTTGTAATCCTGTACTGTGATCAAACCTTTGAGCTTAAAGTCATTGTCGACCACTAATACTTTTTCGATACGGTGTTTGTGCATTAAAGCCAAAGCTTCAGCACGTGGGCCAGCTTCGTTTACGGTGACTAAACGCTCTTTTGGCGTCATCACAGAAGAAATAGCCAGTTGTGGATTGGTTTCAACGTTCAGGTCACGACCTGTCACTATGCCAACCAGATTGTTGTCAGCATCGACTACAGGGAAACCAGAAAAACCATGCTGAGCGGCCAGTTGCTGCACTTCGCGGATACTTTGTTCCGGACGCACAGTGACAGGGTCTGATACCACACCACTTTCGTATTTTTTTACTTTACGAACATTGGCTGCCTGCTCTTCGATGGTCATATTTTTGTGAATAAAACCTAAACCGCCTTCCTGTGCTAAAGCAATAGCTAAACGAGCCTCGGTGACAGTGTCCATAGACGCCGATACCATAGGAATATTTAACGTAATTTTGCTGGTCAATTGAGTCCGCAGGTCTGCGGTATGGGGTAACACAGTGGAGTGCGCCGGTACAAGTAACACGTCGTCAAATGTAATGGCTTCTTTCACGATCCTGAGCATTGCAACAATCTCGCTGTTAAAAAAAGAGGGGGGAATGTTGCGGCGCAATTTTATCCGCTTTTGCGCCTTGCCACAATCAATTTTTCGCTTTTGTGTTACATTAGCCACCTGAACCGTTGAGATCTCTGTTATGTCGCAAGCTGATATTTATACTGTCTCCCGCTTAAACTCTGAAGTTCGCCTGACTCTTGAGCTGCAATTTCGTCAGCTTTGGTTGGTGGGTGAAGTATCTAATTTTATCGCAGCCTCTTCCGGCCACTGGTACTTTTCGTTAAAAGATCAGGCCGCTCAGGTGAAAGTGGCGATGTTTAAACAAAGCAACAGATACGCCAGCCTGCAGCCAAAAAATGGTCAGCAAATTCTGATCCGCGCCCGTATCAGTGTGTATGAACCTCGCGGTGAATATCAGTTATTGGCCGATATGCTGGAACCTGCAGGTGACGGCTTACTCAAGCAACAATACGAACAAATCAAAGCCACTTTAGCCGCTGAAGGTTTATTAGCACCTGAACGCAAAAAGCCGCTGCCGAAGAAAGTACAAAAAGTTGGAGTGGTCACCTCCCCTACGGGCGCTGCGATCCGCGATATCATCACAGTACTGCAACGCCGGGCTCCAGCCCTGGAAGTGATTATTTATCCTTGTTTAGTCCAGGGCACTCAGGCTCCGGCACAAATTTACAATGCCATTCAAAAAGCCATAACACGCAACGAAGTCGATGTCTTACTAATTGGCCGTGGTGGTGGTTCGCTGGAAGATTTATGGTGTTTTAACGATGAACAGGTGGCACGTTTAATAGCGCATTGCCCTATTCCAACCGTCAGCGCTGTAGGTCATGAAATTGACTTTACCATAGCCGACTTTGTCGCTGATGTGCGCGCAGCCACGCCATCTGCTGCGGCAGAGCTGGTATCACCGGATCAGCAACAACAACTGCAGTTAGTGCTATCCGCAGAACAACGGCTGCAACGTTCGATGCAAAGCTATTTACGGCAGCAGCAACCCCGTTTAACGGCTTTGGTGCACCGATTAACTTTACTTGACCCGGCACGACGTTTACAGCAACAGCAGCAGTATCTGGATGAACTGCAAATGCGATTGCAAAATGCCTTGCTACGACGTATCGACAAAGCAGCCCAACAGCAGCAGTTTTTACAACATCGTTTGCAACAACTGACGCCACTGGTGCGGATTAAACAGCAACAACAAAAGCTGAGTCAGCACAACCATCAGTTACAACAATCTATGCAGCAGTTACTGAAGCAAAAGCAGCAGCAGTGGTTATTGCAAAGCAGCCGCTTGCATACTGTCAGCCCCTTAGCCACTTTAGAGCGGGGCTACAGCATCAGCTTTGATGAACAGCAGCAAGTGATTACGGATGCATCGACGCTACAACCAGGCCAACAGGTGAAAACCCAGCTGGCGAAGGGGCATTTTATCGCCCGTATCGAACAGATTTCTGCCCCCTCTGATGCAACAAACTGAGATCAGGCAAATAGCCACAGAATTAGTCCAACTGCTTGGCCCAAAAGACTGGGCCATAGGCGGCAGCTTTTTATTGCAGTGTTATGGTATTGAGCCACAAGCCCGGGATTTGGATTTGGTCTGCACACTGGAACGCTTTGAGCAGTTTAAAGCTCTGCTAAGCCAGTATGCCCACCTTGTGCCTGTATCGCTCCATCCCATTTATCGCAGCAAGGGCTTTGCCCGGTTTCGTAAAAATGGCCTTGAAATCGAACTGATGGCGGGCATACAGGTGCTCAAAGACGACGGTTTGCAAGGGTTTGAGTTTCTGCCTGAAAAAACCAGATGGCAACAGGATTTACCGCTGATGCAGTTGTCCGACTGGCTGGAGTTGTATCAGTTGTTTGAACGGCCAAAGCGGGTTGTGCAGCTGCAACACTATTTGGACTCAGATCGCTGAGTCATTATTTTTCCACTATAAAACCCTAAAACTCAATCACTTAAACCAGCGCTGCGTCAGACACAGACATTTGCTCAAAAAAAGTACTTGCCAGCAGGTACAATTAAAAATATGATGATCATCATATAATCAACCATAGGCTATTTTGATGACAGCTTTAAGTAAAAAAGAGATGACCCACCAGCGAATTCTGCAGACTGCTGCAAAAATTATTCGCAGGGATGGCTTTGACTCTTTGGCTGTCGCAGATGTGATGAAACAAGCGGGTTTAACACACGGCGGTTTTTATGCGCATTTTGCCAACAGAGATGCATTACTGGCCGAAGCTTTAGCTTATGCGGGCAACGAATCAGCAGAAGTACTCAGACAAAGCTTGGCACAAGCGATCAGTGAAGGCAGTGAACCACTCACTGCTTTTATCGAAACCTACTTGTCGGAGCAACATCTGAACAACTGCACAGAAGGTGCAGGTTGCCCTGTGGCAGCGCTTGGTTCAGATTTTTTCCGGCTGGACGCAACAACAAAGGCTGTAGCGGGCAAACTTATTGAGGCTTATGTGGAAAAAGTGCAGCAGCTCAGCAATCAGAAGCTAAACCGCGAGAGTGCGTTTTTACTGACCAGCACATTGATTGGTTCGCTTCAGCTGGCACGGGGTTTAAAAGGCACAGATCAGGCAAGCTTTTATTTAACAGCAAGCCGTGAAGATTTAGTTCGACGTTATGCAGAGAGTCAACAACACCAATAGTCGGGTTCGCCCTTTTTTTTAACCACAAATATGACAATAATCATATTTTTAATAAGGTAAATGATATGAAACTTGAAAATGCAGTGGTATTAGTGACAGGCGCTAACCGTGGTTTAGGTTTGGCTTTTGCAAAAGAAGCATTGGCCCGTGGTGCCCGTAAAGTGTATGCCGCAGCACGCAACCCGGATAGCATCACACTGGAAGGTGTAATTCCGGTGAAGTTAGATGTGACTAACAAGGACGATATAGCACGACTGGTAGAACAATGTTCAGATCTGACCTTGTTAATCAATAACGCTGGTGTAGCAGAACTTGGCGCCATGCTGACCGAAGATGCTGAAACCATGATGCGTCGTCAGCTGGAAACCAACCTTTATGGCCCACTGCGTTTAACTCAGAGTTTTGCCCCAGTGCTGGCAACAAACGGCGGCGGTGGCATTATCAATGTGTTGTCTATTGCCAGCTGGATCACAGGCCCGTTATTAGCCACCTACTCTGTGACTAAATCAGCCGCCTGGTCCATGACCAATGCGGTACGTCAGGAGCTGGCAGCTCAGCAAACTCAGGTGTTGGGTTTACACGTAGGTTTTATCGACACTGATTTAACCAAAGGTTTAGATGTGCCTAAGGTATCAGCAGAGCAAGTCGTCAGCCGTACTTTAGATGGTTTAGAGCAAGGTGCTGATCAAGTGCTGGCCGATGAGCCTACTCAAATGATCCATCAGGCCTTGTCTTCTGCTCCGCAAGTGTATTTGCATGCACTGCCAGGACATTAATACTAACAAAGTCCCCCGGCTGAACTACAAGTTTTAACTGTTCGCCGGGGGAGTTTTCTGTTCTGATAGTTGCTGCTGTAACTTGTCATTTAAAGGGCGGAAAACCAATGAAAGTAAAAGTATTTATAGCCACCAGCCTGGACGGTTTTATCGCCAAAAAAGATGGCGACATCAATTGGTTAACCTCTGCCACAGACTCAACAGACGATCATGGCTATAGCGCCTTTATGTCCGGCATTGATCTGATCCTGATGGGTCGGGCGACCTTTGAAAAAGTACTGAGCTTTGGTATTGAATGGCCCTATCCGGTGAAAACTGTAGTGTTGAGTCATCAGCTAAGCTCTGCTGATTTACCGCCTGAACTACAAGACAAAGTAGAGATCCGTCAGGGTGCTATGGTGGATATTCTTCATCAGCTTAAGCAGCAAGGTTATAAAGCTGTTTATCTGGATGGCGGTAATATCATTCAACAAAGCCTGCGCCATCAGCTAGTGGATGAATTGACGCTCACCCGTATTCCGGTGTTGATAGGAGAAGGTATACCACTGTTTGGTACTTTAGCTGCGGATTTAAAACTACAACATCTGGAAACCCGGGTGTACCAGAGTGGTTTTGTGCAAAGCAGGTATAGTTGCAAATAAGCTTTTTCTGGGCTTTGCATCTACTCCTGTTCTGGTTGATGGCAAAAAGCGAAAGCAGTCATGCGATTTCTACCGTCATCACCACGAAAGACAGGCAACTACGCGCGCGCCCTCAATGTGCAGCCTAAAGGACCAGCCATTACGTTCACATAGCCGTTGCACTATTCCCAGACCCAAGCCATGTCCCTGGGATGACGAACCAGTCGGCGTGTGCAGCTTGTAAACGTCACTGCTAAGCTGATTGGTAATTAATAGCTCGTGCTCTTTAATGAGAATCGAGATTGGCCCCTGCCCGGTGTGCGTATGCTCGAATGCATTTCGCACCAGATTATTGACCGCGATAGAAAAAGCCTGTTGATGCCCGCAGACGCAAGGGTTTTCAATATAGTCAATTTCAACATCGACCAACTTGCGGTTTAGCAAGTGTCGCTGCAGATCGATCGCCTGCCTCACCAACGGCGCCACTAAAAACTGCTCGTCATATAAGCCGTTATCCGTTTCGCGGGCGAGGCATAAGAACATTTCAATGGTGGTTTTCATATCGAGCGTTGCGCGCCTGACCCGGTCTAGTGTCTGAACATCGGTCGCTGACAGCTCACTTTGTTCCAGCAGTTCAAGCGCGCCTGTGATCACAGTGATGGGAGTGCGCAACTCATGGCTGGCTGAACTGGTAAAGTCCCGCTCCCTCGCAACAAAGGCGCTGATGCGCTCAAGAGTACTCTCAATAGTCCTCGCGAGCACACCGACCTCATCGTCTCCAAAGCGGCCAGACTCTATACGTTTATGATCAGCGGCCGACAGGTGTTCAAGATCGATGTCCGCAACAGCTTTGGCGAGTTGCGCTACAGGGGCGACAGCCCTGCGCATCACCACAATTCCAAGCCCAAAACCCAAAACACCCAAGGTCCCCACCACACCACTTATAACGAGCAGCAACCACCAATCCTCTGAGGATGCAGCCTCAATACCGGCAACATCAAACACCACAAAGGCCTTTTGTTGTTTATTGTCAGAAGCTATAACAGCGACATGCAATTCTTCGGCTTCGAATTCGTACAATCCTTCAGTTGGGTTCGTCTGCGCCCATTCCTGCAGTGATTCCGGTAGGCTGGCAATATCATCGTATCCGCGAAGGTTCATCGTTACTGTGGGATAACTTTTGGCGGCAACCTCCAGCTGCTGCATCAGCACACGGTCTTCGCTCAACCTGATCGCACCAAAAAAAGCAAAGCCCCAGGCCAGGCTGAGTACAGCAACACAGACCGCAAATGCAAAGGCGACACGCTGGCGTAAACTGCGACGGTACATGGCTAAGCATCCTCCGCAATTCGATAACCAATACGATGCACTGTATGAATAAGCGGGCTATCAAAGGGCCTGTCTATCGCCTGGCGCAGCTTGTACATATGCGAGCGAAGTGCATCACCATCAGGCAGCTCGTCTGCCCACAACAAGGTTTCGAGAGCTTCGCGATCCACAACAGCAGGCGCTTCTTCCATCAATCGTTGCAGTAGTTTCATGCAGGTCGGGTTGAGATCAACACGCAGCCCGGCGCGATACACTTGCAGCGTCGACTTATTCAGAGTCAGCTCACCCACAGTGAGCAGGTTGTCGGTTTTGCCATGACTACGTTTGTACAGCGCCTGCAGTCGTGCGTGCAACTCCTGTAATGCAAATGGCTTAACCAAATAGTCATCAGCTCCCGCTTCGAACCCCTTTAGTTTATCGTCAAGCGTGTCGCGCGCAGTCAGCATCAACACGGGTTTATCTATGTTGGCATCAGCGCGCAGCTTTTTGCAAAAACTCAGGCCATCCATACCGGGCAGCATCAGGTCCAGTACAATGACGTCAAACGGGTTCGTCAACGCCAGGTGCATCGCGCTTATACCGTCGTAGGCAAAATCCAGAATATAGCTATGCTTTTCGAGATAGGCGGCAATGTTGGCACAAATGTCGCGGTTATCTTCGACAATCAACACTCTTACTGGCGCTGCACCCAATTTTTGGACCATCTGCTGTTACTCCTTACCGGTTCTAGCCCTTGCACTCGATCTTACCAAGCGTAGTCAAATCGAAGACCAATCAGTGGCTCGGCTTCGCTATCGTCTTTCACTTCAACGCCCCGGCGATAGTCAAACTCAGTGTCATCGCTTGACGAAGCTGAGGTGACGTTGATGACATCGAGAAAGGCCGTGACATCTATAGGGCCAAATGCTCGTCTATAGTCCACACGAAGGTTCAACAAGCCTGAACCGCTTTTGCGACCTACATTACGTTCTGTGATCTCTTTCGAGTAGCGTAAGGGTTGTCCGGCACCCAAAACGTCTGAATGAATAATAAAAATGTCGTCTGGTCTGCCGGAAAGATATTTGTAGCGCCCGGCAACCTTCCAGCGATCATTGATTTCCCAGGTCAAGCCGAGGGTAGCCACATGGTCGCGACTGAATTCAGCGGCTACGTCACCGCGACCGTCTTTGCGATCAACTACGGCATCGTTGTAAGAATAGGTTGCGCTAGCGTATAGGCCTTCACGAATTGTCCCCATAAGCACGATATCGACGCCGTACGATGTGCCGTCCCCCATGTTGGCAAAGGTACCGCTTGCTCTATCAAGGTCGACCACCAAATCGTCGAGCTTTTGATAATAGGCCTCAGTCAACACAGACCAATTGGTGTTCGGGAAATATTTGAAACCAACACTAGCATGGCTGATTTTTTCATTCTTCAGGTCGTTTGACTCGTTAGCAGCCAGGTATAGAAAGCGTGGCGACTGATGAAAAAGTCCTGCACTCGCAAAATATCTGACCTTACCAGCTGGCTGCCAGTTAAGGCTGAACCTGGGTGACACTAGGCTTTCGTCGGCAAAACCGTCCCGTTCGAGCCGCAAGCCAGTGCCGAAATCCCAATCACCCTGCTCAAAAACCTGATTAACGTAGCCAGCATAACTCGTTTCTTTTTGGTTTATTGAAGAATTGATGTTCTCAGGAGTCAGCACAATAAAGAGCTGCTGTGGGTCTGGTCTGAAATCATCGTCGTCGTAAACAAACCGGTTCCAATCGCCATCTAAGACTGTGTTGTAGTCCAGATCAATTTGCGTGAGCTGAACACCAGAACTGAACAGACCCCATTGATTCGCTGTTTCAAAATCGCTTCGCCAGCCCGTCTCCGTTTCATTTTCACCTATGGTAATAATGTCTTCCCGCACCGGAAAATCAGACGCCGGTGATCCTGCGGGTACCAGATCAGGAAATGCTTCGCCCTCTGAGCTTAACTTGTCGCTTTTGCGGTAGTAGACCTTATTGGTCCAGACCGCATCTTCACCTACCAATGATCGCAATGTCAGACCATACAAATCACTATCTTGTTCGGCAGACTGAAGCGCAACATCTTCAAAATTAGGCGATGCAAAAACGTGAGTGACGTCGCGAACATAGTCTTCGTGGGTATCCATCAGCAAAATTTCAAAGCTATGGTTCTGATTGATGGGTATAACCGACTTTAGGATGATATCTCTTAACACAGGCTCGCCAATATCCAGTTCTTCAATAGTTTCAAACAAAGCGCCGAAGTCCAGCCGCCTTGCAGAAAACAGCATAGTAGAGTCATCCGTGATACCGGTAGGGCCATCGTAACCCACTTCATAACCTGCAAGGTCGTAACGAAAACTGGCTGAAGGGCTTGGATTACCATCAGCGACGTCTAATTTGAGCAGTGATGCTGCCCGGCCGCCATAAGCTGGCCCCCAACCACCGGGTGAGAACTCTGCTCCGCCGATCACGTTCGGTGCAAAAATAGAGAAACGACCACCACCACCGACATCTTCCTCTTCACCTAAAGTTGCATCAAAGTGCACCGCTTTATCAAAGGGAAAGTCATCAACGAATAACAAATTATCTCGTGGGCCACGGCCACGTACACTAAAGCTGGCAAACTCACTGGCGGATGCCAGGCCAGGCAATCCGTCCAACGACAGCAGCGGATCTGCACCTCCGCCAACAGCGCTTGCCAGGGCTTCTCTGTCGAGATAGGTACTGGAGCCAGATGCAAATGTATCAGATTGTCGCCCCCTAACCTCTACAACCTCAATGGAGTGCTCTTTAAGTTCGAATTCTATTTTGATAGTTTTGCGCGTCACCACCCGCACACTGGGCGCATTTAATGAAGCAAAGCCGCTTTTGGCGACGTCCACCGAGTACAGACCTGGCTCAAGCGACTCAACAAGGATGCGACCTTGCTCGTCAGTTTCTAAAGTTTGAGTAGCAGAGGTTTCCCTTTGCTTAATAGTGATCTGCACCTTTGACAGTGGCCGATCAGTATTTTGATCTTTGACGATAAAGGTCAGCGCACCAGGCGCCTCTGCTGCATGGGTAAAAAGTGGCAAGCCAATCAGCAGCACCCACAGAGTCAAACACCATAGTTGTTTTAATTGTCTACTCATCTCGCTAACCTCCAAAAATTGACCGTATTTATTTGAAGAAACGCTGGCAGGCTAGCAGAGCTAATGTGACTAAAAAGTCGCCAAAAGATGAAAGTTGTATTAGAGACAGGATGGCTGTGGCGGCCACATCTTGCGGTATGGTCGTTGTGACGCTTACATTCTGTCTGGGGTACAGAGCTGGTTTAGAAGCAAGTGCTGGATATTATGCTAAAAACGTTTCGCCGCTGGCGAGATACTTTCTTTTGCTTCGCCAAAAGAAAGCTATCCAAAGCAAGAAAGTGCAGGAAGCACTTTCTAACAGCCGAAGGCTGGCCCGTAGGGTGAATTACATGGATGTAATTCATAAAAGGCGACCCCAGGTCGCAGCGAAAGC
>NZ_JAJOYT010000017.1 GCF_021290965.1 Rheinheimera faecalis | reverse complement strand
TCTGTAGTTCACCGCACTCGAATTCAGAACCATTCTGCTTGGATTACGAACAAAACCCGCTCTATTAGCATCCAAGTCTAAACCTACCTAACATCCTCAACCCCGCGATCTGTCACTCTTACCCTGAATACCTGTTGTGAAGCCTGCTGTTTATTCGGATCAAATAACAACGGGAAATCAAAAACTGAACTTTGCTCACGTAATTTCTGCAGAAAACATAATCGTTTAACAGGTAAAGGGCATAATTTCAGTGCCTGAGCCACTAAAGTACCTGCTGTAAAACCTTCCAACCCGACATCAGACAAAGGATCAGTGGTCTGTTGAATCATCAATCTTTGATATTCCCGCACTAAAAGCCACTTAGTATCTGTAGGCTTTGGTACCACCATAGTGGCCATCACCTTGTCATCTTTATGCAGTAAGGCACTTAGCTGCTGTAAACCAGCAAAAGATACGGTGGAATATTGAGGTTGGTAACCTTTGCTGCGACCAAAATTGATGGCTTCGGCCAGAGGTTTATAGGTGCCGACCATAAACACTAACTCAACACCGGCTTTTATCAATTCCGACACTCCGGCTTCTATTTCCGTACTATTACGTTGAAAACGCGCAGTGACTACAGGTGATATGCCTTTTAACTGCAGCGCTTTTAGGTAACCTTGTTCAACAGAGGCGCCAAATTCATCGGCTTGCAGTAATAAGCCTACTTTGGTGTCCGGTTTTTGTAGCAGGTAATCCACCTGACTTTGAGTTTCTTCGTCATAACCCGCCCGTAAGTGATAGATAAAACTGTGCTCTGGCTGACGTAATAAAGAGGCGCCGGTAAAAGGCGTTATATAGGGAGTTTGGTAATGCTTCAGCAAAGGTAAGATGGCCGCTGAGGTTGGTGTGCCTACATAAGCAAAGAGGGCTAGTACATTGTTTTCTATTATAAACTGTCTGGTATTCAGCACTGTTAGTTCGGGTTCATACTGATCATCCTTAACAAGTAGCTGCACTTTGGCCCCCTGAACACCTCCCTCTTTGTTCAGCTGGTTAATCGCCAGTTCTACGCCGTTTTTATAGCTTTGACCTATACCGCTGGCATTTCCAGTTAGCGGTACCGACATTCCTAATTGAATAGTTTCTGCTTGTGCAGGTGCAGCAGAAGCGCAGACTAACAACAGCATTGATCGTATAGATGACATGCTTAGTCGTGGCATAGATTGGTACTCTTACAGCTTTCATAGCTCAGTGGAAATTATCGGAGGAAACCTTGTTCTGGCTCATAAATGAAGCAGTTTACAAAGCTCTGGCAGCTTTTGTTTCGCCGCAGACACGGGAATCTGTTGCCAGTCATGCTTTTGCCAAAGCCGTTGTACTAACAGTAGAGCAACTGGATGCTCCACTTTGGCATAATATAAATTAAACCAACACAACAAATGAGTTTCTATCAGCTCAAAAGGACGCAGTTCCGACTGGAATAACTGCAGTTCAGTACTTTGTTGTGGTGTGATTTCTATGGAAGGAGGTTGTGCCCACAATAACGCTAAAGCCGGATCCAGAGAGCGTTGTTTGTCAGCAAGCTGCCAATACAGCTGCCGGGAAAACTGTTGCTGTAAAGCTCTGAATTGCTCACCATACAGCATTAACACAGAGGCTTCGTTGCTGGCTTGTTCGTTTTGATGGCTGAGTTTTACAGGAATAAACCCCGCTTTTTGCCAGAACTTTGCTAAAGCTAAAGTGGCACCAAAACTGGTGCCAATCAGATACTGTTGGCCCAGTAAATCCTGCAACATAAAGCTTAATAACTGACTACCAAGTCCCTGACTTTGTACTAACGGGTGCACCACAATACGCTGAATTCTCGCCATTTTTTGCTCTGCCAATTGTGGCTGCAGGCAATGAAAAGCTAAGCTTTGGGCCAATAAATGCCCTTGGACTCTGCGTTTGCCATGTGATACCCCAACAGTAAGTTTTGCATCCAGCTCACCTTCAAAACTGATTAAAGCACAGGCAATCACCTGCTGATCTTGCTCCAGTGTATACAACTTCAGTGTCGGGTTATCCAATAAAGCCCAAAGGTCCATCACATCGGTTTGATAATGCGCCAGACTGAGTAAACTAAAGACTTGTTGGAGTTTTTGCGGTTGCAACCGTAAGTCTTTTACTTGATAGCCGGTAAGTTGTGGTTGCTGAATTTCAGTGATTACAGTATCGGCTTGTTCTAATAAAAAACCTTTAAAAATCAGCTGCTCCAGCGGGTCATTTGCCTGATAGCGTATCGGTTGATGCAGATGTAGTTTCTGAAAACCAGGGCAATGCTGCTGTAAATAACTTTGAAAGCGTAACTGAAAACCGCGGCCTGTACCTTCGTAGCCATGTTCTGTCGTAGCGAAAACTAAACGGCTATACAGATCAGTTAGTTGCTGTAATTGAGGGGTTGGAATAGCCGCAGCTTCATCGACCAGAATCACAGTGTTCTGCTGCTTTTCTGCCAGTAAGGCATCGACAGGTACAAAACGAATGGCGCCGTTTAGCAGCTGATTTTGGCCCTGTTGATACGACTGATTTAACAGATCCGCAGCGATAAAAAATGCGGTTTGCACAGCAACAGGGGAAGGGCCTGTCAGCAGAATATCGGTTTTACCTTGTTGCACTAATTGAGCCGCAGCTAAACCCAAAGCACTGGATTTACCACGACCACGGTGAGCCGTCAGTACTAAAGGGCGACGTCTGTGACCTGTGACTACCTTATGAATAGCGGCCACTGCCTGTTGTTGTTCAGCAGTGCGATAAGGCAGTTCAGCTTGTGGTGAGGCGATAACTTCAGGTAATAGCGGAATTACAGCAGAGTTGCCTTCGATAAGCTTCACCCTACGCTGTTCTGACAATTGCTCTAACCAGAAATCTTTAAATAAGCCTGTATAAGTTGCCGCATCCAACGGATAAGGTAATACTCTTTTGGCGGCTGGGTTAGGCAGCTGTCGCCACAAATCCGGCTCGTTGGTGACAAATAACCAAAGTCCACCCGCTTTTAAGCAACCACTGCTGGCTGCTACTAAATCCCAGTCGACAGCATAGCGTGCATCCACCACCAGCAGATCACATTCTGTACCCAGCCATTGCTGCTTTTGTTTGGCTGACAACAGCGTAAAACCTGCAGGGGCTTGCTGGCCTAACCAATAACTAACAGCTTCAGGCTCTAAAGCACTAAGTTGCTGCTGTGTATAAAGCTCTGAACCTGCTAACCAGATCGGTAAACGCCAGCGAAGCTTTTGATAAGAGCTTTGTTGCTGATGGATGAGCTGCAGCAGGTGTGTCATGGCTTAAACAGGTTCTAACCTGGCATAAGCTGTCACCAGCCATTTACTGCCCAGTTCGTCAAAGTTCACCTGAATACGGGATTGTGGCCCTGTGCCTTCATAATTCAGTACTGTACCTTCACCAAACTTATCGTGTAAAACACGTTGGCCCAGTTTAAAACCGGTATTTTCAAAGGCGCTGTGGCTTGCGGCGCTACCAAAACGGTTCATTTGGGTCGGTTTACTGACATTAGTGGTCAGGCGAATTTCTTCTAAACAGTCGGCCGGAATTTCACGGATAAAACGTGACGGCCTGTTGTACTGCTCCTGACCATATAAACGGCGGCTTTCTGCATGAGTTAAATACAACTTCTGCATAGCCCGGGTCATGCCGACATAACATAAACGGCGCTCTTCTTCCAAACGCTCGCTGTCATCACCACTTTGTTGGCTTGGAAACATGCCTTCCTCCAGGCCGCAGATAAACACCAGCGGGAATTCCAAACCTTTGGCGCTGTGTAAAGTCATCAGCTGCACTGCGTCTGAATGTTCTTCAGCCTGATATTCACCAGCCTCCAAAGCAGCCTGAGATAAAAAGGCGGACAGTGGTGTCATCTCTTCGGTATTGACATAAGTGGCGTTGGCGCAAGCGTTGACCAGTTCGTTTAAGTTTTCCACCCTGGTCTGAGCTTTTTCGCCTTTTTCGGCCAGGTACATCGCCATCAGACCTGATAGTTGAATCACATGATCAGCCTGCTCATCCAGACTTAAATCTTTGCTGTCGGCTTCGAGCTGATCGATCATCTGCACAAAGGTACTGATGGCATTAGCGGCGCGGCCAGTCAGTTGTTTATTGGCCAGCATTTGCTGCAGGCTTTGCCACAAGGTCACTTGCAGAGAACGGGCATTTTCCCGCACTTTGTCCATAGTGGTATCGCCAATACCACGCACTGGGGTATTGATAATACGTTCCAGTGCGGCGTCATCTTGTCTGTTATTAATCAGACGCAGATAAGCCAGCGCATCTTTAATTTCCTGACGTTCGTAGAAACGTAAGCCGCCGTAGATACGGTAGTTAATACCGTCCTGAATTAAGGCTTCTTCCAACACCCGCGACTGGGCGTTATTGCGATACAATACTGCGGCTTCAATCAGCTTGCCGCCCTCACGTTTCCACTCCCGAATCCGGCCGACAATAAAACGTGCTTCGTCCAGCTCGTTAAAAGCTGTATAGAGCGAAATAGCTTCGCCTTGCTCGCCGTCGGTCCACAGGTCTTTACCCAAACGGTCACTATTGTGCGAAATCACGCAGTTCGCCGCTTTTAAAATAGTGCCAGTGGAGCGATAGTTTTGCTCAAGGCGGATAGTGACAGGATCAGGATAGTCTTTTAAAAACTGCTGAATGTTTTCCACTTTAGCGCCGCGCCAGCCGTAGATGGACTGGTCATCGTCACCTACTATCATCACTTTACTTTCAGTGCCAGCCAGTAAACGTAACCATTCATATTGGATAGAGTTGGTATCCTGGAACTCGTCGACCAGAATATGGCGGAAACGCTGCTGATAATGAGCACGAATTTGTGGTTGTTGTTTAATCAGCTCGAAACTGCGCAGTAAAATTTCGGCAAAGTCGACTAAACCCGAGCGGTCACACATTTCCTGATAAGCTGCGTAAATTTTGATCATGGTTTGCAGGCTGAAATCGCCATGCGCATCCATAGTACCTGGGCGCTGACCTTCGTCTTTACGGGCGTTGATAAACCATTGAATTTGTTTAGGTGGCCAGTGTTTTTCGTCTAAATTCAACGCTTTGAGGACCCGACGCACTAAACGATATTGATCGTCCGAGTCGATGATCTGAAAACCCTGAGGTAAACCTGCTTCCAGATAATGGGCCCGCAACATGCGGTGCGACAAGCCGTGGAACGTACCCATCCACAGATTATTTAAACTGACGCCTATGGTCTGTTCGATACGGTTACGCATTTCCTGTGAGGCTTTATTGGTAAAAGTCACAGCCAATAAACTATAAGGCGCAACTCGTTCCACCTGCATTAGCCAGGCTAAGCGATGCACCAGTACCCGGGTTTTGCCCGAGCCGGCACCGGCTAATACCAGCATATGTTGAGGAGGAGCGGCTACCGCATCACGTTGTTTATCGTTTAAGCCATCCAGTAAAGAAGAGACATCCATTAGCAGTAAGTACCTTTCACAAAATTTGCGCCATTATATACCCTTCTGCCTTGTCACCCCAGCTTTGAAGAGTGCATTGCGGCTTAAAGCAAAGCCTGTAACTGCTCTAACGAATCAATTTGCAGATGAGGTAATACCGCAGTATGAAAATGGGCTTCATGCCTCAACCACACCGCCTGACAACCGGCATTCAGTGCACCCCGTACATCGGCTTTGCTGTTATCGCCTATATGCAGCAGTTCATGGGGCTCAATAGCCAGTTGCTGACAGGCTTTATAAAACATATCAGGGTAGGGCTTCATTTTTCCGCTGGGGCCTGCATGATAGGCGTACATGAAATACTGACTAATGCGCAGCAAGGTTAAATCGGCATTGCCGTTGGTAATAGCCACCAATGGGTAACGCTCTGCTAAAGCTTTGAGCAACTGGTGGCTGGAGTCCGGCACTGTTAAATTACTGCGGGCGGTATAAAAAGCACTAAAAGCCAGTTCGGCAATTTCACCTGCTTCACAGCGACCCATACCCAGTTCCGTTAAGCCTTGTTCTACCGATAACAAGCGCCAGCGGCTGACATCGTGGCGCACTTCCGGGTTAAGTTGTGCTAGTTCTTTACGTTTTAACCACCAGAATTCAGGGTCAATCAGCCCAAGCTTCGGTGCCAATTGCAGTAATTTCTGCTGCATGGCCAGTTCAGCCTGCTCAATCACAGGGCCGTTGTTATACAGCGTATCGTCCAAATCAAAAGAGATAGCTTTAAAAGGCAAAAGGGCTTTGTAAACACGCATAAGGCTTAGAGTCCTGCTCAGAATGGGCTTAGTTTATCCGCAATCCTTTGTGCTGTATCTACCAAAACATCAAAGCAGGCGAAGTCGATTTAAAGCCCAGGCTTGTTTAACTGTTGCCGCAACTGCACTAGCTCTTGCTTGAGCGCCTGAATTTCAGAGTCCGCCATGCCAGACTTTAAACTGATATGACGGTTTACCTGCACTTTTTCGGCCGCTGTGGCACGCATAGCCCAGCCGGACTGGGTTAAACGTATTTGCAGTGCGCGCTCGTTCTGTGGATTACGACTGCGTTGCAGTAAACCCATTTTTTCCATACGTTTTAGCACTGGAGTGAGAGCTCCGGATGCTATCTGTAGTTGTTCGCCAATTTGCTGTAATTCCAGCGCGTCGTTTTGCCACAAAATCAGCATCACCAAATACTGAGGGTAGGTCAGGCCCAATTGTTCCAGCAACGGCTTATAGACTTTGGTCATCGCCAATGAGGTGGAATAAAGGGCAAAACAAAGTTGCTGATCCAGATGCAATAAAGCCTCTTCGGGGATTCGCTCTTTGTTGTTGGTTAAAGAAGTCATAAAACACTCCGCATGAAAGTCTGTTCGGTTTAAAAGAAAACTACCTGTACTTCCTTGTGGAACCGGGTTTTGCCGTGATAAAAAAAGCCTCCCGCAGGAGGCTTTGGGTTCAGTAACTTTTAGTTCAGGTGTTTTTTCAGCGCCTGACCGGCTTGGTCCATAGCAGCTTGTGTACCTGGTACATCGGCCAGCACGTTCAGTAAACCGAAGTCGTGGATCATGCCGTTGTAGCGCACTGAAGTCACAGTTACACCAGCAGCATCCAGTTTGTTGGCATAAGCTTCACCTTCGTCACGCAGTACATCTAAAGCTGCGGTTTGTACCAGCGCTGGTGGTAAACCTTTTAACTGCTCTATGCTGGCACGCAGTGGTGAGGCATAAATCTCGTTACGCTCAGCAGGGTTAGTGGTGTAGTTATCCCAGAACCACTGCATCATGTTTTTGGTCAGGAAGTAGCCGTCTGCAAACTGGTTGTACGACGTATTCTCAAAGTTCGCGTCAGTCACAGGCCATAACAGCAATTGGAATTTCAGTGCTGGTGTACCCGCTTCTTTGGCTTTTAAGGCTACAACTGCCGCCATATTGCCACCGACACTGTTACCGGCAACCGCTAAACGTGAGCTGTCGATGTTCAGCTCTTTGCCATGTTCCGCCACCCATTTGGTTGCTGCATAAGCCTGATTAATAGCCGTTGGGTATTTGGCTTCCGGTGATGGTGTGTAATCCACATAAACTGCAGCTGCACCAGAGCGGCTGACTAAATCACGGATTAAACGCTCGTGGGTTGGGAAATCACCTAATACCCAGCCACCACCGTGGAAGAACATAAAGGCAGGTAATACGCCTTTGCTGCCTGCAGGACGAACCACCACCAGTTTTAATGGCTTGCCATCGATAGTGATGGTTTTTTCACTGACATCAGCAGCGGGCAATTTGGCACCGGCCTGAGCGCCAGTTAATACAGCGCGGGCATCTTTAGGCGACAGTTGCTCTAAAGGTTTACCACCACCCTGAGCCAGAGCATTTAAAAAGCCCTGAGTTTGTTGTTCGACACCTGGACCACCAGCGGCGAATGCACTGTTGATACCTAAAGCAATGACTGTTAAACCTACAATTTTACGAAATGTGTTCATGTTAATCTCCTCGCCGCAGCGGTTATTGGGTGGCGATAACAGGATGCTTATCCATCTAACTGTTATCGCGATATGTTGATAATTAAAAAAATTTAGTTTCTTTGGTTGAGTGTTGTGCTGTTAGCTAACAATCACTAAACGCACATCAATATTGCCGCGTGTTGCGTTGGAGTAAGGGCACACCTGGTGAGCTTTAGTCACTAAGTCCTGTGCTACTTCCAAGCTCACACCTGGCAGGCTGATTTGCAGTTCGATATCCAGACCAAAACCACCTGGGATTTGACCAATACCTACTTCAGCTGTGATTTTTGCATCGTTACCAATCAGCACTTTTTGTTGTGAAGCGACATATTTAATGGCGCCTAAGAAACAAGCTGAGTAACCGGCAGCAAATAATTGCTCAGGGTTAGTGGCTGCACCACCAGCGCCACCTAATTCTTTAGGAGTGCTTAATTTCACATCCAATACGCCGTCTGAAGACACTGAACGACCGTCACGACCTGAAGTTGAAGTTGCTACTGCTTTATAAAGTACTTGCATGATGTATTCCTCTGTTAAGTTTATTTGCTTGCGACATGTATTATCGCGATAACTGTGTGATTTAAAAAAATGGGTGAACTCACCCGGTTTTACTTCGTTTACTGCCAGTCCTTAGGACCGAATCTGTACTCTTTACGAACTCTTCTACGCTCTTCTCTACATTCTTTACTAGGTTCTGTATCCGGTCGTTTTATTGCTGTTGAACCAGCTGTTCGACCCGACTTGTGATTATATTATTGCGATAACTATTATTTCGCAAGTTTAATTTTCAATTATTTTGAAAATGTTTATTAAGTATTTGATTTATATTTGTTTTTATTTTTATCTTCTGTGGTGTAACAACAATAACTTAGGTTCAGGTACTGGTTTTCTCTCTTCAAGCAAGCTGGCTGAACCAGAATACGGGGCTTAGCCGCTGTTTTTATGAACAATGCGTGGTACATAATATTTTTTGTTGCAAAAAAGATAACAAATAAGCACTATCTTTAGTTCATCAATCAAGGAGATCATCGATGAACTTAAAGTTATTAAGCTGCGCCAGTGTATTGTTATGTAGTTTTGTCAGTCTGGCTGAACCAGCCAAGCCTGAAACCGTAGCACTACTTCTGAAAGTTACGGATGCTGCCGCTACACTAGATTATGCTTATGCGCAGTTAGATCAGATGAGCGAACAAATGGTTCGTGCTCAACTCAAAGATGGAAAGGACGATCCTTTGGTGCAGAAGCACTTGCGGGAACTGAACCAGTTGATTCGCTCTGAGTTATCCTGGCAACAGTTAGAGCAGCCTATGAGCGCGCTTTATGCCAGTGTTTTTACTGAAGACGAGTTACAAGGCATTATCGCTTTTTATCAATCACCAGCAGGCCAGAAGATGGTCAAGCGTCAGCCGGAATTGATTCAGGCCAGCATGGCAATGATGCAGGAACAGTCGATGCAGTTAATGCCCAAAATTAAGCAATTGGTAGAGAAACAGAGTCAGGAAAGGATGGAGCAAAGTCAAAAGAACTAATTCTTTCCTTATTACGGGGTGTTTATCACCCCTTCTTCTTCGCCCTAGGATGTGCATTATCATAGACTTTAGCGAGCTGTTGGAAATCCAGGTGGGTGTAAACCTGGGTGGTATTGAGGTTGGCGTGGCCCAGTAGTTCCTGCACGGCGCGCAGGTCTGAGCTGGATTCGAGCATATGAGTGGCGAAGGAGTGGCGTAGCATATGAGGGTGTAAATGCTGGGCTAAGCCCTGACGTTCCGACCAGAGTTTGACGCGTTGTTGTACTTGCCTGTTGCTGATGCGGTTTTTTTGTTTGCTTAAAAACAACGCCTCTGGATCTGTACCAACGTAAGCACTTCGTACTTTCAGCCAGTCTTTAATAGCGGCGACAGCCATACGGCCTATAGGTAGAACCCGTTGTTTATTGCCTTTGCCGCGCACTCGTATTAAGGCTTCGGACCAATCAATATCCTGCAGGTTGGCGCTGACCAGTTCGTCCAGTCGTAAACCCGATGAGTAAAATAACTCCAGAATAGCTTTGTCACGGCAGGCGAGGGCATCTTCGCTGGTGTCAAAATCAAGAAGATGATTGACCTGATCCACATCGAGGTTTTTGGGTAAAGGCTTGTCGAATTTGGGCACCTGTAAATACGACGCCGGATTTTCTTTTAGTTTGCCTTGTTGCACCAGATAACGGTAAAAGCTGCGTAACGAAGCCACCCTGAGCGCTAAACTGCGGGCTTTCAGGCTTTTTCGGCACGACGAGATATGCAGTTGCAGCTGAGTTTCTGTAAGCTCGACCCAATGGTTTGCTTGTTCTGCCACCTGACTGGCAACAGCAGAAAGCTGCAATTGATAGCTACTTAGCGTTTTGTCGCTGTAACCCCGTTCATGCTTTAAGTAAGCCAGGAAAGCCGACAAGTCGGCTTGCCAATGATCCAGTTCAGCAGGTAGTGCCATTTAAATAGCGGCTGGTAAAACGGCTAACACCAGCTTTGCCAGATGGTCCAAAAATAAGGTATCCATGCCTGGCTGGAAATGCTCGTCTGAGTCACTGCCAAAGGCCAGCAGGAACTGTTGGTCTTCCGATAGCTTTAACAGCTGCAAGGAGACGGAGTGAATATGAGGTTCAAACAGCGCTGACATTTCGTCGCGGTTCATCCGGCCAAAATAATAAGTTTTGCCACTTAAACGGCGCTGCAAGATCAGCTGTAACTGCGCGACCTGATCGGTTTTCTGCTGCAAATCGACTAACACACAACTTTGTACATGCGGCATTTGGGCGGTAAAAGCCTGAAGTGCTTCTAACAATGCAGTTTGATCGGCGGCTTTTAATAACTGTAAGTGCAGATCGTTCAGTGCATAAAAAATCTGCTCGTTCTGGCGGGCTATTCCCATCAGGCGAGTGATGTCGTCTTCTAAAGAGCGGATTTTTTCGCGCTGCAATTCCAGCTGACGTTCTACTAAAGACACCACACCCCGTTGCTGGTGCGGTAAACGTAATCGGCTTACCAGCTCTGGATGTTCAAGAAAAAATTCAGGGTGATCATACAGATAATCAACAATCAGGCTGGCTTCAGCCAGTTCAGGGTTCACCAGTGCTGTATCGAGAGGAAGGTCGCTCATAAGAATAATTGTCCATCAAAAACATGTTCGGCTGGCCCCGTCATTTTGACGGGTTGGCCAGGCCCTTGCCAGCGGATCTGCAAAGAGCCGCCTGGTAAATCTACCCTTACCTGGGTTTGTAATTTTTTCTGCATCTGACCAATGACTGCAGCAGCGCAAGCGCCTGTACCACAAGCCAGAGTTTCACCTGCGCCACGTTCCCATACCCTTAATTTGACATGAGAAGGCGACAGCACCTGCATAAAACCTATATTGGCGCGCTCAGGGAAGCGTTCGTGATTTTCAAAAACCGGCCCCCACTGATGCACCGGGGCCGTCTGAATATCATCGACCAGTATCACCGCATGCGGGTTGCCCATAGACACCACACCACATAAAGTTGTTGCGTCTTCACTGTGCAAAATATAGTTCAGCTCTTGCTTCTGTGCTTTAAAAGGCACTTTGGCTGGATCAAACTGCGGCACGCCCATATTGACCGTGACCTGACCATCCTGCTCTATATACAAAGTGATTTTGCCGGATTTAGTGCTGACCGCAATTTTGTATTTATTGGTCAGACCTTTATGCCGGACAAACTTAGCAAAACAGCGCGCACCATTGCCGCATTGTTCTACTTCAGAACCGTCGGCGTTAAAGATGCGGTAATGAAAATCCAGATCCGGATCGTAAGGTGGTTCCACCATCAGCAACTGGTCAAAACCCACACCAAAGTTGCGGTCGGCCAGCTTTTTGATTTGTTCTTTGGTTAAAAACACATTTTGGCTGACGGCGTCTATCACCATAAAGTCATTGCCCAAACCGTGCATTTTTGAGAAATGCACTAAGGTTTGGTTGTTCCGATCTTTAAATTTATTATCTGGGATCATTCAGGGTACCAACTGTTCACCGCGCCACAGGTCCTGCCATTGTTCACGCTGGCGGACTAAATAGCTACGGTCACCATCCACCAGCACTTCTGCGGCTCTGGGTCTGCTGTTGTAGTTGGAACTCATGGTAAAACCATAAGCGCCTGCTGAGCGCACCACCAGTAAATCACCTGGTTCTACTGCTAAAGCGCGGTCTTTACCGAGGAAATCACCGGTTTCACAGACCGGACCTACCACATCATAAGTCACAGCTGGAATTTCAGGTTTTTGCTGCACCGCAATAATAGATTGCCATGCACTGTAAAGTGCCGGGCGAATTAAGTCGTTCATAGCGGCATCAACAATAGCAAAATGCTTTTCCTGACCTGGCTTTAAATATTCCACTTTGGTCAGCAATACACCGGCGTTGGCCATAATGGCGCGGCCCGGTTCAAAAATCAGTGACAGCTGTGGATATGCCGCCAGTTTTTCTACCACTTTGGCAGCGTATTCAGCAGGATGTGGTGGGGTTTCGCCATCGTAAGGCACACCTAAACCGCCACCAATATCGATATGAGTGAGGTTGATACCCACTGCAGCCAATTTGTCTATCAATGCCAGTAACTTATCTAAGGCATCTAAAAACGGCTGGGTTTCGGTCAGTTGTGAACCGATATGACAATCCACACCACAAACTTTTAAATGCGAAGCGGCATCGGCTTGCTGGTACATGGCTAGCGCGTCGTTAATGTCGATACCAAACTTATTGGCTTTTAAACCGGTAGAAATATAAGGATGGGTTTTGGCGTCTATATCCGGGTTCACCCGAATAGAAATTGGCGCAATGATATTCAGGCGGCTGGCCACTTGCTGGATGCGTTCCAGCTCTGGAATAGATTCGACGTTAAAACACTTAATGCCGGTTTGCAGTGCAAACTCAATTTCAGTGACCGACTTACCTACACCAGAAAACACCACTTTTTTTGCATCGCCACCGGCTTGCAATACGCGGCGTAATTCACCTTCAGAAACTATATCAAAACCACTGCCAAGGCGGGCCAAAAGGTTTAGCAGCGCTATATTGCTGTTGGCTTTGACGGCGTAACAAACTAATAAGTCACGGCTGGGTGCAGCTTCAGCAAAAGCTTTGTAATGGCGCTCTATGGTCGCACGGGAATAGACATAAGTGGGCGTGCCAAATTCTGCGGCAATATCGGCTAACGCAACGCCTTCGGCAAACAAGTTCTGATTCTGATAATTAAAGTAATCCACTACTGTTCCTTTGAAACTACTGGCTGATCGGCTGGCGCAGGTTGTTCTGCCGGCGCTTTATTGGGTTGTGGGGTTTGAGGCAATGTTAAAGGACCTTTTTGGCCACAGGCCAGTAACCATTGGCTGAGCAACAGGATGCACACCAGTCTTTGTCGCTTTGTATTCATGGTTTTTATTTCATTAATTATTTTGCGCTCTATAATCGCATCCTTAACAGCAAAAGCAAACAGGTGAAACCGATGAATGACGTAGAATATGACGAACTGACCGATCAGGTGCTGCTTGCGGTGGAAGATGCGATAGAAGCATTGGACCTGGATCTGGATTATGAGTCGCACGGTGGCTTGTTAAGTATCAGCTTTGTCGATGGCAGTAAGGTGATTATTAATAAGCAACCTCCACTGCATCAACTGTGGGTCGCGACTAAATTTAATGGCCACCATTTTGAATTAAAAGACGGTGTCTGGATTGATAACAGAACAGGTGCTGAGTTCTGGGCATTAATTTCCGATGCCTTTAGTAAACAGTCTGGCCAAAACGTAGTACTTGCCGATAACTCATGAGTGATGCGGTCAGTAAACAAAATAAATAGAGAAATACAATGGCGTTACTTCCTTTTGTCGATGTAAAACCTGCAGCTCAGGCCGATGCCGCTGTCGTCTGGTTACATGGTTTAGGCGATTCGGGTGATGGTTTTGCCCCTATAGTGCCGGAATTACGTTTGCCAAAAAGCTCTGGCATCCGGTTTTTATTCCCTCATGCGCCTGTGCGTCCTATCACTATCAACGGTGGTATGCAGATGCGCGGCTGGTACGATATTAAAACCTGGGATTTAAACGACAGAGCAGACGAAACCGGAGTGCGTGAATCGGCCACTGCCGTCACAGCCTTACTGGACAAACTGATTGAGCAGGGCATTCCGGCCAATCGTATTCTGTTGGCGGGTTTTAGTCAGGGTGGCGTGATCGCCTTACACTTGCTGCCTCGTTTGCCTTATAAATTGGCCGGTGTGATGGCGCTTTCTACTTATATGGCTGTACCGGGCAAATTAAAAGAAGAAATGACAGGCGCTAACAAAAGCACTGCTGTGCTGGTGAATCATGGCACTCACGATGAAGTGGTGCCCTACAGCGCAGGTCAGGCTGCTTTTAATGCGCTGAAATTTGCAGGTTTTACGGTGAATTGGGCCGAGTACCGTATGGGCCATAGTGTGTGCCCACAACAAATTGCCGATATCAGTCGTTTTATTCAGCAGCAATTACCAGCACTTTAAAAATGGAATAGTGGAAGTGACAACAGCACAGGAAAAACTGGTGGTTCGGGTAAGTCTGGGCGCTGCGGCTGCAGCCTCTGGCGATTTGCCAGAACCAACAACAGAGCAACACTGGCATTGGCGGCGTATTGCCGGTGCCGTATTGACACTTTGTGCTGCTGCTCTGCTGCTGTATGGCTGGCTAAATGTTGAATCACCTGATGCCGTGATTAGTCCTGTGGCTGAAACAGCTCCTACTGTAATTACCGCTGAATCTATTGAGGCCGTCACACCTGAGCTGGTGCTGGAAGCCGTGCAGCAAAACCCTGAGCCACAACCTGATAAAACAGCAGGCACTGAAATTGCGGCGACAGAAGTTGTAAAGCCTGTGGAAGTTCCGGTGTTACCCAACGCCACTGTGACACCACAGCCCGTTGTTGCTGAACCCGCTTTAGTTGCAGAAACCCAGGCAGAAGCAGGTGCACCATTATTTAGCGCAGACACTGGGGTATTAAGGCTGGCCTTGTTGACCAACGAAACGCCTTCAGCCAAAGCCCGCAGCCTGGGTGAACAGATTGACGCAGCCGCAATACCACAGCTTGCGTTGTATTCTGAGGTCAAAGGTTTAAATGGTCAGAACATAGAACATCGCTGGTATTACGAAGGCAAACTGATGACCCGGATTAAACTGCCGGTCAAACTGGATTACTGGCGTACCTACAGCAGAAAAGAATTCGACGCGGGGCAAAAAGGCGAATGGCGGGTCGAAATCCTTGATCCACAACAAAATCTGCTGTTCAGTCATCATTTTCATTATCAATAATATCCCCTTCGTACTTGAAGCCGCAGCTTTGTTGTCTGCGTGCTTTCGCCCCAGTCACATAGGACAACTATGCTCCTGGGGCCTCAATCACTTGTCGTCGCGCTGCAACTCCAATTACTTTGGGTATATACCCTGATTACTTGCTGCGGCTTCGCCTGCCACTTTGCTTACTTTGGGTATATACTAAGCGGCATTTTCAGGCAGACCAGCCTCTATCATCGTTTCGCTGCTGCTGTTTTCCGTTGTTTTAAGGAGTACCTATGAACCTTGTCCGCATTGCTACCCGTAAAAGTGCTTTAGCTTTATGGCAAGCCAATTTTGTTAAAGCCGAACTGGAAGCTGCCCACCCGGGTTTACAGGTTGAGCTGGTGCCTATGTCGACTCAGGGCGATAAAATTCTGGATACTCCTTTAGCCAAAATCGGCGGTAAAGGTTTGTTTGTTAAAGAGCTGGAAACCGCCATGCTGGAAGGTCGTGCTGATATAGCAGTCCACAGCATGAAAGATGTACCGGTCGATTTTCCTGAAGGCTTGATGCTGCATACCATTTGCCAGCGTGAAGACCCACGTGATGCTTTTGTCTCCAACAGCTATCAACAGCTGGCTGATTTACCCCAAGGTGCTGTAGTCGGAACCTCCAGTTTACGTCGCCAGTGCCAAATCAAAGCCATGCGACCAGATTTACAGATCAAAGACTTACGTGGCAACGTTAACACCCGTCTGGCCAAACTGGATGCAGGTGAGTTTGACGCCATTATTCTGGCTTCGGCTGGTTTAATACGTTTAGGTTTTGAAGCCCGTATTGCCAGCTTTCTGGAGGTTGGCACCAGTTTGCCGGCCAATGGTCAGGGTGCTGTAGGTATTGAATGCCGTAGTGATGATCTGGTAGTTCAACAGTTGTTAGCTCCGCTGGAACATCAGGAAACCCGCATTTGTGTATTGGCCGAACGGGCGATGAACCGTAAGCTGCAGGGTGGTTGTCAGGTGCCTATTGGTGCTTTTGCCGTACTTCAGCAGAATGAACTTTGGCTGCGTGGTTTGGTCGGACAGTTGGATGGTTCTGAAATTTTACGTTCAGAAATCAAAGGGGAAGCGACTCAAGCTGAGCAGTTGGGGACTCAACTGGCTGAACAATTACTGGCGTTAGGCGCAGATCGCATTTTAGATGCGGTCTACCGTCAGGCCTGATTGGCGTGTCTGCCCCGTTACTTGATCCACTAAGCCCGGTACTGATCACCAGACCAGCGGGCAAGGCGGATCAGTTGCTGGCCAGTTTGGATGAGCTGGCCATTCCGTATTTGTATCAACCTTTGATCACCACCCAATTAGTGCCGTTAAAAGCCAAAGCCGGCACTATGCTGGAACAGGCCGATCAGGTGATTTTTGTTAGCGTCAGCGCGGTCAGCTGTTTGCAGCAACAATACGATTGCAAAAAAATCACTGCGCCTTTAGTGGCCGTTGGAACTACGACTGCCACAGTGCTGGAAAAATGCAGTGGCCGCGAAGTGCTGGTGCCGCAGGATCAGCGTAGTGAAGGGTTGTTGGCTTTACCGCAGCTACAGGATGTAGCTGACAAACACATTGTGATAGTAAGGGGCAACGCGGGCCGCGAGCTGATTAAAAAAGGCTTACAACAGCGGGGCGCTCATATTCATTATGTGCAAAGTTATCGCAGAGTGCCTTTACCTTTAGATGGACAAAGCTTGTCAGACCAGTGGCATCAGCAACATATTCAATGTATTGTGGTCACCAGTAACGAAATTTTACAGCTTATTTTTGAGTTATTGCCAAAAGAGCAACATAGCTGGTTACAGCAACAGTTATGGATAATGGTCAGCCCGCGGATGAAAGAAGCCGCTATAGAACTTGGGATCGACGGATCCCGTATTTATTTGTCAGCCAGTGCCAATGATCAGGCGTTACTGGAGGCTATTTGCCAGTTAAGAGGAACTTGTCATGACTGATACGCCGGTGGCTGTTACCGCCTCTGAATCTCCACTCTCCCAAGGTCCGGCTAAACCTGATCCGGTTAAAAAAGACCCGATTAAAAATGCTCCGGTACCAGCAGCTAAAACAGGCCGTGCTGTTGCATGGTTTTCTTTAGTATTGAATTTGATTTTGGTCGCTGCCATTGCCGCAGCGATTTGGTGGTTATGGCCGCAGTGGACTGCTTTGCAGCAACAGCAGCGAGTATTGCAACAGCAGCAACTGCAACAAACTGAACAAGGCAAACAGCAACATCAGCAACTGACCGATCAATTACAGCAGCAACTGGCATTAGTTGTTGACCAGCAAAAACAACAAGGCGCTTTGGATCAGCAGCAACAACAAGCTCTGCTGCAACTGCAACTGGAAAGTAAAAAACAGTTGAGCAACGGCCGTACCTGGCAGTTATGGCAAATTCAGCAGCTGTTGCAACTGGCCGGACAAAAAATCTGGTTAGAGCAAGACATGCCAGCGGCCTTACGTTTATTGCAAGGCGCTGAACAGCAGCTGGCCTTATTGCAGGACAACAGCATGCAGCCGTTACGTCAGGCAATTCAGACTGATTTAGCTGAACTGCAAAAAAACACCTTGCCTGATGTCGCCAAAATTCAACTGGGTTTAACCAGCCTGCGTAAAGCTGCGAATGATTTACCGCTACGTCAAAGTGAGCGTGAACTGGATGATGCAGCGCCTGTAGTTGCCAGTAGCTCTGACTGGCAATCCACCTTACTTCAGCACTGGAATTCATTCTGGAGTTCGTTAGTGCATGTGCGTCCAACTCAGCCGGAAGATTTGTCTGTGTTATCTGCAGGCGAGCAACTGAGTTTGCGTAACACCTTACAGCAACAGCTGTTGCTGGCTGAACTGGCGGCAATGAAGTATCAGAACGAGTTGTATCAGGCTGCATTACAGCAGGCGATGGATACCTTACAGCGTTATTTTGCTGCTGTTGATCCAAAAGTCAAAGCTGCATCAGAGCAATTAGTCCAACTGGCTGCTTTGCCTGTGGCTTTTCCAGCGCCTGCCGCTTTGCAATCCAGCGCTGTGCTTGATCAGGTCATGCGTCAAAGCATGGTGGAGAGTATGGTGGAGAGCAAGCCATGATCCGGTTGCTAATAGTGGTTTTGCTGCTGGCTGCTGCCATGTGGCTGGGGCCATGGCTGACGCAGAATCCGGGTTATCTGATGCTGGTGCTGGGTCCATGGACAATCGAAATGACGCTGGTGGGTTTTGCCATCATTTTATTGTTAAGCCTGAGTTTGTTATGGCTGACGTTACGAATTTTGCGGCCGTTTTTGGGTTTTCGTAACTGGACTCTCAATCCATTTCGTGGCCGTCAGCAGCGCAAAGCCCGTTTGGCTTTTGAACAAGCCGCTTTGGCCTTGGCTGCAGGTCGTTTTCAGGATGCTGAACAGTATTTTGACCGCTCTGACGCTATGCCAGAATTTACTATGTTACGCCAAAGTATGGCCTGCTATGCCGCTTTGCAGGCCGGACATGCCACTAAAGCTATGCAATTGGCTGAACAGCTGGATGCAACCCAGGCTCAGAGTTGTTATGTCAAAGCAGATTTATTGCTGCGCCAGAATCAGGCCAAAGCTGCGCTGGAGTTATTGCAACCTCATATGCTGTTGCCTGCAGATGCGCCTTTATTAGCGCCTTTGTATTTCCAGGCGCTTTTAGCCGCCGGTCATAATATTGAGGTTTTCCATACGGTACTGAAAGCCATAGAGCAAAAGTGGTTTACCAAAGTGCAATGGCAAGCGCAGCGTTATCAGATTTATCCGCAGGCCATCCGTAATCTGGCGGCCCAGGGCGTGTTTGATGAAAGCAGTGATTATTGGCTGGCTTTGCCGTCGAAAGAACGTAAGTCTATGGCTGCTGTATTGGGTCGGGTCTGGGCGAAAGTCAAAGCAGGTCAGGTAGAGCAGGCTGAAAAGCTGCTGGTTGATAACTTAGCGTACAGTGACTTGCCTTTGGCATGGCCAGTGTTGAAACAAATTCCGTTAAAGCGCCATGTGGTATTGCTGCGTAAACAGCTGCAGCACTGGTTACGGGATCACAAAGAAGATGCAGTACTGTATGCGACTCTCGCTTACTGTGCAGAGCAAGATGGCGAACCTATGCAGGCCGAAATGGCTTGGCAAAAAGCCCTTCAGTATCAGCCAGGTCTGAAAATTTAATTTATGTCGTCTGAGTTATTAACGGGCCTGGCACCAATTATTGGAACCAGGCCTCGTCTCCTGTTGCTCGGCAGTATGCCTGGCGCAGCCTCTCTGCTTGAGCAACGTTATTACGCCCATCCACGCAATTTATTCTGGCCTTTTATGCAGCAGCTGTTTGGTATTCCGGTTGAGCTTGGGTATCAGCAGCGTTGTCAGTTGCTAACCGAACAAGGCGTAGCACTGTGGGATGTCATCGCACACTGTGAGCGGCCGGGCAGTCTGGATAGTGCCATTAAAAAAAGCACTGTGATTTGTAATGCGATACCGCAATTGCTTGAAGCACAACCGCAGATCCTAAAGGTGTGTTTTAACGGCGCCAAAGCAGCAGAAGAGTTTAAGCGTCATCTGCTGCCATTGCTGAAACACCGCACTGACATCGAGTATCTTCAACTACCTTCCAGCAGCCCTGCCCATGCCAGCCAAAGCAAAGAGCAGAAGCTGGCGTTATGGGCTAATGCTTTAGGCTAATTTACTGCCATCGGGTACTTCTTGTTCAGGTATAGCCAATACCACAGCGCCATCGGGTCGGTAAAACCCCGTGATCAGGCATTCAGAGCGAAAAGGTCCTATTTGTTTAGGCGGGAAGTTCACCACACCAATGACCTGTTTACCTAACAATTGCTCTTTGCTGTATAGCGTTGTGATTTGAGCACTGGATTGCTTCACGCCGATGTCAGCACCAAAATCTACTTTTAACTTATAAGCCGCTTTGCGGGCTTCCGGAAAATCCGCGACTTCAATGACAGTACCCACTCTGAGTTCAACTACACCAAAGTCTTCCCAGCTAATTAATTCCATACCAACCACTCTTTTGTTTAACAAGTACTTAGCTTTACATAGCAGCACTTTTATTGTCATGAGTTTTGCGGTTAAGCGCCCGAAAGCTAAAAGCAATTTAGCAGTAGTTCACTATTTCGCCTTGACAGAAAAAGCAAATGCATAAATATTAAATGACATCGCTTATTTAGTTTTGACCCTTTATGACTTCAATTCACGCCTGCTCAGTAACATTTGCCCGGACAGCAGCTCCGGCAAATTTGCATGCGTGCTCCACTGATTACCACTTATCCGAGTGGTTCGACGAATAAATACCCGCAACTAATCTGACCGAATTTTATATGCAGCTTTTCGGCTGCCTGTAAAACCATGGCCTTTTGGCCGTTTTAAATCATAAAAAGAAGCAGGAAAATAAAAATGAAAGCACCTCTCTTAGGCGTGTTGGCGCTGCTATTTAGCAGCCACAGCTTCGCTTGTTTGCAACAAGAAAGTGAAAGTAATAATACCGAAGGCACGGCTGATGGCGCCTTGTGTAGTGGCACAGCGGTAGCGGCCAGCATAGGCAGTAGTTCAGACCAGGATTGGTATTATTTTGATACCACAGCAACAGGAGATATCAGTGTCAGTTTAAGTCATGGCTCAGGCAAAGACTTTGATTGGTATCTGTATCGCAGCTCTGGTAGTTATATTATGTCGGGACAAAGTAGTGCCAACCCGGAGAGTGGCACTTATACCGCATCACCTGCAGGGCGCCATTACATTAAAGTCACACGATACAGTGGTACTGGTACTTATCAGTTGAACGCAAACTTTGTTGGTAACACAGGGGGCGGAGGTGGCGAAAATCCACCTCCAACAGGAGGCTGTAACTATGGGGCACGACCGTCAAAACCAAGCAATTTAACCAGCTATATCACAGGCTCTGGCACTGATACCTGTGTCACTTTATCTAATCCTGCCTTGTTGTTAATGGGGGGCGGTACTGATGTGGATAATGCCTTTAGCTTAAGAGTTGGGCCACATATTCAAGGCGGTAATATAGTCGTACTGCGGACTTCTGGAACTAATGCTTACAACACTTATTTGCAAGGCTTAACCAATGCCGCTTCTGTCGAAACCATCATTGTTGATACTGTGACTAAAGCCAATACAGATTATGTCGACTGGGCTATCCGCTCTGCTGAGTTTGTCTGGTTGGCTGGTGGTGATCAGTCGGCTTATCTGAATGCCTGGAAAGGTACTAAGGTGCAAGCTGCTATTCAGCACGTGTATGACAAAGGCGGTGTAGTAGGTGGCACTTCGGCTGGTGATCATGTGTTGAGTCAGCATATTTATGATCCGGATGGTGTAGCTGGTGCTATCAGTGCTGAAGCTGTGACGGACTTTTGTCATGAAACCATCAATATCAGTACGGGCTTCCTGAATTTCCCTGCGCTGCAAGGAGTGATCAACGATACCCACTTCCGTCAGCGTGACCGGATGGGACGCTCTATGGTGTTTCAGGCTAAAGTCGGCGCAGCCAGTCGTGTAGTGGCTATATCAGAAGCGACGTCTTTGTTTGTGAACAGTGCCGGTCAAGGCATAGTGGATGGGACTAACGAAGTCTATATCCTGAAATCTGATGCCCAGACTCAGTACGTCCAAACCAGCTGTGGTTTGCCTGTGAAGGTGAATAACTTGCTGCGTTACAAACTGGTGAGCGGCGATCAGTACAATCTGATCAATAACAGCACGTCTATAGTGCCAACCCGCATCAGTCTGGATGGCAGTAAAGCAAGCTTCTATACACCAACCAGCCCGTATTAGTATGGATAGCAGTAAAGAGAGTTTCTATACATGCAGCAGCCCGTATTAACAGGCAGAGGTTGATGTAATCAAAGAAAGCCAAAGGACTGGCTTTCTCTTTTTTGCTTTAACTGGCGGTCTGGTTGGCCAGACGTGGCTCAAGACGCTGCTTTAAATCCCCTTCAATCACCACAGCCCGACCGGTTTGTTTATCCAGGCAGACAAAAGTGATATTGGCGTCAGCTACTAAGGTATCCGTACCTTCCAGCCAGATTTTCTGATGAATGATGGAGCTTTTGGTGTTGATGACGCTGAATTCGGTATCAATACGCAGTTGCTGGCCCATGGTAGCCTGAGCTCTGTAGTTAATATTGATATTGACGATCACCCAGGCCAGACCCAGCTGTTCGAAATGCTCTATATCGCCATGTTGTTCCAGATACCCCCAGCGGGCTTCTTCCAGAAACTCCAAATAGCGGGCGTTATTGACGTGTTGGTAGCCGTCCAGGTGATAACCCCGGACTTTGATAAAAGTGTGATGTAACATAAAACTCTCTGGTTGGACCTGTTTGGCGCCATCATGCCATAGTTTTAGTCAGGGGTTAATCAGGTTTTCGACGGTTCGCACTGAGATTTTTTTGGCCTGTCGCTGTGGAACCAGTAGAATAAGCGCACTTTGGTTCTTTGGTGTTTTTATGCGTCTGTTACAGCAGCTCTCTGCTAAACCCTATTCCACTTTTGCCCTGGATACACAGCTTGCCGAATTGGTTGAGCTGGAGTCTTTGGCTGAATTAATGGCTTATCAGCCACAAGCCACACCTTTATTGTTAGGCGAGGGTAGCAACAGCATTTTCCTGAGCAATCAAACTCAGACTGTTTTACGTTATTTAGCCAAAAGCCGGACTGTGCTGTCAGAAGATGAAAAGAATGTACAACTGCATATAGAAGCAGGGGACAACTGGCATCAACTGGTCAGTTGGACCGTAGCTCAGGGCTGGTGGGGATTAGAAAATTTATCCTTGATCCCAGGCTCTGTAGGTGCAGCTCCGGTACAAAATATAGGTGCTTATGGTGCTGAGTTGGCGGATTGTTGTGATTATGTCGATTTTTTTCATTGGCAAAGCTGTGAGGTACGGCGTTTAAGCAAAGGTGATTGTGGTTTTGCCTACCGTGACAGCATTTTCAAAACGGCTCTTGCCGGTCAGGGCGTCATTGTGGCTGTCGGTTTAACTCTGAAAAAACAAGGTCAGCCGAAATTAGGCTACAAAGGGTTGGAGCATTTAAATCAACACAGCAGTGTTGCTGAAGTGGCACAAGCCGTCATTGCAGTGCGTCAATCCAAGTTGCCTGACCCTGCGGTATTGCCTAATTGCGGCAGCTTTTTTAAAAACCCTGTGGTCAGCCACACTGTGTTTGAAACCATTCAGCATGCTTATCCTGCGATACCGTTTTATCCACAAGCTGATGGTTTGGTCAAATTGGCGGCAGGCTGGCTGATAGAACAAGTGGGCTTAAAAGGTCAGCGTATTGGCGATGTCGGTTGTTATGAAAAACAAGCGCTGGTGCTGGTGAATTTTGGGCTGGGCACAGCTGCAGATTTAAAGCAGATGATTGCGCTGATACAGCAAAAAGTTGCAGTTACTTTTGCTGTTCAGCTCGAACCTGAGGTGCGCTTACTTGGCTAATGAACCACGTAAAACCTTGCCCCATAGCCTGATTGTACAGCGACAACTGGTGCATTATCTGGCTGATGGCGCTTTGTGTTCCGGGCAGTGGCTGGGGGAGCAGTTGGGTATTAGCCGCACTGCTGTCGCCAAACATTTAGAGCAATTGCAGCAGTACGGTCTGGATTTATACAAAATAAAAGGCAAAGGCTATCGCCTTGCGCAACCTGTGCAGTTGCTTGATGCCGCATTGATTAAACAACAACAGCAACAACAGGCACCGGTGTGGGTGCAATCGGTCACTGATTCAACCAACAGCCAGCTGATGCAAAAACTCAAAGATGGGGTAGTGCCGGAAAAAGGTGCTGTGCTGGTGGCTGAAGCTCAGACTGCGGGTCGAGGTCGGCGTGGTAAACAGTGGTTTTCGCCTTTTGGCTGCAATTTGTATTTTTCAATGTATTGGCAGCTGGAGCAAGGCATACAGGCTGCTATGGGGTTAAGTTTAGTGGTAGGGCTTGCCGTTGCCAAAGTGCTGCAACAGCAGTGGCAATTACCGGTGCGGTTAAAGTGGCCAAATGACTTATATATAGAACATAAAAAACTTGGTGGCATTTTAGTGGAGTTGGCCGGGCAGACTCATGCTCAGTGTGATGTCGTCATAGGTTTAGGCTTAAATATCCGTATGCCGGATCACACAGATAAAGCTGTGGATCAACCCTGGGCTGATTTAACTTCAGCTTTAGGTCAGCCCATAGACCGCAATTTATTGGTGGCTTTGTTGCAGCATCAGCTGGTGCTGGAGTTGCAGCAGTTTAGCCAGCAGGGTTTTGTGGGTTATGTGCAGGAGTTTAATCAGTTGGATCAATTTGCCGGTGAGCAAGTGACTTTATCCAGTGGCAGTCAAATCATCACTGGTCTTTGTGCTGGTGTGGATGCTCAGGGCGGGCTGGTGCTGGATATCAATGGCCAGAAGCAAAGCTTTTATGGCGGTGAACTTAGCTTAAGAAAGGCGCTGTGATGGAATTATTACTGGATATAGGCAATAGCCGCAGCAAAGCCCGTTTAGCTGCTGGCGGACAACTGAGCGAAATACAACTGGAAAACATCTGTGCAGAGCAGTGGTCGTCAATAAAAGCTGTGTACTGTGCCAGTGTGGCGGCTGACAGCCGGGTGTTGGCAATACGTGAGCAAATTCCATCTGCAATTCCTTTTATCCAAATCCGCAGTGAAGCTCAGGCTTTTGGCGTTATTAACAGTTATCAGCAGCCGCATTTATTAGGGGTGGATCGCTGGCTGGCTTTAGTGGCAGCAGCAGAGATACATCCCAATACAGATCTGTTAATAGCAGACGCTGGTACAGCTTTAACTATTGATTGGTTAAGTGCTGCTGGTGCGCATCAGGGCGGCTGGATTTTGGCCGGGCAAAAACTGCAGCAAGAAGCTGTGTTAAGCAAAACCGCCAAAGTATTTTCGGCGGAGTTGGAAACAGAGCAATTATGCCCGGCAACCGACACAGCCACAGCTTTGTATCAGGGCGCTATTGCTGCTTTAGTTGGGGCTATCCGGCATGCCTATGCAATTAAACCAACACAGCGGATTATCTTAACGGGTGGCGATGCCAGGCTTCTACAAAAATACCTGACCGATCTGCCTATTCAGCTCGAACCTCAATTGATCTTTCAGGGATTAGCCCGTTATATTCAGCCGAATTGACCATTTTGTGTACTTATTGAGCATTCAGGCCTTAATTTATAAGTTTTTTTTTATTTCCTGTTGCGTGGGGTGGGGCATTCCACTAGAATTCGCACCCACTGACGTAGTGCCGCTTTAGCTCAGTTGGTAGAGCAACTGACTTGTAATCAGTAGGTCATCCGTTCGACTCGGATAAGCGGCACCATTAGTATAGTGGAGGGGTTCCCGAGTGGCCAAAGGGATCAGACTGTAAATCTGCCGGCACTGCCTTCGAAGGTTCGAATCCTTCCCCCTCCACCATTTTCAGTACAATAGCTACGAGTAGGCCGCGGGCATCGTATAATGGCTATTACCTCAGCCTTCCAAGCTGATGATGCGGGTTCGATTCCCGCTGCCCGCTCCAAACAGATCACGTTGCTGATATAGCTCAGGCGGTAGAGCGCATCCTTGGTAAGGATGAGGTCCCCAGTTCGATTCTGGGTATCAGCACCATCTTAAAAGCCTCTCTTGCTTTACAATCAAAAAACACTTATTTCATACAACCACCGTTTGCTAAAAAGGGTCTATTTATGGCTAAGGCTAAATTCGAACGTAATAAACCGCACGTTAACGTAGGCACCATCGGTCACGTTGACCACGGTAAAACTACTTTAACTGCTGCTATCACTAACGTACTGGCCAAGCACTACGGTGGTCAGGCATTCGCTTTCGATCAAATCGACAAAGCGCCAGAAGAGAAAGCTCGTGGTATCACGATCAACACTTCTCACGTTGAATACGATACACCAACTCGTCACTACGCCCACGTAGACTGCCCAGGTCACGCTGACTATGTGAAGAACATGATCACTGGTGCTGCTCAGATGGACGGCGCAATCCTGGTAGTAGCAGCGACTGACGGCCCAATGCCACAGACACGTGAGCACATCCTGTTATCTCGTCAGGTAGGTGTACCTTTCATCGTTGTATTCATGAACAAATGTGACATGGTTGATGATGAAGAGCTGTTAGAGCTGGTGGAGATGGAAGTTCGTGAACTTCTGTCAGACTACGATTTCCCAGGTGATGACCTGCCGGTAATCCGTGGTTCAGCTTTAAAAGGTCTGGAAGGCGATGCAGTTTGGGAACCAAAAATCCTTGAGCTGGCAGCAGCTTTAGATTCTTACATCCCAGAGCCAGTACGTGCGATTGATAAGCCATTCATCATGCCAATCGAAGACGTATTCTCAATTGCTGGTCGTGGTACTGTAGTAACAGGCCGTGTAGAGCAAGGTATCGTAAAAGTAGGCGAGTCAGTAGAAATCGTTGGTCTGAAAGACACAGTGACGACTACTTGTACTGGTGTAGAAATGTTCCGTAAACTGTTAGACGAAGGTCGTGCAGGCGAGAACATCGGCGCGCTGTTACGTGGTACTAAACGTGAAGACGTAGAACGTGGTCAGGTATTAGCGAAGCCAGGTTCAATCAAGCCACACACCAAGTTCGAAGGTGAAGTGTACGTATTATCAAAAGAAGAAGGTGGTCGTCATACTCCATTCTTCAAAGGTTACCGTCCACAGTTCTACTTCCGTACAACAGACGTGACTGGTTCAGTAGAACTGCCAGAAGGCGTAGAGATGGTAATGCCAGGCGACAACCTGAAGTTTGTTGTAGAGCTTATCAACCCAATCGCGATGGACGAAGGTTTACGCTTCGCCATCCGTGAAGGTGGCCGCACAGTAGGTGCTGGTGTAGTATCTAAAGTACTGGCGTAATAGTCAGAACTTGAAAAGGGCTCCACTGGGGCCCTTTTTTATATAGCCTTTGTTAACTAAAGCCGGAAAATTCAGAACAACAGGCTTGAGTTCCGCACAGCTAATCCTGATTAAATAGTTTCAAGTCGGATCCTTATCTTGTTTTAGTCGTCTAAGACAGTATAATGAGCGGCTATTTTTGTGGGACTGCTTTGGTAGTTGGCACAATTTTCTGTAGGGGCGTAGTTCCAATTGGTAGAACAGCGGTCTCCAAAACCGATGGTTGGGGGTTCGAATCCCTCCGCCCCTGCCACTTATATTAGGCGCTAAGGTGTTTTGCACGTTAGTCGAAGTAGTAGCTTGTAACAACAAGCCATGGGAAAGTGAGTTAAAGCATGAATGCAACGAGTGAAACCCCAAAAGGCGGCTTAGATTTAGTCAAGTGGCTGAGCGTCTTAGTTCTGCTGACCCTGATGGTCGCAGCGAACTATATATATGAGTTTTCTGCAGTTGAAAAAGCTGCAAGCATAGTGGTTTTAGTCGGCCTGGCCGCTTTTATTGCAGCCAAGACCAGCAAAGGCGCTGCATTTATTGAGTTTGCGAAAGAAGCCAGAACTGAAGTTCGCAAAGTTGTATGGCCAACCCGTCAGGAAACAATGCAAACCACTATTATCGTAATGGTTGCGACCTTGATTGTTGCATTATTACTTTGGGGCTTAGATTCAATTTTATTAAGCCTTGTATCATTTATCACAGGTCTGGGGATCTAAGTTATGTCAGGAAAAATGCGTTGGTATGTAGTTCAGGCTTTTTCGGGTTTTGAACAGCGCGTAGCGACTTCATTGCGTGAGCATATCAAGATCCAGCAAATGGAAGACAAGTTTGGCGAAGTGCTGGTTCCAACTGAAGAAGTTGTTGAAATGCGCGCTGGTCAGAAACGTAAGTCTGAACGCAAATTTTTCCCTGGCTACGTATTAGTACAGATGGAAATGTGTGAAGAAGCATGGCACTTAGTGAAAAGTGTGCCACGCGTATTAGGTTTCATCGGTGGTACTTCAGACCGTCCGGCACCTATCAGCCAGAAAGAAGCTGACACTATTCTGAACCGTCTGCAGGATAACGCTGATAAGCCGAAACCTAAGACTCTGTTCGAAGCTGGTGAAGTGGTACGTGTGACTGAAGGTCCATTTGCTGACTTTAACGGCGTAGTAGAAGAAGTGGATTACGAGAAAAGCCGCGTGAAGGTGTCCGTGTTGATTTTCGGTCGCTCTACTCCTGTTGAACTGGAATTTGGCCAGGTCGAAAAAGCCTAAGCAGAAATAGTTTGTAACGGGCCGCTGATTAAAATATAATCGCGGCCTTTTTTAACGTCAGGGGAGCCGTTTGAGTAAGTGTCCTCGCACTTACGAGGCTGAGACCCTAAATTGAGGTGAAACATGGCAAAGAAAGTCACGGCACTTGTAAAATTACAAGTTAAAGCTGGTATGGCAAACCCGTCGCCACCAGTTGGTCCAGCATTGGGTCAACACGGTGTGAACATCATGGAATTCTGTAAAGGCTTCAACGCCCGTACAGAGTCACTGGAAAAAGGCATGCCTATTCCAGTAGTGATCACTGTATACAGCGACCGCTCATTTACATTTGAAACCCGCACCCCACCTGCTTCTTTCTTATTATTGAAAGCTGCTGGTTTAAAAGGTGGTTCAGGCCGTCCTAATACCCAGAAAGTGGGTAAAGTAACTGTTGCTCAGCTGGAAGAGATCGTTAAGATCAAACGTGCTGACTTAACAGCGGGTACTGACGAAGCAGCACTGAGCACTATTGCTGGTACTGCCCGTTCAATGGGCTTAGTGGTGGAGGGTTAATCAATGGCTAAATTATCAAAGCGTGCTAAATTAATCCGTTCAAAAGTAGATTCTACTCGTGAATACGCGATCAATGACGCAGTTGCGTTATTAAAAGAATTAACAGCTGGCAAGTTCGTTGAATCAGTTGATGTTGCTATCAACCTGGGTATCGACGCTCGTAAGTCAGACCAAAACGTTCGTGGCGCTACTGTGTTACCACACGGTACCGGCCGCACTGTACGTGTTGCTGTGTTCACTCAGGGTGCTAACGCTGAAGCTGCTAAAGCTGCAGGCGCTGACATCGTGGGTATGGAAGACTTAGCTGAATTAGTTAAGAAAGGCGAGATGAACTTTGATGTTGTTATCGCTTCTCCAGACGCAATGCGTGTTGTTGGTATGTTAGGTCAGATCTTAGGCCCACGTGGTTTAATGCCTAACCCTAAAACTGGCACAGTGACTCCAAACGTTGCTGAAGCAGTGAAAAATGCTAAAGCTGGTCAGGTTCGTTACCGTAACGACAAGAATGGTATCATCCATTCTACAGTTGGTAAGGTTAACTTCGACACTGACAAACTGAAAGAGAACATCGAAGCTCTGTTAGTTGCATTAAAGCGTGCTAAGCCATCTGTAGCAAAAGGTGTTTTCATCAAGAAAGTAACCATTTCTACGACTCACGGCGCAGGTATCGTTTTAGATCAGGCTTCTTTAGACGCCAAAATCTAATTCAGTCCTCTGAAATAGCTGCTTTACAGGAGCGTGTGGTTATTTTATAATCTCGCGCTCAAAAATTCGGGTAGAAGCCGGACTTTGTTTACAAAGTTTCCGGCTTCCGTCCAAGACCGTAGGTGCCGCAAATTTTCTAAAAAGGCGTGGCTTAAAAGCACAACCTACGCAGACGGTGTTAGCCCCAGAAAGATTCCTATCAATCTGGCTCTCACCGTAAATCGCGCGTTAAACAGTAAGTTTTACTGCTTAACGTTGTGTAGGCAACCAGACAATACCGTCTGGAAGAACCAGGAGTTAAGAGCCAATGGCTATTAAGCTTGATGACAAAAAAGCGATCGTTGCTGAAGTTCAGGAAGCTGCCATAGGTGCTTTATCTGCGGTAGTTGCAGACGCTCGCGGTGTTACTGTAGGCAAAATCACTGATCTGCGTAAGCAGGCCCGTGAAGCTGGCGTATGGATGAAAGTTGTCCGTAACACGCTGGTACGCCGTGCAGTAGCTGGCACCGAGTTCGAGTGTTTAAGCAACGCGTTCGTTGGCCCAACACTGATTGCATTCTCTAAAGAGCACCCAGGTGCTGCAGCGCGTATCTTCAAAGATTTCGCGAAAGAAAATGCTAAGTTTGAGCTGAAAGGCGCAGCCTTCAATGGCGCCACAGTTAGCATTGACGTTTTAGCATCGTTGCCAACGTACAACGAAGCTATTGCACGTTTAATGAGCACTATGAAAGAAGCAGCAGCCGGCAAATTGGTACGTACCATCGCCGCAGTTCGCGACCAAAAACAAGCCTAAACAACGTAATTTTACGTTTCGTTTGGAATTAAAGTTTAATACGGGATACGTCCCCTTAATTTAGGAATCTGAGCAATGTCAGTTACTAAAGATCAAATCTTAGATGCTATCGCAGCAATGTCTGTAATGGAAGTTGTTGAATTAGTTAGCGCTATGGAAGAAAAGTTCGGCGTTTCTGCTGCTGCTGCTGTTGCAGTTGCTGCTGGTCCAGCTGCTGCTGTTGAAGAACAAACAGAATTCAACGTAATTCTGGCAGCTGTTGGCGCTAACAAAGTATCAGTAATCAAAGCTGTTCGCGGCGCTACTGGTTTAGGCCTGAAAGAAGCTAAAGATTTAGTTGAAGCTGCTCCAGCTGCAATTAAAGAAGCAGTTTCTAAAGCCGAAGCTGAAGCTCTGAAGAAAGAGTTAGAAGAAGCTGGTGCTACTGTTGAAGTTAAATAATCTAGATTTTTCTAGATTATACGCCTGATTTCAGGCTAGGCTGGTGGTGAAATAACCACCGGCCTTTTTGCGCTGTGGGACATTGATTTTCCCCACCCTAATGTTGCCATGTCGGCGACATTCAAGCCGCCCCTAGAGGGTAGGTAGGGTAAAAAATCAGCTAGCTGAGGAACCCCATGACTTACTCTTATTCTGAAAAGAAACGTATCCGTAAGGACTTCGGCAAACGTCCACAAGTGCTGGATGTGCCATATCTGTTGTCGATTCAAATTGAATCGTTCAGCAAATTTATCGAACCTGATCCAGAAGGTGGATACGGCTTAGAAGCTGCATTCCGTTCTGTATTCCCAATTAAAAGCTACTCAGGTAGTGCCGAGCTGCAATATGTCAGCTACCGCATTGGCGAGCCGGTTTTTGACGTCAAAGAGTGCCAAATTCGTGGTGTGACTTACTCAGCTCCGCTGCGTGTCAAACTGCGCATGGTGTTATTTGATAAAGAAGTGCCAGGTACAATCAAAGATATCCGTGAACAAGAAGTCTATATGGGCGAAATCCCATTGATGACTGAAAACGGTACCTTTGTAATCAATGGTACTGAACGTGTTATCGTTTCTCAGCTGCACCGTAGCCCGGGTGTATTCTTTGACCACGACCGTGGCAAGACTCACTCCTCCGGCAAGGTTTTATACAATGCTCGCGTGATCCCTTACCGTGGTTCATGGTTAGACTTTGAGTTCGATGCCAAAGATAACCTGTTCGTGCGTATCGATCGTCGCCGCAAATTGCCAGCCACTATTTTATTACGTGCGCTGAGCTTAAGTACTGAAGAAATTTTAAGTACTTTCTTCGAAAGCACCCGTTTTGAAATTAAAGACGGCAAACTGTTGATGGAAGTGGTCGCAAACCGCTTACGTGGTGAAACAGCTGCTTTTGATATCAAAGACAACGATGGCGAAGTGATAGTAGAAGCTGGTCGTCGTATTACTGCCCGTCATGTGCGTCAGTTAGAAAAAACTGGCATGACACTGATGGAAGTTCCACATGAATATGTAGTAGGCCGCGTTTTATCAAAAAATTACGCTGACCGTTCAACCGGAGAGATTATTGCCGAGGCGAACGCAGAGCTCACACTGGAGCTGTTAGCAAAACTAGCAAAAGCGGGCTACGAAAGTTTCGAAACTCTTTACATTAACGATTTGGACCAAGGTTCTTATATTTCTGAAACCATCCGGATCGATCCAAGCAGCAACCGCATGGAAGCATTGGTAGAAATCTACCGTATGATGCGTCCAGGCGAGCCACCAACGCGTGAAGCTGCTGAAACTTTATTTGAAAACCTGTTCTTCTCTGAAGATCGTTATGACCTGTCTACTGTAGGTCGTATGAAGTTCAACCGTCGTGTTGACTTCGAAGAAGGTAAAGGCGTAGGCGTTTTATCCAAAGACGATATTCTGGCTGTAATGAAGGTCTTAATCGACATTCGTAACGGTAAAGGCGAAGTGGACGATATCGACCACTTAGGTAACAGACGTATCCGTTCTGTCGGTGAAATGGCCGAAAACCAATTCCGTGTTGGTTTAGTTCGTGTGGAACGTGCAGTAAAAGAGCGCCTGTCTTTAGGTGATCTGGACGCTGTAATGCCACAGGATCTGATCAACGCTAAGCCTATTTCTGCTGCGGTGAAAGAGTTCTTTGGTTCAAGCCAACTGTCTCAGTTTATGGACCAGAACAACCCACTGTCAGAAGTAACGCACAAACGTCGTATTTCTGCGTTAGGCCCGGGCGGTTTGACCCGTGAGCGCGCAGGCTTCGAAGTACGTGACGTTCACCCAACACACTACGGTCGTGTTTGTCCAATCGAGACGCCAGAAGGTCCAAACATCGGTTTGATCAACTCGCTGTCTATGTTTGCTCAAACCAACGAATACGGTTTCCTCGAAACACCTTACCGTCGTATTGAAGATGGTATTGTGACTGACGAAGTCGATTTCTTATCTGCGATTGAAGAAGGTAACTTTGTTATCGCTCAGGCGAACGCCGAGTTAAGCGCAGAAAACCGTCTGGTTGAAGATTTAGTACCGTGCCGTTACAAAAACGAATTCACCTTAATGCCGGCTGACAAGGTTCAGTATATGGACGTTGCACCACAGCAGATCGTATCTGTTGCTGCTGCTCTGATCCCGTTCCTGGAACACGATGACGCCAACCGTGCATTAATGGGTTCAAACATGCAACGTCAGGCCGTTCCTACATTACGTGCTGATAAGCCGTTAGTAGGTACTGGTGTAGAACGTGTTGTAGCCAAAGACTCTGGTGTAACTGTTGTTGCGAAACGTGGTGGTACTGTTGACTATGTCGACGCCAGCCGTATCGTAATTAAAGTACACGAAGAAGAAATGGTAGCCGGTGAAGCCGGTATCGACATCTACAACCTGACTAAATACACCCGTTCTAACCAGAACACCTGTATCAACCAGCGCCCATGTGTAAACCATGGTGAGCCGATTGAACGTGGTGATGTACTGGCTGATGGTCCGTCTACGGACTTAGGTGAACTGGCTTTAGGTCAAAACTTACGCGTGGCATTCATGCCGTGGAACGGTTACAACTTCGAAGATTCGATCTTGTTATCCGAGCGTTTAGTACAGGAAGATCGTTTAACCACTATTCACATTCAGGAACTGAGCTGTATCGCTCGTGATACCAAGTTAGGGCCTGAAGAAATCACTGCCGATATTCCAAACGTAGGTGAGTCTGCTTTATCTAAGCTGGACGAAGCCGGTATCGTTTACATCGGTGCTGAAGTGAAAGGCGGCGACATTCTGGTTGGTAAGGTCACACCTAAAGGTGAAAGCCAGCTGACTCCGGAAGAAAAACTGTTACGCGCTATCTTCGGTGAAAAAGCTTCTGACGTAAAAGACAGCTCATTACGTGTGCCTAACTCTGTAACTGGTACAGTTATCGATGTTCAGGTCTTCACCCGTGATGGCGTTGAAAAAGACAAACGTGCCCGTGAAATCGAAGAAATGGAAGTCAAACAGGCTAAGAAAGACCTGAATGAAGAATTCCGTATCCTTGAAGAAGGTATCTTCTCACGTGCTCGCAACCTGGTTGAAAGCACAGGCGTTGACCGCACTAAGCTGAACGGCTTACGTGGTGATGCTCTGTTAGGCTACAGCCTGGCTGATGAAGATAAGCAAAACGATCTGGAACAATTAGCGGCTCAGTACGAAGAAATCCGTATTGAATACGATAAGAAATTCGAAGCCAAACGTCGCAAGATTGTTCAGGGTGACGATTTAGCTCCAGGCGTTCTGAAGATCGTTAAAGTGTACTTAGCTGTGAAACGTCGTATCCAGCCTGGTGACAAGATGGCCGGTCGTCACGGTAACAAGGGTGTGGTTTCTACCATTGTTCCAGTTGAAGACATGCCATATGACGAAAAAGGTCAGCCGGTTGATATCGTACTGAACCCGCTGGGTGTACCGTCTCGTATGAACATCGGTCAGATCCTTGAAACTCACTTAGGCTTAGCGGCCCGTGGTATCGGTGACAAGATTGACGGCATGATCAAAGACCAGAAAGAAGTTGCGGAAATCCGTGCCTTCCTGAAAAAGGTTTATGAGCTGGGTGAATCCCGTCAGGATGTGAATATCAGTAGTTTCACAGATGACGAAGTGCGTCGTTTAGCAGAAAACCTGCGTAAAGGTTTACCTGTAGCTACTCCGGTGTTTGATGGCGCCAAAGAAAGCGAAATCAAAGAACTGTTGGCTTTAGGTGACTTACCGACCAGCGGTCAGATCACATTGTATGATGGTCGTACCGGCAATACCTTCGAACGTAAGGTAACTGTTGGCTACATGTACATGCTGAAACTGAACCACTTGGTTGATGACAAGATGCACGCCCGTTCTACTGGTTCATACAGTCTGGTTACTCAACAACCATTGGGCGGTAAAGCTCAGTTTGGTGGTCAGCGTTTCGGTGAGATGGAAGTGTGGGCTCTGGAAGCATACGGCGCAGCATACACGCTGCAAGAGATGTTAACAGTCAAGTCTGATGACGTGAATGGCCGTACCAAGATGTATAAAAACATCGTGGATGGCGACCACCGCATGGAACCAGGCATGCCAGAATCTTTCAACGTATTGATGAAAGAGATCCGTTCACTCGGTATCAACATCGAATTGGAAGAGGAATAACCCCGGTTAGGAAAACTAATCGAATTGTCCGGGGCGGTACGCCGCCCCTTGCTGGTTAACCTCTTACAGGAGAGCAAAGGTGAAAGACTTATTAAAGTTTCTGAAACAACAAACTAAAACTGAAGAGTTCGATGTGATTCGTATCGGCCTTTCTTCACCAGACATGATCCGTTCATGGTCTTTTGGTGAAGTGAAAAAGCCTGAGACGATCAACTACCGTACCTTCAAGCCAGAGCGCGATGGTTTGTTTTGTGCACGGATTTTTGGCCCGGTAAAAGACTATGAGTGTCTGTGTGGTAAATACAAACGCTTAAAGCACCGTGGTGTGATCTGTGAAAAATGTGGTGTTGAAGTCACTCTGACCAAAGTACGTCGTGAGCGTATGGGTCATATTGAACTGGCCAGCCCAACAGCCCACATTTGGTTCCTGAAATCACTGCCAAGCCGTATCGGTTTGCTGTTAGATATGACATTACGTGATATCGAACGTGTACTGTATTTTGAATCTTATGTTGTGACTGAACCAGGCATGACTTCTTTAGAGCGTCGTCAGATGCTGACTGAAGAAGAATATCTGGACGTGCTGGAAGAGCACGGCGACGAGTTCGAAGCCAAAATGGGTGCAGAAGCAATTCTGGACATTTTACGTGGCATTGAACTGGCAACAGAGATCAAACAAATGCGTGAAGAGTTGCCAACCATCAACTCTGAAACCAAACGTAAGAAGATCAGCAAACGTCTGAAACTGATGGAAGCATTCCACACTTCTGGTAACAAACCAGAGTGGATGATCATGACAGTACTGCCAGTACTGCCACCAGATCTGCGTCCTTTAGTTCCATTAGACGGTGGCCGTTTTGCCACTTCTGATCTGAACGATTTATACCGCCGTGTGATCAACCGTAACAACCGTCTGAAGCGTCTTTTAGACCTGTCAGCTCCTGATATCATCGTACGTAACGAAAAGCGTATGTTGCAGGAAGCTGTAGATGCGTTGTTAGACAACGGTCGTCGCGGTCGCGCTATCACGGGTTCGAACAAGCGTCCTCTGAAATCTTTGGCCGATATGATCAAAGGTAAACAAGGTCGTTTCCGTCAGAACTTGTTAGGTAAGCGTGTTGACTACTCAGGCCGTTCTGTAATCACAGTAGGTCCTACTTTACGTCTGCATCAGTGCGGTTTACCAAAGAAAATGGCTTTAGAGTTATTCAAGCCTTTCATCTACGGTAAGTTAGAAGCCCGCGGTTTAGCCACTACTATTAAAGCGGCTAAAAAGATGGTTGAACGTGAAGAAGGCGCTGTATGGGACGTTCTGGACGAAGTAATCCGTGAACATCCGGTGCTGTTAAACCGTGCTCCTACACTTCACCGTTTAGGTATCCAGGCATTCGAACCTGTACTGATCGAAGGTAAGGCTATCCAGTTACATCCATTGGTGTGTGCTGCATACAACGCCGACTTCGACGGTGACCAGATGGCCGTTCACGTGCCTCTGACCATTGAAGCTCAGTTAGAAGCCCGTGCGCTGATGATGTCGACGAACAACGTTCTGTCGCCAGCTAACGGTGAACCAATCATCGTTCCTTCACAGGACGTTGTATTGGGTCTGTATTACATGACGCGTGATGCGGTAAACGCCAAGGGCGAAGGCATGATCTTTAAACATGCCAAGGAAGCTGAAAAAGCTTTCCGTGCCGGTGTTGCCAGCTTACACGCCCGTGTCAAAGTACGTATTACTGAAGTGACCATTGCCGAAGACGGCACCCGTTCTTCTGTGACTGCAGTACGCGACACTACAGTAGGCCGTGCGATTCTGTACTCCATCATGCCGGAAGGCTTAGCCTTTGATTCAATCAACCAGGCTATGGGTAAGAAACAGATTTCACGTTTACTGAACGGCTCTTACCGTCGTATTGGTCTGAAAAACACCGTTATTTTAGCGGATCAGATCATGTACACAGGTTTCCATTACGCCATGTTGTCAGGTGTGTCTGTTGGTATTGACGATATGGTCATCCCGGCAGCCAAGGTTGATATCATTTCTGCTGCAGAAGCTGAAGTGGCTGAGATCCAGGACCAGTTCCAACAAGGTTTAGTAACGGCCGGTGAAAAGTACAACAAAGTCATCGACATTTGGTCAACTGCCAACGAAGCCTTATCTAAGGCGATGATGGACAACTTATCGAAAGAGTCAGTTGTGGATCGCGATGGCAATACAGTCACTCAACCGTCATTTAACTCTGTTTATATGATGGCCGACTCTGGCGCACGGGGCTCTCCAGCTCAGATCCGTCAGTTAGCCGGTATGCGTGGTCTGATGGCTAAACCAGATGGTTCAATCATCGAAACGCCAATTACAGCGAACTTCCGTGAAGGTCTGAGCGTACTTCAGTACTTCATCTCTACTCACGGTGCTCGTAAAGGTTTGGCGGATACAGCGTTAAAAACAGCAAACTCCGGTTACCTGACTCGTCGTCTGGTTGACGTTGCACAGGATTTAGTCGTGACTGAATCTGACTGTGGCTCAACAGAAGGCATCATGATGAAGCCACTGATTGAAGGTGGTGACGTTGTAGAAGGTCTGCGTGAGCGCGTATTAGGTCGTGTTGTGATCGGCGACGTGGTAGTTCCTGCAACTGGCGAAGTGCTGGTTGAAGACGGCACCATGTTAGACGAGAAGCTGTGTGATGCGATTGAAAAACACTCGATTGACGAAGTCTATGTTCGTTCTGTAATTACCTGTCAGACCAACTTTGGTGTATGTGCCAAGTGTTACGGTCGTGATTTGGCCCGAGGCCACATCATCAACGCTGGTGAAGCTGTAGGCGTTATCGCCGCTCAGTCCATCGGTGAGCCAGGTACACAGTTAACGATGCGTACATTCCACATCGGTGGTGCTGCATCACGGTCATCAGCTGAGAACAGCGTACAAGTGAAGAACTCAGGTATCCTGAAGTTACACAATGCGAAGTTCGTACGTAACAGTGACAACAAAATTGTTATCACTTCACGTTCAGCCGAAGTCACAGTGTTCGACGACATGGGTCGTGAGAAAGAGCGTTACAAGCTGCCATACGGTTCTATTTTAGCCACAGACGACAATGCGAAAATCGTGTCTGGCCAAATCGTTGCAAGCTGGGATCCGCACTCTCACCCAATTATCGTAGAACGTGGTGCCAAGGTGTCGCATAGCGATATCGATGATACCAACACTGAAGTTCAGCAGGACGACCTGACTGGTTTAACCCGTACTGTGGTGAAAGACCTGTCGAAGGCCAATGCGAAAGAACCTAAGTTAATTTTAGAAATGGACGACGGTGCGTTACAGGAAATCCGCTTACCCAGCTTCACCACTATTGAAGTGACTGATGGTTCGAACGTAAAAGCCGGTGCTGTATTAGCCCGTATTCCACAAGAAAGCTCGAAAACACGCGACATCACGGGTGGTCTGCCACGCGTTGCCGACTTGTTCGAAGCCCGTAAGCCAAAAGATCCTGCCATCCTGGCGGAAATCTCAGGTGTTATTAGCTTCGGTAAAGAAACCAAAGGCAAACGTCGTCTGATCATTACCCCAGAGCAAGGTGATTCTCATGAAGAGATGATCCCGAAATGGCGTCAGGTGAACGTGTTCGAAGGTGAACGTATCGAGAAAGGTGAAGTGATCTCCGAAGGTCCAGAGTCACCACACGATATCCTGCGCTTACGTGGTATCCACCATGTAGCCAGTTACATCGTGAACGAAGTACAGGATGTATACCGTCTGCAAGGCGTTAAGATTAACGACAAGCACATCGAAACTATTATTCGTCAAATGCTGCGTAAATGTTTAATCATTCACCCAGGTAGCAGCGAATTCTTAGAAGGTGAAATGGCGGAAGTGTCACGCGTTAATATTGCAAACGCTGAACTGGAAGCAGCAGGTAAGATCCCTGCGAAGTACGAGCGGTCGTTGTTAGGTATTACCAAAGCATCACTGTCAACGGACTCTTTCATTTCTGCGGCGTCGTTCCAGGAAACAACGCGCGTATTAACAGAAGCTGCAGTCGGCGGAAAATTCGACGAGCTGCGTGGCCTGAAAGAAAACGTAATTGTCGGCCGTTTGATCCCGGCAGGTACTGGTTTTGCGTATCACCAAAACCGTATCCGTCAGCGTCAACGTGTCGCCAATGGCGAAGTCGCTGAACCGGCGATGAGTGCAGAAAGTGCTGAACAAGCTCTGACTGATGCTCTGAATATGGACTTGTCAGGCAACGACGAATAAGTCGAAGCCGCAGATTGGGATGGTCGCCAGCAAATGACCATCCCTTTTTGTTCCTTGACAGGTCAAAGGTTGACCAGTAGAATTCCGCAGCCCCAAATTTGGGTGCGGAATTTTCACGTTTATAGGTAGTTATTTAACCAGGAGTATTTAATGGCAACAATCAACCAGCTAGTGCGTAAGCCGCGCAGCCAGGTGGTCTCTAAGAGCACCGTGCCGGCGCTCGAAGCTTGCCCACAGAAGCGTGGTGTTTGTACCCGCGTATACACCACCACACCTAAGAAGCCTAACTCTGCATTACGTAAAGTATGCCGTGTTCGTTTAACTAACGGATTCGAAGTGACTTCTTACATCGGCGGTGAAGGCCACAACTTACAGGAACACAGTGTTGTTCTGATCCGTGGCGGCCGGGTAAAAGACCTTCCAGGTGTGCGTTATCACACCGTACGCGGCACTTTAGACTGTGCAGGCGTTAAAGATCGTAAGCAAGGCCGTTCTAAATACGGCGCTAAACGGCCGAAGAACAAATAACTTAACTCCGTTAAGTAAGGCCAAACTAAGTAACTTTTTTCATTAAAAGTTTTGGAATCCCCTGAAGCAATCGGAGTTTCGAATGCCAAGAAGACGCGTCATAGGTCAACGTAAAATCCTTCCAGATCCTAAGTTCGGAAGTGAATTACTTGCCAAGTTCGTAAACGTCGTAATGATCGACGGTAAAAAATCTACAGCTGAATCAATTGTATACGGCGCATTAGACATCGCTGCGACAAAATCTAAAAAACCAGAGCTGGATCTGTTCGAAGTTGCATTAGACAACATTCGTCCTACTGTTGAAGTTAAATCACGCCGTGTGGGTGGTTCTACTTACCAGGTTCCATGTGAAGTTCGTCAGGTTCGTCGTAACGCTTTAGCTATGCGTTGGTTGGTTGAAGCTGCCCGTAAACGTGGCGAGAAATCAATGGCCCAGCGTTTAGCTGGTGAAATGCTGGATGCCGTTGAGAATAAAGGTTCTGCTGTTAAGAAACGTGAAGACGTTCACCGTATGGCTGAAGCGAACAAAGCTTTCGCTCATTTCCGTTGGTAAGACAGACCTTTTTAAGAGGATTCGATTGTGGCACGTACAACTCCTATTGAGCTTTACCGGAACATTGGTATTTGTGCTCACGTTGACGCGGGTAAAACCACGACAACTGAACGAGTTTTGTTCTATACCGGCTTGTCTCACAAGATCGGTGAAGTTCATGACGGCGCCGCCACGATGGATTGGATGGAACAGGAGCAGGAACGTGGTATCACTATCACGTCCGCTGCTACTACGACCTTTTGGCGTGGTATGCAGGGCCAGTTCCCTCAACATCGTGTAAACATCATCGATACACCGGGGCACGTTGACTTCACTATTGAAGTAGAACGTTCCCTGCGTGTTCTGGATGGTGCTGTTGTTGTACTGTGTGGTTCTTCAGGCGTTCAGCCTCAGACCGAAACAGTATGGCGTCAGGCAAATAAATACGAAGTTCCACGTTTGATCTTTGTTAACAAGATGGACCGCACTGGCGCTAACTTCCTGCGTGTTGTAAAGCAAGCCCGTGACCGTCTGAATCACACCATAGTGCCTATTCAGTTACCTATTGGTTCTGAAGAGAACTTCCGTGGCGTGGTTGACTTGTTAAAAATGAAAGCAATCAACTGGAACGAAGCTGACCAGGGTATGACCTTCACGTACGAAGAGATCCCTGCGGAAATGCTGGCTGAGTGTGAAGAGTGGCGTGCAAACATGGTAGAAGCAGCAGCTGAAGCCAATGAAGAGCTGATGGAACGTTATTTGGAAGGCGGTGAGCTGACTGAAGACGAAATCCGCTCGGCCTTGCGTCAACGTACTCTCTCTAACGAAGTGGTTCTTGTGCTTTGTGGTTCTGCATTCAAAAACAAAGGCGTTCAGGCGATGCTTGATGCTGTGATTGAATACTTACCATCACCAACTGAAGTCAAAGCGATCAAGGGTATTAACGAAGATGAATCAGAGGGCTTACGCCATGCTGATGACGATGCGCCGTTTGCGGCACTTGCGTTCAAAATCGCAACTGACCCCTTTGTTGGCACATTGACTTTCTTCCGTTGCTACTCTGGCGTGATTAACTCTGGTGACAGCGTTTATAACCCGGTAAAACACAAGAAAGAGCGTATTGGCCGTATCGTTCAGATGCACGCCAATGACCGCCAGGAAATCAAAGAAGTTCGTGCTGGTGATATTGCTGCCGGCATAGGTTTTAAAGATGTGACTACAGGTGACACTTTATGTGACCCTGACCACATCATTACACTGGAACGTATGGAATTCCCGGAGCCGGTAATTTCTGTTGCAGTGGAACCAAAAACCAAAGCTGACCAGGAACGTATGGGTGTCGCTCTGAGCAAACTTGCTGCAGAAGATCCATCTTTCCGTGTTCACACCGACGAAGAAACCAGCCAGACTATTATTTCTGGTATGGGTGAGCTGCACTTGGAAATCATCGTGGATCGTATGAAACGCGAATTCAAAGTGGACGCAAACGTTGGTAAACCTCAGGTCGCTTATCGCGAAACTATTCGCGCCAGCACTGAAGTTGAAGGTAAATTTGTTCGTCAATCTGGTGGTCGCGGTCAATTTGGTCATTGCTGGCTGAAAATCGAACCTCAGGAAGAAGGCAAAGGCTATGAGTTCGTTAACGCTGTCGTGGGTGGTGTGATTCCAAAAGAATACATTCCTGCTATCGACAAAGGCATTATCGAACAGATGAAAAACGGTATCCTCGCTGGTTACCCGGTCATTGACGTGAAAGTTACCGTATTCGATGGTTCATACCACGATGTGGACTCAAACGAAATGGCGTTCAAAGTGGCCGCCTCTATGGGCTTCAGAAAAGGCGCACTGCAAGCTAAGCCAGTGATCCTTGAACCCGTCATGAAAGTTGAAGTGGTAACACCGGAAGACTTCATGGGTGACATCGTCGGTGACTTAAACCGTCGTCGCGGTATCATCAACGGTATGGAAGATGCTCCTGGTGGTATCAAGATCGTTGATGCTCAGGTTCCTTTGTCCGAAATGTTTGGTTATGCAACCAGCATGCGTTCATTGACCCAGGGCCGTGCTTCTTATTCAATGGAACCATTGAAGTATATGGAAGCACCAAACAACGTGACTGAAGCAATTATTGCAGCTCGTAGCAGTACTGGTAGTAACGATTAATCACTTAATTTGGTCCACTTTAAGTTGGATCTATTTAACAGAAGGTAATTAAAATGGCTAAGGCTAAATTCGAACGTAATAAACCGCACGTTAACGTAGGCACCATCGGTCACGTTGACCACGGTAAAACTACTTTAACTGCTGCTATCACTAACGTACTTGCTAAGCACTACGGTGGTCAGGCATTCGCTTTCGATCAAATCGACAAAGCGCCAGAAGAGAAAGCTCGTGGTATCACGATCAACACTTCTCACGTTGAATACGATACACCAACTCGTCACTACGCCCACGTAGACTGCCCAGGTCACGCTGACTATGTGAAGAACATGATCACTGGTGCTGCTCAGATGGACGGCGCAATCCTGGTAGTAGCAGCGACTGACGGCCCAATGCCACAGACACGTGAGCACATCCTGTTATCTCGTCAGGTAGGTGTACCTTTCATCGTTGTATTCATGAACAAATGTGACATGGTTGATGATGAAGAGCTGTTAGAGCTGGTGGAGATGGAAGTTCGTGAACTTCTGTCAGACTACGATTTCCCAGGTGATGACCTGCCGGTAATCCGTGGTTCAGCTTTAAAAGGTCTGGAAGGCGATGCAGTTTGGGAACCAAAAATCCTTGAGCTGGCAGCAGCTTTAGATTCTTACATCCCAGAGCCAGTACGTGCGATTGATAAGCCATTCATCATGCCAATCGAAGACGTATTCTCAATTGCTGGTCGTGGTACTGTAGTAACAGGCCGTGTAGAGCAAGGTATCGTAAAAGTAGGCGAGTCAGTAGAAATCGTTGGTCTGAAAGACACAGTGACGACTACTTGTACTGGTGTAGAAATGTTCCGTAAACTGTTAGACGAAGGTCGTGCAGGCGAGAACATCGGCGCGCTGTTACGTGGTACTAAACGTGAAGACGTAGAACGTGGTCAGGTATTAGCGAAGCCAGGTTCAATCAAGCCACACACCAAGTTCGAAGGTGAAGTGTACGTATTATCAAAAGAAGAAGGTGGTCGTCATACTCCATTCTTCAAAGGTTACCGTCCACAGTTCTACTTCCGTACAACAGACGTGACTGGTTCAGTAGAACTGCCAGAAGGCGTAGAGATGGTAATGCCAGGCGACAACCTGAAGTTTGTTGTAGAGCTTATCAACCCAATCGCGATGGACGAAGGTTTACGCTTCGCCATCCGTGAAGGTGGCCGCACAGTAGGTGCTGGTGTAGTATCTAAAGTACTGGCGTAATAGTCAGAACTTGAATAAGGGCCCTTAGGGGCCCTTTTTTTTGGACATTTTTTAAAGTTCCATTCGAACTGCTACTGTCATACCTTAAATACAAACCAGATCCGGATCTCTGTCAGTCATTCAAACGTTTGTTTGAATTTGCCTGATGAACATGCTAGAACTAACTCATCCGACCATTAGGGTTTTTCAAGGAGAGTTATTGTGAGTCACTACCAGGCGCCGCTGGGCGATATGTCCTTTCAACTATTTGATGTCTGGCAAGTTCAACAGTTCTGGCAGCAACAGGCTGAGTTAGCTGAACTGATTGATACAGATACTGCGGCCGCCATTCTGGAAGAAGCTGCAAAAATTACCGCCGAAAAAATCGCACCTTTAGCCGCAGCTGCAGATGAGCAAGGTGTGTCTTGTGTTTCTGGTGAAGTAACAACTCCTTCTCATTATAAAGAATGTTATCAGTTGTTGTGTGAAGGCGGCTGGACTGGTTTGTCCGGCGATCCAGAGTACGGTGGCATGGGCATGCCGAAAAGCCTGTCTGGTTTGTACGACGAGATGATGTGTAGCGCTGATATAGCCTTCTCTTTATACCCGGGCCTGACATCAGGTGCTTGTGTTGCTTTATTACAGCATGCCGATGAAGCAACCAAAGCTTTGTATCTGCCAAAGTTATACAGCGGTGAATGGTCCGGCACTATGTGCCTGACAGAATCTCATGCCGGCTCTGACTTGGGCATTATGCGTAGCAAAGCCGAACCTACGGGCGATGGCATTTATCGTATCAGCGGCGAAAAAATCTTTATTACAGCGGGTGAGCACGACCTGACAGAAAACATCATTCATTTGGTGCTGGCTAAATTGCCGGATGCGCCAGCCGGCAGCCGTGGTATTTCTTTATTTTTGGTTCCTAAGTTTAAAGTCGATGCCAGTGGCAACTTGGGCGAGCGTAATGGGCTGATTTGTAGTTCAGTTGAACATAAGATGGGTATTCATGGTTCGGCCACTTGTGTGATGAACTTTGATGGCGCCGAAGGTTACCTGATTGGTGAGCCTCATAAAGGATTGGCTTGTATGTTCACCATGATGAACTACGAACGTCTGGCCATGGGTAGTCAGGGTTTAGGTGCGGCAGAGCGCGCTTACCAGAATGCACTTGCCTACGCCAATGACCGTCTACAAGGCAGAACAGCGACTAAAGATGGTAATAAAGCCGATCCTATTATTGGTCATCCTGATGTCAAACGTATGTTGTTGAATATCAGCAGTATCAATGAAGCGGGCAGGGCCTTTAGTGTTTATGTTGGGCATTTATTGGATCAAGCCAAGTTCGGTGCGGATGCCAGGGCTCAAGCGCGAGCCAATTTGCTGACGCCAGTGACTAAAGCTTTTATGACGGACAGAGGATTGGATGCTTGTGTTACAGCTCAGCAGGTATTTGGTGGTCATGGTTATATCCGTGAGTGGGGCATGGAGCAGTTGGTCCGTGATGTCCGCATAGCCCAGATCTATGAAGGTACTAACGGTATTCAGGCCGCTGACTTTATGTTGCGTAAAGTAGCATCGGATCAAGGCGCTGTATTGTTAGACCTGGTACGCGAACTAGCGGCAGGCCTATCTGGTTCAGCGAGCAAACAAATCAATTTAGCTGCAGAGCGTTTTGAATCGGCAACACTAGCCTTGTTAGAGCGAGCTAGGGCTCAACCAGAACTCCTATCCTGGGTCGCGAATGACTATCTGGATTTAACCGGCTATCTACTCTATGCCTTTATGTGGGATAAGATGGAAGCTGCGTTAGATGCCGCAAAACACAGTCAAGACTTCATTCAGTCCAAACAACTCAAAGCTAAGTTTTACTACAGCCGGGTTTTACCCCGTATTGAAAGCCTGTTTAGCTTGATAGAGCAGTTCCCTGCAGAGTTATCATCCGCAGAACCAAAGCTGTTCTGATCACCTTTTGATCATAAAGTGCCCCCCTGCTGTTTAATTATTCAGCAGGGGTTGTCTTTCTCAATCAGTTGAGTATAATGCGCGGCCAGCCATAATTTTGGCAGGCGGTTAACCAGCAATTGAATTGGTTAACGACAACAGTGCTCCCGATTGGGGAGCAAACGTTACATTGGTGCAGGGGCATTCTTCCATCTATTGGTGGGTCAGAAAGCTTCTGTTTTATTTTGCTCTTTTTGCTCTTTGAGGCTTTGGTTTATGAGTAATCAAAGGATTCGCATCCGTCTGAAAGCGTTCGATCACCGTTTGATCGATCAGTCAACTATGGAAATCGTTGACACAGCTAAGCGTACGGGCGCGCAGGTTCGTGGTCCTATCCCACTTCCGACTCGCCAGGAACGTTTCACTGTATTGATTTCTCCTCACGTGAATAAAGATGCACGTGACCAGTACGAAATCCGTACCCACAAGCGTTTAATCGACATCGTTGAACCAACAGAAAAGACTGTTGATGCTCTGATGCGTTTAGATCTGCCTGCTGGCGTTGACGTTCAAATCAGCCTGGGCTAATCAGACAGGTTTTTAGAGAGGTTTAGGATATGGCTATCGGTCTAATCGGTCGTAAAGTGGGCATGACTCGCATCTTCACTGAAGATGGCGTATCAATCCCAGTAACCGTAATCGAAGCAACACCAAACCGCGTTACTGCCATTAAAACGCAAGACGTTCATGGCTATAGCGCATTGCAAGTGACTGCTGGCACAGTGAAGGCTTCTCGCCTGAACAAACCAGATGCTGGTCAGTTTGCAAAAGCTGGTGTTGAAGCTGGTCGTGGTCTGTGGGAATTCCGCCTGCAAGATAACGAAGGTGCTGACATCACTGTTGGTAGCGAGATTACTGTTGAAGTTTTCGCAGAGACGAAAAAAGTTGATGTCGTCGGTACATCAAAAGGTAAAGGTTTTGCCGGTACTGTAAAGCGCTGGAATTTCCGTACTCAGGATATGACTCACGGTAACTCTTTATCTCACCGTGCACCAGGTTCGATTGGTCAAAACCAATCACCAGGTAAAGTATTCAAAGGTAAAAAAATGGCCGGACACATGGGTGCCGAGCGTGTAACAGTCCAGTCTCTGGAAGTTGTACGTGTAGACGCAGCACGCAACATCCTGTTAGTGAAGGGCGCTGTCCCTGGTGCTATCGGTGGTGATGTGATTGTTAAACCTGCTGTCAAAGGCTAACGTCTGGAGGAGATGAGTGATGGAATTAGCATTAAGAGACGCTAAAGGCGTTCTTGAAGTTTCCGAAGCTACCTTTGGACGTGAGTTCAACGAAGCATTGGTACACCAGGTAGTAGTTGCTTATGCAGCTGGTGCCCGTCAAGGTACACGTGCTCAACTGACACGTTCAGAAGTACGCGGTGGCGGTAAGAAGCCATGGCGCCAGAAGGGTACAGGTCGTGCCCGTGCTGGTACAATCCGTAGCCCAATATGGCGTGGCGGTGGTGTGACGTTTGCGGCTAAGCCACAAGATCACAGCCAAAAAGTAAACAGAAAGATGTATCGTGGCGCGATCATGAGCATTTTGTCTGAATTAGTTCGTCAAGAGCGTTTAATCGTAGTTGAAAACTTTGTTGTTGAAACTCCGAAAACGAAAGAACTAACAGCTAAGTTAAAAGCGATGGAACTGAAAGACGTTTTAATCGTGACTGACGAAGTTGACGAAAACCTGTTCTTATCAGCACGCAACCTGTACAAGGTTGACGTACGTGATGTTCACGGTATCGACCCAGTCAGCTTAATCGCCTTCGACAAAGTTGTCATGACTGCTGCTGCAGTTAAGCAAATCGAGGAGATGTTAGCATGATCCGTGAAGAACGTTTACTGAAAGTGATTCTGGCTCCGCACGTGTCTGAAAAGAGCACAATCGCGGCAGAAACCAACAACACTATCGTGTTCAAGGTAGCTACTACTGCTACTAAAGCTGACATCAAAGCTGCTGTTCAAAAATTATTTGAAGTAGAAGTTGTTGGTGTTCGCACTGTTAACGTTAAGGGTAAGACTAAGCGCACAGGTATGCGTACTGGTCAACGTAGCGATTGGAAAAAAGCTTACGTTACTCTTAAAGAAGGCAGCGAACTTGATTTTGTTGGCGGCGCTGAGTAATTAGAGGAGTTAGGAAATGGCACTTGTTAAGTGTAAACCTACGTCACCTGGTCGTCGTCACGTCTTAAAAGTCGTGAACCCAGACCTGTACAAAGGCAAGCCATACGCACCTTTGTTAGAGAAGAATACTAAAACTGGTGGTCGTAACAACCACGGTCGTATTACTACTCGCCATATCGGTGGTGGTCATAAGCAACACTACCGTCTGGTTGATTTCAAACGTAATAAAGATGGTATCCCTGCTAAAGTTGAGCGTCTGGAATACGATCCAAACCGTACTGCTAACATCGCTCTGGTGTTGTATGCAGACGGCGAGCGTCGTTACATCCTGGCACCAAAAGGCTTAAAAGCGGGTGATACAGTACAGTCAGGCTTAGATTCACCAATTAAATCTGGTAATACTATGCCACTGCGCAACATCCCAGTGGGCCAAATCGTCCACAACGTCGAATTGAAGCCTGGTAAAGGCGGCCAATTAATGCGTTCAGCTGGTGCATTTGCCCAGATCCTGGCGCGTGACGGCGCGTACGTTACTCTGCGTTTACGCAGTGGTGAAATGCGCAAAGTTCTGGCTGACTGCCGTGCAACTATCGGCGAGATCGGCAACGCCGAACACATGCTGCGTCAATACGGTAAAGCCGGTGCGATGCGTTGGCGCGGTATCCGCCCAACAGTGCGTGGTGTGGTAATGAACCCGGTTGACCACCCTCACGGTGGTGGTGAAGGTAAAACTTCAGGCGGACGTCACCCTGTTACTCCATGGGGCGTTCCAACCAAAGGTTACAAAACCCGTTCGAACAAGCGTACTGACAAGTTCATTGTCCGTCGTCGTGACAAATAATTTAATGTGAGGAATTGCCATGCCACGTTCTCTCAAGAAAGGTCCATTTATCGACCTTCACTTGTTGAAGAAGGTAGAGAAAGCGTTGGAAAGCGGTGACAAGAAGCCAATTAAGACTTGGAGCCGTCGTTCAATGATCATTCCACAAATGATCGGTTTGACCATCGCTGTCCATAATGGTCGTCAGCATGTACCAGTACTTGTCTCAGAAGAGATGGTCGGTCACAAGTTAGGTGAGTTCTCACCTACTCGTACTTACCGTGGTCACGCAGCCGACAAAAAGGCCAAGAAGCGCTAAGGGGTAAATAATGGAAGCATTAGCTAAACACAAATTTGCCCGTTCTTCTGCACAGAAAGCCCGTTTGGTCGCTGACCAAATCCGCGGTCTGTCAGTTGATAAGGCGTTGAATGTTTTAACTTACAGCCCTAAAAAAGCGGCTGAGTTAGTTAAAAAGGTTCTTTTATCAGCCATTGCGAACGCAGAACACAACGAAGGTGCCGATATCGACACTTTAAAAGTGAAAACTGTGTTTGTTGACGAAGGTCCGTCAATGAAGCGGATTAAGCCACGTGCCAAAGGCCGTGCTGACCGTATCGTCAAGCGTACCAGCCACATTACTGTGGTTGTAGCTGATAACTAGGAGTGAGAAATGGGACAGAAAGTACATCCTACTGGTATTCGCCTAGGTATCACTAAGCCTTGGAGCTCAACCTGGTACGCGAATACAAAAGACTTCCCGGACTTCCTGGTTGGTGACTTTAAAGTTCGTCAGTATCTGACAAAAGAACTGAAAGCCGCTTCAGTAAGCCGGATCGATATTGAACGTCCTGCGAAAAGCATCCGTGTGACTATTCACACTGCTCGTCCAGGCGTGATCATCGGTAAAAAAGGTGAAGACGTTGAGAAACTGCGCAAAGCCGTAGCGACTATCGCTGGCGTGCCTGCTCAGATCAATATTTCTGAAATCCGTAAGCCGGAATTAGATGCCAAATTAGTTGCTGACTCAATCAGCAGCCAGCTGGAACGCCGTGTAATGTTCCGTCGCGCTATGAAGCGTGCGGTACAGAACGCTATGCGTTTAGGCGCTAAAGGTATCAAAGTTCAGGTCAGCGGCCGTTTAGGCGGTGCTGAGATTGCTCGTGATGAATGGTATCGTGAAGGCCGTGTGCCACTGCACACTCTGCGTGCTGATATCGATTACTCAACATCAGAAGCTTTAACTACTTACGGTATCATTGGTGTGAAAGTTTGGATTTTCAAAGGCGAGATCTTAGGAGCTATGCCATTGAACAACAACGCGAACGCCAACAACGACAAACAGCCTAAGGCGCCGAAAAAACCGGCTCCTCGCAAGGCTAAGTAGGAGTATTGAGCGATGTTGCAACCAAAACGTACTAAATTTCGTAAAGTGCACAAAGGACGTAACCGTGGCTTAGCGCTGGTAGGCGATAAAGTCAGCTTCGGTACTTATGCACTTAAAGCAGTTGAACGTGGTCAAATGACTTCACGTCAAATCGAATCTGCACGTCGTGCCATGACTCGTGCCGTTAAACGTGTTGGTAAAATCTGGATCCGCGTGTTCCCGGACAAACCAATGACGGAAAAACCACTCGAAGTTCGTATGGGTAGTGGTAAAGGTAGCGTGGAATATTGGGTTTGCCAGATTAAACCTGGCAAAGTCCTGTATGAAATGGACGGTGTGTCGGAAGAACTGGCTCGTCATGCGTTTGCATTGGCTTCAGCCAAACTTCCATTTAAGACAACCTTTGTAACGCGGACGGTATTGTAATGAAAGCAAGCGAACTGAAAGTAAAAAGCGTTGAAGAGTTAAACGCTGAATTACTGGGCTTATTACGTGAGCAGTTCAACCTGCGCATGCAAGCAGCTACAGGTCAGCTGGCTCAGACTCATTTGTTAAAGCAAGTGCGTCGCGATATCGCGCGTGTTAAGACTATCTTAACCGAGAAGGCAGGTGCCTAATGAGCGAAAAAAACACCCGTACCCTGCAAGGTAAAGTGATCAGCAACAAAATGGACAAGTCTATTACTGTTGCTATCGAACGTCACGTGAAGCACCCAATCTATGGGAAATTCATCACACGTACTACCAAACTGCACGTACATGACGAAGCAAACCAGTGTAAAGAAGGTGACATCGTGACTATTCGCGAATGTCGTCCTCTGTCCAAGACTAAGTCATGGACTCTGGTTTCCGTTGTCGAATCTGCATCTTAATGATTAAGATGTAAGCGAAAACGGCCCTTCGGGGCCGTTTTTTTCTCGTTCGACTAAAGGCTACCATTTGTACAAAAGTGCTGTTATAATCACGCGCCCTTTTGTTGGGGGTAGTTTATAGTCGAAAGCAGCGTAACCCGAGAGGGTTATAGTAGTGGAATAGCGGAGCACTAAGATGATCCAGATGCAATCTATGCTGGAAGTCGCAGACAACAGCGGCGCGCGCAGCGTAATGTGTATTAAGGTCTTAGGTGGTTCGCATCGCCGTTATGCAGCAATTGGTGACGTTATCAAGATCACCGTTAAGGAAGCAATTCCTCGCGGTAAGGTCAAAAAAGGTGACGTTCTGAATGCTGTGGTGGTGCGTACACGCAAAGGCGTACGCCGTCAGGACGGGTCAGTAATCCGTTTTGATCGCAATGCAGCAGTGTTGTTAAACAACAAGCTGGAACCGATCGGTACACGTATTTTTGGACCGGTAACGCGCGAACTTCGTGGCGATAAGTTCATGAAGATCGTTTCCCTGGCCCCAGAAGTACTGTAAGGAGTCACAATGGCTAATAAAATCCGTCGTGATGATGAGGTTGTTGTTCTTACTGGTAAGGACAAAGGCAAAACTGGCAAGGTTCTGAAAGTGTTAGTTGCTGAAGACCGTGTGTATGTTTCTGGCATTAATTTTGTCAAGAAACACCAGAAGCCAATCCCAGCGTTGAACACCCCAGGTGGCATCGTTGAGAAAGAAGCCTCAATTCACGTTTCAAATGTAGCGATCTTCAATCCAAAAACTGGAAAGGCTGATCGTGTAGGTTTCCGTTTTGAAGATGGCAAGAAAGTTCGCTTCTTCAAATCGAATAACGAAGTAATTTAATTGCTATTGGAGTAATACGATGGCGAAACTGCATGAAATTTATAAAGACACCGTAGTTCCAGAACTGTTTAAACAGTTCGGCTACACGAGCGTCATGCAAGTCCCTCGGATTGTTAAAATCACACTGAACATGGGTGTGGGTGAAGCCGTAGCTGATAAGAAGATCCTTGATAACGCAGTAGCAGATTTAACTGCTATCTCTGGCCAAAAGCCATTGGTTACTAAGGCTCGTAAATCAGTAGCTGGTTTCAAAATCCGTGAAGGCTACCCTATTGGTGCAAAAGTTACACTGCGTGGCGAACGTATGTGGGATTTCTTAGAGCGTTTAGTATCTATTGCTATTCCTCGTATCCGCGATTTCCGCGGTGTGAATCCTAAGTCGTTTGACGGCCGTGGTAACTACAGCATGGGCGTTCGTGAGCAAATCATATTCCCTGAAATCGATTACGACAAAGTAGATGCGGTACGTGGTTTAGATATCACTATCACTACTACAGCTCGTACTGATGATGAAGGGCGTGCATTACTTGCCGCGTTTAACTTCCCATTCAAGAAATAAGGTGTAGGGTCATGGCAAAACAATCAATGAAAGCGCGCGAAGCAAAGCGTGCAGTACTGGTAGCCAAATACGCTGAGCAACGTCATGCACTGAGAGATCTGATTGCAAATCCGACGACTTCTGACGAAGACCGTTGGGCAGCAGTTCTGAAGTTGCAGTCGTTACCGCGTGATTCAAGCCCTTCGCGTCAACGTAATCGTTGTCGTGTAACAGGTCGTCCTCACGGTTATCTTCGTAAATTCGGCATGAGCCGGATCAAGGTACGTGAAGCAGCGATGCGCGGTGAAATTCCTGGCCTTCGTAAGGCTAGCTGGTAAGAATCACGGGAGTAACAGCTATGAGCATGCAAGATCCAGTAGCGGATATGTTTACTCGCATCCGCAACGGCCAAGCTGCCAAAAAGTTTGCGGTTAAGATGCCATCTTCAAAAATGAAGGTTGCCATCGCGAAGGTATTAAAAGACGAAGGTTACATCGAAGATTTCGTTGTATCTGCTGATGTTAAGGCAGAGTTGGAAGTTACATTAAAGTATTTCCAGGGCAAATCAGTAATTGAAACTATCGATCGTGTTAGCCGTCCAGGTCTGCGTATCTATAAGAAACGTGGCGAGTTACCAAAAGTAATGGGTGGTTTAGGTGTAGCTATTATTTCTACGTCTAAAGGGCTAATGACTGACCGTGCCGCGCGCAAGGTTGGAATCGGTGGTGAAATCATCGGCTATGTAGCGTAACGGAGGGTAACTATGTCTCGTGTTGCTAAGGCCCCCGTCACGGTTCCTGCAGGTGTAACAATTACACTGAATGGCCAAAACCTGACAGTAAAGGGTAAAAATGGCGAGTTAACGTTGAACGTTAACCCTGCAGTCGAAGTTGTTATTGAAGGTAACGTACTGCGTACGAATCCTCGTGACGGCATCGCAAACGCTGACGCACAAGCGGGTACCGCTCGCGCGTTGATCAACAATTTAGTGACTGGCGTAACCGAAGGTTACACTCAGAAACTGGAATTAGTTGGTGTTGGTTACCGTGCAAAAGCAGAAGGCAAGGTTTTAAACCTGAGCTTAGGCTTTTCTCACCCGGTTGCTTTCGAGATCCCAGCTGGTATCACGATCGAAACCCCTTCTCAAACAGAAGTGTTGGTGAAAGGTTCTGACAAGCAATTAGTTGGTCAAGTTGCTGCAAACATCCGCGCGTACCGTAAACCAGAGCCTTATAAAGGCAAAGGTGTTCGCTACGCTAACGAAAACGTGCGTCGTAAAGAAGCGAAGAAAAAGTAGGGTAGGACGATGGATAAGAAACTTGCTCGTCTGCGCCGCGCTAAACGCGTTCGCAGAACAATTATCGAACAAGGTGCGAACCGCCTGGTTGTACATCGTACACCACGTCACATTTACGCCCAGCTTATCGCACCAAATGCTGAAGTGATTGTTGCTGCTTCCACTGTTGAAGCTTCAATCCGTGAATCATTGAAGTACACCGGTAATATCGACGCTGCTAAAGCTGTAGGTAAAGCGATTGCTGAACGTGCAGTGGCTAAAGGCATCAGTAAATGTGCTTTTGACCGTAGCGGTTTCCAGTATCACGGTCGTGTACAGGCATTAGCTGATGCGGCGCGTGAAGCCGGTCTTCAATTCTAGGAGTAGATCATGGCTAACGTAGAAGCTAAACAACAATCTGATTTACAAGAGAAGCTGGTTGCTGTTAACCGTGTTTCCAAAGTTGTTAAAGGTGGCCGGATTTTCTCCTTCACCGCTTTAACAGTAGTTGGTGACGGTAATGGTCGTATCGGTTTCGGTTACGGTAAAGCGCGTGAAGTACCAGCTGCTATTCAAAAAGCAATGGAAAAAGCTCGTCGTAACATGACTCAAGTTGAGTTAAACGGTAACACTCTTCATCACCCGGTAAAAGGTGTGCACGCTGGTTCCAACGTGTATATGCAACCGGCGTCTGAAGGTACTGGTATCATCGCCGGTGGTGCAATGCGCGCAGTGTTAGAAGTAGCAGGTGTACAGAACGTTCTGTCTAAATGCTACGGCTCAACCAACCCAATCAACGTAGTTCGCGCTACTATCAACGCCCTGTCAGCGATCAAATCGCCTGCTCAGGTTGCTGCGAAGCGTGGCTTACGCGTTGACGACATTCTGGGGTAATTCGCCATGTCTAAAAAGACTGTAACAGTAACCCAAATTAAGTCAGGCATCGGTCGTTTACCGAAGCATAAAGCGACTTTAGTTGGTTTAGGCTTACGCCGTATCGGTCACACTGTAACACTGGAAGATACACCTTCAGTGCGCGGTATGATCAACACTGTGTATTACATGGTTAAAGTGGAGGAGTAATAAATGTTTTTAAATACGTTATCTCCTGCACCAGGTGCTAAAAAAGAGAAACGCCGTTTAGGTCGTGGTATCGGTTCTGGCTTAGGCAAGACTGGTGGTCGTGGTCACAAAGGTTTGAAATCTCGCTCAGGCGGTAAAGTACGTCCAGGTTTCGAAGGCGGTCAAATGCCTCTGAAACAACGTCTGCCTAAGTTCGGTTTTACATCACGTAAAGGCTTAGTATCTGCTGAAGTTCGTTTACACGAGCTGACAGCTGTAGCTGGTGATGTAGCTGATTTAGCAAGCCTGATGGAAGCTAATATCATCTCTCGTATCGTTAAGTTCGCTAAAGTTGTGTTATCAGGCGAGATTACTCGTCCAATAACAGTTAAAGGCTTAAGCGTTACTAAAGGTGCGCGTGCTGCGATTGAAGCCGCTGGCGGCAAAGTCGAAGAATAATAAGGATAGTACGCGATGGCAAAACCAGGTTCGGATACAAAAAGTGCAAAAGGCGGCTTCAGCGAGCTGAAAGCCCGTCTGTTGTTCGTACTTTTGGCCATAATCGTTTTCCGATTAGGCTCATTTGTGCCAATTCCTGGAATTGACGCCGCCGTGCTGGCTCAATTATTCGAGCAACAAAAAGGCACCATCGTTGAAATGTTTAACATGTTCAGCGGTGGCGCCCTTGAGCGTGCATCTGTATTTGCACTTGGCATTATGCCTTACATTTCTGCTTCTATTATTGTTCAGCTGTTAACCGTGGTTCATCCCACGCTGGCCGAACTGAAGAAGGAAGGTGAAGCAGGCAAGCGCAAAATAAATCAGTATACACGTTACGGTACCTTAGGATTGGCAATAGTCCAGGCGATCGGTATTTCTACCGGCTTGCCAAATCTGATGCCGGGTTTAGTAGTAAACCCAGGTATTGGTTTTACAATCACTGCTGTGATCAGTTTAGTCACCGGTACCATGTTTTTAATGTGGTTAGGTGAGCAAATTACTGAACGTGGTATTGGTAATGGTATTTCGTTGCTGATTTTCACCGGTATTGTTGCTGGCTTCCCGTCTGCCATTGGCCAGACGATTGAGCAGGCACGTCAAGGCGATTTGCACTTTTTGCTTTTATTAGCGATTGGAGCCATTGTTGTTGCGGTTACCTGGTTCGTAGTTTTCTTCGAACGTGGTCAACGTCGCATTGTGGTTAATTACGCCAAACGCCAACAAGGCCGTCAGGTATTTGCTGCTCAAAGCAGTCACTTACCTCTGAAGGTCAACATGGCTGGTGTAATACCACCAATCTTTGCTTCAAGCATAATCCTGTTCCCTGGTACAATTGCCAGTTGGTTTGGGTCAGGCGAAGGTATGGTTGCTAACTTCCTGCAGGAAGTGGCGTTAACCTTATCTCCGGGTCAGCCGCTGTATATGGTTTTATATGCTGCTGCGATCATCTTTTTCTGTTTCTTCTATACTGCGTTGGTATTTAACCCACGTGATACAGCAGATAACCTGAAAAAGTCTGGTGCCTTTATCCCTGGTATTCGTCCTGGTGAGCAGACATCTAAATACATTGATAAAGTAATGACACGTTTAACCTTAGCTGGCGCGGCGTATATCACCTTTATCTGTTTGGTTCCTGAGTTCATGATGGTTGCATGGAATGTGCAATTCTACTTCGGCGGTACATCTTTACTGATTATCGTAGTTGTTATTATGGACTTTATGGCACAGGTACAAACCCATCTGATGTCTCATCAGTATGAGTCGGTACTTAAAAAGGCAAATCTTAAGGGCTACGGCCGTTAAGGTAATTTTGCGGAGTTAAGTCATGAAAGTACGAGCTTCCGTTAAGAAGATCTGCCGTAACTGCAAAGTTATCAAGCGCAACAATGTTGTGCGTGTAATTTGTGTAGAGCCTAAGCACAAGCAACGTCAAGGCTAACAGCAGAAAAAAATTATAGGTCAGGGCTAGACTTTTTGGTCTAGCCCCGACTTATTGTTGCAATATGGCCGCCGTTTGAGTATCCTTACGGGCTTTTCAAATCGGCACCCTTTTAATCTTTTATAGGAGAACGTTAGTGGCCCGTATCGCTGGCATTAACATCCCCGATAATAAACATGCTGTCATCTCTTTGACGTATGTTTTTGGTATCGGTAAAACCCGCTCTAAAGCTATCTTAGCTGCAGTGGGTATTGAAGAAACTCGCAAAATCTCTTCTTTGTCTGACGCAGAGCTTGACTCTCTTCGTGACGAAGTAGGTAAGTACACTGTTGAAGGTGACTTACGTCGTGAGATTACATTAAACATCAAACGTTTAATGGACCTGGGTTGTTACCGTGGTTTACGCCACCGTCGTAGTCTGCCTGTTCGTGGTCAGCGCACTAAAACTAATGCGCGTACCCGCAAGGGCCCACGCAAAGCTATTAAGAAATAGGACGGGGTAAAACATGGCTAAAGCACCAGTTCGTACTCGTAAAAGAGTAAAAAAGCAAGTTTCTGACGGTATGGCTCATATCCATGCCTCTTTCAACAACACCATCGTCACGATCACTGATCGCCAGGGTAACGCTCTTTGCTGGGCAACTGCTGGTGGTTCTGGTTTCCGTGGTTCGCGTAAGTCTACGCCGTTTGCTGCACAGGTTGCTGCTGAACGTGCTGGTACTGCCGCGTTAGAATATGGTCTGAAGAACCTTGAAGTGTTTGTAAACGGTCCAGGCCCAGGCCGCGAATCAGCGATTCGTGCTCTGAACGCAGCTGGCTACCGCATTACAAATATCACCGACGTGACGCCAATTCCACACAATGGTTGCCGTCCACCGAAAAAACGTCGCGTGTAACAAGCGCTTCTAGGATTATTGGAGAAAGAAGATGGCAAGATATTTGGGTCCTAAGCTCAAGTTAAGTCGTCGCGAAGGGACAGATTTGTTCCTGAAAAGCGGCGTTAGAGCAATTGATTCAAAGTGTAATTTAACTACTGCTCCTGGTCAGCACGGCGCTCGTCGCGGTCGTTTATCAGACTACGGTTTACAATTACGCGAAAAACAAAAAGTACGTCGTATTTATGGCGTATTAGAGAAGCAGTTCCGTAACTATTACAAAGAAGCTGCTCGTTTGAAAGGTAACACTGGCGAAAACTTACTTCAGTTACTTGAAGGCCGTTTAGACAACGTGGTTTATCGCATGGGTTTAGCTAGCACGCGTGCAGAAGCACGTCAGTTAGTTAGCCACAAAGCTATTATGATTAATGGCGCTGTGGTAAACATCCCATCTTACGCTGTGTCACCTGATCAAGTCATCGCTGTTCGTGAGAAAGCGAAAAAGCAAGCGCGTATCGTTGCTGCTTTAGAGATTTCTGAACAACGCGAAAAACCAACTTGGATCGAAATCGATACCAAGAAAATGGAAGGCGTTTTCAAACGCGTTCCAGAGCGTTCAGACTTGTCTGCAGACATCAACGAACAGTTAATCGTCGAGCTTTACTCTAAGTAGTAGGGCGTTTTCTTAAGAGAGGATAAAATGCAGGGTTCTGTCACCGAATTCCTTAAGCCGAGATTAGTTGGTATCGAAAAAATCAACCCAACTCGTGCCAAAGTTACTTTGGAACCACTTGAGCGCGGTTTCGGGCATACCTTGGGCAACGCGTTGCGTCGTATTTTACTTTCGTCTATGCCAGGTTGTGCAGTGACTGAAGTAGAGATCGACGGCGTTCTTCATGAGTACAGCGCCAAAGAAGGTGTTCAGGAAGATATCATTGATATTTTACTGAACCTGAAAGGTTTAGCCGTCCGCTTGGAAGACAAAGACGAAGTCACTCTGACTTTAACTAAGAAAGGTGCTGGCCCTGTAACTGCTGGTGATATCCAGCGTGGTGACGGTGTAGTGATCGTTAACCCAGAGCACGTAATATGCAACCTGACTGGCGAAACTGAATTCAGTATGCGCCTGAAAGTTGAACGTGGTCGTGGTTATGTTCCTGCTTCGGCCCGCGTATCCTCAGAGGATGACGAACGTCCAATTGGTCGTCTGTTACTGGACGCATCTTTCAGCCCGGTAGAGCGTATAGCCTACTCAGTTGAAGCTGCTCGTGTAGAACAGCGTACTGACCTGGACAAACTAGTTATCGACATGGAAACCAATGGCACAGTAGAGCCAGAGGAAGCAATTCGTCGTGCTGCGACTATTTTAGCTGAACAGCTGGAATTCTTCGTAGAATTACGCGACAAGAGCGAGCCAGAAAAACGTGAAGAGAAGCCGGAGTTTGATCCGATTCTGTTACGTCCAGTCGATGATTTAGAATTAACAGTTCGTTCTGCTAACTGCTTAAAAGCAGAGCAGATACAGTACATCGGTGATCTGGTACAACGTACTGAGGTTGAGTTGCTGAAAACGCCAAACCTTGGTAAAAAGTCGCTTACCGAAATCAAAGACGTGTTGGCTTCACGCGGTTTATCCTTAGGCATGCGCCTGGAAAACTGGCCTCCAGCAAGTTTGGTAAATAAAGACTAACCAGATTCCAGTTCCTGGTTTAGTAAGAAGGAATAGATCATGCGCCATCGCAAGAGTGGTCGTCAGTTAAACCGGAACAGCAGTCACCGTACTGCAATGTTCCGCAACATGGCTAGCTCGTTGGTGAAGCACGAAATCATCAAAACGACTCTGCCAAAAGCAAAAGAGTTACGTCGCGTAATCGAACCTCTGATTACACTGGCGAAAAATGATAGCGTTGCAAACCGCCGTTTAGCTTTTGCTCGTACACGTGATAAAGAAGTAGTTGGTTTGTTATTTAACGTGTTAGGTCCACGTTATAACGCCCGTCCAGGTGGTTACACTCGTATTCTGAAGTGTGGCTTCCGTGCTGGCGACAACGCACCAATGGCTTACATCGAGTTAGTAGACCGTCCAGAAGTGGCCGGCGCTGCATTACCAGCTGAAGAAACAGCAGCTGAGTAAGTAATACTCCAAATAAAAAGGCCAGCGCAAGCTGGCCTTTTTTTATGCTTGTTTGACCCGTCCTGAAATTAGCTTATTTTTTCCGCTGTATTTACACCGTCCAGTTTTAAAGCGCTTTCGCCCTTTACAACGACTGCCACTGCTTGTCTTCGGAATGTTCCTCCGAAACTTTCACTCTTTACAGCTTTAGCTGCTGATTGCCCCTTTCAAAACTATATTTGCTTAATCCATGTTGAGATTCCGTCTGCAGTATCAGGGCTATAAAGAAGGGAAAGTGGCTTATCTATATTAGTGTGCCCAGGTCTTCAGCCATAACTCGGTACTGACTTGAATATCACACTTCCGGCGACACCGCTCTTGACCGACAATGCTAGTTCAGTGATTGTTTAAGCAAAGCGGCGAGCTTTCGTTACTGACTTAAGGCCGGATCATCCTGGTACCACGAACTTCATACCTTTATTGTTGCAAGCTATATAAGGAGTTAGCCCTTCGGTACCTGAACTAATATCCCCGAGGATCTATTCTCTTAGCTGCACTTGTATTCGTTCGCATACCTACAAAGGTATTTTCCGTTCTTCAATCTTCGAGCTCAGATCTTTCTTAGATAAAGCCGTCCAGGCCTCACTTTAACCTTATACCTGATCAGGCTGGATCTGCAGGCTTAGAATGTGGGCTCGTACTATGGCTTCGGGTTTTCTATTATCTTCTATATAAAGAGCAAGACGGTATAGGCTCCATCAAGCCGATCTTTTCATTGCATGTACGACAGGATGGAGAAAGTAGTGGAAAAATAGAGATCATGGTCAATGAGTAGATCCGTCAGTGGATAAACTTCAGGTGTTGATCGTCAGGATCCAGCGGAGGATCCGTTTTTTGAGCAGGTTTTGTACGTGAAATAAGCATAAAAACCGGATCCGGTTAAAAACTAAGCGGTCGAACAGCTTTTATTAAAAAAGATCTTGCGGCTTACTCTCAGATCTCTATAATGCGCTCCATCGACAGCGAAGACGGTTTCCAAAGTGAAATAGTCAGCTGCTAAAGATTCTGAAAGTTGTTGATTATAAACAACTTTCGCTTCAGTGAAATGA
>NZ_JAJOYT010000016.1 GCF_021290965.1 Rheinheimera faecalis | reverse complement strand
TCATCATATTTATATAAAGTACTCGGAAGGTAGTTTAATTGGGCGCATCACTGATGCGCCCCTCCCTTAAGATGCTCATCAAATTGAGAGTGATATCATGAGCTGGAAACCGAAATTTACACTTTGTAAGCGCAGTATGGTCGTAGGGCTTAGTTTTGGCATCGCGATTGGTATAGGTGTTCAAATAATGATTCAACAATTCTTTGGCTGAGTATTTAAGCCATTTGATCGATTTAGAGAAAAATTAGAATTAGGCAGATAATATATTTTGTTGGAGGGCTTAGCCCTCCAATTATCTATCGGGAGTGATTTTATCATGTGGAACAAGGGATTTATTCTTACCATGTTGCTATCGATAGCGTCATCATTTGCTTTTTCCTTTATTGTGCCTGGCAACCTATTAATCCAGATTACTATAGGAAGCGTCATGTTTACCGTTATTAGCATGGTTATTCTTTATCAGAAAAATGAGGATTTGCCTTTTCTTGCTAATGTGAAACTGCTTTCTTTTAATTTGTTACTAAGTTTGATTGTTGCTATACCATTAGTTTCTTTAACTGTTTGGGTGTCCCATTACGTGGGGAGATAAATTTTCGATTTTTTAATTCAAAAATCATGTAAAAACTGCTCTCGTTTTCTTCCCTGATGATTCATTTGTATTAGTTTGGCAGTCATAGCAATAAAGGCTCTGAGTTTTATTCATTTTTAAATTCTTCCAGCTTGGGATACTGCTTTAACACGTCACAGGCTCTTTGCATGGCATCGCCAAATAAGGCTGGATGAAAATCACCGTTTTGGCAGTAGTCGCGGCGAAATTGCAGCAAGCTATGAATGTCTTGCGCAGCTTTAGCTAAGGCTTCTTGTTGGCCTGTGCCGTAATCCTGACCTATGGCGTAAAAAGCTTTCTGAATTTTTCGGGTGATGACTGAATCCGAATGAGCGCCAGGTAACGAAATATGTTCAGCCAGCCAGTCCAGTATGGGTTCGGAATAGGGCAATAGTCGGGGATGATCATAAAATGTCAGGGTGCTGACAATCAGCAAACATAACAGCAAAAAATTGCGCATAACCTGTTACCCCATCTATATCTCTATTGGTTATAACACAGCGATAGCACTATGACACTGTCAATCTGGCTACCAAAGTCCTTACCACTGTCAACAAGGTTGACAGTCTGAAACTGAACGTAATATTAAAACTTAATATGGATCATAGTGTTATATACTATAGGCCTTTGGTTCAATTATTGCAGTAGTCAAACTGGTCATCACATAAAGCAGTTAGGATGAGGCGCGGCAACCAAGGGCACTCTACTGGTAAGCAGACAAGTAAAGTGCTTAAGGGTTCGTCAGAACAATGCCCGGTTTGTCCTGTATCAACAAGCTGCAATAAACAGCCTGCTACACTGAATACCAGATAGCAGCACGAGGTATGGGCGTGGATAACAAGATAGATATTAAAAATATTCCGGTAGAGGTCCACAGACCTGATCCGGATAAAAAAGACAAATACAACCCAAGAGATCGCATCTACATTCGTGCGGTAAAGGGCTTGCATCAAACATTAAGGCGCAATATTGGCTTTGTGTTTATGGCTGCATTTATGCTGTTGCCTTGGTTGCAATTTAATGGTCAGCAGGCCATTTTGCTCGATATTGTTGAGCAGAAATTTTATATCTTCGGTATGACCTTATGGCCGCAGGATTTCACTATTCTGGCCTGGATTTTTGTTATAGGCGCTTTTGCGTTGTTTTTTGTCACCACCTTTTATGGCCGGGTCTGGTGTGGTTATTTATGCCCGCAAACTGTCTGGACCTTTATTTTTATGTGGTTTGAAGAGAAATTTCAGGGCACCCGTAATCAGCGTATGAAGCTGGATCAGGAACCCTGGACCTTCAGTAAGGTGCTGAAAAAAGGTGCGACTCATTTTAGCTGGCTGGCGTTTTCTGTACTGACAGCGCTGATTTTTGTCGGCTACTTTACCCCTGTCGATCAGTTGTTTATCCAATTCTTCACACTGGAAGCCAGCTTCTGGGCTGCGGTTTCAGTCTGGTTTTTTGCCTTATGTACTTATGGCAATGCGGGCTGGATGCGCGAAATTATGTGTACTCACATTTGCCCTTACGCTCGTTTCCAGTCGGCCATGTTTGATAAAGATACTTTTACTGTCACTTACGATGCCAAACGTGGTGAAAACCGTGGCCCACGCGCCCGTAAAGACACTGAATACAAAGCCAAAGGTTTAGGCGATTGTATCGACTGTAATTTATGTGTACATGTCTGCCCTACTGGTATCGACATCCGTAACGGTCTGCAGTATGAGTGCATTAACTGTGGTGCCTGTATAGATGCTTGTGACGATACGATGGATAAAATGGGTTATGCCAAAGGCTTAATCAGCTACACCACAGAACATAGTCTGGAAGGCAAAACCACCAAAGTAGTGCGTGGCAAGTTAGTTGGCTACTTTATGGTGTTAGTCGCTGTATGTGCGGCTTTTGGCTGGACCTTAGTGGTGCGTAAACCTGTGGTGATGGACATAGTTCGCGATCGTGGAGCCTTGTTCCGTGAAACCGATGAAGGCTTAATTGAAAACACCTACACCTTAAAAGTCATTAACAAATCACAGCTGGAGCAAACCTATCAATTGTCGGTAGAAGGTTTGGATCAAGCACAGTGGTTAGGTGATAAAGAGCTGACCATCAAAGGCGGCGAAACCGCTAACTTGCCAATCAGCTTGTCACTGGATCCGGTTGACGCGAAGAGACCTGTGCTGGAAATTGAGTTTGTGCTGCAAGACAGCGACGAGCCGGATATCCGCTTAACTCAGGGCAGTAAGTTCTTTTCATCACGCTAAGTTTTTAAAAGCGTTAGACTAGGGAGCTTCGGCTCCCTATTTTTTTTAGGGCAATTGGCTGTACTGACCAAACGGAATTCCATGAGCACTTTTGATTTCTCTACCTTAAGTCCGGATTTAATGCTGGATGCGTTGTTTCATTATGGCTTTGATGTCAGCTCTGGTTTATTACAACTAAACAGCTTTGAAAACAGAGTCTGTCAGTTTAGAGATGATGATCGCAAAAGTTGGGTGGTTAAGTTTTATCGGCCTGAGCGCTGGAGCTTAGAACAACTGAACGAAGAGCATCAGTTTGTGCGTGAACTGGCTGACATTGAAGTGCCGGTGGCTGAAGCTGTTGAGCGGGATGGCCAGCAAGTGTTGTCTTATGGCGGCTTTTATTTATCCGTATTCCCAAGCCGGGGTGGCCGCACCTTAGAGCCGGATAACGATAATCAAATGCTGCAACTGGGACGTTTTTTAGGCATGGTGCATCAGGTGGGGGCAGCCCGGCCTTTTGTGCATAGACCCACCATCAACCATCAGACTTTTTTACTCGACAGCCAGCAAAGTTTGTTGCAGTCGGGTCTTATTCCGCCATCGTTGGAAAAAGATTATCAGGCCATGATGCAACAATTATGCGACAAGGTCGGTCCTTTGTATAAGCCAGAGAAAATCAGGCGGGTGCATGGCGACTGTCATATAGGCAATTTGCTGTGGCACGACGACAGACCTTTGTTGCTGGACTTTGACGACAGCCGTAATGGCCCTGCAGTGCAGGACTTGTGGTTATTGCTCAATGGCGACAGGGTAGAGCAAACCTACCAGCTGTCGTTATTGTTGGAAGAGTACGAACAGTACTGCGATTTTGACCATAAAGAACTGCGTCTGATAGAACCCTTGCGTGCTATGCGTATCTTGTCTTATATGGCCTGGATAGCAAAAAGGTGGAGCGATCCGGCTTTCCCTAAGAACTTTCCATGGTTCAGTACAGACCAATACTGGCAGCAACAATTGCGGGCACTGGATGAACAGCTTAAATTCTGTGACCAGAGCCCACTTTCTCTGATGCCTCAGTGGTAAGATTTTGTTAGAGTAGTGGCAGTTTTATTCCAAGGAACATTCGAATAATGAAAAAGTTAACAGCGTTGTTAGTAGGTGCATTGTTATTACCTGTGGTAGTTTTTGCCGCTCAGTTTGAGGAAGGTAAACACTACGAAGTAGTTTCGGAGCAGGCGACTGCTAAACCTGAAGTGAAGGAATTTTTCTCTTTTTATTGCCCAGCCTGTTTTGCATACGAGCCTAAAGTACAAGCTTTGGCGAAACAGTTACCAACTGGTGTTGAGCTGAAAAAGGTGCATGTCGACTTTTTACAGCACGCATCTCCGGAAATTCAGGCTACTTTAGCCAAAGCTTATCTGGTAGCAAAAAACCTGGGTAAAGGCGATCAGGTGGCTAGCGCATTTTTTAACCATGTTCATGTTGACCGTAAAACTTTCGCCAATGATGACGATATCAAAGCTGTAGTAGTTGCCCAGGGCGTTGACGCAGACACTTACGATAAAGCCATCAAAAGCTTTACTGTAGCTGGCGGTGCTAAACAAATGAAAAAAGAGCAGGATGCTTTGTCAGGCCGTCGTGTTTTAACAGGCGTACCAACCTTTATCGTCAACGGTAAATACAAAATTCTGAATCAAGGCCTGAGCCGTGAAAATCAGGATGAAGAATTTAAGCAGTTAGTGAATTTTTTACTGACTCAATCTTAATTAGAAGGCGTTCCTTATGTTAAAAAAATTACTGGTTGCTTTGGTATTCGCTCCTGTAATGGCTTTTGCTTCAGCAGCTGCACCTGTGCAGTTTCAGGAAGGTGTGCATTACGATGTAGTCGCTGAAAAAGCGACGGCTAAACCTGAAGTGTTAGAGTTCTTTTCCTTTTATTGCCCACATTGCAAAGCTTTTGAACCTTTTGCTCAGGCGCTGGATAAGAACCTGCCTAAAGGTGTCAGCCTGACTAAACACCATGTCGATTTTTTACAGGTTGCTCCACCTGAGCTACAACAGTCTTTAGCCAAGGCTTATGTTGTGGCAAAAAACGCAGGTCAGGGTGATCGTATTGCTGATGTAATCTTTGACTACTTACATAATCAGCGCGCCAGCTTCAGTTCAGAGCAAGATATTCGTAACCTGTTAGTGGTCAACGATGTTCCTGCTATGTTGTTTGACTCAGGTATGGTCAGTCAGGCTGTGAATGATGAAGTCGCAGCGATGAAAAAGAGTCAGGATCATTACTCTGAAGCCAAAGTGCTCAGAGGCGTACCTACTTTAATTGTGAACGGTAAATACCAGGTGAAGTTTTCTGGTTTAAGCCAGCAGAACTTCCAGCAAGATTTAGATGCTGTTGTGGCTTTTTTACTGACGAAAAAAGACTAAACAGCTTTTACCACTCAAGCCACAACAAGACCGGCGCTGTGAAAACAGGCCGGTTTTTTTATTTTTACCGACCCACTTGATTTGTTGCGAACTATTCGCAATTAAAATAGTCTAGATGACATCAATTCTCAATTGGAGATGTCGTATGGAACAATGGCAACAGATCATAGCTCAAGGTAACAGGGCTTTTACTGAACGGCATTTAACGGCGGCAGCGAGCTTTTATCGCCAGGCTATTTCCGATGTCTGGCCTATTTGGTACCACTGCGCTTTTGTTTGTTGTCCCCCTGAATTGAGTCGGGAGGAAGCTTCGTTACCAACTTTTTGTTTATCTATTTCTATTCAGAATCTGGCAGAAACCTATGCACAGCAGCAACGCTGGCGCCGTTGCCAGACTACATTAAGGCATGGTTTAAACTGGTTTGAACAAATGCTGCAGCGTCTGGATGGTGATCATCCGGCCAGTGTTGCGGTGTTGCAGGAATCGGCCAAGCTCAGGGCTGAATACCAGGCTGTTTGTCAGAGATACAAAGTGTGGCAGCTGTCACGTATACCTGCCAGCCGTCAGTATTTGCATTAAAAAAGCCCGGCTCTTGTTAAGCCGGGCTTGATGTTGGGCTTTTAACGGCCTAAAGCTTTAGCCACACCAGCGCCATAAGCTGGATCCGCTTTAGTGCAGTTGGCAATATGCCTGTTCTGAATATCTCTGGATACGCCTGCCAGATTAGCGGCGGTATTGGCAAACAAGACTTGTTGTTGTGCCGGTGTCATCAGCCGGAATAAATCACCAGGCTGTTCGTAATGATCGTCATCCACATAGTGATCATAACGATCTGCTGCTCCTGTCATCGCCAAAGCGGGTTCGGCATATTCAGGCCTGTTGTCCCATACTCCTTTTGAATTGGGCTGATAACTGATAGTGCCACCTAAATTACCGTCAGTACGCATCTGGCCGTCTCTGTGGTAACTATGAAAAGGACAGCGTGGGGCATTGACTGGTATATGGTTAAAGTTGACGCCTAATCGATAACGCTGTGCATCACCATAAGAAAATAATCGGGCCTGCAGCATACGATCTGGTGAAAAGCTGACGCCTGGTACTACATTGGCTGGAGAAAAAGCCGCTTGCTCCACTTCAGCAAAGTGGTTTTCCGGGTTTTTATTCAGTTCCATCACGCCCACTTCATGCAGCGGATAGTCTTTGTGAGGCCAGACCTTGGTTAAATCAAAAGGATTATGTTTATGTGTGGCGGCTTGCTGTTCAGTCATGATCTGCACTTTTAAAGTCCAGCGCGGATAATTTCCCGCTTCTATGCAGTCGTACAAATCGCGTAAATGGCTTTCCCTGTCTTTGCCTATCACCTGTTCCGACTCTTCAGCACTCAGATTTTTAATACCTTGCTGGGAGTGAAAATGAAACTTCACCCAATATCTTTCATTGGCGGCGTTAATAAAACTAAAGGTATGGCTGCCAAATCCGTGCATATGGCGATATGTTGCTGGAATACCTCTGTCACTCATCACTATGGTGACCTGATGCAAAGCCTCAGGCAATAAAGTCCAAAAATCCCAGTTGCTTTCGGCACTGCGTAAGCCTGTGCGGGGGTCACGTTTTACCGCGTGGTTTAAGTCAGGGAAGCGCATTGGATCACGAAAGAAAAACACCGGTGTATTGTTGCCGACGATATCCCAGTTGCCTTCTTCGGTATAAAACTTCACAGCAAAACCACGAATATCCCGTTCGGCATCAGCCGCGCCACGTTCGCCTGCTACAGTGGAGAAGCGTAAAAATACATCAGTCTTTTTTCCAATTTGAGAAAACAATTTAGCTCTGGTGTAACGGCTAATGTCGTGAGTGACTGTGAAGGTGCCGTAAGCACCAGCGCCTTTGGCATGCATACGACGCTCAGGTATCACTTCGCGATCAAAATGGGCCAACTTCTCTAAAAGCCAGATATCCTGTAATAAAGCCGGGCCGCGTGGGCCTGCAGTCATGGTATTGGTATTGTCGGGAACCGGGGCGCCTGTGGCATTGGTTAAAGGGGGTACCTTACTCATCTGAAATTCTCCGTCTGCAAAACAAATAAACACTCTGTTAGTGAGGATGTCTCTGGCTCTGACCAGACTGCAGACCTTGAAAACTATAGCCAGATTTTATAATGCAGGCGAAGGTTGTTTGAATAAAATGAGTATTTTTAAAGCAGCTGCCATTTGCCTTGTTGCAGTTGCAGGCTTTGAAGCTTTTGATCTTCCTCACCGTTGTGATAATGCAGTCGGATAAATTCCACTTTATCCGGGCTAACCCAGCGCACATCCAATGGGTTCCAGGGTTGTATTCTGTTGTCATCGCCGCTGAGTACTGTTTCCACATAAAGCTTGTGATTCCGAATGCGGTAAATCACCAGCAGATTGGCATTTTCTTTATCTGAGCGGGCTTCGGAATACACCAATAGCCGTTTATTGTCCGGAGACAGTAATGGAAAGCCGTTGATTTGTGTTTGTAAGCCAGTTTGGGTGTTGATCAGATAGACGCTGCGGCCCCGGTATTCAAACACCCAGACTACAGCCAGTTGGGCTGCTTCTAAATAGGAAACTAAATAAGGTTGAGTGTCCTCGTCGGTTTTTTCTTTAAAGATAGGAAAAGCTAAAGCACCTGCTTTGGTTTGCAGATGCAAAAAATTGCTGTTGCGCTGGACCTGGAAAGGCACTTTGGGTAACAAATCCTCTTCCAACTCCTCGGCACAGGAGCGTTCCAGTTCCACTTCAAACTCACATGCCGTTGCAGTCGTCGCAATAGCTCCGCAAAATAACCAAAACAGGAACGATAACGCAGTTTTTTGCAGTAAGCTGATGGTGGACATCAGAGGTTTTCCTCGACTGAATAAAATACTCGATAATTCATATGCTTTAGTTTAGGTAAATTTGGACCCTAGTCATCACTATTTCATTTGAAAAGACTAAAAACTAAGCTCAATGGACATATTAGGGAGCGATATATGACACAGCGATTAAAAACAGTGTTGATCACAGGAGCAAACCGCGGCATTGGCTTTGCTATAGCTAAAACATTGATGCAACAAGGCGGTTATCAACTGTTGCTGGCTGCCCGTCATCAAAAAGATGCTGAGGAAGCCGTTACTTTATTGGGCTCTGGTATAGCCATTCGGTTGGATCTTACGGACCCTTTGCTGCTGGAGCAAAAAGCTTTGCAGATTGAACGTCAGTATGGTCCTGTGGATGTCTTAATTAATAATGCGGCCATGCTGCATTCCACTGAAGTACAGCATACCCACGCCGAAGATTTACTCCAGAGTTTGTCGGTCAACACTGTGGCGCCTTTTATGCTCTGTAAGGTGTTTGGTCTGTTGATGAAACAGCGGGGTTATGGCCGTATTGTCAATGTTTCATCCAGTTGGGGCAGTTTTTCTGAGGGGTTGGAAGGGCCGGCTTGTTATGCCATCAGTAAAGCAGCGCTGAATGCTGTGACTGTCAGTTGTGCCCGCGAATTTATGCCTGAAGTGAAAGTAAACGCAGCTTGTCCCGGCTGGGTGCGTACCCGTATGGGTGGTGAAGCTGCGGATTTAAGTCCAGAGCAAGGTGCTGAAACACCAGTCTGGCTCGCCACGCTGGATGACGATGGCCCGACTGGTGCGTTTTTCCGCAATAAAACCCAGATTGACTGGTAGTTCTATCTGGCTGTTTTGGCTTAGAAATCCTGTACTGTAGGGCGTAACACTATTTCGTTAATATCTACCTCTTTAGGTTGTTCTATGGCATAAGCTACAGCTCGAGCCACTGAGTCTGCCGGAATCGCCATCTGATAGAAGTTACCAACAAATTCTGCGCTTTGCTGATGGCTACTGCCGTGCTTCAGTTCAGAATCTACTGCGCCAGGTAGTATAGTGGTAGTGCGGATAGCTCCACCCACTTCATGGCGTAAACCTTCGCTGATGGCTCGGACAGCAAACTTGGTACCGCTGTACACAGTGCCACCAGGGCTGAACACTTTAATGCCTGCCACTGAAGAGATATTAATAAAATGGCCGGATTGTTGTTGCTCAAATACCGGCAAGGCTGCAGCTATACCATACAACACCCCTTTGATATTGATGTCGATCATCCGATCCCATTCATCTGTTTTTAATTCACTGATAGGAGCAATAGACATCAGACCGGCATTGTTGATCATGACATCTACCTTGCCAAAACGACTGGCAGCCAGTTGTACCAAAGCCTGAACTTCGCTGGCTTTAGTGACATCCGTCACCAGATAAGCCGCTTGTCCGCCTTTGGCTTCAATAGTGGCTGCTATCTGTTGCAGTTTGTCTTCACGGCGCGCGCCTAATACCACTTTGGCACCCAGACTGGCCAGGTGGTAAGCCGTGGCTTCACCTAAACCGCTACTTGCGCCTGTGATCACTACTGTTTTTCCTGAAATATTCTGACTCATGGTTTTGTCCTCAGTCGGGTTGCACTTAGTTAGTTTTGGGTTAATTTCGGGTTAATTTCGACCTGGTCAGTATGAAGTGATAGACAAATCCAAAAAATGGAAATATTTTGATTTTATAATTCCTTATTTTGGAATAATTGATGTTGAACAAAGTTGAATTACTGCGAATTTTTTGCACCGCGGCGCAAAGCGATAGTTTTAAGGCTGCTGCTGTTCGGTTGCATATTTCGCCACAGGCAGTCACCAGAGCTGTGCAGCAATTGGAGCAAAATACCGGTGAGGTGCTGTTTCATCGCAGTACCCGCCATATCAAACTCACGCGTTTTGCAGAAGAGTTTCTGCAACAGGCTCAAGCTAGTCTGGCTCAGCTGGATGCTTTGTTTCAAAAGCGTCAGACTGATCGGGAGCATGTGATTGCTGGTCTGGTCCGGGTTGCAGCTCCTAAGGTTCTGCGGCCAATCTTGATGCCAGTATTTACAGCCCTGGCGCAACGTCATCAGGCATTACAACTGGATCTGCGTTTTTCCGACCAAATTGCGGATGTAGTAGATGAGCAGATCGATGTTGGAGTAAGGATAGGTTCAGTGCGGGATAATAGCTTTATCGCCCGCACCGTGGCTCAGGTTGGCTTGTATCTGACGGCCAGCCCATCTTTGCTGGCTGAGTATGGCGAGCCTGCTGATCTGGAACAATTGACATTGATGCCGGTTACTCAGTTGATGGACAGGGCAACGGGAAGGCCATGGCACTGGTATTTCAGAGACGGTGCTTTATGGTCACCGAAACGTAGCAGCTTTATTGTTGATGATGCGGAGGCCGAAGTTGAAGCAACCCTTGCTGGACTGGGGGTTTCGCAATTGGCTTCTTATAGTGCTATTCCGCATATTCGTACTGGTGCTTTGGTGCGTTTATTGCCTGAATTGGAACCCAAAGCCTGGCCATTATCCGTCTACAGACCACAACGCGGGCCTGTATCGGAACGAGTCAGGCTAGTGGTTGATAACCTTGTTCAAGCTTTGAGTGACAGAGATATATTCCCTGAATCCCCCTAATTTTATTCAGGCACATGAATACGTGCTTTCACATACTTGAGCTGCGCCACTATAGTGAAGGTCATAATCACCAACAAAGACCAGGAGCTCCATTTGCCAACATGCACCACAGACCAGGCGCCCAACTGATTTGGGTAACTCCATAAGCCCATAAAAGTGCTGATGTTTTCCGCAAGCCAAATAAAAAATCCAACTAAAACAAAACCAAGCAATAAGGGCATCTGCCGCTCTTTTTCCAGTGGATGGTAATAAACGACAGTTCTTGCATACAAACCTAAAGTAATAGCGGCCAGATACCAGCGGTAATCACCAATGTAATGATGGCTGAAAAAATTCAGGTAAATCAGTGATGCAATCAGAGTTGCCATCCAATAGGGGGGATGATGCCGTACCCTAAGCTCCATTAAACGCCAGATTTGAATAATGTAACTGCCGACTGCTGCGTACATAAAACCTGCAAAAAGTGGCACCCCAAACACTTTGCTCAGAGCCGGATCGGGGTAGCTCCAGGACTGGATAGCTCCCGAGGTTTTAAAGACTTCCAACGCAAAGCCAACGACATGAAACAGGCTAATGGCTTTGGCTTCATCCCAGGTTTCAAGTTTGGCCCAGACCATCCATATTTGGATCAGCAGTGCCAGCAGCAACAACACATCATAACGACTGATACCTGCTACTCCTTGCCGTGGGATCAGCAACACAGACAGGAAAAACAAACCAACAAATAAACAGGCCCGGGCCTGCTTGATGCCAAAAAACAAAAACTCCCAACAAAACCGCTGTACGGATGAGCTGTCTGTTGGTGCTCTAACGGACATAAGCCATTGATCAAATGTATTAAACTGCAACGACATCCGGCGCATATCCTTATGATTTCAGAGCTTTGGTGTTAAGCCACGCTAAAGCCTGAGCCAGATAAAATCAAGATCTGGCCAGTACTATCTTGTCTGATGTCTGGGTATTGTTTTGTCCTGCAACAGCTGAACGAACAAGGCAGAAAGCCAACCAGCTGCGGTTGACGGCTGATCGCTGTTCCGGTATTGCCGTACACTAAAGTTATAGATAATTTGAGAGCAAAAATTTTCTGATGATTCTGTTTCCGCGTTTTCTTTTTTTATGGATAGTTTTAATGGCTCTGGCCGTTGAGCCAGTTCAGGCGCAAACCAGTGGCTGGGTCAAGGCCAGTCATTTAAAAGCTGAACTGGTTAGTGATCATCAGGATGTCCGGCCAGGCCAAAGACTGAAGCTGGCGCTGCATTTTATTCCGGATGACCATTGGCATACCTACTGGCAAAACCCCGGTGACTCAGGTTTAGCCACCAGCATTGAATGGGATTTGCCGGAAGGTGTCGAAGCTGGTGCTATTCAGTGGCCGGCTCCAATGGCCATTTCAGTGCCACCGCTGGTGAATTATGGTTTTGAAGGCCCGACTATCTTAGTGTCGGAACTTACCATTCCCGCCGATTTCAGCGGTTCCCAACTGCTGATCAAAGCCAAAGTGGACTGGCTGGTCTGCAAAGAGATTTGTATTCCGGCCGATGCCAGTTTTGAGCTGAACTTGCCTGTGACTCAGACCGCAATGCAGGCCAATGACTATTTGGCGCTTTTTGAACAAGCCACACAAAAACAGCCAAAACTGCTGCAGTTGCAAGGCCGTTATGATGTGCAAAACCAGAAATTTTCTGCTGCTGTGCAAATGCCGGAAGATTTAAAAGTATCTGCCTTTTTTGTCTCTGCGCCTGAGCTGGTTGATCATGCCGCACCTCAGCAAATTGATTGGGTGGACGGTGAATTATTATTACGTCAGCAGCAAAACACCTACTTTAGCCAGACTCCATCCCAGTTTGATTTGGTACTGAATACGGCCGCAGGCCCTGTGTTACTGCAATTGCAGCATGAAAGTGCGCCACAGATCTCTGAAGTTACTTTGGCAAGTTTCAGCTTGTTGGATTGGGCTGGGATGCTGGTGCTGGCCGCTTTGGGTGGCTTGATCCTGAATTTAATGCCTTGCGTATTTCCTGTGTTGTCATTAAAAGCGCTCAACCTGGTCAACAACCAAAATACTGCACAGCAAACCAAGGCCGAAGCTTTATGGTACAGCGCTGGTGTGGTGCTTAGTTTTGTGGTGTTAGCTGCTTTGTTGCTGCTGTTCAGAGCTGCAGGCCAGGCCGCAGGCTGGGGTTTCCAGCTGCAGAACCCCTTTGTGGTTGGCGTACTGGCATACTTGCTCTTTGTATTGGGTTTAAGTTTGTCCGGTGTAGTTCAGCTGGGGTTAGGCTGGATGAACTCAGGCCAGCAACTGACCCAACAGCAAGGTCATAAAGGCTCATTTTTTACCGGTGTGTTGGCCGTCGTTGTCGCCAGCCCTTGCACAGCACCCTTTATGGGCACGGCTTTAGGTTATGCCGCGACTCAACCTGCATTAGCTGCTTTGGCTATTTTTGCCGCTTTAGGTCTGGGTATGGCGTTGCCTTTCCTGCTCTTGGCCTGGTGGCCAGGTTTTGCCGCTTTGTTGCCTAAACCCGGGCTTTGGATGGAAAAGCTGAAGCAATGGCTGGCTTATCCTCTGTATTTAAGTGCGGTTTGGTTATTGTGGGTTTATGGTCGCCAGCAAGGGCTAGATGCTTTGGCTCTGGCGTTAGTGGGGCTGGTCCTGGTTGGCGCTGCTTGTTGGTTATGGGGGCAACAACAACTGCAACAGGCAGGAAAAATCAGTAGCCTGCTCGCATTTGTGCTGCTGCTGGGTGCCTTTGCTTTGTTATGGTATCCACAGCCTGCTACGCAACAAGCTGTCAAAACTGATCATGCTGAAGTCTGGTCGGAGCAACGCTTAAAACAACTGGTGCAGGAAGGTCAGCCTGTACTGGTCAATATGACAGCCGACTGGTGTATTACCTGTTTAGTCAATGAGCGTGTGGCCCTGGACACAGACAGCAGTAAGGCGGCTATGGCTTTATATAATCTGAAGTATTTAAAAGGTGACTGGACCAATAAAGATCCAGCCATCAGTGCGTATTTACGGCAGTTTCAGCGCGACGGTGTGCCTTTGTATGTGTTGTATTGGCCTGGACAGCCGCCTGAAGTCTTGCCACAAATTTTAACGCCGGACTCATTACGTCAGGCGTTGGAGCAATTGAGCAGTAAACAACCCTTAATTACCAGTCAATAGCCACAGGAGTTAAACCATGAAACTCAAGCTTGCTTTAAGTTTATCTGCATTATTTTTTGCCGGTTCTTTGTTTGCAGCACCCCAGGTAGGTCAGGCTGCGCCAGCCTTTAATCTGACTGACAGCAAAGGCAAAAACCATTCGTTAGCCGATTTTTCTGGTAAAACCGTGGTGCTGGAATGGACCAATCACGATTGTCCTTTTGTCGTGAAACATTACAGCGGCAATATGCAGAGTTTACAAAAACAATTTGGTACAGACGATGTGGTCTGGCTGACTGTGATTTCCTCAGCTCCAGGCAAACAAGGTCATGTCACTGGCGCCAAAGCTGATGAGCTGACCTCAAGCCGCAATGCGATGCCGGACGCTGTGCTCTTTGATGAAACAGGTGTCACGGGCAAGGCTTACGATGCGAAAACTACACCTCATATGTATGTGATTGATAAAAAGGGTGTATTGCAATATATGGGTGGTATCGACAGCATTCCGTCAGCCAAAGTGGATGATATCGCCAAAGCCACCCCCTATTTTTCTGACGCTTTAACCGCAGTATTAGCAGGTAATCCGGCTAGTCCTGCGGTAACGAAACCCTACGGTTGCAGCATTAAGTACTAATTGAACTTTCGCCTTAGAAAGCCGCCTTAATCAGCGGCTCTTTCTTTGCCTTGATAAAAATCCTGATTTACTCTTTTACCCCTGCGTTAAACAAGGTATAAGTGCGCAATGAAAACTCCAAAACGCATTCAACCCCTGATCGACGAAGGTCTGGTGGATGAAGTACTCAGGCCACTGATGAGTGGCAAAGAAGCCTCCGTATACGTGGTACGTTGCGGGGACGATATTCGCTGCGCCAAAGTTTATAAAGATGCCAGTCAGCGCAGCTTTAAAAAAGCAGTGCAGTATCAGGAAGGCCGCAAAGTACGCAGCTCCAGACGAGCCCGTGCTATGGAAAAAGGCTCCAGCTTTGGTCGTGAGCAAGCAGAAGAAAGCTGGCAAAACGCTGAAGTGGACGCTTTATACAAACTGGCCGACGCCGGTGTGCGGGTGCCTGTGCCTTATGGCTGCTTTGACGGCATTTTGCTAATGGAACTGATTTTAGATGCCGAAGGTGATGTAGCCCCACGTTTAAATGATATTCAGCTGACGGCAGAACAAGCCCGGCGCGACCATAAAACCATGATGCAGGATATTCTGCGTATGTTGTCCGTAGGTTTAGTGCACGGCGACTTATCCGAATTTAACGTACTGCAGGACCCACAAGGCCCTGTCATTATCGACTTACCCCAAGCCGTAGATGCCGCCGCCAATAACAATGCGCAGTGGATGCTGGAGCGGGATGTCAATAATATCACCCAATACTACGCTCAGTTTGCACCTGAACTTGCTGCCACTAAATATGCCAAAGAAATCTGGGCCTTATTTGAAGCCGGTAATTTAAATCCAAATACAGAACTGACAGGCGAATTCGCTGAAGCAGAACAGGCCGCTGATGTTGGCGCTGTGCTGGATGAAATCAACGCTGCTTTTGCTGAAATGCAGGAACGCAAAGAACGGCAACAGGCCGCCAATGAACCGGATTAGAAAAAGATTATACCCAAGATAATTGGAGTTGCAGCGCGGCGACAAGTGAATGAGACCCCATGAGCATAGCTGTCTATGCGATTGGGGCGAGAGAGCGCAGTCAACAATGCTGCGGCTTCAAGTATGAAGGGGATAGACATGTTGGTAAAACAAAGTGATAGTCTGGTTCTGCTGATTGATATGCAGGAAAAACTGGCTCCGGTGATCGATCAAGGCAAAGAAGTGGAACAAGCCGCAGCCTGGGTCTTACAAATCGCCGTGCAGCTTGGTGTGCCTATCCTTGCCACTGAACAGTATCCACAAGGTTTAGGTGTCACTTTGCCCGCTTTGGCCGAGTTAGTGCCTGAAGATTGTGTGATGGAGAAAATCCATTTCAGTGCTTTGCGTGAACCTCTGATCGCTGAGCGTTTAAAACTAAGCGGCAAAACCCAACTGGTGATGATTGGCACTGAAACTCATGTTTGTGTGCTGCAAACTGCTATGGATGCCTTAGCTGCTGGTTATCAGGTGTTTATAGTTGAAGAAGCTGTTGGCTCCCGTACTGAACAAAATCGTCAGTTAGCTTTGTTACGTTTACAGCAGGCTGGTGCACAAATTATCAGTAAAGAAATGCTGGCCTTTGAGTGGCTGGATAAAGCCGGTACAGATAACTTCCGTACCATCAGCAAAGGTTGGATCCGATAAATAGGAAAAGAAAGCGGGTGAAGCTGTAATGTTAAAACTGCTGACAGTTTCCTTCTGGCGTTTATTGGCCTGTATTAGTTTACTGCTGGGTTTAATAGGTGTGGTGTTGCCCGGTTTACCTACGGTGCCTTTTTTGCTGGTGTCAGCCTGGTCTGCAGGTAAAGGCTGGCCTCGGTTAGAACTCTGGTTATTAGCACACCCCAGCTTTGGTCCGCCCCTAAAACGTTGGCGTGAACAGGGCGCTGTACCCCGTAAAGCCAAATATCTGGCGACTGTGATGATGTCCTTGTCGGTGGTCATGTTGCTGTTATCCGCCGCGCCTTTCTGGCTTAAACTTGCCTTACCTCCTTTTCTTTGTGGTGTAGCTATCTGGTTATGGCGCCGCCCGGAAGCCTGATTGTTCCTTTTAAATCAACAATTTAAAATTTGACAGTTACAAAATTACACTCTAGTTTGTTTACATAATTTTAAACAAAGGAGTGTGTGATGGAGTTAACCTTAGGTCAGCTGCGGCAAAATTTTGAACAAAGAACAAACCGATCTATGTCTATGCCGCTGGCGGGCACAGTGTTTTGGTCTGTAGTGCTGGGGCTGAGTTTTGTATTGCCTTATAACACCGTCTTGCTGGTGATGTTATTTGGTTCAGGCTGTATTTTTCCGCTGGCTTTGTTATTTGCCAAATGGCGCAATGAAGACTTTTTTATGAAAGACCACGGCTTAGGCAAGTTGATGCTGACCGGTGTGATTATGGCCAACTCACTCTGGGTTTTGCATATCATCCTGCTGTTCGTCCAGCCTAAACTGGTGCCTTATAGTTTGGCCTTAGGTTTAGCCATTCACTGGCCTTTATACGGCTGGATTATTCAACACAGTTTAGGGTTGCAGCATTTATTAATGCGTGCTTTTGGCCTTTTTGCCGCGTTTATGTGGCTGCCGCTGAATTCCATAGCTGCCGCGGCTCTGGTCACTGTGATTTGTTATCTGATCACGCTGGTACAAATGCAGCGCCGTGTGGTGAATGTCGGATGATATGGATTTGTAATTCGGGCGGGCGACCATAAAGGTCGCCCCTACGGTAATTTTGATGGAAAAGACGTAGGGGCGGGCCTTGTGCCCGCCCGTCTATTCGATGAATACAAAACCAGAAAGGTTTATCACAGCGTTCATCTAACGAAAACTTAAAACTCTGGCTGAAAATGAAAAGCCACTGCGATACGGTTCCAGCTGTTGATGGTGACGATGAGCGCAGTCAGGTTCAAAATTTCCTGTTCTGAGTATTCTGCTGCAACAGTAGCGTAATCCTGATCAGACACGCCTTTACCTGCCACTAAAGTTAAAGCTTCAGTCCAGACTAACGCTGCCTGCTCACGGGCGGTAAACGCTGATTTCACTTCCTGCCATGACGGCAACACATCCAGCCGATGCTGTTGTTCACCATCTTTTCTCGCTTCATTGGCATGCATATGCTGGCAAAAGGCGCAGCCATTGAGTTGGGAAGCTCGAATTTTCATTAAGTGGATCAGGCTTTTATCAAGACCAGAATCTTCGGCTGCTTTGGCCAAACCGACCAGATGCTGCACTATGGCTGGCTGGCCTTTATAGACTGCTGTACGACTAATACGTTTTGACATAAACACCTCCATTGGTTGAGGTCTTCAGTGTACAAAGGGCTTATCCGGCAGAATTGGAGAATTGCGACATCTTGCGTTTTTTATACTGACCCGGGGTTTGGCCTGTGATGCGGACAAAATGCTGATGCATATGGGCCTGGTCGTAAAAACCAGCTTGTTGCGCCACAGTGGCTAAATCACTCAGCGGATTCTTGCTGATTAAAAACCTCGCCAGTTTTACTTTAAACAGCAGTTGTAATTGCGCTGGTGATAAACCTGTTTCCAGCTTAAACAGCCGTTCAAATTGTCGGCGGCTTTTCGGCAGCTGATGATAGAGATGCTGCAGATCTGCGGCGGGCTGCTGTAACAGTTGCAGGCTTTTTTGCACCAGACTGGTGTTGGTCATCATCCGTTCGGCCAGATGCAATAACCAGCATTCAACAGCTGTCAGCTGGGTAGGCAAATCGCTGCTATTGGCCAATTGCTCTAACAGCCAGTTCAATCCGACCAGGTTGGATAGGCGTAAATCCAGTTGCTCTGTTGCGAGCTCGGCAGGACTAATGCCCAATAACTGAAAAGCTCCGGTGGCATGAAAACGCACGCTGAGCTGGTGCTGGCCGGCAGAAAAACAGCGTTGGCTTAGCTGTTGAGTGTACTGAAAATACACCGCAGGCAGCTGGTTGGGGATAAAATCGAAGGTCAGATTACTGCCGCCATCCGGGTACAAAGCATGAGCTTGACTGACATCGGCCTGCTCTGGCACTTGCACAGCCCAATACAATTGCACCCATTGTTGTAGCTGTACACAAGGTTGGCGCTGACTAAAACCCAAAGCAGACAGCTGACTATTTTGTTGAAAAGCCAGCTGTTCCGGCGTGGGCTGAATGGTCATTTTTACGATCAGAATTGTTGTTTAATCGGAAATTTCAACGGCAACAGGCACCAACTGATACAAAGTGATAGCTTCAGTCACGCTTTGCGGATCAAAAGCTTCGCCTTGCTCTTGTGCTTTATGCGCCAGATATTCACGGGTCGACTCTAAATCCATTTCTATAGGATCCAGCTTGCCACTGGCATAAGCCGTTTTACCTTTGGCGCTGACCGGAAACACCATATCGCCGTCTTTTACTTTAATGCGAAAAGTGGGTTGGTTTGCATCAGCGGCGAATTGCATCCAGCAGCCTTTTTTCTGACAGACAGCTTCCACTGTGCCTTTGACTGTCACTTGTTGCTGCAGATAACTTTGTGGTTTAGCCAGAATATCAGCAACTTCTACCAGCTTGGTTTTATCAACCACAGCACCAAAATTTGCGGCTGCTGCGGTAAAAGTAAGCAAGGCCAGAGTTGTGCTCAAAAACAGCTTTTTTCGTAAGTTCATCATGCACCTTGTTAAGCTAATTTATTGGATAACCTGATAATTTTTCAGGATCAGTTGTTGAAACTCAGCCGAAATATCATGCCAGTCCACCAGATCCACCTTAATAGGTAAATCAGACTCTTCCAGCGCATCCTGTAGCTTGAAGATCTGGTGCGGTGGCAAAGCTTGTTTGGCGACCAAAACCAAATCTAAATCAGACCAGGCTTTTGCTGTACCTTTGACCCTGGAACCAAAAGCCCAAACCCTAACATCAGGTACATGGCTGCTAAGCAATTGTCGCAACAAAGACAGCTGAGCATCTGACAGATTAAGCATTACGTTGCTGCAACCGCTGTAGTACAGATAAAGCCTGCGTTTCAAAACTCAAAGCAGCTTGATACACAACAGAAGCTTTGTCCTGATCATAAGTGTGAGACGTTATATTGCGTTGCCGCCTGAACTCAAACCAAAGCTCTGGGTCGTCCAGCAAACCTTTTTCCATAGCGGTACGAATTAAATCCCGAAAAGAGTATTGGTCTATATCGCTTAATGCCGCCGCATCTTGTTCCAACTGGCGTTTAATCATTTTGACGCAAAGCTCATAACAAAACTCAAAATTTTGGATCACACCAGCTACGATCAGACGTTTTTGGCTGTCAGATAAGCTGGCGATAAAACTCTGATTTTTGCTGTCCTGCACTGCTTCAGACAAGGACTTACAAGCCAAAGCTAAAGCGGATAAATCCAGAATTTCCATAACAGACCCACCTGAATCAAGATAAAAGCATTACAGCAGTTACACCCTGGTTTGGCAATGTTTAGCCCGGCGTGTAAGGGCCATAACCTGGCAAGAGTTTAACCAAAGCCCGGCTTATCATGGACGGAAACACTGAGAGGTGATCTTCGTCAGCAATAATCTGGCTTTGAATCTGTAAGCCAGGGTAATTACGGCTTTTCAGGGTTTTCTCAAACAACAGCGTATCGTCGACTATGCTCACTCTGTTGGCATAACGTGGTCCTGGCTTTAGTTGTTCAAATTCAGCGGCATAGAGCTGCACTTTAGCTTTTAGATCTTTGTGGTTGGCCGCGTACTGCTGTTCCAGCTTGAACATGGTTTTATTGTCAAACCACAAGGATGGGCTGCTTAAAATATAAGTATCAAAAGTATCGGGCTGGGTCAGCAGGATTTGTGCGCCTAATAAGCCACCATACGAATGACCAACAAAAAGCTTACGTTTTGGGTCCACCTGGTAGGTGTTCAGCACAAAAGGGATCACTTGTTGTCGCAGATACTCTGCATATAAAGCCGCGCCGCCATAAGCTTTAGCTGTTAAATGTTTAGCTGGTTTCTTGGTTTTGGCCAGCACATTGGTTGGGGTGTAATCCAGGCTGCGACTGTCTGTTGGGTTATCTTCTTTGGCGTAGGACAAACCTACAATGACAAAGTCTTCAATATTCTGACCGCCAGCGCCTAACCTGTTACGGATACTGCGAATAAGAGGAAAGGCGTAATTAGCATCAGACACAAAAAGCACCGGAAACTTCTTTTCTGTTTTGCCATAGGAAGGCGGCAGTTCCACCCAGACTTCGTACTGACGGCCAGTGTTTTGAGCCGGCAACTGATGCACTTGGGTATTAGGTAATTCCCATGCCGGGAATTGTTCTTCTGCTGATAAGTTCAGGCTGAATAATGCGCACAGAACTATAAACAATCTCATATCGAATCCTTATGAATTAAGAGCTTAAAACCTGTTGCCAGAACCATTTGGCTAAATCGCCTGTGATATCAGCTTCGGCATTAGTCAGCAGCACTAAACCTATGTCCTGCTCTGGTGAATAAGCGATATAAGGCCGGAAACCATCCACTACACCACCGTGATAAAACAGTTTGTTTTCATCATATTGGATCACCCGCCAACCACGGCCATACCAGCTGGATACCTGCTTGAATTGTTGCCAAACCGGCCAGCGGGGTTTGCCTCGTAACCTCACCATAGGTTGCTGCAACTGCGCCAAAGCTTCAGCACTGAATACGCCAGGCTTATGACCCAGCATGGCTATCAGGTATTTGGCCATATCATTAACGCTGGCATTGACACCAGCAGCCGGATTGACCCAATAAAAGTTCGGGTCTATTTTGACCGGACGCCAGCCTTTACCCCCTCTTTTATGCGGCATTGCTTTATTTTCAGTAGCTAAAAATGGTGCATAACCGACAGAGGCTGTGCTCATTTGCAGAGGTTTAAAAATACGTTCCGGCAGTAATTCTTCGTAAGCTTTGCCAGTGCCACGGCTTAATACCTGATCCAGCAAAGCAAACACAATATTCTGATAGCTGTAACAAGTACCTGGTTTACAGCCTGGCGCCAGCTCTTGAAATTTCGGCAGAATTTGTTCTGGTGTTTGTTTAGCTTCCAACAGGTTTTCATATGCATGAGGCATTAACCCTGTGCTTTGGCTTAATACCTGATCCACTTTAATTTGCCTGGTGACGGCAGCTGTTTTTAATTTAAATTCAGGCACATAGTTAATCAGCGGCAAGTCTAAATTCACTTTGCCTTGCTGAGCAGCCAATACGCTGATGCCACCGGTAAAAGTTTTGGATACCGAAGCCAGCCGAAATACAGTGTCGGCATCAATTTTTTCTGGCTTGCCCATAGCACGCACACCATAACTGCCGGTGGCAATAATCTGGTTACCCCGCACTACGGCATAAGCACCGCCTGGCACTTTGGCTTTGTTTAGCTGCACCCTAAACTGCAAATCCAGCCCTTGCAGTAGTTCAGTTTGCTGCACCTGTGCTGAGGTTGAAAAGCTACAGAACAGCAACGAATACAGTGTCGTTTTAAGAGTTTTTTTCATCATTAACCTTAACTACTACAACTTCAGATAAGGAGTTGGATCTTGCTGTTTGCCGTCAACCAGCAATTCAAAATGTAAATGTGGCCCTGTCACCCGGCCTGTCGAGCCCACTTTGCCTATAGGCTGGCCCGGTTCTACTGTCTGGCCTGCTTCAATGTAAAAATCATCCAGATGGGCATACAGCGTTTGATAACCATGACCATGGTCAATCAACACAGCTTTGCCATATCTGTCATTTAAGCTTTTGGCATCCGCTATCAACACTTTGCCTTTTTGCGCTGCTTTGACTGTGGCGCCACGTTTGGCACCAAAGTCCAGCCCCTGGTGTGGGCGGTTTTTACGAAACGGGTGTTTTTCACCATAAAAAGAGTTGATAGGCACTTTGCCAACAGGTAAGACCCATTCTTGTGGCGGCGAGCTGAAGCTAAGCTGAGCACAGCCCACATTCAGCAGTAAAGCCGTGCTGCATAACATTGCTGTAGCGCGCCATTTTTGCCAGAAGGACAACACAGGAATTGGCTGAAATAACTGCTGCAAACGCTGCTGATAAAAACTTTGGCTGGCATTGCTTTGAATAAAACCCGGCATCAGCGCTGGCATCTGCTCTGCCTGACTTTGCTTTAAGCTGCAAAGCAAGGTTTGACCGTACAACAGAGCTTGCTCTGGCTGCTTTTGAAGTACAGCTTTGTCCACCGCCAATTCCATACTGCGAATAAAGGCCTGTTCAATCAGTCGTAATACAGGGTTAAACCAGCATAAAGCCACCAGAATACGAAGCAGTAAAAGCTGCTGTGGGTCGCGTCTTTGCAAATGAGTCAGTTCGTGATCGATCAATAACTGGCGCTGCTGCTCTGACATATCTCCTATATAAGCGGGTAACACTAAGACCATGCGGTTCCAGCCAGCAACAAAAGGCGAAATTGCGGCCTGGGTTTGGCGAATTTCAAATTGAATGGGTAAGAATTCCAGTTGTGTTTTGTTGAGCAGCGAAGCCTTGTCTAAAGGTTCGGACAGCTGGATCAGCTGCTGCACCTTCTGCCATTGTTTTACTAAACGCCAAAGTGATAACAGGCTGATAATGGCAATCAAACCCAAGGCCATACGCCAGTAAAAGGCGGTATCAACGGGTGGCTCTATTAAAGACGGGTGTTGTGGCTGAGCCGTTAAAGCTTGCACAGAGCTGACCGTATCCAGCAGGAGTACCGAAGGCACTGTCCAGTGCTGATACAGCTCCGGCATAGGCAACAAAGGTAAAAAACTTAACGCCAGTAAACACCAATACAAAGCGGGCCAATGCTGCAAAGCGCTGAATTTCTTCAGCAAAAACTGACTGGAAAACCAAAGTAAGCCAGACCAAAGACTACAAAGCAGCAAGGACAACAACAATTGTTCAGCCATCTTAAGCCTCCCCATTGTTGATTGGAGCCTTTTGCTGCTGCGCTAAATCAGCCAGCAGTTTTTCCAAATCAGCCATTTCATCTGCATTCACCAGCTTGCTGTTGGCAAACATGGCCACTGGCAAAGGGCCATTCAATTCAAATACTCTGCGGGCAAAATCCTGCGCAAAAGCCGCCAGCGTCGGCATTTTATCCAGTAGTGCTTTGTAGCTGTTTTTATTACCCAAAGTTTCACAAGCGACAAAACCTTTTTCGCCCATACGCTCCAGAGTTTTGCGGGTAGAGGAGTAACCCCAGCCCAATACAGACTCCAGCTCGTCATGCAATTCACGCGCAGTAAGAGGTTGTTTTAACCAAAGTAATTTCAGAATTTCCAGCTCAGGAGCAGTAGGTTGGTGCATAAAATTGAGTCTGTGATTTCACTATGCTTTTAGAGTGCGACAAATGTCACATTAAGGTCAAGCAAAATCTGCGACATTTGTCGCGGTGGTGAGATATTTGTTTGGGATAGTGCTGTAGGGGCGACCTGTATGATCGCCTTAGGGTATTTGTGTAGATCCAAATATATCGATACCATCAACATTAGCGGGATGTAATAAACCCATTTTGGCGTTATGCTGCAGGTGTTGGCGGTTGACCCTAAATAAAGGTTTGCTCCGTAATTTACTCCAAGACTTTTAGCATTGAGAAAGGACAACTCTATGTTACCCAATGTGCTTTTTATTCATCCTTTGCGCCAGTTGGCTTTGTCGTTGCAGAAAATTCAGCAGCATGATGCTGCTTTGCTGGATGCGGCTTTAACAGCTGAACAATTTCCGTTATGGCAGCAGGCGCAAACCGCTATTTGTTTTTCGTTGCGTGCTTGTAGTCCATTGGCTGATAAGGAAAAACCAATTTTCGGCAAGCCCAAACCAAGCTGGGCTGATCTAGAGCAGCAAATCCATTTAACCGTAGAGTTCTTACAGTCGCTTCAGCCTCATGATTTTGTTGGTTGGCAGCAAAAGCGTATTGAAACTACCGCTGGTTTTGCAGAGCTGGAACTAACAGGGGAGCAGTTTTTGTATCTCTATGCTTTGCCGAATTTTTACTTTCACTACGGCATGGTGTACGCCATAGCCCGGGCTCAGCAAGTGCCTTTAACTAAAGGTGATTTTGATGGTTGGCATCAGTATCCGGAAGGTTTTTCTTTTCTGCGGTAGCTCTGGCATATAAAAAAGGGCAAACTGAATTGCCCTTTTGATTGCTGTGACTGACCCCTCAGCTTATTGTACTTTTACCACCACTATAGACTTCGCAGGCAGTTCCAGGCTTAGTTTGCCGTTTTTACCTTTGGCGCTGAAGGCTGTTGGCTTGATGGCTTCTGGTTTAGCAAAGGTATTGTGGGTATCCATAGCTTCAGCAGTTAATAACTGGCCTGATACGCTATTAATCGTAATACCATCCAGGTTGATCTCCGCTGTTTCCGCTTTATTTGGATTGGCATTCACCAGCGCCAGATAGACAGAACCATCTTTAGCTTTGGCTGCTGTGGCGCTAATTGCTGGTACTGACACCTCACCCAGTTTGTAATCCGGTACATTACTCAGCTTCAGCGGTAAGGCTGTTGCGTCCTGAAACGGCACATACATTTTAAAAGCATGATAGGTAGGCGTCAGGATCATTTTTTCCTTATCCGTCAGTATCATGGCCTGTAATACGTTCACCATCTGCGCAATATTGGTCATATGCACCCGGTCGGCATGCTTATGGAAAATATTGAAGTTCAGTGCCGCCACTATGGCGTCTCTTAAGCTGTTTTGTTGATACAAAAAGCCCGGGTTCTCGCCTTTTTCCACGTCGAACCAGGTGCCCCATTCATCGACATAAAAGCCGACTTTTTTCTCAGGATCATGTTTATCCATCACCTTTTTGTTATTGGTGATAAAACCGTCCATTGCCAGGGTGCGCTGCATGGTGCTGATCCACTCGCTTTCCGGGAATTGCAGCGCCGCGCCTTTCACATCCCATTTACCTGTGGGCAGGGTGTAGTAGTGGAAACTGACAGCATCCATTTTTTGTTTGATATTGGCTGTCATATAGTCAGCCCAGGAGGTGTCTTCACTGTGGCTGCCGCTGGCTATCCATTTTGGCGTATTGTTGGCCGGAGTTTTCAGGAAGGTGGTGTAATGCTTATACAAATTGGTGTAGTACTCCACCGACATGTTGCCGCCGCAACCCCAGGCTTCATTGCCTACACCAAAATAATGCACTTTAAATGGCTTATCGCGGCCATTTTTACGGCGTAATTCGGCTAAAGTGGATTTGCCTTCGGCCGTCATATACTCCAGCCATTCAGCCATTTCCTGTGGTGTGCCTGTGCCGAGGTTACCATTGACGTAAGCTTCGGCGCCCAGCAATTCCACCAGGTCAAAAAACTCATGAGTGCCGACAGCGTTATCTTCTTCGACGCCGCCCCAGTTGGTGTTTAATTTGACTGGTCTTTTATCTCGTGGGCCTACGCCATCACGCCAATGGTATTCGTCGGCAAAACAACCGCCTGGCCAACGGATCAAAGGTACATGTAAGTCTTTTAACGCGGCTAAAACGTCGTTACGAAAGCCTTTGGTATTGGCAATTTTAGAATCCGGGCCTACCCAAAGGCCTTCATAAATGCCACGGCCTAAATGTTCGGCAAACTGACCATAGATATTTTTATTGATCACAGCACCTTTGGCACTGCTATCGAGCTGAATTTGTGTGGCGGCCAGAGCTGTAGCGCTCAGGCCAAAACCAAGGGCCAGCAATAGTGGTTTTATAACTCGCATCGAGTTCTCCTGTTGATTTGTATGGAGTTTGATTTGTGCTGTCGGTTGGGTGGTGAGGGTTTTTTATACATCCTATTGTAGGACAATACAACGATTAACCCTTTGCAAAGGAAAAAGATGAAGTCGCTTTGTGAAAAAACATAACGTGGCTTTTTACCAGTGGCTGCTTTCAGTCCATAACAAACTGACGCCAATCAGTAGCAATAACAAAGCGCTGATCCGGTTCAGCCAGCGTGCCGGTTTAGCTTGTTGCAGGTAAGGTTGAAGCTTATGCGCCAGCAGTAAATAACTGCCATGCGAAATCAAAGAACAGAGAATAAAAGTAGCGGTCAGCAAGCTAAACTGCGGCCATGCAGCCTGATCGGGTTGAATAAACTGCGGAAATAAAGCGGAGAAAAACAAAATAGCTTTGGGGTTGGTGATGGCCACCACAAAACCCTGACGGAATATTTGCCGACGTTTTTGCGGTGCACCAGCCTGTAGGTTTTTGATTTGCCGGCTCTGCTGCCATTGCTGTAACGCCAGATAGACCAGATAACCGGCCCCGGCTATTTTCAGTGTTAAAAATGCTAACGGAGAAGTCGCAAGCACCACACCCAAACCAACAAAAGCCAGCAAAGACAATAAGCTTAAGCCCAGTACATTGCCCAAAGAGCCAAAGACGGCTGTGCGTGCGCCCATGCCCAAGGCATTACTGACGGCAAACAATACGGCAGGGCCAGGCGAAAAGGTTGTGACCAACGCAATACTAAAAAATAACCACCACTGCTGCATCGCCGTGATCCACTGCTTCGGGTTAGCGCTATGGTAAAGCTTTTATGGCAAAACACAGCCTGGCTCAAAGTAATAACACTGTTTCCCTAAGTGTTTCAAAGTCGGAGGTTTTTGTTCGGTGAAGAGGACTGTGCAACCATAAGAAAACGGGCCAGCACAGGCCCGTTCTATTGGTATCAGAGCGGTTAAACAGTAGTCTCAGCAGCTTTTAGCATGCTGAATAAATCATCTTTTAAATGCAAACGTTGTACTTTTTGCTGCTCCAGATAATCGTCGCTGCATACTTCCGCGCCTTGCTCAATGCGGTGTATTTCGTGGTCAATTTCATGGTAGCGGCTAAACAGCACTGCAAAGTGGTTATTGTGCTGTTTTAACTGATGAATTTGTTCTTTAAATTCTGGAAATTCAGAATGTAAATCGTGTTTTTCTGGCATAGTTTTTCCCCGTTGTTTTATTGTGTGCTGTGCCGGTAAAACATGCTCCGGCGCAGGCAGTACAGCTTTATGTTGCTTTGTTACAGTAGTGCTGTCTGTGCTCTGTCCCTCATGCTACGCCTTTTATCTGATTGGTCTTTGATCCAGCACAAGCGGACACTAGACAGTAATAAGACCAGCGTAGTTATTGCCGCGTTTGACGATCTGGCCTTAAGCCGCAGTATTGCGGCACTATAAAGTCATCATTATTTGTTGTGAGTTTGTGATGAAATTAATTCGCCTTTCGTTGATTGCCACTGCTGCTGTTGCTTTATTCAGTTGCACCCCTAAAGTGAATGAGCCTCTGCTGGTTTTGCATAATGTTCAGTTGGTGGATGTGACCACAGGTCAGTTGGTGCAGGATCAACTGCTGGTGATCAAACAAGACCGTATTCAGGCGATTTTGCCCGAAGCTCAGTTAAGTGATTACCCACAAGCGCAGCAACTGGATGGTGGTGGCCGCTATTTAATTCCGGGTTTATGGGATATGCATGTGCATTTTGAAGGCCGTGATTTAGTGGAAGATAACGCGCTGTTATTACCTGTTTATCTGGCTTATGGCATTACCGGCGTGCGAGAGGCTGCCAGTAATCTGGCTCCTGTAGTGCTGAATTGGCGTGAGCAGGTGAATCAGCAAAAGCTACTTGGGCCTAAAATTTTCACGGCTGGCCAAAAGTTTGAAGGCATCAATTCGTTGTGGGATGGCGACTTAGAAATAGGCAGCGAAGCCGATATGCTCGCTGGTATGGATAAGTTGCAGCAGATGCAGGTCGACTTTATCAAGATCACTGAAAATACCCTGCAACCTGATTTATATCTGGCGACTATTAAAGAAGCAAAAAAACGTGGTTTGTTAGTGTCCAGCCATGTGCCTTATGGCACCAGTATTGCGCAACTATCCGAGGCGGGTTTATCTAGCCTTGAACATGCCTCTTATCTGCTACGCCTTGGTTTTGCAGACGAAGCTGCTGTGGCTGCACAGGTGCGTGCCGGAACAATGACGAATCAACAGGCAGCAGAACACTACAAAACAGGCTTTAACCTGCAGCAGGCGCTACAAGGCTACCGCATGTTAAAACAGCTGAATGTTGCTGTGACCCCTACTTTAATTGGCGGGCGACAACTGGCGCATTTACATGACACAGACCATAGTCATGATGAATTTTTAAAGTATCTGACTAAAGATTTTACCTCTAACTATCAATGGCGTATCGACCGTATGGCCAACGAAACGCCGGAACAGCAACAACAGCGTAAAGACAAAGAGCAGCTGATCGCCAGCCAGCTACCTTATCTGCTTCAAGCCGGAGTGACCTTGCTGGCCGGCAGTGACTCGGCGGCGCTGAACACTTATGTGTATCCGGCTCAGGCATTACATGACGAACTGGAACTGTTTCAGCAGGCAGGTTTAACGCCAGCACAAATTCTGCAGACGGCCACCATCAATGGTGCGCGTTTTATGCATCAGGACCAAGACTACGGCAGCATAGCTGTGGGGAAAAAAGCAGACTTAGTGTTGCTGAATCAAAACCCGCTGCTGGATATCAAAGCCAGCCGCAGTATTGAAACTCTGTTATATCAGGGCAAAGTGTATAACCGCGCCACATTGGATCAGCTGTTACAGCAAGCCGAACAACGTAAGCTTGAGCTGGAACAAAAAGCGGGTTAATGGCTGAGGCCGGAGTTAATCCGGCCTTATTCGGTACGACCATCAGCGTGCTACTGAGTAGCATTTTTATACTCAAGCTGCAGTTTTTCCAGCTCGCCTTTCAGCACTTCAGTATTGCTGTTGGGACTTTTTAACTGTTGCTCAACAAATTTTATCTGCTCTTTAATGTCGGACTGAGTCGGTTTACGGTTTTCCAGTGCTTTGGTTATTTCTACCATGCCGACCATAAAGGAGCATTGTTGATGGTAATAATCTATGTCGTATAGCATTTGGTATGCGCTGTAGCTGCTTTGCTGGTTAGCTGCTAAACCGTTATAAATCTGCTTTTTTACTTCACTTCTTTTCAGCTCAATAGAGCGCAGTATGGTTGTGGCCAAAGCGTTGGCATAAATTTGTTCGTTGACTAAAGATCGGCTGGAATTTGATAAGGCTGCACCTGCTGATAATGCCGCTTTGGCACTTTCGCCGCCCACTACAGTTCCCAATCCGGCCAACACATTGGTGACTGTGCCTGTACTGATATTCCAGGTATTAGCATTAGAAATAATCAGTGATTTGTGCCGCTCGCAACTTTCATCAGACAAGCTCATCAGTTCAAAAGCCAGCGCTTCTTTTTTTTCTTTGGTGTTTGCTGCAGCTAAAACCTCCTGAAAACTTTCGGTATTGATTTCGGCATAAGCTTCACCTGTATCAACGTTAAACTTGATGTAAGGTTTGAGGGAGCCGACAGGTTTTAATACAGGATCAACCCGATAATTTGCCGCTATCTGGCTACAACCGCTTAGTAGTAATAAAGTACTGAAAACAATTAAAGAATAACGATTCATGCTGTGGTTCCTTTATCTGTTTTTTGATAGTTGCTATTGATATTGAAGACCAAATCAATGCTAGTCCCGTTTCTGGTGAATGCCAGTGTTGATGAAAAATTCAGTATGGCTTGTAGAAGGATTGGCCGTCTTTCACGCCCTTTTCACTTTTGTTTTGTCACTCTGCAGGCGAATCCTGAACATGGAGTAACAAAAGATGAAATCAACACTCTTTAAAAAAGCTGGCTTTAAAAAGGCCGGTCTTATGCTGCTGGCCGCTTTGTCACTGTTCGGCATGGCTCAAGCTGAAGAACCTGCTGATAAACCCAAGGTATTATTAGTCGCCAGCAGTTATGGCGTGGCCGACGACCCAACAAAGCCAGGCATGGAGTTTGATGAGTACTCCATGGCTTATCAGTTGCTCAGCCCACAAGTTCAGCTTGAATTGGCCAGCCCCAAAGGCGGTAAAGTGGAAGTGGGTGAATACAACAAGGCTAAGCCTTATAACGCTGCAGTATTAGCCAGCCCCGAGGCTATGCGTTTACTTGCCAACAGCAAAAAGCTCAGCGACATCCAGGCCAAGAACTATCAGGCTGTGCTGGTGCTGGGTGGCAAAGGCGCTATGTTTGATTTGGCTGATCACCAGCCTTTACAGCAACTGCTGGCAGATATGGCGGCACAGCAGAAAATCATAGCTGCGGTTTGTCATGGTCCTGCGGCTTTACTTCATGTGAAAAATCCCGACGGTTCATTATTACTGCAGGGCAAAAAAGTAGCGGGTTTTAGTAATCAGGAAGAAAGCATGTTTGCTAAAGAGATGCTGCAGTTGTATCCGTTTCTATTGCAGGATGGCTTAACCAAAGCAGGTGCTTTGTATCAGCACACCGGCCCTATGCTGCCTTTGGTGGTGCAGGATGGCAAACTCATTACAGGCCAAAACCCGTTTTCTACTCCGGCTTTGGTGGATGCGATGTTAAGTCATTTGGAACTGAAAACTGCACAACGTCAGGCTTTTCCAGATGAACAGGCTGTCACTTTAATTCAGCAGTTTTTAGCAGGTCAGCCTATCCCGCCACAGCTGGATGAAAAGCTGGTGGATATCCCACTGATGGCCATTTGGGGTTATTACTACCTGCAATTTGCCAAAGCAGATCCAGAGCGTAAGCAAGCAGTGCAGGTGATGGAGTTAGTCAGCGGCAGCTTTACCGATCCACAGTTTTTAATGGCTCTGGCACAAGGCCAATTGCAGCTGGGTAATACAACTCGCGCTGTTGAACTGGCAAAAGCTGTGCTAAAACAACAACCAGACTCTAAATCAGCAGAACAGCTGCTGAGTAAAGTGAAGGGATAACTTGAAAAATCAAAGCCAGCCCGGCCTGCGTATTCTGCTGGTGGAAGATCAGCAGGCGCTGGCCTGCAATATCATCGATTATCTGACCGCAGCAGGGCATCAGCTGGATTATACGGCTACTGGTGCTTTAGCCTTGCAGCTGGCGAAACAGCATAGCTATGACTTAGTGCTGCTGGATTTGATGTTGCCTGATACGGATGGCCGACAGCTCTGTAGACAGCTGCGCCAGTTGTGGCTAAAAACTGTGCCTGTGTTGATGTTAACGGCTTTGGACAGTCTGGATGATAAGTTGCAGGGTTTTGCTGCTGGTGCTGATGATTATCTGACGAAGCCGTTTGAACTGGCTGAATTGGCAGTGCGTTGTTTGGCTTTAAGTCGTCGCCATTTATTGAGCGTTGACCCGCAGTTGCAACTTGGGCCACTACTGATCGACAGATCGCAACAACAAGCCAGCCGCGCAGGACTGCAACTGGATTTACATCCTTTGGGTTATCGTATTTTAGTGGTGTTGGCCGAAGCTTATCCGGCTTTGGTCAGCCGCTCTGACTTAAGTTATCAGCTGTGGGGTGACGAGCCACCGGATTCTGATGCATTGCGTGCTCATATTTACCTGCTGCGCCAGCAACTGGATAAACCTTTTAAAGACGCCATGTTGCAAACCGTCTACGGCATAGGTTTTAAGCTGATGTTGCCACAGGAGCAAGCTGATGCATAAACCTGCCCGTAGTTTAGGCCAACGTATTGTTTGGGCTTGTGTCATTCTGGCGCTGCTTTGTGCTTCGTTATTTAGCTTTTTTAACGTGATTTTTGTCTACACGGTGGAAGATCAGTTTTTCCGCCATCAGTTAATGGATGAAGAAAAACGCCAGTTACAACAGCCGCAGTTAATCGCACCTTTATCTACTGGCATGCAGATTTTCCACAGCGTGAAGGATTTCCCTGCCGATTTACAGCAGCAGCTTGAACCCGATACCAAACGCACTGAGTACAGTGGCCTTGAAGGCCGGCATTACCATATTCGTTCTTTTAGTCACCCCTCAGCCAAAGAGCCGGTTTGGTTAGTCGCCGAAGTCAGTCAGCAACTGGTGGTGCGGCCTATTCGGGATGAAATGTTTTTGTTGTATGGCATCAGCACTTTAGTGATGTTGTTGCTGGCAGCAGCTTTGGGTTTTGCCTTAGCCCGTCGGGCCACGCGGCCCTTAACTCAATTGGCAGAGCTGGTGCAAAAGGATCAGTTTAGTCCGGGGTTTTCCAAAGCTTTTCCGGCCAATGAAATTGGTGTATTGGCCGAAGCTTTAGAGCAAAACTGGTTAAGAGTGCAGGCTTTTATTGAACGGGAACAAGCTTTTAGCCGTGATGCCAGCCACGAGCTACGTACACCACTGGCGGTGATCCAAAGCAGCTGCGAGTTGTTGCTTGCTCAGATGTCCACACAAGCATGGCCAGCAGAACAGCAACAACGCTTAGAGCAAATTCAGCACAGCAGCAGGCAAATGAATCAGCTGATCAGCACTTTACTGGCGATGTCACGAGAGCAGCATTTGGGCCAGACTGAAAACATCAAATTAGCGGGCTTGTTAGAGCAACTAATCCTGAACTTATCACCCTTGTTAGATGGTAAAAACATTGAATTGGAGCTGCAGGTAGCGCCAGACTTACAGCTGCAACTGAACCCTGTATTGCTGCAGATGGTACTAACCAATTTGCTGCAAAATGCTTTTTTACATAGCGCTGCCGGTACTATTTATATCAGCGCTAACTCAGAGCAATTGCTGATCCGTAACCCGCTGCAAGACGACGATCAGCCCACAGAACTGACTGCTTTATTTGCTAAAGGCCGACAAAGTAGCGGTTATGGTTTGGGGCTTGGCATAGTGCAGCGACTCTGTCAACAAACCGGGCTGGAGCTTCAGTTAAACCGCTCAGAACAGCAACTGATAGTCAGGCTTGTCTGGCCACAACTTTGACGTTTTTTTCACATCTTTTCTTCTATTCTGCTGATGATTCATCAAGTGGAGCTTTTTATGTATCGGCTATTTTATCTGTTAAAACAAAGCACACTGGTGTTGCTTGTGGTGCTGCTGAGCTGTTTCGTTGTACTGGTTGGCTGCGTCAGTTGGCCTTCACCTGAAGCACCTGGTCCAGCCAGCACAGCTCCTTTGTTGTTGGATGATGTCAGTATTGTGGATGTGGAAACAGGGCAAATTCATCCGCATCAGGCTGTGTGGATTGATCAGGGGCGGATCAGCAAGATTGCTGCTTCTGATGCAGTGGTAACGGATAAAAACACAACAATTCGCACCGAACTGATGGCCGACGGCCGCTTAAAAGTACATGCAGCAGGTCGGTTTTTAATGCCAGGCCTGAGCGATATGCACACTCATTCCTTACAGCTTTCGCCTCAACTGCATCATCCGCTGTGGATAGCTGCAGGCGTCACTGCAGTGCGGGATCTATCGGGTTGTATGCTGCAGCCTGATAGTTTTCAGGCCTGCACAGCAGACAGAAAACGCTGGACGCAGCAGCTGCATGCTGGTCGAAGAACCAGTCCAAACTATTGGTTACACAGCAGTTATCAGTTAAATGGCGGGCCTGAAGTACCAGCGAGCTATCCTGCATTTTTTAAGCTGCAATCTGCTGCAGATGCTAAAGCCTTGGTTGAACATTATCAGGCACAAGGCACTGATTTTATTAAAGTCTATGAACAACTTAGCCTGCAGCAATACCAGTGGTTAGTGGTAGCAGCTGATAAGGCTGATATGGCGTTGGCCGGGCATCAACCCTGGCTGGTGTCTTTTCAGCAGATGCTAGAAGCTGGGCAGCGTAGTGTGGAACATGGCCGCGTCTTTATTTTTGAATGTGCCGATGCGATCAAAGTCTATAAACAACAGCCACTTAGCCGGAGTTTTCAGCCAGAGCAATGGCGTGAACTACTGCAAAGTCAAAACCCGGAGTTGTGCCAACAACTGATGCAACACATGGCGTTATCCAACACCTGGTGGAGCCCAACCTTACTCACTTTGCAATTAGGCGCGAAAGCAGGGGACACAGCATTCCGGCAAGACAGCAGGCTGAAATTTGTGCCTTATCTGCTGCAGTTACTCTGGCAGGGCGACGCCGATGCCATGTTGAAAAAGGCTTACGATAGCAAAGGACTGAATGTACATGCCGAATTGCTGGTTTTAGCGCAGCAGCAGGTCAAACAAGCTCAGCAAGCCGGAGTAAAAATTCTGGCGGGCACAGATACACCCGACTCTTTTGTCTTTGCAGGCTCTGGTTTACACGACGAGCTGGCGCTTTATCAGCAGGCTGGTTTAACCCCTTTAGAAGTGATTCAAACCGCCACTATCAATCCTGCTGTTTTTTCTGGCATGGCAGCAGAAACAGGTTCAGTGGCTGTAGGTAAAACGGCCGACTTACTGCTGCTAAATCATAACCCCTTGCTGGATTTAGCGACCATGCGTGAACCACAAGCTGTGGTGTTGGCAGGTCACTGGTATCCACAAGTTGTGCTGCAACAGCTGGAGCGTTTTGCTGAAGATCAGGCCAACAGCATCAGGCTAAACCTGCATTTGCTGTGGGATGCTTTGATGAGTGCGCCGGTGCGCCAGCAGTTTGCAGACTGACAATACCCGTCGTACTTGCAGCCACTGCTTTGTTGGCTGCGCTCTCTCGCCCCAGTCACATAGACAACTATGCTCCTGGGGACTCACTCACTTGCCGCCGCGCTGTGACAGCAATTACTTAGGGTATTCATTAGTCGTACTTGCAGGTAGAGCTTTGTTGTTTAACCAATAACATAACTCGCTTGTCCAGCTTCACCTGAGGTAAAACTGCCGCTCAGGCCCAGCAGTTCAGCATGGGTAGCGCTGCTGATAATGACAAACTGGCTTTTGGCGACGCCCTTTTCAAAAGCGCCATAGTGTTTCAGCGTGAATTGACAAGGCGTATCACCAATACTGCCGGTAATAAATTCAAAGCCGTTAAAGCTGGCATCGCCTGTTGTTTCATAGTTCAGTTGGTAGTGCACTTCACTGCTTCCGGTGATGTCGCCACTGTAGCTTTGATTCACCAGAGCTTTGCTGAGTTTGGCTCCATGATCAAAAGATTGGGTGACCGATTCTTGCCATTCGGTAATTTGGAATGTGCCTTTCAATTGCATTAATTGTTCTGCCTTGCCTGATTAATTGTGCTGATTTAACAGTATCATGCGGCAGATCTAAGGTATTGTAAAAACACGTCATTCAGAGGTTTTGCTGTGGAGTAGGGTTTTGCAAAGCAATCACAATCCAATCACTGGGGTGCTACACCAACGCCAAAGTGCTGAGCTCTACCAACTACGGCGTTATCTCCCTGATGCAGCGCTTGCTGAATTGATTGAGCAATTTTGGCTGGTCGATTGGGACTTACGCGGTAAAGCCGCTCATATTCAACAAAACTTACCAGACCCGAATTTCCACTTAGTGATCAACACAGGTACTGTCACTCTGCTTGGGCCTGTCAGCAAAAGTTATAGTTATGAAATGCAAGGCAGAGGCCAGATTATTGGCGTTAAGTTTGCGTTGGGTGCATTGGCTGAACGATTGAATTTTAAACCTGCTGACTTTATCGATAAACAGCTTGAGGTAGAGCAGGTTTTTAATCTGGATACCAGTCGGCTGCTGTCTGAGTTGTCGGCGGCAAACTCAGATCAACAACGGGTAGCCATACTGCAATCCTGCTTTAAACCCTTTGCTATTGCGCCATCTGAACATGGTGCCAGAGTGCGGCAACTGGTTAGCCTTATCAAACAGCAATCAGACATAACCAAGGTTGAGTTGCTCTCTGAACGCAGCAATCTTTCGGTGCAGGCCATTCAGCGTTGTTTCCGTCAGTATTTAGGCATAAACCCAAAATGGCTGATCCGTAAATACCGTCTGCATCAGGCGCTGCTGTTGCTGGAGCAACAATCTGTGGAGATTGCCGATCTGGTGGAATCTTTAGGTTATACCGATCAGTCGCATTTAATTCGCGACTTTAAAGAGTTTTTGGGTGTGACTCCAGCAGCCTATACGCGTCTTCCCTGAAGGCAAAGCAGATAAAATCCGTTACCATAACAGCAGTTTTTATCGGATGAGACAGAAAAACGTGATTGGACTAGGGGATCAAAACGCCAGCTTTAGGGTCTATGTGGAAAACCGACCCAAAATGCCACAGTACCAGCAGTTGTTTGACTGCGAAGCAATGCAAACGGGTGATATAGATCTGATTTATCAGCACTGCGGTAATGGTTGGCGCAAGGTGTTTAATGTCTACGCCAAGTTGTTATGGGCTCTGGATCCAAAGCTATTTACCTTCCCGACTCAGGCCGCTAGCTGGCAGCAGTATCGTGACCAATTTTTACTACAAAAATCTTCAGGCACAGCCCTGTTATTTGACCAGCCGCTGCTAAACCCTGCCGATAACACTATTCATTTAATTGCTGGCCGCATCCATGCTAAGCAACTGATCCAACAAGGTCTAGGCTGTCAGCTGCATTGGATGAATGAAGAGTTTGCGATAGACCCAGGCAACAAAGTGCTGGTGACGCCTTATTTTGATTACCGCCAACTGAGTAATGAAAAGATTGAGTTTAGTGCGGCGTTATTAAAAACATTGAAGTGATAAATTTGTGCATTATGCACATTAAGCGTATACTTTGTGCATAAGCGACTAACTGATTAGGTTCGCTCTTACAGCGAGGTGTGTTATGACCGCATTGCTACAACAAGCCCCACAACCCCAACTGGTATTGGCCAAAGCTGTACTGAATGCTGCCGATCAACTGGGTTTGAAGCAGGCAGAATTAGCTGCTGTATTGGGTGTGCATCGCACTGCGGTCAGCCGTTTAAAGCAGAATCCGACGCTGGATCCTCAGTCAAAGCAAGGTGAACTGGCTTTGTTGCTTATTCGTGTCGCCCGCGCTTTATATAGTCTGGCTGGTGGCGACCCGGACTGGATTAAACACTTTATGCATAGCCCCAATAAAGTCACAGGCGGCATACCAGCACAGCAGGTGCAGAGTATTCAGGGCCTGATGCAGGTGCTGCAGTTTGTGGATGCGATGCGGGGCAAATTATAGTGTCAGTTGCTGTGGCATCAGATGCGCTGTGGACAAGCTGCGAAGGACAAAAGCAGATCAAAAAGGTCCACGGGCAATTGTTCCGGCTGGTCGAAAGCCAGCAACAAGTGGCCACTTTAAGTTATGTCGACACGCTGGCCGAACAGGCTGTGCTGGAACAGTTGCTGGAAAACGTCAAACCTGCGTTACCTGAAGCGACAGAGTCGCTGCATTATTTGCTGAAATCGCCTTTCCGTTACCCGCCGCTGCAATGGGGGTCACGTTTTGGCTCTGTTTTTGAGCCAGGCATTTTTTATGGTGCTTGTTCTGTCACAACCACCCTTGCTGAATCGGCTTACTACAGATTTATTTTTTGGTATTCGATAGAGGCCGCAGCACCGAAAAACAGCCTGAGATCACAACACAGCTTGCTTAGTGTCGGCTATAGTTCAGCCAAAGCAGTGGCTTTGCATCAGCCCCCTTTTAACGCTTACAGCACAGAGCTAACAGCCAAAACCAATTACCAACACAGCCAGCAACTAGGCACAGCTATGCGAAAAGCCGGAGTCGAGCTATTCGAATACCAATCCGCCCGCGACCCAAATCAAGGTATTTGTGTTGGTCTGTTTTCTCCCAAAGCTTTCACCAGCCCCAAACCAGATCACACCAGCCCTTGGCTCTGCGAACTTAGCGCCGATCTGGTGGTATTTAAACAACAAGGTGAAGCAGAGCTTTATGTCTATCCGCTGGATTTGTTTCTGCTGGATGGGCAGTTGCCTTGGCCGGGGTGAAGAATATAGCTATCTAAAACAACGATTTGTTTTGAAAAATGAACTTAACCTGGCAAAGTAACTTCATTAGGCATCAAAACAAAGGACGTTTAGGTTGGCAGAGTCAAAACCATGGGTTAGGCCGCAGCTGTTGGTGGCATTTAGCTTGTATGTTCGTATACCTTTTGGGAGGCTGCATGCACGCAACCCTGAAATTATTCAGTACGCTACTCTCATGGGCCGAACCCCCTCTTCATTAGCGATGAAGTTAACCAATATCGCTAGTTTAGATCCTGCTATCACTTCAACGGGACGTGTTGGTTTGAAGGGCGCTTCTAACGCTGACCGTGCTATGTGGTTGGAAATGAAGACGGATTGGTTGGCTTTTTCTGCACAGATGGACGCTGCCATTTCCCTATTAGCTGGTCCTTTGCATCAAGCTTGGCCTGATGTTCGAGAAGAGCCGCCTATTAACTATCAAGGAATGAGCAAAGAAACTATCACTCAGGTTCGGTTAGGCCAATCATATTTTAGAGCTGCGGTATTAAGCGCTTATAACAACCGTTGCTGTATCAGTGGCTTATCTGTACCTAAGTTATTGATAGCTAGCCATATTGTGCCTTGGAGCCAGGATATTCATAACCGTTTAAATCCAGGTAATGGCCTAGCTCTGTCGGCTTTGCATGATAAAGCTTTTGATTTGGGGCTAATGACTATTGATGAAAATTTTCGTGTGGTAGTGTCGAGTCAAATTAATCATAAAAATGACCAATTCTTTGATTCGTCTATAAAAAGCTTTCATGGCAAAAGTATCTTTTTACCAGACAAGTTCAGCCCTCAGGTCGAGTTTTTAGCGATGCATAGAGAAACAATTTTTGAGAAGAGGTTTTAAGGTTAATCGCTAACCTCAGGTGAGTAAGTCTGGAATCATAAGCTCGGCAAGCTGTTTTCATTGCGAAGAGGATGATCGACGTACATGTCTAGGTAGTTAGAGGTAAACACATGGCTCCAGCTTTATTGAACTTCCTGTCGCTTGATTTTTAATACTATTCCGCTAATCCCCCCGAAGTTCCTACACTTTTATGCGCATTTAAATGTATTAATTAACACTTTTGTGCGCATAAAAGTGTTTGACTGTTTGTTTTTATCCGCATAAAAGTGTAACCTTGGCGCAAGGTGACGACATTAAGGTGGAGCTATGGAACGCGATTTATTGACAGCATTGCTGGGCTGGAAACTGAAGCATGATCGTAAGCCTCTGCTGATTGATGGTGCAAGGCAAACGGGTAAAACCTATTTGCTAAAAGAGTTATTTGGCCAACACTTTGCAAAGGTACTGCGGGTGGATTTTCTTGAGTCGCCGCAGATGCAGGATGCTTTTGCTGGTTCGTTAACCCCAAGCGATATACTGAGTAATATAGAGCTGCTAACAGGCCAGCCGTTTAATATGGCAACTGACTTGCTGATCCTCGATGAAATTGGCGAATGCCCACGTGCGGTGACGGCATTAAAGTACTTTGCCGAGCAAACCCCGCAGGCGTTTATTGCCGCCAGTGGCTCTAACATAGGTTTGCTGAATACCTTTCCGGTAGGCAAGGTTGAGCAATACAACTTAAGGCCGTTAACCTTCCGCGAGTTCTTATTAGCCTCTGGCGAGGCGATGCTGTTAAAAGCCTATGATGCCGGGCAAAACTCAGCAGCAGCACACACTAAGCTGTTTGATAAGCTGACAGATTACTACTTTACTGGCGGTATGCCAGAGGCCGTTAGTCTCTGGTTTGAACTGGCTGAGCAAAGCATACTGGAGCGTGTAAAAGCGGTGTCACAGGTACATGCCGATTTGCTGGCCGGTTATGTGCGGGATTTTGGTAAATACTCTGGCAAGGTGGATGCCGGTTTAATCGAAGCTGTGTTTACTGCAGTGCCAGCTCAGCTTGCTGCAGTAATGGATGAATCTGTTCAACGCTTTAAGTTCAAACAGGTGTATGAGCGTAAATCCCGTTATCAGGAGCTGGAAAGCGGCATCATTTGGCTGGAGAAGTGCCGGCTGATCTTAAAAAACTATCCTGTTGAAGGCACACCACGCAGCCCGTTAGCTGCTTACAAAAAAGACAATATGGTAAAGCTGTTTCTGTTTGATGTTGGCTTACTTAACCATATGCTGGGTGTCAGCTATCTGGAAATAAAGCAGCAAAATTATGACTACAAGGGTTACATCGCAGAAAACTTTGTGCAGCAGGAGTTAGCTGCACTGGGCATTGATCCAACCTTTTCCTGGGGTGATGCTCGGGCGGAAATAGAGTTTATTCTGGCCGATATCATCGGCAATGTGATACCGCTGGAAGTAAAAAGTGGTAAACGCACCAGAGCCAGGTCACTGCAGTCTTATATTGAAAAATGTAGTCCGGTCAAAACCATTAAACTGACCGGTACTCAGGGCTCGTCACCGCTTGAGCAGCAACATCTGGTGTACCCACTGTATTACACGGCGCAGGCCGTACGCACACATCTGCTGTGATAAAAAAGCCCGTAATACGGGCGTTTTAGTAAGCAGTGTCTGGGTTTACATCCCCAACAACGGCTTCAAATAATGCCCTGTGTAGGATTTCTCATAAGCAGCTACTTGTTCTGGTGTGCCAGCGATCAGGATTTCACCGCCGCCGCTGCCGCCTTCGGGGCCTAAATCGACCACCCAGTCTGCGGTTTTGATTACGTCGAGGTTGTGTTCAATGACGACTATGGTGTTGCCGTGGTCGCGCAGTTTATGCAGTACGTTTAGCAGTTGCTGGATATCAAAGAAGTGCAGGCCTGTGGTCGGCTCATCAAGGATATACAGGGTTTTGCCTGTGTCGCGTTTACTGAGTTCACGCGCCAGTTTAACCCGCTGGGCTTCGCCACCCGACAAGGTAGTCGCCGACTGGCCGAGGCGGATATAGGTTAAACCTACGTCCATCAGGGTGCGTAATTTGCGGGCTATGGCCGGAATGCTTTCGAAAAACTCGTGAGCGTCTTCCACTGTCATTTCCAGCACTTCGTGAATGTTTTTGCCTTTGTATTTCACTTCCAGCGTTTCGCGGTTGTAGCGTTTGCCTTTACAGACGTCGCATGGCACGTACACATCTGGCAGGAAGTGCATTTCTACCTTGATCATGCCATCGCCCTGACAGGCTTCACAGCGGCCGCCTTTGACGTTAAAGCTGAACCGGCCGACCTGATAACCACGGGAGCGGGATTCCTGAGTACCGGCGAATAAATCCCGTACTGCAGTGAAAATACCAGTGTAAGTGGCCGGGTTAGAGCGTGGCGTGCGGCCTATAGGGCTTTGGTCTATGTCGACACATTTATCAAAATGTTCCATGCCCTGAATGGCTTTGTGCGCCGCAGGTTCGTCGCCTTCGCCTTTGTTCAGTACACGGTGGGCGACACGGAATAAGGTGTCGTTAATTAAGGTGGATTTACCAGACCCCGACACCCCTGTGATACAGGTCATGACGCCAAAAGGAATTTCTAAATCGACGTTTTTCAGGTTGTTGCCTGTTGCGCCTAACACCCGTAATTCTTTGCCTTTTTTGCCTTCATGGCGTTTATCTGGCACCGCAATTTTACGCACGCCGGATAAATACTGGCCTGTTAACGACTCTGGGGTGTTTTTAATATCTTCCAGACTGCCTTGCGCCACAATATAACCACCATGCACACCCGCACCTGGGCCAATGTCGATAATATGGTCGGCTGCGCGCACTGCGTCTTCGTCGTGTTCTACCACTATGACGGTGTTACCCAGGTCACGTAAATGCGTCAGGGTACCTAATAATCTGTCGTTGTCGCGTTGGTGCAAACCAATAGAAGGCTCGTCCAGCACATACATAACCCCGACTAAACCTGCACCAATCTGGCTGGCTAAACGAATACGTTGGGCTTCGCCACCTGATAAGGTTTCGGCGCTGCGTGACAGGTTCAGGTAATTCAGGCCGACGTTAACTAAAAACATCAGACGGTCCTGAATTTCCTTCAGAATTTTTTCGGCGATCTGCGCTTTCTGGCCCATTAAGGTCAGTTGGCGGAAAAACTCCAAACAGTCACCTATCGACAGTTCCACCACTTCAGGCAAAGTGGTTTTGCCAATAAACACATGACGGGCTTCTTCACGTAAACGTGAGCCGTTACAAGTTGGGCAAGACTGTGACGCCAAATACTTGGCCAGTTCTTCCCGTACCGCATTGGACTCGGTTTCGTGATAACGCCGCTCCATATTCGGCAAAATGCCTTCAAACGGATGTTTACGTTTGATGATATCACCACGGTCGTTCAGGTATTTAAACTCGATATCGGTTTTGCCTGTGCCGTTTAAAATCACTTGTTGATGCTGTTTGGTCAGGCTGGCAAAAGGCACTTCCAGCTCAAAACCATAATGGTCGGCTAAGGATTTCAGCATCTGGAAATAATAAAAGTTACGTTTATCCCAGCCACGGATAGCGCCGCCGGATAAACTCAGCTCGTCGCTGACAATGACTTTATTGGCATCAAAATACTGTTTTACGCCTAAGCCATCACAGCTTTGGCAGGCACCGGCCGGATTGTTAAAGGAAAACAAACGCGGCTCCAGCTCGGCCATGGAATAACCGCACGTCGGGCAGGCGAAGTTGGCAGAAAAAATCAGTTCAGGTGCTTTTTCATCGTCCATGGACGCTACTTTGGCGATACCACCAGACAGCTCAAGCGCGGTTTCAAAACTTTCAGCCAAACGCTGTTTAATATCGTCGCGTACTTTAATCCGGTCGATCACCACTTCAATGGTGTGTTTTTTGTGTAAATCCAGCTTGGGCGGATCTGACAAATCACAAATTTCGCCATTGATACGGGCGCGGATATAACCCTGAGCCGCTAAGGTTTCCAAGGTTTTGACGTGTTCACCTTTACGTTCCTGCACCACTGGCGCTAATACCATCAGCTTGGTGCCTTCAGGGAAGGCCACTACTTTATCCACCATTTCACTGACTGTTTGTGCAGTTAACGGCAGATCGTGGGTAGGGCAACGCGGTTCGCCAACCCGGGCAAACAACAACCGCAGGTAGTCGTAAATTTCAGTGATAGTGCCGACAGTGGAACGTGGGTTATGCGAGGTCGACTTTTGTTCAATAGAAATAGCCGGTGATAAACCTTCGATATGATCGACATCAGGTTTTTCCATCAGGCTTAAAAACTGCCGGGCGTAGGCCGACAAAGACTCAACATAACGGCGCTGACCTTCAGCGTACAGCGTATCAAAGGCCAAAGAGGATTTACCTGAACCGGATAAACCAGTGATCACCACCAGTTTGTCACGTGGAATTTCCAGTGAAATATTTTTCAGGTTGTGGGTGCGGGCACCCCGAATATCTATTTTATCCATAGGTTTGGGTCTCTTGCCTGTTGAGTCGGCTTGGGGAAAACGAATTATCGCAAAAATTGCTATGAGGCAGTCAGTTTGACTTTGGCTGAAGCTTTATGCGGCAAAGCTTTAACCGGATCAGTAAAGCAATAATTCAATTGGCGATACTGTATATAAATACATGCTTTATAGCAAGCCAGCAGCTTAGAAAAACAACAAAGTAGCAGGTAGGATTTTCGCCGTTTTTGAGCCAGATTTGCGGATTGAATAAGTTGAAGCTAAGTTGAAAGTGTCTTCTTAGTTTCAGACGTACTATGACCTCAGAACAACTCTACTGTTTCGCCATGTTCCAGGTGTTGCTGGTGTTTTTACTGGCGAGCTTTCGTTTGCGTGCGACAGACCAAAGCAGCAGAGCCTTACCACTGCTGCAAGGCGCTATCTGTGCTGAATTGTTTAGTTGGTTATTCTATTTTTGGCCTGCAGTGGGCCTGAGTTTAGTGCTGTCATTAAGTTTGTCTGCGCTGAGTATGAGTTTGTTGACGGCATTTTGTTTTAAGCGCGCGGGTCGGGCTGTACCCTGGTGGTGGATTATTCCTGTCGGGCTAGCGTTGGGAGTTTCTTATAGCTATTTTTCTTATCATCGACAACAAGAGATCAGCTTGCATTTGATGACCTTGTTTGCATTTTTGCTGATAGGCCCCTGCTTTTGGTGTTTCCGTTATTTCAAACCAAATCCTACTTTGTCTGATTTTATGATGGCTGCAGTCTTTGCGGCCTGGCTGCTGATTTGTTTGCTTCGCTCATTGATGTTACTGATAGCACCGGATTGGTTATTATCGGGTTTGCTTATTTCACAGTCTTTTTGGCCAGCTGTATCAGCGGGTTACTGTATTTTTGCGCTAACGGGTTATATGGAAGAAACCCAACAAAAGTTTAAAAACGAAGCTTTGCATGATCCGTTAACTGGCTTACTGAACCGTCGGGGATTAGCCAATGCGATTCAGGGCTGCCTGGCTTATTTACAGCGTCAGCGCCACAGTGCAGCACTTTTTATGATTGATTTAGATCACTTCAAACAAATTAACGACAAAATCGGCCATGACGGTGGCGATGAAGTGTTAATTGCTGTGGCCGAAGTGCTGCAAAAGGAACTACGGCAAAGTGATGTGCTGGCACGTTATGGCGGCGAAGAATTTATTGTGTTTTTACCTCAAACTGACAAAGATTCCGCGCAGTTAGCGGCTGAACGTTTATTACTGGCCGTGCGCAACATGCATTTGCCACAATCTACACAAACGCAAAATTTAACCATCAGTTTGGGTATAGCAGTATTTGACGCTGACTTCGATTTTGACTGCCAGCTACGCCGCGCTGACCATGCCTTATATCAGGCTAAAGCAAGGGGCCGTGACCGCATCGAATTTGCGACAGACACTCTGTAGTTCGGTGATGGCAGGCGAGGCGAGCTGTGCTACAATCGCCGCCCGCTTTAACCCGGAGAAGAGTCGCGGATGTCCCATCTGAATCCACTGGAAAAACGTGCCGCCTGGTCTTTGGCACTGGTATTTGCTTTCCGGATGCTTGGTTTATTTATGCTGATCCCCGTCTTTGCCATTTTTGGTAAAGACCTGATTGGCTTTTCGCCTTTGTGGATAGGCTTAGCTATAGGTGCTTATGGTTTAACTCAGGCACTGTTACAAATTCCTATGGGCTGGCTGTCGGATAAATGGGGCAGAAAGCCAGTCATGCTATTGGGCCTTAGCTTTTTTGTGCTGGGCTCTGTAGTAGCCGCCTTGGCTGACTCAGTTTATATGGTGACTTTTGGCCGGGTATTGCAAGGCATGGGCGCTATTTCTGGTGCTGTGATGGCGCTGGCTTCCGACCTTACCCGTGAAGAACAAAGACCCAAAGTGATGGCTGTGATTGGCATGACCATAGGTTTGTCTTTCACCATAGCTATGGTGGCAGGCCCTGCGATAGCAGCAGCCAGTGGTTTAAGTGGTATTTTCTGGTGCACAGCGTTAATGGCTATTACCGGTTTGCTATTGGTATGGAAAGTGGTGCCGGTGGCTGTCAGTAAAGCGCCAGCTTCTGAAACACTGGCCACCAAAGGCCAAATCGCGGCGCTATTTCGTCATCCCGAATTATTAAGACTGAACTTTGGTGTGCTGGTACTGCACTTACTGTTGACGGCTATTTTTGTAGTGTTGCCTACTTTGTTGCTGCAGCAAAATTTTGTATCAGAGCAACACTGGCAGTTGTATCTGCCTGTTTTAGCTGGTGCTTTTATTTTGATGGTGCCATTGATGATTCTGGCCAGCCGCAAACAACAGGAAAAAGGTTATTTATTACTGGCAATAAGCCTGCTTATTGTTAGTTTTGTGTTAATTTTAATCAATCAGCAGTTGTGGTCGATCGCCCTGGCGCTGTTGTTGTTTTTTGTTGGCTTTAACTACTTAGAGGCCAGCATGCCTGCTTTGTTGTCGCGTATTGCTCCTGCTGGATTAAAAGGTACTGCTATGGGTACTTATGCCAGTGCGCAGTTTTTTGGCGCCTTCGCTGGCGGTATTTTAGGCGGTGCTGTGGCTAGTTTCAGCAGCGGTGAATCCTTGTTTGCCGTGGCTGCCCTGATTGGTTTACTATGGTTGGCTTATGCCAGCAGCATGACAGTGCCAGCGCGATCGCAACGGCTGTCATTGCCTGTCAAAGTGGCCGATGAAGCCGCCGCAGCCCAATTGGCAGAGCGCCTGACCCAACTCAAAGGTGTGTTGGAAGTCACAGTGGTGGTTGCGGAACAACGTTTGTATTTAAAAGTCGGCCAGCAACATTTTGATTTGGCAGAGGCACAGTCTTTGGTTGAGAGCAGCCAAAAAAGTTAAGGAGAAGTCGCATGGCTCGTGGAATTAATAAAGTAATCCTGATTGGTAACTTAGGTACCGATCCGGAAGTCCGTTATATGCCTACAGGTGGCGCAGTCGCTAACCTGACTATTGCTACCAGCGAGAGCTGGACGGACAAAACCACCAATGAAAAGAAAGAAAATACCGAATGGCACCGTGTAGTGATTTATCAGCGTTTAGCTGAAATTGCTGGTGAATACCTGCGTAAAGGCAGCAAGGTCTATATCGAAGGTCGTTTACGCACCCGTAAGTGGCAGGATCAGCAAGGTGTTGAACGTTACACCACTGAAATCATTGCGAACGAGCTGCAAATGTTAGACGGCCGTGGTGAAGGTCAGGGCGCTGGCATGGGTCAGGCTCCTGCTATGGGCGGCGGTGCTCCTATGGGTAACCAGGGTGGCTATCAACAACCTGCAGCTGCACCACAACAACGTATGCCACAAGCGGCTCCAGCGGCTCAGGGCGGTTACGCTCCGCAGGCTCCAGCTGCTGCAGCACCGGCACAAGGTGGTTACCAGCAACGTCCAGCTCAGGGCGGCTTCCAACCTCAGGGCAATTTTAACCAGCCACAAGGCGGTTTTAATCAGGCAGCACCACAACAACGTGGTCCAATGGAACCACCAATCGACTTTGATGACGATATTCCGTTCTGATGAGTATGGTTTGTTCGCTATAAAATTAAGCCTCTGAAATCAGAGGCTTTTTTATGTCATTTATTTCTATACAGAATCTGAACTGCTGCTTCTTTTTCTAAACTGCGCCGCTTTATGCCTGTTGCCACATAAAGCCATGCTGCACCAACGGCGTTTATGGGCTTTGGTTCTATCGTAGAACCACAAAATACAGTCCGGGTGCTCGCATTGTTTAACCAAATCAAAGTTGCCTTCAACCAATAGTTCAGCAACAGCCTCTGCGACAGGGCCTAATAAAGAGCCAATACTGGTACTGCGAGAGATTCGGCTTAATGTTAGCTTGCCCTCTGCATTCATTGCCAGAGAAGGCGTAGTATCGAAAGTGTGCAAATACTGGTTTAACTCACTGATGTCCTGCGATTTACCCTCTTTAAACCCTGTGATCAGTTTACGTGCCAGCGTGCGCAGTGCTTTGGCTTGCGCTAGTAACTCAGTCGGAGCAAATGAGCTGTTTTCTGCTGCCGAAGCTATGCCGTAACGTGCCAGCCATTGCAGTACCTCCGCATCACTGTTCCAGAATTCAATAGCCTGATCATTGTCACGTGCTTCTGTATTCAGCAAGTCCATTGCCAAATGATCCCCAAGCATCGGAGCGCCACTTTGAGCCTCGCCGTGCAGAATTGCAGAAATAACCATGAGTAACCTCTAAAAATAAATTTGACAGGTTACTTATCTTCAGCCAGACTTGTCTCAAGTAACCAATTAATGTTGATTATATGGGTTACTAAGTGATATTGCCAACCTTAACTTCACGGAGTAACCATGAATACGAAAAAAATACTGCTCGCAGCTGCAACCTTAGCTGCATCTCTTTCTGCCACAGCTGCAGAAGATAAAACGCAAGTGCGTTATCAAAGCCTGGATGTGCAGGGCGTGAATGTGTTTTACCGCGAGGCAGGGTCGCCACAAGCTCCTACTGTGCTGTTGTTGCATGGATTTGGTGCTTCGTCCTATATGTTCAGAGATTTAATGCCAAAACTGGCAGAAAAATATCATGTGATCGCACCGGATCTGCCTGGTTTTGGCCAAACCACGGTCAAACCCGGCGTTAAATTTAACTACAACTTCGACAATCTGGCGTCTGTTATTGATGCGTTCACAGTGGCTAAAAAGCTCGAACGTTATGCTATGTACGTGTTTGATTATGGCGCTCCGGTCGGCTGGCGCCTGGCGGTGAAAAACCCGGAAAAGATCACAGCTATTGTGACCCAAAATGGCAATGGCTACGAAGAAGGCCTGAGTGACGGTTGGGCAGATATGCGCAAAGCATGGGCGAACCCAACAGCGGAAAACCGCGAAGCCCTGCGCAAGTTCAACACAGCAGAGATGCTGAAGTGGCAATATACGGAAGGGGTTGAAGATACCTCAGTGATAGCGCCTGAACCTTATCAGTTAGCTCATGCTGCAATTGAACGCATTGGTGTTGATGTGCAGATGGATTTGCTGTTGGATTATGGCAGCAACGTGAAGAAATACAAAGAGTTGCATCAATTTTTCCGCAGCAAACAGCCACCTTTATTAGCGATTTGGGGTGAAAAAGATCCATTCTTTTTACCAGCTGGCGCTAAAGCATTCCAGCGTGATAATCCAAAAGCCCAGGTGCAATTTTTGAATAGTGGCCACTTCGCTATTGAAACTCACGGCAATGAAATAGCAGCAGCTATGCTGGAGTTTTTAGACCGTAGCATCAAACCTTAAAGCTGATCACCAGAGCAATAGCGGGCTAGATGCCCGCTTTGATGATCTTAATCAGCAGTTCTAGTAGTACCCGTCATCTTCTCCACCAGATAATCAACAAATACCCGTATTCTGGCTGGCATAGTGTGACCACCAATAAACACCGCGTGAATGGCCTCACGGTCCTGCGGATTGTACTCTTCAAGTAAAGCTACAAGCTGACCTGTTGCCAGCGCCTGCTGCACATGAAAACGGCCAACACGGGTAATACCTATACCCTGCAGGGCCAGCTCAACCAAGGTTTCGCCATTGTTAGCTATCACATTGCCGCTGACTGCGAGCATATAGTCCTGTTCATTTTCACGAAATGGCCAGCCCGGCTCCAGCCGTCTGAAACTGAAATCCAGGCAATTGTGCTTTGTTAAATCAGCTGGTGTTTGTGGTACTCCGGCTTTGGCCAGATATTCAGGGGAAGCAAGCACAACCCGGCCTGTTTCACCTAAGCGACGGGCATGCAGGCCGCTATCCGGCAACTGTCCAAAACGAATAGCTACATCGACATGGCCAGCATGAACATCGCGGATTTGGTCTGATACATCTATTTCAATGCGGATATCCGGGTAGCGTTGTAAAAACTCTTTTAGCAACGGCACTATGGTCAGGCGGCTATGGGCTGTCGCTGTGGTGACTTTGATCATGCCACTTGGACTGCCCCTGCTGGCAATACTACTTTCGGTGTCCTCCAGATCTTTTAAAATCCGTCGGGCTGCCAGTGCATAAGATTCCCCTTCACTGGTTAAACGCAGTTTGCGGGTGCTGCGAACTATAAGCCTGACTCCCAGACGTTTTTCCAGACGGGTCATAATACGGCTGACTGCGGATGGTGTGAGATCTAATTCACGGGCTGCTGCACTTAAACTTCCTGTGCAGGCAACGGACAAAAAGGTCTCCATTTCAGCTGTTCGATCTGTCTTTCCTGTCTTTTCAGCGCTCATTTGTGACTCCGAAGCAAAACTGAATGTATCCTGCGCTACTTTTTCTGAGTGTTGTGATTGTTTATATTCCTTCGCATCACAAATTAGCGAGACTTTGCATGAAAATCAATATTCCTTTACTGGCCCTTGCATTGGGGGCTTTTGGTATAGGTGTGACCGAGTTTTCCCCTATGGGGATGTTACCTGTGATTGCCAATGACTTAGCTGTTTCTATTCCAACAGCTGGCATGTTAATTAGTGCCTATGCCTTTGGTGTGCTGATTGGCGCACCTTTAATGACCTTAGTTTTTGCCAATATGAGCCGTCGTAACCTGCTGCTGTTGTCTATGGGCATTTTTACCCTGGGTAATCTGATCTCCGCTATGGCGGATAGCTACAACCTGTTGTTATTTGGGCGTATTGTCACGTCATTTAATCATGGTGCTTTTTTTGGTGTTGGCTCTGTTGTTGCTATGAGTATTGTGCCGCCAGAAAAGCGCTCTGCTGCCGTAGCTGCTATGTTCTCCGGCTTGACCATAGCAACTATAGGCGGTGTGCCTCTGGCTGCTTATATTGGTGAAGTCATTGGCTGGCGTCCTGCCTTTTTTGCTATGGCCATTATAGGGTTAGTTACTATGCTGGCGCTGCGTTTGTCATTACCACCACTGGCGAACGAAGGTAAAGCCAATGTGCGTAATGAACTCAGAGTGTTGGCCAAAGGCCCGGTGTTAGCGGCGCTGTTGTTAACAGTGGTTAGCTCAAGTTCGATGTTCACTGTCTTCACTTACATAGTGCCTATATTGCAGGATGAAACCCATGCCTCAACGGCTTTTGTCACCTCTATGCTGGTGTTGTACGGTATAGGTTTAGCGGTAGGGAATTATTTAGGTGGCCGTTTTGCCGACCGCTCGCTGAACTTAACCCTGATCAGTTCTTTAGTGGCTGTGACTCTGTTGTTAGCTGTGTTCTCCATGGTGCTGTCATCACAGTTGCTGGTTGCGCCTTTGATTTTTTTATGGGGAATTGCCAGTTTTGCGCTGGTGCCGCCATTGCAATCCCTGGTGGTACAAGAAGCCAAAGCCGCACCAAATTTAGCCGCTGCTATGAATATAGGTGCTTTTAATCTGGGTAATGCTTTGGGCGCAGTCTTGGGTGCTGCCATTATCAAAACAGGTTTAGGCTTAGGTTATGTGCCTTTGGCGGGCGCCGGTACAGCTCTGCTTGGACTTATTATGGTGTTCTGGTTTATGCGTAGTCGTCAGCAACGACGCCAACAAAGCCCGGTTCCTGCTTGCTAGAAAACCGATACCGGAGGTACCGCAGCTACTTCCAGCTGTAGTACCTCTGGGTAAGACCACGGATTTGAGCTCAGAATCTTTACCTGTGTCACTTCAGGTTTTTTGCAGCTGCTTTCTCCATAAGGCGGGAGATAAGCCAGTTACCTTTTTAAAGATGCGCTGAAATGCAGCAACAGACTGATAACCTGATTGTTCTGCTACGGCATCGACAGATAAATCTGTTTCTTCCAGGCTTTTTGCTGCCTTTAACATGCGGATTTCAAGAATAAATTCGGCTGCAGTTTTACCCATAGCTTGCTGAAATTGTCTGACGAAGGTGGTTCTGGACATAAAACATAAAGACGCCAGCTGAGGCAAAGAAAAGGGCTGTTCTGGCTGGTCCAGTATCGCCATCAGCGCTGGTTTGAGCCTTGAGTTTTGCGAAAGTTTTAACAGACCTGGTTCCTGCGCTGGTTTGTGATAGGTATTACGGATCACCAGCCCAAAAAGTGCGCCTGATAAATGGTCCAGTATGATTTTGCTGCCCGCTTTTTGATCCGCAGTTTCTTCATGCATCAGTTGAATAAGTTTATGCAGCCGAATGGCGTCGTCCGTTACCGCCTCGTTTTTTGTGATATCCGTATGCAGAACCACGGTCGTCGGCAAATAGTTGCTGATCAAACGGTAAGATAAACGTGGCAAGGTGAAGCGCCCACATAATATCTCTACCGAATAATGGCTATCGTTTGTAATGATGGTGATGCCTCCAGCACCCTGCTGAATAGTTTCAGCTTTCAAAGCCGGATTACCGTCATACAACTTATGGGCTTGCCCTGCCGGAAACATCACTATGTCCCCTTCGAACAACTGGTGTGAGCTAACGCCTTCCACGTCGAGCTGCGCCTGACCTTTGAGCACAATATGGTATTGCATCACCTGTTCCGGGGCATTGCTCTGTTCAATTTGCCATGCAGGGCCAAACTGGCAACGAATATCCAGACTGCCACGAACAGGGGTTACTGAGAGTAAATGTGAAATTATATCCATATGGTACTTTTGAGCATTTTAGTCACACTTTAGAGCATTAATGATGTCAGTTTCCTGTCTTACTATAACCACATGGCAGCGAATCAGCCAGCCATCAACAACATTCATTCAGGAGCTACAATTATGACTCGTTTACACACTTTACAAGTAACAGAAGCAACAGGTGATCTGGCCGGTATTTTCTCAAACATCAAAAAAGCGGTAGGCATGGTACCTAATGCATACGCGACAATCGGAAGCCAAAGTCCAGACGCTTTGCTGGCGTTGTTGTCGATGGATCAAACCATAGGCAAAGGCACTTTAACTAAAGCTGAGATTGAAACCATTAAGTTGGTGGTCAGTGAGATTGCAGGTTGTGACTACTGTGTTGCTGCACATACCATGATTGGCAAAATGGCTGGTCTGTCTTTAGACGTAACTAAACAAATCCGTTTGGGTGTTCCTAGCGGTGATGCCAAACGTGACGCTTTAGTGACATTTGTCCGTAAGATCCAGTTTTCTGTCGGTACTTTGGCAGCCGAAGATCTGGCTGAATTTCTCAGTGCCGGCTTCACGCAAAAACAAGTGGTTGAAATTTCCTTTGTGATCTCGGCCATTACCTTTACCAATCTGGTGAATCGTATCAACGATACAGTGCTCGACTTTCCTGCTGTTGCTTAATGCGATGGAAGTTGGTCAATGACTCCTGTTAGCCTTAGATCAAACAGCCTGATAACTCAGGCTGCTTTGTTTTATCAAGGCTTTACAACAGGCTGAGAAAAAGCGGCCAGCATATACACCAGAGGCGCGTTCCAGTTGATGGTGACTTCGTTGCTGGCATAGCTGCACCAGTCATCGGCATAAGATTTGGCTGGTAATTTGCTGTTGTACTTACATTTATCCTGCTGTCCAGGTTGTGCTCCCCCTGCCAACCAACCCGGCACTGGTGCTTTTATACTGTCAGCTTCAGAAGGGCGATGATGGATATGTTGTGGGCTTTTAACGCCAAAGCCTGTGACATAAGACAAATCGAGTGGATTGCGGCCCAGCACATAATCCAGCAGGCCTTGCATTGCCTCCATGTAACTGGCTTTTTCCGTAATTTGATTGGCTTTATACAACAAGATGGCTTTATTCATCGCCACCGCATTACTGCCCCAGACAAAATCTTCCGGCACCATAGCCACTTTGTAAGCTGAAGCCTGATGTTGAGCTACAAACTGATCAGCCACTGCTGTAATAGCGCTGAACACTAACTGGCGTTGCTCTGGTGTCAGCCGGTTTGCTTCTTTTGCCAAAGAAAAATAACCCAAAGCGGCGACCGAAGCCCATGAAGCGGTTTGCATTGGCTGAGCCAGCTGGAAAAACTGCTGCAGATAAGGCTGTTCACCCGTGAGTAAATAAAGCTCTGCGGCAGCCCAGGCAAATTCATCCGCCAGTTCTTTATCGCCATAAGCGCCCGTACTGACATCTGCAGGTTGTTGATAATAAATAGCCGGATTTTTGCTGGCCCATTGCCAAGCCTGTATCGCTTGTTGCCTGAACAAAGCTGCTTTACCTGGCTGTTCTTTGCCAAATTCGGCCATGACTCTGCTGGCTTTGGCCATTACCGCGGCAAAGTTTAACGCTGCTGCCGTGGTTTTTTGCACCAGATAACGTGGTGCTACTGCCTGGTGTGGCATAACGGCGCCTTCAAAATTCAGTGTTGTCAGTTTATGGTAAACACCACCGTCCGCCGGATCTTGCATACTGCTCATCCAGTCCAGATTCCATACCACTTCATCCAGTAAGTCCGGCATGCTGTTGCCAGATTCTGGGATAGTCCATTGCCGCTGGCGGTAAAAGTCTTTGAAATCTGTCCAGGCATCTAACAAGGTAAAAGTACTGATGCCGGAATTCACTATGTATTTATTGTAATCACCAGCGTCGTACCAGCCTTTGGCTGACTGAACTACAGTGCCTGTGGGTCTGCTGGCCGAGGCTGCAGAGGCATGTATTTTAACCTTGTTATCCGGGTGTCCGGCAGGGCGTGCCCAGACGCCTGCATAAGCAGTGTCCAGTTGCTGTGAGGCGCGATTAAAGTAATAGGCTTTGATAGCCGCATCATGCAATTGGGCATAAGGTTGGGCTGCAATCTGCAGTTCAACTGGCGTATAGCCTGCGACTTCCAGCCGGTAACGGCCATTGCTTTGTACTTTCGTGAAATCAGCAATACTGACGGTTTCGCCTGCCGGAGCCCAAAGTTGTGCTTCCGAACTTTGGCCCTTAAACACAATCTGGCCTGATGGCAAGGCGACCAGTTGAAAGGATTGTTGGCTTTTTCCGGGGATCACCGCCAGTTTTTGGCCTTGGCTGAGGTAGCCACTTTGATTCACTTTAAGCAAAGCTGCTGGCTCTGCCGCGTAGGAGCTGGCGGCAGAGACAAGACAAAGCACAGAAAAAGCCAGGCGCATAACAAAATCCTTTTTCAGGGAGTCAGACTTCAACCTTGCTGTGTTGATAAGGCTGAAGTCTTTGTTTTTAGATTTATGGGGTTAAGCCAGAATCTTAGCTGCTATGACCTCTGCATTAAAGCCAAAATAATCCAGCAAGGCAGGGCCAGGCGCTGATTCACCAAAACTACTGATACCAATAATCAGGCCTTTTTTACCGACGTATTTGTACCAGAAGTCTGGGTGAGCAGCTTCTATTGCAACAATTTGTGCCTGATCAGGCAGCACCGAATCACGGTAAAACTCGGATTGCTGGTCAAATAAAGTGGTGCTTGGCATAGACACCACATTCACTTTTTTACCGGCGGCACTCAGTTTGTCGGCTGTATCACAGGCTAGTTGCAGTTCAGAACCTGTAGCGACCAGCACTATGTCAGGCGCTGCGCCACAGTCTTTTAAAATATAACCGCCTTTGCTGATTAACCTGATTTGCTCCGAATTACGCTGGAACTGACGCAGATTTTGCCGGCTGAAGACCAAAGCTGTAGGCGACGTTGTGGTGGTTAAGGCTGTTTTCCAGGCTACTGCGGTTTCAGTTAAATCAGCAGGCCGCCAGGTCACCAGATTTGGCGTGGTCCGTAAGTTCGTCAGCTGTTCTATCGGCTGGTGCGTTGGGCCATCTTCGCCCTGACCTATAGAATCATGAGTAAAAACATAAATATTGGGTAGCTTCATTAAGGCCGACATCCGCACTGCGTTGCGGGCGTATTCCATAAACATCAGGAAAGTAGCACCGTAACAGCGGAAACCACCATGAGCTGTAATGCCGTTCATTATGGCGACCATACCAAATTCGCGTACACCGTAATAAATATAGTTGCCGGAGCTATCGTCTTTGGTCAGGCCTTTGCTGCCCGACCATAAGGTCAGGTTAGAACCTGCCAAATCGGCTGAGCCACCTAAAACTTCAGGAACTAATGCAGCAAAGTGAGCGATACAAAGCTGTGATGCTTTGCGACTGGCAATATCCTGTTGTTGGTTTTGGCAATTTTCGATAAAGCTTTGAGTGGCAGCTTCAAAGTTGGCTGGTAACACCCGATCTATCACACGGCGTTGGTATTCAGCGGCCAGTTCCGGGTACTCGTTTTTGTACGCGGCAAATAGTTCTGTCCAGTGCTGTTCAAGCGCTGCGCCTTTAGTTTTGCTGTCCCAGGCTGAGTAAATGTCGGCCGGAATTTCAAAAGGAAGATGCGACCACAACAGGAATTCACGGGTTTTAGCTATTTCGCTGTCGCCTAGTGGCGAGCCATGAGAGTCATGAGAGCCGGATTTATTCGGGCTACCAAAACCTATAATAGTTTTACAGCAAATCAGCGTGGGTCTGTCTGTTTCTGCCTGAGCTTGTGTGATGGCATCGGCAATTTGAGCTGGGTTATGGCCATCCACCCGGATCACTTGCCAGCCATAAGAGTGAAAACGAGCTGGCGTGTCATCGGTAAACCAGCCTTCGACATGACCATCAATAGAAATACCATTGTCATCCCAAAAGGCGATCAGCTTACCCAAACCTAAAGTGCCAGCCAGTGAACAGGCTTCATGGGATAAACCTTCCATCAGGCAGCCGTCACCGAGGAAACAATAAGTAAAATGATCCACTACAGGGTAATCAGGCCGGTTAAATTGTGCCGCCAGAGTTTTTTCGGCGATTGCCATCCCCACGGCATTGGCAATACCAGCACCCAAAGGACCAGTGGTGGTTTCGACGCCTGGGGTGTAACCCAATTCAGGGTGACCAGGAGTTTTGGAATGCAGCTGACGGAAAGACTTTAAATCCTCAATGGACAAGTCATAACCTGTTAAATGCAGCAAGGAATACAACAACATAGAAGCATGGCCGTTACTCAAAACAAAACGGTCTCTGTTGCTGAACGACGGATTAGCCGGGTTATGTTTTAAGAATTGCAGCCAGAGTACTTCGGCAATATCGGCCATGCCCATAGGTGCGCCCGGGTGGCCTGAATTGGCTTTTTGTACTGCATCCATAGCTAAAGCGCGAATGGCATTAGCGCGGGTTTTATGATCAGTTTGATGATTAGAATGCATGGCAATATCCTAAGACTGTTGGTTCAGGTTTTGTAACAGTTGTTCCAGCTTGCGCTGATCCACTGCAAATTTGCGAATACCTTCGGCCAGCTTTTCAGTAGCCATGGCGTCTTCATTCAGTTGCCATAAAAATTCAGCCTGACTCAGAGCTTTTGGCGTGGCAGAGCTTTGGGTGCTCACTGGCTGCAAGGCTGCTGGTAAAGGGTCAATCGAGTCTTTTAATTGCAGTAACAAGTTAGGAGCTATGGTCAGCAGATCGCACCCTGCCAGTTGGTGGATTTGATCGACATTGCGAAAGCTCGCACCCATCACTACGGTCGGAATACCATGGTTTTTGTAATGGTTATAAATAGTTTTGACTGACAGCACGCCAGGGTCTTTGTCGCCGGAAAAATCCTGCTCTGGCTGATTTTGTTTGTACCAGTCCAGAATGCGGCCAACAAAAGGTGAAATTAGCGTCACACCAGCATCTGCGCAGGCTTTGGCCTGAGCCAGACTAAAAATCAGCGTCAGGTTGCAGTGAATACCTAACTTCTCCAGCCGGGCTGCAGCCTGAATACCTTGCCAGGTGGCCGCCAGTTTGATCAGCACTCTGTTGGAGTCCACACCTGCTGCGCGATAACGACCAATAATACTCAAAGCTTTGGTGACACTGGCTTCGGTATCAAAAGACAAGCGGGCGTCAATTTCAGTCGATACCCGACCCGGTATATGGCGCAAAATTTCGCAGCCAAAATTCACCGTGACTTGTTCACAAGCTGCCGCAATGTCCTGCTCATTGCCTTTTAGTGCGCTGTGCAATAAATGCTGATAATCCGCCTGCTGACTGGCCTGCAATATAAGCGATGGGTTAGTGGTCGCTTCTGTAGGTTGAAGCTGCTGTATAGCGGCAATATCACCGCTATCAGCCACTACTGTGGTTAGTTTGCTGAGTTGTTCGAGCTGATTCATATCATCTGTATCCGTTTAGGTTTTATCTATTCATTTTTTATACCCAAGTCACTTGGAGTTGCGGCGAGGCGACAAGCCAGTGAGACCCCAGGAGCATAGTTAACCTATGTGACTGGGGCGAATGGCGCAGTCAACAAAGCTGCAGCTTCAAGGACGACGGGTATACGCTGGCTTTGCTCTGGCCCTAAGTAACTAGGTTTCAGGCCGCCTGTATCAATCATCAGTTTTTGCAGCACTAAGGCCGGGTCGACCAAATAAATTCGTAGTTTGTGTTCGCCAGGCTTTTTCACTCTGATAGCAGTTTTGATCACCCGCACCCCATCCAACACTGCGTTATCCCACACAGCAGGGTTTTTATTTGCCAGACTGTCTACAAGTTTGGGGGCGTCATTGTTCAGCGCGACGGCAAAACGCAAACCACGGCCAGGCACCAGATCCAAAGTAGGGGCTATCACACTATGTAAAATGAACTCGCCAGTGGAATGGAAATACAGCGGGTATTCCAGATAAGGAGCTTTGCCGATATCTTTGATTTGATAATCCAGTTCAGTCATAGCTGCCATTGAGGCAACACCACGACCATGCCCCGGGATCAGTTGCCACCAGCTGTGTTTATTATTGCCTTGTACCTTTGCACTGGCGGCGTCCAGCGCTATATAACCATCCGCTTCAACAAAGCCTGAAGTCGGCTCTGTTTTAGGTTTAACGGCCGACACTTTAATTTTTGCGCCGCCCCAGCCTGTGCCTTGCACATGCACTTCACCGACATTCAGCCCTGTTTTCACTTTGCTCCAGTCGATTTTGACCTGAATGGTCTGAGCAACCTCAATCTGGCCTTTCGTTTGGCTTAACTGAATCCAGTCGGCTGATGCTTTGGCATTGAATTCAAAGGGCAAACTGCCTTTGTTAAATACTTCAATAGCGCGCTGTTTTTGGCCGTGCGGGTAAAAAGGGTCCAGCTCCAGCGGCTGACCTTTGTATTCGCTGATAGGCCATGAAAAAGCCGAGCCTTCAGGCGCCACACCCATATCGGCCACTGGCATAGGTTCTGCGACTGAGACCACAGGCATTAAGTTAGCCGGTGGGTTACGCCAGTAGGTAAAACCAATATGAGGCTGCGACATCATATGGTTCCAGCGGCCATCGCCCAGGTTGTGATAAATGTTGGTCAGCTCTGCATCCTGTTTAAACCAGAAGCGCACCTGCTCTGCCCAATACGTGGTGGTGACCCGGCCTTGTTCGCCATGCAATTTATTCATCGCCACAGCACGGTTTAATTCATACACAGCCTGACTGGCTTTCAGTGGATGCGAGACCAGCTGGATATAAGCATCCCTTTGTTCAGTCGGTAGTTGACGGAACAACTCGTCGGATTTTTTCACTAAAGCAGCAAGCTCCTGACTGACGCGCTCTGCTTCCTGATAATGGAAAATGCTGTAGGTATGAGGTTCCACAGCTTCAGGTTTACGACGGCCGTTGTGTGTGGTGTAGCCCTGGATTAGCTCAGCTATAGTCGCCGCATGCCCTGCACTGAATTGTTGTGTGGCCCAACTGACGGCAAATTGCTCTAAGTTATCGGCTTTAAAAGCCGGTGGGTTCCAGGCCATACGCAGGAAAAAGTCGATAGGAAACTCCATCGGTTTTAAATCCCCAACATTCACTATCCAGATACGATCAGCCTGAAATTGCCAGGCTAAATTCATCTGCTCCCAGATTTTTGCCATAGGCACAGTATTGATCCAGCGGTAAGAACGGGGGCTACCGACATAATCAAAGTGATAATACACACCAGCGCCACCGGCCCGGCCGCGTTCTTCTGCTGTTGGTAGGCGGCGGATATTGCCGTAATTATCATCAGCCCAAAGCAAAGTGACATCGTCCGGCACTCTCATGCCGCGCTCATAAAAGCCTTGTACTTCTTTGTACAAAGCCCAGACTTGTGGCACTTGGCTTATTGGTTTGTCTTTAAAGGTCTCTGTTAGTATCTGGCGTTGATCGGCTACGACTTGCTCCAGCAAGCCGATGTTTTCGCCTTCGCTCATCGGCTCATCTTCCTGGCCACGCATGCCGAGGGTATAAATGCTTTCCAGGTTTTTATGCCGCTTCGCGCCTTCTTGCCAGAACTTATAAATATTGTCGCGGTTGCTGGAGTATTCCCATGGTCCTTTGCCGTATCTGTTCCATTCTTTGTCGGCGCGCATCATAGGTTCGTGGTGGCTGTTGCTCATCACTATGCCCATTTCATCGGCCAAAATAGCGTTTTGTGGATCGTCATCGGCAAAGGCGTTATTCCACATCGCAGGCCAGAGGAAATTCGACTTCAGCCGCAGTAAAAGCTCAAACACATGCTGATAAAACTGGCTGTTGTAGCCGCCAAATTTTTCGCTGGTCCAATTGGTTAAAGCCGGATGTTCATCATTTAAAAAGATGCCACGGTATTTTACTTTGGGCGCATCAGTCAGGCGGGTGCCCGCTTTGATATAAAGCTGCTCCTGCTTTTTCACCGGCACATCGGCCCACCAGCTCCAGGGCGATACCCCTATGGTTTCGGCCAGATCATAAACCCCAAAAATAGCGCCTCTTTTATCGCTGCCAGCGATGACCAATGCTTGCTCTACACCTGGCAAAGGCTGTTCAATCACCTGAATTAAATAGGCTTCCCAGCGACCCTGAATGGCGCTTACATCCAGCTTTCCTGTGGTTATCAGTTGGTCCAGTACCCTATTGTTACCCAGACTGCCGATAATCAGCAGTTGTTTGGCATCCGCTTTGGGGCTGATGCTTAAACTTTTGCCGCTGACTTTTTGAATATCCTGTTGCAGGCTTTGTACGGCACGTTTTAAGCCTTTGTGGTCCTTTTCATCCAGCAGAATGGTTGCCACAGAACTTTTACCAACCAAAGCAAAGTCGCCTTTGGTTGGTTGTTGCGCCAGATAATCACCAGGTAAAGCTAGCGCTGCTGTGCTTAACAGTGCGAACAAGAAAGTAAAAGCGGTTTTCATGGCCTGGCTGTTCATGGGATGGTCTCTTTTTCCTGTCGTGCATGCACACCTAGCGTGGTGCCAACAAATCCACCCGCAACTTGAGTACTTAAGATTTTGGCATCCTGAACCTCACCCAACTGTTGCCATTCGCCAGTTTGATCGGCGTAATAAAAGCTGATTTCTCCTGCTTTGCCTTGGATCCTGAGCCGAAGTTGCTCTGTATTTGTGGCTAAGTCCTGGCTGCTAATCAAGTTGGGTTTAGCACCTTTGGCTTGCTCAAGAAATACAGTTGTTTTACCAGCAGCAGTTTTTACGCCCAGATAGTAGTGATATTGCTCGTTCTGAAAAGCCACCAAACCAGCTGAAATTTTGCCTTTTGGCACCACCAGGCTGGTGCTGGTTTCAAAGCTGGTATGTTGCTGGCGACGCCCCATAAAAGCAGGTTGAGATAAGGAATCCATGCCGACAGCTTTGGCATTCAGCAGCAGGTTTTGTCCATCCAAAGTGAGCCAGCTTTGATCAAATTCACGCAACAGGTTCCAGTCGGGCTTTAAGCTTTGGCTATCAAATTCATCACGCCAGTTAAAATTGCCTGTTTGTGTCATTGCCCCAGAGCTACTGATTAAGCCTGTCGGGGCCGGATGGCGATAAGGTATTTCTTGTCCTTTAGGCAGAATTGTTGGCCATTCGTCTTTCCAGCTGACGGGCAGCAAAAAGGTTTCGCGGCCTGTATTAAAAAAAGTTTGGTCGTAGGTGCGGGTGGCTAGGAATACCGCCCACCATTGACCGTCCGGTAACTGCACTAAATCGGCATGGCCAGCTGTGGTGATGGCGTTGGCTCTGTCGGCTGGTAAATCACGTTGCGTCAGAATAGGGTTATCGCTGTAAGGCACAAAAGGTTGTTTCAGGCTACGGGTTCTGAATACCACGGCTGAATGTTGATCAGCAGTGCCGCCTTCAGCACAGACCAGATAATACCAGCCGTTATGCTTGTAAATATGCGGAGCTTCAATCCAGATCGGCTTGGTGCTTAAATCGACGCCACCATTCACCAGAAGTTTTTTTGACTCTGGCAACACGGCTTTTTTCACCGGATCGTATTGCCACATCCAAATGGCTCTGTGACCTTCATACAAAGCCTCACCCGGCGCTTCGCCGTTATGGCTGATATAGACCTTGCCGTCGTCATCAAAAAACATATCCGGGTCTATGCCTTCCACTTCCGGCAACCAGATCGGATCAGACCATGGCCCGGCAGGGTCTGTCGCGGTCAGAATAAAGTTACCGCCTTTATCCACTACAGTGGTGATGATGTAAAAAGTACCGTCGTGATAGCGGATCGTAGGGGCAAAAATACCACGCGACACCTGCATACCTGACATATCGACCTGCGAGGCGCGGCTGAGTGCATGGCCAACTAATTGCCAGTTCACCAGATCAGTGCTGTGTAAAATCGGTAAGCCAGGTGTATAGGAAAACGAAGACAACACCATGTAATAGTCATCGCCACGGCGGGTAATACTGGGATCAGGGAAAAAGCCTGCTGCGACAGGGTTTTGATAGCTTCCTTTGGCTAAAGGTTCGGCAAAAACAGCGTCTTGCCCCTGATAATCAAACCAGTGAAAAGTCGCTATGGTGCTGATTTCATCCGTTGGTTTTTCCGGCTGACATCCGCTGAACAACAGGCTCAAGCCCATCAGCGCAGAAGCGTAGATTGTCTTCATTTTTATCTGTTCCTTTGACTGGTTGCGTCAGGTCTGAACAGAAAAATACCATGACCATCAAAGGCTTCGGCTTTATGAAAATACGTCAGCTTTGTGCGTTTTTTCGGAGGTAAGGCTTTAAAAACGATAAGGGCGCGGATTAACCGCGCCCTGGTATTGGATTGGCATTTAGAAGGACGGGTTGTAGGGGCCGCGGCTTGTCCCGGCCCGTCCATCGGGGTATCGTCACGACGGGCGGGTACAAGACCCGCCCCTACAAATTTGTTTGTTATTTAGTCGTTGACCGCCACGTTATTCAGCATTTCACCCCGTGCTTCACGGTATTCTTTTGGCGTCTGGCCAAAATGGCGTTTAAACACCGCATACATATATTGCAGCGACGGATAACCACAGATATTGGCGATGGCGATAGGGTTGACCTGAGTATCGACCAGCATTTTGCAGGCTTTTACCAGTTTTTGGTTATGCAGTTCGGTATGGATTGAATGGCCACGTTCTGCTCTGAAACGCTGTTCCAGGTTAGAGCGTGAAATCCCCACAAAATCAGTGACCTGTTCTACTTTTGCACCCCGAGTCGCATGACGGCGGATATAGTGCATGGCCTGAATCACATAAGGGTCACGCAAGGCTTTAAAGTCTGTCGATTGGCGTGAGGCCACGCCCACAGGCGGTACCAAAATACGTTTTTGGCCTACTTCGATATTATTCAGTTGGGTATGCAGCAGCTTGGCGGCTTTATAACCCATTTCAAAACAACCCTGAGTCACCGAGCTTAAGCTGATTCTATTCAGGAAGCGGGCTATATCGTCGTCATCTATGCCAATGATGGAAATATTATCCGGTACTACCACACCCAAATGTTCACAGGCTTGCAGCAGATGACGGGCGCGGGAATCTGTGACGGCAATAATGCCAATAGGTTTAGGTAAGCTTTGGATCCAGTCGGTCAGGCGGTTCATCGCATATTGCCAGGTTTCAGGTCTGGTGCAGTGCCCCTGATAAATCTGACAGTCGTAACCATCCTGAGCTGTTAATTTTTTCACCGCACTTTCGCGCTCGCTGGCCCAGCGGTGTTGTTCATCGGTAGGCACACTGTAAAAGGCAAAACGGTCTAAACCTTTGCGTTTCAGGTGCTCATAAGCGGCTTGCATCAGCGCATAGTTGTCTGTGGCGACATAAGGAACTTCAGGGTAATCTGCCGCTTTGCTGTAAGAACCACCCACTCCAACTATAGGTTTGGTGGTCCCGGCCAAAGCGCGTTGAATATTCATATCATCGAAGTCGGCGATAATACCGTCGCCACCCCATTCATGAATATGTTCGAGACGACAGAGGAAATCTTCCTCAAGATAGACATCCCAGTCGACTTTAGATGATTGCAGGTAATGACCTATGCCTTCGATCACTTGCCTGTCGAAAACCTTGTTGGCATTAAACAGAAGTGTAATGCTGTGTTTGGCCTTAAACATATTTCCTATCCCCGTCTTGTCAATTTTTATACTCTTTGTAGCTGGAGCTGCGATGGTGTTGACTGCAACCTCATTTACTTTGGGTATTTATAGTTATCTTTTTTTGTTTTTTTGGTTAAGCGGGTTAAATATTAGCCAGTCAGGCTTTTTTGGCAAACGATAAATCATAATTCAGCAGCTAATTATGAATTTTCGTAATTGCTGCTCAGCAATCCGTCGCCAAGTATTAGCTCACCAAAAGTCAGAACAGATTTCAGATTATGTACATAGGCATAGATTTAGGCACTTCGGGCATCAAGGTGATTTTGCTTGGCGAGAACGGCAAAGTAATAGATAGCGCCAGTGCTGAGTTGTTAGTCAGCCGGCCCCAGCCTTTATGGTCAGAGCAAAACCCGGAGCACTGGTGGCTTGGGCTGCAGTCTTGTATGGATCAGCTTAGTCAGCGTCAATCTTTAGCTTCGGTTAAAGCTATAGGTTTAGCGGGTCAGATGCACGGTGCTACTTTACTGGACGATCAGAACCAGATTATTCGCCCAGCTATTTTATGGAACGATGGCCGCTCTTTTGAGCAATGCCAGCAGCTGGAATTGAAAGTTGCCGATTTGCCACAGATCACCGGCAATCTGGCGATGCCTGGTTTTACCGCACCTAAATTACTCTGGGTACGCCAACAGGAACCAACAGCTTTTGCCAGAATAGCCAAAGTACTGCTGCCAAAAGATTATTTACGTTTTTGCTTAAGCGGCGACTTTGCTTCCGATATGTCGGACTCTGCCGGTACTTTATGGCTGGACGTAGCCAAACGGGACTGGAACGACGAGCTGTTGTGTGCTTGTGGTTTAAGCCGCGACCAAATGCCAAGACTTTATGAAGGCAATCAGATCACCGGAACCTTATTACCAGACCTTGCGAAACGCTGGGGTTTATCTGCTGTGCCTTTAATTGCAGGCGGTGGTGACAATGCCGCTGGTGCTGTGGGTGCTGGCATAGTGCGCCCGGGTCAGGCCATGTTATCCCTTGGTACTTCGGGTGTGTATTTTGCTGTCAGTGATGGCTTTCTGGCGAACCCTGAATCTGCAGTTCATAGTTTCTGCCACGCTTTGCCGGATACCTGGCATTTGATGTCTGTGACATTAAGTGCGGCCAGTTGTTTGCAATGGTACGCCGAACATTTAGTGAAAACCCCTGTTGCTACTTTGCTGGCAGATTTGGAGCAGGGGCTTGGCGCTATTGAAGATATGCCGCTGTTTTTACCTTACCTGTCTGGTGAGCGCACGCCTCATAACAACCCCAATGCTAAAGGTGTCTGGTTTGGTCTGGACTACAACACAGACCAAAAAGCCCTGACCTATTCAGTGCTTGAAGGTGTCAGTTTTGCGTTGTTCCAGGGCGCAGAAGCGCTGCATGCCAGCGGCCTGATGCCTACCGAAATTAATCTGATTGGTGGTGGTGCCAGAAGCTCGTATTGGCGGCAGTTGCTGGCTGATGTGATGAACCAACCACTGACTTTCAGAGAAGGCGGTGAAGTAGGGCCTGCCTTAGGTGCCGCCCGTCTTGCTCGCTTAGCTATGGAGCCTGATACAGCACTGAATGTGCTTTGTCCGCCACCTCCAGTGGTCAGCCAGCATCAACCGGACGCTAAACGTCACGCCGCTTTGGCCAAACGCTACAGCAAATTTAAAGCTTTGTATCAGTCATTGGCTGAGCATTTTTAAACTTGCAACTATTTCCCCGCGTCATTGCAATTCGAGCCAACAAAGCTGCATCTGGGATATTCCCTATGGATTTACAGTTGTGGCTAGGCGGCAAGTAAGCGAGACCCCAGGAGCATAGTTTACCTATGTGACTGGGGTGAGTGTCGAGCCAACAACGCCACGGCTGCAAAGACGACGGGAATAAATAAGGTTGCTCTGAAAAAACATAATTGTGATTAAAGCCAGCAATGCCCACCATTAGCAGCATTGGAATTGATGTAACACAGGAGAGCAAAATGGCTCAGTATTTCGATCAGATTAACAAAATCGCGTATGAAGGTGCCGACAGCACTAACCCTTTAGCTTTTAAACATTACAACGCCAGTGAAGTAGTGCTGGGCAAAACCATGGCAGAGCATTTGCGTATGGCTGCCTGCTACTGGCACAACTTCTGCTGGAATGGTCAGGATGTATTTGGTCAGGGCACTTTTGGCCGTCCATGGTTAGAAGCCGGTGACGCTATGGCGCAAGCCAAAGCTAAAGCCGACGTGGCTTTTGAATTCTTCAGCAAGCTGAGCATTCCTTATTATTGCTTCCATGACATCGATGTATCGCCTGAAGGTAACAGCATCAAAGAATACATCAACAACTTCGCTGCTATGGTGGATGTGCTTGAGCAAAAGCAAGCTGAAACTGGCGTGAAACTGTTGTGGGGCACAGCGAATTTATTCAGTAACCCACGTTACGCTGCAGGTGCTGCTACCAATCCAAATCCGGAAATTTTCAGCTACGGCGCTACGCAAGTTTTCCATGCGATGAACGCAACTCAGCGTTTAGGTGGTGAAAACTACGTATTGTGGGGCGGTCGTGAAGGTTACGAAACCTTGCTGAACACTGACCTGCGTCAGGAGCGTGAGCAACTGGGCCGCTTTATGCAAATGGTAGTTGAGCACAAGCATAAAATCGGTTTCAAAGGCACTTTACTGATCGAACCTAAGCCACAGGAACCCACCAAGCACCAGTACGATTACGACTCTGCGACAGTGTATGGTTTCCTGAAGCAATTTGGTCTGGAAAAAGAATTCGCGGTAAACATTGAAGCCAACCACGCGACTTTGGCTGGTCATTCGTTCCATCATGAAGTGGCTACTGCTATTTCTCTTGGCATTTTTGGCAGCATTGATGCGAACCGTGGTGATGCACAAAACGGCTGGGATACAGACCAATTCCCGAACAGCGTAGAAGAGCTGAGTCTGGTGATGTACGAAATTCTAAAAGCTGGTGGTTTTACTACTGGTGGTTTCAACTTTGACGCCAAATTACGCCGTCAGAGTATGGATCGCGCCGACATGTTCCATGGTCATATTGGTGGTATGGATCACCTGGCTATGGCACTGAAACGTGCAGCAGTTCTGGTTGAAAAAGACTTTTTAGGTAAGGCCGTAGCAGAGCGTTATGCCGGCTGGAATGGTTCTTTAGGTAAAGCAATTCAGAGCAGCGAGCATTCACTGCAAACTCTGGCTGCTATGGTTGAGCGCGAACAGTTAAGCCCGAAAGCCGTCAGCGGCCGTCAGGAATTGCTGGAAAACCAGGTGAATTTAGTGTTGTTCAGATAGGCCTCCCGAACCCTGTCGTTGCCCGGCTTGCCGGGTATTTTCTCCGGGCGCGGGAAAGCTACTGCGCCCTATTTTCTTTTTTATCACTGCTTGACGTCCTATCTGCAGAAATTCCGTTAAAAGCGTTTCGCCTTTGGCGAGATACTTTCTTTTGCTTCGCCAAAAGAAAGCTATCCAAAGAAAAGGCGACCCCAGGTCGCAGCGAAAGT
>NZ_JAJOYT010000015.1 GCF_021290965.1 Rheinheimera faecalis | reverse complement strand
ACTCAGCGGGAGGCGTATATTACACTTCCCAGAATTTGTGTCAAGCCAGCGTTTTGAAATTATTTATCAAACACACCACTTAAACTCCTTCGCTTCACTTTTGAACCTTTCGACTCCACCGCGTTGCGAGGCGGCCATTTTAGTGATTTTCAATCTCGTGTCAAGCGATGTTTTGCATCATTTTTCACTTCATTTCAAAACCACCCCAGAGCTGCTTTCGCACTACCCCGTTGGCATGGCGCGCATTATAGGGAGTTTTTAATCCTGCACAACCCCTAAAATGACAATTTGATGATATCCGTGATCGTTCGCTCAGAAAAAAAGCAAAACGGGCAAAAAAGAGTCTTTTTTGCCCGTTTTATTAACAGAAATGGCGATTACTATAGAAAAGCTGTTGTTACACCTTAAATTGCTTCACCAGATCTTTTAAATCCTGACTTAGTTGAGTTAAACGCTGAGTAGACTGATCGCTGCCTTTAATAGCGCCGGCAGTCTGATGCACCAACTGACTAATGGTATGTACGTTCTGATCCACTTCGCCAGCCACTGCACTTTGTTGTTCGGCTGCGGTAGCGATGTGCGCATTCATATCGGAAATCTGTGCTATCGAATTGGCAATATCAGTCAGCGCTTGCTGAACCTGAGCCGCCAGATTGATATTCAGTTCTGCTGCAGTTTTACTTTCCTGCACAGCTGCTGTCATTTGCTGAGTGCCTTGTTGCAACTCGGCAATAATGCCGGATATTTCCTGTGTCGATTTTTGCGTTTGATGCGCCAGAGTACGAACTTCATCAGCGACCACTGAAAAACCACGGCCATGTTCACCAGCTCGTGCAGCTTCTATAGCGGCATTCAGTGCAAGTAAGTTAGTTTGATCAGCCAGCTTATTAATGATGTTCAGTACATGACTGATATTTTGTGACGAGCTATATAAAGAGGATGCAACTACCGAACTTTGTTCTATGGTTTGGCTTTGGGTATGAATACTCTCTACTGAGGCTTTCATCAGCTTCATGCCCTGTTGAACCAAAGTTTCAACCTGACCAGTTTCATGATTGGCTTGTTCAGCACTTTGTGCCACTTCAGCTATAGCGGAACTCATCTCTGTAATAGCAGTAGCGACCATATCGGTTTCTTGTTGTTGCTGCACACTCTCTTTAGAAATTTGTTGAGAAATACGAGCCACATCCAACGCACTTTCGCTAACCTCAACAGAAGTGACCCCTACAGAAGTAATCAACTGACGGATTTTACCGACAAAAAGATTGAACGCCGTCGCCAGTGCTGCTAATTCATCTTTACCGTCGTAACTCAGTTTGACGGTCAGATCGCCATCACCCGAAGCTATGTCCTGCATAGCAGCTACAACATCTGTCATAGGTTTTACGACTGAACGTGTTACGTACCAGCTTAACGCCAACATCAAGCCGACAACCAGAAACACCAAAACAGCGAGTTGCATCACTACCTCATAAAAAGAGGCTTCCACATCATCTATATAGATACCAGTCCCGACTATCCAACCCCAGGGCTTGAATAATTCAACATGGGTAATTTTAGGCACTTCTTCGGTAGCACCAGGTTTAGGCCAGTTATAGAACACTGAATGTGAACCATCATCAGCCACACCATCAGCCATATTCTGGAACAAAGGTTCACCTTGTTTATCTTTAAAGCTGGCAACATCTTTACCATCCAGATCAGGCCTGAACGGATGCATCAGCATAGTAACCTGCTGATCGATCACAAAGTAATAGTCGTTCTCTTTATAGCGAAGGGATTTCAGTTCGGCTAACGCTAGTTGTTTAGCTTTGGCTTCGTCTAACTCTCCGCTGCCTACTTTGCTGTGATAGTTATTCACCAAAGCAACTGCAACCTGAGACAGATAAAGAGTGGAGAGGCGTTTTTCTTCCAGAATACTTTGCTTTAAACCAGAAAGGACTAACCAACACACCAGGATTTGACCAAGAACGGCAACGCCAACTATGGCAAAAAGACGGGTTTTAATACTCAAATTCTTTAACATGGCACAACCTGTACAAGACGCGTATCTGTTTGTTTTGTAAAGAATAGGCTGAAGATAGGAAATAGCAAGCAGGGTCAAAACGAACCAGAATATTTAGTTAGCGGCTTAACAATAAAAAGAATGTGATTTGTCGGAATTAATATGGAGGTAAAACAGAACAACAAGATGAAGAAAGAGAGTTGGTGCCGGGGGGGGGACTCGAACCCCCACGCCGTGAAGCGCTAACACCTGAAGCTAGTGTGTCTACCAATTCCACCACCGCGGCAACTCAATTTGTCTCTGTCAACGAAGTTTTGGTGCCGGGGGGGGGACTCGAACCCCCACGCCGTGAAGCGCTAACACCTGAAGCTAGTGTGTCTACCAATTCCACCACCGCGGCGCAAAGCGTCGTTGACGGCGTGCATGTTATGCGTCAAGTCGACAATCGTCAACTGTCTGATGCAAATTTTCAGTTGTTTTTACCAACACTGCTGAAATATTCAGCAAAGTGTTGGCTTTTGCATCAAAGACCTGACTTTAGCTCAACACAAAATATAAAGGCGAACCTAAGTTCGCCTTTTGTCAGGAAGTAAGCCGCGCGCTATCAGTACTTGGATTTTTTGATTAAACCAATTTCTTCCAAACGCTGCATCAGGTAGTCGTTTGAATTGATAGGTTCAGGGTAACGGTTTGGCTGATCAGCACTGATACAACTATCCAGAGTTTTAATCACATAGTCCGGATTCGGATGCATAAAAAACGGAATAGAATAACGAGGCTGGCCTGCAGCAGCTCCGGCCGGATTCACCACTCGGTGAGTGGTCGAAGGTAACAGATGGTTCGTCAGGCGTTGCAACATATCACCGATATTGACCACTATAGTGCCTTCAATGGTAGTTACCGGTAACCAGCTACCATCACGACGCAGAATTTCCAGACCTGACTCGTGTGAACCAACCAACAAAGTGATCAGGTTGATATCTTCATGCTGACCAGCACGAATAGACTGAGTCGAGGTATCCTTAATAGGTGGATAATGAATTGGGCGTAAAATCGAATTGCCGTAATCCACTTTGTCCGCAAAATACGCCTGATCCTGTTTTAAGAATAAAGCCAAAGCTTCCAGTACCGTATTACCTAAGTTTTCCAGCGCAGAGTACAAACCGTAAGTTGCGTCCTTAAATTCCGCGACTTCAGACGGCCACAAGTTTGGATACAAACTTGGGTGTGGCGCCGGACCTGATAATTCACGTCCAACGTGGAAAAACTCTTTTAAATCCGGATGATTACTGTCTTTGGCTTTTTCAACACCAAATCCCGTATAACCACGTGCGCCGCCCTGACCAGGCACATGGTACTTTTGTTTTACTTCAGTCGGTAAAGCAAAAAACTTCTTAATTGCTTTGTAGGTATTGTCCACAACTTCATCCGGGATACCGTGACCGCTAATGCCACAGAATCCAAACTCAGTGTAGGCTTTGCCAATTTCGGCAACAAAGCTAGCTTTGTCGGTGGCAAACCGTCTGATGTCCAACGTAGGGACTTGTTGTTGAGTCATAGTTGTAACCTATTTAACTTAACGAAAAGAAAAAGCCTGCTATTGCCGCACTCATCAGGTTAGCCAGAGTAGCAGCTAATAGAGCTTTTAAACCCAGCTCTGCAATATCTGACCGACGATTCGGAGCCATCACTCCTAAGCCACCTAACAGAATGGCAATCGATGAGAAGTTTGCAAAACCACATAAAGCGATAGTCACGATAATTTGAGTGTGTTCACTCAGCTGTCCTGCTTTGACATACTGAATAAAGTCCAGGTAAGCCACAAACTCGTTGATGACTAATTTCTGGCCAATAAAGCTGCCTGCCAGGCGGGCTTCTTCCCACGACACACCTAAGATGAATGCCAGTGGTTGGAAAATATAGCCAAAGATTAACTGCAGGGTTAAACCTTCAAAACCAACTAAAGTGCCGATCCAGCCAATTAAACCATTCACTAATGCAATTAAGCCGACAAAAGCCAACAACATAGCACCGACGTTTAATGCCAGTTGTAAACCGCTCGCTGCACCTGAGGCGGCTGCGTCAATCACGTTGGTATTTTTCTCAACCATACCAATATCAGCTAAGTCATTTTTTGGAGTCTCGGTTTCCGGCAGCAAAAGTTTGGCCATCAACAAGCCACCTGGAGCGGCCATAAAGCTGGCTGCGATCAGATACTTCAGTTCAATCCCCATACCGGCATAACCAGCGAGTACAGAACCTGCAACAGAAGACAAGCCCCCTACCATTACCGCAAATAATTCTGAACGGGTCATAGTGGGAATAAAAGGACGAACAACCAATGGAGCTTCTGTCTGTCCCACAAAGATATTAGCTGCAGCACTCATAGACTCAGGGCGACTGGTGCCAAGCAATTTTTGCAAACCACCACCTAACACAGTAATGATGATACGCATCACACCAATGTGGTACAGCACAGCTATTAAAGAAGAGAAGAAGATAATGACCGTCAGCACATGAATGGCAAAAACGAAGCCATATTTCTGTGCGCCCGCATCACCAAATAAGAAGATGATACCGGACTGAGCGTAAGAGATAATATTGCCGACAAAGGCAGAAATGCTTAACAGCACGTCTTTACCAAAAGGCACATAAAGCACAAAAGCGCCTATTGCCAACTGGATCGCAAAAGCACCTACGACAGTTCGCCATTTGATGCGACTTCTGTTAGCAGAAGCTAAATACGCAGTTACTAAGATGGCAAGAATGCCAACCAAACTCATCATAGTTATTCCTTGGATATAGGGTCTGGCCATGCAAGGCGCAGATTTTTGTTCTTGTGATGCCAAATCCTAGAATAGCATCAAAAGATCAAGTAGTTACAGTTTCCGAGCGGGAGTGTTAACCACCGTAGCCGGCTTCAAACACTTGTAGTTGCTGTTCAGGGGTTGTCTAAACTTGACGTTTTGCCGCGCGATTATAACAGAATTGAAAAGCTTGCAAAGCAAATGTTGCACGATGAACATGGATGAAAGCGACAACCAAAACTGCTTTTTGATTGTCGTTACGGCTTGTAAGCAGGAAGATTATTCCTGCAATAACTGACGAATTTTGGTTTTGATAATATCGATGGCTATTTCGTTTTTACCACCACGAGTCACCACTAAATCGGCGTACTGCTTGGACGGATTAATAAACTCAAAAAAAGCGGGGCGCACATAGTTTTCGTATTGTTCTGTAATAGAACCTAAACTACGGCCTCTGTCTTCCATATCACGTTTAATACGACGTAATAAGCAAACATCCAAAGGCGTATCCATAAAGACAGTGATATTAAACTGCTGACGTAACTTGTCGTCGGTCAGTAATAAAATACCTTCTACCAGCACCACTTTAGCCGGATGCACGGTAATAGTTTCAGCCTTGCGGGTATGAGTTTTATAACAGTACTGTGGCATAGACACAGCTTTACCATCTTTTAACTGCTGTAAATGCGATGCCAATAACTCGTGCTCAAAAGCGGCAGGATGATCATAATTAGTCAGAGTACGCTGATCAAAAGACAAATGTGCCTGATCGCGATAGTACGCGTCTTCAGCCAACACAGCGATACGCTCACCACCTAATTCCGCTACCAGTTCCTGATAAACAGTAGATGCAAACAAACTTTTGCCAGAGGCCGAGGCGCCGGCAATAGCAATAATGGTACTTTTAGCCACAGGATCACTTCTAGTTCAAAACTTAACTTAGCGCATTATCGCGGATTTTAGCCTTTGGATAAATAAAAAATGCCGGTATTACACCGGCATTTTAAGTTTAAGGTTGTAACCCTTTAGATTAGAAGCGGTAATTAACACCCACTTTCAAACGCCAGACAGAATCTTGAGTGTAGAAAGTTCTGTAGTTCGTGGTATTTGTAGTTGGGCTACCATAAATATACTGCTTGGTTACCGGGTCGATAGTAAACTCAGCTAACTCAATAGTACCAAAGTCACTGCCGTACACTTTACCCTGACTACTATCGATCAAGTTCAGCAAGTTATCTACCGTCACGTACACTGTACCTTTATGGTCAGGCAAGAAACCAGGAACTTCTTGACGAACACTTAAGTCCAGAGTGTTCACCCAAGGAGTCGTACTTACACCTTTTGGCAAATAACCACCAGCATACTTATCTAAACCTAATTCATTGATCGTATTAAAGAATGTAGTACGATCAGCGTCGCTTACAAATACTACGTTAGGGTCGTTTTCTGTCGGAATGTACGGCAGGAACGCATCATTTGTAGTACCCGGGCTTAACAAACCATATGGGTCACGGCCAGGGCCATCACGTCCATCCAAGTCATTACCATCCAGGAAGTAAGTAATTGGTTTGCCTGAACGACGCTCAAAAAACAGATTGATGTTAGTTGCATAACCAGCAAACACTTCTGTCTCATACCCTAGGTTTAACACAAAACGATGTTCAGTCTCAAATGTTGAACGTCCCACTAAAGCTTCATTACGATTAATAACAGTGTTGTTACCATAGTTACTTGAAGCCGTTGAACTGGTGCTTGTGTGAGCATCAGTAATATCCTGGTTGGTATAGGAAGCAGTGAAACGAATGCCATTGTCATACGCTTTACTTAACGCAGTACTAATAACACGCGCACGACCTTCTTCATCTGCGTTTGTTAACATCAGATCACGAGTAGAACCATCGGCATCGTTATACACAATACGACCACCATCTGATGTAGTGCCGTCTTTGTCTTCTTCAGTTAAGCTGGCATCAACCCAAAACGCTGTATCTTGTTCACGTTTATATAAGTACTCAGTGGTCCAAATATAATCTTCACCCAAACCTGGAATTTCGAAGCTGTGATCTACGGCTAACTGTAGACGCCAATCAGAAGGCAACTTGAAGTTTGGATCAGTAAAGTTAGTACCAGATACTGTAGTCGCACTTGCGACAGCATCCTGATAAGCCTGAGGCACATCAGCAATACTTACACCGGCTAATGCATCTTCTAATGCACCACCATCACCAGTTTCAATATCCAGAAAACCGATGTTTACGCCAGTATTAGAATAAGCGTTAGATACCCACACTGTTGGCTGTCCACCAGAGAAACGACCTATACCACCACGAACCGTTGTATCTAAAGTCGCATCCCATTTAAAGCCTAAACGTGGTAATACAATACCTAAACCGTCAAGGTTTTCAGTGTTGTTGAAACCAGTGCGGCCAAATACGTTAGGGTTAGCCGCCGGAACATCACTGGAAGCTAAACGCTCATAACGAACACCCATATCGAAAGTAATTTCGTCATTAAATGCCCACTCATCGTGTACATAAACAGCGTGCTCTTTGCGCACAAAATCAGCAGCAGCAGCAGCTGGATTTAAGCTGGTAGAGTTTTGATAAATTAAACGTGAAGCCTGACGATTTTCGAAGTCTTCAATACTGTCAAAAGTATATGAACCTTTAGTGTTTTGCAGGAACAAGTTAAAAATATCTAAGCTCTTATATTGATAACCGAAACTGATGCTGTGATCGTCATACAGATAATCTGCATCTAAAGCCATAATAAATGTGCTCTTATCCAGCTCATTTGAATGGCGCGAGAAGTCAGAACCTATAGCTATATCACCAGATGCGGTTTCGATAGTAACATCACCAAAATTGCCTAACGACGCTTGGGTCGTTGGGTTATCCATATAAGTTAAGCTGAACTGAGTAGAAAAATCCGGCGTCCAGTCAGAATATAATTTGAACGCATAGTTGTTTAGCTCTTCAATACGGTTGTACCAGTGAGAAGATAAACGCAGTTCATCTTCATTCTGCGACACGTTTGAAGTGCGATTGCCTTTAGTGTATTGGTACGTGAACGCTGCACGATGTTGATCGTTAAGGTTCCAGTCCAATTTCATCAACAGTTTTTCATCATCAGTGACAGGTGATAAATTCCAGTCACCCGCGTTTACACCGTAGACGTCTTGAGCAATACGTTGTACAGCCAGATAATCAGCATTGCTAACTAAACTTTCGTTAGCTGCACCACTGCCAGCCGGACCCCATTCAATTGGAGTATCAGCTTCGTAGTATTCATAGGAAACAAAGTAGAACAACTTGTCTTCAACTAAAGCGCCACCTAATGTACCACCATAGGTAGTTTCATCGAATTTTAACGGCACTTCACGGCCATTGTCTTTCGGAGTACCTGCCATACCGTCATTTTGAGTTTCATAAAAGAAACTACCACCAAAATCGTTGGTACCAGATTTCGTTACGGCGTTAATTTGTGCGCCTTGGAAGCCGCTGGCTTTGGCATTAAAAGGAGAAGTATTAATAGAAATCTGATCGATAGCTTCTAAAGAAATGGGTGAACGAGTTGTAGGGTAGCCGTTTGCGTTCAAACCAAAATCATCGTTCTGAGCAATACCGTCAACGCTAATGCTGTTAAAACGTGGGTTAGTACCAGCCACACTTAATTCGCCGTCTTTAGAGGACAAGACTGCAAGTGGGTTGTTACGAATAATATCTTTTAAATCACGGTTAAAACTTGGTGCATTTTGAATGTCATCAGCACCAAAATAGCTGTCACTGCCGCCGTTATTTGATGCAATCACAGCGCCAGTAACTGCTATACGCTCAACAGATTCAGATTTTAATGCTTCATTAATCTGATAGTTTTGACCTAACTGTAGGAAAATATTGTTTAAGGTTTCATCAGAGTAAGTATCGGAATCAACAACGACAGTATAAGGGCCACCCACACGCAAACCAGACGCAATAAAACTACCTGATTCATTTGTGATCACTTCACGAGTTGTACCTGACGGCACGTGAGTAATAATAATTTTAGTGCCTACAGCTGCACCACCTTCAGGAGTGGTTATGCGACCACGAATAGCAGAAGATGTATCAGCGAGCACAGCGCCTGAGCCCATGGCTAATGCCACAGCCAGCGCAATATGTTTAATTTTCATATTGTTTTTCACCTGGTAGTTGTAAATTTTTATGTTTCAGCCAAGCTGAAAACTTCCTGCTTCCAATTTGGGCGACAACTATATCGAACTTTTATTACGTTTTTCTTACATCGGACCAGATTGCCGTTGAACTAAGATCAACTTTGGTTGTCAGGTCCGATTTGTCACGCAAGTGTAACATATGAACTGTAAAAATCGTACATTTGCTGTGCTTAATCAACATCATTTTCAATTCAATACCGAACAACTTGCCTTTAAGTAAAATCACCGCTGAAACTGGGTTTTAACAAGGTTTCAGGATATGCTTACCACACTATTTAACTGGCTTAGCACTTATGAATTACATTTTTTCATCTATTTTAGTGACTTCTTTTTTTTCTTTCAGCGGGATTGTTATGGCTAAAGAGCAAACTCTGACTATTGCCACTTTTAACGTCAGTATGGAATCTGAAAACTATCTTGCGAAAGGTGTTGCCGGAGGCCCGCAGGTTTTGAGCACCCTGCTCGCTCAGGGAAATCATCCACAAATCAAAAACATCGCAGCTATAGTGCAGCAAACCCAACCTGATATTCTGCTGCTGAACGAATTTGATTACATCGAAGACCCGGCAGCAGGAGTGCAGCTGTTTATCAGAAATTACTTAAACAAAGCACAAAATGCTGATGGTAAAACCATCGATTACCCCTACTTCTATTACAGCACTGTCAATACAGGCCAACCCAGCGGTTTTGATTTAGACAATGATGGCCAACTAACCAATAAAGGTTCAGATGCCTGGGGCTTTGGTCAGTATCCGGGCCAGTACGGCATGATGTTGTTATCGAAGTACCCAATTAATACCAGCAAGGTCAGAACCTTCCAGCATTTTAAATGGAAAGATATGCCAGGCGCTTTGCAAACGACTAAAGCCGATGGTTCGCCCTGGTACAGTCCGGACGCCTGGCAGTTAATGCCCTTATCGTCAAAAGCACATTGGGACGTGCCTGTACTGGTCAACAAAAAGCCTGTGCATATCTTGATCAGCCACCCTACTCCACCGGTATTTGATGGAGAGGAAGACAGAAACGGTAAACGTAACCATGATGAAGTTCGATTCTGGACTGATTACTTAAACCCGGAAAAAGCCAGTTATATCTATGATGACAGGGGCCAAAAAGGCGGTCTTGCCGACGATAAAACCTTTGTGATCCTTGGTGATTTAAATTCATCGCCAGTGGAAGGTAATGCCTACAAAGAAGGTATAGGTAATTTATTAATGCACCCAAGGGTGGATAGCAGCTTTACACCACAAAGTGCTGGTGGCAAAGCGCATAGCCCTGACAGCCCGTATGCAGCGACTCACACCGCAGGCTGGCGGATGAGAGCAGATTATGTGCTGCCATCTAAATCTGGTTTTAAAGTACTGTCCAGTGGTGTGTTCTGGCCAGCAGCAGGTCAGCCTTTTTATGAACTGGTGGCGGATCGTGCAGCAAGCTCAGATCATCGTTTGGTTTGGGTAAAACTGAAACTGACCGCTCAATAGGCGGTCAATAAAAAACGGAGCTAATCAGCTCCGTTTTTTATTCTTACTGGCAAGATGATTACTTTTGCTCGACCAAAGGCGCGCTGTAAGCCAGTTCCATATCCCATGGCAGCTGGATCCAGGTGTCCTGCTCGATGTCCGTCACATAGTGATCCACCAGCGGTTTGCCTTGAGGTTTTGCATACACAGTAACAAAGCAAGCAGTTGGGAAATGTTCCCTTAGCGCTTTGGCTGTTTCACCTGTGTCCACCAAATCGTCCACGATCAATAAACGTGGACTATCCGCTAAAGCGGCGTCTTTCAGCACTTTTAATTCACGTTGCTGATCATGGTCGTAGCTGGAGACACAAATGCTGTCCACCACACGAATATCCAGCTCACGCGCCAGAATAGCAGCAGGCACTAAACCACCACGGCTGACCGCAACTATGCTGTCAAAATCGCGGTTCAATAAACCCTTAGCTAACTCTTTAGTTGCTCTGTGAAAGGCTTCCCATGACACATAAAACATTTTGTTGGTGGTCAGTGACATAACAGTTCCTTAAACCAGAGCTAAAGCGATTTCGACCATCTCGTTAAAGGAGGTCTGACGTAATTCTGCGCTTAAGGCTTCACCGGTACGGATATGATCGCTCACAGTCATAATAGCCAGCGCTTTAATGCCAAACTCTGCAGCTACTCCATATAAACCAGCGGCTTCCATTTCTACACCCAATACACCGTATTTTTCCAGGCGGTCAAACAGAGTTGGATCCGGGTTGTAGAATAAATCAGAGGTAAATAAGTTACCTACTTTGACATCAATGTTTTTGGCGCGCGCTGCAGCTACTGCACGTTCCAGCAGACCATAATCCGCTAAAGCAGCGAAATCCAGATTTCCACCTAAACGGTTACGGTTCACATTCGAATCTGTGCTTGCGCCCATAGCTATCACAACATCACGTACTTTGACATCCAGTGGTAAACCGCCACAGGAGCCAATACGGATAATGTTTTTTACACCATAAAACTTCACCAGTTCAGTGGCATAAATCGACATGGACGGAATGCCCATACCTGAGCCCAATACGCTGACTTTTTTGCCCTGATAAGTACCGGTGTAACCAAACATATTACGTACTGTGTTGACGCACTCAACATCCTGTAAAAAGGTGTCGGCAATATGTTTAGCACGCAGCGGGTCGCCTGGCATTAATACGGTTTCTGCAAAAGCGCCTTCTGGCGCATTAATATGAGGAGTTGCCATGAGTTACTCTAAATTAAGAAGCTAAAAAGGACTGGCCATAAGGCATGGCCGCTAAATCAAAATAGTCGGCCAGAGTCTGGCCCATATCAGCGAAACTTGCTCTTTCGCCTAAATCTTTGGCTGCGCGGTTTTTACCATAAAACAGCACTGGTACATATTCACGGGTGTGTTCAGTTCCTACCCAGGTAGGGTCACAACCATGGTCCGCAGTTAACAGCAGCACCGCATCTTCATCCAGTGCAGCCATAATCTCCGGTAAACGAGTATCGAAATACTCCAGCGCTTCACCATAACCAATAGGATCACGGCGATGACCATAGTTCTGATCAAAGTCGACCAGATTGGTAAATACCAAACTACGTTCTGGCGCTATCGCCATCTCAGCTAAAGTTGTATCCACCAAAGCAGCTAAACCAGTGGCTTTGACTTCTTTGCTGATACCCTGATGTGCATAAATATCAGCAATTTTACCAATGCTGATCACAGTGCCACCCGACTGGGTTAAGGTATCCAGCACTGTTGGAGCTGGCGGTAAAACCGAATAGTCCTTTCTGTTACCGGTGCGGGCATAGTTGCTTGCGTCAGTACCCAAAAAAGGACGGGCAATAACACGGCCTATATTGTAACTGTCCAGAAGCTCACGGGCAGTTTCACAGAACTGTAAAAGCTTGTCCAAACCAAAATGCTCTTCATGAGCTGCCACCTGAAATACGCTGTCAGCCGAGGTGTAACAAATAGGCTTGCCGGTTTTGATGTGTTCATCACCCAGCTTCACCAGAATGTCAGTGCCAGAGGCATGGCAATTACCCAAAATACCAGGCACACCAGTGCGGCGTACTAATTCGTCAATCAGTTGCGCAGGAAAGCTATTTTGTTTGTCGTGGAAATAACCCCAGTCAAACAACACAGGCACACCAGCAATTTCCCAGTGGCCACTAGGAGTATCTTTACCGCTGGATAATTCACGGGCGTGGCCATAGCTGCCAACCAAAGTTGGACTGTCTTCGACTAATGCCATTTCACCGCTGGCGGCAAAACCTGCTTTGACCAAACCTAAACTGGCAAGGTTGGGCAAATTCAACTGACGGCCTTTGGCCTGAAAAAATGCTTTGCTGATGCTGGCAAAAGTATTGGCACCGACGTCACCGAACTTATCTGCATCGGGAGCACTGCCAATCCCAAAGCTATCCATCACTAAAATTACTGCCTTTGACATACTTACCTACCTATTACATCAACCCTCACCATATAAAATGATCATGAGGTTCGGTAAAGCCAGCCACAAGTGGCAAAAATTAAAAAGGGCACGCAGCTTATGCAAAAACGCACCCTTTGGCAATCCCATATTTTTACATTCTGCTAACTGATTTTGAATTTCCCTACCAAGCCAAACAAGGTATCAGACAACAGACGAATTTCATTCGACAAACGATCGTTGTCTTTCGCTATATCTCCGGCAGCACTGGCCTGATCATGCAGTGCATACAGGTTCTTGGTGATTTCTTCAGACACCACAGCCTGCTCTTCGGTAGCGGCCGCGGTTTGCGTCGCCATATCATTCACTTTAATTGAAGATTGCTGCAACTCACGGAACACTTGCTCGGCCTGAGAAAAACTACTGACGGTTAAATCCGCATTGGTTTTACCACTGCTAATGGCCGTGGCAGCTTCATTCACCCTGCTTTGCAGCGCCTGGATCATTTCCTGAATATGGTTTGTGCTTTGCTGAGTTCTGGAAGCTAAAGTACGCACTTCGTCGGCTACTACGGCAAAACCACGGCCTTGCTCACCTGCACGGGCTGCTTCAATAGCTGCGTTTAAGGCCAATAAATTGGTTTGTTCAGCAATACCACGTATCACATCCAATACCGAGGCTATGTTTTCAGAACTGTTTTCCAACTCACCTGAACAGGCCAGAGCTTTGTCCACATCTTTGGTTAAGCTTGCCATACTTTGAGTCACACTGTTCACCACCACTAAACCACGCTCAGCACTGATTTTTGCTTCGTCTGCTTCATGCGCCGAATCTGTGGCTACTTGTGCCATTTCTTTATTCGCTAATGTCATTTCATGCACAGCACTGACAATAGAATCAGAGGCGACATTTAATGAGCGGGTTATGTCATTGGTTTTAATAGCGGATTCAGAAAGTACCTGAGTTAGCTTGCTCAGCTGAGCTGCTTGTTGCAACACAGAAGCAATCAGTTGGCATAAGTTGGCAACAAAACCATTAAACTGCCCTGCTAAGGCCGCAAACTCGTCCTTTGAATTGGTATCCAGTCGCGCTGTTAAATCGCCATCCCCCGAAGCAATTTCAGACAAACGTGCTGTTAAAGAATTAATTTGAGTGGTCAGAGATTTTGGTACGCTGTAGCTAAACCAGCCCGCAATCAACAGAATAATTGCAGTGATTGTGTAAGTCGTGTTTTGGAAAAAACTGATCTCAGAAGTCAACACCTGCTGCTCACTGACAGATTTATTGAGTGCCGCTTCACCTGCTTTATCCAAAACATTACGAAGCGCTGCGAACTGAGTCTGCTCTTCGGCGATCAGATCAGCTCCGGCATTGCCTGCTTTACTGGCTTCAAGCAGCGCCTTTACACTTTGATACCACAACTGGTAATCCTTCCCAAACTCAGCAAACTGCTGCTGCACATCAGGATAATTTTTTAAAAACTGTAAATAATCAGCAAAACGTTGTTTTACCTGTTGGGCATTGTCTTCGACTTCAGCTTCAAGCGCCGCGCTATCCCCCTGTTTACTTAAGTGCATAGTGGATGCAAGTTTTGCCTGGTATAAATCGCGGTCAGCATTCAAAACCACCGAAATAGCCTGCAAAAAGTTGTCGGCCTGTATGGCCAACGCATTTTTTTGCAGACCAGATAAATAGCTGAACATCGAGACAACAATCAATAAAGTGAAAGCCAGAATAAGCATAGGTAAACTGCTTTTAACTCTGATACTGTGCAAATTCATAGTGAGTCCTTGGAAAGGTGTAATACTTTCCTAAGTATTGATAACAGAATGACTTTCCGCCAAATTTTAGAGAAAAATAGTTCCGCAGCGCTGTAAACAGCGGCATCACTGATGCAATGAACTAAAGCAGCTGGCTCGCGTATATGTCTGCTAATGAATGAATGGAGTTTGTGAATGAAAACCGCTGTAATTACAGGAACAAGTCGTCGCCTTGGCGCTTATTTGGCAGAAAAACTCAGTGCAGAGGGCTATCAGGTATTCGGTCTCACCAGACAACTGAATCCACAGCAGCAGTATTTGGCGCAAATAGTGGTAGATTATCAGTCAGCAGATTCTGTGATGTCGGCTATTCATCAGGTGCAGCAGCAAAACGGAAGTATCGATCTTCTGATCCATAATGCATCTTTGTTTGAAAAAGACGAGTTACATACAGAGGATACAGTGAGTTTTTATCAGGCGTTATTTGCTGTGCATATGCAGCTGCCTGCTCTTTTAAACCAACACTTAGCACCACAACTAGCCAAAGCTCAGGGCGGCGGTTTGATTGTACATATCACAGATATTTACAGTGAAAACCCAAACCCGGCTTTTTCACTCTACTGCAGCACCAAAGCCGGGCTTGAAAATTTAATGAAGTCAGCGGCTAAAGCTTATGCACCACAAATTCGTGTAAACAGTATTCAGCCAGGCCCTATTATGTTTTTGCCAGAACATAGCAACAGCGAAAAACAGCAGGTGATGCAACAAACCTTAATTGCGCAAGAAGCTGGTTTCGAGCCAATTTATCAGGGCGTCAGGTTTTTGATCGACAATAAATTTGTCACCGGTCTCAGCCTGAAAATAGATGGCGGCAGGTCGCTCGGAAAATAGCTGACAACCGAATTGAATTGGCGCTTGCTTGCTGCCCGGGTCAAACACTTGTTGAATGTAGGATTCAGTCAATTCAGTTTTCCATGTCTCTGACCACAGCTCCTGGCAGCAGATAATATCCAAATCACAGCTGCGATCTTTGACACTACGTTTTGGATCGCTTCTGTCACGCCCTAATAACTCTTCAATATGGCAAAGCTCTGTTTTTAATTCAGTTGCAGCAAGGGTTGAGTTCAGCACCAGCACTGAATTAATAAACACATGATTAGACTCAACCAGTTGTGCCTGAGTGTACACCCGCTGATACAGATACAAGGATCCAAAGTTTTTAGCCAACGCACTGACAGCTGCTGCTACATGCTGTTCAGGCTGAATATTTGAGCCTATAGAAATCACATAATACATAACACTCCTTGTGATTCAGCTTGCTGCTGCATCCGTCTGATGTTCTTTGCTTAACTGCACCCGCTGTCCTTGCCGGGCAAAACCAGCAAAATGCTGCTCCACCATCTGCTGATAGTCTGGCCAGTGGTCTTCATAACTCATTAAATAGGTTTTTTTACACAGCTCTGCCGGATATAAGCTCAGCATCGAATGCACGGATGCATGCACCGGATTGTATTCAGTTAAGGTCACATCGTGGAAAATCAGCTCTGGGTTTAACTGCATCAGTAGTTGTGGTATCGCCACCGTATCGCCGGAATAAAAAACACTGTGGTTAATCATCAAACCAAAACAGACTTTGCCTGGCGTGTGGGATACCCGGTGCAACTGGTAAAAGTTACCAAAGAGCTCAAACTCATCGTTTTGTAACAGCACCAGATCAAAATAATCGGAGAGCTCATTTTCACCCTCGCCATTTTTCGCCAGCACACCTTTTAAACACTGATGCCATAACTCGTTATACAACTCATGATGCAAAATCAGCCTGGCCTTTTTATGGTATTTGTAACGGCCTTCATTCGCCAGCCGCTCCAGACCAAACATATGATCGGCATGCACATGGGTAATAAACACAGCGTCTATATCCTGCAGCTTTAAACCCTGAGCTAACAAAGCGGGTTTGATGGTGTAGCCACAGTCAATCAGCAAAGTTCCTTCAGAGTTTGTCACCAATGCATTGTTATTAAACAAGGTATCGGATTCTGAATGACCACAGCCGAGAATTAACAGTTCATTGGAATTGGACAACATCATTTATTTCTACCCAAAGCAAAGTGCTTATATAGTACGGCTTTTGCTGCAGATTGTATCACCGCTTTGCCGGATCTTTTTACTGAAGCGCCTCTGACAACTTACTGTACCTTAGTGCTATAGCCCGTAAAGCGTAAAACCCCCAGAATGCTATCCATCAAGTTTTAGCCTTTAAAAGGACAGTTCAGATGAAAACCTTGCCTTTTGTTCTATCTTCTTTCGCTTTTGCTCTGAGCAGCACGGCTTATGCGGCTTTGCCTGCATTAAAACTGAATTTAGACCAAACCACAGTGTCGGGTTTATCCAGCGGCGGTTATATGGCTGCGCAGTTTCAGCTCTCTCATGCCGACTGGATCAAAGGGGCGGCCATAGTGGCAGCAGGGCCAGTGTATTGTGCACAGAATAATTTAATGACAGCTCTGGATCACTGCATCAATAAAGTGGGCAATCCTATCCCTTTAGCTGATATCAATAAACAATTAAAAGAATGGTCAGTTCAGGGCTTGTTGGCGTCTGAAGCGCAGATTAAACAAAGCAAAATTTGGTTATTGCACGGCACCGCCGATCAAAAGATTGCCAAAGAAGTGGCTGACGCGCTCCACCAGCAGTACCAAGAGTGGTTACCCGCAGCACAGCTGAATTATGTGCAGGATAAAAACTTTGCTCACCATATGCCAACATTAAACGAAGGCAACACATGCGATAAATCCGAAGCGCCGTTTTTAGGCAAATGTAACTATGATGCGGCAGGTGAAGCGCTGAAATTTATTCAAGCCGGTTTAAAAGCCCCTGCCGATCACCCCAGCGGTACTGTTTATCCAATTGAGCAGCAAAAAATAGCAGGAGATCTGGCGGCTACCATGGCAGAACAAGGTTTTGTGTATGTGCCAAAAAGTTGCGAGCAAGGCCAAAGCTGTACTTTGCATATTAGCTTTCATGGCTGTAACCAACATGCCGATGCCGTCGGCATGGCTTATGTCGAAAAAGCAGGCTTTAACCGTTATGCCGACAGCAATAACCTAGTGGTGCTTTATCCACAAACCCGCGCCTCAAACCTGATGCCAATGAACCCACAAGCCTGTTGGGACTGGTGGGGTTACACAGATGCTAATTATGCCAACCGTAAAGGTCAGCAAATTCAGGCGGTTGTGAAACTAGCTCAGTCTCTGGGCGCCAGGTAACTGCAGATAAAGCCCGGCTAAGGCTGGGCTTTTAACCACAAAGCCCGTTTTGCTAACTGCTCCGCACTCGCCTTTTTGTTTTCTGTCAAAACCCAACTTTGGTCCGCAGCAAAAGTCACTTGAGTGCTATAGGTTTTACCACGACTGCTAAAACTCAGCTCTGCTGTATCCCCCACTTTGTAACGGCCTAGTGCTTTGTCCCACTGGGCTTTGGAATCAAGTTTATAACGCCCAAGTTTTAACAGCAGATCGCCTTTTTCCACTCCGGCCTGATACAAAGGCGTACCGATCAGAGGATTACTGTCTACTTTGAGTTGCTTGTCCTGCTCCAGCAAAGTTGCAGCAGTTAAAAATGCCTGTGTTGGTTTAGCGATTGCCAACTTCAGCCCCATAGCAGCAAATAAAATTTCGAAATCAGGTAATTGCTGACCATGGATATAACGGCTAAAGAAGTTCCTGGCAAAATCCGGATTGGCTGTAAGCTCCGCCAATGCATGCTGCAGATCTTGTTCTGTATAAGGACGCCCTACTTTGCCAAACTCCTGCCACAGCTTTCGCATCAATAAATCCAGGCTCAGACCTTCAAATTCAGTACGTAAGGTTAAATCCAGCGCCAGCCCCAGCACTTCACCATAGGTGTAATAAGAGATATAGCTATTGGCGTAGTTGGTGGGGTCGACCGACACTGCAGCATCAACAAAAGGTGCCATCTCGCTCATACCAGTGGCAGGGAAAAACTGCCGGCCCGGTGAAAGTTTCACTTTGTTTACTGCAGCTACGGTTTTATCCAGATAAGTGGCTAAATCAAAATGACCTGTACGGCTTAACACCAGTTTGCCGTAATAGTTGGTCACCCCTTCGGCAAACCATAAATTACGGCTCATATTGGCGCGCTGAAAATCAAAAGGTTCTAAATCGGCCGGACGCAACCGCTCCACATTCCAGGCATGAAAAAATTCGTGCGACAAGGTTTCTATCTGGGCGTAATTTGCCTCTTTGAGTGAACGCTCATCGGTCAGGATCGTAGAGTTACGATGCTCCATACCGTCACCATCCACATAAGGCAGATAGTCGGCAATAAACAGATACTGGCCATAATCGAACTTAGGGTATTCGCCAAATATCTTCTGCTGCTCTGCCACTACAGCTTTAGCTTTTTCAGTGAAGGTATCCAGTTGTTGTTCTGTGCCCTGATGATGCAGAGCCAGATGAATAGTGGCTTCAGAGTATTGATCAGCCACTTTCCAACTGCGGTGGCTGTAAGCACTTAGCTCAACCGGACTGTCCATCAGATACTGCAAATCAGGCGCTGTGTAACTGCCATCCGTTTGTAACTGCAGTTGAGTCGCAACTCTCCAGCGCGCATCGGGTAAATCAAAACGTAAAGAAGCGCTTTGCTGTGCGTAATCCTCTGCAAACAACAAAGTAGCGGGCATATTTAAATGGGCGTGAGTTCGGTCTATCTGGTTATAAGTGCCGTCGCCCCAATCGCCGTACAAACGATATTTAACTATCACAGTGCCATCGTGCTGCCCTACCGACCATTGGCTTGGGTTAATACGCTGCACGGGTAAAACTTTGCCTGTACTGTCTGTCGCTTTTAAATCATAAATATTTTTAGCAAAGGCATGAGGTGCATAACGGCCAGGGGAAGCGCTACTCATACTCAGCAGTAAGTTCGCTGAACTGACGCCTTCAAACTGCGCCTGAATAGCGGCTTCATGGTGCGCTGCGTTGTTAAACGACAACTGATAACTGACCGCTGGTTTAACCGGAGTTTCTGCCGCCAACAGGCTGAAACTAAACAAAGTGAATGAAGACAAGGCAAAAAGCAGGCGCACTACAACATCCTTTCTTAAAGTGTGAAGCTCTACCATAGAGCAATTGACGACGCACTCCAATCAGCATCTTTGCACTTCATCGCAAAAACAAAGCCATGTACAGAATTTCGCCCATAAAGACCAATAAAGCTGTGGTGCAGAGCTTGTGGCTGTTGAATAATAAAGCCTGACGCAATAAAGAGGGAGCATGCAGGTGGTTCAGGCAGTTATTTTTGATATGGATGGGGTACTGATTGATTCTGAACCTTATTGGGCTGAAGCCGAGCAACATGTGTTTCGCCAATTAGGCGTGAAACTGGATCCGGCCATTACCTCACAAACCAGCGGCATGACCACCAGAGCAGTAACTGAACTCTGGTTTAAGCATTCACCATGGCAAGGTTTAACTATTGAACAAACCGAACAGGCCGTCATCGATTACGTGGCTTTGGCCGTGCTGGAGCGTGGTGTGGTAAAAAAAGGAGTACTGGAGCTGTTGCAGCAATTGCAAAGTTGGCAAATTCCGGTGGCACTTGCGACTAACTCACCAGGTTCTCTGATGAACACTGTGCTGGATAAACTACAAATTAGGCCTTACTTTCAGGCGCTTTGCTCTATCGAGCTAGTCACACAAGGTAAACCTAAACCAGAAATTTACCATCTGGCAGCCAGCAAGCTTGGTGTAGCTTCAGAACATTGTCTGGTATTTGAAGACTCAGTCACAGGCTTAACAGCAGCCAAAGCAGCAGGTATGAAAGTAGTAGCTTTACCGGCTGAACATCACTGGCACAGAGCTGAATACGATCAGGCCGAAAGCCGCTTAAAATGCTTTAGCGACATTCAGCCAGAGCATTTTCGGGCCTGGGGATTTGAGCAGAAGTAATTGAGCTCCGACTGCTACACACGAACTACAGGGATGCAGTTTTTCAGCAGCATAAAGCCTCTGAATGACAGAAAGCAAAAAGCCAGTCGAAGACTGGCTTTTTAACAACACATCTAAAAGATGGTGCCCAGAGGCGGACCAGGTTTGCCAGGAGCAAACCGGAACAGCTTTAGCTGGCCCGAAGGGCAAAATACATGGATGTAGTTTGTACCAGGTTTGCCAGGAGCAAACCGGAACAGCTTTAGCTGGCCCGGAGGGCAAAATACATGGATGTATTTTGTAATCGAAGATGAAGCCTTTGGGCATAAAACAAAAAGCCCGTCACAAGGACGGGCTGTTTGTTTTTTTATGGTGCCCAGAGGCGGAATCGAACCACCGACACGCGGATTTTCAATCCGCTGCTCTACCGACTGAGCTATCTGGGCGTAACGTGAATGGTGCCGCTTATCCGAGTCGAACGGATGACCTACTGATTACAAGTCAGTTGCTCTACCAACTGAGCTAAAGCGGCAACCTAAACTGGGTGACAGGATTACAAAGGAATCACATCACTAAAATTAATGGTGCCCAGACGCGGAATCGAACCACGGACACGCGGATTTTCAATCCGCTGCTCTACCGACTGAGCTATCTGGGCAACGGGGGGTATTAAACGGATTTCGGCGATCCAAGTCAACTTATTTTTTAGTTGCTTGAATCGTTAGCTTAATACTTGAACAAAGCGGACATTTTTTAAGAGTTTTGTCCGCATTTTTCCATCAATTTGCCGATGTATCCAAAGGCGCAAAAGATTTGACTAGCTGATCCAATTCTTTCATTTGCTGCAGGTAGGCTTCCAGTTTATTCAGTGGTAAAGCACAAGGGCCGTCACATTTGGCTTCATTTGGATTCGGATGCGCTTCGATAAACAAGCCAGCTAAGCCCAAAGCCATACCAGAGCGCGCTAATTGAGCAGCCTGAGCACGACGACCATCAGCAGAATCGGCACGACCACCTGGACGCTGTAACGCATGAGTAGCATCAAAAATCACCGGCGCGTATTGCTTCATATCGTCCATACCCAGCATGTCGACCACAAGGTTGTTATAACCAAAGCTGGAGCCACGTTCGCAGAGGATAATTTTATCATTACCCGCTTCCTGAAACTTGGTGATGATATGACGCATTTCGTGAGGTGCTAAAAACTGTGGTTTTTTCACGTTAATCACAGCACCGGTTTGCGCCATAGCTATGACTAAATCGGTTTGACGGGCTAAAAAGGCCGGCAACTGAATCACATCCACCACTTCAGCCACAATAGCGGCCTGATAAGGTTCGTGCACGTCGGTGATCAGCGGCACGTTAAAGGTTTTTTTAATTTCTTCAAAAATCTTTAAGCCTTCTTCCATGCCAGGGCCACGGTACGAATGCACAGAAGATCGGTTGGCTTTGTCAAAAGAGGCTTTAAAGACATAAGGAATGCCCAGCTTTTCTGTCACTTTGACGTAGTATTCCGCCACTTGCATGGCTAAATCACGCGACTCTAAAACGTTCATGCCACCAAAAAGCACAAAAGGTTTGTTATTGGCGACTTCAATAGCGCCAACCTGAATAGTATGTTGGTTTGTCACTTTCAATTCCTCAGACAAAATACCGTTGCTTGTGCTAATACCCTAAGTAATTGAAGTTGCAGGGCGGCGACAAGCGAGTGAGACCCCAGGAGCATAGTTGTCCTATGTGACTGGGGCGAGCACGCGCAGTCAACAAAGCTGCGGCTTCAAGTAAGAAGGGTATGATACCTCTAATGCAGCCACTGTGGGTAGGCCGACAACTGGCGGATTTGTTGTTTCATATGATCGTTGGACGGGTCATCCGGTTTTTGATCCACAAAATACTGATAATCGCTAATCGCTAAAGACCAGTGATCAAGTAACTCAGACAATAAGCCCCGCTCGCGATGTAAATAAGGATCCCCTGGCTTTTGGTCCAGCAAATGCTGCACTACAGCCATCGCCTGTTCACGTTTGCCCAGTGCCAGCAACAGCTGCTTTTGCAACTGCCAAAGCCCGGCACAAAAACCAGCAAAATCTACAGCTTGTGTCGCCAGTTCCTGAGTAAGACTCAGCGCCAAACCATTTTCAGGGCTTAACAAACATTGCCAGGCGCCAGTGTAGGGGTCTACCCACACCTTCTCAGCTTTGGATAAATGCACCTGCACTAAATATTCGCCTTTGTAGCGCACTATATCGCTCTCAAAACCCGCTTGTTGCAGCCAGCATAACAACAGCAGGACCAAAACTAAGGGGTCGGCTTCACGCTGATTAATGGCATAACTCAATAATGTAGGCTGATGCATCTCTTCAATCAGCAAAGGTTTGATAGGTGGAGTAAAAAAGGCGTCACGGTAAAAGTTGTCCACATGACGTGCCAGTGCGTTCATTGTCAGCGTTTTTTCAACGCTGGCAGGCGCCATTGCAAGCCAGCTTTCTCTGGCCTGCTGAATTTGTCCGGCATCAGTCCACTGCTGTTCTATCGCTAACAATAACTCAAGCAGGGCCAAGCCCTGCTGCTTTAACTCAGACTTCATGTACTACCTAAAACCATGAAAAATAAAAACAAAAAGTGAGGTTATCTTAAGCAATCAGCCATATTAACCAAAAAGCAGTGGGGTTTTCGTAATTGCAACTTTAGCAACCAGCGCCAACCAACTTAAGGCACCAATAAAACCAACCCAACGCATCAGCAGGGTACGGCCTTTTAACGCCATCACAGCCAAACCAATATAAGCGAATAAACCAAAGAGTTTCTCGGTCAACCATGGCGTTTGAAACGGGTATTGCTGAATGGTCAACATCAGGCCTATAGCCGTCAGTAATAAAAAGGTATCCACAACGTGAGGCGCAATTTTTAAGAACTTATTCTGCAGCAAAGCTGGGGATTTTAAACTCAATAAAAACCGCACAGCCAAAAAAGTTACGCTGAGCGCGATAAACAACATATGAGAATGTTTTAATGCCATATACATAAAAATAGTCCTTAAGGATCTGCTAACAATAACTACAACAATGTGTAAAACAATAAGACCACCCGCAGGTGGTCTGTATCAAGGATAACTGCGACTCACTCTTCGTCCGGGTATTTTTGCAGTATTGCTTCCAGTTTGTCGACCCGACTTATAAAAATTTCGACCAGTTTAGGGTCAAAATGCTTGCCCGCCTCACTACTGATCTTCTCCAGCACCTGCTCTAAGGTCCAGGCCGATTTATAACAGCGTCTGTGTCGCAATGCATCATAAACATCTGCTAAAGCAGCAATACGGCCGTAAATATGGATTTCTTCGCCTTTTTTGCCACTGGGATAACCTGAACCATCCCATTTTTCATGATGGTCCTGCGCTATCACAGCGCCAGCCTGAATAATGGTGCGTTTGGAGTTCTTTAAAATTTCATAACCTATGCTGGCATGGGTTTTCATCACTTCCCATTCCTGGCCATGCAGCTTCATTGGTTTATTCAGTATGCCGTCTGGTATGCCGACTTTACCGACATCATGCAAAGGCGAAGCAAACATCAGCTTTTCAGCTTCTTCTTCCGGCATGCCATAAGCTTTAGCCAGATCGTAACAAATAAAAGCCACCCGTTTGACATGATTACCAGTTTCGATAGACCTATGCTCAACCGCTTCACTTAAGCGATAGACAATTTCACGCTGTGTATCTTCAATTTCACTTTGCAGTTGCACGTTTTCATAGGCAATTTGCACGTTTTGTGAAAACAGCTCAATGAGTCGCTTTTGGGTGTCTGTCATCAGGCTAGGCAAACCTGACACATAAAGCAGAGAGCCCGAGGTAAATTTACTGGTGCAATAGGCCACCAGATAATTGTCACGGTACACAATGCTGCGGCTATTTAATGCCTGATGAAACGCATCCAGTAAAGCCGGTTCCAGCACTTCGCTGATTTGTTTACCTTCTTGTTTTTCAAACTGGCCTAAACCAGCAAACACCACTAAACGCTCAGGATCGGCTTCTTCATTAATATTGCCAGCCACCAGCGATGAGGTCACCAGCAAGGCATTGTCGTTACAGCCTAAAATAGACGTCAGTTGCTGCAAGACACCATCAATAAACTGCTCCATCGAGTGGGCGGAAAACAAATCAGCAGAAGCGGTAATAATTTTCTCAAGGCCCTGACGGCTGTGGTCAATAGCCAGAATATCGCGGTAGGAACGTAAGCTCGACATCACCACAGTAAAGAGTTTTTGCGCCGTCAGCTCAGTTTTTGATTTGTAGTCGTTGATATCGTAATTGACGATCACCTGACGCTCAGGTGCCTGGCCTGGCTGGCCGGTACGTAAAATAATACGTACATAATGGTTATGCAGATCTTCGCGGATATAACGGGCCACCAGCAAACCGGCATCGTCGGTTTCCATTACTACATCCAGCAGCACTATGGCCGCATCTGTATGCTTCGCCAGCATCTCTTTGGCTTCACGGCCTGAGTAGGCGCTGATAAATTCAAGGTGTTTACCCTGAAAAGAAAAGTCACTTAATGCAAGTTTAGTAACGGCATGAACCTCAGGCTCATCGTCGACTATCAGTACTTTCCAACTGCCACGGGAAATCTGTACAACTTCCTCGGGTTCCTCAGCAAATAAAAAATCATTTGCCATGTAACACTCCTTAGCTTGCCGCGCGCTTTACTGCTGTGTGTTTATTTATATGCGCTAAACAGGGAAGGGTCAAAGCAAAGTCGTTGAAAATATAAATATTTTGGAGTGTGGTCTTGAAGGGAGCTTTACTTAGTTCGACGGATCGCTCTGGTTCAGAGATAAAGTGTCAGCGATTCTAATTACATAAAAGATTTAATTTAATAGTGGTAACGACACGAAATAATCGTAATTGCATGATCATCAACTGCGAAGACCAGTCTGTTTGTATCATCTACGCGACGAGACCAAAAACCAGCTAAGTTTTCTTTAAGCGGTTCTGGCTTGCCAATACCTTCAAAAGGTGAACGCTTTACATCACTGATCAGTTTGTTTATCCGTTTAAGTGTTTTCTTCTCCTGCGTTTGCCAATACAAATAGTCATTCCATGCCTCGTCAGTCCATGAAAGTAAACGACTACTCATCAATCAAATCCCGTTGAGTCACTTGACCAGCTTTGAATTGCGCAATTGAGCGATTCAAATGCTCAGCATTTGCAGGGGAACGCAATAAATGCACTGTTTCCATCAGACTATTGTAATAATCGAGTGACATCACAACGGCATCTTCTGCATCACGACGAGTTATTACCGCCGTATCAGCATCATTGACCACTGAATCTAACACCGCTTTTAAGCTATTTCTTGCTTCTGTAAAAGACACAATTCTCATAAAACCTCCACATGTACAACTTACAGCACAAGTATAAAATCAAAGCTCTGACTTGTACAGTAACTGGAACAAATGCAAAAGCGGGCGCGGATAAAACGCGCCCCTATAGTAGGTTTTAAGAGAAGTAATTCAAAGAAAGGAAAAACAAAACTTAAGCCGGAAGTTGCCCACCGCTAATACGCCATTGGTCGCCGTAGTCTTTCACCGATTGCACAGAAGTAAAACCTGCAGCTGTTAGTATCTGCTGTACAGCGTCACTTTGCTGGTAGCCGTGCTCCAGCCATAACCAGCCTGATGGAGCTAAATAGTGTGGGGCTTGGCTACAGATATGACGAATATCGGCCAGACCTTGTTCTGGTGCTACTAAAGCCGAGTCGGGTTCAAAACGTACATCACCTAAGGCTAAATGTGGGTCTTCTGCGTCTATATAAGGTGGGTTGCTGACGATTAAATCAAACTGCTGACCCACCACAGCTTCAAACCAGCTGCTTTGTTTGATGTGGCAATTAGCTAACGCCAGAAGCTGAACATTTTGCTTTGCCAGTTCTACAGCATCGGGCTGTAAATCAACGCCAGTCACGGTCCAGTTTGGCTTTTCTTTGGCTAAAGCCAAAGCTATAGCTCCTGTGCCAGTGCCTAAATCCAGCACTTTGGCTTGAACAGGCAACGACAAAGCTAAAGACTGTTCGACTAACAGTTCTGTGTCGGGTCTTGGTATTAAAGTGCAAGGGGCAACAGCAAGTTTAAAATCCCAGAAATACCAGTAGCCCAAAATATGCGCCAAAGGCTCGCCGGTCAGACGGCGTTTCAGCACAGGTTCGACTATCAGTAACTGTTCCTGGGTAAGCTCACGCTCTGGATACAACATCAAGGTGGTGGCATTTATATCCAGCACTTCCAGCAGAATACGCCGGGCTTCCTGTTTGGCATCCGCAGGTACAGGGCCGGTTTCAAGCAAAGGGCTGAGTAACGCAGCAGCTTGTTCCAGCCACTGCGTCAACGTTGGATTGTTAGCGATTTTCATCAGCCAAAGCAGCTAACAAGTCGGCCTGGTGTTCATGGCTTAATGGGCCAATAACCAGGTCTAAATCACCTTCCATTACATCGAGCAAACGGTAGATGGTCAGGTTAATACGGTGATCCGTTAAGCGGCCTTGTGGGAAGTTGTAAGTACGGATACGTTCAGAACGGTCACCACTGCCGACTAAAGAACGGCGGGTGGATTCTTCAACTAAACGGCGTTTTTCATCTTCAGCAGCCTGAATACGCGACTGCAACACGCTCATAGCGCGGGCGCGGTTTTTGTGCTGAGAACGTTCGTCCTGACATTCCACCACTATACCTGTAGGTAAGTGAGTGATACGAATGGCAGAGTCAGTTCTGTTTACGTGCTGACCACCGGCACCAGAGGCGCGGTAGGTATCTACTTTTAAATCAGCAGGGTTAATTTCGATGGCTTCGCTTTCTGGTACTTCCGGCATAATGGCCACAGTACAAGCTGAGGTATGCACCCTGCCCTGAGATTCAGTGGCTGGTACACGTTGCACGCGGTGACCACCAGATTCAAATTTCAAAATACCGTAAGCGCCTTCGCCCTGAATGCTGGCGATCACTTCTTTATAACCACCGTGTTCGCCGTCGTTGCAGCTGACAATTTCCACTTTCCAGCGTTTGCGTTCACAAAAACGGCTGTACATACGGAATACGTCACCGGCAAAAATAGCGGCTTCATCACCACCAGCACCGGCACGAATTTCAAGGAAGCAGCTGTTGCTGTCGTTTGGATCTTTAGGTAACAACAGAATTTGTAAGTCCTGATCCAGCTGTTCAATCCGCTCTTTGGCCGCTTTGTATTCGTCTTGCGCCATATCACGCATATCCGGATCTGAGTCTTTCATCATCTCTTCAGCGCTGGCTAAATCATCCTGCGCCTGACGATACAAACCAAAAGCATGGCTCAGTTCTTCCAGTTGGCTGTACTCTTTAGACAACTCGCGAAAACGACTTTGGTCAGAAATTACGCCAGCGTCACTTAATAACGCCTGAACTTCTTCATAACGTTCGACCAGAGCTTCGAGTTTGCGGTACACCGATTCTTTCATGTTGTTTCTATTTACCTGATTACAGATCTAACAAAGTGTTGATCAAAGATTGTTGTTGAGGTTGCTCGTCCTGAAGTAACTGCCTCAGCGCCTTGGTTGGTGCATGCATCAACCTGTTGCTGAGTTTAGTCGCAAGTTCAGCTAATACTTTTTCAGGGTCCTGCCCTGCTGCAATTTGTTTGCCCGCTTTGGCCAGCAATTCGTCACGTATGGCTTCGCCTTTGTCGCGGTAATCGCGCACTACGTCCAGCTGGCCATGCAAACTCAGCCACTGACTGAACTCGCTGACGCCCTGCAAAATCATTTGCTCGGCTTCAGCCGCTGCTTCCTGACGGTTCTGCAGGTTTTGCAGCACTATGGATTGCAAGTCATCCACTGTATACAAATAGGCGTCTTCCAGCTCTGCCACTTGTTCTTCAATATCACGTGGCACAGCTAAATCGACAAAAAACATAGGTTTATGACGGCGTTTTTTCAGTGCCTGTTCCACCATACCTTTACCGACAATAGGCAAGGTACTGGCAGTCGAACTAATGACGACGTCGGCATTGGCCAGGGCTTGTGGCACTTGTGCCAGGCTGACGGCTTCACCGTTAAACTGACTGGCTAAAGCCGCAGCTTTGTCATAAGAGCGGTTGGCGACAGTAATTTTTTCCGCGCCCTGCTCCAGTAAATGTTTGGCCACAAGCTCTATCGTCTCACCGGCGCCAATCAACAGCACTTTGACTTTGCCGAGCTGACCAAAGATTTGTCGGGCTAAACTTACCGCAGCAAAAGCGACAGACACTGCACTGGCACCAATGTCCGTTTCAGTACGAACCTGCTTGGCCACTGAAAAGGTCTTCTGAAACAAACGCTCAAAAGCCGGATTAATAGTACCGGCCTGACGCGAATGGCTATAAGCCTGCTTCACTTGCCCCAAAATTTGTGGCTCACCCAGCACTAAAGAATCCAGGCCGCAAGCCACACGCATTAAATGACTGCTGGCCTGCTGATCCTGATGCAGGTATAAATGATGCTGCAATTCGGCCAGATCCAGCTGATGAAATTTGCTCAGCCAGTCAATTACTTGTTTCGATTGTTCAGGGCTGCCGCTAAAATACAGCTCAGTTCTGTTACAGGTGGACAAAATCACAGCGTCAGACACCTGGGTCTGAGTGGTCAGATCCCGCAAGGCGTCCAAAATTTGTTCAGGCGCAAAAGCGACCTGCTCACGTAAGGAGACAGGTGCAGTTTTATGATTAATACCTAAAGCAAAAATGGTCATTCACCTGTTTGGCCCGTTTCGAAAAAACCGGCGTTAGTCAAAAGAGGGCGAATTGTACGAAAAAGCCCAAACTAAAAAAAGCGTAGAGAAGGAATTAGTGTGTTTGCAGCGATAAAAACTGGTTGTTTTGTAGTTTTCAGTCTGATTTTGACAGGTTGTGCCAGCAACAGCAGCCAGCTAAAACCAGTTATTCCCCTATCAGCCCAACAACGACAACTGCAATTAGAGCAATTGCAGGAGTTTACACTGACCGGAGCCTTAGGTGTAAAAGCGCCTCAAGAGAGCGTCAGCGGCAGTTTAAACTGGCAACAACAAGGCCCCTATTTTCAGGCCAGTATGACCAACTTTGTGGGCATCAGCATCTTTGAACTGGAAACCGACGCTTTGGGCGCTACGGTCAAAGCAGATGGCGAAACTCATAAAGCCCAGTCGGCCAGTGCCCTGCTGGATTATTTATCCGGCTGGAGTTTACCTATTGAAGAAATGCCGCTCTGGCTCAAAGGAGTGGCAAGCCCGGAAAGCTTTAATCATCAATGGGATGCTCAAGGCCGTTTAACCAGTTTTACGCTAAAAGACAGTCAGCAGCGTGACTGGCAAGTCAGTTACAGCGAGTTTTTCCCCGATGCCTTAGCTTTGCCAAAACGTATTCAGTTGGATTCGAAAGCCGATGGCAGCCGTATTAAGCTGGTGGTGCGTAAATGGCAACTTTAACTTTATCGGCGCCAGCCAAACTGAACTTATTTTTACATATCACAGGCCGCAGGGCCGATGGTTATCATAATCTGCAAACCTTGTTTCAAATGCTTGATTGTGGCGACCAGCTTAGTTTCTCACTCACCAGGGATGGTGAAATCCACTTTAGTTGTTCAGATAAAAGTATAGAAAACGACAGCAATCTGGTGGTGCGCGCCGCTAAGTTACTGCGGCCTTTAGCCTCGGATAACGCCGGTGTAAAAATCCATCTGGATAAACAAGTGCCTATGGGGGGCGGCTTAGGGGGCGGCTCGTCCGATGCAGCGACCACACTGCTGGCATTAAACCAGTTATGGCAATTAAAGCTATCAAACGCACAGCTTTGTGAACTGGGCTTAAAGTTAGGGGCTGACGTTCCTGTCTTTGTATTCGGAAAAACAGCCTTTGCGGAGGGGGTTGGAGAAAAATTACAACCCGTTAGTTTGCCGGAAAAATATTACCTGATTGTGACGCCAGATGTGCATGTCAGCACGGCTGAAGTGTTCGGCAACCCTGATTTAATCCGCAATACGCCCGTCATGTCCGTCAAAGATCTACTAGACTGTGAGTGGCAAAATGACTGCGAAACTCTGGTGAAACGGCTCTACCCCGAGGTTGCAATGGTACTGAACTGGTTGATAGAATACGCGCCGTCCCGAATGACAGGTACCGGTGCCAGTGTGTTTGCCGAGTTCCAGGATGAATTAAGTGCCCGTCAAACCCTTGCAAAACTGCCTCCACCATGGCGTGGTTTTGTTGCTAAAGGGGTCAATCAGTCTGCTGTCCTGACTGAATTGGAACAAGCCGTATGACGCACAGCAGGCGACACAAAAAGCCTGCTGCATTATTAACCGGACTCACAAACTGCCCTGAGGATCCTACCGTGCCCGACATGAAGATTTTCGCTGGTAACGCCATACCAGAACTCGCCAAGAAGATAGCCAGCCGTTTATATATCAAGCTGGGCGATGCCGAAGTCGGCCGTTTTAGTGACGGTGAAGTCTGTGTACAAATCAATGAAAACGTCAGGGGATCTGACGTTTTTATTATCCAGTCTACCTGTGCACCAACCAATGACAACCTGATGGAACTCATTGTAATGGTAGACGCCTTACGCCGCGCCTCTGCCGGTCGTATTACCGCTGTTATCCCTTACTTTGGTTATGCCCGTCAGGACAGACGCGTACGCTCTGCCCGTGTGCCAATCACTGCCAAAGTAGTAGCTGACTTTTTATCAAGCGTTGGTGTAGACCGTGTATTAACGGTTGACCTACACGCTGAGCAAATTCAGGGTTTCTTCGACGTTCCGGTAGACAACGTCTTTGGTAGCCCGGTATTGCTGGAAGATATGCGCAAACGTGAATTCGTTGCACCAGTAGTGGTATCTCCGGATATAGGTGGTGTAGTGCGTGCCCGTGCTATCGCCAAACTGTTGAATGATGCTGACTTAGCTATTATCGATAAACGTCGTCCTAAGGCCAACGTGTCTCAGGTGATGCATATCATTGGTGATGTAAAAGATCGTGACTGTATTATTGTCGACGACATGATTGATACAGGCGGCACTTTATGCAAAGCCGCTGAAGCCTTAAAAGAACAAGGTGCCAAACGTGTATTTGCTTATGCGACTCACCCGATTTTCTCTGGCAATGCCGCTGAGAACATCAGAAACTCAGTGATCGATGAGCTGATCATCACCGACACTATTCCGCTGAGTGCAGAAATGCGCGCAGTCAGCAAAGTAAAACAGCTGACCTTAAGCGATATGCTGGCCGAATGTATCCGTCGTATCAGCAACGAAGAATCTATCTCTTCTATGTTTGATTAATTTCAGACTGAAGATTTGAAAAAGGCACCGCTCGGTGCCTTTTCTTTTTGTAGCTTTCATTTGCAGCCTTAAGGCTCCAGTGATACCATAGCGCGCTTTTTTGCGTCGGCTGAAGTTCACTTCATCCACCGAAAAAGCTTCTTCCTGGGGTCAGGTCGCGGAACTCAGGGTCTATTAATTTTTGGAGAATACCATGTCAAACGCCATTTACACGTTAAATGCAGAAGTCCGCTCTGATTTAGGGAAAGGTGCGAGCCGCCGCCTACGTCACGCAGACAAAGTACCAGCTATCATTTACGGTGGTCACAAAGAAGCTCTGTCTATCACTTTAGATCACTCTAAATTGTTACAAGCTCAGGCTAACGAAGGTTTCTACACTCACATCCTGACTATCGTTGTTGGCGGTGAAGAAGTAAAAACTATCGTTAAAGCTATGCAACGTCACCCGTTCAAGCCAAAAGTTATGCACGTTGACTTCCAACGCGTAGAAGCTGGCCACGAGTTACACACTGTAGTTCCAGTACACTTCATCAACGAAGCTGCTGCAACTAAGAAAGGTGGCGTAGTTGCTCACCACATCAACGAACTGGCTATCACTGTGTTACCACAGAACCTGCCAGAATTCATTGAAGTGGATTTAGCTGACGTTGCTGTTGGCGTAACTCTGCACTTGTCAGACATTAAAGTTCCTGCTGGCGTAACTATCACTGAGTTAGCCAAAGGCGCTGGTCATGACCAAGCCGTTGTTACTGTGAACAAGCCTGCTGGCAAAGCAGACGAAGACACAGCTGAGTAATGACTGAAGCAATTCAGTTAATTGTGGGCCTGGGTAATCCAGGCCCAGAATACAGCCAGACCCGCCACAACGCAGGTCAATGGTTTGTAGAACAACTTGCCCGCCGCTATAACGTTTCTCTTCGTCCTGACAGTAAATTTTTTGGCCTGACTGGTAAATTTGTCACCCAAGGTCAGGAATATAAATTGCTGGTTCCCACTACGTACATGAATTTAAGTGGCAAAGCCGTTGCAGCTATGGCGCAGTTCTATAAACTTTTACCCGAAAATATTCTGGTGGCTCACGACGAAATGGCGATAGCGCCCGGCGTAGCTAAATTTAAACTGGGTGGCGGTCATGCTGGTCACAATGGTTTAAAAGACATCACCAGTAAACTCGGCAATAATGCCAATTTTTATCGCCTGCGACTGGGTATTGGCCATCCTGGCCACAAAGATTTAGTCACAGGTTATGTGCTGGGCAAAGCACCGCAATCCGAACAGAAGCTGATCGACGAAGCTTTGGATGAATCGATGCGTTGTTTTGAGCTCTGGTTAAGCGATGGCTTAATTAAAGCGCAGCACAGGTTACATAGTTTTAGCGCGGCTTAAGCAAAAGTTTAAGCGCGTCCGGTTCGCAAACAGCACGGCTTTGCCGTCTACAGCACAAAGGAAACACCCATGGGTTTTAAATGTGGCATCGTTGGTTTACCAAACGTAGGTAAATCCACTCTGTTCAACGCACTGACAAAAGCTGGTATTGAAGCGGCTAACTTCCCGTTTTGTACTATCGAACCAAATACCGGTGTGGTGCCTGTGCCTGATTTGCGTTTACAGCAACTGGCCGACATTGTAAAACCACAACGTATCCTGCCAACGACCATGGAATTCGTCGATATCGCAGGTTTAGTGAAAGGCGCTTCTAAAGGTGAAGGTTTAGGTAACAAATTCCTGGCCAACATCCGTGAAACCGACGCAATCGGCCACGTAGTACGTTGTTTTGATGATGAAAACATCATCCACGTTGCAGGTAAAATTGATCCGGCTGACGATATCGATACCATCAATATGGAACTGGTATTGTCTGATATGGACAGCGCCGACAAAGCTATTTTCCGCGTCAGCAAAAAAGCCAAAGCTGGTGATAAAGACGCTAAAGCTGAAATGGAAGTGCTGGAAAAAGTAAAAGCGCATTTAGAAAAAGGCTTAACTTTACGTCAGCTGGAATTAAGCGACGACGAAAAAGCTCTGGTGTCGTACATGAACTTCCTGACCATCAAACCTACTATGTACATAGCTAACGTACTGGAAGATGGTTTTGAAAATAACCCACACTTAGACGTAGTAAAAGCCATAGCTGCCAAAGAAGGCGCCATTGTGGTGTCTATCTGTGCTGCTATTGAATCTGAAATTGCTGAGCTGGAAGATGAGGAAAAAGCTGAATTCCTAGAGTCTATGGGCTTAGAAGAACCAGGCTTAAACCGCGTGATCCGTGGTGGTTACTCGCTGCTGAACCTGCACACTTACTTCACTGCTGGTGTAAAAGAAGTGCGCGCCTGGACTATTCCGGTTGGCGCCACAGCACCACAAGCAGCAGGCGTGATCCACACCGACTTCGAACGTGGTTTTATCCGCGCTCAAGTGGTGTCATACGACGACTTTATCGCCTGCAAAGGTGAAGCCGGTGCCAAAGAAGCAGGTAAACTGCGCGTTGAAGGTAAAACCTACGTCTGTAAAGACGGCGACGTCATGCATTTCTTGTTTAACGTTTAACGCTAAGGTTTTACGTTACCTTTGAAAACCGGACTTTTTAGTCCGGTTTTTTGTTGGAATTAGCAGAGGCTGACAGTTCCATGTCCAATCTATTAATAGCTCAGCATCTGATCATAATTTGGCCACCCGGTTAAAGCCTAGCTTTGTGATCCACACCAAACATCAATGGTTGAAAACGTATTGTTTTTAGGTAAGGATGTTATTCATAACGCCCGCGCTATCAATAAACCAAAATTTGAGGTAAGAAATGAACGATACAGCCATCGCCTTGCTGGAACGCTTAGTATTTATTAACGAAAATGTGTTAGAAACGCTTAACGACATCAAACTAGAGTTATCAGCAATCAAAGAGGAGCTTGACTGGACCAAGGAGCACTCGCATAGCAAAGTACAGTTAGACCAGTTGGTAGAGATTCAATCGATTTTGTCTGAGATAGAGTGCAACACAATGCCCTGAAAAAAAAGAAAAAATCAACAGGGTCGGAATTTGAGCCATAAGACGCTTCGCCCATCCAGAATACCAATACGTACGCCTGTGGAATTAACATATTCAGAGATGCACTGTATCTCTCAGGGCAATGATTAAGGAAAAAGCATGCCAAGGAAAGTACTGGTAGCCATTGCATTAATATTATTAACAGCATGTGGTCGCATCACTGAAGGTGTACAGACTGTAGAATATACCACCGAACTTATTTTCCCTATGAAGCTTGCCGATGCTGAAAACATTGAGTTTTTTGTAAAACACAGAGCCCTGCTTGAACACGAAAATACTAGACGATTTTTGGCTGATGAGCTCAGGCTGTCTTTTGATGCCAATGGAAAACCATCTCACCAACTACATCCGAGCACATTCGAAGTCTATCAGCTCGGCCTCCAGATAATAGACAGCAACCCCGAGCTAGCAGAAATGTACATGTTTGGGATAAGACAAGAAATTGTAGCTATGAGCCACACCGGTGGCATTGATGGCATCGTAAATGGTATAGCCGATAAACTAGGTCGCCCTTACATCTACGGCATGGTAGACGAGTCGATGCAATTTCTGATGGAAGGGCTAGATCGCAAAAACATTGAAGTGTTGAAAAATGTGCTGAACGTTAATAGTGTGACAATGCGTCATGCTGAGATGTTACAAAAAAGTCTGTTTCCATCTGAAGAGGATGATGAAAATTTTAAAATTAAAGGCGTTGTCACTAAATCCATTTTCATGCAAAACGTTTTCGTTAATACCGTGAATCTGGAGATTAGGTTAGGTTTACTCCAACTTGGAACAAGATTCAGTGATGAAGCCTACGATGCAGCGAGAATGACCAAAGCCCGTTTAAAAATTAAATTTAACCAAGAGAATGAGGAAAGACGTAAAAGGTTAGACCGAATAATTGATATGACCAATTCTTTAGGTTAACTAGTGGTTTAAAACTTTGCCTTGTTCACTCTGAACAGAAAAAAATAACACTTTTAACCATAAGCATTTCTCAGGAAGGGAAGTAAAAATGAAAGCAAGAGATGTACTTAATGATTGCATTCTAGCCAGAGACTACTTTTCAACCGCTGTAGGAAATGGCGATTATCAGCAAGCAAAGATTTTGTGGTTTTCATGTGTAACCTTGCTTAGGGCTGTAGGTCATGTTTTGCATAAAGTCGATTCGCAAAACTTCACTGCGGCTCTTAGGGATACTCTTAATTCTCAATTTAAGCAATGGAAAACTGAAGACGCTATTTTTAGGGATTTCATTGAGAAAGAGCGCAACATCATTCTGAAAGAATATGATTTAACTATTGAAGTTTCTGAGTCCGAAGAACCAGTAACTTTTACGACTTCTGATGGTTACCAATTTATAACTAGTGATGGGCGTGAGCTGTGTGTAAATATGACGCTGATGGAGTTAGTTAAAGCAAGGGGACATGGCGAAGGCAATACTCCACTTTCTGTACTAGACGAGGCCATAGAGTGGTGGAAATCCAAGCTAAAGCTATTTGAATGATACAGAAACCTCCTCAGAATCCCCTCAGGCTAGAAGTGCAAACTGGGGGCAAGTCTTGCCCAGAAATTCGAGGTGGTAAAACGCTTTTAAGGCAGCTGATTATTTGTCGATTGTTTCTTTTTAATGGGTTGCAAGGTAGCCTTAGAATTTATTGTTAGGCATTTTTAAGAGGGTATTTAGTTGAACTTCAATTACTCGATGGCAATTCTCGCTTTGTCTCTTCTAGTAGGAGCATGCTCACCAGCAACTGATATCGCCCAAGAAAATCAATATGGCGTTCTAAGAGTCCCCCTTCCACTTGATTGCGAACTTAACCCCAGCGATCTCAATTTACCATTTGTTCAAAAGGTGGAAGTGGTCAATTTCGACTTTCCGATTGACGGAATTAACACAAATGCATTTTTGCATATTCAGCATAAAGGCTTTCCAGATCAAGTATTGACACCGCTTCTCAAAGTATTGGAGCACTGTTCACCCAACATGAAAGTGACATATGACACTCCTGCTATGCTTTCGACGGATCTCGAAGAATATAAATCTCTTTCTGCCAAGCAAAACATCTATATGGTTGTTAACAAAGGTGAGTTTGTTGTGTATTACAAAAGCCCCAAGTGAAAACAGAGGAAAACAGAGGAAAACAGGGTCAAGTCTTGCGTCTTGCCCCAAGCTTTTTTGAAGTAAATCTTAAGTTTCAAATTGCTCTACACCTCAGTACTATTGATGCGAAGTTTGGTGAATGTATGCATATAAGCTCATATGAAACTTAGTGATTTTTGCAGAACACCACAGCCAGAATGTGTGGCGAAAAACCAGATCCCCATAGTTTGGAGTAACCAGTGTTGTTAAAAACTTATTTGCAAAAACACTTCGTTGATAAACCAACCTTCGTTTCACTTCTTGGCATCACCATCGAACGCCTGGATCAGCTGATTGCCGCCAAAGCAGTCCCGGAGCCTACCTACGTCTGCGATGGAAACACCATAGGCTCTGCTGTTTTTGGGGTTATTGAGATTGAAGAATCTATTTATGGCGATTTTTTTCGTCCCGAATGCAGCAGATGGGTCAAAATTGCAGATCAAGCCGCGCCGGGCAAAGAGCGTGATGCAGTGTTCTCAGTATTAAGCCATCAGCTGGAGCTTGGCTTGCAGGACTACTTCAAAGAGCCTGAAATTATTGGAAAAAAGATCCAGGATTTCCTACCCTACTTTTTGAATGGCACCTTTGGCCTTTGTATTGCCGATCCATCCAGCGGAACCAACATAGCCCGAAAGGAAGTACTGCAGCATAAACTGGCAGAGCTCACAGAAAATGGCAGCAATCCGTCACCAGCAGGCATCAGCAACAGTGAGCTTCTACAACTTATTGACGACTACGCCCTATCCAGCATGCCGTTTTCACCTGCTGAGTACGAGCGCAGTAGCAGAAAGCGTCTGGTCGATGATTTGCGTCCTGCAGTTGCCAAAGCCTGACCTTTCTGAAAATCGCCCCCAGACAGCCGAGTTCCATGCGCTCAATCACGCACGATAAACACTGCAAAATAACAGCAAAAATTGAATAAACTCCAATTATGAAGTATTCTTTTACCAAAGAAATAGCGGAGAGCCATGATGTCGGCAAATACACAGGCGGTATTACAACAAGATCCAGAGAAAACGGCTCAGGTTGCGCTTAGCGTGTTTTTTAACATCATGAATGCCTGGCAGGTGAAAGCCAAAGACCAAATGGTATTGCTGGGTAAACCTGCTGAATCCACTTTTTACAATTGGAAAAAAGGCAAAATAGCCAGTTTGTCGCCCGACACATTGGAACGGATCTCCTACGTCATGGGGATTTACAAAGCTCTGGGTATTTTATTTGCCAGCCGCGAGCAAGCCGACGCCTGGCCACAGAAACCCAATGCAGCCTTTAACAATGAAACGGCTTTGGATTTTATGCTTAAAGGCAGCGTGATGCATTTAAGTGATATGCGCAGGTATCTTGATGCACAACGAGGTTAAGACCTGCCTGCCTGACTGGGAAAAGTTATACCGGCTGGTTCCCAGTCACTTCCCGCCCATCAACTTGTTTGAAGAGGTCGCGAGCCCAGCAGAGCTGGACATCGTATTTGCGCTGGAGTCGCTTACCAATGACAGGCTGCGTCAGCAAGCTGGTGATTTGGCGCTGGTGCCTTTAGAAGATCGAATTTCCGGCCCTGGTAGCTCTCCTGTGATGGCAGCTTTTACTCATATCAGAACCGCAACCCGATTCAGCGATGGCACAGCTTATGGTGTGTATTACGCTGCAAATAGCTTAGCCACAGCCTTTGCAGAAACTATCTATCACCGGGAGCAATTTTTAGCCGCAACCCATGAACCAGATACCGAACTGACGATGCGCTGCTATATCAATACAGTAGTTTTGCCTTTGCACGATATCCGCGGTGCTGAATTTGACGGTCTACACAGCAATGATTATGCAGCGCCACAACTTTTCGCAAAAACATTGCGTGCTTCAGGCAGCAATGGCTTGGTATACAACAGTGTTCGGCACTCAGGTGGGCAATGTATTGCAGCCTTTAAGCCTAAGGCTGTCAGCATCCCTGTTCAGGCCGGACACTACAAATACGTCTGGAGCGGCAAAAAACAAAAGATTGAACATGTACTTGAGGTCAGTCTGGTAAAACTGTCTTAGCTGTTGGGTCGGATCACTGCAAAAACAAACCCGGCATTAAAATCCGGGTTTGTTTTATATCAGAGAAAAAAGCTTAAGCCGCCGCTCTATTACACAGCCCTATAGTTATCCAACATAGTATAACTACGTGCATACAAGGCAAAAACAGCAGCAGCCAACAACGCAAAACCGGCAAAGAAGAACATTAAAAATGCGGTTTGCGACAAGCCTGTGGAGGCTACATGCGACAACACTGTTTCACTTCGAATACTGTTATTCGCCAACAAAACCCATAAGTTACCCACTGTTACCGACAACTGCCAAAAGCTGGTGATGGTACCTTTCATCGCAGCTGGTGCCTGGCTGTAGGCAAACTCTAAACCTGTGGCCGATACCAGTACTTCGCCAAAAGTCAGCAGTGCATAAGGCAGCACCTGCCAGACAATAGACATCACAGTGCCACCGTCCATCGCCAGTTGTACTGAACCAATCACAATCCAGCTTAAACCGGCAAAGGCAATACCAGCGCCCATACGGCGTAATGCGGTAATACGCACACCACAACGCTCCAGAAGCGGATACAAGACTATATGGTTAAAAGGGATCAGCAGCATCACCAGCAGCGGGTTTAATGCCTGCATCATGGCGGGTTCAAACCATTCTGGTTTGCTCATGTCATTGGCCTGTAAAATCCAGGTCGAGGCTTTTTGATCAAACAAAGACCAGAAAGGCGTCACCAGTGCAAACAGGATCAGAATACGCAGTACTGAACGCACCCCATCTACGGCTATATCAGGGTGCACACCTCGTGCTCTTTCCAACTGAATAGCTGCGCCAGCACCACCAAAGCCCATCACCAGCACTAAAGCTAAACAAAAGGCTGCGACAAAACCTAAAGTTGGGGTTTGGCTTAAGCTAAACAACGCTAACGCAAAACCTACTAAAGCCAGATAAAATCCGCCATTGGCTTTGCCCGATTCTTTGGAGAATAAGGCAGTTTTCACTACTTTTAAAAAACTATGTGGGTCTTTAGGTTCTGGCGCTATATGCACATAACGTTTGCGGCCTAACCAGAAAAACAAAGTAGCTAATGCCATCAGCACGCCTGGAATACCAAAAGCAACGGCAGCACCAAAGTACTTCAGTGTCAGTGGCATTAATAAGGAGGCGAAAAAGGAGCCGAAGTTAATAGTGAAATAGAAGATATCAAAGGCTTTTTGGGCAAGCTTTTTATTACTCTGGTCAAACTGATCGCCCATAAAGGCCGAAACTAAGGGTTTAATGCCGCCCGAGCCCAGCGCTATCAAAAATAGCCCGGTGTAAAAGCCTTCCTTACTGGTTTCGAACAGGGCCAAAAACAAATGACCAATCACATACACAATGCTCAGCCATAAAATAGTGTTGTATTTACCAAGATAACGGTCAGCTAACCAGCCGCCTAATAAAGGGAAAAAATACACGCCTATCACAAAAGAGTGAAATACGTCCTTGGCTTCACCTGCTCTTAAATGCTCAGGCACAGCAAGTAACAAAGCCGTCATTAAAAAAGGCGTTAAAATATTGCGCATACCGTAGAAGCTGAAACGCTCACAAGCTTCACTGGCAATAATGTAGGGGATTTGTCGTGGCCAACGGGCCTGTTTTACATCTGTGGACATTGGTTTTCCTCTGGCTTGCTCTGTACAAAAGCCGCTTATTTTTTAGTTTTAAGTACAAACCGATACTACCCCATCAGCCGTATATGCCCAAGCAGCGAGCAGAAAAAGCGAAAAAACTGGCTGTGTTGACATCAACTTGCATAGAAAACCAGCAAACAAACCGAATAGATAAAGATGTGGTAAAAAAACGGTTGACGCAAAAAAGTCTGGTGAGCATAATACGCGCCACTTGCTTAGGACAACTAAGACATAGTGGCTACATAGCTCAGCTGGTTAGAGCACAGCACTCATAATGCTGGGGTCGCAGGTTCGATTCCCGCTGTAGCCACCACTTAATTTGTTCGTCCAGTGTTTGCGGAAATGGCGAAATTGGTAGACGCACTGGATTTAGGTTCCAGCGCCGCGAGGCGTGAGAGTTCGAGTCTCTCTTTCCGCACCAAGCAAGTAAGAATTCTGCAGTTTCTGCAGGGGTATAGCCAAGCGGTAAGGCAGCGGGTTTTGATCCCGCCATTCTGGGGTTCGAATCCCTGTACCCCTGCCATTTAATTGAAGTGGCAGTGTAATCATCAAATTACACAATTTTAGCTACAACAGTTCTGCAGGGGTATAGCCAAGCGGTAAGGCAGCGGGTTTTGATCCCGCCATTCTGGGGTTCGAATCCCTGTACCCCTGCCATAAATTGGAACCCAGCTTCGGCTGGGTTTTTTCTTTTCTGTTGTTTCAGTTCTACTATTGGCTAGTTCTGCGAACCCCAAACTGTTTTGCCTTCAGTGGATAACGCACTAAAAGTCACAGTCCATTTGGCTGGTGTTTCATGCCACTGCCGTGATACCACTCCTTCATAACTGCCACTGCCATCCAGCTGAATACTGATCTGCTGATTGACTCCATACACCCAGCTACCGGTTTTCTCACCGCTGATACTGCCATTGGCCAACAAGTTAATACTGAGCGGCTTTTTAATGTCGGCCGAAATATCTTTGCCATGCTCAATCAGCTTGTAGCTGCCAGCTAACTGCTCTGCCGTTACTGTTTTGTCAGTGTTGGCGGCATACCTGTGCGGCGCTACCACTGGCCAGCCATTTTTGTTGATAAACATCTGATGCACCCGCACCTGATGCTGCTCCCCTTGCTGTGGAAAGCGGGTATGGAACATCAGAAAGTACTGACCTGAGCTTTCATCGTAATAAGCCGAGTTATGACCAGGCGAGACATAACCAGTACCAATGCCAGTGCCGGCCTCGCTGCTTTGGCGCTCAAACAGAAAGTTACCCATTAATTTTTCGGCATAAGGCGCTATGCTGGCGTCATCAAACAAAGGCAAAGCCGGGTTGGATTTTACGTCAGCCATTGAATTGCCAAGTGCATCAAAATAAGGGCCTTCAGGATTACTGGATCGCGCTACACGTATGTTGTAGCCACCATTGGCATCCAGGCCACCAAAAGATACAAAGAGGTAATAATAATCGCTGTCAGGGCTGTACAGCACATATCCGCCCTCTATCCGGCTGTGGTTACCCCCCATCAGGTGTTTGCCATAGCCTTGGTCCGGTAAAGGTACTCCTGTTGCTTTATCAAGCTCCAGAATAAACAAGCCGCCCGAATAAGAGCCATACAACATCCACAAGCGGCCGGCTTTATCAAAAAATACATCCGGGTCTACGACGTTCGGATGAATCGTGGCATCGTAAATTGAACCATCTTCGCTGGGTTCGCCCCACATACCGGATTTCAGCAACAGCTGTTGGTTCTTGTAAGGCCCTTCTACTGAGTCTGCCACTGCAATACCTAAAGCCGAGCGTGGCGAATCGCCTTTGCAGGCGTTGTAGTACATATAAAACTTGCCACCAATTTCAATCACATCAGCAGCCCAAAGGGTGGACGTTTGCGCCCAGTCAAAGGTTTCTTTGATTTCAGATGCCGCATTAGGCATCAGCTTATTGTTAGCATTGACGCCATCGGCCACTAAGGTCCAGTTCTGTAAATCGGCAGATTTAGCCGCAGCTAAGTGAGAGCCAAAAATATAGAAGTCTGAACCTACTTTGATCACGGACGGGTCATGCACTGACACATTAGTAAAAGTGGGCGCATTCGTTACAGGTGGAGGTATCACCACTGGCGGTGGATTACCCGAAGTTGGTGGTGTTACAGCGGGTTCAGAACCACTTGAACCGCCACAAGCTGATACCAAAATCAAATTAAGCGCCAGCCATAAAGGCGCTTTTTTAAACTTTACTATTGTCATCATAATCCCCTGTCATATTGGATAGGCCAGCTATGCTGCTGGCTCGTCTGAAACAGACAGAGTTAATAATAATTCAATATTATTGTATTACAAATAAAACTTAATGGCACAAGTCAGACAGCCGCTATGAAGGCCTGCCCTGCTTTTGTGTTCTACGCCGCCAAAACAGATAACCCAGCCCCAATAGCGCCAGTACAGCGGCAGCATAAATCGGCAGCTTAAAAGGCCTGACGGACTGGCGTAATTGCTGTTGCCAGTTGTCGTACTGCCGTTGTTTAGCCGCGACAAAATCCGGTTCAGGACAGGTCTGACCGAATTCAGCCCCCCAACTGACATAAGGCCCTTGTTGCAAATACTGCTGATAATAACCTTGTGCCAGTTCCGGCTGGCGTACTAACAGCCATTTTGTTGAATGACATAAAGTAGCAGCAAAAGCCTGGCTGTTTGGTGGCACAAGCTTCGCTGCTTCAGCAGAGAGTTCAGAGGCCAGTTGTCGGTAATGGAATCTGTTGTTGTAGGTTGAACCTGAACTGCTTAAACGCTGTAACTCTGCTGCAGGCAAAGCCGGTGTTTTCGCATCAAATTCGTAAGGCTCAAACTGACCATAAAACACCTGATAATCGGGCGCCAGTTCAAAACCTAACAACTCCAGGCCATGCTCTCTGGCTAGCTTTGCCTGTTCAAATAAGGCCTGAGCTTTAGCATTGTCAGTCCAGCTGCTTGCCGCCTTTTCTGCATGCTGTTGATAACGCTTTGCCAGTTGCTTTAATTCAGGGTCAACAAAATAGTCTTGTGCCTGTTGATATTCGCCGGCACGCATTAATCGTCTGGCAGTTAAGTGACGCAATAAAACTTCGACTGCTGTATCACTAAAATAATGCCACTGCGCTTTTTCCGGCACTGTGGTTACAGGATGCAAAGCCACAAAGCTTTTTAGCTCGCCCAGCGTTAAAACCCGCTCTGCAATATAAGCCGTATCCTGCCAATACTCAGAACCTGCTGCTGTCAGCAAAGAGATGGCCTGCAGATAATCACCACGGCTTAATTCCAGAATGCCTTGTTCTGCCTGGATCCTGCAGTACTGTTGTGTTTGTAATTCGTCGATAGACGCTTTGCTGTAATAGTCCTGTTGCGCTGCTGGTTTTTCCGCCTGTTTTGCCAATGGCGCAAAAGCTTTGCTGGCCTTGGCGTAAAACTCTGCTGCTTTGGCCGTATCCCCTGCTTTTAAAGCCATTTTTGCCTGCAGCCACCAGGCCTGCGAGCTTTGATCCAGATGAGGCAATAACTGCTTTACCAAAGCAAACTGGCCTTGCTGATAAGCTACTGTGGCAAGTGGTGTGGCATTTTTCAGTTGAATGTCCGGCAGTTGATTTAGCACCGCCAACAATCGCTCTAATTGCTCTGGCTGCAAATAACTTAAAGCACTGAACTGTGTCATCAGGTAACGACTTAATAAAGCCGCCACCGCAGGAGTTTGTACTAAAGGCATTAACTGCTGATCCGGCATTGCCGCCAGTTCTTTACTTAATAGCAATAAGGAAGCGCGGCCACTTTCACTCCAGCGGCTTTGTGCTGCATATAAACCTATGGCGCCCGCCCAGTCACCTTGTTGTTTGGCAAGCTTGGCCTGCTCACCTAAGCTCGCCACAGCCAGCTGCAGAGGATCAGGAAGTCCAGCCGCTACTTCCTGTTGCAACTGATGATACAAAGCTGAAACTTCGGCACTGTGTTCTGTCACATTTTGCTGTAACAAAACCCTTCCTAATGAATACAAAGCCCAGCTGCGTCTTTGCTGCTGTTGCTCTAAAGGTAAAGCCAGCAATTGACGAAACAAGACAGCGGCCTGCTGATAGTCTTTTTGCGCAAAAGCTACAGCTGCTGCGGTATAAAAACCTAATTCAGCAGGTAAAGCTTCACCCACAGATAAAGCCTGCTGCACTGTGCTGCTTTGCCTCATCTGCTGGACTAGCTTTGCCTGGTTGCTGCTCAGCAACTGCTGCTCAGCTTGTTCTGTGGCGCTAATCCACTTGTCATTCTGATAGTCGTATGAGTCTTCAAATACAATTGCGCCGGGTTTGGCTAATACCGCAGAAAGATCAGGCACAGCAGAGGCTAAAGCCTGAATTTCCACTAAAAACACGGGTTCAGGCAGCACAGCAAAAGTCTGGGCTCTGTCCGAACTCAGCATCATTGGAAAGTCTGGTCCACAGGCCAGTACACTGCCAGCTAACATCATGCTGCTAAGCAGTAAGGCCTTGTTAAATTTCAGCATAAAATCATCCTTTAAATGCCCAAAGGGTTAAATTTTGACAAGATGCCCAGCCCAATACTAAGGTTTGCCGGGGTTGCAGCATGGTTTCAGCTTTGGACAACATAAACTGCAGCTGATTTTTGTCTTTTGAAAAGTTGAACTGGTAGCCTGATACAGCATCCGCAGCGCTACATAAAACACCGGACAAGTTGATCCGGGCTGGTAATGGCGCTGCTATAAAACCATGGTTTTCTGCCACCAGTTCAAAGTGAGGCGCTTCGCCACGCAAACTTAATTTCAAGTCAGCAGTGAGTGTTTTACCCGAGCTGACCGCCTGTAATTGGGAATAAGACCAGCTGCGTTTGTCGGATGGCAAAGGTAAACGAAACCAGGCCAGCCCCTGCAACAGCGGCCAGTCTTGCTGTTTCAGCCATAAACTAAAACCCTGCACTGCTAAAGCATCCAGCCATAATTCTTGCCGCTCGCTTTCACTTTGTAATGCTTGTTCACTTTCAACCAGCCAGCCCTGCTCTTGTTTCAGCAAAGCTGAATGATAAGAAGGCACAGCAATATAAAATGGCTTCTGCGCCTCTGCAGCCAGTTGTTGTGTCCATTTTTTGGCTAGTTCAGTCTGAAACAGGCCTTGTTCGGGCGATATCACCGAATGGACCTGTAAGGTCAGTTGATCCGCTTGCTGTTGTAACTCAGGCCAACCCGGCTTGCCTAACCAGTCCGGTAAAGCCGTGATGTTTACAGCCAGAGTCTGGGGCAGAAGCTTACGTAATTGTTTTATCCAGAGAGCATAAGCGCCGAGCTGGCTGCTGGCGCAGTCATAATCCAACTCAAGTTGAGTGACCTTCACACCTTGCTGTTGCCACAATTGCAGCAGCGTCAGCAGTTTTTGCTGCAACACAGTTGTTGGTAAATGTTTGAGCTGACCATCAAGCCGCACCACTAGCTGCACAGCCCGTCCATCTGCAGCAAGCAGAGGTAAATCAACCTTAGCCTGAGTCCAAACCGGGCCAGTTTTTGTCTGATGCAGCTGCAAGGCTAAAACCCTCAATACACTGAAATCAGCTTTGCTTTGGGCCAAAGCTTGCGCATGTTCTGAGTTCCAGACCCGCTGCCAGATATAAATATGCTGAGAAAAAGCAGAATTGCGCTGTGGTATACAAGAGCCCAACACACAAAGGCTTAACAATAGAGTGACGAGTGTGAACTGAAGTTTCAAGCGAAGTACTTATCTATAGAGGTTATGGCTTAAGTATAAGGCCCTGCATTGCTGCAGGGCCATAGCTTTTGACTAGAAACTATCAGCAGTGATTTCCACTTGTGTGACTTCACCATAACTTTTGGCGATGTCTTTAATGGTTTCAGCTTTGCCAATCAGCACAAATTGCAGCTGCTCTTTAGGAAAGTAGCTATTGATCAGACGTTTGCTTTCAGCCACTGTCAGTTGATCCACTTTGCTTTGGAAGCTGTTGATAAAGTCCTGATTAAAACCATAGAGGTACATATCGCCTAACAAGCCAGCTAAGGCTGTATTGGTTTCAAAACGAGGTGGGAACTGGCCTTTGACATAAGCTTTGGCGGAGTCCAGCGTGGCTTGATCTATGCCCTTATCCCATAAGCGCTGATAAGTTTTTAGCGCTAAATCCACGGCTGCTTTGGTACTTTCAGTTTTGGTAAAACTGCCGATGCTAAATGTGCCGCTGGCAGAATAACGTTCAAAACCTGAGCCTGCACCATAAGTTAAACCAGAATTCACCCGCAGCTCATCATTCAGCCAGGAGGTAAAACGGCCACCCAAAACTGTATTGACCACTGAGATACCGACATAATCCGGGTTATCTTGCTTAACACCTACACCACCAATACTAAAAGTGGTTTCTATCGCATCGGCTTTATTCACCAGCAGCACTTTGGATTTGCTGGTTTGAGGTAAAGCAGCAGTTAAATCAGGTTGTGTCACTGCTGCGCCATTTTTCCAACTGGCAAAGAGTTTTTGTAGCTGCGCTTTCATCACTGCAGGTTTGAAGTCGCCCACTATGCTGATGGCTGTATTAGCAGGCTGATAAAAGCTCTGGTGGAAATCTTTCACTTGCTGCTGGCTGATGCTTTTTAACGACTCCGCAGTACCAGAAGTAGCGTTACCGTAAGGGTGAGATTCAAATACCAGCTTATTAAAGTACTGGTCGATCACCATACGTGGGCTTTCTTTAGCCTGAGCCACAGCGGCTATTTGGCGGGCTTTTAACTTATCAAACTCAGCCACATCAAAACCGGGTTGAGTCAGCACCATATGCAGCACAGACAGCATTTGTTCAGCGTCTTTGGCCATAAAATCAGCCCGTAGACTGGAACCTTCCATTGAACCATTGCTGTTTAAACTGGCGCCTAAAAAGTCGACCAGTTGTTCAATTTCAGCTTTGGTTTTACCGCCTGCGCCTAACAATAAAGCCTGACTGGTCAACTGTGATAAACCAGCAACTTTGTCATTGACTGCACCAGCACGTACTGTGGCCTGCACTGTAATTAATGGCACTTCATGTTGGGGCAATAAAAAGACGGTCAGGCCATTATCCAGCTTCAATTGTTCATAAGCTGGCATTTGGAAGCTGCTTTGGCTCTTTGTTTGCTCTGCCATAACCGGCAAGGCAAAAACAAAAGAGCTGATTAAAACCAGCGCCGCCGCTTTGGGAGTTTTAGTGAAATAGCTCATAGATCTTTATCCTCAGCAGAGTCCAGCACAGCAACAGTGCGGTTGGATTTTTTCAGGTAACTTTGTGCCACCCGCTGAATATCAGCAGGGGTGACTTTTTGATAGTTTTTCGGTGCATCAAACAACTTCTGATAGCTGCCAAAATACAGCTCGTAGGTGCCGATAATATCGGCTTTACCATTGATGGTTTCCATTTCACGGTAGAACTGCATCAGCTTTTGGTTTTTGGCTTTTTCAAGCTCAGCTTGAGTTACACCTTCTTTGGCGACTTTATTAACAACGCCAATCAGCGCTGTCTCGAGATCCGCAGCTTTAACACCAGGATTGGCGACAGCCATCAGATAAAACAGGTTTGGGTCAAAGGACATAGGCAAATAGCTAAACACATCCACGGCCAGTTCTTTGTCGACCAGGCCCTGATACAAACGTGAGCTGTTACCTTCACCTAAAATGGAGTTCAGTAAATCCAGTGCATAATAATCCGGGCTGGAGCTAGCCGGAATATGAAAACCTAACAGCAAGTTAGGGCTGGTGACTGAGGCTTTTTGCACATAAACACGACGTTCGCCTTTTTGCTCTGGCTCGACTGTGCGCACAGCGTCGGGTTTAGGCTGAGCCGGAATAGGCTCCAGATACTGCTCTGCCAGCTTTTTTACTTCAGAGAGTTTTACATCCCCTGTTACAACCATCACTGCGTTGTTTGGCGCGTAATAGGTTTTGTGATAACGCTTTAAGTCATCCAAAGTCCAGGCTTTGATGTCCGACTCATGCCCAATCACAGACCAGCTGTAGGGATGAGCGTGAAAAGCTACGCCTTTCATTTCTTCCTGAATAGTCCGAAAGTTGGAGTTTTCAAGACCAGTAGTACGTTCAGAAGCCACTACGCCTCGTTCGCTTTCAACCATTTTGGCATTGATATCCAAATGGCCTATACGGTCGGCTTCTAAATCAAAAATAGTCTCCAACGCATTGGCAGGGAACCAGTTGGTATAAACAGTTAAATCTTCAGTGGTGTAGGCATTGTTAGCGCCACCAGCAGCTTCCATAGTGCGGTCAAACATCTTTGGACCGTACTTTTTCGCGCCGTTAAACATCATATGTTCAAAGAAATGGGAGATGCCTGTAATGCCTGGGTATTCGTTGCGTGAACCTACTTTCCAGAATAAATAACTGTTGGCATTGGGAATAGACGCATCTTCCAGCACCAGAATTTTCATACCATTTTTAAGCGTAAAACTTTGAATATCTTTGGCTTCTGTTGCTTGTGCAGAACTGAACACCAGTCCGAGCATCAGCGCCAAAGCTGAATGTTTTAACCTCATACCTTCTCCCTGCCCTTTTTCTGAAAGAGAATTACAAAAGGTTAAGACTAAACGAAAAACAAAAACGCCCTGCAACAAAATTGTTACAAGGCGTGAACAGTAGAGGTTAACGGAACAATGAGTTAGTCGGGCTTATCCTGCGCAAAATCTAACTGGCCTTTGTCTGTCCAGTACACAGGCCGCACACGAGTATGTCTATTGCCATCCTGCAATGGATTGCCCTGAATTTCTTTGTAATCACGGGCGTGATACAGCATTAAATCGGTGACGCCATCTTCGGCCAACACAAAGCTGTTATGGCCAGGGCCAAAACGTTTCAGGCTGTCGTTGGTGTAAAACACCGGTTTGGGCGCTTTGGTCCAGTTTTCGGTCTTCAATAAATCTGCATCTGCTGAAGCACTCAGCAAGCCCATAGCGTAGCGGTGATCGGTGGCACTGGCTGAATAGGCCAGCCAGACTTTGCCGTTTTTAATCAGCACTGCAGGCCCTTCATTGACCTTATAACCCAAGACCTCCCAGTCAAGAAGCGGTTCTGTCAGTAAAGTAGCGGGTAATTCAAGCTCTGTGGCGCTACGCATTTTAGCTATCCACAAAGCGCTGTTATAACTTTTGTTTTTATCCTGCTGTGCCCAGACCAGATAATGCTTCCCCTGATGCTCAAAGTGAGTCGCATCCAGATTAAAACTATCCCAGCCTGTATTCAGCGGCCCCAGCTCTTGCCACTGCCCTTGTAATGGATCGGCAGAGCTGTTTTTCAGCACATAAGTGCGGATATGAAAAGCTTCTTCGCTCTTTCCGGCAGCAAAGTAGATATACCAGCTGCCGTCTATACGGTGCAGCTCAGGCGCCCAGATATTAGCGCTCATAGGGCCTTTATCTTTTTTGCGCCAAATCACTTTAGGTGCTGCTTGTGCTAAGCCTTTAATGCTTGAACTATGGCGTAACTCAATACGATCAAACTCCGGCACTGAAGCTGTGAAATAGTAAGAATCTGCTGCAGCGCGATAGACCCAGGGATCGGCGCGGTTTTTAATCAGAGGTTCTGCGTCTTGCGCAAGCAGGTTAAAACTCAGCAGGCTTATCAGTAAAAAACTACAGAGCCTCCACATAACCACCTCCACTTTTTTGCAAAGCAACCCAATCCAGCACCGCCAATTCTGATTCAGGCAAGCCCTGATAAGGTGACTGATAAATCAATAAACTGCCGGCATCAGGCTCAGCCTGTAACTGTTCTTCGGTTAAACCCTGACGGGCTGTAGTAACAAACAGCAGGTCCAGTTCAGGCCCGCCAAAAGCCAAACAAGTCGGCTGACTGACAGGTAAAAGATGCAATGCAGTTTGCTGCCCTGATGGCGAATAACGGGCTATCGCAGCACCGCCCCATAAAGCACAAAGCAGATGATCCTCTGCATCTATTACAGCGCCATCAGGTTCTGCGCCTGTGGGCACTTTGGCAAAAAAATGCGGCTGACTTACAGAACCTTGAACCGCATCAAAGCCATAAGAATAAATCACACCTGTCGGTGAGTCGGCGTGATACATCAAGTTGCTGTTTTTATTCCAGCACAGGCTATTTGGAATGTGTAAATCAGTAATCATCGCATGACAGCCTTGCTGATCCAGCCGGTATAAAGTGCCATGCTGGCCGTGATCCTGCTCTTTCATAGTGCCAGCCCAAAACCTGCCCTGACGGTCTATACGGCCATCGTTCATGCGATTGCCGGATAAATGAGTTTCAGGTTTAACCAACCAAAAGATGTCCTGACTTGCAGGTTGATACAAAGCAAAACCAGATTCAAAAGCCACCAGCATCGAATAGTCAGAGCGCATTGAGTCATTTGGATTTAATAAAGCAAAACAGCTGATACGTTCAGGCAGCGGATAGGTATTTAACTGCAGTGAAGGCCAAAACAGCTGATATAAAAAGCGGCCATGAATGTCAGTCCACCAGACCGACTGGCTGGCGCTGTGCCAGACAATGCCTTCACCTAATTTGTTTTTAAGCGGAATGCTGTGCAATAAAGTCAGTTCGGTCATGCTTTGCTCACTGCATTATTCTGCAATTTTTTACTCAGTAGCTTTTGCAAAGCGATAAAGAAAAACAGCAGACCGCCTATCACTATTTTGCTCCACCAGCTGCTTAAGCTGCCGTCAAAATTGATATAGGTTTGAATAAGGCCCATCAGCAATACACCCAACACAGTGCCGATAATAAAACCACTGCCACCTGTCAGTAAGGTGCCACCTATCACCACAGCAGCTATCGCATCCAGTTCGACACCTACAGCAGCGAGCGCATAACCTGAGTAAGTATAAAAACTAAAAATAATACCGGCCATAGCAGCCAGCATACTGCTTGAGGCATACAACAAAATGGTAGTACGGGCGACAGGAACCCCCATCAGTTGGGCCGATTGGCTATTGCCACCCAAGGCATAGACATAAGAGCCAAAGCGGCTGTAGTGAGTAAGTACCAACATCAGTAGCACCAGGGCTATGGTCAGTAAAGAGGTAGCGCCCAGCCAACCACCATCCGGCAGCTCCAGCCCAAACTCGGCCACTGCATCATAAAAAGGATGTTCAATAGCGACAGACTCTTCACTGAGTAAGGTTGCCACACCCCGGGCTAAAAACATGCCCGCCAAAGTGACGATAAAAGGCTGTAGCTGGTAATACTGAATTAAAGCGCCCATACCAGCACCAAACAGCGCCGCACAAGGCAATATCACAGCAAAAGCGAGCAGTGGATGCCATTGATAAGGTCCAATAAGCAAGGCCGCCGCCACACCACTTAACGCAATAACAGAACCCACTGATAAATCTATACCGCCAGATAAAATCACCAGTGTCATACCCAAAGCTGTGACCAGCAAAAAGGCATTGTCGCTAATTAAGTTAGTAACCACTCGCAGACTGGCAAACCCATCAAACTGGCTGGCACCAGCGCCAAACATCAACAACACCAGAGCAAAGGTGATCCACAAAGGTAAATAAGTGCGGGACATCAGGCTTTTCCTCCACGCAGCTTGCCAAAACTAAACAAGGTTTTAAGTTGATGACGAAACAGTTCAGACTGCAACATCAGCACAAGCAATATCACTAAGGCTTTAATTAATAAATTAAATTTAGAAGGTAAACCACTGACCACTATGGTGGTGCTTAAGGCCTGAATAATCAGCACTCCTATTACGGCACGAGGCAAAGAAAAACGCCCGCCTGTTAAAGCCGCACCGCCTATAACCACAGCTAAAATCGCATCCAGCTCTAACCATAAACCTGCGTTATTGGCGTCCGAGCCCTGAATATCAGCTGTAGCTATAATACCGGCCAAAGCTGCGCAGCCACCGGCCAGTAAATACACAGTCAGCTTAATGCCTCTGTCATCTATGCCCAAATAACGGCTGGCTTTGGCATTGCAACCTACAGCTTCAATAAATAAGCCCAAAGCTGTGCGTCGCAATAGCAACTGCATAATAAGCAGCGCCAGCAATACCAGCCAGACAGGTATTGGTAAGCCTAAAAAGGAGCCTGAACCTAAAGCGGCAAAGTCAGGGTTCTGAAAGGTGACAATCTGGCCTTGGTTTAATAGCTGGGCCACACCACGCCCTGCCACCATCAGCACTAAAGTCGCCACTATAGGCTGAATGCCGAGATAACTGACCATAAAGCCATTCACCAAGCCACAAGCTAAACCTGTCAGAACAGCCAGGCCTATCACAGCAGGAATGGACCAGTCCCCCAGCACTAATAAGTTAGCGCACACTGCGCCGCAAATCGCCATCACAGCGCCAACCGACAGATCAATACCACCAGTGGCTATGACTAAACTCATGCCGATGGCCAGCAAAGCCACTGGTGCACTGCGATTTAAAATATCAATCAAAGGCCCATACAAGCGGCCATCTTGCCATTGCAGTGAAAAAAACTGTGGGTCTAACAGCAAATTCACCAGCAATAACAAAGCTAAAGCCAGTAACGGATAGAGGTATAAGCTAAATTGATGCGCCGACTGGCCCGGGCTATAACGCGCCTGCCTGGCAGCTTTTAGTTGATCGGCTTTTGATTGATCTTGGTGGGTCTGTTCCACTACAGCTCCTTCGGCTCTCATACGCTGGCTCCCGCAATAGCAGCCATAATGCGATCCGGGTTCAGATCCTCACCACTTAGCTCTGCTACTTTTTTCCGGTCACGCATGACCACAATTTTGCTGGAAAAGGCGGTGAGTTCTTCCAACTCGGATGAGGTGACCAATAAAGACATGCCCTGCTGACAAAGCTGCCGGATCAGCTGCAATATTTCAGCATGAGCACCAATGTCGATGCCACGGGTAGGTTCGTCCAGTAACAACAACTGGGGTTCCACGGCCAGCCAGCGTGCCAGAATCACTTTTTGCTGATTGCCACCACTGAGCTGACCTATAGCTTTGTCGGCGTCCGGCGTGGCGATTTGCAGTTTTTCAATATAAAAATCAGCCAGTTGCTGCTGTTTCTTTTTCGAAATCACCCGCCACCAGCCTTGTTTGGCCTGCAGCGCTAAGCTGATATTTTCACGGATGGATAAAGGCGCAATCATGCCCTGGGATTTACGATCTTCAGGACAAAGCGCAATACCAAGGGCTATGGCTTGTGCCGGATTACTCAGTTTAATGGGCGAACCTGCAAAACTTAAGGTGCCACTATCGGCTTGATCCAAACCAAATAGCAGACGACAAATTTCAGTACGACCCGAACCTAATAAACCCGCTAAACCCACAGCCTGGCCCGCAGGTAAATCCAGATCCAGCTGTTGCACAGACTGGCCAGAGCTTAACTGCCGCGCTGTTAAAATAGATTCTGAGTGTTCCACTGCCTGACAAGGTGCCTGATGACGCTGCTGACACAGCTCTTTACCCAGCATAGCGGCAATCAATTCGGCTTTATTTAAATGGGCAGTCTGGTATTCACCGACAAAACAACCGTTACGCATGACCGTAATCCGGTCACTGATTTGATAAACCTGATCCAAAAAGTGAGTAATAAAAACAATGGCCACACCTTGTTGTTTCAACTGGCGCAGCACCTGAAATAAAACCTGAACTTCATCGGCATCTAAACTGGCGGTGGGTTCATCCAGCACCAGCACTTTGGTACAAGCTGCACCACGTTTAGGGGCTATACCACGGGCAATAGCCACCAACTGCTGCACTGCGACTGAGAACTCAGACAAAGGCGCAGTCACGTTGATATCAAGGCCGAACGTGCTTAATAATTGCCTGGCCTGCGCTGCCATGGCTTTTTTATCTATCAGGCCAAAACGCTTAGGTTCTGAACCTAAAAACAGGTTATGAGCTACCGATAAATTCGGCAGTAAATTCACTTCCTGATACACAGTGCTGATACCAGCTTTCTGCGCATCTTTGGGTGAATCAAAACTTTGAGCTGTAGAATCCAGCAGCATCTCGCCTGCATCTTTTTGCAGCACACCTGTCATCACTTTGACTAAAGTGGATTTACCGGCGCCATTTTCACCCAATAAGGCATGCACTTCACCGGCATATAAACTCAGCTGGGCTTGCTGCAACGCTTTTACACCTGGGAAGTTTTTGTTTATCTGCCGCAGTTGCAGCACTGGTTGTGCTGCGGTATTCATCTGATTAGACATCAGGACCTCCTGAAAGCCAGCCATGCAGGCTGGCGTTACAAAATTAATTACTTCAGGCGTCTTTTTTCATATTCAGCTGCAGCCGTATCCTGCAGGAATAAATCCCCTGTGGTACGGATCAGCTTTTCTGTGTCTTTTTTACCTTTCAGATAAGCTTCAATCACATCAAAAGCCGGGCCACCTAAATGCGGGTTCAGCTCCACTGTGGCATTGGCGTCACCATCCGCCATGGCTTTAAAGTAATCAGGTACAGCATCCACAGACACCACCAGCAAATCTTTGCCTGGCTTTAAGCCAGCTTCTTTTATCGCCTGAATAGCGCCTAAGGCCATTTCATCGTTATGAGCCCAGAGTGCACAAATGCCTTTGCCACCCTGCTCTGCTTTGAGCAAAGACTCCATCACTTCTTTGCCTTTGGCACGGGTAAATTCTGCGGTTTGACTGCGGACAATTTTGGCTTGTGGGTGTTTTGCCAACACTTCGTTAAAACCTTTAGCGCGGTCTATGGCTGCAGTAGCACCGACTGTGCCTTGCAGCTCAATGATATTGCACTGCTTTTGAGCCGCAGGTTGGCTCATTAACCAGGTCGCCGCTTTGCGGCCTTCTTCAACAAAGTCGGAGGCGATACGGGTGACAAATAACGATTCGTCCTGCACTTGCACATTACGATCGACGATGACCACGGGAATGCGGGCACGTTTGGCTTCTTTTAACACAGGGGTCCAGCCGGTTTCGACCACTGGAGCTATGATAATGGCGTCCACACCCTGAGCAATAAAACTGCGCACCGCTTTGATTTGGTTTTCCTGTTTTTGCTGCGCATCAGAAAACTTCAGATCGATGCCGCGTTTTTTTGCTTCAGCTTTAACAGACTCGGAAAAACTGGTACGCCAGCCGCTTTCCGACCCGACCTGAGCAAAACCTACAGTGGTGGCAAAACTGCTGTGACAAACTAAACACAGGCCCAAACCTGCAACTATGGATTTGATCTTCATACGTCGACTCCCCTTGTCTACTGACAGACCCATGTAATATTTTTAAATGGCAGGCCTGCTGTGATTGAACTCTGTTTTGATAAAACTGTTGTTATAAAACGTTAGCTATACCCCGTTAGCTATACCCCAATACAAAACGGCTGCACTGCCGATACAACTGTCCAGCTTTAAGCAAAGCCGTTGGAAAATTTGCTTTATTGACCGCATTTGGATAACCATGAGGCTCCAGACATAAAGCGGCGTATTTCTCTATTGGCGTGCCTTGGTTACCCACTATGCTGCCATCGAGAAAATTGCCGCTATAAAACTGGATACCAGGTTGGTCAGTAAAGAGCTGCAAAGTTCGGCCTGAAACAGGATCCCGCACTAAAGCCGCAGCTCTGTTCTGATCACGCTCTTTATTTAATACAAAATAATGGTCGTAGCCGTTTTCAAGCTGGCCAATATCCTGACCTATAAGCTTGCCTGCTTTAAAATCAAAAGCGCCTGTTGCCGGCACTAACTCGCCTGTGGGTACCAGTTGTTTATCCAAAGCCAAAATAAAATCGGCCTCGAGCTGCAATTGCTGTTCAAGTACAGTGTTTTGACCGACGCCGCCAATAGCCCAATAGGCATGATTGGTCAGACTGACAGGAGTGTCTTTATCTGACACAGCGCTGTATTCCAGCACCAATTCATGATGCGCCAATAAGGTGTAACGCAACTGCACATCCAACTGCCCCGGAAAACCTTGATCGCCCTCTAAGCTGGTGATCCGAAAAGTGACGCTGACTCTGTCTTTTTGCTGGTCTATATCAAAACTCCAGAAGCGACTGCCTAAACCATCAGGGCCACCATGCAATTGATTAGGCCCTTCATTGGCAAGCAAAGACAGCACCTGACCTTTGTGCATATAAGCGGCAGCACCAATGCGGTTTGCCACCCGGCCTATAGTCACGGCGAAATAATAAGGATTGCGGGCAAAGTGACTTGGGTCCTGGTAATTTTGCAAAAGTTCTGTTTTTTCGGCGGAGTCAGGATCTGGCATCAATACCGACCATAAACCCGCGCCCAAATTACTTAAGGTCACTGTTAATCCGGCCGGATTAGTCAGCTTAATCAGCTGCAAGGACCGCTTTAACGCAGCCACCTGCAAAGTGTCGGTAGTGACAACAAAGCCCATATTAAGCGTCAACCACTGCGCTGGTTTTTACGCCATTCACCAAACGCGGTAAGCCCCATGGATTGGCGTTTTGCAGCTCTGGTGGTAATAACTCTGCCGGGTAATTCTGGAAACAAATAGGACGGACAAAACGGGCAATAGAAGCAGTGCCTACCGAAGTAAAACGGGCATCAGTAGCGGCAGGGAAAGGTCCGCCGTGCATCATCGCATCACAGACTTCAACACCGGTCGGGAAGTTATTCACCACCAGACGGCCTACTTTTTGTCTCAATACACTAATCAATTCAGCCTGAGCGGAAAGCTCAGCAGCTGTGGCCTGTAAAGTACCAGTCAACTGACCTTTTAAAGTGTGCACTACGGCCAGCAGTTGTGCCTGATCGGCACAACTCACCAACACAGAGACATGTCCAAAGACTTCTTCCTGCAAATGTGGGTTCGCTAAAAAGGCTTCGGCTGTGACTTTAAAGAGTTTGGCCTGAGTGCAGAAGCCTGCTTTGTCGCCCACAGCTTCACCGCTGCCGACCAATTCAACACCGGACTGAGCAGACAAATGCGCCGTGCCTTTTTGATAAGCCGCAGCTATGCCTTCGTTCAGCATGACACCAGCTGGTACTTTGGCTAAAGCAGCGGAAGCTGCAGCGCAGAATCTGTCTAAAGCCGGGCTTTGAATAGCCACTGCCACACCAGGATTGACGCAGAACTGACCCACACCCAAAGTTAAAGAACCCACAAAACCTGCAGCTATAGCTTCAGCATTTTGTTCAAGCGCTTCTGGTAATAACACTACAGGGTTCACGCTGCCCATTTCGGCAAATACAGGAATAGGTTCTGGCCTGTTATTCGCCAGTTGAAACAGTGCCATGCCCCCAGCTAAAGAGCCGGTAAAACCTACAGCTTTTACTTCTGGCGCAACCACCAGTTCAGACCCTACTTCACGACCCGCGCCCATAATCAAAGAAAACACGCCAGCAGGTAAACCGGCTTTTTGCACCGCTTTGTGCAGCGCACGAGCTACCAGCTCACAGGTTCCGGGGTGTGAGTTATGACCTTTGACTATGACAGGGCAACCCGCTGCTAAAGCAGCTGCTGTATCACCACCAGCCACAGAAAAGGCCAGCGGGAAGTTACTGGCACCAAACACCACCACAGGACCTATTGGCTGATTGGTGTAACGTATATCAGGACGAGGCAAAGGCTGGCGATCAGGCAAAGCGGTATCAATACGGATATTCAGATATTCACCAGAGCGGATAGAAGATGCAAATAACCGCAGCTGATTGACGGTACGGGCACGTTCGCCTTCACCACGGGCTTTTGGATAACCTGTTTCCAGCGCGACACGTTCTGGCAACTCATCACCTAAAGCCATAATTTCATCGGCGCATAATTCTAAAAATTCAGCACGCTGTTGAAGTGAAGTAGCAGCAAAAACCGGTGCAGCTGCTGCAGCCGCAGCCACCGCCTGATGCACCTGAGCTTTGCTGGCATAACTCATCACAGGTTCAATAAAAGCAGCAGCAGCTGGGTTGACCGCCTGGTACTGACCCGCTTCGCCTTGCACCCATTGCCCGTTAATCAGTTGTTGGCCTGTAATCATCATTGCTAAACCCTTGTTTACTCTCAAGTAATAAAAAGTGGTGGTAAAAAAGCGGCTGGATCACTGCGCATGCAGTTAAATCCAGCCACCGTCCACAATAAAGTTTTGTGCTGTACACAATTTGCTGTCGTCGGAAGCTAAAAACAGCGCCATAGCAGCTACATCTTCCGGCATCAGGCTGTCTTTGACGCATTGATTTTTTTCAATATCCCGTGCTGTTTCTTCGTTCACCCAGTACTTCAACTGACGTTCTGTCATCACCCAGCCCGGCGTTAAGGTATTAACGCGGATTTTATCCGGCCCTAAATCACGGGCTAAACCACGGGTTAATCCCAAAACTGCAGCTTTAGAGCTGGTGTAGCCAGGCATACCGCCCTGACTTTCGTACCAGCTCATCGAACCTAAATTGATAATGGAACCAGTACCCAGCTCTTTCATATGCGGATACACCGCCTGAATGGCAAAAAACTGATGGCGTAAATTGATATTAACCCGCTGATCCCAATACTCCGGCGTGACTTCAAGGAAGTTATGCCGGGTATCGCTGGCAGCGTTATTGATTAATACGCTGATAGCGCCAAGCTGTTGTTTGACCTGCTCTATCACTTGCTTTAAATCATCAATATCCAGCAAATCACAGCGATAAAACTTCAGTTGAGCCTCTGGATATTTTGCAGTTAAATCAGCCACTAAGGCCTTAGATTCAGCTTCTAAAATATCAACAAAAGCCACTTTAGCTCCCTGGGCGATAAAAGCTTCCACCAGACAAGCACCAATGCCTGAACCACCGCCACTGATAAATACTGTCTTACCTTTCAGGCTGGGGTAGTGATTGGTTAAATTCATTATTTTGCCTCGTATAAAATAGCTTTTAGGGCTGGCACCACCCACCCTAAAAGCTTGGCCAAATGCCTAAACTAATGCGAATGGGCCGGCACCGCAGCACCACGACAGCCAACTAAAAAGTCGAAGTCGCAGCCTTCATCGGCCTGTAAAACCCGTTCGCGATAAATTTCCATATAACCACCAGTGCGCATAATCACCTGAGTGGCTTTTAATTTCTCTAAACGTGCGGCGATTTCTTCGTCAGACACTTCCAGATGCAATACACCATTGTGTGCATCCAACTGAATATAATCGCCTTCCTGCACTGCGGCTAAAGGCCCTAATTCCATGGCCTCAGGCGTAACATGCAGCACCACAGTACCAAAAGCTGTACCGCTCATACGGGCATCCGAAATACGCACCATATCTTTAATGCCTTTTTTCAGCACCTTAGGAGGTAATCCCATATTGCCGACTTCGGCCATACCTGGGTAGCCTTTTGGCCCACAGTTTTTCAACACCATCACGCTGTTTTCATCAATATCCAGTTCCGGATCATTAATGCGGGCTTTGTACATATCGAAGTTTTCAAAGACGACTGCCTTGCCACGGTGCTTGAGTAAATGCGGGCTGGCCGCAGAAGGCTTGAGCACTGCACCACGAGGCGCTAAGTTGCCGCGTAAAATGCAAATGCCGCCACTGGCCACCAATGGATTGTCCATAGGACGAATCACATCGTCGTTATAACACTCAGAATCTTTGACGTTTTCCCAGATGCTTTTGCCGTTGGCCGTTAACGCATCGTTATTTAACATGCCATTTTCGCCTAAACGGCGCAGCACAGCTGGCAAACCACCCGAGTAATAAAACTCTTCCATCAGGTACTTACCGGACGGTTGCAGGTTCACCAGTGTTGGCACACCTTTGCCATGTGACCAGTCATCCAAAGATAAATCCACACCTATACGACCTGCTATGGCTTTTAAGTGGATCACAGCATTGGTGGAACCACCAATGGCAGCGTTGGTGCGAATGGCATTAATAAAGGCATCTTTAGTCAGAATTTTCGACAGTTTTAAATCTTCATGCACCATATCAACAATACGCATACCGGATAAATGCGCCAACACATAACGGCGCGAATCCACAGCAGGAATAGCCGCATTGTGAGGCAAGCTGGTGCCTAAAGATTCCGCCATACAGGCCATAGTGGACGCGGTGCCCATGGTGTTACAGGTACCGGCAGAACGCGACATGCTGGCCTCCATATCCATAAACTGCTCCAGCGTAATACGGCCAGCCTTATATTCTTCATGTGCCTGCCAGACCAGCGTGCCAGAGCCAACGTCCTTGCCGTGGTGTTTGCCGTTTAACATAGGACCACCTGTCACCACTATGGTCGGTAAGTCACAACTGGCAGCGCCCATTAATAAAGCAGGAGTAGTTTTATCACAGCCCACCAACAGCACCACACCATCGATAGGGTTGCCGCGAATCGCTTCTTCAGTATCCATAGCCGCTAAGTTGCGCGTTAACATAGCAGTTGGACGTAAATTAGATTCACCGTTTGAGAACACCGGAAACTCAACCGGAATACCACCGGCTTCACGGATACCATTTTTAACCCGTTCAGCGATTTGACGAAAATGTGCATTACAAGGCGTCAGTTCAGACCAGGTATTACAGACCCCAATCACTGGCTTACCCTGAAAGTGATGATCAGGAATGCCCTGATTCTTCATCCAGCTGCGATACATAAAACCATTTTTGTCGTTAGTACCAAACCAGCTGGCAGAACGAAGCTGCACTTTTTTCTTTTCGTCTTGGGCCATAGTTGAATCCTGAAGCAAACTAATTTAATAATATTGTATTACTAATACATCAAGCTGAAGCCGAAATTCAAGCAGTTCGTAAAAAATTTTCACCAAAGCTGTGCAGCTTTATTCATTCTGCATTGATTTAATTAGAATTTTTTTCCTGCTCCTGATTTGTGCAACTTTTGCACATCCGGCTCATTTAGTAATACTATAAGATAATTATTATTAAATCACGACAGGGGTATTATGAAAAACGTTCAGATTTTTACCATTTTTCTACTGACCGGATTACTGAATCTGGTGAGCTTCAGCTTGTGGGCTGCTAATCCAATTTTTACTGATGTACGCACTGCAGATCCGGCCGCTTTAGTGGTCGGCGATACTGTCTATTTGTACACTGGCCATGATGAAGCCAAAGACAATAAGACTTTTTTTGTGATGAATGACTGGCTGGTGTTTTCATCCAAAGACATGAAAAATTGGCAGGCCCATGGCGCTAAACTCAAGGCCAAAGACTTTAGCTGGGCTAAGGGCGATGCCTGGGCTTCTCAGGTGATTGAAAAAGGTGGCAAGTTTTATTGGTATGTCACAGTGCGTCACGCCAGTATCAATGGTTTTGCTATTGGTGTTGCTGTAGGTGACTCACCGCTTGGGCCATTTAAAGATGCCCGCGGCACTGCGCTTATTACCAACGATATGACGACCGACACCCACATCGACTGGGATGATATAGACCCGTCCGTCTTTATCGATGACGACGGTCAGGCCTATTTGTTTTGGGGCAATACCAAACCCCGTTACGCCAAACTCAAAGCCAATATGACAGAGCTGGATGGCCCTATTCAGAATTTGGATCTGCCCAATTTTACCGAAGCCATTTGGGTGCATAAAAAGGGCGATTTGTATTACCTGTCGTATGCTTCGGGTTTTCCGGAAAAAATTGTTTATGCCACCAGTAAAAAGATCACTGGCCCTTGGGTTTATCAGGACATCCTGAACGAAGTAGCAGGCAACTCACCGACTAACCATCAGGCCATTATTGAATTTAAAGGCAAAGATTATTTTATTTACCACACAGGAGCAGCTCAGCCTGATGGTGGTGAATTCCGCCGTTCTGTGGCCATCGATCGGCTGTATTACAACAAAGATGGCACTTTAAAAAGGGTCATTATGACCAGTGAAGGTTTAAGCAAAGAGTAATCCCCTTCGTACTTGAAGCTGCAGCGTTGTCGCCTAGCTGCAACATCAATTACTTTGGGGATAATTGGGGTCGACCTACTTTAAACGGGTGGGGATAAACCCCGCCCCTACAGTTCTGCTTGACAATAGAAAGTAGAAAACAGATATTAATCTTATTGTAGTACAAATAAAAATTAACGAGGATGTGCGATGCGTTTAATTCAATTTGTGACACCAGAGCAGCAACGCGCTGTGGCTCTGGTGTTATCCAGCACAGAGGTTCAGCCTTTAAGTCAGATTCAAACCGTCTATCAGTTGGCGAATCAGGCATTAGCTGCCAAAAAGCCATTGCAACAACTGGTAAAAGAACTGGTCAGTGACCAGAAACTGGATTATCAGGCCATTCTGGCGGAAGGTCGTTTATTGGCGCCTTTTGATCATCCGGATCAAGCGCATTTGCTGGTGACTGGCACAGGCCTGACCCACTTAGGCAGCGCTGATACCCGCGCCACTATGCATGCTCAAACCAGCGGCAAAGCTGTGGCTGAGCTGACAGATACGATGAAAATGTTTAAGTTGGGTCTGGATGGCGGTAAACCTGCTGCAGGGGAAACCGGTGTACAGCCTGAATGGTTTTATAAAGGAGATGGCAGCATAGTGGTATCCCCCGGTGCACCGTTGTTGTCTCCTTCTTTTGCTTTAGATGGTGGCGAAGAACCTGAAATTGTTGGAGTTTATATCAATGACGCTGAAGGTCAGCCCTGGCGTATTGGTTTTGCTTTAGGCAATGAATTCTCCGATCACAAAACCGAACGGCTGAATTATTTATACCTGGCGCATTCCAAATTGCGGCCTTGTGCAGTAGGTCCTGAACTGTTGCTCGGCGATTTACCCGCTCATATTGAAGGCACCTCACGTATTTACCGCGACGGTAAATTACTGTGGCAAAAAGCTTTTGTCAGCGGTGAAGACAATATGTCGCACAGCATCAGTAATCTGGAACATCACCACTTTAAATACGATTTATTTTGCCGCCCGGGTGATGCCCATCTGCATTATTTTGGCACTGCCACTTTAAGTGTTGGTGATGGCATTGAAACTCAAGCCGGTGATGTATTTGAAATTGAAGCACCGGCCTTTGGTTTGCCGCTACGTAATACTCTGGCTGTGGATACCAAACAGCCTTTGAAAGTGAAGATGCTTTAAAACGTTAGGCAGGCAGAGTCTCAGACTCTGCCTGCCATTACCTACTCCGGCTGTTTGGCCAGGTTTTTTAAGGCGTATTCTAAGTTTTCTTTCGATTTAGCCAACAGCTGAAACATCTCTATTTTTGCTTTGGCCGCATCGCCTGCAGCTATCGCCTGATACACAGCTTTGTGGCCCGGCAACGAATCAACATACTCTTCTGCAATAGCACTGCTTAAACGGAATAAGCCCATCAACGCCGTTTGTATTGTCATGCCCAACGAAATCATAAATTCATTATTGGTGGCATCCAGCACCGCCATATGAAAATCCAAATCGCTGGAGAACACTGCATCAGTGCCAATTTCAGCTTTTTCCATCGCATCGTAAGCAGCGCCTAATACTCTGGACTGTTCTTCGCTGCTGTTTCTGGCAGCCAGTTCAGCGGCAGCTGGTTCAAAAATTTCGCGAATCTCAAACAAGGAGATAAAAAACTGCGGTGATGGTTTGGATTCAAAACACCAGCTTAAAATTTCGCTGTCGAACATATTCCAGTGTTTACGGGGCCGAATGCGGGTGCCCAGTTTAGGCCGGGATTCCAATAAACCTTTGGATGTCAGAATTTTAAAAGCTTCACGCAGCGCAGTGCGGGATACGCCTAACTCTTCACCTATAGTGGTTTCATTCGGAATATATTCACCAGGTGAATAAATGCCACTGACAATACGGGTACCCAATTCTTCCGCAACCCAGCCATGAATACTTTGAGGCCGGCTTTTTAACTGATTTGCCATGCAGATCCCCTAAACATCGACCTGCAATTCAGGTCAAAAACGAATTCTTACTACAATAGGATATATGTTAACCGATTTATCGCGTTAAAGCCTAACAGCTGTCTGATTTCATTAGTTTTTCATTATAAAAGTAAAAAATCATAGGCATTAGGTTAGCAAATAGCAATAGCCGCCTTTGCTGTTCCGCCTTGGTGCGTTTTTGCACAATCACAGCGCAAGCTTTCGGTATTTCAGCGCTAAAGCACCGACACAAATTAACCTAATCCAATGAAAAATATAAATATTTAAAAGCTGGCATAAGAGCTGCTTTGTTTTGTTATCGCATTGGCTGCGGTTAAATAATCATCTTTTGGCAAAGGCGCCATCTGTTTGCCTCCGGTTTTCGGGGTCAGACAGATGGCGTTTTTTTTTGAGGAAAATCTATGAGACGTATAGCTCTTACTCTGTTGCTCGGCACCTGCTGCCTGAGTCAGGCAGCAGTTGCAGAAAAAACTGACCTGCGTTTAGGTTTCGTCAAGCTGACCGACATGGCACCTTTGGCTGTAGCGCTGGAGCAAGGATTTTTTGAAGATGAAGGCTTGTTTGTCAGTGTAGAAGCTCAGGCCAACTGGAAAGTATTGCAAGACAGAGTGACAGACGGTCAACTCGATGCCGCTCATATGCTGGCAGGACAAGTAGTAGCAGCTTCTGCTGGTTTAGGCAGTCAGGCCAGACTACAAACTAGTCTGGTGTTGGATTTACATGGCAATGCCTGCACCGTCTCTAAAGCCATATGGGAGCAAGTACCAGCAGCGCAAAAATCTGCTACAGGTCAGGCACAATCGGCATCAGTGCTACAAACAACGCTGAAAGCTTATGCTGAACAAGGCAAAACCATGCAGTTTGGTACTGTATTTCCTTACTCCAGCCATAACTATGAACTGCGTTACTGGCTGGCCGCTGGTGGTATTCACCCTGGTTTTTATGCGCCAGAGCAAGGCGATAATTCAGGCCAGCTACAAGCGCAGTTACTGATTTCTGTGACCCCACCACCCCAAATGCCAGCCACTATGGAAGCTGGTACTTTGCAAGGTTTTTGTGTCGGTGAACCCTGGAACCAACAAGCGGTACAAAAAGGCTTAGGTGTGGTGCTGGTGACCAATGAGCAACTACACGGCACCATGGCGGAAAAAGTATTGGGCGTCACAGCAGATTGGGCCAAAGCCAATCCTAATACCCATATCAAACTAATTAAAGCCTTATTGCGTGCGGGTTACTGGCTGGATCAAAACAACAATGCCAACAGAGCTGCGGCGGCAAAAATGATCGCTCAGCCGCATTATGTCGGCGCAGACGTAGGCATTTTAAGCCGCAGCATGACAGGCACCTTTGAATTTGAACAAGGTAAAGCCAGTCAGCAGCAGGACTTTAATGTGTTTTTCCGTTATCACGCCACCTACCCCTTTTATGCCGATGCAATTTGGTACCTGACGCAAATGCGCCGCTGGGGCCAAATTGCTAATGCTCAGGACGATGCCTGGTATTTGCAACAAGCTCAGCAGGTGTTTCAGCCAGAACCCTATCAACAGGCTGCTGCTGAACTCATTGCCGAAGGCAAACTGAAAGCTACAGATTTTGTCGACTTTAAAACCGCTTCTTTAACCAGACCAGGCAAAGAATCCAGCTTTATCGACGGAAAAACCTTTGACCCCAGTCAGCCTAACGCCTATTTGCAGCAGTTCGCTATAGGTCAACAAAGTGCTGCTACGGCAAAAATGTCCACAGCCAAAAACTAACAGGAGCTTGAGATGAAGATTCTGCACCATCCAGCCTTTCATCAATGGCAAAGCCAGTTCAGCTCTTCGCTGTTCTGGCGCAAACAGCTGAAACAAAGCCTGTTAACGTTCAGTGGCCTGCTGGTGTTTGTATTGTGCTGGCAGCTGGCATCCAGCCAAATCCAGACGTCGTTGGGCCAGTTTCCGGGCCCCACTCAGGCCGCGGCCCAGTGGTCGCAGTTAATTGATGAATATCAGGCTGAGCAGCAAAGAGAAGATGCGTTTTATCAACGCCAGCAGGAACGTCATGCAGCAGCGTTAGCTGAAGATCCAACGGCTGAATTACCCAGCTTGCCGTACCGCGCCAGACCGACCTTTTTTTCACAAATTCTGACCAGCCTGCAAACGGTACTAACCGGCTTTGTGCTGGCCAGCTTGATTGCTATACCGCTCGGCATTTTGATTGGTCTGAGCAGCAACCTGTATCAGGTATTTAACCCGCTCATTCAGCTGTTTAAGCCTATTTCACCTTTGGCCTGGTTACCGCTGGTGACCTTAATTGTCAGCTCGGTGAACTTAAGCCCGGTGTGGGGCAGCCGCTCTTTTGTAGTGTCGGTGTGCACTGTGATGCTGTGTTCGCTCTGGCCCACTTTGTTAAACACTGCAGTAGGCGTCAGCCAGGTGCCACAGGACTTACTCAATGTCAGCAAAGTGCTGCGCTTAAGCTGGTGGCGTCACCTGCGCATCATAGTGCTGCCCTCTGCTGTGCCTATGATTTTTACCGGTTTACGTTTGTCTTTGGGCATTGCCTGGATGGTGCTTATTGCCGCCGAAATGCTGGCGCAAAATCCAGGCCTAGGCAAGTTTGTCTGGGATGAATTTCAGAATGGCTCGTCCGACTCGTTAAGCCGCATTTGTGTGGCTGTGCTGGTGATAGGCCTGCTGGGTTTTGCGCTGGACAGGCTGATGCTGATGCTACAACGCAAAGTGAACTGGGATAAAACTGCGGTCAGCCGATAGGAGCTCGTTATGCAAAAAACACATTTAGAACTGACTCAGGTGGGTATTAGTTTCCCCACCGAAAAAGGCCCTTTTGTTGCGCTGCAAAACGTCAACTTGCATATCAAAAAAGGCGAGTTCGTCAGCCTTATTGGTCACTCAGGCTGCGGTAAATCCACAGTGCTGAATATTGTCGCAGGTTTACATCAGGCAACAGCCGGTGGGGTGATTTTAAATCACAAAGAAGTCACAGAACCAGGTCCTGAGCGGGCTGTGGTGTTTCAAAACCATTCATTATTGCCCTGGCTGACTGTGTATCAAAACGTCGAGCTGGCAGTAAAACAGCAGTCCAAGGGCAAAAAAACCAAAGCAGAAATTCGAGATTGGGTGGAACACAATCTGGCCTTAGTGCATATGAGCCATGCGCTGGATAAAAGACCCAATGAAATATCAGGTGGTATGAAACAAAGGGTCGGCATAGCGCGGGCTTTGGCGATGCAACCTGAAGTGCTGTTGATGGATGAACCTTTTGGTGCTTTGGATGCGTTAACCCGCGCCCATTTACAGGATTCGCTGATGGATATTCAAGCACAGCTGAATACCACAGTGATGATGATCACCCATGATGTGGATGAAGCCGTGTTGTTGTCCGACCGCATTGTAATGATGACCAATGGCCCTGCCGCCACTATAGGCGAAATTTTAACAGTCGATTTGCCGCGACCGCGCCACAGACTGCAACTGGCCGATGACCCGACTTACAACCACTATCGCCATCAGGTACTGGGCTTTTTGTATGAAAAGCAGCGCAAAGTGGAAGATTTGGGTAGTAAAAGAGCGGAAAAACAGCAGCAGAAAACTCAGGCCAGTGCCTGAACCTCAGTAAAGATCCAGCAGGAGCAAGCAATGAAAGCAGCAGATTTAGTCATCATTGGTAACGGTATGGCCTGCCATAAATTGCTGGCCGAATTGGTGCAGCAGCCAGGCCGCCCCGCCAGTATTCTGGTGTTTGGTGCTGAAACTAAAGCAGCTTACAACAGAGTGTTATTGTCGTCCTTACTGGCTGGCGAGCTTGCTGACGAAGCTGCGGAACTTAGTCCAGCCGACTGGTATCAGCAGCATGGTATAGAGCTGGTGCTGAATGACGCCGTAGTACATCTGGATAAAGATAAAAAACAACTGATTAGCCGAACTGGCTTAGTGGTGCACTATCAGCAACTGGTGTTGGCTGTGGGCGCACAAGCAACCAAACCTGCTTATGCAAAAACCGCTCTGCCTGGTCTTTGTACTTTCAGAAACTGGCAGGATTTAGCACAGTTGCGTGAAGTAGCAGCCAAAGGCGGCAAAGCCATAGTGCTGGGCGGTGGTTTTTTAGGTCTGGAGGCAGCTGAAGGCTTACGCAAACAAGGCATGCAGGTGACTTTGTTGCAGCGCAGTAGTTATCTGCTGAATCGCCAGCTCGATCCAACAGCAGCGACTTTATTACAACAGCAGCTGGAGCACAGAGGCCTGCATGTGTTCACCAACATCACAGTATCAAAGCTGTTGCAGCAGGATCAAAAATTCAGTGGCGTATTACTTGCTGATGGCACAGAACTAAAAGCAGATGTGTTGGTTATGGCACTTGGTATCAGCCCGGATCTTCAGCTGGCGCAACAGTCTGGACTAAAAACAGATGTGGGTATTTGTGTTGATGCGCAGTTGCGAAGTTCAGACCCGGACCTGTTTGCTTTAGGTGAATGTTGTCAGTTCGGTGAACATACTTTTGGTCTGGTGGCTCCTATAGCGGCACAAGCACAAGTGTTAGCAGCCGTATTATCAGGTCAACACGCTAGCTATCAGCCATCCGACAGCAGCACACAACTTAAAATCAGCGGCATTCAATTAAGCTCTTGCGGCGATATCCCCACTTTATTACAACAACAGGATTTACAACAGTTTTGCTATCAGGATCAGCAGCACCACGACTATCGCAGACTCTGGCTGGATGCAGAACAACGTTTGGTCGGAGCCGTTTGTTTAGGCGACACCAGCTTGTCTGGTTTTTATGCCGAGCTGATTAATCAGCACACTGTGATCCGTTGCAGTACTGAGCTTTTATTTGGGCCAGCAGTATTTGGTCCAGCGCAAATTGCGGCTTAAATGCTAAGGACTGATATGCAGCAAAAGTTAGCCGTTTCAACACAGAACACCAGCACCTTAACAGACAACTTTGGCCGCAACTTTGGTTACCTGCGCTTATCTGTGACAGAGCAATGTAATTTTCGCTGCCTGTATTGCCTGCCGGATGGCAGCCAGTGCGAAGTCAAAAGCGAATTAAACCTACAGGAAATTAAACAGCTGGTGACTGTCTTCGCTGAACTTGGCACCAGCAAAGTACGGATCACAGGCGGAGAACCCAGTTTACGCAAAGACTTAACCGCCATTATCGACACAGTCAAAAACATTGCAGGCATTCAGACTGTGGCTTTAAGCACCAACGGTTACCGACTGCAAAAAGAAGTGCGTAACTGGCAGCAAGCAGGTTTGGATCAACTGACCGTCAGTGTGGACAGTCTGGACGAGGCTACTTTTGCACTGGTAACAGGTCAGGACAAATTGCCGCAGATTATGGCCGGGCTGGAGCTTGCCGACAGCCTGGGTTTTGACAGTATTAAGCTCAATACCGTGCTGTTGAAACAACACAATGCAGCAGCGTTAAGTGACTTTCAGGCTCTGGTGCAGCAGAAAAACTGGACCTTACGTTTTATCGAACTGATGCAAACCCAAAGCGGCGTGGCCTTTTTTCGTCAGCAGCATTTATCAGCCCAGATGCTGGAGCAACAACTGCAACAACAAGGTTGGACCGTATTAACAAAAACCGCTACTTCAGGCCCGGCCCGTGAATACCAACATCCGGATTATCTGGGCCGTTTAGGTTTTATTACGCCGTACCAGCAGGATTTTTGTGACAGCTGCAACAGATTAAGAGTGTCCAGCACTGGCCAGTTATTTTTGTGTTTATTTGCCGAACAACATCAAAACCTGCGGCCGTTACTGAGCCAGTCCTCAGTACAACTCAAAAGCTGGTTACAGCAGCAAGTTCAGCAGAAAAAAGCCAGCCACTTTTTACATCAGCAAAACCCGGGCGCAACCCGGCACTTCGCCATGATAGGTGGCTAAGGAGGAGAGATGCTTGAAAACTTTACCGCCATTTTACTCTGTGGTGGCAAGTCCAGCCGAATGGGTCAGGACAAAGCCTTATTAGGTTATGAAGCTTCACCTTATCGTTGGCAAGGTATGGCGCCGACCTTACTGGAACACCAGCAACTGCTGCTGATTCAGGCCGGTGCGAGCGAAATTTTACTCAGTGGCAACAGAGCAGGCGCTATAGCCGACCATTGGCCTGGAAAAGGACCGCTGGCCGGTATTCATGCCTGTTTAAGTCAGAGCAAACACCCACTGAACCTGGTGATCCCTGTGGATATGCCGGGGCTGAGTCCGGCTTTGCTGGAAACTTTAGTGCAGCGCCATCAGGGCGATATCAGCGCTTTTACCGAAAGTACTATGCCTTGTGTGCTGCGCCGCTCTGAAGCCATGTTGGATTATCTGGAGCTGCAATTACAGCAAGGTGGTTCAGAGTGTTCACTCTGGCAATTGCAACAGCAATGGCAAGTTCATCAAACGCCCTGCCCCGCACCGGAGCAGCTGTTTAACCTTAATACCATTACAGAATGGCGCCAGCATCAAAACGCCAGGGAGAACTTATGGCCTTTCAGTTCAGTAGCTTATTAACGCCTTTATCCATAGCAGTGCTGACGGTGTCCGACACCAGAACGCCGGACAACGACAGCTCAGGGGATTGCCTGGTCGAGCGTTTAAATGCAGCAGGCCATCAACTGGCAGAGCGGCGTATTGTCAAAGACGATCTGTATCAGATCCGGGCTTTGGTCTCACAATGGATTATTTCGTCTGATATTCAGGTGATTTTGCTGACAGGCGGCACAGGATTTACCGAACGCGACTCAACCCCAGAAGCTATTAAACCTTTGTTGGATAAAGAGATTATTGGTTTTGGTGAGTCATTTCGTCAGTTGAGTTGGCAGCAGGTCGGCAGTTCAACTATCCAATCCCGTGCTTTGGCGGGTTTAGCCAATAAAACCCTGATTGTTTGCTTGCCTGGATCGCCCAATGCCTGCGCCACGGGCTGGGATTTGATTTTATTGGAGCAGCTGGATTCCCGGCATAAGCCCTGTAATTTAGTGCCACATTTAAAAGCTGCCACAACGGCTTTCTGCCAACCAAGGAGTGCCTGATGCAACAACTTACCCATGTGGACCAAAGCGGCCAGGCCTTTATGGTGGATGTCAGCCAAAAAGCAGTGACCACCAGGCAAGCCACAGCCACTGCCTTATTACAAACCACCAGTCAGGTGATCCAGTTGATTGAGCTGCAACTGGTGAAAAAAGGCGATGTGCTCTCCACAGCACGTCTCGCCGGCATTATGGCGGCCAAACAAACCAGCCAACTGATCCCCTTGTGTCACCCGTTGCCGCTGAGTCAGGTGCAGGTACATTTTCAGCTGGATCAAACCAAAGGCCAAATTCGTATTCAGTGTTGCTGCAAAGTCACAGCCAACACTGGAGTTGAAATGGAAGCCATGACCGGAGTTTGTGTCGCCGCTTTAACTTTGTACGACATGGTCAAAGCTGTGGACCCGGCCCTGCAAATCAGCGCTGTGCAACTGCTGGAAAAACAAGGTGGAAAATCCGGTCTATGGCTGGCGCCAAATGTACAGAAGGAAACAGCTGATGCTTAAAGTAGTGTTTTTTGCCAGTTTGCGTGAAGAGCTGGCCACTCGCGAATTGCAGCTTAGGTTACATCAGCCTTTAACAGTGGCAGAGCTAAAACAACAATTGGCCTTAACCAGTCCGGTCTGGCTACGTGAGCTTTGTCAGCGGCAAATCTTGCAGGCGGTTAATCAGCAACTCGTTGGACTGGATCATCTACTACAGCAAGGTGATGAAGTGGCGTTTTTTCCTATGGTGACAGGAGGCTGAATGTCTTTTCATTGCCAGATTAAAGTAGGAGTGCAAACTGAAGACTTTGCCGTTGCAGCTGTTTATCAGCAGTTGCTAACTCAAAGCCCGGACTGTGGCGCTATTTGTCTATTTGTCGGTAAAGTACGGCAGTTTCAACTGGACGATGCAGGCCACAACCCACAACAAACCAGCGCTTTATTGCTGGAACATTATCCAGGCATGACAGAGCGGGTTTTACAGCAACTGGCTGAACAAGCGGCCAACCGCTGGCCTTTGCAACATATTAAGCTTATTCACAGAACGGGGCTGCTAGGGCCAAATGAACAAATAGTGCTGGTTGCAGTGTCTTCGCCGCACAGAGCTGATAGTTTTGCCGCGACAGAGTTTTTAATGGATCAGCTCAAAAGCCAGGCGCCTTTTTGGAAAAAACAGCACCATTTATACCCACAACAGCATCAGCAACAAAGCCAGTGGCTGCAATCAAAAGACAGCGATCTGGCGGCAGCCAGACGTTGGTATAGCCCGGAACAATTACCGCTGCTGTTAAAGGCCACAGATGCGCGGCCTTAAGTTGGTTTTTACTGCGCTGATTTTCAGTTGCAGTACCAATGCGGCACAGCTGATAGCAGCAGCTTCAGATTTACGCTTAGTACTGCCAGTGCTGTTGCAGCAGTATCAGGCAAAAACCGGCGTCAGCATCAATGCGGTATTTGCCTCCTCCGGCAAGCTCAGTCAACAAATTCAGCATGGTGCGCCTTTTTCGTTATTTTTGGCGGCCGACTCTTTGTACACCAACAACTTGCTGCAACACTGCAGCCCAAAACAGCGCTGCCAAACCGGCGTATATGGCCATGGCCAGTTATTGATTTGGTATCACCATCGTTTTCAAACGGCAGAACAAGCGCTGGCACAAAGCCATCATATAGCCATAGCCGATCCAAGCCATGCGCCTTATGGCAAAGCCGCTTTGGCCTATTTGCAGCAGCACTCACTTCGGCCAGAGCTGCAAGCCAAAATACGCCGCAGTGATAATGCCGCTTTGGTATTGCATATGCTAAGTACAGGCCAGGCAGAAGTGGGTCTGATCGGTCATGCACTTATGCCTGCAGCCCAATTGCAGCAGTTATTGCCACAATCCCAACAGCAGCAACTGCAGTTATTACAAAAGCTGGGCCAGACAGAGGTTGTGCCTGCACATTTATACCCGCCCATCCTCCATAGCTGGTTTTACCAGGCTGATCCCAAACAACCTGATATCAAAGCGTTTTTAGACTGGATGCAGGCCGCCGAACAACAGCAGTTTTGGACCGACGCTGGCTTTAAGCGGGAGCACAACTAATGCTGTATCCATCTGAATGGCAAGCCTTGTGGCTGACAGTAAAACTGGCACTGCTGAGCAGTTTTTTATTACTGCTGCTGACAGCACCACTGGCCTGGTGGCTTAGCAGGGGCCAAAGTTCAGGCCGCAATGCAATCAATGCCCTGTTGACCTTGCCTTTGGTCTTACCCCCTACCGTCTTAGGCTTTTATTTAGTCTTGTTATTAAGTCCGGATTCCTGGTTCAGCCAGCTACTGCGACTGATGGGGATTGAAGCTTTGGCTTTTCGTTTTGAAGGCCTGGTACTGGCTTCTATGTTGTATTCTTTGCCTTTTGTGGTGCAGCCGCTGCAACAGGGCTTTGGCCAAATTGCTCAGGATTTACTGCAGCAAAGCCAGGCCTTAGGTGCCAACCGCTGGCAGTTAGTGGCTCAGTTAATTTGGCCGTTAAGCCGCCCTGCTCTTTTTAGTGCTTTTATTTTAAGTTTTGCCCATACGCTGGGCGAATTTGGCATAGTGCTGATGATAGGCGGCAATATTCCGGGCCAGACCCAGCTGCTGTCGATGCTGATTTATGATCAGGTCGAAAGCCTGAATTATGCCCGCGCTCATCTGTTATCCGGCTTGTTATTGCTGTTTTCTTTTTCTGTGTTGTTTTGGTTGTATCAGCAACAGCGAGGCCCACAACAGAGAGTGCAGCAGCAAAGGAACCAGCAATGAGTCTGCGGCTAAAGCTACACTGGACGACCTGCAACTTCCATTTGCAGCTGGAATTGGAGCTTAACAATCACTGGATTGGCATCTATGGCCAATCCGGTAGTGGTAAAACCTCGATGCTTAAAGCCATAGCCGGACTATTGCCAACGGCCACAGAGCATTGCAGTTTTAATGACGAGTTATGGCAACAAGGCTCCTTTGGGCAGCCGTTATCAAAGCGTAAAGCGCTCTATCTGGCACCTGAAGCTGTATTAATGCCACATAAAACGGCGCTGCAACAGTTAGAGCTGGCCAGCAGTTGGAGCAAATCCACTGCAGATATCAAGCAGATTATTCAGGACTTTGAATTAGAGCAGCTGCTGACCTTGTATCCGTCACAGCTGTCATCAGGGCAGCAGCAAAAGCTGGCTTTAGCTCAGGCACTTATCGCCAAACCCCGCCTGTTGTTGCTGGATGAAGCGCTGGCCCATCTGGATCATCAACAAAAAGCAGCAGTGCTTAAAAAGCTGAAACTTTATCAGCAACAACAAGGTTTTATGCTGCTATGGGTCAGTCATCAAATGGAAGATTTATGCCTCTACTGCGAGGAAATAATCTGGTTAAAACAAGGCCAGTTGCAGCGGCAACAGCAGCTGTCATCACAGCAATCTAACCAGCTGTTTTATGCGATTTAGCGTAAACAAAACGCCAAAGGCTGCAGCTGTACTTGCTGCCCGGCTTTGACACCTGAACCTGCAGCAGGCAACACCACGAGCGTATCAGCACGCGCCAGTTCAATTAAGGCTGCAGAACTTTGACTGGCGGCAGGCACTACGGAGCCTGAATCTTGTTCAGTGCAAAAACGCGCACGCTGAAACTCCAACCGCCCCGGCTTTTTACCAAAATCTGCCGCTGCAGTGGTATAAAAATCGGCTGAAGGCAAAGCTACAACTCCAGCCGCTTTTTCTAACACTGGCAATACCAACTGTTGAAATGTGATGGCAGCAGACACCGGATTACCCGGTAAACCAAAAAACCAGCAATGGCCTAATTTGCCAAAGGCAAAAGGTTTACCCGGCTTGATTGCCACCTGCCAGAATTGCACCTGTCCCAGTTCGGTGAGCACCTGTCGGGTGAAATCAGCCTGGCCTACCGACACGCCACCAGAACAAATCAACAGATCCGCCTCTGTACTGGCCTGTAAATAAACTTGTCGTAATAGATCCGGATTGTCCGGCACAACACCCAGATCCAAGGTTTCGCAATCAAGCCGCTGTAACGCTGCGTGCAATAAATATCTGTTGGCATCGTAACAATGACCGGGCTTTAACGGCTGACCTGGTTCTGTTAACTCATCACCACTGGAGCAAAAGGCCACTTTCAGTCGGGTATAGACTTGGGCACCGGCCAGACCTGAAGCAGCTAAAACCGCCAGGTCCAAAGCGCCCACTCTATGTCCCACAGCAAATAACAAAGCACCAGCTGCTAAATCTTCGCCAATCCAGCGGATATGGTCGCCCTTTTTGTAACCTTGCTGTGGATCGAACCTGAGTTTGCCTTGTTCCACCCTACAATATTCCTGTATCAACACAGTGTCTGCACCATGTGGAATAGCGGCCCCCGTCATCACCGCCATAGCCTGACCTGCTTGCAAAGTTTGCCGGGCCTGTTGCCCTGCCAAAACAGTGCCAACCAGCTCTAAAGCAACACCAGCCTGAAGATCCTCATATCGTAGCGCATAACCATCCATAGCAGACTGAGTAAAAGCCGGCATAGCGACCGGGCTATAGACAGCTTCTGCCAGCACTTTGTCTAAAAGCATTGGCAAAGGGCAGTACTGACGTTGAGTGGGAGGCTGTACTTCGCCCAACATCAGCTCCAGCGCATCTGCCACACTTAAACTTTGTTGCTGCAAACATGCGCTGCTACTCATAACGCTGTGGCTCATAACCTTTCTCCTTGCAGGCTAAGCTCTGAGGCTATCAGGGCTTTTAATTCAGGAATACAGGAACCGCAATTGGTGCCACATTTCAGCCGCTGCCCAAGTTGCTGATAGCTCTGACAGCCTTGCCGAATGGCCGCACAAATTGAGGCTTCACACACCTGAAAACAGCTGCAAATTACTGCACTTTGCGCCTCGCCAGACCTGCTTCGGCCTGTCAGCAACTGCCGCCTTTCGCTCAAGCTGAGCTCTTTATTAAATTGCTGGTCCAGATACTCCAAAGCTAAATTCAGTGGTTCAGGACTGATAAAAACACAACAACTTAACTGCTCCGCCTGAAAAGCAGCGGCTCTGTAATGACCAAGGGTTAAGGCCTGACTACACAACTCTGGCTGAATACCTAAAGAGGACAACCACAGCTGCAGCCTGGCTGCATCCAATCCAGTGCCAGCTGCAAGTGCCAAATCCATTTCTGCTAATTCCAACTGATAAAGCACAGTCTGGCTCTGTTTTTGTTTGCTGGCATAACCACTGCTGCGACACAAAGGCCACAGCTGTTCATCCAGTTCTGGCTTTAGCATCAGCCAGACCTGCCAGTGTAAATTTAAAGGCAGGATCTTTACTTGCGCTTGTTTTAACGCTGGCTGGCCTGAAACCGGGTCGACCAAAGCGGGGACCAGCACATCGCAGCGGCCCTGGCTGCTAAACTGATCGGTCCAATGAATAGGCACAAAACACTCGCCACTACGCTGAGCTTCAGTCAAACGGACACGAGCATCCATCTGACCTAATGAATTCGATAAACGAGCCAAACCACCATCGGTGAGGCCTAATTGCTCTGCGTCCTGTGGATGCACCTCCAGAAAAGGCTCGGCTCTATGCTGCAGCAAAGCAGCTGCGCGGCCTGTTCTGGTCATACTATGCCACTGATCCCGGATACGACCTGTGTTGAGCAGCAGATGATCCGCAGCCACGTCAGCAGCTTGTTGCTGAGAGACCGCAATAAAACCTGCTTTGCCTGATGCTGTATAAAACTGGCCATCAGAGCCTAAACGAGAGGCCCCATCCGGATATTTGCTGTTCACCGGCCATTGCACAGGTGCTAAATCCTGATACTGCTGTACTGTTAACTGCATCAAACCAGATAAATCAAAAGCCCGCTGGCCACTGTTCTTATAGGCAGATAAAGCCGCATGTTCGGCAAAAATATCGGCAGGCCCGCTGTAATTAAAATGTTCAGCAAAGCCCATAGCTTTGGCAACATCACAAATAATTTGCCAGTCATGCCGCGCCAAACCGGGCGCAGGTAACAAGGCGCGTTGCCGTGAAATACGCCGCTCTGAGTTCGTCACAGTGCCGTCTTTTTCACTCCAGCCTGTGGCAGGCAACACTATATCAGCACAGGCTATGGTATCGGTGTGGCTGACAATGTCAGACACTATCACCAAAGGACAAGCCTGCAGCGCCGCTTTCACCCTATCGGCTTCCGGCATACTGACCACAGGATTGGTGGCCATAATCCAGATGGCTTTTACGTCCCCCCGCTCGACAGCTGTAAATAAGTCCACCGCCTTGTAACCGGGCTGACGACAGATGTTTGGCGCTTGCCAGAACTCCTGCACCAGTTCGATATCGGCGTTTTGACTGTAATCCATATGAGCCGCCAGTTGATTAGCCAGCCCTCCCACTTCGCGCCCGCCCATCGCATTGGGCTGACCTGTAAGCGAAAAAGGCCCACAACCTGCTTTGCCGATGCGGCCTGTGGCCAAGTGGCAGTTGATAATAGCGTTGACTTTATCTGTGCCGTTTTGCGCCTGATTCACCCCTTGTGAAAACAAAGTTAAGGTCAAAGGCTCATCGATAAAACAACGGTATAAAGCTGCCACTTGCTCTGCGGTTAAGTCGCAGCCCAAGGCCACTTGCTCTATAGTGCCGGCTTGTTGCTGTGCAGTCGCCAGTGCTTCGGAAAAACCTTGGGTATGGGCGAGGATAAAGTCGTGATCCAGCTGGTTTTCTTTGGCAAGAAAGCTCAACAAGCCATTAAATAACAACAGGTCCGAGCCGGGTTTCAGCGCCAGATGCAAGTCAGCTCCCTCGCAGCTGGCGGAGCGGCGTGGGTCTATCACGATAATTTTACGGCTGGGGTCTTGCTGTTTGCAGGCCTGAATGCGCTGAAATAACACCGGATGATTCCAGGCCATATTGGCTCCAACCAGAATATAACAACGCGCCAGCTCAATATCGGCATAACAACCCGGCACTATATCGGCGCCAAAAGCACGTTTGTGGCCCGCCACAGTAGAAGCCATACAGAGTCTGGAATTGGTATCGACATGAGGGCTACCAATGAAACCTTTCATCAGCTTATTGGCGACATAATAATCTTCGGTCAGCAGCTGGCCTGACAAATACATAGCCACAGACCCAGGTCCATACTGCGCAATAATAGCGCTAAGCCTGCTGGCTACAGTGTCTATAGCTTCAGACCAGCTGACGGTTTGACCATCCACTTTCGGCGCCAGCAAGCGTCCTTGTTGGCCCAGAGTTTGGGCCAAAGCCGAGCCTTTGACACATAAACGCCCATAGTTGGCCGGATGCTCTTTATCGCCAGACAGCTGCAGTCCACTTTGGTGATCGGCGACTATGCCACAACCCACACCACAATAAGGGCAAGTGCTTTGTAGTTGCATGTCTTTTCCTCTTCCAATAAAAAACGCCCGTCCCTGCTTCCCGAAGAAGAAGCAGTAAGACGAGCGCCTTTGCCCATAATGTTGTTGAAAGAGTAAGCAAAGCCGATGCCAACCCCTGTCTGCTGACTTTTGGCTGGTTGCAGCCGGATAGCACAGAGGGCTGCTGGGAAAAGGGCATGATTCTGGTGCAGACTGACCTAAAAAAGTGCAGTGCTATCGGACTTAAAGTGCAGCAGAACAAACAGGACAATGCGGATTTTTAATAATTTGTACCTGTTGCCACTGACTAAACAACGCATCAAAACACCAGAGCTGTCCGGCCAACTCAGAACCTAAACCAGCCAGAATTTTTACCGCTTCCAACGCAGCTAAACTACCAATCACTCCGACCAAAGGCGATAATACGCCCTGATCCAGACAACTAAATTCCTGCTGTGCCAAAGCACTGCTGTAACAACAATAACAAGGACCTGTGGCAGAGACAGGAAAATAACTGATTTGACCCTCCAGCCGCACAGCAGCCGCAGTGAGTAAAGGTTTCTGTTGCTGATAACAGGCCAGCTGTAACTGCTGGCGGCTATTCAGGTTATCGGTGCAATCAAAAACCAAATCAAAATCAGCCAGCCTGTGATTCAGGCTATCAGCCGTGACTTGTTCATGCCAGCTTTGCAGCATACAACCTGGGTTAACCAGCTGCAGTTTTCGCTCTGCCACTGCTGCTTTAGCCAACCCCAGATCGGCATCCTGATACAACAACTGGCGCGGCAAATTACTTAAGCTGACCTGGTCAAAATCCACCAATGTTAAGTGACCAAGACCAGAGCTCACCAGATAAGGTGCAGCGGCAGAACCGACACCACCCAGGCCGACCAGCAGAACTTTTTTTTCCTCCAGCTGCTGCTGACAATCTTCGTCCCACTGCGACAGCAGAAAATGCCTGCTATACCTTAATTGCTCTGCCATAGGTAACGCCTTAAAACCTGAGATCTGAACTTCCCAAAAATTTGAGCATTTATTGTGCCAGCACATGAAAGTGATAAAAACTGTAATCCTATATTGCCTTTGATACTGTTCTCTATTATAAAGCCGCCGGTAGAGCGTCCGGATTAACTACTCAGCAGAGGTTGTTGTTCAATTGCCAGTAAAGATAGCGCCAAAAGATATTAAGTTGGGTTATGCCATTAAGTTGCCTGTAGGTTGGATGAAGCATCCTTTTCTGACCAATAAACTGGTCGTGGAATCAGTGCAGCAGATCCGTATTATTCAGTCGCTTGAGCTGGATTATGTCTATTTTTATCCGGAGCGCAGCTCGGTTATTCTTGATACCTCAACGGACACCACAGACTGCTCTGTTACACAAGGTTTAGAAGATGTGCAGTTGCGTACTCAAATGCAACTGGATAAAGAACAACGGATAGAGCAAGCCAAAGCACACCGACGCGAGCTGCAAAAAACCGAAAAAGCTTTTGCCCAGTCCATGGCGCAAGTCCGCAATCTGATGACCAAAGTTCAGGGCCGTCCACTTAACGCAATTGAAGATGCAACCCAACTGATCAGCAATCTGGCCGACACTATTCTGAGTGAAGATGCACTGGTATTGCATCTGATTTCACAAGCGGGTAAAGAGCAGGAGTCGATGTACTTTCATGTACTAAACGTGTCTATCCTGGCGATGATGCTGGCAAAAAACTTAAAATACAGCGCAGATGAAGTGAAATGGGTCGGTTTAGGTGCCATGTTCCATGACATAGGTAAGTTGAAAATCCCGAGCCAGATCCTTCGAAAAACCACAGCCTTAACAACGCCTGAGCAAAACTTTATCAAACTTCATCCAAAACTTGGATTGGAGCTGCTTGGCCTGACCCAACAATTCCCAGCTGAAGCCAAAGCTATAGTAGAGCAGCATCATGAGTATCTGGACGGTAGCGGTTATCCGGCAGGTTTAAAAGCGGATGCCATTAACAAGTTGGCCCGAATTGTCGCTGTAGTAAATGAATTTGATAACCTCTGTCATCCGGCAGATATGACACAGGCCCGTTCTCCTCATCATGCTTTATCTGTGATGTTTAAAACCATGAAAGGCAAACTGGGCGATCTGGAAATGAAAGTCATGATTAAGATGATGGGGATTTATCCACCAGGTACTGTGGTGATGCTGTCGGATAAAAGAGTGGGCATCGTCATGGCGGTTAACTCCGACGCTATGCTCTACCCTAACGTACTGATTTATGATGCAGATGTACCGCGGCTTGAAGCGGCCATAGTCACTTTAGAAGCCAATAAACTTTCGATTGAAAAAGTGATTAAACCCAAAGCCTTGCCACCTGAGGTTTTTGCCTATTTAAACCCAAGGGCTCAAGTCAGTTATTTTGTGCAACAAAAAAACTGAGTCAGGTCAAATGCTTCTGGATATTGGCTAAAATTGTGGCATTTTTTGCTACGTGAATACCCTGTTTAGCTTTATAATGTCCGACCAGTTGTAAACCGCTGTTTTACTTCTGTATACAAATCAATGATCAGCTGTCAGGATGTAGTACGCTGAATTTTTACACTGCCTTTCGCAGACGACTTAAAGCGCTCAATAAAGTGGTTTTATTGCCCGCCGGACAGAACTAAAAATTTATGAATAGTCATCCTGGATCAGAACTTCTGATCTCTTTTATCTTGTTGTTAGCTCTGGTCGCAGGTGTCGCCTGGGGTTTTATGGCAAGGCCATTGCGTATAGCGCCTAAAGCCAGTATTCGCTTTTTTTTCGCCAATATGTCGTTAAGCGCCGGTATCTACTTACTCACTGTACACACATCAAACGTCAGTTTTCTGAACTGGTTACTTGCCGACATCGCCATATTGTCCAGCTTTATGCTGATTGGCTGGGGTATTCAAGAGTTATTTAAACTGCATTCAAGTGTGAAACGTGATGGTCTGATTTTACTCTTCACCTGCCTGCTGATGCTTACTGGCCATTTACAACAACTGGATCCGATTTTTTTGGGTGTGGTGTTTTCAGTCACTGCCACTATATTTTTATTTTCAGCCAGCCAACATAATTTTCAGGCCATACAAAAGGATTTTGGTATTGCCGCTGCTTGTCTGATGTCTGCACCTCTGTTTATTGCAACTGCTGTTTTTTTCGCCAGGACCCTGATTTTGCTCTGGCCAGAAACTCATGCTGACAGCTTTGTTGCCACATATACAGCAGAAGCTATGCCCTTTTTATGGTTCTGCGTCATCCTGACATTAACCATTAATATAGTGATGATCGGCGGAGCTTTAGCCCGCCTGGTTGCAAAAATCCGTCAGTTTGCTGAGCGGGATCAACTGACAGGCTTGTGGAACAGAAGAGCAGTATTAAAAAAACTGCAGGAAATGCATGAGCAGTGGCAAAAACAGCAACAAAGTTACAGCCTGATTTTGCTGGATTTGGACCACTTCAAACTGATTAATGACAGTTTAGGCCATGACGCCGGAGACGCAGCCTTGCGTCGATGCGCTACCACCTTATCTGCTGTAGTGCGCACTCAGGACTTAGTCAGCCGATATGGTGGCGAAGAGTTTTTATTGTTATTCCCAGGCGTTACCGCAACAGAGCTTCCTCTGATCGCCGAAAAAATCCGGATCACTCTTGCTGGCTGCCAGTTGATTTGGCAAAACCAGCCGATAGAACTCAGCGCCAGTCTGGGCTACATCACTGTGTACCCTGGCGCCAAAGCCGAGCATCTGCTGACATTAGCAGACCATGCAATGTACAAAGCGAAAGCCGAAGGTCGTAATAAAGCCTGCCCTGCCGTGATCAGTTAACCCGGTCCAATTCAATTACAAACCTCACAGACTACTTGTCAGCCCGTCAGATTCTGCTATAGATGAAAGCACTTTCAGATCTACAAGGTTGGACGGATGCACTGCAAAATTTCTTATTATGTTGTAAGCCCTGTCGCTGCTGTGTTGTTGGGCGGCTGCGGCACCAGCGACTCAGCAAAAGCAACTTCGACAGCTGACAATCCGCAATGGCAATTAGTCTGGCAAGATGAGTTCTCCGGCCATCAGCTCGATTTAAACAAATGGAGCTTTGAAGTGAACTGCGCCGGGGGCGGTAATAACGAACGTCAGTGTTATACCAACAGAGTTGAAAACGCCAGGGTCAAAGACGGCGTACTCACCATCACAGCGCTCAAAGAAAACTTCTCAGGCCCTGCGGCTCAGGACTATACAGCCCACTACGATCCAAACATCACCACTCAGCGTGAATTTACTTCAGCACGCCTTCGCAGCAAAGGTAAAGGGGACTGGACTTATGGTCGCTTTGAAATCAAAGCTAAATTGCCATCAGGACAAGGCAGCTGGCCTGCCATCTGGATGTTACCTACAGAGTGGCGTTATGGTGGTTGGGCTTCTTCCGGTGAAATTGACATTATGGAAGCGGTGAATCTTGGCACTATCACCGATGATATAACGGCTCCGGGCCAAAGCGAGCAGCGGGTGCATGGCACTTTGCATTATGGCAGGCAGCCTCCGGGCAATCTCTATTCAGGCACCAGCTATAAAGCCAGCCACTTTAAGCCCACTGAACAATTTCATGTTTACGCGCTGGAATGGGAAGAAGGAGAAATTCGCTGGTATATCGATAACGTGCATTACGCCACTCAGACCCAACAAGGCTGGTATAGTCAGTCTTTATCTAAAGACGGGGCCTGGCAGCAAGCTGCTGGTGCAGCACCTTTTGATCAGCCTTTTCATTTACTGCTGAATCTGGCCGTAGGTGGCAACTGGCCGGAAAACGTCAATGAAAAAGGGGTGGATCTGGGCATCTGGCCACAACAGATGCAAGTCGATTATGTGCGGGTTTACCAATGCCCAACTGACACACCAGATGGCAAAGGCTGTGGTACGAAAAGCGCTGCGGCAACACAGGTTCCGGGGTATCAGCCACCGGTTTTATCCGCAGGCTGAGCTTGGGTACTTAAAATCAACTGCTGAATAATACGATCGGCCTGGGCTTTATAGACAGGCCATTGCAGGTAATTGCCTTGTGTCAGCACCAGCACCATATCCAGAGTTGGAAATACTGCAATGTACTGACCACCATCGCCTTCTGCTGTGTAATAAGAGACTCCGTCCTGCTTTCGTAGCCAGAAATAATAGCCATAATCGCCAGCTGAGCTTCCGGCCTGACGGCTGGTCATTTGTTGCACCCAGCCAGAGGGTAGCAACTGTTCACCTTGCCACTGGCCTTGCTGCAAATACAGAACTCCTAATTTGAGCATATCGCGGGGCCTCAGCCATAAACGAGCCGAGCCTTCAGGTACACCATCGGGCTGAGTGTCCCAGCGATACTGGCTAAATCCTAATTTATCAAACAGCTGCTGTTTAGCCCAAGGCTGCAACGGCTGCTTTAGCTCACGCTGTATCAGGCGTAATACCAGATTGGGTAAAGCACTGTTGTAAACCCAGCTTTTGCCTGGCCCGGTATTAGGTTGTTGCAGCAGGTAATTCACAAAATTTTGCTGTTGCCACAGTTTTACTAAATCATCGCCTGTCCATTCATCCCAGACAAAACCTGCTTGCATGGACAATAACTGATGCAGGCTAATACTGGCTTTTAGCGGATCAGCTTTGATCATCGGATGCTGTGGTAACAGCTGGGCCAAAGTGCTGTCGACAGTCAAACCTGTCTGCCGTAAAGCGATTCCCGTTAAGGTGGCCGTCACAGCTTTTGTCACTGAAGCAACATAATGAGGTTGATCAATAGACCAGACAAAATCCTGCTGACCTTTGACCAACTTTATCCCCTGTTCAAAGTTGATAAAGTCGTTATTGCCTTTTTGGTAGTGCTCAACCACCAAAGCGCCGGATTTATACAACAGCAGGCTATGCACCTGCTGATAACCGGGCTTGGTTTTATTCTGAATTTGCAGCAAAAGTTGTTGCAACACCTGCTCATTCAACCCTTGCTCTGCTGGCTTTTGCTGCGGAAAAAAAGTATCGGACGCAGCACTCACCTGGAGCTTAGTCTGTGGTGCCTGCTGGCTCTGTGCCAACACAGGAAAAAAAACACAACACAACAGAGCGCCAGAGACCAGCTGTTTGGCTGCAGCAGAGAACATCCTTCAGAACTCCACTGTGCAGCCACGCTGCTGACTTTGCAGCGCTAGTTCTATCAGCCGAATGCCTTGCAAAGCTTCGGTTGCAGAAACAGGGCTGGTTTTTCCATGTTGTAAAGCGGCCACCAATTGCTGGTAAAACAGCTGATAATTACCAGCTAAAGTTGGATAAGTTTTTTGGCCATCGGCGTTAGCCACTACCCCATACATAGCTTCAGGCTCCAATCCCCAATCTACGCCGACAGGTTTTTGACCTGCTCTTAACGCATCTTCCTGCGGATCCAAGCCTGTTTTATGATAACAACCCAAATCACCCTGCAAAATAAAACGAGTGGTTGGCAGCGCACAAAAAGGACTGGAATGCAGCACAACTTCTTTGTCAGTGTAGTGCAACATCAAATGGAAATAGTCCACAGTGTCACTGCCCTGACGTAAAGCGCGACAGCGTGCCGTTAATGCTTCTGGTGCACCAAATAAGGCGATGGACTGATCAATCAAATGTGGCCCCAGGTCGTATAAAATCCCGGTCCCTTCTCCTTGCAGTTCACGCCAGCGTTGCCTTGGCACAGGCCGGAAACGGTCAAAGTGCGATTCAAAATAACGGATAGCTCCAAGTTCACCAGACTCAAGCAACTGCTGTAGCGTCAGAAAGTCACCGTCAAAACGCCTGTTATGGTAAACAAAAAGCTGGCGTTGTTGTTGCTCAGCCAGCTCAAACAGCTCCCACCCCTCCGCCTCCGTCAACACAAAAGGTTTTTCTACCAGCACATGTTTTCCTGCCAGCAAAGCTTGTTTTGCCAGCGGGTAATGACTGTCATTGGGTGAGGTGATGACTACAAGCTCTGCATCAGAGAGACGGATAAGCTCATCAGCATTTTGGTAATGCTTTATATCCGGATAATCCAGCCGCAATTCGGGCTGACTACTGCTGATCGCCATCAGCTCGAGCTCTGGTTGTAGCAAAATAAAAGGCAAATGAAAGGTTTTGGCTGACAAGCCATAGCCTATAACGGCAGTTTTGATCATAAAGGCTCCGGCATCAGTAGAGGCATGATGATGCATTCTAATACGGTAAACACAGCTAAAGGGCAAAAAGGTCAGAAAAAACAGAAGTATGTGAAGGAGTGCAAGCAACCAACTGAACTGCTGTCGCCAGACAGCCTTCCAAATTTTGGACACAAACAATTGTCCGGAGCAATTGTTAACATCGAAACAAAGTGACGATGGTCCGACAGGATAAGTGCTATTGATGACGGCGAGTACAAAAAAATCTGGAATTTTTTTGAACAACGCGTAGCGTTGGCCCGACAGGGTGAGCGCCATGGATGGCGGCGAATACAAAAAAATCTGGAATATTTTTGAACAACGCGAAGCGTTGGCCCGACAGGGTGAGCGCCATGGATGGCGGCGAATACAAAAAAATCTGGAATATTTTTGAACAACGCGAAGCGT
>NZ_JAJOYT010000014.1 GCF_021290965.1 Rheinheimera faecalis | reverse complement strand
CAATTATGACTTCTGTTCCTCCATTCTTTCTTATTGGGCTTGTCATCTGCGTTGGGTTTCTTGTTATTACCTTGATACCTGCTATTTTCTTAAAGTTGCTAGGGAAGCGTTATCTATTATTTAAAATAAACAATCCATTTCGTGCTATTTATCTGACAGCAATAATTGCGTTTGTTGTTCGAATTCTCATTGCTGCACCTCAAACATCTATTGCGTCAAACGTACACGATTTCCCAACTTTCATTCCGCCTTATCTAATTTGCTTCTTCATTGTTGGCTTCATTATTTTTAGCAGACGACTTGAAGGGGAGTATTACGGGAGAAGGGAAGCAATTATATCCGCCGGAATTTCGCTAGGATGTGTATTGTGGTATTTATTAGTTGAGTTGGCCGTATATGCGTATATTGCAAAAGTCTAACAAGCGCCTTAAACATCGCAGCCTGTGGCCGCTGGACTCGCAACAAGTTGCTCGCTGTTTAAGCGGGCGTTAGCTTACAAGGTTAAATAATGACCGAATCCGAAATCAAAGAAACAGCAAAGGACTATGAGTTTTATTGCTTCGGTACAACACGTATTTTTGAAAAACGAGCAAGTAGCCTAAAGTTTCTACGCACCCTAATAACTTTTCTAGGATTAATTACTCCCATAATGGCTGGCAGCATCTTTCTTTCATTTGGGACCCATGAAAAGCTTACACCATACCTCATAGCGATAGCTGGAATTGCTGCCGCAATCCAACTTGCTCTCTCAACCTGGTCAATAGTTGCAAGGTGGGATGAGTCATACGAATATGCAGTTGAATCATTGCGCAGCAATACGGAGTTATATAACTCCTTTAAATCGCTCCCGGAAGAAAAAGACTCAGCCCGATTACTTGAGCGCTACCAGCAATTAAAAGCACTATATGAAGCTCGTGAGCTAAAAGACCTCGGCCAGAATATTAAAGACAAAGAAAAACGGTTTGCAAATTTTGAGTCCCTGAAATATTACAAACAGAAATGTCAGCTATGCGGCAGCATCCCAATCTCGCAAAAACCGGGAAAATGCACAGCCTGTGGGAATTTTTAAATAGGAGAAAACATGAGTACTAAAGTAAACGAAATCATTCGCCAGATACTTGTATTGAACAACGCCGAAAAAATAGAACTACTTCAAAAACTAAGCAAGGGAGTTCCTGGTGTAGGTATTGAGCATAGAGGCGGTGATTTCATTGGTGAATCTACGGGTTTTACAACCATTAATTTCGCACCAACGCCTGGAGCCTGCCCAAGGTGTGGTAAGTAAGCTAACAAATGGTTCAAATCGTTTGCTACGCTCAAGGGACGAGCTAAAGTCCGCCCCCTAACCAAATGTTAAGTGCAAGGAAAGCTATGGAACTTCAAACAGTTTTAGAAATATCAGGGGCGATTTTGGCCGCATTAGGTGGTGGCGCTGCAATTATCTTTGGTTTTTCCAGTTGGCTTGGAAAAGTATGGGCAAACCGCCTTATGGAAAAAGAGAAAGCAGAACACGCGCATGCTCTAGAGTCTTTAAGAAGTAAGCTAACACATGAAACCGAAAGCTATAAAGTAAAACTAAAGAAATCTGAGTTTCTATTTGAAAAGGAATTTGAAGCGGCGTCGGAGTTCGTGTCCCTTAGACGAAGTTTTCTTCCTACTTACTCGAATCCAGGAATGGATTGGTATGAGGCATGCGATGAAATTGCCCATAGCTTCGGTAAAATAGAGGCGGAATTAGGGAAGTACTTGTCCAAGCATGGTGCAATACTTTCTGAAGAAGTAAAAGATCTAATTAGCTTCTCCGAAGGTACAGCAGCGCAAAATAAGTTTGATATTTCTGGACCGGAAGTTCCGCAAAGTGCGAATAAAGCCGCAGGCGAAATGTTTGAAAAGTTAAATGAGGCAGAAAAATGTTTGATTGCTCAAGTCAGATCGCAGTCAAGCACTTAACAAGCGCATGTTGCCGGACTGGTTTTCCGCTGCGCTCCAAACCAGCCGCAAATACGGGCATCAGCTGCGATTGCCTTCCCTGCCAAGTGATACTATAGTATCACTTGGAATTTAGATCAGGGTAACCCCATGAAAGTTGAACTCGTTACGAACCTCAAACGTCAGGCGACAAAGATTCTGGCAGATCTGCATCTGTCGAAAGAGCCCGTACTGATTACGGAACATGGCCAGCCATCCGCATACCTTGTTGATGTGCAGGATTATGAGTTCATGCAGCGTCGGCTAGCGCTGCTTGAGGGGCTTGCCCGAGGAGAGCGTGCTGTACTTGAGGGAAGAACCTATAGCCAAAGCGAGGCCAAAGAGAAAATGAGTAAATGGCTGAAGTAATCTGGACTGAACCCGCCCTTCAAGAACTGGATGCTATAGCTGAGTACATTGCTTTGGACAATATTGCTGCCGCAAGCGCTCTCGTTAAGGACGTTTTCGACAAGACCGGGCGTTTGGAAACTTTCCCCAAATCCGGGCGGATCCCTCCAGAGCTCCCTGATTCGGTATACAGGGAGTTAGTGGTTCCACCCTGTCGTATTTTTTATCGTGAGGATGAGCAGCGGGTTCTCGTCCTTTATGTCATGCGAGAGGAGCGGCAGCTTCGTGCGTTCATGCTTGGAAATCGCTAACAATCCGCGTCATTCGACGCCTGCGGCCCTGCGAGAAACCTCCCTCAAGTAAAAGTTTCTGCGCAGACGGGCGTTATTACTACTTAATTTAAGTGTTCACTATGCAGCCAGTTAATCAGCTCAATTGCTGGCATCGGCTTGGCGAATAAATACCCCTGAATGAGATAACACTGACGGCTGCTGAAAAATGCCAGTTGTTGTTCAGTTTCTACACCCTCAGCAACACAACTCATGCCTAAGCTGCCTGCCATCGACAAAATCGCTTCGATAATGGTTTCATCGTCTGGATCTATGCCGATGTCTTTGACAAAACTGCGGTCAATTTTAATGGCGTCTATCGGCAATTCTTTTAAATATTTTAATGAAGAATACCCTGTACCAAAGTCATCCAAAGCCAGCTGAATACCCAGTTGGTTCAGCGCCAGCATAGTAGTAATAGCTTTTTCGTGGTCCCGCATCAGGGCACTTTCAGTCACCTCAAAACGCAGGCAAGAAGCGGGTAACTGGTATTTATTCAGCAACTTTTCCGTATGTTCTGCCAAGGACAGCTGTTCTAAATGACTGGTGGATAAGTTCACCGACAAGTACAAATCTAATCCGGCCTGACGCCATTGCTGTAAATCGACCAAAGCCCGTTCCAGCAAAGATAAGGTCATAGGAATAATCAGACGTAAATCTTCTGCCATAGGAATAAATTCAGTCGGTGGAATGAAGATGCCTTTGTGGATCCAGCGCATTAAGACTTCAACGCCTATCACCGACTGACTGCGACAATCCACAATAGGCTGGTAGTAGTTGATAAATTCGCCATCTTTAAAGGCCTGACGCAACTGAGTTTCTTTGGCCAGCTGCATATGGGCTTTTTCGTTCATTTCAGCAATAAAAAACTGGAAGTTATTACGGCCCAGATCTTTGGCGTGATACATGGCAACGTCAGCATGTTTGAGTAATGAATTCGCGTCTGTTGCATCGTCCGGATAAACTGCGATGCCAATACTGGGTGATACGCTGACGGTATGAATACCCAACTGCATCGGCTCGCCAATCGACTGCAGCATTTTGCGTGCAACATGGCTGATATTGTCATCGTTTTTATAGCTTTCCAGCAGCACCACAAATTCATCACCGCCCAAGCGCGCTATGGTGTCTGTTTCTCTTAAAGTGGCACGCAAACGTCTGGCTACTTCCTGCAGCAATTGATCGCCAACATCATGGCCTAAGGAGTCGTTTACCTGCTTAAATTTGTCGAGATCGATAAAGCACAAAGCCAGAGATTTTTTCGCTCGTTTTGCCTGCTCAATGCCATGCTGAATGCGATCCATCAGCAAAGTACGGTTAGGCAAGCCTGTCAGTGAGTCGTAGCTGGCCAAATAACGTAATTCTTCTTCTGCCACTTTTTGCGCTGTGATGTCGGTAAACACCAACACAAAAAACTCTACTTTATCTATATCGCCAATAGCGCTGATATTAATAAGGGTAGGGCGCTCTTTGCCATCCGGCGTATGCACCAACTCTTCACCTTGCCAGTGCTGGTTGACGGTTAAGCCACGTAATAATGCTGTGTAGAAACGACGGCGTTGCAAACTGATACCCAGATGGTGGGTTTTAGGGCTGACCAAATACTGATCCACAGATCCAAATACATCAGCAAAAGACTGGTTTGCAGCTATGACACGCTGACTGGCATCTAAAATAACCACCCAGTCACGGGTTTGCTGGAAAGCTTCACCAAATAACCGGGCTTTTTCCTGGTTTGCTCTGGTTTCGGTAATGTTACTGAAGGTACCTATCACCCGCTCAGGTTGGCCTTTATCATCTACTTCAGCCACTTTACCTATGTCGCGAAACCACAGCCATTTGCCGTTTTTATGCTGCATACGGTAGGTGTGGTCGAAGGTTTTATCCGGTGTTTGCATCAGCTTTTGCCAGGCTTGCTGGTAAGCCTCTTTATCTTCCGGATGCAATAATGACAAGTGCTGGGTCATTGCCAGCGGATTCAGTGCTTCCTGATAGCCCAGCATGCTGTATATCCTGGAGGCGAACATAATATTTTTATGGGCATGCCATTCCCAGGCGCCACTATCGATAGAGTCCAGAGCTTGTTTTAAGCGTTGCTCACTGGCTGTTACTTTGGCGTGGGCTACTTTGAGCATACGTTGTTGTTTTTGCCGGGTTCGCAGGTAAAACAACATCACAATCAAAGAAACAGAAGCATAAGCTATAAAGGCCCAATGGCTAAGCCATGGCGCAGGTTGCACCTGAAGGCGTAAGGTTGCTACTTCACTTTCAAGGCCTGTGACAGGGGACACAGCCACTACATTAAACTGGTAATCGCCCGGCGTCAGTTGTGGAAACATCACTGAGCTTGAGCTTTGCTCAGGAAACACCAAACGCTGCGGGCCATCCAGCCAGTAGCGATAACGCATTTTGCCACTGTCACGGAAGTTCAGGCTGGAATAACTAATGGTTAAACCCTGACTGTCGTAAGGCAAAGTAAAAGACTGGCCAGATAAATCTGTCATCGGACTTTCGATAGGCGATGACAACAAATCCAGCTGAGTAATAACAATTCGGGGTTTGCGTCTGGGTTCAGTCAAGGCCACCGGAGACAACAAATTCAGGCCCCGTATTGAGCCAAAAGCCATTTCGCCATTACTCAAGGTGTCACTGCTTTGACTGATAAATTCGTTACTGGTTAAGCCATCTTTTTTACTGAACTGCTCAATATGCAGAGTATCGACATTAAGCGAAGACACGCCATGTAAACTGGAAAACCAGATATGTCCAAGTTGATCATGGTTGACCGCGTAAACCACATTGGTATTGAGTTTGTTTTTAATGTGAAAATGGTGTTTCAGTTGCATAGTACTGGTATCAAAGGCCAGCAAACCTATATCTGAAGCACTGAACCACAGCGTATTGTTTTTATCCAGCGCCATCTTGTCGGCAAAACGCATACTAAAAGCAGGGTTTGCTTCAGCTTGATACAGCAGCTTCAGTTCGTTCGTTTTTTCATTGTATAACCAGATTTTTTCATAAGCAGATAACACTAGCCATTCAGGTTGGCCTGGCCATTTACCTAAAATAATCCGCACTGTGCTTGCTGGTAGCTTTTTACTTAAGTCTGTCAGTTCGTCCAGTTGACCTGTCTCTGTGCTGTACAGATAAAAACTTTGCTCTGTCAGTAGATAAAAGGGCAGTTGTTGATTCAGCCAACTGCCTGGGCGCGCTGTTTCCAGGACCGTTTTTTTACTGGCATCCTGCAGCTTAGGCTGCTGCAGTTCTTTATGTTGAACTGAAAAATAGTTTAAACCGCTGGACGATAAAAACCATAAGTCATTTGCTTTATCCATCGACAGATTCATGATGGTGCTGGTATGCCAGACCGCTTTTGGATCCGGGTTCACCAGAAAATGCTGAACCTGCTGAGTTTCAAGATTTAATAAATTCAAGCCATTGCGGCTGCCAAGCCAAAGCTCTTCCCTGCTTTTTTCGGCAATAGAAGTAATTTTGTCATTGCTTAGGGCATCAGGGCCTGTCTGACTGAAACTGCGGATAGCTTTGCTGCGAGGGTGCCAATAATAAGCGCCATCAAAACGACTGCCAAGCCAATAACCACCCTGACCATCTTGCTGCAAAGCCACCACATTATCGTCGGATAAATTGAAGTTACTTTCGCTGAATTTTAACACCAGTTCTGTGCTGTTGAGCTCTGGCGTGTAACGCAATAAACCACGTTCTGTGCCTACTAAGAAGTGATCCGACTGAACCTGAATTTGCCAGACATTGGGGCCTGCAATCAGCTCTTTACTGACCGGAGCTTGTCCCGTTTGCAGAAATTGTGTGATTTCATCCTGCTGCAGTTGATACAATCCTTCGACTGTTCCAACCAGCAACTGGTCTTTGTTGAGTTCCAGAGTTTTGACATGACGTTGATAGTCTAATGTTTGCCCTTGCGGTAAATGTGGTACCAGACTGAGTTTTTTAGTGGTTTTGTCATACAGCACTAAACCGTGGCTTGTGCCAAGCAAAATCCATTCTTTGGTATTGAGTACAGTACGGATCAGGGCATGGGCTAAATCCAGATCGGCCAGCTTTGCCAACAGCGTCAACTGGCTGTTGTCTGTCTGATAGCTATACAACTCAGTTCTGCTGCTGAGTAACAAATCATCGTTGTCGGCCTGGGTTAAATTGATAAAGCGGTTTTCCAGTGTCATTGCACCTGGTAAAGATCCATGTAAAAACAGCTGTGCCTGGACTGGATCAAAGGCATACAAACCCGAGCGTGGTGCTAAGGCCCATAAACGTTGTTTTTGGTCTATCAGTAATTTGGTGAAAGCCAGACTTTGTAGCTGCGCAGAGCCCGCGCCTATGATCAGATTTTTATAGCCATCAAAGCGGTTTAAACCTGCATCGGTAGCAACCCATAAGAAACCCTGACGGTCGAGCAATAAGTCGTTGACTGAACCCTGAGATAAGTTTTGATCCGGTGTTAATGGTTGCAATAGCGGTGCGGCCAGAGTGAATTGGCAAAAGCAACCAAGCAACAACAAGCCGCAAACGTAGCGCAATAGGGCTAAAACAGGCAAAACTATTCCTCAGTAGGTCGGTTGTTATTTTTATAGGTGTCAATCTGCTGTAAGAAGCCCTAGAAAATACAGCGAATGGCGCTTAAAAGTCCAGCATAGTTCCAAAGAATTATTACAAAAATTATCAGGTTATTAATAAATAAACCAAAGGCATTGTAACAGGCTGAAAATAAATACAATAAAGGCAGAGTACAACTGAAATTGCCGGTTTAGTTTGAGGGCGCCCAGCACATCACCCACTTGAGGTAAATGCGAAGGTCCAAGGCGCTTGCGCTGATTTTTCTGGTGCTGATAGATCACAGGCCCTGCCAGATTGACCCGCAAGGCAGAGGCTAAAGCACCTAAAATAAGCAGATGAGGTAAACATAATTTCAAAGCAGAAGCTTCACGCCATTGCCGGAATGCTCCTGTAATATCAGTCAGAAACGCCAGTAGCAGGGCCGTGATCAGGCTGGCAGGAAAGCTGGCCCATTGAGTTAACAAAGAAGCAGGGCGACCAAAATAACGGAAGTTGTTTTGTTTATCGTTCCATTGCTGATTACATAGCAACAGCAAACGATAAGCCACAGCAGCTAAACCACCACCTATTAAAAACCAGAAACTGACACCAACCCACTGCTTGGCGGTACGAAGCCACAGCATTTCAATATTAGCTTTGCATAAGCCGGCACTGCTTAAACTTTGAGTTTGACGTAACACCAGAGGTTGCAACAGATCTTTAGCTCTGCTGTTTTGCTGTTGGGTCATAGCCAAAGCTATTTTATGGCTTTGCTGGCGGTAATGGACAAAGTCCAGACAAAAATACAGCAGTAAAGCATCCAGCACTAAAGGCCAGTCGGATAACCAATACAAAGGTGCCAGCAGGGCAAGGGTAGGCAACATCACCAGAGCTAAAGCCAAACTGCCGGATATCAGTTGCTGGCTGGTCGCTCTGTGTGGATCCGGATGAACTTTTGCAGCTAACTGTTTGGCGAAAATGCGGAAAAAGGTTAAAGGCTGGTAATCCTGCGGCAAAAGCACCAGGCTGCCGAGCAACCACATGCTTAGCAGTATCAGTGGATAAGCTGAAAGATCAGCCAGCCAATACGGCATTTAGCTAAGCTGAACCGTTTTAAGGTTTTTCAGAAGCTCCAGCACCATGGCAGAACTGTTTTTAGAGGCGATTTCTAAATAAGCTTCAAAAGAGCTTGGAGACTCTTTGCCTGCGATATCGCTTAAGCTGCGGATCACCACAAAAGGTGTGTTCAACTGATAACAAGCCTGAGCTATGGCTGCACCTTCCATTTCCACTGCGAGCATGGTGGGAAATTGTGCACGGGTTTGAGCAATACGCTCAGGCTGGCACATAAACACATCACCAGTGGTGATTAAACCTTTTTTAGTTTTGCAAAAACCCAGGGTATTGATGCTTTGTTCTGCAGCGCTGATCAAGGCAGGATGGGCCGTAAAAGCTGCTGGCATACGTGGCACCTGGCCAATTTCATAACCAAAAGCTGTGACATCGACATCGTGATGACGCACTTCAGAAGAAATCACCACATCACCTACATTCAACTCCGGGTCAAAACCACCAGCTGAACCTGTGTTAATGACACAATCAGGTTTGAACTGACTGATTAATAAGGTAGTAGCGACAGCGGAAGCCACTTTGCCTATACCAGATTGCACTAACACCACGTCAGTGTCGGCCAGACGGCCCTGATAAAACTCATAATCCGCTAGTTTGACCGTGGTCATATCGCTCAGTTGAGCTTTTAAAATTGCAATTTCCGGCTCCATAGCGCCGATAATACCCACAAGTTGCATCTGCCGATCCTCAAAATTAGAAAGGGCAGATGATACCATCTGCCCTTTCTAAATTATACCCGAACAATAGGCGGGCGGGGGATAAACCACCGCCCCTACAGGGTAAGAGAGTTGAGAGATTTTAGATTGATTTATGAATAGCTATGGTTTTGGCTTGCTGATTATTGGTCAGTTTTCCGGCCTGATAATCGCGGATAGCTTGTTCAATTTCTTCTGGCTTATTCATCACAAAAGGACCGTATTGCACTACAGGTTCTTTGATAGGCTTAGCCGCCAGCAGAATAAAACGGGCTTTGTCTTTTGCTGAGACAGTCACGCTGTTGCCATCAGTCAGCACTGCGCCGTGATGATTCGCAACTCTTAATCCTTCAACAAAAACTTCGCCTTCAAAAGGATAGACATAAGCGTTATGACCAGCTGTGACGGGCAAGGTCAGACTTTGACCTGCTTCTAACTGCACATCCAGATACAGAGGTTCAGTCGACAGGCCGAAAATAGGACCACGCACCGTCTTGCCATTCAGTTCTGTTTCGCCAGCTATAACTTTGACAAAACTTTGCTGCGTCAAATTCACCAGCGGAATATCCGTAGCTGGAATATCAACATAGGCGGCTTCTTTCATTTTTTCCGCGGCAGGTAAATTAATCCACAGCTGAAAACCACGCATCAGGCCTGATTCCTGCTGCGGCATTTCTGAGTGAATAATGCCACGGCCTGCCGTCATCCACTGTACACCACCACTGGTTAAATGACCCTGATTGCCGAGGTGATCTTCGTGCAACATATGGCCATCAAGCATATAAGTGACGGTTTCGAAACCACGGTGTGGATGGGCAGGAAAACCTGCAATATAGTCATCGGCTTTGTCTGAACCAAAAGCGTCCAGCATTAAAAATGGGTCCAGACGCACGCCCTGGCTTTGGCCCAGGCTACGTTTGATTTTTACGCCAGCGCCGTCAGAGGCCAACATGGCAGGGATCAATTGTTTTAAAGTACGGGCTGTCATTTTCACTTCACCTATTCAAGAGTCTGTTGATAAGGTCATTAAAACAGCTCTTTTATCGAAACAATAGCGGATTGTTTTGTATGCATCATTCGAAAAATTTGAATGTTCCCCCGTCGCTCTTGACGCTGCTGCTTTGTTGGCTGGGCGGGCGACCATAAAGGTCGCCCCTACGGAGCTATGCTGGCCTCCAGTTGAAACAAACCCAAGGCCAAAGCCGTATTTTGTTCATGTTTGAGTAGCCAGTCTTTGCGCTCTAAGCCGCCGGCATAACCTGTTAGTGTGCCATTGGCACCTATCACTCTGTGGCAGGGGACAATAATGGTCAGTGGGTTTCGGCCATTGGCAGCGCCTACGGCCCTTACTGCTTTTGGGTTATTTAGCGCATGGGCAATATTGCTGTAGCTGCGAAGCTGCGCAAATGGAATTTTGCTTAATTGTTGCCAAACAGCTTGCTGAAAATCAGTGCCGTGAGCTGCCAGGGGTAAGTCAAACTGCTGTAAAGCTCCGGCAAAATAAGCTTCAAACTGAGCTTTGCAGTCCAGTAGCAATAGATCATTGCTGTGATCCGGTGCGTCACTTGAATCTCTGAACAAGACCGACTCTATGCCTTTTGCATTCGCCGTGATGACCAGAGGCCCTAAAGGTGTGGCAAATTGCAGTTGTTTCATGTTGTTGTCTCCTTCGCTTCAGGACGGGATAAACTAAACCACAGTTGAAAGGTGGCATAACTACGCCAGGGCGCGAGCTGCTCTGGTGTGATATCACCATGACGTTTTAAGGCTTTTTGCACGCCTAAATCACCACCTAACCAAATATCCGGATCGGCAAGACCACGCATTTTGCTGTAAGCCACAGTCCATGGCCCTATGCCCTTGAGTTTTAACCAGTCATCCGGCGTGCTTTGAGGTTCTGCTATCACAGTAGTGGCCAGCTGTTTTAAGGTATCGCGTCTGGCTTGTGGCACTTTCAGCATCAAAAGCTCGTTTTGAATGATGGCTTCTGGCGTTGGAAACAGTTTTTTCTCCGGGTCATCAGGCAGCGGTTCTGCTAATTCAGAGAGTAAACGATTGAGCTGAGTGCGGGCACCTTGCACACTGACTTGCTGACCTAAAATAGCCCGTACCGCTGCTTCAAACGGGCTCCATAAACCCGGCAGTCGTAAACCAGATTCCAGAGAGTCACCAAACACAGGTGTAAGTTGTTGTTCTATCTGCGGCATATTGGCATCTAAATCAGCCAGTTGACGAATACGTTGCAGCACAGAGGTTAACTCTTGCTGGCTGGGCCAATGCAGCTTTAACAACATTACGCCTTCTTTTGCCGGGCTTAATTCAAACCAACCGTGCACAACTCCTTCCTGAGTTGGCCAGCTAAAAGTTCTGCCATAGGCGTTACCTTTCACCCATTCCATGCCTTCCAGTGTACGCTGACGCCAGAAATCCAGCTGAGCTTGCCAGTTCAGTGGCGGACGGTAACTAAGTTGTAATTCAATCACTGATGAAAGTCCTGTCATTTTTTTACGGCGAATTTGGCTGGGGTTAAGCAGCAATTGCTGCTTAAAGGCATCATTAAAGCGCCGGATGCTATGAAAACCACATAAGGCCGCAATCTGATGCACTGGCAACAGGCTTTGATGTAACAGCTGTTTGGCTAAAAGTACCTGCTGATACAAAGCATATTGTTTTGGCGCCACGCCTAAATGCTGCTGAAAGAGTTTACGTAAATAACGCTCACTAATGCCAAGACGGGATGCTAAAGCAGCCTGATCGCCATGCACTAAAGCACCTTCAGCGATCAGTTTTAATGCGCGTCGTACGCTGGTTTCCACGCCAAGCCAGGCCGGAGACTGTGGCGCACTGTCCGGTCTGCAACGTAAACAAGGCCGGTAGCCTGCAGATGCTGCAGCCGCTGCACAGGAAAAGTACGTGACCTGATGTTCAGCCGGAGATTTAGCCGGGCAAATGGTGCGGCAATAAATCCCTGTGCTTTTTACCGCAATAAAAAACAGGCCATCAAAACGGCTGTCACGCGATAAACGGGCTTGTTGGCAGACAACAGGATCAAGCATGGTAAGGCTCATCAGCAAAAACTAAACAGAGTGTACCTTGAGAACAGAAAAAAAGCTGGCCGGATCCGGCACTGAAAGAGAAGCTATTTTCAAGCTAGATACTCATACCCAACTGCAGTTTGAGTACAGGCGGCTATAGTTAAGCTATGCCCTGATGCTCGTGCGAGCAGACATTAATGTGAAGGAAGGCCGTGTGGAACACCACTTTAATGCTCAGCAAACTACAACCTCCGACGAAGACACCTTGGTATTTGCCTCTGATGCTGAAGTTACAGACGAGCAGCAAGCCAGCTGGACTGTGCTAATCGTGGATGATGAGCCGGAAATACATCAAATCACTTTACTAGCGCTACGTGATTTTAGCTTCCAGCAGCATAAACTTCAGTTTATCAGCGCTTACAGCGCAGCAGATGCTCGGCATATTCTTGAGAAAAACAACAACATAGCGCTGATTTTACTGGACGTAGTGATGGAAACCGATGACGCAGGGCTGGTACTGGTGCGTTATATTCGGGAGCAGCTACAAAACCAGCTGGTACGTATTATTTTGCGTACGGGCCAACCTGGGCAAGCGCCTGAACACCGGATAGTGCTGGATTATGATATTAACGATTACCGCGCCAAAACCGAACTGACAGTGCAGCGTCTGACGACCAGTGTAGTGTCTGCATTACGAGCCTATATGGCGATCGAACAATTAGCGCAGCTGAATGAAAACCTTGAACAACAAGTGCAGGCCAGAACAGAGCAGTTGCAAGCCAGTAATCAGCAGTTACAACAATCCCTGGCTGAGCTGGAAGCTGGCGAGAAGGCGGGCAAGCAGGTGCAGTTTAAACTATTACCACCGCCACACTTTCATTGTGCTGAGTATCAGTTCAGCCATGCTTTGTATCCGTCCGAATTTATGAGTGGCGACTTTGTTGACTATTTTTGGGCTGATGATCACAAGGTGGTGTTTTACATTGCGGATGTGTCGGGACATGGTGTGGCCTCTGCTTTTGTCACTGTGTATCTGAAGCGTTTTATCAGCGCCAAGCTGGAACGGTATCAGCGTGCGACCTGCGACCATGTGATTGACCCTGCTGCTGTACTGGCCGAATTAAATAAAGAACTGCTAAAGGATAAGGTCGGCAAATACATAGCGTTGTTTTACGCTGTGCTGGATACCAGAACTGCAGAAATAACCTATGCCAACGCCGGTGCTTTTCCCTGGCCTTTAGTGTTGCAACCCCAGCAAGAACGCTACCTTGAGTTAAAAAGCACACCTGTGGGCATGTTTGATTTTGTCAGTTACACGAATCAAAGCCTGTTGATGCAGGACAACAGCAGCATACTGTTATTTTCAGACGGTATTTTAGATGTACTGCCGCAACAAAGCACCGAACAGAAACTGCAGCATTTGTTACAAAAAAGCTCAGAGCAAAATGACATTGCCGCTTTGTTGCAAGCCTTAGCCATTGATCCAAATCAGCCGTTACCGGACGATTTAACTATACTCAAACTAATCCGGCATCAAGGCTGATGAGTGAGGACTCTATGACAGAGCAAATCCTGTTCGCTTGTGTTGAACACTGCTGTTATTTCAAGTTATCTGGTGAGCTGCGTTACACCAATGCCACTGGCATGGACGACCTGATAGAACGGCTGTTTTCTGCGCAGATCCAGTGCAACCAGCTTGTGGTGGATTTAAACGAAGCTAGTTTTATGGACAGCACCTACATTGGTTTGCTAGCCAGTATGGCTCGGTATTGTCAGCAGCAGGATTTACCAAAACCCACCTTGTTTTCAACTCACCCTCAAGTCAATGAACTGCTGTTTAGCCTTTGTCTGGATCAGGCTTTTGATATTGTGCAGCAGAGCACTGATGAAGAGTTCGATATGACCAGCATAAAAGCTCAGCCTTACAGCGATCAGCAAAAAGGCCTGATGATCCTGCATGCGCACGAAGCGCTGATTGCACTGAATGAAAAAAATAAGACCGAATTTCAGTCGGTGGTGGATGTATTAAAACAGCAGTTAGGCGAATGAGACAAAGATCTCTGACTATACTGATAGCGTTTTTTAACCTTTCACGATCAGCCATAAGGAGACCGTTATGTCCGACGTTCAGGCTATTCCACCAGGCTTTGCTGCTGTATTGCCTTATCTGGTGATTAAAAATGCGGCTGCTGCATTTGATTTTTATCAAAAAGCTTTTGGCGCAGAAACCACTATGCGGATGAATATGCCATCCGGTGCTGTGATGCATGCCGAAATGCGCATCGGCAGTGCAACTTTTATGTTTAGTGAACAAAGTGATGACTGGGGCACTAAAAGCCCGGATATGCTGGGTGCCAGTCCAGTGACCTTAATGATTTATGTGCCTGACGTGGATGCTTTTGTTGAACGTGCCGCAGCTGCTGGTGCCACTGTAACCATGCCAGTATCAGACCAATTCTGGGGGGATCGCAGCGGCTGCCTGCAAGACCCTTTTGGTCATAACTGGATGATTTCTACTCATATCGAAGATGTATCAGAAGAAGAAATGGCAAAACGCTCAGCGCAGATGTTTGGTTAGGCATAACCACTACTGATTAAAACCAAGGGCGCGACAATGCGCCCTTGGCCTTTGAGAGTCCCTGATCCACTGCACTAAAGTACTACCGCGCTTTTTAGCTGTTCCTTCTATAGTTTTTTTCACGCCAAAGCCTGCTGCTGTAGTTGAAATTGATCATTCACGGAAGAGGGGCTGCGTTGCTTCGGTGTTCATCAAAACAATAAAGATAAGGAACAGACGACGTGAAAAAATACTCTTACCCTCTGGCGGCAGTCTTTGCGCTGGCTCTCAGTGCTGCACCAGCCTATGCCGGTAGTTGGCAACAAAATCAGGCTGTGGGCGGTTTTAACAAAGTACATTTGTATACCCCGGATTCAGTATCCGGCATTGGCCAAGGTCGGGGTTTACTGGTGGTATTACATGGCTGTACTCAGTCAGTTGACGCTTATTTAACGGCAAATCTGGCACAAGCTGCTGAGCAGTATGGCCTGATCATTGCGGTGCCAGATGCAATGAATAAAGCAGGTTTTGGTTGCTGGTCCTATTGGCAGGGCACCAGAAATCGCAGCAGTGGCGATTATAAAAATCTGATCAATCTTGCTACCAGCTTGATGGCAAGCCCTGCTTATCAGATTGATCCGAATCAGGTGTATATTGCCGGTTTATCCTCAGGTGCCTCTTTTGCTCATACCACAGCTTGTATTGCACCTGATATTTTTGCTGGTGTTGGTGTGAGTGCAGGTCCAAGCATTGGCACCAGCTCCAATGGTGCTCTTGGTCCTTGCGAAACCGCAGATGTTGCAATGCGCTGTAGCCAATATGCCGGCAGTTATTCCAGTCATTTCACCAGCCAGATTGCTTCTATTGCGCATGGCCGCAACGACACCACAGTCAACCTGTGTTACAACGAGCAAAACGCCACTGGCATGGCTGATTTATACAATGTAACCCGTCTGGCAGGTGAAAACCTCATAAGCAACGGCACTGGCCGCACTGCAGATGAAACTCTGTGGCAGAACGGTCGCGTCTCTATGTTGTGGCTGAATAATGTCGATCACGCCTGGTCTGGTGGTCAGGGCGCCAGCGGCTCTTATATCAATGGTAACAGCATTAACTACGCCAGTTATCTGGGGCAGTATTTTCGTGACAATAACCAAAGGGTCAACCGCAACAGTGCGCCAGAACTGGCTACTATCAATGTCAGTCAAAGCGCTAATCAAATCAGCGTCAGTGGTAAAGCGACAGATGCCGACGCAGACCCGATCAGTATCAGCGCCAGTTTCACGAACAGCATGGCTCAGGTGGTGACTGTCAGTGCAACACCCAACACAACAGGCAACTTCAGCTTGACCAGTCCGGCTTTAGCCAATGACTGGTATCAAATTATAGTCACAGCCACAGATAGTGAGGGTTTGGTCAGTAACCCTTACAGCAGCTCTGTTTTGCTTGGACCACCGCCACCAGCTACTTCACCAGAGTTGAGTGAGCTTGCAGTCAGTGTCGAGGGCCAATGCGCCACAGTCACAGGCCGGGTATTTGATCTGAACCGTGATTTGGCATCAGTCAGTGTGGAATTCAGCACTGGTGCTGTTGTCGCCACTCAAAGCGGAGATCTATTTAGTGCACAGCGTTGTGGTTTAGCGGGAGGGAACAATACGGCTTTGGTGACGGCAACGGATGCTGGTGGCTTATTCAGTTCTGAGTTAGTGAGCTTCAGCATAGATGCAGGACAAAATGCGACGCTGGACCAACACATTGCTGCAGGCCGGTTGAATTACACCAACTACGCCAACTGCTATCTGGAATACAGCACTGCCAGCTTTATTTTGCGTGAGCAAGTCGTTACAGGTGAGCAGTGTCGCTGGCAGGATAATGACGCCAGTTGTTTTGGTCCAACTCAAAGTTGCAGCACAGTTGGCGGAGGGGATGATGGCAGCGATCCAACACCTGAACCAACAGATTGTGTAGAGTTCAGCACCAATAACTACAGTCACAAACTGGCTGGCCGTGCTTACAGCTCAGGTAATATTTATACGCCGAATTATTTCGCTACAGGCAGTAATACAGCATTGGCAGGGTCCACCTGGGGAGTCAGCACTTTATCGTCCAGCAGCAATGGCTACTGGCAGTTGGGTGCTTGTCCGTAGTAGTTAAGTTGTAGCGAAGATCTGAGTAAAAGCAGGGTGAAACCGCGTGTCTTGCCCTGCTTTTATAGCGTGAAACAAGCGGATTTAGCATGGTCTTTTCTCCGCCGAATTTTAGTTCAGTCAAAAGTGCTCTGGTGCCTTTCGCTTTGCCTCACACCTTTAAATCAATTTGCTGCAATAAACCGACATCTTTATCTTCGGTGATAAAAATGGAGCTGCGCTCCAGCCGACCTTGTACTTCGTCTTTGTGGCGCAAGCTAAAAGGTGTGGCTATTGAATCGACACTTAAAGCCGCTACGCCCATTTCTTTTAAGCTATATAAGCCTTTCTCTTCAGGGCGCCACAACCATAATCTTTGCCAGATTGGATCCTGCTGATCGATCAGGCCGTTTTGGTCTTCATCAAAAGTAGCAAGTTCAGCAAAACCCTGGCCTGTAGTGGGGCCAAATAATTCTTTGCCTGAGTCGACTGTGCCGTTGTTATTGCTGTCTTTTGCGAGGTAATACTGACCCTGCGCCAGTTGCTGAATAGATTTGGCATTGTCTGTCAGGTTAAATGCAGAACTTTGTCCGCTAAGCTCGACCGGACGGCCGTTAAAACTCATCACCAATGGGTCTTTCATTGGTTGTTCTGTGCGTTCGCTGTAGCTGAATTCTTCGTAGCTCATGGCAAATTGCATCGACCAGCTAAAGCTGCTGCCATCCTCTAAAGCGACAGAGCCGGAAAAGTCAGCGCTGACAGCTTCATAACGGTACGACCATTCACGGATAGTGACGCCAGTGGCATTTTGGTTTTGCGGTTGTTCTGGCTGGGCTCTGTTGTCTGTGCCGTTTAAGGCACGGTTTAATTCAGCCGGATCTACCCAACCTTGTAACTCTTCACCTGTCAGTTGTTCCAGCAAACGTTTGATGGTGCCAATGGAATACACAGCGTTAAACAAACCATCGTCGCTTTTTGTGTCCGTAGTTGCGTCCGCAGGCGCTGCCATAGTTTCGTCAGAAACACCATTAGCCGAAGGTAACAGAGAAGTCTGAGTTAAACTTCTGTTATCCTTTGTTACAGTTGAGCTGTCGTTTCGCTCTGGACTCATGCTGCGGCCTGAATACAATAGCTGCAGACTGCTGGAGTTCTGTTGTTGCTTGATGTTGAGGATTTGCATTTTAGCTCCCTCTCTGACTTGGGCTTAACGACTGTATCGACCACAATTGTACAAACTTTAACCAGGATCGCTATCATGCTAGAAAATTTTTTCCGTCAGTTAACGACAGATCCAGACAGCATTAGCTTTTCGCAAAGTATAGAGCTGATTGAAAGCTTATATAATTTTTCCGAAACAGCCTTTCGTAATGGTGATAAACACAATGCGGCGGGGGAGAATAATGGTTCGTGCAAGATATTTGCTTTTGCCTTGTTGCACCGTTTATCCGAGCCACAAGCTTTGCAAATGTTTGGCGATTATTACCGCAAAGATGTGTTATCAAGCCCGGCAGGTTCAGATCATGCCAATATAAGACAGTTTATGCAGTACGGCTGGGATGGTATTGAATTCGCAGGCCAGGCGCTGAGCCCAAAATCTGCTTAAGCAGATTGGGCTTGAGGCAAGTTGCAGATACGATTGATGGTTGCCTGAATTTTTTGTGGGGTAAAAGGTTTAGCCATAAAACCGCTGGCACCGCCTTCGACACTACGTTTTACATTTTCCACTGTACTGTGTGCTGACATAATCACCACATGGCAGTTGGGTTCTAATGCTTTGATGCGGGTTAACAGCTCGTGGCCATTGCTATCCGGTAGTTCAATATCCAGAAAAATTAAATCGGGATGATCAGTGCTGATGGCCATCAAGGCTTGTTGCCCTGTACTGGCTTCCGCCACTTTTTCAGCGCCCATAATTCGCAAATTTTGAGTTAAGAAATAACGAACAGAACTGACGTCATCGATGATCAGAATTGAAGATTGATCTATAGTCATGCGCAACATCCTTGCTTGGGGCATTCACTTGGTCTAAGCATGTCGTGATCTAATCAAAAGCGCAATAAATAAACGATATTATTGCAAGAAAGCAGGATTAAGAGCGTAACTGACTTGGCAGTAAACCAGTCCAGCGCTTAAAGGCTCGGCGGAAGTTATGTTCATCGGAATAACCCAGCCGGTGTGCCAGTTCTTTATTCGACATGCCTTGCAGCAATAAGGCTTGCTGTGCAGCGCAGGCTTTGACCTGATCCTGCAACTGTTGATAGCTGGTGTGCTGTTGCGCCAATACACGTTTTAAGCTGCTTAAACTCAAACCCCAATGCCGCGCTGCTTCTTCCTGCGATGGCGATTGCCTTAGCACAGTAAAAAGCCATTGTTCCAGTTGTTCGGTAAAGCTGATTTTTTCTGGTATCGACTGCTGTAAATACAGGCACCAGTTCTGTTGTTGTTGCCAAAGCTTAGGATTAGCGTCGGCAAAAGATTGCTTTAACAGTGCAAGGGGCAAGGACAAAGAATTTTGCAGTGCAGTATCAGGAGTTAGTTGCCATTGATGCTGATACAACCAACTGGTTTCATGATCAAGGCTGGTTGCACTGATACTTAGTCTTGATGTATCACCGAGCTGTTGTTTCACTAAACCCAGCAGGTAGTGAAGCATCAGCTGTTCTATAAAAGCCTGCTGTTTTCCCAAAGCAAAAGAGGGTCGTAACACTAAGCGTAACTGGCCCTGTACCCGCTGCAGGCGTATATAAACCAAAGGCAAAAGTTGTGAGCGGTAGCGATAAAAGCTCAGTAAAGCTTGCTGTAAGTTTGCACTGTGCCTGAGCATCAGCAGCAAAGGCGAGTGGTTGTGATGCAACCAGCTTTGGGCTGTTAAGTAGGCCAGTTCTGGCCCGGGTAATGCTTTTTGGCAATTACTGACGAGTTGTAAGTACTGCTGCGGACTGATTTTTATCGTAGCTTTACGTAAGTCTTCTTCAAATAATTTGCTGCCTTTAAGTAAAGTATCTAACGCAAAACCGCGGCGCTGGCATAATAAAATCATATCCAGTGCTGTTGCGCCAAGCAGTAAGGCTTTATCGTCAAAAGCCAGCAGCGCTTTGGTCACACTAAGCTCCACTGGGTTTTCTGTTGCTTTTGCTGCTGTAATTGCTGCCACAGTTGAGATAACAATCGCTGGGGTTTAGTCACCTGCTGCGCCGCAGTGATTTCAGTGATGGTCCAGTGCAATTGGGTATGCAGGTGCAAACTTAGCTGGCTGGTCGCATTTTGCAATAAACTTTGGGCCATCGCCTGATTGCTTTGTGGCATCAGTATGACAAATTTATCGCCGCTATAACGACAGACTAAATCGCCTGATCTGAACTGTACCAGTGTCAGCTCACTAAGCTGTTGCAGTAATAAATCTGCCGCTGCCATACCTTGTTCTTTGTTAAAACGGGCAAACTGACTGATGTCCACTAAGGCCAGACAAAAAGGCTGCTGGTGCTGTTGTTGTAACTCCAACTCACGTTTAAGTACGGCCAGCAAATACTCTGGTTTATAGAGTTTGGTTAAAGGGTCAAGTAACTGGTAATGGCGCAAATGTAGCTCGCGGCTGGCCAATTGCTGATTAATAAAACGCTGTTCTTTATGCCAGCCAATTAAGCCTAAAGTTAAAATCAGCATGCCAATGGGGGCTGGAATAGATTCAAGCCAGCTCAACAGCCTGTGGCTGTCAGGGTATTGGAAAAATTCGTCCAATAAGTTCAGCTGATAGGACAGCACCAGCAATAAAGAGCCCACATAAAGCCCGTTGGTGACAGGGCCTGCAGGTCTGCTGTATAACACCAGTAATAACCAGGCTATCACTACGGCCAAGCTGCTGCCTTCGCCCAGAATATCCATCCAGTCAATTTCTGACGTTACTTTCAAATCGCCATAATTGACCGCTAGCAAAATGCAGAGCACAAATAGCAAAGCGGTCAGCCAGAGTTTGGCCGGATGCTGTGAGCTAAATCCCATAAGAGCTTCCGCTTAATGAAAAGAATACCTATAACGTCCAGTCTGAACCTGGCAGATGACAGTCACATGACAGAAATCCATCAGACAGAGCTAAGTAGACCCCGGGTCCGCTTAGCTCAGCCATCACCGCTTTAACACGCTGAGTTGTCATAAAAACGCCGCAGAATAAATTCCAATCACTATAAACATCTTTAGGAATTGGGGTTCTTCTTATGCAAACGAACACAGTGTTTCGTCGCGCTTTATTGGCCAGCAGCATCAGTTTGATCTGCGCTTCAGTCATGTCGGCGCAGGCCGCTGAATTAACAGGCCGGGTGGTTGATAACCGCCAGGTATTATTGTCTGGTGTGCAGGTCAGTATTCCGGCATTAAAAATCAGTAAAGTCACAGGCCATGATGGTCGTTTTGTGTTTTCTAATTTGCCAGAAGGCCAGTACCAACTGCAATTTAGTTATGCCGGTGTGCCGCAGCAAAAATCTGATGTCAGCTTAAGCTCTAATCAGGCTATGGGTGATATCACGCTGGCAAAAGTGGAATCCGGTATCGAAAAGCTGGAAGTTCAAGGCCAGCTTGCATCAGCAGGTAAGGCCTTAAGTCAGCAACGTTTTGCCAGCGGTATTGTCAGTGTGGCAACGACAGACGAACTGGGTCAGTTCCCGGATAAAAACGTCAGTGAGTCTTTAGCGCGTTTAGCTGGTTTGTCTGTAGAGCCGGATCAAGGCGAAGGCCGTTTTATCCGCGTTCGTGGTTTAGCGCCGGATTACAATACAGTGACCTACAACGGTACCCAACTGGCTGCGCCAGAATCAGGCCGTCGTGCTGTGGCTCTGGATGTGATCCCCTCTGATTTATTGTCCTCTGTTGAAGTCACCAAAACCATAGCCCCTGAACAAGCTGCGGGTTCTTTAGGTGGCACTGTCGATATCAAAAGTATTTCCGCTTTTGACCGCAGCCATGATTTTTATAGCTTCAGCGCTGAAGGTAGTTACAACCAGCAACAAAGCGAAACCAGCCCAAAGGTATCAGGTTTATACAGCAGCATTTTTGATATAGCTGGTGATAAAGACGCTTTAGGTGTGGCTTTATCTGCCAGTTATGCCGACCGTAAATTTGGTTCAGACAATGTCGAGACAGGCGGCAACTGGGATATTGAAGAACAGGCACTGGAAGAATTTGAACAGCGCCAGTATCAAATCAGCCGCAAACGTATGGGCTTGGCGCTGAACTTAGATTATCGCCCTGAAGGCGACACTGACTATTACCTGCGTACTTTGTACAGCAAGTTTACCGACGATGAAGTGCGTCAGGGTTTACTCACTGAATTTGAAGAACCAGTACAAGCTGGTACTGATTCCGCAGGTGAGCTGGTGCGTGGTATTAAAGCCCGTGAAGAAACTCAAACCATCAGCGCTGTGGTGCTTGGGATGCAACAACAGTTAGCAGACTGGCAGTGGAAAGCCGAAGCAGGCGCCAGCAAAGCCGATGAAAAAACACCTTTTAGTCTGGCCGATGGTCAGTTTAAACAAGAATTTGACGAAGGTTTAAGTTTCAGCGGCACAGATAAACTGCAGTTACTGGCACCAGAATCGGCTTACAGTGCTGAAGACTACGAGCTGGATGAAGTCGAAGTAGCTGACACCTTCACTGAAGAGAAAGAGAAAAACGCTAAGTTTGATTTAAGCCGCGAACTGCTGCAAAGCTGGGGCGCGCTGGAAGTCAAAGCTGGTGTGAAATGGAGTGACAGAAGCAAAGTTGCAGATGAAAGCCTGTGGCTGTATGAAGATTTAGAAGATGCAGGCCTGAGTAAATTAACTCTGGCTGATTACCCTATGGGCAATGCAGATTATGGTTTAGGTCGTTTTGGACCAGCCATTAATCCTGGGTTGTTATTGTCAGAATTAAGCACCTTAGACAGAGATGATTATCTGGATCCGGTGGAATCGCAAATTAACGATTTCAGAGTCGACGAAGAAATCAAAGCCGCTTATCTGCAAGGTAACTGGCAGGGCGAAAACTGGCAAGTCATTGCAGGTAGCCGTTTTGAGCATGACCAACGTGACGCTGTAGGTAGCAAATACGACGCTACGACAGAAGAATTCAGCCCACAATTGTACAGCGGTTCTGAATCACACTGGTTGCCAGCTGTGATCAGCCGTTACAGCCTGTCGGACCAAACTCAAATCAGAGCCGCCATTACCAGCTCTTTAGTACGCCCGAGTTTTGCTCAGTTGGCACCGGCTTTTGTGCTGGAAGAAGATGATGGCGATATTGAAGCCAGCTTCGGTAATCCGGCACTTGAGGCGTTAACTTCAACCAACCTGGATTTAGGTGTGGAGTACTACCCGGACAAGTTAGGCGTAATGTCAGCCATGTTGTTCTACAAAGACATTAAAGACTTTATCTACGCCACAGATCTGGCAGGTCAAGGTGAATACGAGGACTTTAATCACGCCGAAACTTTTATCAATGGTGATGACGCCACTTTATATGGTCTGGAGCTGAACTATGTGCAGCAACTGCAAGGCATCAGCGAGTTTTGGGATCACTGGTTAGTCTCTGCTAACTTAACCTTAAGCCGTTCTGATGCACAAATCAGCTGGTTTGATGACGGCGAGCTGCTGACCCGTGATATAGATTTACCCAGTCAGTCGGACAAAACCGCCAATATGGCTATTGGTTATGAAGACAACAGCTGGAGCTTACGTTTAGCTGCCAACTATAAATCCGATTATCTGGTGGAAGTCAGCGAGTTTGACGACCCGGCTTATGACTTATTCAGCGACAGCCAGTTGCAATGGGATTTCAGCGCCAAATGGAAAATCGACCCGGCTGTGCAGTTGTACTTTAATGCGGTGAATTTAACAGACGAGCCTTATTACAACTACACAGGCACACGCGCCTTTAATGCTCAGTACGAAGAATATGGCCGTACTTTTGCCGTCGGTATTCAGTTAACCAACTGGTAAGGAAGCCTTATGAGTCTTAAAGCATATAAACAAATGTGCAGGCCAGTGGTCGGCCTGCTGCTGGTTTTAAGCTGTGTGGCTTCTGCCAGTAATACTTCAGTACCCGAAGGAAAAAGCCGGTATCAGGCAACTAGCTTTGCCGATCGCATAGTGCTGTTACCTGCCACCGATGCCGCCAGCAGTCAGGCGGTCGGTTGGCGCAGCAGCATAGCGCAAAGTCAGTTGCAATGGGCTAAAGCTATTGATGGGCCGGCGCTGGAGCTTGATGCGAAAACGCTGGATGTCAAAGGCACTTTAGTGCAAACCGACAATGGCCCGGCCTATTTTTATAAAGCCAGCATGGCTGGCTTACAAAGCGATACCTTGTATGCCTACAGAGTCAAAGGTGAAGGCAACTGGAGTGAGTGGCTGCAATTTCGCACCGCCAAAACAGAGTTTGAGCCTTTTAGTTTGCTGTATTTTGGTGATGCACAAAACAACTTAAAAGCGCATTTCTCACGTTTGGTGCGAAGTGCTCAGCAGCAAGTGCCGCAAGCTAAACTGATGCTCCATGCAGGTGATTTGGTTAATTCCCGTTACGGCATTTTGGATCACGAATGGGGAGAATGGTTTGACGCTATCGGCTGGGTGGGCGCTATGACGCCGCAGCTGATTGCCGCTGGTAACCATGAATACCTGAAAAGCGAAAATGCCAAAGGTGAAGAACGCAGGGAGCTGGCTGCACAATTTACCGCGCAGTTTCAGAGCCTGAATAATGGCCCAACGTCTTTGCAGGACACAGTGTTTTATCACGATTATCAGGGCGTACGTTTTATTGTGCTGAACTCCACTGCTGCAGTGGAAGATGAAAACCTGGCTAAAGTGCAGGCCGACTGGTTAAAGCAGGTGCTTTCGAATAATCCGAACCGCTGGACTATCGCCATCTATCATCATCCGATGTTTTCGGTGTCTTTGGGCCGTGATAACCCAAGATTACGCCAGTACTGGCAACTCTTATTTGACCAGTACAAAGTCGATTTGGTGTTGCAGGGGCATGACCATGTGTATGGCCGTTATCAGCCTGAAGGCAAAGGCCCGGTGTATATGGTGTCAGTGGCGGGTCCTAAAATGTATCTGGTGTCGAAACAGGCTCGCGCCAAAATGGCTCAGGTCGGCGAAGATACTCAATTATTTCAGCAACTGGATATCAGTGAAAACCAGCTAAAAGTAAAAGCCATCACAGTGACAGGCCGCTTGTACGACAGCTTCACCTTAAAGCGTCAGAGCGATGGTTCGAACCTGTTGCAGCAACAATTTAAAGCCAAAATCGCCCATTGCAGCGCTAAAACCATCAACGACAACAAATGCTGGCAAGGCACAGAATTCAGCGCTGCCCAAAGCGCCCCGGAGAAAAAATGAAATACTCTTTAATCGCGACTTTAGTTTCAGCGGCTATGCTGATGGCCTGTCAGGCGCAAAGCCAAAACGGCACAGCAATTGACTCGTCTGCAGCTGTCTATGCAGAGCTCACTACCACAGTGGGGCAGTTTCAAAGCTCTGCCTCAGCCTTAGTCTGGCAAGATGGCAAAGGTGCAGTGATCCAACAATGGCCTGGTGTATTTCGCCGTTTAAAAGCTTTGCCTCAAACCGATGGCTCAGTGGTCCTGGCTGCTATTGAAACAGAAAGCAATCAGCTGCATTGGTGGCAATTACAGGGTAAAACAGTACAGCGCTCAGGCAAACAGTTGGTCAGCCAACTGGTGGTGGACGATTTATGCTGGTATCAAAGTGCAGAGAACAAACAACTTAGTCTGTTTTTAATAGGCGACAGAGGTTTGGGTGAGCAGTGGTTACTGGCGCAGGATTCGAAGTTTTTAGCAGCGCCTTTATCCATCCGTAATTTAAACCTGCCCACTGATGCCACAGCCTGTGCTGTCGATCAGCAAAAAGGCAAACTCTATCTGGCTGAAGGCGCTACAGCGCTCTGGTCTTACAATGCGGAAGTGGAAGCCGACGAAGGCCGCACCCTGATTGATGTGCAGGCACCTTTGGGCAAACTCACAGGTGAAGTGAAAGCATTGGAGTTCACTGCGGATAGCACTTTAGTGGCGTTACAGGAAGAACCAGCTTTGCTGCAAAGTTATCAAAGCCAAGGCGATGCTTTGGTGTGGCAACAGAGCAAAGCCATCACAGCACTGGAGTCTGCAGAGCAGTTAGGCCTCTCTGCCGGCATCTTGTCAGTCGTCAGTGAAGAGGGTCAGCATACGCAATTCAAAGATAAAGCTTATCAGACGCAAGCTGCCATCTTGCCAGAGCGTTCCACTCTGCCTATGCAGCAACTAAGCCCAACTTTGGAAACTGTAGCTGTTAGCTACAGAGGGGATGCGATAGATGATCCTGCTGTTTGGCAGGACGCAAAAAATCCCGACAATAGTCGTATTTTAGCCACGGACAAAAGAGCGGGTGTGGCTGTGTACAACATGAAAGGCGAGCAGCTGCAGTTTTTACATGTAGGGCGGGTGAACAATATCGACCTGCGTTATGGCCTTGAGTATCAGGGTAAAAAACAGGATATAGCTGCTGCGACCTTAAGAGCCGATAACTCGGTGCAACTCTTTGTGATAGATGCGCAAGGGCAAGTGAAAACAGCATTGAAGTTTGCCACACCTTTTAGCGATATTTACGGCTTGTGTTTGTATCAGTCAAAACGCAGCGGTCAGACTTATGTGTTTGCCAATGACAAAGATGGCACAGTGCTACAGTACCAGATCAGCTCCAATGGTCAGAACTGGAGCGCCAAAGAAGTACGACGCTTAAAGGTGCCAAGTCAGCCTGAAGGCTGCGTGGCAGATGATCAGAATGACCTGCTGTTTTTGGGCGAAGAAGATGTAGGTATTTGGCGTTTTGCTGCTGATGCTAAAGCCGATACCAAAGGCGAACTGGTGATTAAAGCCGATGCTGATGTGCTGGTGGCTGATGTGGAAGGTTTGGCCCTGTTACCCGGAAAAAATGGAAAACCGGCTTATTTGCTGGCATCCAGTCAGGGTAATGACAGTTACGTGTTGTATCAAACCACCGCGCCATACAAAGCCGTAGCTCGTTTCAGAGTGCGCTTAAATGCGGAGCTGGGCATAGATGGCAGCTCCGAAACCGATGGCCTGGAGCTGACCACTTTGTCCTTGGGCAACGGTTTTGAACAAGGGGCCGTGATAGTGCAGGATGGCCGTAACCGTATGCCGGAACAAGGTCAGAACCTGAAACTGGTGCCTTTAGAGCAGTTATTGGAATTGTTGCCAACTCAATAATCACTAGGAAACAGACCAATAAAAAGGCCGGAGCAAATGCTCCGGCCTTTCACACGTCCTGCCAAATTAAAATAAAAACAAAAAATAAAAACTTAACATTTACCTTTTTTCGCTTGTCCTGGCGGGCAATGTTTGCCGTGACCATGACCTTCGACTATTACACCCGGAACCAGAACTTTAGGCGGCTCAACTGTCACACTTGGACCTCTGACGGCACAGCCTGTTAAACCTGACATCAGGACTATACCAACTGAGGCAACAACTAAAGCTGAATAAATACGCATTTTTTTCCCTTTTATTTAAACGTGCCAGCTTAGCTTAGTGCTAATCCTGGCAATTGTACAACTCAGCTCTTCAGTCAGATCAATCATCATGGTGATAATGACGTTTATGTTTTTTGTGCTTTTTATGATAGTGCCTGTCCTGATGATAGTGGCGCTCTTCGTACACCACTACCGTTGGTCTTGGCTCTACTATAACAGCAGGACTGTAATAGGCAGGAGGTTCAACCCATACAGTGGGGCCTCGTACCGCACAACCTGTCAGTGTCAGCAGTGCGGCAATACTTGTAGTCATCAACAATGCTTTTTTCATCATAAGCTCCGTTTTAATCTGACAGGTAGTAGTCAACTGTCGCTACTACTCTGACTTTTTTGATATAAGGCGTATTGCTGTCACGGTCAGTAATACTGAACTGACCCTGGCTGGCGGTTTTAATTTTGCCCAGTTTACTGTCTGAATCGGCTGCAAATTTAGTGGCCACTTCACGGGCATTGCGCGTCGCTTCTGCAATCATGTCGGGTTTTAATTCATTTAAACCACTGAAAATAAATTCGGGTTTACTGTCGTAGTCCTGACCTGCTATGGCTATACCTGTTTTGCTTAATTCCAGTAACTTCGCCATGGCCTGATGCACTAAATCAACATTGCTGCTGTACACAGTCACAGTAGAGCTGGCCGTATAACGCATCTGATTGGCATTGGGGTCGTAATAACCGGCCTGACGATCGACAATTTGTGGCACAGCGACAGTAATTTCTTTTTGACTAAAGCCCTGTAACTTTAAAAACGCCTGAATTTGCTCGTTTTTACGTTCAACATTAGCCACCAGTGTGGTCAGGTTATTGTCGACATCGTTAAATTTAATAGGCCAAATCACAGTATCTGCGGCTACTTCGCGCTCCGACAACCCTTTCACCTGCACCACACGCTCCATAGCTCTGAATTCAATCAGGCTACTGGCTAAAATGGCGCTACCTGCAACCATACCTGCGGCTAATACTGCGGCAGCAACCCATGAGCGGGACTGGACCATATAAACTCCTTACATTTAGATAAGCTAAGTGTATGCAGAGTAGCTGAATGGCTGATTAATACTGTATATACCCGTCTTACTTGAAGCTGTAGCTTTGTTGACTTCACCCTCTCGCCCCAGTCTCATAGGTTTACTATGCTCCTGGGGTCTCGAAAGCTTGCCGCCTCGCTACAACTGCAATTACTTGGGTATAGATAGTAAAAACACTCTGGTGCCTTTGTATTTTGCTGATTATGATGGAAGCCCAGCCTTCTATTTCAGACCAACTTTTATGCAAATTGAACAAAGCCAAGTCACCTTAATTACACCAACAGGGCCCATGCAGGTGTATCAGTACCAGCCTTTAGCCGCAGCTACAGCAGGTAAAACTTATCCGGCTATTTTGTTTTATTCAGAAATTTTCCAGCAAACGGCTCCTATTGCCCGCAGTGCAGCCATTCTGGCCAGTCATGGTTTTGTCGTGCTGGTGCCTGAGATTTTTCATGAGTTAAATCCGCTGGGCACCGTGCTTGCTTATGACGACGCGGGCAAAGACAAAGGCAATCAGGACAAATGGACTAAACCACTGGAAAGCTACGATAGCGACAATCAGGTGATGTTGGATTATTTAAAAACCTTGCCTTATGTCCGACCAGAAGTAGGGGCTATGGGCGTTTGTATTGGCGGCCATCTGGCGTTTCGTGCAGCTTTGAATCCGGCTATTAAAGCCACCTATTGCTTGTATGCCACAGATCTACACAGTGATACTTTGCCTTGTGGCGAAGGTCAGCAAACCCTGGGCCGTGCTGCTGATATTCAGGGCGAACTGGTGATGGTTTGGGGTAAACAGGATCCTCATGTATCCCCGGAAGGGCGTCAAAAGGTGTATCAACAATTAACGGAGGCCAAAGTCAGTTTTAGCTGGTATGAATGCAATGCCCAGCATGCTTTTATGCGCGATGAAGGCGAGCGTTATGATGCAGCTTTGGCGCTGCAGAATTACCAGCAAGCAGTGGCCTTGTTCCGTCAGATGTAAGTTGTGCTGGTAGTTTTTCTGGCTTTGGTTTTGCTTTAGGCCGTAAAATAGCGGCCATGAAGCCAAAGCCCTTGAGTGCAGTTGAGAAACGATGAATTGTGTTGAGTTTTTAGCCGGACGTTGTAACTCCTGTAATCAGCTGGCTGTACCTTATGCTACACAATTGGAGCAAAAACAGCAGCAACTGGCACTTTTGCTGACGCCTTTTGCCGAAGCTGAACTTTTGCCTGCAGTGGCAAGTGAAGAACAGGGTTTTCGTACTAAAGCTAAAATGGTGGTGTCTGGTACAAAAGATCAGCCTGTGCTGGGTATTCTGAATGGCCAAACCCCTGTCGATTTATCAGCCTGCCCTTTATACCCGGCAGCTTTTGCGCCTGCTTTTGCTTTAATCAAAAGTTTTATTCAACGTGCGGCCTTAACGCCTTACCAGTTGGAGCAGAAACAAGGCGAGCTGAAGCTTATTTTACTCAGTCAAAGTCAGCATTCAGGTCGCTTTATGCTGCGATTTGTGCTGCGCTCTAAAAATTGTCTGGCCTCTATCCAAAAGCATTTACCCTGGCTGCAACAACAATGGCCAGAGTTAGAAGTGTGTTCCGTCAATCTGCAGCCCGTGCATATGGCAGTGCTGGAAGGGCCTGAAGAGATTGTATTAACTCCACAAGAGCTATTACGTGAAGAGTTAAATGGCATACCTTTGTATCTGACTCCTCAAAGTTTTTTCCAGACTAATACTTCAGTGGCGGCTGCTTTGTATGCCACTGCAAAACAATGGGCTGAACCTTTACCTGGACAGACATTGTGGGATTTGTTTTGTGGTGTCGGTGGTTTTGGTTTGCATCTGGCAAGTTCTACTCAAGGTCAGCGGCGGGACTTGACCGGTATCGAAATTGCTCCCAAAGCCATTGCCAGCGCTACACGTTCAGCCTCTGAGCTTGGCCTGGCTGAGGTAAAATTTCAGGCATTGGATGCAGCAGCTTTTGCTAAAGCTTCAAAAGATGCGCCTGATCTGCTGTTGGTGAACCCACCCAGACGAGGCTTAGGTGCTGCGCTTTGTCAGTCTGTGCTGGCATTACAACCGGTATGGCTGATTTATTCGAGCTGCAATCCAGAGACGCTAGCCAGCGATTTAGCCTTATTGACTCAGGACTATCAGCTGTTAAAAGTACAACTCTTTGATATGTTTCCTCATACTCATCACGCAGAAGTGCTTACCTTGTTGCAAAGGCGTAGTAACAGATAAGTTGTTCAGCAATTTATATTTTTTTACATTTCCTGTCCAATACTCCGATCTGGTGCTAGTTTTTTACCAGTATTTTCATTTCCCGGTTTTAATTTATGTCCGTTGGATTTATTTATATCATGGACCACTAAGGAGAGTGTCGCAGATGCGTAAGAACCTACCCGTTACCGAAAGAGAACGTACTTTTCCAAAAGAGCAGCAGCTGATTTCTTCCACTGATATCAAAGGCACAATTTTGCATTGTAACGATGCTTTTGTCTCCATCAGTGGTTTTAGCAAAGAAGAGCTGGTGGGCAAACCTCATAATATAGTGAGGCACCCTGATATGCCTGAGGTTGCCTTTAAAACTATGTGGGGCTATTTGCAGCAAGGTAAACCCTGGATGGGGCTGGTAAAGAATCGCTGTAAAAATGGCGATTATTATTGGGTCAATGCCTACGTTACGCCTGTTACGGAGCATGGCCGGGTGGTGGGCTACGAGTCGGTGCGCACTGTACCCAGCCGCGCCCAGGTCGCTCATGCAGAGCAATTGTATAAAGCTATTAGTGATGGCAAAAATACCAACAAAGCTGGCTCCGATGTAGCATCCGATCTGCGCTGGTCCATTTTACCTTTGATTGCTCTGATCATCTCCGCGATTTTATGGTGGGCTTTAGGCTCTGTTGCTGCTGCAATTGCCTTGGCTCTGACAGCTGTACTTAGTTATGGCATGGGAGTTGTTCGTTATAAGCAATCATTGAACAGCTTGCTTGAGTTAATGCCAGCGGCATTTACCGATGCCTTGGCTGTCGCCTCTTACGCAAAACATCAGGGTAGACAAGGACAACTGGAGGTGGCTTTACTCGCGGAGAGCGCTCACTTAAATACCGTATTAACCCGGATTGAGGATGCATCAACAAAAGTGGCTGTGCTCTCGGAGCAAGTGCGGAAATTGTCGGTCGACGCGGCTGACAGTATTCGTAAGCAGCAAATGCAGACGGAGCAGGTGGCGACTGCGATGAATGAAATGACGACGACTATCGCTGAGGTGTCTTCTCATGTGCAGGACACGGCGAGCAAAGCCGATGATGCAGATGCCTTGGCCCGTTCAGGTTCAACTGTAGCGGGGCAGACGCGTGGCGCTATGCAACAGTTGCAAAAAACGGTGAACGATATTAGTCAGTCTGTCGCAGATTTGGCGGAGCAAACCAATAAAATAGTTGGAGCTGCGCAAATTATTGAGCAAATTGCCGAGCAAACGAACTTACTGGCACTCAATGCTGCTATTGAAGCTGCGCGTGCTGGTGAACAAGGCCGTGGTTTTGCGGTGGTTGCGGATGAAGTGCGGCTATTGGCGTCCCGTACTACGGCATCGACCAAAGAGATTTATGAGATTATTCAGCAACTGTCGACCAAAGCCAAAGCTTCTGTACTGGTAGCGGAAAATGGCCGGAAGGATGCCGAATTGGGGGTGACTCAGGTTGCTCAAACAGAAAAAGCGCTGGAAGGTATTAGTGTTGCAGTCAGCAGCATTGCGGCTATGGCGGGACAAATGGCCGCTGCCGTCGAAGAGCAGGCTCATGTGGCTGAAGATATTAACCAACAAATTGTCAGTATTTCTGATCTTGCCAGTAAATCACTAAGTCAGGGTACAGCGGTTAGCGAAAGTGGTAAAGATTTACAAAATACCTCTGAGCAGTTGCATGAACTGGTGGAGCGTTTCCGTAAAGTCTAGTTGGTGTTAACTGACTAAAGCCGGTGAGCCGGCTTTAGTCTTCAAATACCGAAATCGCCTGCAACTGTTTAAAGTCTGTGACTCCGGACAACACTTTTAAAATACCGTCCTGCACTAAAGTACGCATACCGTCTGTTACAGCCTGCTGCTGAATTTGCTCTATGCTGGCTTTATGATAAATCAGCTGCCGTACCTTGCCTGTGACTGGCAACAGCTCATGTACACCCACCCGGCCTTTATAGCCTGTTTGTTCACAAGCCGGACAACCCTTGGCTTTATAGAGTGTCAGCGGGCTTTTTAGCTCAAGTTCTGGCGCAAAAGCCAGGCCATAATGCCGCTCTATATAATCTTGTTCTATCTGGTCTGGTTGGTAGGCTTCTTTGCATTTAGTGCATAAGGTACGAACCAGCCGCTGTGCCAGAATACCGATGCAGGCGTCAGCAAAGTTGATCGGATCTATACCAATATCAATTAAGCGGGTAATGGTTTCAGGCGCTGAATTGGTGTGCAGTGTGGATAAGACTAAGTGCCCTGTGAGTGAAGCTTCGATACCGGCGTGCGCTGTTTCTTTATCACGCATTTCACCTATTAAAATAATATCCGGATCGGCCCGCAGAAAAGCTCGCAAAGCCACAGCAAAGGTTAAGCCGGATTTGTTGTTCATTTGCACTTGCTGTAAGCCTGGCTGGGTAATTTCAACCGGGTCTTCAGCTGTCCAGATTTTTTTATCCGTGGTATTCAGTCGTCCTAAAATGGCATGCAAAGTGGTGGTTTTACCTGAGCCTGTAGGGCCAACCACTAACAAGACACCATGAGGATGTTTGATCATCTGCGACATCATCTGGTAATTACGTGGGCTCAGTTGCAGCTTATCAAAAGGCAAAGCTTCTCCACTGGCTAAAATCCGCATCACCACACCTTCACCAAACACTGTAGGCAAAGTGGCAACCCGCACTTCGATGATTTTATTCGCCAGTTTGACGCTGAACTTACCATCCTGTGGCAGACGTTTTTCGGCGATATCCAGCCGCGCCATGATTTTAATGCGGGATACGACGGGAGGCATAAAAGCAGGTGGAATTTGAATTAGCTCACGACATTCGCCATCAATACGTAAACGCACGCGGCAGGAGCTTTTACCTTTACCGGATTCAATATGAATATCGGAGGCATTCAGGCGCTGTGCGTCCATTAAAACCCGGTTTACCAGCTTGACCACCACAGGGGTTTCTTCTGATATTCCTTCGTCTTCTTGTTGCAGAGTCTCAAGCGTCAGATCATCATCAGCTTCATTTAATAAATCGCCAAGCTCAGTCAGGTTATCCTCTTGCTGACCTTTAATGTAGTGATCGATATCGTCAGGTAAAGCGACATGAATATCGTAACTTAATAAGCCCGTCGCCCGTTCCACTTCCATCAGGGTATCGGCGTGGTTTGGGTTGGTCAGCACTATCACCACTTTGCCGGATTGGTCTTCGAGGATCACCAGGTGGTTTTTCAGCAAGTAAGAGCGGTTGAGTTTGCTGTTCAGCGTATGTAACTGATACTTATCAGGTTCAAAGCCAATAAAACTGACCTGATAGAAAGCTTCCAGCGATAAGCCCAGCTGTTCTTTACTGATTTTGTAGTCGGTGATGATTTTATTCACTTGAGTGGCAAAATCTTGTGGTGGTTGATTTAACTGTTGCAATTGGCTGGCTGAAATTAAATTACGGTGCTGTAAATAATCAAAAGGCCCGCGGGTTGCCCCTAATTCATAACGAAATTTCTGGCCCAGTAATTGCGCCAGCTGCATGGCTTTATCACAGTCTTCCTGACTAAAAGCTGATGCTGTTTTAGCGTTGATCAGCTGGATCACACCTAACAACACGTTTTGTTCAGTGATAGGCACGGCCAGAACAGAGCGGGTGCGAAAGCCGGATTTCTGATCAAACTGACGGGCGAAATTCAGTTTAGGATGGATCTGATGCAGTTCCTGTTCATCGTAAGCATCTTGAATCAATACTGATTTTTTACTTAAAGCGACATAACCTGCTATGGATTGTGGGCCTATGGGCACGCGGATTTCAGTCAGTTCTGAACCAGTTTTAAAGCGCGAATAAATATCCTGACTGTGATAACTCCGCTGATAAATAGTGATACGTTCGGCCGAAAAAAGCTGCAGTATTTGTGCTTCCAGTTCGGGAAATACATCCAGAAAACGTTCAGAGTTGTGGATAGACTGAAACAGTTCTAACAATTTCTGATAAAACGCCATAAAGCCTCTGCACCAGACTGTAGCTTGTCAAAGAAGGAAAAACTTCGTTGCTGTCAGTCTAGCATAGGGGATTATTTTTGCTGCGAGGCAGCCTGGCTAAGTGCTTGATCTAACTATTCGATGAGGCGCAGATTGCTGGCTGTACAATGGTAGAACTCAATAAACTATAAGCTTGCCCAGACTGCTTTAACTGATAAACCACACCATAGTCTTGTTCGGTGATCTGTGGTGCAGGCAGTTGACTCAGCAGATGGATCAGTTCAGGCGTGGTATTGCTGTGGCCAACCACCAGCACTGTGCTGTCCTGTTGCAGGATTTTTGCAGCAAGGGCTGGTAAATCACCGGCGTTATAAGGCTGTAGCTTCGCATCGGACTGAGCTAATGCAACTTGTTGAGCCGTTTGTTGAGTACGTTGATAGCCGCTGTGATAAATGGTATTCAGAGCTGTAGGGATCAATTTTGCCATCGCCTTAGCTTGCGCCAGACCACAAGGACTTAGCTCCGGGTCTTTGTCCGCAGATTTTAATTTTTCAGCATGCCGCACCAAATAAATCTCAAGCGGAGCTGCATGCAAAGTACAAGCTGTAACGCCAAGTAGTGTGATTCCGGCAAGAGCTGATAATTTTTTGATCACTGGTTAACCCCTTTTTTCCCGCTGTTTCGTCTAATTAAAAAACCAGTGGAGAATGCCAGATGAACAGCGTCGATGCCAGCAGCTAAAAAGAAAGGTTCACGGCAGGGCTTTTATTTTTTACACTAAGCGTCGTTTTTGTTCTGGATGATGCTTAGTGGAAGCTGTGTTAACTTTTCTTACCTCGTATCCCGAAGCAGTGCGGACTCAGGTGCAGTCTTTGATTGCACAAGGGCGCCTGGCTGAAGTGCTGGCGACCCGTTATCCTGAACCTTCGCATGATATTCAAAATGATAAAAGCTTGTATCAGTTTACTCAGGAGCTGAAGCAACGTTTTGTTAAATCCAGCCCGCCGGTCAGTAAAGTCTGTTTTGACGGCAAAATTCATCTGGATAACAGCTTAGGTTTGCATAGTTTTGTCAGCCGGGTGCAAGGTGGAAAACTAAAAGCCAAACAGGAAATCCGTATTTCTGCTTTATTTAAACAGCTGCCTTTTCCTCTGTTAAAGATGGTTGTGGTGCATGAATTGGCACACTTGCGCGAAAAAGATCACAACAAAGCCTTTTATCAATTGTGTCAGCACATGGAACCCCAGTATCATCAACTGGAATTTGACTTACGCCTGTTTTTAACTTTAAGACAGCTGGAAGGGAAAGCCTTATGAGCTCTGGTGATGCAGTATTTGTGTATGGTTTATTGACCTTGCCTGAAGTGGTATATGCGATTACGGGTAAACATTACGCCATGCAACAAGCCAGCCTGGCTGATCACAAAAGCTATGGTGTAAGCCAGCAGCCCGGTGAAACGCCTATACCTGCCTTAACTCATAGCCCTGGCCATGTGCAGCATGGACAGTTGCTGCTTGATGTTTACCCTGCCGAACTTGAAAAGCTGGACTTTTTCGAGGAGCTGGATTCAGGTTTGTATCTGCGCCAAAAGGTCAGAGTTCAGTCAGCAGGTTTATGGCTGGATGCCTGGTGTTATACCGCTGGGCCTGCTTTGGTGCCTTATTTAGCCGGAGAATGGTCTGTGCAACAGATCAGTGAAGAACACAAAAAGCATTTAATTACGCAGTTGATACCGTCGATGTTAACGACTTATCATAACTTACATGCCAGCAGTGGCACTACAACAAAGGCAACCCCTTTGTCTGAGGACTAACACATTGAAATTAATCCAATTACTGGTGGGCGCCTTCCTCGTCCTTTCCCCCCAGTTACTGGCGGCTGATGTTGACGAACTGGCTACCAATTTTGACTGGCACTTTCGCCAGACGTTAAAAAAGAACAATATTCCAGGCGCTGCTTACGCTATTGTCAAAGACAACAGAGTGGTGAAAGTAGGCGCCTATGGTGTGCGCTCCGTGGGCACAAAATCCAATGTTGATGCATACACTGTATTCCGGCTCGCTTCTGTATCCAAAACCTTTGCTGGACAATTATCGTCATTGTTGGTGCATCAGGGCCGTTTTCAATGGAATGATCCTGTCACGCGTTATGTGCCGGCTTTTTCCTTTAAAAGCCCTCGTCATACCGGCGCTTTAAGAGTGGAGCATTTGTTGTCACAAAGTGCGGGCCTGGTGCCTAACACTTATGATGATTTAATTGAAGCCAACCAAACCCCAGCCCAGATTTTACCTAAGTTTCGTTACTTAAACCCACGTTGTGCACCAGGTAAATGTTATGGTTACCAGAACGTATTATTCAGCCTGATCCGGCCTGTGATGGAAAAAACCACCGGCAGCAGTTATGAAAGTCTGATGGAACAAAAACTGTTTAAGCCATTAAAAATGCCAACAGCTTCAGTGGGTTATTCCGCTTTTTTAGCATCGAAAAATCGAGCCATGCCTCATGTTCGGGTAAAACGAGGCTGGGCAGAAACGAAGGTTAATCCAAGCTATTACCGGGTCAGTCCAGCGGCTGGAGTCAATGCCAGTGTGATGGATATGAGCCAGTGGTTAATGGCGCAATTAGGTCAATACCCGTCGGTATTAAGCCCTGCTATGTTGCAGGATGTGCGGACCAAAAGAGTAAAAGTGGCTGATGATTTAGGCGGTCGCACCTGGGGGCAGTATGTCACCACGTCCCATTATGGTTTAGGTGTGCGTATTTTTAACTTTGGTGGTCATGAAGTCTATTACCACGGCGGTTGGGTGAAAGGCTATCGTACTGAAATGGCGTACTCCAAAGAAAAAGGCGTAGGTTTTGTCGTGTTGATTAACGCAGAAACGAATCTGGTGGGCGATTTGTCTACCTGGTTCTGGTCAAACTTACTGGCGGTTAAACCGCATAAAAAGAAACGCATTGCTGCGCAAATGCAGCAAGAGTGGGATCTGGAGATGGAATCAGAAGCTGAGTGGCAAGCACCGCTGTTAGCGGACTAAACCCGAACCAGGCAAAGGACTGCTATACTCGTTTTGGTACAACCTAAGTGGCCCGCTGAAAAGGATAGATGCCCGATATGTCGATGGGAACCATAAGTCAGTCTTCGTATAGTAAAACCGTAAAAACTATTCTTAGCAAAATTCACGATGCCACAGCATTGAATGATTCAGTGTATGAAGTGGCCACTGATTATTTTCGTCATGCCAAACAGCAGGAAGAAAAACTTCAGCAATTACAGTTGCAAGTGCGCAAGCTGGAACAAAAACCAGAGCCGTCTTCCGCTGAACAAAAAAAGCTGGCCGAAGCTCAGTCTGCTTTAAAACTTTATATCCGTATGTTGGATGACAGTCGTGTTGAGCGCTACAGAGCGTTAAAAGCCTTGTGTTTGCAGGTGTTACAACTGACAGAAGGTGATAGCTTTGATGAAACAGTACAAATGTCGTCTAAGTTTTTGGGCACTATTCAGCTGCTGGCACCAAGCAATGGCAAGTATGTTGCTCCGGTGAATCAAAAGTTTAAGCATTTATACAAAGGCGTTTTAAGTTTGCGTTTGCTTGACCGCTTACTATTGGATAATGAGCTGAACAATAACTATGTGCAAGGTAAGGTGCGTGCAGCGAAAGAAATGCTGGATAATGCAGAAGCAGCGTATCAGGCCGATTACTCGCCCTTTCGTGATGATGTACAACTACCGTTATTAATGGCTGCTATTTTACAGGATATAGGCACTTATCATCCTGACGCTCTGGCTATTCTCAAAGGTGCGGATGGCGATCTGGATGAGTTTAGGGTGCTGGATGATGAAAACCGTGTTGCGCTGTTAAAAATCAATTATCAGGAGACACTGAGTTACGTCACGAAAGGCTTAGCCTGTGATCGTTATGTCGGCAATTCAAAAGAAGAGCGGGAGCTGTTTAATCAAAACGAGCAGGACAAACTGAATTTTGTTTACACCTTGCTTAAAAACGCCATAAAACCTGAAGGTGGCGTAGGTAACTTGCTGAAAATTCCCCAGATTTATACCTCTGTTGTGTTGTCGACTAAATTAAATCATAGCTATGAGTCTTTGCCTAAAGCGGCGCTGGTGCTGCAAAGCGGTGTGGAGCGGGGTTATTACCATAAAGCGGCTGTGGATGCGCTGATCAAAATTACCGGCTTGTTCCCACAGGGTTATGGCGTGACCTATATTCCGAAAGACTCAGACAAGCGCGATCTGGATAGATACGAATATGCCCTGGTGGTGTCTTTGTATCCTCCTGCCACAGATATGCCGATATGCAGAGTGGTAACCCGTAGCATGACCTTCAGTAACACTGGCACTAATGTAGTCGTCAGCGTGGACAATAATCTGTATTTCCCTGCGGCACGCAAGAAACTGGAAAAAATGAGCGAAGAGCGGCTGTTGGAAATTCTGAGTAAGCTGGTCTCTAATTTTGAAGAACGTAAGAATATGGAATTAATTCCTAAATGTTGGTTTCCTGATGAGTATTTCTCTTACAGTAAAAATCAGAATTTATGGAATAAAGTGACCACTATTCAGAATTGATGCTCCTGCATTTTCGGGATCCCGTGCATCCTGTACATCGTCGACACAATGCTCCTGCAGTGTCGACATACCGTACCTCCTGTACATAAAAAAGCCCGGCTATATAGCCGGGCGAAAAACAGCGGTTCAGGGAGATGAATAAAACCGCTTGCGCTAGAACTCCTCACTGCAAAAAACTGTTTATTTGCTAAAACTTATCATCGGGTAATAACGATAAGCACTGATCTTAAACACATGGACCATAGCTTCTGGCTTTGGTTCCGTGTCAGGTTGTACCAGTCTTTTGCATAAATAATGGGTGACCAACAGGCAGAGCAGCAACTGAAGTTGTGACAGATATGTTCATCGCTGCATCCATCTTGTGTTGATTTGTGCTCAGCATAAAGATGGATGCAGGTGAAAGATAACGCTTTAACTCAATAGCCTCTATCGGTTTAATTGATGAGGCTGCTTTGTGAGGATTTAAACTAGCAGTGCAGCAGTACGCAGCAATACAGCGGGTTGTCGTAACCATCGCAGGTTTTGTACTCGCGATAGCCCTTAGAATGCGCCAGCGCAAGCCAATAAGGCTGCCCGTGCAGGGTAATACGCTGACTGACAGGGTGCTGTTTTGCAGAGCGAAATAATTCGACCGGCAAAGGCACACTATGTCCTGTTGGCCAGAGTTCAGCAGTGCTGGATGCCAAAATGGCACCTTTCTCATCGATAAAACAGGCGGAAAAATCAGCCTTCACTTCTCCTTGCTCATTTTTGGGCAAAATATCCAGCAACATTGCACTAAATTGTGGCGCGCTATCAAACACCAGCGCTATGCCTCCCTGAGCTTTACCTGCTGTGACATCGGTAAAGACAGGCGCATGGTAGATGTAAGTCGATTGCTGCTGATACAAAGCACTGGGCTCAAAATCGCTGACCGCATACTGATGAGGAGAATTTAATAACAGGCAATCTGCAGAGCCGCTATTGTCTGGCATCTGCTGCAGCTGTTCTGTGGTATCTCTGGCGCTGCATAAAATACGCTGTGCTTTGTCGTAGAGATAGATGTTGGAATAAACAGTATATAAATCATTAATGTAGGCGAGTTCTTTTGCTGCTTCCTGCTGTTTTTCTGAGTCTGGTTGTCGTAGTAACTCCTGAAACTTTTTATTATGAGCCCACCAGCGACAGTCATTGGCGCGTTCATACAGATTCCTGTCCATAATATCCAGAGCTTGCCGTGCCAGCATCACCAACTCTTCCAGTTGACTGTGTAATACGGTATGAGCCAGTTCTTCCACTGAATGAGAAAACACCTGATGGATTTCTTTGCCTATACCACGTATGGCATCAAGCACAGGCACAAACTCTACGGCGTCGTTGCGGGCCGCTGAAATAACTCCATTGAGTACAATCAGACTGAGTTCATCGTTCACTTGCAAAGACGAGCGATGAATATTAAATAGTTCAGGAAATAACTTGAGGTTATTCATATCCAGCTCTTGTTGGGCTGGTTTAGGCTGATTTGACAAGCTTTTTACCGGTGTCCAGATCTGGGTTTGCCAGGCAGGACCAAAGTAACCCTGATAACCCTGAGTTTGCGCAAAACTTAGCAAGTAATCCCGGCTTTCTACTTTTCTTAGCCCCAATTGCTGCTGTCGTCCTGTGGTTTGTTGGGGCGGTAACAGCTCAGCGTCGGAGCTAAATACAGTGCTGCCATCTTCAGATTGCAGTAACAATATACTTTGGCTATGTTCTGGCAGTAAGTTTTTGAAAATCGTCGTTATTTCATCATCAAATTTAAAGCAAAGGCACAGCACCCCCAAAGCAATACCCTCGTCGGAAAGCACAGCCTGGGCATAAATCAGGCTTTGTTTTTGCTCCGGTTGCAGGTCGGAATACCTGAAAGTTTCGCTAAATTGTTGGGGCTGTTGCAGGCACTGCTGCACTAAGGGATCACGGCTGTATTTTTGCGTCTGCGACTGGTCAAGCCTTAACAATATTTGACCGTCAGGGCCAACTAACACTACATCCTGATACACCGAATAATAACTGACATAGTTGGCTAAATGCTGCTGTATAACACCAACTGCTTCAGCGCAAGGCTCTGCTAAAAAGCTGCGGATTTGGCTGTCAGTTGCCAGAAAACCTATATCTGCTGTGCGTTCAAATAAGTTACGGATCAGCACGTCGATAGCAATCTGGCAGCAGGTTTTGTCTGTTAATAGTGTTTTTTTGGTTTGTTCCAGCAGTAAGTTGTCGATCAGAATTTGTTGTAGCTCAGTGAAGCGTTTTTTAGTCTGATCCATGCTGTCGAGTATGGTAGAGCCAAGACGTAAGCTATTGATTTTACCTATTAAACTGACTTTGCTCCACCAGCTGTCCAGTTCAGTTAACTTTTGTTCGTACTGTAAAACGCCACTCATGTGAGGTTTCAGATGATTTTTATGGTGTTCGAAAAAAAACTGCATGTACAACCAACGCCTGAGCTAATGCCCTCCAATGGATCCGCAGGGATCAATGCAAGGGCTTTGCCAGTCTGTCAGACGTTTGTCTCAACGATTTTTTCGATACATGTCTAAATAGAAATTCAGGCTAATTTGCGGCGAACTTGCGGCAAAATGCTGTTTTTGCTCTGGTTTAAACTTCCAGGCTAAAGGGGTCATTTCCAACAGATTTAACACCATGTCAGCAGGCAGGTCTGTCAGTTGTAGCTTCAACTCCTGACGCTGTTGATGTTCAAAACCCGAAATGGTTTCAATCTGATCGCTATGCAAGCGTACCGAACTGTATACCTGCTGTTTAATCTCCAGTAAATGCTCTGGTGCAGGCGTTACAGTTAGCAGCTGGCCATCTGCTTTTAATACCCGTGCTAATTCGTCTGGTTCACAAGGAGCACATAGTTTTAATGCAGCATCAAAGCTTTGGTCGGCAAAAGGCAGATGCCAGGCACTGGCGACACAAAACTTGATAGCGGGGTAGCTTTTGGCGGCTTTTTTGATGGCTGTTTTGGCAATATCCAGACCGTACAATCTGAGTTCTTTGTCTGCCAAAGCTTGCATTAGCCTGTTGCTGTAATAGCCTTCGCCGCAGCCGAGATCAAGCACCACAGGCTGTAGCGGTAACTCTGCGGCAAAACACTGATTCACCGCATCGGATAGTGGCTGATAATAACCTGCATTTAAAAAGTCGCGGCGGCTTTGCATCATCAGCGGCGAATCGCCTGGGACTTTCGAGTTTTTTTGCTGCACCGGCAATAAATGCAAATAGCCCTCTTTGGCGAGATCAAAGCTATGGTTTGACGCACAAACAAAGCTGTTCTGCTGTTGAATCAGGCTTTGTTGGCAAAGGGGGCAACGATACATACAAACTTCTCCGGTCACGATAAAAAACTCTGTTAATTCAGTTGCAGCAAATCCCAGCGGGTGCCGTACAAGTCTTCAAATACAGCAACAGTACCATAGACTTCTTCGCGTGGTGTTTCGAGGAATTTCACGCCTTGTTGTTGCATCAGGGCATGATCACGCCAGAAATCATCGGTATTTAAAAACAGAAAAACGCGGCCACCACACTGATTGCCTATCTGTTGTTTTTGCTGCTCGTTATTGGCTTTGGCCAGCAAAATAGCTGTTTCAGTCGCGCCTTTAGGCCGCACAACTACCCATCTTTTTTCGCCTTGTGGGCTGTCTTCCATTAACTCAAAACCAAGCTTTTGTGTATAAAATTCGATAGCTTCATCATAGTCAGCAACTAATAAACTAATTAAACCTAAACGTTGTTTCATCATACTCACTTAGCGCAGATCAAAAAGTGGCGCTATGCTACCGACCCGCAGCTTTGGATACCAGTAAATATTCGTGTTTGACCCGGCTTTGGCTGGGCAGACTAAGTATGCAATTGGTATACTGCGGCCTTTGATTTATCTGTGTGGAGAAAAGAATGTCTGGCTCAGAACTTGAACTCTGGACTTTGGATGAGTTGTGCGATCATGCGTTTGCTATTTTTGAAGAGTTAGCAGAAGACAACTTGTCCGCTGAGGATTATGCGTTGTATCAACAGCATGCAGCTGCCTCCGCCTATGTGGATTTAGTTCCAGCGACAGACGACTGGGTGGATATGATCGCCATGGATATTGACCCTGAACTGCATGTAGAAGCTCATATTGGTTTGGCTGATATCAACAATGTTGCAGAGATAGTTCTTGCCAGAATTTTACTGAGCAAAGAAAAGTTTGAGACTTTATGCCATGCCCGTTGGCGTGGACAAGACTAAAATCGGTTAAAAAATTAGCCAAGTCTCGGATTTTGTATCGTTTTTTCTAAATTTTTCTTTTGCGACTGGCCATCTTCCGCCTACACTAAAGGGGTGTGAGTGGCCGGATCATCGATCTGAGAAAAAACGAGGCATAGGTTTGAGTCTTACCCGATTTGATTTTAGTAAGTTATTTGATCTCAATGTGTTAGTTGTTGAGTCTGATCCTGCGTCTGGTCATCAGTTAAAACAAATACTGACTGGCCTTGGCATCAAAAAAGTAGAGCTCAGCCGTACAGCTCAGGATCTGTTGAGCTGTGAAGGTACTGCCCCTTACGATGTAATTTTTCTTGATTATGATGCCGAACCCTCTGTTGTAGGGGCCGATCTGATTGAGTTGTTGCTGCACAAACACATTGTTAGTCCCTTGTGCCGTCTGGTGGTGTTATCCACTGCGACAGAGCGGCAGAAGTATGCTGTGGATTATCCTTTTCATCAGATTGATTTTCTCGACCAGCCCTGCAATAAATTCCATATGGACGAGCAGCTCAAACTGCATGTACGCTTAAAACCTTTTATGGATCAGATACTGCCTCTGGTACATAAACGCCGTTATGTCGATGCTTTTAAATTGATTAGTGAACTGCAACAAAAAGCCGGTGCTGACACGCCGTTAGCAGTGTTGCAATTAAAAGCTGAAATGTTGCTGGAGCTTGGCGTTTGTGATGCTGCTTCTGCATTGATTAAATCGGCTTGTGCTAAACAGCAGGGCTGGGCTCTGTGGTTGCAGTTCTTACTTGATTACGAGCAAGGTGATCTGCAGTCCTGTAACAGCTTTTTAGTGAATGTGACAGAAGAAGTACTGCGTTATCAGGAACGAAAAGAAGTCTGGCAAGTTTATCTTGCTCTGGAAAACGAAGATTACGCTGCCGCTCTTAATGTGGCGGTTAAATTCCCTGCTGCCGGTATGTCGACCTATATTACTCAGTTGGTGCAACTGGTGATGATGGTGTCGGACAAAACAGAACAAGCCATTGAACTGATTGAGCGTAAAAGACGTCTTTCCGGCAGCGGTTATCAGTTTTGTGTATTGACTGTTACTTTGTGTAAGTTGTTGCTGTTCTTAATGGCCCAGCCGATGGCAGAGCAGCGTATCGCTCAGTATCAGGCGATGTTACAGCAATGTTTTCGCCAGTTGATCACTGACAAAGAAGCCAGTCAGTTTGCTGCTGATATTATCTGGTTGCAGGGCAGTTTAGTCTGTCAGGCCGATGGTAAAGATGCTGCTATTGGCTTTTTAGAAAAACAAAAACAGCATTTAGCTGCTATGCAGATGTCTGTCGCCAGTCAGTGTCATGGTGCCAGCCTGATGGCCAGCCTTGGTAAGATGAATGCAGCTTTTGATTTAATGTATCTGGCCAATAAAGCCTTAAATTTGCTGCCGCACAGCATACATAAAGTGTATGCAGCTTGTGTGCATCAGCAGGCCTTTTATTTGATTTATGCTGCAGCCGACAGAGGGCAGGTTTATGCCCAAATGGGTTTACGACATGAAAAAGAAGGTGAATTACGCCCTGCAGCTCAAATGTATTATAAGGCGTATCTGGCAGAACCTGGTTATTTAACCCATCAGGAGCATTTAGCAAACTTGCTAAGCCAGTTAAAGCTAAGCAAGTTTAAAACTTTTGTGCTGGAAGAATTTAACCAGCGCTGAAGTTAACCGCCGTTAGCTTGGGGATTAAAGCTTTGTTCCAGTACTAAAGCCAGACGCACAGCAGCTTGTTGCAGCCTTTGTTCCAGCTGTGGCAGATGCTGTTGCTGGTAACGCTCGTCTATTAACATGCCCGGTTTATAACCCTGATAAATCAGTTTCACCAACAACACCGATTCATTGGCCCAATCCAATACGCTGACGGTTTGCCACTGCTGTTGTTTAGCCTTTAGTGTCTGATACAAAGCCTGTTGTTTCGCATCATCCTGATAAGAGGCGGCTTCCAAAATACGACTGTCCCAGACGCCATGTAAATTGGATGGCTCACCGGCAAAATACACTGCAGTTCTGTTACCACCTAAATCATCAGCATAACCAGCGTGCAAAGGTTGATGTAAGTCGCCAATAAAGTGACCAACAAACAGCAAAGCTTCTAGCTGAGTTTTTGACGGCGCAAAAGGCGTCAGCTTTTTCCGCTGTTGTTCAATAGCCGACAAGACACAACCTTCTGCAGGGCAGTGCTGCATAGTGAGCTTAGTGTCAGAGCGCTGAATATTGACGTAATGCCAGACTTTGGTGTGCTGATATTCAGGCAAGGAGCGTACCTGATCCGGCCAGGAGCAGGCTTTGGTAAAATCGTTTTGTTCGTGCAATTGCATCAGTTGTTGCACTTTTTGCTGGCTGACAGGGCTTAATAACTGATAAGCCATAGAGCAGACCATCTGGTGGCCTAATTCACCAAAAGCAAACACAGGGCTACAAAACAAAGCCAAAGCTAAAGCCAGACTACGCATAAAGTATTTCCTTATTCATCCACGAGTTGAGTGACTTGCCAGTGGGCGAGCGGGCTTTGTGAAAGCAATGGCGCCAACTCTTTTAAGCAGCTTTCCATATCCTGTTTCAGCGTAAAAGGCGGGTTAATCACCAGCATGCCGCTGCCTGTCATACCAAAACCTTCAGCGTCTGGCTGTGGGCAGTATTCTATCCGTAGCTGATTACGAATTTGTGTATCGACAATGGCATCAATAAAGCTTTCGACCGCCTGACGTTCGATCACCGGATACCAGATGGCGTAAGTGCCTTGTGGAAAACGCTGCACTGCCTGTTCCAGACCTTTGATCAAATCCTGATACTCGGTTTTTAACTCATAAGGCGGGTCAATCAACACTAAGCCGCGTTTAGCCAAAGGGGGCAACATAGCTCGTATACCGGCCCAGGCGTCCATTTTTTCAATACGACTGTGGCGGCGACGCTGGAACTGGCTGGCCAGAATAGGATGATCGCTAGGGTGCAATTCGGTGGCTTGAATGGTGTCTGTAGCACGACATAACAAATCGGCAATTTTTGGTGAACCCGGATAAAAAGCTAAATCGTCGCTGTCGTTCACCAGCCTGATGGTCTCCACATAAGCTTTGATATCAGCATTGCTGCCCTGGTAGTTCCAGAGTTTGCCTATACCTGTCTGGTATTCCGCAGTTTTTTGCGCTTGTTCGCTATGCAGACTGTATAAACCGGCTCCTGCATGCGTATCGTGATAGCAAAAAGGCTTATCTTTGCGTTTTAAATAATTCAGGATACAAATCTGCACCAGATGTTTAATCACATCGGCGTGATTACCTGCATGATAACTATGACGATAACTCAGCATAAGCCCACTCTTTTTTGGATCGTTTTTAAGATGCTTTTCGCGTCGATGCGCACTAAAAGCGCAAGCATACTGCGCCAGAGCAGAAAGGCAAGTATTCTGTGAGCCGCCGCAAGTCAGAAGTTGTTTGGGCTTCTGCGCTTTGCAGTGTTAAAATCTGTGCCATCAGCGACACCGCAAGCACAGGATCTCCCTTGAATCGCAAAACCTCAACACCACAGCATAAAAAATCGCAGTCTGGATCAGAGCTACAAAAGCCATGGACTAAAGCAAAACCAGCATCGTCCAAAACATCTGAAGCAAAAACTGCTACGCCTAAAGCTGTGTCTGCCAAAGTGTTAAAACAAAATCGTCAGGAAGAAGCCAAAATTTATGGTGAAAATGCCTGCCGGGTGGCCTTTTTGCAGCGCCCTGAGGCCCTGGTACGTTTGTATTTAAGCGAGCAAATGGCACCTAAGTTTGCGGATTTAATGAAATATCTGGCTGCCAATAAAAAAGCCTACCATGTGGTATCTGAAGCCGAGCTTGAAAAAGTAGCAGGCAGTCAGCATCACGGTGGTGTGGTGCTGTTGGTTAAACGTAAGCCAGTGGTATCACTGGCCACTTATTTAACTCAAAACGGCCGTAAAAAGCAGGATTGTTTGCTGGCGTTAGATGGCGTAGGTAATCCGCATAATTTAGGTGCTATAGCCCGCAGTTGCGCTCACTTTGGCATTAGCGGCATTGTAATGAAAGACCCGGATTTACTGGCACATGGCGCTGCAGCCCGCACAGCTGAAGGCGGTGTAGAGTTTGTTGAAGGTTTAAGTTGTGACAACCTGCCTTTGGCATTGCAGCTATGTAAACAAGCGGGCTATACCCTGGTGACCACCTCAAGCCATGGTGGCGTATCACTGTACAGCAGCCAGTTGCCCGCTAAAGTGGTGATCGTCTTTGGTGAAGAAATGTTTGGTGTATCTCAGTCTGTGGCTAAATCTGCCGATATCGCCTTACAAATTCCTGGCACAGGCAAAGTGGAATCGTTAAACGTCAGCGTGGCTGCCAGCCTGATTTTGGGCGAATGGTATCGTCAGCAGCAGTAAACAACACGAAGCGTCTGAGCATGAAAAAGCCCTGATTAAACAGGGCTTTTTTCTGGCTGCTTTTTCTCCATCATTTTGCCTGTTACAGCCCAGACTATTAATGCACCCCAGGCAATAAAGGAAAAACCAGCTGGTATATTGGCAATTAAAATCAGTTTCAAATGTTTGCGGTTAAAAGCCAACGCAAGCAGGCTTGGCAAAAAGTAGACCCCCAAAAACAAGGGTAAAAAAATCAGCCATTGTGTCAGTGAAGCTTTGGCAAAAGCGCCGCTTAATGTTGTCATCATTTCGTTCATCTTTTAACCCTCTGTGTGATCCACGTTTGTATTCAACAGTTTCAGAGTAAAAGATGGGTCAGCCCAAGCCTTAAAAAAAGTGATTTTCGGGCTATAACGAGGAAATACGGTTAACCCCAGGCATTAAATAACTGTTTTAGTTGCTGCACCTGACGGCGGCTGACTTCCACTGCCGAGCCATCTTTGAGCACAACAATCAGGGTACCTGCAGCCAGACCTGGTTCAATCTGTGAAATAGCATCAATACGCACTATGTCGGAGCGGCTGACTTTAAAAAACTGCTGCGGGTTTAAACGCATCTCTACTTTGGATAAGGAGCTATGTAAAAAGCTTTTTCCGTCCTCGCAGTAGACTGCTGTGTGGTTGCCAATACTTTCAAAACGTTGAATTTCATTCAGTCGTTTGATCCGGCTTATCTCACCAAACTTCAGCAATATGCCATGTTGTTCAGGCAGGTAACTTTGTTGCTGGCCTGAAGAATGCTGTTGCTCCAGCTTTTGAATGGTTCGTTCCAGCCGCTCTGGTGCTACAGGTTTTAATAAATAATCCAAAGCATTCAATTCAAAAGCATCCAACGCATAGTGCTCAAACGCAGTACAAAATACAAAATGGCAGTGTGGCTGTAATTGTGGTGCCAGCTGCAAACCCGATAAACCCGGCATCTGAATATCTAAAAACACCAAATCAAAAGCTTGCTGCTGCATCAGCTCTAAAGCCTGCTCCGCTGTGCTGGCTTCTGCCTGAATACTGATCTGTGGGTAGGGGCTCAGTAAACGTCGCAATTCGGCTCTGGCTAAACGTTCGTCATCCACCAGCAGAGTATTAAACATAAGGCAGCTCCATCCTCAGTTCAAACTGATGCTCTGTTTTTGTTTGCTGCCATCGGACACTATCTCCCAGCTGCAACTGCAGTCTTTGTTGTAAGTTAGCCAGTGAACTGCCAGTGCCTTTAAAGGGGCTGGCAGCTTTGTAGCTATTGCTGACCGATAGCACCCAAAGAGAGTGGCTTATTTTTTCTGCTTTGACCTTCAGCCAGCCCGGTTCGGCATTGGGGCTGATACCATGTTTAATCGCATTTTCAATCAGCGTTAGTAAAGTCAGCGCTGGTAGTTTTTGCGTCAGGCAATCATCAGCCAGTTCAATACTGGTTTCCAGCCGTTGCTCTAATCGAACCTGCTCTATCTGCAGGTAAAACTCTGCGGTTTGCCACTCTTCAGCTAAAGTGGCGACAGGGCGCATTTGGCTTTGTAAATGAATACGCAAGAGTTCAGATAACTGAGTGACGGTTTGTGCTGCCTGCTGCTGATTTTCAAAAATTAAGGCGCGCACTGAATTTAAGGCGTTAAACAAAAAGTGCGGGCTGAGTTGGTAAGTCAATTGCTGAATTTGAGCTTGCTGCATCTGTTGTTGCAACAGCTTTTTTTGTTGCAGACCATGCCAGAATAAATAAATCAGGCTCCAGCCCAGCAATACGATAAGGGTGTTAAAACCACCCAGCAGCCACTGATTAAACTGAGAGAACTCCATCAAAACCTGTTGGTTTTGGTGGTTAAAGCTAACGGTATCAATTTGAGTGGTTTTTAATAAATCCAGCTTGGTCGTCAGCATCGAAATAGCTGAACAAAATAACGACAAAGCTGTTAAATACAAAAAACTCCATAGGGCAGGGAGTAGTTTCTGTGAAACACTCAGTAAATAATATTTCAGCACAGGCCTTAACAGCAAATGAGTGACAAGTACTATGTTGGCACAGTCAATTACACCCCGGATCACAAAGCGTGAGGCTAAACTGGTTTCTGCTAATTCCAGAAAAGGTTGCATCATCACCAGATAGCTGGCAAAAAACAGCGTGATAAAAATCAGCTGGCCAAGCAGATAGGCTCTGCTAAAACGGCTTGATAACTCAACAGCACGACTTAAAAAATCAGACAAGATAAGGCTTCCAAAAGCAGGCAACTTTGATGTTTTACCGCAGCTTACAAAAAACAACAAGAGGTCAGGGCAATAGTGTCAGCAAAGTGCCTAAAGCTGGTGCTGTTTTTAATGTCAGGTAAGGCCCCATAGCCAGAATACAGCTCAGGCTGGCAAAACTCAGCAGAAACCCCGTCAATCGTTGTTTGTTATTTTCCATCTTCTCATCCTCTCCAGTGAACTGGTGTTAGTTTGTGGTAATTGTTGGCATTTGTTTTATAAAAAGTGACCAGCGGTGACTTAAGGGGATAGAAGGTTATTTTGGCTTTGGAACAGGCTTACATCAGTCTTGCCTTGTATTTTGATTGCTTTATTGGTTTGATACCTGTAACGAGTTGGAAAAGGTGATCTCAGGATGAAGCAAGGGTTATGGTTGGCTGTATTTTTTATCGTTCTGATCTGGTCTGGCATTGCACCTAAAGATCAATTTACCTGGTTTCTGGAAGTCTTACCGGCCTTGATTGGTTTAGTGGTGCTGGCTGTGACCAAAAGCCGCTTTGCGCTAACTCCTTTGCTTTATGTATTGATATTGCTGCATTGTGTAATTTTGATGGTTGGCGGTCATTACACTTATGCAGAGGTTCCACTCTTTGACTGGATCCGGGACTGGACGGGCGGAGAGCGCAATAATTACGATAAAGTAGGGCATTTTGCTCAGGGGTTTATCCCGGTGATTATTTGCCGTGAGCTGATTTTGCGTAAAGGTTTAATTTTTGGCCAAAGCTGGCAATGTTTTTTCAGTGTCTGTTTTTGCTTAGCTTTCAGCGCTTTCTACGAGCTGATTGAATGGTGGGTCGCCTTGTTATCCGGTGAAAATGCAGAAGCTTTTTTAGGAACTCAGGGGTATGTCTGGGATACTCAGTCTGATATGGCCTGGGCGTTAAGTGGTGCTTTGATTGGCTGGTTTACCCTCAAAGGCTTACATGATAAACAATTGCGGCAACTGCGCGCAGCAGCGGATAAAGGCCAGAACTAGTCGAGCACTGGCCTTTGTAGCTTTTAGTCTTTGTTTAAGCTGACTGGACCATTGATCTGGTCAATTTTCAGCTCACCAGATCCATCGTCCAATAAAGTAAAACCACCAGCTTGTTGCACGCGGATATCGCCAGAACCATCACTGACACTGACCATGCCTTTCACTTGCTGAATATCTGTGTCACCGGAGCCGTCTTCCACCAGCACAGCACCTGCAATCTGTTGAATAAACAGATCGCCCGAGCCATCTTCCACAGTCAGATTGCCAGTTAGCTGGGTCAGACTGACATTACCTGAACCATCTTCCAGTACCAGATTACGACCACCTTGCACTGTTAAATTGCCCGAGCCATCTTCAATCACCAGATCAGAGCTTAAGCCTTCAATACTGATATCACCTGAACCATCTTCCAGTGCTAATGCCAGTTCAGCTGGTACTTTGACGATAAGATCTGCATAAGCAGAAGAACCAGTACACATACCAATACAGGAGCCGCCGACAGATTTAAGCACAGCTGCTGAGCCTTGTTTTTCCAGTGACAATGTAAAGGGGCGGTCTTCGCTGGAATACAGATCTGCAGTCACTTCAATCTGACTGGCACCTTTGACACCAATAATTTTCAGGTCGCCTGCTTCAGTTTCAGCTTTTAATTCAGTCAAATCAGCGGCATTTAAATGCAAATGGAGTTGCTCGTGTTTTAGATCCTCCGCCGCAGAACTATTGCCTACGTGAATAACACAAGCACTGAGTAATAATGTCGGAATACAGACAGCAAGCAATTTTTTCATAACAGGTCCTTAAAGCAACTCCTTGATAGTGCTGTTAGTCTGCCTGTTGTGCTGACGAATTGCAAAAGAACGGTAAGAGTTAAAATCATTTAAAAACAAATGCTTATAAATTGTTACTCTTTGCCTTTAAATGTTTCAGGAACTGTATACAGCTTTTTGGTAACGCGAGAATAAGAGCTGAACCCGCTCCACATAGGTCTGCGTTTCAGCGTAAGGTGGGATACCCTGATGTTTATCTACAGCACCGGGTCCGGCGTTATAAGCCGCCATAGCCAGTTTAATATTGCCTTTATAACGTTTAAGCAAAGAGGACAGATAAAAAGCACCGCCCTGAATATTCTGTTGTTGATGCCAGACGTTTTTTACTCCTACTTCAGTGGCGGTATCCGGCATCAGTTGCATTAAACCCGCAGCTCCGCTTTTGGATAATGCTTTGGGATTAAAAGCAGACTCGGCATGGATCACAGCTCTTAATAAAGCCGGGTCCAGGTGATGGTTTTTTGCAGCTACGGATATTTCCTGCTGATACTTCTGCAGAAACAATGGTGTATTGTGCCAATTCACAGTGCTTTTCAGCTCACAGGCGAAACAATCAAAACGCACCAACTGATAAGGTCGGTTTTTTGGTGCTCTGTCGGAAAAAGCGGTCACGCCATTGGCTTGCTGATAACGATACACAGGCGGATTATCTGCGGCCACTGTTGTCGTCAGCACTAAAAAAACACAGCCTGTCAGAACTTTAGCCGCTTGAAGTTTCAATTTATGCCCCCACCTTAAAGCTGACTTAATCAGCATAGTCATTCTTTGCATTTTTTGTGGTATTCGTTAGCAAAGAGAGAGTGCAGTTCAGAACTGTGTTTTTATAGTTGTCATAGTGGCACTGTAGAATGAAGTGGAAAAACAGATAAGATTTTCAGTTTTTCAATCACAAAAACAGATTAACTTTATAGATTTAATTCGTTATCTCAAATCGTGTGGAACAGCTATTCTTTGTTCCATCGAAGCGAGTTCATTTTTAGTAATCAACCAACATGGAGTAAGACAATGTCTTCAATTATCAACAGCACCATCAAGCCATTTAAAGCGACTGCCTTCCATCACGGTAAATTTGTTCCAGTGACTGAACAGGATCTGGCTGGCAAATGGTCAGTAGTAGTATTCTACCCAGCTGACTTCACTTTCGTTTGCCCAACTGAATTAGGCGACCTGGCTGATTTCTACCCTAAGTTCCAGGAAATCGGTGTTGAAGTTTACTCAGTATCTACTGACACGCATTTCACTCACAAAGCGTGGCACGATGCTTCTGAAACTATCAAGAAAATCAACTACCCAATGATCGGTGACCCAACAGGCACTATCACTCGTAACTTCGGTGTGATGATCGAGGAAGAAGGTTTAGCTTTACGTGGTACTTTCGTAATCAACCCACAAGGCGAAATCAAAGTTGCTGAAATTCACGACTTAGGTATCGGCCGTAGCGCTGCAGAACTGTTCCGTAAAGTTCAGGCTGCACAATACGTAGCAAACCACGACGGTGAAGTATGTCCAGCTAAATGGACTCCGGGTGAAGCGACTTTAGCTCCATCTTTAGACCTGGTTGGTAAAATCTAAGTCTGATTAAGACTGTGTGGGGCTGAACTCTCAGCCCCTTTAATTCCGAAATTTGTGAGTTTTGCTCACCAGAATTTACTGGTACGGCGAAGCTTTGTCCAAAAGGGCAGTGGCAATCCACCTGAAGGTGGCTGTAACTAAGGGGCCAAATATGTTAGATACCAATTTAAAGAACCAATTAAAAACCTATTTGCAAAACCTGAAAAGCCCGGTGGAGCTGGTAGTTGCGTTAGACGGCAGCGATAAAGCAGCCGAGTTAAAAAGCCTGGCCGAAGATATCGCCGGTTTAAGTTCTCTGATCCATTTAAAAGATGAGACAGACCCGGCAGTATTAAAGCCATCTATGTTGGTGCGCTCTACTGCTAAAAACACTCAAATTCGTTTTGCTGGTGTGCCTATGGGCCACGAGTTTACTTCATTGGTTCTGGCTTTATTGCATTCAGGCGGCCACACCATTAAAGAAGAAGTTGCTGTACTGGAGCAAATTGCTTCCTTACAAGGTGAATTTAACTTCGAAGTTTTTGTGTCTTTAAGCTGCCAGACTTGTCCTGAAGTCGTGCAGGCGCTGAATTTAATGGCGGCAGTGAATCCAAAAATTAAAACCACCATGATTGACGGTGCTGTATTCCCTGATGAAGTCAGCAAACGTAACATCATGGCAGTACCTACAGTCTATTTAAATGGTCAGCAGTTCTCTCAGGGCGCTATTACCCTGACCAATATTCTGAACAAAGTCGATAGCGGTGCTGCGGCTCGTCAGGCTGAAGCTCTGAAGACCAAAGACAACTTCGACATGCTGATTGTTGGTGGTGGCCCTGCTGGTTCTGCAGCTGCTATTTACGCTGCCCGTAAAGGCCTGAACACAGGCATTGTTGCTGAGCGTTTTGGTGGTCAGGTTGCTGATACTGTAGGCATTGAGAACTTTATTTCTGTCAAAGAAACTGAAGGTCCAAAACTGGTGGCTAACTTAGAGTCTCACGTTCGTCATTACGAAGTGGACATTATGAACAGCCAAAAGGCAGTGAAACTGGGCAAAAGCGATTTGTTTGAAATCACGCTTGAAAACGGCGCAGTACTGAAAAGTAAAAGCATAGTGTTATCTCCTGGTGCACGCTGGAGAGAGATGAACGTGCCTGGTGAAAAAGAATACCGTGGTAAGGGTGTAGCCTATTGCCCACACTGTGATGGTCCTTTATTTAAAGGCAAAAAAGTAGCAGTGATAGGTGGTGGTAACTCTGGTATTGAAGCTGCTATAGACCTGGCTGGTATTGTTCAGCATGTCACAGTGCTGGAGTTTGACAGCGCATTGCGTGCAGACGCAGTGCTTATCAAAAAAGCGCAGTCTATGGGCAACATCACTATTATTACTCAAGCACAAACTACAGAAGTGTTGGGTGATGGTCAGCGTGTGGTTGGCTTGCAATACACAGACCGTACCAACGGCGAAAGCAAAACTGTTGAACTGGCCGGTATCTTTGTACAGATTGGTTTAGTACCAAATACCGAATGGTTACGTGGTGCTGTGGAATTAACGCCACGTGGTGAAATCATGGTCGACAGCCACGGCCAGACGTCATTAAAAGGCGTGTTTGCTGCAGGCGATGCGACGAATACACCGTTCAAGCAAATTATTATTGCGATGGGCAGTGGTGCAACAGCGGCTTTAGGTGCTTTTGACTACCTGATCCGTAACTAACTGTTCACCCTGCGCAAAAAGGCCGCCGCTAAAAAGGTGGCCTTTTTTTATGCTTGTAAAACAAATGTGATTTAGGTTAAATAAGGTGTTTTTGAAATAGATACAACAGGACGTTGAGATGTTACATCAGGGAAAGTTAAGAGACTGGAACCCCGGCAATGGCAGTGGCTTTATTCAGCAGGAGAAAGCAGGGCCGGATATTCGCATCAGCAGCAGTGGTTTTCGCAAGAAACCTGAGAATTTGCAAGACGGCGATAGCATATTTTTTCAGATTGAAGTCGACCCCCAAGGTAAACCCAAAGCTGTATTCGCTTATAGAGCCGGACAGCATTTTGCACCAGCACCAGCACCTGCAGTGAAAAAACCAGCTTTGTCATCTTTGCCATTCCAGCAGTTGTTATCTGTAGTGGTGACTTTATCTATTCTCGCCTGGCTTGGTTATCAATCGATGCATTTGCTCAGGGCTGAAGTTTCTTCGCCAGCAGTTGCAGGGGGGATTGAAACTACTGACCCGCAAAGTACTACTGCTTCATTTGAAAATCCGGTCTGGCCACCTATACAAGCCCAACAATACCCGCAATTTCAGTGTGAAGGTAAGCAACACTGTTCTGAAATGAGCTCCTGTGACGAGGCCAGGTTTTATTTAAAAAACTGCCCTAATGTGTTGATTGATGGTGACAACGATGGCCGTCCTTGTGAGAAGGATTGTTGAGATGGCTGGTTTTAGCTATTAGCTCAACGCCTGACGTTTTTCAAATAAGGTTTTGCTGTAGCCGACCGCAAAATAAATCATCAGGCTATGAAACACCATGACTGCGGCATAAGTTAAAGCTGCGTTGATAAAGTGCTGTGCTGCAATAATGCCTTGTGGACTGCTGAAGGTGAGCACTGCCTGGATCAGCGCGTCACTTAAAATCAGAGCGTAAATAACCTTTTGACTTTGCTCTGTCGTTAAAAGGGCATTTTGTTTTTTACAGTAGTGATAGACCAGAAAAATAGTTAGTAAGGGCAGTAACAACAAGTCCTGAATAAAACCAAGTTTGATGGCTGAGAAGTAATTAGCCAACGCCAAAGTGAGCAATACCAGGATTTGAATAGCAAAAAAACGGCTGATGATAAAAGACAACATAAAAGACACCTGCGCTGAATGAAGATAGTAAGCTTAAAGTATTGTGCAGTAATTGGCGCTTCGACTTAAGTCTAAGGCAGAGTTGTTGCCTGCTCAGCAGGCTGCGCTGCAATAACTACCTGATTACGCCCCTGATGTTTGGCTTGATACAAAGCAATATCGGCATTTTGTAACCAGCTTTCCCAGTCATTGGCATGTTGCACTGTCGCTATACCAATAGAGGTAGTCAGAGCTGAACCGTCGGGTAAATTTAACTGATGCCAGACTGCATGACGGATTTTTTCTGCTAAACGATGTAAATCAGCCAGCTGAATTTCTTTAATCAGCAATACAAACTCTTCGCCACCATAACGAAATACCGAATCTTGCTGACGGATCATTTGTTTTAACAAAGGCACCAGTTGACTCAAAATTTGATCGCCGACCTGATGGCCAAAGTTATCGTTAATGCGTTTGAAATGATCCAAATCCAGCAGCATTAAACCACTGACCACACCTTTGAGTTGATACTGCTGGATAGCATAAGTTAATTCATCGGTCAGGGAATGCCGGGTGGCAGCTCCGGTTAATGGATCTGTAGTGGCTAAACGCCGTAATTCCTGACGCTGTAGATGAGTACGGTAGGCAAAAATATAAGCAAAAATACTGGTAATTAAAGTGGTGGTAATAAACGCCAGCAGCTGAAAGTTGTTGGCAAAAATAGCGGAGTGCTCGGAAAAGTGCAGCGACACAATAGCGCTGACCATCAGTAACAGCAGCAATAAGGCTTTGATAGGCGCCACTAAAAAGAAAATAAACACCATAAGGGGATAAATCCAGAACAGCACATCCTGTCCGAGTTTCATGCACACTAACACAGCGCCAAAACAAAATACGGCGGCCATCAAAAAGCCTGGTTTTTCAGTATCACCAGTGCGCCAGGCCATCAGAACTGAAACTGTACTGACAGCAATCATTAACAGGTCTACTACACCAACCAGATAATTTCCTGTTGCAATACGGTACAAAGCGTAAGGCAATAAGGTACCACTGGCTATCACGCCAACCAGAGTAATCATCGACAGGTGGAAATCATTTTTTAAGCGTTGTAACAAGCTCTACCTAAGTCCTTGCCACTTCGGATGGTGGCTTTGTAAAAAAATGTAATATTCTTATCAGGTTCTTTACTCTGACAAAGAAAGCAGATGAAAACAACTCTATTGTTTTATCTGCTTTTTTAACTCTTAGTTCTGTGATGTGCTTAGCTTTTAAAACGCAATGCCAATTGCTGTAAAGCATCCAGCTGCTGCACTATAAGGCTTTGGATACGCTCGTCTGTCAGTTTCACGTCGGCATCGAAGGTATTGGCAAAAGCGTTGCAAAATACTTCTGGTTTATTGACCAAATGCAGGTCTAGAAATACACAGACCTGGCGTAAATGATATTGAGCTCTGGATGTGCCCATACCGCCACCTGAGCCCATAATAGCCGCTACTTTACCAGCCATTAACGCATTGTTGGGTTCACGTGAAGCCCAGTCGAGCGCATTTTTCAGCGCGGGCGCAATAGAGTAGTTGTATTCAGGGCAAGCGAGCAGCAAGGCATCGGCTTTAGCGAATTGGGCCAGCAAGCGTTCAACTGCTGCGGGTTTGGTTGTGAGGTCAGAATTATAAAAAGGCACATCAGTTAAATCTGCCAGTTCAATCTGCATGCCTTGTGGTGCATGAGCTATTGCATACTCTACTAAGGCTTTATTGGTCGATTTAGTTCTTAAGCTGCCACAGAGGGCCAGTACTTTTAGTCCGGACATTGGATTCTCCTTGATGTTGAGTCTTACTCTACACTAAGTCTGAACCAGTCAAATGACAATCTTAACCTTGTTTCTATCAGAAAAAGTTTAAAATAAATCCGGATTTAAAAAGGGGATCATCGCCAGAATTAAAGCCTGATGATAGACAGAACTGCGGCTCAGTTTGTGTTGGGTGAGAAGGGCAATGGCTCCGCCTTTTTGTTTAATATTGTCCTGATTAAACATGGCATCCATCACATCACCTAACTCTTTACCTTGTTGCAATTGCGACAAAGCCGCCGGCGGTAACATTAAACTGGCAGAGCGGGCTTTGCCCATCTTGCCCTGATGCTCAATCACCATCCAGGCGAAGGTAAAATCACCGTCTAAACCTGCTTCTATAGCGACACGAAAATCAGCTTCGACTCGTGCCAGTTCAGCCACTCTGTTCATGGCGCCCAATAAAGTTTCATCACTGCTCATTGGCTGATCGGCAACACCGCTTGGCACAGCTATACCTTTTACATCCAGAGTTTCAGTTGGGAAAATTTCAGCAAAAGCAGAGGCAACAGCGTTAATTTTTGCCGGATTGGCCGAGGCTACTTTAATAGTTAACATCACAACACCTGCTTATCAACAGATCAACAATTCCGAATGACACAAAAGACAAAGGCGGCCACTGCCGCCTTTGTTTTCAATTTGCAGTATTAACCTGCTAAACCTACGTACACATGTTGTACGTCATCGTCGGCGTCAATAGCTTCCAGAAAAGCTTCTACTTCGGCGCGGGCAGCGTCATCCAAAGTGACCGGGTTATTTGGACGATACACCAGCTTGGCTGAGGTGACATTAAAACCATAAGCAGGTAAAGCTTTGCTGACAGCATCCAGATCTGTAGGTTCTGTTAAGAATACGCTGTCACCTTCTTCACCTTCTTCGAAATCCTGAGCACCGGCTTCAATAGCTGCTACTTCTAAGTCGGCATCAGGTGTCACGGCGTGAGCCACAATTTCACCTAAGTATTTGAAGTCCCATGACACTGAACCTGCACCGCCTAACTGGCCTTTGCGGAACAGTACGCGGATACTCTGGGCTGAACGGTTTTTGTTGTCTGTTAAACATTCAACAATCACAGGCACCTGATGAGGCGCAAAACCTTCATAAACTACAGTTTCATAGTTAGCTGGGCCGTCCAGCAAACCTGCACCTTTTTTGATAGCGCGTTCTAAAGTCTCACGTGGCATCGACGCTTTTTTTGCTGCTTCAACTGCAACACGTAATTTAGAGTTCATATCCGGGTCGGCACCGTTGCGGGCTGCAACCATAATTTCTTTGGCTAATTTAGTAAAAATACGGCCTTTGGCAGCCGAGGCGTCGGCCTTATGTTTAACTTTCCATTGAGCGCCCATTGCTTCTCTCTCGTATCTGTATCAGTAAAAATTAATGCTGGTGACCACAGTCATGGTCACAGTCTTCGCTGTGTTCATCATCAAAATCGTCATCGCCGTCCTGATGTTGCATCACGCCCCAGCCATCATTGTGACCACCGAATTTCTTCGCGAACTTATCCAGTTCAGCTTCACGAGCTGTCACTGCGGCATGCTCTGGTACCATGGTCTGGCTAACAATCAGCTCCCACTGTTCCAGATCGTTGAAGTGCAATTCCACTTCCCCTTGCAGCTCGGACGCCACTAAAGCCGCCATGGCTTTTTCTGCTTGGTCTTTGTTTTTGAATACCAGATAAAAATCAATGGCCAGAGGCTGGCTTAAATCTATTCCGGCGTCCATTAAGGCACGCAGCATATCGCCATTGCCGTCATCAGGAAATTGCATGGTCCGCTCTCCACATCAGTTTAATAGGCCGACCTGGTAGGCCCAGTGCGGCAAGTGGCCGGATTATAGCAATATTTTCTGTAGTCTGTGTATCGTAATATGGTGCGGAACTTGACCTATGTCATAGATAGTTTCAGACTCCTGAATCACAGAATTAAAGAGATGTTGGCGATGAAAGCACTTTGGCTTATGTTGTTTTGTATGAGCTCACCACTTTGGGCCTGTCTGCATGCCAGTCATGGTATTCACGGCATGGTGTTATTGCAGGTAGAAAACCAGCTAATTGCCTCCCATTTACCTTTTCCTGCAGGTAAACATGCGCATCAGATTGTGTTGCATGTGAGCAGTGATATGCCGGCTTCTGTTGCTCAAGCATTAAAAGAAAAACGTTTAGTCACGCTAGAGCCGCAGCCTTTTGCGTTAAAGGATTTGCAGCAAGGCAAGCTGAAAAGTTTTAATGCTCAAGTCTATCTCGGTCATTTTGAACGGGGTGGTCAGGATGCTGGTACTGTGACGGTGCAGGTACAGCAAAAACTGTTGGATAAAGCAGTTGGCGCAGTGGCTGAGCAGAACGGTGTTTATCACATACCGCTTAAGCAAGGTGAACTGCTGGTGAAAGCCATTTCAGGAGAGGGCGCAGTGGATGAAATTTTGTATCAGGCAAAAGGCAAAGCTGCAGAACAACTGTATTTTGAAAGTGCAGATTTTGCACCTCAAGAGAAGTAACACCTGATGCTGCTGTATTTAGTGCGTCATGCTACAGCGCAGGACAGAGCTTTAGGCGTCCCCGACCCAAGTCGCCACTTGGTGGATAAAGGCATTAAACAAAGCCAAAAGCTGGCCGAATTTTGTAAAAAGCAGCAGTTAAAACCACAGATGCTGCTGACCAGCCCTTTGGTTCGCGCCGAACAAACTGCACTTTTACTGCATCAGCATGCCGATTGGCCTGAACCACAAAAACAGGCATGGCTGATTATTGAGACCCTCGCAGAAGTGCAACTCAAGGCGTTAACTGACTTAATGGCACAAGGGGTGGAGTCTGTTTGTTGTGTAGGTCATGAACCCGATATTTCTGCTTTGTTGGCCTTGTTACTAAATACAGACGCAGGGCATTTTTTTATTAAAAAGGCCTCTATAACAGCCCTTGAATTAACGCCGGATCAGGCGGTATTACTTTGGTCTTTGCCGGTGGCTTTGCTGTAACGCTCAAAGGCCAGAAGTGGGTTTTGTTCTATCGCTGCTTGTTGAATAAAACGCTGTAACTGCGGAAAAAAACTTAGAAATAGTAGTTCGGTTTGCTGCTGAAGCTCTGGCAACTCGTCTGCTATCGCAGCGTAACGTGCGGTAAAGCGACCACGGGATGCCATACGGCGCAGTGAATACTGAATACCTTCAAGTTGTGCATAGTTGCCAAACCAGTCTTGTTCGGTCACAGCCTTAAAAGTGTTGGCCATGGAGTCCGGCATGTATGGCAAATCATTTTGCAAGCTGCGATACAGCTGAGCTTTGTACTCTGTAAAATCTGAATCGTAAAAATGCCTCCAGTATTTAATCAGACAAAAATCAAACAACATATCCAAAGCTATAGGTGTAAACCGACGCATATCAGGGCTGAACCACAACCGGGCAGCCCTTACTTCCGGATGATGATCGGTAAACCAGTCCACTGCTCTGTGGTTATATAAACCAGCAGCAACAGCAGGGCTTAACAATTCCAGTTTTGTACCATGGTAGAAGTCGCCCAATAAATTGCCGATACGGGAATCAGAACTTGGTTGTGCGAATAGCAGATGAGCCAGATAATTCATTACAGCTAAGGGTCTTTGCAAAAACTCTGTTTAGTCTAAGGCAAAAAAGATGTATTTGCTGAACTAATCCGCTATAAGTAGGGGTCTGAAGTTTATAGAGAATACAACGGGATAGGTGTGATGAAACAAGGTGTTTTACTGATAGCAATGTTGGCGCTTAGCGGCTGTAGCAGCATCAGTCCACAGGAATGTCAGGTAGGTGATTGGTTTGCTATAGGTAAAACTGATGGCCAGCAAGGTATTGCCAGCAGCAAATTTCGCAGTTACCAAAAAGAATGTGCTGAACATGGCGTAGGTTCTGATTTTAAAGCCTACGAACAAGGCCATGCTGAAGGGGTTCTGTTGTATTGTACTTATGATGCCGGCCGGGAGTTGGGGCAAAGTGGCGGCGCTTATAACAAAGTCTGTACCGGCGCTCTGGAACCTCAGTTCAGGCTAGGTTATGACCGTGGTCGCAAATGGTATCAGGCTGAATCTGCCTTACTGAATTTACAAAAAACCTTACAGCAAAATGCCGGTACTATAGAAAAGCTGGAACAGCGTATTGATGACAACAGCAGAGAATTGAGTGTGCTGAAAGACAAGCAGCAGAAACAAAATCTGCTGGATGAAAATCGCAATTTACAGCAGGAGTTACGTCAGTTAAATCAGATGCAAGGTCAGTTGCAGCGTGATTTCAAGCAGGCTGAATTACAATTTAGTTTGATCCAGCAAGGTGGCTAGCCAATGAAACTTTCGCTCAGCTTGCTACTTATGATTCCTTTGCTTATGCAAGCTGCGCCTTTGGATCTACTCTGGACGACCGAAAAACTGCTGATCGCCGGACAACAAAGTCGTATCCCTCATCAACCTGAATGGCCCGTCAAACAAGCCGAGCTGGTTGCTTACGGTATGACAGGCGTGGTGCCAGACGGGGTGAAATGCCAGCTTGAAATTAAACTCCAGGAAGAGCTGTTGCTTAGTTTACCCTGTACTAAACGTTATGCGTTGGAGCGGCCTTTACGCATTACGCCGGGCATGAGGTTGGAGTTGCATCTGCACAACACCAACCTGTTCAGCCCTGGTGAAGATGTGGTGTTGCGTAACAGGTTGTCATTGGAAGTCGCAGATTAAATTAGCTGGCTTTGGGGTTTTGATTTAACCAGGACTGCGCTACGCCAGAGGCTAAAATCAGCAGTGCGCCTAGCCATTGTAATAACGACATGGGTTCGGCGAATAACAGCCATGCCGCAATAATCACCACCACAGGTTCCAGATAAGCCAGGGTGCCAAATACCCGTGTGGGTAAATGTTGAATGGCCTGCAGCGCAAATATCAAAGCTAAAAACCCCGGAAATAAACCTGCAACAATAAGCCAGACCCATTGATGAGATTCAGGCCAGGGTTGGCCCAGCATCAAAGGTAAAACACACAAAGAACCCACCAACAACTGATAAAAGCTTTTGTGATACAAAGGCACAGTCTCTGGCACTTTTTTATTCAGTAAGATAAAAGCAGTGTAGGTCAGCAAAGATGCCATCGCATACCAAAGCCCTTGTTGTTGTTCAATGCGGCTATCGATTTGAAATTCCTGCAGCATAGCGAAACCAAAAAATGCCAATACAATCAACAATAAAGTACGGCTTGTTAAGCGCTCGGCAAACAAGAAGTGGGCGAGGATGGCCGATAACGCCGGCGCCAGATACACCAGCAAGATAGCCAAAGTCAGTGAAATCGTCTGAATAGCCGATAAAAAACACAAAATAAAACTGGCCAACAAGACGCCATTCAGCAGCACTAAAACGGGTGGTTTTCCTGCTAACAATCGCAGCTGTCCCGTAGGAGCTAAATATAAGGCCAGAATCAAAGCACCTAAACCTAAGCGGTAAAAGGTCAGGCTGGCAGGGTCTATTTCACTGTAACGGGCAATTACACCAATAGTGCCCATCATAGCGGCAGCTAAAGCGGCCATATAAAAATAGCGGTAGGACGAGAAATTCATCAAAGGGCCATAACGGGAATGGGAGTGAGGCCGCCACTTTAGCTGGCTGTTTTGCGCAATTCAAGATGAGATAGCAGGCCGCATTCTGTAACATTTTTTATTTGGTGTTTTGAAAGAAGCTGGTTAGGCTCAGCTTTTTGCATATTGTGATTACTTAAGGAGTTGTGGTGATGCGTCAACTTGTTTTAGCTCTCCCCTTGGTGTTGATGGCCTGTACTGAACCACAGCAACAAAACAAAGTGTCTACTGCAGCAGTGGAAGTGACGGTATTGAAGGAAGCATTTGAGATGCCGGGCTTGAACCGTAGCAGGCAAGTGCGTTTGTATTTACCACCGGGCTACGGCACATCAGACAAAAGCTATCCTGTACTTTATATGCATGATGGCCAAAATGTATTTGATAATGCGACAGCGTACGCTGGTGAATGGGGTGTGGATGAAACACTGAACGATCTGGCCGCCTCAGGCCAGCTTGAGCTGATAGTGGTGGCTATCGATAATGGTGCTGAAAAGCGTATGACGGAGCTGAACCCTGCGGATCATGCTGAGTTTGGTAAAGCTGAAGGCAAAGCTTATGTGGAGTTTATAGCCAACACAGTGAAACCTTATATCGATCAGCACTACCGAACTTTGGCTGATGCTGAGCACACTGGCATTATGGGCAGTTCTATGGGGGGCTTAATCAGCCATTACGCCATACTGCAATTCCCACAGGTATTTGGTAAAGCGGGTATTTTTTCTCCTTCTTATTGGGCTGCTGGCCAACAGGTCAGTTGGTTTGAAAATCAGCCTGCTGCACAAGAGGCGCTTTTGTATTTTTATATGGGTGGCAAAGAAGGCGACTCTATGGTGCCGGATGTCGAGCGGGTTTATCAGGCTGTAATTAGCAAAGGGCATGCAACAGAGCAGACTCAGTATCACCTGGTCGCGGATGCAGAGCATAATGAAGCTGCATGGCGGAATGAATTTAAAACTGCAGTTTTGTGGTTATTTAACGCCAGGAAATAAAGGACTCTTACCTTGAGTTTTTTCACTAAAACAAGGATCTTTAGCCTGCTGGCAAAAAAATAGCTGAATTTTCTGTACTAAATCAATCACCTGCCTATAGTTAACAAAGTACCAATTCAGGATACTGTTACAGCAAGGGAGTGTGTGGTTATGTTTGGTTTTAATTCAAATTCGGACAATATCGTCAATGCGATTAATGCAACTCAGGCTGTTATTCAGTTTTCGCTGGATGGGCGTATAGAGCACGCCAATGATAATTTCCTGAACCTGATGGGATATCAGCTTCAGGACGTTAAAGGCAAGCACCATAGTATTTTTGTTGAACCTGATACTGCCAACTCGGCAGCCTATCAGCAATTTTGGGCTGATTTGCGTAACGGTAAACCTCAAACTGCTGAATTTAAGCGTATTACTAAAAGTGGTAGAGAAGTCTGGATCCAGGCGTCATACACTCCCATTCTCAAAAATGGCAAAGTTCATCATGTGATTAAATTTGCTTCTGATATCACAGAACAGGTTTTAAAACAGGCTGACTTTGAGTCTCAGCTGCAAGCTATTCACAGAGCTCAGGCAGTGATTGAATTTGATTTAGATGGAAAAATTCTGTTTGCCAACCCTAACTTTCTGAATTTAATGGGTTATGGCTTACAAGAAGTGACTGGGCAGCATCACCGAATTTTTGTTGATCCTAAAGAAGCCGCATCAAACAGCTACACAGATTTTTGGCGTCGTTTGAGGGAAGGCAGTTACCAAACCGCCGAATACAAAAGGTTGACTAAAAGTGGTAAGGAAGTGTGGATCCACGCCACTTACAACCCTATCAAAGGGCCTGATGGTAAAGTGCTGAAAATTGTGAAGTTTGCTAACGATATCAGCCATGATGTGGAGCAGAAAAAGGAGTTTCGTTTGCTTTCTATGGTGGCGAATGAAACTGACAATGCCGTGTTGATTTCTAATTCAGATCGTCAGATCCAGTATGTGAATAAAGGCTTTAGCCAGATGACAGGTTATGCACAACATGAGGTGTTGGGCCACAGAGCCCGGGAGTTTTTGGTGGGGCCTAAAACGGATCCTGTCACCAAGGAGCGCATTGAAGCTGAATTAAATGCACCACGGGCTTTTTATGATGAGATTGAAATACATCGTAAAGATGGCTCGTCCTTATGGATCTCTGTCACCAGCAACCCGGTGTACGATGAAAATGGTCAGCACAGCAATTACATTGCGATTTTAGCTGATATCAGCAAAGTAAAATCTTCAGCTTTGGAGTATCAAACCCGTTTTCAGGCGATCAGCCAATCAAATCTGATGCTGGAGTGGAATAACGCCGGGCAGCTGATGGATATCAATGATTATCCGCAGCGCCAGTTTAAGCTCAATAACGAGCAGTTCAGTCGTGCAGTAGCCGATTGGCGTAGTTTTTTAAATCAGGATCAGGCCGCGAAAGTGATTGCAGGACAAAGTGTGGTGACGGATATTCATATTCAGGTCAGTGGCAAGCAATTAGGCATTGCTGCTACCTTTTGTGCCGTCAGGGATACCTATGGTGAGTTACAGAAAATTATTATGTTTGGAGCCGATATTTCAGAACGTTTATTGGTGGTGCAAACCAGTGATTCTGTGATGTCTGAACTGGTGAGCTCAGGCCAGAGTATCAACAATATGGTGTCCTCTATTAACTCCATTGCTGATCAAACTAATCTGTTAGCGCTGAATGCTGCTATTGAGGCGGCCAGGGCCGGTGAAGCGGGTCGGGGCTTTTCTGTGGTCGCTGATGAAGTAAGGCATCTGGCTTCTAAAGCCAGTGCTTCAGCCAGTGAGATCAATTCGGTGGTTGGGAAAAATCAGTCGTTGCTCAATAGTTTGTCTGAAACCTTAAACAAACTGAATAAAAGGGACTAGATCATTTTTATGGCGATAGTCATAGCAATAAAAGAAGGGAGCAAAATGCTCCCTTCTTTTATTAAGTTAAGGCAAATCAAACCATAAGGCTTTGACCGGACCTTGAGTGGCTAAGGCTTTTAGTTCAGTTTGTTTACTGATCTTTGCGCCATCACCTGGTTGCATTGTGGTGCCGTTTAACTCTAATTCGCCTGTAATTAAATGCAGGTAGAAATTACGTTTGGCAGTCACTGGCAACTCAATGACATCATGTTCACTTAACAACAGTTGCGATAAATAGGCATCCTGTTTGATCTGCAAGGTGCCGTCGCGACCGTCCGGTGATATCACCAGTGTTAAGCCAGGTTCAGCTTTAAAGTCTTTTTGCTGATAACCTGGTACGCCACCAAATTGGTTCGGCTGGATCCAGATCTGCAAAAACTTTAAGTTGTCTTTATCACTGGCGTTAAACTCGCTGTGATAAATACCTTTACCTGCACTCATTAACTGGAATTCACCTGCTGGTAAAGTTTTTACATTACCGGCTGAATCTTTGTGAGCAATTTGCCCTTCCAGCACATAACTGATGATTTCCATGTCCTGATGACCATGAGTATCAAAGCCTGCCGCTGCATCTACTTCGTCATCGTTAATCACTCTAAGCGCTGAGAAACCCATATGAGCCGGGTCGTAATAACGGCCAAAAGAGAAGCTGTGCTTGCTTTTTAACCAGCCGAAAGCGGCTACGCCGCGGTCGGCAGAGCGTCTTAATTCAATCATTTTTGTACTCCGGCAGACTCTCTCTGTTGCAGAGAGAGTCTCTTTGAGTGGATTATTAGTTCAGTTTCTTCGCGATGATGGCGTCGATTGAAGCTTTGCCTGCACCGCTGAACAGCAGAGATACGCTTGCCGCTAACAGGGCTAAAGCAAATTCGTAGCCGTTGGTGCTCATAAAGAAACCGTTGGCGAAGTGCACTTTAAAGATGGCCACTAACATGGCGATAATTAAAGTCACTGCGGCAGGGCGGGTCAAAACACCAAACACCAAGGCCAGACCACCAAAAAACTCAGCTGCACCAGCTAAAAACGCCATCAGTACTCCCGGTGCCAGACCTATGCTCTCCATCCAGCCGCCAGTGCCTTCTAAGCCGTAGCCACCAAACCAGCCAAATAATTTTTGTGCACCGTGTGCAGCAAAAATAATACCGACTGGAACTCGTAAAGCTAAAGCGCCAAAACCTGCGTTAGTACCAAAAATTTTCTGTAAAGTTGCTTTGTTCATAATATTCACCTTTAAATAAATTGACCGTTAATTAGGGTTGTCAGACTGCTTTAAACCGCTTGTCAGTTCCGATGTGTGTACTTTAGAACGGCTTGCATTTTTAAAAAAGCGGAATAAACTGAGTTTAATATTCAAAATATTTGAACATCAATCCGTAAAGGATCCACATTAAGGTTTTTATGGCTAATCATCCTATTTTGACGCTGGACGCTTTGCGCGCCATGGACGCTATCGACCGCAAGGGCAGTTTTGCCGCAGCAGCCGAACATTTATATAAAGTGCCTTCAGCCTTAAGCTATACCATAGCCAAACTAGAGTCTGATCTCGATGTGCAACTCTTTGATCGTTCCAAACAAAAAGCGCAACTGACACCAGCAGGTCAGCTGTTATTACAGCAGGGCCGTGAATTATTGCAAGCCGCCAGCCGGTTGCAGGATGCGATTAAACAAGTGGATACCGGCTGGGAAACCCAGTTTGTGATAGCCAAGGACAGCATAGTGCCGTATCCGCCTGTGCTGAGTTTGATCAATGAATTTATGCTACTTGGCAAAATGACCGAAGTTAGCATGCGTGAGGAAGTCTTAGGTGGTGGTTGGGAGGCTTTGGAAACAGGGCGTGCGCAAATTGCGGTAGGAGTGTCTGCTGATATGCCCAAAGGTAAATACGAGCTGGTGCCTATAGGAGAAGTGGAGTTTGTATTTGCTTTATCACCGCAGCATGAACTGGCTAATATTAACCGCCAGATTGATTTAGCTGATGTAGAGCAGGAAACCGCCATAGTGGTTTCAGACTCAGCTTTAGATGCACCTAAACGTAGTACAGGTTTATTTGCTACCCGCCGGGTGCTTAGAGTCAGCTCAATGCAAGCCAAAATTGCCGCTCAGGTGCAGGGCTTAGGGGTGGGTTTTTTGCCTAAACATTTGATCCGGGATGAGCTGGCCAGAGGTTTATTAATAGCCAAAAAAACCAGCATTCCACGGGATAAATCCATGTTGTATCTGGCCTGGCAAAAACAAGGTCAAGGCAAGGCGCTGCAATGGTTTAGCGAAGCTTTTAGTCAATATCCATGGGCGCCAGTCTGGACAGAGAATACCCTTCGTACTTGAAGCTGCAGCTTTGTTGACTGCGTACTCTCGCCCCAGTCACATAGGACTACTATGCTCCTGGGGTCTCACGCACTTGTCGCCTCCCTGCAACGCCAATTACTTTGGGTATTAAAGAGTGAAAAAACTTCAGCCAAAACAGCATATTTTTGCTGTATTTCAACAAATTGATTGGTTAAAGTAGCGCCAATTTTACTGCTGGGTAAGAAGGGTTACCGCCTTATGTTATTAACCTTAGTCATTTGTTATTGGGTGTTTTCTGTAGCTTTGGGTTTGTGGGCTGCACTTAGAGTAAAAAACACCCGTGATTTTGCCGTCGCTGGCCGGCATTTGCCTTTTTATATGGTGACTGCAACAGTCTTTGCCACCTGGTTTGGCAGCGAAGCTGTGCTGGGTATTCCCGCTACTTTTATCGATGGCAATTTACGCGACATAGTGGCCGATCCTTTTGGGGCTGCGCTTTGTTTAATTCTGGTCGGGGTATTTTTTGCGGCCCCTTTGTACCGGATGAAGTTGCTGACCATTGGTGACTTTTATAAAAGACGCTACGGCCGCTCTGTTGAAGTGCTGACCACTTTAGCCATAGTCTTGTCCTATCTGGGTTGGGTCGGCGCGCAGTTAACGGCTTTGGGTCTGGTATTTAATGTGGTATCAGACGGTGCCATCAGCATGACGGCTGGTATGTGGATTGGCGCTGGCAGCATTCTGATTTATACCCTCTTTGGTGGTATGTGGGCTGTGGCTATTACCGATCTGGTGCAGATGATAGTGATAGTGCTTGGGCTTTTATATATAGGCGGCGAAGTGTCGGATATGGTCGGTGGCGTGTCCGTGGTGGTAGACCACGCGGCAGCGGCGGGTAAATTGGAGTTTTGGCCTGAAGCTGATTTAAAAGCCATTATTGCGTTTATGGCTGCGGCCTGCACCATGATGTTAGGTTCTATGCCACAGCAGGACGTATTTCAGCGGGTGCAGTCGGCTAAGTCAGAAAAAATCGCAGTCTGGGGCTCTATCCTTGGTGGCTCTTTGTATTTCCTATTTGCTTTTATTCCGCTTTTTATTGGTTACGCCGCCACTATAGTAGCGCCGGATATGGTGAAAAACCTGATGGCGTCCGATTCGCAGATGATTCTGCCACAGCTGGTATTACAGCATATGCCGTTGATTGCCCAGGTCATTTTCTTCGGAGCTTTGTTATCCGCTATTAAGGGGTGTGCTTCAGCGACCTTGCTGGCACCTTCGGTGTCTTTTGCCGAAAACATTCTCAAACCTCTGTTGCCACCTCTGGAAGATAAACAATTATTGCGGCTGATGCAGGCTGTAACCCTGGTGTTTGCTGCTTGTACTCTGGCTTATGCACTGAACAGCGAATCCACCATTTTTGGCATGGTGGAAGATGCCTATCAAGTAACTTTAGTGGCTGCTTTTGTGCCGCTGGCATTTGGGGTGTACTGGCGTAAAGCCACCAATCAGGGCGCTTTAATGGCGATCGCTTTTGGTGTCAGTACCTGGTTAGGTATTATCTTTTTAGGTCCTGAAGACCCATATGTGCCCGCTCAGTTCGCCGGATTACTGGCCAGTATTGCCGGTATGTTGATTGGTTCGCTAATGCCGCAGTACCTTGAGCACGATCACGCTGTGCATGACAAATTACACAGAGGTGAAATGGCGCACACAGGTCAGGAGCATGTCTGATTTTTTGGATCAGATTAAAGCTGTCGTCTTTGATTTAGACGGCACGCTAGTGGATTCGCAGCTTGATTTTAGCGAGCTGCGTCGTCGTTTGGGCTGGTCTGAACACACCCTTATCCTCGAGCATTTAGCGACTTTAAGCTGCGCGGTTGAGAGGCAACAAGCATCGCAAATTATTGTCGACTTTGAACTGGAAGGCGCACGCAAAGCCAGCTGGATGCCCAATGCGGATCTACTGTTGCAGCAGCTAAATCAAAAACAAATGCCGATGGCGATTTTGACCCGCAATATGCGTCAGGCCACAGAGCTTTGTATGCAGGCCCTGAATATCCCTATTGATTTGGTACTCACCCGCGACGATGCGCCAGCTAAACCTCAGCCTGAAGGTTTATGGCTAATAGCCGAACGTTTGGGTGTAATGCCCAACGAAATGCTTTATGTCGGCGATTATCTGTTTGATATCCAAACCGCCCGTAATGCTGGCGCTTATTGCTGTTTATACCGTTATGGCGATAACCATATTTACGCTGAGCAAGCCGATTTAGTGATCGACGATTTATTGGATTTGTTAGTGCATTTGCAAAAATAAGATTTTGCCTACTTATTTAAATCTCTTTATCCATCACCTTCGGCAGGCGGCGGTGTTTTTCTTTGGCTTCTTTAATGGCGTCACTAAAAGCGGATGCCAGAATGCCTGTAGGTACTGCAATCATGCAAATTCCGGTGACTGCGGTAATGCCCGCCAAAACACGGCCAAGCACAGTGATAGGGTAGACATCGCCATAACCTACAGTAGTTAAAGTGGCGACAGCCCACCAGGTGGCCCGGGGGATAGAGCCAAAAGCTTCTGGCTGAATATCGCCTTCCACCAGATACAGGCAGGTAGCGGCAAACAGCAAAATAATCAGACCAAAAATACCACTGACCAAGAGTTCATAAGTACGGCTGCGGATGGCTTCCGCTATACATTCCAGCGCAGTGGAAAAACGTCCAAGTCGTGCCAGTCGTAATACACGTATTAATAACACCAGACGTAAAATCACGCCGCCATTGCCCAGATAAAGCGAAAACGCGACTATTATCGCCAATAAATCGGCCAAAGCAAAAAAGGAAAAGAAATGCTGCCAGCGACTTTTTATTGAATCGTTTTCAATGCAAGTCCAAAGCCTCGCCATATACTCCAGCAAAAACAGCGAACCTAAAGCCAGCTCTGTGTAACGAAACCAATGTTCATGCCCTTTGCTGATATTGGGTTCGGTCTGAATAATGGCCAGAAGAATACCTGCAAGTATCACCAGTGCTATGGCTATATTGAGCGGAGACATGCCGCGGCCTGAATACAGCACAGGGTCGAGCTGATGCGCCAGACGGGAGCGGAGTTGATGTAACAGGCTTTGATCGTGCATAACACACCAGGTTGAAAAGCTTTGGTTAATTGTCTCGGCAAGAGCTTGATATAGCAAGGTTATCTTTAACGTCGCTGTTAAAAACCTGTCAGCACCTGATCCAAAGTCCCCAGGCTGTGCTGTGACAAGGCCTGTTGCCGTTCCTGCTCAGTTAAAATCCCCACAAAAGGTGTGCGGCGGCGTAACTTACGCAAATAAGGGCTGTCTTCTGTGATGCCCTCACAAAACTGTTCTGGTTGCTGGTACAACTCTAATACTGAAAGCCAATGCAAATAAGCCCCATAACCCAGTTGGCCGTTATCACGCCGCTCGTCCAGCTTGGCTTTAACTTGCTCCAGTAACGCAGGCTCTGCCAGCAGTTTGGCCGCAATAGCCTGATGCAGCACCAAAATTTGCCGGTCGATATTTTCATCTTTAATACCGGTTTTTTTCACCCTGTAGGGTCTGTCTCTTTTATTACTTTTAGGTGTCCACATCGTTTGTATTCTTTAATGCTAATTAACTTAATGGAATTCTCTGGAGTAACTGCGCAACGAGCCTAACAACGGCGTCAGGTCGGTTAAGCGACCGGCGATAATATGAATCACACCGTCTTTTTTCTCCAAAATACCATTGACCTTCAATAGTTTAGATTTTAAATAGGCCTGACGCTGCGCCGAAGCTGTAGCCGACCAAACCACTAAATTACTAAAACCTGTTCCATCTTCCAGTGTAATAAAAGTCACACCAGAAGCAGTGCCAGGGCTTTGTCGTGCTGTAACTAAACCTATTACAGTCACCACCGACTTATGGTTCAGTGCAGAAAGCTCTGCCGCCTGCGCAAATTTACCCAGTACTCCTTGTTGTTTTAATAACTGCACCGGATGAGTACGCAAGCTCAAGCCTGTACTTTGATAATCTTCCACCACTTCAGCTAGTTCTGAAGGCAGAGGCAACTGGTAGTGCGTCTGATAAGGTTCGGCAGCCAGTAAAGGTAATTTATGCTGTTGATCCAACAGCTGCCAGCGTGCCTGATAGCGTTGTCCCGACAGTTGTTGCAAGGCATTGGCACTGGCAAGAGCCGTTAAATCACCATCACTCAGTCCAGATTGCGCCAGTTCAGCAAGTTGGTGATAACCGCTCTCTGGTCTGTGTTTTAACAAAAGCAAAGCACCTTGCTGGCTTAAGCCTTTGACCAGTCGTAGCCCTAAGCGGATCGCAAAACCTGAATTTGTAGTAGAAGAGGCTGGCACCATTAAATGGTCCCAATCGGATTGATTAACACAAACAGGCAGCACCTCCACATCATGTTGTCTGGCATCCTGAATCAACTGACTGGGTGCATAAAACCCCATAGGCTGGCTGTTTAGTAAGGCGACATAAAAAGCTACAGGGTAATAATGTTTTAAATAAGCCGAGACATAAGCCAGCACGGCAAAACTGGCCGAATGAGATTCAGGAAAACCATATTCACCAAAACCACAAATTTGCTGATAAATACGTTCAGCAAAGTCTTGCTGATAGCCTCTGCTTAACATGCCATCTATTAGTTTTTGTTTAAACTGAATCAATTCACCGGTTTTTTTCCAACTGGCCATAGCGCGGCGCAGCTGATCTGCTTCACCGCCACTAAAACCTGCAGCCACCATCGCCAGTTTAATTACTTGCTCCTGAAAAATAGGCACACCTAAAGTACGTTCCAGTACGCTTTGTACTGCAGGGGAAGGGTAAGACACTGCTTCTTCGCCATGACGGCGTTTTAAATAAGGATGCACCATATCACCCTGAATAGGGCCTGGCCGTACTATGGCAATCTGGATCACTAAGTCGTAATAGGTCTGTGGGCGAAGCCGTGGCAACATTGACATCTGAGCCCGTGATTCAATCTGAAATAAACCTATAGTGTCGGCTTTTTGAATCGCTTTATAGACCTTGGGGTCGTCACCTGCTCTGGTGATGGCCGCTATACTTAGCTCTGTGTTCTGGTAACGCCTGACTAAATCAAAAGCTTTGCGTATGGCGCTCAGCATGCCCAAAGCCAACACATCTACTTTTAATAGCTTTAACGATTCCAGATCATCTTTATCCCACTGGATCACTGTGCGATCGGCCATGGCTGCATTTTCCACCGGTACCAGTTCGTACAAAGGCCCTTGGGATATAACAAAACCTCCGACATGCTGAGATAAATGCCGTGGCATGCCCACCAATTGCTGCACCAGTTGTACCAACAGCTGAGCCTTTTTGGCTTGAGGATCCAGTCCCAACTGAGTCAGCTGGCTGCTCCAGTGCTGGCTTTTATCCCGCCTGTGCAGGTTCTTTAAGAAAAATTCCACCTGATGCAACTCAAAACCCAACGCTTTGCTGATATCGCGAAAGGCACTTTTAAAGCGATAACAAATGACAGTAGCAGCCAGGGCTGCGCGCTCACGGCCATACTTCTGGTAAATATACTGGATCACTTCTTCACGGCGTTCATGCTCAAAATCTACATCTATATCAGGAGGTTCTGCCCGCTCTATGGAAATAAAACGTTCGATTAAGACCTGAATTTGACGTGGATCCACAGCAGTAATAGCAAGACAATAACAGACCACTGAGTTAGCTGCTGAGCCACGGCCCTGATATAAAATTTGCTGTTTCTGCGCAAACACCACCAAATCATGAATAGTTAAAAAGTAGAAGGGGTAATTCAGTTGCTCTATTAAATCCAGCTCTTTGTTGATGGTCTGCTGGATATCAGCAGGCACACCTTCAGGGAAACGTTGTTTCTCGCCAGCTTTCACCAATTCACGTAAATGCTGCATGGCTGTTTTGCCTTTAGGCACCAGTTCAGTCGGGTACTGGTAACTTAATTCATCCAAGGAAAAATGGCATAAATCAGCTAGTTTCTGACTATTGTCCAGAAGCTCTGCCGGAAATAACTGCTGTAGTTTTTTAATGGGCCTTAAGCTTTGCTCGGCGTTACTTAATAGCTGCCGCGCCATATCAGGCACAGCTTTACCTGCTTGAATAGCGCTTAGTGCATGTTGCAAAGGCAAGCGGCTGGCCTGATGCATCAACACTTCACCTGTAGCGCAGCAAGGCAGTTGGAGCTTCTCTGCCAGTTGCTGGCAATAGGGCAGATAAAACTGATCCTGGCTTTGTAATTTGCGGCTGGTTCCCAGCCATAACCGTTCTGCATGATGTTGATTTAACCAGTTGCCCCAGTACTGATCGGTCTGATGATCGCCACTGGGTAGCCAAAGGATCTGACAATGCTGAACACGCTGAATATCCCACTCGGCCAGCTGGTACGAACCTTTTTCGGCGCGACGTCTGGCCTGGGTAATAATGCGACATAACTCGCTATAGGCGGTTTTATCCGGACAGAGCAACACCAGCCGTAACTGTGGGTTTAGTACCAATAAAGAGCCAATAATCAGCTTCAGTGGCAACTGCTTTTCTTTGATCTGATGGTGAGCGCGTACTACGCCTGCCAGCGAGCATTCATCGGTAATAGCCAGTGCCTTGTAACCTAAAATAGCGGCTTGTTGCACCAATTCAGCTGGACTGGAAGCGCCTTGCAGGAAGGAGAAGTGGCTTTGGCAAACCAGCTCAGAATAGTCACTGTGTGTGGTTGAGTTTTGGCTTTTCATTAGCTGAAATACCCCTGCAGGTACAGCTGTTCCGGCTGTTGTAAATCACGAAATAACCATAACCACTGGCCTTGCGTATTCTGGCCGACATAATAGTCGCGGTGCTGGCTGTGCTGTTGCCACCAGCCGCTGCTTAACCGTTCAGGGCCATAATGCAGCTGCAATTGGTGCTGTTGTTCTGTATCCAGAGCCAAAGGTGGATCCACTAAAAATGCTGGCCGCACCGCAGCTAAAGTACCGGCAATAGCAGCTTGTGGCTCTAAAGCACCAGCATAGCTACTGGCCTGCTCAGGCAACAGATCATTGTGCAGGCAAGGGCTTGTGACCTGATTTTTACCCAAACGAGCCTGCAGTAGTGATAAGAGCTGCAGGGCCGAGTACAGCTGTGCTTTACCTGCCTCCAAATGGCCAGCAAACAGGGTTTTGTATTGAGCGTAACGCGGCCCACTGCGCCTTAAAATCAGTTTCAGCTGGATCACGGGCTTTTTCAGTTTTAAGCGTTCCAGCTGCAATTCGCTGATCTTCAGCCAGTCTTTACTTTGATATTCGCCCTGAGCTGAATGCAATTGCAGCTGTTGCTGCTGATCCTGGCGCTGCAGTAAGCAAAGATCCAGTTGATAGGCCAATTGATCCCGCTGTTGTAAATACAGCTGAAGCAAGCCAAATAAATGCTGTAAAGGCCCAAGCAGCTGGTCGCTGCGCTCCATTTCGTACAGCAGTTCCAACTGCTGCTCAAAGTGTTCTGCGGGTTGGATAAACTGCAGTAACGCAGGTTTTGCTCCTGTCAGCTGTTGTAAATACTGCAGCATTTCAACACCAAAACGCCGCACCAGTTCGGCTTGTGGGATCTTTAGTACATCACCAAGCTGCGTCAGCCCAAGCCGCTGTAATTGTTCCTGTAGTTTGTCTGGCAATTGGGCATGTTGCAGTGGTAAAGCTTTGAGTTGCTGCTGAATTTGATCGTTTTGCAGTAAAAATTGATCCCAGCCTTGCTGTGCCAGTAAACGCGCAACTAAGGGCTGCTGCGCTGTGGCAAAATGATACTGATAACCTGCTTGTTGCAGCACCTGTTGTAGCTGCTGCCAGAACTGCATAGCACCACCATACAAGGCCAGCATAGGGCTTAGTTTCAGCACTAAACCCGAATCCTCTTGCAGCGCTATATCACCGCAGTATTGATATAAAAGTTGAGCTAATTGCTGTAGTTGCTGCTGTTCTTGCTCAGCCTGATGGGGCACCAATTGCAATTGGTGGCATAACGAGGCAGCGGACGCCAATCCCATACCCAAAGCTAAACCCGCCTGCCTTGCTGCAGAGTTGAGTTGCAGCAACTGATGGTCAGCGCCTACTATCGCTAGCGGAGCTGTTAAATCAAGATGATGACTTTTGCCCTGACCAGATAAGGCTGTTGTTGTGTTTTGCAGCAAGAGTAATTTATCCAGCTGCAATTGCGGGAAATATAAATACAACCAAAATTCCATCCGGGCGGACATGAGAAATAGCCTCAGCTGACTCTGGATAAAGGTGGCTTGGAATAGTGCTTTTGCTGTAACTCTGGCTTTATAAACTGCGGATACAGCTCTGCCCATGGCAGCACTAATTCCTGTTGTTGCCAGCCGCCTTTACGTTTCAGAATACGGATCTGTAAGCCCGCTGTGGCCGGAGTCAGTTGCAAACTTAAAGCCCAGGGCAGCAGTTGTTGTTCCGTCATTGCCTGACGGAAAAAATACAACTGGCTTTGGCCTTGTGCCGCCGCTAATTGCAAACGTTTGAGCTGGGTTAAATTTAAGTTGTTTTGCCAGAGCAGCACATCCATACAACTGCCACTTTTTAAGCAGAGTTCTGCCGCCCAGAGTGCATCAGCAGAGCGGGGGGCAGTCAGTTGTAATACCTGATGCAAAGACCGCTTTTGTTGCAGCAGGTATTCAGCACAGAGAGTGGCTGGTGGATTGATCCAGATTTGTAGCAGCTCAGATCCGGATCTTTCCAGTGCTTTTTGGATCAATTGCAATTCAGCACAAGCGCCATGGCTTTGTAATTCAATCACGTTATGCTGTGGCCAGCCGCCGCCCAGAAGCTTATCCAAAGCGCTAAAGCCTGTGCTTTGGCAATGTTCATAAGGTGCTTCAGTTTGACTGGCCTGCCAGATCAGTTGTCTGTTCTGTAGTTGTTGCAGCAGAGCATTCATGATTTTCATCTCAAAATACTGTATATAAAAACAGTATAAAAGATCTGTTTTGGATCGCAAGGATAAAGTCAGAGTTTTCTGATCTTTTACTCCGAGTCGATCAGGGCGTAAGAATTATGTTAATGTGCGCGGCTTTTCCGCCCTGTATAGGTGATTTGCTTTGCACTAGGGCAGCTGATTTGACTTATGGTACTGATATGACTGAAACCACAAAATTTACTACGAAAACCTGGATTTTGATCCTGAGTTTAGTGCTGATCGCTCTCACCTTACGGCCTTCTATGGCCTCTATCGGGCCTTTATTGCCTTTGATGCAACCTGAACTGCACCTGTCTTTTACTCAGGCTTCGTTGCTGACCATGTTGCCTGTACTGGCTATGGGTTTAGGCATCTTTTTTGCGCATCAGCTGGCGGTATGGTTTGGCTCTTACCAGGTGATTTTTTGGGCATCCATCGCCATAGCTGGTGCCACAGCGCAACGTTATTGGGCTGTAGGGGCTTTAGATTTAACCTTAAGTGCCATAGTGGTGGGTTTAGGTATTGCCATGGTGCAGGCTGTGGTGCCTGGTGTCATTAAACAAAAATTCAGCACCAAAGCACCTTTAGTTATGGGCTGGTATATATCGGCCATTATTGCTGGTGCTGCTTTAACTGCGTCTTTAGCTGCATTCTGGGCTGACTGGGCACAGAGCTGGCGGGTGGCTTTATCTGGTTGGGTGGTTTTATCTGTAGTGGCTTTGGTGTTGTGGTTTTCTCAAAAAAACGCCATTCAAAACTTGCCTGTGGTGCAGTCGCAACAAAAACCTCTGAGCTTTCGTAAATACGGCAGAGCCTGGACCTTAGCGATGTTTTTTGGTCTGGTCACTTGTGCTTTTACCTGTGTGCTGGCCTGGTTACCTGCCTATTATGTGGAGCAGGGCTGGAGTGAACAAAAAAGCGGTTTGCTACTGGGGTTGTTGCTTTGCATGGAAGTGGTGTCTGGTTTTATTAGCCCATGGCTTGCCAGTCGTAAAGCCGATCGTCGCCCTGTGATGCTGGTTTTATTGGTGTTGATGGCGACAGGTTTTGCAGGTTTAGTGGTTGCACCTGCGCTGGGTTTAGTTTGGGCTTCACTTTTAGGTTTAGGTATTGGCGGTTTGTTTCCACTGTCTTTGATTGTGTCTATGGATCATCAGCATCAGCCTTCTTCAGCCGCTAGTCTGACGGCTTTTGTGCAGGGCATAGGTTATACGCTTGCCGCTTTTTCACCGCTGATTGCTGGTTTTATTCGTGACTTTAGCCAAAGCTTTAGCATTAGCTGGTTATTATTAGCCGCTATTGCGGTGCTGTTGATGGCGATGGCGACACGCTTTAATCCGGTGCTTTACAGCACAAAATTTCAATAGGCTTTTTCAGGGAGTCGAGCATGCAAGCCAATCTGATGTTATTGCTGGCCGCTGCAATCTGGGGGCTAGGTTTTGTCGCCCAACGTTTGGGCATGGACCATTTAGGGCCTTATTCCTTTAACGGCCTACGTTTTTTTATCGGGGCTTTCAGTTTATTGCCCTTGATCTGGTGGTATCGGCATCAGGGTAAACTACAAGATGTGGACTGGAAACTACTGCTGTGGGCTGGTTTACCTGTTGGAGTTCTGCTCTTTATCGCCGCATCACTGCAGCAAGTTGGGCTGTTATACACTACAGCCGCCAATGCAGGCTTTATTACCGGGCTTTATATAGTGCTGGTGCCGCTGTTGGGTATTTTTCTGAAACATAAAATCAGTGGCAATATCTGGCTAGGCTGCGCTATTGCTGTCTCTGGTTTGTATATATTGAGTGTTGGTGACAACTTTTCAGTGAATTTTGGTGATTTATTGCAGCTGATAGGTGCATTTTTCTGGGCTGCACATTTACTGACTATTGATCACTACAGTAAAAAAGTACCGCCCATTTTATTGGCTTGTCTGCAATTTGTGGTCTGTGGCGCTTTGAGCATGGTGGTGGCTTTTAGCATTGAAACACCCACTGTCACCAATGCATTATTGGCCTGGAAGTCAGTGCTCTATGCTGGTGTGGTGTCTGTCGGTATTGCTTACACTTTGCAGGTGATGGCGCAAAAGCATGCCCATCCGGCTCATGCTGCCATTATCTTAAGTTTAGAAACCGTTTTTGCCGCTATAGGTGGTGTCTGGATGTTGGGAGAAGAGCTAAGTAGCAGGGCGCTGACAGGCTGTGGTCTGATGCTACTGGGTATGCTGGTATCCCAACTCCCACTGCGTTGGTTATTGCGCTCCAAAGCTTTTACTTAATCAACTGATGATGACTAAGCAGCAAGAGCAGCAGCAACAGCACTATCAAGCCTTGTGGCAGCAGTCTTTGCTCAAGTTTGAACAGCATCAGTTTGAAACTGACCCTCTGTTAACTGCTAAAGATGACAGCCGTTATGGCGTCACTTTGTTGGCCCGTCCTTCAGAGCAGGTAAAACAGCAAATCCAGCATAGTCTCGCAGAGCTGATGCAGCTAGAGCCACAACAGTATTATTATCCGGCGTCAGATTTACACCTGACGGTCTTGTCGCTGATTTCCTGTTATTCAGGCTTTGCTTTATCGCAGATAGATAGAGCGGCTTATGTGGACTTGGTACAACAAGTGATTAAAAACACAGGCCCATTCCGTCTGCATTTTCAGGGGATCACCGCATCGCCTTCTTGTGTGCTGGTGCAGGGCTTTTTTGATGATCAAGAGTTAAATCAGTTAAGAGCGAAGCTGCGCTCTGCCTTTGGGCAATCGACTTTACAGCATTCGATTGACCAGCGTTATGCCATCCAAACGGCTCATATGACGGTGTTACGTTTTAGCCAACAGCCTACAAATCCCGAGCTGTTCCTGCAGAAAATAAAAGCATTAGCTTCAGTTGATTTTGGTACTTGCCTGATTGAAGAGCTGGAACTGGTCGGCAATGACTGGTATCAACGCCAACAAAATACTGTACTGATCAAGCGCTTACGGCTAGGCTGATTTTATTCAAATCAGGACAGGGTTGTTGTCATTCTTATGTCGGATCTACTCAATGTAATTCTGCTTACTTTGGCTACAGGCCTTGCTATGCCTTTAGGGGCTTTGCTGGCCAAGTTTGAGCATATTCAGTCGGACTGGCTGGAAGAGGAGTTCAGGCACAGCATTATGGCTTTTGGTGCCGGCGCCTTGTTATCTGCTATTGCTTTAGTGCTGGTTCCCGAAGGCATGAAGGCACTTTCACCTGTAGTGGCTTGTAGCTGGTTTATTGGCGGCGCTGCTGTTTTTATGTTGCTGGATATCTGGCTCAGCAAAAACCAAACCTCTGCCAGTCAACTGATGGCCATGCTGGCCGATTTTTTACCTGAATCATTGGCTTTAGGTGCAGCTGTTGCGGCAGGCGGCTCTCAGGCTTTATTACTGGGTGCTTTAATTGCGTTGCAAAATGTCCCTGAAGGCTTTAACGCTTACCGTGAACTCAGACAATTTTCGACGTATTCAGGCTGGGTCATAGTGGCAAGTTTTACAGCTATGGCATGTTTTGGCCCGCTTGCGGGGCTGATTGGTTATTTCTGGCTGGCAGAATCACCAGCACTGGTGGCTATGATTATGTTGTTTGCAGCTGGTGGTATTTTGTATTCGCTGTTTCAGGATATAGCGCCACAGGTCAGGTTAGAGCAGCACTGGGCTCCTCCTATGGGGGCCATCGCAGGTTTTGTCACTGGTATGCTGGGTTATATGTATCACTAATACTGCAGTTTAAACAGCAGTTCTGATAAATCAGGTTGCCACCAGAAGTCTTTAGCAACCCGCCCATTTCTGACTACCACACCTTCGGCCAGCAGCAATTGTTGTTGTGCTAAAGCTTGGGGTGTACCTGCAGCAAACGCCAGTTGACCGCCAGAGCGCATCACTCTGTACCAGGGCAGTTGCAGTTCATCCGGTGCTAACCCCAGCGTTTTACCCACTAAGCGAGCACGGCCGGGTAAACCCGCTAAATCAGCTATCTGACCATAGCTGGCGATTTTTCCGGCCGGAATTTGTAATACCGTTTGCCAGATTTTTTGTTGTTTAGAAGGGCTTTGTTGCTGCATCAAATCTCTGCTTTAAAAGCACATCAGTGGCTGAATGTTAAAGCACAATGCTACAATGCCGCCGCCTTTTTTGCCGGAGTTTTTCATGTTTACCACTATTGACGGTATTCGGCTGCGTATCCCCACCGAAGAACCTGTAGCGCCAGAGAGCAGCGATTGTTGTGGCAGCGGCAGCTGTTGCCCTTGTGTCTGGGATTATTACCGTGCAGAGCAAAAAGCATGGTTGGCCAGAGATACAGCTGCCGAAACTGAGGTTAGCTCTGCTTGATCTGCTGTGGCTGCTTTGTAGTTAAATACCATTGCAGCAGTAACAGCATAGAGGCAATAAACCATAAATCTTTGATTAAAAACTGACCTGAAGCTGTTAGTAGCCCATGGGCTGAAAATGCTCCCGGGAAACTGAACAGGAAAGTCTGAGTGGTCAAAAACACCGCCAGACACATCAGCCAGCCTGGTAAAAATAACCAGCGGTAATACAATCCAGCGCCCAGTAGCAGTAAAGCCAGCAGATCATAAATACCAATCAGATTCGAAGTCGTTTGCTGATCAAACCACAGATACAACCAGCTCATCAGCGGCGAGCTTTGCACCAGATCCGCTATACCTTCAGCTTCAATCTGAGTGAACTTCATACCGCCAATCCATACCAAAACTAAAGCCACAGGAGCGTACTGCACCCAGTGCTGAACCTTATTGTCAGGCAGCCAGAAGTGCCAGGCTAATGCCAACAAGGTGGCATATTTAATAATGCCCTGACCAGAACCAATAGCAGGGAAGCCACCCAGACTTTCAATCCAGTGGATTGAACCTGTCAGTGATACTAAAGGCGGAACAGCACAAAGCACTAATAACAAAGCCAGAGGTTTTTTCAGCGACACAAAGTGCAACGTCAGCCAGGGCAGCAGTGCTAGCAGGCTAAACAAAATAGAACTTAATTGTCGAATCAGTGGCAAATCTGCTTCTTTAGTCAGCTGGTAAAACCCAAGAATTTTCACCAGCCCAGCATCTACTCCTGCGAAACTGGATAATGCAAGCAATGCAAAACTCAGACTAATACAAGCAATAACAGCAATAGATAATAAAGGCACAGGCTTCTCCACTTTCTTCTTCACAATAGGCTTTCCGAGGAATGAACGCCAAGAAGACCAGTGCCCAACTTAAATTATTTCATCCATGTTCGAAAACAGCTTAATAGGCTTTATTGACCACTGTGCGACCTATAGGCGCCAGGCTTAAAGTTGCCAGTTTTAAGTGAGCTAAGCCAAATGGAATGCCGATGATGGTGATAAAACAAGCCACGGCATGGAACAAATGACCCAAGGCCAGCCAAAACCCAGCAAAGACAAACCAAATCACATTACCAATAAAACCCAGCGGGCCAGTGCCAATATCAGAAATGCGGTTTAAACGTTCGCGATTGACATGTTCGTTGCCAAAAGGCCAGAAGGCCATTTCACCAATCACAAAACAGGCGCGGCCAAAGGGAATAAACACAATACTTAAAAAACACAACAAGCCAATACACCACCAGGCCAGCCCCATTAAAAAGCCACCCATCACAAACCAAAACAGATTAAATATCAGTCTTAAAGCACCCATGGTCGTTCTCCTTTTTTCACTTATGCCAAAAGGGTTACAAGATTAAGGCCAGTTTTAATTGTTATATAAATCAGTGGTATAGGTTTTTACTTGGAAGTTAAACAGTAAAAACCACCATTTAATAGTGAATTTCGCCGCTGGCTTTGCTGAATAGCTGGCAGGAAAAGCTTGCTGCAACATGGGACAACGGCTTTAATAGTGCGGTTTTAAGACTTTATAACTAATAACTACAGTATCCGCGGATCCCTATGACTACTACAACTCTTCCTGTACAGCGACAGCTGTTGGGCCATCCTGTTGGCCTTTATGTCTGCTTTTTCACAGAAATGTGGGAACGTTTTGCTTTCTACGGCTTAAAAGCCCTGTTGTTTTTATACCTGACCAAACACCATTTATTTTCTGATAACGACGGTTACATCCTGCTCGGTACTTATGCTGGTTTAGCTTATGCCTTGCCAGTAGTTGGTGGTTTGTTAGCGGATAAATACCTGGGTATGCGAAAAGCCGTCACCTTTGGTGGCGCTTTAATGGCCTTGGGTATGCTGGGTATGGCCTATCGTGGTCATGCCGCTACCCATGAAATGGGCTTTGACCATTTAGCAGTGCAAATTATGTATTTGTCGCTGGCATTGGTGGCTGTGGGGGTCGGCTTTTTAAAACCGAATATTTCCACCATAGTAGGGCGCTTGTATGAAGACAATGACCCGCGCCGTGACTCTGCTTTTACCATCTTTTATATGGGCATCAATATGGGCGCCTTTATCTCCAGCTTGTTTGTCGGCTGGGTCGGTATTGAATATGGCTGGGAATATGGTTTTGGTTCTGCCGGTATAGGCCTGATTTTAGGCTGGCTGGTGTTTGTCACTCAAACCAAACATTTACAAGGCCAGGCTGAACCAGGTCGTCCGGAGCTTTTGGACGAAAAACGTTTTGGCATTCGCCGCGAAACACTGATTTATCTTGGTGCTTTGGTTGGTGTTGTTGTGGTTCAGCAAATTCTACAAACCCGTTTTGACTTTGGCGCTTTGGCTGCCATTTTAGGTCTGGCGGAAGGCACTGAAATTACCGCCACTGAAGTGGTGGCTATTCTGATGACCATTGCTTTACTCATCTGGTGGTTTAAGTTTATTTTTGTTGAGTGCAGCAAAGTTGAACGCGCCAATATGATAGTGCTGATGGTGTTGATTGGCATCTCTGCAGTGTTCTGGGGCTTGTACGAACAAACCTACGGTACCTGGCTGGCGTTTTCCGACCGCGTAATGAACAGCTACACTTTCAACCTTTTAGTCAGCGATTTTACTCCTAACGCTTCGCAATTAACCTCAGTAGGCGCCTTGTTTATTTTTGCGTTGGCTATTCCTTTTGCCTGGCTTTGGCCTGTGTTGGATAAAAAAGGCTGGAATCCGTCTGCCCCTGCCAAATTTGGTTTTGGTTTGTTATTCGCAGGCCTTGCGCACTTTGTGTTGCAATACGCAGCGCTTAACCCTGAGGCCAACGGTTTAGCTGGTTTTTGGTGGTTTATTCTGGCCTATCTGGTGCTGGAAATTGGTGAGATGGTGTTATCCCCTATAGGTTTATCAGCCGTCACTACCTTGTCCGTCAGCCGTGTGGTCAGCTTAATGATGGGCGTCTGGTTTTTAGCTTCTGCTTTTGGTGAGATGTTAGCGGGTCGTTTTGGTACCTTAGCTTCTATGCCGGCAGGTACAGACACAGGCACAGCCTTGGCTATTTATGCTGATGTGTTCGCCATTTTAGGTTGGGTGGGCGTAGGTTGTGGTGTCTTTATGTTTGCCTTAACTCCTCTGTTAAATAAGCAGATTCGTCAGGCACAAAACGACTGATGATTTAAACTACGCACGCAGACAAAGGCCGGAGTTAGATCCGGCCTTTGTGTTTCTGCTTATTTCTGTTCTGGTGTTTCAGTTTGAGTAGACGGAAGTAAAGTCCGGCCTGTCACGCCTGCAGGAAAAGCCGGCGAGTCACAAACCCGCACTTTGTAGCTATAACCTACAGGCTGAGTAGCATCAGGCGTGATGACCAGTACTTCGTAATCGTTGATATGCACCAGATGTTCAGGTGGGGTGAGTTTGCAACTGGAGGCGCCCATACTTTCGATATGGTAGTTAAAAGACGCTACCAGTTTATTTAGCCACAGCATAGTGGGCAGTTTAAAACCGCGATCGCCCATTACATAGCCGTCATCGATAAAGACCTGAAACTCAGGGACTTTGCTGTGAGGGCCTTTTGGCTGCTGTTGCTGCAATTCTGCTTCGCGTTTTTCTATTTCTTCTACTTGTTTTTGCACCGCTTCAGCGGTGTTTTGTTGTTGTCCGGTTTCTCCCCAATTTAAAAACTGCTCCGGATGACCGCTGAAATAGCTGGCTAAGGTGAAAGTTAAAATGATGGTGACTACAGGCAAATAAATAATGCGAGCGACTAAAGTCCAGACCGGAAAGACTTCGTCATCCAGCAGATGTTTGGACGGAACTCCAAAAGGCCGCAGCATCAATAACAACATGACTTTAAATAAATGCAGCATGGAGTAAAACTGTAGAGTCAGCATACTGCCAATTAAAGTCCAGGCAGGGGCTAGTAACAAAGCAGCTAAGTTCACGCTATAAGGCACTACATTGGGCCTGATGCCTATCACTCCGTTGACAATAGATTCGGCATAAGCAAAAGAGAAATTCAGTACTATGGCGTAAAAGGTCAGAATACAGGCTTTGCCCAGCAGGCTATGCCACCAAATCGCAAATCGTTGCCACATCTCTTTAGCTGTTGCCAACAGCAGTAATACTGAGCCAATCTTTGCGAAAACATAGTTATCCGCACCCAGTAGCAAAAACAACAGAAAAAATACAGTGGCCAGTAAATAACACCACTGCGCAAAATGCAGCTGCGCCAAACGGGGGAAACGCTCGTTCCATGGTTGCATAGTTAAATTCCTGAAAATATTATCCCGTCGTACTTGAAGCCGCAGCTTTGTTGACTTCGCTTCTCGCCCCAGTCACATAGGACTACTATGCTCCTGGGATCTCGTGCACTTGTCGCCTCGCTACAACTCCAATTACTTAGGGGGCGTTATTGTAGTTATGGTCGCTATTGTTAGCACGAGGCCGCTTGCTGCTCAATCCATCTGATAAAAGAATCTTGTCTGCAACTGGACTTAAATTTCCCACGCTGAACTAAACAAGGTTGCACTGGAACGCTTTACATGGATAATTTGCGCCGAACTTTTGCATTATAAAAACGACAACCAAGGGATCTTATGAAATCTGCCTACCTGCTCAGCGCGCTGGCGCTTAGCCTCAGTTTCGCCACTACAGCCGACGAAGGCCAATGGCAGCCGCATCAACTGGCTGAATTACAAAATGAATTAACCGCCAAAGGCATTAGTATTCCGGGTAAACAACTGGCTGATTTAAGTCAGTACCCTATGAATGCTATTGTCAGTCTTGGTTATTGTTCTGCTTCTTTTGTATCGCCAAAAGGACTGGTGGTGACTAACCATCACTGCGCCTACAACGCTATTCAGAATAATTCGACCAAAGACAATAACCTGATTGATAAAGGCTTTTTAGCCAAAACTATGGCTGAAGAGTTGCCAGCAGGACCGCAGGAAAGATTGTATATCACTGAAGCTGTGACAGATGTTACAGCACAAATCACGGGTGCTCTGGCTGCGGGTTTATCCGGCAAAGAGCGTTATGAAGCCATTGAAGCCAACCGCAAAGCGCTGATTAAAGACTGCGAAAGCGATGCAAACTACCGCTGCTCTGTGGTGAGTTTTCACCATGGTATGGAATATTTCCAGATTAAACAGCTGATGCTGCAGGATGTGCGTTTGGTGTATGCACCGTCAGAATCTGTAGGTAATTACGGTGGTGATATAGATAACTTCGAATACCCACGTCATACAGGCGATTACACCTTTATCCGTGGTTATGTTGGCAAAGACGGCAAACCAGCGCCTTATTCAGTGGATAACGTGCCATACCAAAGCAAAAACTTCTTGAAAGTAAATGCCAGCGGTGTACGGCAGGGCGATGGCATTTTATTAGCCGGTTATCCGGGCCAGACCAGCCGCTACCGTTTAGCGGATGAAATCTCTTTTGCTGCCGACTGGCAATATCCGGCTATGGTTAAAACCTATCAGCAAATGATCAACACCATAGACAGCTTAGGTGCGGCTGACGGCGATTTAAAAGTGAAATACGCTTCTACCGTCAAAGGCCACAATAACCGCATGAAAAAGCTGCAGGGTTTATTGGACGGTTTTAAAGTAACGGACATTCAGGCCATCAAAGAGACTCAGGAAAAAGCTTTGCTGGATTGGATTAAGGCCGATGAAGCCCGCAAACCTTATCAGCAAAGTATTGAGGCATTAAAGCAGGTGATAGACGCCGAACAGGCCTTTACCCAGCAAACCTATTACTTTGAAGCCGCTAAACGTAGCGATTTATTACAAGCTGCTATGCTGCTGTATCGCTTAGCGCAGGAAAATCAAAAGCCTGATGCAGAGCGGGAAATGGGCTTTCAGCAACGTGACTTAAAAATGATTGAAGGCCGTTTAGCCCGGATGGAAAAAAGCTTCCACCCAACTATGGATATCGCCATTTGGTCGGAACAGTTAGCCGAGTATTTAGCTCAGCCTGATGCGGTGCGTGTAGCAGAACTGGACACTGCTTTAGGTTTAACTGCTGGCATGACGCAAGCACAAGTTGCAGAGAAACTGACAGCGCTTTACCCACAAAGTAGCTTAACCAGCACCGAAGGCCGCACAGCCTGGTTGGGTAAAACACCAGCTTATTTTGCCCAAAGTGCAGATCCATTTATTCGGATCGCCGTGGCTATTTCTGACAAAAACCTGGCTTTAGAAGCTCAGGATAAAGAACTAAAAGGCCAGTTGTCACAAGTGCGCCCAGCTTATATGCAGGCCATTATTGCCTACAACAAAGCGCAGGGAAAACCAGTCTACCCGGATGCCAACAGCACCTTACGTATCACTTATGGCTCAGTGGACGGTTATCCGGCCAAAGACGGTGTATATAAAACGCCTTTTACGTCAGTGAAGGGCTTAATCGCCAAACGTCAGGCAGATTACCCATTTAACGCACCACAAAACTTAGTGGATGCGTATCAGTCTGGTAAAACTGCAGGCTATTTTTATGCCGACTTAGCAGCCCAAAGCAAAGAACCATGGTTCTGCGGCATTTTCAGCTGCCCAAAAACTGAAATAAAAGCCTTTAACTCAGTGCCAGTGAACTTCCTATCCAGCGCCGACACCACAGGCGGCAACTCAGGCTCAGCAGTGATGAACGGCAAAGGCGAACTGGTTGGCTTAAACTTCGACTCGACTTATGAGTCGATCACCAAAGACTGGTACTTCAACCCGGAAATCACCCGCGCTATCCATGTGGATATCCGCTACGTGCTGTGGATGATGCAATATGTTGATAACGCTGATAATTTGTTGGCCGAAATGGAAATAGTAAGGTAATCAACCCGTCGAAAATACCGTAGGGGAGGGCTTTACGCCCTCCCGTTTTCTCGAATACCCCCTAAACACATACTCACCAAAGCCAACCTATCAGCCATAACTACTAAAAATTCTGCTGAATTTATTGCCACAACGCTCTATAACCACTAGTTTCTTAATGGTAAACACCATGGAAGACCGTAGGCAAACAAACTCGCTATGGAGGCATTGATGAAAAAACTGCTGGTATATCTGTTACTGGTGTTTATTGCCTGGCATTACTACCAAAAAAACACCGTACCCACAGAGATTGAAGCCACCCCTGAACCGACAGTAGTTGAAGAGCATGACGCCCCGGTTTATCAGGAACCAGAACTGATCCGCTTTGAACCCAGCACAGGCTTTTCTTGTGATGGCCGCCAGTACTGCAGCCAAATGCGTTCACGACCTGAAGCAGAGTATTTTCTGAAAAACTGCCCTAACACTAAAATGGACGGAGATCATGATGGCATTCCTTGTGAGAATGACACCAGGTTTTAAACTAATCCGGAACCGTGCTGCGCTAGCTGGGGTGTTATACCCGCGAAAAACGGCTTCAGATTGTCCAAAATAATCTTCTAAGCAGCTGTTCCCTAAATATACAAACTCTATTAGCATCAGTTGTACCAATAAAGAACGCGCCTACAGTTCAAAAGACGATTATTCGTCGTGAACTTCGGATAAGACGCTAAAAGTTAGGCCACTGGTCATCAAAAAAGGATTAATAATATGAGCCTTGAAGAAAGAGATCAGCGAGATTTGGAGAAAGCTGTAAATCTATTGGAGCAGGATACAATTACAGAAAAAATGACTCAGGTTGTAGGAAAACCAATAGATTACTTGATGGGGAAGCTTCCTAAGGGGGCAGAAAAACAAATTCACAATTTAGTAGAAAAGGCACTTCACAAGGCTGCTGATGCAGCACTGTGGAGTTTAGACAATGAGCCAAATCGGGAAGCGTCAACTAAGACAAATAAGCTTTTTGCAGCGATATCAGGTGCTGTCGGTGGAGCTTTTGGTTTTGCTGCACTAGCAATAGAACTACCAATTTCAACAACAATTATGCTTCGTTCGGTTGCTGATGTAGCAAGAAGTGAGGGCTTTGATCTAGATAAAGTAGAGACAAAACAAGCTTGTTTGGAGGTGTTTGCCTTGGGTGGACCGTCTGAGGAGGATGATGCCGTCGATACAGCGTACTATGCGACAAGGAGCTTCACTGCTGAGGCAATGCAAGTTTTATCCAAGGAGCTTGCAGAAATAGCAGCGAAGCAAGCGTCTGCAAATGCTGTGAGAAACCTGACACCGACACAAACAGGCAAGTGGTTAGCTGCTTTAATAGAGAAAATTGCAGCTAGGTTTGGTGTGGTTATTACGGAAAAGGCAGCAGCTCAAGCTGTACCAATTATTGGGGCGGTTGCCGGCGCCACGCTAAATACAATGTTCACTGACTATTACCAAGATATGGCTCGAGGCCACTTTATTATCAAAAGGCTTGAAAAGAAGTACGGCTTTGAATTGGTAAAAGCTGAATATACTAAGATTTCAAATCCGGCTATGACCTAACAAGGCCAAGCATTTCGCACCTTAGGTGCTGGACCTCCGCACTGCGTGCTCCGGCCCATGTTGGCGGCGTTATAGCGTATAAGGTAATTTCAATGTTAGGTCTGAAATTAAAGTATAAAATTTTTTCCGCAGTATTTTTCTTTATTGCCGTATTAGTTTTTGTAGGCGTAGTGCAAAAGATTGATGAGCATGGAGCTGTGTCTTTTGAAACAGTTTCAGGTTTTGGTAGTGTATTATTTGTCTTGTCGATTGCATTAATTCCTGAGTTTGCTTTTTTAAAATTTTCTGAAGCTTTCAAAGTAAGAAAGCAAAACAGCAGGGAAAAAATCTCAGAAAAGCTTGTTTTAATAGGTATGGTATTAGTAGTTATAGGGTTTATTGGTAATGTCGCGCTATAACAAACGTCTAAAACATCACGGCCTTCAACCGCTGGACTCGCAACAAGTTGCTCGCCGTTTAGGCTGACGTTAGCCCTAATTTTGAATTTAGACCTGTTGTTCTCAAGGAGCATTAAAATGGAACACAAACAATCATCGCTAGATTTTCGTTTTAAATCTTTTATTTATGGTTTTGTATTTGGTGTAGCCGTAATAGCAGTTGCTTGGTACATCGTTTAGCTTTCCTCGCTATGAATTATCTTTTACTGGTGGCTAACAAGCGCCGTCAAAAACGCGCCCTTTGGGCGCTTGACTCGCAACAAGTAGCTCGCGTTTGTGGAGGGCGTTATGCTCCCGCAATCAAAAAGTAAGGATTAACTCATGCAATTGGAAGAAGCAAAAAAGGTAAAAGAAACTTGTGGGATAAGCCTTGTGATCATCCAAACCTTAGTAAAGAGTACAATTTTGGTGCTGCCACTGGTGATTATACGTGTACTCAATGTGGAAAGGCCGACTGGTGTAGAGACTGGAACAATCAAACTAGAGATAGCTGAGGTTTAAGATGGACTTAC
>NZ_JAJOYT010000013.1 GCF_021290965.1 Rheinheimera faecalis | reverse complement strand
TGAATAGATAGAAACATTATGTTTTTCAGTAACTAAATCTATTCTTGGCTTCAATTATTCTTCCTCTGGATTAGTTGTGTTCTCAACGCTTGACGTAACAAATCTTGTATCAAAGGGAAGAGGCACGTGTCCCATACCTGCTTTTGCTAGTGTTGATATTACGTCTTGTCTCAGCAAAGGATAAATGTGACGAACGCCAAATGTAGCTTTGTCAAAGTCGACTAGCCTTTTATAGCGTTTTTTGTTTACAACTTCAAGAAGGCAGCTATAAGATGACATAACAATAAACATAACATCATCTTCTTGCATACCTGTTACTGTCATTGTTAATACTATCTCCAAGAACTCACAGTTCTCGTCATCATGGATTTCAACTTCATTATGAAAATCTAATGACCCCCCTGTTTTCGCTCTTTCTTTATCTCTTAGTTCAAAGCTACTTTTTATCAAGGAGCTCTCTTTTATTCTAAATATGCTTGATACATCACTCATGAATGACATAGTCTCTTTTTAATTGTGTCAACTATTTGGAATTTTGCTGGTTGATCAGTAATGTAAGTGTATGATTCCTCAGTTGACGCGCCATATTCTATACCAATTTCATTATTTTCCGTTTCATCATGGCTATATGGATTGAATGCAAAAACTCTTCTATGACTTTGAGACCCGATTAGAGCAGGTTCTATAATTTTCGGGTGATTGGCCGAAGAAATAAAATGATCTTTATTAACTATGCGAGCTAAAGAAGCAACTGATTCATGTATATTAATTAGCTGTTTACTAAGCTTTGTAATTTCGTATAAAGAAGTAGTATGTTCAGTATGTTTTGCTAAACAAACATTTATGTATTGATTTACACTTACGTTATCTCTCTTTGACGCTTCAATTACTGACTTATGTAATGACTTCTGCATTCTAAGAGTTATTCTTCCAGAGACTTCTTCATCTACATTTGGCGTGAATGGAGGAGGAAATATTGCTCCTTCACTCTCATACATATCATATGCAGTTGATATTGTATCAAGCGCCAGCTCTCTCGCATGTGACTCTGTATCAGAAAACTCACAAATATCAGGAATTTCTAAGACCTTTGCAATATAAAGAAATTCACCATCAATAAGCGATTTTTGTATTGATATAGTGTACATTTCTGGATCGAATTTTTTCATTTTTAATTCACTGTGTATCGTTGACAATTTCAGTAAGCTCGTCTTGATAGTCTCGAAGTATCTTTATGACTGTTGAGACATAGGCTGGTTTCATTGGCCTTTTGGGCGCATGACCGCAATCAATACCAAAAGTTGTAAACTTTCCATTACTTTTATTCCTCAACACTGGGTGAGTAAAAACTCGATGGCCATCGCTTTTACCCGATTTATGATTAAAACCTAGTCTCTCTAAAAGGGACAGGAGACCATGGCTTCCGCAGCAGCTTATGGTGTTTTTTTTACGAGCTAAATCATCAATCAGCTCGCCAATGTCAATAACGTTTTTTTTATTCATTTGCATTGTAGCTGACACCGCCCGTAGTGTCATCAGATCCCTGTATTTAATCCGTTACCCGAGTTTTTATGAGATCTGTAGGATACTCAAGGAATACAACTCTTTCAGACTGCAATTTCTAGAAAACCGTAAAGTACCTAAAACATAACTAAAATGCTCAAGAGTTTCAATAGTGGGTCTATAGCTAGTTAGCAATAAAAGCCGAAGGTAACAAATAGTTAAAAGGAAAATGATGTAGGGTCTTGCTCTTTGCGCTCGTTTGTTATGCTTGGTTTTGTATGGTGACAACTCAATTTTTGGTCGCGACTGAAGGCAAAAGGCCACCTTGCGGTGGCGAGGTAGTTGGGGGGGATTTATTCGCGGCTTTACCGCTCACCTCTCGTTTGGCAACGAGAGGCCGCCCTTTGGGCGTTGTCTCCGCTTGCTGCGCAAGCTCCGGCTGAACCCCTAAAGGTGCTTCGCGTCCACCGCGAAACCACAATAAAGCAAAAGGCCACCGTTAGGTGGCCTTTTGCTTTATTGGTGGAGCCGGGGGGATTTGAACCCCCGTCCGAAAAACCTAGATCGTCGGTACTACATGCTTATCCAGTTATTTAGTTAACCCTATGAGCGCCAGCTGGCAGGCTATCGTCGGGCGAGTCTGATTGGTTTTAGCATCTTGGCTCCAGACAAAGCCGCCATGCGATCCTATTAGGGGTGATCTTCCAGAGTCTCAGCTTATAGGCATGCGTGAGGGGAAGAGCGCTCTACTGCTTATTAGGCAGCGAGTGCGTATGTTTCGTCGTTTGCGACTACTAGTTTGCGGCTTTTTTACGAGGCCTACCGCACCTCGGCATGCACCTAAGAGTTCGTGAATCCCGTCGAATCCAGTATCGGCCCCGAATTCTTTAGTACTTCTGAACACTTCTGTGTTGAGCGCATTCTACGCTCTGCAGTTCAACGCGGCAAGGTAAGAACTGGTCTTTTCTTGCTGCGTTTGGCTGTTATTACTCTATATGGTGATGAATTGAACAATCTCAAGCTGAAGTGGGTAAGAACCCGGCTGCAATTATCTTTTGCTGTGCTTCATCATGCGTTCTTTTTCACGCGACCAGTCTCTGTCTTTGATGTCGTCACGTTTATCAAAGTGCTTTTTACCTTTGGCCAGATGGAACTCTAATTTCACCCAACAGGCTTTCCAGTACATGGACGTGGCTATTAAGGTGTAACCGTCTTGCTCTTTTTTACCGACCAGTTTGTTCAGTTCACGTTTGTTCAGCAACAGCTTGCGCGAGCGCTCTGGATCGCAGACCACGTGAGAAGATGCGCTGTGCAGCGCCTGAATTTGTGCACCAATTAAAAAAGCTTCGCCATCTTTTAAAATGACGTACGAGTCAGACAAATTCACTTTGCCTTCACGAATACTCTTTATTTCCCAGCCTTGCAGGCACATACCTGCTTCGAAACGCTCTTCGAGGAAATAGTCGTGTCGTGCTTTTCTATTTTGGGCTATGGTGCCGCCCTGATTTTTGCTGCTTTGTTTTTTGCTCATCTTTGCGAACGAATTAACTCTTAAAAGCCAAGGAATTTAATGGCAAAAGGCTTACGCCTGGGACATTGAGGCTACGGCCAGATCTGTTACAATCGCCGCCTGCATTAAGGGGAGAGAGTATGCCACAAATTGAGCGCAGCGCACTGGTTTTTTACAGCGCGCGCCAGATGTTTGAGCTGGTGAACGATGTACCACGTTATCCGGAATTTTTACCCGGTTGTGCCCAAGCACAAATTTTACAGCAGTCTGAAGATCAGATGCTGGCTAAGTTACAGGTGAAAAAAGCCGGTATCAGTCAGGAGTTCACCACCCGCAATACCCTGGTGACAAACTCGCAAATTCAGATGCAACTTGAGTCCGGCCCTTTTAAAGCTTTATCCGGTGGCTGGACCTTTGTTCCACTCAGCGATGAAGCCTGTAAAGTGGTGCTGGCATTGGATTTTGAGTTTTCCAATAAAATAGTCGAGTTTGCTTTTGGCAAAATTTTTAATGAGTTAACAGCGGCTATGGTCGGTGCTTTTACCCAAAGGGCGAAACAAGTGTACGGAGAACAACATGGCTGAAACTAAAGCTGTGGAGCTGGCTTATGCCACACCGGCAAAACAAAGTTTGTTGAGTTTAACTGTCGATGCTGCTGCTACTGTGGAGCAGATTATTCAGCTGTCCGGTATGCTTTCTTCTTTTCCTGAAATTGATTTAAGTCAGAATAAAGTGGGGATCTGGAGCCGGACCTGCAAACTGAATGAAGTGCCAAAAGCGGGTGATCGAATTGAAATTTACCGGCCTTTAATTGCTGATCCTAAAGATATGCGTCGTCGCCGTGCTGAAAAGGCCAAAGACGAAGGCAGAGCAAATAAAACAACAGGTGGCAGGCCGCAACAGGGACAGAATACTGAGTCTGACTCACACTCTGACAGCTGATGAATAAGCAGAACTATTAGACTGAATTAACGAGGAGAGGGTCAGAGCTGAAACTCTGACCCCGGCAAAAGTTATTTATCCAGCGGGGTATTGAAGTTAGCTGGTTTGGTGAAGTCACCAGTAATATCAACCAGTTTGTCGTCTTTAAAATTGACGATCATTTGCTTTTCAAAGTTGTCGCCACGACCACCTTTTAACGCATAAAAATAATGCCAGATGTCGTCGTCAAAGGCGTTTTCAGCAACAGGGTTGCCTAACACAAAGCGAACCTGTTCTTTGGTCATTTGAACACGCAGTTTGTCGATGTCTTTTTGCTCCAGAAAGTTACCTTGTGGTATATCAATCCGGTAAATCCAACTACTGCAAGCACCCAGAGTCAATGCTGTGGCCAACACAAGGGCCGTTTTCACTACTGCTTTCATCTGTCTCTTCATCTGAATAAGTCTGTCGGCATCATACCGCAAGCATGGGCTGAAATTAAAGCCTTAATCAGACCTAAGTGTGTTGGCTAAGTTCGTGCCTGTTAAAAATAATTGCTACAAATCAGCTTTAAGGCGCACATAACAGCTCGCGGGCGTTGGCAATCGCATTAGCGCTGACATTTTCTCCTGCCAGTAAGCGTGCTATTTCCTGCACCCGTTCTTCGTCTGCCAGTTCGCGAATACGGGTTTCTGTTGCAATACCGTCTGTGTATTTCTCGACAAACAACTGGTGATGGCCCTGACTTGCGACTTGAGGTAAGTGAGTGACACAAATCACCTGAGTGGATTCTCCCAACTGGCGTAACAAGCGGCCTACGCCAGCAGCAACAGGGCCGCTAATACCTACGTCCACTTCATCAAAAATCAAGGTAGGAGTAGTGACTTTACCTGCCAGTATCACCTGAATCGCCAGACTGATACGGGATAATTCACCACCTGATGCTACTTTGTGCAGTGCCTGTAAAGGTTGGCCCGGGTTGGTGCTGACCAGAAAATCGACCTGATCCCAGCCGGATGCGTTGGCTTTATCTATGCCAGCACTTTCAACCGCAATATAAAATTTACCATTGGCCATACTCAATTCGGCCATGCTGCGGGCAATTTTATCGGACAACTCCAATGCCGCTGATTTACGCAATTCAGAGACTATTTCTGCGGCCTGACAATAGAGTTGCTGAGCCTGCTGAATTTCAAGCTGAAGTTCAACTATGCGATCATCATCACCAGCCAGTTCTGATAACTGCTGGGATAATTGCTGATGGAACAGCGCCAGCTGATCGTTTGGAATTTGATGTTTACGGCTTAAACTGAGCCACTGCCCAAGGCGCTGATCAATTTCTGCTAAACGCTCCGGATCTATATCTACTTTTTCACTGTAACGGCGTAGTTCGCGGCCTGCTTCTTCAATTTGTACTAAAGCTTCGCTCAGCATCTGATGAATAGGAGCTAAAGCCGGGTCTACTTCTATATAGTCGTCCAGTTGCTGACAGGCATGACTTAATAAACGATAGCTGTTGGCATCTTCATCGTCATAAGCCAGTTGCAAGGCTTGCTGGCTGGCCTGGATCAGGCTGTGGCTATTGCTTAAACGCTGATGTTCAGTTTCCAGTTCAGCAAATTCATCTGCTCCTGGGGCAAACTGATCCAGCTCAGCGACCTGATACTCCAGCAACTGACGTTGTGCTTCACGTTGCTGCTGACTGCTTTGTAGTTCGCCATATTCCAGCTTCAGTTGCTGCCAGGCTTTCCAGTACTGGCGGCAATCGGCTAAAGCGGATTGGGTATTGGCATAAGCGTCCAGTAACTGGCGCTGGTGATCTGATTTTAATAACAGTTGATGCGCATGCTGACCATGAATACTCAGCAGATGATGGCCCAAAGCTTTCAGTTGTTGAGCCGGTACTTGTACACCATTGATATAACCACGGGAGCGGCCTTCGCTACCCACCACACGGCGCACTATACATTCGTTGCCCATGGCGAGATCTTGTTCGGCCAGCCAGTGCTGAGCTGCGCCCAACTGACTGATATCAAAAGTAGCCACTATATCGGCTTTATCACAACCGGGGCGTACCACTAAACCATCGGCACGGTCGCCTAAACATAAAGACAAGGCATCTAAAGCTATAGATTTACCTGCGCCTGTTTCGCCTGTAATGGTGGTCATGCCGCCACGCCAGTCGAGTTCCAGCGCGCGTACTATGGCAAAGTTGCTGATATGCAGATGGTTGAGCATGGTCCAACTCCCTTATACTGAATAACTGTTAATTTATACAGTAATTCAGCTTTTAGCAAGGGAGTGGTGAAGAGATTTTTTAGTAGAGTTTACTGCCCCAACCGAGCTTGTTGCGCAGCACGTTAAAGTAGCTGTAACCAGGCGGGTGCACCAGTTTCAGTGGCTTGGGGTGTTTACGAATACGGATTTCATCGCCCGGCATGACGGCCAAAATCACATGACTGTCGCAGCTAACCTGTAAATGTGCGTCATTACTTGGCGATACTTTTAAGACTATTTCGCTGGTACCGGATACCACTAAAGGGCGGCTGCTTAAGGTATGGGGGAACATGGGCACTAAACTCATAGCGTCCAGCTCAGGTGTCAGAATAGGGCCACCACCTGATAAGGAATAGGCGGTAGAACCTGTTGGAGTGCTGACAATTAAACCGTCGGAGCGCTGGCTAAACACAAATTCGCCATTGATATGAGCTTCAAACTCAATCATATGCGCTACTTTGTCAGCGTGTAGCACGGCTTCATTCACAGCGCTGTTGCTGCTTTTGACGCAGTCATTGCGATAGACTTCCACCTCCAGCAGATTGCGTTTTTCAGTGACAAAATTACCGGCTAACACAGCGGCTAAAGGTGTTTCAAAATCTTCCGGTGATAAGTCGGTTAAAAAACCTAAGTTACCGCGGTTTACTCCCAGCACCGCGACACCAAAACGCGCTAATACGCGCGCAGCACCCAGCATATTGCCGTCACCACCTACCACTATCGCCAGATCGCAGTTTTTACCCAGTTCGACTAAATCCATCACCTGCACATCGGGCAAGGCTAAAGATTCGGCCACTTTTTCTTCCACATAGACCTTTAACTTCCGTGCAGTTAAAAACTGATACAGGCTGATAAGAGTGGTATTGGCGCCCGGATGATTAGGTTTGCCAATGAGGCCAATGGTTTGAAATGCGCTGCCTGGGTTTTGACTCATGAGTGTTCCTTTCAAAATGCCGTTTGAGTATACCCATAGTTTCTGGCAGCGAACAGGCTTTGTGTACAGACAGCGGACTAAGGACAAGGCTTGAATTTTTAAATAATGACCCCACAATATCTAGCAGTATAAATGAGCAGTATTCTGCACCGTCTTATTAACCGGAGTAACAGCTGTAGTGGTTCAGTTAAGCAGACCAGAACTGATATTAAAACTCATAGTCGAGCAGTACCTGACGGACGGCATGCCGGTGTCGTCTAAGCTGCTGTGTGAGCAGTCAGAGCTTGGTGTCAGTTCAGCCACAGTGCGCAATACCATGATGTTGCTGGAGCAGCAGGGCTTTATCCGCTCTCCTCATACCTCAGCAGGTCGTGTGCCTACTACTTCGGGTATCCGTTTATTTATCGATAAAATGCTGCAGCTGGAGCCTTTAACAGGTCGATGGCTGGATGCTATTCAGGTGAATTTGCCACCGCAATTACCAGTTTCTTTATTATGTCAGCAAGCCGGCCAGTTGTTAGCCAACTTAACAGGTATGGTCAGTATTGTCAGTGCGCCTAAAAGTCAGGGCAGGGTGATACGGCAGGTAGATTTAGTGCGTTTAGCCACGCAGCGACTCTTACTGGTAGTGATAGACGAAGACGGCGACATTTTGCACCGGGTGCTGTTTCACGACGATTTAATTGATAATCCAACCTTAAGCCGGGTTTTGTGTTTACTCAACGCTGCTTTATGTGGTCAGGATTGGCTGGATGGTATTTCACGTTTAGCATTAATAGCAAAGGAAGAATGCGGTACTGTGCAGTCTTTAGTGAAAACCGCGATGGCGCAACTGAGTCTGGACGAGATGCAGCAGCATCAGCCGCTGATTTATGGTCAGCACCAACTGATGCAAGCCACTGATTATCATCGCGACCCACAATTACAGCAAGTGATCGAACTTTTAGATAATCCATCTTGTCTGGTGAAGTTATTGACGCCCATCACTCAGGATGAACAACCAAAATTAATACTGGGGCGTGAATCTGGTATTGAACCTTTAGCCAAGGTGAGTTTGATTTGTGCACGCTACCGCTCGGAGCCACATGGCTTTATCGCCTTGCTTGGACCACGACGGATGAACTATGGTCGTTTTGTGCCTTTAGTTGAAGCTGTAGCACAACAAATGTTTTTTAACTTGAATCATCTTAATCAATCCCCATAATAAGCCAACCTATGGTGGAGTAGTAACTAATGAGCGAGCAAGATAAAGTGCAAACTGAACAACAACAGGCTGCGGAAGCAGCGGCAGAGCAAGAAGTGGTAGAACTGACGCCGGAGCAGGAACTTATTGCAAAGCTGGATGCAGAATTACAGCAGGCAAAAGCCCAGTTGGCAGAGCAGCATGATTTAATGCTTAGAATTAAAGCTGAAGCAGACAACAGCCGTCGTCGTTCAGCTATGGATGTTGAAAAAGCCCATAAATTTGCGCTGGAGCGTTTCGCTGGTGATTTATTACCGGTTGTAGATAACCTTGAGCGTGCTTTAACTTTCTTAAATCGCGAAGACGACAGCCAGAAAGCTCTGGGTGAAGGCGTGGATTTAACCCTGAAAGGTTTGCTGGATACACTGGCGAAAAACGGTGTGCAGCAAATTGACCCACAAGGTCAGCCGTTTAACCCTGAATTCCATCAGGCGATGTCTATTCAGCCAAGTGCTGATGTAGCACCAAACACTGTGACTTTTGTCATGCAAAAAGGCTACGAGCTGAACGGTCGTTTAGTACGTCCTGCTATGGTGGGTGTATCTAAAGCTGTTGAATAAACAGCAACTGCATAAAAGCAGGGGGCAGAGACATGGGATGCCAGCATCTGATGTCTCTGCCCCCTTATTTTTTACTGGGCTTTATTCTTGCGGGCTTTTACAATAGCTTCATCGCAGTATAGGCATTTGCAAAGGAATCTTTTTGTCTGATCTGGAGTCTGGTATAGCGCCCCCGGCGCAACCTGGTGCTGAACTGGTGCTTTGTCGCCACTGCGATCTATTGCAGCAATTGCCGTTATTGGCTATTGGTCAGGAAGCGGCCTGCAGCCGCTGTGGTTATTTACTGGATATGCGCCAGAAAGATCCGGTATTACGTCCTGTACTCTACGCTGCAAGCTCGTTGTTTATGCTGATTTTGGCAAACCTCTTTCCTTTTATTGGCATGGATGTGGCGGGTAACGTCCATATCATGAGTTTTTTTGATACCTCCTCTGTATTATTTAACGAACATCAGCAGTGGCTGGCCGTATTGGTCTGGTTATTTATTCAGGCGATACCGGCTTTTTGTATGCTGGCGGTGATTTACATCAAGCTTGGCATGGTGCGCCGTGTCCGTGGTTTGGTTTGGACTGCCCGCGTGCTTTATATGCTCAAACCCTGGAGCATGGTGGATATTTTCCTGATTGGTATTCTGGTCGCTTTTGTCAAACTGGTGGTCTATGCCGATATTTCTGTGGGCATGAGCTTCTGGGCTTTTTGCCTGTTTTGTTTGTTGCATTTGCGCACTTTTCAGGTGATAGACCGCCATGCCTTGTGGGAATCGATAGCTCCTGCGCCTCAGCCTGTTGCAGCGCATTTGGCAGGAAAAACCGGTGTTTCCTTGAATTTAGCCAGTTGCAGCTGTTGTACTGCTATAGTGCCGCTGGAACAAAAACACTGTGACCGTTGTGGCACTAAAGTCACGGCCCGTATTCCGGCCAGCTTACAAAAAACTCTGGCCTGGCTGATTACTGCAACTCTGTTGTATATCCCTGCTAACTTGCTGCCTATTATGGAAACTGTGTCTTTGGGCAGCAGCATTCAGTCTACAATCATCAGCGGTATTATATTGATGTGGCAGGACGGTGCTTACCCTGTGGCCATTGTGATTTTACTCGCCAGCGTGGTGGTGCCTGTAGTGAAAATAGTGGTGATGTTCTGGTTATGTTATTTAGCCAGCCACACAGGACATAAACGACAGTTACTGTCGACCCGGGTGTATTTGTTAGTCGACTGGATTGGTCGCTGGTCTATGGTGGATGTGCTGGTGGTGGCTATTCTTGCTGCTTTAGTACGGTTTGATTTATTGATGGGCGTGTACCCTGGTATGGGCGCGATAATTTTTGCGACTGTGGTGATCACCACCATGCTCGCCGCTATGAGTTTTGACCCACGTTTATTGTGGGATCAACGGAATAAAAAAGAGGAGCAGCAGCGTGGCTAAGACGCAGGGCCGGGTGGCCGCGGTGAAAAAGATCCGACAATTATCCCCCATCTGGATAGTGCCAGTGATAGCAGTAGCTATTGGCATCTGGATGCTTTATTACACTCAGAAAAATCAGGGGCCTGTGATTACATTAGTCACACTGAATGCTGAAGGCATAGTGGCTGGCAAAACTCAGATCAAAAGCCGCAGTGTGGACATAGGCCGCGTAGAGTCGGTGCAGCTGTCTGAAGATTTAAGCAAAGTACTGATCAAAGCGCGGATGGATCCGGGCATTGAAGCTTTACTGAACGAAGACTCCCAGTTGTGGGTAGTTAAACCTACCATAGGCCGTGGTGGTGTCAGTGGTTTGAATACGCTGTTATCCGGTGCTTATATTGAATTGCAGCCAGGCAAAGCTAGTGTGCAAAAATACTATTACGAATTACTCGATAGCCCGCCTATAGCGCCAGCTGATGCGCCAGGGGTACGAGTGACGTTGTTAAGTGATGATGCGACTGCTTTAGCTGTCGGCGACCCTGTGCTTTATCACGGTTATGCTGTGGGTACTGTAGAGACCAGTAACTTTGTTGCTGAAAAAGGCCATATGACTTATCAGTTGTTTGTGCGTGCGCCTTATGATGCCCTAGTGACTGAAAATGTACGCTTCTGGCAAGCCAGCGGTATGGCGCTTGATGTGTCAGCTCAAGGGGTTCGGGTTGAATTAGCTTCTGTGGCAACTTTGCTCAGTGGTGGTGTGCATTTTGATGTGCTGGATGGCTGGCCTGTGGGCGATAAAGTGGCCAGTAACAGTGAGTTTCAGCTGTTTAAAAATCAAAAGGCCATCAAAGAAGGTTTGTACACCGAATACAACGAATACCTGATGTTTTTTGACGAATCCATTCGTGGTTTAACAGCGGGTGCTCCTTTGGAATACAAAGGCATACGCATTGGTACTGTGGCTATGGCTCCGTACTTTTTTAATATGGAAAACCCACTGGATGTGGCCTTTAAACGGGGTATTCCGGTGTTGGTGCGGGTGGAAGCGGGTCGGCTTGCTGGTGAGATGAGCCTGAAAAAGCTGGCGCAGGAATTAGAAACTGCAGTGCAACATGGTTTAAGAGCTGTATTAAAAACCGGTAGTTTGTTGACTGGTGCTTTGTATATCGAATTGGTGCAAACCGATGCAGTGATTGAAACACCTAAAGTAAAAGTGGATGTGCCAGCCCTTGCTGATGCTGATAGCTCTGAAAAAGTGCAAGTGGCCACTGCTCAGCCGCCAGAATTTTCCAGCGAAGGTTTTGTGCCTGCACCTTTTGCTTTGGCGGATCACGCTGGTCTGAAAATTATGCCAACAGCCCCAAGCGGCCTAGCCAACATTGAACAAAAAGTGCTGCAGGTGCTGGATAAGGTTAATCGTCTGCCTGTGGAAGATGTGTTGGCTCAAAGCTCAGCTACCTTGGCGCAAAGCGAAAAAATGCTGAAAAATGCAGAACAGCTGATCCAGTCACTGGACCAACTGGTGAAACATAATGCAGTGCAGCAATTGCCGGCTGACTTACAGCAAAGCCTGGCTGAACTGCGTAAAACACTGGCAGGCTTTTCGCCAGGTTCACCTGCTTATGAGCGTTTAAATGGTAATTTGCAGTCGATGGATCAATTGTTACGTGACTTGCAGCCTGTGATTAAAACCATGAACAGTCAAAGTAATTCACTGATTTTTAATGCCGATCTGCCTAAAGATCCAGAACCTGAGAAGGGTAACTAATGCGTTATTTAGCTTTTGTATTCTTAAGTCTGGCGGTGGCTGGCTGTGGCAGTTCTCCGTCTGAGCTGCAGTATTACCGCTTACCAGCAGTAGCTGCCAAAGCGCCAGTAGTCGATAGCAGTAAAGTGCTTGTGATTGAACCTGTGATGGTCGCCAGTTATTTAAATAGCAACGCGCTGGTGTATCAAAATAACGAGGTGAATCTGCAACTGACCCGCACTCACCAATGGGCTGAAGCTTTGGACCAGCAACTGACCCGTAATTTGCAGGCGCATTTATCTGGTGCTTTAACGGATTGGCGTGTGACTCAACAGGTCAGTAGTCCAGCTGACAGCCGCCTGACAGTGCAAGTTACTCAGTTTCATACCACAGCTGATGGTGTTGTATTGATCAGTGGTCAGGCGCATTTGTTGACAGGGGCTGTCGTCAAGCAGATGCCTTTTGAGCTGCAATTGCCTATTGCCGATGATGGTTATGACGAAGTAGTGAAAACTTTAGGTCAGGGCTGGAGCCAGGTAGCCGCCCAGATCGCAGCTGCAATCACAGAAAGTCCCAGCTCTTAATTATCCAGACTAAATAAATCGGCTGTGGCTGGTTTCAGATAAAAAATAAACCCCGCCTTTATGGTGGGGTTTATTTTTTTACCTGTCAGATGAAATTCGGAGGCAACTGAACATTGAGTTATAGATGTTTAGATTCTTAGCTGTCTGAATGGCTATTTCTTGCCTTTGTCAATAGAGTTCCGTATACATTGTATAAATAACAGGCATCAACCAAAGTGATTAAGCAATAGCTTATGTTCTTTGCTGAAAGCTGCTATTAATCAATAGAGATAAATGATGGAGAGGACTCAAGATGGACGCTGAGCAACAAGTCAGTGTGTTACTGCTGGATGCAGCCGCATTAATGGGTGTGGGCATGGGCGTTGTATTTAGTTTTTTATTGCTATTAGTCTGGGCTGTACAGGGCATGTCCTGGTTACTTAAGAATTCAGCTGAACCCGTTTCCGCGTCCGTTGCTACACTGCAACAAAGGCCTGAGACTGGTATTCCTCCCGCCATAGTTGCTGCTATCAGTTCCGCTATTGAACATCACCAAAAACAAAATAAGGAACTCAAATGAGTCAGCCATTATTACTGACTGAGCTGGTGCTCAGAGACGCCCATCAATCCTTATTAGCCACCCGCCTTCGTTTAGAAGATATGTTGCCTATAGCGGCCAAACTGGATCAGGTGGGCTATTGGTCGATGGAATCCTGGGGCGGCGCTACCTTTGATGCCTGTATTCGTTATTTAGGTGAAGATCCATGGCATCGTCTGCGCGAGCTGAAAAAAGCCATGCCCAATACCAAACAACAAATGCTGTTGCGTGGTCAGAATTTATTAGGCTACCGGCACTATGCCGACGACGTTGTCGAAGCTTTTGTCGAACGTAGTTTTGCCAATGGCATAGACGTATTCCGTATTTTTGATGCGATGAATGATGTACGTAACCTGCAAACCGCTGTGGCTGCCGCGGTTAAGGTTGGCGCTCATGCTCAGGGCACTTTGTCCTATACCGTCAGCCCTGTTCATACTATTGATGGCTGGCTGGATATGGCGATGCAGTTGGAGGATATGGGCTGCCATTCGATTTGTATCAAAGATATGGCAGGGTTACTGAAACCTTATGTTGCAGAAGAGCTGATCCGTCGTTTAAAAGAATGTGTGAAGTTGCCTATAGCGATGCAGTGTCATGCGACTACAGGTTTAAGTACAGCCACTTACCAGAAAGCCATTGATGCTGGTATTGATATGCTCGACACCGCCATATCCTCTATGAGCATGACCTACGGCCATAGTGCAACCGAGACTATGGTGGCCATCACCGAGGGCACAGCGCGGGATACCGGGCTGAATTTAGTTTTACTCGAAGAGATTGCGGCCTATTTTCGCGAGGTGCGCACTAAATACGCTCAGTTTGAAGGTTCACTCAAAGGCGTCGACGCCCGCATTTTATTAGCTCAGGTGCCTGGTGGCATGCTGACCAATATGGAAAGCCAGCTAAAAGAGCAGGGCGCTTTAGACAAAATGGATTTAGTGCTGAAAGAGATCCCTAAAGTGCGTAAAGAGCTGGGCTATTTACCGCTGGTCACTCCAACTTCACAAATAGTGGGTACTCAGGCGGTGCTCAATGTGCTCTCTGGTGAACGTTATAAAACCATCACCAAAGAGACTGCAGCTGTACTCAAAGGCGAATACGGCACAACTCCGGCTGCGGTGGACGCGGCTTTACAACAACGAGTGTTAGCTGGTGCTGAAGCTATCCTCTGTCGTCCAGCTGATTTGCTTGAGCCTGAACTTGAGGCCTTAACGGCTGAACTGGACGGCAAAGCCAAAGAGCTTCAGTTGCAGCTGGCGGATGCCAAAGTAGATGACGTGCTGACTTATGCCTTGTTCCCACAGGTTGGCTTGAAGTTTTTACAACACAGAGGCGATGCATCGAAGTTTGAGCCAGCGCCCGGAAAAGCGGTAAAAGAAACCGCTGTGGCGCAAAGCAATGTCACTCCATCGAATGTCACAGCTTCAGGTATAGGTCATTACAGCGTCAAAGTGGATGGTAAGCTGTATCAGGTGGAAGTAGGACCTGCTGGTGCTGTGCAACAGATCAAAGCTGCAGTGGAGGAAAACATTCCACAGTCGGCCAGTATTCAGCCTGCCAGCCGATTAAATTCGCCTTTAGCCGGCAATATACTGGCGCTTAAAGTCAGTGTTGGGCAGCAGGTAGAAGCAGGACAGGTGGTGCTTTTGATGGAAGCAATGAAAATGGAGACTGAAATTCGTGCCAGTCAGGCAGGTATTGTCAGTCAAATTCATATCAGTGTTGGCTCTGCTGTCTCGACCGGCGATCTGCTGATTAGTTTTGCCTGAGGATAGGTCATGGACGCGTTATTCACACTGATAGACTCCACAGGATTGGTGCATCTGACCTGGCCCGCGCTGGTGATGATGGCAGTAGGCTTTTTGTTATTGTATCTGGCGATAGCCAAAGGTTTTGAGCCGCTGCTGCTTATTCCTATAGGTTTTGGTGCCATTCTTAGCAACATTCCTTTGGCCGGCATGAGTGAGCCTGGTGGTTTGCTTTATTACATTTACCAGGTTGGCATTGAAACCGGAGTATTTCCGTTGCTGATTTTTTTGGGAGTGGGCGCCTTAACTGACTTCAGCGCTTTAATAGCCAATCCCAAAATGTTGTTATTAGGCGCCGCTGCACAGTTTGGTATTTTCTCTACCTTGCTGGGAGCTATAGCGTTAAATCTGATCCCGGGTTTAAGTTTCACCATGAAAGAAGCTGCGGCTATTGCCATTATTGGCGGTGCTGATGGTCCTACTGCGATTTTTTTAGCCTCAAAACTGGCGCCTGAGTTATTAGGAGCCATTGCTGTAGCTGCTTATTCTTATATGGCATTGGTGCCTATTATTCAGCCTCCTATTATGCGGGCTTTAACCAGTGTGGAAGAGCGTAAAGTAAAAATGGTGCAGCTGAGGAAGGTCAGTCAAAAAGAGAAAATGATCTTCCCTTTGCTGGTGCTGGTACTCACCTTCCTGTTTTTACCTACAGCTGCGCCTTTAATTGGTATGTTTTGTTTGGGCAATTTAATACGCGAAGCTGGTGTAGTGGAGCGGTTATCTAAAACTGCTCAAAATGAGCTGATCAATATAGTCACTATTTTCTTAGGTTTGGCTGTGGGTTCTAAGTTAAGTGCAGACCAATTCCTGACGACTCAGACTTTAGGCATTTTGGTGTTGGGCGCTGTGGCCTTTGGTATAGGCACAGCTTCCGGGGTTTTAATGGCAAAACTGATGAACAAGGTCTGCAAAGATCCGGTCAATCCATTGATAGGAGCCGCAGGGGTTTCCGCAGTGCCTATGTCGGCCAGGGTTGCTAACAAAGTAGGCTTAGAAGCTGATCCGCATAACTTTCTGTTAATGCATGCCATGGGGCCTAATGTGGCTGGTGTGATAGGTTCAGCTGTAGCCGCTGGTATTTTGCTGGCGTTGTTGCAATAAAGTCTTGGATGTGGGATTTGGCTAGCAGCTAAATTCCGCACCTAATACCACGGCCTTTCGTGCGCCTGTGACTTCAGGGATATTGCCCGGAATTTTTTGGTCGTAAGCATAAGCAAGCCAGGCAAAAGCCATAGCTTCCACATCGTCTGCTTTCACACCTAAACTGGCGGTTTGTTGAAGTTGTACAGTAGGGAATAACTGCTGCAAATCGCTTATCAGTACTTTGTTATAAGCACCACCACCACAGACAAATAACTCCTTTATGGCTTCATTGACCAGTGCGATCTTGATGCTCTCTGCCGTAAAACGAGTCAGCGTTCGCTGTACATCAGCTGCAGCGTAGTTTTTCGCGTGTAATTTTTGTGCCAGCCACTCTGCGTTGAAATACTCTCTGCCTGTGCTTTTGGGGCCTTGTAACTGAAAGTATGGGTCGGAACAAAGAGCTGTTAATAAATCCTGTTGTATCACGCCAGAGGCCGCATAAAGGCCATCTTTATCATACAAGCCTAAGCCTTGTTGCTGGATCCAGTTATCCATCAAGCCATTGCCAGGGCCAGTATCAAAACCACGAACCGGCTGATTGGGTTGCAGCAAGGTGACATTGGCAATACCGCCAATATTTAAAATAGCGCGATAGCTGTTTGGCTCTGCAAAAATAGCTTTATGAAAAGCCGGAACGAGCGGCGCACCTTGTCCGCCATAAGCCATATCTTTGCGGCGAAAATCGGCAATAACCCGGATTTGAGTTTCTGCTGCCAGGCGGAACATATCACCAATCTGATAAGTAAAAGGAAAGCTGACGTAAGGGCGGTGTCGTATGGTCTGGCCATGACAACCAATAGCGCTTATTTGTTCAGGGCTAACTTTGGTTTTAGCTAATAACTCTTTGACTGCATCGGCATAAGCTAAGGCCAGTTGTTGTTCCACTAAGCCCATCAGTTCAAGTTCGTCCGGACCGGATTGAGCCAATTGGCTCAGTTGCTGGCGTAACTGTTCAGGGAAAGGGCAAAGCAGGGAGTCGATTAATTGAGGAAAACGGCTGTCGCCAAAACGAACCAGCACCAGATCGATTCCATCGAGACTGGTGCCGGACATGATGCCTATATACAAGCTGGACATTACTCAGCAGCGGCTACTGTGATCCGCTCGTGGTTCTGCATTTGTGCAATCAGCTGTTTTGCTTCGTTTACAAAAGCAATTCGTTCACTGGTAGACAGTGCATCTGCCTGAGGTAATTTCACAGTACGTGGGTTACGGTGCACACCACCCACCACAAATTCATAGTGCAAGTGAGCGCCAGTGACACGGCCTGTAGAACCTAAACGACCTATCACCTGACCCTGCTTCACGTTTTCGCCTTGCTTCACATCACGTTTGGATAAGTGCAGGTATTTGGTCACTATGTTGTTTTTATGCTTAATAAACACATAGTTACCATTCACGCCGTTACGGGTTGATGCAATGACTTTACCATCACCAGCCGCCATAATAGGAGTACCTACTGCAGCAACATAATCGACACCATTATGAGGTTTTACTTTCTTTAACACTGGGTGTAAACGGCGAGGGTTAAAATTGGAGCTGACATACTGGAAGCTGACCGGGGCGCGTAAGAAGGCTTGCTTAGTGCCCTTACCGTCCGGCTTGTAAAAGGCGCCGTCCTTGTGACGAACTGCCTGATACACCTGCCCTTCGTTTTTAAACTGTGCAGCGAGAATATTACCATTACCAACAAATTGACCATCGGCATAACGGGTTTCAAAAATCACGCTGAAACTGTCGCCTGCTTTGATATCTAAACCAAAATCGATGTCGTAGCTGAAAATGTTGTTTGCCAGTGTCAGCATCTGAGCTTCGGTTAAACCTGCTTCCAGACCTGCGTTCCAGAACGAACCGTTAACCACACCACTGACGACTTCAGTACGGGTTTCAACTTCCTTTAATAACTCTTCGGCAGCAAACTTGCCATTGGCAGTACGCTGAACACGTAAGGTTTTCAGGTTGTTGATTGGATAACGGATTTCCTGCAGCTTGCCCTGGTTATCTAAACCAAACTCAATTTGCTCGCCGGGAAAAATGCGGGTTAAAGTTTTGACTGGTTTACCCAGTTCTAACACTTCCTGCATTGCGGCTTGATCTAATTTAGCTTTGCGGAAAATAGCAGACAGAATGTCGCCTTTTTTCACGTCAACAGTCACCCACTCCAGTGAGTTATCTTCGTGTGGCAAGGTTGCAAGCTGTTCGGCTGCAATTTTCTCTTCCACCAAAGGGATATCAATACTGTATCTTTTTCCAACTTCCAACTCAGATGTATCTGTAGTTCTGGAGGCTGAAGCTTGTTCTGACGGGATCAACAGCATAACGGCAACAATGCCGCTTAAAGCGCCGATTAATAACCGATGTTTGATAGGCAAAGAAGAAATCATAGAAAGCGCATCTCTTATTATTATCAGACAAACCAATAGAAAAACGAGCATATAACGATTTTTTGTGCGATGCCACACTTTTGTTGGTTTGATCTAAAGAAATGTTTCAGTAGAATGCAGGCTTGGAATTTTGCGAAATACAAAGAGATTTAGGAGTAGACCATGGCTCACTGGGAGCAGGCGCTGGCTGAGATAAAACGCGGCTGCGAAGAGATTTTGTTAGAAGAAGAGCTGATTGCCAAGTTAAAGGAAGGAAAACCTTTAAAAATCAAAGCGGGTTTTGATCCAACTGCACCAGATTTGCATTTAGGTCACACGGTTCTCATCAACAAATTACGTACCTTTCAACAGTTGGGTCATGATGTCATTTTCCTTATTGGCGACTTCACCGGCATGATTGGTGATCCAACAGGGAAAAACGTAACGCGTAAGCCTTTAACCCGCGAAGACGTGTTGGCCAACGCACAGACGTATAAAGAGCAGGTGTTTAAAATTCTTGATCCTGCAAAAACCCGTGTGGCTTTTAACTCCGAATGGATGGAAAAGTTAGGCGCGGCAGGCATGATCAAACTGGCAGCACGTCAAACCGTCGCCCGTATGCTGGAGCGTGATGACTTTAAAAAGCGTTATGCCAATAACCAGTCTATTGCTATCCACGAGTTTTTATACCCATTAGTGCAAGGCTGGGACTCCGTTGCTTTAGAAGCTGACATCGAAATGGGCGGAACCGATCAGCGCTTTAACCTGCTGATGGGACGTGAACTGCAAAAAGACGAAGGTCAGCGCCCACAAACCATTATTATGGTGCCATTGCTGGAAGGCCTGGACGGTGTGCAGAAGATGTCCAAGTCCCTGGGTAACTATATTGGTATCACAGACACGCCGGGTGAGATGTTTGGCAAAGTGATGTCCATCAGTGATGAGCTGATGTGGCGTTACTACGATTTGCTGAGTTTCCGTCCTATTGCTGATATTGCAGCTCTGAAGCAACAAGCAGCGGATGGTCGTAACCCACGTGATATTAAAATTGAACTGGCAAAGGAAATTATTGCCCGTTTCCACGATGAAGCTTCAGCTGATGCGGCAGAACAGGATTTTATCCAGCGTTTTCAGAAAAACGCCTTGCCGGACGATATCCCTGAACTGAGCTTAACTTTAACTGCTGACAGTATTCAGATTGCCAACTTGTTAAAAGAAGCTGGTCTGGTTGAAAGTACCTCAGAAGCCTTGCGTATGATTAAGCAAGGTGCGGTCAAGCTTGACGGTGAAACCAAAGTGGAAGACAGCAAGATGGAATTTGCCAAAGGCAGCTGTCATATCTTCCAGGTAGGTAAACGTAAATTTGCCAAAGTCAGTTTGGTTTAACCGCTGATTTACTCTAAAAGACCGGCTTTGATGCCGGTTTTTTTATAGTTGGCTGTTAGCTGGCTTGTTGTAGGCGGGCAAATAGCAGCTTTTGTAATTCAGTCTTAAATTGCAAAGGCTCAAAAGGTAAAGTTAGCCAGATCATATCCATCGTCAGTTTTTGTTGTGGATCTTCGGTCGATAACAATGCCAGTTTTACCTGATGTTGTGTCAGTTCCTGCTGCAGCATGAGCAGATCTATGCCTTGCTGGTCAGCCGTCATCAACACCAGTTCAGGTTTACGCTCGCCCATCATCAGTAATGCGTCCACAGCGTTACGGGCATACTGTAATTCGACCGGGAAATGCCACTGCTGACATAAAACCTGTAATAATTTGAAAAAATCTGCATCCAGATCTACGCACAACAGATGCGTCCGAGGTTGCAATTTTTGCCTTTTATGCAACAGGCTCAGTAAGGATTCCTGCACTATACGTCTGTGTCCGCCTGGTGTTTTCCAGGCACTTAATAAGCCTTGTTCAACCCACAGCTGGATAGTTCGCACTGAAACACCTAAAAGAGTGGCCGCTTGTCGGGTAGAAAGAAGTTGATGTTGCTCTGACATAATGATTTTTCTGATTTGATTAAATTTATCATATTTATCAAATGAGCTTGTGTCAATCAACGGATGGCTTTTTACAGTCAATTGCATGCTTTTTGTACTTATTTACTTGCACTTTTTTTAAATGAAGCTAATTTGATATTAAATTGATATCAAATTAAGAGGTCGTAATGAAAGAGTATCTGGCAACAAGCCGCAGTGGTTTGATGATGTTAGCTGTACTTCCTGCAGTCTTTGTTTTATCCGGTTTTGGCCTGCTGGTTTTAGGCGGCCCTCTGAAATTGGTTGCTATATTGGCATTGATTTTAGTGGGGATTGGCTTTTTTGGTTTCTATATGGTGCAGCCAAATCAATGCGCTGTACTGCAGCTGTTTGGCCGTTACGTCGGTTCAGACTTACAAACTGGCTTACGCTGGGCAAACCCGTTTTACAGTAAACAAAAAGTATCGTTGCGGGTGCGCAACTTTGAAAGCGGTAAACTCAAAGTCAATGATCACAGCGGTAATCCGGTAGAAATTGCGGCTGTTGTGGTATGGAAAGTCGTAGACAGTGCTGAAGCCGTGTTTGAAGTGGAAGATTATGAGAACTTTGTCAGCATCCAAAGTGAAGCAGCTTTGCGCTTTTTGGCTTCGAGTTATCCCTATGAGGCGGTGGAAGATATAGATATCAGCCTGCGCAGTAATGGTCCTGAAGTGACTGATTTACTCAAAGCTGAAATTCAGGCTCGCCTGGATAAAGCTGGTGTTGAAGTGCTGGAAGCCCGGATCAGTCATTTAGCTTATGCGCCGGAAATTGCCAGCGCTATGCTGCAACGTCAACAAGCAAGAGCTGTAGTGATGGCGCGTCAGCAATTGGTTGAAGGGGCAGTGGGCATGGTGGAATTAGCTTTAGCGCGTTTGTCGGAGAAGAACATGGTGCAGCTGGATGAAGAACGTAAAGCCGCTATGGTCAGTAATTTGTTAGTGGTGCTTTGTGGTGATCATCAGGTACAACCTGTGATCAATACCGGCACTTTGTATTAAGCGGAGAGCTAAGTGTCTAAAAAAGCTTTTGCGTTACGTATTGATGAAACAGTGCTGCAGGCTTTGCAGCACTGGGCTGATGATGAGTTTCGCAGTGTGAATGGCCAGATTGAATATGTATTACGCGAAGCATTAATTCAGGCTGGACGGCTGAAGAAAAAGCCTCCGACAGAGCCTGCTGCAGAGCCGGATTAGCTTAAAGCACGGACCAGTAACAGTGCTTGTTTTTTAGCATGCTGAGCCACAGTGGCATCCGCATGCACTAAAGCCATACTGATGGCGCCTTCTTTAAGTAACATCAAGCCATCAAGCAATAAAGACTGTGCTTCTTCTGACAGGTGATAACTCTGAAGGTGAGTGTTCACTAAGTGTTTCACCTTGAGTTTATGTTGAGCACACAGCTGCAATACAGCACTGTCTGGTCCATGGTATTCGGCTGCACAGTTTTGAAAGTAACAACCAAAAAAAGGTCCTAAGACTTGCGCCTTGCCTTCAAACCATAGGGTTAACGCATCAAACAACTTTTCTGCCGGACTTACAGGATCGGCGCTGACCAGCTGTTGTTCCAGCCACTGATAAAAGCGTTGATGCCGAAGCTCCAATGTGGCCATCAACAGCTCATCTTTGCTGACGAAATGGTGATAAAGCGTTTTTTTGGCAATAGCAGACTGTTCTAAAATCTGATTAATACCTACAGCATGCACACCATGGCGGTAAAACAACGTTAAGGCTGTTTCTACAAGCTGCTGTTTTTTATCCTGTTCCATAAAAGTCCTCAGCATAGTTGATACTTAGCTTGACACAGGTAGACCAGTCTGTCTACAATGCAATTCATTGGTAGACAGACTGGTCTACTTTGTAAGGTGATACTATGACTGAACATAAAATCTGGGTGCAAGCTTTGCTGGCTGGTTGTGGTGCAGCTTTGGTCATGGCGCTGCTAGCTTTATTGCAGCAATGGCAGCAGTTATGGCTGGTCGCTCCTTTTGGTGCAACAGCGGTGATCTTATTTGCCTTGCCGGATAGTCCGCTTGGTAAAGCAAAAAATGTGATAGCCGGGCATTTTCTGGCAGCACTGATTGGCCTGACTTTTGTTCATGCCTTTGGTTTAACCGTTTGGAGCTTGTCTGTTGCGGTGGGGTTATCTATAGGTCTGATGGTGCTGTGGAAAATTACTCATCCACCAGCAGGCGCCACTACCTTATTGATTATGCTGACAGCGCCTGACTGGTGGTTTTTATTCAACCCTGTTTTGACAGGTTCTGTGTTGATGGTGCTGGTGGCTCATTATTATCATCAGAGCCATAGAAAAGGCCATCAACATTTGGTTAAACGTAAAGCTGCAGTAGCAAATACCAAAGTGGAAGACTGATAAAACTCAATAGCAAACCCAAGCCAACCAAAGCTGGCACTAAACGTAGTGCCAGCCCTGCACCAATAGCGATAGCGCCGGCAGACACCATAGGCGGCATGGCGGCTTCAAATACTACAACCTGCAGCAGTAACGGATCGGGCTGGAATAAACTTAAGAATCCTAAAGCCAGCAATGGCATTAAAAGTAGCTTTACACCCAAAGCAAAAATCAGAGGTTTGGTTTCTTTGTTATCCAGTTGCAACCTGAACTGAAAACCTACAGCAATCATAATAACCGGCACTAAAGTGGCGGCCAGACTGTCCAGTACCAGACTAAAAAAAGCCGGATAAGTCACTGACTTCAGACATAACGCCAGCACCAAAGCAACAAAAGAAGGGAAGGTCAGTACACGTTTAATAATTTGAGCCGCAGTTGGGGTAGCTGCATTGGGGTTATACCAGGCCGCTAAAATAGTGGAGTAAGTCGCCAGTGCTAAAAAGGAGCCAGCCTGATCGTAAATCATGGCGTAAGGTAAAGCCTGGTCGCCAAAAAAAGCTTCGACCATAGGAAAACCCAAAAATGAGGTATTGCCTAAAGGTAAAACCACCAGCAAGGCGCCGACCGTGGTTTTCTCCCAATTCCAGAGCCGACCTGCCAGTATAATTAATCCAGCCACAATCAATAGCACAACCCAGGGAGTGATAGCCGGTAACCAGAGTTGGCTGGAGAATTCTAACAACGGAATTTTTTGCAGTACTAAAGCGGGCAGCGCCACAAAAAGCACATACTGATTCAGCACTAAACCTGTTTCCTGCGGAAACTGCGGCAGTCTGCGCAGCAAAGAGCCGATCACTAAATACACCAGAACTAAAGCAAAACTTTCCATCATGACTCCTTTGCACAAAGCAAAGTGTAATCTGTCGCAGGTTCTGTGCCTATGCGACTTTCGCCTGATAGCTGGTGCAGCAGGTTCAGTTGTTTAGCGTCTTGCTTGAGCAACAACTCTTTGTCTTTTTTAGTCCACTGTTTCAGTTGATATTCCAGTTTGCTGGCTGAAGATCGGCAGGGCATAACGTAAGTGAAGGCTAACTGCAGTGGGCCTTTGCCTTTGAGCGCCTTAGCGCCTCCTGTTAATTTGCCACTGTGCTGGCGTAAACGCCGTTCAGGATTGGTACTGATGCCTGTGTATAAAGTGCCTGTTGCGGTGCGTACCATATAAACAAACCATGGGGTTGATACTGCAGTCATGCCTTGTCCTGTTGGTTCTGCTACACTAGCGACGATTTAACGGTTTGAAAGTCGCTACTTTAAAGGAAATTGCATGTCATTTGCCACGCTTGGTTTAGATCCCCGTATTCTTTCTGCTGTGAGCGCACAGGGTTACCACACTCCAACCCCAATTCAGCAGCAAACCATACCTGTGATTTTAGAAGGCAAAGATGTGCTGGCCGGTGCTCAGACCGGCACAGGAAAAACAGCAGCTTTTACCTTGCCAGTACTGCAATTACTCAGTAAAAACACCAGCAAAGTAAATAACCTGCAGGTGCGCTGCTTAGTGCTGACACCGACCCGTGAACTGGCACAACAGGTGGCTGACAGCGTCAAAGCTTATGGTGCAGATCTACCGCTGAAATATGCGGTGTTTTATGGTGGTGTGTCGATAAACCCACAATACGATCAGGCCAGCCGTGGTTTAGATATTCTGGTCGCGACACCGGGCCGTTTGCTTGATCATTTACATCAGGGCACTGTAAGTTTGTCAGAGCTGCAAATTCTGGTGCTGGATGAAGCCGACCGCATGCTGGATATGGGTTTTATTCACGATATTAAACGTATTATGGCGAAATTACCCAAAGAGCGGCAGACGCTGTTTTTCTCAGCTACCTTCGCTAAAGAAATCAAAGAATTGGCGGACACTTTATTAAAGTCTCCTGTGTTGATTGAAGTGGCTAAACCTAACAGCACGGCAGATAAAGTTGAACAACGGGCCTATAGAGTAGACTCGCAGCGCAAACGTGAGATGTTGTCTTATCTGATTGGTTCACGGCAGTGGAAACAGGTGCTGATTTTTAGCCGTACTAAACATGGTGCAGACCGTCTGGCTAAACAGTTGCGGTTGGATGGTATAGAAGCAGGCGCTATTCATGGTGATAAAAGTCAGGGCGCCCGCACCAAAGCGCTGGATGATTTTAAAAACAACAGATTAAGTGTGTTAGTGGCCACTGATATAGCGGCCCGCGGTCTGGATATTGAAGAACTGCCTATAGTAGTGAACTACGACCTGCCTCAGGTGGCTGAAGATTATGTACACCGTATCGGCCGTACAGGTCGGGCTGGCAATTCAGGTATGGCGATTAGTTTAATTACGCCAGATGATCTGGTCATGCTGCAAGCCATTGAAAAACTGACGAAACAGGTGATCACGCAGCAGGTTGTTCCTGGCTATGAGCACGATCCGAAAATGAATCACAGCAGCAAGAAAGCCGATGCTGAAGAAGAACGGGTACAAAAAGTGGCAAGCCGCAATAAACAGCTGGCCAAAGAAAAAGCCAAGTTACGTTCTCAGTTGGTAAGCAAAAAGTAACTTTGCAGATTTTGTAGATAGTGACAAATTAAAAAGGCAGCGCAAGCTGCCTTTCAGTTATAGGTGATTAATCATCTTTGGGCTCAAGCGGCGTATTCAGCGTCAGTTGGTAAAACGCCAAATCTAACCAACGATCAAACTTAAAGCCAGCCTGAGTGATAGTACCGCTGTGGGTAAAACCATATTTTTTATGCAAGGCGATACTGGCGTCGTTGGCCGCATCTATTCCGCCAATCAACAGATGATAATTCTCCAGCTGTGCCTGCTCTATGATTTTCTGTAACATCAAAGCGCCATAACCTTTGCCTTGCTGATCTGGCGCTACATAGACCGAATGCTCGACTGAATACTTAAAAGCAGGAAAAGAGCGAAATGTGCCGTAACTGCCAAAAGCCAGCAGTTGACCTTGTTCATTCACCAAGCCTAGCACCGGAAAATTGCCTGCAGTTTTGTTAGCAAACCATTGCTGCATAGTGGTCATAGTGCGGGGCTTGTACTCATACAAAGCCGTGGTATTTAAAATAGCGTGGTTAAATATCGCCAGAATAGCTTCGGCATGTTCATCATAACTACAGTGTACAAAACGCGTCAGGCTCTCCATTCAGATCTCCCGTTAGCTTCTGTACAAGGTTTTGATCAGATGATAACCAAACTGAGTCTTGATTGGGCCATGCACTTCCAGCACTGCTTTTTTAAAAACCACTTCATCAAAAGCTCTAACCATCTGACCTGGTCTAAACTCACCTAAATCTCCGCCTTTTTTGCCAGAAGGGCACAAAGAGTGCTTTTTAGCCAAATCGTGAAAACTGGCGCCTTTGGCCAGCATTTGCTTTAATTTCTCTGCTTCTGCAGCAGTTTTTACCAGAATATGGCAGGCACAGGCTTTTGACATTTTGGGGTTACCTTTTCAGTGGAATTTTATTTTAACTCTTTATATAGAAAAGGGTAATTGTTCTTTGGTGCGCTTGATGTTTTTGATGCAGAGAAATAAGTCACAAGACAACAGGTCGCAAAATCTTCATTCGTCGCATTTTAATCAGTTGTGGCACTTTTTTTGCGTGACTTGTGAATTAATTAATTTCATTTATTGATTTTAAAAAAATTTATTAACAGATGTTTTGTTTTGTAAGTTATTGCTTTATAAGGGTAAATTGTTGTTTTGTTCCTGTGGGTTAAGCTTTTTTTGTAGAATTTAGAGTTAACATTTCCTTGTGATCTGTAAGTCAATTGTAATATATATGGATGTGCGCTAGCTCGATAAAAAATTGCAGTGTTAATAATAAAAAACTTGAAAATCTAGGAAGGTTCATAATGCAACGTAAAGGTTATTCGCTACTAGCGGTCGCAATTTCAGCGGCCCTTGCAGGTCCAGCTCTGGCTTCTGCACCACAAAAATCACAATATTCTCCAGAAGTTGAAAAATTAATCACTTTCGATGTTTCTCAAAAAAATAAAGTGAAGTTAGGACAAAGTCTGAACTACTTCATTGTTAAGCTTGAGAATGCACCTTTAGCTAAGGCAGCAGCCTCAATGAAATCAGCTACTAAAGGTAACAGATTAGACATTAGTTCTGCTGCTGCGGTAAAACATTCGTCTGTTTTGGCCGCTGAGCGCCAGAGTTTTGCACAGAGCCTGAAAAAAGCTGTTCCAAACGCTCAGATTGAACGCCATTACGATACGGTATTGAATGGCGTGGTAGTGACGTCAGAGTCTGATATTTTCGATCAGTTATCTGCTATGCCTGGAGTCTCTAAAGTATATCGCGAAGAAATGTACTACGAGCAAATGGATGCCTCACTTGATTTGATCAAAGCCAAACAAGTGTGGGAACAGTTAGGCGGTAGTGCAGAAGCAGGTAAAGGTATTAAAGTCGCGGTGATCGATGGCGGTATTCGTCCTGAAAACCCAATGTTCAGGGATGAAGGTTTTACAGCGCCTGAAGTCAAAGCAACAGACGATTATTGTGCAACTATAAAGCCAGACTTTTGTAATAACAAACTTATAGTCGCTCGTTTCAGTGCTCCTACATTTACCACTATTCCACAAGAATACATGAGCCCCTTAGGTCAGGGCGGCCATGGTACTCACGTGGCTGGTACTGTAGCTGGTATGCCAACAAGTATATATTTTAACGGTAGCGGTAATACAGATGAAAATGGCGTTGAAGTTACAGACGCTACATCTGCTGAGGGCAAAGAAGGCTTTACTAAGGTTGATATTTCAGGTGTTGCACCTGGTGCTTATCTGATGGCTTACAAAGCTCTGTTTCAGGTATTTCGTGCTGATGGCACTGTGACTGGCAGTGGTTCTAACATTATGTTGTTAGAAGCTTTAGATTGGGCCGTTAAAGATGGTGCTGATGTAATCAACAACTCATGGGGTGGTGGTGCTGGTGGTGATCCTGCAGCCAGTCCTTATCAGGAGTCCTTCTTAGCTGCTGAGGCTGCAGGCGTTGTTGTGGTCACTGCGGCTGGTAACGATGGCCCAGGTGCCAAAACTATAGGTTGTCCTGCTTGTATCGAAAGTGGTATTACTGTTGCGAGTACCACTCATGGTCGTTACTTTGCTAACAAAGTTACTGCCGGTGGCGAAGAATTTTTGGCCATTGCAGGTTCAGAGTTTCCAGCTACGGTGAAAGATCTGGAAGGAAATGTTTCAGCTCCTGTTGTATTAGCTTCAGCTGTAGCCCCAGACAATGCTTTAGGTTGTACTGCTTTCCCTGCGGATACCTTCAAAGATAAAATTGCCGTTATTTCCCGTGGCACTTGTGCATTTAGCGATAAAGCTAACAATGCTGCTGCGGCGGGTGCTATTGCCTTAATCGTTATTCAAAACAGTGATGGTGAACCTAGTGTAATGTCCACACCAGGTATCACTATTCCTGCAGTAATGATTAGTAAAGCTGACGGTGCGAAATTAGTGGCTGATGCCGCTGTGACTATCAGTATTCAGGCAGATAAAGTGATGTCTGCGCAGTTTACCGACATTATGAGCGACTTCTCATCCCGTGGTCCAAATGGAAACAGCAATTTCCTGAAACCAGATATTGGCGCTCCAGGTAGTAGCATTTTATCTGCAACTTCACCTGATGCCTTTGACGATTCCCGTACTTTCCAGTTAAACAGCGGTACATCCATGGCGTCGCCACATGTTGCTGGTGCTGCAGCGATCATGAAACAGCTTTATCCTGAGTGGACAGCAGTTGAAATTAAAACTGCCTTAACTTCAACTGCTGTAAACGGTCTGAAAAAAGAAGATTCTGTAACGCCAACTACGCCTTTTGATATAGGTGCTGGTCGTCTTGATTTGGAGCGCGCGGTAAAAGCTGGTGTTACTTTTGATAAACCATCTTTTGCACAGGACCCTTGTGTCGCTGAATGTTCGTTTACCAGAACCATTCGCAACATGACGGACAAAGAAGTTACCTGGACACCTTCATTATCCCTGACCGACGAGGCGATGACAGGTGAGTTCAGCGTATCATCTGTTACCTTAAAGCCTTATGGTACAGAAGGTGATTCGGCAGAATTTAGCCTGAAACTGAATGGTTCATTTGCGACTCTGGATACATGGAGTTTTGGTAACGTAGTATGGACAGCAAGCGATACAGCTATTCCTTCTGCGACTATGCCGATCGCTGTTCGTGTGGCAACCTCTGCTGACAGTTCTCTGTTATCTACTGTTTCAGTCGGTGAGTTAAGCCCAGGAACTCCTGCCCAGGTATCGACTACCTTGAATAACAAGGCATTCACTGGTCAGGTTTCTGTGGTATCGAAACTTCCAGCTGGTACAAAACTGGTTGAGTCCAGTGGTGCAGCTACAGTGACTGGTGGTACTCAATTTTTGTTTGATGCAAATCCTGATTCAACTGCTGTGTCCTGGTCTGGCCGCTTAAACACTCCAGCTATGCGTTTTAATGCGGATGCAGCAATCAATTATGAACTGGCCACAAACGGTGGTATTCGTATTCCATGTTCTGGTGATTGTGACGAGTTTTATCAGGGATTGAATGTTGGCGGAATTGGTTTACCTGTGACGTTTAACGGTCAGTCGTATAGCCGCGTTTATATCTCGGACAACGGCATTATTAATTTCTCTAATACTGCAACTACTCCGGCTCCATCATTTACAAACCAACAGCTGCCTAACGCAGCAACACCAAATAATCTGGTTGCTCCGTTCTGGGCCGATATGGATTTAACAGGTGGTGCTACTGGTGGCGGTGATCTGTATTACGACATTCTGGCAGTCAGTGGTACAGACTATCTGGTAATTGAATGGAACAAAGCGCAGGTCTATGACGATGCCAGCGGCAGTGAATACACATTCCAGGTTTGGATGGCACTGAATGCTCCGGAAGATATTTTCTTTAACTACATTGATATGGATGCTATGCCGTCTAACGTCACTGTTGGTGCAGAGGATGCAGCTGGTACTTTAGGTGCAAACCAGTACTACAATGGTACAGGTACTGCTCCAGCTACGGGTCAATCATTAGGTTTGGCTACTATTACTGGTGGCAAACTGGTGATGAATTATAGTGTTGAGAATACTGGAGAGTTAGCTTTAGGTCAGGTTGATACTGTTACTATCGCTGAAGATACAGCCAGTGAGCCAGTTGACGTATTGGCAAACGATGCTGCGTCTTTTGAAAAAGTTGTACAAGTCAAAGTAACAAGCGGTGACACCACACTTGATGCTTTTAATACCTTAACTGTTACTCCTGATGGCGCTTTAACCAACCCTGTAGTAGTTACAGCTCCTGTTAATGGCACTGTTGCAGTGACCAGTGGTCAGTTTGTCTACACGCCAAATGCAGACTTCAACGGTACTGACAGCTTCACTTATCAGGCTGAAGACCAGTCTGGTCTGAAAACTGTCCCAGCAGAAGTAGCTGTGACTGTGACAGCTGTGAATGATGCACCAACATTAGTTGCTGGTGCTGCAGTGACAGTAGAAGAAGGTAAATCTGCGACTTTATCAGTAACAGGTACCGACATTGATGCTGATGCCTTAACTTACACTTGGACTCATGTATCTGGCCCGTCTTTGACTATCAGCGCTACTACAGCCTCTGTAACTGTCACTGCACCAGCTGTTGATTCTGACCAAGCTGTTGTCTTAAGAGTTACTGCCTCTGATGGCACTGCAACATCAGCTCCTGTAAACGTAACGCTTAATGTTACTAATGCAAAAGGTTCCAGCGGTAGCTTTGGTTGGTTATCCCTGATGTTATTACCTCTGGCTTTATTACGCCGTCGTCGTAACTAACAGAACTTTATAGTTCAATGCAAAGACCGCCGTTTATCGGCGGTTTTTTTATGTCCAGGGAGGGACGGTATGTCGAAAATGCAGAGTGATGTCGGTCTTTCGAAATGCCAACTGTTTAGCATTTCGCCGATATCACGCCTTCGCTTGTGGCGACGGCTGGAACATATTTTCGACGATGAGCTGAATTATTTTGAAGCAATAAAAAAACGGGATTGTGGTCCCGTTTTTTGTAGCGAATAACTGAAGGTTAAGCAGGTTGTTGCTGAGTAATACAGTGCACGTTGCCGCCACCTAACAGGATCTCCCGACCAGGCACAGTGACCACCTGATGTTTTGGAAAGAGTTTGGTTAAGATGTCGATCGCAACCTGATCGTTCGCATCTTCAAATACCGGAACTACCAAACCCCCATTGCATAAATAGAAGTTGATGTAAGAACCTGCTAAACGGGCTTCAGATTCACGAGGTACGGCTGCGCCTGTTAAATCCACAGTGGCATATTCGTCTGCTTTAGCCAGCATAGGAGCAGGCACAGGCAGCTTATGGACTGTGAACTTGCGGCCTTTCGCATCAGTGCTGTTTTCCAGCACTTCTAAAGCGGCGCGTGAACGTTCGTACTGTGGATCGTTTTTGTCGTCAGTCCAGGCCAGCAAGACTTCGGCTGGGCCGACAAAACAGCACATATTATCGACGTGACCATCGGTTTCGTCGTTAAAAATGCCTTCTTTGAGCCAAATCACTTTATCGATACTTAAATAGTCCGACAGCATCTGCTCGATTTGTTCGCGGGATAAATCCGGGTTGCGGTTTTTATTCAGCAAACATTCTTCAGTTGTTAATAAAGTGCCTTCGCCGTCGACATGAATAGCACCACCTTCCAGTACAAAACCTTCAGTGCGGTAACGTGCTGTGCTTTCTATGTTGGCAATTTTTTGCGCGACCTGGTCGTCTCTGTGCCATGGGAAATAGAGACCACCGTTTAAACCACCCCAGGCATTAAAGGTCCAGTCGACAGCACGCACTTCTTTGCCATTGGTGACAAAAGTAGGGCCTGTGTCACGGCACCAGGCGTCGTCTGTTGAAGTTTCAACGACACGAATTGGGTGAGTGGTTGGCTCTAAGCTCAACTGCGCCTGAGCATTGGCAAACTGAGCGGCAGAAGCCAATACAGTCACAGGCTCAAAACGGGCAATAGCACGAATGACTGCACAAAAGGCTTGCTGTGCTGGCTTGGCGCCTAAACGCCAGTTGTCGGTGCGCTCTGGCCATACCATCCAGGTTTGTTTATGCTCGGCCCATTCGGCTGGCATAAAAAAACCATCGGCACGAGGCGTACTGTTTAAGGTAACAGCCATCTTAGTTGTTACCTTCAGTTGGGGTAGTTTTGCCGTCTTTGGTTAAGATAGCACCGTATAAGTCGATACGACGGTCACGGTATACGCCCCAGTTACGACGGTTTTTCGCGGTTTCGTCTAAATCGAAGGTGTGAACTAACACAGCTTCGCTGACTTCGTCGGCTTCTTCTACTTTGGCACCAAACTCGTTGGCAATAAAAGAGCTGCCGTAGAAGGTAATAGCAAAATCGTCTTCGGTTTCACGGCCAATACGGTTGGACGCAATCAGAGGAACTAAGTTAGCTGCGGCATGACCTTGCTGAGTACGTTGCCAGTGCTCGCGTGAATTGACTGTCTCATCATGAGGTTCAGTGCCGATAGCTGTAGGGTAGAACAGCAGTTCTGCACCCATTAATGCCATGCTGCGGGCACATTCAGGGAACCACTGATCCCAGCAAATACCTATACCAATTTTTGCATAGGCGGTATCCCAGACTTTAAAGCCTGTGTCACCTGGTGTGAAATAGAACTTTTCGCTATAACCCGGTCCATCAGGAATATGGCTCTTGCGGTATAAACCTAAGTTGCTACCGTCGGCGTCAATTACAGCTACAGTGTTGTAGAAGCAGTTGCCGGCTTTTTCATAAAAGCTGATAGGCAGAACGACCTTCAACTCTTTGGCAATTTTGCTGAAGTGTTTAATAGCCGCGTTGTCTTCGACAGTAGTCGCGAACTCTAAATATTCATACTTTTGTTTCTGGCAGAAGTAGTTACGCTCGAACAGTTCCTGCAGCAGGATGATCTGGGCGCCTTGTTCAGCAGCTTCACGGACCAAGCGCTCACCACGGGCAATATTTTCTTCTACATTCCAGCCACCAATCATTTGGGTGGCGGCCACAGTTACCTTACGCATGCAAAGTCTCCTCAAGCCAGGGCTATAATTCAAAATAGAATTCAAAACAGAATTCGGATCTAAAGATGCAGCTACTCTAGTCAGTTTTGCCCCCTAGAGCAACCAACAGTGGCAACCAACAAGGGCAATCAAAAGCCTGGGCTGCAAGGGCGCGCAAAATGCCGTATTTTTGCGCTGTCGTCAATGAGTTTTATGGTGTTGGGGCAGAGTTTCAGGGCAGTTCGTGCTGCCCTGAATTAACTATGGGTGGATATGCATAAATACTGGGTTTTTAGTGAATGTATATAGCTTATTTGCTTTCTTTGGCCAAACGAGCCGCCAGCAACAACAGCTCTGGCTGCAAGCGGACTTTGTAATTAATATGCTGATAGCTGTATTGCACTAAACCCTCTTTATTGAGGATATACACTGCAGGCACGGGCAGCACTACTTTGCCGCTGCTTGCTTCCTTATTTAGATTCAGTTTGTAGGTATTTAAATAGGTTGCGCTGGTTTTTTCATCCAGATAATAAGCCACACCAAAAGCAGAGCTTAAATTGAACTGACTGTCCGATAACAGGGTATAAGTAATAGCGGCGCCTTTGGTATCTTTTAAACTAACCTGAATAGCAGCGGGGCTGTCTGGTGTCACTGCAATCAGTTGATAACCTAAAGCTTCTAGTTTGGGTTCAATCTCACGTAAAGCCGCCAGTTGCAGGTTGCAATAAGGACACCAGCCACCGCGGTAAAACACCAGCACAGTGTCTTGCTGTTTTAGCACTGAATTGAATTCTACGGCTTTGCCCGTCGCATCCTGCAGACTGACCTTAGGAGCCGTCATACCGTTTAATAAGGGTTTAATGTCCTCAGGGCTTTGGGCGATACGGGGTTCTGCCAACAGACTAAAACTAAAGAGGCTGAGGCTAAGTAACAGAATATGCTGAATTTTCATTTTGGTTTTTCCTTAAGTGATTTGAACTTAGATACCGGATCAGTGCAGCTAATCTTTCAGTGGGTGACGAATAATTGCTGATATAGCGCAAAGAAAAAGTCAAAAATCAGGGTAGAATGCCTTGATGTGAGTGGGAGGTGCTTGTGCTGGATATATTAATTGTAGGTGGTGGTATGGTTGGCGCTTCAGTGGCGCTGAAGTTAAGCCGTGCTGGTTTAGAAGTGGGCTTAATTGAAAAACAGCCTGTTTCAGCTTATGACCCACAAAGTACCGTTGATCTTCGTGTATCCGCTATTAACAGACGCAGCGAACAATGGCTGACGGATTTAGGCGCCTGGTCTTTATTGCAGCAATGGCGTTTATGCCCTTATAAAAGGTTACAGGCTTTTGAAGGCGAACAGGCTGGACTCACTTTTCATGCTGATGAAGTGGCTTTGACCCATCTGGGCCATATTGTTGAAAATAATCTGATCCAGCAGGCGCTGTGGGCCAAGTTTCCTGCCAACTTGCAGTTGTTTTGCCCAGCCACTGTGACAAGTTTTACCCAGCAGTCAGATTTTGCTTCTGTCAGTACCGCAGAATTTGGCGAGTTAAAAGCTAAACTGGTGATAGCAGCAGATGGTGGTCAGTCGCAGCTGCGCCAGTTAGCACAAATTGGCGTGTCGGGCTGGCAGTATCAGCAAAGCTGTTTAGTGGTTACAGTCAACACAGAGTACGAACAACAGGACATTACCTGGCAGCAATTTAACGAATCAGGCCCACGGGCTTTTTTACCTTTGCCAGGTAAGCAGGGTTCTTTAGTTTGGTACGACCATCATCATAAAATTAAACAGCTGGCTGCATTATCTAAAACCGCTTTGGCTGAACAGATCCAGCAGGCTTTTCCGGCCAAGCTTGGCAAAATTACAGTGGAACAAGTGGCAAGTTTTCCTTTAGCCCGGGTACATGCGAAAGACTATGTCAAAGGACGGCTGGTGCTGGTGGGGGATGCGGCTCATAGTATTAATCCGCTGGCAGGCCAGGGAGTGAACTTAGGGTTTGCTGATGCGATGTTGTTGTCTGAACTGCTGGAGCAGGCTTTTGCGCAAGGCAATGATTTAGCGGAGCCTGAGTTATTACAGCAGTACCAAAGCATACGTCAGCGTGAAAATGCGTTGATGATGTCGGCTATGGATCTGTTTTATCAAAGCTTTAGCAGCAGCTTGCCTCCTGTGCGTTTTTTACGTCAGTTGGGTTTAGCAGTAGCAGAAAAGGCTGGCCCGTTAAAGCATTGGGTCAGCCGTTATGCGGTTGGTATCAGTTAAGCTACAACTTCAGTAAACGCACCTGATAGAGACCACCTGCTATGCTGCCTGGCTTGGCGACAAATTTGACGCGGAAGTGAGCGGCATTTTTTGGCAGCAGATTATTGGGGATTGGGTAGTCGACCTGATACCAATCCGGCCCTAAACCGCTTTTAAGCTCCACATCGGTCAGTTTTTTATCATCCAGCCAGACCTCAAATTGCCGTCCGCCATCCAGACCAAAATACTCAAGCCTTAAGGTCAGATTTTGCTGGCCCTTGTGGCTTAACTGATAACTAAACCAGCTTTTACTGTGCCGCCAATGTCGGCCTAAATTGATACCAGCTTCGCTTTGTTCGCCCTGATAAAAATGATCCGACTCAGGCTGCTGTTCGCCAGGATAGACTTTATCCAGCGTTTGTTGTTCCAGTAAAGCCGCGGCTTTATCTTGCTGTTCTTGCGCTGCTTTTTGTTGTTGCCAGCCTTCAAGGCTAGTGTGCTGAAAGTAGATTTGGTATCTGCTGTCATGCAGTCGGAAAAAGGGAATCAGCTCAGGCTGACCTTGTAAAAAGCCCTGGCCAGTGCTGAAGCTCAAAGGCTGATTAGGCAAGCGTTTTAAGCTATTCAGAAAGTTTTTTGTATCGCCAATATAAAGTGGGGCAGCGGAGACAGGGCAGGTTGGGCCCGAAGCTATATGGCCCATACGGCTGTCATCACCAATAAATTTTAAGCTTTCGTTTTTAAAAGGTGTACTGCGACTGGCCAGCACTATAGGGCCGTACAATACCGCATGATAATCAGGCTTAGCTGGCATAGGGTCCAGACTTAATTGCATCGGCAGCTCAAGTTTTACTTTGTCGCCTTGCTGCCAGGGGCCAGCAAGCAGAATATGTTCACCGGCTTTGGCTGTTACTTCAACGGCTTTACCATTGCGCCAGACTTTAACGGCTCCGGCCCAGGATGGATAACGCAGCTGCAGGTTCAATTGGCTTGCTGCGTCAAATACCAATTCAGTGCTATTTTCATCCGGGAATAAAGTCTGCTGGTGCAGTTTTATCTCTGGAGTGCTAATGCTGGAGGCTATCCACAAATTCACTTGCAAAGCGTTTTTATCCAGGCTGTAAATAAATTCGCCATGTTTGCTGTGGCTTTCTATGCCTGAGCCAACACAACACCACATACCTTGATCCACTTTGGAGTAAACCCGGTAATGTTGTGGCCGCATAGAGGTGAAATAAACAAAACCGCCATGCTTCGGATGTTGGCTGGCCAGAATATGGTTCCACAAGCCACGCTCATAATAATCGAGGTATTTGCTCTGGCCGGTCTGACGGTACAGCAGCATAGAGAGTTTCAGCATATTGTAGGTATTGCAGGTTTCAGGCCCTTCCACTTCATTTAACATAGGGTTGAAGTCGTCTTTGGGATGAAAATGCTCCCGCACGCTATTGCCGCCTATAGCGACAGTGCGCTGCTCTACCACTAAAGACCAGAAGTATTCAGCCGCTTTTAACCAGTTTTTATCGCCGGACAATTCAGCAATACGGGCTATACCCGCCACTTTAGGAATTTGGGTATTGGCGTGCAGACCTGTCAGCTTGTCTTCGCCTTTTAACAGCGGTTCCAGAATACGTAATTCGGTAAAATCTTTGGCCAACTGCATGTAGCTTTTATCGTCATAAATAACAGCCATATCAGCCAACACTTCGTTCATGCCACCATGTTCGGTTAGCAACATCTGCTGGATTTGCTGCGGTGATAAGTTTTTCACCAGATTTTTCAGCCAGTTGCCATAATTCAGCAACAGGGTTTTGGCGCGCATATCGCCGGTGTGCAGGTAGATATCGCGCAGGCCTGCGAAGGTTTTATGGATATTGTAAAAAGGCACCCAGTGTTTATTCAGACTAAATAAATCAGCTTCAATCTGGCCTTGCCGAATTTGTTGCCATAAAGCTTTACTGCCAGGCACTCCGCCTAAATAACCTTGCTGAGCCTGCTGGATTTTCTGAAGTTCGGTCAGTAAATAATCCAACCGGGCTTTGATCTGCTCATTCGCTGTAGCGCTAAACATAAAAGCCAAAGCCGTTAAATAATGCCCCAGCATATGACCGTCTAAACCGGTATTTTCCCAGTTGCCATAGGACTCCACCTTGTTTTCGATGCCCGCTTCACGGCGCAGTGGTGCCAGCAGTTTGTCGGCATCGAGCGCCAGTAAGTACTTCAGATTGGTTTGCTCTGAATGTAAAAAGGGGCCGTCGGTTAAGCGCACTTCTTTGAGTGGCACAGTCGTCAAGGCAACAGCTTGCACGCAGAAACTGGTGGCCAAAAACAGGGAAAATAATAGTCGCATGGCTTTATATCCTCGGGGTCAGAGCCAAGGCCCTGACCCGGTATTTATTCCTGCAGTTATTCTTGTACTTATTCTTCTAAAGAAGGGCGACCAAAGATCGGCATACCCTGATCATCCCAACGCAGCGCTTTGACGTAGGTATGGCGGTTTGGATCCCAGAGTGGATCGCCCACTATTTCGGTATAAGTGCGGGCGTGATACACCAGTAAGTCGGTTTTTCCGTCGGCGGATACCGTAAAGCTGTTATGGCCGGGGCCATAGACTTTGTGCTCAAAGCAGCTTTGCAGCACTGGCTCTTTCAGTTTATGCCAGCTTTGTGGGTCCATCAGGTTGGCATTTTCATCGGCCCACAATAGCCCCATGGCATAGTTTTCATCTGTGGCACTGGCGGAGTAGCTGATAAAGACTTTGCCGTGACGAATCAACACGCTTGGGCCTTCATTGACCCAAAAACCACGAATTTCCCAGTCAAATTCAGGTTTGCTTAAAAGCACAGGTTCGCTGCTGATTTTGTCGGGTGTGTCCATAGTGGCAATGTATAAATTGCTGTTGCCTTCAATCTGATTATCTTTTTGCGCCCACAAATAATACAGCTGACCTTGGTGCTCAAAGGTGGTGGCGTCGAGGCAAAAAGTATCGATGCCGGTATCAACTTGGCCTAAAAACTGCCACTGCCCTTCAATAGGGTTGGCATCTTTGCAGCAAATCACATACATACGATGCTGAAACAGTTTGTTTTTAATCTCGCGACTGGGAGCCGCAGCAAAGTAGATATACCAGGCACCCTGGCGGAAATGAATTTCAGGTGCCCAAATAAGCTCTGAATAAGGCCCTGTATCGGGTTTTAACCAGGCATTGATGGGTGTGGCCTGCGGCAGTTCTTCGATAGTACGGGCGCGGCGTAACTCGACTCTGTCATAGGCTGGCACAGAGGCGGTGAAATAATAATAACCATCGCTATGACGATAAATGCAGGGGTCGGCCCGCTGCTCAATTAAAGGCGTTAACAATCGCATAAAAACTCCAGTGCGCTGTGGATAAAGAACTATGTCTAAAAAACTTACTTAGCATTCACCAATTGAGTCGCAGGTGATGCCTGATCAGGCTTTGGGGGCTCAATTTGGCCTGCCACCATGTCCTGATAAAAGTTGTCGGTAATTTTGTATTTGTACATCAAAAGGCCCATCAGCAAATGGAAGAAGCCAGGGATCACAGATAACATCAGCGCTATACCCAATAAGCTGAATTCGCTTTGCACTTGATCAGGTTGATAATCAAAAAAGGTTAATAAGCTACCGACGACAAAACCCGCTATGCCCATACCTGCTTTCTGGCAAAACGAAATACCACCAAAAGCTAAACCTGATACGCGCTGGCCGGTTTTGTGTTCGCCATAATCCACGGCTTCGGCAATGGCCGACCAGAACACAGGCGCATGCAAATCCACGACAAAAGAGAGTAAAAAATACAACACAAAAGCCAGCCAGAGATCACCAGGTTTGACTAGCACAAACAGCAGCACACTTAAAACAGCCACCACAATCTGGCTTGTACGAAAGAGTTTTACTTTGCAATGATGTTTGGTGATCCAGGTCGAAGCCACCATCGCCAGAATAGCGGCCACCACACCGGTCGATAAGAAGGCCGATAGCATAGTGGCGTCACCACCCAGATAATACTTAGCGTAATAGGCCGCCACTGAGCCACGAATGACATAACCAATAGTGCCTGTGACACAAACAGCACATAAAATCAGCCACTGGTCATTTTTTAATAACAGCTTTAACTGACTGAAAAAAGGTTTGGTTTCCACCTGATGTTGCAAACGCTCAGTGGTATTAAAAAAGCAGAATAAAAACAATAAACTGGCCATAGCACCCATCAAACCCATAGCGGCCTGATACCCAGCGGCTAGCTGGCCTTCGCCCCACTGCGCTGCTAACACAGGCACAATAATAGTCACTAAAAAGGCTGCAATTTTGGCGAAAAATAAACGGTAGCCATTGGCGGATAAACGCTCTTTCGGGCAATCGGTCAAAACGCTAATAATGGAAATATAAGGGATAGTGACAGCCGTAAACATCAGGGTGACGAAGATGTAGGTGGCGTAAGCCCAGACCAGCTTACCGTTGTAATCCAGATCCGGTGTCGAAAAGGTCAAAAACACCGAGATGCCAAAAGGGATCGCCATAAAGAGGAAATAATGCCGGTAGCGGCCCCAGCGGGTGGTAAATTTATCGGTGATCATCCCCATCAAAGGGTCTGTAACTGCATCAATCAGCCGCACCACCAGAAACAAAATGGCAACGTCTGCGGCTTTTAGGCCAAAGATATCGGTGTAAAAAAAAGTGATGATCAGCATCATGGAAGAAATTACTACATTGACCGCCATATCTCCGGCGCCAAAGCCAATTTTCTCCATAACAGATAGTTTATAACCTGCCATTCGACTCCCCTGTGGATTGCGTCGGTTTTATGCTCAGTTTTTCTCACCTGACCGCAAAGTCATGATGGATCCCGATGCTAAAACCTGTTTTATATTGTTTATGATCTTATAGTATTACTAATGGATTTGGCTGACAAGTAAGAAAGCAGCTTGGTTTTTACAGCCATTAATTAATATCTATCCATTTGGTTTATATAGTTATTTTTTGATTTGTTTTGCTGTGCTCAGCGCAATAACTGGCAGTGGTGTTTCTGCATTTTATTGCTTGCTGAGCTGAACTTATGCTATTTGTAATACAAATTCAACTAAAACAGGATGGACTGCATGAGCAAGTCTCGCTCTTTTTTCGCTTTGCTTCAGTTGTCACTTTTTAGTGGCTGCATGCTTTTGATAAACCCGCTCCAGGCTGAGCAAGTCAGTATCCATGATCCGGTGCTGGCTAAAGAAAAAGGCCAGTATTTTTTATACAGCACAGGTCCAGGCATTACCTTTTACCAATCCAGCGACTTAAAAAACTGGCGTTTAGGCGGCCGTGTTTTTGAGGGGGAGCCGACTTGGGCAAAATCTGTATCCCCAAGCTTTGATGGTCATATCTGGGCACCGGATATTTTTCAGCATCAGGGCAAGTTTTATCTGTATTACTCCATCTCCGCTTTTGGCAAAAATACCTCGGCTATAGGGGTCACAGTCAATACTACTTTGGATCCTAAAGATCCAACCTATCAATGGGTGGATCAGGGCATAGTGTTGCAGTCTGTGCCACACCGGGATTTATGGAATGCGATAGACCCTGCCATTATTCTGGATGAACTAGGCCAGGCCTGGATGAGTTTTGGCTCCTTTTGGGGTGGCCTGAAATTGGTGAAACTGGATCAAAGCCTGACCCGTATAGCGCAGCCTGAACAGTGGCATACGCTGGCTAAAGCAGAGCGACCTGCATTTTTAGATGATGCCGAACCTGGCCCTGCTGAACTGGAAGCGCCTTTTATCTACAAAAAAGGCCGTTTTTATTATCTATTTGTTTCTTATGGAAAATGTTGCCGTGGTAAAGACAGCACTTACCATATGGTGGTTGGACGTTCTCAAACCTTAGTCGGGCCTTATCTGGATAAAAACGGCAAAGATTTAGCTATGGGCGGCGGTTCAGTGTTGCTCAAAGGCAATAACGACTGGCCAGGTTTAGGCCATAACTCTGTGTATGCTATGGATGGCAAAGATTACTTAGTCTTTCATGCCTATGAAATGGCAGACAAGGGCCTGCAAAAACTGAAGATCACTGCATTGGAGTGGGATAAAAACGGCTGGCCTTTGGTCAATGAAAAAGACTGGTTGGGTTATCAGAGTGAGTTGGTGAAAGACTGATCCTCTGTGTTTCAAAAAAGTTGCATTTATGAATTTCTGTTCTAGTTTATTTAGTTGTTATTGTATTACAAATATCAATAACCACTAACCCAAGTACTTTGCAGTTGCAGGGAGGCGACAAGCCAGCGAGACCTCAGGAGCATAGTAAACCTATGTGACTGGGGCGAGATGGTGCAGTTAACAAAGCTGCAGCTTCAAATACGACGGGTATAAAAATAACTATCACGACAGACAAGGACATACTTATGCGACAACAAAACACCAGGCCGTCAGTATACTGGCGGTCCGTTCTGATAGGCCTTTTAAGTTTATTTTGCACCGCTGTACAGGCGGTGACTATCACAGGAGTGCCGAACTCTCATGACCCGGCAGGGCTTATCAAAGACGGCGACACCTATTTTCACTTCACCACTGGACAGGGGATTTGGTATTCCACGTCCACTAACCTGACGCATTGGTCTGCAACCTCCAGTCCTGTGTTTCCATCAGGCTGGCCCGGCTGGATCAACAACGCTGTGCCTGGTTTTACCGGAGCATTTTGGGCGCCTGATGTCATTCAGATGAAAGGCTATTATTACCTGTATTATTCAGCTTCTACCTTTGGTAGCTCACGCTCTGCTATTGGAGTAGCCCGTAGCGTTTCGCTTAGAAATCCAAACTGGACAGATTTAGGCATGGTGGTCAGTTCCAGTGGTGCCAGCACCGACATTAACGCTATAGACCCTGCTTTGTTTCGAGATCACGACGGCCGGATTTATATGAGTTATGGCTCCTTTTTTGGTGGCCTGGGTCTGGTCGAAATCAATCCATCTACAGGAAAAACTATAGGCAATGTGCAGCATATTTACGGCGGTAATCACCAAAGTATTGAAGCGCCTTATATCAGCCGGCAAGGCAATTATTATTATCTGTATCTGAACCGCGGTGCCTGTTGCCAGGGCAGCAACAGCAGTTATTACATTCAGGTGGCGCGTTCCACCTCAGTGTGGGGGCCTTATCAGGAAGAGCGCAGTTTATTACCCAACCAAAGTGGTAATTACAAAGGTCCTGGCCATATAGGGGTTTTAAAAGACAGCGGCTGCCAGTATGTGTCCACTCACTATTACGACTTAAATGATGGCGACAATGCCAAACTTGATCTGCTGAAAATGAGCTTTAGCTCAGGCTGGCCCAGCTTAAGCCGCAATTTCAGTGTGGCCAGTTGTGGTGGCATCAGTGAAGGCACCTATCGCATTAAAGCCCGCCATAGCGGCAAATATTTATCCTTAGATAATGCTTCAACCGCCAATGGCGCTTTGGTGGAGCAATACACATTAAGTTCAGCTTTACATCAGCAATGGCAGCTGATTAGCCTGGGTGATGGCAGCTATAGTTTGATTAACAGCCACAGTGGTCAGGCACTGGATGTCTGGGAGCTATCTACTGCTGCAGGAGCCAGCATAGCGCAGTGGCCTTATTGGGGTGGTGCAGGCCAGAAATGGTTACTGGAAGATGCAGGCAATGGCTATACACGCATTCGTTCAGTATTAAGTAACCATGTACTGGATGTTAGTGGTGCCAGCACAGCCAATGATGCCAAAGTGCTGCAATGGACAGTCACAGGCGGCACCAACCAGCAGTGGCTGTTAGAGAGGCTGTAAGTTGTTGTGGCGGCGGACAGAGCTCATCACTGTCCGCCGCTGTTGTTTTCTTCTGTTTTTCGTTTTAAACTCATAAAGTCTTATTGTAATACAAATATAAAAATCAACAGACCAGACAGGGTTAGCTATGAATTACAGTATAAAGCCTTTGCCCGGCTTAACAGGCTATCGTATTCCATTGGCTATCAGCCTTCTGTGTGCGTTGGTGGCTTGTTCACCAGAGCCACCACCTGAAAGTAACGCAGTTCCTTTAGCTACTGCATCAACTCTGCCTTTACCTGCAATAGAAGATCAAAGTTTTACCAATCCATTATTTGCCAATGGTGCTGACCCCTGGCTGGAATACTGGCAAGGCAATTATTACCTGACCACCACCACCTGGACCTCTCAGCTGGTGATGCGTAAATCACCGACTTTGGCGGGTTTAGCCACTGCTACGCCAGTCAATGTTTGGTCTGAAACTAATCCAAAAAGCTGCTGTAACTTCTGGGCTTTTGAATTTCATCGTTTGCAGGGCCCTGATGGTCCGCGCTGGTACATGATGTATACCTCGGGCAAGCAGGAAAACTTAGATGGTCAGCATTTGTCTGTGTTGGAAAGTGCCGGTGATGACCCTATGGGGCCCTATCAATACAAAGGTTCGCCTATGCCTGACAGTTGGAATATCGACGGTAATTATTTAGAACATAAGGGGAAGTTGTATCTATTGTGGTCTGAGTGGGAGGGGGATGAGCAACTGAACTGGATCAGTCAAATGTCCAATCCCTGGACTTTAACCGGCGAGCCTATGGTGTTATCCCGCCCTTCGTTGCCATGGGAGCAATCTGGCCGTAAGGTGAATGAAGGCCCCGAAGTGCTGAAACACCAAGGCCGTACCTTTGTGATTTACTCCGCCAGCTTTTGTGACACACCGGATTATAAACTAGGTTTATTGGAGCTAACAGGTGACAATCCGATGGACGCCAAATCCTGGACTAAAGCAGATCAGCCTGTATTTGAACGTGGTAATGGCGTCTTTGGCCCAGGTCATAACGGCTTTTTTACCTCACCAGATGGTAGTGAAAACTGGCTGGTGTATCACGGCAATAATAAAGAAACAGACGGTTGTAGCGCGACCCGTTCGGTGCGGGCTCAACCTTTTACCTATAAAGCCGATGGCACACCTGACTTTGGTACTCCAGTGCCTGAAGGTCAAACAGTGGCCGCACCTTCTGGCGAAAATGGTCCTTTAACCATAGTGCCTGAAGGTGTGAAATGGCAGTTGATTAACCGTGCTACACAGCTCTGTCTGACGCCATCAGCACAAGGACTGACAGAGCAGGCTTGTACTGAAGCAGGGCAGTGGATCATCGACCCGACCACCAAAGGACGTTATCGTTTGGCCAGCACGAGCGGATTATTTATGGGTGCACAGCGTGAATTATCAGCCTGGGTCAATCAGCCAACCCAGCAATGGCAGTTTAAAGCAGGTAGCGATAGTTATTACCAGTTGCTAAATGCTGCAGATCAAAAGCCATTTACTGCGACAGACTGCAAAGCCGAAGATGCAGCCTTATGTCAGGACTGGTTAATGCTTCCTGCGGGTAACACTGTGCTGAGCAGCAGACAAAGCGGTAAAGTTCTGAGCACAAAAGAGTGTGCTGCCACTGGTGATACGCAGGTAACACAACAAAGCTGGACAAAACAGGCCTGTCAGCAATGGAACTGGAAAGCAGGGCAAGGAGGTTCTGTTCAGCTACAAAACAGCCTGAACCCGGAACTTTGTTTGATAGTGAAAGACGATGCATTGGCGGCTGGTGCTGATTTGGTATTGGGCAACTGTGCAGCTAAATCCAGTCAGTGGGCTTTGCAATTGCTGGTCAATGGTGCGGTGTCTTTGCTATCCCAACATACAAAGCAGGTGGTTGACCTGCCCAGTTGCAGTTTGTTTGACGGCGTTGGGGTGAAACAGACTCCAGAACAGTCTGATGCAATTTGTCAGCAATTTCAGCTCAGAGCTGTAGACTAAAAAACGAATCAATCAGCAGGACACTAAAATAATTACGGCTGGGAGTCCCAGCCGTAATTTTATTGCTGAAACTTTTATTCCCGAAATTTGGACGACACAGTATTCAGTTCCTGAGCCAGGCCACGCAGTTGGTCTGAAATATCAGCTACGGTATTTTGTACCTGAATAGTCCGGCTGAATGAATCGGCCATTTGGTGGGTATTATCCAGCACTAAACTGGCCACCATGGTTTGTTCTTCTGTGGCAGTCGCTATTTGGGCATTGACCATATTAATTTTGTCAATTTCCTGATTAATCAACTCAATAGAGCTGCCCGCTTCGGCCGTCAATACTGCGCTGTTATTGGCTTTAGTCACAGCCTGATCCATCAGTCGTACTGCACTGTCGACGTTTTGCGTTAGCTTGCCTAACAAATCACGGATAGTCGTAACTGAAGAGGCGGTGCGGGAAGACAATAAACGCACTTCATCTGCAACTACGGCAAAACCACGGCCTTGTTCTCCAGCACGAGCCGCTTCAATGGCAGCGTTTAACGCCAATAAATTGGTCTGATCGGCAATATCATTGATGCTTTTTAAAATGCCGCCAACTTCCAGAGTTTGTTTAGCCAAATCGGTAATCACACTGCTGGTCTGGGCAATTTCTCCGGCCAAATCTTTTGAAGCCTGCACAGAATAGGTGGTTTTTTCGTAGCCGAGTTTGGCAAGTCTGCTGGCGTCATTAGCACTGCCTGACGCGGCGTTGGCCGACTGGCTGATATCTTTGACGCTGCTTTGCATTTCTTCCATCGAATGCGACACCGTATCGGCATCATTTTTTTGCTGGCTGGTCATGCAATCGAGTTCTTTCATGCCTTTGGCCAGTTCGTCGGCGGTGCGACTTACCGGATCGACCAATTGAGCTATAGCCACAAAAGAGCTTTGTAACAGAGAAATAAATTCGTTGAAGTTACGGGCTACAGCCCCAAATTCATCTTCAGAGTCGATGGCAAGACGGCTGGACAAAGAGCCTTTGCCTGAAGCCAATACTTGCAGTGAACTGGCCAGATTATTGGCTGTTTTGCTGATATTCCGGCCTATCACATGACCGACAACCGCCATAATAATTAATAAGACAGTGCCGCATAACACAATAATCAGCACAGAACGTTCAGACGAAGCCGACATATCCACCAGTATTTGCTGGAAGTTATGGTCCGTTTGCTTTTCATAAGCAACAAAACCGGTTTTTGCGGTTTCATACAAAGCGGTTTTATTTTGAATAATGCTTTGTGCTGCGCCCATATCTAAAGTGCCGTCAATCATCGACTGAGCAATTTCTGCAGCTGCTTTGGCATAAGCGCTAAAGTTTTGTTCCAGCGTTTCCAGTTGTTTCAGGTTGGCTGTATCCAGTTTTTTCAGTTGTGCCAGGCTGGTAACGACTCGTTCTTCAGTCGCTTTGGCTGTACTTAGTATGTCTGGATCGGACAAGGAAACGGACTGGGTAAAGAATTCTTCGACCGCGTTAAACTCCACCACCATTTGTGAGGCGAGTTTTGAGCTGTCGTACATTTTGTCTTTAATCAGCACAATGCTGTCGGCATTGCGGGCAGTAAAATAAATGGACGATGTCAGTACTATTAAAAAAGCCAGAATTGCGATAGCAATAATAAGCCAGATTTTTTTTAATAAACTCAGGTATTTCAGCATAAGTAGTATCCAGAATATGGCTTACAACAAAGGCAGGTGATGCGCTCACCTGCCTGGACAAGCTTTAGTTCAGTGTTAAGGCTACTTTGACACTGCCAGTTACAGCACCTGCACTGACATAACCAATGGCCGCAGGGTTTTTTGCCACTGCATCCAGCACTTCCTGTTCCGACGCCAATTCTTTTGGTGGTGTTCCTTTGCCAGTGAAGATCAGTTTAGACCAATATGCTTTCATCTGGCTGGAAGAACGGCCCAGAGCTTTTTGGTCAAAATCCGCACGAACTGCAACAGCCTCCGCCAGATTCATGGGCTCAGCGGCTTTGCCATCGGTAAAACTTTTGGCGCGGCCGGTAAAGATTTTATTGATGTCGTCCTGTGACAAAGTTGCCGCATTAGATGGGTGAACTATCACTGCAACATTGGCAAAAGCCATAAAGCTCAGAGTCAGGGCAGGAATTAAGATTAATTTTTTTAACATGATTTGATTCCTTAAAACACCAGATCTACGCCAACAACCAGTACGCTGTCTTTACGATCAGCCGTTTTATTGTCTGCATTGGTATATTGAGCTTTAAATGCAGCTGAAGGGTGGAAGTCATAACGCACACCGACGTTAATGCTATCCCGCTCTGTTTCCAGACTGTTCACTAAACCCGCAACAGGAGCAAAAATTGGTGAAGCAGTTGGCACACCTGCATAAATTTCAGTTTTGGCCTTATTGTCTTCTTTTTCAAAAGACACATAAGGTGTGATGCTGTCAAAGCGGTGACCAATAGAAATGTAGTAGGATTCCTGATCAGAGATAAAAGAGTCGTCTACCGTGGCTTTAGTGATTTCAGACACCAGCAACCAGTCATTTTTATCGATATTAAAACCAATACCGGCGAAAGAGCTGGATTCATCCACTATGTCTAAATCTTTAGCCAAAGCTCCCAAACCAAAGCCTGTTAACTGTGCATACAAGCCTGCAGGGCTGTCTAATTGATCCACATAAAAAGTGGTTTTACCTACAAGGTAAGCCACCCGGAATGAATACCCATCCTGACCCAATTCCCAGGCTACACCTGTGACATTGTCAATTTGCGCATCTGCAGCGGCATCGCCAATAGCGGCATCACCATCATAACTGCCGAGAATAAACTGCAGAGCAGAATCAAAATTACCTAAAGTGGTGGTGTGGTATAACGAGGCGCCTTCGATATTATCGAAACCTAAACCGTAGACACTTTGTGGCACCCGAGACCAGTCATAGGCATAACCTACGTCACGGAAATCGGAGTATTTGTAAAACGGCGTTCTTAAACGACCTGCGTTCACACGCAAAGTGTCGGTTAAATCGTAACTTAAAAAAGCCCACTCAAATTTAACATCCCAATCATCAGAACCACGGCCTAGCAGCTGCGCAGTGACTGAGAGTTTATCGCCTAAATCCGACTTCACCTGAAGTGCAGCTAAGCTTTCATTTTTAAAGCTGAAATCATCGTCATAGCCGTAGAGTTCGTCATCGCTACTCAGCGCCATACCGCCTTTAATCGAAGCAAAACCATTGATGTCTACTGCAGCCTGACTGGTGCCACACAGGGTCGCAGCAATAGTGATTGCCAGTAATTTACGTTTTAACATAGGGTATCCTCATCGATTTTATAATGTTGTACGTTTTTGCAGGCCAAAGGGGTTCAGCCTTTTAAAAATCAGTAGTCAACCTTGACTAAGTTTTTGTTTTCTATAAGGTGTGCGGCCCTGCTGCTGGTCGGATGTCCCTGTAATACTTCATTGATTTGGAATTGTACCAATTTTACAATTGCATTAACTTTTGTCGCATGAATTATACAACCCGACGAATTGAATTACTAGTTTTTTCATATTTATCAAATTTTCATTTGATTTTTTAGTGAAAAAACATCATCTCATTCTTTAAACATAGCTAAGAGCGCGGAGTTGGTGGGTATTTTTGTTTGATTTACAACAACTTTAAATGCAATTGATGGCAACCCAGGTCAACAGCTAATGTCTGATGACTGGCAATGATCAGAATTTGTTGCTGACAACGATGGCGAAGGGTCTGAATGAGTTGATGTGCGGTATCTGGATCCAAGCCCACTAAAGGCTCATCGAGTAAAAGAATACTGCTGTTTTGTAACAACAAGCGGGCTAAGGCAATGCGTCTGGCTTGCCCACCTGACACTGCAACCCCGTATTCACCCAGTTCAGTGTCAAGCCCCAGTGGTAAAGTGGCTAGCCAATCACTTAACGCAGTATCTGTAAGAACTTGGCGCAGCTCATCATCACTGGCATTTGGCCTAGCCATGCGTAAGTTCGCCGCCAGGGTCATATTAAATAAGCTGACGTGTTGCGACAACAAACTAATATGCTCCCGCTGCGTTGACGCTGTATAAAGCTGTAGCTCTTTACTATTGAGCAAAACACGACCTGATACAGGCGTCAGCCAGCCTGCCAGAGTGGAGAGTAAGGTCGATTTTCCCACTCCGGATGGACCTTGTAGCCACAGCATATCGCCAGCTTTTAAGCTGGAATTCACTGGTGTTGTTTGTTGTAATGCTCCAGGATAAGCAACACTAAGTTGCTGCAGCTCAAGTGTTATTGGTCCGGTTAAGCCAGTGCAAGTGCCGGTCGGAGCTTCTGGCTGAATTTGATTCAGTCGCTGTTTTGCCATGGCGCTGTCCGCCAGGTGCCGATATAAAGTCGCCAATGGCAACCAGAGTTCTGTTAAAGCTAAAGTGGACATCAGCATAGCCACCAGGGCTGCAATGCTGATCTGCTGTTCTGCCGCTAAAGGCAAAGCGATGATCAGCAAATGAAAGCTCATCAGCGCTAAACCGCTAAATAGCAAAAATTGACAGCACAAATCCAGCACTTGCTGGCGCCATAACAAGTCTTGGTACTGGCGTTCTGTCTGTTGCCATTGTTGCTCTGCAGCTGTCCAGCCCTGATGCAGTTGCAACATAGTCAGAGCTGATAAAGGCTCCAGTAATTCTTGCCGGCGCTTTGATGCCAGTTCTACTAAGGTACAGGCGCGTCGATAACCGAATGCAACACCGCAAGCTGGTACTAATAACAAGATACAGAGATATGCCAAGGCAACCTGGGCCAGTTCGGATTGCCAAAACCACAATGCTGTGAGCCAGCCAGAACTTATCAGGCAGGCCCAGAATACTGGAGCGACCACACGCAAAGGCCATTGATCCAGTCGATCTATGTCGGTGATAAGTTTTTGCAACAGATCGGCTGATTTAGTATCAGGTTGAACGCTACTGGCTAAAAAACGTCGCATAAACCATAGCCGCAATTGTTGCAGCAATAACAAGATGGCGTTATGTGAACTCAGGCGTTCGAAGTAGCGGCTGGCTGTGCGGCTGATGGCAAAAAAACGGATAAGGGCTGCAGGGCCAAAATAGTTAAAGCTGGCAGCGCTGGCAAGATGCAAACCCGCCAAAGCAGAGGCAGTAATAAACCAGCCGGAGACAGTTAATAGCCCCATAATACTGGCCAGGGTTAAAGCACCTAAAGCCAGGCTGAGTAACCACCAGCGCCAGTGCGGGCGCATTAAAGCTGATAGTTTCAGTTGATCTTTCATAAGGCGTCCTGCCGGTAACTGGCCTGATACAGCGGATGCGCCTGAACTTCTGCCACTGTGCCTTTGGCGATAATCTGTCCCTGGTTGATTAACCAAACCTGATCCAGCCAGTCAAGATGCTGCAATTGATGGGTCGCCAGCAGCAGAGTTTTGCCGCGGCTTAACTGCTCTACTTGCTGAAAATACAGTTGCTGTTGTTCAGGATGCAACATAGAAGCCGGTTCATCCAGCAGCCAACACCAACTTTGTTTTAATAAAGCTCTGGCAAGAGCCAGGCGCTGCAGTTGTCCGCCCGATAAGCCAATGCCACTCTCGGCAAGTACTGTGTCCAGACCCGCAGGCAAAGCAAAGACAAAGTCGGCACAAAAAGCCTGTTGCAATATCAGTTTGAGTTCAGCTTCTGTTGCAGATGCTTTGGCCAGCAGCAAATTACTGCGCAAACTGCCACTTAACCACTGGCTTTGTTGAGATAAATACACCAGCTGCTGTCGCCATTGGGCTAAATTCAGATCAGTTAAAACATGATCACCAATACTGATCTGACCTTGATCCGGCTGCTGAAAGCCTAATAAAGACTCGAGCAAACTGGTTTTGCCAGCACCGCTTGGGCCTACTAAGCCAATACGTTGCGACGGTAAAACCTGCGCCTGAATATCTGTTAGTAACGCAGCTCTGTGTTCTGAACCCAACACACTTAATTGCCGGAACTCAATACAGACCGGCTCTGTTGGGGCTGGAGTGTCGCCGCCTGTACAAACAGCTAAAGCCCAGATAGGAGCCAGACTGTTAAAAGCGGCTTCGGCCTGAGCTTTGGCATGATAATCCGCACCCAATTGTCGCAGTGGTGCATAAAACTCAGGCGCCATCAGTAAAATAAACAGCGCTGGTTGATAAGACACAGGAATTTGCGCTTTAGCCCAAGGCAGCTCGCCAAGTAGACCTAAACCCAGATACAAAGCGACCAGTGCTATGGCTAAAGAGGCAAACAGCTCCAACACAGCGCCGGATAAAAAAGCTTTGCTTAACACCGACATGGTGCGGGTTCTGTACTCTTCACTGGCGTTATTTAGCCTGTTCAGTACCAATGGTTCAGCTTGTAATTGACGGATAAGCGCCGCGCCTCGTAAAAACTCCAGAAAACGTCCGCCTAATAAACCTAAAGCCTGAACTTGTTGCTGACTGGCTTCTGCGGCTTTTTTGCCGAGTAAAATCATAAAAAGTGGAATAAGTGGAGCTGTGGCTAATAACAGCAGGGCGGCTAGCAGGCTTTGACTGGCTACAGCGATGGATATAAATAAAGGGCAAAGCAGCACAAGATAAAGCTGCGGATAATAACGACTAATATAAGGGTCAAGCGCGTCGACTTGTTCCAGCAAACGGGTAGATAAATCACCGTCAGAGGCGATACGCTGCCGCAGTGGCCCAGCCTGACTAATAATGCCAAGTAGCTGATGGCGGATTGAAGTACGTAGCTTTTGACTGGCAGAGAGCGCCAGTAAATCTTTGGCTGCCAACAGCACAGGGCGCAGCAGCCAAAGCACTAAAATATGCAGCAGCAAATCCGTTGGAATTGGTTGCTGGTGTAAAGCCAGATTGCACAAAGTTGCCAGCAACCAACACTGCCAGATCATCAGTAAAGAGGCCGCTGCACCCAGCGCTATGGCGAGGTACAAGCGGTTTTTTTCTGACTGGACTAATTGCCTCAAAGACAACACAGGCATCAAATCCTTATCTACTCTGATGGCTCGTTCTCTTCGCCGGGGTAGCCATTAAACTCCAGCCACATCGCATTGATGATGCCAAAAGAGCAGGCCAGTAACACGCCTAAAATCCAGGTGAAATACCACATAACGCTGCTCCTTAATACAATGAGTGGTTGTTCTCGCTAATAGAATTGCGGTTTAAACGGCCCCACATTTTCCAGTAACACCAGGCTGTGTAGGCCAGAATGATGGGCACAAAAATACAGGCCACCACAAACATGATTTTTAATGTCAGTTCACTGGAGGTTGCATCCCACATCGTCAGGCTGTGATTTGGCATGCTGCTGGACGGCATAATAAAAGGGAACATAGACACACCGGCGGTCATAATCACCCCTGTGAGTGCAAGTGAAGAGGCAACAAAAGCTTGCCAGCCTTTGGCCAGTTTGCTGCAAAAGGCTGATAGCAGGAAAGCCGCTACACCCAGCACCGGGAAAATCCATAACAGCGGATAAGTTTCATAATTGCTAAACCAGGCGCCACTGCTCACTTCCACTGTTTTAGTCACAGCACTATTAATAGCATTGCTGTCGATCAGGCTAGTCACTTTATAGCCCATACCAGCAGAAGCCAGCCATACACCTGCTGCTATAAACAACACAGCTGCCAGAGTCGCGCTGATTAAAGACACAGCTTCGGCACGCTGGCGTAGCGGCGCTTCGGTTTTCATTTGCAGATAACAAGCGCCTTGATTGATAAACATCAGCAGACTCAATACTCCCACCAGCAAGGCAAATGGGTTTAATAAAGCCCAGAATGAACCTGTATAGTAAATCCGCAGCAGGTCATCAAAGTGGAAAGGCACACCTTGCAACAGGTTGCCAAATGCCACACCAAAAATAATTGGAGGTATGGCAGAACCAGCTGTTAAGGCCCAGTCCCAGTTGCTGCGCCATTCGGCATTATCCAGCTTAGAGCGATAATCAAAGCCGATAGGGCGTAAAAATAGCGCTGCTAATGTCAGCATCATCGCCAGGTAAAAACCGCTGAAGGCCGTAGCATACACAGGCGGCCAGGCAGCAAATAAAGCACCACCTGCAGTGATCAACCAGACCTGATTACCGTCCCAGTGCGGCGCGACTGCATTGATCAAAATACGGCGTTCGGTATCGTCGCGGCCTATGACTTTGAGCAGTGCACCAACCCCCATATCAAAACCATCTGTTACGGCAAAACCAATCAGCAGGACACCAACCAACAACCACCAGATAAAGCGTAAAAATTCATAATCCATGTTAAACCTCCCGGGCCTGTTCGCCGTGATACTTGCCGGTATGGATAGAAGCAGGGCCTTTACGGGCAAAATGCTGCATCAACCAGACTTCGATGATCAGAAACACTGTATAAAGCGCGGTAATAGCCAATAAGCTGATCCAAATTTCTGTGGTACTGAGTTGGGAAGCCGCTAAATGCGTGGGCAATATTTCACCTACAGCCCATGGCTGACGACCATATTCAGCGACAAACCAACCCGCTTCACAGGCAATCCATGGCAGAGGTAACGAAAACAGTGCGGCTTTGAGTAACCAGCGTGGTTTCTCTGGTGTACGTTTTGCGCTGTGATAAAAGGACAAGGCAAACACCAGCAGCATAATAAAACCTGCTGCTACCATCACACGGAAGGACCAGAACAGCGGTGCCACTTTAGGAATACTATTCTGTACAGCTTGTTCCACCTGCTCTGCAGTGGCATTGACAGGATCCTCTGTGTAAGCCATTAACAGCAGGCCATAACCTAAGTCATTTTTCACCAGATCAAAGGCTGCGATATTTTCCGGCGTTTTTTCACCGGCTCGGAGTTTTTTCAGCAGACCATAAGCAGCTTGGCCATTGACGATACGCTGACGGTGAATGTCTTTCAGCTCCGCCAGGCCCATCACTTCTTTATCCAAAGAACGAGTGGCTATCAGGCCCATAGCACCCGGAATTTTCAGCGCATAGTCAGTGGTTTGAGTTTCTTCATTCGGGATACCGAAAAGGGTAAAATCTGCTGGTGCTTTTTGGGTTTCCCACTCAGCTTCTACTGCCGCTAGTTTTACTTTTTGTACATCACCCAGCTCATAACCAGACTCGTCGCCCAACACAATCACAGACAACACACTGGCTAAACCAAAGGCGGAGGCAATAGCAAAACTGCGGCGGGCAAAAGCCAAGTCACGGCCTTTGAGCATATACCAGGCCGAAATGGCCAGCACAAACATAGCGCCTGTGACATAACCTGCGGAGACGGTATGGACAAACTTCACTTGCGCGACAGGGTTAAACACCACTTCGCTGAAGCTGACCATTTCCATCCTCATGGTTTCAAAATTAAATTCTGCACCAATAGGATGTTGCATCCAGCCGTTGGCTATTAAAATCCACAGCGCCGATAGGTTGGAGGCCAAAGCCACCAGCCAGGTCACAGTTAAATGTTGCACTTTGGTTAGTCTGTCCCAACCAAAAAAGAACAAGCCCACTAAAGTGGATTCAAGGAAAAATGCCATCAGGCCTTCAATGGCCAATGGTGCGCCAAAAATGTCCCCCACATAATGCGAATAATAAGACCAGTTGGTGCCAAACTGGAACTCCATCGCTATGCCAGTGGTGACGCCTAAAGCGAAGTTAATCGCAAATAGTTTGCCCCAGAATTTAGTCATATCACGGTAAATTTCTTTACCTGTCATAACATAAACTGACTCCATAATGGCCAGTAGAAAGGTCATACCCAAAGTTAAGGGCACAAATAAGAAGTGATACATTGCCGTAGCGGCAAACTGTAACCGTGATAGTTCTACAACATCCATTCGGATTGCTCCTCCATCTGGAACTGTGGGCCTGTTATTTTGGTTAAAACAGTAATCAGTAGCTAAAACTCATACATCAGCATGAGTGAACACTAAGCTACGCCTTTTGTCTGTCTGCTGTGTTGACGCGGATCAATAAAAATTGATGAATAAGTTGTAAATAGTGGAAATTTGATAAAAATCGCAATCGGTATTCTGTTACTATCAAACTCAACATCAGGATTGTGAAGGCTCAGGTATGAAAATATTAGTGATAGGTGCAGGTTGGTTGGGAACTCAACTGGCGACACAGCTCAAAGCAGATGGGCATGAGTTATGGCTCAGTAGCCGCAGTGCCACTAAATCTTCTGCTGTGACTGAGCAGTTTGGTCATTTTGTGTTGGACTTGGGACAATCTGTAAGGCCTACAGCAGAACTGGAATCTTTGTTTAAGGACGCCCTGATTATCTGCACAGTTCCTGCCAGCCGTTCTGACGGTGAGAGCTACACCAGAGCTGTAGCTCAGCTAGCTACTTTGATGAAGCAGTTAGGCGCTGTAGCTTGCATTCATTTAAGCAGCACTGGCATCTATGAAGGACTGTCTGGCGAGGTGGATGAACAAAGCCAGTTACAACTGGCCGATCCGCGTATTGAATTACTGGCTGTGGGTGAGCAATTATTAAGAGTCGCAGTGCCTTGTTGCACTTTACGTCTGGCGGGTTTAATTGGTCCAGGCCGTCATCCGGCTCGGTTTTTATCTGGCAAGCAAGCTGGTGCAGCTGATGTGGCGGTGAATATGGTGCATAGCAGCGATATTTGTGCTGCAGTATCAGCCATAGTTCAGCAGCAGTTGTGGCCAGAGCTGTATAACTTATCTAGTCCTGCGTTTTGCTCTAAAGCAGAGTTTTATTTAACAGCCTGTGAACTGGCATCTCTGCCAGCTCCGGTATTTGAGTCTAAAAGCACAGCAACACCAAGCCGCAGAGTGATCAGCGCAAAATCTCAGACTATTGCTGGCTTTCACTACCAGTTTGAGTCTGCTTTGGCTGCTTTACCTTTTTGTAGTTGAGTTTTGGCTAAACCAAAGTTACTGCAAAGTTAAAGCTCTGTAGCCGGGTAACCGGCTTCATCCAGCGCTGCGATAATATCCTCTGCTGCCAAATCGCTTTCGACACTCACCTGCTGCTGTGCTAAGTCAACTGTCACTTTGGCATCAGCCTGCAATTTTGCTACGGCTTTATTCACCATGCTGATGCAGTGGTTACAGCTCATGCCTGTTACTTTCAATTGTACTTTCATCGGTCTTTCCTTTTTTTGCTGCTCTTTGTGAGTTCGCGAACATGGTGCAAGCTTGTCCCATGGTAAGGTCAAGCACTGTTCGTTAAAGCTCATTAGTTGAATTTTTCCGTTGACCTTACCCTAAGGGTAAGCTTTAGCCTTATTACTGTCAGGTCATTGCACCTTTTTTGTCTGGAGTCATGGTATGTCTGAACAGATCCAACTGAATATTAGCGGAATGAGCTGTGCTTCCTGTGTGGGCCGCATCGAAAAAGCTTTAGCAAAGGTCAGCGGTGTAGAGCAGGCGAGTGTTAATCTGGCCAGTGAAACAGCAACGGTCAGCGGCCTTTCACTTGTGCCACAACAACTGATAGCCGCAGTCGAAAAGGCAGGTTATCAGGCCAGTTTGCCGGAAGAAAAAGCAGAGGCTTCAACGACAGGAACTGGGTTTTATCAGCAGGAGTGGTGGCCTGTTGCTGCAAGCATAGTACTTACCTTACCTTTGGTCCTACCGATGTTTGGCTTGTTGTTTGGTGTGGACTGGATGCTGCCGTCTTTCTGGCAATGGCTGCTGGCAACTCCAGTGCAGTTTTATTTTGGCGCGCGTTTTTACAAAGCAGGCTGGGCTGCACTCAAAGCAGGCAGTGGCAATATGGACTTGCTGGTGGCCATAGGCACCAGCGCTGCTTATGGTTTGTCGTTGTATTTATGGTGGAGTTTTAATGCGCAGCATGGGCAACACGGCGCCCCTCACCTGTATTTTGAAAGCAGCAGTGCGGTATTAAGTCTGGTGCTTTTAGGTAAATACCTTGAGCACAAAGCAAAAAAACGCACTACTGATGCCTTAAAAGCTCTGGAGAATCTAAAACCTGCTGTGGCTACTTTGTTTCAAAATGGTCAGTGGCTGGAAGTAAAAGCAGAAACTGTACAAAAAGGTGATCTGGTGCTGGTAAAGCCGGGTGAACGCATTCCGGTTGATGCTTTGGTTGAGCAAGGCCAAAGCCATGTCGATGAAGCGCTGATCAGTGGTGAGTCTGTGCCAGTCCCTAAAACACTGGCTGATAAAGTGACTGGTGGTTCTGTCAATCTGGATGGGGTATTACAAATCAGAGCGACAGCTGTCGGAGCTGAATCTACCTTGTCCCGTATTATTCAACTGGTAGAGCAGGCTCAAGGGGCTAAAGCGCCGGTGCAGGCACTGGTGGATAAAATCAGTGCCATCTTTGTACCTGCGGTATTGGTCATAGCTTTAGTCACCTTACTGGGCTGGGGTTTTATAACGGATGACTGGGTGGCTGGTATTTTAAATGCAGTGGCTGTGCTGGTGATTGCCTGTCCTTGCGCTCTTGGCTTAGCAACACCAGCCGCTATTATGGCAGGTACAGGTTCAGCGGCACGTTCTGGCATTTTGATTAAAGACGCCACAGCCTTAGAGCAAGCCCAAGCCATAACACTGGTGGTGTTTGATAAAACAGGCACCTTAACCCAGGGCAAACCCCTGTTGCAGCAATTCAGCACTTTTATTGATGAGCCGAAGCTGCTGAAGTGGGCCACCTCGTTGCAGCAGCACAGTGAGCATCCTTTAGCCAAAGCTTTGGTTAGTTATGCCACAGAACATCAGGTCAAAGCTGTTGAAACAGCAGAGTTTCAGGTGGTGGCAGGTAAAGGTGTATTGGGCAAGGTTGAAGGCCATGACTTAGTGCTTGGCAGCAGTCACTGGATGCAACAGCTTGGGCTTGAGTTACCACAAGATCAAATTCAAACCAGCGGTGCATCAGTATCCTGGCTGGCAGAGCAACAAGCTGATGAAAGTTATAGGTTATTAGCATTGTTTTGTTTTACTGACGAGTTAAAACCTGATGCGCTGCAAGCCGTCAGCTTATTAAAACAACAAGGTATAGCAGTGGCTATGTTAACGGGTGACACTAAGGCCAGTGCGACTTCAATAGCGCAGCAACTGCAGTTAACCCACTGGCAAGCAGAAGTGCTGCCAGTTGAAAAAGCGGCTGCCATTCAGCTTTGGCAGCAACAAGGTTATAAAGTGGCGATGGTGGGGGACGGCATCAACGATGCACCAGCTTTGGCGCAGGCTGATTTAGGTATAGCTATGGCGAGCGGTACAGAAGTGGCTGTCAGTGCTTCAGCTATGACCTTAATGCGTAGTCAACCGCTGTTAGTCAGCGCCGCCTTACAGATAGCACGGCTTAGTTTCCGTAAAATTCAGCAAAATCTGTTTTGGGCTTTTATCTTTAACATAGTGGGCATTCCATTGGCCGCTTTAGGGTATTTAAATCCGGTGATTGCGGGTGCTGCTATGGCTTGTAGCAGTTTAGTGGTGATTAGCAATGCCTTGTTATTACAGCGCTGGAAAGCAAAGGAGTAAAATGATGGCTACTTTGGTTAATTCTTTAGTGACTATTGGCCAAGCTGCAAAACAGACCGGGCTTTCTGCCAAAATGATTCGTTATTATGAAGAAGCAGGGTTGTTGCTTAAAGCCAATAGAACAGATGCGGGCTATAGGTTGTATAACAGTCAACAGCTGCAGCAACTGGGTTTTATTAAACAGGCTCGTACTTTAGGCTTTTCAATAGTACAAATTAGCTCTTTGTTGGGGTTATGGCGTGATCCACAGCGCAGCAGCAGAGAAGTAAAGCAACTGGCTGAACAGCATCTGGATGAAATAAAACAAAAAGTAGCTGAATTACAGCAGATGCAAAAGGTATTGCAACAATTAGCCGACAGCTGTTGCGGTGACGATCAACCCCAGTGCGCTATTTTGGATGGCCTGCAAAAATGAACTTCTGAAGGCTAGAAAAGAAGATCCCGGCAAATACCGGGATCTTCACCTAAAAGCCCAGGGATTAAGGCTGATAAGAGGTTGTCAAGGTTACACCTGATACCGCTGTGTAACCACGGATACCAATATGGTAAGTGGCGGCAACAGGGTTATTGAAAGTACAGCTTTCAGTATTGCCATTCAGGTATGGACGGCAGTCATAAGTAGAAGTGGTAGGTTGTGAACCACGACGTACATACAGATCAGCATCACCTGAACCACCAGAGGTATTGACAGTCAGAACGCTCATACCGGCAGGAACGACCACTGTGTAATATTTCCAGCTGTTACGTGCAACAGAAATATTGTTCACAGTTGAAGTTGCACCTGTGCCACCACCGCCGCCAGTACCTGAAGCTGCCGCTACTGCAGCTGCAGCATCAACAATACCAGTACCACAGCTGGTGCAGGTTGCAGGGAAAGAACGGGTAGTTGTTTTCAGGATGGTTTCAATTTCATCCGGTGTAGCTGCTGGTTTTTTCTGAGCTATTAACGCTGCAACACCTGCTACATGAGGAGCTGCCATTGAAGTGCCCTGACTGTACCCATAGCTGTCTGAACCAGGTGTAGTGGTACCAGTATTATAAGTAGACAGAATACCGTTAGGATCGTTGGCTGAGTTCATAGCACCACCAGGTGCAGCCACATCAATAGAGGTACCGTAGTTAGAGTAATAAGCGCGGCCACCGCTGCGGTTAGTCGATGCAACGTTTACCACACCAGCACAGTTACCCGGGTTAAAGTTGTTGGCGTTTGCATTGTCATTACCTGATGCAATCACAACAACTGTACCACGTGAACGTGCGGAGTTAATGGCTGCCTGAGTAGTAGAGTCACAGGCTCCTGAACCGCCTAAACTCATGTTGATGACTTTAGCCGGGTTGGCGTTCGCCGGAACACCTGACACTGTGCCACCTGAGGCCCAAATGATACCGTCAGCTATATCTGAGGTATAACCACCACATTTACCTAATACGCGCACTGGTACTACTTTAGCGCCATAAGCCACACCAGCTACACCAGAACCGTTATTAGTCACGGCAGCTACTGTGCCTGCAACGTGAGTACCGTGCCATGAAGAATCCTGAGCGGCGTGTGTGCCACCACATTCGTTCGCTAAAATCCAGTCACCCGGATCCTGTGCATTGTTGTCACGACCATTACCGTCATTACCAACAAAGTTGTCAGAAATCATGTCATAACCAGGCAGAATGTTGGCGTTTAAGTCAGCATGTGGACGGTAGCCTGTATCTAATACTGCAACTACAACTCCAGTACCTGTGGCGTTATCCCATGCCGTGTTGGCACGTAAACCACCTGTGGACTCATAATAATGCCATTGACTGGTGTACTGAGTGTCGTTTGGAGCAGCTGCAATTTGTAACATACGGTCTTCTTCAACCGATTCCACCATTGGATCCTGGGCTAACAGCTCAATGGTACGTTGAGTTTCAGCTTTTGACAGACGACGCTCGGCTTTCACCACATGACGGTTAGCGACAGCTAAAGAACGCACAAAGCTCATAGGCTCGCCAGCGCGGCTGGATAATTCAGAAGCAGCATGAGTTTTTAATTGATTCACTGAGCTTGTTGCTGTGCTGGCCAGGCCTTGTGCAGATAAGGTTGCAGCATTTTTGTATTTAACAATAAAGCGGGTTGGCGGCTCAATAGCTTTGGTTTCATTCACTTCTAAGGTGATACCTGATTTTTGTGGAGCAGCTTGTGCGGCCGTAGCCAATAAGGACAAGGCGGACAAGGTAAGCAATGAGACTTTGGATAAGTTGAATGTTTTATGTTGCATTTTGTTCTCTCAAATTATTGTTATGTGAATTGCCTCATCCCTGGAAGCCTCTGTCCCTTAATTAGTTAATAGGTTGGGCAGGCCGTACGATAATTGGTCAATAATTTGTTAATGTAAATAGTTATATATTTATCATATTTAATATTTTGTTTTCATTTTTTCGTGTTTATTGATTTTTTGTGCGATGAGTAGCCTGCTGTGAGCGGCTAAAATTCTGGGTTTGATTACATTTGGTAACAGATGTGTATTAATTGTTTTGGTTATTAGTTATTTCTAAATGATATAAGTGGGCTGTTATATTTGTCATAAAACCGAATTGAGAGCTTTTTTCTGACAAAAATGATTGGAGAGGCAACACCTCAGCACTGTTCAACAGTGCTGAGGTGTACAAACCGTCAGTGATGATGTGCACCTGGTTTTTTTACTTTCAACTCCACTGTCGCCTCTGTGATGTCAGTCTGGACCTGAGCTTGCGCTAAAGTGACTTGAGGTACTTCACCTGTCCACTCTTGTGCCACCGTACCGGTAGGATGTTGATACCACCCCGGATCTTTATAGTCTCCCGGAGCCTGGTCTTTACGCACTTTAAATATGCTGAACATACCGCCCATTTCCACTGAACCAAAAGGGCCATCGCCTGACATCATTGGCAAGGTATTGGCGGGTAGTGGCATGTTCATTTCGGTCATATCCGCCATACCACGTTCACCCATCACCATATAATCCGGTACTAGTTTATTGATTTTTTGCATCAAACCACTGTGATCGACGCCAATCAGCGTCGGCACATCATGGCCCATGGCATTCATGGTGTGGTGCGATTTATGGCAATGAAAAGCCCAGTCACCTTCTTCATCTGCTATCAATTCAATTTGCCGCATCTGACCCACAGCTACATCTGTGGTGACTTCAGGCCAGCGGGCAGAAGCAGGCACAGGGCCACCGTCTGTGCCTGTCACGGTGAACTCATGGCCATGAATATGAATAGGGTGGTTAGTCATTGTCAGGTTGCCGACCCGGATCCGCACTTTGTCGTTTTTGCGCACCACTAAAGGGTCTATGCCAGGAAATACCCTGCTATTCCAGGTCCAGAGATTAAAGTCGGTCATCGTCATAATTTTTGGAGTAGCGCTGCCGGGTTCAATATCGTAAGCGTTTAATAAAAAACAGAAATCGCGGTCTACTTCGCTGATATGCGGATGTGCCTCTTTAGGGTGGGTGATCCACATGCCCATCATGCCCATAGCCATCTGCACCATTTCATCGGCATGAGGGTGGTACATAAAAGTGCCGGGACGGCGGGCAACAAACTCATACATAAAGGTTTTACCTGGCTGTATGGCGCGCTGATTCAAGCCTGAAACTCCGTCCATACCATTAGGTAAACGCTGACCATGCCAGTGTACTGAGGTATGTTCAGGTAACTTATTCGTGACAAAAATCCGCACTCTGTCACCTTCTACCACTTCAATAGTAGGGCCTGGCGACTGACCGTTGTAGCCCCATAAATGTGCTTTCATACCTGGGGCCAGTTCACGCACAACGGGCTCCGCCACTAAATGGAATTCCTTGACACCATTATTCATACGCCATGGCAAAGTCCAGCCGTTTAACGTGACCACAGGGTTGTAAGGCCGGCCAGTGTTTGGGATCAACGGATCCATAGTATCGGCAGATTGTTGAATTACAGGTTCAGGCAAAGCTGCCATTGAGCTTCGGCTGACCGCAGCCACACCTACAGCAGCTGTAATGGCACCAACTTTTTTTAATAAATCACGACGGGTTAACATCATATTCTCCTGTTAGTGGCCAGCTGCAGTGGCAGGGCTGCTTGTGCTGTCGCTGTCTGTAGGCTGTTGCAGCGAAGGACTGCCCCATAAGCTTTGTTGCAGGCGCAGCTCTGACAGATAAAAATCGCGTAGTGCCGTCATTTGTCCTGTCACTGTCTCTACCTGGGCCTGAGTATCCGCAATCAGTTCAAATACGCCAATTAACATACCGTTGTAACGCAGCACATTTTGTTGGTTAATTTTCTGTGCCAATGGCACTAACTGATCCTGATAATGTCGGGCAATCTGATAGGAGCTTTGATGTAAGGACCAGGCCTGACGTACTTCAGAACGGGCTTTTTGCTCCAGCGCTTTGGCTTGCCACCAGGCTTGCAGATACTCTGCTTCAGCCTTGCTGATACGCGCTGACCCCGAATCAAATAACGGCAGTTCAACCCCTAAAGCCACTTCACGCTCTTCGCTATGCTGCACCGAACCTGCAATTTCAGCAGATAAACCCCGGACAAAACGACTGTTTTTCTCAAACCCCAGTTGCAGTTCAAGTTGGTTTAATCTGGCTTTGGCTTGTTGCAGATCCAGTCGTTGTGCCAGTGCTTGCTGTTCCAGATTTTCCTGAAGTGGCAAAGTGGCTGGAATAGCTGGTAAATAGGCTGGTAACTGCAGTGGCGTAGTCGGATCTACCCCTAGCAGCACAGACAACTGCTCGCGGCTTTGTTGCTGTTGTTGCTCCGTTTTAGCCAGTTGCAGGCGGATTTGGGCGGCAAACTTCAGCTGACGTGCTTGTTGCAGTTCGCTGTAATTACCCACCTGATACATACGGTTGGCAAGTTCTGCCGACGCATCTATCGCTTCCTGCACTGTTTGCAGATAGTTAAAACGCTGCTGGGCTACAACGGCTTCAATAAATGCGCTGCGGCTTTGTGTGAGTAAATCCATCAGCTGTAAAGCGACTTGCTGCTGTTGCTGCACTGCCTGCCGCGCGGCAATCGCTTTGTTTTGACTTAAAAAAATCAGGTTAAACAAGTTCAGTGAAAAATCGAGCTCTGTGCTGTAACCATCCTCTTCACGGCTTCGAATGACCCGCACGCCAGGATTCGGCAATAAACCGGCCTGAGTTAATTCAGCTTTACTGATAGCCAGAGATGCCAGTGCTGCCAAAAAGTCCGGATTGTTTAATACCGCAATACGGCTGGCATTTTCTGCTGTTAAAGGCTCTGCCAACAATCGGGCAATTTCCTGCTCTGCTTCTGCTCTTAATGCCGGATCTGTGGCTGCCAGTTGTACCTGCTCCGCTTTTGCTGTTTGCTGCACCAGATCATGCTGCTCAAGCTTTGTTGTTCCGGCGCAGGCGCTTAGTAACACCGCAGCTGCCAGCGGGCTTAGCTTAGTGATGATGCTCATGCTCATCTCCTGTTTTAGCCCTCTGATGTTCTGAATGGTCCATTTGCTGATGATTGTGGTGTTTTGAATGATCCATCGGCATGCTATGTCCGGAATGGTCCATAGTGTTATCGGAGCTATGCTTTGAATGATCCATCGGCATCGTATGTCCGGAATGGTCCATAGTGTTATCGGAGCTATGTTTTGAATGATCCATCGGCATCGTATGTCCGGAGTGATCCATAGTGTTATCGGATTTGTGTTTTGAATGATCCACAGGCATTGAGTGTTTAGAGTGATCCATTGCCTGATGACCACCCCCTTCACTGGCGTAGAATTGCCAGCCACCCAATTCGGCAACTTTTTGATTCGCCTGTTTCCAGTCCGAGGTGTTGTTTTGTATAGCCACAGAGGTGAGTGGCTGAACAGCTACAGACTCTGTATCGGATGCTGCAGGAGCTGCATAAAGCAACGTTGTGGCACAGAATAGTGCCAGATAAATAAGCTGATGCATAAAATAATAACCTGTTTAATAAAGCTGAAAAATACACAACACAACAAGCGCTAAGGTCGGCTTTTGTGGTGCAAAGGCAGTGATCAGCTGTACAAACGGGGAGGGCGTTCCAGACTTGCAAGGGTCAAAGGGAAAACTGAAGAAGTTAAACTCAAGATACGTTCGTTTTGTGGTGGCTCAGGTATAAAATCCGATGGATTGACCATCAGCACTGCAGCGGCACAACTGACAGCACAGCCTGAACAAGAAGATGCGTGGTCATTCATTAACTGATTTACTGAATCATCCACCATCATCTGCTGATGCTCCGACATGTCGCTGGCTTGAGCAGGCAATTCTGCGTTGTGGTGACTATGCCCGCTCATCATGCTGTGATCCATCACTGAGGGCTTAGATTGAACTGAGGAATGTTCTGAATGAGCTGTGTGCTCCGGGCCACAACATAACATAGCGGCAGCTGCCACTCCTTTAAACAGGAGTAAGCTGATAAGCATTAGTAAACTAACCCAGGATACCTGACCCCGATTTCTGTTCATGCTGTTTTGCTTGCTATGTTGTCCAACGAAGTATTGGCGCTACCCTAATACAAAGCATTAAAAAACTCAAGATAAAGGCTGGTTTTAGAGATCAGTGCAAAACCTTGACTGAGCAACAAAGCCGCGTCATTGTAAGGATAATTACCTATACCGGAACTTTATAAAGATGCCATCAGCAGTAGAACAGGCTTTTCATGCTGAAGTAAAACAAGCTTTACAGGCACGCTATCAGCAAAACTGGTCAGAAGCCTGGTCGCATTTAGAGCGTGCGCATATTCTGGGACAACAGTTGTTTATCCTACATATGCAAAGTCACTGGCTGATGCTAAAACTTGCAGCTGATCAGTCCAACTGGACTGAAATTCGTGGTCAGCTATTGCGCTTATTACTGACCCCTGTCGGGCACTTAACCGGACGTTTGCCTCTGGGTAACCCAGGGTCCAGTCGTTACCCGGTGTTGCAACCTCTGCCTGTGCCGGATGATCTACAATCGCTGTTATCAGGTACAAAAAAACAGGACCATCAAGGCTGAGTTAATTATTCTATGGTATGTTTTAGCTAAAGAATGTGTTGCCGCATAAGGAGTGCACGTATGCAGGTTGCTGCAGTTCCCCAGAATGAACAAGACAGATTAAAAGCGCTGCTGAAATTACAAATCCTTGACACTGAACCTGACAGTACATTTGATGCGGTAACGTCTCTAGCTGCCAGCATATTTCAGGTGCCCATAGTCTTGGTGTCGTTAATAGACGAACAGCGGCAATGGTTTAAAAGCAGGCAAGGGCTGGATGTGTGCCAGACAGACCGTAAACTGGCGTTTTGTGCTCATGCTATTTTGCAGCCAGATATTTTTATCGTTGAAGACGCATTACAAGACGAACGTTTTTCAGGTAACCCTCTGGTCTGTACTATTCCAAATATTCGTTTTTATGCCGGTTGTCCGCTGATCAATGAGCAGGGTTATGCTTTAGGTACTTTGTGCATTATTGACCGTGTACCGAGGCAGATGACAGAGCAAGACAAAACTATACTGCGCAAGCTTGCAGTGATGGTGATGGAAAGACTCAACGAACACAAACGCAAACTGCAAACTGAACATAAGCTGCAACTACTGGATTTGTTGCTCGATTCCATTCCTGATGCGCTGGTGGCCTGTGACAGTGAAGGGCAACTGGAGCAATTTAACAAAGTCGCGCGTGACTGGCACGGTGTCGATGTGCGTCATTGCGACGCTGAATTATGGAGCCATCATTACGATTTGTACGAAGAGGATGGTCATACCGTATTACCGGTTGAGCGAATTCCTTTGCTCAGAGCTTTTCACGGCGAAACTGTGGTCAGTCAGGATATTTGTATTAAAAGTAAAAACCAGCCTCCGCGCTGGGTGCGTTGTCGTGGTGAGCAGCTCAAAGCGCGCTCCGGTCAACTGCTTGGTGCTTTAGTTTTGATGCATGATATCAGTGAGCAAAAACAGCTGGAGCAGATGAAAACTGATTTTATCTCGACAGTCAGTCATGAACTACGAACCCCTATAACCGCTATTAGTGGCGGATTGGATTTAGTCATTAATCAGGTATTAGGGCCTATTCCTGAAAAAGCTTTGGCGATGCTCAAAGTGGCCAGCCAAAACAGCAAAAGGCTGCAACTGCTGGTCAATGATTTATTGGATATGGAAAAACTAAGCGCAGGGAAAATGGACTTTTATCTGCAACCTTGTGATTTAGCTGTGGAATGTCAGCAAGCTGTTGCACAGAATCAACCCTACGCTGACAAGTATGCTGTGCAACTTTGTGCGCCCAACAACGAATCTGTGAGGATGCAACTTGATAGCCACAGATTGCAGCAGGTGCTGAGCAATTTATTGTCCAACGCTATAAAATACTCAAAAGCCGGTGCAGAGGTAGTGCTGAGTTATGCTCAGCTTGATGGCAAGATTCGCATTCAGGTGGAAGACAAAGGCGAGGGCATACCGCTGCATTTTCAGGAAAAAATCTTCCAGCGTTTTGCCCAGGCTGATGGCTCTGATTCCAAAGCCAAATCCGGCACAGGTCTGGGGCTTGCGATCAGTAAAGCCATTATTGAATCTATGGGGGGCAGCATAGGCTTTCACTCAGTGCCCGGACAAGGCACTGTGTTTTATTGTGACTTTCCGGTTGTTGAAAGCCTCTAGTCCGCTTTTTGATAACTGGCCAGAATATGGGAAGCGGCAACCGCAGGTTCAAAATACTGTTGCCGTATCGCCAGATAATCCGGATGGCTAAAAAAACTGTCCATCAGTTGTTGGCTGGCAAAATAAATGGTGAAGACTCTGTTGATTGCCGTATCTGCAGGTTTCAGGCTATGTTGCACCATAAAATCACAACCAAAATCCCCCTGATGCTGATGCAATAGAGGCGTCATTAAACGGCGATATTCGGCATAAAGTTGTGGATTGCTGACCTCCAGACCTACTAATAATTCAACAGCCATTTTTTGTCCTCTGCCTTAGAAAAAACACCACTTTAAACAGCAATGATCTGCTGAGCAAGTTGCGGTATGAAATTTTATTCGTTGTCAGTATCGACCAAAAGCTCAAATAAAGCAGTGATCGAAGGCGCTTGAATTTTTACAACACAACTTTGAGCTAAAGCAAAAAAATGCGCTTGCACCAAAGCCGTCAATTCAGGCTGTTCAAACCGCTTGGCTAATGCGGGCAAAGAACTGCTGTGTTGTGTGAACTGATGTAGCAGATAAGCTTGCCCAGTCGCATCAATCAGCAGATCCTCAGGTGTGAAATAGGGCTGTTGCAGCTGATACTGCTGCTCAAAACTGCTCTGTGTGGCGATATAGATCAGTTCATCCTGACCTGCGAACTTAAAAATGGCGGGGTAGTGAATCATCATCAGCACTCTTTAACTCGTTTGCGCCATTGTATCCGCAAAATCACTGGACTTGCAGCATAGAGATGATGCGAGCCAATAAAGCTGTAGCTTTGTTTTGGACATAAAAAAGCCCCTTGCTAACAAAAACAAGGGGCAAAAGGCGCGGATGAGCCTATGGGTTAAACTGTCTATGAAATTCTGCAGGAACCTCACAACAGCTATCTTTATACGCTCTTTACTTTGTCAGTAAAAATCGAATATAACTTCCTATATGTTCGTAAATAATTGAATTCATATGACTCCGGTAAATTACAACCAACTCTATTATTTTTATCTGGTGGCTGAGCATGGCAGTATTGCCCGTGTCAGTGAGCTGTTGCATATCACACCACAAACCATCAGTGGCCAAATCAGCGCCTTTGAGCATGGTATTGGCACAGCTTTGTTTTCCAGGGTGGGCAAACGACTGGTTCCTACGGAATTGGGTGTGGTGGTGCAGCGTTACGCTGCTGATATCTTTCAGCTGGGAGATGAGCTCAAAGCTGTACTGACTCGCCAGCACAGCAGTTGGCAAAGTTTTAGTGTCGGTATTACTGACGTTTTGCCGAAGGCATTTGTTTATGAAATGCTAAAACCTATTTTGCAGCTGCCTATTAAACTGATTTGCCGTGAAGGCGAGCAGGCCGGGCTTTTGTCTGAACTCGCCATCAATAAACTGGACATGGTGTTATCGGATCAACCTATTCAGCCTGGCAGTCATGTCAAAGCCTACAGCCATTTAGTTACTGAGTCTCCTATGGCTGTGTATGCCTGTGAAGCTTTGGCAGAGCAGCTCAGCGCAGATTTTCCACGTTCGTTACACGACAAGCCTTTCTTATTACAAGGTAAAAAGTCCATTATTCGTCAGCAGTTGATGGGCTGGTTTAATGAAGTGGAAGTTCAGCCGGATGTAGTGGCCGAATTTGATGACAGCGCGTTAATGCAGGCTTTTGCTCAGCAAGGCCTGGGAGCTTTTGCTGCACCTTTATTGCTGGAAACTCAGCTATTAACCAACTATCGCTTATTAAAAGTAGGGGTGATCCACAGGGTGACCGAACGTTTTTATGCCATATCACCTGAGCGTAAACTGACTCACCCGGCCGTGTTGCAGCTGGTCAAAGCGCTGCAACAGGATAGCCGGACAAGTGATAAGAGAGTGGCTGGTTAAGCTGCTGAAAAAGGTTGCAGCTGCTGTTGGGTGCGTTGAGTACCGGACAGCAACTGCTCCGTGGCCTGATCAATAGCGGCCATTTGTTGATAAGCCAGGTTGGTACCTTGTTCTATTTCAGTCAGGTGGTGATGGTTTTGCTCTGAGCTATGCGCCAGTTGCTGCACATGTTGCTGGATATGGTTCAGCTGTTGCTGGGCATTTTTCAGTTGCTGTTCCAATTGACTAAAGTCGCCACTGGTTTGTTGTATTTGCTGCTGAGCGGCGCCTGCTTGTTGTTGCAGTTGCTCCGATTCATTCTTGGTATCACGCACCAATACATCCATCTCATTCAGAAAACCTGAGATCTGGCCTGTGGCGCTATTGACCTTAGCCGCCAGAGTGCGGACTTCGTCTGCCACCACAGCAAAACCACGGCCAGCTTCGCCAGCCCGTGCTGCTTCTATTGCCGCATTCAGTGCCAACAGGTTGGTTTGATCGGAGAAGTTTTCCACCATCAATAAAATCTGCCGCACGTTTTCAGCGTTTTTCTGCAGGCCTGTGACAGTGCCACCAAAGTTGGCTAACAGCTGTTCAATTTTATGCAGTTGGGTTGTGAGCTGATCAAGCTGGGTACTGGCTGTTTTCGCGTTATGCACTGTGCTGCTGGCGACCACTATCACCTGATCGTTGCTTTGCACTATTTCAGCTAAACGCTGTAAGGACTGGTCACTTTGTGCCCGGATTTGTTGGCTACTTTGCTCTGCCCCCTGCAACTGGCGTCTGGTGCTGTGCACTGCTTCTGCTACTTGCTGATTGACATCAAAATTGCTGGAGGCCTGCTGGTGAATCCCACGTAACATGCCGGATAACTGGTCGACAAATAAGTTGTATTGCTCAGATAAAGTGCGGAATTCATCAAAAGTAAAAGCCGGTAAGCGGGTTTTTAAGTCGCTGCCTGTTTGATTAGCTTGTTGCAGAGCATCGACCAGAGCTTTAACCGGGCGCACTATTAAATGCATCAGATAGCCGATGGTAAAAACAAAAGCGCCGGTGCCAAGTACTAAAATCCACCACCAGCTATGACCTGCGCCACCTTCGGCAGGATAAGCTGCAAACATCGCCAACCAGAAAATCAGCGTTAAAAAGCCGATATTGCCGACAATTTTTAATGTCAGGCTGTAGAAAAACTGCCGTTCGACTGCACTGTAGATATCGTTAAATAAGCTCATGCATAAGTTCTCAGTATCTGTTCCAAACCCAATTGCTGATAATGAACTATAACCCACTGTTACAGGGGGTTTATTGTTCTATGTCATACCATAACCAGTTTTTCCGTGTTTTTTAAGTGCATTAAGCGGATTGTTTTTATACAATGAATATACGAAACGTATATAAAGTGTATCTATGGGCATAGTGAAAATATCGGACGACCTGCATGACGACCTGCGGGAAGCCAGCAGAGTGATGGCGCGTTCTATTAACGCTCAGGCTGAATTTTGGATCCGGGTGGGCATGCTGGCTGAGTTGAACCCACAGCTTAGTTACCAGGAATTGTGTCGTAAATTACTGAAAAACAAATCAACTACTTTGCAGGACTTGCTGAATGAACTCGATCCATCTGAAAACCCAGGCTGAACTAGAGGTCCAACATAAAGCCGGACAGTTACTGGCACAGGTTTTTCTGATGTTGGATGAGCTGGTAAAACCCGGTATCAGCACTATGCAGATTAACGATGCAGTGGAAGACTTTATCCGTGGACCGCTAGGGTCACGTCCTGCCAGCAAAGGTCAATACGATTATCAGTATGTGCTGAATAGCTCCATCAATGAGGTGGTTTGCCATGGTATGCCAAGACAAACTGATATTTTAAAAGAAGGCGATATTGTCAATCTGGACATTACACTGGAAAAAGACGGCTTCATTGCCGACTCCAGCAAAATGTATTGTGTTGGTAAGGTCAATCCTTTGGCACAACGTTTGGTGGATGTAACTTATCAGGCGCTATGGCAGGGCATTTATCAGGTCAAACCCGGAGCTCGTTTAGGTGATATAGCCGCCGCTGTGCAGCAATACGCTGAGAAGCACGGTTATTCGGTGGTACGCGAATACTGTGGCCATGGCATAGGCCGGCAAATGCATGAAGAGCCACAAATTTTACATTATGGCAAAGCTGGCACTGGTTTAACGCTCAAACCCGGCATGGTGTTCACCATAGAGCCAATGATCAATCAGGGGGATCGGCGTGTAAAACAAAAATCTGATGGCTGGACTGTGGTGACGAAGGATAAAAAGTTATCAGCCCAGTGGGAACATACAGTGGCTGTCACAGACACTGGTTTTCTGGTGTTGACCTTGCGACCTGAAGAGCAACATTTAGTACAGGTTGGCCAACTATGAGCAAAACCATACTGATCACAGGCTGCTCCAGCGGCATAGGCAAAGCCTTGGCGTTAGCAGCAAAACAGCAAGGCTACAGAGTCTTTGCCACAGCGCGAAAAGAGGCTGATTTAGCACAACTGCAGCAGTTGGGCTTGGAGACTATAGCGCTGGAAATGACCAATCCCGATTCAGTGAAACAAGCTGTATTACAGCTGCAACAACAGGCAGGGCGTTTAGATATTCTGGTGAATAATGCTGGTTTTGGCGCTATGGGCCCGGTGCTGGATGCCGGGGCTGAAGGCTTACGAGCGCAGTTTGAAGTCAACGTATTTGCGGTGATGGATTTAACTCAGGCTTGTTTGCCTTTGTTGTTACAAAGCAAAGGGCTGATCGTCAATATAGGCAGCGTATCAGGCGTGTTAACTACACCTTTTGCCGGAGTCTATTGTGCATCCAAAGCGGCTTTGCATAGTTTGTCTGATGCGCTGCGGATGGAACTTGCACCTTTGGGTGTGCGAGTCTTGACTGTGCAGCCAGGTGCTATAAATACAGGCTTTGCCAGCCGGGCTAAACAGGAAGCAGAGCAGTTGTTAAAACCTGACTCTCTCTGGTGGTCCATGCGTGAAGGTGTGATGCTGCGCGCTAATGCCAGTCAAAACCAACCTACATCGGCAGAAAGTTTTGCCAACAGTTTAGTACTAGAGCTGAATAAAGCCGATTGCAGCGGTGTGGTGGGTATAGGGCATGGCGCTGTCACTTTGCCTTTGCTGGCAAGATTATTACCACAAAAATGGTTGGATCGTCTGCTACAGCGCAAGTTTTTATTACAGAATCCCTAAATTAGGGTTTCAGCATAAATTCAGTTTCATTGCTTTATAACTGCTGAGTTGAATGGGAGTTATCCCGGCTATCAGGAGTAGAGCAGATGAATAATACGAAACAATGGCGTACTTTGGTATTGGTCAGCGCCTTGTCAGCCACTCTGGCTGCATGTGGGGGCAGTTCCTCAGAAGAGGTTGATCAAAGTGCCAGTTTTAGTCTGGCAGTCAGTGATGCACCAGTAGATGGTGTAGATAAAGTGATGTTGTGTTTTGGTTCGGTTGAACTGGTAGGAAATGGTTTGGGGAATCAGACTTTTACTCCGGGTTTGGAACCTGTGGCAGCAAACAATAACACTGAGTGCCGCGATAATAACGGCGCAGTCGTGGCAAATAGCATAGGGGTAGACCTGTTAACTTTACCTGGCGCCAGTTCTTTGGCTTTGATTTCGCAAGCCACAGTACCAGCAGGTAACTACGGTCAAATGCGCCTGAATATTGTGCCTGGCAGTTATATCCAACTGACGGACGGTACTCAATATCCACTGGAAGTGCCGTCAAACCAACTTCGTCTGAACGGGGTCACTTTATCTGCAGGTGGCACCTTTAGTTACACTCTGGAGTTTGATTTACGTAAAGCCATGGTTCTGTCTAACCCACAAAAATACCTGCTAAAACCTACAGGTTTACGTTTGGTGAATACCAGTGAAATTGGTCATCTGGAGGGAACTGTCAGTGAAGCCTTTTTATTAGCTAATAACTGTACTGTAGCTCCTGCCGATCAAAATCAGCCAGTTGCAGCTGTGTATTTGTATCCTGGATCAGATTTAGATCTGAGTACACTAGCTGACTACGGTGGTGCTGAAACTGTATTACCTTATGCCAGCGCTCCGGTGTTGTTTGACGGTGCATCCAGCTACAGCTATGAGTTAGGCTTTATTGATGCCGGAAATTATACGGCTGCTCTTACTTGCCAGCTGAACGACGAACCTGAGCAAAATGATGAAGTTGTATTTTTGCAGGGCAAAAATCTGACTGTTACCAGTTCTGCCACACCGGTTCAGCTTGATTTTTGATCTTGTCACCATCAGGCAAAGGCGCAGATAGGTGCCTTTGCCGTTAAGTTTTTGTTTGTATTCCAGTTTAATTTTATTCGAAAAAATTGTTTAAATTTTCGTCGAAAATCACTTGCCTGCTGCTGAATATTTCACCACTATGACGTTCGCTTTTCTTCAGGGAGTGACTGTCATGACATCTAACTTTATGCGAACTGTGCATTTAAAAACTGCACAACAATTCAAAGAACAAGGCCATGATGTGCAGTATGTGGTGAAGCATTTTCACAAGGTAGGCATACCGGAAGATGAAATACCAGAACTCTTGCCTTTGCTGGGCTTTGGTCTTGATGCCGACCCATTGGCTTTACGAAATAAAAGCCGCAAAGATTAAACTAAAAACGCCACTTATAAAGTGGCGTTTTTGTTTTGGGCAGAGAGATACACCCCAAATCATTAATAGCGCGGCAAGTTAATCACAGGCTTAGTCGTGCATCTCATCGACACCGGCTTTTATTTCTGCCATTTGTTCTTCAGTCAGTTGCACTGCCAACACTTTGTCGACTCGCTTACCGTCCATATCAACAATTTCCAGCAGCCAGTTATGGATCAGCACTTTGTCAGCCGTTTGCGGAATTTTACCCATTAACAGCATCAATAAGCCGTTTAACGTCTGATAGTTACGCTGATTTTCTTCAGGTAATTCGTCTAAACCTAAACAATCTTTTAAATCGATAATAGGCAGCAAACCATCCAGCAGGTAAGAGCCGTCGTCACGCTGCACCACCATTAAATCTTCACCGTCATCCGGATTTAATTCACCTGTTAAGGCTTCCATTAAATCCTGCAAGGTCACCATACCCTTTAAGTCACCGTATTCATCCACCACAAAGACCACCTGGCGGGCAGTAGTGCGGAAATGTTCCAGCAATTCCATACCAGTTAAACTGTCCGGTACATAATGGCAAGGTTGTACTAAAGGCGATAAATCAGTCAGCTGACCTGCTACAGACTGCGCCAGTAGCTGTTTGGCTGAGACTATACCTATCAGTTCATCCGCGCTTTGTTTGCAGACCGGAAAACGTGAATGAGGCGATTGCATCACACGGTGCAGGTTATCTTCCATACTGATGGAGGTGTCTAAAAAGATAATGTCAGAACGTGGCACCATCAAAGAAGAGATAGAGCGCTCGTCCAAACGGAATACGTTTTTCACCATGGCATGTTCGTTGTGTTCTATGGCACCAGAGCTTGAACCTTCCAACAGCATGGCCTGAATATCTTCATGGGTCACATTGGATTCGGTGCTGTGGGCAAAACCAAACAAACGCATCAGACCATGGGTTGAACCTGATAATAAATACACAAAAGGTTTAGTCACTAAAGCCAGTAATAACATCGGCTTGGCCATCAGGCAGGCGATAGACTCAGCGCTGATTTGGCCAATACGTTTAGGCACCAGTTCACCTACAACGATAGACACATAAGTCACCACTATAACCACTAAAGCTGTGGCAAAAATGCTGCTGAATTCAGGTGTCATCCCCAGGCTTTGCAACCACAGGGCAAAAGGTTCGGCAAGAATAGATTCACCGAAGATACCGTTTAAGATACCAATAGAGGTAATACCGATCTGGACTGTCGACAAAAACTGAGTAGGGTCTTCAGCCAGTTTCAGTGCTATGGCTGCGGAGGATTTCCCTTTTTGTGCCAAAGCCGTTAAACGTGATTTTTTGGCAGTGACAATAGCAATTTCAGACATGGCAAAAATGCCATTTAATACGATAAGTCCAACTAGTATAAAGATTTCCATGGGGTCTCATTGAGGTTATGAACTGCGGCGGATTATATAAACAAAAGTGCGGGTTGGATAGTGCTCTGGTCAGCGGCAGGCTTCAGATCACCGAAATGTCATATGCCTCGTAAATAAAAACAGGCCCAAGAGGGCCTGCTTTTTACATAAGTAGCTAACTTATTGATGTATTTGTTTGTTTTTCATGCGGTCGTGAATAAATGACAGCACCACAAAAAGCACTACTGCAGGTAACAAACCGTACAAAATGCCCTGTTGTAAGTCTGGCAGGTAGCTTTCTTTTAATGCCATAGCGACCAGATACCAGGTGTAAGCAATATACAACAGCATGAACAGCAAACCTTCCATGCGGTTTAGTACAGAGCCGATAAAAAACAGTGGCACACAAAGCACGGCGACACCTACCATCACCGGAATGTCGACCATCGCCATTTGTTCTCCGGCCACCAGTGGGATAGGAGACACCAGGCCTGAGATACCCAGTACACAAAGGATGTTGAATATATTGCTGCCTACCACATTACCTACTGCAATATCGCGTTCCCCCCGAATTGTTGCAACTATGGAGGTGACCACTTCAGGCAAGGAGGTGCCAGCTGCTACTATGGTTAAACCAATAACAGCTTCATTGATGCCCCATGCCCGTGCAATTTCCACTGCACTTTCAACCAACCAACGGGCGCCTAATACCAGTAATATCAAACCACCCACGACCAGCAGAACATTTTGCCACGCTGGTGTATTGGACTTGAGCATCGCCTCCACTTCTTCATCAACAGTGTCAGCGCCTTTGGCTTTACCCTGACGGAATAAAAACCAGGTGTAACTTAAAAGGCCCGCAAACAAAATAGCTGCTTCCAGTCTGCTGATACTGCCATCTAAAGTCATAAGCAGAGCTATGACAGACACCAGAACCATAATAGGCACGTCCTGACGGATCAGCTGGCGTGAAATAATTAAAGGCGAAATCATCGCTGCAGCGCCGAGAATAAACAGCACATTAAAGATGTTACTGCCAACCGCATTGGCAATAGCCAATTCAGCCTGACCAGAATAAGCTGCTTTTACACTAACTGCCAATTCTGGTGCGCTGGTGCCAAAAGCTACCACAGTCAAACCTATAACTAAAGCCGGAATACCAAAAGAGCCTGCTAAACGAGCAGCCCCTTTGACCAGTAAATCCGCACCAACGACCAGTAATACCAGGCCGACCACTAAAAAAATCCAGGTCATGCTTTACTCCATCTGATGATTTCAACTGGAAGCTAATTTAGAGGAAAAACAAATAACAAGGAAGAGCGAAGGAGGACATAGTCGCAACCCATCCACTAAATCATGCCCTAAGTAATTGATGTTGCAGCGAGGCGACAAGTGATTGAGACCCCAGGAGCATAGTTGTCCTATGTGACTGGGGCGAAGAGCGCAGTCAACAAAGCTGCGGCTTCAAGTACGACGGGTATGTAAAAAAAGGCCCGCTGCTCAGACGGACCTTTGTCATCAAATCAATTTACGCTTTAGTACTGCAAACTGATTTTATAACCTGTTTCAGTATCAGGATCTTTTTCCGCGACCAGCAGATAGGAGTTACCCTGGATAAATTCAATTTCAGCGGTTTGCGCCAGCAAGGTCTTATTGTTATTTAAGTCTTTGCGCACCAACAACACCGTATAACTATCCAGCGGCAAAGTAATGCTGGCGCTGGTGGCATCGTTAATACTGCTGATGTAATAGGAGGTGGTTTCCATGGTTTTGCCAGGTGGCACAAAGTAAATACTGACATTCTCAAAGTCCGGCACCACGTTCACTACATTAAATACAAAGTCGTATACCTGTGGTGTCGCGCTGTCTGTGACTGATAATACAGTGGGCTGATCATTTTCATCACGGTAAAACACCAGACTTTTGCTCTCGCCCTGGTTGAGTGTTAATAAGCCATTTGGAATTTGGCTGGAGCCTTCGTTTGCCGTTAATGTCACTCTGTAATCACCATGTGGAATTTCAACATAAGACGTCAGAGTATCAGCTGGTACATCAGCAAAGACCGGAGTGCCGCTGGTACTGCCTGCATAAATCTGTGCCGGGTCTAAATCGTTCAGGCTGTTATAAACACGGAACTGGGCGTTACTGTTGATGTCTTCAAGTGGATAGACTGTCGTAGTGTTGCCTATGATATCCAGCGCAATTTTACGTTTAAGCGGACCCGCGTTGTCACGCAAAGCCAGAACGTATTCTGTTTCGTAGCTAAAAGCGTAAACCGGGCTTTGTAATACGACGTCTTTGCTCCCCGCGTCAGTTAAATACAAAATGTAGCTGCCGGTATCAAAAGTAACGGCTTCACTAAAAGCGTTTTGACCTACAGTAGCGACAAAATCAGCATCATCAAAGTCTTCGGTAGAGCTGCTGATATACAAATCCATACTTTTATTTTCAGCCAGTAAGTTTGCAAAGTAGATTTTAAACTGGTCATCCAGCTCATCATCCCGCACAAAACTTAAGTTTAGTATTTTGGGTGCTTCATAGTTATCCACCATAAAAAGCACAGTTTTCTGACTGGTTTTCATAGTCACCTGATCTTCCAGCACCGTCTGAACGTCGCCGCTGTTGTCGGTGTAAGTAAAATCCAGATCGTAGGTTTCAGCCGAAACTGTGGTTAAAGCTGTAGTGTCGCCAAAGGCCGCGGAACCCAAAGTACTTTCTGTGTCATCGCTGTCGGTTAAGGTTAGTTTGGTTGTCGCACTGTTGGAGGAGCCGTTATAAAACTGCAGATAACTGCTTGGATAGGTATCGTTGCCTTCTGACGAACTGCCGCCACCGCAGGCACTCAGTATAAAAAGACTGGTAATAGGTAATATGAGCTGACGTAACAACATAGTGGTTTTCTTGTCCTGTAAGAAATAAATACCGTCATCAGAACAAAAAAACAAAACCGGGTTCAGCCCTTTACCCGGCATTTACTCTGCTTAACCTAACTTAATATCAGCTTTACTCAGCTTTGGTTTTGGCCTCTTGTTGTTGGGCCCACAACTGTGCATAAAGCCCTTGTTGGGCCAGCAATTGCTGGTGAGTGCCAGCTTCAGCTACTTCACCTTGTTGCAGCACTAAGATCTTGTCAGCGTCGGTAATAGTCGACAATCGATGAGCGATAACCACTGAAGTATGGTGTTTCGCCAGCTCACGTAAAGCTTTTAAAATAGCGGCTTCTGAATGTGAATCCAAAGCTGAGGTGGCTTCATCAAAAATCAGAATAGGAGAGCCTTTTAACAGCACCCGGGCTATCGCAATACGTTGTTTCTCGCCGCCTGATACTTTTAAACCCCGCTCGCCGACTAAGGTTTGGTCGCCTTGAGGCAAACTTTGGATAAATCTGTCCAGATGGGCCAGTTTAATCACCTGATCCACTTCAGCCTCACTGGCATCAGGTTTACCGTAACGAATGTTTTCCCTGATGCTGGTGTTAAACAACACAGTATCCTGCGGCACTATGGCAATACTTTGGCGTAATGAGCTTTGGGTGACATCCCGTAAATCCTGGCCATCAATCTCGATAGCCCCAGTTTGAATGTCATAAAATCGGTATAACAGTCTGGCTATGGTGCTTTTTCCCGCGCCTGATGCGCCGACAATCGCCAGTTTCTGACCCGGCTCTACCACAAAACTTAAGCCATTCAGAATAGGCCGGCCTTGCTGATAACTAAAATGCACCTGCTTAAATTCAATGCGGCCTTGTTGTAATTGCAGCTCTGGCGCATTGGTTTTGTCTTTGATCAGCGCTTCTTTTTTCAAGAGTCCGAGCATGTTTTCCAGATCCGTTAAGGAGCGGCGTATTTCACGATAAACAAAACCTAAAAAATTCAGCGGGATAAATAGCTGTAGCATATAAGCGTTCACCATCGCCAAATCACCTAAAGTCAGCTCTTTGTCGAGTACACCTTGTGCCGCCATCCACATCATTAATGTGATAGCTATGGCAATAATCAGCGCCTGGCCGGAGTTTAACGCCAATAACGACATACGGTTTTTCAGCTTGGCGCTTTCCCAGTTGGCTAAAAACTGATCGTAAGTACGCTCTTCATAGGCTTCGTTATTAAAGTATTTGACGGTCTCATAGTTCAGCAGGCTGTCGACCGCTCTGCTGTTGGTGGCAGAATCGGCCTGATTGGCTTCACGGATGTATTTGTTACGCCACTCGGTGACATAAAATGTGAAGGCCACATACAAAGCCACAGCAACAAAAGTCAGCACTGCATACCAGTAAGAAAACAGCAGGGCAAAAATCACCGCCACCATCAGAATTTCCAGCAGGGTAGGCACAATATTAAACATTAAAAACCGCATCAGAAAACTGATGCCGTTGGTGCCTCTTTCGATATCTCTGCTGATACCGCCGGTTTGGCGGTCTAAATGGAAACTCAGTTCCAGTTGATGCAGATGATTAAAGACCCGCAGGCCAACTTTACGCATGGCATGTTCAGTCACTCTGCTAAAGAGCGCATCACGGACTTCACCAAAAAATACTGAGCCAAAACGTAAGGCGCCGTAAAATAAAAGAAACGCCAGCGGTAAGGTTAATGCTGAATTTAAGCTCGGATCTAAGTCGTCAATAATGAGTTTTAACGCATAAGGCAGGTATAAAGTGGCGGCTTTTGCTGCTAAAAGTGCGGCCACAGCCAATAACACACGGCCTTTAAAGGCCCAGATATAGGGCCACATATACTGCACTGTTTGTTTCAGGTTCAGAGCTTCAGTTTGTTTTGAAGCATCTGCTCTTTTGGCTGCTGTTCCCATACCACGCATAAATCAGTTTTTCCTGAAAAGGCGTGTCGGATACACACCTTATTGATAAGTGCAAAGATAAGCTGTATCAGTTTCTACTTTTAACTGAAACTTAGCGTGAGATGGTACTTCAAACACAGCGCCACGGGCGAAGGTTTGCCACTGAGTCTCACCCGGCAATAATACGGTTAAAGCACCGCTAATCACAGTTAAAACTTCATGTTGGCTGGTACCAAATTCGTAATCACCCGGTGCCATCACACCTACAGTGGCTGGTAATTCTTCGCCCTGAAAAGCAATGGATGTCACCTTACCGTCAAAATAACTATTTACTTTAAACATTTGATTTTGCTCCTTTGAAATACTGATTTCAGTTAACCCTATTTCGATTTTGAAATAAAGAGATTTCTGGGTGTTTAGAAGTCTATATCTGAATTAGGAAAGTTGAATATGACTCGGGCTTTTTTTAACAACAGTGCTATACCTTTAAAGCGATATGACGGAATGGAATCTAAGTAGTTGAATTTGTACTTTAATCAGCATTGGAGTATTTATGCGGATCACAAAACAGTTCATTCTTCCCGGTTTATTTATGTTGGGGGTAAGCCCGACCGCTCTGGCCAATTTAAGCTCCACTGTCACCCTCTCTTCAAACTATTTATTTAACGGCATTACGCTAACCGAAGATGACCCTGCTTTACAGCCGAGTCTCGACTGGGTATCTGATTCGGGTTGGTATGTCGGAAGCTGGGGATCGAATGTCAGCTTTGTTGAAAATACCGATCTTGAAGTGGATTTTTACACAGGCTATTACACAGATTTAGGCAGCAATTGGGCGCTGGATCTTGGTATAGCGCATTACACTTATTACGGCAGCAGCGACAGCAGTGCTTTTGATTATCCTGAGGCGTACATCAAAGTATCTTATGGTGATACCAAACTAAGTTACTGGTATGCCAAAGATTATTTTGGTGCTGGTGGTGGCCATTACATTGTGATGTTGAGTCAAAACTTTCAGCTAACAGAGGGCATGACCTTAATGCTGTCCGGTGATCGCTCAACCTCGACTGACACTAACAAATTTCTACGCGATAACGACGGTACTTACCATCACTGGCGCGTAGCGCTTGTCAGCGAATGGTTAGGGGCAAAATGGACTGCAGCCTTTGATGACACCGATCTGGAACTGGACGATTTAGGTGAACCCACCTTTTCGTTGTCAGTGGCAAAAACCTTCAATTGGCTTTAGGTGGCAGTTATGCAGTTAAATTCCTTACGTTTTAAACTTACTTTTGGTGTCGCGCTTTTACTTTCTATCAGTATTGGCAGCATGGCCTTTATTGGCTGGTATTCGATGACCAGCAGTAATGAATCGGCTGTCACCAAACTGACGCAGTCGGTACGTACATTAGCCGAGCAAATCCTGACTGAAGCCGCACAGCGCACAGCGCTTGAAACAAGCAGCGTACTTGACCGCAATTTTGATACCGCTAAAAACTTTGCAGCTGTTTTGTCCGGCTCAGCCCTTGGCAGCGGGCAGACGCCTTATAGCCGCGATCAGGTCAAAGTCATGGCGGGGCAAATTCTGGGCGCGAATAAAGGCATTTCATCCTTATTTGGCCAGTTTGAACCCAATGGTTATGATGGTGCTGATAGTCAATTCTCCATCAACAATGATCACAGTTCTAAAACCGGCACCATGGAGATTTATTGGATCCGTGAGCAAAACCAGCTGAAGTTTGTGCAAACGCCGGATCCGGCGGTGAAATATAAAGACAGCAAAAACGAATACGGAGTGCGTGAAGCTGAATGGTATCTCTGCAGCCGCGACACTAAGAAAGCTTGTTTGATGGAACCTTATTTGTGGGAAATCTCGCCTGGCAACCAGGTACTGTTAACCTCACTGGTGTATCCGGTCGTAACGCAGGATCAGTTCAGAGGCGTGTCCGGTGTCGATTTAAACTTGCCTGTATTACAAACCTTGTTACAGGCACAGGCCGATTTATTGTACGGCGGCAAAGCTGAACTTTATTTGATTAGTAAATATGGTTTGGTAGTAGCCAGTAATAAATTCCCGGATAAATTGGGCCAGTCGATTAAAACTCTGGACGTGGATTTAGCCGCGCATTTGCAGCAACAACAAGCTGGAGTCAGTTTATACAAAGACGCCATGCTGGTGACTGAGCCTATAAAACTCGACAGCACCGAATCAGGTTGGAAAGTCGTAGTGGCTGTGCCTGAAGCCACAGCTTTAGCTATGGCGACTCAACTGGCGAATCAACTGAATGAAGACTCAGCTCAAACCACGCAAAGCATGATTGGTTTAGGTCTGGTGCTGTTATTGGCTTTTGTGGTGTTGATGGCATTGGGTTTAAAAACTGCGACAGCGCCTATATTGCATATGAGTGTACTGATGAAAGAGCTGGCTGGTTCTGAGGGGGATTTAACCCGGCAGTTAAAACAAAGTCAGCATCAGGAACTGAATGATATGGCCGATGGATTTAATATGTTTACTGCCAAATTGCGCTCAATGATCAATAACTTAAAAGAGTCGTCCAAGTTAATGCAATACCAGTCTGAGCAAATGGTTAAAACCACAGATCAAACCAACAGTTCGGTCAGTATTCAGGCCAGTGAAATTCAGAACGTCGCTTCTGCTATGCACGAAATGTCTGCGACAGCCCATGAAGTGGCCAATCTGGCCAGCAGTACAGCACAAGGTGCACAGCAATCACTGGAAGCTTTAACCTCGGCCAATCAGTTATTTCAAAATACAGTGGAAGCCTTTAAAGCTGTGTCTGTTGAATTTAACCACACTAGTCAGGGCGTGAATGAAGTAGCACAAAGCAGTCAGAAAATTAACGGCATTATTGATGTGATCCAGGCCATAGCGGAACAAACCAACTTACTGGCATTAAATGCTGCCATTGAAGCTGCGCGGGCAGGGGAGCAAGGCCGTGGTTTTGCTGTGGTAGCGGACGAAGTGCGGTCTTTAGCTGCCCGCACTCACAGCTCTACTGATGAAATTAAAAACCTGATCCATGCTTTGCAGCAACAAGTGGCTGCTGCCGTACAACAAATTCACACCAATACAGCCAAAGTGACCAGTACCTTGCAGGAAGCAGAAAGCTCGTATGAGAAGTTATCTATGGCCACTCAAGGCATTTCCAGCATAGCGGACAACGCTTTTCAGGTCGCTTCAGCGGCGGAAGAGCAAAATCAGGTGAGTGAAGAAATCAACCGTAATATCACAGCCATAGATGATGCCACTAAAGCGCTGCATCAATTGGCCAAACAAAACCTGTTGATCAGCAAAGAAATAGACACTATTACCGGAGCTATGGATGCTCAGCTGGCGCAGTTGCGCTGCTAAGTTGAGGCAAATGGTGTGAAGAAGTGGTTGTTTTGGGTCCTGGCTCTGCCAACTTTTGTGTGGGCTGTTGTTGCTGAACCTGTGCGGCTGGCTAGTTTAGACTGGCCGCCTTACACAGGTCATCAGCTTGAGCAACAAGGTGAGACAGCTGTGCTGCTCAGGCAGGTATTTGCTGCAATGCAACAGGAAGTGCAGACTGAGTTTTTACCCTGGTCCAGAGCCATTCGCGTCAGTGAGAAAAACGGTTCTTTGTACGCAGGTTATTTCCCTGAATATCAAACCCATAACCCAAAGTTTATTTTATCCGATAGCTTAGGGGTCAGCGAACTGGGTTTTGTTGAAGCCACAGCCAAACCATTAGGCCAGCTGAATGTTGAATTGCTATCCGGGCTCCAGTTGGGCGTGGTGCAGGATTACGTCAATTTAGCTGTGGTTGATCAGATGATTAGCAGAGGCCAACTGACACCCCAGTTAGCGTTTTCTGATCGGCAAAATATTCTCAAAGTAGCCTTAGGGCGTTTGGATCTGGCCGTGATAGACCCTAGGGTTTTAGCGTATTTGCTGGAACATGATGTGGAGGTAAAACGTCTGGCGACAGGAAAAGTGCAATTTAATGCCAGTTTAACTGAACTAAAAACCTTACATCTGGCGCTTCGACGTGAACCAGCTCATCAGCTATTGATAGAGAAATTTAATCACTATTTACAAAAGGTTAAAGCTGATTCTTTAGCCAAATCTGTTATCAGTGATTAGCGCTTTTGTGGCAGAAAAACCAGTCTGCTGCTGACATACTCAGTGGCGCCATGGGGGGGCGATAAAGTGAAAAGGCGCCACAGGCGCCTTTTCACTTACAACTGAGTGAGCAATTTAAAACTTCAGCACCACAGACTCCAGCGGTGCCAGTTCAATCTGCACTGACGCTGTATCGCCTGTCACTTTTAATGAAGCTTTACGTTCAGACAACAGGTCTTTTAGCCCATAATCGCCTTTACCCAATTGCCATTGCTGCAGCAAATCTGCAGGCAATTTCAGTGCAAAACTTGTGGCCGTTGTGGCGAAGTTACTGGCGACTATCACTTTGGTTTTCTCGTTAAAACGGGCAAAGGCGTAGGTTTTATCGCTGTAGCCTTGTGTGGCTTTGTTTAGCGTATGCAGCTCTTGGTAAGCGCCGTTAAATACAGCTTCAGTTGCCGATAAGTTCATTAACTTGGTGTAAAACTCCCGCAGTTGCTTTTGTTCTGGAGTTAGTTTGCCACCATCAAATTTTCCTTCATTGAGCCAGTTTTGATGTGCGGGAACTCCTGCGTAGTCAAAAATAGTGGTGCGGCTTGGGTCGCCAAAACCAGAATCTAAAGCGCCAGCTTCGCCGACCTCCTGACCAAAATACAACATAGTAGGAGAGCTGCTGATCAAAGCCGACACCACCATAGCAGGCTTGGCTTTGTTGGCATCACCGGCAAATTCAGGCGCAGCAATACGTTGCTCGTCGTGGTTTTCTAAAAAGTGCAGCATATGGTGTTCAATATCCGCCATGCCTTTTTGCACGCTGGCAATAGCATCAGTACTGCCTTTGCCTTGCATCACCAGCTTTAAGCTGTCGTACATTTCCACTTTGTCGTACAGGTAATCCATTTTGCCGAGGCGAATATAGTCGCGGTATAAGGTGGGGTTATAGACTTCTGCCAATAAAAAGGCATCTGGATTCTTGGTTTTAATGCTGGAGTTTAAAAAGCTCCAGAATTCGACCGGCACCATTTCAGCCATATCAAAACGGAAACCATCTACGCCTTTATCCAGCCAGTAGAAGGCGATATCGCGAAATTTCAGCCAGGAATTAGGCACGTCTTTGCCTTGCCAGAAGGCTGCGTGTTCTTGCACTGATTTATCGGCGAAGTCGGCAGGTAAGCGATCAAAATCGTAGCTGCCGTCTGGTTTAACACCGTAGTTTACTTTAACGGTTTCATACCAGTCGTTAAAATCTGGCTGAGCTAAACGTGAGCCATTGCCTGTCCATTTGGCCGGGTTTTCGTCAAATTTTCCGTCGCTCAGTGGATGCGCTTCGCCACCCAAAGCCTGATAACCGTTTTGTGCTACTGGTACCTGAAACGGTTGACCTGGCACGTAATAGAAGTTGTTGTCACGTTTGTATTCAACGCTGGTGTCGTCATTGGCTCCAAAATCTTCAATGCCGGCAGGTTTGTCTAAGGATTTATAATGCCGTGCCACATGGTTTGGCACTATATCAATAATGACCTTTAAACCCTGGGCATGAGTGCGGTTTATCAGCGCCTGAAATTCCTGCAGTCGTTTGGCCGGATCCACTGCTAAATCCGGGTTGACACTGTAATAGTCTTTGACCGCATAAGGAGAACCTGCGCGGCCTTTGACTACATCCGGGTCATCTTGGCTTATGCCATAAGCGCTGTAATCTCTAATCACTGCATGGTGCAAAATTCCGGTGTACCAAACATAACTTGCACCCAGCTCTTTAATGCCTTTCAGTGCAGCTTCGTTAATATCGTTAAATTTACCCACACCGTTTTGTTCTATCGTGCCCCAGGGCTGATTTGTGTTGTTGGTATTGCCGAATAAGCGGGTGAACATCTGATAGACCACCACTTTGCCAGCGGCCTGTTCGGCTTGTGGTTTGGCTGGCGCTGGTTGTTCTGCCGCTTTTTTTACTTCAGTTGATTGAGTTTGGTTTTGCACTGGCGCTTTACCGCAGGAAGCCAATACAGCTAAAGCAAAGGCGCTGAACAGCCATGTTTTGAGCGGGCTGCTTTTGGCATAAATAGGAAATTGCATCGTCGTCTGTTTCCATGTCGTTTTTCCTTATGCTAACACAGCCACTCTGTCAGGCTTTTTTCCTGCATACGTTTTCATAACCAGGCCATTTAAAGAGTCTGTTGGCTATTTAGCTTCTATCCGCTTTAAACGCTGGACAAAGCGGTCTATATGCTCTTCGTCTTTAGCATCTATATGATATTTCTGGTGAAAGCCTAAAGTGACAGTCACTTCATCGGCCACAAAATACAAATCGTAGCCATCAAAACCACTGGCAATAGTCATGCCGTCCAGTTCAAAACCTTTACCAAAAGTGGTGTCCACTGCCACCCCTTGTTGTTCTACTTTGCTAAATACTTTCATCAGTAATTTAGCGTCTATTAAATTTTGCATAAGTTTTCCTGAGTAGCCGCGCCCTTTTGCGTTAGAGCATTTAATAAAGGTATAGTGCGGTGACGAAAAAAAGGAGTCCACGGATGCAAATAACTAAAAAAACATTATTTATCAACGCCTTTTCTATCACCGCTACTATTACTGTAAGTCTTGTTTCATGCTCTGTTTCTGCTGCACCAAGCCCGGCACAACTGCAATTTTTTGACCAGTTAAAAGCCCTTTGTGGTAAAGCTTTCGCTGGCAAAACTACAGTGGATAACCAACCAAGCCCGGCTTTTAGTGGCGATATGGTGATGCATGTGCGCGATTGCAACGACACACAAATTCAGGTGCCTTTTGTCGTTGGTGAAAACCGCTCCCGCACCTGGATTATTACCAAAACCGACACTGGCCTGCAGCTGCAGCACCAACATAAGCATGAAGATGGCACAGATGATGAGTCTACTCTGTACGGTGGCCATACTTCTACACCAGGCTGGGCTGAAGCTCAGAGTTTTCCGGCAGATGATTATTCAAAAAACCTCTTTATCAAAACCAAAACACCACAATCAGTCGGCAATACCTGGCATATGTACTTATACCCTAATGAAAGTTTCAGCTACCGCTTAACCCGCGAAGGCCGTGAATTTCGGGTTGATTTTGACTTAAGCAAAGCTGTTGCTTTACCAAAAGCCAACTGGGGTGCTGATAAATCATCCAATTAACAGCGAAATCACCGCTAATGGGGCAAAAGTTGCGATAACTGCTCTGGTCAGTCGCAGCTAGCTTGGTTAGTATCGAAGAGTCAGTTTATATCTACATACAAAACAATAATAAATCGGGAGTGTTATGAAGCCACAATTTTGGTTTTCAGCCACAACGCTGACCGTGATGGCCGCTTTAACCTTAACAGCTTGTTCTAAACCAGCTGAACAGGAACAAACAGCCAGCACCGCAGCAGTTGAACCTGCCAAAGCCGCCACAGCTTTGGTTGGTACTGAGTTTAACTCAGCCTACAAAGACTACTTAAAAACTCTGGCGTCTGATGAATTTCAGGGCCGTATGCCTGCAACGCCAGGCGAAGAAAAAACTATTAATTACATTTCAGAGCAATTTAAACGTATTGGCCTCAAAGGTATTAATGGCGACAGTTACCTGCAGCCTGTGTCTTTAGTGCGTATTGACCCTAAAGAAGTGTCTGGCCTGAAACTGTCTGGCGACAAGCTCAATGCTGAACTGAAATACAAAGAACAAATGATGGCCTGGACCACGCAAGTGACGGAACAGGTTGAAGTCAAAGACAGCGAGTTAGTCTTTGTCGGTTACGGCATAGTAGCGCCAGAATACGACTGGAACGACTACGAAGGTTTGGATGTAAAAGGCAAAACCGTGGTGATGTTTGTTAACGATCCGGGGTTCGCCACTAAGGATCCAAACCTCTTTACCGGCAATGCCATGACTTATTACGGTCGCTGGACTTATAAATACGAAGAAGCGGCCCGTCAGGGCGCTGCTATGGCCTTGATTATCCACGAAACTGAACCTGCTTCTTATGGCTGGCAGGTGATAGCTGGTGGTTCACCTACTAAGTTTGATCTGATTAATCCTAATAAAAATATGGACAGATCCAAAGTAGAAGGCTGGCTGACTACTGAGTCGGCGCAGCAATTGTTTGCCTCTATGGGCACTGACATTGAAACTATGCGCCAAAAAGCGCTGAGCAAAGATTTTGCCCCTGTGCCTATGGGTTTAAAAGCTTCGGTTTCAGTGAAAAACAATATCAGTGAACTGACATCAAACAACGTGATGGGGTATATCGAAGGTTCAGAAAAACCGGACGAAGTGGTGCTTTATATGGGCCACTGGGATCACCTGGGTGTGGATTTCTCTAATCCAAAAGACAAAGTTTTTAACGGTGCACAAGACAACGCCAGCGGTACCGCTGCGGTGATTGCTTTAGCCGAACATTTTGCCAAACAACCTAAACCAAAACGTTCAGTGGCTTTCCTTGCTGTGACAGCTGAAGAGCGTGGGTTATTAGGTTCAGCCTGGTATGCCGCTCATCCGGTATTTCCGCTGCAAAAAACTGTCGCCGGTATCAATATGGACGTGATGAACGTCTATGGTCCGATGAAAGATATGGTAGTGGTTGGCCATAACAACTCAGAGCTGGAAAGTTTATTAACTAAATACACTGAACAGCAGGGCCGTTATGTGGCGCCTGAGCCAAGTCCAGAGCATGGTTCGTTCTACCGCTCAGACCACTTCAATCTGGCCAAAGTAGGTGTGCCTATGTTGTACGCTAAAGGTGGCATCGACAGTTTTGAACATGGTAAAGAGTGGGGCGCTGCCCAGAAGAAAGATTACAACGTCTGCTGTTACCATAAAGCCGCTGACGAATTTAACGACAGCTGGGATTTACGTGGTGTGCAGCAGGACATGAATGTGTTCTATCAGGTAGGTAACGAGCTTGCCAACTCAGAGCAGTGGCCAAACTGGTTTGAAGGCCGCGAGTTCCGCGCTATACGTGATGCTTCGTTAGCTGTGAAGTAAATTAAAAATGGGGCAGATCTTTAGAATATGATCTGGCCCCATTTTGATGAGTGCTTTTCTTATTGAAGTAAGGTCACAAACACGGACGTCGATTGATATTTAATGAAAAAATCACTTTTGATCCCTTGCCTGCTCGTTATTTTACCATTGCTTGAAAGCTTGTTTCTGGGCAATGCGCTGGGTCTGGGCTGGAACAGTCCCTTCTTGATGCATCAGATTAGTGTTTATCTGATCCCGGTGAAGTTGCTGCTTACTCTGGCAGGTTTAAAACTGCTACTTAAAGCAGATGCTCCCTCAGTGTTTAACTACCTAAAAATACCTGTGATCATAGTTGGTGCTCTCCATAGCTTTATGCTTACTTTGGTGTGTTTTTTCTATCTGCTTTTGGGCTCCACCGCGCAATTTCACCGTGAAAATGGCAATATTTATGTGTATACCGCTGATGCTGGCGCTATGGGCAAGTCCTATCATTATTTTTCTTACATTTGCCGTGATAACTATGGTTTCTATACGCTGCATCCAATAGCCAAACTGGATTGGCTGGGGGAATTCAGGTTTTACCAGAAAGAGAATTTATTGATGATAGAGCATACAGACTATGACGGAGAGCATGAAAAACAGCTCGATTTAACTGCATTTAGTTGTGAATAAACTATTTTAGGCCCGCCTGCCTAATATGCTATTGATTTGCTGATCTCAGGGCAGAATTGCTGTTTTGTCTTATTTTTATTGGCCTATGAACAGACCTGTTTTTAAGGAATATAACATGAAGAAGATATGGAGCGTTGTCGCTCTGACCTCTGTATTTGCAGTGCATGCTGCTGATAAACCTTTGGTTCAAACCGACTTTAACGCCAATTTTTCCCGCTATTTTGAAAAAGTAGCGTCGGATGAAATGCAGGGCCGGGCTCCTGCCACCGAGGGTGAAAAGCGCACTGTCGCTTACCTTGAAACTGAATTTAAACGTTTAGGCTTAACAGCTTACAAAGACGGCAGTTACCGTCAGGCTGTGCCAGTGGTACAAATTGACCCTGTGGCTGTCTCCAGCATGACTTTAACCGGTGATAAAACGGCTGCTACGCTGGTGTACAAAACCGATATGATGGCCTGGTCGACCCGTATGGTGCCTGAAATTAAGCTTGAGAATAGCGAGATGGTATTTGCCGGTTACGGCATAGTAGCGCCTGAATACAACTGGAACGATTACAAAGATTTAGATGTAAAAGGCAAAACGGTCGTAGTGCTGGTGAACGATCCGGGTTTTGCCACTCAGGATCCAGCCCTGTTCACCGGCAATGCCATGACCTATTACGGTCGCTGGACTTACAAATACGAAGAAGCGGCCCGACAGGGCGCAGCTATGCTGTTGATAGTGCATGAAACCGAAGCTGCCAGTTATGGCTGGAATGTGGTCGCTGGCACCAGCCCAATTCGTTTTGAACTGGCTGATGCCAATAAAAACATGCACAAAGCTCAGGTGGAAGGCTGGTTATCTTTGGATGCGGCCGAGCGTTTATTTGCCGCCAATGGCAGTAGCTTAAAAGAGATGAAAGCCAAAGCCTTAAAGCCTGATTTTAAGGCGATACCACTGCATGCCAAAGCCAGTATCAGCATTAAAAACAACTTACGTGAAATAGACTCCAACAACGTGATTGGTTTTATTCCTGGCAGCAAAAAGCCGGATGAAGCTGTGATTTACATGGCGCATTGGGACCACTTTGGTCTGGATTTCAGCCGCAGCGATGACAAAATTTTTAACGGTGCTCAGGATAATGCCGGTGGTATTGCTGGTTTATTAGCGCTGGCTGAGAAGTTTAAACAAGGCCCGGCACCAGAGCGTTCCATCGCTTTTGTGGCGGTCACAGCTGAAGAGCGGGGTTTGTTAGGTTCACGTTGGTATGCCGAACATCCACTGTTTCCGGTCAATAAAACTGTGGCCGGTATCAATATGGACATTATGAATGTCTACGGCCCAATGCGTGATGTGATGGTATTTGGTTATGGCAGCTCAGAGCTGGAACCCATTCTGGCCAAATATGCCAAAGCGCAAAACCGCTACATAGCACCAGAACCTACACCACAGGATGGTTTTTATTACCGTTCAGACCACTTTAATCTGGCGAAAAAAGGTGTGCCTATGTTGTATGCCCGCGGTGGTATCGACAGCGTAGCCAATGGCAAAGACTGGGGCTTACAACAACGTAAAAACTATGTCACAGATTACTACCATAAAGTGAACGACGAATTTGATCCGAACTGGGATTTACGGGGTTCACAGCAGGATTTATTCCTGTTTTATCAGGTGGGTTTAGAGGTGGCGAATAGCCAAAACTGGCCTAATTGGTTGCCAGGAAAAGAGTTTAAAGCGATACGGGATAAATCGTTGCAAAACTGACATATCAGGTGAAATCTTCAGGCCACAGCTTTCTGTGGCCTGAGTTGTGCAGCATTAGCTTTTAGAGACATCCTGCATTTTGGCTACAGCTGTTGCATCAGCAATAGTGTCCACACTATAAATCTGCATGACACCCTGAGTCGTTGCGGCCTGTGCCAGAATGTTTTGCTGGTTTTGGTTATTCACCGCATTTTCATACATGATCCCTGTTGAGTGCGCCAAGCTTTGATACAAAGTCCCCATAGCCATGGCCGGAGCTTCGGCTACAACTTTGACATTACTTTGGGTCACTGCGTCAGTCACTTGGCTGTTTACTGTTTCTGCCATTTTAGCTTTCCTTTTATGACGATGCGCTGACGGCATAGGCGGTCAGCACTGCTGTTTGATTTGGTTATGAGCCTGAGCTGGCTGTTTTAGCTTGTTTAGTGGTTGTCTGCTCATCAAAGACTGTGGCGACAGAGCTTGCTGCAGAAGATATTTCCCGGGCAAACAAAGTTAAGCCCTGTAGGGCTTCTGTGATTGAAGTTAACGCAACTTTGCCCTGCTCAGCTGTTTTTTCCTGGGTGGCCAGTTGTGCTGCTTTGGCCAAAGCCAGCAACAGCATTTGTTCACTACCCTGCAGAAACGAACGCATATCTTCCAGCATTAATGCTGCCGTCTGATGAGCCATTAACCTAACTGCACCTTTGGCAAGCTGAGGATTAGCCTGGATCAGATGCTGATAGGCTGCATCGATTTGAGCTGCAATATGCTCCGGATCTGAGTGGGTATCTTGTGTTGTGGTACTCATAGTGTGTTAGTCCTTGCTTAGCTTTTCAGCAACTTCACAGCCTGAGCCACAATAGCCGGATTCAGCTGATTCAGGTTTTGCTGATTGCTGACTGCGTTATGCATGGCGAGACCCAAAGCATGAGCGCTGAGCTGGTACAAGGTTGCTATCGCCTGAGAGGGGGCATTGCTCAGAACAGTGGTATTAGTTTGGGTCACTGCGTCGGTAATTTGCGGATTAACAATACTCATGATTTCTCCAGTTGGTGTTTCGGATGTTACTGATCAAAAGCTGTTTTTTGCATAACTGATTCATTTGCCCTGATCAATTCTGAGTGTTCAGTGACTGGCGGGCAGCTAAGACTATAGGTTGTAGTTGATATAGGTGCAAATGGAGCTGTGAGGCTAAAGAGATTTTCCGTTTTAGGTATTCATCAGTGGTGCTGAATATTTCTTAGTTCATTAGTTGACAGTCTATTAATCATACAATAGCATGATTTGAGAAATGATAAGAAAAATGCCTCGAAGGTCTGCTGTGTTTTGGCCGGGAAGGTGTAATAAAACCACGACAAGGGGAGAAGAAGCTCATGTTTAAGCGATCCGTCTTAAGCAGTGCGGTGTCTATGGCTATTGTTCTGTTAAGCCAGCCAGTTACTGCAGCGCAAGAAGAGAATAAACCAACAAGTGTAGAAATTATTGAAGTCAAAGGGATCCGTGGCAGCTTAGCCAAATCTATGGATCTGAAAAAAGAGAATTTACAAATCGTCGACTCGATAGTCGCCGAGGATATAGGTAAGTTTCCTGACAATAACGTGGTTGAAGCCTTACAGCGTTTATCCGGTGTTCAGGTCACAGACCGGGGAGCAGGTGAAGTCAATACAGTCTCTATTCGTGGTTTAAACGACGTCACCACGACGATCAACGGCCGTAATATTTTTACCGCTTCAGGCCGTTCAGTTGCATTGGCTGATATTCCGGCCAGTTTATTAAATCGCGTCGATACTTACAAAACCCGCTCTGCTAAATTAATTGAAACCGGTATTGCCGGTCAGATTGATATTCATACCCAAAGGCCTTTTGATTTTGATGGCAGCAAGTTTGTCATTGCAGGTCGTGGTATTCATCAGGATAAAGCTGACAAAACTGACCCGAATGTCAGTGCTTTAGCCAGTAATCGCTGGGATCTTTCAGGTGGTGACTTTGGCGCTTTAGTGAACCTGTCTTATGCCGAAACCAATTACCGCGATCAAAGCGTGACAGCCGGCGCTATGGTGCCGTTTTTTGATGCTAATCCACCGCCGGGTTTTGCTCCGTTTCAGCGCATAGATACTCAAATTGGCGGTCAGGAGGTATGGCAACCAGGTCTGGAAGCGGGTTTACCTTTTGCTGCTGGCTCCACTTTACCTGTCAATGGCCAGCAGTATGGTTATCTGCTATCCCGAGACGCTATTTTTGCCAGTGATTTTACCGGTAAACGTGAACGTCCTGCTGCCAATATTGCGTTGCAGTTTGCGCCTGATGATAAATCTGAATACCTGTTTGAAGCCTTTTATAACGGCTATCGCAACGAGTCGTACAACTCGCTGTTGTTCTCTTTTGTCGACTGGTGGGGCAGCTTAACACCAGAAGCTGTTGATAGTATTCAAACCTTTGATGGCACAAATATTATTAAATCCCGCACTGTGAACGCACCTTATATGTTCACCAGTGGCGATTTGTCGACAGGTCAGACCGACAGTTATGTCTATGCGTTAGGCGGTAAATGGGATTTAACCGATCATCTGCAACTGAAGTCTGAAGTGGTGTATCAAAAAAGCGAGTTTGAAAGCTCATTTTTTGCGATGCGTACCGACAGGGTTGCCGACAGTGTGACTGTTGATTTTAATTCGGGTGGCGGTTTACCGGCTTTTAGTTTTGGCCCTGCGACAGATTTAACCGATCCAAATCAATGGAATATGGCTCAGCTGTATGACAACGCCAATGCCAATGAAGGGGATGCTTTAACCTGGACCGCCGATGCGGATTACAGCATTGACGAAGGTTTCCTGAAAAAAGTTAGTTTTGGTGCCCGTTATGATGATCGTAAAGCTTCTGAATCTCAGCGTATTCAGGATGCTCCGGTTTGTAATTCAGGCACTGCAGCTTGTCAGTTAGCCACTTATCCTGGTTTGTTAAGCATTAATAAGGGTTTCTTTGATGGTGAATCTGATGTGCCGACGTCCTGGTTAACACCTAATGGTTATTACATCAGAGATAACGCAGAAATGTTCCGCGATCTGTATAACACTGAAGTGAATGCAGGTCTGGACACAGGTTCAGCGCTGATGTTGATTGAGAATTTTAACGTCAATGAAGCAACCACAGCTGTGTATGCCCAGGCTGATTATGAAACTGAAGTAGCTGGTCATATTGTCGACGGCCAGTTTGGTTTGCGTTATGTCTCAGTTGATACAGATATGGAGTTTGGTGGTAATTCAGCTTCGGCCAGCAGCGATAAGTTATTGCCAAGTTTTATGCTACGTTATGGGATCACTGACGATTTAATAGCCCGCGTCAGCTATGGTGAAACTATCCGCCAGCCAGGTTTTGCGCAGTTAAACCCGACCATCACTTATGTGGAAGATGTCACCAACATAGGATACGGCACAGCAGGGGGCGGTAATCCGAACCTGAAACCTACAGAATCCAAAAACTATGATCTGTCGCTGGAATGGTACTTTGACGAAGGTAATGCTATTTATGGTGCCTTATTTAAACGGGATATCGAAGGTTTTGTTGTCGATTTCCGCCGTCGTGTTACTCATGTGAATAATGATGGTGATCCGTACGATTTTATCCTGACACAACCTGATAACGCGTCAAATGGTGAGTTAAAAGGGTATGAGCTGGGTTTTGTATATTTCCCTAAAGAGTTACCTGAAGTGCTGGACGGTATGGGGGTGCAAGCCAGTTATACAGCGCTGGATTCTTCGCAGGATATACCTATTACTAATACAGCTGGTGAAGTGACAGGTACCACAACCACACCTTTATTTGGTGTGTCGGATTCGTCTTACAGCGTGGTGCTGGCCTATGAAAAAGAGCGTTTTGACATGCGCTTGTCTTATGTCTGGCGCGAAGATTTCCTGAATAACTATGAAGCCGCTTTGTTTGCTAATCCGCTGGGTGTCTATCGTAACCCAGAGAAAAGTATGGACTTTCAGGTCAGCTTTGATGTCACAGACAATCTGATGTTAACCTTTGACGCAACCAACCTGACCAATGAAGTCTTCCAGAGTTATTACGAGTATCCTGATACTCATAACTTCGGCTCCTCCATTTATAGCCGGACTTTTGCTTTAGGTTTCCGCTACAGCATGTAAAACCCCTGTTGTCAGTAAAACACCGGACTTAGTTCCGGTGTTTTTTTGTTTTTATAAGCTGCAAAACGCTGGAACAGGGCCCGCACTGGCCACAGTAAAATCGAGTTTCATATCAAATTATCTCCACCTTGACTGTATTAATTTGTTAGCAGTCTGGTATTCTGACTATTGATCCTGGTGTTGCAGGTTTTATCGTTTTCCGAAACGGTATGGTGTTGGAAATGCAGAAACAAGGCAGGATATGAAGCAGCGGACCTTATTTGAATTTTCAGCAGGTTCTGATGGCACCTTAGTCACAGGCGTGCGATTGAAGCGGCTAAAACAAGTGGTCTGGATATGCCTTGTGGCTGTTCTGTGTGGTGCTTTGTTCTCTGGACCTTTGTCTACGGCTATTTTGTTAGTAGCCGCAGTAGCTTTGGTCTCTACGCTTTTGCTATTACAGCAAGGTAAAATTCGTTTTGCTACAGGATCTTTATTGTGTCTGCTGACGTTAATGATCAGCAGTCTGATCAGTATCAACCTGGGTATTTTTGACTTGATGCTGCTTGGGTATCCGCTGGTGCTGGCTTATGCCGCTATGTACAGTGGCCGGCGTTTTTACATACTGTTATTTGGTTTTATTCTGCTGTTTTGTTCCACTCTGGCTTTAGCCACTTTGTATGGCTGGCTGGAGTTTAGCCAGCCAAAACCCACTTTCAACTCTTTTATCACCTTAAATATTTTGTTGTTGGTCAGTGGTTTAACCATGCGGCTGATAGCCCGTGATACCAAAGATGTGTTGCTGCAGTTAAAACAAGAAAACGAACGGGTTGTGGCCTCTCAACTGGAAATTCAACGCTTGGCTCAGCATGATCCGCTAACCGGATTAGTGAACAGAACTCAATGTGAACTTGGTTTTCGACGTGCCATTGCCAATAGCTCACAGCAGTCCGTGGCTTTGTTATTTATTGATTTGGATAACTTCAAACCTATTAATGATGCACTTGGGCATCAGGCTGGTGATGAAGTACTGCAAAAGCTGGCTTCTTTGTTACAACAGCAATTATCAGAGCAGGATGTTCTTAGTCGCTTTGGTGGCGATGAATTTGTGGTGATTTTAAGCCAGTGGCAAGATTCGGCACAACTGGAACAACGTATCTGCAATTTATTGCAAAGCTGTCAGCAGGAGTTTTTAGTGCAGCAGCATAAAATTCAGCTGTCGGCTTCTATTGGTGTCACCTTGTCACCTGCGGATGGTACAGATTTTCACTTGCTATGCAAAAAGGCAGATACAGCAATGTATCAGGCGAAGAAGATGGGGCGTAACAGGTTTTGCTGGTATCACTCTGAAATGGAGCAGCAACAGCTGGACAAATTTAACCTGATGATGCGTTTGCGTGTTGCGGTCAAGCAGCAGCTTTTTACAGTGGCTTATCAGCCGACTTATGACTTAAAAACCAATACCATCAGTGGCGCTGAGGCTTTATTACGCTGGACTGACGCAGAGTTAGGTGTCATTCCGCCCGATGTGTTTATACCGCTTGCTGAGGAAACGGGTTTAATTCAGGAGCTTGGTTTGTTTGTACTGCAGCGCGCTTGTGCTCAGGCTATGGTATGGCAAAAGTCGGGTTTTGCTTTAGGTATTGCTGTTAACATTTCAGCTATGCAGTTTAAGCAAGCTGACTTACCAAAAGTCGTCACACAAGTACTCAATGATACAGGCCTGGCTGCACATTTACTGGAGTTGGAACTGACCGAATCCGTACTGATTGATGACACGGCTTTAGTAAAACAGCAAATTGATCAGCTGTCAGCTTTGGGCGTACGTTTTGCTATTGATGATTTTGGCACTGGCTATTCGAACCTGGGGTATTTAAGCCAATTTAGCCTGAGCAGTTTAAAAATAGACCGCTCCTTTGTTGCCCGTATCCGGCAAAACGACAAAGATCTGGCCTTGGTGAACGGTATTATTCAACTGGCAACCAGCTTAGGTTTGCATACAGTGGCTGAAGGGGTGGAAGACAATCAAAGCCTGGTATTACTGCAGCAGGCAGGTTGTAGTTGCGCTCAGGGGTACTTATGGTCAAAAGCTGTATCACCACAAGAATTTGAATCGCTGTTATCTTAATAAAAAAGGGCTAACTTGCGTTAGCCCTTCGTTAAAGCATTCTCAATCAGGCTGGTTTTACCTGATGGTCTTCTTCTTGATCATCGTCTTCATCCATCACTTTGTCATGGCTGTGATCTTTTGCGATCAGCATATAGACAGAAGGTAAGACAAAGAGAGTCATCAGAGTACCAATGGTCATGCCCAGCACTAAGACTATACCTATAGAGTTACGGGCCGCAGCGCCTGCACCTTCGGCAAAGATCAGCGGAGTGTGACCTGCAATAGTCGCGATACTGGTCATCATCACAGGGCGTAAACGCAACACTGAAGCTTCACGAATGGCGTCCAGCTTGGATTTGCCTTGTTCCTGCAGCTTATTAGCAAATTCCACCACCAGAATACCGTTACGCGCAATCAAACCTATCAGTGTGACTAACCCCACCTGCGAATAGATATTGAGCGTACTGGTAAAACCGTCGGTGAAAAATGGCATAGGCGCCGGGATTTTCAGGAAGGTAAAGACCAGCGCACCAAACAGAGCCAGAGGCACCGAACCTAACAAAATAACGATAGGGTCACGGAAGCTGTTGTATTGAGCCGCCAGCACCAGGAAAATCATAGTCACGGCCAGAGTAAAGGCCGGCAGGAAGGTATTGCCTTCACGTTTTAACTGACGGGATTCACCTGTGTAATCAATAGAATAACTACTTGGCAGTAACTTTTTCGCTTCAGTTTCGAGGAAGGTTAAAGTTTCATCCAGGGGTTTAATAGTCACACCACTGATTTTCACTGCATTTAGTTGCTGCATACGGTTGATACTGCGTGGCACTGTGCTGTGCGTCAGGCTGGCGATTTGATCGACCCGTATCATCTGATCCTGCGGACCTTTGATATAGAGGTTGGTTAAATCATCAGGCGTTAAACGCTCTATACGTTTCACTTGTGGCACTACTTTGTAGCTTTGGCCTGACATGTTAAAGCGATTGACGTAACCACCGCCTAACAAAGTGCCTAAGTCCTGCACTACGTCACGCATATTCAGGCCTAAATCTGCCACTTTGTCGCGGTCGATATTCAGCTGATACTCTGGCTGATCCACTTTCATATCAATGACCTGGAACGGGAATATGCCGCTTTCACGCATCACTTTTTCCAGTTTCAATGCATAGTCATAAATCTCTTTAGATTCAGCGGTAGAAGCAATCACAAACTCAACCGGGAAATTACCACCACCAGGCAATGAAGGAGGAGTAATAGGTAAAATCCGTACCCCTGAAATTTGCGCCAGCTTTTGCTGTACTTCCGGCATCACTTCAAACACTGTGCGTTCACGTTCTGACCAGGGTTTGGTGACCATGCCGCCAAAACCACCGGTAGGGAAGGTGATCTGGAAGGTAAAGTCAGTTTCTGGCACTGACATAAAGGCTTCGTTGACGTATTTGCCGTAATAAGACGACTGATCGACTGTCGCATTGGCTGGTGAGTCAACAATACCAAAGATAACGCCCTGATCTTCCACTGGCGCCAGTTCTTTGGGTGACATGCTGTACAAAGGCACACAGAGCAGCATGATGCCAATCCAGAACACATAAACACCGGATCTGTTATTTAAACTGCTTTCCAGTTTACGGCTGTAAAAGTGCTGGAAGCGGGTGAAAATACCGTCCAGTGGAGCTTTTAAGCTGGTATGAGGTTTTAACATACGCGATGCCATCATAGGCGACAGCGTAATAGCGACTATGGCGGAAATAGCCACGGCACCTGCCAGCGTAATAGCAAATTCGCGGAACAAAGTACCGGTTAAACCCCCTTGTAAACCTATAGGCACATAAACCGAAATCAGCGTTACTGTCATCGCAATAATAGGGCCACCCAATTCGCGGGCAGCGACTAATGCTGCTTTGAATGGCTTCAGGCCGTTTTGAATATGACGTTCAATGTTTTCCACCATAACAATGGCGTCATCCACCACCAGACCTACAGACAACACTATCGACAACAAGGTCAGCAGGTTTAATGAGAAGCCAAAGACTTTCATAATAAACATGGCGCCAATCAATGACAGCGGTATGGCGATAATAGGAATAAGCACTGAACGGCTGAAACCTAAAAACAGGAATATGACCACTATGATGATCAGTAAGGTTTCGCCAAGCGTTTTTACGACATCATCAATAGCTGCTTCAATGTATTTAGTAGCGTCGTAAGACACTTCCCCTGTTAAGCCACTGGGCAGGTCAGCTTTAATCAGCTCCATCTCTTTAGTGACGGCTTTAATCACGTCCAGAGAGTTGGCGTTAGGCGCAACAAAAACACCCATAAATACTGCGGTTTCGCCTGAGTAGTTCACGTCAGTGTTGTAATCATCAGCGCCTAAAACCACATCTGCGACATCAGACAAACGCACAATACCTTCGCCATTCTGGCGTAAAATCATGCGCTTAAACTCGTCCACACCTTTCATATCAGTGTTAGCGCGTAAATTCACCTGAGTGTAAGCACCCCGGGTCTGACCTATAGTGGCCTGAATATTGTTATCGGTCAGCGCTGTGCGCACGTCTGAAGCGGTAATACCTAAAGCCGCCATACGTTCTGGTTTGAGCCAAACCCGCATTGCGAAGGTACGGCCACCGAGAATATCGGCTTTTTGCACACCACTAATGGCAATTAAACGAGGCTGCACTGAGCGGGTTAAAAACTCAGTGATCTGGTTTTGCTCCAGAATATCTGAGCTAAAACTTAAGTAAGCAGCGGCAAACTGACTGTCGGCGGCTTCGATGGCAATAGCAGGTACTTCGGCTTCAGGGGGTAAATCACCCCGTACCTGATTCACCTTAGCACTGATTTCTGTCATCGCTTTGAGCGGGTCATAGTTCAGATGCAAATGCGCTATCACTGTTGATACGCCCATAGTGCTCTGCGATTCGATGTAGTCGATACCACCAGCTGAGGCTATAGCACGCTCTATAGGAGTGGTAATAAAACCACGCACTAAATCAGCGTTGGCACCTATGTAGGCTGTGGTAATTCTTATCACAGCTATATCTGAACGTGGGTACTGTCGTACCGTCATATTGCTCATCGACTGGAAACCAGCCAGCAATATCAGCAGGCTGACCACTATGGCCAGCACAGGCTTTTTAATAAAAATATCGGTAAAATTCATAATCTGCTCATTCTTAATGGCTGGTGATCAATGATTGCGGTTCGGCTATCGCAAATCAGGTATCAGCTGGTGTTGGCGCAGCTTTAAATTCTGGTGGTTGAGTTTTGCTCAGCACCACAGCCTGGCCATTAAACAGCTTAAATGCACCTGCGCTCACCACTTGATCACCGGCTTTTAAGCCATCAATCACTTCAACAAAATCACCACGGGCTTTGCCTAAGCGGACAAACTGCTGGCGGGCTTTTAAGCCGCCTTTGTCATCTTTTTCCACCACAAACACAGTGTCACCAAAAGGAGCGTAAATAACGGCTGTGCTTGGTACCACTAATAATTGATGTGGGTCCGTTAACGTCACAGTGGTTGATACCGCCATACCAGGGATTAACACGTCAGTGCTGTTATCTAAAATCGACTGCACTATCACATTACGGGTGTTGGTATTAATTTCGGCGCCAATAGCACTGATTTCACCTTTGACTATGACTGCGCCATCACCTACTGACACTTCAACAGGTAAACCTTTAGTGATTTGAGTCAGCCAGTTTTGCGGTACAGGGAAATTCACCCGTACTTTGTTGGTGGCTTGCAGTGACACTATGGCTGTACCCGCCTGCAAATCAGTACCTAAGTCGACCTGGCGAATACCAATACGGCCATCAAAAGGTGCGCGAATGACTTTTTTCTGTAAAGTAGCTTTTAAGTTGTCTACCTGAGCAGAGGCGCTGTCGAGTTGTTGTTTGGCGTTGTCTAATTCACTTTGAGTGGCAATATTGGTGCGGCGTAACTGCACTAAGCGATCGTAACTGGTTTTTGCCAGTTTCAGACTGGCTTCGGCTGAGCGCAACTGAGCTTGTTCGTTGGTCACGTCCTGCTCAATCAGCACAGTGCCCGCTGTGACTTGCTGGCCATTGCTGAAGCTAATTTTTTTCACCCGGCCTGGTACTTCAGCAGCAACGACAATACCTTCGTCTGCCAGCACTGTGCCTATAGCATTGTAAGTATTAGGCCAGCTTTGTTGTTCAACACTAAAAGTACTGACATATTCTGGAGGAGGCACAAAAGTTTCGCCTGATTCGATCATGGCTGCAATCTGGCCACCTTTGACCCCTGCAAGCACCATAAACACACAGATCAGGCCAAGAACGGCAAACAATATGGATTTAAATCTTTTCATAACAGTAACCAGATTAAAAAGTTAATAAGGACCCAAAAGTTTCAGCATTGGCAATACGACTTCACTGCACTTTCGGATTAGATCCATTGTGAGTGCAAAGATCAGATTAACTCTTCTGATCTTACACATTACTTACTCACATTCAGCGGGCAGGCTAGTGTGCCACGTTTTTTTATAAATTGTGACGATTAGTCATAAATTAATAAAAATTTAAGAAAAAGAAGCTGTTGCTTCCCTGTTGGCATCAACCAGTTTGTCTAATTTCATTGTTTACCTTTGTTTTAAACAGCAGAAAAGGCGCAAAAAATCGGCAGCTATAGTGTAGCGAGCAAAAACGCTTTCACCTATGGATAAATGAGGTAAATTTGTAACCAAATAACAAAAATGTTAAGGACCAGGGGAGTGAGGGCAGATCACTCTTGTTGGGTAAAAAACAAAGCCACCCGAAGATGGCTTTACAAAGATAAGCAGAGGCCTATTGCATTACAGGCTGATTTTTTCCACCGGATAACCCAGTTTTTCCAGTTCAGGCGTTAAGCTTTTTGCGTCGCCCACCACCAGAATTGTCATTTCTTTGGTATTTAAGTGCTTAGCTGCCAGCGCGTTAATTTGCTCTTTACTGATACCAGACACAATCTGATTACGTTCACGCACAAAATCCGGCGTTAAGTTAAATTCCAGAATTTGCGCCATAAAACCTAACTTGGCATTTGGCGTTTCGTATTTCAGCGCATCTGACTGATTAATGGCCTGACGCATAAAGGCCAGCTCATCATCCGCAATGCCTTTTTGCTGGAAGGTATCCAGTTCATTGATAAATTGACGGATAGAATCAGCTGTGGCATCAGCACGCACTGCTGCAGACGCGGTGTAAGTACCTGCAAACTTGTCAGCAATGAAGCTGGCGCGGGCGCCGTAGGTGTAACCTTTGTCTTCACGCAAATTCAGGTTAATACGGCTGTTAAAAGTGCCACCTAACACGAAGTTCATCAGGCTTGCCTGATAAAACTCACCAGTAATGTCCTGGGTCAGTGAACGCTTACCAATGCGAATTTCAGACTGTGGTGCATCAGGTTTATCCAGCAGATAAATAGTGCCAGGCTTAGCTTTCATATTGCCTGTATTCACCTGCACAGTCGGGCCTTTGCCTTGCCAGTCAGCCAACTGAGTTTTCAGCTCTGCTGCTACTTTGTCCTGGGCTAAATCGGACACCACAATCAGCTGACCACCTGCTGGTTTAAAGTAGGTCTGATACCAGTTTTTCACATCATCCAGGGTTAATTTGCTGACAGACTCCAGCGTGCCTTCGTTAGGTAAAGCCGCAATGCTGCCATCAAACATCATTTTGTTGTAGGCCGTCGCTGCTATATAAGCCGGGCTCGTTGCGTTGTGTTGAATACCTTGCAGGGTTTGTTGCTGCAGGCGGCTGAAGTCTTCCGCTTTAAAACCTGGGCTGCGTAACTTTTCTTCCAGCAGCTTTAAGGTTTGTGGCAGATTTTTGCTTAAGCTGGATACAAAGACATCAATGTAACTGTCGCCTGAACTGATGCTGATGGTGCTGCCCAGCTTTTCCAGTTCCAGACTCATTTGTTCTGTGCTGTAGTTTTGCGTGCTTTCATTCAGAATGGCTGCAAGTAAGGCAGATACGCCAGCTTTATCAGCCGTTTCGTAATAGCTGCCTACAGGGATTTTCAGCAATAACGAAGTCGTAGGCGTTTCTGTACTTTGGCTGCCTAACACCTTAATGCCATTACCTAAATCCATGGTCCAGGTGGCTGGCAATTCAACAGCAGGGTTTATACCCGCCATAGGTTGTTTGCTGCGGTCAAAGTTATCTGTTGCTTTACGTACCTGTAAATCTTCAGCTTTGGTTTTTGAGGGGCCACCAAAGTCGTGTTGTACCGGCGTGAAATTGTCTGCTTTGGCAATCAGTTGTTTCTGACCTTTTGGCACCACACTCATCACCACAGAGTTTTGATTTTTAATGTAGCTGTTGTACACCCGCATTACATCTTCTTTGGTTACGGCGTTATAACGGGCTATATCATCAGCAATAGTATCGGGTTTGCCCTGGAAGGTCTGACTGGCAGCTAACTGGCTGACTTTGCCGGATACACTTTGCAGACCAAAAATGCTGCTGGCTTCCATCTTGGCTTTTACTTTCAGTAAATCGTCGTCTGTCACGCCACGTTGTTCAAATTCGGTCAGGCTGGCACGGATTACTTGTTCGATATCGGCCAGAGTTTTGCCTGAAGCCGGATGAGGCAGTGCATATAAAGAAAACTCACAAGCCAGCTCACGGCATGGGTGCGATACCGCGGCTTGCACAGCCAGCTGGTTTTTCACCAGATTTTTATAAAGCAGTGAGTTGTTACCGCCGCCTAAAATTTCCGACAAAATATCCAATGCGGCTTCGTCTTTATGGGTGGCGTAGACTGTTGGATAGGTGATGTAGATCAGTGGCAAATGCACATTGTCTTCCATCGAAATGTAACGGGTTTCCGGCAGTTTGACGAAGGACTTGGTTGCATCCGTCACTTCAGGACCACGTGGAATAGAGCCAAAATACTTTTGCACCAGAGGCAGAATATCTTCGGCTTTGACAGCACCACCTACTGTTAAAGTAGCGTTATTTGGACCATACCAGCGCAGGAAAAAGGCTTTTACGTCATTGACGTTAGCGCGGTTTAAATCGTCCATATAACCAATAACAGGCCAGGAGTAAGGGTGGCCGTCCGGATACAATGCCTGAGATACACGTTCATTTAAACGGCCGTACGGTTGGTTGTCCACCCGCTGACCCCGTTCGTTTTTCACAGTTTCACGCTGAACTTCAAACTTCTTCTCTGTGACAGCGTCCAGTAAAAAGCCCATGCGGTCAGCTTCTAACCAGAGCATTTTTTCAACCTGATTCACCGGCACTGTTTCGAAGTAGTTGGTGCGGTCTGAGTTGGTCGTGCCGTTTAAGGTACCACCAGCTTCGGTGATAATTTTGAAGTGTTGTTCGTCACCGACGTTTTCAGAACCCTGAAACATCATATGTTCAAAGAAGTGAGCAAAACCTGATTTACCTAACTCTTCACGGGCTGAACCTACATGGTAGGTGACGTCTACATGCACCAGCGGATCTGAGTTATCTTCATGAACAATAACAGTTAAACCATTGTCCAACTGATACTTTTTATAGGGAATATGAATGCCTTGCTGGGGTTTTGACTGGTCAATTAATTTCACGCCAGCGGGTAAGTTTGTATGAGTCTGAGTGCCACAAGCGGCTAAAGTTACGGCAAAAGCTATGGCTATTGCCAGTTTAGATTTGTTCATAGGTTCCTCCTTGTTGATGGCCCGATTAAAACACGTTTCTTTTGGCTTACAAAGATACAACTGTGTAACAAAACGATACAATGCGGCCAGAAGCGGCTCAATAGCACTGGTTTCCGGCACTGTTTAGCGCCAGACCAGGGGCCTGAATTCATTCATAATTCAGCCTGTCTGGCTTATAGTTCTGACAAGCAAAGAGGATACGAAGTGACTAAGCCTGTTTCTGGCACGAAAAAATCGACATCCTGGTTAAAATGGAACCTGCTGTTATTGCTGCTGGCAGGCAGCGTATTTGCTTTTATTCAGTTGCAATTTTGGTGGACTCAATTGAGTCCAAAGTGGCAAGGACTTGAATTGTCATGGGGCTCGGCGCGCGTTGAACAGTTGTCCTTACAATTGCCGTTTTCTGGTCATCAGCAGGTGCAACTGGAACAATTAGAGCTCGGCTGGACGGGCTGGCCCTGGCCTTTGGATTTGGTAAAAGCTAAATCCCTAAAAGCCCAATTGGATATACAGCTGGCCGCATCCACCGAAACAGAACAAGAAGCTGCGCCTTCAGTACCCACCTTACCGCTTTGGTTACCAAAGGTTTTGACGTTCGAACAGATAGAAGTCTCGCTGCCTTGTGCCCGTTTAAACACTAAGCTCAGCAACAACACTGAAAATACCGACTGCCTGCTCACTGGCGCTTTAACCTACAGCGAACAAAGCCAACAGATACAATTACAACTGGCGAATCAACAAGCCGTATTTATTGAAGGTGTCGGCGATGCAAAGCTGGCGCTCAAAGCCTTGATCACACCAACAGCCGAACAACTGCAAATTCCACAGTTTGAACTGAGCCTTTTAAGCAGCAAGCTCAATTGGCAGCAGTATCAACTCTCTGACTTAATGTTAAAGCTAAGCGGTCGAGCCGTCTGGCAAAACAACCTGCTGCAATTTGAAGCTACCGAACCTTTGCAACTAACCACCAGTTATCAGCAACCTGATTTGCAGGTACAGCAGTTGGTGCTGAATGCAAGCTCATTGCAGCTGGAATTGGACCCAACGCAGTTGGTGAATGCGCAGCTGAAAAGCGATCTGAAACTTGAAGTGAAGCAGCTGCAGCATCCTTTGCTCAAAACGCTGGACTGGAATTGGGCCGGCACTGTTTTGTATCAACAGCAACAAGCACAAATCGAAGGTCGGTTAGCGAACAGTTTATCTTTGGCACTTGATCATAAAATACAAATGGCAGAGCAAAAAGTCAGTGCCAGTTGGACCTTACCAGAGCTGTTTTTTCTGGCCGGTAACCCGCTGCAAATTGGACCTTTTTGGCCTGAACTGCTGACGTTGCAAAAAGGCAAAGCGTCAGGCAAAGGTCAGTTGGAGTTTGACCTTGGCAGCATGGCGCTGACCAAGCAGCAAACAGAACTGGTGCTTCGGGATTTAAGCGGTATTTACGACAGAACTGTATTTACCGGTTTAACCACCAAACTAAAGTTGTTCAGCGAAGGTGCGGCCTGGACAGTTCAGACTGGGGATCTAAAGCTACAACAGATTAACCATGGTCTGGTGATGGGGCCTTTGGAATTGAATGCGGTGTACAAAACAAAAGCGCCGGATTGGTTCAAAGGTAAGTTAGACCTGAAGCAGCTGCAACTGGCTTTATTTGGCGGACAGGTCAGAGGCACCCAGCAGCAGATCGATTTAAGTAAAGATGCTAAAGTATTGCTGCAACTCGATAAATTACAGTTGGCAGAGCTGCTGAAGCAGCACCCCAGCGCCGATATGACAGGGCAAGGAACTATATCTGGTACTTTGCCTCTGAGCATAGAACAAGGCAAGCTGACTGTGGCCCAGGGCTCTGTGGCGGCTTTGGAGCCTGGTGGCAAAATTGCCTATCAGTCGCAAAAAGCTCAGGCTATGGCCGCATCGAATCAGGGCATGAAGATTGTAATGCAGGCACTACAGAATTTTCATTTTTCAGTGCTGTCAGCCGGAGTCAGTTACAGCAAAGAAGGCCAGTTGTTACTGGCGCTTAAACTGGAAGGCAATAACCCGGATTTTGAAAAAGGCCGGGCTGTGAATTTCAGTATTAATTTAGAAGAGAATTTACCGGCAATGATCACCAGCCTACAGTTAAGTGGTCAGGTCAGCGAGTTAGTGAAAAAACGGGTTCAACAGCGTCTGGCAGCCCAAAAAGCCAAAGATGCCCGCAAGGAGTAACAATGCATAATTGGCAGGATAGACAATTTTCACGGCCAAAGGCCGCCCATCAGGGTAAGGCACATGGAGGTGCCGCATGAACAAAGCTCTAAGCCTTTGTTTGGCCATCTTAGTCACTGCAGCCTGTACCCCAACAGTGCAGGTGGCTATGCCCAATGAGCCGATTAATATCAATTTGAATGTCAAAATTCAGCATGAAATTTTGATTAAAGTGGACAAAGAACTGGACGAATTAATCAGTGATTCCAGCGGTTTATTTTAAGGAAGCCAAGATATGAAAACTTTAACTAAATTAGCCCTTTCAGCTGTATTTGCTGTCAGTTTGCCTTTAATGGCCATGGATTTACAACAAGCTATGTCGGCCTTAGGCGCAGCAAAAACCCAGGGCTTGGTGGGTGAACAACCGAACGGTTATTTAGGAGTGGTGGGCTCATCAGCGCAAGCCAAAGAAATAGCTGATTTAATTAACAAAGCCCGCAAAGCTGAGTATCAGAAACTGGCCGCTAAAAACGGTATTCAGCTATCTGATGTCGAAGCTATTGCAGGCCAAAAAGCCATAGAAAAAACCGAAGCTGGCCAGTTTATCCAGCTAAACGGTCAGTGGCAGAAAAAGTAAAACTGGGGTCAGAGCTTTAGCTCTGACCCCCATATTTGGCTCTGACCCACATATTTAGCTCATATCTACTATCAAAATCGACCGGGTTCAGAACTGTTATAGAAGCTGTTCAGATTTTGAGGTCAGAGCCGATGGCTCAGACCCTTATAGGCGTTGCGGCTTGTTCACCCACTACCGTATGCCATGGCAGGATACGGTAGCTGCTGACTAAGCCGTTGATCACGTAGGGATCCGATTCGGCAAAGGCTTTCACCTGCGCCGCATCTGCAACGTTAAACAGCAGCATCGCGCTTTCTATGGGCTCGCCAACTGCTCCGCCTAATACCAACTCACCTCGTTCAGCGGCCAACCAGGCCAACTGCAAATGTTCGGCACGAAACAACACCCGCTTTTCCAGATAATCCGCTGATGTTTGATACTGCAATAAATAATGCATCTTTACTCCTTCGTTTCCGGATGTCCGCTGTCCGGCTGATGTTTGCGGACACTTTTTATGTCCGCGGACAGTTTTAATTAGTCATTAAATTTTCATTGTTTCATTATAAAACAATAAGTTACGCATATTTTTTGTGCTGGCACGTTCCCTGCTATATCTGGTTAATCAGAATACGGAGAACTACGATGATCCAGGGCACAGAAAATCAGGATATTCAAATCCAACCGCACAAAACCAGACAGTGGCGTCGTCCAGCGCTCGCCACTTTGTTTATGGCTGGTATCTGTTATATCAGTTATAGCCTGCTGGCGGCCAGCTCGGCTCAGGCATCTTTGGTGTTGCCAAAAGATCAGGTGCAGCTGGCTATAGTGGAACGCGGCAGTTTTACCCGCGACTTATCGGTGCAGGGTAGAGTGGTTGCGGCCAATGCGCCTACTTTATTTAGTCAGGAAGCGGGTCAGGTTCAGTATCTGAAGCAACCTGGTGAAGCAGTGCAACTAGGCGATTTATTGGCTGTGGTATCAAGCCCGGCTCTGGATAACGAGTTAGAGCAACAACGCGCTTTACTGGCCAGTATGGAATCTGACTTTGAGCGTACCGCTTTATTAGCACGTGAACTGAAGCTGGATATGGAGCAGGTGCAAAATACGGCTCAGGTCAACTTAATAGCCGCCAAACGTGAACTGGCCCGCGCTGAGCAATCCATTAAAGTGGGTGTAATTCGTCAACTGGATTACGACGTCGCCAAAGACAAGTTATTGCAGGCTGAGCTGGAATTTGACCATGCCAAACGTAAAGTCGCCTTGGCTTCGGATAAGCTTAATTTCGAAAAAAAGTCTGGTCAGTCCGCTTTAGCTCGTCAGGCTTTGGTCGTGTCTGAACTGGATAGAAAGCTGGCGGCCTTACAAATTAAAGCACCTGTGACAGGCCAGGTCGGTAACTGGCTGGTAGAGCAGCAAAGCCATGTACTTGCGGGTGTAGGTTTGCTCACTGTGATCGACTTAAGTCGCTACGAAGCTGAGTTGTCGGTACAGGAAAGTTATATCCGCGATTTAGCCGTGGGTATGCCGGTCGAAGTGAATTTGGGCAATCAGCAACTCAAAGGTGAACTGAGTCATATAGCGCCTGAAGTCAAAGACAACTTAGTCACAGCCCGGGTACGTTTTTCTCAGAACGACAGCACCAGCTTACGTCAGAACCAGCGTTTATCGGCCCGCGTCATTATTGAGCAAAAAGACAATGTGCTTCGCATCAAACGTGGCGATTTTGTGGCCAGTGGCGGAGGCCGGACTGGTTATCTGGTGCAAGACGGATTGGCAACAAAGACCCCTTTGCAACTTGGAGCTATTTCTGTGCAATGGGTGGAATTGCTAGATGGTGCAAAAGAAGGCGATCAACTAGTGATTTCCAGTTTGAGTGAGTTTAAGGATGCCGCTAAGGTGCGGCTAAACTGATATAGATCAGGAGGATATGATGATTGAATTAACAGGTTTATCAAAAATTTTTCGCACTGAACTGGTGGAAACACATGCGTTGCGTGACATCAGTATTAGGGTTAATGAAGGCGAGTTTGTGGCATTAACTGGTCCTTCGGGTTCGGGGAAGTCGACTTTGCTCAATGTACTTGGAACTTTGGAAAACTTTGATCAAGGTGATTACCTGCTGGATGGTAAGTCGGTTAAAGGCTTGTCTGACCGGGAGTTATCGACACTGCGCAATGAGAAGATTGGCTTTATTTTTCAGGGTTTTAACCTGATTAAAGACTACAGCCTGTTTGACAATATTGAGCTGCCACTTCGGTATCGTGGCTTTAAACCAGCAGAGCGGAAGCGTCGTGTAGAGCATGCGCTGGAAACTGTAGGTTTAGCTGCGCGTCGTAATTATCACCCTAGTCAGCTTTCTGGTGGTCAGCAGCAACGTGTTGCCATTGCCAGAGCCATAGCCGGTAGTCCACGCGTTTTACTGGCCGACGAACCCACAGGTAATCTTGACTCGCTGATGGCTCGTCAGGTCATGGAGTTGCTGGACCAAATCAACCGCGATGGTTGCACTATCCTGATGGTCACCCATGATCCGGATCAGGCTCGTCGGGCTAGCCGGCAAATCCAAATCATCGACGGGCAACTCAGCGACGCTGTGTTGTATGACCCTCTGGCTGTAGCCTGAAAGGAATCATCTAATGGAACAATTGCAGTATTACTTCAAAATTAGCCTGGTCAGTATTAAACGTGCCCCCTTGCCTTATTTACTAACGGTGCTGATTTTAAGCCTGGGCCTCGGCATGTTTTTCGCTAATGCGACCTTTTATTACCGGTTAAACAGCGACCCGCTGCCGCAGAAAAGCGACAAGCTGTTTTTCCCCATGATGCTGTTGGTCCCCGGGGACTGCGACAGTGGTTGTGAGCCGCCGCCTGTACTGAGTTATAGCAATGTGCAAAAGCTCGCAAGTAGCGGTATTCCGACCGCACAAGCTGCGATGTACAGCTCTGATAGTTATGTCCGGTTAGACAGTAAACAACAGCCGTTGCCTGTACGTTTACGACTGACTCAGCGCGATTTTTTTCAGCTGTTTGATGTCCCCGTCATTGCAGGAAGTATTTGGCCTGACAACAGTGCGCGCTATGAAGTGGTGATTGGCAAGCAACTTGCCGAAAAGTTATACGGTACAGCTGATGTTGTGGGGAAATCATTATTGGTGGATGACCGCCATTTTACAGTCAGTGCCGTCATCAACCCATGGCAGATGTTGCCACGTTTGTATGATGCGAATAATGGCAATCACATATCTGATACTGAACAGCTGTTTATGCCACTGGAGACAGCTTACGACCTGAACTATATGTCGGCCACCATGTCTCGAACCATGGATGATACCGACTATCGTCAACTGGCGACGCAGGGACGCACAGGTGCTTTGCATCAGCTGCAGTTCTGGGTTCAGTTGGACACACCAGCACAGCAGAAAGCCTATAAGGATTTTATGCTGCAACTGGCACAGTCTGAGCAGGCTGCGGGCCGTCACCCGGTTCATATTAATAATCAGTTGCCAGCGCTGCGTGATATTGTCCGTTATTTCGGTCGTGAGTCGGGAGACGTGAAAGCGTACGCACTGGTCACTCTGTTGTTTCTGGTGGTTTGTATATTCAACGCCAGTCATTTATCGCTGAACCGATACATCAGCAACCAGTATGAGTTCAGTCTGCGCCGCGCGCTTGGCGCCAGTCGCTGGCAGCTGCAGCAGCAACTGTTGGTGGATGTGGTTGTGCTGACCTGCATTACTTTGGTGTTTGCCTTGCTGATTGGTGCTGCCAGTATCCAGCTGATGAATTATCTATGGCCTTTTAATCGCCTGTTTGCAAGTTGGGATCTTTCGTTGCTTAGTGCTCTGTTGCTGCTGAGTTTGTTTTGCAGCTATCTGGTGACTTTGTATCCGTCCTTACGTGCCTCGTTTGGCGCGCTGAATCAGCAGTTAAAGGAGTAAATGATGTCTATCCGTCTAATGATAAAAACAATGCTGCGACGTAAAGTAGTCACGGCGCTGTTGTTGGTGCAACTGGCACTTACACTGGCTTTGATCCTCAATAGCATGGTATTGGCCAAACAAACACACGAGCGTTTGCAGGAGCCTACAGGACTGGATTTAGCTAACACTCTGCTGGTTCAAATCAAACCAACAACGCCGGCGTTACGCCAGTATCCGGCGCTTGGCGAATTACTTGAACGGCAACTGGGTGCAATACGTCAGTTACCCGGCGTAGTAGCTGTCGCTTATACCAACCAATCACCGCTACTACAAGGCGGTAATAATGGCAGTCTTTACAAAGTGGGCAATGAAGAGCGTAACAATCTATCTACGGTGCCGCAGTATTATGCCTCTGCTGACATCTTTCAGGTGCTTGGTGTTGAGCTAAAAAGCGGTCAGCTCCCACAAATACCACAGTCCTTTGATAGCGATTCGAGTCCACCGGTGGTACTGACAGAATCCGTGGCACAAAAGCTATTTGAGAGTGATAACCCTATTGGCCAGGCTACGAATCAAGGCATCATCGCCGCCGTGGTCAGTGATTTTTATGGGCAGCGTTCAGCAGATATGGTGATGTACAACACCATTCGGATAGCGCCTCTTTATGGCGTGGATTGGGGCTATTCGTTGTTGTTGCGAGTGGAGCCTCAGCAGGTGGTTTCTGTGCGCAGCCAATTGGACAACCTGTTGCGTCAGGTAGACAGCAATATAGAGATTTTTCATATCAGAACTCTGCAGGAGCAACACCAAAGGTTATACAACACTGAATATGGTCTGTCTGTGTTGTTGGCTTTGCTTAGTGCGCTGATGTTACTGGTCACTATGATTTCCGGTTACAGCAATGCACATTTCCATGTACTGAAGTCGCAGAAGGAGATAGGTATTAAACGCGCATTGGGTGCCAATAAAGTCACTATTTTGCTCGAGCTGTTGGCTGAAGGATGGTTATGTACTGTGCTTGGAGGGCTATTGGGTGTTGTTGCTGCAGTATTGCTGAATCAGGCACTGGCTTTGGTGATTAGTATTCCAGTCTTGAGCGGATGGCTGGTGATGCTGACCCTGCTATTACTGCTGCTTTGTGTCACGCTGGCCACATGGTATCCTGCCAGAATAGCAACACGGATATCTCCGGCCACAGCAACTAAGACTTTGTAAGTACTATAAAAAGATGAAAAAAATACTGGTCATAGACGATAACGAGGCGGTGTGCACCGCCCTGATGACCCTGTTTCAGTTGCAGGGTTATCAGGTGTTTATTGCCCAACATCCGGCTCTGGCCAAAAGCATTTTGCAGCAGCAATCTATCGATCTGATTTTGCAGGATATGAACTTTGCTCAGGGTGAAATGAGTGGCGCCCAGGGCAAAGAGCTGTTTTATCAGTTGCGCTCTGATCACCCGGCTATTCCCGTCGTGCTGCTAACAGCCTGGACTCATCTGGATATGGTGGTGGAACTGGTCAAAGCCGGTGCCACCGACTATATCGCCAAGCCCTGGGATGACCAGCGTTTGCTGACCACTGTTGCTAATGTGCTCAAAATTAAACAACTGACCGAACAAAATTTAAAGGCTGAACGCAAGCAGCAAGAAAGATTGGGCCTTTTTGCCGGCAAAGATTTATGTGGTCTGGTGTTTGCGAGCACAGCCATGGAGCAGTTGCTACAAATGGCATTGCAATTGGCACCAAGCAATGCAGCAGTACTGATCACTGGTGAAAATGGTGCTGGCAAAGAGGGCATAGCTCAGGTGCTACATGCCAATTCAAACCGCAAACAACAGCCTTTGATTAAAGTAAATATGGGCGCATTGCCTGCTGATTTAATGGAAGCTGAGCTCTTTGGTGCAGAAGCCGGAGCCTACAGCGGTGCCACTAAAACCCGTATTGGCCGTTTTGAAGCTGCAGATGGCGGTACTTTGTTTCTGGATGAAATAGGTAACTTGTCGTTATCGGGCCAGATGAAGTTACTGCGTGTGTTACAAACCGGCGAATTCGAACGTCTGGGTTCCAGTCAGACCCGCAAAGTGGATGTGCGTATTATCAGCGCCACCAATGCAGATTTAACCAAAGCCATCAGCTCAGGAATTTTCCGCCAGGATTTGTATTACCGCATCAACGTAGTACAGCTGCATTTGCCATCGCTGAAAGACAGAGTGGATGACATTGTGCCTTTAGCGCGACATTTTTTAGCAGGTCAAAAAAGTTTAACGAAAAAAGCCGAGCAGGCGCTGCAAAGTTACCACTGGCCTGGCAATGTGCGTGAGCTGCAAAATTTATGTCAGCGCGCTTTATTACTGACTTTGGCTGATGAAATTGATGCTGCCGATTTAGCTTTGCCACAAGAGCTAAGCACAACGAAAAAAGCTTTGGATGATTTGGATAAACAGCAAATTGAACAAGCGCTGCAACAAGCTCAGGGAGTAGTGGCCCGGGCTGCTAAACAATTGGGTATAAGCCGTCAGGCTTTATACCGGAGAATGGAGTTCTACGGTATTGAACCTGCATAACGCGAATAGTAGTGGCGTATTTACTGCACTGAAAAGGTGTAAATCAATATGCGACTGATCAGGCATTTATATCTGCTGGTGCTGGCTTTGCTTGTACCGGCTTTTTTGCTGTTACAGTATCTCGATTCGGATCCGCTATGGTACTTGCTGTTTACCGGTTTTGATCTGCTGGTTCTATTGGTTATTCAGGTGATGTTAAAACCTTTACTGCAAGAAATTGAAGCGCTGAATTTACATGCTCAAAATTTGCAGGATGGCAGTTTTAATGTCGATGCCAATAGGCAACTGTTACGGGAGTTAAAACCTTTAGCTGAAGTATTGCAGCAAATGTCGGCGCAACTGCGGCAGGAACGCGCCACTTTGTATCAGCGTGAATTGCTGCTCGATACTGTTTTGCAATCCAGCCCAAGCGCTATGGTCTTAACAGACCAGACAGGTAGGGTGCTGATGACCAACCCTGCAGCCCGTGTCTTATTGCATCAGGGCCAAAAGTTTGAAGGGCTGCTGTTTTCAGAGTTAATAGCGGAATTACCTGAACTTGCCCTGGCTATTCAAAGCGGCCAACAAGGTTTGCTGCATTTGGGCGAACCAGTGTCGATCTGGCATTTGTCGGTAAGCAGTTTTTCGCTAAATCAAAAAACACATCAGCTGTATTTGTTAAAACCTATGACCCGTGAAATTCACCGCGAAGAAGTCAAAGCCTGGAAAAAGCTGCTGCGGGTGATAGGGCATGAACTGAATAATACACTGGCGCCTTTGTCCTCGTTGGCCTACTCAGGCCAGTTAGTGGCGACAGAGCTGCAGCACAAACAGTTGCAACAAATTTTCCAGACCATCAGTGAGCGCCAGCAGCATTTAAATCAGTTTTTGCAATCCTATATTCAGTTTGCCAAATTACCTACCCCAGCTTTGGCGCCAGTGCAGTGGGCCCGGTTGATTAATCAGTTACAGGACCAGTACGAGTTTGAACTGGAAGGCGATTTACCTCACCGTGTCTGGCTGGCCGACCCGCTGCAGTTATCACAGTTGCTATTAAACCTATTAAAAAACGCCCACGAATCCGGCTCTGATCCGGAGCAAATTCAGTTAAGTTTTACCGAATTGCCTGATCAGTTATTGATCCGTATCCAGGATGCTGGCGGCGGTATGAGCAGCGAAGCTTTAGCCCATGCCATGGTGCCTTTTTACACCAGCAAGGAGAATGGCTCTGGCATAGGTTTAACTTTATGCCGCGATATAGCTGAAGCTCATGGTGGCAGTTTAAGCCTGCAAAATCAGGGCGCAGGACTTTTGGTCAGCCTGATAGTACCGGGCTCAGGTTCTGTTTCGGGCGCTGGCAATTCTGCTACTGAACAGGCATGATAAAGCCTGAACTAAAACAGGGTGTTATGGCTGTGTCGGCAACTGAAAAACCAAAAAAACTGAATTTAAAAACTGTCGCTTCCTACCTGGGGGTTTCAGTCGCTACTGTTTCCAATGCCTACAACAGACCCGATCAACTTTCCCCTGAATTACGCCAACGTATTTTGCAACAATGCACAGAATTGGGTTACGACGGCCCTAATGCCGCAGCCCGCAGTTTGCGTACAGGCCGCTCCGGCATTGTGGCGGTGTTATTGTCAGACACGCTGGAATATTCAGTCAGCGATCCTGTTGCCAATCAATTTATTAAAGGTGTAGCCGAAGTGCTGCAGGAACACGGCATGGATATGCTGTTGTTATCTGGCCGCCATAACACCAGCAGCAGTAGCGCTGAAGCTGTACCCGATGCTTTTATTTTGTATGGTGCGCCCAGTAACCCTGAGCAGCTGAACCGCATTATCAAAAGCGGTAAGCCCTTGATCACAGTCGACTGCAATCTGGATAATGTGGTGTCGGTTAACGTCGATAACTATGCCGCTGCACACCGTATTGCTGAACATGCTTTTGCTAAAATGCAGGGCAAAGTAGCAGTGCTGGGGTTGCGCTTGATTGAATCAGACCGGGTATGCCGTATTCAGCCGCATGAGCTGTACAGCACAGAACAAGCCATTTCCCGCCGTCGTTTAGATGGTTATTTAGCTGCAGCCATAGAACAAGGCCGCGATTTACCTGCCGATGCAGTGTGGCATATTCCACTGAATACCCACCATTTTGCTTTAGTGGCAGCCCGTGAAGCTTTAACCCAATTTCCGCGACCTCAAGTACTGCTGTGTATGAGCGACCGTATTGCCTTGGCGGCCATGGCGGTAGCGCGTGAGCTGGGGATCAATATACCGGACGATTTAGTAGTGGCTGGCTTTGATGGTATTGAAGAAGCTGAGCGTTCTTACCCCAGCCTGACCACTATTGCTCAGCATAGTGACGAAAAAGGCCGTACTGCCGCCCGCATCTTGTTGTCGGGTGAATTAGGGGCTGACCTTTTAATGCCATCAGAATTAATAATTCGGCAAAGTTGTTAGGTTAGTTTTGTAGCTTCTTTTTACCTGAACAGGCTAACTGCATGAAATTTTTACTACTTATTTTATCCCTGCTGGCTTTTTCAGGGCTGGCCCAAGCCGAATCACTCAAACTAATAAGCTACAACATTCGTTGTGGTTTATGTGAAGCTGAAGGTATGCCGCAGTACTGGCCAGAGCGTAAGTTATTGCTGGCGCATTTAATCCAGACCCAACAACCGGACTTGATCGGTTTACAGGAAGCCGAACTATTTCAGGTGCACGATTTAGTAGCTATGTTGCCGCAGTATCAGTGGTTTGGCGAAGGCCGGGACGACGGCAAAACCAAAGGCGAAAGCACTGCTGTGCTCTATCGCAAAGACAAGCTACAGCTGCTTTCGGCCAAAACCTTATGGTTATCTGAAACACCAGAAAAAGTATCAAAAGGCTGGGATGCAGATTTAAACCGCACTTTTACTAAAACTCAGTTTAAAGCGCTGAAATCCGGCCAGAGCTTTTATTTTTTGAATACGCATTTTGACCATATGGGCCAGCAAGCCCAGCTGCAAAGCGCCTTGTTACTGAAAGTCGAAGTGGAACAATTACCCAAAGAGAGCAAAGTGCTGCTGACCGGTGATTTTAATGTGGAGCCGAGCAGTGAGCCCTACAAAGCGCTGAGTAAAAGCTTAAACGACAGTGCTTTGGTTGCTAAACAAAAGCTTTCCAAAAACGCCGGTACCTTCAATGGTTTTGGCCGCGAACCTAATAGCCCAAGCCAAACCATAGATTTTATTTTCGTAAGTAAAAACCTGCAGGTAGCCAGTTATCAGGTGGATAACAGAAGATACAACGGCTTGTATCCTTCTGATCATGAGGCGCTGGTGGCTGTAGTAGAGCTAGACTGAACTCGGAAAATCCAGCACAGTATCTTTTTATCAACAGAGCAGGCAGGAGCAGCTATGAACAGACTTTTGGCATCGGCGTTGCTTTTGCTTTGTGGCGTTTTATCTTCAGCTCTTTATGCTCAAAGCTTGGATATTCAGCTGCCTGATCAGAAGGTGAACTGGACACTGGCCGACATCACACAAAAAGTACCAGTGCAGCAGATCAAGCTATTTGACCCTGTGTATAACAGCGAAAAAAGCTTTGAAGGCGTGTCTTTACTGCAGCTGTTAAAGGCTGCAGGTTATAAGCAGGATCAGGCTGCAGATGAAGTGGTGTTGACCGCCTCTGATGGCTATGCGCCTAGTATGCCTTTAGAGTTTTTGCTGGATGACCAGGCGGTATTGGTGTTTGCCGAAACAGGCAAAAAGGACTTTGATTTTTCCCTTGTCGCCCAGGGCAAAGCCATGGTATCGCCTGCGCCATTTTATCTGGTGTGGAAACAAGGCAAAGCGGTGGAAAAAACCAGACCCTGGCCTTATCAGTTAGTGAAGCTAGAGCTGGTCAGTTTTCAGCAACGTTACCCCAAACTCTATCCAACCAACGCAGCCCAAAGCTCGGCGGCTTATCAGGGCTTTTTGTTATTTAAACAAAGCTGCATCAGCTGTCATTCCATCAACCTGCAAGGTGGCGAACTAGGTCCTGAGCTAAACGCGCCAAAAAACGTCACAGAGTACTGGACTGAAGATCACCTAAAGGCCTTTATCCCGAACGCATCCGGCTACAGATACAAAAGCAAAATGCCCACTTTTCCGCAGTTGAGTAGCCAGGATATCGATCACTTAGTCGCGTATTTAAAGCATATGAAGGGTTATAAAATTCAGCAGCCTTAGTGGCTGCTTTTTCTTAAGTTAAAGGACTAACAATGATGAAAATTCAACACCTAATAATGAGCATCAGCCTGATCTGCTTATTTAATGCCACGGCTCCACTTCAGGCAGCAGAACCTGTCAGGCATATGACGCTGCTGCAATTGTGTAACTCCTTGCCAGTGCAATTTACTTATGAGCAATTTCAGGCCTATGAGCACTGCACAAAAGAGCAGGGGCCTGAACAAATAGCGACCTATTTTGCGGATATCTATCAAAAAAAGCAGGGCAAAATTACATTGGCTTACCTTGATGGCGCCGAACTTGTGCTGCAAGACTTTATCGCAGACGATGCTGAGCGTTATCAGGATTTCTCTTTGTGGGGTTGTGACCACAGCAAAAGGTACTGCGTGATCTTTAAAGCAGGCTGGGAATGGTGGAGTTATTTACTGATTGATCGCAAAACAAAACGAACGACTGAATTAACTGGTTATCCGGTGTTTTCACCTGATAGTCAGTTGGTGTTTGAGTATGTGGATAGCCGGATGTCAGATAACTTTAGTCGCAATATCCTTAAGCTCTATCGCTTAAATGACGAAAAACCCAAGCTGTTACTGGAAAGAAATGAGACAGATTTTGGTGTTCACAGCGCTAAATGGCTTGGTCCTTCAACTCTTGAGGCCAAGTTGCAGCACTTTGCGGCCAATGATTTTAATCGTTATGTCGAAGTTGGACAGATGAGGTTGGTTGTCACTGGGGACGAAGTAAAAATGGCTATTGAAAAAACAACACAGAGGAAATAACCGCTGCTTGCTGTGCAGAGTGCTCTCTGAAAAGGTTGTGTTTCTGCTATGCAAGTCATTTAGTGCCGCACGATGAAGACATCAGGCGCCTAATATAAGAGTGAAACGGAAAGTCAGTTTGTGCCAGAAACGGAGCAATGCTTTGTGGTAAATCGCAGATCATTCCTCATTTTGTTGACCCAAACCAAAGGTTAGATTTCCAGATACCTCTCTGGAGTAAATTTAATAACAACTAGCGTACTGCCCGTATAAGTTTTGTCGGCCATAAATTTAGTGATTTCAGAAAAACCTGTTGAAATAGAGGTACATCATCGTTAGTTTGGTATGAGTAAAAATCATGAAAGAAGGCAGAGAAATGTTCGACTTGCGGGCAGAGAACCTTCTATTAAAAAGTTCTGTTTCACTAGGGAAAGATCTATGAGAGATGAAGATATATTAAAATTTCTAAATGAATTGGATATTCATATTCCTAAAGGTGAAGCAGAAGCTAAGTTGGTTGCTTATGGCGAAACGGTGCTTTATGCCAATAAAGAGGGGTTTCTGAGAATGGCTGTAGAGTTAATGAAGTGCGCTTTCGAAGAAACATACCCTGATGCCTGTATGAATTACCTGCTTGATAAAGATTCAGACTTTAGAATTGATAACCTGGCAAGAACAAAGGAGCAGCTTGACTTTTTCAGTAGCTAGCTCAAAACAGAACAAGTTGCTGTTGCGGATCACCTTCGGTGCCCGCAAAACAAGGCGTTATTGCTAAGTAATTTCGTATTCAGATGTTTTAGGGAAGATTTATGATTAATGAAATTAAAAATTGGTGGAACTCAGTGCCAAAAGCCCAGAAAACTGGCCTGATTGTGTTAGCGGCATTTGTTGCGGCAGTTATTATCATGAGCTTTGGAGTAATTATTGGCTCATCTCTGGGCAAGGCCCTCTAAGGTCCGCTTTGGGG
>NZ_JAJOYT010000012.1 GCF_021290965.1 Rheinheimera faecalis | reverse complement strand
GAAGACGGCCTATACAGGATTTTACAATTTTATAATGAAATACAAATTTATATTCTATTTCCACTTGTTGAGTCAAAAGCACTACAACGACCACTAAAACTAAGTTTTAATATATTTCATGAGGCAATTAAAGCCAGTAAATTTCAATTAAGTTCATATTTACTTCCTTATTACCAATTGCAGTCAGAAGATGACATTTCAGAACGCTATCTTCTAATTAGAGATGAAAAATATCAACTTATTGTCGACTTGATATCTGAGCCGAACTTCTTGCTAAATTTGGTTGAACAACCTCGTAGTAAAGTTATTTCGTTACACGCGAAATCCAATAAAACCTATGTGCAGAATATTTATCGAGTTCTAAACCTTTATTGGAAATATGGGCAAGATCGAAATGCGCTTTTACCAAGTTATAAGAACTCGGGAGGGAGAGGCAAATCCAGAATCGCTGGTAAATTAAAGCGCGGTTCGCCAATCCAGTTATCTAGCCCGAGCGTTGAAGCTCCTAGTGGAGTTAATACCACTGAATTTGATAAAACCTTATTTCTAAAGGCTATGAAGGAATTCGGCCTTAAGGGAGATAAAGTTAAATTCAGTCGAGTTTATATCAAAATGCTTAAGGAATATAAACACTATGCTGATGAGTTGATTGCTGCTGAGTCTGAGTCGCGAGTGGCTCTAGTGCCTAACTACAGAGCATTTGTTTACTGGGTTAAGAAGCTAGTTCCTGCACATACACTTATACGTAAACAAACCAATCAGGGTGATTTTGACCGCAATAAGCGTGGCTTGAGAGGCTCTGCGACTGATCATGCAGAAGTTCCTGGCAGTTGTTTTGAACTAGATGCAACAGTATTGGACGTCCATATAGTTTCAGACTTTCGGAGAAATCACGTATTAGGAAGACCAACAGTCTACTGTGTGGTTGATAAAACAAGTCGAATGATTGTGGGTCTTCATGTCTCAATGGAATATGCTTCTTGGAGAGCTGGTCGTCAGGCATTAATTAATAGTTTCACCTCCAAGAAAGAATATTGTGCTGGGTTTGGTATAGAAATAGAAGAAGCCGATTGGCCTTGTCATCACATCCCTCAACGGCTGTTATGTGATCGTGGTGAGTTTATTTGTAAAAATGCAGAAGATCTCGCAGTACCATTGATTGGGCATTTGAGCATAGCACCTCCTTACAGGCCAGAAATGAAAGGTATAGTAGAGGGTCGTTTCAAGATCCTGAATGATAAGTTAATTCATGAGTTGTTAGGGACAACGAAAGGTCGGAACTACATTAGAGGTGATCGAGACCCAAGGTTAGACGCAACGATGACACTCAGAGAGATAACTAAGCTTCTTATTGATGAAGTACTAGAGCATAACAGTTCGGTATTTAAAGACTTAGCCAAACAGAGTACCTCACTTATTGAGTCTGGACTCTCTCCTACTCCCCTGAATTATTGGAATTTGCATCTGAAAGCTCAGAAGCATAGCTTGAGTCGTGCAGACGAAGCACATGTTCGTGCTCGGCTTTTGCCAACGACCAAAGTAACCATGACAGGTAAAGGTATTCGGCTTAATGACCAAATGTACTATAGCACCGACCATCCAGACTTTGAGGCGTGGAAAGTAATAGCAAGAAATAATGGCTCATGGTTACTTAAAGCTTTGATTGATAATGATAACTCCAGTTTTATCTATGTCAGGCTGGAGGATGAAAGCGGCTTTACGCGGTGTAATCTTATGAAAGAGTCTGCTAATTTTGCTCATAGGCATTTAGCTGATATCTTATATTTTGACGATTGGATAAAACTGGAGAAAAACAAAGCCAAACCAACGGCTAAATCAATAGAGCGACACCAGAGAAGAAATCAGGTTATAGAAAATGCAAAAGAAGAAGCGGCATTGGCTCCACCACTCAGCTCAAAGTCTGAGAGGACAAAGGACATGAAAACCAGACGAAGGGAAGCAATTCTCGCCCAACGAGGGGAAGATGTAAGCTCACCCAACCTCCAAGCTGATCTAACTACTGCACAAGATTTCTCTAGTAACCGTCTTGTGGATAAAAAGGAAAAAATAATTTCAATACTTAAGCGAAGAAAGGGTAGTGATCATGAGATGTGAATGCGCCAATTATCATGAAGCTATATTACCTGAGCATCGCGGTAACCCTTTAATTGAAGCCTTACCACCAAAAGTTGTAGACGAAGAATTAGTTGCTAGGCTTAGTTATTATCCAAAGAGACGGGCCGAAGAAACAAAGCTAAAAGCATTTGAAAGACTGGAATACCTTACTCGATTAAAAGCCTTGAGGCAGCCTCTTCCAATCTATTTTGAGGTTTTCAGAGCAATCGAAATTGCGATCAGAGAAGGATACTCAGCAAAAAATCCTTTATCCCCGACAACAATGAACTATCTACACTATTCATTAGATAATCGACCTAATGTTGAACCGAGGACTGGATTTTTCCAGCCTAAAGGCAGTGGAATTACAATAATCGGTGAAAGTGGGGTTGGCAAAACCTGCATGCTTGAGCAGGTGCTGAACTGCTTTCCCGATGTTATTGAGCATAAAATTTACCAAAACATGGTGTTATCAATTCCACAAATTGTATGGATAAAAGTTGACTGTCCAGATGATTCAAGTGTCAAAGGTCTTTGTCATCGAATTTTAGAGCAGATCGATCAAAAACTAGGACATCCACCAACAAAACCTGCTGGGACTATAGCGCTTTTACTTCAACAAATTGAAGCATTAATGAAGACAAGTTTCCTTGGTATCTTAGTTATTGATGAAATGCAAAACTTAAACCTTGCTAAAGCAGGTGGTGCGGATCGACTTTTAGGATTTTTGCATAACTTGGTTAATAATTTAGGTATACCCTTGCTTTTCTGCGCAAACCCTCCATTTGATAAACTTCTAAGCAAGAGTTTTAAATCAGCGCGACGTGCTGAAAGCAGTGGGTATTTCGATGTAGAGCTTATGAAAAGGGATGATGAATGGGAATTGTTCGTTGATGAGCTTTGGTGCTTGCAGTGGACGAATATTGAAACGTCGTTAACACCGAGTTTAAGTAACAAACTATACTCGCTATCTGTTGGCAATATGGATTTAGCTGTTCGAATCTACTATTCGGCCCAACAGGCAGTTATTGGTTCTCATGACGAGAGGATTACAGAAGAAGTACTTGAACTTGGAGCGAGTATTGCTATACGCGCAACGAAAAATTTAACAGAAGAAATGAGGAAGAAACAAGCACTTTCAATTCTTAAAAGGAATCGGAAAGATGATAAATCTGAACTCAAAAGTCATCAGAATGAAGATATTCCGTCAAAAGAAATCGTTAACACCAAATCTAAGCCTATTACAATTCCAGGAGACTTAACTCGACCGCATCATCCTGAGTTTTATGAAGCATTAATTGAATTGGAGTTAGCCGAGGATTTAATAGATCGGATGATGGATACCCATCTTATTCAAAGAGTGTCGCTGGAGAGTGACCCTCTTGAAATTTTAAGTCGTGCAGGAGTCCTATGTGATGATCCACTGGAAATTTTTAAGTAAGAGTAGGTGGTAAAATGGAGCTACCAAGAGCCTTACCAGATGAACTCCTTCTTGGGCGCTTGATAAGGTATGTTGGTTTGTCTGGTGAATCAGTTCGTTCGTTCAGCTTTAGAGTCTTTGGTTCCAATCGTGTTTCTATTCATCCTTTTTTGACAGCAGGTATATCCCGATTATCAAAATTCTCAGGTGAAGATGCTGAGAGCCAATTAATCAGCCAGACTTTGGCACCGCTTTTTTTCTTTTACTTACCGCAGCACTCAAATTCACTAAAAAAGGATTTACTCTCAGGTGATGGAGCAGGTGCTTTCCGCCACAGCCAGCTACCTTCATTTAATAGTGGGGGGACTTTGTATTTAAAGTGGTGTCCAATTTGTGTTTCGCAGGACCTATTTAATCTAGGTGTTTCTTACTGGCACCGGTCACATCAAATACCTGGGATAACATCTTGTTGGGAACACCAAGTTCGACTGATGTCTTTTGAACTGAAAGAAAGGCAACGATTATGTGCAGGCTTTCCACCGATAGTGCATGGTGTGGCAGAGGCGGCCTCCGATATTGAGAACGATACTGCAAGGTTTGGCTTCGACCTCCTTACCAAAATGGAACAAATAATACCTACAATAGACTTTACTAATAGGTATCGCTCTCGATTACATGAGCTCGATTTTATTACTGAGAATGGCTCAGTTCGCAGAAAGCTACTAATGAGGGAGCTAGTAACCGATCTTGCCAAATACCCAATGCAAAATTCGCTTTTTCCGCGCCATCCAACCGATTACCATTATATTTCAGAATTGTTATCTGCTGGAACGAATTGCCACCCATTTAGGCATCTCTTGTTAGGAGCTTGGTTATTTAAGTCAGTGGAAAAGTTTTTTGAATATTCTGTACCGGTTGAAGAAAGTTGTCTTAATCAAAGGCAAAACTCAACCAAAGATGAACTTGAACAGCGATGCCTGCTGTTATTAAAGCAAGGTTATTCTCTTGAGGCTGTTTACAGAGAGACTGGGAAAAGTCGAAGTTACTTAAAAAGGCTGGCTGCAATTAATGGTGTTAAATTACACCTAAAACCTAAGTTGTTGAATGACAGCGTTCATCAGAGAATTATAAGTTTAGCGCGTCAGGGGGTGCATCGACGCAAAATCTCATGCATTTGTGGTGTTGGTGTCGGGTCGGTTGAGCAAGCGATCTCCGCTGAACCGGGACTGGTTGAATGGCGTAAGAAATGCCGCTTTGAATCAAAAAGACGTGCTTACCGAGTACAAATACTAAGATATCGACAGATGCAGCCTGGTGCAATGCGGTGTAACTTTAAGTCTGACTGTGCCGCAGCCTTTTTCTGGCTTTACTTGAGAGATCGAGAATGGCTAGAGCAGTCACTTCCTGAGCCTAAGAAGGCTTGTGGGCCTATCGGTCGTTGGCTGACAAAAAAGTCATAATTAGACTATCGTGATTAGTGACGCATCAGAATTTACCAAAACCACCACAGGTGCCTAGAATTCCCCTAATTCCGTATACAACACCTAACTCAAACTGGTGTGTGATTTCCACTGCGTGGCAAAAGCAGATATTGGTTGTACATTAGTTTAGAACTATCTGAACAATATAATCGAGTCTGGGCCATCTGCGTTAGCTTTTGTGTGCTGACAGGAAGTAACAAAGTTAATGTTGGCGGCCTTCGCTTTTCTAAAGCTTAGCAACCATGATTGACATTCTGTAAAAATCAGCGATCATTAACTGTGTTTATATACAGTATTTGGGCGCTATGACAATTCAGTTTATTGGGTTCGCAGAACCTACCACCCACTACAGCATTCCCCTATACCAGAGCAAAATCCCTGCTGGCTTCCCTTCGCCTGCACAGGACTATGTGGAGCAAACGCTGGATTTAAACGAGCTTTGCATTAAGCGTCCCGCTGCTACCTACTTTGTTCGGGTAGAGGGGGATTCGATGATTGAAGCTGGCATTCATCCTGACGATATTCTGGTGGTAGACCGTTCGGTCACACCGCAGCATGGCGATGTTGTGATCGCTCAGGTGAATGGCGAGTTTACTGTGAAAGAACTGGCATTGACGCCTGAAGTGCAACTCATCCCCCGCAATAAAGCTTACCCACCTATCACCTTCACTGATGATGCTGAGTTAGCGCTATTCGGTGTAGTCACCAACATTGTCAGGCAAATGACCCGTTCAAAACGAGCCCAATAGTATGAGTCGTGTATTTGCTTTGGTGGACTGCAACAACTTCTACGCTTCATGCGAAAAGCTGTTCCGCCCTGATTTGGCTAATCGTGCAGTGGTGGTGTTGTCGAATAACGATGGTTGTGTAGTAGCTAGATCAAAAGAAGCCAAGGCTCTGGGCATCAAAATGGGCGTTCCGGTATTTCAAATCAGGGAGCTGTTGGAGAAAAACAACGTGGTGGCTTTTTCTTCCAACTATGCACTTTATGCCGACATGTCAGCTCGGGTGATGCGTACTTTAGAAGAAATGGCACCGGCGGTTGAGGTGTACAGCATCGACGAAGCTTTTTTGGATTTATCAGGGGTAGCAAGTGCAGTCAACCTGACTGACTTTGGTCATCAAATTCGCCAGCGTGTTCAGCAGTGGATTGGCATTAGTGTTTGTGTGGGCATAGCACCAACAAAGACCTTGGCAAAGCTGGCAAACCATGGCGCTAAGTCGTGGCCTAAAACTGGTGGTGTGGTGGATTTAACCCGTAAGGAGCGGCAACGCAAGCTAATGGCCTTATTACCTGTCAATGAGGTGTGGGGTATTGGTGGGCGACTAACCAAGCGGCTAGAGGATATGGGCATTTATACGGTGCTGGATTTGGCTGATGCACCCACTAAGTTGATACGCCAGCAATTTTCAGTCGTGGTCGAGCGCACAGTGATGGAGTTGAATGGTGAATCCTGTATTGAGCTTGAAGATATACCGCCCACTAAAAAGGAAATTGTCAGCTCAAGAGCCTTTGGTGAAAGAGTCACAGAGCTGGCTGCAATGCACGAAGCCATATCTGAATACGTGCATAGGGCCTGTAAAAAACTAAGGCAAGAGCGATGCCAGGCGAAACGTATCAGTGTCTTTTTAAGAACTAGCCCCTTTAGTGATCATCAGCTAGACCCTTACTACTCAAATAGCCGAAGCGCAGAGCTAAGCTACCCATCCGACGATACTCGCGATTTTCTGCATGTAGCCAGTAAGCTTTTAGATGCCATATGGAGAGATGGTTTTCGGTATGCCAAGGCTGGTGTGATGTTGTCTGACTTCTACTCCCATGGCGTTTGCCAGCAAGACTTATTTGGCACTAGTGACACAGTGCGAGGTAACTCTGCATTAATGGGGCTCATGGATCAAATCAATCAGCAAATGCCAAACTCTCTATACTTCGCCAGCAAAGGCACTAAACAGTCCTGGGGGATGAAGCGTGAGCTGTTATCTCCTGCTTTTACTACTAGTTGGAATGCTCTACCCAGAGTCAGGTAGCTGATAATTAGAGTTGTTTAGTGTCAGAGGCGGATATTTAGGTTTTTAAGTAGAACAGACGATATAGAATCACCGAGACGAAGTAAGCGATTTCTGATTATCGGCTATCCCCCAGTACACAACAAAATAGACAGACTTGGCGGTTGTCAGTTAGCGCATATCTACGCTAGCTTTTAAAAAAATACCATTCGAATTAAGTTTAATCATTTCGTAAATACTGTGACACAGAGGGATGCCATGAGTTACTCCGTTGAAATTATCAATAATAACCTTTTGCCTTTGCCTGATGAGCTGTGTGCCGAGCTAGGTTTTGCCGTAGGAGATATTTTGGTCTGTGAGATAGATAAAGACCGCTCAGAAATGAGGATGGTAAAGCATACAGACCAGACATTAACTGATGAACAGATCTTAGCTGCTGGGAATTTAACACGCGTGATAAACACCATGCCTGACGAATGATGGCAGTACTAAAGGCTGTCGGAAAGCCAATAAACTCCATAAGGTAATAAGATGACAACAAGGCCATCTATAAAAAACGAACAGGAATATAAATCCGCATTAGAAGCCATTGAGCAGCTTCTTGAATCTGAGCCAGGGACGCCTCAAGGTGCAGAGTTTGAGGTCCTTGCAAGGTTGATAGAAGAGTATGAGGATATTCATTATCCGCTCAAAGAGTAATACGGACAAAAGCAATGGATTAGGTAGTATTCAGCGGTTTCAGATGGCCAGAACATCATGTTTGGAGGCTTTCAGATCTGAATTAGGTAGTATTGGGCTGCGTTATCAGACTATGAAGACCGAATTAGGTATGTATTCAGTCCTAATTAGGCTCTAAAAGCCGAAATAAATGGCACTGAGAGCTGAATTAGGTAATATCGGGCTCATTTGTCAGACTCTAAATACAGAGTTAGGTTGTATTCAGCCCCTAATTAGGCTCTAAAAGTCGAGCTTAATGGCTCTGAGATCTGAATTAGGTAGTATTCGGCTGCGTTATCAGATTATAAAGACCGAATTAGGTACTACTGCTCCCCTGACGAGGGAGAAAAGTACTGGATTAGGCCAACAGTCGGATTATCACTGAAAGCAGACAATCGGCTTTACGTACTCATAGTCCATTTCGAAGCACTTCAAACAAAATCTGAACCAACACAATACTTCTGTGAGACTTCAGAAACATCTAAACTTAAGCACTAAATATCACAGTGGTGATAACGAATCTGGACTCAAGCGAATAAGAAAGCTCAGCGTTATGCAACTCCAGTATTTTTGTGGTAATGGAGATACCAAGACCTGCGCCACTGATGTGTTGATTGCTCTGATGGCGATAAAAACGTTCTCCCATTCGTTCTAAATCAATGTCTATGCCTTCAGGTAGTTCGTTGCATATCGTTAATACAAGTTTGTTTTCAACTACGTGAGCAGTGATCCTGACATGGCTTTGTACTTTCGCGTACTTTGCAGCGTTATCCAACAGATTCCGAAGGGCAGCTACCAACAAACCAGGTTCAGCGCGAAGCTCAAGTGAGGGGTCTATATCAAGGTCCCATTCCACTTTGTCCAATAAGCCAACGTCAACCAGAGCAAGGCTCTCTTCAATAAGTGAAATCAGTTTAAGACTGGTAAGTTTCAACTGCCCTGAGTGTTCCAGCTTTTCCGTTTCCATCAGTTGGCTTACCAGATGTGACAGACGTTTTGTGCTGATAAGAATGGCATTAGCAGCGGCATCGGTTTCTTCTTTGGACGTCGATTTTTTAATATTGTCTGCATGAACCAACAAAATACTGAGCGGTGTTCTGAGTTCATGCGAGGCATCGGCGATAAAGCGTTTCTCTTTGACTAAATAGCTTTTTAAGTCCTTCAAAAGCTGATTAATCGCGATTTGAAAGGGCCTTAATTCGACAGGTAACGTTATATCTATGGGAGTCAGCATAGACGGTTTAGTTGTGGCCAGTTCCTTAGATAAATCCCGAATGGGTTTAATGCCCCAGTACACAGCTATCCAAATCAGGATGGTAATAGGAAGCAGCGCGATACTCAGCGGGATCAACTGATCTAACGCCAGATAAAAACTAAGTTCTCCACGAACATCTTCTCTCTGTCCTGTGAATATCCAATAGCCATGCTCGCTGTTGTAGGTGCTATAACAAATCCAGCGCCGGTTATCATGAAACACTTCGTGATAGCCTGATTTTCTGGGGGCCAGCTCCCGATCACTGGCGTTCGCTGACTTCATCAGCAGTTTCCCATCTGTTGACCACACCTGAAACGCCACTTTGTTTTCGTATTTGTGCCCCTCTGGCCTGCGCTCCTCTGCGGAAGTTCGCTCAATACCATCTTCGGCAATCTGAGGGACATAAACAATCAGGGGATCTGTGTGGTCAAGAGAGAGCGAGTTTTGTATCAGCAGTTGGTCTAAAAGACGCGCATATTGAGTCAGTTGGGCATCAAAAAGCTCATCCAATTCGTGGTGAGTGCTGGAGTACGTAATGAATCCGGTAATCACCATCAGAAGTAAAACAACGCTGTTTACACCGAGTAAAATCATTCGGCGTATGCTGTTAATCCTCATACTGATTTACCATCATGTAACCAATACCCCGTATCGTTTTAATACACTCGGGCTTGGTCTTTTTTCGCAGGTTGTGAATATGCACCTCTATCGAATTACTCTCTGTCTCTCCGGTCCAGCCGTTGCTCAGCTCTTCCAGATGCTGGCGGGATAGAATTTTACCCTGATGCAACATAAACTCTTTGAGCAACAGAAATTCGCGGGTGGTTAGGTATATTAAACGGTCTTGGTAGCGGCATTCATGCACGGTTAAATCCATCGTTAAGTCCGCGCATTGCAGCTGATCCAATTGGCGCTGTTGATGACGCCTTACGAGCACACGCAACCTTGCTTCAATTTCCCTGCTATCACAGGGCTTCAGCACGTAATCGTCAGCACCCGCGTTTAATGCTTCTATTTTTGTTTCTAAATGATCCCAGGCAGTCAGGATCAGTATTGGGATGCCGTGCTTTAAATTTCGCAACGATTTAATCACATTGAGTGCCAGACCATCTGGCAAACCTAAATCCAAAATCATCAGTTCAAACTGACTTTCACTGGCCGCCTGGATCGCTTGTTTTCCGGTCGTGCATAGCTCCACGCGGTAGTTCATTCGCGTCAGCGCCGTACTCAGTCCCTGAGCCAGTAATAGGTCGTCTTCTACCAGTAAAATTCGCATGGCAACACCTGTTGGTACTTAGTACAGAATAATAAACCAGACGAGAGCGGTTGTGATAAGGCTGGCAAGGACTGCCGCAGAGCCGATATCTTTCGCTTTACCGCTAAGTTCGTGGTACTCACTGCCAATTCTGTCCACAACAGCTTCGATGCCAGTGTTCAACAGCTCCACAATAAAGACCAGAAACAGACTCAATACCAATAAAGCTCGCTCGGCAGCGGATACCTCAACCAGCAAGGAAATGGGAAGCAGCAGTGCTAAAGCAATAACTTCCTGCCTGATGGCTGCTTCAGAGGCCCAGCTGCTGCGAAGCCCTTGCCATGAGTACAGCGTCGCAAAATAAAGTCGGTTGAATCCAGTGGCTTTCGATTTCATGTCAGGGTCCGTCAATGTCGGTATAAAGAAACTCACAATAACTTTATTTTCTTAAGAGACTCTTAAGTTTCGCTCGTTATTCTGCATTGCGTTTTAGGATGACAAGGCGAAGTAATGACCAATACTAATAAGAAACGACCTTCTTTTTTTCCATCTATTGTCTGTGGTCCCTACACCCATTTATTTAGGATGCTGCTGCTTGGCATCGTATTGCTGAGTCTGAGTCGCCTTGGTTTAGTGCTGTGGCATTATGAGCGGGTGCTGGCGACCGGAAAAATGTCAGAGATTTTGTTGCAAGGTATTCGTGCTGACCTCATTGTCTTGTGCCTGTGGGCATCGATTCCCGTTCTTTTGGCGCCACTGTTTGCAAACCGTTTTTTACAACACAGTTGGTTTAAATTCACCTACCTGTGGAGCCTTGCTGGTTTAATTGGATTGCTCTTTATGGAGCTTGCGTCTCCGGCATTCATACTGCAATACGACGTCAGGCCTAACCGCTTATTTATCGAGTATCTGAAGTACCCCAAAGAAGTTTTTTCTACCTTATGGCATGGCTTTCGTCTGCCTTTTTTAGCTGGTTTTTTGTTTACCGCGCTGTTTGGGTTTGCACTTGCTCTATTGCTTAAGCTTCCCTTCGTAAAACTTCGAGTTTGGTCAGTCAAGCACACCATTGTGTTATGGCCTCTGGCTGTATTTCTGGTATTTGCTGGCGTCCGCTCAACCACAGATCACAGACCCGCTAATCCAGCCCTGTTTGCGATCACCGGAGATTCTATGGTGAATTCTTTGGTGATAAGCTCAGGCTATTCCGTGCTTTATGCCCTGTATAGCATGAAGCACGAAGCGCGTTCGACGGAAATGTACGGCAAGTTATCGACTGAGGATATGTTGAAATATGGCCTGGATTGGCCCTGGTTAAAAACTTACAGGTTTACCGATCCAGACTATCCGACGTTGCATTTTCAAACGGCTACAAAAAAACGAGAGAAACCCTTAAACGTTGTTATTGTTTTGCAGGAAAGTCTGGGGGCAACCTTTGTTCAATCCCTTGGAGGCGAGCCAGTTACGCCGCAGCTTGAGCAGTTAAAAACTCAAGGCATGTGGTTTCAGAATCTCTATGCCACTGGTACACGCTCAGTGCGTGGTATCGAAGCAGTGGTTGCAGGCTTTTCACCAACCCCCGCACAAAGCGTGGTGAAGCTTTCGAATAGCCAGCAAAACTTCACAACACTTGCCTCTGTATTAAAATCCAATGGATACCACACCCAGTTTATTTATGGTGGCGAAGCACATTTTGACAATATGAGAAGCTTTTTTACCGGCAACGGCATTGATGACATAGTCGATATCAGCCAAATTAAAAACCCAGCTTTTGTAGGCAGTTGGGGAGCCAGTGACGAAGACTTATTTAATACAGCACACCAAAAGCTGAACGCTTTACATCAAGAGGGAAAGCCATTTTTCAGTCTTATCTTTACATCAAGCAATCATGAGCCATTTGAGTTTCCAGATGATCGGATCACTCTGCATGAACAACCCAAAAATACGGCAAACAATGCAGTAAAGTATGCAGATTGGGCCATGGGAAAGTTTTTCGAAAAAGCAAAACAAAGCGACTACTGGCAAGACACGGTATTTTTAATTGTTGCGGATCATGACAACCGTGTTTATGGCAATAACCTCATCCCTGTAGAGAAGTTTCGTATTCCTGGACTAATCTTAGGAGCCGATATCACACCTGAAGTCCTCGAAACGCTGAGTAGTCAGATTGATTTAGCTCCCACTTTGCTGAGCCTGGCGGGTGTGTCTTCCTGCCATACCATGACAGGCCGTGATTTAACTTTGGACAAAACAAGTCCTGGCAGAGCCTTGCTACAGTTTGAAAACTACTTCGCGCTGATGCAACCGGGCTCATTAACGATTTTGAAACCCAATGAAGAGACTGTAATTGCGCACTATGATGAACCTACCAAACGACTTGAGCTGTTGGATCGTCAAGCCTCAGCAGTCCAATACAAAAAAGCCTTAGCTCAGGTGCAACTCCCATCGTATTTGTACAGAGAAAGAAAAAACTCCAGTCAGGTTGCTTGCCTGCCGTAGCTGGAATAATGAAGGTTTGAAAAACATCTCTGAACTCGATTTTGGAGCACTCTACTCTTGTATCCAGTACCCCAAAAAAAGAGTAACTCTGCATATATCAACCGACGTCTCCTGCATAATTACGTGGCTATTCACACCTTGATTGACTAAAAATAACAAACCAATACAAAGACTTAATTTACTTCCGAATGAATTGATAAATTATTTTCAGACTTAAGTCTCTCTTAAGTTTCACCCGTTAGTCTAGCCATACTTACCCAATTGTATTGAAAGCAGGTTTGCAGTGGCGGAACCAATACGACCCAGCCTATTCACCCATCTGATAGCGCCTATTGCTGGGGCATCTGTGCTTTTTATTCTGGCTTATGGCACTTCATTCGACTTTGGTTTGGCCTCCTTGCTGTTTGATTGGCAAGGCGGAACCTGGGCTTTACAGCATCACTGGCTGACAGAAACTGTATTACATCACTCTGTCAGAACCCTGAATGAAACCCTTGTTTTGGGCTTACTTGGGTACTGGGCATGGCAGCGTGTTGTTGTTCGCGATCGCAGTAAGAACCAACGTGCTTTAGGTCTGTTGTTACTTAGTTTGATGATGAGCTTTGCATCTGTAGCCGTGCTCAAACGAATGCTCCCTATGGAGTGTCCATGGGATTTACTGCAATTTGGTGGCCACAGCGCATTTTGGGGATTGTTTGATACGCGCCCAGAAACGATGTCCCCTAACCAATGTTTCCCAGCCGGACATGCCAGCATAGGGTTTGCGTGGCTAGCACTCTATTACTATTGGCGAGAGCTGAAGCCACATCTAGCGCTGCGAGGCATAGTAATTGGCTTAACACTCGGCCTGTTACTGGGCTTTGTGCAACAACTGCGTGGTGCTCATTTCCTTTCACACGATATCGCCACAGCGGCGGTGTGCTGGACTGTGTCTACTGTGCTGTATGGTTTATTTCAGCATGCTCGCGCCTCTGAACTGTCATTCAAATCAGAGCCAGCTTTCACTTCTAAACGGACTACCTCTGCGGACCTGCCGTTGGAACCATCCAAACCTGTACTCTTTGCTACTTCTATGGAGTCCCCTGATGTTTGAGGCTATTTTATCGCAATCAAAAGCAACGTCTTCAGTTTTGAGTACAGGACAGGAGCGGGTATGGCATCCGCTGTGGTTTGCTTTGATATCTGCTCTTGGCATGACGTTACTGCTCAATGGTCCTTTTTTGGCTGCGGTACAGGCCAAAGTTCCAGGACAATATGGTTTGCAGCTGAACTTAATGGCGATATTGTTTTTACTAAACCTGCAGCTTCTGGTGATTTTTAGTTTTCATCGTCTACAAAAGCCTGTTGTGGTGGCACTGTTTGCCATCGGTGCTTTTAGTTATTACTTCATCGATAGTTTTGGCATTGTTGTCGATAAAGCCATGCTGCAAAACGCCGTAGAAACTGACGCTGCTGAAGCTGCTGGAGTATTAACCATTGGCATGGTATGGCAAGTGATAGGCGTCATGCTGTTCCCTTTGCTTTGCATTGGTCTTATGAAGGTTCGTGCATTGCCTCTGAAACAATTTTTCCGGCATTGGCTGCTTGCGCTGGTTTTAGTGACGCTGAGCCTGTTTAGCCTGGTCGCTTCTGGCTACTCCGAACTCGCGCCTTTCTTTCGTAACTACAGAGAGATAAAGCATTTTGCTTTACCTGTCAGTCCTGTGGCCGCAGCCGTATCTTTGTCATCCGATTTGGTCAAAAAACAATTCCCGACTCAATTTATGCAGTTGGGGCAGGATGCAATGCAGCCTTTGTCCGTGAGAACAGAGAAGCCACGTCTTATCGTGATGGTATTGGGAGAAACAGCTAGGGCCGATCACTTTCAGCTCAACGGCTACACTCGCTCAACCAATCCGCAACTCAGTCATTTACCTGTCTACAGTTTTACTAACGTGAGTTCATGCGGCACTGCTACAGCACATTCTGTGCCTTGTATGTTTTCCAATATGGGCAGAGATCTCTATAAAGAGTCACAGGCTAAAAACAGCAGCAATGTGCTGGATATTCTGCAATACGCTGGTATTGACGTGAGCTGGCTGGACAATAACTCTGGCTGTAAAGGGGTATGCGATCGGGTTCCAACTCAGTTTGTGTTTGAGCAGCAACAAAATCCATTGTGCCATCAAGGACAATGCTTGGACCAAGTACTCTTGGATGCATTGGAGCAGCAACTGAAAACACCGCAATCGTCCGATAAGCTGATTGTATTACATCAGTTGGGAAGTCACGGTCCTGAGTATTTCAAACGCAGCAGCGCTAAAGACAAAGCCTTTTTACCGGAATGCACTGATAAGCAACTTCAGCTCTGTGCCCCTTCAGACATCGTCAATGCCTATGACAATAGTATCGTCGCGACAGACCATTTGTTAGCCGCCGTGATTGCGCGCCTTAACAGCCAAAAGAACTACCAGACCGCCATGTTTTACGTCTCTGACCATGGTGAATCTTTAGGTGAAAATGGCATCTACTTGCACGGCTTACCTTATTGGATGGCACCTAAAGCGCAAACTCAGGTTCCGCTGCTTTGGTGGATGTCTGAGCCTTATGCATCATCTGCGAAACTGACGCCTGAATGTGTCGCGTCCAAACAGCAGGATAGTTTCAGTCACGACAACGTATTTCATAGCTTACTCGGGATGTTTCAAATCAAAACCAGTTTGTATCAAGCAAGCAAAGATATGTTCCGTTCTTGCTAATCCCTAGGTGTCCATTACAGGCCTGATGCCAGTGGAGTTGGTATGCATAATTTAAGTCGGCTTTGTCTCGCTTTACTGGCCGCGTTAGCCGGTAGCGCAGCACAGGCTCAGGAAGTCACCTTTGAACACTTATGTGAGTTTGTTAAAAAAGACTCCGGAGCGGAAAAGTCTGCGGATGAGAAGACCGGAGCGGCGGAACTTGCTGGACCACCTTTTCAGGTGCATTCGATTGAAATTGTCTCCAATCCTATTTTTGACGAAAACGCACCCGATACGATTTGGGTGCACCACTTTGCCAACTGGTTACATATCAATAGTAAAGAATCTGCACTGCGAAAAGAGTTAAGTATTAAACCTGGTGAACAAGTCACGACGGATGATTTAGCAGAAGCGGAGCGTCTACTGCGTGAGAAATCCTATGTACGTGATGCGCGAGTTAGTGTGGTTGAGCCTTGTCATCCTGATGGCAGTAAAAGCGTGAAAGTAGAAACCTGGGATAACTGGAGCTTGCTACCAAACCTTGGACTGGGCCGCACCAGTGGTAAAAATAAGTACTCTTTTGGCTTTAAAGAAGATAATTTTTTGGGGTATGGCGTACGTACGTCTGTAAAATATCAATCCGATTATTTACGCCAGGGCTATGAATTTAAAGTATCGAGTCCGTTGTCTTTGCTCGGGTATCCTGAACTGGATCACAGCTATGTCGATCTTGAATGGACAGAGAATAACGATGGCCGTCGAACTCAGTTCCAGCTTGAAAAGCCCTTTTATCAGGATAGTACAGAGCGGATGTATAAAGCAGGCTGGCTCAGCGATGAAAGACTAGACCAAATTTATCACAATGGTGAGCTTGAGAACCGATTCATAACCCTGCAAAAAGAGATTGATCTTCAAACGGGTTGGCTTCTGGATTATCGGGAGCGTACCAGTTTAAGGCTATTGGCAGGTTATAGTTCGCAGCAATGGCAGTTTACAGACGACCCGTTTCAACCTTCGTTGGCTTTACCAGAGGACAGGAGTTACCAGTACCCCTGGATAGGTCTCGACTACAAAGAACATAAATATCAGGTGCTGTCAGATGTGTATCTGATTAATCACAGTGAGGATATCAATTTAGGCTGGCACCATCAGGCAAGGATTGGTGTCCAAACATCTGATTTGGCAAACGATGAGACACTTGGCTATCAAGCACATTGGCTCTCTGAAAAAGGCTTTGGCGACTCAGAGCACTTAACATTACTTGCCCTGCAATTGGATGCCATGTTAGGTATACACGGCGGTGATCAAATCATCGCCTCAGCAAAAGCCGAGGACTTTTATCGTCTGAGTAAAGAGTTTACCTTTTACACTAAACTTCAATACGATCAGCGCAGCCGCAACTACTTGGATCAACCCCTTGATTTGGGTGGTGAAACAGGGTTGCGTGGCTATCCTGTGCAATACCAGCAAGGCACCCAGCGCTGGTTAAGTACAGCAGAGCTTCGCTGGTATCCACAGATCAATATCTACCAACTACTCGATATGGGATTTGTGGCGTTCGCAGATGCAGGGCGAGCTAGTGGTGGCGATATAGAACAAAATGCAGAGCTGAATGGCTTCCGCTCTAAGGCGGATTTACTGGCGGAAAACTACACAGAACAGTGGATTGGTTCTGTAGGCATTGGTGCTCGTTTTTATTCCTCACGCTCGAGCAATAATCATGTCATTCATGTTGACCTGTCAAAACCTGTAGGCGGTGCAAAAGATGTGAACTCGTGGGAAATTCAGTTGAAAGTTGAAGAGAGGTTTTAATTGATTTGTATTTTTCATGTTAATGTTACATAGCTGAAAATTTAAGCACAGTAGAACGAACCAGACGTTGTTCTCCGAAAGTTCGACCTTATAAATTGATGGATTCGTCCATAGCAGTGATCAATACGCTTGTCAGTCCCCAAAAAAAGAACGTCTGCAAATAAGGCAAATGAGACAGTCTATGCCCGCTATTTGGACTGTCAGAACACCTGGAATTCACTGAAAGCAGACAATCCTGCCAAAACTAAAGCTGAGCTCTCGAAAATTTCGAGACTTCAATACATCGTTAAAACGTAAAAAAGCGCACATTGATTTTTTCTTTTTTTACTAGTTATAAGCGTTCGGATTATAACGATGTAGCACAAAAAATTAGCTGTCCACTACAATAAACCGAGCAATGACATTTTTATGTAAAAAAACCACCATCAATGGAGACTGACAATCAGATAGCTATGTAAGGAACAATTGACTGCAAACGCTCCCCTGAACATCTTCGCTTTCATTTAGAGCCCTCGATGCTCAGTGGAGTTTCGAGGGCTCTTAAACAACGTCATTTCACAATGAAGCCAACTGTATTGGTTATCTCGTGTAAATCCCGACCCTTTACCATATAACTAATCGTATATTGGCCTGCCGGTAAACAAGACAGCTGAACACGATGCTCCCAATTCGTAGTGGTCCTTGGCCGAAACCCGACGTCAATAAGTGTCCCTTTCGCATCAGAGAGCATGAACTGCTTGAGCTTATGCTTTTGCGTGAATCGGACATAGAACGTATCTGGGCATGTTGGAAACACGTCGCCATCAGCAGGAGAGACTTTCCGGGTGATGGGGTGCGCTTCGGCCATGTTTGGCCACAACACTAAAGCCGTGGTAACTATCAACAGCAGTTTGATAAGACGCATACATCCTCCTTTGAGGATAAAACGCAGCTTTCGCTGCGTTCATTAGGTTATTTGTTTGACCGGATAAGCCGGCACAACGCGGGCAATACCACCAGGGTTAGCAAGGTTGACGAAATAATGCCGCCAATCACCACTGTTGCCAGTGGCCGCTGAATTTCCGCGCCGGTCCCGGTGTTAAATGCCATGGGCACAAAACCAAGACTTGCCACCAACGCCGTCATCAGTACCGGTCTTAAGCGTGATAAAGCGCCATTTTCAATCGCCTGACGCCATCTCTGACCTTCTTCCTGCAACTGCTTAATAAAACTCACCAGTACGATGCCGTTCAGCACAGCTATCCCCGACAGCGCAATAAAGCCAACGGCCGCAGAAATAGACATCGGCATGTCACGCAGCACTAAGGCAAAAACACCACCGGTCAGTGCCAGTGGCACACCACTGAACACCACCAGTGAATCCCGCCAGGAGTTTAATGCGCTATAGAGCAAGGCGAATATCAGCAGCAGCGTCAACGGCACAACAATGGATAGTCGTTCCGATGCAGACTGCAGTTGCTTGAAGGTGCCGCCATAATCCACCCAATACCCATCAGGCAGGGCAACATCGGCCATCACCTTTTGCACATCCTGGATAAAACTGCTGATATCCCGGCCATCAACGTTGGCGGTGACCACCACATTGCGTTTGCCACTTTCCCGGTTGATTTGGTTGGGACCCACAATTTCATTGATCCGCGCAATTTCACCCAGTGGGACATAACGCAGCTCTGCCGAATCGTCAACCGGCAAGGCCACAGGGATTTGCGCCAGTGCCGATGGGTCTTCCCGCAGCGATTCCGGTAAGCGCATCAATAATTTAAAGCGCCTGTCGCCTTCATACATCAGGCCCAGCTCCCGGCCGCCAATGGCGGTTTGGATCACCTGCTGCATCATCGCGACATCCATCCCCACCAATGCCAGGTGGTCACGCTCCGGCTCAATCGAAATCATCGGTAAACCACTGGCTTGTTCCATCCGGGCATCAACCGCCCCAGGTACATCGGCAAGCACAGCAGCCACTTTCGCGCCGACGGCATTCAGTGCATCCAGATCATCACCGTAAATCCGAATGGCTACATCCGCTCTGACCCCGGCAATGAGCTCGTTAAAGCGCATCTGAATAGGCTGCGTGAACTCGTAATTGTTGCCGGGGACTTTTTCCACGATTGCCCGGATACGCCGCTCTACATCCGCTTTGGTGTCCGAAGGCTCTGGCCACTGGCTACGCTCTTTGAGCATGATGAAGGTATCTGCGACATTCGGTGGCATTGGATCGGTCGCTATCTCCGGAGTGCCAATTTTAGAAAATACCCGTTCCACTTCAGGCACCTGTGCAATTTTTGCTTCCAGCGCCAATTGCATCTGAACGGATTGCGCGAGGCCGGTGCCGGGAATACGCATGGCATGCATCGCAATATCCCCTTCATCGAGCTGGGGTAAAAACTCACTGCCCATTCTGGAGGCCTGCCACACAGAGCCACCGACCAGAAGCAGGGCTGTAATGGCAACAAGCAACGGCTGACCCAATGCAAATTTCAGCATCGGATGGTATGTGCGACGCACGGCAACCATCAGACGGTTTTCTTTCTCAGAGATAGGACCACTGACAAACAAACCGATGGCCGCTGGCACAAAGGTCAGGGCCAGGATCATGGCTCCCAATAATGCCGCAATCACCGTGAAAGCCATTGGCTCGAACATTTTGCCCTCGACACCACTGAGCGCAAAAATCGGCAGATACACCAGCATGATGATAAAGACACCAAACATTGCGGGCGTGATCACCTCTTTCGTGGCGTGATAGACAATCTCCAGCCGTTCAGACAGCGTCAGTAACCGGCCATGATGATGCTGGGCCATGCCTAAGCGGCGAAGACAGTTTTCAACCACGATCACCGCACCATCGACAATCAGGCCAAAGTCAATCGCGCCAAGACTCATCAGATTACCGCTCATTTTATTAGCTGCCATGCCAGAGATAGCAAACAGCATACTCAAGGGGATCACCAGTGCCGTGATAATAGCGGCGCGGATGTTACCCAAAAATAAAAACAGCACGACAATCACCAGCACCGCGCCTTCAAACAGATTGCGCTTCACCGTATCGATGGTTTTATCAACCAACACTTCCCGGTTGTAGCTGATTTCCGTTTGCACGCCTTTGGGTAACCGCTGATTAATATCTGCAAGCTTCTGGGCAACATCCTGTGACACGGTTCGGCTGTTTTGGCCAAGCAACATCATCACCGTGCCAAGGACCACTTCCTGTCCGTCCTGCGTCGCAGCGCCGGTGCGAAGCTGTTTGCCGATAGCCACCTGCGCGACGTCTTTGACCCGGACCGGGGCATCATCGCGTTTTGTCACGACCAGCTCTTCAATCTCGGCAATGGATTGCAGCTGACCTGGTGAGCGGATCAACCATTGTTCCCCATTGCGTTCAATGTAGCCTGCACCGATATTGGCATTGTTGCGCTCTAAGGCATCGGCAAGATCATCCAGCGTCAACTTAAACGCCAGCAATTTGACCAGATCAGGGGCCACCTGATATTCGCGGACAAAACCACCAATAGTATTGATTTCCGTCACGCCTTTGACTTTCAGCAGCTGGGGTTTTATCACCCAATCCTGAATGGTCCGCAGATCTTCAGCGGTATAAGGCTTGCCATCTGCATTCAGTGCCTCGCCGGTGGCTTTAACGGTATAGGAAAAAATCTCGCCAAGCCCCGAGACAATAGGCCCCATTTCCGGCTCAATACCTGGTGGAATATCCTGACGGGCCATCTGTAACCGCTCGGCCACTTGCTGTCTGGCCCAATAAATATCGGTGCCTTCTTCAAAGACGACGGTCACCTGAGACAAACCATAGCGGGATAACGAGCGGGTGTATTCCAGCTGTGGCAGACCCGCCATCGCGGTTTCGACCGGATAGGTGATGCGCTGCTCAGATTCAAGCGGGGAATAACCAGGCGCAGCCGTATTGATTTGGATCTGCACATTGGTAATGTCGGGAACCGCATCAACCGGCAGTCGTACTGTCTGCCAAACGCCCACGCCGAGGATCAGCAGTCCGAAGACCATCATCATCCACGGGCGACTGAGCGATAGTCGCAATATATTCTGGATCATGGTTGGCTCCTAGTGTTCATGGCTGGCGCCAGACTTCAGGATGTCGGCTTTGATTAAAAAACTATTCTGGGTGACTACCTCAACTTGTTCTTCCAGACCTGACAACACCTCGATAAAGCTGTCGTCACTGGCACCAAATTCCGGCATTCGCACTTCATAAATATCACCAACCCGGATGAACACAACGGTCTCACCGTTAAATTCCTGCAGGGCTGATTTCTTCACGATTTGGCGCGCTTCCACCGAGGCCACTTCCACATCGGCTTTCACGTGCATACCCGGACGCCAGTACCCGTTGTCATTACGCACAACTGCACGGGCTCTGGCGATATGGCCACCGGTCATTTGTGGCGCAATATATTCAATCTGGCTGGAAGTTTGCTCTTCACCATGAACATCACGCACGACCACCGGATTGCCCCGCGCCATTTTGGCGGTATCCCCCGGAAAGGCCGACATTTCGACATACACGGTGGATAAATCACTGATCTCCACTAACGCCTGGTCCGATACCTTTTCTCCGGGATTCACAAACCGGTTAGTAACTTCACCGTCCGACAACGCCTTAATGCTGTAATTTTTTAATGTCGCTGCGTTTTGTACCGTGGCCACAACCTGACCTGCTTTGACCTTGTCGCCAATCCGCACCGCCACACTTTGCACGACGCCCGGATAGACCGCACTGAGCCTGCTTTGCTGCTCAGGGATCACCGATACCACACCAAACAAATGCGCCTGAGTGCGAATACGACCTGAAGTCACAGGCTCGCTGATTAAACCGGACTCTTTTGCCACATCCGCTTCAAGTTCGGTGCGTCCCTCGTAGGACTCAAAGTGCCAGGTATGATTTTGACCTTTGGCACTGAGTGCAACTTCCACTTCAAATGAATGCGGCTCTGCGACCGGCTCCTGACTGACCAGCATGTCACCACGTGGGCGCAAAGTCAGCACATCCCGACGACCTCCCAGACGCTCCAGTGTCAGTCCGGCCTGGTAAGTCCCGGGGGCCAGAGGCTCTCCATTATCAGATGTAAATAAACGAAACTCTGGTTTGCCGCCGTTTTCACTGAGGACCACTTCCAGTGTCAGCGAGCCTTTTTCCAGTAAATGCCCGCCATTGGGACCTTTTTTCTCTTCGGTTTGCGCGTGTTCGTCAGCATGATCATGCTCTTCGCTGGCTTGTAACGGGCCACAAAACCCTGTGAATGCCGTCAATAGTAAAGCCGTTGATATAAAACGGATGTAATTCATCATATTGTTATTCCTTCATGCGGGATGGTAATGCAGCGGGTCCGTTGACCACTAAAGGCATTCCCACCAGACGTTCGAGTTCGACTAACTGACGGTGAAACTGGGCCTGAGCGTCAATCATGTTGCGTTTGGCGCTAAGCAAATCTTCATGGGCAGAGAGCAAATCCGTCATATCAAAGATGCCGGTCTCATACCCTTTAAGTGTGCTTTGCACCACCGACTCCGCCGCCGGAAGAATGGCCTGTTGCTGATCATGAATTTGCTCTGAAAGCAGGGTTAATTGCTGATATAACCGGCCCGTTGAGAGCTGCAATTGCTGACGACTTAGCTTTAACTGATGCGCCGATCGCTCTGAAGTCACCCTCGCTGCCTCAATCTCACCGGCATTAGGGTTTGAAAGTGCCAAAGGCATGCTGACACTGAGCACAAACGCATTCTCATTCAGCTGCTCGTTACGGCGCACCCCAGCCCCGACCGTAAGATCGGTTTGGCCATTGGCGATCGCCAGATTTTGCAGCGTGCCCGCCAAACGCTCCTGTGTCAGATAGAACCCAAGTTGTGGCGAGCTATCAAGCGCTGCCAGCATCTCATTGAGCGATGGCAGCATCGGCAACACTGCCAACTGCCCCTGCACCGTATCGAAATCCGGTTCATTGGACCAATTGGCGGCTAACTGGCGTACTGCAACCTGCAGTTCGGCTTTGAGCGCTTTTAAATCCATCTGGCTTTTGAGCACCCGACTTTTCAGCCGCAATACATCAGCGTCAGTGACCAGTCCTGCCCGTGACCGCTCTGTCGCAACCTGCAGTGCGTTTTGCTCCATCACCAGGCGTTCAGCGGTCCAGCTGCGTACCGTTTGCAATTCCAACACATCCAAATAGTCGGTCATGGTTTTGGCCAGAACATCCACCCGGTCGAGTTCGTATTGGGCCTGTGTCAGTGCTTTACCTGCACTTGCGCTCTCCAGGCGGCGCTGACGCTTGTCGCCGAGTTCAATAAGCTGACTCAATGTCAGCGTGAGCTCTGCGCTTTTAACGCCACTGAGGCTGCCATTTCCAAGGACGTTCTCCACAGAAACACCAAGCTCAGGGTTTGGTTTAAGACCAGCCTGTAAGGTTTTCGCTTCATCAATCCGAAGCTGATAGGGATAAAGTTGCAGTTGTGGACTGCTCGTTAACGTTCTTTCTAACGCTGTAGTGATCGCAAGCTCTTGCGCCGTCACCGAAAAAGATGCGACACACAGCAATGCCAAGGCAACAGCGCCTTTGCAATAAGGGCGAGACATAGAAATTCTCCATCAAATGTAAAATCAAGTTATTAACTAAAAACGATGATCTCAGACATTTGGCGGGGGCACTGCAGGGGCATACGTCATGCTGAAGGCTTCAGCATGGGAAAACGGGACGATGGTCTGAACAACGGACTCTGCCGATGCGCTTGTCATATAAGCGACAAAACACAGCACATGTGCATGGACCTCATGTGGGTCGTCCATATCATTGACGGCCTCATTGGCGTGCATCATTTGATGTTCATTGTGTTGGTGCGCAGCATTATCCCCGAAAGAAATCAGATTATGATGTTCTGTAGGCAAATGCACGACGATGCTGTCACAGGCTACAAAAGCATGATTAAGCATAATCGTGAGCATAAACCACAATATCCATCGGGAATAGTGAGACACAGCAAACCTTTATGTTAAGCGCGTAGCGCTAATATACGTCTTGCACCATCAAGGACAATTATCCCAATGATACCGCCAATCACTAAATCCGGATAGCCCGATCCCGTCCAGGCAACTAATCCACCGGCAACAATCACCCCGAGGTTCGCCAGAACATCATTGGTCGAAAATATTTTGGTCGCTTTCATGTGTGCACCGTCACTGCGTGACTGTGAGATGAGATAAAGGCATAAAGTGTTTGCTATAAGTGCCACACTCGCCATCACAATCATCAGCGTCGACATGGGTTCAGTGCCAGCCCAAAACCGTCGTGCTACTTCGAACAACACACCGGCTGCAAGCAACGCCTGCAACCAACCTGAAAGATGGGCAGCCCTGACTTTTTTGGTGGCGCTAAGGCCAACAGCCAACAAGGCAACGCTGTAGACGGCGGCATCGGCCAGCATATCTAACGAGTCGGCAATAAGGCCGGTGGATTGTGCCCAGACTCCGACAATAAGTTCTGTGACGAACATCACGGCATTAATCGTCAATAATCGCAGTAATAGCTTACGTTCGTCAGCATCAGCTTTGCTGTTATCAGCTGACGCAGTTGGGTCGGCCTGAAACGGCGCTGAGCTTTGCAGTACAGCACCTAAATTTAATGCTTCCAAGCGTTGGGTGATGGCGTCCGGACTGCCTTGATGCACCACATCAAGCTGCCGGTCTTGCAGGAAAAATTGCAACTGCTGCACCTGTGGCAACGCGCCAAGCGCCATCCGGATCAGATTTTCTTCTGAGGGACAGTCCATCTTGCGAATGTGGTAACGGGTTTTGTGGTGCAAATCTGATGCAGAACACTCAGGCAACTGAGCATTTTCAGAGACTTGCACCTGAGCTTTACATTGGCAATCTGACATGGTGGCCTCACTTTGAACAAGATATCTCTATTAAAAACTATAAAGCCACTTTAAGGTCAACAGTTTTTTCACCGATGTTGTACACAATCACTGGTACATGGATGCACCAGATTTTTCAGGATCTCACAGTCTTTGACCTGATGGTCATTCTGGCAGAGCGTCCGTAACGCCTGCAAATCCGCTTTTAATTGATGAAGTTGGGTTAATTGCGTGTCTAAATGCCCCAATTGCTCATCGATCAGCGTATTGACCTGCCCACAAGGTTGGCTGGGATCTACACGAAACTTCAGGAGTTGTCGGACCAATGACAGACTCATATCAAAGGCACGGCAATGCCGGATAAATTGCAAATTTTCGAGATGGCGCTGCTGATAGGTCCGATATCCGGAGGCGGTCCTTGCAGGAGCGGCTAACAATCCCTGCTTTTCATAAAATCGGATGGTTTCTGTTTCACATCCGGCCAGCGCCGCCAGTTCACCAATTTTCATTGCCTTTCACCAACTCTAAAGTTACTTTAACCAGTAATGTATCATAATGCAGACAGCTGAAACTGCATTTTAATTGATCAGGGATAGTGATGGAACCAAAGGTCTTGCTTGCCTATGAGAGACGTTTTGCATATATGGAGTTTGCCCATATTCTCGGTCAGCTGTCATGTGGAGTTACTTGAAGATGCTCTGGTAGGCCCTTCGCACGGCAGACTGGCGCGAAATGGCCGGGCAAAACTATCGGTTGTTGTAAACACCTTTTGGACATATCTTTGAGCGCCTGCCATCTGGCAATACGGGGCGGTCGAACGTCAGTGCCTTTAAGCCGATGTCCATTCCGGAAGAACTCAGAGAAATTTTAACGCCTGTAGGTAAAAAGTAGGGCTCGTAGTCCTCACCCTGCGCGCGTAAATGCACTTGAGCTATTCCTGATTCACTTGCCACGACGACCCAAAAGTCAAAGCTCGTTTTTTCGCTTGCAAGCATGTTAAGCCGATCAGGATAAATCAAGCTCAATTTCGTAAGAATAGATCGTGCTAGCAATTAGCGTTAGTCGAGAAACTGAATCTGATCCAGTCAGTTGGCACTGGTTTGTGAACTACAACACCTGCTCAACGTTGACTTCAATTGGGGGCGGTGGCCAACTGAATTTAGCCAACTAATTTGGAAGAGAATCTCAGAGCTCACGAAAAAACGAATGTCCACAAATAAGGCAAAGCAGACATTTGTTTTTTTCGAGAGCGCCTGCTCTAAACAGCTGCTTTTTTCTCATAACTGACTGTCAGGGCAGCTTGAAACCTCTCGGCTATTGTGTCAGATCAGATACGAGCTACTACGCCTAATTAGGCTCTACAAGTCGAGCTTAATGGCACTCAGATCTTAATTAGGTAGTATTGTTCCTCTGATGAAGGAGAAAAGCACAGTATTAGCTCAACTGTCGGCTCACTGCTTTTCACTGAAAGTGGAGTTAGCCATTACTAGTGCTTAAGCTTCTTTTTAGGCTCCACAGATAACCTAGGACGTAAATCAAGAAGGTGTACCGTAACTAATATGTCTCCACCTAGTGCCATTTGGACTCTTTCAGCTTCTTTAGTCAACAACGACAGTAACTCTTCCAATTTAATTTTGTGACCTTCAACCGGATGGTCCCATTTACGGTCTTTAGCTATGGTCACTAGCAAAGCTCCTGCTTTACTGTTGCTTGCAGACATATATTTTTTAACAAGTTGATTTTCAATTGTATCTAGTAAATCATTTGCAGAGCGATCGTCTGCAAGCTTGAGTTCTATTACCGCCTCATGTTTCGAAAAAGTAGAACGTAGACGTATATCTGTTTCTTTTTCATCAGCCGTTGCTGCTTCCTGGTCTACTGTGTAAAGCGAGTTCGAAAGATAACTTAGCTCGCGCGCGATTTCTCTTCGCATGGCTCTCTCAACTGATATTGTTGCCCACGTTTCGCGCGGTGAAGTATCACGCAGAAGAACTTCATCGAGGTCATATAACCTGTCCTTCAAAATTGCAAACATTGCTTCATTAGTCATGGCGGGAGCTTCGCCTTTGCGATCAAGTGCTACTGCTTGAGCCTCATCAAATGTATCTGCATCAATCTCTTGTGCCCAGTTCTCTTCTGCGACGGCCAAAATCCGAGCTTTAAAATGCACGCAAAGAGGATCTGCAGCCATTTCAAGCTTAGCAGCCAAGCCTTCATCTCCCTTTGAACTAAACAGTGCTGTGACAATTTTATTACGAGCCTGCTCTGCATCGTCTCGAGTATCTGGTGAATAGCTCCCTTCATGATAAGCATCGTGTTCTATACGAACATGATGGTAGGCAAGACGAAGTAAACGCAGTAACAAATTTGGAGTAAAGCGTTCGTCACTTAAATTTATTGAGTTATAACTACCACCAAATAGACTGGCGAACCATTTAACGGCGTCTGAACGCTCAGTTGGCTCAATGTTCTTCATCAGCCTTTCTAATATGTCGATACCAATGCTAGGGTTTAATTGCAGCAATACTGACATCCAAACGAGTTGAATTGGATAAGACTCGTTTTGAGCAAGCCTTTTAAGTGCCCTATTTTGGAGCTTCTCTTTTTGCCCTGAATCTCCATGCTTTAAAATGACTTGGGTGATTTGACGAACTCGATATAACATTCCTACAGAATCATCTTGACCGTAAATAAGCTCCGACTCAGCGTCCAACCATAAGACAAGCCTCGGTAGAAACAGCCTCACTACTTTTTCTGAGGCTCCAGTAATCCCTTGAAGTAGACTTGAATAGCCATGCTGTCCGGGTGACTGATTGAGCTCCCAAGTCAGCTCATTTCCGAGAGTATCGTCCACGGCATGAGGGTGAGATTCCACAAGGGCATCTATCCAAAGTGGGAAACCATTTAATTCAATCTGCACATACCGTGCAGCTAACCTAGCCTCGGTATTTGTCAGTTTAGCTGCCCAATTAAGATCTTCTGCTTCAGCGTAAATTGATGCCAGTCCTAACTGCCATCTAATCAAATGGGTATTCTGTTCGTTAGCAGGTCTTTCGCTCGGAAATGATGGATGCTCATTACGCCATACATTCATCAAGGTAAGGCGCAAACGATTGGCCGTTTCGGCATTAAATAGTTCTTCCAGAAAGCGACGATTCCATCCTGAAGTTCGACTATCAGCCCCCCGATCACTCATTGCTCTCCATAAGTTCCAAGCTGTATTGAAAGCTTGTTCAGAAGAAAAAGCTCTTTCAGGATGGTTAGCAACTTCTCGCCAAAATATAACCCAGCTGGCGTGATTTTTTGCTTTTCTTCGTTCATCTTGTTGTTTTTGTTCCGCTCGCTTCTTTTCCCATGCGCGATGGTCTCTTTCATGTTTTGATGGTTTCAACCATTCGCCTAATTTGTGCTCAAACGGCGGGAAATCTGCAACTAGCTGTCGAAGCTCTTCATTGTGCTCTTTTTTATCAATATGCTCTGGGTATAAACGAATAGCAGCCTCCAACAGCATAGCCCGTTCATCTGTTGCTCTGGTTTTATCACCAAGAGTGTTTTTTACCCAACTCAAATCTCTATCAAGTCTTAGGTGAACTGGCCCTCTGAAATCAGTTACCTCTATAAAACGTGCCAATGGGTCATTAGTTTTGTTCACTTTTTGACATAGTGAATCCATAACCCAAAAAAGGCGCTCATTGCCTTCCGCATTCAGGTTACTAAGGCGTGCATTAAGATTCTTAATGGACTCGCCTTCGTAGTAGCTTTGATTGTCCAACCGTAGTGCAAGCAAGCTTGCATATAACCACTTATCATCTTGGGAGATATCAAGACCACGTTCGCAAGTTGCGGCCAGTACTCCACTTAAATGTGATCGAACACTTGTCATCTGAGACCTTTCCAGTTGCATTCCTAGTCCTTCAGAAACTAACTCAACAAGGTTATTACGAAGCTTCTCAAGGTCATCACTACATAGTTTTGAAGCTGCTATTAATCGAACCAAGTGCCATCCAAGATCGCCCACACTTCGAGTTTCGCTCTTTAGCAATCTCAAAGTGTTACAAAGCTGTTCAACCGACATGTAGCTTGGGAAAAGGCGCAATAAAGCACCACGTGCAAACCTATCAGACCAAAGATTACCATTACATAAAATGCTTTCAGATATCTCACCTAGCCTATGGTAATCAAGGGCGACTAAAGCATCGAGAGCGCTTAAACGCTCAACATCAGAGGATTTAGGGTCATTAATGACGTTGAATACTAAGTCAGCACAAGATTTGATCCTGCCAACTTCTATAAGGTTGAGAAGAATCTCCCTTACGTCAGGGTTTTCTACACCATTGAGCCAAATTTGATTTATGTGATCAGCAAGCTCAATGGTTGCAAAGCGGTGGACCTGAATTGAAGGTATCTGAAGACATCTCCATCCACCAGGGCCGTAACGGTCGGCAAAAGCGTGAAGTACTTGATTTCTCTGTGCTTGCGTTAAGGACTCAGGATCTCCCTCGTTCAGGAGTACTGCAGGTTCATTGTCTCGTAATAACTCAAAAATCCCTTGTTCTTGAAGAGCCAGCCATCCAGCGACAGAACGTTTCGAAGGTCGGACAATAATCTTCCCTTTGGTTTCTGCAAAAAGAAGCCTTTTTAGAGCTCGAAATGGCATGCCTTGCTTACGAAGCGAAACTAACCTCTGAGAGGCTAGAAATTCTGCCACAGAGCGATGATGGAAACGTACACGACCATATGAAGCGAAACCAAAAATCGGTCGCTCTAGCAGTGCTTTTATTTCGTAGGGCAGCCAGTCAGAGAGTACAACAGCAGGGTCGAGAGCTGCCTCGCCAACGACACCGTCAGATGCAGCGCTGTGACGAATAGTGAGGCGACGCGTCATTTGAACTGCAAGTGCGAGTCGGCTTGCACCTTCGATTGCCTTATCGACTGATAATTCTGCAGGTTCATCTCTATCTTGCGCGGGAAGTAGCTTTACTCGGATATTGGTAGTAACTTGCTCAAGGTGTGTCCGGATACGTTTATGTTCACGCCAGTCCACACATAGCTCCATTAAATCCTGAGGTCTACGCGCAAATTCTTGAGCATTACGACGCTCTAAGTCTTTGAGGAGTTGCTCCGGATCACTTACACCTTGAGTCCTCGCAAATTGAATAATCTGCTCGTCTGATAAGGGAATAAGTTCAACACGGCGCCAGTCGGGAGCTTTGTTCTTACTGTTGTAATCTTCTAATTTGGCATGCTCGCCCATCGCAGACAATGCGAAAGTAACTTCATTCGAAATCGAAGACTGAGCTTTTGGAACAGGAAGAGTCTCACGGATCAGCTGTTCATCGTAAGGGATCGGTCGAGTTGTAATAATAATCCTTACTCTATGAAGCTGATTTTGAATACATTTATTAAGTCTTTTGAGAGCCTGGTTAAAGGTGCCTTTTGTTAATTTCAGCTCATCGACGGAATCAAGAAAAAAAGTCGCAATCTCGGATTGTGATGAAAGCCAAGCTTTTAGTCGGGCTCCTTCGTTATAGTCCAGCAGATTGTCCACGTCTTCCGTTGCTAAAGCGGCTAATTCGAGAAAAAATGCAGGTTCACCTTCAGACCATAGACGCTTCGCTTGTGCGCGACACTCATAGGTTTTACCTACACCGGCCTCTGAAATTATCAGGATGCGTTTCGACTCTAGCAAGGATTCCCATGATGACCCCCTTTCCCAGCTAACTCCATTAAATAAAGGTGACTGTTCGGAATCATTAATTTTCCTATCAGGAACATTTTGGAAAGTCCTACCTATGACTGTAAGCATGTAAACATCCCAATTTTAGTGCAATCTGCATTCACGTATTCTCTATTTTTAATCAGTTATTCTCCCGTGGTTAAGCTGGTGTTCCAATAGATGCTTTCAAAAAAGAAAGTAAAATGGTGACAACTAGCTTGAAATATGTAGCTGGTTATAACCTATACAGATACTTCTTTTCTAGACTGGCGCTTCTCAAATGTGCCAATCCACATGATCAGATCATGAGTATCTTGTTCAATTATTGAGAGGTCAGGAAACGGAGCTGGTAAATCATCAGCCTGAGAGTGCTCAAATACAGAATAGCGAGTCATGAGGTCATCCAGAAAATCACAATCACTTTTTTCAATTTTGGTCAAAGCAAGTAATCTTCCCTTGGTTTGGACATCTCTTCTGAACCGGACTAAAACTTCATTTAACAAAATACTTTCAACGCACCGTTCTACTAAGATTCTTATCTCACTACAAACCTGTCTCGCCTCTCGTTCAAAGGTTTCAGCATCGCCAATAGCAATGTGATTCTTCAACTGAGGTATGAATTCATCTTTGATACGGGCAGATGCCTTCATAGGTTTTGAGTCTCGTAGACTTAGCTTCGCAACAACACCAGCTGAGGCATTGAGCTTTCTGAGTGTTTCAACGGTCAAAGTAACAGGAGCAGTGAGTTTTTGTTCTTGCGCTTGATCCCTCAGTTTTTTGACTGTCGATTCCACGAGAGAAAGCAATGATAGTCTATGCGTAAACACTATAACCTGACGTTCTTTCGATAATTCAACCAGACGAGCAACAACCCTTTCTTCAAAGTCTTGGTCAAGAGAAGATATTGGATCATCAAATATGAATGGATATTTTTGCCCAGAACCAGTGATATCAGCCAAAAATGCCGCAAGCGCGACAATTCTGGTTTCACCTTCACTCAAGATTCTTTCAGCTTTTATAGAGGTGTTACTTCCGACAAGCTCAAGACCAAAAGTTATTCTGCCTTTTCCCTCTTTTTTGCTAACAGGCTTAACAGGGAGCCTGTTCCCCCCAAGCCTCTTCAATTCATCCGCAAAACGACCTTCATAGCCCTTCTCTATTTCTGTTTCCGCAAGCTCATTATTTTTCTTGGTTAGTTGGCTTGTGCTAGCAAGCTTAATCGCAACATCCAAAATTGAAACCTGCGTCAACCTTGTTTGCTCATCAAGTATTGAGACCATATTTTGATATAACCATTGCATAGCTCTTATTTCATTCACTCTCAATTGTAGAGCTTGTCGTTGGCCATCTTGCTGCAAGACACTGAGTGTTTTTGCCTCTACATCCAGACTCGACATTATCGTTAAGTAGGCACTATCTATGTCACTCCATTCAAACTTGGGGACGTTATCAACACTGGTCGCTCCTTCAATAGATTGACGTCTAGCGGTCAACAATACGTAATGGTGTTTTGCTGTTTCCTCCGACACCTTGATCAGGTTCATATGAACGATCCAATCTTGCTCCGTTGGTAACGTCGGTATCTGCTTATATAATTCATCCTTTAACTTTTCAGCCGCTTTTGCTTCTGATTCAAGCCCGCTTTGCACATAGGACTGGAAGTGACTCATGCGATCTATTCCATCGGATTGAAGTATCTGTTGGCAAAGGACACATCGAGCATCATCTCCCACATATGGAAACTTCGCATCAGGGTAAGCATGTTGCTCGGAAAACAACGTTGCTTGTTTCCACATTGCCATCCACGTACTTTGCCCAATCCCATCCAGTGCAACATTCGCAAAAACTTTCTTTGCCTCTTCAGTTGCAATATTACGCTTAGTATTTGCGTCATTCTTTGCTGCGATAAAAGCTAAAAAAGCAGTATCTGCAAGGCCAGATTTTAAGGTGTCAATACTGCTTTTAACTCGTTGTAGAGCTTGCTTATCCTGGTTAATTGTCTGAATACGTCCAGCAATATCTTTTTGAGCTAATGCAGCCTCAGTACTGATCCGCTCATCATCTAATTCTTTCGAGAATTGACATTTAAGCTCAATAGCTTGCCGCTTTGTCGTTGATTTTAATGTTCTTAGCCAAGTTGCTGAAGAAGTAGCACCAAGATCTGCTGGAAACAGGGGGAGTTTAGAAGTTAATAAATTTTTCTTCTGGCTGATATAGCTTGATACAAGATCACAGACTTTTATAAGGGAGGAAACAAATCGCATACGACTAGGCTCGTAAGACGCTTCAGTCTTCCCCATATACATCGATGCAGTTTTTGTATCAAAAACATGAACGTGCCGCAGAATAGCAAAAGGACTTCTAGTAAGAGACCAAGGTATAGATTGTGAGATATTATTTATTGAAATATCTATCTGCGCAGAAGCAGGCACTACAGTTGATGAGAATACATTACCAAGGATTTCGTCTTTGGCTTTTGATCCACATGCATCCTTTAACATGCGAGAAAATCCAGTTTTTCCCGTACCATTTGCTCCATAGACTACTGCAAGGTGGGTGTTACCGAAGGATAATGAGGCTCCATCCCTGATGGCATTCACCCCGATAACACTTGTAATTTGATTGATCCGAAGTGGAGCTCGCTGTGAAGCATTCGCCAGAGCACCAGGAATAATCTGAGTGAACCCACTTTGTTCACCAGACGCCTCTTTTATACAGAGTTCAGCAAGATCAGAAATTTCCGCATCGTTAGGCATTCGCTTACTATCAATCAGTAGTCTAGCCGCAGACTGTAACCATTTCGGACGCTCACCAATCCAAGTTTCAAAACTATCTGGTACTTGAGTTTGTTGTGTTTCAATGTTGCTTTGTGGAACATTCATATACTACGTCCTTGTCTTTTCATCTATTATTTATAGCGTTGACACTGAGACTTTAACAGTGTCAGACCTCTAATTAATTATCAAAGCTTAGTATATTTAGCACACATAGCAGCATGTAACCCTATATTAGTTACATGTAAGTTGAAATCCTTTCCTTTTCGGGAGTAGCCCTAACTTTAAATGAAGTTTCCTCGTAATTAATACAAAATCGTCGATGATATTTCCAAATCATGAGTACCTGGATTGCAAGGCAGACATGAGAGCTTAGTATGGAGTTTGTTGAAAATATGTCGCTTGGCCTAAATAAATAGCTTACACGCACGCTTTTCTTCCATTTAGTATATCTTGAGTAATCACCCAATCAGGTCCATTCTTATACGAAGTCAAGAACGAAACGAAGTCAGCGCCATGGACCAATCCATTCACGTACTGCTCTCAGTTCCACGATTTAGTATCGGTGCAAGATTACTCTGCATGCAAAAAGCCCGAGAGCTGGAAGAGGCCGCTGCGTTTGTTCGAAAAACAAAAGGTCAGGCAGCTGTTGAATCTGAGTTTCATTATGCAGAAAAGCTTCATGCATTGAAGCAAATCACAGAGCACCTATTGAGTGAGGCGTCAGTGATTACGGAAACTGAGTTTGTTAAAGCTGTTGGATATTTAGAAGATGAAGTTGAATAAGGATTTTAGATGAATATTTGGTCTCAATTTCATCTGACACTTTTCATTATAGGGCTTGATCAGATCTGACGGTCTATTTAGTGCCAAAAGTCGGATATGTCTACCGATCGTGCCACTAGTATTCTCCATTAACCATCAAAACTACTGGTAATGCATCTTTTTTAGAACATTATGGCTAACTGCAAACAATCAATGCCAGAAACGATAACTATTCTGAACTAACTCTCAAAAGAGTAAATGTTTTCAAGACAGTGAGATGTAGAAGTAAAAAAAAAAATCATGGTACATTGCTATAAATCTATTAAGTATCTTATTTGAATTCATGGATGCAACTAATGGCTAAATACTTATTTCTGATACATGGATACTCGGCTGATTCAGAAGAAACCTGGGGGAACTTTCCGAAGTTGATTTCAGAGCATTTAGGTGGCACTTATACAGTCGATTTCATTACATATACGTCTCCACCTAAATGGATGTTTTGGAAGCATGGACCAAGTCATTTAAATATTGCTGAGAGCGCTATCACCCGCTTGAGGCACAGATGTGCCAATTTCGAAACTGACGAGGTTGTCTTAGTTGGTCACAGCAATGGTGGCATAGTCGCTAAAAAAATTCTCCAACAGCTAAATTTAAGTTCGATAAGACACAATATTACCAAATTGTGTTTTCTGGATGTTCCTCACTCGGGTTCTTTTCTTGCCAACTTAGGTTCACCTTTGAACCCAAGGAATAAACATCTTAAGGTTTTGAAGGGATTTTCAGATGAACTTAACGAAATAAACATGCGTTGGGAAAAAGAAGGATTAGAGTCTAAGATTCGCGTACTTAACTTAGTTGCAAGCGATGATGATGTTGTTCCAGCAATGAGTTCTAGGCATAATTATCAAGACACTATTACTGTGCCTAACGTTAATCACTCACTTATAGCAAAGCCTGAAAATAAAGATTCTATTGTTGTCTTAGAACTTGTCAAGTTTTTAAAGTCTTCCCCTAGAGTTAAAAAATACTTAAATAATACATCTAGAACTTACAGTGCTTGGAGAAGGCATGACAGACATCATCATCTGTCATACGTAGAAGACATAAAAAGGGAATCAGCATTAAAATCGCTAATCTCACATTTTTCCAGTAACCAACCTTTAGTTCGACTTTCGGGATTATCAGGTTTGGGGAAATCTAGGCTAATTGTAGAGTACATCGAGAAAGAGCAATACCCTGAAGAGTTAGTCTTAATATATAACGCGTCATTGGGCGAGGGTAACGTTCTAGATACTGTTACATCTGTTGTCGATGATAACTTTAACGCGCTTATTGTGATCGAAAACTGCAGCGTTGGACTGCATAACCAGCTAATTAGAATCTGTGGTAACAACAACGTTACAAAGATTGTCACGGTCGACTTTTACCACGATAAAGTCAACTCTCACTCCCACATAAAGCTTGACCGACTAGCCGAAGAGCAGATTATCCATTTGATTAAGCAGCGATTACCTGAGTCGGACGACACATTTGTTTATCGACTCGCTAGGTTTGTTGAAGGTTTTCCTCTTTTAGTGGATATGCTCGTTGAAAATATAAAACAAACAGGTGAGCTAAGCTCAGAGTTTACGGAGGATGGACTAGTTGAAAAACTGATAAATGGCGACAATCAGTTGATTGACAGCCATAGAGAATTATTAAAGGTAATGTCTTTGTTTGATTACTTTCAATGCGAAAAGGAACTTCATGAAGAAAATAATCATGACAAACTGCTACTGAAAAAAATTTCAAAAGCGAATGATATTGATTTTGACAGTGTTATAACTAACTTCTCACAGAAAGAGTTGATAAATCGTAGCGGAAGGTTCGCGAGAGTAGCCCCAAAACCGCTCGCTCTGAATTTGGCTATGCAGTGGTGGAACAGTAGTCTCTTCGAAAGACAATCTGAATTGGTTAATTCACTACCTGAGACTTTAATAGATAGTTTCTGCAAACAAATCACTTTTTTGGATTCATCAATTAAAGTCCAAGACTTTGTAAAAAACTTTTGCGAATCTGATCGCCCTTTCGCCCAAGCGGAACTGTTACTTTCTGGTAAGGGTTCTAGACTGTTCCGCGCTTTGGTCGAAGTAAACCCTCACGAAACCAGCGCTCTTTTGTATCGCGTTTTTACTTTAATAGGAGATGCAGGTATTGAGAGCATATTGGGAGACGCGAGAAGAAACTTGGTTTGGGCTCTTGAGATGTTAGTTTTCCATGCTGATTGTTTCAACAAGGCCGCATGGTGTTTATTTAAACTAGCACAATTCGAAAATGAAACTTATTCGAATAATGCTACAGGGCAATTCTGTCAAATGTTCAGATGGCAATTATCTGGCACAGGCGCTAGTTTTTCTCAACGCATAACCTTACTTGATAACTGTTTTAACTTGAATTCAGTAAATGTGGATAAAGTCATTATCGCAGCAATTGAGTCAGCGATTAACATTAGGGGGGGGACCAGGACAATTGGCGCTGAGCGCCAAGGTACCAAGGAGGAGTTAAAGGAATGGATGCCGGAAACCTGGAACGAGCTTTATAATTACTGGGGCAGGTTATTTGATTTACTTTTGAAAATACTAAATAGAGGAAAATTGAACAGACTTGTTAAGGATGCTTTTGGTCCTAATATCCGAGGCTTGATTCAATACAAGCAGTATGAACAATTAGATAATTTTCTTAGAGATGTTATCAAAGTCGATGGAAAATACTGGCCTTCTGCAATGCAATCTATAAACCATGTACTTTTATATAATCGTGAAGGTATGGATGACGAACAAATCTCACATATTGAAGCATGGAAGCAGTTACTGAGTCCTGATGCTCAAAATGTAGAGGAGCAAATTAAACTTCTAGTCTTGGACCCATCTCGAGAGCATGTAAAAGGGGATGACGGACATTATATAGATGTAGCAGCAGTGGAAGCTAAAAAGCTTGCTTGCGATTTGAAACACAAGCTATCAAACGTTATACAGCATTTAGAACTACTCCTTACTTTTCCCATTCAGCGACAGAGTTGGATATTTGGTAAGCAGCTTATTCAGGAGTTGAGTTCCGAAGATGCAGTTTCATTGATAAATGAAGTCCTCGAATTTCTAGCAAAAAATGATGTTCGAAATATACAGTTCTTTTCTGGCATCATGAATGGATTATACATAATCTCACAGGAGCTTTGGCTTAAAGTCTTAGACCAAATCAGTCAGCAGCCTACTCTTTTCATTTATTACCCTGACGCTTTAAAGACTGGAAAATTTAGTGTTGGCCACCTAAAGCATATGGTCGAACTAATGAAATCAAATGTTCTTGAAACTAGTGAGGCCGTTGTTTTATCTTACGGCGGAGCTACAGATCACCTAAATGAGATGGAAATCGCGGAATTCTGTAAAGCATTGAGTCACATAGATAATACTGGTGCTTGGGTTGCTCTACAGAGCATAGAAATGTATTTGCATGGAAGGAGTGATATTGATTCTAATCATATAAACCCTGTTCTACGCTCGATAGTACTCAGCTTGTCCTTTGATGTTAATTCTAGAGGTGCCCACGTAGATATGTATCATTGGCACCAAGCGGTTGTACGATTATTGAAGACCGAAAATGAAGATTTCGCAATGAGCTTATGCAATCGGCTAATTGAACAAGTATCGAATTCAGATGTTGAATACTCAGCCCTATTGGACTATCTAGCGCCAGCATTTTACGCAGCCATCGAGTTATACCCGTCGTCAATATGGAGAGAAGTATCAAATAGATTTACAGATGAAAAAACACTTAAACCCTATCGCCTTATCGATTTGCTAGGTAGTCGAGGACATGCTGAATCTCAAGATAAAAGTATATTTAATCTCTTAAATATCCAAGATGTTATACATTGGTGCGAGGATGAAGTGGCACTTCTAATAGTCGCTCGTGCTACAAAGCTAATTATAGGGGATGGTGACGATAGGCTCGTAAATCCACTATTAATAAGGTTGCTAGAAATATACGGAGAATCCGAAGCATTTAAGAGCGAAATATCTGCTCACTTTTATAGTAGATCTTGGACTGGGTCGCTAATCCCTTATCTTGAGGTTGACAGACAAATCATAGCTTTGCTCACCAATCATCATAATGGTAAGGTTTCGTACTGGGCAAGCAACTTTATTGAGAATATCAACGCTCAAATAGACCATGAAAGAAAGCGAGAGGTCGAGTATTCCATTCTTAGAAATTGATTTAATTAATCTCGGCCGAATCTAAACTGTAAGTAAAGAATACTGTGAGACTTCTTTAAATGAAAATGTATATCAATCAGTAAAATTAAAATTTGAAATGTAGGTTATATATGAAATCTGGTCGATACGATTCAGGTGGGTAAAATTTTTGTAGTAGAAAAGGTTCATTAGTTATGAATTTTGTCATAGATGAATCGCTTCAAAGTTGGATTTACCGGTGTTTATATTCATACGGACAATCTGATTTTTCTGCAGTTGTTGGTTGTAATGGTTTTTGGAATAAAAGACCATTTTTTCCGAAGGGAATTAATTTTAGGAATAAAGCGATACCTGATAAAAAGTTGGTTGAATTTCTGAAATTATCTGGATTTTGTGCTAAGAAAGCGGACCCTTTTGAAAATCCAATAAAATATGTTGTTGAAGCTAATTATATATTGCAAGGACAATCTCGATCTTTGAGTAAAAAGGGTCAACTAGCGATTGCTTACTGTTCTTCATGCATCAAGGAGTCGATTGAAAGTATTGGTTTTGGATATTTCAAAGCTGATTGGTTATATGGGGAAGGGTGTAAAATTCATGGTTCTGATTTGAGTATATTAAGTGCAGCTAATCGTACTAATGCTCTGAAGCAATTACGTTTTGTTCTTTGCGGCTTAGATATTGATTCCGAACAGAATAGTAAGAAAAATACGGAGTTTTTGACTAGGCAGGAGTCTGCGTCATCAGCTTACTATGTTATGCCTTGTATATTAGATGAGTTTTTTAAGGTTGCCAGTAGCCCTATAAGTGGCTGTTTCCCAGGGAGCCATTACGTAAGGTTTTATCACCCAAATGGTAAGAAAAAGGAACTGAGCAAATATGAACTTAATTTTCACTATTTGGATTTCCAGTCAAAATATAGAGAAGAGTTTGTAATGTTTCTTGAAAAGAGAGCAGAGATTATCAACCATAAATATGGTATCAATGAGGTCAATTCTTTCAGTGAAAAACTTATTAAAAAAAGAGGTGTTAATTGCTCTAAGTGCAGCGTCTGGGCAAAAACTGATTATTGTCCAATAAAGCCAATTCAAATCGTCAATCTGGATAGCGATCTAAATTGGTACGCAAGAAATCCTTGTGATTTTGCATCAGAATACAGTTGTGTATAGATGTTGATGCAGGTGTTAGAAAATTTTTAGTAATGCATTACGGCAGCCTGAAAAAGGCGATTTAAGGCACTTATTGCATTCACTAATCCATAGCGCTATACGGTAAGCAACAAGACCTCAAAAGAATGAATTTATGTGAAAGTAAGTTGCATTTAGTGTACAATATTTATTGTTCCAAACTTTCGTTAGTGTACAAACTTTATTGGTCCTAAACAGTTTTACAGGACTTAATTACAGCAAGACAAATTTGGAATTGTGCGAACAGTATTTTGGCTAGAATATACTGCTAATATTACGAACTAACTTCATTCTGCATATAGGAAGTGCAATATAAAATAGGGGGAACATTTATGAGTGCATCATTTCTTTTTGTTTTTATATTTACATTGATAGCGTTAGTCCTATTGTTTTTTGCCGTTGTTTTAAATAATTTAAACGCGAAAGATATTGTATTCTCATTTACCGCTCTGTGTGCTGCATTTTTAATGTTCACCTTGAATACTGTCCTTTCATTAAAAGATGAAATCACAGCAGAGGTCATACCAATAGAGATCACTCTTCACAACATGATTGCTGATATTCATTCATTAAGCATTCAAAAGTCTGCGTTCTTTGTCTTTAATAGAGAAGAAGTATCAAAAGAGATTAATCTAAATAAATATTTCAAAGTGGGGGCCTTAAATAACAAGAACATGGAAGATGAAAATTTTTTCTCATTTAGTATTGAGTCCAGAGAACAATCGAATGCAGCAATCAAAGATATATCCAAGTTTCTGCACATAGGTATTATTGGCGAAATGCTATCTAAAAATCCGGATTGGGAAATTTTCAAAAATAAGAAAACTTTCAGAGGGTCGGAACGTTATTCGTTTAATGCCTCTGGTGAACATGCAGGTAAAAACATCTTTATAACGAAAAATGAATTAGACAAAATATTAGGTCTTACTTCATTTACATTTAACAAACATCACTCAATGGCTAAAGGTTTAACTTTACCTCCAGACACTGTGGTAAAAGTAAAAGACAATATTTTATTTATAGAGAATCCCTTTCTTGAACTACAGTTTTCGACTGAAATAAATTACAACGTAAGCCACTTCCCACCCGAAAACATCATGAACTTCATGGATGGTAACTTTAGCAATACATCCTATATGTCGGTAAACCTGATGATTAGAGCTCGCTTTAAAAAAGAAAGGTTTGGGAGTAGGGAAATGCAGAATTACAAGAAATGGGTTGAGCATATTACTAAAGATTTTAAGACTGCGTTTGAATTCAAATCATTAGAGAAATAGGGCTTTCAACAGTGAGGTATGACCAAACTTTGTTGGTTACAATTTAATATCTAGCATGTAGCCAGAGCGCTGTATATAGCAGCATACAGCCTATTCTTATAATAAGAATACCGCCGATGAAATTGCACTTGAGGTGATTCAGCGTTATTACCTGGCACTTACGGCTTTAAAGCATAATCTGGTACTTATAATGAGTCACTCAGAGAATTGTTATACATGACCATATCGTGGATATCGATCGTTACTGAAAAAATAACCTGAATTGTCTCGCATTGAAATAAAGTTAATTTTCCGAATAGTCGTTCAAAGCAGCACGGATGTTTTCAATAGTTGGTTTTTCGTATCCATTAAGCCCGATAACAGCGCTAAATGTAAGTTCAAAGTTTACATTGATTGAATCGCCTGAGAATGGTTTGTCCTCATGATTTGTACCATTAATAGTTGCGGATGCATGGACAACTATAGATCCATCCTTTTCTAATCCGGCTGTTTTTATATGGGCATCCTCTATTTCATCGAAGTATGCGTTAGTGTCAGCCATTACACTTGAAACCGCATCTCCATCTAACAATTCATAAAGATTAGAGCTATCGTCAATATAGTCTGCTGCATAATCGTCAATGTAACTCTTCGACGTTAGCTTGCAAATGTCTGCTGTTTCAAAAGCTTGAATTAGATGATTAAATAGCTCTTCGCCGCCAAGTTCTGCGCCGTGCTTTTGTGCAAGATCATCTAGTTCGCTTATAAAGCTTTCTTCGTCATAAGCAACACAGGCTAAATTTTCAAGCGTAGACAATGTAAATTTCTCATCTGAAAACATATCCTCAACATCCTCAAACCCAAAACATTGCGATATAGCTTCTGTAATTAGGGATAGTGTTGCGTGACATTTAGCTTCAGTTAAAGACTCTGAGAGTGGTGTTAGGAATTGATAAATAAGCGGAAATCTTGAATTAACTAGCTCTTGGTGATGTTTTGCTTTTGCTCTTTCATGGGCTAACTTTTCACGATCTTCCTTTCTCTGCGTTTCTTCTGCTTGAGCATTGACAAGCTTAGCTTGAGCAGTCTCCTTCTCTTCATTCGCTATGGCTTGTTTAGCTGCAGCTGCTGCCGCTTCCGCATCAGCTTTGGCTTTTTCAGCCATTGCCTCCTGTTGCTTTAATTCGCTCTCAAGCTTTCTCCCCAAATAAGGATTACTTGGGTTGGCCTTGTAAATCTCTTCATTAAGCTGAGCTTTTTGTTTAGCTTTTTCGATATTTATGTCAATAACTACTTTATGGCGTATTTTCTCTGCGTGTCCGGCGAGCCTATGAGTTAATGCATTTAAGTAAGGCAAGCCAAAGGCGTAAACAAAGGCGAGAAGCAGAGGCCATAGCCAAATATCACAATTTGACAGAGTGACAATAGAATTAAAGCTTGCCAGTCGTTCTTCAATACTACCGTTTCCCCAAAACAGCAGGAAAAACTGCTGCCAGTTTAATAGCACCCAAGCACCAATAAATGCTCCCAAGACCGGACTTGTAATTCGTACTTTATTCTCATTAACCCACGACGCAAAAAGATCTTTTAACAAATGAAGGCTCCATTTCTATGTAAATTGCACGCGACGCACATATAGGAACAGCATTTATCGATTCTTGTCAAATGATGAGTTTTGCAACAATGCAGTAGCACTCTGAAATTCTATTTGTTCGATAATTGCTCCACAGATCAGACCAATAGCTGTTTGACCTTGTCTTCGTTTCAGGGCAGTGTAAAGGCAAGATAATTCAGCAGGAGGAAGTAAGGATGTTCAAATTAAAGTTGGGACTAGTGGCCGGATTGGCTTTGACTTGCTTGAGTACAGTAGCTGCAGAGCAGGATCAGCCTTCGCAAATTATGCAGCAATCAGAAGCCAAAGCCGAGAAGGGTGATGGTTATGTGTTTTATAGCTACTTTACTAAACCTACTTTTGGTACCCAGGACGCGCTGACTGGTGTGGCTGTGATTGAGCCTGGTAAAGAAATTCATCCACCTCATATTCATGCCGAAGAAGAGTATCTGATGGTGGTGGAAGGCGAAGGCGTCTGGTCGCTGAAAGACAAAGATATTCCTGCTAAGGCTGGCGATATTTTATATGCAGCGCCCTGGGATTCGCATGGTATCCGCAATACAGGCAAAAAGCCGCTGAAGTTTGTCGTGATGAAATGGCATAGCAAAGGTGTGCCAGTTCCTGTCGACCCAGCTGCAAAGGCTAAGCCCTGAGCAGCTGTTGGGAATGATGTATAAATCTTAGTGGCTGATAGTGCCAAAGAGCAGAGACTGATGAGCCATGGCTCCGGCCAGCGAACCATCTCCTATGGCAATAGCCACTGATCCTGCCATACGGGCGTTATCACCACAGGCAAATACGCCCGGTACTGTGGTTTCTTTGCTGGCGCTGGTTTGAATAAAAGCTCCCATTGGGCCTTGTTCAAACTGGCAACCTAACTGCTCTGCTAATGGGCTGTTGACTGTGGTGGTAGGCTGGGTAAAAAGGCCCGCCATCTGCAGTGTCTTGCCCGTTGTTAGCTGTACATCAGCTTTACCTGAAATCTGCAGTACTTTGCCAGGTTCAATCACCACACCCCGGGCAAGCAGCTGCGCTTTTTGTTCGGCGTCAGGCTCAAAACATTCATTAGTGAATAAAGTGGTTGGCCCCCAGTCTGGCAACATCAGCGCATGGTGTAAGGCGAGTGGGCTGGCTGCTAATACTCCAATTGGGCCTTGATCCAGCTCGTAGCCATGACAATAAGGGCAATGAAAAATACTTTTGCCCCAGCGCTCTGCCAGGCCAGGAATTTCAGGAAGCTGATCGGTCACACCAGTGGCCAGCAGCAGACGTTTGGCCTGATAGCTTTGTTGCACTGTATTGACCTGAAAACCAGCCTGAGTTTTGCTGGCACTGATAGCGGAATCCTCCAGCCATTGTACTGTCGGATAAGCCAACAACTGAGCTTTGGCTGTGGCAGCGATAGCTTGAGGGCTGTTACCGTCCTGAGTTAAAAAGCCGTGCGAACTATCAGCAAATCTGTTGCGTCTGCTGCCTGCGTCTATGATCAACACTGATCTGCGGGCACGTACTAACTGCAAAGCGGCGGCCATACCGGCGTAGCTGCCTCCTACGATAATCACATCAAGATCCATATCAGCTTACTCTTCCTGGGGTTGTTGTAGACTGGCCAGAGTCGCCAGATGCTGTTGGCGTCTGAGTTCAAAATCAGCGGCTATATCAGCAAGATTAACGCTGCCAAATTTTTGTAGCAGTTGTTGCTCTGCTTCAGCAAAAGCTGAATCCAGTGAAGCATTCACTGCTTGTTCGATAAGGCATTGTGGCGCTTCCTGCCTATAGCCCTGAGCAAATAATCGTGGTGCACCAAGTGCCTGATACACATCCTGCAAGCTAATGGCTGTCAGAGGTTTTGCCATAGTCCAACCACCGCCATGGCCTTTGACTGAAACCACTAATCCAGCCTGGCGTAAGCCAGCCATCATGCGACGGATCACAACAGGATTCGTTTTCAGATAAAGCGCAAGCGTCTCTGAGGTCATTGCTTGATTATGTTCAGCCAGATGCAGAATGACATGCAAAATGGACGAGAGTTTATTATCACTTTTCATGTAACTTACATTATTACATGATGTGGAAATGATCAAGCTCTGATTTGTGAAAGGCGCCGTGCTGTAGCAGCAGAGCGATAGAAAAAAGCTAAATTGTATCGCTGAAATAAAAAAGCCGGTCAATGGAGACCGGCTTTGGTGTTGGGTGTTAAGGGCTTAGCCTTTTGATACTGTGAGCTTATCGACCACGTTCACCACATCTTTGGTGTTTTTGGCTTTGGCGACGGCCAGATCTTTTTCCGCATCGGAATCAACCACACCGCTCAGTGTCACTACACTGTTACTCACATCTACATCAATACTGGTGCCACTGGTTTCAGGTTCAAACAGCAAGCTGGTTTTCACCACTGTTGCGATTTTTGCATCCTTCAAGGCGCTGGTATGTTTTGGGTCTGTATTGCCCTTGCCGTCATTTTTCACCATCAGTTTGTTTTCTACTGAGGTGACACCTTCCAGGCCTTCAACCAGCTCGGCAGCCAGGGCTTTATCCACATCACTCTCCACTTCACCTGTTAAGGTGACAACACCATTTTTCACGTGAGTGTCTATGGCAAAAGAGTTCAGGTTACCATTGAGTAACAAGGTGGTTTCAGCTTTGCCGTCTATCCAGGCATCTTTAGTTGCATCTTTCCAGTCATTGGCCGCCATGGCTGACACTGAAGCCAAAGTTAAAGTGATCATCACTGCTAATGTTGTGCGTTTCATTATGTCGCTCCTTTTGTTAATGACACCTAGGGTATTGCCAGTTTGATGCCAAAAATTAAGATATTGATTTATAAGTACTATATTTTATGATTCATTTGATGTTAATTTTATGTTTGTAAATTTGTCTTGCTGATCGGTAAAATTTTCATACTTAGCTGAACAGCTTTTGCTGCATTTATGGGCATCAGCTCAATGGCGATTTGCTAACTGATCAGCAGCAATTTGCACACTGGCGGTAAAATGCAATAAAGTCATCTGATGTGGACCCAGATCACAGTTTCGGATCATGGCTTTTTGCAGCTGCAGCTGTTTTGCCAGTTGTTGTTGTATCCTGTGTAGCGATGGCTGGTTCGGCTTATCGTTGTACCAACGGCTTAGCTCAGCCAAAGCTTCTATTTCATCTGCAGTTTTACTGCTGCGAGGTGGTAACAGGTATAAGATCTGTTGATGCAGTTCTGCCAGCGCTGCAAATTGTCGGCGCAGATTGCCGGGGGCAGCAGTTTCTGCACTATGCTGGTAAAAAGTTTTGGCACGGCTAAATAAACAGCTTAATGCCGCTAAAAGCTGCGTAGTTTGTACAGTTGGGGCTTTACTTAAAAATGGTTGTGTCATCACTTTGGTACTCCATGGCAAATAAAAACCATGCAGATTCATAATCAATTCATGTACCAGAATGTAAGTTTATGATGTATAGGTATTTTTGATTTTTCTCTCCAGGAAGCTGAGCGCCGATCGGTAAGTTTTACTCAGGACCCCTGTTAAATTTACAGTCTTAAACTACGGAAAGTATTTATGACCCAGCCTTTATTGTTCCTGCACGTGCAGGACCCGGAATTAACCGCCCAATTACTGCAGTCAGATATTGTCCGGCGTTTTGTGATTTGTAAAAGTCAGCCGGATGAATGCTGGGTGGAGCAATTGCTCAGACAACGCTGTGACTTAGCCTTTATTGAAATTGACAATACAGACCCAGCCCAGTACGAATTGCTACAACAAAGCAATATGCTGGCCGAAATCGACTTTATTTTGGTGAGTAAAGGTATACCGGATCTGGCCCTGGACCAGCTAATGCGTTGTGGTGCCGGTTACCATTTCCGTCAGCCGCTCGATATGGGTTCAGTGTTGGATGCAGTGCAGGATTTTTATCAACAACTATCAACTGTTGCGGTAAAACGTAAAGTACAAAGCAGTGATCTGGATCAGTTTGGGTTATTGGTCGGCTCCTCTGCAGCCATGCTCAGGCTCTATAAAACAGTACGTAAAGTCGCAGTGACTGAAGCTAACGTTTTTATTGTCGGTGAAAGTGGCGCAGGCAAAGAGCTGGTTGCTAACACCCTGCATTTAGCCAGCCACAGGGCTGATCAACCTTTTATTGCTATCAACTGTGGCGCGTTAAGCTCCGAACTGATCGACAGTGAACTCTTTGGTCATGTCAAAGGCTCCTTTACTGGCGCCTTGCGGGATCATCAGGGCGTGTTTGCCCAGGCCGAACAGGGCACTTTATTTTTGGATGAAGTGACAGAAATGCCGCTGGAACAGCAGGTGAAGTTACTGCGGGTACTGGAGAGCGGTGAATACAGGCCTGTGGGGAGTAATAAAGTTTGTATGGCCAATGTCAGAGTGATAGCAGCGACGAACCGCGATCCGTTGCAGGCTGTGGCTGATGGTGTTTTTCGGGAAGATTTGTATTTCAGGCTATCGCAGTTTCCGGTCAAAGTGCCAGCTTTGCGCGAGCGGGAAGGGGATATTGCAGGTTTAGCTTATCATTTTCTTGCTTATTGTAATGCCCGTGAAAAACAACAAAAGCAATTGTCTGATGCGGCTTTGTCCGTGATTAAGTTGCATTCCTGGCCTGGCAATGTGCGTGAACTGAAACATGCGGTTGAGCGGGCTTTTATTCTGGCGGACAAACTGATTGAACCCGAACATTTGTTGCTTGAAGTTGCCACTCCAACTGCTTTGGCCACTGATATTCCGGCTGAGATGCCGTTGGATGAGTTGGAAAAAGCCGCCATTTTTGCAGCTTTGGAACGAAATAGTGGTAATAAAACGGATACAGCACAGCAGTTAGGGATCAGTGTAAAAACACTCTACAACAAACTGGAAAAGTACCAGCAGGAAAGTTGAGGCTTCTGATGACTACCCATCAGACAGATGTAAGGCGGGGATAAACCCCCGCCTCATAAAATTAACAATCTGTATCTTTAGCGTCAGCCTTTTCCTTGGCAGCTTCGCACAGCTCTTTCGCTTTTGCTGCGGTTTGGTCTGCAGCGTCTTCCATAGCATCTGCAGTTTTATCAGCAGCTTCTTCCAGTTTCTCGCCGGCTTGTTCAGCTTTATCTTCAACCTGAACTTTCAGTTCTTCCATTTTGTCTTCAGCTTTTTCTGCATCGCTTTCGCTACATGCTGCAACAGAAGTTGCCAGCATCACAGCCAACGCCAGTTTGAATAATGAGCTTTGAGTTTTCATTCCATTCTCCTTCGGCCACTTGGGGCCAATTATAATTTAGGGGTTTTGCCGCGTAGCGCATTCGCTAACAATGAAATTACCAGTAATACGACAAAAATCATAAAGATAATTTTCGCTATACCTGCTGCAGCGCCTGCAATACCACCAAAACCCAGAATACCGGCCACTATGGCCACAATAAGAAAGGTTAAAGCCCAGCCTAACATAATTGCTCCTCAGTGCTTCTGCACTAGTTGAACGTACTTTGTACACTAAGCCAGCATCATGCCAATATCAGGGTTTACACTTTAAGTTATTGTTATCGCTTATTTTATACATGTTTTATGAACGCAGGCTGTCTTAACTTTTAATCACTCAACGGTAAAATTTACAGGCAAAGCAGTAACAGTTGCATAGTTGTGAAGCTAAAGCCCGCTGCTGTGTCGCTTAAACCATGGCATAATCCAGCCTATAAAGAGCATAAGTGCGGGTTAGCAATGGCAAAAAAATTAAGTGTGGTGCAAGTAAAACAACAAGCCAATGTGCTGAAATCGCTGGAAGCTGTTGAGCAGGCCGCTGCGGCTTTGTATGCGGATTTTGTTGGCTGCTGGTTTAGTATGGAGTTTGAAAATTTTCCGGGTTCTTTACTGGTGCGTTGCCAGTTTAATTCCGAAACAGCTCTTGCCGCTGCACTGGAGCAAAAGCTGGATCTGTATTTTCAAAAACAGATCCATAAGCAATTGTTTAAATGCGGCATTTTAATTAAAGACATTAAAAAGCATGTGGTGTTAACGACTTTATCTGCGGATGATTAAAACTGTACTAAACGCAGCATTCCGGTTAAAGCCTGAGCTTTGTTCTCAGGACCTGGTATCGAGCGCCCTGGTAACCCCATACCTTCACTGATCAGCACTCCGCCTGGTACCAGACATAAGTTGGATGGCGTATCCAGCTTTGTCGCCAGTACCAGTACTTCACCTGTATTTAAATCACAACTTAATAACCGGCCGGAAAATCGCTGAAAACCACCATGCAACATTTCTCCTGACCACTCTGGCATCAAAGGTTGCAATACCTGCTGACAGAGCTCCAGTACTAACAGTTTTTCCTGCGCCGTTAAGGCTAAACCTGTTGGCAAATTCAGTCCTGTTAAGACAGTTTCAATGCGGCCTGTAGCAGGATAAACACGGACCACTTGTCCGGCTTTGTCAGCAAAGTCTATGCCTTGCTTATGGGCAGACTGGCGTAGCTCTCCTGAGAACAGACTGATCAAGACAGCTTCTGTTTTCGCTTCATAAACTAAGGTCACAGGTACTGCTTCCTGACCCAAAGCCAAAGCAGGTAATTCTGCCAGTACCTGTTCCGGTTGACCGTCAATAAACTCTAACAGTTGATTGGTATCAGGTTTTACCGCTAACCAGGAATTGCGTTTAGGGTGAAAACAAAGAGAGTTCAGATTGCCCCTGCTGCGAAATACTGGCTCTGGCGGCATGCTGGCCATATCGAGAATTTTTGAGCCTTCCACGTAGTCGGTCTGGCTGAGTAGATAACGACCATTGCCAAAGGCAATATCCGATAAACCCATAATTTCATCTCTGAACATACGGGTCTGCATATTCATGGAACGAAACCCGCTGATCATTACTTCGGGTTGCAGGTAATAACCCACACGCAGCGGATCAGGTTTTAACTGCACTAAACGTCCGCTAAAAGGGGTTGTGGCATCACCAGCGCCGGCTTCCACCAGCAGCACACTACCATCTGGTTTTTGGCAAAGCCCTCTGGGGTTCAACAAGCCATCAGCAACAATGACAGCATTGCATTTAGCCATCGCAGGCTGAGACTGCACTTGAAACGGAATAGGCATAGATACTCCTGAAATCAGGGACCAGCAGGCCCCTGTACATTCAATTACCAAATAACAGCTGGATTAGGTTGCCATGGTTGACCCGTCAGATAAGCTGTTAACAAAGCCACCTGACTAGGGGACATAGACCGCACTACAGGCATACACAAAGTGGTGCCTTTATAGGCATCAGAGGTGCGGGCCAGAATCGAGTTTTTGGCACCCATAATGGCATCCGGCTGATTTAATGGTATGTAGCGGGACATAGCCGGAAAGGCCAGATAATGGAACCTCAGCACATTGGGATACATCAGCTCCCAGGTAATGGTAGTGCCTGCAGCTATACCAAAATCAGTCTGGCTGTATTTGCGGAAGTTGGTGAAAAACTGCCCTCCATTCACCTGATAGTTCAGGCTTTCAAAACCAGCCACAGCCGAGCTGCCAGCTACAGCTGAGGCGGTAAAGCTGACCGAAGGCTGATTGGCAGGAACTGTGACGCTGGACGGAAAGTTGATAAAACTCCAGTATTTTGGCGCAATATAAGTTCCTGGGGGTGTAGCTGCAATTTGAATCTCTGTATCGCTGCTCACTGGCTGGCCTAAATAACGCAGTTGTAAAGTCACAGTCAGGCTACCATCGTAGTCATCCAGATAGATATTGCGCTGATCGCTATACACCCGCCAGGCTTGCTCAGGCGCATTTAAAATACTGCTGTTCACTGTATTTGGCGCTGTAATAGTCAGGGCATTGGTTTGAACCGCAGCTAACTGAGTTGATGTTAAGGGCAAATCGACAATGCCGCCATACTGATAATAAGTCAGCAGTTGCGGGCTGGCTGGATCCAAAGTCGCCAGGCTGGTGTCTCCTGCTGCAACAGCCACAGTGCCATAATTTACATTAGGCCCAATAGGGCTGGTGATGTCGTCCCGTACTGCCCTGAAACCATCTTTTGGAATGATATTAACCATATCAATGCTAAGCATAGTGTCGCTGATCAGACTGGCATAACCTGTACCACCAGTGCCTGGAAACTCTTTGCTGCCGCTGTTGATCAACTGGCGCCCTGCAGGGCAGCTTAATGGCTCATCAGCAAAAGCCGGGGCTATGGTGCCAATGACCCTGCCTATGCTGGGGTTAGGGGTATCCTGCCCTGACGCATAATTAGCATTCAGCTCAGCTGTGGTCATGGTCGGGCACATTTCAAACATCACAAAACGCAGCACTATGCCCGTGGCCCCAGGCGCTTCAATAATGGCTTTGAGTATAGGGCTGTTGCTGTTGTAACTGACAATACTGCTCAGAGGAAATGTCAGTTGAAAGGTGCCGCTGAACAAAGATGAACCCGGCGCATCAGTTTCGCCCGCCAACAGACGCTGGGCCACATCCAGGCTGTTGCACACTGAGTTGTAACGTATTAACAACTGGGGGGCAGAGGAAGAACCAATCTGCAAACCACCGACAAAAATTTGTGTAGTGATACCGCTGGTTGGATCTAAATCCACCATCATAGGACCGGAAAAGGGACCCTGACCAGTGACAGGATCAACAGAACCCAGCAGGTAAACAGGCTGACCAATTAAATCACCGCTGGTGCTGATATTACCTGGAGTGCCCTGTGAACTAATCAGTGCATTTTGCATATCGACCACATGCTGGCCGTAATGATTCCAGCCGCCTGCGGTGTAGTAAGTGCCATTTGGTGCATTGATCATATCGTTCAGTTCATCATCTGTATAAGAGGACGCTTGTGGTGCCAGCGTTGAGGTAGTCAGGTCAAACAGCTGTAATTTGCTACCGTTGTACGGGATGGTGGCTGAATTATTCGGCACACTGACATCAGTGCGAATGCCACCCCAAAAGTTTAATCGTGGGCCATTTAAAATACTCATTTGTTACTCCTTGGCGTGGCTTGTCTTGCTGCTGGCCGGAGCCTGGGCAAATTTAAATAAATAGGAAAAGTCGGACTTCATCGCACTGTTGACCGGAGTCGCCATCGAATGACAATTCATACAGCTGCTGTTGGGCTGGATATAACTTTCCATAGTGACATTGGCTGATAATGCCGGCGTAGGCTGGCCCAGGGGATTGCTGGGGTTATCCGGCATCAGAGGGCGCTGGGTCGTCACCAGTTGGTAGTATTTATATAGAGTGTCGCTCAATGTCAGCTGCACAGCTGAATTGATTTGCTGAGTGTTTGCAGCCAAAGGCGTGACTCTGTCTAACGGGTTTGGAGTCTGGAAGGTTATGCCGGTTTTTGGCACACAGACCAGTTGGGTGCCTTGTTGTTGCCAGTTGCAAGGCGATTGATTCAGGGCCGCTGCTGGTATTGAGGCGTCAAAAAACGAATAAAACACGCCTTGTTGTGGATTATTCACCCATTGACCATTTTGTTGCACTTTAGGCGGGACGTTGTCGACTTGCTCAAAAGTGGACCAAATCCACTGCGGATAACCAGCGGCTTTGGTGATGATATGCAACCCCACTAAACCCAGAGTTGCGCTGTTGCTGCCGCCTGTTGGCTGGCCCTGCGCATTAAATTCAGCAACCTGAGCCTGCATCGTCAGATATCGGCTGCTGTCATCGCTGGATGTCAGCATACGCCAGCTGGCTTTGACTTCAGTGGCGAAGTTTGGAAAGTTGATATTGTTGGCTTTGGACACTACATCTGCATTGTAAAAGTTGTTGCTGACTATGTAGTTGTAAGAGGTTTCGTTGGCGGAGATTTCGTAATAAGTCGGGTTACCCCGCTGATCAATCAACCAGCCACCTACGGCTTGATCCACAGCCTGAACTACATTGGTATTTTTCAGCGCCGCAATATTAATGCTGCTAAGTTGTTCTGTGGTTAAAGGGCTATTCCAGGGGCCTGGATTGGCAGCATCTGGCAAAAAGATCTCTTCAACATCTTTATAGGTTTGCCAGACCACAGGGCCTGCATCCCCTATTACTTGAGTGCAATCCGGTTGCCCGCGCTGACCTGCCTGAGCTGGCCAGTTTAAGGCTATAAACATTTGCCAGCTGTATAAATCAAACTCTTGCTGGCTGGCAGATGCTGCAGGTACAGAAGTAGGAAACTGACAGGACCAGTTCCAGAGTAAACCGGATTTTTTCGGCTGGTCCTGAGCTATTGAATTAAAACTGCTGAAGAACAGCATGCAAGTCAGACTAAAAGTCAGCAGCTTCATTTTGATTTTTCCTTCAGTGCTGGAACTGGTGTTGGGCTAAGTTGGTTCCACTGCGCCTCACCCACGCTGTTTTTTGAAGAAGGTGGGTTAAACAACTGACAAGCCGGAGGATCAGCAGGACACATTTGGGCCACCTGATCCCAGGTGACTGCCGGATCTGGTTTTTCGACCCGAAAGTTGCTGTAGTTCTGGCTGACGATAGGGGCATTGGCAACACTGGTATCACCGGAAAAATAAAAAGACTGTGGGTGACGATAAGGCGGTAAACCTGGTTTGTCAGAAGTCGCGTTTTTATTAAAAGCATAACCAAATAAAATCGGGCCACCGGGTGAGGGCACATCCAGCGCATAAGCCTGCACTGAGCCATTTAAATTCTGACTACGAGAAGCGCTGTAGGGCAAATGCTGAATAAAATTCTGCCGTGGTGGATGATTCAGCGGTGAAAACAGGCAGCAGGCAGGCATATCTTTAGGCCTGTCCTGTGGGTACGTCAGAAAATAGGCTTTGTTGCCTAAAGAGACAAAAGAGCAGCTGTAGTTATTGTCTGCGATAGGAAAAATAGGCAGACAGTATTTTTCGTAATACTCCATCATGGCGCCATAACCATCGCCATCTTTTGGGATGTAGTTGGTGTCGTAATAACTTTTACCGTAGGACACAGTGTAATCTGCAGGTTTTAAAGTCGAAGGTGGGCTGCTGTATGGCGGCGGGTTGGTCTGGTAGTTTTGTGTCACTCTGTACATGGTCCAGTCACTGACCCACATGGAAGGGAAGTACGGATCGCTGGGGTCTGTAGAAGCCCTTGGTGCTATACAGTTGTCGTTTGCGGCGTTGCAACCATAAGTGTTATGCACGCCCATACTGAAAAATACGTCGTCATCGTCGGCTTGTGCCGGTTGGCTGAACAGCATCAACAGCAGCATGCCGGACAGCACCTTTTGCATTATTAATTTGCCCATCATCATTTCCTTTTGTTTTTCATCAGGGCTACAGCTCCGCTGCCCTGTTTTTTGGTGGTTAGCTGTTAAAATCACTTAAACTCAAAGGCATAGGCGGATAGTTCAGCTTCACCAGCTTTTGTGCCCACAACTCCAGTACAGCCCTGCGGCTTTGTGGTAAATCCCGCGTGATAGGCATCGCCAGGGTGCTTTCTTCCTGATAGTCCTTACTGACCAGTACAATCAGCTGATCAATGGCGCCTTCAACCCGCTGCAGCGAATTTAATGGCATGTATTTGCTCATAATGGGATAGAGGTAATAAAAGGGCTGCAGAATTTGTGGGTAAATAAAGTTCTCCCAAATCAGCTGACTGGCATTTTGTTGCTGGTAAATACTGTTCCAGTAAGTGACAAAATCCTGCTCCATTTGAGGTTCCTGCGGTAAGACCCGAAGGGGCGCCAGAAAGTCGGTGTAGGCATCGGCAAAGCTGAAACTAAATGGAATAACCGGCTGTTGCTGAGTCTCCTGGACGAAAAAACGCAGTGTTGGAAAACCCGGAGCTATAGCTTTCACTGTCAACTGGGCTATGCCATTGGCATCGGTCTGGATTTGAGTCACAGAATAATTGACTGTGCTGGTCGGTTCGCTAAGCACACCTTGCATAGCAATAGGGTTGGTAAATTGCAGGCAAGGTGCTAACGAGACGCCGGCCGGAGTTTTCAGATAATCCTGATACATCACCGGCACTGGGTTAGCCTGATCAGTATTTGTGGTCAGCGCCGATAAAGTACGGCCGCTGCCTTGCTGTTGCAAAGAGGATTGTTGCCCGCTTTGAGTACCAAACTCTGGAGTGGTGGAGCTGTTATTGCCGGGATTACCAGGATAATTTAAGTACAAAGGGAAGTTGGCATTGTTACTAAACGCCAGAAAATAGTTGCTGGTGGTGAGCATAAAGGCATTGCCGTATTCGGCCACCCATAACACTGTACCTGCAGGAGCAGGCAAACCATCGTACTGCACCATAATATTCAACGTATAAGTATCACCGACGTCAATAAAGCCAGCACTTTCAATGACCTCTGCTGTCCACATTTGTTGAGTGGCAGCTACAGTGCCGTCCGTTGCCAGCCTGAGTTCCAGTGTTCCGCTTTGCAGTTGTTGCTGCTGGCTGATGGTCAGTTCAATGTCCACTAAGCCTGATCTGAGATCAAAGGCGGCCTGGTTGTATTGGTCATAACTTAAATTGGCTACAGGGGTAAAAGGTCCATTATTTGATGTACCAAGTTGGTAAGTGCCAGCATCAAATTTGGCTGCTACCGGAACAGGTGCTGTTTTATCTACGGGATAAAACGGGAAGGCATTACCTAAATCAAGTGACAGCACAGAACCATGTTGTTCTGCCGAAATCACGCCTAAAGTAGCCTTAATAGTGTCGCTGGTTGCATTTTTTTGTACCGGAACAGCATTCATTGGTACTAAACGCCGGCCAGCTGGAGCTGTTGGATATTCATCACTAAACCATAATCCCAGTGTGCCAGCTGTTCTGCTGTAAGCGGGGTTAAAGAAAATCTGGGTGGTATTGTCTAAACCTTTTTGATACATAGCCTGCAGAGTAGCAAGAGCCTGCGGCGTGTTGTCACGGGTATCTACATGTGGGTAGTTATTAAAAATACCGTTTCTGTCGTAAAAGGTCAGGTAGGTAGAGAAGCGGAACATTAATCCTGCAGCGTTTTGTTGCTCCATCTGCTGTTGCAACTGTGCCAATAAGTTGGAATCGCCAAGTGCCCACTGCAGGTTTTCTTTCGGGAAACTGCTTTGCCAGGTGGTGGTGACATAATTTAAACCACCAAAGGTAAAAGCCCAGTTAAAATTCAGAAATCTGTCCAGCATACGGTGTTGCCGGTTTAGTGTCAGGCCACAGCTACTGTCACCCAGTACCAGTTTGTCAAAATACAAAGCGGTGAAAGTATTCTGCCATGGGCTGACATCGACAAAACGGGCTGGTGTTGGATTGGTGCTGCCAAAAGGGTTGCCCAGCAACTGGTAACTTTTGCTGACTAACGCATCCTGCGTAATATAACTATTAGCCTGTAGTTCACCACCTACTACAGTTGACTGAATTTGCTGATAATTCACAGTGCCACAGGCATTGTCGCCAAATAAATCCCATTCGGCAGGGATCATCGGATAGGCCGCTGAGTTGCCGTTGCCCGGCACCTGCAGCACATAATCCGGTACCTGAGCCAGAGGTAAAGGTGCTATGGTCCAGGGCATTAATGTGGTGCTGGCATTGGCTTCGGTAATGCCTAGCGGCTCCAGAAAAGGCCAGTTCATCTGCATTTTTACCGCATCGTACAAAGGCAATACGTCGTTGTTATTAGCTGTTGGCGGATTCCAGAACATATGGCCATTGACATAAATACGCGGGAAATTTAATACGCTCATGATGTTCTCCTTAACGTTGCCATTGGGCGCGTTTTAGTGACCAGACAAAATCCAGCTTGTTGTAGCCAACAAAAGCTGAATCCGGTAAGGCTGTGGTGGGATAAACAATGCCGCCTTGCTGAGCCAGCGCGAAGTTAAAGTAGCCTTTGGTTTTGGAGTAAGCTGCTGTGCTATGACAGGCGATGCAGGAGGACTGACTCTGGAATGCTGATTCCAGCTGAGAGTTCGCCAGCAACACAGGTTGCTGATTAAACTGATGCTGCACGCCGATCAATTCGTATTTGGCTAAAGGCAGGTAAACCGGGTTCGTCTGAAAAGCGGTATTAACCGGCACAGCTGCGGGCGTGGGGCCCGTTGTGTTATGCATAGGGGTTGGCGGAATAGCGTTGGTGACAGTGTATTTGCTGTTATTAATATTCTCGAAGCTGGTCCAGACCCAATCCGGTGTCAGCTTATTGATCACATGCATACCACTTAAGGCGGCATAACCCACCTGATACACGCCATTTTGCAGATAATAGGCCTGCACTGTGTAGTAACCGTCCGACTGCAACAGGTTCATAAAGGTCTGATTGGTGCCAATCCAGATCCAGGAGGTTTTCAGCTCCCATGCGGTGTTAGGGAAATTCAGATCACTGGTCAAAGCCGCCTGGCCGTTGACGTTGTATACCTTCTGCGCGTTGATGTAGTTAAAGGTATCACTGCCCATCAATAACTGAAAACGTACTGGCCGCCCTTGCTGCTCCGGCGGCACAGCGCCACCCATTTCCAGCACTAAACCGTCCACCTGTTGGATACTGTCGAGGTTATGGAACACTTTGCGTGGGTCCATGCCTAAAGTGTTGGCCTGAGCCAGCACTGCAGCTGGTGTAGGTTCTCTTTGGTCATAAGGCAAAGGCACAGCACCATTGGGTAAATACACCTGATCTGTAGGTTTGAGTAACTCCCAGACTCTGTTCAGACCATAAGCGTCAGCGGGCTGGTTCAGGCAGGTAAACCAGTTCCAGGCCATGGTTTCAGGGCTGGTATTAAATTGCTGCAAAGTCGCAGAAGCTGAAGTGCCGTAGTTAAAAAAATTATTGCAGTCAAAACGGCTTTGCTGGCTTTGAGCCTGACAAGCAGCGGGCGCTAATGCCAGCAGAAAAATAGCTACTATTCTCCACATAAAATCTCCTTAGATGGCTTTTTTTGTTCGCGAGGGCATCCTAAAAAATGCTGTAGGATCAGTTGTTTTACTGCTGTCATAGGTAGGCTGGCCGCAAGGCCGGTTTTGTTACTCTGGATCAACATAGGGCCTGTAAAGGCAGAGCTGGCAGGGCGGCCATGGCTGCCTTTGACCAGACTGGTGTCCAGTGGGATCAGGTCCATATAGATACGAAACCCCAGCTTTTTCTTCAACAAACGCTGCAGTACCCGCAGTTTTGGAAACCGAATATCAGGGTCAATAAAGAGTTCCAGCGGGTCATAACCTGGTTTGCGGTGAATATCGACAGTGCGGGCAAAGTCTGGCGCTTTGTTGTCGTCAAACCAATAGTAATAATCAAACCAGTAACCAGCCTGAGCGACCGCGATCAGATCACCGCTACGGCTATGGCCTATTTGCAGTTCCTGCTGTTCCGATTGATCCAATACCCGCTCAACTCCGGGTACTTGCTCCAGCAAAGCTTTTACTTTTCCAGCGTCCCTGGGGGATTTCAGGTAAATATGAGCAATCTGATGGTCGGCTACGGCAAAAGCCTGGCTGGCCCCCGGATCTAATAATTCCCAGTGCAAAGACTGGCGCACCTGCAACAGGCCTTCAGCCCGTAATATACGGTTCAGTGATACAGATTGTTGCACTGGCTCTATGCCGTATTCAGACAGCAGCATCAAAGCCGCCCCCTGACTTTGTGCAAAGTCGATCAACCGGCCTATTTCGGTGTCTATTGCCCGCACATCCTCCTTAATTGAAGGATCATCAGGGCCCAGTCGTTGCAGGTTGTAATCCAGATGGGGCAGGTATACCAGCTGTAAATCTGGCTGGTTTAACGAAAATTCACTGATGGCACAGTCCACTATCCAGCGACTTGAGGCTATACCAGCTGCGGGTCCCCAAAAGTGCTGGAATGGAAAGGCTCCATGCTTTTTTTCGACAAACTGCTGCAAAGAAGCGGGTTCTGAATAGAGGCCAAACACCTTACGGCCATCAGCCGGATAGTGGGGCCTTGGTGTAATGGCTGCGCTGATATCGGCGTACATGTTGTACCACCAGAACAGTTGTGAGCAGCGAAAATCCGGGATGTTCTTTTTCAGTTCCTGCCAGACTTTTTCACCTTGCATCAGGCTGTTCGGTTGTAACCAGAAGCGCACTTCAGCCTGATCGCGAAAATACCAGCCGTTGCCTACTATGCCGTGCTTGGCAGGCGGCAAACCTGTCAGCATACTGGCCTGAGCTGTGGTGGTCAGCGCCGGAAATACGCCTTCTAAAGCACAACTCTCGCCTTGTGCTATCAGCTGATTCAGCCTTGGGCTATGTTCCCCCAGCAAAGCCGGAGTTAAGGCCACAACATTAACCACTATTAAAGGTTGGCGCGATAGCCGATTGGGTTTAGCTGACATGGCTGAGTCCTTTAGGCAGTTGCAGCAATTGGCGTTGTTGCAGTTGTTGCCAGACCCAACTCAGCTCCTGCGCTATGCCAGCAATTAAAGCTGCATCTCCATCAGGCCTTAAGGCTTGGGGTAATACGTTCCAGCTGTAAGTCTCCACTTCCAGCACTGGATGGCAGTCTTTGTGATCCCGCAGAAAATCAAAACATTGTTGTAACGCGGCTTGGGTGCCACAAAGTTCGGGCAACAGCAATTGCTGATGAAACAGCGGCAAATGAAAATGCACCCTCAATTCTTTGTACTGTTCCAGCCATTGATCAGGCCGCCACAAGGCTTCAGGTAAGTCGGCCCAGTGTTGTAACTGGCCTTCAGCTGACAAAGCTTTGGCCTGATGCAGATAAGTGGATTCGGCAAAATCGGCCAGCAATGCCAGCACTTCTGAGCGTCTGGCCCAGTTCAGTTTGTCCAGTTTCAACACCAGCGCACTGGACAGCTGAATTTTGCCGATTGGAATACCAGAGCCATGCAGTTTTGTCAGTGACTGGTAGCAGTTTTCATGCAATACGGCCTGATGACAGACATCAAAACATAAGCCTAAAAACTCTTGATTGGGGTCAAGCTGTTGCCAATGACGGAAAAACTCCAGGCTTTGAGCTGTTGTCTGCAGCACACAATCAGGCTCCATTTCCAGGCAAAACAAAATGTGTTTGCCTGTAGTGGCTTTTAATTCAGCCAGATAGTGGGTCAGTTGCAGCAACTGTTGCTCTGCCTGTTGCTGTTTTTCTGCAGTCCAGTGTGCCTGATAACCCAAAGGCACAGTGGAAATAACACCTCGCTCGCAGTCATCCGGCAGGCAACTGGCCAGAATAGCAGCTAGTTGTTTGCTGTAGTGCAGACGCTCTGGTTCAGACCAATCCGGCAAATAAGCACTGGTTTTTACTTTCGCCTGATGAAAGTTGCCAAAAGGAAAACCATTGAGTGAGGTTAATCGAATGGCATGCTGCTTAAGTTGCTGTTGAAACAACAACAATGCCGCGGGTTGCTGTAATTCAGCGGCAGCTGCTGCACTGAGCCACAAACCTGAATCCAGCTGCTCCAGTTGTTGTTGCTGCCGCACAAGCGCGATAAAACGGCTGAAGTTGGCAATGACTTCAGTCAGGCTTTCGCCAGCATGCACATTGCTGCAATAACCCAGTTCGCCGGGCTGCCAGAACGAGGAAGCCTGTCCACTCATTTGTTTGTTCTTTCTATGATGGGTTCCTGGCCACGCAGCGCGGAGTTCTCCTGCCATTGCTGACTTTGGTCAATACGCAAAGGACTGCTGACCAGCTGTTTATCCAGCCGGCCACTTTGTGCAAAAAAATCCACTGGATTGTGAAACAGCACCAGTTCAACCTGCTGCTCTGTAAAACCCGCGTCCAGCATGGCCTGCCCGGTTTTTGGTACTTTCAGTGGATCGCTGATCCCCCAGTCGGCGGCGCTGTTGACGATCATTTGTTCTGTACCATATTGCTTCAGCAACGCCACCATACGTTGCTCAGACATTTTGGTATTGGGATAAATGGAGTGACCACGCCAGCAGTTGGTGTCGAGCACCAGCGGTAAGGTCAGCTCGTTGAGGTGGTCAATCACCACCATATGTTCAGCTATACCCACTTCGCGGATCACCGCCAGCGTACGTTTGGTGCCGCCAATTTTGTCTCGGTGTGGGGTATGCACCAACACAGGCAGATTATGAATTCTGGCCAGCTCCAGCTGGGCTGCTAAAAATCTGTCTTCTTCGGGGGTAATGTCGTCATAACCTATTTCACCTACGGCCAGTACACCGTCTTTTTGCAGATAACGGGGCAACAATGCCAGCACTTCTTCCGCCAGCGATAAGTCGTTGGCTTCTTTAGGATTTAAACCCATAGTGCAAAAGTGATGAATACCAAACTGGCTGGCACGGAATCTTTCCCAGCCGAGCAGGGTGTCAAAATAATCAATAAAACTGCCGACAGAAGTGCGCGCCTGGCCTTGCCAGAAGGCGGGTTCAATCACACCGGTAATACCAGCTGCAGCCATATTCTGATAGTCATCTGTGGTTCTGGATACCATATGGATATGAGGATCGAAAAACTTCAGCATAAATCTGGTCCTTGTTGGGTAAATTGAAAAAGTGGGAGCTGGTCAACCCCTTGTTGTTGCGCGGCCTGGCGCCAGAAATGCTGATGGGTTGAACTGGTTAAAAACTGGCTAATAAGTTGTCGTTGTCTGCTGTCCAGATGCACAAACAGAATGGCAAAAGCTATGGTGGCAGGTGGGTTACGGCCAGCGGCCAGCCGTTCTGCAACCAGCTCAAAAGCTAAGCGGCTTAAATCCTTATCCAGCCGTTCTTTCAGTCCTGCTATGGCTCTGATATCCAAATCCATAAACAAAGCTTTGAGTACCAACTGATGAAAAGCATGAGGCTCATAATGATGGGCCGGATAATTATTGCTAAGCGCAATAGCGGAAAACACCAGGCTGTTATTGGTGCGTCCTGCCTGCAACGCCAGATCCAGCACTAAGCCATTGGCATCAAAAAAGCTCAGAGCTTTGAGCCAGCAGATTTTTTCATCATCGTCTGAGCTGCGAAATACCTGCCGGAATAGCTGTTCACGTTCAGACAGAGGATGGGTATGCAGGGCCTGCGCCAGCAGCAGCACTCTGGCTAGCTGAGTTAAAGTCCATTCACCCGGTAAAAAACTGTGGACAGAAGAGTTGCCAAGTTGGCGTCTGGTTTGTGCGCTGGCAAGCAACAGGGCTTCGGATTTTGCTTGTGTTGCAGTGATGTGCTGCACTTGTTGCTGTAGCCAATCGCTGGCAGAGACCGAAAGCTCTGCATTGACTTCAGCATGCAACTGTTGAGTTTGTTGGCTGTTCAGGATCAGCATCTGAGTTGCTCTCTATCGTTGCTCTGGTGCATTTAACTGGCCCTTACCCATAGCTGGAATCGTGGCAACAGCAGGAAAACAACGACACAAAACAAACTGGCCTGCCATTGGCCTATGCTGGCCAGTACCAAAGCATCCAGTAGTGGAATACTGGCCAGCAGCAGTCCGATCAGAGGGCGGACTCTAAGCTGCTCTGCTTTTAAATAATGGCTGGTGCTCCATAGGAGCCATAGGCTGAAAAACAGCAGCAACACCCAGAACAACGGTTGTTGTGGCTGCTGTAGTGCCAGCAACAAAGGAGAAAACAGCAGCAGTACAGGCCAGCGCTGATGCAGTTGATTCAGATGTTCTTGTTGCGCCAGGTAGGTCACACCGGCAATAAAACCAGCTAACACGGCTCCTGCCAGCAACAGCTGAGGATCAGGAGCTGCCAGTAAAGTAGCGGCCACCAGATAGACGCCAAAACGACACAAGCCCATCAGCCAGACGCTGTGGCGGAATTTTTTATGCCAGAGGTTGTAGCCACAAATCACCAGCAGTAAAAACAAGGCCGCTGCAAGATTTGACCACAGATGAGCTGTGCCAGCTTTCAACCAGGCCAGTCCAAGGATCAGAGCCACAGCACTGGCAAGACAAAAAATTGCGGCTTTTTGCACCAGATGTTGGCTGATCCGGCCCTGATTAATAGGTCGTGGATTTTGATGTTGCCTGTCCCAATCAGCATCCACCACATCATTCAGCAGCATGCCGCCCAGATACATCAGAGATAACGCCAGCATAGCGCCAGGCAACAGAGTGGTTGTGCTGAAAGACCAGTCCCAGTTCGTATAATTTTGCCCCGCACTTGCCAGCAGGGCTGCCGCCAGTACATTGGTCCAGACACTGGGCAAGTTGGAGACCCGGCCTAAATCCAGCCAGACTTTCATGCTGCCACTCATAACGTGCACCACTGCCATTGAGTGTCTGGTTGTTGTCCAAGCTCTGCCAGTTGCGCCAGCGCTTGTTGCATCAGCGGCAGCTGAATTTCGCTGACATTCTGATAAGCACCAAGATGAGTGAGCAGTGGGATGGACAGCTCGCCGCCCAAATGTTGTCTGAATTCTTCCAGACCTGCGAGGATCAGTGGCATGCCTTCTGTGTCTGTGGCGGCCAGTTCAGGTTGCCATAAACTGAATCCAAGTTGCCTGATCAACTGAATCAGCCGCAGCGCTTCGCTTTGACTGAGCCAGCCCAGTTGCACTGCATACAAAGCATCCAAAACCATACCAATAGCAACGGCTTCGCCATGCCGCACTCTGTAGTGGGATAAATTTTCCAGTTTATGAGCTGACCAGTGACCATAGTCCAATGGCCGGCCATTGCCGCGCTCAAATGGATCGCCACCTTGGGTGATTTTTTCCAGATGCAGTTGTGCACAGCGATAAATAGCGTATTTGCTGGCTTCTGGCGCAAATAAACGCAGTTCCTGTTGATGCTGTTCCAGCCAGCAGAAAAATTCTGCGTCTTTAATAGCCGCTACTTTGATAGCTTCCGCCAGACCTGCAATACGGTCCCGCTGGGGTAAAAACTTCAGCAGTGAAAAATCATTAATCACAGCATGAGGAGGGCAGAAGCTGCCTAATAAGTTTTTGTGGCCAAAGGCGTTAATACCGTTTTTAACCCCAATACCTGCATCGTTTTGTGCCAGCACTGTGGTTGGGAGCCGCGCTAAACGTATGCCCCGGTGAAAGGTTGCGCAGGCGTAACCCACAGTATCCAAAGTGGCTCCGCCACCCAGCGCTAACACCCAACTGTGTCTGTCTATGCCATGGTGCAGCAACTGCTGATACAGCTGGTCCAACACAGCTTGCTGTTTGGCCTGTTCACCTGCAACTAGTGCGACAGGCTCGGCCAGCAGCAATAATTCCTGTTGATGAAAGGCAAAATAGCGCTGAATGTCTTTGGCTAAATCCGGATTGGCCTGCAACAGACTGGCGTCAGCAAACAGCAAAACCTTAGTGGCGGGAGTGGCCACTGTGGACTGTGGATGCAGTAATTCGAGTAAAGTTGGGTTAGCGGGGGAAAAAATCTGCTCACTGAAAATCACCGGAAACTGATAGCTGATCTCAAACTGCGCTGTTAAGTCCTGCGCTACAGCAGTGGTCGGAGGGGTTAAACTCTTTGTTCTTTTGGACCATAACCATGAACCCAGCATCAGTAATCCGGGTAGCACCATGGCGGATATCACAATCAGCCAAAACGCCTCCTTGCCAGAGAGCACAGTGCCTATATAACCGTAAGCTACTGCCAATCCACAATTGGCCAGCATAGTCAGCAGTAAAAATTGCCGTACAGGGTAAGCTTGCATACCAGCTGCAAGTACTGAGGTTTCTGCCAGTACTGGCACACCTCTGAGCAATACCAAAGCTGTAGCTCCGAGATTAGACTTCATCTTGCTGGCTTTGTTTTTTTCCGCAGGGCTGATCCAGACCCTGCTTATAAGGCGGAAATAACCTGCGCCGAGCAGATAACCCAGAATACAGCCCAGAGTCAGGCCAGAAAAAATCACCAGACTGCCCACTACAGGCCCCAGCAAAGCGACAGCGGCCAAACCCACCATGCTGGATGGCACCGGCAACAATACATCCAGCGCCAATATCGACACCAGGATCAGTGCAAATGCAAGCAAGGTATAAGGATTGTCTGTATTCATCTGGCCTAATTCGGTAAACCAGAACAGAATTTGTTGTTCAAACAGCAGAAAGCTGAGGAGCACCAGACTGGCAAATAATAAAATTGAAACCCAGAACTGAGTTGGAGATAAATCAGGCTGTGTGGTCCGTTTTTCTGAGTTGTAGCGCTGAAGCATGCGGCAATCCCTTGTGTGCTTGTTTTATTCTGCTGGTGGTTTTTTGTTTAGATAACAGGTATTTATCAGCCGCTCTGAGCTTAGACGATGTTTCATTTTTCAGGTCAAAATAAAGGTGTTATAAAGTTTATATTTTCCTTATATTTGATATGTTGTTGATTTTTATGGTTATATTTTTAGTGTCGTTTTTGCGTTTCTACTTTGGTGTGAACAGCATTTTGTCCGTCCAGCGCAAAGTAAAAGGACTTTGCTTTGGCTGCTCAGTAATTTGAGGTAGCATGAACGCCATTTGGTTTTAAAAAATTTGGCGTATGACTGCTGATTTTGTTTTTCCTGTCTCTGCGGAGCAGTTACAGCTCTGGTTTCACCCTGCCACCTTTCATAAGGCGCGGGCTTATTTTCTGGCAGGGAAAGTGGTGCAGCTGGATTATGAACCTGACTTTTCTCAAATCCGCAGTCAGGTCTGGGGCGATGGCTTTAGCCCTTTTAAGCAGCTGATTTCTATCTCTGAGCGGGATGGTCAGGTGCAACTGACAGATTCCTGCACCTGCTCTGAGGGCAACAGATGCAAACATGTGCTGGCGGCCTTGCTGAAGCTGAAACATCAACTGGACCAATTGCAGCAAAAGTCGGTGCAACAGCCAGTACGACAGCTTAACCAATGGTTTAGCGAAGCTGAGCAATATAATCCTCCAGTTGCAGCAACGACCACTGAAGATACAGTTTTGTATGAACTGCGCCCCAGTAGCTTAGGTTTACAACTACTGCCCAAACGTGTGAAACAAGCTAAAAATGGCAGTTACAGCAAAGGCAAAATTATTGCTCAAAGTGAGCTTTCCGGGCAGGTCCGTCCTTTATGGCTGGCCGAAGACGACTACCGCTTATTACAACAGTTTTTTGCTTTTGATTTACGCCGTCAGGCCTTAATTGAAGATCAGTGGGGTTATCAGCTGCTTTTAAAAATGCTGGAAACAGGCCGCTGTGTGCTGGATGAAGAGCGCCGGGAGTTATTCTGGGGTGATACTTTGCCGCTGCAATTACGCTGGTTAAAAAGCAAAGCTGGCTGGCAGTTATTACAACTGATGCCGAAAGATCGCGAACTTGAACTGGTGTTTACTGATCCGCCTTGTTACCTCGATTTAGTCAATAATCAGCTGGGTTTACTCGACAGTGACATTAGTGGTCGTGAACTGAAGCTATTAATGCGCATGCCGCCTGTGCCAGCTGCCGTATTGCAGGACAGTATGAAACGGCTGCAGCAAATTTTCCCTAAGCTGAATTTACCTGTGCCGGACGACAGTGCGGTACAAAAAATTGAAAGCAAACCAGTGCCTGTATTACAGCTGAAGTTACTGACGCAAAAAAACAAAGTCAGTAAAGCTGTGGCTGTATTGCAAATGGCGTATGGCCCGCATTTATTGCCATTGGATCTACAGCAATCCCAAACTCAGTTGCAACTGGATAACCAGACGGTATTTATCCGCCGCGACCGTGACAGCGAAATCAAAGCGCTGGAAACTCTATCGCAGTTTGGTTTACGTTCTGTGCCTGTTGAACAATCTACAACACCTTATTTTGACTGTGGCGAAGGGCCGGAAAACCCGTTGTTATGGCAGCCGTTATTGCAAGCCATTCCAGAGTTAAAACAACAAGGTTGGCGCATCGAACAGGACAAAGCTTTTAATCAGGCGGTGATCCACGCCAAAGCTTATCTGGAAGTGACAGACAAACACACTGGTGGTTTTGGTTTAGCTATTCAGGTCGAAATTGATGGTCAGCAAATTCCTTTATTGCCTTTAATCACTCAGTGGTTACGTAGTTTTGGTTTGCCAGCGGCCGATGAAACCTTGTGGCTGAGTTTACCTCAAGGCAAATTGCCTTTGCCAGTTAGCCTGATCCAGCCTTTGATCGACACCATAGTTGAGCTGCTGAACCTGAAAAAAGCACCCAGCGAAATCGAACTGCCGGACTATAAAGCCGCCTTATTGCCAGGGCCTGGTGCCGAAGAAATCCGTTATCTAAATGCCGGTCGTTTGCAGCAGTTGGTGACTCAGCTGCATCATTTTGATGGTATTGAAGATGTCCCAGCGCCGCTCACTTTAAAAGCTCAGTTGCGGCCTTATCAGCAGCAGGGTTTAAGCTGGCTTTGCTTTCTACGTCGTTTTGGTTTGGGTGGCATTCTGGCGGACGATATGGGTTTGGGTAAAACTGTGCAAACGCTGGCGTTTTTGCTGCATCAGCAAGAATTGGGTTTGCTGAAGCACCCGGCTTTAATCGTCTGTCCTACCAGTTTATTGGGCAATTGGGCGCAGGAAGCGGCGCGTTTTGCACCTTCACTGAAAGTACTGACTCTATACGGCCCTAAACGTCAGGCGCTGTTTGACCAGTTGGAAAAATACGACTTAATAGTCACCAGCTATCCGCTGTTGGTACGGGATTTAGCTTATTACCAGACCCATCACTTTAGCCTGATGGCGCTTGATGAAGCTCAGCATATTAAAAATGCCGGTTCGCAGTCGGCGCAAAGTGCACGGCTGGTCAAAGCTGACTTTAAGCTGGCGTTAACAGGCACACCACTGGAAAACCATTTAGGTGAACTTAAAGCTTTATTTGATTTTGTCTTGCCGGGTTTATTAGGCACAGAAGCACGATTTACCCAGGTGTTCCGCAAGCCAATCGAAAAGTCAGCCGATGCAGAAAGGGCACACGCATTGCGTCAGCGTATTGCGCCTTTTATGTTACGCCGCACTAAAAAGCAGGTCGCGACTGAATTACCGGATAAAACCGAAATTCTGCAGCTGCTGGATATGGAATCGGATCAGCGCAATTTGTACGAAAGTATCCGTTTAATTATGGAAACCAAAGTACGGGAAATGTTTTTGCGTAAAGGCGTTGCCGCCAGCCAGATGGAGTATCTGGATGCGCTGTTAAAGTTACGCCAGGCCTGTTGTGATGCGCGGTTATTGCCCATAGAGCAGGCGCAGCTGGTGCAGAATAATGCTAAGTTGCAGTGGCTGCGGGACACTTTACCTGAGATGATCGAAGAAGGTCGTAAAGTGCTGATTTTTAGCCAGTTCTCCAGCATGCTGAGCCTGATAGAGCAGGAACTGCAGTATATGGATATCAGCTACAGTAAGCTGACAGGCCAGACGAAAAAACGGCAGGAACAAATAGACGAATTCCAGCAGGGCGACAATTCGGTATTTTTAATCAGCTTAAAAGCTGGTGGTACGGGCTTAAACCTGACAGCAGCTGATACTGTCATTCACTACGACCCATGGTGGAATCCGGCAGCCGAAAATCAGGCGACAGACAGGGCTTATCGTATTGGCCAGGATAAGCAGGTATTTGTCTATAAGCTGATTATCAGCAAAACTGTGGAAGAAAAAGTGCAGCAGTTACAGCAGTTTAAACAAGGGCTGGCCGATCAGATTTTCAGTCTGGGTCAAAGCCATATCTGGCAGGGTGAGGCGCAGGACTTACTGGCACTGTTTAGCGAGGACTAATTAGCTCTGGTTTAGGATTAAACGTAACAAGGGCAAGCCCGAATTATCTAAATCCAGGCTGGTGGCCAGTAACCAAGTTTCTCTAAGACTTGCTAATTCATCACGACCGCAACTTGCACGGCTTTTTACTCCATAAGAACAGACTTGCTTGTAAATTAGGTACCGTTATAGCGCATGGTACGCTAGGGTGTACCATATGCTCTTAACTGGGATCTGCTTCTAAATTCAATCTACTTTATTCGCACGACACATTGATTTGAAGTCTTGTTTTATCAACAAACTCCTGGTCAACAGGGAAAGCTAATTCCCTATTTCTCATTACATAATTGTCTACTTCACAAGCAACATCTTTTTTCATCTGATGCAATGCCTCAGCATCAGATGACACCTTATGTACCTGTTCCAATCTATGCATTGCCTGATAAATATTAAATTTCAATCTCCATTGATGGTAGTCATATATGTTATACAGTACTGTAGTAAGGACACCCAAGGCGAAAAATAGTAAAGCAAAGATACTGCCTTTAACAATCGATTTTAAATTACGGCTTGTCATAGGAAACCTCTATATCATCCTGCGGATATTAATAACACACCAGTTGAGGTTTCATCACTCCCTCACTCACTGTTCCGGTGTATCTGATATTGCATACTCTATTGCCATAAAGAGCATACCTATACCTGAATAATAGGCCTTACCCGCAGAAGATAAAGAGTAGCTATCATTGCTACTGGATTGCAGTTGCTATCAATAGCTGATTCAGGCATAAGAGTAAAAGGTAATATTTGTTGGCGATAGATCAGAGCGCCAAACGCCATGAATGTTCCTTCTTACCTCATCTTTTTGTTTCCAATAGATATTTTGTAATGGTATGTCAGAGGTCGGCTCTATATTTGGGTATAGATATTAGATAGGGAAGAAAAAGGCGATGATGATCAAAAGCTTAGCGTTTCTGTTGCTCTGTGGTATCAGTGCCTCTGTCGTGGCAACTGAACCTTATGATCGCATAGCGCCTTTGCTCGAAAAGGCTATTGCAGATAAGCAATTACCTGGTGCTGTGGTATTGGTTGGGCAAGGCGATAAGGTTTTATATCGTAAGGCTTTTGGTTTTATCACCTATTCACCTGCAGCGACTGTCACTACACCAGATACAGTTTTTGATTTAGCCTCCCTAACCAAGCCTTTAGTGACAACAACCTTAATAATGCAGCTGGTCGAGCAGGGCGAGTTGCGCTTAACTGATCCTGTCGGCAAGTACCTGCAGCAGCTTAACGATGCGGAAGTGAAGAAAATCACTATGCTGCAATTGCTAACCCACAGCTCAGGTTTAGCTGATGGTTTTGACCGACGTGAATTCTGGCAAGGTAAAGCAGGATTAGACGGCGCGCTGGCAAAGCTTAAGTTAAAAACCAAACCGGGTCAGCAGTTTGTGTATTCAGATATAGGCTTTATTTTATTGGGGTTAGTGGCTGAGCAAATTACAAAACAGTCTTTGGATCTATTAGCAGAGCAACGTATTTTTCAGCCGTTGGAAATGAAAGACAGCCGCTATTTGCCTCTGGATAAGCCCTCGCAAGATGTCGCTTATATACAACGTATAGCCCCCACCGAAAACTTGAAAGGGGATGCGGATTATCAAAAGCTACTGCCAAACTACGCTCAGCCTTATTTACATGCAGTGGTGCATGACCCAACAGCCTTGCGTTTAGGCGGAGTAGCTGGTCATGCCGGAGTTTTTGGTACAGCGGACGATCTGGCGTTGTTTGCCCAAATGCTGCTGAATGGCGGTGAGTTAAAAGGCCAAAAAGTGTTGTCGCCACTGGCAGTGCAACGTTTATTAACCCCGGTTGTGATAGGCAACCAAAGTCGGGCTTTAGGTTGGGATATGCAGACGGGCTACTCAGCGCCTAAAGGTGATTTATTACCAACAGGCTCTTTTGGCCATACAGGTTTTACCGGCACCAGTATCTGGCTAGACCCGGCAAGTCGCACCTATATCATTCTGTTATCCAACAGAGTTCACCCAAACCGCGATACCTCCATCACCGACCTGCGCGCTAAACTGGCGAATATAGTGGCATCAGCTGTGTCTCTGAATAAATCCCCAAATAATTAACCCGCACTATAGAAGCCAGTATTTTTACTGCTTTGAGTTTTTTCGATTCTGAAGCTCATTACTGAGCAAAACGCTTTAATCCATAAAGTTAGCGTTGTGCTGTTTAAATGGCTTTGTGTCTTACAAATAGTGGAGGTTTATATGCTTGAAATTACGGATTTAGTTCTCGAATTAAAGAAAATGGACATGGGAAAACTAACCATGGTTGCTGTTATATTGGCTTTGAGTTGCGTTTTCTTCGCCCTTCAGCTCGCGTATAAAGTTATTGAGTTGACCTATTAAGCAAAGCTGGTTCTTTTAATCCAACTCAAAAAATAATTTGAGTAATCACTTTAAACACCAGCCCAATTCAAATCAAAAAGTCCGCTGGTCTGGCTGCTGCTTTAGCCTGAAGTTTTAGCTATTTGTTAACAAATAAGGTTGCTGAAAATTCAAACACAACACTCTGGCTTTGCTGCTTCATCTGCGCCATTTACAGCAAATCCGGCATTGCATTGTCATTGAGCTGTTCTATCTTGTACTGGGATTTGTAACTTGGCATCACGGAAATGATGCAAATAAAACAATAAATTCACAAAGACAAGAACAAGGACAAACGAATGAAACTACTGAAAATGGCAGCAGCTGGCTTGGCGCTGCTGAGCTTACCTCTTTCTGCTGCATTAAATGGTCATCCTGTAGTCTTAGTGCATGGTTTTCAGCCGGCTAATTTAGCTGAGCGACCAACAGGCGCTGATGTCAGCAGTAACGGCGCCGACTATTGGGCTGGTTTTTGGTTAAGCCGCGCCGATGCACGTATTGACTGGCCTTCACAAGAACGTATAACAGGCAAAATTGCCACAGATTATGTCTGGCCAAAACTGCAGCAGTTATCCCGTGCTGGCACCTGCAACAGCGGTTGTATTTTCGTCAGCCATTCCACAGGCGATCTGGTCACCCGTTATATCATCGACAACCAGGCTTTATGGCTGAAAAACGCCGGCTTACAGCCACTGAATATCATCGCCAGCTTTGACTTTGCAGGAGCAGGTGGTGGGGTGGAATTGGCTGATTTAGCCGTCAATGTAGCTGGAGGGGGTAGCTGGACAGATGCAGCCTTACGTGCAGCTTTATCTTTATGGTTAGGCCAAATGCCTTCACCTTCCAACATTGGTGTGCTGAATGATTTGCGCGTCAATACGGCGCGTCAATTGGCAAGCTTCCCAACCAGCCGGGTGCCACGTTTACGTTTTGCTGGCGCTGGCTCTGACTTTTTAAATGCCACAGGGCCATTTTTACCTGGTACTGACGACGGCGTTGTAGCCAGTCATTCGACCTGTGGCTCTTCTGCTGTCGGCTCTTTTGACAGTTGCAGTGCGAACGTGGCTTTTGATGGCAAACTGGCCAGTCAAAGCAGTGGCGTTAAGGGCTTTATGCCTTATCACTACCCCATGCTGATGGGCAATGATTACAGCCACAGTGGCCTGATTGAAGATAGCCGCGATGGCGAAGTGACAGCTGCTAATGCCAGAGCCACTTATTTAAATGCAGAGGCTTTGCAGTTCCAGACTTATCAGCAATCACGAGGTTGGTGGGTCTTTGCCTCTAACTATTTATTGGTGACAGGCTCAGATCGCCAGAGTATGTCGTCTTTAGTCAGTCAGGCTGCTGATTAATGCCGAAGAAAGTTTTGCTTACCTTGCTGCTGGTGCTGATGGCACTGGCAGCTTTTTGGTTTTGGCCTAAAGCTGAAACAGCTGTTGTGGTATTGGATAAACCACAGTCTGATGCTATTGCTGAACCTCAGCAAAAAGCTGTGGTGCAAACTGCCGAGCCAGTGCAAATGGATCAGTATCAACAGGAGGAACTACAGCAAAGTTTTAGTTTGTTGTCGCAGGCGTATGCAGCTGAGCTGAGCTACCCAGCCTATTCAAGGCCTTTAACTTCGGCTGATCATCAACTGCTGAACCCTAATCACTTTGACACTGTGGCCTTGCCGCTGGAAGGCGGCGCCAGCGCCAGTCTGATCTTGCCCAAATACCGATTCAGCTACCCTGAAGCTGTGGTGTTTAAACTGGTAATGGCGGGCTTATCGCCACAAAATGTGAAAGCGGAATTACGTCAACAACAAAGCGGTAAAGTGTTGGCGCAGGCCGATTTAACAGCAGGTGCGGATGCCAATGAATGGACACATCAGTTTGATGCCACAGAAAACTGGGATGGAGCTATGGAGCTGGTGGTGCTGTTTGAAGCCCAAGGCAAAACCCAACAACTACAAACAGGGCTGGACTACAGCTATCCGGTTGCCACTATCACGGGCATTGGAAGCAGCAGTTCGCGTGGCGCTGATTTAGTGATACCAGTTGAGCTGGAGGTAAAAAAAGCCGGTATGTATCGTCTAAGAGCCAATTTATTTACTGAAAGCAAACAGCCGCTAGCTGTGCTGACGGCAGAAGAACAGCTAACAGAGAGTTCAGCCAAGCTCGAACTGCGGGCTTTTAAACAGGTATTACAGCAACAAGGCGGTCCTTATTGGCTCGGTACTTTTGTATTGGAATTACGATCCGCCATGCCAGGTGAAGCCAACAGATACGGCGACAGCAAAGAGCCAGGTTTTGTGGTGGAGGCTATTAACTTTGGCCAACTTAGCGACGAGCCTTTTGTGTTAAGTGACGAGGAAAAGCAGCGGTTACAATTTTTACAGCAGATGGCGGGAGGGCGGTGATATTCCACACTCGGACCTGTCTTCGTTTTGGGAGCTTGGAGCAACTAGCCACCTGAACCTTTACCCATAACTCCACCTCCACTGTATTTCGGTATATAGTAAATCCAACTCACTACACAGGACTGCTTTTATGAAAACCGGAGCCCAGCTTGTGGCCGAAGCCAAAGCCAAAATTCAGGAGCTGACAGTGCAGCAGTTGGCTGCTTTATTACAAACCAGTCAGGCTCGTATTATTGATGTGCGTGAACCTGCTGAGTTTGCCACTGGCCATATTCCGACTGCTGTAAATATGCCCCGGGGTGTGCTGGAAATGCAGTTGCCGCAGCATCCTGCTGTTGTTGAGCATAAGGACGCCGTAGTAGCTTTAACGGAACTGGCCACTCAACCTTTGTATTTAATTTGCCGCTCCGGTGCCCGTTCTGCTTTGGCTGTGGAGTCACTGCAACGTATGGGCTTTCGTGACTTATACTCAATAGCAGGTGGTATGCAGGCCTGGACGGACAGCGGTTTTCCTATCCGGCAATAATGGCATATATACCCAAGCGACCTAGACTTTAGTCGCATTCCCCTGTGGATGGTTTGACAGTTGCTTGCATAACAGAAACACTGCCAGAACCGAAATGCCGCAGAGTCATCAGCTCTGTCATGTTTTCTTCTGCCATCTTGTCTCTGGCCTTTGTCGAATGGGAAGTCGTTATGGAAAATGTACGTGCTGCAGTGGTTTTTGTTGTGCTTTGGCTGGCGGCGCAGGTGTTGTACCTGTGGCTGGACTTCAACAGCTGGCTGTTAGTGCTGTTCAATCTGCTGGCTGTAGGTGGTTTTTTGTTATGGGCAGGGCGTCAACAACCAACAGTGCAGCCAGTGCAAGAATCCAATACGCTGGCCAACAGCGCTCACCACATTACCGAAGCCACTTCAAAAATGGCGATAGGCGCAGCAGAGGTTTCCTTTTATATCGATGGGTTAATTAAAGACATCAAACACAGCGGCGACGACTGCGGCCAAATTGGCAGCGCAGCTACAGGCTTAGCCGATACCAGCGGTCAACTGACAGATAATCTGCAACAAATCAGCCATAGCATTACCCACACCGCCAATGCCTGCAGTGCAGCCGATCAGCGCCTGCAAAAAAGTGTAGGTAACATCAACCAGTTAGCTAATGCGGTCAGTGATGCAGCTGCCCGGCTGGAACAACTCAAAGGCAGTGCCGACGATATTCAGCGTATTACTGAAGTGATCACAGGCGTGGCCAATCAAACCAACTTATTAGCGTTAAACGCAGCTATTGAAGCGGCTCGGGCCGGTGAACAGGGCCGTGGTTTTGCCGTAGTGGCGGATGAAGTGCGGGCTTTAGCAGGTAAAACCTCAGAAGCGACCAAAGACATAGCGAAAATGTTGGCTGACATTCGTAGCCAGAGCGAACAAACCGCTGATGTCATGGCGCAGTTGGTGCTGTTAAGTGGTGATGTGCAGCAGGAATTACAAAGTGTGGCCGCAGGTTTTAACGGCATCAATACCGAAGTGGGGCAGGTGTCCGCTGCGCTGGAGCAAATAGAGCAGGTTAGTACTGGTCTGGAAAACACCAGCCAGCAATTGGGCCAGTCTATTCAGAGTATTAATAAAGCCTTATCAGCGATAGAACATAAAGGCAGCACAGTGGCCGATCAAGCCATTGAATTATCAGTAGAAACTGAAAGTATTTACCGTGAGCTCAGCACTGTTACTGAGCAAAGTTTCTTCAATCCTGTACTTAAAGAAGCTCAACAAGCAGCAGCTGCTATTGGCGCTTTATTTGAAAAAGCGCTGAGCGAGGGCAAGTTGACTGAACAACAGTTATTTGCCGAGCAGTATCAGGCCATCGCCAATACCAATCCACAAAAATTCCATACTGCCTACGACAGTTTTACCGACCAGTTTTTCCCTTTGATCCAGGAGCCTATTTTAGAGCGTCATAGCAATGTGTTGTACGCTGGTGGTGTGGATCGTAAGGGCTATTTCCCGACTCATAATAAAAAATACAGTCAGGCGCTCACAGGGAATTACGAAAAAGATTTGCTGCAAAACCGTACCAAACGGGTCTTTGGCGACCGCACCGGCAGCCGCTGTGGCAGCAACACTCAACCTATGCTGCTGCAAACCTATAAACGTGACACAGGCGAAATTTTGCATGATTTGTCGGTGCCCATTATGGTCAAAGGCCGGCATTGGGGTGGGTTTAGAATAGGCTTTAAGCGGGTTTGAGCTGCTCATCAAAAGAAATAAAATGAAAAAAGTGCTGATAGTCACAGGAGGCAGTCGAGGTATTGGCGCTGCTACTGCAAAACTTGCTGCAACTCAGGGTTACGCAGTATGTGTAAATTATCTTCATAATCAACAGGCTGCAAATGCTGTTGTGGCCGATATTCAGGCTTCAGGCGGCATTGCCATAGCGATGCAGGCTGACCTTGCTGTTGAAGCGCAAATAGAAGCTTTATTTGAACGTGTTGATCAGGAGTTGGGGCCTTTAACTGCATTGGTGAATAACGCTGGTATTCTGGAACAGCAAAGCGGCTTGCTGGATATGGATCAAGGCCGTTTACAGCGTGTCTTTGCTGCCAATGTGATTGGTCCTATGTTATGTGCCCGCGAAGCTGTGAAGCGGATGTCGGTAAAGTTGGGCGGCAAAGGCGGCGCTATTGTAAATGTATCTTCTGTGGCCTCCCGTTTAGGTGCACCGGGTGAATACATTGATTACGCTGCGTCCAAAGGTGCTTTGGATAGTTTCACTCTGGGATTATCCAAAGAAGTCGCCGATCAAGGCATCAGAGTCAATTCTGTGAGACCAGGTTTTATCTACACAGATATTCACGCCAGCGGCGGCGAACCAGGTCGGGTTGATCGCATCAAAGACTCCATTCCAATGAAACGAGGAGGGCAGCCGGAAGAAGTTGCACAAGCGATTTTATGGCTGTTATCTGCTCAGGCATCTTATGCTACTGGCACTTTTATTGATTTGGCCGGAGGAAGGTAAAGCTCATATAGACTGAGCTTTACCACCTGAATTCACTTAACCAACAAACCCAAGTCGTCTTAATGTGACATGCGCCAACGCATCCTGTTGTTTGCAATACTCGCCAAAATGGCGCAGATGAGCAGTATTGTTATGTCCTTCCAATGCTTGCTCAGTTGTCCAGATCTCCTGCATTAAAAATAATCCAGTGACAGTCTCATCCGCAAATAACTCATACTGCTGACACCCTTCTTCCTGGCGTGTTGGTTCAAGCAACTGCAACAACGCCTGTTTAACTATCTGTTCTTTGCCTGGTTTGGCCTGAATTTCTGCCAGTAAATACACCATGTTTTGCTCCGTTAACGCTTAATGAAAGTGGCTTAATACAGTTTTTCTAAGGCAGCAGAATAAAAGGTATGATTCAGCAGTAAAAGAGCGGATATCCCGAATCAGTTTCAAAAATTATTTGATAATAGACTTAAGACAAATACACATTATCCTGCTGCAGCCGTGACAAATGCACAAAGGCTTTGGGCGACTGGCCGTAGGTGCGCAAAAAAGCGCGGCGCATCCGTTCTTCGTCGCCGAAGCCTGTCATAGTTGCAATACGGCTGATGGAGGAATGGCCTTGTTCTATCAAAGATTTGGCTGCTTCCAGCCTTAGTTTTTCTATAGCTTTGGCTGGTGCCATGCCGGTTTGGCTATGAAAGACTCTGCTGAAATGGCGCGGGCTCCAGTGCACATGCTCTGCTAGATCGTCCACTGTTAAATCTTTTTGCAGGTTTTCTTTAGCAAATCTAAGCGCATCTCTGACCCTATCTGAACTGGGTTCCAGTTCTGTCATAGCCGAAAACTGAGACTGTCCGCCAGTACGTCTATGATGCACCACCATCAGGCGCGCTATGCTTTTTGTCACTTCAGCGCCTAAGTCGGCCTCTACTAATGCAAGGGCTAAGTCGATACAGGCTGTTGCTCCGGCTGATGTCCAGACCTGACCATCTTTGACATAAATTTTATCTTCATCCACCAAAACCGCAGGGTGCTGATCCTGCAGATGCCTGCCCCAGGCCCAGTGGGTTGTGGCTCTTTTGCCATCCAATAAACCTGATTTCGCCAGCACAAAAGCGCCACTGCAAATACTGGCAATACGGTTTGTACCAGAGGCCGCTTCGTTTAATTTTGCTTCTAAAGCCGGCATGGCTTTTGGAATAAGCAAAGCTCCGGCTATTACCAAGGTGTCATAAGTGCCAAAGCCTATGGGCTGAGTCTCTATGACTACCCCGCTGGAGCTTCTGACTGCTCCCCCTTCCACAGACAAAGACGCAAACTGGTAGTGGATTTTCTGTTGCATTGTATTGGCGAACTCAAAGACGGTCAGGGCGGCTAAGTCCAGGATCTGAAAATCATCATACACAATGAGCCCGATACGCTTATTCATCTGATGTCCTAAAAGGTGGGTAATTCGTAGAAATGTATAAATTTATATTGCGCATTATTTGTACTTTTCAAAGCTTTGTCCAGCTGTATTAAGTTTATTTTTTCCTGTTTCATCCTAATGTCAGAAATGTCCTTAAATGCGTTTTTTGTGTCATTTATCTTATTTTACGTTCTGCCACAATGAACCCGTCTTCAACACTTATTCAAGGAATATACTATGAACACTAAAACTGCTTTGATCACTGGCGCTTCATCTGGCATAGGTGCTGTATATGCGGATCGCTTAGCCCGTCGTGGTTATGACCTGATCCTGGTGGCTCGTAATAAAGAGCGTTTAGACGCTGTAGCTGCTTCAATACGCAGCGCAACAGGTCGCAATGTGCAACTGATCCAGGCTGATTTAGCGAACCCGGCAGAATCAGCTCAAGTGGAAGCCGTGTTGGCTAAAGGTGGTATTGATCTACTGGTCAATAACGCAGGTTTTGGTGCTGTAGCGCCTTTACTGCAAAGCGATATCAAAGACATGGTCAGCATGATTGATATCAATGTCACCGCCTTAACCCGCCTGACCTATGCCGCAGTACCAGCATTCATCAAACAAGGTAGCGGCACCTTAATTAATATTGCTTCTATAGTCGCTGTAGGGCCGGAAATTCTGAATGGTGTTTATGGTGCAACCAAAGCTTATGTGCTGGCACTGACTCAGTCGCTGCTGCATGAACTGGCCTCGCAGGGCGTTCGAATTCAGGCGGTATTGCCAGGTGCGACTGCCACAGATTTTTGGGATGTGGCAGGCCTACCGCATGAGCATTTACCTACTGAAATTGTCATGAGCACCGCAGATATGGTGGACGCTGCTTTGGCAGGTCTGGATGCAGGTGAAGTGATCACTATTCCGCCATTACAAGATGGTGCTGAGTGGGATGCATTCGAAGCGGCCCGCAAAGAGTTATCACAACGTTTTGGCCATACCAAACCAGGCCCACGTTATCTAACTAAATAATTGATTGGTAAGGAAGTTTGTGAAAACCACAGCCTTAACGCTGTGGTTTTGAGCTGCCTAACAAATAGTATTTCAGTCTGTTTTTTCAACCCGGCAATGGCAACTTTGCGCTGGCATATCATAAGCAGATAACCTGAATCCTATCCCCTCAAACTGCCAGAATTTTGCCTGATGGTCCGGATGAATAATTTGTTGGATCAGTAACATAGCTTGCATAGAACCTATAATCCCAGGCAAAGGTGCCAATACGCCTAAGCTGCTGCAATTGCCGGATTGATCTGTTAAATCCGGGAATAAACAGCTGTAGCAGGGGCTTTGGTTATGTGCAAAAGGCCAGAGCACCAGTTGGCCTTGTTGGGCTATAGCGGCAGCGCTTATCAGGCTGATTTGATGGTGCTGACAGAGCTGATTGATAAGCTTTCGGCTTTTGAAGTTATCAGTGCAGTCTAATACCCAGTCAGTATTTGCCAATAAAGTTGCAGCATTGTCGGCGCTAAAATGCTGTTCTACGGCTTTGATCTGTACATAAGGATTGAGCTGTTTAAGCTGGCGCGCTGCTATTTGGGCTTTATTAAAACCTCTGTCGCTGTCGCGGAATAAAACTTGCCGTTGCAGGTTGGACAACTCCACTTTATCGCCGTCAACCAAGGTCAGTTGGCCTATACCGGACGACACCAGATACTGACTGGCGGCATTGCCTAAACCACCACAGCCAATGAGCAGCACTTTCGTTTGTTTTAGTTTCAGCTGAGCTGCTTCGCCAAAACCGGGTAACATCAATTGGCGGCTATAACGGATAAATTCTAAATCAGTGAGCATGAAGCGCCTCGCTGATTAACTGTTGCATCTGTTGCACCCAAAGTTTGGGATCTGTTGCTTGAGCAAATCCCTGTACTACAGCTAAGTGCCTGATACCAGTCGCTAACACAGCTTTGGCATTGGTTGCATTAATGCCACCAATAGCTACCAACGGAATCTTTGGGAATAAGGCAGGATAACGATAAAGCTTCTGCAGACCCTGTAATTTGCCGCCCATTTCTTTGGTTTGGGTGGCAAAAACTGCGCCTATCGCCAGATAACTCGGCTTGAGTTGCTGCGCTCTTAAGAGTTTATAAAAACCATGGCTGGATACACCCAGCCGAAGTCCGGCTTGTTGCAAAGCTGCTAAGTTGGCTTGATCAATGTCTTCCTGACCTAAATGCACACCATAAGCGCCAAGCTCCAAAGCTAGTTGCCAATGATCGTTGATAAACAGCTGAATATCAGGGTGCTGACAAAGCTGAATTGCCTCTTTGATCTGTTGGCGTAGCAGCTGCTGATCTGTGTTTTTTATCCGTAGCTGTAGGGTTTTGACTCCGGCCGCTAAGGCTCTTTGTAACTCTGTGACTGAAGGCACTATCACATACAAACCCAAAGCTGCTTTTAGAGGCGCAAAGGCCTGGGTCTGTGGCTGCAGATGTTCAGTGAGCAACTCTGGTAAAAACTCCGGCTTGGCAGGAAAACCGTGATGACCTAAAGTGCCTGTGTGTTCTGTAAGCACAACTGGCTGACTTAATCCCTGATTGATATAAGTTTTGGCCACCACAAAAGCATCTTCCAACGCATAACCTAAAGCCAAAGCCGCCGCCAAAGCACTGCTAAAACAACAACCTGTGCCATGGTTAAAAGCATGTTGTTGGCGTGGGCTGCGAAGGCGGATCTGATGGGTATAAGCCGGATAACCGCAGTAGCGAAAATCAGCGCTAATAAAAAGCTGATCGGTGCACACTGTCGTCTCCGCATGGCCTCCTTTTACCAGAACGGCTTTTACGTCGGCTTTGAACAGCAGCTGCACTGCCAGCTCAGGATCTGAGCTTTGGGTTAAAGCCTCCAGCTCTGGCAAGTTGGGTGTCAGCAGATCAAGTTGTGGCAATAAATGCTGCATCACCGCCTGATATAAATCGGGCTCTGCCATTGTTGAGCCTGAACTGCTGATAGCAACAGGGTCGTAAATCACCAGTAAGTCAGGTTGCTGTTGTCTGAGTTGCCTGACTAAATCCGTCAGCCAAAGCACCTGGGCAGAATTGACCAGCAAACCAATTTTAATCACTGAAGGCTTCGCATCTTTGAGTAAAGCAATTGCCTGCTGTTGCAGCAAATCCACAGAGACAGTCATGCACGCATCAACACCAGAACTATGCTGGGCGGTAATAGCTGTAACTAAAGTGCATAAGTGCAAGGGCTGCTCTGGCTTGGAAAAACTCTGGATGGTTTTTAAGTCGGCCTGAATACCAGCGCCTGCGCTATTGTCTGAACCTGCAATACTCCACAGTATTGTTGTCTGCATTGTTGCCTGATTTGCTGCATGAGTTGCTTGAATCATGGAGCCTCCTGCAACCAAAACGGCATACCAAGCACTGGTGTCGAAGGGCTGGCGAAATCCTGTTTCGGCATAGCGCCCGCTAAAAATGCTGAGCGGCCAGCGGATACAGCCTGAGAAAAAGCCTTAGCCATCAATAGAGGGTCTTTGGCCAAAGCCACAGCGGAATTTAGTAATACGCCATCAAAGCCCATTTCCATCACCTGACAGGCGTGACTGGGTAAACCTAAACCTGCATCCACTATTAAAGTGGCGTCCGGTAAACGCTCTCGTAAAGTCCGCAGTGCATAAGGGTTTAATACACCTAAGCCCGAACCTATAGGCGCTGCCCAGGGCATCAACACTTTGCAGCCGAGTTCATACAGTCTTTTGCACAGCACCAAATCGTCTGTGCAATAAGGCAAGACCTCAAAACCATCCGCCAGCAGTTGTTCGGCCGCTTGTAACAATAAAATGGGGTCGGGCTGAAGGTTGTAGTCATCACCTATCAGCTCTAGTTTTATCCAGTTGGTCTGGAAAATTTCCCGCGACATTTGTGCCAAAGTCACAGCTTGTTGCACCGAATAGCAACCTGCAGTATTGGGTAATAGCCTGAGTTTTAAGTCGCGGATCAGTTGCCAGAACTGCTCGCCGCCTTGCTGTTCAGGCGCTTGCCGACGCAAGCTTAAAGTTACAGCCTCGCAGCCACTGTGTTGTAATGCCTGCTGCATCATCGCTGGGTTTGGATACAAAGCGCTGCCTAAAATCAGCCTGCTGCTAAGGGTTTGGCCGTAAATGTTAAATTCGGTTTGCATGCTTAACCTCCGGCTATAGGGCTGACAATATCAAGCTGATCACCGGCTTTTAGCAGAGTGTCTGGATACTGGGCTGCAGCAATAAAACGGCCATTTAAAGCCACAGCAAAAGGGGCATGAAAGCGTGGCAACAGATCGTTTAATTGACTGGAGTTTAAGATTTCGGTTTTACCATTCAGCCAGATGCTTAGCTCTGTTTTCATATGTTCAGCCATAACACAGCTCCTTAGCTTCACTGAGCTGCAGCAAAGCCAGCTGGGCCACTTGTTCAGCCAAAGCCGGGCCTAATAAATAACCGTGACGGTATAAGCCATTGACCCGAATAAGGCCGGGTTCATCTGAAATTGCAGGTCTGTTATCTGGCAAAGCGGGGCGGGCCGAAGCCTGTACAGTTAAAATTTCCGCATCAGCAAAAGCAGGGTCTACTGAATACAAAGCCGAAAGCAGTTCCAGCGTCGAACGCACCGAAGGACCGGATTGATCAGCCGACTCCAGCTCTGTAGCGCCTACCACAAAAATACCGTCGCCTTTGGGGGCTATATAAAGCGCATAACGCGGATGGAATAACCGCACAGGGCGGCTAAGTTGTACTGCTGGCGCTTTAACTCTTAGCACTTCTCCCCGCACAGCCCTTAATTGAGGTAATTCAGTGGACGCACCTAAACCACGGCAATCAATCACCAAATCAGCTTGCTGTAACTGACCGTTACACCAGAGGTGGTTGCCTCTAAATTCAACGGCTGAATGAGCTTCCAGCGACACACCTCTTTGCTGCAATAGCTGCAGGGAATGTTGTAAAAAAGCCTGATTATCTAGCTGTCCTTCGCCCGGCAAATAACAACAATGCTGAAAACGAGTGGCTAACGAAGGCTCAAGTTCTGTCAGTTCAGTTTTAGTGAGCCATTTGGGCTGATAGTGTGGTTGGGTTTTAATTTGACTGACCAAATGCAATAACAGGTGCTGTTGCTGTGGGTGAGCCAGCAGCAAAGCCCCTTGGTGTTGCAGGCCAAAATCTGGCAGTTGCTGTTGCAGCTGTTGCCACAGCTGCATACTGCGATAGCCCAGCTCAACTAAATCCTGCTCTAAAAGCACAGATTCCGCCAAAGGCGATAACATAGCGGCAGCAGCAAAAGCTGCACTGGGTTGATACAGCTCTTGGTCAGGGTTAAAACTACCCTTTTCCAGCAGGCGAATACGGGCTGGCTTTGGCCAAAGTCCTGGTTCGGACAAAGCCAAAGCGCATAAACGTCCCATTAAACCGCCGCCGAGGATCAGCAGCGTCGGGTTCATAGCTGTGGTTCCTCCAACTGTGAATCAGAGCCGTGATAAAGCTCTGCACCAGATTGACGGAATTGCTGCGCTTTTTTCTGCATTTCTGCTTGCTGTACCTCAGTATCCAGCTGTTTCACTTCAATACTGGCGGCATAGTCGCGCACATCCTGACTGATTTTCATCGAACAGAACTTAGGGCCACACATAGAACAAAAGTGCGCTACTTTGCCGGATTCCTGTGGCAGCGTTTGATCGTGATAAGAGCGGGCGCGTTCAGGGTCTAAACTTAAATTAAACTGATCCTGCCAACGGAACTCAAAACGGGCTTTGGATAGGGCATCATCCCGTATTTGCGCACCCGGATGGCCTTTGGCTAAATCGGCGGCGTGGGCGGCAATTTTGTAGGCAATCATGCCTTCTTTGACATCGTTTTTATCAGGTAAACCCAAATGCTCCTTGGGTGTGACATAACAAAGCATAGCGCAGCCATACCAGCCAATCTGAGCAGCACCAATAGCTGACGTCAGATGATCGTAACCCGGTGCTATATCTGTGGTTAGTGGGCCTAAAGTATAAAAAGGCGCTTCAGCACAGTATTCCAGCTGCAACTGCATATTTTCACGAATAAGCTGCATAGGCACATGGCCGGGGCCTTCCACCATCACCTGCACATCTTTAGCCCAGGCGCGGTGTGTCAGTTCACCTAAGGTTTTCAGCTCGGCAAACTGAGCTTCGTCATTGGCATCGGCTATAGAGCCAGGGCGCAGACCATCACCCAAACTAAAGCTGATATCGTAAGCGCGCATAATGTCGCAGATATCGTCAAAGTGTTGATATAAAAAGTTTTCCTGATGATGCGCCAGACACCATTTGGCCATAATAGAACCGCCACGCGAGACTATGCCGGTCAGGCGTTTGGCCGTCATAGGCACATAAGCTAAGCGCACTCCGGCGTGAATAGTAAAATAATCCACCCCTTGCTCCGCCTGCTCAATTAAGGTGTCGCGGAATAATTCCCAGCTTAAGTCTTCAGCTATGCCGCCGACTTTTTCCAGCGCCTGATACAAAGGCACAGTGCCAATAGGTACAGGGCTGTTGCGAATAATCCATTCGCGGGTTTGATGAATATAACGGCCAGTGGATAAATCCATCACTGTATCTGCGCCCCAACGGGTGGCCCACAGCAGTTTTTCCACTTCTTCTTCGATGGACGAACTGACCGCTGAATTGCCGATATTGGCGTTCACCTTCACCAGAAAGTTACGGCCAATAATCATAGGTTCAATTTCAGGGTGATTGATATTGGCGGGCAAAATAGCGCGGCCTGCCGCTATTTCCTGCCGGACAAATTCAGCAGTAATTTGTGTGGGTAAGTTGGCACCAAAACTCTGGCCCGGATGCTGGGTTCTGGCTTCAGTGGCCGCAGCCAGATTAGCGCGGCTTAAGTTTTCCCGAATGGCTACGTATTCCATTTCCGGCGTAATAATGCCACGACGGGCGTAGGCCAGTTGAGTGACAGCTACACCAGCTTTGGCTTTGCGTCTTTCTGTTAAAGCCTCGAATCTTAAGCTTTGCAGGCTTTCATCCAGCCACTGCTCTTTGCTGTAGACAGAACCAAAGTCGGTCACCAGTTCAGTGTCGCCACGCTCTTTGATCCAGTCAATACGGAGGGTTGGCAAACCTTTACGGATATCAATTTGAGCGTCAGGGCAGGAATAAGGGCCTGAAGTGTCGTACACCCGCACCGGCGTATTAGGCGCAAACAAAGGCTGGTCTTTGGTACCGCCAATTAAACTCGGTTGCAGTTCAATTTCACGCATACCGACTTTCACGCCGGGTAAGTCGCCTTGAATATAGACCTTGCGGCTGGCGGGATAAGGCTGGCCTTGAAACTGCTGAATAAATTGTTCGGCGGCAGCGCGGGTGGCGCGACGGTTTTGATTTTCTGACATATAAACTCCGATGAAATAATTAAATAGTTAATTTTCAACAGAGCTTGGGAAAAGCGTGGACAGCCATCAAAAGATGAGCCGAATGAGTGCGCCAACAGGCAGACGGATCACCGCCGCTGTGTGCGCTCTTGTTTCCCTCCGCAGGTATTATCCTGTTCAGGTTCCACGGATTCCGCCCAAGGGCGGTCTCAGCTGACAAACAAGGTTTGTGCAGCACTCCGACAAGCTAAGTGCAGCCAGCATAAACAGCTTTTTTTCAGGCGGCAAGGGAAAATTGGTAGGTGCGTTGTTTCGGACTTGTGGTTTCTGCAAGCTAATTTGTGGTTATCACCGGCTTAAAGTTTCCCTAAAAATTGATAAAACATTGTAGGGGTCGGGTTTATCCCGACCCGATCTGGGTCCAGTTTTACGCCGTGTTCCACGGTTTAGTTTATGGATAGAGGAACTCGTAGCTTAGTATCACCAATCAATCACTTAACCTTTGGGGATGATACGTGGCAATCTGATGCTGATTGCGCCGGGCAATGTAATATGTTCTGGGAAAACTCAGATCTTATGCGACTTAATCGAAAGCTCAAAACCACAGGCGTGGGCATATTTCACCAGCGTAGACCAGCTGGGGTTGGAGTTACCTTTTTCTAAGCGGCTGATATTGCTCTTTTGTGTCTGCATCCTTTGTGCAACCTGTTCTTGCGTGAGCCCGGCTTTAGTGCGCATGGAGAGGAGTTGATCGATAAAGTTAAATTCAGCCTCCAACTGCTCGTATTCAGCTTTCACTTCAGGATTATCTAAAGCACGTTGTTTTAGTTTTTGCAGACTCATAAATGTTGAACCTCTTTTTGTCGTTCGCGAGCAAGTTCCAGCTCATTTTTAGGTGTTTTTTGAGACTTTTTTACGAAGGCATGCAACACATAGATATGCTTGCCTTTTAAGTAACAAAATAACCCGCGCCCAATCCCTTCCTGAGCTTTAGCTCGTATTTCAAATAAGCCATTACCCATAGACTCGGTATGCGGAGGGCCTAGATTTGCTCCATGTTTTTCCATTAACTCTAATAGCTTAATCATCCTTGCCTGAGTTTTGGCTGGCATGTCGAGGACCTGTTCTTCTACACCAGCATAAAAATCAATTTTCCAATTCATAGGTAATCCCTACCTTGTTATCTTTTATGATAACTTTCGTTGTCGTTATTGTCCACAATTTGTACGTCAAGTGTCCATGTACTGAGTTTAGCTGCAATACGAAAACATAGAGTCGATTCACTACTGGTAGTGATGAAAGGTCTTATTTCGGTATTGCCACAAGAAGATCCCGCCAATTTATGCTAATTTGCCTGCGGTTCCCATTTTGAAAAGACTTGCTTTTGGACAGACGTCATTTTTTAACTTTAAGCAGTGCTGCTGCTTTAGCCACTGTAGCCGGCTGCCAGTTTAGCCCGGCCAACACTTTGCCTGAAACCAGCGACTGGCAGCAGCTAAAAGCGAACTTTTCTGGCCAATTGTTGTTTCCTGCAGATGCCGGTTTTAGTCGTTTTTATAAAGCCGCCAACTCCCGTTACGACAGCATTATTCCTGCCGTTATAGCCCGTTGTGCTAACACTTCCGATGTGCAGCAAATTTTAGCTTTTGCCCGCTGGTTTCAATTGCCCATCACAGGTCGCAGTGGTGGTCATAACTATGCCGGTTATTCGAGCACCAAAGGAATTTTGCTGGATTTGGCTTTAATGGCTGATATTCAGCATGAAGCTGAAGACGACACGGCCTGGATAGGAGCTGGGGCTAAGCTGGGTGATATTTATGATCAGTTGAGTAAAAAAGGCCGCTCTATTCCGGGTGGCAGCTGTGTTGGAGTAGGTATTGCCGGTTTAACTCAGGGCGGAGGTTTTGGTATTGCCGACCGTTTGTATGGCTTAACTTGCGACGCCTTGCTGGAAGCAGAACTGGTGACTGTGGATGGTGATGTACTGCGTTGTAATGAGCAGCAAAACGCTGATCTATTCTGGGCTTTAAGAGGGGGCGGTGGCGGTCAGTTTGGTATAGTCACCCGCCTGAAATTTCAGACTTTTGCCACTACAGATATCTTAAGTTGTCATGCTTATTTTGCGTTAAAAGACGCTTTGCCTGTGCTGAATTTATGGCAACACTGGAGCCGTCAGTTACCTGAGGCTTTATGGTCTCAGGCTGCTTTATGGTGGCGAGCTATGCCAGGTCATGAACCGCAATTACAAATACGGGTGACCAGTTTAGGTCAGATTAAATTGTTGCAGCAGCAATGGGTGAATTGGTTAAGACGTTTGCCTGTGCAACCTGTAGAGCAGGATGTGGTGCTGCATAATTACCGCGAGTATATGCTGACGGATTGTGCTGGTTTGGAGATGCCAGAGTGCAAATTGCCACATCAATCAGAGCAAGCCAAACTTAAACGTGTGGCTATGGCGGGCAGCTCAGACTTTTTTAATAAAGCCATCAGCAGAGCCGGATTAGAAGCTTTATTGGGGCAGGTGCAGCAGCGTCAGCAACAAGGATTATCCGGTGGTATTTTACTGACTCTGATGGGTGGGGCTATCAGCTCTGTGCCTGCAGATCACACCGCTTTTGCTCACAGAGATGCGCTTTTTAGTGCTCAGTATCTGGTGAGCCGCCCTGTCGGCGCTGATGAAAAGTTAATGCGGGGCGCTGCGCTTTGGGTCAATCATATGCGTACTGTGATGCAACCTTACAGTACCGGTGGTGCCTATCTAAATTACACCGATGCTTTGATTAAAAACTGGCCTGAAGCTTATTATGGCAATCACTATGAAAAACTACAGCAGCTTAAAGGCCGTTACGACCCGGAGCTGCTATTGCGGTTTGCCCAAGGCATACAGCCAACTTAAGATATAAAGGATAAAACTGATGAAGTGTAAGTTACTGATTTTATTAGTATCCATATCGGGTTTGATCGCGCAAGCCAGCACACAACCCGACAGCAGCGATTTTGTGCCTGACGGTGTTTTTCATGCAAGCATTGAAGGCCCTGCTACAGATAAAAACGGCTATTTGTATGCGGTGAATTATGGTGTCGAAGGCACTATTGGCAAAGTGAGTCCCCAAGGAGAGGTGAGTTTGGCCCTGACCTTGCCCAAAGGCAGCATCGGCAACGGTATTCGTTTTGACCAGAAAGGCCTGATGTATATAGCGGATTATACCGGCCATAATATCTGGCGTTATGACGGTAAACAGCTGCAACTGCATGCCCATCAGCCTTTAATGTTTCAGCCCAACGATTTAACCATAGCGGCTAATGGCGTTATTTTTGCCAGTGATCCGGATTGGAAAAACCGTAAAGGTCAGTTGTGGCGCATTGATACAGACGGCAGCTCCAGTCTGGTTGAAAAAGACATGGGAACGACCAACGGCGTGGAAATCAGCCCGGACCAAACCCGGTTGTATGTCAACGAAAGCGCGCAGCGTAAGGTCTGGGTTTACGATCTGGATAAAAAGCTTCAGGCCAGCAATAAAAGATTGCTGATCCAATTCCCGGATTTTGGTTTAGACGGCATGCGTACCGATGCAAAAGGCAATTTATATATAGCCCGTTATGGTAAAGGTGTGGTTGCCAAAGTCAGCCCGGATGGCAAGTTGCTAAAGGAATACCTGCTAAAAGGTGAGTTTCCAACCAATGTCACTTTTTCACAAAAAGACCCAAGCTTACTTTATGTCACTATGCAAAAACGTGGTGCTATAGAGCTGATTAAGCTTTAGCAGAATCTCTTTACTGCTGTCCTCTGAACTGCTGTGGGCTTTGCCCAAAAAACTGCGAAAAACGTGCACTAAAGGCAGAAGCCGATTGGTAGCCGCATTCCAGTGCTATTTGCTGCACTGATAAGTTGGAAAACAGCAATAAAGTTCGACTGTGCTGCATGCGTAAAGTCGTTAAATACTGACCTGGGCTCTGGCCTAACTGCTGGCGAAACAGTTGTTTAAACTGACTTAAACTCAAACTGGCTTTGCTGGCCAGCATCACTAAATCTAACTCTTCTGCCAAATGGTCCTGCATGTAGAGAAGTGCCTGACGTATTCTTTTGTCCACTGCTGGTGCTGGCTGCTCTGCTTCCAGTAACTGTAGAAAAAACTGCTGAGCTGCTGGCAATAGTTGCTGATTTTGTTGCACTAACAGCTGTTCTAACACCAATAAATAAGGCTGCATCCGAGCAGACAACTGAAACACAGGTTGAGTTAAATGCAGCAAATGTGCAGGTAAATGCGTTAAATCTACGACTAAAAACCGGCATTGTTCAGCGGCAGAAAAGCCATGTTCTGTGCCTGCAGTGATCACCAGACATTCTGCAGTACCCACCTGAAATTGTTGCTGATTGATCAGTAGATTTAACCGGCCAGCCAAAGGCAACACCAATTGATGGTGATCATGGCTGTGGCTTTGAGGTTCAGGGTTATAAGCGCGAATCGATATTCTCATCATACTTGAAGCTGCCGCTTTGTTGACTGCATGCTCTCGCCCCAATCGCATAGGTTAACTATGCTCATGGGGACTCATTCACTTGTCGCCGCGCTGCAACATCAATTATTTTGAGAATAAGTTTTGGCATGGGTTACCGGAAAAAAATAGTCATAACCATAGTTATACAGGTAGGTGTACAACAAAAACACGATAAACATCAAGGCTTCCCGCCATAAAGCCTGAGTCAGATTAAAATCCAGCAGCCATAAGGTTAAAGGAATACTAAGTGCTGCGCCGGCTAATTCATAACTGACACAATGCAAAAGCCGCACTTTGCCTGTTTTAGCTAAAGAGCCAGTCGATCGCCATAACCAATAATCAAAAACTTTGGTGTGAGTTAAGGTCAGCAAAAACACAGTAAATGAGCTGAATAACGAAAAAGCAGAAGCGCTGCCAAGAGCTGTATCCGCCACAGCCAGAGTGCATAAAGTTCTCAGAACAATAGCGCCACATTCATAAGCAAAAGCATGACGAAACCAATCCAGGTTGCTTCGCATCAGAATGACTCAGTTAATAAAATATAAGCAGCAGTGTAGAGGATTGATCCAAAGCTGATGTTGGTCAAAAGCCGCAAATATAACGCAAAAAGCTGCTTTTCAGCAGCTTTAGTCGGAGCAGGGGTTGGTTAATGCACCTGATAATGACGACAGAAAAAGTCGATCACTTTGTCCGGGTCCGGCCGGGTTTGCATATTGTGTCTTAATGCCAGACCTGTAGCTAAAGCACGTAAGGTCACATCCAAAGGTGCACCTGCTGGTTTTTCAATTTTGTAGTTCTGGAACAAGAAGTTAATAGCTGCTCCGGCATAAGAGTTTACAGAATGCGAAGGCAGCAAACGCAGCTCCTGGAGACGTACTCCAAGTTCACGCATTCTTTGTAAGCGGCTGGCTTCGTTCATTTGTATCTCCTTATCAAAAGCAGTTAAACCTGATGCTTATGTATCTGCTGTGATCGGGAAAGCTTTAGTAAATTCGGTCTTGTGGGTTTTATTTTACTGTGATTTTTTGTTAACCAATTGATTGTACATGTATTTTTTCAGATGTTATTCGGCCGGATAACAGCAGCTAAACACTATTAGTACCAGACTCGTTTAATCTGTGTAGCGGAAAGCTTATAGTGCAGCTCAGAGTTACAAAAATTTCTCACTACTCGTTTAGACAGCAAATTTGGACAGCAGATGCGGCAAGTGGAATTACTGGATTTAGTTGTAGAGCCCGACGAGTACAAAGTGTACCGCGTGCAGGGTTCAGACAGACAAGAGATTGAACTGCCCAAGCTCTCCTTTGAACTGCTGATGTATTTGATTGAGCATGCCGGAAAAGTCTGCACTGTTGAGCAAATAACAGCAGCTGTCTGGAAAAATACTATTGTAAGCAGCGAGACTATTACCCAGCGTATTACCTTATTGAGAAAGGCGTTGGACGATGATCCGAAACAGCCTACCTATATTGAGTCGGTGCGTGGCCGTGGCTATCGTTTATTGGTAAAGCCCATAGAGCCGTCAGCCATAACGCCAAAAAGGTTATCGCTCAGAGTGCCAGTTGTAGTTGCGCTATTGAGCATTACTGCAGCGCTTTATTGGATGCTGAATAAAGAAACACCAGTTTCAGATATCGCCGCTACCAATACTGAAGTTCAGGCCAGCAATCCGGTTGAGTTACTGATCGAGCGTGGAAATTATTACTCCAGCACAGGGCAGGGCGACAATACCAACAGATCCATAGAGTTATTCAGCGAAGCACTCAAACTTGAGCCAAACAATCAGGCTGCGCTTATTGGCTTAAGTTTAGCGCTGAGTAAATCGGTTTGCAGATACAATCAGCCAGCTGAGCTTGCAATGGAAGCCAAACAATATGCTCTGCAAGCGCTCGCACTCAATGGCAGTGACAGTGATAAAAGTAAAGCTCAGGCTGCAGTTGCCTATGCCTGGGATTGTCTTGGTCATCTCGATCGGGCTTTAGCAGCCTATATGTTATCAACTCAGCTTGATGCGAAAAACTATGCCAGCATGGGTTCGGCAGCGCATTTATTAGAAACCAAAGGTGAGCTTATTCAAGCCTATGATTTAACGGTAAAAGCTAAACAGCTGCAGCCGAATAATCACATGGCCGATTTGCAAATCAGCCGAATTTTTGAACTGCTGAACTTCAGCTCAAAAGCACAACTTAACTATCAGGAGTTGTTTGTGCTTTATCCGGACAACGTCTTTATCAACGAAGCTTATCCGCGCTTTTTATATTTTCAGGGCCGTTTGACTGAAGCGAAAAGTGAGTTTGAAAAAGTACTGAAGCGGGACATTAAGCGCCACGAGGTGTTTGCTTATTATGCTGAGTTGGTCTGGCTGTTAGAGGGAAAAGAAAAGGCTTTGCCTTGGTTTAAAGCCGCAGCAGAAGTGAGCCCTGGTACCTCTTATCCGAATAGCCTGATGCAGATTTTAAATAACCAACTGACAGCGCAAGAGGCTATTAAAAGGTTAAGCGACATTGAAGAGACAGTAGAGCGTGGTGACAGTTGGCCTATTAACTATATTGAGGCATCTTTGATTGCTTTATGGGCTGTCAAAGACCAGAACGCTGCGCTGGGTTATTTGCAAAAAGCTGTCCAGTCGGGTTACCTGAATAGTGAATATTTAGCTCTGTCGCCCTTGTTTACTGCACTGAAAGAGCGGACAGAGTTTTATCAACTGATTGACGATATAAATCAACGCAGAGAAAAGATGCATCAGGAGTTTCTGGCAGCTTATCCGCCGCCGGAAACATAAGTCAGAAATAGCTGCTTTGCTGATCTATACCCAAAGTAATTGGAGTTGCAGGGAGGCGACAAGCACACGAGACCCCAGTCACATAGTTTACCTATGTGACTGGGGCGAGAGCGCGCAGTCAACAAAGCTGCAGCTTCAAGTACGAAGGGGTTAGTGCAGAATAGCCGGCAAAAGATAGTCACTAATCATCTGCGCGACCTGGGGGTGGCCATAAGCTTTGTTATAGGCTTTGGCTGTGATCACAATAACCAACGGAATGTCTTTGAAAATAAAGATTTTATTGCCGCCATTGCCGCTGGCATAAGCCACTTCAAAAGACTGCTGGCCCGACTGAATCCTATCGTTCCAGAATAAATAGCCATAATGGCCACCATCCTTTTGCTCTGTCCGTGCCACCTGCTCAGCTAAACTCGCTTTTACCCAGTCTGCAGGAATAATTTGTTGCTTGCCCCAGCTTCCGCCATTTTTATACAGCTGGCCATATTTGGCAAAATCCAATGCTCTTAAGCGGATGCCTCCGGCTGTATTAGCTACTTTTTGTGGGGTGTATTGCCATTGGTATTCAGTGATACCCAGCGGTGCAAACAACTTTTTATCAGCATATGCTTCCAGGCCATCAGGTATTTTTTGGTGTAAAACATCACCTAAAATCACCACACCAGCCGTAAAGTAGCTCCATTCTTTGGCGGAGGATGTTGGATTTTGCATAGGTAAATCCAGCGTGAATTTCACCCAGTCTGGTGTTGGATACATGTTTTCTTCATTGCCTTGGGAGGCTGAATCCGAATCATCTCCGGCAAAACCCGAAGTCATTGTCATCAGGTCTTTCAGGCTGACATTGGCTTTTTGGGTTGAGTAGTTTTGGTAGTTCTTTAGCGGGTAAAACTCACTCAGACTTTGCCTTTCGCTTTGAATAAAACCTTCGGCTATGGCTATGCCCAGCATAGTGGAAGCAAAGCTTTTACCCACAGAGCGAGGGTCATGCAAGGATGCACGTTCACTGCCATTAAAGTATTCTTCCAATAACAAAGCTCCATCTTTAATCACAACCACACTGCTAATATCTTTGAAGTCTTTTTCAGCAATTTTTTTGTTCATTGCTCTAATCAAATCTTTGTTGTAGCTGTCTTTCGAAATAATCCAGTCATGGGTGGCCTGAATGGGTTGAATAGCTATTTGCTGCTCAGTCGCCTTGGGTTTTACCACCTGCACTGAAATTTCACCTGTAGCAATCAGGTTACCAATTTTTATATCAGCTGTTTTGACGTAGGGTCTGATTTCTATTTTCAGCGTATGAACGCCTTCCGTCATGGCTTGTTCTCCACCGAAATGCATAAAGCGCATCCATAAAAAGCGCCCCCAGGAGTCTTCGCTGGCTTCACTAAAAAACGGCTTCATCAACACTTTGTGGCTGGACTTTTCAGTGGATAAGCCTGCCGCCAGATTTAAGTTTTCGGTGTAAACCACTGAACCATCGACATAAAAGGTAAATTGGTAATTGCCGATTTTGTTAACTTCTTCAGCAGATAATTCAGGTGCTAATTCCTGCAAATAGGCTGTAAGCGGCTGGTCTAGTACAGCATTAAAATACAGGCTTTTTGTGCTATTAAGCTCAAATCTCTGGATGAGCTCAGTGGCTTGGTATGACTCTATAGCTTTGGCTGTGGTTGAGAAAATGATTTTTCCTGAGAGCTTTTGCTGACTATCAGTGTGAATTGGTTTTGATTCTGCAGCCAATGCCTGTGCTGTCAGGTGATGAGTTGCAGCAAAAAGCAGGCCCAAAGAAAGCAGAATTTTTATAGCGACTAGCAGTGTTCTCTTCATCTTTTTTTACCCATCAAATAACGGTGACCAGGAACATAACAGGCAATGCTTTATTGGCTTAAAAAGAAAGCATAAAGATTTGCTGAAGATTTGATGAAGGTGTCTTTTTATCTTTATATTCAGTTGTTTATAGGAGTTGTTTTGGGAGGCAGGTCTTGGAGGTACTTATGCTATTGAAGGAGGAAAACGCCGCCATAAACCAGGAAACCAGGCAGAGGGGAGGTCTTGGAGGTACCTATACTCTGTGGCGGCTTTCAAAAACCCCGTTCCGCGGGAATGACTACGAAACGGGGAAAACCAGGAGAAAACATGCTTTAGCAGGCCGCGTTAACGACCCGTCAAAGGTCGATCAGGCATACATACGGTCAAAAATATTTAAAAAAGTCGGAGCTTTTTCAATATGAACCGGAATATGCAAACGGCTGGCGATATCGCTTGCTGATATCACACCGCGGATGTGGTGAGAGTCGGTATCTATCACTAAACAGTGCTGCTCACCATTGTGTTGCAATGTGTTCAGCACATCACCGATAGTGCAGTGTTTGATTTGTTCATAAGCCAAAGCTTTGATTTCAGAACGTGGACGCATTAAATCGGCTACGGTCAGGTCAGTACGATTCACGCCTTTGCCTAAACGTTGTAGTACATTCTGGATAGACAACTGTTCGTAGCTGATTAAACCAATCAATTCCTGATTGGCGTCTATTACCAGTTTTAATTTGGTATGTTCATGATTCATCATATCCTCTGCTTCGACTGCACAGGTATTAGCATCAATCATCATTGGGCTGGTGGTCTTAAAGTCAGACACAAAATCCAGCGCTGCTGAGTTGACATTTGCTTCGGCAAATTCTGCTGGCTGAACTAAATGGTCTATTACATCAACGTTGAATAAATTTAACTTTTTCATAGAAACCTCTCGTCAGTCCGCTCAGAGGCAGCGAAACTGAAATCAATACAATGGATGTCGTCAGATAGTGACTAAGAAGCCGGAAACTCTGACAATTTCAATGATTTAAGAGAGGTGTACTGGTGGTGCGCGTGCTGCATAACAGCTTTGTTGCACTGTACTGAATTGGCTTTGTGTTTGTTGATAAGCGCCGTTCTGTGCCGCTGGGAATTCAAAACTATTCCAGCAGACAGGGCTTTTCTCATCATCACTTGAAGTTTCTGTCGAGTCGACAGTGGAGTGTGTAGCTGAAGCAACCAGGGCAACAGTGAAGTTTTTATTCGCTTGTTGTAAATCTACCCAACTGCTGGATGCAGAATGGCCTGCCGTAGGAAACAGCAAACTTAGGTAAAACAACACTGCGATAAAACTTAAATACTTCATCTTTCGCACCCGGTAAGGACCAAAACAGCTCGGTCTTGTCCTGACTATAGCAGCAGTGTTTTTTAAAATGCAAATAAAAAAATGAAAAAAATGAAAATAACAGACCCATTGATTGACACTTTATTTGTGTCAGATCAATAAAAGCCTGTTATTTGTTAGGTGAAAATGCTTGATTTTTAAAGGCTCTATAAAAACTTCATTCCTTGTTTTAATAGCCATGCAATGAAAGTTAAAGTTAAAAAACCAGACAGGTATAAAACGACAAACCATTGGGTTTGAGACAATTCTTTTCCAAAAAATTTCATCAATAGCCCTCCTGATAATCTTCCACTTTACCGGCGAAAATTTTGTAGCCCCAGAGTGTATAGGCGCAAATCAGCGGTACAAAAATGAAGATGCCAGGCAACATAAAGATCAAACTGCTATCTGGTGCTGCGGCCTCCATATAGGTCAATTGGCGTGGTAACAGGTAAGGGAATACACTGACCAGTAAACCAACAAAGGCCAGCAGGAATAATCCAGACGCCAGCCAGAATGGCCGTTCTTCGTGGCGTTCATGCACAGCGGTTTCCGCTTTATGGCTGCGGTTGACCCGGCCTAAGTCGCGGAATAATAAACGGGCGGCAAGCACCGACAACAGAGGCAGTGGGATTAACCATAAAGCATGCCAGCCGCCAAACCAACGAGCACGGATTTCCGGCTCAATCCAGACTGTCCATAAGCTGACCAGCAGCATGGATAACATCACAATCAGTAATAAACGTTGGCCATAACGCGCTGCTTTTTGTTGCAGCTCACCACGGCTTTTCATCACCAGATAACAGCAGGCCAGCAGTGCATAACCGGCCATTACAGCTAAACCACAAAACAAGCTAAAAGGACTTAGCCAGCTGAAACTGGACTGATTAATAAAATCAGCTGGTACACCCTGTACCAAAGTGCCCAGCATCAGGCCCTGACAAAAAGCGGCCAGACTAGAGCCAACAGCAAAGGCAGTATTCCAATATCTCTTTGAAGTATCTGATTTAAAACGGTATTCAAAAGCTACACCGCGGAAAATCAAACCTATCAGCATTAGCATAATCGGCAGATAAAAAGTCGAGGCGATAGATGCATAAGCTGCCGGGAAAGCACCAAATAAAATCACGCCACCAAACACCAGCCAGGTTTCATTGCCATCCCAGACGTGCGCAATAGAACGCATTAAATGGTCGTGTTCTGCGTCTGTATTAAACCATGGGTACAGAATGCCCATACCCAGGTCAAAACCATCCAACAGCACGTACATCAGAATGGCAAAGCCAAGCAGCAGCAAATAAAACAGGTCTAAACTCAGTTCCAGCTCCATTAGTTGGCTCCTTTTGTTGAAGTTGCATCAGCGTCAGTTGCTAAAGCTTTGGTAAAGGACAAGGCGTAACCTGAAGCTTTGACACCAATACGTTGTTGTTCCAGATGTTCGATAGGGGCCGGACCTTTTTTGATCAGTTTGCGCATAAAGTACAGATAAACCCCAAACAGCAGGCTGTAGGTCAAGACAAACAAGGTCAGTGAAAACAGTACGCGTTCAGCAGGTAAGGGGCTGACGATCTCACTGGTGCGAACCAAGCCATAAATAATCCAGGGCTGACGACCAATTTCCACCACATACCAGCCGGCTAACACAGCAATAACACCTGTTGGAGCCATAAAGCTGACTGGCCAGAGGAACCAGTTGCTTTGATACAAAGTGCCACGCCAGCGCAGGTAAGCACCCAACACTGCAACACCTATCATCAGCAGGCCAAGACCGACCATAATGCGGAAGCTAAAGAACACCATAGGCACATTAGGTCTGTCCTCTGCAGGAACTGATTTTAAACCTTGCAGTTCGCCCTGCCAGTCGTGGGTTAAAATCAGACTGGCCACACCTGGCACTGCAACTTCATAGTGGTTTTCTTCGGCTTTCATATCGGGCAAAGCAAACAGCAGCAGCGGCACATTAGCTTCTTTTTCTGCCCAGATCCCTTCCATCGCTGCCAGTTTCACCGGTTGATGTTCTTTCACATTTAAACCATGTAAGTCACCCACCCAGGCTTGCAGTGGGGTCAGCACTAATGCAAACCACAACATCATCGACAAACCTTTACGGCCAAATTCTTTATGCTGGCCCTTACGTAAATACCAGGCATGAGTGGCCATCACCACAAAAGTGGCAGTGATAAAAGCAGCCAGCAGCATATGCACTAAACGGTAGGGCATAGAGGGATTAAAAATGACTTCAAGCCAGTTGACGACTTCAAACTTACCGTCGACAATCTGATGACCTTGTGGGGTTTGCATCCAGGAGTTGGCAGCGATAATCCAGAAAGCGGAGATCCAGGTCCCTATAGCTACTGTGACTGTGGCGAAAAAGTGCATTTTTGCGCTGACACGTTGCCAACCAAATAGCATCACACCTAAAAAGCCAGCTTCGAGGAAAAATGCAGTCAGCACTTCGTACGCCATCAGAGGTCCAAGCACAGCCCCTGCGATTTCAGAAAATTTAGAGAAGTTGGTGCCAAATTCGTATGACAGCACTATGCCGGACACCACCCCCATACCAAAGGTAATAGCAAAAGGTTTGATCCAGAACTTGGCCAGTTGCAGGTACTGTGGGTTACCAGTTTTCAGCCATAAGCCTTCCCAAATCGCAATCAGCGTGGCTAAACCTATGGTGATGGATGGAAAAATAATATGGAAGCTTACGGTAAAAGCAAACTGGATACGCGAGAGGATACTGACATCAAGTTCCATACAAACCTCGTTATTTAGGTGCTTTGACTCGGCTTAGCACAGATGGCGCAAGCGCCACAGACAACAACAGCAACATGGTCAGCAGTTCGGCAGCAAGAATAGACAGGTCTGGCATAATGTTCTCTTTGTTGACAAGTTAGACAGCAAAAACGCTGCGTATCCCTGTATTGCCAGAATCAGGCCATAATTATATTTATTTGTAACTTTATGATTCTAAATCAATAAAATTATAAATTTGCAGTGGGTGTAAACTTGGTTTACGATTTAAAGCCAAAGTGATGACAACAAAGTTGACGGTAAGCTGTGGATTTGATTTTAGCTTTTGAGCTGATGATGTTAGTCACCAGCGCTTGCGCTGCGCTGATGTCGGGCTGGCTCTGGTGGCATTCGCGTTATCAGCGCACACTTGCAGGCCTGGCGGGCTTTGGTGCCATGATGGCGCTTTGGTGTCTGGGTCATGTTTTTGTGTTGCATGATCAGATGCAATTAGGCCGCAGCCTGTTATTGGCTAATCCTTTGATGCCTACTTTTTTCCTGCATTTTGCCTTGAGGTTTGTTGAACAGGATAAGGTTCGCGCCTCCTGGTTAAGCTGGGCCAGACGTCATATCGGCTGGCTGTATTTTCTGACCGCTATGGTGGTGTTGCTGAGCTGGAGTCTGGATGCTGGTGATGTGCTACAAAGCTCAGCCTTGGGTCAGGTTTTTGTATTTCATTCCTACGGCTTTTTAAATCTGCTGTATACAGTCACTTTGGGTATTCTGGCCCACGCTGTGTTGTGGTATGGCTGGCGTTATCATCAGGGCAATAAAAAACGCTCTATTGTCGCGATGTTTTTAGCAGGGGGTTGGGGTTTATTACTGGCGACTCCTGTGGTTTTTCCTTCTTTTGGTCTGGACTGGTTTCCTTATCCTATGTTGTTGTTGCCAAGCTATCCGGTATTACTGGTCTATGGCGTGGTGCGTTACCAGATGCTGGCTGTGAATGCTCTGGCGAACAGAGCTTTGCTCTGGCTGGTGATGTCCTTGTTATTGCTGTTGCTGATGGCTTTGGTCAGCTCCATCTTTGGTCAGTTGGGTATGCAGGCATTAGCCAATGTACCAGGCTGGCAGCTATGGCTTTACTCCAGTCTGGTGTTAATACTTACCGCAGCCTGTTACCGGCCTGTCGCTAAGCTGGCCGAACGTTTAATTTACCCTGGTGCAACTTTGGATCAGGCCTTGATCAACACCTGGCGTCAGCAATTGGCACAGTGTCAGAACTGGACTGTGTTAAGTGAAACAGCAGCTGAACTCTTATCTGCTGCGCTGAAGCAAAAAGTACAGGTGCAATTGCCAACAGCTTCAGCAGGCCGTGTAACAGATGGGGTAGCTGATGCTCGTCAGCTGCAGATTCGCTGTTATACCCAGCAAGGCCAGTGGCAGGTGGAATTATTGGGCTGGGATGATATGACGCCTGGCATTCGTTTAATGGCGCAGGTGTTTGGTTCTTTGCTTGGCAGTAGCTGTGAGCTATTGGCGCAGTCACTACAACTGGCCGAAGCCGAAAAACAACAACTGTCGCAGCAACATCTGGTCGAAATGGGGGCTTTGGCGGCTTCGATGGCGCATGAGTTGCGTAACCCTTTGAATATTATTTCTATGGCATCCGCTGGTGTTGATGCTGAATTGCGTGGCCATATTCAGCAGCAACTGAAAAGAGCCGATCGGCTGATTTCCGATATGCTGGTGTACTCAGGCCGCTTGCAGTTGCAATACAGCCAGATTGAGCTGGAGCCTTTGCTGCAAAGTTTGTTGCAGCAGTTTGACTGGCAGCAGGTCAAGCTGGAGCTGAAGGTTCCCTCTGGTCTGATGCTGCACGCCGACCAGCACAGAGTGCAGCAAGTGTTCTTAAATCTGTTTGATAATGCCAATGCCTTTTTACGTAATCAGGCCGATGCAACCTTGAGCGTCGACGTGACATTAATAGGGGATGTTATCCAGGTACGGGTGCATAACAATGGTCCTGCTTTGGATCTCAGCTTAACCACTGAACAACTATTCCGGCCTTTTATCAGCAAACGCAGTGGCGGCAGCGGTTTAGGCTTAGCCATAGTGAAACGTATTATGGATGCCCACCAGGGCCAGATCAGCTTCCGTACTGATTTGGGCTGGCCTGTCAGTTTTGAACTTTTTTTTCCGAAGGATACCCCAGATGTTTAGTGCAACAACGCCAAACCCGGCGCGCATTTTAATTGTTGATGATGAACCTGCTTTTCGCTTGTTGGCCGAACGTTTTTTACAGCAACAGGGTTATCAGGTGGCCGGAGCTGCAAATCTGGACGAAACCCGCACTAAATTACAGCAATTTGATGCAGATTTAATTTTGCTCGACCTGGCTTTACCGCCAGCCTTTGACCCGGCTCAAACCTTGGCTGCTGTGCCAGAGTTTTCCTCTCGGCCTGTGATTATTTTAACTGGCCATGCTGAGCGTGAACTGGCGTTGCAAGCCATAGCACAAGGGGCATGGGACTTTATTGCCAAGCCGATAGATCCGGAATTACTGGCTGTAGTGGTGAAACGCGCTATCACTAAACATCAGCTTGAAAAAGAAGTATGGCAGTTAAAGCAAGGTTTGCAGCAACATAGCTTTTTGCCGAAGTTAGCTGGTCATTCGCGGCATATGGAAACAGTTCGTACCTTAGTACAACGTATAGCTCCGACCGAAGTACGGGTATTGGTGACAGGGCCCTCCGGTACAGGCAAAGAGGTGATTTCACGGGCTTTGCATGAATTAAGCCCTCGCGCAGAAAAGGCTTTTGTGTCAGTACACTGTGGTGCTATTCCGGCTGATTTATTAGAAAGTGAGCTGTTTGGTTATGTCAAAGGGGCTTTTACCGGCGCAGATAAAGACCGGCAGGGCTTATTAAAACTGGCCGATGGTGGCACCTTGTTCCTCGACGAAATTGGCGAAATGCCACTGGCGATGCAGGTGAAGTTATTGCGGGTGCTGCAGGAAGGCACCTTTTATCCTGTCGGTGGACGCGAGCAGCAAAAAATTGATATCCGCTTAGTGTCTGCGACCAACGCTAATCTGCCGGATTTAGTCAAGCAGGGTAAATTTCGCGAAGATCTGTATTACCGTATCAAAGGCGTCACTATCGAAACTGTGGCTTTGGACGAACGACGCGAGGATATTCCATTACTGATCCAGTTTTTTCTGGAGCAGCTCAGTGCGCAGTATGGTCAGAAACTGCAGTTGGAATCTGCCGCAATCAGTTGGTTTTTGCAAAAGCACTGGCCTGGCAATGTGCGCGAATTAAAGAATACGCTGGAAAGCGTCGCTGCTATAGCACAGCAAGGTGTGATCCGTGTCGCAGATATTCAATTGCTGCATCTGGAACATCAGAGCATGGATACAGATACTGAATTGGTGCTTGGATCGGATTTAAGTAGTCTGGATGAACAGGTGAAAGCTTTGGAGATCCGTTTAATTCAGCAAGCTATGACCCAATATAAAGGTAACAAGAGCCAGGCCTCACGTGTTTTGGGTATTTCCCGTCAGGGCTTACTGAAAAAAATTGAAAGATATGGCCTGACTGATTTGGGGGATGATTAGAGCGTGTTGACGTTTCGAGATTAAATTTTGTTCTTTCTGGCGGTGCTTTGAGCGCGAAAGGAGGAGCGAAGTTTAGTTATTCTAAATGAGCGACGAGTGACAAAGCTCAGGGCGCCGCCAGACGAACCCGAAGGGCAGCGCCTGGCCGGCCTTTCTGCTGCGTTAGCACTCGTTTATGTAGAATAACTACACTGCACTCGTGCTGTCTTGCATAAAAACCGGCCAGACTGCTGCAAAAATAACCCTGAAACGTCAACACGCTCTGCAGTTGCCTATACTCAAATAGTTAGCCACCAGGAGTACCAGCTATGACAGATTTTATTGCCCATGGTAAGTTCAGCGTCACCCCTCAAGGCGAAGTGTTATTGTGTGAAATTCAGGGCGCCTGGAACAAAGAGGGTTCAGAGCAACTTATTGACGATCTGAAAGCACAGGTACAAGGCTTTGCCGGTAAAAAATGGGCTCGTGTCATGGATATGCAGGGCTGGGAGCTGGCAACACCTGATGCTATCAGTATGATGACGGACTTTAGCTCCTGGGAAGATCAACACGGCTGCGTGCTGCGTTGTTTTATTGGTTTAAACCCCATTCAACAACAGTTGCTGGAGATGAAATACCAGCATTCGCATAAACCGCAACATTTTAGCCATACCGATACTGCGCTAAGCTACGCCAAACAATTTTTGCAGCGCCTCTGATCCACCTTTTAGAAAACCAATACAGAGCAAAAGCTTAGCGGTAATTTGTTATTGCTCTGTGATACAGGCTGCTTTAAAGTCATGTAATGATGATGTGAAAAAGGCTTTGCCATGGATGAGTTAAAACGGACAACGGACGCTACTGACTTGCCTGCCGAAGTGGCCGAGCCACGTTATTCCCTGCAATTGGATCAGAAAATGGATGCTGATCTGAAAACAATAAGCCGGTTCTTCCTGAAACATCCAAGTTTAACTTTAACCTTTGGTTATTTAATCGCCAGTGTGATGGGGCTTATTTTTACTATTTCATTGCTGAATAAATTTCAATTTGATGCCTTACCTTATCTGGAACTAACAGACTTTTTATTAGCAGCTATCACCCACCCCAGAACTGTATTGGCATTATTTTTATCTGTTGGTTCTATGGTTGGGTTGATTTGGTTTGAACGTAGGTGCAAAAGAAAATATGCTAAATATGCCGCATGGGCAGACAAGCACAGTCGTTCCTCTATGTGGTTCCCTAATTGGCTGTTGTTGCTGCTTCTTTTAGTGATTTATCTTTGGATTGCTGGCACGGCTCAGGTATCCCGCATAAGTCAGGACATTAAAACCCACCAAACCGGACAATTTCAGCTCAGCCTGATTTATCCCATTCAACCTGGTGGCAAAGAAATCCGACAGTTGAATGAAGTGCAGATTATTACCCGCACCGTCAGCTACTTATGGATTTACCATCAGGATCAGGTCAAGCTGATCCCCCATGCCAATGTGGCCGCTTTAATTCCTGTTTTGGATAAAGAGCCGGATAAAGAGTTAGATAAAAAATCTGAAGCTAAAGCAGATAAACCAGCTGTAGCCGGGAAAACTGTGGTGAAGGAACCTGCTGCAGTTCCGCTGAAAAACTAAAGGTTATTCAGCAAAAGAAGCGTAATAAGCTTTGGTCAGCACTTTTTCCAGAGCTGCTGCTGTGGCTTGTTTAATCGGCATATTTTCTTTGCTGAGTTCGTAATCCAACTGGGCGATTTGAGCTTTGTGGTTACGCATCATAGGCGGAGTTTCACTGCTCAGACTTTGTTGTGTCGCTATCACTGCTTCAGGTTCATCTGCCCGTATCACTTTGCAAATCGACAGCAACACTTCGCCTTCGCGGCCACGATAACCCGCTGCACCAAACATACGGCACACGGCAGGGCGGTAGGGGTACACGCCACATTGGCCACTTTTACGATCTTCTGAAGAGGCCTGATAAAAAAAGCAGCCATCCTGAGTATGCTGTTGCAAAGCTTCCAATGTGCTTTCTGCAAGGCCAGCATCATACAAATGCAAAGCCAAAGGCAGCATTTCCAGCACCGAAGCTTCAATGCCCGGATGCAGGCAACATTCACCACAACCACTGCGGCAAAACAGCTTACGATCGTTTTGATAACGACTATAAGTCTGGGCAATTTCGTCGTTCAGGATCATTAACCGGGAGGCGGTGTCGCGCAGCTGCTGCATAGGTTCTCCGAACAAACAGCATTACCCCAGTGGGGCGGGGCGCTATTGTAATGACAGCAATTGAAACTCAGCAATAGGGGCAAACAAATATAGTTTTTGTGGCAAAAACAGCAGCGAATAAACTGCTATTCCTGCTGATATAAAGGGCGGGGTTTGGCCAGACCATAACCTTGAGCAAAGTCGATTCCCATTTCGGTCAGCTTGTGACAAATCTCCATGTTTTCAACATATTCGGCTACGGTTTGGATTTTCATAGCGCGGGCAATATCGTGAATAGATTGCACTATGGCGCAGTCAAAAGGATCGATCAGCAAGTCGCGGACAAAACTGCCATCAATTTTGACAAAGTCGACCGGGAAGTTTTTCAGGTAACCATAAGATGAAAAACCACTACCGAAGTCGTCTAAAGCAAACTTACAACCCAGCTGTCTGAAGTGGGAAATAAAATCCAGCGTCTGGTGCACATTTAAAATCGCCATACTTTCGGTGATTTCAAAACACACCTTAGAAAAAGGAATGCGATACTCACGGAACAATGAACTGACATAAGCTTTGAATAGTGGGTCGGTTAACGAGGCGCCGGATAAATTGATATTGGCTAAACTCAGCTCCGCCAGATGGGCTGGTTGTTGCGCCAGCCAGCGGAAGTAGTTGCGGATCACCCAGCGATCTATTTGTGGCATCAGGCCATAACGCTCTGCAGAACTTAAGAAGTTGCCGGGTGCTATTAAGCCCTGGTCTGGTAAAGATAAACGCAGCAGCAGCTCGTAATGCAAACCTGGCTGATCCTGTTGAATCGCGGTAATGGGCTGCATAAAAAGCACAAAGTTATCTTGTTCCAACGCCTGCCTTAAGGTTTTTAACCACTGAATTTCAGACTGATGGCGCTGCAATTCTTCGTCGTCGGCATTAAACATATGAATGCGGTTACGACCTTTTTCTTTGGCGACAAAACAGGCTGAGTCTGCCTGCTTTAACCAATGTTCAGTGTTTTGATTACCGTCTGAGTTTTCTGCCAGACCAATACTGACACTGATGCTGAATACGCTGTCCTGCCAGATAAAGCGGAATTCTTTGACTGTATCCAGCAACTGATGAGCAATAGCAAAGGCTTCATTGCTGGTTAAGTGGGGCAATAGCACCACAAACTCATCACTTTCTAATCTGGCTAAAATACCTCTGTTATTCAGTACCCTTTGCATCTGGTTACTGATTTGGCATAACAAGGCATCACCTGCTCTGTGATCGCAGGTGGTATTGATCAGTTTAAACTGATCGATATCCAGATAAAGCAAGGTGGCTTGGTGATCAAAACGCAGCGTCTGTTCCAGTTGTTCAATAAAATAATGCCGGTTGTACAACGAAGTCAGCGGGTCATGTGTTGCTAAATAAGCCAGCTGCTCGGTATTTTGTTTGTGCGCTGTGATATCCACTATAGAGCCATGCACATAAGCGCTTTGTGTACCGTCACCTTCAGCCAGCCGTGCTGACATTAAAGCCCAGAATGCTGAGCCGTCAGCACGCAAACCACGGATCTCAAAGTTCTTGTTATCACCCAGCTGCAGTTGTTTCAGCATCTGGGCTCTGTCTTCCGGATTGGCGTAATAACGCGCCATGCCGGTTTTTGCCACATCCAGCTGCATTTGTTGCAGGTTCTGATAACCCAGCATGTTCAGCAGTGCCTGATTGGCGGTGATCAGCTGGCCTTGCAAGGTGCTGGTAAACATACCTTCAACTGCATTGTGATAGATGTCGTAGTACTGCTGTAAATGCGCATTGGCCAAACGTTGGTGATCGATACTTTGTTGCTGGGTGCCTCTGATATTTTGCAGCAAACTAAAACTCATCAGTGCCATACTGCCCATCACGGCCATCAACAACAGATATTGCCAGGCCTGAGCTGTAGGCACATAACCAATTTGCGATAAGGCCAGCAGCACTATGCAACCAAAGAAAAAAGACCAGCCCAAAGCGAAAGTCTTAGCGGTACGATCACCTTTGATGGCGTGAACCAGCGCAAACAATGTGTTTACGCCCAGACACAAAGCCGTGACCACTAACAGTCCCCAAAACCGCAATTGGTTATTGGCATAAAGTGGACTGAACAGTAATAACAAGGCGCTGACTAAACACAGATAAAAGCCAAAACGACCCAGAATACCACCTTGTTGTGCCCGTACATGCCAGCTAAAGAGTGTCAGGCAGGTAAAGGTTGCTCCGGTTGCCACATACAAAATAGCCTGATTAATTTCGGGATAATCAGGCCAGAGCATTGCAAAAGCCAGGCCGTTTAAAATGGCCAGCACCAAAGCGCAGTTAATAAAAAAGCCTGAATAATACAAATACAGCCGCTGTTGCAACGAGAAATACAGGAACAGGTTGTAAATCGCCATCAGCAATAAAACACCACACAACAAACCGTCCAGAATATTTTTATACAACTGATCCAGCACAAAGTTGTTGTTTTGCCATAAAGTCAGCTGCACCGGGGCAATGGCGGCATCCTGCACTTTAATAAACAAGTCCAGTTCCTGGCCTGGTTCAAAATTCAGTGGAAAAGCAAAGCTGCGGTAGGCGAGGGCGCGTTGATAAAAGGGGACTGAAGCTCCTGTGCTGCTTAACAACTGCAAATCATTTTTTGCCCTGTTGTAGCTATAGACCTGAACGACGTCGGCCAGCGGAAAGTCGTAATGTACGACGGTCTGAATTGGAGTCTGCCCCGTGTAATGCAGGCGGCTAAATAACCAGAGCGATTGGTCGGCACTTTGCAGTGACTTTTTGTATTCGGCGACCAAACGAAAAGCATGGTGCCTTTCAGGATCAAAAATCAGCTCTTCCAGTGGCAAGGCTTTATGAGTCTGTTGAAAATACAAATTAGGCCCCAGCTCGAGACGACTGAGCTGTTTATCAAAGCTATTGACCTGAGCATGGAAGGCAAAAGCACTATGACAAAACATCAGCAGCATAAGCCACCATAGCTTTATTCCATGCTGCAGTTTTATCGTCATCTAATCTCCAAGCTACTGAATTCTTTTGCTAAATCTGACAGTATCATAGCGCCGCCTGCACTGTCAGCTGTGACCCAAAAACTTTCGCTGTAGTCTTCGTAACAAAAAGTAAATGATTCATTGGCAAAGCTTAATCCCAGCTCCACCCTGTCGGCACCATAGGCCAAAGTGCCAGCTTTGACTGCACTTTGTACAAACCACGACTTACATTGCTGCACTTGCTCAAAACGCATTGGCCATAAAGAGGTAAGTAACAGCTGTTTATCTTCAATTTGTACAATAAAACTATTGATAGCGCTGTTGCTCATCGTATTTCCGCAAGCAACAGCTGCGTCTCATCAGTCGGTACAATAAAACTGTTAGTTGTTTCGTTATTCATAAAACTTCCGTTAACTGCTACAGGAAATATCCATACCTTTACCCCAATCCGGTGGTGGTGCGGCAAAGGTCTCTTTACCTGGCTGCAACTGGTAAGGTCTTTGTAAGACCAACATCAGTTCATGTAATGGGGCCGTATCTCCTTGTTCTGCCGCTTCAATAGCTTGCTGAGCCAGGTAATTACGCAGAATATATAAAGGGTTGACGCTGTTCATTTGGGTTTTACGTTCAGCTGTTGTAGCGGATTCCTTCGCCAGGCGCGCGCGATATAATTCTGCCCACTGGTCAAAAGCCACAAGGTCCAGCATATGATCGCGAATGGACGACCCTGTCGCATCGTCCGAAAAATCAGCCAGACGGCGGAAACTCAAAGTGTAATCCTGCTTTTGTTGTTGCAATAACGCCAGCCATTGGCCTATTAAAGCGCGATCTGTGGGCTCTATGGTTGCAAGACCCAGTTTTTTACCCATCAATGCCATGTAATGGCTGACCAGTGTCGGTTCATACAAACCAAGCGCAGCACGTAAATCCTCTACTGCAATCAAAGGCGATAACGCATGAGCCAAAGCATTGAGGTTCCATAAACCTATACCAGGTTGCTCGTCAAAGGCATAACGGCCACTGTGATCCGAGTGATTGCAGATGTAGCCCGGTTGATAGTCATCCAAAAAGGCGTAAGGGCCATAATCAAAACTAAGACCTAAAATCGACATATTGTCGGTATTCATCACTCCATGATTAAAACCTACAGCCTGCCACTGGCTTATTAGCTCCGCTGTGCGCACTACCACTTGTTGCAACATCGCCAATGCAGAGTTTTCTGCGTTCAGGCAATCCGGGAAATGCTGCTGCAGCGTAAAGTCGACCAGACGCTGCAACTGGTTTTTATCCCCAGTGTAAAAACAGTGTTCAAAGTGGCCAAAGCGAATATGGCTGGGACAGACCCGGATCACCATGGCACCTTGTTCTATGGTTTCTCGTTGTACAGGCTCGTTGCTGCCGACCAGACTTAAAGCTCTGCTGGTGGGAATACCTAAATGATACATGGCTTCTGAGGCTAAAAATTCGCGAATGCTGGATCGTAATACAGCCCGGCCATCACCAAAACGTGAATAAGGGGTCCGGCCAGCACCTTTTAAATGCAGGTCGTAATTTTTGCCGTCAGCACCTTTGACATCCCCCAATAGCAAACCCCGGCCATCGCCCAGCTCAGGATTGTATTGACCAAACTGATGACCGGCATACTTTTGTGCTATCGGCTTGCTGCCGTCAAACAGCTTTTTACCACTTAAGTAGTCTGCAGCATCATCCTGCTGAAAAAATGCCGCAGGGATTTGCAATAAAGCCGCAGTATCAGCGCTGTAAGCTAAGAGTTTAGGCTCTGCAAAAGGAGTCACGGCTACAACACTGACTAAGTCAGGTAAACCCGAGGCATAGGTGGAACTTAAAAGAAATGGCATAACAAACCCCAAAACGGCAATGGCCCATTGTCCTTGCTGTACCTGCTTAGCTCAAGCGCTTTTTGTTGTGGCTTTGGCTGAATTTAATCTTCCAGCTTGTATAAACAAGTACTTAGGTCTTTAATGGAAAAAACATAGTAAAAATAAATCAAAGTCCACTTTCAGGGAGAATAACAATAATGCGATTTATGCCTTTGATAGTATTAGTTTTAGTAGGGTTGTCTGCACCAGTTTTAGCTCAGGATGCAGTAGCAGGAAAAACCAAAGCTGCGGTCTGCTCGGCTTGTCACGGTGCTGAAGGGATTTCGGTATTACCGGATTACCCTAACTTAGCAGGGCAAAAACAGAAGTATCTGGAAACATCCATTAAAGCTTATCGTGATGGCGGACGTAAACATGCGGTGATGTCGCCTATGGCTGCTGGCTTGTCTGACGCGGATATTCTGGATTTAGCTGCGTATTTTTCTGCTTTGCCGGCTCAGTCGCCTGCTAAATAATCGCTGATTAAATCAAGGAAATCAGCGCCATAACGGCCTAGTTTAGTTTGGCCTACACCACTGATGGCTAAAAACTCCACGCTGTTGGTTGGGCACGCCTGCGCCATTTCTATTAGCGTTGCGTCTGAGAACACCACAAAAGGTGGTACGTCATCGCGTTCCGCTATGGCTTTACGTAACACTTTTAAGCGGGCAAACAGTTTACGGTCGTAGTTTTGTGGTGCTGTGGTTTTACTGCTACTGGCTTTGGTTTGCACCAGACGTGGCACTGCCAGTTGCAAACTTTGCTCTGCGCGTAATACAGCCCGTGCTGCTTCTTGCAGCTTAAGCACCGAATGCTGGCTGATATCTTGTTGCAATAAACCACAATGCACTAACTGGCGCAAAATGCTCAGCCAATAATCGTGGGATTCATCTTTTCCTATCGCATAAGTAGACAGCTTGTCGTGGCCCAGCTCATGAATACGGCTGGTCTGACTGCCACGTAGTACATCAATGACATGGTTCATACCAAAACTTTGATTGACACGATAGACGCAGGACAGCGCTTTTCTGGCCAATTCAGTGCCATCAAATTGCTTGGGTGGGTCGATACAAATATCGCAGTTGCCACAAGGTTTCTGGCTGGATTCGCCAAAATAATTCAGCAGCACTAAACGCCGGCAGGTTTGAGCCTGAGCAAAAGCAGCCATCTGGTTAAAACGCTGCAAAGCCACTTCGGTTCTGCTGTTGTTTTCGTCTTTTTCGATCCAGCTGCGCATCCGGGCTATATCGGCAGGGTCAACCAGCATCAAAGCTTCGGCTGGCACACCGTCACGGCCAGCCCGGCCTGTTTCCTGATAATAAGCTTCAATGGTGCGCGGCAATTCAAAATGGATCACAAAACGTATATTGGATTTATTCACGCCCATACCAAAAGCCACAGTGGCGATAATCAGCTGAATTTGGTCTTTTTTAAAGGCTTCCTGTACTGAATTACGCTGCTCATTGGTTAAACCTGCATGATAAGCCGCCACCTGAAAACCTTTACCAGCCAGTTGCTCGGTCAGCTCGTCGACCTTACGGCGTGAGGCACAATAAATAATGCCACTTTGTTGTTCCTGTTGTTTCAGGTAATTGACCACCTGTTCCAGTGGACGGAATTTTTCTTGTACTGTGTAACGGATGTTAGGCCGGTCAAAACTGCCCACAGAGACATAAGGCTGCTGCAAATTCAGCTGGCGGCTGATGTCCTTTTGCGTGGCCGGGTCTGCTGTGGCCGTGAGCGCCATCATAGGCACGTGTGAGAAATACTGCTTGAGCTGCGCCAGTTCAGTGTAATGGGGTCTGAAATCATGGCCCCACTGAGAAATACAATGCGCTTCGTCAATCGCAAATAAACTGACACCCACTTCCGCAAGGCGCGACATAAAGTCCGGTTGTAATAAACGCTCAGGCGCCAGATACAACAGCTTGAGTTGCTGATTACGTAAACGCCGGATCACATCCTGAATTTCTTCTCTGCTTTGGCTGCTGTTAATAAATTCAGCCGCTATACCATTGGCCTGCAAAGCGTCGACCTGATCTTTCATCAGCGACATTAGAGGTGAAACCACCACAGTGACATAAGGCAATAACAACGCAGGTAACTGATAACACAGCGATTTGCCGCCCCCTGTTGGCATCAGTACAAAAGTGTCCTGACCGCTCAGGCAAGCCTGGATCACCTCCAGTTGTCCATGACGGAACTGGCTGTAACCAAAAGCTTGTTTTAAGGTGTCGAACAATAGTTGTGGCAAAGGACAAGGCTGCATTATGAAAAATCTGGCGCATTGTAATCAAAACTACAGATGCTGTCTTGGGCATTGTGTCATTGACTGTGCTGGAGTAGATTGCATACTGCTCTTACCAGTGAAGTTGAGAACCTTATGCACGCCGATCAATTATTACCTTTTATCGCCGATACTTTTGACCAAATGCCTTTTAATCGTTTGTTAGGTTTAAAAGTCACCCGTTTTGACGAGCAGCAAGCCGAAGTACGTTTTGATTGGGCGGGCCAGTTGGTGGGTAATCCGGTGCAGCAAATTTTACATGGTGGCGTCATAGCTTCAGTGCTGGACGTGGTGGGCGGATTAATGGCAGTGTCCAGTGCTTTAACCAGACTGGGTGATATAGCTGACGCCGAACTGGCGGAAAAGCTGGGAAAAATGAGCACTATAGATATTCGTACCGATTACTTAAGACCAGGCCGTGGCCAGCAGTTTATTGCTACAGCTCAAGTGATCCGCACTGGCAATAAGGTTTGTGTTTGCCGGATGGAGTTACACAACGAACAGGGCACTCATATCGCTTTAGGCACTGGTACTTATCTGGTGGGATAAAGACTTATCCCACCATCAGGTTAGCCAGGTTTTGCTGTTTGCTCTACAGTGACAGCTTTGACTTCTTCAGCTTCGCCCTGAGTCACTACGATTTCAATACGGCGGTTTTTGGCCCTGTTTTCAGGGCTATTGTTATCCACCAAAGGCTTAGTATCGGCCCGGCCTTGCGCAATGATGCGATTTGGCTGAAGCCCTTTGTTTTTCAACATTTCCTGCACTATAGCCACTGCCCGCAGTGAGGACAGCTCCCAGTTATTTTTATACAGGCTGTCAAACTCCTGCAGATTGTCGGTATGACCTGTAACCACTATGGTGCCGGGGATATCTTTTAATACAGTGGCTATTTCATCTATCAGTGGGGCAAGCCGTGGCTGCAGGAAGGCAGAACCGGCCGGAAACAAAGTGGTATCCGTGATGCGGATCAGTAGCTGCTGCCCTAGTTGTTCTACTTCAACCCTTTTGTTCTGAAACTGTTTCTGCAGTTTTCCCAGCATTTCTTTTTGATCTTTACGTTTACTGACCATGGCCGCAGACTGATTTTTTTGCAGATCTTCAGGGGCATTGATTTCAGCATTGCCAGCGTTCAGATCTATCGCCGCTTCAGGGATCAGACTTTCTTTGGTTGTCTCCGAAAGGTCTTGTTTATTCTCTTCTTTTTTCTCAACCAGTGACTTTTGTTCGACCTCTAAAATGCCGGTACCGCCTTCTAATACAGGATTTCCCACAGGGCGGCTGATTAAACCCACTTTGCCCATAGAGTCCATAAAGGCTTTGACCATTGCATTGTATTCAGACTGTTTGGCCATAGCGAAAGAATAAAGCACTACAAAAAGCGCAAACAGCAGTGTCATGTAGTCGGCGTACGAAACCAGCCAGCGTTCATGGTTCTCAGGCGGTTCAGGCTTTTTCTTTTTCATCTTGGTGCTGACCTGTAAACGCCGCTAAGCGAATTTGAAGTTGTTGAGGGGATAAGCCATCGGCAATGATGATAATGCCGGTCAGCGTCATGATTTTGTAGTTACGGATCTGACTGGCGAATAATTTGTAGCGGTTACCAAAAGGCAAAAACATCAGGTTGGCAAAAGCGACACCATAAATGGTCGCAACAAAAGCAACAGCTATACCGCCACCCAATTCGTCAGGCTTATCCAATAACCCCATAGCGTGAATTAAGCCCAGTACAGCACCTACTATGCCCATAGTCGGGGCATAACCGCCCATGGCTTCGTAAAACTTTACTGTATGCTCAATTTCTTCCTGTTCCATCTCGATTTCCTGTTCAAGGGTTTCGAGAATGTAATCCTTATCAAAACCGTCGACCAGCATACCTATACCGCGTTTAAGGAAAGGGTCGTCTAAGGTATCCAGTTTTTCTTCAAGGGCCAGAAAGCCGCCCTTGCGGGCTTGGGATGCCATGTCCTGCAGCAGTAAGCTTCGTTCTTGCATATCCAGCCGCAGTGGAATAATAAGCCAGATAAAACGTTTACCGGCTTCAATCACGACGTGAAAAGGGAATTGAGTCAGGGCAGCACCAAAGGTAGCACCAATCACAATTAAAAAAGCAGGCAGATTGAGCAGGGCCCCCGGATGTCCACCTTCCAGCAAGTTCCCGCCTACAATACAGATCAGCGCAACAATAATACCGATAAAACTCATTGCTTTACCCTATGGATCTCTTTACCCCAGAATAGCGGTTCTGCTTCCTTGGGTGCAATGCTGATCCTGACTTTTATTTTTAGCTCCCCGCTGTTTTATGGATAGGTTTCAGCCTGTTTTGATCAGTTTGCGGCCAAGAGTGAAAGAGCTGGCTTGAGTTGCCTTACCTTTGTTGCTGGCGTCACGTACAATGCGCGTTCTTAAACCAGAGTATTCTGGCTGTTCAAGGGGATAATCATGACCTTAAGTCCGGCGCAAAAACTGGGTGGTGCCTTTGCCGCTGGCGCTTATACCTTGTGGGGTATAGCTCCGCTTTATTTTAAACAAATCGACTTTGTACCAGCGCAGGAAATTCTGATCCACCGCGTGGTCTGGTCTTTTGTGTTGCTGGTGCTGATTGTGTTTGCGATGCAGCAATGGAGCAAAGTACAGCAGATTTTAGCCCAGCCTAAGCTGGTGCTGGCTTTGTTAGGCACTTCACTGATTTTAGGTGGTAATTGGGGTTTATTTATCTGGGCTGTGAATAACCATCATATGCTGGATGCCAGCCTGGGTTATTACATTAACCCTTTGCTGAATGTGCTGTTGGGGATGTTTTTCCTCGGTGAGCGTTTGCGTAAATTTCAGTGGGTTGCATTGTCGCTTGCTGTTACTGGTGTGGTGATCCAACTGGTCACTTTTGGTTCAGTGCCATGGATAGCTTTGACTTTGGCCAGTACCTTTGCACTTTATGGTTTATTCCGCAAAAAGCTGGCGATAGATGCCATTACCGGACTCTTTATTGAATCCTTACTGTTATTACCTTTGGCTTTGTACTACTGGTGGCAGTTTGCCGACAGCAGTGCAGTTGATTTGAGTCAAAACAGCTGGAGTTTAAACTTATGGCTGATGGCGGCGGGTTTTGTTACTACTGTGCCTTTATTGCTGTTTATCGCAGCTGCTAAACGTTTGCAGCTGTCGACTATGGGCTTTTTTCAGTACATAGGCCCAAGTTTTATGTTTGTATTTGGCGTCTGGTTGTACAACGAAACGCTGACCACAGCCAAGCTGGTGACTTTTGGTTTTATCTGGCTGGCGCTCATTGTCTATTCACTCGATGCCTGGCTGGCTTTACGGAAAAAACCAGCAGTTCAGATCCTTTAAATTACCCAAATTAATTAAAGCAGCAGCTAGGCGACAAGCGATGGCGACCCCAAGAGCATAGTGGTCTTATGCGACTGGGGCGACAGAGAGTAGTCAACAACGCTGCGGGTTTAAGTAAGAAGGGTGGGCGGGCCTTTAATTTCGACTGTATTGCCTTCAGGATCCTGAATATAAATCGACGGACCCTTACCTTCGGCGCCATAACGCGATTCCACTGGCCCTGATGTTACGCCTTTGTTCTGAAAATGCTGCTGCAAAGCTTCTGGGTCAAAAGGCTCAATACGCAAACACAAATGGTCCATATTATGCCCCTCAAGGCCAGGTGCTTCGCCTCCTTGTTGTCCGAGCGGTTGTTCGACCGGCACTAAGTCAATCAGGCTATTACCTGCTCTTAACTGATACAAACCTAAGTCAGTTTCCTGTCGTTCCAGAGTGCAGCCCAATACTTGCTGATAAAAATCCAGCATCAGCTGCAGGTTTTTCACTCTAAGCACTACATGGTCTAACTGCAAAATACGAAACATAGTTGGTTCACGTTATGAGTTCTTTGGGTTAAACAATAGCAGAGCTGTGATACGAGCTGCTAACTCAAGCTGCGTTTGTGCTGATAAATTTGGTCTGAGCCAGACGCGACCTTTGTTTAACACTTCTACCTGAGCTATCGCACCTTGTTCGTCGGTTAATAGATAACCGGCAGGTTCAAGGGTGGGGTAAGCCGTTCTGTTTATTTGATGTAATGAACGGATCTTGATAGTGCGATCTGACAACTCACTATGTCCAACAAACTGCTGATCCCATTCAGGGTTCAAATAAAAAGTGTTGTCTGTAGCACCTTTAATGCCACAAGCCAGAGCCGGCTTTTGGCCTGTATTCGACTTTATGGGCCATTGCGTTATTTTTGTTAAGTGGTTGCGTCCAATGCATTCCAGATACTGCCATTGCTGTCCGTCTGTTACGGAGAACTGATAACTTTGAGTTTGCTGATTGGTGGGAAACCCTAAGATAGCTAAGCCAAAACCTGAGGTTGGAGTTTGCTGTGGACTTGCGGTATGCCACTGACCAAAACTCAGATCAGTGTTCCATTGTCTTGGTTCTGTAGACACAACCTGATAGGGCGTCAGCGTCTGGAATGCTTTAATGCTTTGAAGTTGTCCGGCATGGCTGTTGGAAATTGCGGCTGCAGTGAAAACTGCAATTGCGCTGAATAGTCGCATTATTTTATTTCCTGCTGTGAGGTTTAATTCAGAAGCTGCATCCTTGCATCAGAAGTACTGAACCTGATTTTTTGAGTTCGATGAATATAAGCGACAGAGGTTTAGTGTTTCTGTAATTGAAAGTAGGAAATTGTCATAAAATTGTCAGGCTTGAGCGTAGATCTCTTTAAAGCCTAACCAGCGGCGGATCAGAGGAGGGCAGTTTTGGTTGTATTGTTGCCATAACAATGCAGCGGCCTGTTGAGCTGCCGGAATAAGCTGTGCGTCCCGGCTTAAATCGGCGATGCGGTAACTCACCTGGCCTGTTTGTTTGGTGCCCAGCAGTTCTCCTGGGCCACGAATTTCCAAATCACGTTGTGCTATGACAAAACCATCATTGCTTTCTCTAAGCACAGACAAGCGGGCCTGAGCTGTGGGCGATAAAGGCGCGTGATACAGCAGTACACAATGGGAGACTGCACTGCCACGACCGACACGGCCTCGTAACTGGTGCAATTGAGCTAAGCCTAAACGTTCCGGGTTTTCGATGATCATTAAGCTGGCGTTGGGTACATCAACCCCTACTTCAATCACAGTAGTAGCGACCAATAAATCCAGCTCACCGGCTTTAAAATCCGCCATCACCTGCTGTTTTTCAGCGGCTTTTAAACGGCCATGCACCAAACCTATCCGTAAATCCGGTAAAGCTGCTGTTAGCTCGACCGCTGTCATTTCTGCGGCCTGGCATTGCAGCTGCTCTGACTCTTCAATCAAAGTACAAACCCAATAGGCTTGCCTGCCTTGATTCTGCACCACTTGCCGCACCCGCTCTGTCACTTCACCACGCCGGCTATCTGGCAATACCACAGTAGTCACAGGAGTACGACCTGGTGGTAGTTCGTCTATCACAGAAGTATCTAAATCGGCATAAGCTGTCATGGCTAAAGTGCGGGGTATAGGTGTGGCTGTCATCACCAGTTGATGTGGGTAGAAGCCAGTATCCGCGCCTTTTTCCCGTAGCTCTAAGCGTTGATGTACGCCAAATCTGTGCTGCTCATCGATAATGACCAACGCCAGTTGCTGAAACTGCACTTGCTGCTGAAACAACGCATGAGTGCCGATCACCATTTTTGCTTCGCCACTTTGAATGGCCGCCAGTTGCAGCTGCTTTTGTTTAGCAGAGGCTTTACCAGCCAGCCAGGCAATTTGATAACCCAGAGGCTCCAGCCAGGCTTTAAAGGTATTGGCATGTTGTTCTGCCAACAGCTCTGTTGGCGCCATCAGCGCAACCTGAGCACCACGACTCAATACAGTTAAAGCCGATAAAGCAGCGACCAACGTTTTACCAGAGCCTACGTCCCCTTGCACTAAACGTAACATAGGTTCGGTCTGCGCTAAATCATGGCGAATTTCGTTAATGACCCGCTGCTGAGCTCCAGTTGGCGCAAAAGGTAAAGCCGCTAAAAACTGCTGATTTTGTGTTTCATCCACTACAAAACTGCGGCCTTGTTGCCCCCGGCATTGCTGGCGTAATTGCAGCATCGACAGCTGCTGCGCCACTAATTCTTCAAAAATCAGCCTTTGCTGCGCCGGATGTTGGCCTAGTTCCAGCAGTTGCAAGGAGGCATCTGGTGGTGGCCTGTGCAGGTAAAATAACGCATCGGACAAAGACCAGCTGTTCTGACCCAGCACTGGCGCTAAGTATTCAGTCGGGCTGCTGCGCTGCAGTATCTGCAAAGCCGCATCTGTTAAATTGCGCCAGCTGTTTTGTTTTAAACCTTCGGTGCTTGGGTACACAGGGGTCAGCGTCTCAGCGACATCCTGGTCCTGATCGTCTTTTAATACTTTGTATTCGGGGTGCATCATTTCAAAACCCCGCATGCCCCGTTTTACTTCACCAAACACTCTTAAGGTGACACCTGGGATGACGGCATTTTTTTGTGCTGCATTAAAATGGAAAAAGCGCAGGGTTAAATGACCTGACCCATCTCGAATGGACACCAGCCAACTGCGTCTTTTACCAAAGGTAATTTCGCTGCTGATCACTTCGCCTTGCACTGTCGCTGTTTGTTGTGGCCATAAATCGGCTATGGGGTAAAGACGGGTGCGGTCTTCGTAACGCAAAGGCAAGTGGAACAGTAAATCCTGCACACTCTGAATACCCAGTTTATGCAGCAGCTCACTGACTTTGGCGCCAACGCCTTTTAGCTGGCTGACGGATAGGCTATCCAGTGCTGTTACTGTCAAGAGAAAGACCAAACTAAGTGACTGATAACAAGCAGTTTAACCTGTGATAGCCAAGAGGCATAGCCACAGTACTGTTTTAGCTCTGTGTCAGGGCTGCTTTTACTGTTCAGAGGGGGAGTCAGACAGGTAGGTAGGGCCATGTTTGAGTGGGTCAAAAGCATAGAGTTTTTTTACCGTACCATCCTGCACCATAGATTCTATAGCTTGCTCGATACGGTCTTTTAACGCCAGATGCGAACTCTTTTTCGATAAACCTATGTTGATAAAACGTTTTTCCACCACGGAAAAATCAACTGGAGCTCTTTGAAATTGAAAATGCAGGTCTTTATGGTCAGCTATCACATCCAAAGAGCTTTGAGTGGGCGCTACTAACGCATCTACTCTGCCACGTTGTAACATTTCAAAGCCTGTTTCTATGCTGTCAATTTCAACATGACGCCTGGAGGTTTTAATCAATTGCATCAGGCTGGGGTGATAAGCGTAATTGCGCACAGTAGCCAGAGTTAAAGAGGCCAGCTGATTAAAGCTACGGATTTGACGTGGATCATCCCCTTTTAAATACAGGGATTCAGGAATACGTTCGTTGTAGGGCAGCAGGTACATATATTCTGCCCGCTCTTCGGTAAAGTTCAGATTACTCATTAAATCGGCTTCGCCTGTCTGCATTTGGCGAAAGCAGCGGGCGGAAGGCGTTTTAGGACTGAATTGCAACTGAAAACCGGCACGTTTAGCCAGTTCCCGCATTAAATCAACTGAAGGTCCGTACGGGGCTTTACCTGTTTCATAGGCATGAAAACGTGAAAAATGATCCAGACACCAGGTGAGGACTGGTGTCTCTGCAGCCGCTGTCAGGCGTGGAAAAGCCAACAGCAAAAAACAACACAGGATTTTATTCACTCAGTTCGCCTTACCAGACTGAAGCCGCAGTTATCCCCGTTAGTTCGTCGATGGCACTTCCATCACGCCATCAATTTCAATCTGAGCGCCACGGGGTAAAGCACTGACCTGTACAGCAGCACGAGCCGGATAAGGTGCACTGAAGTGTTTGCTCATAATTTCATTTACGGTAGCGAAGTTGGACAGATCAGTCAGGAAAATATTCACTTTGACCATATCATTTAAGCTGCCGCCTGCTGCGTGGCAAACTGCAGCCAGGTTTTCAAATACCTGCTGAGTTTGTTCAGCAAAATTTTCAGACACCATCTGCATAGTCTCTGGAACTAAAGGGATCTGGCCAGATAAATACACAGTAGTGCCAATTTTGACGGCCTGGCTGTAAGTACCAATAGCGGCAGGGGCTTTATCTGTACTGATGATCACTTTTGACATAACAACTATTTCCTTCTGTAAACTTTAAGTACTTCAGGCAAGACACGGATTTTGCGCATGACGTTGGCTAAATTAATACGGTCACGCACAGACAAGGTGATTTTAATCACATATTCGCCTGTGTCTCTGTCGTCGGTCGACAAGTCCTGAATGTTGGAATCCTGTGAGGCTATCACAGTGGTCAGTTTTGCCAATACACCTGGTTGGTTGACAATAAAGACCCTGATATCACATAAAAACTGTTTATCACCGGTTTTGTCCCACTTCACCGGGAAGTATTTACCCGGCTCTTTTTCCCAGCCACGAATATTACGGCATTCAACACGGTGCACGTTCAGGCCTTTGCCTGGTGTCGCGTTGGCGGCAATTTCATCACCTGGAATAGGGCGGCAACATTTGGCGAAGGTGAGTAACATACCTTCAGAGCCAATAATAAAAGCTTTGGTTTTCTGATTCGCCGGATTTTCTGCAGGCAAAGCTTCTTCACCAGAATCAAAACCACCCATTAAACGACGGGCCACAGCTATAGGCAGTTGATTGCCTAAGCCAATTTCAACCAGCAGTTCATCCAGCGATTTTTGCGTGGTGCTTTGCAGTACCTGTTCGATACGTTCTGGCGGAATATTTTCCAGTTTGACGTCACCCAAAGCTGAAGTCAGTAAACGTCGGCCTAAACCTACAGCTTCACTCAATTGCTGTTTTTTCAGATAGTTACGAATGCCTAAAATAGCGCGGCTGGTGACTACATGGTTTAGCCAGTTGGCGTTAGGTTTACCACCAGGGCTGGTAATGATTTCTACCGTCTGGCCGGTTTCTAAAGGTTTGTTCAGTGGGTAAGGTTTACGATCCACCCTTGCGCCGACACATCTGTTGCCTATGTCGGTATGCACTGTGTAGGCAAAATCGACCGCATTGGCACCAATAGGTAACTCCACAATCTGACCTTTAGGGCTGAATACGTACAGCTCATCCGGATAAAGCTCAGATTTGACGTTTTCAACAAATTCGTAGGTATTGCCTGAGCTTTGTTGCAGCTCAAGTAAACTTTGCATCCAGCGCTGGGCACGGATTTGCGCCGTGGTATTTTTGTTTTCGCCTGCACCTTTGTACGACCAGTGGGCTGCTATCCCTTTGTCGGCCATTTCATCCATTTCACGGGTACGCATCTGAATTTCCACCGGAATACCGTGTGGACCAATCAGGGAGGTGTGTAAGGACTGATAACCGTTTTGTTTTGGAATGGCGATATAGTCTTTAAAGCGGCTTTCAATAGGCTTAAACAGGTTATGTACTACACCCAAGACGCGATAGCAGTTGTCGATGCTGTTAATCAGCACACGGAAACCGTAAATATCCATCACATCGTTAAACATCAGCTCTTTGCTTTTCATCTTACGATAGATGCTATACAGATGTTTTTCACGGCCTGCGACTTCAGCTTCAATACCGGCAGCTTTAATACGCTGTTCTATTTCTGACTGAATACGTTCAATAATTTCTTTGCGGTTACCACGAGCCTGTTTGACTGCTGTTTCTAAAGCGCGATAACGCATGGGGTATAAAGCGCGGAAGCCCCAGTTTTCCAGCTCGTTTTTAATATTATGAATACCCAAACGGTTGGCGATAGGAGCATAGAGTTCTAAAGTTTCACGGGCAATACGACGGCGTTTTTCTGGTTTGAGTGCACCTATGGTGCGCATATTATGAGTGCGGTCGGCCAGTTTAATTAAAATAACGCGGATATCCTGCGTCATTGCCATAAACATTTTTTGCAGGTTGGTAACTTCGAACTCTTTGATATCTTTAAATTTAACTTTATCGAGTTTACTGACACCCTGCACCAGTTCGGCCACAGTTTCACCAAACATGCGGGTTAAATCTTCTTTGCTGACCGGTGTGTCTTCAATCACGTCATGCAGTAACGCAGCCATTAAGGTTTCGTAATCCATCCGCATTTCGGCGAGGATACTGGTCACTGCTACAGGATGAGTAATATAAGGTTCGCCGCTGGAGCGAATTTGTGGCGCGTGCGCGTCGCGGGCGACAACATAAGCCTGTTGCACCAGAACGACCTGCTCAGGTGGCAGGTAAGCACTGATTTGATTTTTCAGGCCTTCAAACAGATACATCCGAAACTCCCCAATACGCACAACGCTTTGGCGTGTTCCTTTGAATATACGTGGATTTCAAGCTATTGCCAACGGCCGGATACCGTTGGCAGGGGGTACAGGCTCAGATTATTCGTCAGAACCGATAATTGCAGCTACTGCAGCCATTTCTGATGCTTCTTGCTGTAACTGTTCACGACGTTCTTGCTGGTCCAGAATACCGTTGGTGATAAAACCTTTTTCGATTTCACGCAAAGCTACTACTGTAGGCTTGTCGTTTTCAGGATCAACCATTGGCTCTTTGCCTTCAACAGCTAACTGACGGGCACGACGTGAGGCCACCAGAATTAAATCAAAGCGGTTACCAATTTTATTTACTGCATCTTCAACTGTTACGCGAGCCATCTGCCACTCCGGTTAATCTGGGTCTGAATAAAGACCGCATAGTCTACTCTATTTCGTTTCGTTCGCCAACAGGCCAGAAATTAACTTCTGTTGCCGTATCGCCTGCTTCTGCTGTTTTAAGCGCTGAGTCTGGATAATGCCGGAAAACTGCTGCAACGCCAGCTCCAGATCATCATTCACTACCCAATAATCGTATTCACCGGCATGACTGATTTCGTCCTGCGCCTTGGCCATACGGCCTGCAATGACTTCTGCGCTGTCCTGACCCCGTTGATTCAGGCGTTGCTCTAAAGCTTCAACGCTTGGCGGCAGAATAAAAATGCTGGTGACAAAAGGCAGTTGCTGTTTAATCTGGCGGGCACCTTGCCAGTCTATATCTAAAAACACATCTATACCCTGAGCTAGTTTATCGGCCAAAGCGGCTTTGGATGTGCCGTAATAATTACCAAAAACTTCAGCCCATTCAATAAACTGGTCTTGTGCAATCAGTTGTTTAAAAGTCGGAACATCAGTGAAATGATACTGCACGCCATTACTTTCGCCCGGGCGTGGTGAGCGGGTGGTGTGAGATACACTCAGCTGCATATCGGCATGTTGCTTTAACAGCGCATTGATCAGCGTGGATTTTCCCGCTCCGCTTGGCGCTGAAATAATAAATAAGTTACCTAATAAGTCCTGCATGCCTGCCACCTTCTACAATCAAAAGGCGATTTTAGCCGCATCGCTGCTGTGCTGCCAACAGCTGATAGGTTTTTTCGCTGTGATAGTGTTCAACGAGTATCATCAATAGGTCATAGTTGTGCTGGCATACTGCCTGTATTGAATTTTAATTGTTCAAAGAGATGGCGTCTCTTTGAAGATGAAGGAGCAAAAAATGGCACTCAAAGATATTCTTCCAGGCAAACTTGGTTTTGGCACGGCGCCGCTGGGCAATATGTTCCGCGATATTCCTGAGCAGGAAGCGCGAGCTACTGTGGATGCGGCCTGGAATGACGGCATACGTTATTTTGATAACGCGCCTTTTTATGGCGCAGGTCTGGCAGAAATCCGTATGGGCGATGCGCTGGCAGACAAGCCGCGGCAGGACTATGTGATTAGCACCAAAGTGGGCCGGCTGGTGCTGGATGAAATTGAAGATGTCAGTGCCCGTGATTTAGGTGAAAAAGGCGAAGTCTTTAAATACGGCCGCCCCAATAAAATCGTCAACGACTATTCAGCAGATGCCACAATGCGCTCTATTGAGGACAGTCTGAAGCGGCTGAAAACCGATCATATTGAAATTGTCTGGGTGCATGATGTAGCACAGGATTTTTTTGGTGATGAATGGCTCAGTATGTTTGAAAGCGCCCGCAAAGGTGCTTTTAAAGTGCTGGATAAACTGCGTGATGAAGGGGTGATTAAAGCCTGGGGTTTAGGCGTCAATAAAGTCGAGCCTATAGAACTGCTGCTGGATCTGGAGGAACCTCGTCCTGATGGTTTTTTACTGGCTGGACGTTACACCCTGCTGGACCATGAAAGGGCTTTGCAGCGGGTGATGCCAAAAGTCACAGAACGTGGTTTGGGTATAGTCGTAGGTGGTCCATACAGCTCAGGTGCTTTAGTCGGAGGCCCGAACTTTGAATATGCACCTGCCTCAACAGCCATCTTAAACAAAGTGGCGAAGATCAAAGCACTGGCGGACAGATACGGCATAAGTATGAAAGCCGCTGGTTTACAGTTTGCTTTGGCAAATCCTGCAGTGGCCGCTGTAATACCAGGAGCCAGTAAACCAGGTCGTATTATTGAAGACAGTACGGCGTTAAAAGAGAGTGTACCTGCTGACTTCTGGCGTGAGCTGCGTCACGCAGGCCTGGTGCATCCAGATGCGCCACTGCCCATTAAGGACTAATTCGGGGTCAGTAAAAGACACTCTTTAAAGCTAAAAATCCACAGAGCAACTGTGGATTTTTACTTTATGCGCTAGAGCAAAGATCTATCAGCGGCTTTTGGCTTTCACTGACAAAGTTAAAGTGAATTTCGCCATCAGCTCGTCGCCATGCAAAGAAGGGCAGGTGACATCAATAGTCACTGATTGATTAATACGCTCTCCTGTATCCAGCGATTGTTGGATCATCTGGTCTATTAAAGCGCCGTCGTTGCTGATGAAATGCACTGCAGCTTCAGGGCGTTTTAAAAACTCGCCTTGCACGTCTTTAAAGGCAAAGTGGATATTCAGCTTTTTCTGCCGCGCTTTGTAAAAGACTAAAAAAGCACCGGCTAAATCTGCACCTATGGCCAGAGCACCAAAATAAACACTGCCCAAATGGTTTTTGGTATGGCGATGGTGTGGCATCCGGATCACAGTGCGTGCATCTGTTAATTCCAGAATTTTTGGCTTACAAAAACCAATCAGTGGAATATAACGAAATCCAAACCACCAGAGTTGTAAGTTGGCTTTAGTTAAGGCGTTCATAAAAAGAGGCTCCAGAATTCAACTGGTCGGAGCTTATCATTCTGGTTGCGATAGTGCGAATTTTTGCTGCCATTGTCGCTCAAAATTCGCTTTGGCTTGCTGGCGTTGTTCGACACACCAGACCATTTGTCTGCTGTCCCGTACACCAAAACATTGTTTAGGTTCGGAGTAATACTCCAACCATGCCTGTAGTTTTTTACCCTGATAAGGTGCTTTAACTGAGACCGAGCTGACATAAAGCTCTGGGCCTTTGGCAATGTCAGCCAAGGCATCCGGGGAATTTTTAGTTTTGGCTGTTTTTTTGATTTTTGGTTTTTTCGGATCAGAGGCCAAGACTGGTTTTTGGCAAAACAGGTCCAGCTGTTTTTCCAGCTGGCGCTGATCCAGGCTTAGCTGTTCTGCTTCTTTTAAGCTGTAACCAGAGCTGATCTTTTGTTCCAGCTGCTGTAGTTTTTTGGCTGCTTTGACGCAATCAGCTTCTGGCCATTGGTTTTGAGCCAACAGGGTAAAACTGCAGAAAAACAACAAATACAAAAGCGGTTTCATCCTGAACTCCGCCTGTTAATAAATGGTTAAATAACTATAGGTGGTTTTGTCTGCTTTGCTGCTTATTTTTCGGTGGAAAATTTCTGTTTATATAAGGCGCTGACCCATTCAACAAAGACCTTTACCCGTGGCGACAATTGGTTATGTTGCGGATAAAGCACATGCACAGGCAAAGCAGGACTTTGCAGATGACTTAGAATTTGCACTAAATCGCCAGACTCCAAATAGCGTTTGATCCGAAAGTTGGGGACCTGAATAATGCCACAGCCCGCTAAAGCAGCTGCAGTGTAAGATTCGGCGTCATTAACAGATAACCAGCCTTTAGCCGGAAAATCCTGCTCTGCACCTTCTATCAAAAAGCTAAAGGGGTAGCTGATATTGTGATCGCTGGAGAAAAAGCCCACAGCCTGATGCTGACTCAGTTGTTCCGGCTGCATAGGCACACCATGCTGTTGCAGATAAGCCGGACTAGCGCATACCACTTGTGGCAAAGCAGCCAGCTTTTTGCCAACTAAAGTGGAGTCTTTGGGCACACCTATCCGGACCACCAGATCAATACTTTCGCGCACCAAATCCACCAGTCTGTCACCTGTGCTGATGGCAATATCCAGCTGCGGATACAGTGCTCTGAATTGCGGCAAAGCCGGAATAATGATTTGCGCTGCATGCACCCCATGCAAGCCCAAACGTAATAAGCCGGCCGGGTTGGCTGCCACAGTATTCAGGCTGGCTTCGGCGTCGTCTAACTCAGACAAAATGCGAACACAGCGCTGATAAAAAGCCTGGCCATCCAAAGTAGGTTTGACCTGACGGGTGGTGCGTTCTAACAGGCGGCTATTCAGACGCTGCTCTAACTGCTGCATAGCGTAAGTTGCGGTAGCGCGTGGGATTTGTAATACACCTGCGGCCTGAGTAAAACTGCCCAGTTCGACGATTTTACAGTACAGCTTTAAGCTATCGAACTTGTCCATTCTCCGGCCTTTTAGGGGTATTGTTCGCTCTGGTTGAATTATGTTATCAATTTTAGGGTATTTATCCAGTTATCCTGCAAATTTAAAGTAACTCTCATTCAGACACCGCAAGGGTGACTTAACCGGGAGAACAGCTATGAAGACCTCAATCAAAACTGCACTAGTCACAGGCGCCTCAAGGGGCATAGGTAAAGCCATTGCTTTGCGTTTAGCAGAGGATGGTTTTGCTGTGGTAGTGAATTATGCCGCAGGACAGGAAAAAGCTGAGCAGGTGGTGGCTCAAATTCAGCAAGCCGGTGGTCATGCCATAGCGGTGCAGGCCGACGTGGCTGATGCTGCAGCGGTAGAGCAGTTATTTACTACTGCGAAATCACATTTTGGCCGGGTGGATGTTGTGGTGAATAGCGCTGGCATTATGACGAATGTGTCGATAGCAGATTGCAGCACAGACCAATTTGAACAGCTGATTCGTACTAACTTAACCGGTGCTTTTTGTGTGCTGGGTAGTGCAGCCCGTCATATCAACCAGGGCGGTCGCATTATTGCGTTATCGACCAGCGTGATAGGAAAAGCCTTGCCAAGTTACGGTCCTTATATCGCCACCAAAGCCGCTGTTGAGGGTTTGGTTCATGTGCTGGCTAACGAGTTACGTGGTTTACAGATTACTGTGAATGCAGTAGCTCCTGGTCCTGTGGCTACAGAGCTGTTTTTAAAGGGTAAGTCGGACGAATTAATCCAACAGATGGCGAAACTGGCTCCGCTGGAGCGCTTAGGTACGCCTGAAGATATTGCAGCTGTGGTGTCTATGTTAGCTGGCCCTGATGGTGGCTGGATTAACTCGCAAGTGATCCGCGTCAATGGCGGCATGGTGTAAAGCAACAGCTTCAGGAGCAAAACGAATGACTCTATTTAAAACCAACACAGCGGCCTTTGTTGACGACAAGGCTGGCGTTCGGGAAGGCTTGATTTTTCCTTCGTTGGGTGGCTTTTACAGCAAACTTGAACCCGTTTTTTATGCGTTACTGCGTTTTGTTTTCGGTATTGTGATCTTCACTCACGGCCTGCCCAAGGCATTGGGGATCTCCCATGGTTCCATGGCTGACCCTATGGCTGGCTCCACCCATTTGATCCAAAATGTGATGGGATTACCTTTCGCTCCGCAGTTAGCCTTTCTGGTTATGCTGCTCGAAACCCTCGGCGCATTGATGCTCGCTATCGGCCTCTGCTCACGTCTTGTTGCTTTGGCCATCACTATTCAAATGATCGGAATTTGTTATGCGCTAGGCCCTACCTGGCCCTGGATTGATCGGGGTATTGAATATCCGGCGCTGATGGCTTTTCTGGCTTTGTATATCGCAGTGCGTGGCAGTGGCAGTTTTTCTGTAGATCGTAAACTCAGGGTTTCAATTTGATCCCAGCACTATTCAATGATTAATAATCAGGAGGTGAAGCATGACGAGTTTAAATCAGAAATTAATAGCTGTAGTGCGGGAAGCGACTATAGCCACTACAGCTGCCACTTTATGTGCGCTGGTGTTGCAAGTGCCAGTCTGGGCTATGTTTATCGGCTGGATAGCGTTTTTTACCCGCGGTATGACAACCAAAGATGGTGTGATTAACTTGCTAACGGTCTGGATAGGAATAGCCATTGGTATAGCCGCAGGTCAACTGACCAGTGTTTTAACACCACTGACAGGAGAGGGGACTTTGAGCCTGGTGGTTTTTGTGGTGGCTCTTGTGGTGTTGTCTTTGCGTTATATGCCAGTCATTAACAATTTATTGGGGTTATTTTTAGGCTTGGTTAGTTTTTTTGCGTCGCACCAGCCACCAAACTTCGAGACATTTTTCACTTTAGCTTTGGCTGCAACTGTTGGAATAGTGGCCGCGACCAGCCTGAGACTGCTGCAACACAAAACAGTGGCAGCGCATTAAAAGGGCGCGGGCTGGTCGTTGATAATGCAGATCAGGGGGGCCTCCTCTGGTCTGCTTTTTTTTGCGCCTGAACGCATTGACTGATCCTTTAGAGAACCCAAATCGTTTAGCTTGTCAGAATGCTACAAAATATTGAATCAGCAAAAGAAACAGTGCTGTCACTTTAGCTGCTATTCGGTATGCTAAGTGGTGGCTACAGGCTGTTTTTACTACAAAATTAAACGGAGTTTTTTGCATGAAATTGGTAAAGCTAGCTGTGGTATCCAGCCTTTGGCTGAGCTGTGCTGTGGTGGCGCAACAAGGCCCTGCTGTGCCGGTCAAAACGGCTTTAGTGCAACAGCAGAGCGTGCCTGTGTGGATCCGGGCCATAGGGCAAGTGAAAGCACAGCAAAGTGTTGAAATTCGCCCTCAGGTCGATGGCATATTGCAACGTATTCTGGTGGAAGAGGGTCAGTTGGTGAAAGCTGGTGATCTGTTGGCGGTGATTGACGATCGCAATATTAAAGCCGCCTATGAACAAGCCAAAGCTCAGCTTGCAGTTGTTCAGGCACAGCTTGACGTGGCCAAACTTGATTTAAAACGTTACCAAAACTTACGTAAAGATCAGGCAGTGTCGGCGCAGATGGCCGATCAGCAACAAGCCAAAGTGCAACAATTAGAAGCACAACTGCGCAGCGTACAGGCCACTATTAACGCGCAGCAGGTGGAGTTGTCTTATACCCAAATTGTGTCGCCAATATCAGGTCAGGTGGGTATACGTAATGTGGATGCAGGCAACTATGTCAGAACCAGCGATGCCAGCAGCTTGTTTTCTGTAGTGCAGCTGGACCCTATCAGTATCGAAATCTCGCTGCCGCAGTCACGTTTACCAGAGTTACAGCTGTTGGCGCAGCAAATCCGCCAAAAGCAGACAGTGCCTGTGCTGGCTTATTTAAAAGAAGGTGCCGATCCTTTAGCACAAGGCCAACTGACAGTAGTGGATAACAGAGTGGCTTCAGCGACTGGGACTATCAGAGTCAAAGCCGATTTTGCCAATCCGGACGCGGCTTTATGGCCAAGCCAGTCTGTGGTCATTGCTCTGCAAAGCAAAGTGTTAGACAAGGCTTTAACTATTCCGGCTAAAGCTCTGCAACAAGGGCCTGAAGGCGCTTTTGTCTGGTTTGACGAGCAAGGTAAAGCGGCGACTGCTGCTGTAGAAGTGGTATTGCAGGAAAAAAACCAGGTGGTAGTGACAGGTCTCACTGCAGGTCAGCAGATAATAGTGGATGGCCAGAGCCGTTTGCGTAAAGGTGCTGAACTGAAAATTCTGACTGACGGGCCTCAAACTGCAGCTGCGGAGCAATAAAAATGAAAAGCCGCAGTATTTTTGCCTGGTGTATGGATCACCCTATTGGCACAGTGTTACTTACTTTTGCCTTGGTGTTATTGGGTATTCTGGCTTTTCCGCGTTTATCTATTGCACCTTTACCAGAAGCGGATTTCCCTACCATTCAGGTGAATGCCCGTTTGCCGGGGGCCAGTGCCGAAACTATGGCATCTTCCGTTGCTACACCTTTGGAAGTGGCATTAAGTTCGGTTCCTGGTATTACCGAAATGACCTCAAGCAGCGCCCTGGGATCTGTAGAAATTACGCTGCAATTTGTGCTGGAAAAAGATATCGATACTGCAGCGCAGGAAGTGCAGGCGGCACTGAATCAGGCGGCAGGTCGTTTGCCTGATATGCCCAATTTACCGACCTGGCGTAAGGTCAATCCGGCTGATAGTCCTATTTTAATTATTGGGGTCACCTCTGAAACTTTATCCCGCACTGAAATCAGCGACTTAGCCGAAACCGTACTGGCGCGTCAAATGACCCAAATTAACGGTGTGGGTGAGGTATTTATTGGTGGCCAACAAAAACCAGCCATTCGGATTCAGGCCAAACCTGAAGTCTTAGCTGCTGCAGGTTTAACCCTGGCGGATATTCGTGCCGCAGTGCAACGCTCCAGTGTCAATTTACCTAAAGGTGCCTTGTTTGGTGACAACAGAGTGTCGACTCTGACAGTGAATGACCAGATTTTTTCTGCCGATGAATATGCTGATCTAATCGTCAGTTACAACAATGGCGCTCCTGTGTATTTGCGCGATGTGGCTAGTGTAAAACTCGGTGCAGAAAACGATTTTGTACAAATTTGGCCGAATGGCGAATCTGGTGTGGCCTTGATCATTCGCCGCCAGCCTGGTGCCAATATAGTAGCCACAGCGGATCGTATCAGTGCCGCTTTACCTCAACTGACAGCTGCTTTACCTGCCGACGTAAAAGTAGAGGTCTTTAACGATAGAACCCGGACTATCCGCTCTTCCTTGCATGAAGTAGAGCTGACTTTGGCTATCGCTGTGATACTGGTTATCGCTGTGATGGCGGCGTTTTTACGCCAGTGGTCCGCTACGTTAATAGTCTCCGCTGTACTTGGTGTGTCTTTGATTGGCACCTGCGCTTTTATGTATCTGGCAGGCTTTAGTCTGAATAACCTGACACTGGTGGCTATTGTCATAGCTGTTGGTTTTATTGTCGATGACGCCATAGTGGTGATTGAAAACATACACCGCCACTTAGAAGCTGGCGAAACCAAAAGGGTGGCAGTGCTGAAAGGTGCTCAGGAAATTGGTTTTACTGTGGTCTCTATCAGCGTTTCTTTAGTGGCTGCTTTTATTCCGCTACTGTTTATGGGGGGCATTATCGGCAAGCTGTTTTTAGAGTTTTCGTTAACTGCCACCGCCGCCATTTTGATTTCAGTGGTGGTGTGTTTAACGCTGGCTCCGACTTTGGCTTCGATTTTTATGGATAAAGCGCCCGCTCATGATCCAAACAAGCCGGGCTTTTTTGACCGCTTAGTCAAACGTTATGACAAAGTACTGACCTGGGCTTTGGATCATCAGCGCATTATGCTTGGGGTGTTTTTTCTGACGGTGGCAGGCAGTGTCGCCAGCTTTATGGCAATACCCAAAGGCTTTTTTCCACTGCAGGACACGGGTTTTGTTATAGGTATCACTCAGGCCGCTTCTGATATTTCTTATGAAGATATGATAGCCAAACACAAACAAATGGAAGCTATTCTGAAAAAGGATCCGGATATCACAGGCTTTAACCACTTGGTGGGAGGCAATAACTCCACAGGTTCAGGCCGTGTTTGGGTGGTGTTAAATGACCCTGATGATCGCGATGCCAGCGCCAGTGAAATTATCGACCGTTTACGGCCGCAATTTGCCCAAATACCAGGTTTTCAGGTGTTTTTGCGCGCCGCTCAGGATATTAACCTGGGGGCTGGGCCTGGTCGGGCTCAATACAGTTATGTACTCAAAGCCTTAAGCAGTGAAGAACTGGCAACCTGGACTCAGGCGTTAACGGCAAAAGTGCGGCAAAACCCTATGTTTACCGATTTATCCAACGACTTGCAGTGGGACGCCAATATTATCAAGCTGGAGCTGGACCGGCAGGAAGCGGCGCGTTTAGGTTTTGCCGCTGCTGATTTGGATCAGGCTTTGTACGATGCTTTTGGTCAGCGCCAAATTAACGAATACCAGACAGAAACCAACCAGTACAACGTGATACTGGAGCTGGATCCGGCGCAACGTGGTACAGCGGAAAGCTTAAACTATTTCCACTTACGTTCACCCACTACAGGTGAAATGGTGCCTTTATTGGCTTTTGCGAAAGTAATGCCTGCCACCAGTGGTCCTGTGGTTATTGCGCACAATGGCATGCAACCAGCGGCGAATTTGTCGTTTAACCTGTCGGCCGGCGTGGCTTTGGGTGATGCAGTGAATGCTCTGGAGCAAGCCCGTATAGAATTACAGATGCCAGCCTCAGTGGTTGGTTCTTTTCAGGGCGCAGCTCAGGCGTTTCAGGATTCTTTGGCTACTCAACCTCTGCTGATTTTCACGGCTTTATTGGCGGTTTATATCATTTTAGGTGTGTTGTACGAGAGTTTTGTCCACCCTCTGACGATTTTGTCTACTCTGCCTTCTGCTGCTATTGGTGCCATTTTATTGCTGTGGGCCTGGCAACTGGATTTCTCTATCATGGCGCTTATCGGCATTATCCTGCTGATAGGTATAGTGAAGAAAAACGGTATTCTGATGGTCGACTTTGCGTTGCAAGCTCAGCGTGAACATGGTTTGTCAGCAAAAGACGCGATACATCAGGCCTGTCTGGTTCGGTTCCGTCCTATTATGATGACGACCTTAGCCGCTATCTTAGGGGCTGTGCCTTTAATGATGGGCTTTGGTACAGGCGCAGAGCTACGTGTACCTTTAGGTGTGGCAGTGGTGGGGGGGCTGGCTTTTAGTCAGGTCTTAACACTGCTGACAACTCCTGTTGTCTTCCTCGCATTAGATGAAGCCTTCCTACAGAAGAAATAACGAATAGGGGTCAGAGTAAAATGAAAGCCGCGTGCTTAATTTTACTCTGACCCCCAATCCACTTACTTATTGAAAAACAACAGTTGGTAGCGCTATCATTTTTACAATTACTGCATTTCATTTATTATTCTGATTAAAACAAATACAAAAACTGCCCATTAATTCAGCTTATCCTTTAGTCGTATCCTATCGTGAAAGATCCGGATCTCAGCTTATTTTCACAAAAAAGATCTAAATAATGGTTGCGCAATCATTTATCTGAGGCTAATTTATCGTCCAGGCTTAGCCTTGGTATGAAAAACAAGCGGAAGAAATCAATTCAAATAGCAATCCCGAAAGGAGATGCCTTGGATTTCCTATAGCTTGAACCGATACCAAATAAAAAGAATCAACAGGTGTTAGCGCTGTCATGCTGACAAAAACATCCAGACAGGATAGGGGAATCAAAGTGAAAGTCTTAAAATTAAAACCGTCTTACTTACTGACCACATTGGCGCTCTGTAGCGCTTTTGGTGTAGCTGCACAAGTCGCTGAAACTGCAAAAACCAGCGATGGCAAAGATGATGAAGGCCGTGCTATTGAAGTGATTCAGATCAGCGCGACCAAAAGGGTCACTACCTTACGTGAAACACCACTGGCGGTAACAGCTTTTGACCAGAAAACTCTGGACGAAAACCATGTGGCTCAGCTGGATGATTTACAGGGCATAGTTCCTAGCTTACAAATTGCGCAAAACGGTACTCAAAATACGCCTATGGTGTATGTGCGTGGTATTGGTTCTTCTGATCAAACCGAAAGTGGTGACCCAGCAGTCGCTTTCCACATTGATGGTGTGTATTCAGCCCGCTCTCAAGGCGCTTCAGCTTTGATGTTTGACTTAGAAGGTGCTGAAATTTTACGTGGTCCACAAGGGACTTTATTTGGCCGTAATGCCACTGGTGGTGTAGTGAACTTACACACTGCCAAAGCCCGTCTGGATGGTTTTGATGCCAATGCTGAAATCACTTTAGGCAACTACGACCGCCGCGCTACCCGCGCTATGGTCAATATTCCATTAAGCGACACTTTAGCTGTGCGTGTTGCAGCTGCGATGGACCAATCTGAAGGTGTGGTTGATTTCCTGCCAGGTTCAGCCATGGGCGAAAAATACGGTTCTACCGATCTGGCTGCTGCGCGTTTCAGTGCTTTTTACCAGCCGTCAGACAAGTTTGATTTAACTTTCTCCTACGAGAACTTTACTGACAATGGTACGGGTAATATCCCGACTATTACCGGTGGTTCGGACCGCAGCTCTTATGTACAGGAACCTGGTTTTAACGATGCAACCAGCGACAGCTTCCGTACCAGAGCAAACTATAACTTCGACTCAGGTTTGCAACTGGCGTACATAGGTGGCTACACAGATACATCCCGTGTTTCGGTATGGGACAGAACCTGGAGCCTGGAAAAATACGAATGGGGCGGCTGTGTCGAATGTGATCACGAAGCCACGCAACACGAATTACAGTTCAAGAATGATGATGCTGAACGTTTACAGTGGATGGTGGGTTACTTCTACTTCAAAGAAAACAACAAGACTATTTTTGACATAGTGCACCCTGACGTTGATTACGAAGGAGGCACTACGCCAAACAAAAACTTATGGTCTACTTACCGTCAGCCTGACCGTGGTTTAGAGTCGAACAGTATCTATGCTCAGTCTACTTATAAACTGACTGACGACTGGCGCCTGAGTGCCGGCTTACGTTACACCAACGATAAACGTTGGGACAAAGGTGGTCGTAACATCATGTGTCCTGACGTAAAACGTACTGAAGTGATGGACCCTAATCAGGATCATGTCGGCTACATGGATCCGGAAGGTATCCTGAATGGTCTGGGCCCGAACAAGAACCTGGTGCAACCTGGCCAATGTTGGGTCGATACCTACAACGATACTAGCCCGGAGTGGAGCAAAACCACAGGTATGGCTCGTGTTGAATGGGATATGACGGATGACGTGATGTTCTACACCTCCTACGCCACTGGCTTTAAGTCCGGTACTATTCAGGATGGTAATAAATACACTGGTACTGGCCCATTCACGCAAGAAGCTCTGGATGCCATTATTGCTGCTAACAATAACGAAGCTGCAGGTACTGCTGCTTATGTAGCGCCGGAAGAAAACACCAGTATCGAATTGGGTATGAAAGGTTTATTCATGGACGGTACTTTGCAGTTATTTGCTGCGCTGTTCAGTACTGAATACACCGACTTACAGGTCACCAGTAACGTAGTCACCAACACAGGTGCTGACTTACTGCGTAAAACCAACGCCGGTAAAGCCACTATCAATGGTCTGGAATTAGAAGCCCGTTGGTTAGTGATTGAAAATGGCGAGTTAAGTGGTTCTATGTCTGTACTGGATGCAACTTACGATGACTTCCTGACCACAGATTCTAAATATGGCCGTGATGGTTTAGCCTTTAACCCGTCAGCAGGTAACCCTGCTTTGCCTAACCTGCTGGATTTCAGCGGTAATCATTTAGTCATGGCTCCGGAATTCTCAGCTTCTGTGAATTACGAACATTTTGTTGGTCTGGAAAGCGGTGCTACGTTAAAGCCAAGAATTCGTGTGGGTTACACCAGCGAAGTATGGTTTGACCCGGCTAACCGTGGTGACAGACCAGCAGGTTTCAAAAATCTGCCATACGCTGCTGATATCGATCGTCAGGATGCCTATACCAAAGTGGATTTAAGCCTGTCGTTCGAACCTTCAGAAGGCAGCTGGTCCACAGAAGCTTTCGTGAATAACGTCACTGACCGCGATATTAAGAGCGATCAAGGCCGTACTCACGGTGACGCAGTACCTAACTTTATGTGGCAATCACCACGTACTTTTGGTGTGCGTTTTAACGTAGCTTTTGAATAATTGATGCTGTAGCGGCGACCTTTAGGGTCGCCCGTTTTTGATTCAAATTGATTGTGGGATCTGTTGGCAATATCAACAAAGCTGCAGATCCAGACTCGAAGCGAACATGAAGTTTTACCCTTGTCTCCCGGACTTGTGCGAGTCTGGGTCCTCCCGGTAATTGGGGGTATCAGTACCAGCTTCGGCTGGTACTT
>NZ_JAJOYT010000011.1 GCF_021290965.1 Rheinheimera faecalis | reverse complement strand
GGCATGTAAGGAAAGATGATTTGTTTGAACCAATTAGCTTTGACAATTTAAATGAAACTGATATTAGAGAAGAGATTCTAGCACCACTGATTAGAGCACTTGGTTATAGGTCAGGAACTGTTCACAATGTCATCAGAGAACAGTCTTTAAGATACCCAAGGGCTTTCCTTGGACGAAAAAACTCCAAAAAGGATCCGATTTTAAGAGGTATTGCAGACTACATTTTAGAGGCTGAATTGTCTGTTAGATGGGTTGTGGAAGCTAAAGCTCCCGATGTAGATATTGACAATGATGCGATAGAGCAAGCCTTTACATATGCAAATCACCCTGAGATCAGAGCTGTATACTTTGCTGTGTGCAATGGGAGAAAGTTAGTTGTTTACCAAACTAATCGAGGTCCTCAATCGGCTCCTCTACTCGAAATAAACTATGAAGATTTTGATTCTAAATACAGATCTATAGAAAGTTTATTAGCACCTGAGTCTATTCTCCGCGACAACCCAAGCATTGAGCCAGAAATCGGTGAACCGATAGGTGAAGGGTTAAGGTCCATAGTTCGTGTCACCAATGGGCTTATTAGTTACCACGGAAGTTCCGTTAATATACCTGCTCTTCGAGAAATGCAAATTTCTGTTTCTAGTGGAGCTCTAGAAAGGGATGAGGAAGGTCGATTAGTCGCATTTTTAACTACAGTTGCACCAACAAGATCAATGCAAAACTTAAATCAAAGGCTAGGTCTCTCATCTTTTGAAATGTTTAGTCCGGACAGCCGTATTTCAAGTAATGCCGATGAGCCAACAACATTTCGAGGAGAGCAAATAATTACTCTCCCTGCAGGGGAAAGATTATTAGATATAAATACTTGGCGAGAAGTTGCAATACCAATGAATATGACTTGTAGAGTCATATTTGCAGCAACCGGTCATTTAGAGGGACATCGATTCCATGGAAGCTTCGAATCAATTATGGATTATCAAAGCTTTAATCAAAGGATTAGTCTTTATGGAAAGTTTGAGATGTTTGTTAGCTAGAACCCCTAACAAGCGCTTGCAGTCTGGCGCCAAAACCTCCGCGTTTTTGTGTTGCTCGCTGCGTTCAAACATTAACACAAAAACACTTCGGCTTCGACGCACCTGAAGTGGGCGTTACGCATTGGAGAGGTTATGGAAGAGCACAAATACATTCTCGAGCTTTTATCAAAAAATGAATTTCCGGAGGAGATTACTGAAGGTGAATTTGCACTTATAGGTATTTTCAAAGAACTGTATGAACAAGGCTATGTTACCGCAATTGATGCTAGTAGTTTTGATGGAGATAGCTACCTTGAACCAAGAATAACAATTTCTGGAAGAAAGTTTTTATCTGAATTAACTACCCCTGCTAGTTCAACTCAACACTCAATTAGTATTGGTAATATTTCAGGCAGTACCTTTCAGGTCGGAAATGGTAATTCGCTTAGTGTTCATGTCAGTGTGCAAGAGTTAATTGAGACTATAGCTAAAAGCAATGACTTGGAAGCAAAGTCAAAGCTCAAAGAGCTACTCAATAACGCCACAGTTGCAGGCCTAATTGGCGCAGGAGTAACTGCTTTGTTGGCTTTGCTATAGTAGCGTGCAAAGATGAGACCAATGGAACTCGATAAACTATCTTACAGATTCTTTAAACTCTTCGCGCAATATGAGTATGCGCTGAAGGCTATGGGTTATGGCCGAGCTGGAAAAGCAGACGCGGCGGAACCTGACTGGGATCGTTTCGCAAACGAGATCGGAGTGGCACTGCTTCAATCACAAGACCAGGCTGTCATAGATGCTAGAACATACTTACTTGAAGAACCTCCTAAGCGTCAAGTATGGATTAATGGTTCCGTTGAGTGGGCTGATGTAGCAAATGTCGAGCGCTCAGTACAAATCCTGTTTGCCCACATCCGTCGTGTACGAAATAATCTCTACCACGGCGGAAAGTTCAATGGGCGTTGGATAGACCCTGACCGTAGTGAGGAGTTGCTCTCAAAGTCATTGATACTACTGCAGCACCTTCTGAGCACAGACCAGAATTTGCGAGAGGCTATTCATGGAAATGCGAGATAACAAACGCCAGCACACCGCACCTATGGTGCTGGACTCACAACAAGTTGCTCGTCTGTGTGGCGGGCGTTAATGTCTTCAATTAGCTCTTAGCAGTCAATTACCACTAAATCTGTCGATCGAAACAATTCCTTCATGTCGCGGTTCAAAACACTGCGGCTGCCCTACCCCAACAACCTCTGTTTCAAGGCTCTGGCATAAGTACGGCTGACTTTCAGCACTTTTTGATTCAGCAATACAGCGTTGTACTCCGAGTTACAGAGCGGTTGTAGTTTTTCGATATAGGTCAGGTTCACCACTGTTGATTTATGAATGCGGACAAAAACATCTGGTAAGCGCTCATCAATCAGGCTTTTTAGTCGGGCACGCATCACGTAAGTTTCAGCTTGAGTATGCACACACATGTAATCGCCGGCGGCGTCTATCCAGATAATGTCCTGATAAGGGATCAACTGAATGGGGTTACGTCCATCCTGGATCACCAGTTTCTGCATTTCTATGTTGTATTGCGGCTCAGCTGCGTCCGCGACCCTCTCTGCATTCTTTGTACTATCAACACGGCCCCCAGCATCCTGTACTTCTTTGGCAATATCTGCCGCAGCAGAAAGCAGTTGTGCTTTGTCAGCTCTGCTGGTGGTCAGTTCACAAACCCTGGTTATAGCTTCAGCTAAACGTTCCAGCTTCACTGGCTTTAACAAGTAATCGAGGGCTCTCACTTCAAAGGCTTTGACCGCGTGCTGATGAAAAGCTGTGACAAAGACAATAGCAGGGCAAAGTTCGGGTTGAAGTTGGCGGATCAGATCAAAACCGCTTTGCTCTGGCATTTCAATATCCAGAAAAATCAGATCAGGCATCTGAACGTTGATTAGAGTGATAGCTTCAGCCACGCTATTGGCTTCGCCTATTACCCGGATTTGTGGAAAAGCATCCAGCCGCAATCGCAGGCCTTCAATAGCGGCTGGCTCGTCATCCACGATCAGAGTGTTTAATAGTCTTACACTGCTCACGTTTTTTGCCCGCCTGCTAATTCTTTTGGAATACAGATCTGGATCCAGGCCCCTTCTTCCTCTCTGTTGCCAAAACTAAAGGAGCTTTGATCAGGGTAAATCAGCGCTAACCGCTCCTCACAATTGTGTAAACCTATGCCTGTAGAAGCTGCATCAGGTTGCTCTATAAAACCGCTGCCGTTGTCCAGCATACGGATCAACAACTGGCCGTTGTGCTGGCTAAAGCTGACTGAAATAGCATAACTTTGTTGCGACATACGCATGCCATGCTTCAGCGCATTTTCTGCCAGCGGTTGTAATAATAAAGACGGCATCAACAGGCCTTTTACTTCGTCATCGGCCACTACAGACACATTCAGCTTATTTCTGAATCGGCACTGCTCCACATCAAAGTAGGTTTGTAAGATCAGTATCTCTTCGGCCACTGTCACTTTAGCTAAAGGGTCTGTGTACAAGCTGTAACGCAGCAAATCGCAGAGTTTTTCCAGCATGGAGACTGCATGTTGATTCTCCTGCTTTAAAATTAAGGTGCAAATGGCATTAATGCTGTTAAACATAAAATGCGGGTTCAACTGATAACGCAGCATCTTTAACTGGGCTTCTTTGGCCAAATGAATAGCTTCTGCCGCTTTTTGCCGCTGCTCCATAGTTTCGAAGGTGGCTTTGGAGGCGTAATACAAGGCAGTCCAGGTTAATAAAATAGTTAAAGAAGCCGAGTTCCAGGTGCCGACATCGAACCAGGTCATGGATTGCCAGATCTGGCCATAGAGCCACTGTAAGGTCAGCCACTTCCACTGAGTCCAGACCAGGCAACTGATCAGAATTATTGGCAGATGCCACAGAATTTTTGAGCGGTTTTGTTGCGCGCTAACCCGGCCAAACCAGGCCCGCAGCAGCAGGGTAAGCATAAAACCAAAACTGGTATCCAACAGCAGATGAGGCAAAGCCACCTGCCAGGGTTCCTGGCTGGGAATTTTAATCATCAGGGCTGTCAGCACTGCATACACTGCCCAGCCGCCGGTTTGACAGAGCCAGAACAGCTGATTACGACTTAAAGATTGCAACACTATTTAATTCCAATTCAAAAGAAACAAAAAATGGTGCCGCTTCCGACACCACTTTTAATGTTTTATCTGTGATCAGGCTGGTTAATTAGCGCAGCCTATCAGCACAAAGTCTTTAGCAGCAGTTGCTGTCTTTTGTGCAGAAAGCACCATATCAGCCACAGCCAGACTATGTTGTCCACTTGAACTGAATACCAAGGCATCTGAAATCCGTTTTACGGCAGATGCGTCAGCACAATCCAATGCCACTTCGACAGTATGCCACACACCAGGCTTTAAGTGCGCCAGAGGTTCTGCAAGCGACAACCGGCGCAAACAACTACCTTGTTGATCACAAAGCACGGCAAGATTGAGCTCTTTTGGTACTTGCTGGTCAAAACGTAAGCTAAAACGTAGTGCTTTGGCTGTGTTGTGTTTGGAAGCGGCAACAGGCTTGATATAACGCAAGCTGGCTGATGCTTTTGCAGTCGCATTCCAGCGCAACTGTCGGCCATCTTCCTGATAGGACAAGTTCACCGACTGCATAGCCAAACTTTTACCATCTGTACTGACACCAAAAGGTGTAGTAATCAAAGCCGCAGTGTTTTCAGAACCCGCTGCGCTGGCGTCCGACAACACCCAGGCCATATCTGCAGCTAAGTTACGTAAAAACAGCGGCTGAATACCATTATCAGAACCTGATGCTGTTGTTGTCGAAACCTGCTCAGAGAATTGGCCCAGTTCTTTGTGGTCGGCGTAGGTTAAGCCATAACCATAAGCAAACAAAGGGTCATAGTTCGCATCGCCTTTATTCAGCACAAACTGATGGTCAAAACGTGGCCAGGAAAAACTCAGTTTGCCCTGAAAATCATAACGGGCTTTGCCCTCTGTATCAGCAAACAACACATCAGCCACGCCTTGTCCTTCAGAGCCAGGTAACCAAGCCACGACAAAAGCATCCGATGCGTTTAGCTCTTTATTGGTCCACAGCGGCCGGCCTGTTAAAAATACCGTCACCACCGGAATACCTTGTTGCTTTAGCTTTTTGATCAAAGCTAAATCACGCTTGTCGCCATGCTGGTATTCCAATTGCTGTATATCGCCAAACCACTCGGCGTATGGGTTTTCACCTATCACCACCAGAGCTACGTCAGGTTTTTGGCTGTAGTGGCCATCGACCGTCAGTTCTACTTGACCGCCAGCAGCTTTTACCTGTTGAGCTATGCCCTGATAAACAGAAGTGGCATTGGGGAAATCAGCGTTGGTGTTGTCTGTGCCCTGCCAGGACACACTCCAGCCACCTGCTTGTTTCGCTATGTTATCAGCGCCATCACCAGCCACCAGCACCCGGCTTTTTGCCGACAGGGGCAGTACTTTTCCGTTGTTTTTCAGCAGCACTAAAGATTTCCGCACCGCCTCACGCCCGAGTTCCTTGTGCTCCTGACTGTTAAACACAGCCATTTGCGCAGATTCAACCCGACTGGATGGTTTACCACGCTCCAGCAGGCCCCAGCGAATTTTTGCCCGTAAAAAGCGGCGCACCGCATCATCAATCCGGGCTTGCGGAATAATGCCCTGCTCCACCTGACGCACAGTGTTGTGATAAAAAGCTTCAAAGTGCTCTGGCACCATCAGTACATCCACACCGGCATTAATAGCACCGGCGCACTGCTCCAGATCACAACCTTCAACAAACTTATGACCGTTCCAGTCCGTGACCACAAAGCCATCAAAACCCATTTGGTTTTTCAAAACGTCGGTCAGCAGGTATTTATGGCCATGCAAGCGCACACCATTCCAGCTGTTAAAGGACGCCATCACAGACTGCACGCCCGCCTGAACTGCCGTCATGTAACCTGCTGCGTGAATATCACGCAGGCCTTGTTCATCAATCAAGGTGTCACCGCGGTCTATACCTTTTTCAGTGCCGCCATCGCCAACAAAGTGTTTAGCTGTGGCGATACGGCCAAAACCCTGCAGAAAATCTTTACCCAAGGTACCCTGCAAACCCGACACCATCTGCCCGGCGTAGGCTTTGACTATGGCAGGGTCTTCAGAATAACTCTCGTACGTACGGCCCCAACGGTCATCCCGCACTACAGCCACTGTAGGCGCAAAGCTCCATTCAATACCTGTGACCGCGACTTCTTTAGCGGTTGCCACACCAATACGGTGGATCAGCTCTGGATCATGGGCTGCGCCCAAACCTATATTGTGTGGAAACAAGGTAGCGCCATAGACATTGCTGTGACCATGCATAGCATCTGTGCCCCAAATAGTTGGAATACGACTACCATCTTCTTTAGCATCCACAGAGGCTTCATACATTTCGTCAGCGTATTTTAACCAGACTTCAGCCGTTGCTTGTTTTTGACCATAAGGCGCTGTATTACCACCATTGAGGTAAGAACCAAAACCATACTTGCGCATTTGTGCTACGGACAAATAACCAATCTCCGGCTGGATCATCTGCGCTACTTTTTGTCCCAAGGTCATGCGAGCTAATATCTGATCCAGTACTTTTTCCAGTTCTGGGTCGCGCTTTAACCCCGTGTTGACATAAGGCCACTGCACTGTTTGCGGTAAAGCGGCAGCCTGGGCTGTTTTTACTTCTGCCTTGTTTCCTGCCTGAGTGTCAGCGGCTGTGGCTTGAGCCGCAGTTACCAGCGCTAAGCTCAGCAATGCCACTTTTTGCTTTTTGTGGAGGGTTTTAATAAGAGTTTTATTGCTCTTGGTACTGATCATGAACATCTTCCTTCGCGTAGTCACAACGCCTCACCCGATCAGGTGTTAAGCGCCAGATAAAAAGAAACCGCTCAGTACGACGGAGCGGTTTCTGCACTAGTGGTTAAGCTTAGAAATTAAAGCCAGCACGCACCCCATAATACCTTGGCATATTAAAACTGCCTTTCGGGAAGCCCTTACCTGTGTTACTCCATTGCTGGACAGTTTCGTCCGTGGCGTTGCTGACAAAGAGTTCAGCAAACCAGACCTGGCCGACCGGCTCATATTTCAGTGAAGCGTTGGCTATGGTATGAGCGTCTCTGCGATCGTCTATATAACCTACAGCTTCGTCAGACACTGCAAAGTCCATATCGTCCAGATGTCTGTCGACGTTCCAGATGGTGTTGTAGGACTTATCTTTCCAACTCAGATTAAACCAGCCGTGGATAAAACCGTAGCTGCCCAAATCAAAGCTATGGGTGTAACTTAAGTTGGCTGTGTATTTTGGCACCATCGCCAGCTGATTACCTTTGAGGTTAGTGGTCAGCATGTCGTTTTCAGGGTCAATAGACTCTTCATAGGACAAACCAAACAGATACTCCGGGTCGTAATCCCACTTGGTGATCCAGTCTTCGGTCACACGGGCATCAGTCCAGGTGACATAACCGTTGATACGGCCTGCAGGATAAGGTTTCCAGTCAAATTCCAGCTCTAAACCTTTGATAGTCGAACCCGGTACGTTTTGAGTGTAATAAGCCACGACCGGCATATTGCGGTAATCCAGCACAGGCTGACCGTTGGCATCCAATACAGGGCTGCCATCCGGGTTTTCTACCGGAGCCAAACGTTCCACTGTGCCAACAGAACCTACAGAGGCATACTGCATATCTGTGTAGTCGGTATAGAAAAACACGGCTTGTAAGTTCAGCGAATTATCTAACAAGCTGGTTTTTGTGCCCAGCTCATAAGTCACAACCTGCTCAGGATCAAACTGGGTTTCAATACGTTGTACCTGACCTGTTCTGTCATTGACCACTTCAAACACATCGCCTATACCACCAGCTTTAAAGCCTGAGGCCACATAGCCATACAACATGGTGTTTTCACTAAGGTCGTAGTCAAGGCCCAGACGGAAGTCATTGTTTTGCCAGCTACCTTTGTTGTCATTAGCAAAAGAGGATTTATAGATAGACGGATCTTCAAAGGCATTGGTTGGCAGATCGGACAACACAGTGCGGTTATACCAGCCCGGTGCACAACCATCGGCATTGGAACAACGTAAAGTACGGCCGCCTTTGTCCTCTTTGGTTTCGTCACTGAAACGGTAACCTAAGGTCAGGTGCAGATCAGAAGTTAAGTTGTACGTCGCCTGACCGAAAACAGCCAAAGCGTCGGTAGAACGGTCTGGCTGATCCCAAAAGGCTTTGTCGTCCATAGGGTTGTCGTAATAACCCACAGTAGAGGTTTTTTCATGGAACAGGTTTACGCCTGCGATCCAGACTAAATCACCCAGCTCATCCGACTGCAATTGCAACTCAGTGGAATAAGAACGTGCGCCTGTACCATCGAGGAAAAACATAGCGCCATCCCAGACATCCAGACCGGTCTCAATATCCTGAGCCGATTGGCGCTTCATATCTTCATAGCCTGCCAACCAGACAAGATCTAACTCGTCAGTCAGTTCATAGTTTAAAGTGTTACGCAGGTAAGTGATGTCCAGCTCCAGTTTACCCGGCACGTTCACCACGGCCTGATAAGTGTTGTCGCTTGGTAAAAAGTTGGAACAGTCGCCACCAAACTCTGTGGGTCTGCCACGCAATTTGTCACAGTTCACCATGTCCGTAGAGCCGGCACTGTCGTTTTTGTAGTACTGGAACACAGTGTGGTTGGAGAAATTACCTGCAACAGGTTCCCACAAGGTGCTGACGCGGAATGAATGCTCATTGGCGTTGTTGTAAAAGTCGCTTTTATCAGCCGCAGTTAAAGCCCGCACTTTTTGTGCTTCAGGATCTGTACCTGCCGCATCTATCCACCAGTTTTCGCGTTGGGTTAAGGTTTGGCCTATGCCCTGATAGGAGTTTTCAGAAATGACTTCTGCGTCCAGCACACCAGCGGGCAGATAACGGGTGTCGTATTGGTTCGGGTCGAAGTAGCCTTCGACATAAGAATCACGCTTCAGACCTTTGCCGGAGAAACGCACGGCAAAATCATCGGATACTGCCAGGTTAAACATGCCGCCCACACTTTTAGCATTAAATTTACCCATCTCCGTATTGAGGTTACCAAAAGTGCTGCTCATATCGGGCTTGGCCGTCAGTACGTTAATGCTGCCGACTGTAGAGTTACGGCCAAACAAAGTCCCTTGCGGACCACGCAAAGCTTCAACCCGCTCTACGTCATACATCAACGCCAGAGCGCCCTGCATACGTGGAGAATAAATACCATCCAGATGCACGCCCACTGCAGGGTCACCCAGTTCAGTGATGTTGGTGGAACGAATACCACGCATGGTAATCACAGGTGCTGCCTGCTCTGAGGAGACGGCAATATCCAGACCCGGCACTAAATTGGCGATATCCACCACATTGTTAACGCCGCTTTGTTGCAGTTGGGCTGCACTCAGGGCTGAAATAGCCACCGGTGTTTCCATTAGCTTGGTTTTGCGTTTGGTGGCTGTGACTGAAATCACTTCCAGCTCGGTTTCATTGGCAACGGCTTGAGATTGAGTAGTTGCTGTATTATTGACTTCAGCCTGCTGCGCCGCAGCAGAAAAAGCGCATGCCATCGCTATCGCAAGCGAAAGTGCGTTACGTTTATGCATTGTCTAACCCCTGTCTGTTGATACTTTTTTGTTTTATGTTTTTATGACGAACCAAACAGCCAGGTTTGCCACGGGTTTTACCTTAATGGCATGCTAAACACAGAGATACAGAGATTCGACAAGGCGAGTTGGTCATACTACAACACGTTTTTGGCTGGGTTATTGTGTCGGGTTTTATCATGGTCTGTAGAGGCGCCCGCCTTTTGATGGATTATTTCTCAACTGATCGTGAGAATGTGTTTTTTCTATTTGCATCTGAGTTTGATTGCGACGGTATAGGCATAGTCCACGCAGACAGGCCGTGAATACGTCCCCAAACCAGAACTCTGAAATTCAAACATCACCGAGCCCAAACCTGCTCAGATTTCCACCAAACGCTTTAATCTAAGTCCAAGATCCGCAACAGCAATTGCATTCTTGTAGCCTTTTTGCTTATGCTGCCAAAAGTATTCAAAAGGCCAGCAGCATGATAGAACTTCACCAGTATTGTCCGGAGCAAAAACAATGGCAGATCAGCGATTTTCAGGCGCTGCGATACCCATTGTTATCCGATACGAAAATCTGGATTAATTTAACTGCCGCTAACCAAATGGAACAGCGACAGGTGCTGGAGTTTTTCCGTATTCACCCTGTTATAGCTGAGGATTTTTTACGTGAACGCCATCCACCCAAGATGGAATTCAGCGACAGCTTTAGCCTGTTGATTTTGCGTGGTTTCTCTGGCCCTGATTTCAGTGATTACCCGGGGCATAGCCAAATTTCAGTGCTGTTTAACGATCAGGTGATTCTGGTGAAATACCATAGTCATCTGGATGACAGCAAAATTGATCTGCCCTTCTCTGCCATGCAGGGTATTGATAAGTTTAAAGACTGGATCAAAAAATATATCCACGCTGTGTCAGGTACTTATCTGGAAAAATTGCTGCAATTTGAAGACGAATTGGGTGAGCTGGAAGACAGCATGCAAACCAATGGTAACGATCAGAAAATGGCGCAAATTATGAAGTACCGTTCGGTATTTCGTAAAATTGATCGCAATCTGGCTTACCAAAAAGAAATGTTTTCTGACCTTTTATACGAAGAAGATGCCAGTCATCCATTTAAACGTCATTTTGACTCGATAGAATTACGTGATTTTTACGAGAAGTTTGAGCGTCTACACAGCATGACGCAGATGTACTACGACCAATTAAGTGATTTGGTTGGCAGTTATATTTCTACTTCGTCGCATCAGATTAACGAAAAGATGAAAGTACTGACTATGCTCAGTGCTGTATTTATTCCACTGACTTTTATTGTTGGTGTTTATGGGATGAACTTTAAGTATATGCCAGAGCTGGATAACCCTTTTGGCTACTATATTACCTGGGGCCTGATGCTTGGATTGGCAGTGGGCTTGTTGGCCTATTTCAAAATCCGCCGTTGGTGGTAAAGCTGTAGCCTAACAGCAAACAGCAGGAGCGGTTTAATGGTAGAAAATAACCAACTGGATATTGAAGAAATAGTCCGCGACAGTTTTGATGAAAACGAAACTGAACAGCTGGCGGAAAAACTGGACCAGTTGGAGCCGGAAGAGATAGCTATTGCCCTTGAAGCTATGCCTCTGGAGCAACGGGTTAGCACCTGGCTGACGCTGGAAAAAGAACAACAAATTGCCTCCCTGACCTACATGAGGGTCGACGCTCGTAGCAACATCTTTAAACAACTCGAAACAGCTCAGCTGCATGAACTGGTTGAAGAAATTGATGTTGATGATCTGATTGAGCTGTTGGACGAATTACCCGACGCTATTTATCAGTACGCCTGCTCGCGCATGGACCAAAGCGAAAAACGCTGGCTGGATCAGGCTTTAACTTACGATGACGAACAATGTGGTCGTTATGCTGACCACGACGTGCTGATCCTAAGCAAAAACGCCAAAGTGCGGGATGCAGTGCGCTTATTTAAAAAACTGACCGAAGATGCTGAATACCAGGAAGCCTTATTCGTAGTTGACCGCACAGGCCGTTACGTCGGTTTATTACAAGGCATCCGTTTATTAGGCCAGCCGAATCATATGCCAGTGGTGGAGTTTATCGACGCAGAAGCGCCAGTGGTACAAGGTGATATGGGGCTGGATGAAGGCTCAGATTTAGTAGCCCGCTCTGGTTACAGCGCTTTGGCGGTGGTCGATAGCGAAGGCAAACTGTTAGGCCGTTTATCTATAGGTGAAGCACTGGAAAACGTGCGACGCAGCCTTGAAGGCCAGTTTATGCATACGGCGGGTTTAGACGAAGAAGAAGACTTATTCGCCCCTATAGTCAACAGCGCCAAACGTCGCGCTTTGTGGCTGGGTATTAACTTATTAACTGCTTTTTTAGCGGCCTGGACCATAGGTTTATTTGAAGCCACTTTGCAGCAAGTGGTGGCTTTGGCTGTATTAATGCCTATTGTCGCCTCTATGGGCGGTATTGCCGGCAGCCAAACTCTGACGTTGATTATCCGTGGTTTAGCTTTAGGGCAAATTACCCCACAAACCTATTGGACCTTAATGCGCAAGGAGCTCAGCATAGGCGCCATTAACGGTGTTCTCTGGGCTTTGGTGATTGCAGCTATTACTTATCTTTGGTTTGGTGACTGGATTATCGCCAGCGTGATTAGCTTTGCCATAGTGATCAATATTTGTGTCGCAGCCTTTAGTGGTGTGGTGATCCCGGTCTGGTTAGAAAAAATGAAAATAGACCCAGCCCTTTCAGGCTCAGTGATACTGACCACGGTCACAGACGTGATAGGTTTTTTTGCCTTCCTCGGCTTAGGTTCGCTGTTTTTACTTTAAGGCTCTTTGACCTTATGTAAATTTTTTGATTTTTTACAGATACTTGCTGCTCAAACCACACTAGAATACTGCTAATAGCTAAATTCAGGGTCTAGTGATGGTGTTGTTATGAAAATTGCGGTTTTGTCGCGCAATAGTGAGTTGTATTCGACCCGTCGTCTGGTCGAAGCTGCAGAAGAACGGGGTCACCAGATTGAGGTGATAGACCCGCTGATGTGTTATATGAACATCAACAAAACCAAGTCCGGCATTCACTACAAAGGTGAAGTGCTGGAGCAGTTTGATGCTGTGATCCCCCGTGTGGGCGCTTCCATTACCTTTTATGGCACTGCAGTACTGCGTCAGTTTGAAATGATGGGGGTTTATGCACTGAATGAATCCAGCGCCATTAGCCGTGCCCGCGATAAACTCTGCTCCCTGCAATTATTAGCCCGCGAAGGTATAGGTTTGCCTATTACCGGCTTTGCCGATAAACCAGGCGATATCCCTGATTTAATTGAGATGGTCGGTGGCGCGCCACTGGTCATTAAACTGCTCGAAGGCACTCAGGGTATAGGTGTAGTGCTGGCAGAAACCCGCACTGCAGCGGAAAGCGTGATTGAAGCTTTTATGGGCCTCAATGCCAATATTCTGGTGCAGGAATACATCAAAGAAGCCAATGGTGCCGATATCCGCTGTTTTATTATCGGCAATAAAATTGTTGCTGCAATGAAACGTCAGGCCAAAGCCGGCGAGTTTCGCTCTAACTTACACCGCGGTGGCACAGCCTCTCTTGTTAAACTCAGCGCCGATGAAAAACGCACTGCTCTGGCAGCGGCTAAGACCATGGGATTGCATGTGGCTGGTGTCGATATTTTGCGCTCGAACCATGGCCCTGTGGTGATGGAAGTTAACAGCTCACCAGGTTTGGAAGGCATTGAAGGTGCGACCGATATAGATGTGGCAGGCCGGATGATTGAATATCTGGAGAAAAACGTGCCTTTGCATCAGGCCAAAATGTTGCAAAAAGCACAACAAAAAGCACAGCAAAAAAAGCTGGTAAAAAAGTAGATGTCGACAACAGAAGGCAAACCCATGCTAACGGAAAAACAACAGGCTTTTACTTTAGGTGGCACTGTGATCCAACCCGGCCAGCGTGCTGTGGTCGATATTCCTTTTGGCAAACTTTACACCCACACCGAACTGAATATCGGCGCTCATGTAGTGCATGGCAAAAGGCCTGGTCCTGTGCTGTTAATCACCTCGGCTTTGCATGGTGACGAAATTAATGGCGTGGAAATTTGCCGTCGCCTGCTGAAAATGCCCAAATTGAGTCAGCTGAGAGGCACTTTAGTGGTGGTGCCTATCGTCAATACTTATGGTTTTGTGCAGCAGTCGCGTTATTTACCCGACAGACGGGATTTAAACCGCAGCTTTCCGGGCAGTGAAAAAGGCTCACTCGGTAGTCGTATGGCTTATCAGTTTACCGAGCGTATTTTAAAACAATGCACTCATGTCATTGATTTACATACTGGCGCTATTCATCGCAGCAACCTGCCCCAAGTGCGTGCCAGTGCCAAAGACAAAGTGGCTTTGCAAATGGCCGAAGTATTTAATGCCCCTATTATTATCAAAGCAGCCAGCCGTGAAGGCACGATGCGCGGCACGGCCAACAGTTTAGGTATTCCTATTATTTTGTATGAAGCTGGCGAAGCGCTGCGTTTTGATGAGCAATCCATCAAAGTGGGCGTACACGGCATTATGAATGTGATGCAGGATTTGGGCATGTTCAGCCCCAGCAAAAAGACGGTGAAAACCGGTTCGTTATTCAGTAAAAAAAGTAGCTGGATCAGAGCAGAACACGATGGCATAGCCCGCTATTACGTCGGCTTGGGGCAAACTGTGCAACAAGGTGATGTACTGGCGCATATCTACAGCCCCTACTCCGATTTTGAAGTGGCTGTTGAAGCCAGCTTTAACGGCATAGTGATAGGGCGAAATAACTTACCGCTGGTGAACGAAGGCGAAGCTTTGTTCCATATAGCCGAAGTCAGCTCATTGGATGAAGCAGAAAAAACCCTGGACGCTATTACAGACGAAGTCGACGCCGCTATGCCTTCGATTTTAGGAGTGGTGTAAGATTTTCAGGTCAGAGTAAAATTAGTTTGTGCTTCATTTTACTCTGACCCGAATTAGAAGTGTTATGCCTGCTTAGCTGCGGGCGCTATACCAACAGTAGCTATACGCTGTCCTACCATTTCACGGACAGACAAAGTCACTTCACCAAAGTTTTTGCTGGCACCCATTACAGGCTCTTCAGCTAAAGTCTGACGTAATAATTCATCCAGCGACAAAGTGCCATCGGCAGAGAGCTCGATACCGTAAGAATGCTGCAAGTCTTCCACTTTGGTGTAGCCTTTTAACTTCAGTTCACCCGCTGGCAAATCATGGTGGCTGGCCTCTGCCACACCAGAGCAAACCAAATCGACAAACTCCCGCACATCAGGTTTCATCACAATAAATAAATGATCCCCCGCATGCAGGAAAGTTGAGCCTCTAGGTGGGATCACATCATTGCCGCGAGTGATCATCGCCACCACAGTGCCGTCAGGTAAGGCCATTTGCGATAAACGACGACCGGAAGCACGCGAACTATCGCCCAGTTGATACTCGACAATATCAGCATCCACATCACCTAAAGCAGTAATTTCTAAGGTGGCGGCAGGAGTTACTGGAGCAGGTTCTGTCAGGCCTAAAGCCCGGGCCATCCAGGGTAATGTCGAGCCCTGTACTGTCGCAGAAATGAGCACCACGAAAAATACCACACTAAAAATAAGCTCTGCGCCAGGCAAGCCGTAGATCAGCGGATAAATAGCCAAAATAATAGGCACTGAACCCCGTAAACCAACCCAGGACACTAAAGTCATTTCCCGCGCATTAAAGCCAAAGAGTTTCAGCACCGGGATCACCGACAAAGGCCGGGCGACAAAAGTCAGTACGACCGCAATCAATAGCCCTTCTAACCAGACATCCAGCAAAGTTGAAGGATTAATTAATAAGCCTAAAACAAGGAACATCACAATTTGACCTAACCAGGCCAAACCATCATGGAACAAAAAAGTACTGCGCTGGAAAACAAAACGGCTATTGCCTATCACCACACCAGCAATAAAAATCGCCAGAAAACCACTGCCGCCCAAATTTGCCGCCACACCAAAGGCCAGCAAACCAAAAGCCGCCACCATCACAGGATATAAACCAGAAGTCGTCAGATGAATACGGTTAATAATGCGCACCGATAACCAACCGCCCGCTAAACCCACGACTGAACCTATGCCCATTTGTTTAATAAACAACATCAATAAACCAGTACCTGGCTCCAGGCTATTCACCATCACTTCTAACAAGCCAACCGTCAGGAAAATCGCCATTGGGTCGTTGGTTGCACTTTCAATTTCCAATGTGGCTTTCAGACGAGGATTGATATGAATACCTGCATTACGCAGTAGTGAAAATACGGCGGCGGCATCGGTAGAGCCCACAATGGCGCCAATCAATAAACCGTAAAGTAAGGACACATCAAGAATATAAGCTGCGGCGGCACCTGTGATCATAGCTGTCACCAATACACCCAAAGTGGCCAATACAGACGCAGGTTTCCAGACCTGTTTAATCGAGGCCATAGGGGTTTGCAAACCACCATCAAACAAAATAATAGCTAAAGCCAAAGAGCCCAGCGCATGCGCGATTTGCGCATTATTAAACACAATTCCGCCAGGGCCATCTTCGCCTGCCAGCATACCCACCATAAGAAACAACACCAGCACAGGCAAACCTAACCTGGCCGATAACTTACTGGAGACAATGCCAAAGACAATCAGAATCGCAGCTAATAAAATAATTTGGTCAATCACAAACATGAATAGGTTACTCATCATTAACGCTACAGGCCAAACCCACAGCAGAACTTCATTTCGCAGCGCTCATACCCTTGCCAGTGTGGAGGGTACAGTCTGCATGACACAGAGCCTGAACTAACCCAAGTGAAAAGGAGGTGCTCTGGCAGAAAAAAACAGAATGGTGACGGCATGCACTTCAGCCAGCACAAACTGACAGACCAGAAAAACAGCAGAGACAAAGGTGGCCTGACGCAACTGCACTATAGCTTTGTCGTTATCTCCCGACAAATCAACATGCTTTACAGGCTGAGCAGCTGACGTCAGTTGCGACAAACCATGTACAGGCGAGCTTTGAGGCAAATCCACCCAATCATGGGCAGCAGAAAACTGCGCTGCATGCAGCAACGAACCTAAATAAAAAAACAGTGCAATAAAACTTAAGTGCTTCATTTTCAATAGCCTGAAAGCATAAGAAGCGGCACCTCTTCGTCTGACAACCGGGGATACATAGAACTTTTTATTGAGTCTATTGATAATACCATCAGATGGAAATCAGATAACGACTAAATTCACTAAAAGATGTTGTTTTTCATCAGGCTGCGCTCTATTGCTGCTAAAGCAATAGAAAATGTATATGAAGCACAACGTCTTAAACTATAAAAACAATCGTTGATCAGTCAAATGGCTTTGAATATAGGTATGTCAGCACTTCTATCAAAAGCACTGAATGCTTGTGCCGGATACAACCAATAATCCTTAAAAGGCTGGCTTTGATCGCATATCCATTTCAACCCCTTGTCCTTTGCTGCTTTTTTATGCTGTGATGTTTTGGCAACACCTAACCCTCTATAACAATAAAAAGGATTTCTGAATGCGCCTGCTCCCCCTTGCCTGCTTAATCAGCTCAGCCTTCATCAGCACCAGCAGTTTAGCTGCGCCTAAAGACCTGGCTGAGGCTATTAATACCGATTACCAAAAACACCTTGAACCGCTGTTTAAGCACTTTCACCAAAATCCGGAACTGTCTTTTATGGAGTTTAAAACGGCGGAGCGCTTGGCCAAAGAGCTCAAAGCTGCCGGTTTTGAAGTGACTACTGGTGTCGGAAAAACAGGGGTTGTTGCCATATTAAAAAACGGTAAAGGTCCGTTGGTGATGATGCGTGCTGATATGGACGCCTTACCAGTAGAGGAAAAAAGTGGTTTGCCTTACGCATCCAAAGTAAAAAGCAAAGACTGGAACGGCAATGAAGTGTCGGTGATGCATGCTTGTGGTCATGATATGCATGTCACCAGCTTAATTGGCACGGCACGCCAAATGGTCAAGATGAAAGATCAATGGCAAGGTACGCTGATGCTGGTCGGCCAACCTGCAGAAGAATACGTGGGTGGTGCTCAAAGCATGCGCGACGATAAAATCTGGGAGCGTTTTGGTACGCCGGATTATGCCATGGCTTTGCATGTGTCCAGCGAAATTGAAGCCGGCAAAATTGTTGCAGTGGAAGGCTCGCCCTATTCTGGTGTGGATTCGGTTGATATCCATATTCATGGTGTAGGCGCTCATGGTGCCAGCCCCCATCGCGGTAAAGATCCGATAGTCTTAGGTTCACAAATTGTGCTGGCACTGCAAACTATTGTCAGCCGCGAAGTGGCCCCCAAAGAACCCAGTGTGATTACTGTGGGCTCTTTTCACTCAGGCTCAAAACACAACATTATTCCTGACTCAGCACACTTACAGCTGACTGTGCGGAACGATACCTTAGAGACCCGGGAGCAATTGATTAGCGCCATTAAAAGAGTGGCCACTAATATGGGCCGCGTAGCGGGTTTACCTGAAGATAAATTACCGGAAGTGACAGTAGACCCACAAACCACCCCGCCTACAGTCAATGATATTCCACTGACGCAACGCTTAAAGCAGCGCTGGGTCAGTCATTTTGGTGCTGACATTCTGGATCAGAATTACAAACGTTTAGGTATGGGCGCTGAAGATTACCCATTTTTAATTATGAATCCGACCATTCAGAGTGTGTATTTCCAGATTGGGGGCACACCTAAAGCAGACTTCGAGCGGGAAAAACAAGGCGGAGCACCAGTGCCAAGTCATCACAGCCCTTTATTTAAAATTGCACCAGAGCCGGCTATTAAAGCTGGGGTAGAAGCTACAGTAGTGGCTTTACTGGATCTGATGCCAACACACTAATCAGCCACCAGCAAAGTGCAGAGCCGGGCTTGCCACAGGCAGGCCTTTTTGTAAGATAAACTTACAATTGAGTTTCGACTCTGCAGCTAAATCAGGTTAGTCTGGTAACTGCATCATCAGCTGAGTTAGTAGGAGCTGATGACGCGCCATAATCAATAACTAAAAGGAAAACGCAAAGTGCGCCATTCATTATTAGCTCTTAGCATTGCCGCATTACTGGCAGGCTGTAATCCAGCACAAGACACCAAAACAACCACCACACCAGCAGCTGCAGAACCAGTGACAGCAGCAGAAACCAAAGCGGCTTTATCTGAATCAGAGCGCTTAAATCAGTGGTTTGAAACCAAATACGAAGAGCAGCTGCAAATGAGCCCGCTGCAAATGACCTTCTTAGGTCGCAAAGATAAACAAGATCAAATTGATGACGTCACAGAAGCTGGTGAAGATAAACAGCTGGCCTGGGCTGCTGCTTCTGTTGAAGAGTTAAAATCTCAATTTGATTACAACAAGTTAGACACTGAAGCCAAAACCTCGTACGACTTATGGATTTACCAGTATGAGCAAAGCCGTGACGCTGCAGCATTTCGCGTAAACACTTATGTGTTTAACCAAATGCAGGGTGTACACGCCTTATTGCCACAAGTGCTGATGAACTTCCATAAAGTAGACGAAGTGGTGGATATGGAAGCCTACGTCAAACGTATTGGTGGCATAGCCAAAGCTATTGCTGAGCTGCAACAACGTGCCGCCAAATATGCTGAAGCTGGTATACGCCCACCACGTTTTGCATACGAAGGTGTATTAGAACAGGTCAATAATCTGCTGAACGGCGCGCCGTTTAAAGAAAGCGATAAAGACGCGCCTTTATGGGCTGATGCCAAAGCCAAAGTGGAAGCGCTGAAAAAAGCCGACAAACTGGATGACAAAAAAGCTGAACAGTTACTGGCCGATGCGAAATCAGCCTTAACCACTCAGTTCCAGCCTTCTTATGAAGCGTTAGCCGCCTTTTTAACCAGCGAGTTGGATAAAACTCAGGTCAATGTGACAGGTGTATCGACTCAGCCGAATGGCGTGGCATACTACAACCATCGCTTAGCTCAGTCGACTACAACCAACTTAACTGCTGACGAAATTCATCAGATTGGTTTAAATGAAGTAGACCGCCTGACCAAAGAAATGATTGCGATCAAAGATAAGGTAGGTTTTAAAGGCTCGTTAAAAGAGTTCTTCACTTTTATCAAAACTGACGCTCAGTTCTTTTATCCGGATACAGATGAAGGCCGTCAGGGCTATATCACTGACTCGGAAGCTTACTTAGCCTTTATCGAGAAAAAGCTGCCTGAATACTTTGGTATTCTGCCTAAAGCTGCCTTGACCGTAAAACGTGTTGAAGCCTTCCGCGAACAACCAGGTGCGGCGCAGCATTATTTCCCTGGCACCCCAGATGGTAAACGTCCAGGTATTTACTACGCGCATTTATCTGATATGAAACAAATGCCAAAAAATGAGATGGAAGCCATTGCTTACCACGAAGGTAGCCCTGGTCACCATATGCAGATTTCTATTGCACAGGAATTAACCTCAGTTCCAACTTTCCGTACTCAGGCTGGTTTTACTGCCTATGTGGAAGGCTGGGCTTTGTACTCTGAGTTACTGGCCAAAGAAATGGGCGCTTACCAGAGCGACTACTCAGACTTCGGCCGTTTAATCACAGAAATGTGGCGTGCCGTGCGTTTAGTGGTCGATACAGGCATGCACAGCAAAGGCTGGACTGAACAACAAGGTATTGAGTACTTCAAAGAGAAAACCCCTGTTGCCGAAGGCGCAGTGACCTCTGAAGTCCGTCGTTATTTAGTATGGCCAGGCCAGGCAACAGCCTACAAAATTGGTATGTTAAAAATTCTGGAAATCCGTGCTAAAGCCAAAGAGCAGTTAGGCGATAAGTTCGATATCCGTGGTTTCCACGACACAGTCTTAGGTGGTGGTGCCTTACCATTGCAAGTACTGGAAAAACGCGTACAGAACTGGGTAGATAGCGTAAAAGCTGCTTAATTCCGCTCTGAACCTCTAAAAATGGCCCTTGACTGGGCCATTTTTTTTACTAGACCCAGCCCATTATTTTTTAGTTCGCTGATATCTTCAACTTGCCGCTAGTGTTGCATCAATGTTAACCTTCCTCTCACATTAAACGCTATTACAGGGACAAAACAATGCGCAAATCATTATTGGCTGCCGGACTGCTGTTCAGCACCCTGGCACAGGCCGACTTACTGGATGCACTAAAACACTACGATCAAAAAGACTACCCTCAAGCCACTGCTGAATTTAGTGAGCTGCTGCCGCTTGGCAACGAGGTTGCTGCATTTAATCTGGCCGTGATGCTTTATAAAGGCGAAGGAGCTACCGCAGATCCGGTTAAAGCTCTGGCTTATTTTCAACTGGCTGCTGAACTTGGCGATAACAGAGCTGCCGGAGCGATAAGTTTGATATCGAAAAAGCTGTCAGTTACAGAGCAGCAACAAGCCTATGAACAGTCCCGCCATTTGCTCGGCCAGGTGCAGGTCAAAATGGAGGAAGATGACACATTAGCTGTCAAAGATTTCCCTGAAGTTGTCAGCCGCAAAGCGCCCTCTTATCCGGAAGGTGCAGCGCAAAAAGGTCTTTTTGGCTACAGCGTGCTTAGATTTGTGATTGATGAGCAAGGCAATGTGTCTGCGGTTGAGGTGTTGGGTTCTTTTCCGGCAAAGACTTTTGATAAAACCTCAGCCAGAGCTGTTAAGACCTGGAAGTATGCAGCGACTGGTCAAAAACATCAGGGTAAAGTAGTGCTGCACTATAGCCTTGGGCCACTCTCAAAACACAAAGTAAACAAATTCATGCAGGATCATAAATTGGTTGAATATGCAGTCGCTGGCTCTCCTGCACACCAATATATGCTCGGCACCATGATGGATCTGCTGGCAACTAATGCTAATTATCATGTGAACGTAGACAAGGATTTACCACTAGAAGTTAGTAACGAGTTACCTGAACAATTTTTTAGCCGCAAATCATCGTTTAAAACAAAAATCGAAGGTTTTTATGGTAGTGCTGAAGTAAATACCAATGAAAAAGGCGTCGTCACCAAGGTGATATCATCCAACAAAATGGAGTTACAGCAAGCCTCTGCATTATTAGTCGGCAAAGTGCTGGATGAAGACGCCAGCCATGGCCACTACAAATTATGGGCCGATCCGGGTAAAGCCGCTGTTGTCGAGCCTGTAATCACTTTGTCTCAGTTGCACAGTGGTCATTATTGGTGGAGCGTGGCAGCTAAAAATGGCAGTCTGGACGCACAACGTCAACTGGCGGCGTTCTCGCCACAATGGGAAAATTACCTGCTGCAAAACAACGACCCGCAAGTGCAAACCTGGTCTGGTGTGCGCAAAATTCTACAAGGCGATAAACAGGAAGGGCAATTGTTGCTGGATAAAGCCATAGCTCAAAACTATGGCCTGGCGACAGAGCTTAAAGCTGCGCTTTAAGCTCACTGAACGGTTCGACTAAAAAGCCCGGTTCTATCCGGGCTTTTTCTTTAACGATCAGACTTCTTCTCTAAAGCGGCATGCATATCTTCCAGTCGAATGCCTCTGGTATCTATGCCGTGACGGTGCAGTAAAAAGGCCGCAATCACCAGCGCTGCCATAATCACCAAACCAGATAATGCCATTTGATCAAATAAGCCTAAAACTCCAAGCAACGCACCTAAAATGCCACCAAACTTCGAGCTGGCGGCCACTATACCAGAGCCTGTGCCACGCAAATGCACCGGGTATATCTCAGCTGCGTAGGGAATAAGCATGGCAATGACACCGCTGGAGCTGACCAGCAGCAAGGCGATAGATACTGACAGCAAAGTCACAGAGCGGCTGTCGAGCCAGTCAAAAAGACAAAAACTCAGTAAAGACAAAGCGGTCAGCAGAATAAACAGCAGCAAGGTTTTGATACTGCTCCAGCTGTGGTAAAGCCAGATCACTAAAGCCACACCAGGCAAAGCAAAAAAAGCCGACTTCGTAATAATAGCGCTGGCCTGCCCTGCTAAGCCCATTTCACCTAAGTTCGTTGGCAGCCATAACATAAAGCCAAAATTCACCAAACCCCAGGCCACACCGGCCGCCACTAAGCCTAAGGTAATACCGGCATAATGCCCTTGTAACAACTGCTTAAATCCTGCGTTCTGCAAAGCAGGTTCTTCTTCCACCACTATGCTGCTTTGATCATGAGCCTGTACACCGCTAAAACGCTGCAACACCAGACGGGCTTCGCTGGTTAATCCTTTACTGGCCAGATAACGCGGCGATTCCGGAATATAACGGTTTAAAAAAATCACCAACAAGCCTGTGGGCAGCCCCAGCATCCACAAAATACGCCAGCTAAACATGGGTTCCAACAAAGCCGCTGAGCCTGACGCCACCAGATAACCAGCCGCAGTACCAAAACCACCTAAAGCCACTAACAACCAGCCTCTGTGTGCCGCTGGAATAGTTTCAGCCATAAGGGTAAAGGTAATAGGCAATAAGCCCCCTGCTGACAGGCCCATTAAAAAGCACATCACCAGATTCCATTCAAAAGATGGCATAGCACCACAAATCGCAGTGCCGATAAACATCAGCGCCGATAATAAAATAGCGGCTCTGCGGCCAAATAAATCAGCCATCATGCCCCAGATCACTGAGCCTATAGTAGTACCTGTTAAGGCTACCAGCGCCAGCACTCCTGCTTCTTTTGAGCTAATGCCATATTCAGCTTTTAAGCCCGGCATGACAAAACCTAAAGTGGCGGGCTTCATCACATCCACTATCACAGCCGCCATCAGCACCATCACCAAAGTCCAGTGCTCTTTATTTAGTGGCAACTGATCGGCCACATGAAAATGTAATCTGCTGTTGTCGGTGTTACGCAGCTGGTCCAGCCGTGGCATCATGCCATACATGGCCAGCACCAAACCCAATGGAATAAGCCCCATGCCAATCAGCATATTGCTGTCCATTGGCATCCCCACCATCTGATAGTTCATATGGGAGGCATGCATAAACATGGGCACATGCGCCAGCACTCCCAAGGTGATGCCAAGACAGCCCAGCCAGAAGGCTAATGGATGGTAAAAATTTAATCCCTGTGATTTCATCAAACTCGTCTCTGTAATTGGCCCCTTCTGAGGCGCTTTTTGTCAGCGCAGAGCATACTGGGCCAGCCTGCTTTGCTGCAACAGCTATTTTTAGTAAAAGCTGTTGATTGGAAAACAAAAATTAGCGCTGTTTTGGCTACGAAATTCAGCTACCATAAATCTTCGTTCTGTCAGCCTTATGCAAGACTGTATGGGCTTTCCTGTACCCTGCTCTATTGAGGATTGTATGCGTCGTTTTTCTGTTGCCTTGCTTTGTTTATTCAGTGGTTTTGCTGTGGCCAAACCCGGTGAACTGGTATTTTCCAGCGACTTTGAACAGGACGCCCATCAGTGGAATATTCTTGCTGGTTGCCAGCGCAGCTCTGAAATGGCCCGCACTGGCACAAGCGCATTATTTTGTCAGGATGGCAGCAGCTCTTTAGTCAGCCGTTATCCGGTGTCTGAACTGGGTTTGCTGGAGTTTTGGGTCAAGCCTCAGTCTGCTTTTGCCAGCTACCGAATTAATATTTTAACCTCATCTTCTGTGGCTTTGGATGCACAGTGGCAACAGGTTGGCCTGATTGAAGCGCCTGCCGGCACTGAAGCCTATATGGCACATCGTGTTTCTATTGACGATCCGGGCCGCAAATATCTGCGTTTAGACATAGAAACCTTGCACGGTGGCGTAGCGCTGGATGATGTGGTTTTAGACCGTATTTTGCTGGATACAGCACTGCAGAAAAACGAGCAAAAAATTATCAGCGGCATTTTGGATAAGCTGCAAACCAATAAAAACTACGAGCTGCAAAGCGAGTCGTTCCGCACTATAGGTAAAAACTATGCGGCGCAGTTGGAAAGCCAGCGTCAGTATCTGGAATATGCCAACGCTATTTATTCGACCATCACTTTTGCACTGGCAAGTTCAGAGCGCAATAAAATGTCGAACCCTATGGCCTATTCGTCTTTCCGTACTATTTTGGCCGACACTAAAAGAGTGGCTTCGCCTTTACAGCAAGCCAGATTGAATTCAATGGTTAAACCTTTTGGTGACTTAACGACCGCTACTTTAACGGTCGTCAGCGGCGGTTTATATGCTGCCTTTGCTGAGCCTTTTAAGTCCTTTCTGGCGACAGCTTTTGATAAATCGAATTATGAGAACGCTGATTTAAACCGCAAAGACCGTAAGTTTGCCGAAGAAAATGGTTTAAAAATTTACGAGCAGGCTGAGAAGTTTTTAAATGAGCTGGAACGTGAATTAGTGCAGGTTTCCACCCTGGAAAACGATTTGCAAAACATGCTGAAAATGGTGGAAGTATTTCGTAAAGATTTAGACAAACACTTGCGCGACTATATTCAGCACGCTGGTCTTGCCCGCACTCAGGAAAATTACAGCCGGGTGATGAGTAAAGAAGAATCTATTCGTGCATTGGTGATGAATGAAGTGGGTGAAAACGTCACTACTAAAGCTCAGAGTTATCTGGCCGCGAATGACAATACCCAGCTGATCCAATATATGCTGAAAACCTCAGAGCAGCTTGAGGGCATGCAGGAATTTAAAGAGCGTTTTAACCAAATTACTTCGTCGGCTATTACCTTCTACGATAGATTTGAGCGCTCAGTCGCACCGGATCAAAACCCCTTCACCGACGCCAAAGATAAAGCGGCATGGGAGCAACACGCGCAAAAAGCCCGCAGCTATATCAAACAATCAAAAGAAGCTTTTACCAAGGCCTACATGTAAGCAAACTGGGGAAGCGAACCAGGTAAGGGATTTGTAGGTAAACGAAGATAACCAGTCAAAGCAAGCAGCTTTGACTGGTTTGAGAACAGAAGATTACTTAGTAGTGCGCGGCTTAGCTTTAGGTTTGGCCTTCGGCTTCACTTTATTTGAACTGTCTAAATCAATAGAGGTTTCGCTGGCTTTGTTGGAACGGCCTGACAAGACCTTACGTGAAATACTTTTTAACAGCGATTCCCTGTTGCTCACTTCAAAGCCTGGCGTGACTATACGTTTGACCGTGCTGCCTATCAGCTTTTGAATGCGCTCTAACGTTTGCTCTTCTTCACGACTGACAAATGAAATCGCGTTGCCTGTAGCGCCTGCACGACCGGTACGACCGATACGGTGCACATAATCTTCCGGCAGATACGGCAGGTTAAAGTTCACTACGTAATCCAGGCCTTGAATATCAAGACCACGGGCAGCCACTTCAGTCGCAATCAATACCTGTAACTTAGCAGATTTGAAATCAGCGATAGCGCGACGACGTGCGCCCTGGCTTTTATCACCATGACAAACAGCAGCGTCAATTTTCCGCATTTGCAAGCCAGCTAATAAGCGGTCAGCCTGCTCTTTAGTACTGGTGAACACCAACACCTGAAACCAGTTTTTTTCGGCCAGCAGCTGTTCAAACAATTCGATTTTGCGACTTTCTTCAACCGGATACACCACGTGGTTGACGGTGTCAGCCGTACTATTGGTTTTCGCCACACGGATTTGCTGGTGATTTTTCAGAATTTTATGCGACAGTTCATTCACGGCTGGTGAAGTTGTAGCCGAGAACAACATGGTTTGGCGTGTAGTCGCCGTCATTTGCATTAACTTGGTCACGTCTGTAACAAAGCCCATATCCAGCATACGGTCGGCTTCGTCCAGCACTACAAATTCAACATCACTTAAGATCACATTACCAAGGGCCATATGTTCTATCAAACGGCCTGGCGTGCTGATCAGGATATCTACACCCGCTTTTAATTTGTTGGCCTGACCGCCCATTTTCACGCCACCATAAAGTGCCGTGACACTCAAAGGCACAAACTGCGCGTAAGCAGAGATAGATTCAGCAATTTGCTCAGCTAATTCACGGGTTGGAGTCAGGATCAAGGCACGTGGGCGCTGCGCTACTGTATCTTTTGGTTTATCCAGCATGCGTTGTAATACAGGAATAGCAAAGGCAGCAGTTTTACCTGTACCTGTTTGCGCTGTAACTTGTAAATCTTTACCGCGACGTGCAGGCACTATGGCCTGTTCTTGTACCGGGGTCATATCACTGTAGCCACATTCTACAAGGGCGCGGAGTAAATCCGGGGCTAAATCTAAAGATGAAAATTGCATAAGAGTTCCTCTGTAGAATAGCTACAGTAAAAAATGAGGGCAGAATATACAGTATTTTAGCGGTAGAAGAGACAATTCTTTGTCATTGAATGAATTTTACGCAGTTTTTCTGTAATGTTTAGGCGCCTGAATCAGGTCGCTTTGGGTTAAAAAGTGAAATGCTTATCTGCTGCGACAAGCATTCTGAGTATCAACCTTCGTCAGCTTCGTCGATGTCAAAACCAAGTTCACGTGGCTTATGTTTGCAGGCTCTGGCAAGAATTTCTACATAGAAGCTCTCCAGCTCTTGTGCCACCGCAGCATCAATATGTTTATTGATTTCAGAGGTAAAAATCTTCTCTGCAACATCCACTGAAGCACCAAAGCGACAGTCAAAGGTCCAGTAATCCATACCAGCAGGCAGGCTCTTACGACGCTCTCTGTTCAGGTATTTTTTAATATCATACTTAATGGAATCCACCAAACGGGCAGGTTGCAGTTTAGGGTGGGTTAAAGCTATTGTCTTTTTCATCAAAATTCCTACAGATATGCGCTGGTACAAGCTTATAAGCGCGCATTCTACATGGATGAGCACAAGACTGCTATTTTCTGGAAAAATTTAACAGCCAAAGCTTATATCAAAAACTGAAACCTTTCAGGCCGGACTTGCCGCTTTAGACAATAAGACTTTAGCTTTACGTTGCCCCCATTTTTCTATGTACTTGTGGGTGAAAAAAGAGATGAAAACAACCAGAGCTAACACACAAAAAACCAGAATAATGTTAGGCAGCTGATAGCCGGTCGTAACAAATCGGACATCGTCCACCATTGGAGCCAGCTGTAATCCTGTGATTTTTTGCATCACCATAGCCAGAGACACAAGGACAAAAATGACTGCGGCATGTGTCATATAGATGGAGTACGACAACTCCCCTAATCTGGTAAACACAGATCGCTTCAACACAGAAGAGATAAAACCCACCTCAAATGAATAGATAAATACAGTGGCACAAAACAGGAAGGTTGAGATCAGTGATCGGTACTCAATGCTGGACGCCACTATACAGACAACCAAAACCAGCAGCAGTGCCTCCAGTAAAGAAGCAACCAGGTAGTTGAATTTTAAATAGTTTAAACGCGAGTAAAGGTAATAAGTGACCCCACCGGCGAAGAAGCACGACAATCCCCGCTGCACATCAAGCACAGGGAAAATAGCCTCTTTCGCAATAAGCCACAACATGACAAAGCTTATAAAAGTCCAGGCTAAGATCTTATAACTCTTAAACAGCAACAGAGTCGCGAAGAAAATAAAATAGATGTAATACTCAATGCTGATACTCCAGGATGGAGAATTAAAAGACCAGGGATCCGTTAGCGAAGACCAGGCATGAACAAGAAAAAAATTAGGCAATATCTCTGAAGGAGCCCCTAAGCCTGTAAAAGGAGCACTGTTGAATAAAAGCCCTCCCCACTGATAAGCCGCTAATTTGCCAAACTCAAAAAGGATAAACACCACTAACATCACAATATGCAGAGGGAATAACCTGAAGCTTCGAAGTACAGCGAACTGCTTAAAGGATAAATGGGTACTGAATGCGTAACCATGGCTCAACACAAAGCCACTTAATACAAAAAAGAACTCCACCAGGAGCCCGCTACCACGAAAGAAATCTGCCTCAGTAAATGTACTGACGACATGCAGATGAAATACCACCACAGATAAGGCACATAAGCCTCTGAAACTGTCCAATACTAAAAATCTTTGTGTCATGTTACGCCGCCCAACATTTGATAAAGAATGAGGTTCCAAAGCTATAACGACCACAAAAACGCGGATAACGTCTGCCGATCCGCAAAGCAAATTTTTGAGGAAGAGTACTAAAGCCCACAGGTTTAAAACTACTCAGGTCAAAGACATGCCCACTATCCATAACACGTTTTGGTTAATAAGTCTGCACCTTGGCGATGAATTCGAAACATTATTCTGATAGGAGTGGTATGGTTTAACCTGATGGAATGGCTATTTAACAGACCGATAGCGGCAGAACATTGGTACTAAAGAGAATTCATGTTTTGGGAAACAAAGTCGAAAGTGCCGGATGGCGCTTGGTTTGAGATTTAAACTGAACCAAAGAATAGAGCTACACAGGCGGATAAAAAAACAAAGCGCCCTACTTCCAGTATTCGATAACTTTTGCGACTTTGCCCTGACGGAACTCAAATACAGCCAGATGGTTTTTTACCACACCTTTGTGTACTTCCTGCCGCTCTACTGCAATGGCGTTATGACCCGGAATTTGGCTGACAATACGATAGCGCGGTTCGGTCTTATCATATTTCCCCATAGCTAACAGCCGTATCGTATTGGCATAGAGTTCATCTTTGCTGTAATTGCCACCATACACATCATGGCGATAAACAAAATCATCGCTATAAAGCGCAAAAAGTTTATCCACGTCCTCTGCAGTTGAGCCTCGTAACATCACCTGATTTTGTGCAGCTGTAATCTCAACGACCTTAGCTTTTAGCTCATCTGCAGATAACACCACAGACTCTGCTGCTCCGCTGCCAGCCATCACTAAAAAACAAAAACCTATAAAGCCTGATTTTTTCATACACCCTCCTTGTCGTTCAGATCACTACAACCTGTTTTGACTGTTCTCCATGTACTACTGGGGTCAGCGGTGGAGGATTTGGGATAAAGATCAGGTGTCTGCTGCTGTTAGCTAACTTCCCGGAAAGCAGAGGTAGCTCCGTGCTTTTTTGTAAATAAATACAGAGTCAGTTGTGGTAAATAAAGCAGGTGCATCAATCATAAAAACAACGGATGCACCTGCAATTCAGCTGCCTGACTTAAGACAGCTATCAGTTTTTATTTTAGTGGCTGACACTTAGTTTCAGTGCGCGCATTTCATCATGGCATTCCTGCATGGTCGCCATAGATTGCAGCAATGCAGCTTCATACTGAGCTGGCTGGTTATCTTTCAGCGCAATACGCAGTTCTTCAAGCGTTTTGTCTTCAACTTCCTCTAACTGGCTAATGTACGTATGCTCTGTATCCGAAGAAATAGCGCTGATCACTTTGGTGTAGACTTTTCTGACTTCAACAGAAAAAGCCGAACCTTCTTCGCGCTGACCGTCTTCAATTACGGCAAATGGTTGCAAACGTTCTTTGACCATTCGACGGGCATTGAGCATACGATCGAAAAACTGTGCCAGCCTGGGGTCGCGAACCTGCTCTTTTGCATCAGTGTAAAACTCAATACCACTGTTTAACACCTGAATAATATCGGATGCATGATTCACTCTAGCTGTATTTAACTGTGCCATAGTAAGGTTCTCCTTGATAAGTAAAAGGTTATCGGTGACCTGATGATCCACCGGGATGAACTCGTCCGGGCAACAGGACAACTAAAGAGGTGCAGGGAGCGGGCCAGACTGTAAAAACAGCGGGCAATTGTCGAAATTAGAATATTAAGCGCTTGAATTAACTTAGATTATCAGATTGATAATAAAACTAATTCGGCGCTGAACAGCATTACCTGACGACGTTACCAGCGGAATTAATTTCATACATTGATACGCACACAGGTAACTTTTACCTCTCTGCTATTTGTGCAGCTTCCGTTGGCTACTAAAAAATGACTCTAGCTGGCCAGTAGATATTAATGACCCACCGCCTTAGAAAACACCTGCATAATCACTACACCTGCGATAATCAGGGTTATCCCTATGAGGGCAGGCAGATCGAGTTTCTGGCCAAATAAAAACCAGGAGATAGTCGTGATCAGCACTATGCCAACACCAGACCATACGGCGTAGGCTATGCCTATAGGGATCACTTTTAAAGTTAACGATAGAAAGTAAAAAGCGATGGCGAATCCTACAACCACAGCTACTGAGGGCCAGAATTTTGTGAAGCCTTCACTGGCCTTGAGAGATGAAGTGGCTATGGTTTCAGCCACTATAGCCGTTGCTAAAAATAACCAGTGTTTCATTGCTGTTATCCTTCCTGAGTTTTATCTGCTAATAACTTGGCGCTCACTAAATTCCGATACATCTGCGCCAATAATTCCGTCATTTGCGTTTGCTGCTGTGCAGTTAAACCTGTCAGCATTTTGCTGGCGATTTGTCGTTTTTTGCTCTTTAACTGTGCAGCCAATCGCTGACCTTGCTCTGTTAATAACAACAGCTGACGCCTGCCATCATTGGGATCTGTCTGGCGTTGCACTAAGGCTGCGTGCTGCAGATCATTGAGTAGTCTGGTAATTTGGGCTTTGTCCCGCCTTAACCATTCCGCAAGCTGCTGCGCTGTGGTTCCTGTCGTTTGGGCAGTCATCAGCAACAACCGACCATGCATAGCCGTTAACCCCGGCAATTCAGGACCCAGTTGCTGAAAAAACTGGCCGCGCAGCTCAGCCGTCAGTTGTTGTAGTTGGTCGAGTAAATCCTGTTGTTGCTCCATGATGTTTCCTTATCCAATCACTCATTAGTTGACTTTATCTACCAAAAGACCCACAATTAAGTTGATTATATCAACTATTAAACACATTACTGAAGAAAAAACTAAAGAAGAGGTACTTATGTCAGATTTACACAGTTGCCCAACCTGCAATGCCAGAGCCAGACAGGTCAGAGATGCGGAGTCAGGAGAATTAAGGCTTAAAGCGATACAGGATGATGAAGCTGCTGCAAAAATCGCTCAGTTAAAGCAGTTACTGGAAAAAGAAAAAAGCCGTAATGAACAGTTAAAAGCGAAACTTACCCGGCAGAGTTAACAACAACTTTCCTGTGTTGACTCAATTCGGCTATTTCATCGTCACTACATCATAAGCCTGCAATTGTGGCACTCGTTGTTGTAGCTGCGTTTCAATTTGATCTAGCTCGGTCAGTCGCTGGCAAAATAATACGGATTTTTGTTCCAGCTCGTCGGCTTTTAAATCCAGGCCGGTATTAATTTTGGCCAGTAATTCATCGGCAGGTTGCCAGTTCTGACTTTCAGAACGTTCAAAGTCATCTTCACTTTGGCGCAGTGCATCACGTAAAGCATCCCAGACAGCGCCAACAGTGTATTTAGCCAGGTCTTTTAATTGTGTTTTCAATTCACCATGTAAAAAGGCATCCAGCTCGTTCAGACTTTGGGGCGCCAGATAAAAATGTTCACCACTTCGAACAAAACGTGATGTCAGCTGATAGGTGGTTTCGCGGATCAGCGCTTGCCACTCTTCTTGCTGCGCCGTGCTGCCAATACCCACCAGCATGTTTTCAATCGCAGTTAAACCCAGCTCGACACTATCCACTGCTATGGTGACCAACTCTGGCACAAATTTACGCAACCCCTGCGCATACTGGCGCACCAGCTCTTGCTCTGCCGGATTTAACGTGATCCATTCGCCGCGAATAAATAAATCCTGATCCTGATTGATCTGAAATACAGTGCGGTTAGTGCTTTGAATACGAATTTGTTCAGGGGAAATTAAAATACCGTGGCGAAATGCCATATTGCACTCAGCCGTAAAGCCTTGCCAGCTAAAGAACATCAATAACAGGATCAAAACACGATGCAAAATATCAACTCTCTTTCAAGGGGATTGGTAAAGCAATTGAGGCTAGCTTAGGTGAAAAAGGCAGTGAGATCATCAGGAAGTAACGCATTGCTGTGGTCTTTCATCGAAAAGACCACAGCACAAGCCATTTTACTCGTCGCTAAACCGCACTAAGCGTACGTATAAGCGGATAATCTTTTCCTTGGAATTATTTTTGCCACTATACATCGCAATAGCCCAGCCCCGATCAGGTTGATTTACCACTGTAGTACCAGTCCACATATTCTCACTGTTACTGGCAGGGAAAGCCGTCAGATTAATAGCAGGGTCAACACAGCTGCGCTCCACCAGCGTCAGCACTTCTTTGGCATTAGGTAAACGCCAGGTGCTATAGCCTGCCAGGGTGCTACGTTTTGCCTCAGTTAAAGCTTCAGGCCAGTCCAGTTGTTGTGCTGTGCCGGTGCAAGTGCTGCTGGAGTTGTCCCAGCTTTGTCCTACCAGACAACGTGACCACATCAGCTTAGTAGTCGTATCCAGCACTGTACCATCTGCGTTTAATTGAAAACTGGCAATAGGTTTAGTGGTCGTGATATCGCTGTAACACACCTGAGCAGCTTGAACGGGCCCTGCCACCATCAGTAAGAACATAAAATACTTTGACATAAAATTCCCTTATGGTGAGCGCACCAGACGCACATAACCTAACTGATTTTGCTGCTTCGGCAAGGTATTGTCATTACCATTGCGGATATCAAACACCCAGGCAGAAATACCACCACCACCTTCTGCACTGGTTTGTGTGGTCCAGTAAAACATATTGTTCTGCACAGAGTGATCAGGTTCAAAACGGAAAAATGCCGGATCTAACAAGTGATTTTCACCAATACGGCTAAAATCGGCGATAGACATCAGCTCTTCCAAAGTAGGCAAGCGCCAGTTTGCACCACCGCAATACGCTGTTTCATTCACCTCTTCCACATACACTTCGATACCGCAATTCTCTGCACTTGGGCATGTGCTTGACGCTGGTGCAGGTACACCGGCTTCGTCACCATTACCTGCATTGGTATTCACAAAACTGTATCTGTTGTTCGCTGCTCTTAAAGTACTGGCAGGAGGCGGCGTAATCACAGGTTCTTTTAATTCCCAAATCAAACCTGTGACATTGTCACGTACGCAGGAAAACTCATTGGCTGTGTCTGCCAGCTCGTCACCAAACTGATCCAACTTGGTAAAATCGAAAGCCTTTTCGCCTTTGCCTATTTTACGTAAATACTGCACTACGCTATCACGACCACCGTCACCATCCTGACGCGGATAGCTTTCATCACCACAGGGGATCTCAGCTGAAATGTCATAACAGTTCACCACACCTGTATCAGGTAAATCACCAAGTACGGCGTTACTGACGGTGACCAGCATAGTGTCAGTCGCTGTCTGGTTGTTGCTGTCTGTTGCTATTAATTGCAGCTCCAGCTGACTGGTGCCTGAGATGTCAGGTGCAATAAAAGAAGCCTGGCAAGAGGTGGGATTGACCAGCACCAGCGTCTGGCCTTTTAACTGGCTCCAACGACAACTGAAGCTGCCGGTCACTGTGCGTGTCCCGCTGCCGTCTAACTGCACTTCAGCAAACTCCCGTACCTGCTGATCAGCTCCTGCATCAGCGATAATCTGCTGCGTGCTGGCACGGATCGGTACTTTGATGCTGCCTTGCCCTGTTAAACCTTCATCATCGGTAATAGTCAACGCCAACTCAATATCAGTTTGTGTAGCCACCAAAGGCGCAACAAAGCTGACGGTCGCTGTATTTGCTCCAGTCAGTGTCACCGCAGAACCAGAAGTTTGAGTCCACAGGTAACTGGCGATAATGCCATCTGCATCCAGATCATAAGAAGAAGCGGCACTGATGCTGACGGTTAAGCCTTGCGCCACAGGTAATATAGAAGGCTGGGTTATTTGCAGAACAGCAACAGGTCCCTGATTCTCAGCCTTCACCAGCACCTGAACTTCATCTGTTAAGTTCTGACCGCCCGGTGTTGTGTAAGTAGCCTGAAATACCAGGATACTATCGGCTTTCACCAAAGGCGCAACAAGAGTTACAGATGCAGTACTGGCTGGCATACCTTCCACTGCGGCTCCGGATAACTGACGCCAGGAAAAAGTACCGCCTGCAGGATCGCCCAACGCATTCAGGGTAAAACTGTCCGTTTCATTCACTGTTTGATCTATCCCGGCATTGACGCTGGAAGCAGAACCACCGGAATCGGAATCACCTCCACCTCCGCCACCACATCCAGTGAGAAATGCGCTAAGCAAAAGTAAAAGAAACCATTGTTGTGTTCGTATCATTGTCTTTATTCCACCGCATGATGTTATGGCACTGCCGATCAGCACCAGTAACAGCAAAAATTTGACGTCAGAAGTAACCAAAAAAAGCAAAGCAAAAGGCAGGCCAGTTTTGTAGAAATAAGCAACAGAGGTCGCTTGAAAAAGCGAGGCGCTTACAGAGCCTCTACCACTACACCTTGTTCAGATAATCGAATACGGGAAGCGCCGTACTCCTTTTTAGTTCTCAAAACTTCATTACCAAAGCTGGTTTCCACTCCTGCAAAAAGTTGCTGGGTGACTTCGATACAAACCGACAATAACAGCTGTCGTCTTTGCTCTTCCAGTTGCTTGATATCCGCGATAAAAGCAGAAGCAATACTACGGTGTTCTTCAAACTCCTCCACCATGGCCGCCATCTGTTCTTGCACTGCCGGCGATTTTTCCATTTGCTTAAGCTGCTCTACATGTTGTTTTACCAATTCCATTTCAGCCTTTAGGGCAACTAAACTGGTGCGTAACACGTTTTGTTTTTCTATCAACGGATCCATTTGTTTATTCAGCAGTATTTGCAACAAGCTACCGGATGGAGCACCAAGATTGCCACAACGTAAACCATTACCCAGATAATAACGGCCACCGACAATTTTGCCATTGGCTTTTTCTTCGGTACCTGCTAATACAGAATCGGCTTCAACCTGACAGTGTAATAACTGTTTGGATACCGTGAGACGACCTTCACATTTTATATTGGCGTATTGTGCCAGAGTGCAATTCAGATTACCTTTAGCCCTGACTTGTGTACTCAGTTCGGTATGTTCACCTACTTCGCCCACCTGATGACCAATAATGGCACCGCCTATAGTGACATCACCACCGGATTCAATCAGATCACCTTCAAATACGCCTTTAACAAACACATTGCCACCGGCAACAACTTTCATGGCTTGCGCCACATCGCCATTGATGACCACTGCGCCTTTAAAAATAATATGACCTGAACCGGCATCGACTTTGTTGATGACAAAAACTTCATCCACAGCGACACAGGCATCTAATAAGCGTGGCATACCGTCCTGGCAAGCAACTAACAAGTCAGGGTTATCAGCAGACACAGCAGAGCCTTCAGCAGCCCCCCAGGGTAATTGCTGCCCGTCCAGAGCAGACAAACGGGTACCAGTGACTGTCATGCCTTCTTTGCCTTTGGTAGGCGGATGACGACGCATTAAAGCTTCACCCGTTCTCACCGAAGCAATAGCGCCAAAATCACGTAAATCGACTTTCCCTTCAGAACGGGCAATAGGTTGTTTATTGCGATTAGACATATCACGAATAAGCAGTTCAAACACTGAATCACGGCCAGGGGTTGGCAATTTGCCTACCGCTATGTCCGCTTTGGTTTTACTGCCTGGCTCAGCGCGGCTGGCCTGCGCCACTAATTGAAGGATTTGTTCTTTCTGAAAACCAAATACAATACCCGCTTCCTGTCCTGCTTTGACTGCTTCGTTGGCAGAAATTGGATTACCACCGTAAGCAGCTGTGATTTCTGCGGTTGCAAGCATAGCATCGCTGCTGATCTCGACTTTCAGTTGAGCATGGACACGCTCGGCAACTTTGTATTTGAGCACATAGCCTTCGGCCTGAAGCTGCTGTTTGATTTTCTGTTGAACTTGCTGGTATTCCAGCAACAAATTTTTGATTTGGTCTTGCAGCAACAAGCAGCGACCATAGCCTGCTTGTTGTAATTGCTCTTTTAATAATTCAGCCGTCAGATTGGTCTGAGTAACAGGCATATGAATAAAGACTAAATCGTCTTTGAGGCTAAACTGACACGCTAAAGCATTTACTGTCACAAGCAATTACCACTTTTAAAACAAGCCGCCACTACGACAAATTCATCAGGCAATGCAATTCATTGACCCTGAATAAGGATTTGTATCTAACAACCTATTAAATATAGTTCTCTTGGTGGATACGGATAAATAAATCTGTTCCCACTTTGCTGTAGTCTACTTTGTATTCTTTATTATTTAATGCCTGCACAAATAAAAGCGTCTTGTTTTCGCTGAATACGTCAGAGCTGGCAATATCCACTAATTCCAGATAGCGGGCTTTCGCATCAACTTTGGTTGCAGGAACTTCTTCAGTAAATATTTTCACACCATGACGAGTCGCCACTATTACCGGATCACCAGTATCATTCACAATGACTAAGTCCACTTTTTTTTGCTTGTGGATCAAGGTGTTGCGTCCACTGACTAAAAATGCTTTTTCATAATTATTCATAACTGAAATACCGTTTTTAATTTTGTTTTATCGCGCCATTATGATACAGACGCACATCAAGTGTCTAGGTGACTGTATTGTCTAAACATTGTAACCGGATTTGATTCACTTTGCGGCAAAAATCAGCAGGTTCTGAGCCTATAGCACTTATCGGAATAAACAGATCGAAGCCGGTTAATTGCCGCAATAATTGCATGCGTCGGGCAAACATTGCAATAGCACCAGTATAACTGCGTGTTGCTCCCCGGTATTCCCCGACTTCAACCATCAGATCCGTGGGGCAAGTTCCGCTTGGACAATTACTGCCAAGTGCTGCAATCAGGAGATGACGTTGTTCTACCATAATGTGAACTGCTAAGCGAGGCTGGAGTTGATTAAGAAATTCATCGTAGTTACGAAGTTTCACTCCAATATAGGCCAACTCCTTTCCAGCCAGTTCAGGCACAGAAATAAAAGAAAAGCCCTGCCAGGGGATAAACCAGCGTCCTTTGTGATGTATATAATAAAACCCCTGCTGATCCAGCTCTATCACATACAAAGGCTCGGTCAATTTGGCATAACCAGCAACCATACCCAACAAACAGCAAATCAGCAGTAATACCCAGGCTGAACTATGCAGTGCATCGGGGACAAGCAGTAATAAAAACAACCATAACAACAAGGCCACACTGCTAAGTGACAATGTTTTCACGCCACCTCTTGCGGTGGCAGCTCTGTACTGAAGCTTTTCCATTAGTCCATATACCAAAAATAAAATGCGGCCATCAGCACAACCCAGACAATGTAAAAGCGCATATTGTGGCAAAACTCACACTTTTGTTCCGACATTCACTCCTCCGATACGACCAACACCTGAGTCATTGCGATAACCCGTGCACTGCTTTGGCTAATATTCCCTACAATAAAGCCCATTATTCGAAGAGTACCAGAGTGGAGTTACCGTGACGCAAAAAAATTCGCGCCTGATATGGGTTTTATTAATTGGCATGTTCTTGTTTGTTGTTTATCTTTTTCTTCAAAATCAATCACCTGAAGAAGAGCAAAAGGCAGCCAATGCAGCGACTTTAGTAAGCACACAAATTGTCAGCAATTCCACTTTAGTACGTCAGGTCACAAGCCTGGGTACTGCTCTGGCGAATGAGTCAGTACAAATTGTCACCAACACCAGCGACTACTTAACTGTTCTTCATATTAATGAGGGTCAGCGTATTGAAAAAGGCCAGTTAATTGCTCAGTTGAATGATGTTGAAGAACGTGCCCGTGTCGCCGAATTATCTGCATCTTTATTGGATCAAAAACGCCAGTTGGAAAGGGTAAAAAATCTGGCAAAAACTCAGGCCACGGCTCAGTCTTTACTGGACGAACAGCAAACCAGAGTGAATACCACACAAGCTCAGTTGGACGCAGTAAAAGCCCGGCTGAATGAAATGACCATCAGAGCACCATTTAGTGGTGTTTTGGGGTTACGTCAGGTCAGTGAAGGTGCTTACTTAACAGCGGGCACTGTGCTGACAACGCTGGATGATTTAAGCATGATTCGTCTGGAGTTCAGCGTCGCTGAGTATTATCTGGCGCAGTTAAAACCAGGCATGGCGGTCAACGCCAGCAGTGTCGCTTACCCGGGCAAATTATTTACCGGTCAGATTAAAGCCATTGATACCCGCTTAGACCCTGTCACCCGCTCTGTGAAAGTACACGCCCTGGTGCCTAACGACCAACTCGAATTACGCCCTGGTATGTTATTAAACGTCAGCGTCACGCTGGCTGAAGTACAGGCGCTGCAAGTGTCTGAAAAGGCGATAGTGCCACTGCAAAACAAACAGTATGTGTTTGTGGTGAACAAAGACAACAGCGTGACACAAACTGAAGTTCAACTGGGACAACGTCTACCTGGCCTGGTGGAAATTGTTTCGGGTTTAAATCCTGGCGATCAGGTTGTCATTGAAGGCACCACCAAAATCCGCTCAGGTTCTATTGTCGCTCCAACTGTTAGCAAAGCGGGGCAATAAGCATGTGGTTATCTGATGTTTCGGTCAAAAGGCCGGTCTTTGCCACTGTAGTGAATTTGATTTTGCTGATTTTTGGTATTGTCTGTTTCACTATGCTGCCGCTGCGGGAATTCCCTGATATTGATGCGCCAATAGTCACCATCAGTACAGACTATCCGGGCGCTTCAGCTGAAATCGTTGAAACCAAAATCACTCAGCCTATTGAGGATATGATTTCTGGTGTTGAAGGCATTAAAAATATTAACTCCAATAGCCGTGATGGCCGCTCGAACGTCACCATTGAATTTAATATCAGCCGTGATATAGACGCTGCAGCCAACGATGTGCGTGAACGTGTCTCCCGTATTCTGGATAACCTGCCCGATCAGGCGTATCCGCCTGAAGTATTTAAAGCAGACGGCGACGACGACACTATTGCCTGGTTTGTGCTGAACAGCGAAACCATGACCAACCTGGAATTATCTGACTATGCCGACCGTTACATAGTCGAGCGTTTTTCTGTCGTCGACGGTGTCGCCCGTATTCAGATTGGCGGTGAGCGCCGTTATGCGATGCGCTTGTGGCTGGACAAAGACGCTATGGCCGCCCGTGGTGTCACAGTGCAGGACATTGAAACTGTGCTGCGCGCTGAAAACGTCGAACTGCCGGCTGGTAATATCAAATCTGAAGATCGTAACTTTACCGTACGGGTCGTTCGTACCTACAAAACTCAGCAGGACTTCAGCCGATTAGCCATCAAAAGGGGTGAAGACAATTACCTGGTGCGTTTAGGTGAAGTAGCACAAGTGATTTTAAGTTCGGAAGATGAGGAAAACGAATTCCGTGGTGATGGTAAAAACCTGTTGGGCATAGGCATTATTAAGCAGTCCAAAGCCAATACGCTGGACGTGGTACAAAATGCCCGTGCCGAAATGGAGAAAATTAAAGCCGGTTTACCTGCAGGCACCACCATAGAACCTGGTTATGACTCCTCACTTTTTATCGCTGAATCCATCAAAGAGGTGTACAACACTTTAGGTATTGCCATGGGTATGGTGGTACTGGTGATTTTCCTGTTCCTTGGTAATTTGCGCGCTACTTTTATTCCTGCCATCACAGTGCCTGTTGCCTTAGTTGCCGCTGTGACTGTGCTCTACGCCCTGGATTTTTCCATTAACTTACTCACCTTACTGGCTATGGTTTTAGCCATAGGTTTAGTGGTAGATGACTCCATAGTGGTACTGGAAAATATCTATCGGCGTATTGAAGAAGGTGAACACCCGCTACTTGCCTCCTACCGCGGTGCCCGTGAAGTAGGTTTCGCTGTAGTTGCTACTACGCTGGTATTGATTGCGGTGTTTGTACCGCTGGTCTTTATGCAGGGTGAACTGGGTAAACTCTTTACCGAATTTGCTTTAGCTGTAGCTGCTGCTGTGGCCTTTTCCGCTATTACTGCGTTAACCCTCTCCCCTATGCTGGCTAGTAAGTTATTAACGCACAAAAAACGTGAATCCCGTTTTAGTGCCGCTATGCACAAAGGTTTTGCCAAACTGGAAGCGGGTTATAGGAATCAGCTGAATTCAGTGATAGCTCGCCGCTGGCCCACTATGGCCGTGCTGGTAATGAGTTTTGTGGCGACCCTGCTGCTGTTGAAGCTAATCCCATCAGAGCTTGCACCACAGGAAGACAGAGGCACCTTTTTTGTCAATATGAGTGGTGCCGAAGGCGCCAGTTACGCCAACAACAGCCGCAATATGCGTTTAATCGAAGATTTACTGATGCCCTACTACGAAAAAGGTGAGTTTAACCGCTTGCTGATCCGGGTACCTGGCTGGGGCAATTCAGGTGGCGTGGCGATAGTCGGCACCGAAAACTGGAGCAACGGCAAAAGACGCACTTCAGAGCTGATGCAGGAAGTCAGTGGCAAACTGAACGAGTTGCCTGATGTAAAAGCCTTCACCTTTATGCGCAGCGGCTTAGGCGGCGGTCGTGGTGGTGGTCGTCCTGTGCAATTTGTTATTCAGGGCAATACTTATCAGGAACTGGTGCAGTGGCGCGATATAGTGCTGGCAAAAGCGGCAGAAAATCCGCAACTGCAAATGCTGGATCACGACTACAAAGAAACTGTGCCTCAGGTACTGGTGGAAATTAACAGCGAGCGGGCTGCAGATTTAGGTATCTCTGTGGGTGCTGTAGGTCAGGCATTGGAAGCTATGCTGGGTGGTCGCAGGGTCACTACTTTCCTCGACAGGGGTAAAGAATACGACGTGATACTGGAAGGCGAAGACAAAGATTTTGCCAAACCTGGCAGTATCAGCAATGTTTATGTACGGGCTAAAGAGTCGGGCAAGCTGATCCCTCTGGATAACCTGGTGGTGCTCAAAGAAGAAGCGACCACATCCAGCTTAAACCGTTACAACAGAATGCGCAGTATCACCATTACCGCCAACCTGGCGCCAGGCTACAGCTTAGGCGAAGCACTGGAGTTTTTAGAAACGACTGTCAAAGACAATATTGAAGGCACAGTAGGTATCGATTACAAAGGCGAGTCGCTGCTGTTTAAAGAAAGTGGCGAATCAACAGTACTGATCTTTGCTTTGGCTTTGTTGATCACCTTTTTGGTGTTAGCCGCACAGTTCGAAAGTTTTGTGCATCCTTTTGTCATTATGCTGACAGTACCACTGGGTTTGGTCGGTGCTTTGGCAGGTTTGTATTTAGCAGGAATGACGCTGAATATTTACAGCCAGATAGGCCTGGTGATGCTGATAGGTTTGGTGGCAAAAAACGGCATTTTAATAGTTGAATTCGCCAACCAGCTACGTGACGCAGGGGTCGAGTTTGAAGAAGCGATTAAACGAGCCTCTGCCCTACGTTTGCGCCCTATCGTCATGACGGCATTCACCACTGTTTTCAGTGCTATTCCGCTGATTGTCACCACTGGCCCAGGTTCTGAAAGCCGTATGGTGATAGGTATGGTGATCTTCGCTGGTGTGGGTGTGGCTACCCTGCTGACCATTTATGTAGTGCCTGTGGCTTATATGGTATTGGCGCGCAATACTGGCTCACCACAAGCCATTAGTAAACAACTGGAACAGCTGGATAAAGAAGCTCCGGAAAAATCGCCGGAACACTAAAGCTTTTTACATAAACAGCAGACAAGACCCCGCTCTATGCGGGGTCTTTTTCTATCCGGTCTCTCATGACAGACTTCTAATGAATGCTCCACTGCAGACTGAAAAGCAGCATATTGTTTTAGATCTGGTTTATCGCTTCAAAAATCAGCTACCTTAGCTCTTGTGTCTGGCCAAGGGAATAAAAGCAAATGGACTACTGGCTTATTTTTAGTGCGCTTTTTCCACTACTCAGTGTGCTGCTGTTTTTAGTGGTTCTACGTTGGCCTGCCCGCAAAGCTATGCCACTTTGTCTGCTGGGCACAGTGATCTTAAGTGCCATGGTCTGGTCTGTACCAACAGTGCAAATAGCAGCAGCCGTCGCAGAAGGTCTGGTCATTGCAGCTACTGTGCTGTGGGTGGTGTTTGGTGCTTTGCTGCTGTTAAACCTGCTGGAAAATAACGGCAGCTTTTTGCTGATCCGTCGAGGTTTTGCCAGTATCTCCAGCGATCATCGAATTCAGTTATTGTTTGTTGGCTGGTTACTGGTGGCTTTTTTAGAAGGTGCGGCTGGTTTTGGTACTCCGGCCGCGATAGCAGCACCTCTGCTGATTGCATTGGGGTTCAGGCCACTCGCTGCTGTGGTTTTAACCCTGATAGCAGATTCAGTGCCTGTGTCTTTTGGCGCTATAGGTACTCCTGTACTGGTAGGCCTGACCAACGGATTACCGGGCGTTTCGCCAGAGCTGATAGCGCAAAGCGCTATAACCGCAGCCAGTATTGATCTGTTTTGCGCCAGCTTAATCCCAGTGCTGATGTGCCTGCTATTGTGCCGCTATTTTAGTGACACTCCAGGCTGGCGTTCTGGCTTGGCTATTGCGCCGCTGGCCTTTTTATCAGGCCTTTGTTATAGCCTGCCGGCATTTTTGGTCGCCCGTTATCTTGGTCCTGAATTCCCTTCTTTGTTAGGTGCTTTGGCAGGCTTGGTGCTGCTGACCTTGCTGGTACGTTTTGATATAGCCGTGCCTGCAACTCTATGGCGCTGCGACAGCGATACAGATAAAACTTGTACAGAGGATAGTGGTGCTGCGCCTGAGCCCTTAGCTTTATTCAAAGCCTGGAGCGCTTATCTGTTGCTTGCGGCTTTATTGGTGATCAGCCGACTGGAATTTTTACCTTTGAAAGATGCGTTGCAGGCAGTGCAATTGAATTGGTCAGAGATTTTTGGCTCTACCTTGTCCACCTCAGTCCAGCCTTTGTATTTACCCGGTACTTTGTTTGTGTTGACCGTACTTTTGTTATTGCCATGGCAAACAAAACGCAGCCAACTGGTGCGCAAAGCCACGACTGAAAGCTTAAGCAGGATCTGGCCTGCTGCTATTACGCTTGCCAGCGCAGTGCCTATGGTGCGGCTGTTTTTACATTCGGATCTGAACAGTGCAGATTTGCCCGCTATGCCGATGTATCTGGCCGCTATGGCCACTGCGCATCTGGCGGATATCTGGTTGTGGTGTGCGCCGTGGGTGGGTGCCTTAGGGTCATTTATCGCAAGTTCTGCCACCTTTTCCAACCTGATGTTTGCCAGTATGCAACAACAACTGGCGACGGATTCAGGCCTGCCCTTGCACCTGGTGTTAGCGCTACAAATGCTGGGAGCCAACGCAGGCAATATGCTTTGTGTAGTAAACGTGGTAGCTGCAGCTTCAGTAGTGAAACTGACAGGGCAGGAAGGACAGATTATGCGTTTTACCTTAGTTCCCATGGCGCTGTATTGCCTGCTGGCAAGCACAGTGGCCGTTTTACTCTACGACGTTACAAGATAGTCGAAGGGGTCAGCACATCTGTGGTTTTTCGCTGATAACGCTTCACTGTTTTTTCTATAAGGCCCTGGTCATACAACTTCTGCCATGCCTTTTGCAATTTGACTAACATAGCTGTGGATAAGGTTTTTTTACTGAAACCAAAATAGACAGGGCTTTGATACACCAGCACTAAAGGCTGATAATTTTTGGCATTTTTATACTGATGTGTTTGCCAGTAATAAAGTACAGACTCATCTTCTAAAATCGCATTAACCCTGCCCGCCTCCAGCAATGCCAGTTTGTCCTGAATACTGCTGATACTAACCAGTTGTCTGGCAAAAAAAGGATTCTGTTTTAACAGTTCAAACTCTTCGCCGTAATAAGCCCCATTAAGCTCAGCAATACGGCCCAAATCAACGTCGTGAGATAAATCTTTTAAAGCCGATACTTTGGGTAACTTATCCGGGTTGCCTATCAACCAGATGGATTCGATATGATGAGGGCCAATAAAAGCAAAATCACTTTTCCGAGCTTCGCTGTACGACAAATGACTGACTAAATCCAATTCGCCGGATTTGATTTGCGCTAAAGAACGCAACCATGGACTGTTAATAAACTGCAGTTCGCAGCCGACCTCCTTGGCCAGTAATTGCAACAGCTCAACACTTTGTCCCTGCCAACCTTGATCTTGTAAGATCAGATGAGGTGGAAAGTCGACTTCCGCAGCCATACGCAGTACGCAAGACTGTGTTTCACCACAGTACAACAACGCTATGGCAGCTAATCCAGACAACAAGCTTTTTCGCATCAACGAACCTATGAGTCAGATCACACAAATCTACTATTGCACGACGTTATTTGCTTTACCAGATGTGCCAATCCGGCTTAGCTAAATATCTTCAGCTGTAGCTTGTTTCCATCTTATATTCGTTTTATTGTCGCTTATGTAAACATCTGGTTTTATTCGTTAATTTAAAGATAGGGAATCATCGGCGTGAATAAAAAAATGCTGTTGTTATCTGCTGCTTTTTACAGCTTGGTGGTGAGTCCCACAACTCTGGCTGCGGAAAAAGGCAAAATGGGTCTGGCATTGGATATTGCAGTCGAAGGTGGTTTTTTTAACCCAACTTTATCCAGCGTTAAAGTAAAAGAACTGGTTGCAGGCGGCGCCGCGGAAAAAGCCGGGGTATTGGTGGGTGACCAAATATTGAAAATAGCTGATTGTGTTATTCCTGGATGCCCTGCTGATGATGCCAAAGATTTAATGAAGAAAAATAAGGGAGAGTCTGTCAGTTTTCTCATCAAACAAGCCGACGGCACAGAGCTGACCAAAACAGTGGTTGCTGAATAAGCCTCTACTCCTTACTTTAAAAGACATCCAGAGCGCCGGACATTTCTGCTGACGTCCGGCTCTCTGCTCTGCTACACTGCGTTGGTTTTGTTGAAGGTGTTCTGCAACAGCTTTTAGCCACTGCAATGAACTTGAAAGGGAAACAGGTGTAAATCCTGTACTGTACCCGCAACTGTAAGCCGCTCTGAACTGAGTATGGCAAGTCAGATGTCCTGCCTTTACAAACCTCAGGCGCTGCAATTTTTTGCAGCACACAGTGCGGGCTTACACTGTGCCGGAACTCTGCGGTTTTTACCGCATGTCCTGGTCCCTGCCCGTTTTTTAATGGAGCGTTGTAGTGGGCCAAACCCCGGTTGTCGAATTTTTGCAGGTGCAGTTGCAGATCAATCAGCAGCAGATATTAACTGGGCTGAATTTTGCTATCGAGCCAGGCCAGTTTGTGGCTTTGCTTGGCCCTAATGGCGCCGGTAAAACCAGCTTGTTACGACTGCTGCAAAAGGAATATCAGCCAAGCTCCGGCCAGATTAGATTACAAGGCCACCCCATCTCCGGTTTTACTCAATCAGAACTTGCAGCCAAAGTCGCTTTAGTCAGTCAGTTATCTGGTCCTTTATTTGATTTAACAGTGGCCGATGTGGTGCTGATGGGGCTTATTCCCCACAAAGCCTTATGGCAAACCAATACAGAACAAGACCTGCTGCACTTACGGCAGAGTCTGGAACTGGTGGGCCTGGCTGATAAAGAGCGCCATTCCTTTGCCCATTTATCCGGAGGTGAACAACAACGGGTATTATTGGCCCGCGCCGTGATGCAAAAACCGCTGTTGTTGTTGCTGGATGAACCCACCAACCATCTGGATTTGTATTACCAGCATCAGGTGCTGCGTATTGCCAAAGCGCTGAATATTACCGTGGTCGCCAGTATTCATGATTTAAATCTGGCGTCACGTTACTGCGACCGCTTATTGCTGCTCAATCAGGGCCAACTGGTGGCGGACGGCACAGCAGAGCAAGTACTGACGCAGGAGCTGCTTACAGAGGTGTTCCGTATTCCTTGCCTCATCGATAAAAACCCTTTTGGTGATTGTCCACGGGTCAGTTTTGGCTATAAGGATTCTGTATGAGCAAGGTGTTATTAGCGGCTTTGCCTGTACCACTACGTCTGTTACTCGCGGTATTAGTGCTAGTACTGGTGTGTCTGCTGGCATTAAGCACTGGCTCGGTGCCTATCCCGGTTGCCGGATTATTTGGTCTGGCGCCGCTGGATGACATGCAGTCAACAGTGCTGTGGCAACTGCGTTTTCCGCGTTTATTATTGTCTTTACTGGCAGGTTCTGGTTTAGCCCTTTGTGGTGCGCTGCTGCAAAACGCCAGCCGTAACCCGCTGGCCGATCCCTATTTATTTGGCATAGTTTCAGGCGCAGCTTTAGGTGCAACCATAGCCACTATCGTAGTTCCAGAGTGGCAACTGTTAACCCCCTTATTCGCCTTTTTCGGTGCTTTGCTGGCAGTATTTCTGGTGCTGATTATTGGGGCCAGCAGTCGCTGGCAGAGGCTGGAGACTTTGTTGCTTTGTGGCGTAGCTGTCAGCTTTATGCTCAGTGCCATCACCACCACCTTGTTGTATTTATCTGAACCTTTTGCCGCCAACCGCGTAATGTTCTGGCTGATGGGCAGTTTAAGTCAGGCCAGCCTGACTCATGTCGCTTTGATAAGCCCGCTGGTGTTTATCACTTTGCTGTTGGGTTTACTGTATCGCCGTCAGTTAGACGCTTTGGTATTAAGCGATGAAAGTGCCCGTAGTTTAGGCGTTAATGTACAACCTTTACGTTTAATTATTTTGCTGCTTTGTGCTGCGGTCAGCGCTGCTATTGTCGCCTGTTGTGGTGGCATTGCTTTTGTCGGCCTGATGATCCCCCATCTGGTGCGCTCCTTATTTGGCTTATCCAGCGTGGCCTTATTGCTGGGATCTGTCTGGCTGGGTGCTGTGTTTTTAGCTGGCGTGGATACCTTATCCCGCAGCATATTGCCAGACCAGGAATTGCCTATAGGGGTAGTCACGTCAGCCATAGGTAGCCTGTTCTTTTTATCCATGTTATTTAAATACCGCCGCGGTTAAACGCTGATGAAAACGGAGTCGCTTGTTATGTTATTTGAAATACCTGCTTTAGATAAAACTGCGACCTCAGTCATACAACAACGGATCAATTTAAAAACTAAACCAGCGGGCGCTTTGGGTGTGCTGGAGACGCTGGCGTTGCGACTGGCGCTGATCCAGAGCCCTGGTAAAAACCAAGGCCGTTTATCACTCAATAAACCTGTGTTGCTGATTTTTGCCGCCGATCATGGCATCAATGTCCATGGTGTCAGCATAGCGCCAAGCGCAGTGACCCAGCAGATGGTAATGAATTTTTTAGCAGGTGGTGCCGCAGCCAACTGTTTCTGCCGTGCCAATGACATTGAGCTTTTTGTCGTAGATGCCGGCATGCTGCTGCCATTGCCGGATGCGGCTGGCTTAATTCAACACTCTTTAGGCTGCGGCACCGCAGATTTCAGCCAGGGCCCAGCCATGAGTCTGGCGCAGGTTGAAGCGGGTTTGGCTTTAGGTCGCCATGCCGCACGTCAACACATTGTTGCAGGCTGTGATTTACTGCTGTTGGGAGAAATGGGCATCGCCAATACCAGCAGCGCTGCAGCTTTACTCGCAGCTGCGACTGATTTACCTATTGAAACTTGTGTTGGTCGTGGCACTGGCATCAGTGATACACAATTTGAACTAAAACTGGCGTTAATTAAACAGGCTTTACAGCGACCTTATGCCAAAGACCCGCTGTCCATTCTGGCCGAATTTGGTGGCTTTGAAATAGTCCAGCTGTGCGGCGCCATCTTAGCCGCAGCGTCGTTGCAAAAACCTGTATTAATCGACGGCTTTATTGTCTCAGTTGCGGCTTTATTGGCCTGTCAAATAACACCAAATTGCCGTGACTATTTAATTTTTGCACATCAGGGTGCTGAAGCTGGCCATAAGGCGGTGTTAAAAGCTTTGGATGCCACTGTGTTGTTGGATTTAGGCTTACGTTTAGGTGAAGGCACAGGTGCAGCTTTGGCGGTGCCACTGCTCAAAGCCGCTATCAGCTTTTACAACGATATGGCAAGTTTTGCTGATGCCGGCGTGACTCAAGTGGTGGAAGCCAGTGATTAGCCATGTGCTGAAATGGCCAGTTAAACAATGGCAACTGTTTTGCCTTGCTTTGTCATTTTTCAGCCGTATTCCTGTGCCCGCTTCAACGCCCTACAGCCCGGAGCTGTTGAATCAAAGCAGCCGCTATCTAAGTCTGGTTGGATTGCTGCTCGGTGCTTTGCAAGCTTTGGTGCTGGTGACTACCGCTCAGCTGCTGCCCTTTTCCATCGCTGTGTTGTTGGCTTTAATGGCAGGACTGGTACTCACCGGTGCTTTTCATGAAGATGGTCTGGCTGATACTGCCGATGGTTTAGGCGGTGGTTTATCTCTAGAGCGTAAGCTGGAGATTATGAAAGACAGCAGAGTCGGCACTTATGGTCTGGTCGCACTGTTATCGGTTTTTTTGATCAAGTGGCAAAGTCTGCAAGCCTTAGAGACAGAAGCGATTTGGGCTTTAGTGCTGGTGGCCGGATTATCGCGTGCCACAGCAGTCAGCGTCACTTTTGTGTTGCCTTATCAGCAACTGGATTCGTTGAGTAAAACCAAACCTATAGCCACATCCTTGCAAAAACGGGCATTGCTATGGATCTGGCTTTTTGTCGTGCCGCTTTTGTATTTTGTCCCTTTGTCTTTAGCTTTGTCACTCCTTGCCACACTGGCTTTAAGTTTTACCCTGCTGTTTTTTTATTACCGCAGTCAGCTACAGGGGTACACAGGCGATTTATTAGGCGCAGCGCAGCAAGTCACTGAGCTTGGTTTATATCTGGTGTGGCTGATCTGGTGGAGACAGCAGTAATGAAAAAAACGCTGATTTTAGGAGGCGCCCGTAGTGGCAAATCCAGTCTGGCAGAAACCCTTGCGAAAACATCAGAGCAGGTGACTTACATAGCTACAGCCACTGCTTTTGATAGCGAAATGAGCCAAAGGATAAAACTGCACCAGCAGCAAAGACCCAAAGACTGGCGTTTACTTGAATGCCCATTATTGCTCTGTGAAGCCTTAACGCAGCTTTCTGGTTCAGGCCAGACCCTATTAGTCGATTGCTTAACCTTGTGGCTAAATAATCAGCTGTATCACCATCCAAAGCAGGATTTTGCTTTAGCGCGCCAAGGATTAGCTGATGCTGTTTGTCAATTTGAGGGAAAACTTATACTGGTCAGTAATGAGGTCGGTATGGGGCTGGTGCCTATGGGCGAACTGAACCGCGTTTTTGTCGACCAACAAGGCTGGCTGAACCAACACTTGGCCAGAGTTTGTGATGAGGTGATTTTTGTCGCAGCCGGCTTACCGCTTTATTTAAAGCGAGGCACTGATGCAGCAGATTGATTTAGTACGCCATGGCCCTGTCGCAGGCCCAGCTGCTTTATACGGCTGGACTGATGTGATGTTGCAAGAACCATCCCCGGCCTGTCTGTCGTGGCTATCTACCCAGTCTTATCAGCATATTTTGACATCACCATTACAACGTTGCCGCCAAAGCGCAGAAGCACAAGCAGAGCGCCTGCAACTGGAGCTTGTGATAGAGCCGGATTTAAAAGAAATGAATTTTGGCCTGTGGGACGGTGTGCCTTTTGACGAGCAAAGCCCCTATTGGCAAGAGCAACAGCAATTCTGGCAACAGCCTTTTGCGATCACACCACCTGAAGGTGAATCTTTAACTCATTTTCAACAACGGGTTTTACAGGCTTTTGAATTGCATAGCAGCTCTCAATACGAGCAGCAATACGAGCAGCAGCACCAGCAGGCTTTATGGCTAGTGCATGGCGGTGTGATCCGTCTGCTGCTGGCATCCTTATTAAACATCGACTTACAACAAAGCCGCTGGCTGCAGCAGATGTCTATTGGCTATGGCAGCGTCAGCCGGATCAGCCGTTATAACAAACAAAGCCCATGGCAAATCCACTGTATTGGTAGCGCTGGTTTTTAAATTTTCCCAAAGAGAGACAAGATGACTGAACAAAAAACAGATGTAAAACAGCAAAACCATAAAAAACGTCAGCAAAAGCTCAAAGAGCAAGTCGATAGTCGTATTGCAGCCGCCAGCACTGACAAAGCTTTATTGTTGGTGATCACTGGCAACGGCAAAGGTAAATCCACAGCAGGTTTTGGTACTGTGGCCCGTGCTGTAGGTCATGGTTTAAAAGCTGCTGTGGCGCAGTTTATTAAAGGCACATGGGACTGCGGTGAGCGCAATTTATTACAACAACATGGCGTTGAGTTTGCCGTGATGAACACAGGTTTTACCTGGGATACTCAGGACAGAGAGGCCGATATTGCCGCAGCAGAACTGGTATGGGCTAAAGCCGAACAGTTTCTGCTGGACGACAGCATTCAACTGGTACTGCTGGATGAACTGACTTATATGGTCAGTTACCACTACATAGATTTAGACAGAGTAGTGAATGCACTCAATAACAGACCTTCCACCCAACATGTGGTGATCACAGGCCGTGCCGCTCATCGGACTTTAATTGAGATGGCCGACACTGTCAGCGAAGTCCAGTCGATCAAACATGCATTCGACTCCGGGATACAAGTGCAAAAAGGAGTAGATTGGTGATCGTACCCTTCGTACTTGAAGCTTCAGCTTTGTTGACTGCGCGCTCTCGCCCCAGTCACATAGGTAAACTATGCTCCTGGGGTCTCAATCACTTGTCGTCGCGCTGCAACTCCAATTACTTTGGGTACGTGCTAAGTATTGCGTTGTGCTGCTGCGCATTATTTGCAGTCAAAGTACAAGCCGAACCGGCTCAGCGTATTGTTGCGCTCTCTCCTCATTTAGTTGAGCAGCTCTATAGCATTGGTGTGGGCGACAGAATTGTCGGCACTACAGACCATGCTGATTATCCGGATGCCGCGAAAAATATTCCTCGTGTGGGCAATTATGCTCAATTGCAGGTGGAAAAAATTCTGGCGTTAAAACCGGATCTGGTGTTGGCCTGGACAGACGGCAACCCGCCTGCAGATGTAAATAAGCTGCGCCAGTTTGGTCTGCATGTAGTGGATTCTAACCCGCTGCAACTGACTGATATTGCCAAAGAATTGCGTATCTTAGGCCAGCTGACTGGCGCTGTGGATGCAGCAGAACAGCAAGCCCTGTTGATGGAACAAGGCCTGGCCGAGCTACACCAGACCTACAGTACTAAAGAGAAAGTCGTCGTATTTTATGAGCTGTGGCAACAACCCCTTTCCACAGTGGCACAAAAAGCCTGGCCACAGCAGCAACTGGAGCTTTGTGGGGCCTCAAACCCTTTTGCCACTGCCATAGGAGATTACCCACAGGTCAGTTTGGAGCATGTAGTCGCCAGCCAACCTCAACTGATTATTCAGCCCGTATCGGTGAATGAACCACGATCTTTACTGGACTGGAGCCGATGGGCAGCTATTCCAGCCGTTAAATATCAACAGTTTAGCCAACCCGACTCCGACCTTGTACACCGCACCACCAGCAGAATGCTGCAAGGCGTGCGGCAACTTTGCGCCGACATCGACAAAACGCGGCAATTTTTTGCCAAAAAGTCCTAAAGTTATGAAAACCACTGCCGATAGCCTGATTAGTCAGAACTATACTGAACCTCACAAAGGCCCAAAGGGAGTGTGTTATGTCATCTGTTAATGGAGTCGGCTCGTCCAATGCCTCAGCTCAGGCGCAAGCCAACAAAACGACTGAAACAAGCGAAACGACTGAAGAAAAGAAGCTTTCCGGCTACGCATCCTCTCAGCTGAACAAACAAAAGCTGAATGCCACTATTATGGAAAACCAGCTGAAACTGAGTACAGGTGATGACGATAACTCCATGAGATTATTGTATAAAACTGCGCTTGAAGGCATTAACAGTGAGCTGGAAGCTGAGTTTGGCCCTAACGCGGCTGAAAAAATTAAAAACAGCGGTGTCGACACATCACCACAAGCCACTGCCGATCGTATTGTTGGTTTTGCCACAGCTTTCTATCAAAAGTTTTCTGAACAAAACCCGGATATGCCGGAAGAAGAACGCCTGGATAAATTCCTGTCCCTGGTTGGCGGTGGCGTAGATAAAGGTTTTGAAGATGCCCGCGGTATTCTGGATGGTTTGGGTGTGTTGGAAGGTAAAGTTTCAGACGATATAGACAGCACCTATTCCTTAATTCAGGAAGGCTTCGCTAAATTCCGTGAAATGATTTTAAACCCGGATAAAACCGTCGAAGATCAGGATATTACTGAATCAGTTGCCGCCAATACCGGCAGCGAACTGCGGTTTTCGGTGAAAGTGTAAGTGAATTCTGCTGTTGTTATGACTCCTGACGTGCTGGTTTCATTTAAGCCTTGAAACCAGCTGTTTTTTAAACTGGCCTTACCTTTTTAAGGCCAGTTCTTTTATTCTGCAAGCCCGGCCCAAGCGAATCATTCACTGACTGCTAAAACCTGTTTTAATTAACAGCGCAGGACTTTGTTTATTACCCTCTTCACTGAGCCAAATCTGCTTGTCCTGATCAATACAAAGGCCCTCGACCTGACCTGTGGTAGGTAGCGCTTTGGTTTCCAGTAAAAGCAGGTCTTTATCATAACGGGCGATTTGTGGCTGAAAACCAGCATTGCTTAAATAGGCCCAAATCGCTTTGCGTGGATCCGGGTAGCCCACCAGCCACCACTCTTGTTTGCTTTGATCAAAAACCGCATCTGTGATCAGAAAGCCTGGATTAGCAAAAGGTATAGCTTTGCCAAGCTGTTGCTGTTTTAACTTAGGATCCAGCTTGTAACGTTTTGGGATCTGACTATCCCAGCTTTTACTGATCAGCCACAAACTGTCTTGCTGGTATACCAGAGCCTCAAAATCAAGATCGTGTTGATAAGGCTGACGCTTTTTATCTTCCGGCAGGAGGATTTCCATTCGCTCAGGCCTATAGGGTTGTTTTAAACCAGACCAATTCAGCGGCACTTTGTAAATAAACAATGCCTGTTTATAGCCTGCGTTATTGCCTGTATCGGCCAGATACAAAAATTCACCATCTGAGCTAATAGCTTCCCAGTCACTGTTTCTGAAGGATAACTGCAGCTGATGCTTTATATCGCCATTGCGGTCAAACCTATACAGCACTGGCTTGCCACCTGAGTCATTGAAGCTGATAAAGTCTTGCTCAAGACAAAGTAAACCTGAGGTTTCCAACAGCTGCGAAGGCAGTGCAACAACAGACTGGCCTTCGGAAGGTATAGTCTGACTGACGCTGCAACCACTTAATAGCAATAATATTCCCGCAAGCCCTGACAACACAGGGTATCTGACTGAATGCTTCATACACACTCCCTTTAGCAATCGGACAGACTATTGAAGTGCAGCATAAAACAGTTGTTATTCCAGTGCTATAGTCGATAGTAATCAAAATATTCTGCGGGCAAACAGAAAGGGCTGATAGGTGAACAAAGAATTGAAAGTCTATGTAGTGGACGATGACGAATCCTTGCGTTATGCCCTGGAGGGTCTATTAAATTCAATGGGTTACCAAACTCAAAGTTTTGGTGATGTTGCTGATTTTTTATTGCAGTACAAAGCAGGTTCAAAAGGCTGTCTGATTTTAGATGTACGCCTGCCCGGTTTAAGTGGCTTGAGCTTTCAGGCGAAATTGCAGGATTATGGCATTCAACTGCCCGTGATCCTGATGACAGGTCATGGTGATATTCCTATGTCGGTTCGGGCCATGAAAGCCGGTGCTGTGGACTTTTTAACCAAACCTTTTCGTGATCAGGACATGCTGGACGCTGTGGCCACAGCCATGGAACGTATTCATGATCAGCAGCATGCAGAAAAAAGCAGCGAAGCTGTACGCGCCTGCTTTGATAGCTTAACCAGCAGAGAAAAACAGGTGATGACGCTGGTGTGTCAGGGCAAGATGAATAAACAAATTGCCTGGGAGCTGCAATTAAGCGAAGTCACGATCAAAATCCACCGGGGTTCAGCCATGCGCAAAATGCAGGCAAAAACTCTGGCTGATTTGGTCAAAATGGCTGAAGCCTTACATTTAAGTTAAGGGTCTCTGATGAAGCAGCACGATATGGAAATCCTCAACCTTATTCAGCTTAGTGTTTTAGTCTTTACGCCAGAAGGCACTATTACCGGCTGGAATAAAGCGGCAGAGCAGCTTTATGGCTGGAGTGCAAAGCAGGCGTTAGGACAAAATGTATGTACATTGCTGCGCTGCACCAGTTCATCCGATATCGCATCAGTACTTGGCTCGTTGCAGTCCAGCACCCAGTAACTCCAGGTGCAACGTTTCAATGCCAGTGGCGAGTTAAAATTAATTAATATCAGTTGGTCTTGCCGTTACGACGATGCAGGGCAATTGCTGGATATTATCGAATCTGGCCGCGATGTCACTCAAAGCCAGCAAGTTCAGGATGAGTTACGACAAAGCGAACTGCGTTACCGCACTATGTTCGATTCAATGTCGGTCGGTTGTTTTGAGATTGATACCAGTGCGCTCACTCAGATCTTTATCCAGTTACGTGCTCAGGGCGTCACGGATTTAGTACTGCATGCTCAGCAAAACCCGGATTTTTTAGCTCAAGCCATGCAGGCCTCCACAGTGGTTAAAGTCAATGCCGAGGCGATGCGGATTTTTAAAGCCAGCCAGCCTGAGCAGTTACTGGGTTCAGTCATTCACTACTGGAGCAATGGTAATAGCGATACCTTTTGTAACAGCATTAACGCGGGCTATCAGCGCCGTTCTAAGTACGAAGCTGAAACTTTTATGCAGGTACTTGATGGCACCACAGTCGATGTGCAGTTTTCCATGTTCGCCTCCCCTGCCTTACGTGACTCAGGTACTGTGTTTATTTCCTTAGTGGATATAACGCAACGTAAACAGGCTGAACGCGAACTGATGAAAAGTGAGTTTAAATTCAGAACCTTGTTTGAAGCCTCAGCCATTTCTTTTCAGCAACTGGATGTCAGCCGTCAGACCCAGCTATTTCGGGCTTTAAAAGCTCAGGGCGTCACCGACTTAAAAGCCTATATAGACGAGCATCCTGAATTTGTGCAACAGGCGATGGATGCGGTCTGGATAGCCGAAGCGAACCCCTACACTCTGACCTTGTATGGCGCTAAAACCAAAGCGGAAATTTTAGGCCCTGTCACACCTTATTGGATCCCTGGCCAATGCGATACCTTCAGACGCAGCATTGAAGCAGGCTCCAGAGGTGAACCAGGTTATCAGGCCGAAACCAAAATCCGCCGGCTGGATGGTAAAGTGATCGATATTTTATTTGCATCTGCCTCTACCGCTACCTTAAAGGAATTAGGTCTGGTGGTACTGACCATAGTGGATATTACAGACTGGGTGGCTGACCGTAATCAGCGTGATAATTTTCGTGATGAATTAGCCCATGCAGCACGGGTTTCCATGCTGGGGGAATTGACCGCCTCCATTGCCCACGAAGTGAATCAACCATTGGCGGCTATAGCAACTAATGGCGAAACCGGCTTACGCTGGCTGAACCGACAGGAGCCTGATTTAAACAAAGCTCAGGATTTAATGCAGCGAATGGTCAATGACGCCTATCGAGCTGCCGACATTATCAGCCGCATTCGTGCTATGGCCAGCCATACTAAAGTAGAGCCGCAACTGATTGATTTAAATGCCTGTGTGGAAGAGTCAGTGCTGTTTTTACAATACGAACTTCGTAGTCAGTGTATTCAACTGGAAATGGAGCTGGAACCGGGTTTGCCTCAATTGCTGGCAGACCGTACTCAGCTGCAACAGGTGCTGATTAATATTCTGGTGAATGCAATGCAGGCCTTATCGGGCAAAACCAGTAGTCTGCCAAAAACAATGCCCCTGATTCATATTCAAAGCCTGTGGCTCAATCAACATCATCTGCAACTACAAATCAGTGACAATGGCCCGGGCATAAAACCCGAACATTTACCTCATATCTTCGACAGTTTTTTTACCACCAAAAGTGCGGGTATGGGTATGGGTATGGGGCTCTGATTTGCCGCTCTATCATTGAAGCTTTGGGCGGTACTATTGAAGCCAAAAACAATGAAAATTGTGCTGGTGCCTGTTTTGCGCTATTACTGCCACTCAATTAAAGTCTGAGCAGTGAGGCCATACCTAAGTATGAGCCAAATCACCCCGATGGACTAATGCCTTGGCCCTTGAATACTCCTATCTTATGCAATGACCGCCTTGTCTTCAGACAAGCTTTATTGACTAAAACAGAACACCCCAAATGACAACAGCTCTTGTAACAGGCGCCTCCTCCGGGATAGGCGCAACCTATGCCGACCGCTTAGCTAAACGTGGGTACGACTTAATTCTGGTGGCGCGAAACGCAGAACGCTTAGCAGCCTTAGCGGACAAACTCAGTTCCACCTATCAGGTCAAGGTAGAATGCCTGCCTGCCGATTTAAGTTCAGCCGAAGGCTGGCGTGTGACTGTAGCCCGCATCTATAAAGACACTAAGCTGTCGATGCTGATCAACTGCGCTGGTATTGGCCCTGAAGGCGCAGTATTGCAATCGAACGAAAGCGAGCTGGAAACCATGATTCAACTGAATGTACTGGGCTTACATCAACTGACCTTAGCCGCCGCCAAGGTATTTTCGGCCCGTGGGCAAGGCACTATCGTCAACATCGCCTCTGTCGTGGCTTTATTGCCGGAGAAATTTAACGCCGTATACAGCGCCACTAAAGCCTTTGTTTTGGCATTAACCCAGGGACTTCACTCCGAGCTGGCTCCGGTTGGTGTAAAAATTCAGGCCGTGTTGCCGGGACTCACCCGCACCGAAATATTTGAACGGGCAGGTTTTGATATTAATCATCTGGACCCCGGCATGATAATGGAAGCTGGTGATATGGTGGACGCATCACTGGCCGGTTTGGATCAAGGTGAGCTGGTGACTATTCCGTCTTTACCTGATGTGGCCGACTGGCAGGCGTTTTTACAAGCCCGTTATGCTTTGGCTCCCCACTTATCTCTGCAACATCCAGCGAAACGTTACACTGAATAATTCCGTGGAAAACGCATAAAAAAACCCCGGGGAAATCCCCGGGGTTCAGCATCAATGCCAGATGGCGATTGATTTAAAAGGGTAATATCAGCAATCAAAGCATCACTCAGACCAGCTCAGCATCCAGCGTAATTTCCGCATTTAATACTTTAGATACAGGGCAATTCAGTTTGGCAAGGGTTGCCAGTTCGTTAAAAGTGGCTTCATCAATACCGGGAATCGCAGCTTTCAGAGTTAAGGCAATCGAAGGGATCACAAAAGCATCCCCTTGTTGCTCCAATGCAACTACGGCCTGAGTATCCAGCTGAGCCGGTGTAAAACCAGCTTTGGATAAAATCAGGGTAAAAGCCATAGTAAAACAAGAAGCATGAGCCGCCCCTATCAGCTCTTCAGGATTACTGCCTGGTGTGCCTTCAAAGCGACTGGCAAAGCCGTAAGGGTAAGCCGATAAAGCGCCGGTTTGAGTAGATATTTCACCACGGCCTTCTTTTAAGCCTCCGGTCCAGCGTACTGAGGCACTACGTTTAATTTTCATCATGGTCTCCTTTGATTTCAGCAACCGATCAGACCACAGTGCTAGCTATAAGACGCACAAGGACCGGTATGGGTAGAACTAGGTCAGAGTAGGTTCTGTCCATTAGGTTCAGGCTTTGGCTAATAAAACTGATCAATAAGCTTTTATCCGGCAGGGCGCACTTCTTTGCCCGCGTCGTTTACATTACCAACCGAGTATTAAACAAAGTTGACAGAGCGACTATTGTCTCTTTGGGTATGCGTCTTATACGGAGGTATTAAAAGTAGAGTCAACAAGAGGAAAACAGACCAGACAGAAGCTTAACCTGCTGGCCTGGAGGGTTAACGGCAGCAGTACAAAGCCAATGCTTTTTGTACATCTAAAATAGAGCCGTCTTTATTAAAGGTTTTAGTGATTGGAGTATCTGTGCTACTTAGCCAGATATGCAAATCAGATTCCAGATCAAAGTGTCCTTTGGTTTCTGCACTAAAACGTACTATGGAGCGGTAAGGCACCGACATAAACTCCTTTTTAGAACCTGTTAAGCCTTGTTTATCCACCAGTATTAAACGTCTGTCGGTAAAGACGATCAGGTCACGAATGACTTTGTAGGCTTGTTGCAGCTTTTCGTCAGGCAATAAAATCTGACTGAATTCTGCTTCAACATCGGCCAAATCAATTTGCCCGGCGTTACCTAATAAACCGCTAAAAAGTCCCATTTTTATTCCTTGTTAAAGCATTTTATGAAAAGCTGTATGCCTGAGCTTATCTCTGCCTTATGCCAACAGCAAGAGTTAAAAGCTAAGAACCCGGCCATCCCAATTCAGCAGCAAACCACTTTGCTCCGCCTGAAGCCGTTGTGCAACCTCTGCCAGATGCTCTGCGGTCTGAGCCGGACTTTGCAGTTGCCCCGCTGGCAAATTGCGCTGAAAAGGTGCTGACAAAGCGGAATCTGTAGTGCCCGGATGCAGCGTCACCAGGGCTGCCGTTTTGTTGCTGCGCTTGAGTTCGATGCTGGCCGTTTTAATCCATTGATTCAAAGCCGCTTTGGCGCTGCGGTAGCTATACCAGCCGCCTAACTGATTATCGCTGATGCTCCCCACTTTGGCACTCAGTTGCAGATAGCGAATGCCAGGGGTTTTGGTTAGATAAGACCAGAGGCCTTGCAGGTAAAAGACGGGAGCTTCCAGATTCAACAACAGAGTTTTACGCAGCAATGCGCCAGAGCTTTGATTTAAACTTTTTTCCGGCGAAAGTTTAGGTTCGCCATCCTGATGCAACCAGCCGATGCAGTTAAAAACCAGCCCCACCTGCTGCTGCTTTAGTACTTCGATAACAGAGCTGAAAAAACTCTGATGCATGGTCCAGTCTGTGGGTTCAGCCAACTCAGGCGCAGTGATCATCAGAAGCTTTGGATCAGTAAAATCGGCAGTTGTGCGGGATAACCAAATCACAGTCTGGTCTTGCTGCAGATAATGTTTTGCCAAGGCCGCACCAATCGAGCTACTGGCACCAATAATAAGCACTGTGCTCATGGAGTCTCCTGCTGCGATTTATCCTGTTCAATCAAGGCATTCGCCAGATTTAATCCGGCCAGATAGGCGTTTTCAACCCGACCTCCGAAACTCCAGTCACCGCCGGCCCAGAGCTTCAGGTTAGGCAGCGCAATTAAACCTGGCGCCGCGGACTGATCATTCTGGCTGGCATACAGCCAGCGGTGAGCCACCAGGGGCCTGATCTCCTGTTGTATATGCAGTTCCTGTCGCAAAATTGCGATGGCCTCTGCAAACCAAAACTGTGCTGACTCATCCAAATACAAACCGCTGAAGACGGCATTAAAATGCAGGATATAACAGGAGCTTCGGCCTGCTTTGTGCTGCTGGTGGCTGATAAATCTTAACTTTGGATGCTGACAAAAAATCGCGTCTTGGGCAGGCATAGCATCAGTGTGCATTGCCACAGCCCAGCAAGGTTCCAGCACATCATCTGCGCTGCCAAAAAGTTCTGGCAGCGCGCTGTGAGCTACTAATTGCTGTGCCTGAACAGGAGGCAACGTCAATATAATCGCATCAAAGCCTGTGTAACTGACCCCTTCGTCATTAAACAAAGTCCAGCTTTGCTGCTGATAATCAAGCTTTTGAATACGGCAACTGTTCACTTGCGGTATGCCATCCAGTAAAGCTGTCACCGGACTTTGCATCGAAGGAACCCCAATAAAACGAGCTTGTGTATCTTCTGATGCTTTAAGTGATATAAAACCTTCGTCATTAGATAACAGTGCAGTTTTGCAAGGCCATAACTCAACCTTACCTGCATCCAGCCACAACTTTACCTGTCGCTTAAATGCATCACTTCGGGCCGTAAAATACTGAGCACCCATATCCAGATAACCCTGCTCTGTCCTTTTACTGCTCATGCGACCACCAGCAACACGGCCTTTGTCAAAGACGGTCACCTGATAACCTTGTTGAGTTAAAGCCGCGGCTGCGGTTGCGCCACAGAGCCCAGCTCCCAGTACTGCTATTTTTTTCATCGCTGCTTTTCTTTTGAACTGATAGATCAATTACGCTGTATCATAGGCTTAAGATCAACGATGGAGAATAACCTGATGAGTCAAACTGAAATAGCGACCTTTGGTGCAGGCTGTTTTTGGTGTATTGAATCAGCTTTAAATCAGCTGCAAGGCGTTAAAAAAGCGGTCAGTGGTTATATGGGTGGCCAGACACTGAACCCGGATTATCGCCAGGTTTGTACTGGCACCAGTGGCCATGCTGAAGTGGTTCAGGTGGAGTTCGATCCAGCGCAAGTTAGTTTTGAGCAGCTGTTGCAGGTGTTATTTTTTTTGCATGACCCCACTCAGCTTAACAGGCAAGGCAACGATATAGGCACCCAGTATCGTTCTGCTGTGTTTTACCACTCAGAACAACAACGTGAACAGGCACTCGCTTCGATTCAAGCGGCCGGGCCTTTATTTGACGCGCCTATAGTGACAGAAGTGACTGCAGCCAGTACCTTTTATCCGGCAGAGGATTATCATCAGGGTTATTATTTGCAGAACACCAACCAGCCTTATTGCCAGTTTTTGATCACACCCAAGTTGGCTAAATTCCGCCAGACTTTTGTGAGTTTATTGAAGGCTTAATCAGAGATAAAAAAAAGGGTAAAGCCAAGACTTTACCCTTTGGATTAAAGCTTGGTACTAAAAATCAGGTGTCCAGTGTAAACGCAGTGACCATTCCGCACCTGCTGTGGCATAACCTGGCAAGTACAGATAATCCTTGTTGGTCAGATTGTCCGCTTTAGCTGAGATTTGCAGCTCGTTGCTTAACTCATAACTGACGCCAGCTCCCCATAAGGTGTAGCCACCCAGTTGCGGTGTGGCAAAATCACCTGTCTGGAAATCACTCTGATAATCAGAGGTGACAAATACACGCCAATCCTGCCACTGATAAGCGCCTTGCCAATGCACTGTGTGCTTGGAACGTTTAATCAGAGGCGCATCTGTGGCTTCATCTTTAGCATCAGTGTAGCTGTAAGCGACTTGCTGGTGCAGCTGTTGCCAGTTATGACTAACACTCAGCTCAGCACCTTTGATTTTAGCTTCGCCGACGTTTTGTGGAACCCAGTTGCCATCAGCAGCCGGAGCCCACTGGATCAGGTTATTGACGTTCTGCTGATAAATGGAACTTTCAATCTGCAAGTCACCGGCACGGTAACGTAAACCCAGCTCATCTGAAGTTGCAGTTTCAGGTGCTAAATCGGCATTGCCGCTAAAAGGGTAATACAAGTCGTTAAAGCTTGGCGCTTTAAAAGCACTGCTGCGACTGGCACGAACCAAAAGCTCATTGGTTAACTGATAACCTAAACCCAGTTCATAGGTGTTGGAATGACCATATTGGCTTTGTTTATCATGACGGCCAGTTACATCCGCTAACCAGGCACCGGACTGATAACTGACACCAGCAAAAATGGCTTTATTGATGCGGGAATCTACGTCATAACCCAAATCGCTGTCTGACACATCTTCCTGATACCAGTTCACGCCCGTTAACGCAGTTAAACTCTGAGTCAGTTGGCGGCTGTATTGATAATCCAGTTCATGCCGCTCTGTTTCAAACAAAGTGGCAGGGCTGTCTTCGCCCCAGTTTAAGTCTTCAGTCTGGTTATGAGAGATACTCAGTTTCTGACTGGCTTTTTCGCCATCCAATGCCCAGCCTAAACGGCTTTGACTGGTTTTGGTTTCAACCTGATCAGCACCTGGGCCCCATGCCGGGTCAAAATCGTACTGACCACGACTTCTGAGCACGTTATGATCGGCAGACCATACACCATAAGCTGTGTTGTATTCTGCACCTAATTTACCGTAACGCTGATCAAAACCATCTTTGTCCGCTTGTGTGCCTGGGCGGACATCAAAACCTTCAGAATCGGACCAACCTAAATTTGTGCGAACCTTCAAATCACCATACTGCTGACTGGTGGCGATATCGGCTTCATGACTTTGGTAACGGCCGGTTTTTAACTGCACTGAAGTGTTATCTGCTTTGCGGGTCGTAATCGCAATCACACCAGCTAAAGCGTCAGAGCCGTATAAAGCGGCTTTTGGCCCTTTAATCACTTCAATTTGTTCTATTTGTTGCAGAGATAATTCTGCTAAAGAGGCATAACCTAAAGTGGCAGAACCTGTACGAACACCATCAATCAGCACTAAGGTGTGACCGGCTGAACCACCGCGTAAAAAGACGGTATTGGTCTGGCCTTTACCACCTGAGCGGCTGATTTGCACACCAGCGACCTGACGCAACAAAGCGGGCACGTCAGACACCTGAGCCTGTTCGATTTGCTCACGATCTAACACAGTCACTGAAGATAAAATCTGATGTACAGGCTGAGGCTGACGAGTGGCGTACACACTGATATGTTCCAATGGGTCGTCTGAGCTGTCATCAGCTTGGGCTGTAAATACAAAAGCAGGCAGGCCAACGACTACTGTCGCCAGCAAAGATTTTTTAAACATGATGTCTCCCAAAGACGCCCACCGCGTCCTGAATAGTGAATGAACTTTTCAGGCCGGTCTCCGGGCTGACAGCAGGCTATTTTCCATAGCTACTTTAATCCCTTCCCATCCAAGCAAGACAGTGGTTTGATTAAAGCCAGAGCAAAGCTCTCTGTTGTTTTACCGTTGCGGGGGCAGCTCTGGGTTTTCACCAGATTCCCGTTTCACCCTCAAATGTCGATCACATTCTATGGGCACCTGAAAAACGCGGCGTCAGTGTAGCGGTCGCAGTCGTAAAGTCAATAGAAATCCAGACGTCTCCTATCATGGATAAGGGCAGAAAACGGCTCGATGAGGTTCGCTCCTTGGATTCTTTCGCTTATAATGACCCAATAAATTTCAATGGAAAAAAGAGAACGCTATGCCTTCATTTGATATTGTTTCAGAAATTGATATGAACCAGGCCAGAAATGCGGTTGAGAACGCGAAACGCGAGCTTGAAACCCGTTTCGATTTTCGTGGTGTTGATGCCAAAATTGAGCTGAATAAAGAGCACATTGAATTGACTGCAGAGGCTGATCAGCAAGTTATGCAGCTGTTCGATATTTTTGCCACTAAAGCAAGCAAACTTCAGCTGGATGTCAGTAGTTTCAAAATTGAAAAAGAAGATCGTCACGGTAAATTCATCACGCGTCACGTCACCGTCAAGCAAGGCATTGACAAAGAGATGGCCAAAAAGGTCGTTAAGCTGGTGAAAGACAGTGGTATTAAAGTACAAGTGGCTATTCAGGGCGAAGAGCTGCGTGTTACCGGTAAAAAACGTGACGATCTGCAAGAGGTGATGCAGTTGGTCAGAACCAGTAATCTGGGGCAGCCGTTCCAATTTAAGAACTTCAGAGACTAAGTCCGTTCTCCATTGCTCCCAGCAGCTTAAACAGGAGGAGACACCGAACCGCAGAACGGTTGCTCCTCCCAAAAGCTCAAAACCCCTGCATGCTGTCCGATATGATCCAAGCCAGCTTTTACCGCTTTTGACAGAAAAATTTCGAGCATTTGTTGTCACTGAAACTCTGCTTCAGCTTTAGCGCTGATTTGTTTGTTTTTTCATTTACAACTAGCCTGCACAGCACGAAAATCAAAGCGGTGGCCAATTCCCGGTTCCTGTAATCCACCGTATTCAGTACTTCTTGTTGATCAACTTTTGACTTCAGGCTGCATGAAAGCTTAGCGGGTCTCCTTGTTTCAGGCTGGAGATTGTAATCGTAAAACTGATACAATCCGGCCAGGTCTTTTAAAGAAGAGTATCTTGTGAAGCGTCATCTTTACCATGCGATTTGTTTGCTGGTGTTTACCGCCGCTACTTTTGGTTTTCTGACGGAAGTAAAAAGCAGTGGCATTAGCCTGAACCGCTACGACAAGCATCTGCATTTTTTAATCTTTTTTTGCCTTACCGCTTTGCTGCAATGGAGCTACAAACCTAAATTGTGGCAAGCCGTTGTTATTATGGCGGGTTATGGCATTGCCATTGAATTTCTGCAGAACTATCTGACCAGTTACCGCAGAGCCGAGCTACTGGATTGGGTTGCTGACTTAACAGGTATGGCTGCTTTTTACTTATGCTATTTTGCGGTCAGAAAATGGCGCAACCGCACACAATAACCCATCCCCTGTGGACTGTCGTAGGTGAAGGTGCCATTGGCCTACTTGCGACAGCCCAGTTACATCAGGCTGGCTTTCCGGTGCAATTGCATCGCCGCACTGTCGGACCTTTCGATTTTGTTTTCCAGTCTGCCGGGCAGACTCAGCACATTTCTTTGCATATAGCTGCCAAGCATCCCTACTCTTTTATACTTTTACCTGTAAAAGCTTATGCGGTCGTGGATGCAGTGCAGCAGTTATTACCTTTGATGGCAGAGGACGCCCAACTGGTGTTGAGCCACAATGGTATGGGCACTATCGAACAGGTATTGCCACTACTTAAACCTGAGCAAGGACTGTGGTTTTTAAGCACCAGCCACGGTGCTTTTAAACCTGACCATGCAACAGTAATACATAGCGGTAAAGGACAGTCTGTATTGGGTGCGCTTAATCAGGCGGCTCTTGCTCAGCAGCAGAGCGTTGAGGAGACGATGCAGGCTGCGCTGGGTCCGCTTGTGGTGATGGCGGATATCTGGCCGGCACTCTGGCAGAAGCTGGCGGTGAACGCTGTTATTAATCCTCTTACCGCTTTGCATCAATGCAAAAATGGTGAGCTGAGCAACGGTAAATATAATGCAGCTATAGAGCTATTGATTGAAGAATTTGTGCTGGTGGCAAAAGCCTCAGGGCAAGACTTTAGTAATGATTCGATACAAAGCAGAGTAGCGCAAGTGATCAGACAAACCGCTGATAATTATTCCTCGATGCAGCAGGATTTTGCCAAAGGCCGCCGCAGTGAGCTCGAATACATCACTGGATTTTTACTGAAACAGGCAGAGCAGCATCAACTGCAACTGCCTGCGCATCAGGCTATTTATCAGCTTTTACTTCAAAAGTCACCGCGATAAACGCCAACATTTGTGTGGCCTTGCTCGGACAGCAATAAGGCCTGTAAACGACTCATCACACCACGTTCACAATACAGATAATACTGCTGTGTTTGATCAAGTTGACTGAACTGACTGGCCAGCTTGTAAAAAGGCATGACCTGCACCTGATGACTGACACCAGTTAAAGGCTTTACATCCACTTCATCCGGACCACGAATATCCAGAATAATGGCGTTGGACGCCATAGCGCTTTCATCCAGTACAGTGCTGATTTGTTGCTCTGCCTGAAACTCGACAGTGCGGATATCCAACACGTTCGCATCCAAAGCCAGCTTTTCCAGCGCCGCCAAATCGAGTTGCTGTTCAGCCAGCAGTACTTTGTTTAAATCTGCGTTGATAGTCGGCTTGTTGGAAATCACACCACAGTATTCAGGCATGGTTTTGGCCATGTCTTCTGCACCAATTTTGCGGGCTAAATCGATGATCTCTTGTTTGTCCTGATAAATCAGCGGGCGCAACACCAGGGTATCAGTGGCTTTATCTATCACACTTAAATTGGCGATAGTCTGACTGGCCACCTGACCGACACTTTCACCTGTCACTATTGCCTGAACGCCAATACGTTCAGCTACTATGGCAGCTGCACGCATCATCTGGCGCTTCAGCACAACGCCCATCAGGCCGTTATCGACTTTCTCCAGAATTTCAGTGACCACAGGGGCAAAATCAACACTGATAAATTTCACTTTGTGCGACAAACTGAATTTTTGCCACAGGTAAAACGCCATCTGCCGCACACCTGTTTCATGGGCTGCGCCGCCTAAATTGAAAAACAGATAGTGAGTACGCAGACCTTTGCGGATCATCAGATAACTGGCCACTGCTGAGTCAAAGCCACCTGAAATTAACGACAACACATCACTCTGGCTGGGCAGCGGAAAACCGCCCATGCCATCAAACACCTGACTGACAATAATCAACTGGTCACGTTTAATCTCAACACGCACCACTTCATCAGGGTTCTTCAGTTGCACGCGGGCAGAAGGGATATGCTGATTTAAACCACCGCCTATATAACGTTCAGCTTCGAGGGAACTGAATTCGTGATCGCCAGTACGTTTTACCCGCACACAAAAACTTTTGCCTTCGAGTCTTTCGGTAAACACAGCTTTGACTTGCTCAAAAATATCGTGCAGTGAACTGTAGGTGCCAGACTGCATTTCCATAAATTGCACTATGCCGGGAATACAGGCCAAATGATCAATCATCTGCTGACGCAATTTAGGACTGTCGGATGCAACCTGCACCAGCAAATGGTCGTAGTTGTTTTTGATGGCAACGGATGGGTCTAACCGCAACAAGATAGTTTTCAGATTCTGCTCTAAAAGCATGGTCTGACGTTTCCGGACCGATTTACTTTTAATCGATATTTCCGGGTGCAGTTTGACTAAAAATTCCATCAGGTAGAGCTCGCTGAAAAAATAAAGGCGCGAATTATACCCTTCTTACTTGAAGCTGCAACGTTGTTGACTGCACTATCTCGCCCCAGTCACATAGGAACAACTATGCTCCTGGGGTCTCGTACATTTGTCGCCTAGTTGCAACTCCAATTAATTTGGGTATCGCTTGCAACAACAGTTTAGCTTTTATTGCTGCTGTTATCACTGAGTGGAGTTACGGATTGGGCTTGCTCTGCGCTGCAGGTTCCAGGCTGATAGGTTCAGACTCTTTTGGTTTGCCTTGCATAATAGAGATCTCAACCCGACGGTTACGTCTTCTGTTGCTTTCGGTATCATTCGGCACTAAAGGACGGGTTTCTGCATGTCCTACCACCACCAGACGGTTTTTATCAAAGCCCGGAGCTTTGATCATTTCTGAGGCTACAGATACCGCGCGTTGTGCAGACAAATCCCAGTTATTGCTGTGTAATTCATCAGAGACCTGATCATCATCTGTATGACCTGACACAGTGATTTCGCCTGGTACATCTTTTAATAAAGCTCCAATATTTTGAATAATAGGCTTAAATTTCGGCTGTAAAAACGAAGAGCCTGAAGGAAATGAGCCATTTTCACGAATACGGATAATGATTTGCTGGCCTAAAGATTCGAGTTCAATAGCGCCATCCATAATTTGCTTTTCCAACTGCTCGGCAATTTTTTTCAACAACTCGTTGGTTTGTTCCTGCAACTCAGCTGCAGCTGCAACCTCTGGTGATTCCAAAGGCTCTTCTGCTGTGCTGGTTGACTGACCACCGGTTTTATCCTCACGCTGCTCCTGGCGTCCCCCCGCTTCATCTTCCTTGCCCGCCTGGAAATTCAGCATTTGCTGAGTCATTTCTACAGTTTGCTGTTGGATGGTGTCTATAGGCGTTGGATCTGGACGGCCCGGACGGAACTCCATCGCAATGACGCTGGTGCCTTTAGGGATATCTTTGACTTCAATCTTGTTTTGCACACCAAAAGCGTACTGCATGGAGCCTGCTATTTGCTTAAATTTCAGAACATCCATTTCTGAAAATGATAACAACAGTACAAAAAAACACATCAACAGCGCCATCAAATCGGCAAAGGTTCCCATATAGGAGGGTAAACCTGGTGGTGGGCACTTTTTACACTGAGCCATACCTGCGCCTACTCTGTTGCGGCAGGAGCTGCCGGGTCACGTTTTTTCGATGCAAGATAATTGCGTAAAATACCCTCTATCACTTTAGGATTCTGACCATCCTGTATGCCCATAATGGCGTCCAGAATAAGTGCGTTATTGGTTTTTTCTTCTTCATTACGCACCGCCATTTTTTCTGACAAAGGTAAAAAGATACAGTTGGCCTGAATGGCACCGTACATAGTAGTTAATAACGCTACAGCCATAGCCGGGCCTATAGCCTTTGGATCAGACATATTCGATAACATGGCCACCAGTCCAATCAGGGTGCCTATCATGCCCATAGCAGGACCTAAATCGCCCAATTGTTTAAAAACGGCTATTGCTGTTTCGTGACGATTGTAGGTTAACTCAATGTCCTTTTCTAAAGTGCCACGCACTACATCAGCATCATGGCCATCCACCAGCATATTGATACCTTTTTGCATAAATGGATTAGGGATTTCTGCTTCTTCTAAGGCTAAAAAACCTCCTTTACGGGCGGCATCTGCCAGTTGCACTGCCTTTTCAATCAGCTCTTCTGCCGATTCAATCTTAAACATAAAGGCTTTACCCACGGCTTTCATTGAATCTGCCAGTTGAGTAAAAGTGAATTTAATAATGACCGCGGTAATACTGCCGCCAAATACGATAACGATAGAAACAAAATCGTAAAACATGGCGATATTGCCACTGGCGCTGAGCCACATAGCCCAGCCCATCATCCCCATTACAGAGACCAATCCTATGATGGTTGCTAAATCCACTGCGTATCTCCCGGAATACTGAATGCAAAAAGTTGGTTTTGTACCAGCGTAAAGTTGGTTTTATCTTAGCTTATAGTGAGTTATCGGCAAAAGTATGGGATAGTTAACTATAAATTCAGGCTTCAAACAAATTTATCCTTTCCCAACGCGGTCCTGATTGCTCATAATAGCGCGCTGGGCTTGGTCAGACACCCATTATCAGGCGAATATATGACAAAAAAGAAAACAGATTTCAGCCATTTTGAGCAGAGTATTGCCGAGCTGGAACAGATAGTACAACAGCTGGAGCAAGGTGATCTGAGCCTTGATCAGGCTTTGCAACAATTTGAACGTGGTATTGAACTCTCCCGTACCAGTCAGCAGCAGTTACAATCTGCACAACAAAAAGTCCAGTTATTAGTCCAGGACGCCGGGCAAGACCATCTGGAACCTTTTGTGACCAACGAAGGTGAATGATTTGACGTTAGATTCTTTAACCTCGTACCAGCAACGTCTGGAACAGGTGCTGCAACAACAATTAGATAAAAAATCTCTGACCGACCCACGGCTGCATCAGGCGATGGCCTATAGTTTGCTGCTCGGTGGTAAACGCATGCGACCTTTTTTAGTTTATAGCTGTGGTCAGATGTTAGGCGCTGCATTAACAGATTTAGATGGTCCGGCAGGCGCTATTGAAGCTTTGCATACCTACTCCTTAATCCATGATGATTTACCCGCTATGGATAACGACGATTTACGTCGGGGTAAAGCCACCTGCCACAAAGCTTTTGATGAAGCTACAGCTATTCTGGCTGGCGATGCGCTACAGACCTTCGCGTTTGAACTACTAAGCAGCCATGATTACCAGCAGGTTCAGCCAGAACGTATTCTTGCGATGGTACAACAGTTAGCACTGCATGCAGGCTACAACGGTATGTGTGGTGGCCAGGCTATTGATTTGGCACACACCAATCAGAAAATGTCGGTTGAAGCACTGGAGCAAATGCATCAGTTAAAAACCGGCGCTTTAATTGAGTGTTCTGTACGTTTTGCTTATCTGGCCAGTCCAGTGGATAATGTGGCACATTTAGATGCTTTAGTTCGTTACAGCAGAGCCATAGGTTTAGCTTTTCAGGTGCAAGACGACATTCTTGATATCGAAGGCGACACGCAAGTGCTGGGTAAAACCGCAGGTTCAGATCAAAAAGCTAACAAAGCGACCTATCCTGCTTTATTGGGTTTAGATCAAGCGAAACAAAAAGCACACTTATTGGTTGAAGAGGCATTAGCCGCTTTGCGCGAACTTCCTTATGCAACTGACGAACTGGTGGCGTTGGCCCGGTACGTTATTGCCCGACAGTTTTAATACAGGCATTCTCATGACATCAGCTAGTCAGGATTTCCCTCTGCTTCACAAAGCCAACTGGCCTGCCGATTTGCGCCAGCTGCCACAGGATGAGTTACCCGCTCTGAGTGACGAGTTACGGGCATTTTTATTGAAAACCGTCAGCCAAAGCAGTGGCCACTTCGCCTCAGGTCTTGGCACTATTGAGCTGACTGTTGCTTTACATTATGTCTACAACACTCCTTTTGACCGCCTGATTTGGGATGTGGGTCATCAGGCTTACCCTCATAAAATTCTGACAGGTCGTCGCGATCAGATGCACAGCATCCGTCAGAAAGATGGTTTACACCCTTTCCCATGGCGGGAAGAAAGTGAATACGATACTTTAAGTGTCGGTCACTCCAGTACGTCCATTAGCGCCGCTTTAGGTATGGCCATTGCCGCACGTGCCGAGCAGAAGAACCGCAAAGTAGTGGCTGTGATTGGGGATGGAGCTATAACCGCTGGTATGGCCTTTGAAGCGCTGAACCATGCCGGTGAAGTCAAACCCGACATGCTGGTGATTTTAAACGACAACGAAATGTCGATTTCTGAAAACGTTGGCGCTTTAAATCGTTATTTCGCCCGCATTTTATCCGGTAACTTTTACACCAGCCTGCGTGAAGGTGGTAAAAAGATTTTGAGCGGCGTGCCACCTTTGCACCAGTTAGCCAGCCGCGCTGAAGAACATTTTAAAGGTATGGTGACCCCAGGCACTTTCTTTGAAGAGCTGGGCTTTAACTACATAGGCCCAATTGATGGCCATGATGTCAAAAGCCTGGTCGACACCATCCGTAATATGCGCAACCTTAAAGGCCCGCAATTACTGCATGTAGTGACGAAAAAAGGCAAAGGTTACTTACCTGCTGAACAAGATCCTATTGGTTACCATGCGGTCAGTAAATTTGACCCGACAGCACAATGCCAGCCCGCCAAAAAAGCAGGGAAAGCCACCTTCTCCAATATTTTTGGTCAGTGGATATGCGATATGGCGGCAGTGGATCCCAAGCTGCAAGGCATTACACCAGCGATGCGCGAAGGCTCAGACTTAGTCCAGTTTTCTAAGAGCTACCCGGAGCGTTATTTTGACGTGGCTATTGCGGAACAACATGCTGTGACTTTAGCCGCAGGTATGGCGATTGAAGGCTTAAAACCTGTAGTAGCGATTTACTCCAGCTTCCTGCAACGTGGATACGATCAGATGATCCACGACATCGCAATTCAAAATCTGGACGTGCTTTTTGCGATAGACCGCGCTGGTGTTGTAGGGGCTGACGGTCCAACCCACCAGGGTTCTTTTGATTTAAGTTTTATGCGCTGTATTCCAAATATGCTGATTATGGTGCCTTCGGATGAAAACGAATGCCGCCAGATGTTGTACACCGGCTATCAGCACAAAGGCCCCGCAGCTGTACGTTACCCACGGGGCAGCGGCAATGGTGAAGCGCCAGAGTCTGTGATGAGCGAATTAGCTTTAGGTAAGGGTCTCGTGCGCCGTCAGGGCGAAAAAGTGGCCTTGCTGGCTTTTGGCCCCTTATTACAGGCCTGCCATACAGTAGCCGAACAATTAAACGCGACATTGGTCGATATGCGGTTTGTCAAACCTCTGGATCAGCAACTGCTGACTGAGCTTGCCACAACCCACAGCCACTTTGTGACTATTGAAGACAATGCTCTGATGGGTGGTGCGGGTTCTGCAGTGAATGAATACTGCATCGCCGAACAGTTGCCTGTGAAGCTGCTGAATATAGGTTTGCCTGATATTTTTATCAAGCACGGTACTCAAGAGCAGATCTACGCCGAACTTGGTTTAGACTGCACAGGTATTCAAGCCAAAGTAGCAGCTTTTCTTAGCCGTTAACTCCACTCTGTTCTAGGGCGGGTCTTGTACCCGCCCGTCTCACATTCCAATGCACGCGAAAGCGCAAACAACAAAGCCGCACCTTCAAGAACAACGGCTAAGGGCCTAAGTCATTGATGTTGCAGCTAGGCGACAAGTGCACGAGCTCCCAGGAGCATAGTTCACTATGTGACTGGGGCGATACTCTTGCCTTAAAATCAGGCGCAGGCAACAACGCTGCAGCTTCAAGGACGACGGCTAAGGGCGGTAGCTTTTTACTTCAAACCAGGCCACACCATCAGCTAATAGCTTTTCAATCTGCACGTCGATATGCCCAGAGTCTTCAAACTCAAAAGCATCGACCTGAGGGTCAAAACCTAAGGTAGCGCAGCCATTGCGGCCCGATTGCTTTACTTTTCGTAACGCGATCTCAGATAGTTGTAACGAGATCTCCCAGGAAATCAGTTGCCCTCCGAGCAGCTCCAATGGAAAACAGCTGTAGCCGATAGAACAGGTGAGTGATACGTTGCGGCCATCCGGGATCTGGAAATGAGCGTTGGCAACCAATTGATTCAGTTGCAAGGCAACATCCCTCACAGTGGCAAATTCTACGTCCCGTAACACCAGAACAAACTGCTCGCCAGCGTAACGCACCACATAATCAGCGCCGCGGCTTTCACGCAGTAATAAACCACTGATTTGCTGCAATACACTGTCGCCTGCGCTATTGCCGTATAAGTCATTAATGGACTTGAAATTATCCATATCCAGCTGCAGCAGCGCTATGCACTTGCCTTGCTGCAGCATGGCATCTCTGTTGTGTTGATATTGTTCAACGTCTTTCGGTAATTGTTCAAACAGGAAACGACGGTTCCGAAGACCTGTTAAAGTATCTTTATGCGTCAGTTGCGATAGTTGTTCGTTGAGTTCAGACAAACGCGAGTTGCTGTTTTCAAGCTCCAGAGTACGCAGCCGAACCAGCTTGCTCAGCTCCTGTTGCTGCATCACCGCATTACGACGCCATAACCAGGCCAAACCGTATAAAGCAAGCACGACCAGCAACACCCATAAGCCTTTGTACACTACAGTCTCAGTGAATAAGCGTGGCACCACCAAATCTAATTTAAGTTGTTGCGAGTCAGTCCAGTTTTGACTGGCATAACGAGCCTGCACTACAAACTGGTAACTGCCGGGCGGCAGGTTGGTGTAAATGGCCTCACGGCGCTGCCCGACCTTTTGCCATTCCTCGTCGAAGCCTTTGAGCTGATAACGGAATTCAATGGCATTGGCTTTGATAAACTCGAGCGCGCTGTAGCTGATACTGATATTACGATCTGAAGTTTCTAAAACTAACTGACGCTGATCAGGCAACAATGCATAAGATTTCTGCCCCGTCACGTCTTGCAGCAAAGGCTGTAACGGTCTGTCCGGAGCCATTTTTAATTGCAATGGCACAGCCACCAGCCCCTTTAAACTGGGATACCACAACTGTTCCTGCCACTTCGCTACTTTGCTATGACCAGCACCGTTGCAACAGCGACCTGGTGCAGTACCGAGTTGCCGATCGTAAGGAGATAAGATCAGTTCGAAATTGAGTTGCTGCTCACTGTCTTTTGCTGCAGTGGGTTTAAATCTGAATACGCCTTTTAAACTACTGGCCCATAAATAATCAGTATCTCTGTCGTACCATAAGCTGGTCACCGGGTCCAGAGGGAGGCCATTGCTGCTGTCGTACTGTTGCCAGTGGCCTTGGGCGGTTTTGATAAACAAACCATCATCTAAGGTTGCAACCAGCATCTGCTGATCCGGCAAAGTTAAAACGCTGGTGATATAGGCACCAAACAAAGGAGTGCCCAGCCCTACTCTGTTTAATTTATCCTGTTGATACCAATACAAGCCACTGGTGGTTCCGACCAGCAGATCCTGGCCTTGAGTTTCAATCACAGTGACAAAACCAGACTCCAGATCGGCATTAAAAGGAGCCGCTTGTAATGTTTTACCGTCATAGTGGTAGAGACCGCCGGCTCCGCCGAACCATAACCCTGTTTCGGCATGAGGTTGCACCACCCGAATAGCGCTGCTCGCCAGTTCTTTAAAAGGACGGCTAACGCTGTTGTCGTCAAAGTTATACAGCAGCAAACCATTGTCCGTCCCCAACCACAACTGATTATTTCTGTCGTAAAAATCAAACACAGTACTTTGTCCAAGGGATTTATGATCCACCAGTTCAACAAAGTGTTGGTCGGCTTTTAACAGTCCGACATTGGTTTGTGTGGCAACCAGCAGGCTATTTAAGCGGGCAGAGTAGCGCACACTGCGCACCACCATATCTTGCTGCCCTTCTCCCACGACACGGCGCATTTTCCCCGGAGAAGCGCGATACAGGCCTTCACTGAAGCTTGCCATCCAGATGTTACGGTCTCTGTCTTCAAAGATATCGCTGAACCAGGGCGAACTGCCAAGTTCCTCAGCACTGATTTGCTGCCATGCTTGCCCTGCCTGACGGTGATGCAATTTGTTATAACCAGAGATCCAGTCACTGCCTGAGCTGTCTCTGAATAATTTATAGATGGCAGAATTGTCCACACCGTCAATGGCACAGCGAACAATCTGTTGTTGCTTATCCAGATGGAAATAACCAGATTCACTGGCAAAATGCAGGCTGTTATTAAACCAGCTTAAATCATAAAGTGGATGTTGTTGCAGCTCTTCAGGTAAGGGGATCTGTTGAATTTCTCCTGCAGGCGTTAGTTTATACAAAGAACGGGCAGTGCTTACCCATACCGCATCTCCCGCCTTCTCCATCTGTACCACAGCTTCTTTCACACTATGAATACGACTGACTTTACCTTGTTTTACTTTAAACAGATTTTCGGCGGCCACCCATAACTCATCCGGAGCCACCTGCACTATGGAGGTCACCTCAGCCAAAATAGGATAACGATCAAACTTCAGGGTCTGAGGGTTAAAACCAGATAAACCAGCTTTAGTTCCCACCCACATATAACCTTGTTGATCCAACAGCAATTTATTGATGGAGTTGCTGGCAAGTTGACGGCTGGTTTTGGTGCTGAACTGAGTGAAGTGATGGCCATCAAAGCGATTTAAGCCATATAAAGTACCGATCCACAAATAGCCCTGCGGATCCTGACTAATAGCCCTGACCGAATTAGAAGACAGCCCATCAGCACTGTTCCAGTGTTTGATATCAAAATCATAAATGGAACCAGACTGACTCTGACCGAATGCAGTCATAGAGGAAAAGGCTAAAAAAACCAAGAGCGCAAAACGCACAAAAATCACCGGGTTGCAGGGAAAAATTTATATTAACTAAAAGCTTGCCACTGCACCAGTACGAACAGAATGAGCCAGCTAAAGAAACCAGCCAGCATATCGTCAATCATAATGCCAAAGCCGCCGTGGATTTTTTTATCCAGCAAACGAATAGGCCAGGGTTTGACGATATCAAAAAAGCGGAAGAGTAAAAAACCGGCCAAAAGGTACTGCCATTCAAATGGGATACACCACATAGCCAGGCTATAACCTGCAACTTCGTCCCAGACAATAGCGCCGTGATCATGTTCACCGATGTCTTTGGCTGTTTGACCACAGACATAACAACCCAACACAAAAGCGAACAACACCCAAATCAACGCAAATTGTGGGCTAAGTAAAGATTGCAGATAAATGAGAGGTAAAGCAGCTAAAGTACCAAAAGTACCGGGCGCTTTTGGTGCCAGACCAGAACCAAAACCCAAAGCGAGAAAATGGGTCCACTTTCTCAAGTCAAATTTAGGGGAGTTTTTTTGAGGAGATGTCATTAAAAGTGCTCAAAGCCCTGATGCTGGTACACAAAAGGCAAATCCCCCTGCTTAAACTCCAGCTTACCCACAGCACCGGTAATACGGCCAATACAAGTCACTGGCACACCATAAGGAGATAACAGCACTTCTAAGGAACCACGACGGTTTTCCGGCACGGTAAAGAGCAGTTCGTAGTCTTCACCACCTGACAAGGCATATTGCAATGCTTGTTCTGCACTGCAACTGTCTTTAAGTGCCTGAGACATCGGCAGTTTGCTGACATCCACCACAGCTCCTACTTTAGAGCGCCGTAAAATATGCAGTAAATCACCAGCAAGGCCATCGGAGACATCCATGGCTGAACTTGCGATATTACGTAGCGCCTGACCTAAAGCCACGCGGGCTGTTGGATAATGAAAACGTTGCAGTATATGAGCCCGGTGTTTTTTGCTGACGTCAACCTGCTCCTGCACCAACTTTAAACCTAAAGCTGCATCACCCAAAGTACCAGTGACATACAGGTAATCACCATTCTGGGCGCCGGAGCGGGTAATAGCTTTGCCTTTGGGCACTAAGCCTTTGGCAATCATGGTTAAACTTAACGGACCACGGGTGGTATCGCCGCCTATCAGCTGGCAATTGTAATAATCCGCGGTTTCGCTTAAGCCTTCAGCAAAAGCGGTTAACCAGTCTTCATCCACTTTAGGTAAAGTTAAAGCTAAAGATAACCAGCAGGGTTCAGCGCCCATAGCCGCTAAATCACTAACATTGACTGCCACCAATTTATGCCCAAGCGAACGCGGATCGACGTCCGGAAAAAAATGGATGCCTTCGACCATGCTGTCGGTGGTGATCACCAGATCACAGCCTTCGCGCACCTGCACTACAGCACCATCGTCGCCAATACCAATGGCAACGTCAGTGCGTTTACGGCCCGCTTCGGCAAAACAACGTTGAATTAACTCAAATTCACCCATAAAAAAGCCGACTTACGCCGGCTCTCCATTTTTTATTCGGTTCGCAGGCGTTTGACGGCTTTATCTAATATGCCGTTGACAAACTTGTGGCTGTCATCGGCGGCAAAGGCTTTCGCCAGTTCGATGGCTTCGTTAATCACCACCTTGTAAGGCACATCCAGACGGTATTTCAGCTCGTAAGCTGATACCCGTAATATGGCTTTTTCAACCAGATCAATTTCTTCAAATGGACGGTCTAAAAACGGCTTTACCGCTTCATCCAGTACAGGATGATTCACAGCCACACCACGTAAAATATCCTGGAAATAGCCCACGTCCAGGTGTTTGGTGTTTTGTTCCAGCAACAACTGCTGTTCAATATCACCAATAGGGTTCTTGCTGACTTGCCAGCTGTAAACTCCCTGAACGGCCAAAGAACGGGCCAAACGACGTGCATTAGGTTTCATCAACAAATCCTACAACTGAGAGAGAACGTTTACCATTTCCAGCGAGGACATCGCTGCTTCTGCGCCTTTATTGCCCATTTTGGTACCAGCACGCTCAACAGCCTGCTCGATACTGTCTACAGTCAATACGCCAAAAGCAACAGGAATACTGTGCTGCATCATCACCTGAGCCAGGCCCTTGGTGCATTCGCCAGCCACGTATTCAAAATGAGGTGTACCACCACGGATCACAGCACCCAAAGCAATGATCGCGTCATACTTACCACTGGCTGCAACTTTTTGTACAGCTAATGGCATTTCAAAAGCGCCTGGGATACGAACCACAGTGATATCTTGATCAGCGATATCGCCGACACGTTTTAAGGTATCTACAGCACCGTCTAATAAACTTTCGACAATAAAGCTGTTGAATCTGGCCACAACGATGGCAAATTTTTTACCTTTAGCGGTTAACCCTGCTTCAATCACCTGCATTGGAGGTCCTTATTGCATATTTGCTGCAAAAAACGGTTTTAAAAAACCAGAATTCAAAAAAACGGGCGTCATGATAACACAACAATGCCAAATCTCAGCTAGTAAATCTTGGGCTGTGGTGACGCCATTTATGTAACTATTCCGAAACGTAGTCGACAACTTCCAGACCAAAACCTGAGAGTGCGTGGTATTTTTTCGGCGCGCTTAACAAACGCATTTTTTTCACGCCTAAACTGGCTAAAATTTGTGAACCCACACCCACATTACGTGAGGTGCCTTTCCATAGATCGGTCTTGGCTTTTTCGCCTTTATCTTCGGCTTCAAAGTTTTGCACCATCTGTACCAGCTCTTCACTGCTTTCGTTTTTGCCTAAAAGCACCAGCACACCACCTTCATCGGCGATACGCTTCATCGCACAGTGCAAAGAGAAGCTGCGATTAGCGCCGCGGTCGGATAACAACAAATCACTGAAGGTATTATGTAAATGCACACGGACTAAAGTCGGCTGTTCTGCTTCAACCACACCTTTAACCAGAGCAAAATGAATTTGATTGTCGATGGTGTCACGGAAAGTGACGAGATTAAACTCACCAAATTCAGTAGGTAACTGGCAGCTGGCGACTTGCTCTATGGTGGTCTCATGCAGATTCCGGTATTCAATTAAATCGGCGATGGTGCCAATTTTAATACCGTGTTTCTGAGCAAAAATTTCTAAGTCAGGACGACGCGCCATAGTGCCGTCTTCATTTAAAATTTCCACAATCATTGCAGCAGGTTCTAAACCCGCCATACGGGCTAAATCACAACCCGCTTCAGTGTGACCAGCACGCACTAAGACACCACCGTCCTGAGCCATTAACGGGAAGATATGACCCGGATAAACAATATCTGTAGGCTTGGCATCACGGGCGACTGCAGCTTTGACAGTGCGGGCACGATCGGCTGCTGAGATACCGGTAGTGACGCCTTCAGCCGCTTCAATAGATAAGGTAAAAGCGGTAGAGAATGGCGATAAGTTTTTATCCACCATCAGAGGCAACTTTAACTGCTCGCAGCGCTTTTTCGTCAGCGTTAAACAAATTAAACCTCGGCCATGAGTGGCCATAAAATTCACTGCATCAGGCGTGACGTATTCGGCCGCCATCACTAAATCGCCTTCGTTTTCACGGTCTTCGTCATCCATCAGAATAACCATTTTACCCTGACGAATATCTTCAATAATTTCTGCTGGTGTATTCAGTTGCATACTTCACCTCAGGCCCCGGGCCTTACTGCGTTATAAAAAACCACGTTGTTGCAATAAATCCATAGTCACGCCTTTACTGCCAGCCCCTTCGCGGCCTTGCAGCAAACGTTCTAAATAACGCGCTATTAAATCCACTTCCAGATGCACCTGACTGCCAGCTTTAAGGCTCATCAAAGTGGTTTCCCGTGCCGTATGAGGCACTATGGTTAAACGAAAAGCGCTGGAACTTAATTCATTGACGGTCAGGCTGATGCCATCTACTGTAATTGAGCCTTTTTCAGCGATGTAATGTGCTAAGTCTTTTGGCATTTTTATCCAGACTTGCCAGGCTTCGCCAAACCTCTCAATTTTTTCAACACTGCTGATACCATCTACATGGCCGCTGACCAGATGTCCGCCTAAGCGGCCTGTCGCCAGCAAGGCTTTTTCCAGATTCAGTAACTGCCCTGCTTTGTACTGCCCAAACAAAGTACGTTTAACAGTTTCACCAGACACATCGGCATTAAAACTTTTTCCATGCAAAGCTGTTACAGTCAGGCAAACACCATTACTGGCAATACTGTCGCCGAGTTTGACATCAGAAAAGTCCAGACTGTCGGATTCAATGGTCAGCTTCAAATCCACACCTGACGTTTTAATGGCGCTCACCCGACCCGTCGCTTCGATTATTCCGGTAAACATGGCTCTAACCTTGCTGTTAATTTTAAATCAGGCCCTAGTCTCTCGACTGAAGTCCATACAAAATGCTGGGCCTCACAAAGCTCACTATAGTTCGGTAACTGCAACATAGCTTTGGCTTTATCACCTAACAGCACGGGCGCCTGATAAACAACAAGTTCATCTACTAAGCCCGCCTGCCACAACGCCCCAGCCAGTACAGCACCGGCTTCAACCCACAGGTCGTTGATATTTTCTGCGGCTAATACAGTCATTAATTCGTTTAAATTCAGTCCTGACTCATCGGCATCCAGCGCAATAAAACGAACTAGCGGATGTTCAAATGCCGGTTTGAATTGTTTGTCATGCACCAGCACTATGGGGCCATTTTGTGAAAACAAAAGCTCCTGGCCTGTTAATTTAAGGCAACGGTCCAAAATCACCCGTATTGGCTGACGCACAAAGCCATCGTCCAAAGACGGTATGGCCAGTCCTTCAGAGCGCACTGTTAAACGGGCATTGTCAGCAAGCACAGTAGTAGCAGTCGATAAAATGGCATGAGCCTGAGCTCGCATCAGCTGCACGTCAGAACGGGACTGCGCCGAACTTATCCATTGGCTTTTGCCGTTGGAAAGCGCAATACGCCCATCCAGACTGGTGGCAAGTTTAAGCCGGATATAAGGTTTTTGCCGCTCCATCCGGCTTAAAAAGCCAGGATTTAATGCACGGGCATGATCTTCAAGCAAACCAAGCTGCACTTCAATGCCTGCATCTTGCAAAATTTGAATGCCACGCCCAGCCACTAAAGGATTAGGATCCAGCATAGCCACTATCACTTTTTTCACACCGGCATTCACCAGCGCCAAAGCACAAGGGCCAGTACGGCCACAATGACTGCAAGGCTCTAAGGTGACATAACAGGTTGCACCTGAAGCAAGATGTTCAGCCTGACGCAAGGCGAACACCTCAGCATGTGGGCCACCGGCCTGACGATGGTAACCTTCGCCTACAACCTCACCATCCCGGACTATGACAGAGCCGACATTGGGGTTAGGTGCAGTGGTAAAACGGCCTTTAGAGGCGAGTTCTATGGCTCGGGCCATATAATGATGATCGAGTTCAGTGAAACTCACTTAGTTGTCTCCAAGCCGGGCAATTTCTTCGCCAAACTCACGGATATCTTTAAAGGAGCGGTAGACGGATGCAAAACGCACGTACGCTACTTTATCCAGTTTCACCAGCTCATCCATAATCAGCGTACCTAATAACTGGCTTGGTACTTCACGTTCGCCTGTGGCGCGTAATAAGCTTTCCACTTTGCTGATCAGAGATTCAATCTGCTCTGTAGGGACAGGACGTTTTTCCAGAGAACGCATCACGCCGCTGCGCAACTTGGCTTCGTTATAAGGCTCGCGGGAGCCATCGCGTTTTACAATACGGGGCATCACCAGTTCGGCAGCTTCAAAGGTGGTAAAACGTTCGTGGCAGGCGCCACATTCACGTCGTCTTTTTACTTGGGACCCATCCGCTACTAAGCGGGAGTCTATAACTTTGGTATCGTCGGCACGACAAAAAGGACAAAACACGGAATTTCTCCGAAAAAAATGGCCGCATTAAGCGGCCATCATAACACTCTATCTTTGCTCAGTCATAGCTGACAATCAGGCATAAACTGGTAAACGGCCACAGACTTCAGACACCTGGGCACGTACTTTATCAATGACGCCAGCGTCACCGCGGCTGTCCAGCACGTCACAAATCAGGCTTGCAACCAAACGGGCTTCAGCTTCCTTGAAACCACGACGGGTGATAGCAGGAGTACCGATACGTAAACCGCTGGTGACAAATGGAGAACGTGGGTCATTTGGCACTGAGTTTTTATTCACAGTGATATGAGCCAGACCTAACCAGGCGTCAGCTTCTTTACCCGTGATGTTTTTGTCGATCAAATCCATCAGGAATAAGTGGTTTTGGGTGCCACCGGATACAATTTTGTAGCCACGTTTGATCATTTCATCACACATAGCCACAGCGTTTTTCAGCACTTGTTGCTGATAGACTTTAAATTCCGGCTCTAAAGCCTCTTTGAAAGCCACAGCTTTAGCCGCAATAACATGCATCAAAGGACCACCCTGGCCACCAGGGAAAACCGCAGAGTTGAATTTCTTTTCAAGCTCTTCGTTTTTACGGGCCAGAATTAAACCGCCACGAGGACCGGCTAAAGTTTTGTGAGTAGTAGTTGTCACCACATCAGCAATTGGCACCGGGTTTGGATACAAACCAGCAGCCACTAAACCTGCAACGTGAGCCATATCCACCATCAGGTAGGCGCCCACTTTATCGGCGATTTCACGGAATTTCTGCCAGTCGATAATGCCTGAATAGGCTGAGAAACCTGCGATGATCAGTTTAGGTTTGTGTTCTAAAGCTAAAGCTTCAGCCTGAGCATAATCAATGACACCAGTTTCAGGGTGCAGGCCGTATTGCACAGAGTTGTACAATTTACCTGAAGAGCTGACGGTAGCACCGTGAGTCAAGTGACCACCGTGCGCCAGACTCATACCTAAAATAGTATCGCCTGCGTTTAATAAAGCTAAAAATACTGCAGAGTTAGCCTGCGAGCCTGAGTGCGGTTGCACGTTTGCGTAATCTGCGCCAAACAATTCTTTCGCACGGGCGATAGCCAAATCTTCAGCCACGTCCACGTACTCACAACCACCGTAATAACGTTTATGCGGGTAACCTTCAGCATATTTGTTAGTTAACTGAGAACCCTGAGCCTGCAACACACGTGGGCTGGCATAGTTTTCAGAAGCGATCAGCTCAATGTGATCTTCCTGACGTTGGGTTTCGTTGGTAATGGATTGCCATAATTCCGGATCAAAATCGGCAATGTTCATTTCGCGCTTTAACATGCTTGCTCCCAGGTGGCCAAAAGGGCCAGGCTATTTACAAAAAAACTGCGCGCATTCTACATGGAATCCGCCAAAGATGCAGCTATTAAGTAGCCATCTAAACTTCTAAAACCAGCTTTCAGCCGGGTGGTCGGCGGAGTAATAGTGTTAACTGTAAATAAAACCAGTATCTGACTTTACAAAAAGCCAAAACTGGTCAATTATACAACTGTATAAACCAACAGTGCTTTGTAAATGAAAAAAATCATTCATATCGACATGGACTGTTTTTTCGCTGCGGTAGAAATGCGGGACAGGCCTGATTGGCGTAACATTCCTTTAGCTATAGGCGGCAGTCGCAGCGAACGTGGTGTGATCAGCACCTGTAACTACCCTGCCCGTGTGTATGGTGTGCGTTCTGCCATGCCTACAGGTCAGGCGTTAAAGCTCTGCCCTCATTTGTTGTTATTACCCGGCAATATGGAAAAATACAAAGAAGCCAGCTTACAAATTCAGGCTATTTTTCATCGATATACCGACAAAGTAGAGCCTTTATCCTTGGATGAAGCCTACCTAGATGTCAGCGACAGCACCTTGTTCTCTGGCAGCGCGACCCGCATTGCCGAAGAAATTCGTCGGGTGATTTTTGCCGAAACAGGTTTAACAGCATCTGCCGGTGTAGCACCGAATAAATTTCTCGCCAAAATTGCCAGTGATGAAAATAAACCTGATGGCTTATTTGTATTGCCGCCTGAAAAAGTCAGCGACTTCGTCAAATTTCTGCCTTTGCAGAAAATCCCAGGTGTTGGTAAAAAAACTGCTGAGCGACTGGCAACCTTAGGTTTTTATAAATGCGTCGATATACAAAATGCACCTTTGCATACGCTGGTAAAACACTTCGGCAGTTTTGCTGAAACCTTGATAGAACGTAGTTTTGGCCGTGATGGCCGTGATGTACAAAACGATTATCCACGTAAATCTGTCGCTGTTGAACACACCTACACTGAAGATTTACCGGATCTGGATGCAGGACAACAAAGTTTATCTGAGCTGTTACCTAAACTGCGGCGCCGTATTGAACGCTGTGAAGCTAGTGCTCATATTCAGAAAATAGGCATTAAACTGAAATTTGCCGATTTTCAGCAAACCACAGTAGAAAAACAACAACCCGAATTGGATATGGCCAGTTTAAAACAATTGCTGGAGCAAGCCTGGCACAGAGGCCAAGGTAAAAAAGTGCGGCTGGTGGGTATTCATGTTGGATTAAAAGCGCAGGAAGCTCAGGCTCAGCTGTCATTAGAGCTTTGATATCAAGGCAAAGGAAATCTTTAATTAACTATTTAAAACAGTCAGTTACAGAACAGAGCCTCTGAATTTCAGGCATAAAAAAAGCCAACTTAAAGTTGGCTCTTTTTCAGAAAACTATTAACCGGTAACAGTTACGTTCTCAGCCTGAGGACCTTTTTGGCCTTCAGTAACTTCGAAAGTTACGCGTTGACCTTCAACTAAAGTTCTGCGGCCTGTGCCATTGATAGCGCGGAAATGTACGAATACGTCTTTGCCGCCTTCACGCTCGATGAAACCAAAACCTTTATCTTCGTTGAACCACTTAACGGTACCGGAAATTAATTGTGACATAACATTCTCTTACTTTAACTAAATTTGCCAATTGTTTGGCGACTTAAATATTACCGGCCGTGTTCGAGCTAGTACATATTACGACCCCATTATCAGTGAACCTGACAAAGTGGTCAATAGCTATTACTGATCCGACAGAAAAATAGTTTTTCTGGTTTTGGCCGTTCCAGTTACTCTAAATAATTCTTCAGCCAAAACAATTGCTTGCAATAAAAACTGTCGAACAAATCTACAAAGTAACGACTTGAGTGTAGCACTATTTTCCGAATAAAAAACATACTACTGTAAATTATTTGATCTTTTTCTTCACTGGCGTCATGCCATCATCGCCCGCCTGATAAAAATTAGGTTTTGGCGCGACCTTTACTTTAGTTGTTGTATCCGTTGATTTTGCTTTGGCTTTTCTCACCACAGGCTTAGTTTTCTTCACGGCTTTCACCGGAGCATGCAAATCCACACCTTTAAATTTTGCCGGTAAAGACTCCACTTTCTCCATAGGCAAAGGACGGCGTAAGAAGCTTTCTATCGCACAAAAAGCAACCCAGTCTTTTGGACCCACTAAAGAAATCGCAATACCTTTAGCGCCAGCTCTGCCGGTACGACCTATACGGTGCACATACTCTTCAGCATGTTTAGGCAAATCAAAGTTCACCACATGGCTGACCTGCAATAAATCCAAACCGCGGGATGCGACATCTGTCGTCACCAGCACCTGATGTTTATTGGCGGAAAAGCCCTGCATCACAGCATTGCGCTGCCCCTGAGTTAACTTGCCACTTAAACCTACAGCCGGATAACCTAGAGAGTCACACAGTTTTGCCAGACGATCGGTATCTTCGCGGGTCGCGGTAAAAATAATCAGCTGACTGATTTGTTCCTGCTTTAACAAATAAGCCAATAAAGCCTCTTTGTGGGACAAATGATCAGCAAAATAACAACGCTGTTCTATATCTTCGTGTTGCTGATAAGAAGCGCCCACTGAGACTCTGTGTGGCGATTTTAACAACGACATCGCCAGTTCATTCACTTCCGCGTGATCTAAAGTGGCTGAGAACATCAATGTTTGGCGCAGGCGGTGATCCGCAGCTCTATTGATTTCATTCAGCTGAGGCATAAAGCCTAAATCCAGCATCCGATCTGCTTCATCTAAAATCAGCATTTCCAGACCCTGAATAAAAAATGTTTTGTGCTGTAGGTGATCAATAAAACGACCCGGCGTTGCCACTATGATAGTCGGCTGACGTTTCAGGATTTTTTCCTGCTCGTTAAAGTTCTCACCGCCCACTATTAAAGCGCTGGTTAACGGCGTATTGGCGACAAACAAACGTAATTTGCCATAGACCTGATGAGCAAGCTCACGGGTCGGTACCAGAATCAAAGCACGGGCATCTTGTTTGGATAAAGGTCTGCTGCGTAATAAGCGCTGCATCATCGGCAGCAAATAAGCCAGAGTTTTTCCTGAACCGGTTTGCGAAGAAACCATTAAGTCTTTGCCTGTCATAGCGGCAGGCACAGCCTCCTGCTGAATTGGCGTTGGTTTCGCAAAGCCAAGATGCTGGATAGAACGGACTAAACGAGGGTCTAACGCAAGATCGTGAAATAACAAGATAAGGTCCCGGACAAATTCAATAAAAGTGCCTTATCATAACGCATTTTTAGCATGGGCAGTTAGTCTGCCCTTCTGCTCTTTGCAGTTCAGCTTTAACATGAAACAATAGCACTATCTGATCGACAGGACATTTTTATGAGTAAATCACTGCAGGAACAATTACTCAAAGCCGGACTAGGCAATGAGAAAAAGCTAAAAGCTATCAAAAAAGAAAAGCATAAAGAGCGGGTGCAAGCCGGAAAAAATGGCTCAGTCGTCAATGAAGCCTCAGTGCTCGCCGAACAAAGCCGTCAGCAACAACTGCAACGCGACCAGGAATTAAACCGTCAGCGTAAAGCCGAGCTGGATAAAAAAGCTTTAGCCGCTCAGGTCAAGCAACTGATTGAGCTCAATACCATTACTCATAAAGGTGAAACCGCCTTTAACTTCACCGACGGTAGTGTGGTAAAGCGTTTATACGTCAGCAACCGTATCCATGCTGAATTAACCAAAGGTCAGGCGGCGATTGCCAAGCTTGCAGAGCAGTATCATGTGATCCCAGTGAAAGTGGCGGAAAAAATTCAGCAACGTCTGGCTGAAGCCATCATAGTGCTGCATAACACAGGTCAAAGTGCCGAAGTGCAGGCGGAAGATGATCCGTATGCTGCTTATCAAATTCCGGATGATTTGATGTGGTAACTTTAGTTCAGGTCAAACCCGGCCTTGAGCTTGATCTGGATGAGCTGGAGTTCAGCTTTATCCGTGCTCAGGGCAGTGGTGGCCAGCATGTCAATAAAGTATCTACTGCGGTGCAGCTGCGTTTTGATATAGAGCGCAGCAGTTTGCCGGATGAATTTAAACAAAAACTGTTGCAGTATCCGGACGACAGGATCAGCAAAAGTGGTGTTATTGTCATTAAAGCCCAGGCCCACCGCAGCCAGGATATGAATAAAGAGGATGCAGTCGCAAAATTGATGCAACTGTTGCAATCAGCCAGTTTTGAAGCGAAAAAAAGACGCGCCACAAAGCCCACTTTTGGTGCCCGCATGGACAGACTAAAAGAGAAGACTCAGCACAAAGAACGCAAAAAACTGCGCGGCAAAGTCGGCTCTTTTGATTAATCAGATCTATTACTCCAGAGGTTTTAAGCAGTGATCCGTATTTTTAGTCTTCTAACTTTATTCCTGCTAAGCAGTTCTGTGCTCGCCGATGGCGTATGGAAAGTCAGCAAAGGTAAACAACATTTTTATTTGGCAGGCTCCATTCATATGCTTGGCGCTGAAGATTACCCTTTGCCAGCAGAATACCTGAATGCGTTAAAGCAAAGTGACGTCCTGCTGCTGGAAACAGATTTAGAACAGTTATCAAGCCCTGCCGGCATACAGCAGATGCTCGCTTTAAACTCCTACCCTTCTGGCGAAAATTTGCTACAACAACTTTCAGCACCGCTGGCTAAACAGCTGGCTGAATACTGCAGAGCACATCATATTCCCCTTGAACAAATCACCCGGTTCAGACCTGCCTTTGCCGCTGTGATGCTGACCACAACTCAACTTCAGGCTCAAGGCGCAACAGCTCCCGGAGTAGACGCCTACTTGCAAGAGGAAGCGAAAAAAGCCGGAAAAAAAGTGGCGGGTCTTGAAACTATGCAGCAGCATCTGGCCGTGCTGACCGAACTGAATAATAGCGGTGCTGAAACTTTGATTAAGAGCACCATGGAAGACCTGACTGACAGCAGTGAAGATTTTGATGCGATGCGAAAAGCATGGCGTAGCGGCGACCTGAAACAACTTGAGACTTTGTATCTGGATGATTTAAAAAACTATCCGGCGATTTACCAGACCTTGATTGTGAAAAGAAACAAGTCCTGGGTGAAGCAGTTGATCAGCGCTGAACACAAAAAAACTGCTTTTGTCGTCGTTGGCGCTTTGCATCTGGCCGGAGATGACGGATTAATCCAGCAGTTAAAACAACAGGGCTATCAGTTAACTTTGGTTCAAGGCCATTTATGAAACATGCTCCTTATCAGTTAAGTCCTGTTACACCAGAGCAATCGGCTTACCTGCACAACTGGTTTGATTCACAGCAAGACCTGGATCAATGGGGCGGCGATGGCTTTTATTTTCCTATTCGTGCTTTGCAGTTTTTGCAGCAACTGTATTTACCAGGGACTCAGAGTTATTGGTTGTATCAACACAGACAACGTGTTGCCTTTGGTCAACTTTGTGATCGCTTTGACTGTAATCATCTGGCCCGTTTACTTGTGCATCCTGAAAGTAGAGGTCAAGGCCATAGTAAAACGCTGATTAAAGGTCTGATAGCGCAGGGCCTGCAACAACATCCGCAACGGGATTTTTCGTTGTTTGTTTATCGCAAAAATCTTATTGCAGTGCAGTGTTATCAGCAGTTGGGTTTTATTGACGCTGAGCAGCCTGGTGAGTCGGATCCGCTGCTGTACTTTATGAAACTGAATAACAAACAAGCCAGACAACTATTAAAGGATCATCAGGATGCCAATCTGGGTTGATGCAGATTCCTGCCCCAAAGTATTAAAAGAGATGTTGTTTAAGGCTGCAGAACGAAAAAAAGTGCCTTTGTATCTGGTCGCCAATCATAGCTTACAAATTCCTCGCAGCCCTTATATCAGAGCTGTGCAGGTAGAACATGGTTTTGATGTAGCAGACCGCTATATTGAAGAACGTATAGCTTCTGGTGATTTACTGATCAGCAACGATATTCCGCTGGCCGCCGCTGTGGTTGCCAAAGGAGCACTTTGCATTACCAGCAAAGGCCGTTTGCTGACACCGGACAATATCAGTGACCGACTAACGATGCGCAATTTGCAGGAAGAGCTGCGCAGCAGCGGTGTGCAGCTATCTGGGCCTGCACCTTTGGGTCAGCAGGACAAACAACAGTTCGCGAATCAGCTGGACCAGTGGCTGCAAAAACAGGTAAAAGCCGGGTAAAGAGGACGGTTAATCGTGATAGAGCCCTTGCCGCGCGCTAATGCCTTTGACTGACGTCTGAAAGGCCGGAGCACGTTGCCACTTAGGCCGGATTGGCGTCAAAGGCAATACTCTCTTGCGGGCAACCAGCAAATACGAAGCACCAAAATACCCCAGATAAGTTTCACACCATTTTTGCCAACGACTATCAGGTTTATGTTTACCAAGCAAACTAGACCAGAAAAAACGTTGTTCATACATCACTTCAAAGCCCAACAAATGCAGCCAGTCTTTGACACGGGACGGTGTAAAAAACCGGCCTGCCCATGGCAATTGCTGTTTCACACCGGGCCAGAGTTTAATTAAACCTGCGCTGCTTAGCGGGTTGTAGCCACTTAACAACAAATAGCCATCCGGCATCAATACCCGGTGGGCTTCACGCACTATGTGGTGCGGGTCCGGATAAAACTCCAGACAATGTGACAACAAGACCGCATCAATGGAGTGTTCGAAAAATGGCAAGGCATCAGGGTCCGCCACTACAGAGGCCTGATCGGATTGTTCACTTAAGTTGATTTGATGTTTGATGTTGCAAGCCGACGTATCCAAGGCGCAACTTAAACTACCCACTTTCAGTAAATGATAACCGAAGATTTTTGGCCACCACTGACTTAGTTGCTGTTCTATCGCTTTGGCCATCAGCTCGCCTTGTGGCAATTGCTGCCACTGTCGGGGTATTGTCGTACTGTGGTAACTTAAAGCAGGTTTCATCCGGTACACTACGCCTTATCAGAACATCAGCCATGGGTATTATTTATGTCAGACATCACCGCCATTGCGGCTTTTAAGGATAACTACATTTGGTGCCTGCGCCAAGCAAAGTTGGCCTTGATTGTTGATCCGGGTGACGCTACTGCAGTGCTACAGCATTTACAACTGCACCAGTTGCAATTAGCCGTGATCCTGATCACCCATCACCATCCGGATCATACGGGTGGCATTAAAGAGCTAAAACAACTTTGGCCAGATGCAGTGGTGTATGCCCCTGTCTTAGAGCAAGACAAAATCCCTTATGCGGACGTCTGGTTAGAGGACAAGGATCAGATTGAACTGGCTGATTTCAATTTAAGCTTTCAGGTGATGCAACTTCCTGGTCATACTCTGGGTCATATAGCCTACTATTCAGCGCCCGTTCTGTTTTGTGGTGATACTTTATTTAACGCAGGTTGTGGTCGTTTGTTTGAAGGTACAGCAGCGCAGATGTGGCAGAGTTTGTCACGCATTATGACGTTGCCGGATCAAACGTTAATCTACGCCACACATGAATATACCCTGGCCAATCTCGAGTTTGCCCGCTGGGCGGATCCGGACAATATAGAATTGGCCAACTACCAACACTGGTGTCAACAGCAAAGGGAACTGCAGCAACCTACTCTGCCCACTCCTCTTGCCGTGCAGCGGCAAATAAACCCTTTTTTAAGGGCTGAAGATGTCGGTTTGCAACACCGCTGGCAACAACACAATGCTGTGGATCTATTCACCGCATTACGATCCGCCAAAGATCGATTTTGATCACTAACCTTGCTTTTGAAGGCTGAGCAGGTAACATAAGGCGGATTTTTGATTTTGGAAAAAGCGAATGCTGAAAAAATTATCTGTCGCGGTAGCGGCTGCACTACTGGCCAGTTGTGCCGTTCCAACCTCACAGCATAAAGCAGCAGACTCTGCTGATGACTACCAGACATCGGCCTCGGATAGCCCCATTAAAGATAAAGCGGCCACAGCTCAGCAGGTTGCCAATGCCTTACTGAAACATAACTCCCCGTTGCAACCGGACGCCAAGTTAGCCCAGTACGAGAATTTATGGCAACGTATCGCTGACCAAATGACGTTAACTGTGCCGGACAATGACGATATAGAAAGCCAAAAGCGCTTTTTTATCCGTAACCAAAAGCTGTTAAAAATAGCTTCAGATAATGCAGAACCCTTTTTGTACCATATAGTGACAGAGCTGGAACGGCGCAATATGCCGCTTGAGCTGGCCTTACTGCCTATAGTCGAAAGCACCTACAACCCTAAGGCAGGTTCATTTTCTGGTGTGCTCGGTATTTGGCAATTCAGTGCAGGCACAGGCCGTAACTTTGGCTTAAAACAAAACGCCTGGTATGACGGTCGTCGTGATGTAATTGAATCCAGCCGCGCAGCTCTGGATTATCTGCAGTACCTTTACAGCAATGTTGATCAGGATTGGCTCAGTGCAGTCGCGGCTTTTAACGCAGGGGAAGGCCGGGTTTTTAAAGCGATAGAGCGCAATAGATACAGAGGAAAACCAACAGATTTCTGGTCGTTGAATCTGCCAAAACAAAATACAAGCTATATTCCAAAATTACTGGCGTTGGCCGAGCTTCTGAAAAATAGCGAAAAATACGCTATTCCTATGCCCGTTCTTGCGAACCAGCCCCAAACTAAAGTGATCCAAATCAACAGAGGCTTGGATTTAAATAAAGCAGCAGATCTGTTAAATATCAGTGTGGCGGAAATCAGACGTCTGAACCCAGGTTTTAAAAGTACCACTGTACCAAGTGCCAGTTATCAGTTAGTGGTGCCTTTTGACAGCGCCGAAGACATAGGCCAACAGTTGGCCGCTTTGCCTAAAGTAAAAGTAGCTCCTGTTGCTTCAACTGGTCGTTATAAGGTCAAATCCGGTGATAGCTTAAGTAAGATTGCGGCACAACATAAAACCTCAGTCAAAGCCATACAACAAGCCAACCAGTTAAGTAATAGCCAGTTAAAAATAGGCCAGCAGCTTATTATCCCAGGCCTTGCGCAGTCTGCAGAAGCTCCGGCAGTGACAGGATCAGGCAAAAAAACTACCTCATCCGGAGCCCAGACTTACACAGTTAAAAGTGGCGATAGTGTATGGGAGATAAGCCAGAAACTTAAGGTAAGCAGTGAACAGCTGAAGAAATGGAACAAACTGAACGCAAAAACCCAGTTAAAGCCGGGTCAGACACTGACTTACTACAAAACGTCAGAGCCCAAATCAAGCTCTGGCGGAAAAAGTATGACCTATAAAGTGAAGGCTGGTGACTCACTGGCCAGCATTGCCCAGCGATTTAAAGTAAAAGTTGCTGATATTGTTAAATGGAATAATATTAAAGCAAATAAGTACTTACAGCCAGGACAGGAACTCACCTTGTATCTGGCGAGCTGACAGGCTGAAGTCGCAAATGGGGTTTGAGGTGTTGTATGGTTAAAACGAGCCTGATGTTGCTCTTTTTGCTATGGGTTCCAAGCACATGGGCCTATTTTACTGTGCCCGGACAGGGCCAGCTTATGCTGCTCGACGGGAGCAAACAAAGTCTGCAATTTGGTTTTTCCTTTACACAAAAAAACGGCACTGAAGTGTTTCAGGCAGGTATTCAGGAAGTCGAAGTCGCCGAATTACCTGACAAATACACTTTAGCTTTAGTGCTGCATCAGGACGAACAAATTTGGGTAACAGATTGGATCAATAAACCCTTGCAAGGTTTTGAGTGGTCCCTCGGGAAACACAGTTTTAAATTGCGTAAAAACACCGACCCAAAATACAAAGACAAAGCCCGGGGTGGTTATGTGTTGATGTTTGATGATACGCCCTATTTTTTCCACAAAAATATGGCGCAAATCAAATTTCATTTTACCAAAGAGGGTGTCAGTGAAGTTCGCATTGAAGGTATGTTTACACCAGGACGTTAACTGTTAACTCACTGATACTAATCTTCTTTTTGCAGCTGTAAGCGCGGAATTATCCCCCACAACAGACAAAGCGTCGGCGCCAGCCAATGAAACCACCAATGCCACTCCATGGTTCGGCCTTGCGTCAGTAAGTAAAAACTAGTCAGCACCTGAGTGAGTAACCCCAAAGTTCCCACATAAAAAAGTACAGCATTGACAGGTTTTTTTGGCAGTTTCAACATAAGTCCGACTCTCACTACGGCAAGTCGCGCCAGAGTAGCAAAAACACCAGGCTGATGCGACTTAAACCGCGTCAGCCTGCTGTTCAGGCGCAGCTTTTTGAAACGCACCCAGTTCGTTGCAGCGCTGATAAATAGCGCTGATCAACGGATACTCTGTCATATCCAGTTGAAAACGTAAGGCGTTATAGACTTGTGGCACTAAACACAGATCGGCCACTGTCACTGCATCGCCAAAGCAATAACGCCCTGCCGTTAACTGCAACCTTTTTTCCAGCGCATTAAAACCTGTTGCCAGCCAGTGTTTAATCCACTGCATTTTTTGCGCTTCGGACAACGCCAGAGGCCCGGTCAGATACTGCAGCACCCGCAAGTTGTTTAAAGGATGAATATCGCAGGCGATATCCAACGCAAAAGCCATCACATTAGCCTTCAATGCTGGATCTGCAGGGTATAAAGGTGCTTGCGGGTAACTGTCTTCCAGGTACTGAATAATGGCCAGAGATTGGTTCAGACTAAGCTCACCGTCCTCAAGAGTAGGCACCAGCTCTGATGGATTTAACGACTGATAAGCTGCACTGTGCTGCTCTCCGCCATTATTGACCAGATGCACAGGACAGTGTTCTACCTGTAACCCTTTTAGATTCAATGCAATACGCACTCTGTAGGCAGCGCTGGAGCGCCAATAACCATGTAATTTCATTGCTTCATTTTCCTGTAACGCAGATACAAAAAAGCCAGTCGGCCCTTTTAAGGTCAAACGACTGGCCTTTTTAATCTAACTAAATTAAGCGCCGTATTTCACGACTTTTTGGTTTATGGCACCAAAGATAGATTGGCCAGCTTTATCCAGCATTTCAATTCGAATGCTATCACCAAACTTCATAAAGGAGGTTTTAGGTGCGCCATCACGTATGGTTTCAATCATACGGATTTCGGCGATACAGCTGTAGCCTAAACCGCCTTCATCAATGGATGTGCCGTAGTCAGTGCCTTGTTTATTCGACACTGTGCCAGAACCTATCACAGCACCAGCACCTAAATTACGGGTTTTAGCCGCATGAGCCACCAACTGACCAAAATCAAAGGTCATATCGACACCGGCATTAGGTTTGCCAAACAGCTTACCGTTTAAATGCGACACTAAAGGCAAATGCAGTTTCGCATCCTGCCAGTCACTGCCTAATTCATCTGGCGTCACAGCCACAGGGCTGAAAGCAGACGCAGGTTTGGATTGAAAGAAACCAAAGCCCTTCGCCAGTTCATTTGGAATTAACCCCCGCAAGGATACGTCGTTCACCAGCATCACCAGACGGATCTTATGCCGGGCTTCTTCAGCGCTGATCGCCATTGGCACGTCATCAGTGATCACTGCGACTTCACCTTCAAAGTCGATGCCGTAGTCTTCGCTGACTACCTCAATCTGATCGCGTGGACCAATAAAATCATCCGAACCGCCCTGATACATTAAAGGATCAGTCCAGAAGCTTGGTGGCATTTCTGAGTTACGGGCACGGCGCACCAGCTCAACATGATTGACATAAGCGCTGCCATCCGCCCATTGATAAGCGCGAGGCAAAGGCGATTCGCACTGCGCCTGATCAAAGGCTTGTTCGCCTTGCACAGAGCCACTGTTCAGCGCCTGATAAACTTCAGACAGCTGCGGAGCAGCAACAGACCAGTGATCCAAGGCTTGTTGCATAGTGGCAGCAATATGCGACACAGCTACACAACGGGATAAATCACGGCTGACGACCACTAACTGGCCATCACGCTGGCCGTTTTTCAAACTTGCTAACTTCATTTTTAATCCTTACAGAGCGGCCGGTTTGATTTTCCAGCTATTCACATAGTCCGGGTTTTCAGTGGCTAAAGCCGCGTCGCCCACATAAAGCGCATCGCGGGTATCCAGCATCACAGCCACTTCGTCGGTAAATTTCTTTTTGTACTCACGACCTGCTGCAAAGGCTTTAGGATGAGGACCATGAGTAAAACCTGCTGGGTGAAAAGTCACCATGCCACGTTCAATATTGTCGCGGCTAAAGAAATCACCGGCATGGTAAAACAACACTTCGTCGTAATCATCATTGTTATGGTAAAACGGCACTTTTAATGCGCCCGGATCGCTCTCAATGGGGCGAGGTACAAAAGTACAAACCACAAAACGCTGAGCGACAAAGGTAGTATGAGCTGACGGCGGTAAGTGATACCTGTGGCTCATTAAAGGCCGGATATCACGCCAGTTAATCCGCATCACCGCCAAATCACCGTGCCAGCCAATCGCATCCAGTGGATTGTATGGGTAAGTGATTTGAGACACCTGATCGTGACGTTTCACCTGCACCTTGCTCTGCTGCTCGCTGTACTGAGCTTTGAAAGCCTCATCTATTTTTGGTGTGTCGATCATCGCTGCGTCAAAAATGGCGTGATTGCCGACCAGACCTTTTTCCGGTAACTGGAAAGAATCGTTGGTCGCTTCAATCATCAACAAAAACAGCGGCTCTGTGACCTCTAAACGCCACATAGTGGAACGTGGGATCACCACATAATCACCATCGCGTAAGGTTAAATGACCATAGTCACAATAAAGCTCTGCAGCACCTTCGTGCACAAACAACAACTCGTCACCGTCGGCATTACGCACCAGATAATCCATTGACTCTGTTAAACGCCAGGTGCGCATTTTTACGTGCGCATTGTGCAATAAAGTCGGCACTTGCCATGGCGACACGTTTTGATTGCCGGCTATGTCGTTAAAGTTATACAAACGTGGTTTTAACGGCCCTTCCCAGTCACTCCAGCCTGTTGGGGCATGGGTGTGATGGAAATGGGTCGCTGGACCAAAAAAGCCACTGCGGCCCACTTCACGCTCATAAATGGCTCTGTCTGGAAAATCAGCATGAGCCTGACGGGAAACTTCGCCTTCTTTTAGCGGAAAAGACGCCCATTTACGCATAATTAAATAACTCCGCGACGGATTTGATCTTCTTCAATGGATTCGAATAAAGCTTTGAAGTTACCTTCACCAAAACCTTCATTGCCTTTACGCTGAATGATTTCAAAGAATACAGGGCCAATCACAGTTTGGGTGAAGATCTGCAATAAAATACCGTCTTTCATTGGTGCACCGTCGATCAGAATACGTAACGCTTTCAACTGGTCTAGATCTTCAGTGTGACCTTCAACCCGGGCATTAACACGCTCGTAGTAAGTATCTGGGGTTGGCATAAAGTCCATGCCACGCTGACGCAGAGTGCGGACTGTTTCGTAGATATCGTCTGTGGTCAGAGCAATATGCTGGATGCCTTCACCTTTGTATTCACGGATAAATTCTTCGATCTGAGATTTATCATCCGAAGACTCGTTAATTGGAATACGGATTTTGCCACAAGGAGCTGTCATTGCTTTAGATACCAGGCCTGTCAGCTTGCCTTCGATATCAAAATAACGGATTTCACGGAAGTTACCGATACGCTCATAAAAACCAGCCCACAGTGCCATATTGCCGCGACGGACGTTGTGCGTCAGGTGATCGATGACTTCTAAACCGACCTGATTTTTCGCCATTTCGGCCTGCCAGTTATCATGGAATTTGAAATCAACGTCGTAAACAGAATTCTGACCATAACGGTCGACAAAATACAGCAGGCTGCTACCAATGCCATAGACAGCAGGGATATTTAGCTCCATAGGGCCCACCTGATTCTGATAGGCTTTAGCGCCATTAGCGACGGCATGTTTTAAGGCTTCAGCAGCATCTTTGACACGGAACGCCATAGCACAGACGCTTGGACCATGTTCGGCAGCAAATTGTTCGGCCTGAGAATTTGGCTGACCGTTCACAATAAAATTCACGTCACCTTGTTTGTATAACCAGGCCTCTTTAGAGCGGTGTTTGGCCACTTCAGTAAAACCTAACGATTTAAACAGTTGCTTCAGGTCTGCAATGCCCTGCGCTGTGGCGGCAGTGTATTCAACAAATTCAAAACCATCGGTGCCCAAAGGGTTAATAGGGTCAAACATAAGAGTGTCTCCAGACAAAAATAAGGCAAGTTTGTGCTTATCTTGCGCTTGCCGGAAAAAAATGGAAGAGAGGGTCAACGGATGGCTGAATGGCGATAAAAGCTCGATTTTGTACAGATTAACTGACAAAAACGCATCTTTGCTTAAATAAGAACCAAAAAGGCCCTAAAACCAGCTTTAGAGCCTTCCATTTGTAGAGCAAATCACACAAAGCGTATCTAAATTTTTACGCTCTTGCGGTTAATGCCATATTCACGCAGTTTATTGGCCACAGCTGTGTGACTTAAACCAAGTTTTTTCGCTAATTGGCGCGAACTTGGATAAGCCGGATAGAGTTTTCGAAGTAAATCCGCTTCAAAATTTCGCACCGCTTCGTCTAAAGTGCCATCAAAGTCTTTTTCCAGATAACCAAAGTCACTGGTATAACTTGGCAACTGCATATGCTCTTTATCCAGTTCATAACCTTCGAGCAAAGTCACAGCGCGGTACAAGGCATTTTCTAACTGGCGCACATTGCCAGGCCAGGGGTAATGTTGCAGAAAATGCGCGCAGGAGTCGGTCATTTTCGGAGCTTTGCGGCCTAAACGGGCAGCAAAACGGGCAATGAAAAACTCAGCCAAAGGCACAACATCCTGTTTACGCTCACGCAGTGGCGGCAGGTTGAGTGTCAGCACATTTAGACGGTAGAACAAGTCTTCACGGAATTTGCCTTCCTGCACCATGGTGGGTAAGTCTTTTTGCGTGGTGCAAATCACCCGCACGTCGACTTTCACTTCGTTTTCATCGCCGACACGACGGAAACTGCCATCCTGCAAAAAGCGGATCAGCTTAGTTTGCAGCTCACGCGACATCTCGCCGACTTCATCAAGGAAGACAGTGCCTTTATTGGCTTGTTCAAAAATACCTTTTTTCGCTTCACTGGCACCAGGGAATGCATTGGGGCCATGACCAAAGAGTTCAGACTCTGCCACTAAATCCGGCATGGCAGCGACGTTTACCGCTAAAAATGGTTTGCCTGTTCTGCTGCTCGCAGCATGACAAGCGCGGGCCAGTACTTCTTTGCCCGTGCCGGTTTCGCCCATAATCAAAATAGGAGCATCCAGCTGAGCCATTTTCTTGGCTTCACGCACCACTTTGCGCATTAAATTGCTGTGGGCATGTAAGTTATTAAAACTTTCCTGATCGCCTTTTTTAAACACCACCATCTGCTCGCCCAAACGGCTTTCAGATTTCAGGTTCAGTACAGCGCCAGCCAGAATATCTTTGCCTGAATCATCAGGCACTACTACAGGCAATAAATCGGCGATAAATCGTTTGTTCTGAATTTCTACCCGGCGGGTTTGGGCCAGTACATCATCACTTTCCAGCCAGCGGCTTAAATTAAAACCTTTGACCATGGCAGTCAGTGACTGACCTTCAATAGCGCTGCGCTCCATAGACAAGGCTTCAAGCGCTGCTTCATTAATAATGGTGACATTCGCACGGGTATCTACGGCAATAATGCCATCAGGCAAAGTGCGTAATAAGGTGCTCAGTTCGTTGTGTTCACGCTCGGATGGCATAAAAGCAGTGGTCTTGACGTCATCAACGCCAGGAATACGGCGGATTTTTGCCATCAGCTCCTGAAATTTTTCAAACTCGACTGTTGGGAAGGATACAAAAATCCGGCCCAGGGTCGGATCCACTTCGATACCACGTAAATCCAGCTGATAACTGACCAGGATATTTAACACTTCCTGAGTAATACCCAGTCGGTCCTGGCAATGAATTTCTAACCTCATGATACTAAACCACCTCAAGCTTGTGCTTAGATTTAATCATACGGTAAAGAGGCTCGGGCAGACCAGTATTATTTGTAAAGAAATATGCACAACCCCTTGGGACTCTGTGCGGAGCATGGGCAGTCACGACTGGCGGGATCAAATTGTTGGGCCTGAGTGTTGCTGGCAAGACGGGATGGGACAAGCCCATCCCCTACAACCGCAGATATTAAGAAACTAACAAAGCGTCAGTTTTAGCAGCGCAGATAAAATCGTTTTTATGCAGGCCTTTAATCGAATGCGACCACCAGGTCACTGTCAGCTTGCCCCATTCCAGCAACAAGGCTGGGTGGTGGCCTTCATCTTCAGCCAACTGCGCCACTTTCTGATGAAAAGCCCATGCCAGCTTAAAGTTCTTAAATTTGAACTCACGCTCCAGTTGTAAAATGCCATCGCGGGCCACTGGGGTCCAGTCCGGGATCTGGTGCATCAGTTGGGCTAATTCTTCATCCGATACCTTAGGTGCATCAGCACGGCAGGCTTCACATTTCGCTTGTTTTAATTCAGACATTAGAGTGTTCTCTGTTATAGGCAAGGCTTAGCCTGCCTTTTTTTCTTTAGGCGGAAATTTAGGAGCATGTAAACCCAGAGATCGGGCTTGTTGTACCATAGCCATCAAATCCAATTGGGATACATCAAATAAATCGTTAATCGAATTAATCATAAAATACACCGGCTGCATAATATCGATACGGTAAGGCGTACGCAGCACATCCACAACATCAAAGGCTTTACGCTCTGGCACGTCAGAGCTGATGGCGTATTGAGTTTCACCAGGTGAGGACAAAATACCGCCGCCATAAATCCGCAAACCATCTTTACTGTTTAACAAACCAAATTCGATGGTGAACCAGTACAAACGCGCCAGGTATACACGGTCTTCCTTGCTGGCCGCTAAGCCCAGTTTGCCGTAAGTGTGGGTAAATTCAGCAAAAGCCGGATGGGTCAGCATGGCGCAGTGACCAAATATTTCGTGGAACACATCAGGTTCCTGCAGGTAATCAAACTCTTCTCTGCTCCGGATAAAAGTCGCGACCGGAAACTCTTTATTGGCTAATAACTGGAAAAAGCGGTCAAAACTAATGAGGGCTGGCACTTCCGTGACTTTCCAGCCTGTAGCAGGCTCCAATACTGCATTAATTTCGGCCAGCTGCGGAATACGATCCAATGGCAAATTAAGCTTTTTCAGTCCATCCAGATATTCATCACAGGCTTTACCTTCAATGCAGGACAACTGACGCTGCATTAACTCAGACCAGATTTTATTTTCGTCGGCCGACCAATGAATAAAGCCATCTTCATCCGACTGGTGCGATACGTATTTACTTGATTTGCTCATAGAACCCTGTTGTTTCGATCTTATAGTGGTTTTATCAACCTTTTAGTTGCGGCCGATACTAGAGGATTGGACAACAGCTGTTAACCCATGGTCGAGTTGACGTGAACGTCAACTCTGTTATTTTTGTAAAGCTATGGTTACAACAAAACTCTTAGCCCTGCTGACGTTGCTGCATCAGGGTCAGCGCCTGTGCCAGGTCCGCAATAATATCTTCAACATGCTCAAGCCCTACAGAAATGCGAATTAAGCCATCACTGATACCAGCCATCTGCCGCTCTTCGGCACTGTAAGGACTATGAGTCATAGAAGCAGGATGTTGAATAAGCGACTCTGCATCGCCAAGGCTGACCGCCAGACTGAATAAGGTACATTGATTAATAAAATAACGACCATCATCCAGACTGCCGTTCAGCTCAAAGGCCAATACCCCACCGGCCGCTTTCATTTGTTTGCCGATAAATTTGTAACCCGGATGAGACTTTAACCCCGGGTAATAGACCTGGCCTATGGCCGGATGAGTTTCAAGGAATTCCGCTACTTTTTGCGCATTCTGACAATGTCGCTCCATCCGCACCGACAAGGTTTTTAAACCACGGATAATCAGCCAGGCATCATGGGGGCTGATGGTTGCGCCCATATCTTTTAAGGTAGTCAGTTTAATCTGAGTAATGCGCTCAGTGCTGCCGACAATAATACCTGCGACCACATCACCATGGCCGTTCAGGTACTTGGTCGCGCTATGCAAAATAAGGTCTATGCCGTAATCAGCCGGCTTTTGCAGTAAAGGGGTCAGGAAGGTGTTGTCGATCACCGAAACCAGCTGATGCTGTTTGGCAAACTGGCCAATAAAATCTAAATCCAGCACAGTCAAAGTCGGATTAATCGGGGTTTCTGCAAAAATCATTTTGGTATTAGGTTTAAGCGCTTGTTTGATGGCGTTGTGATCTGTCATATCAACAAAACTAACGTCTATACCGTAGCGGGCAAACTGATGATTAAAAAGTGCAAAGCTACAGCCATAAATGGCTTTGCTGGCAATCAGATGATCGCCTTGCTGTAAAAAGGCCATAGTGGCAGCAGCCACAGCGCCCATGCCAGTAGCTGTCGCAGCGGCATCTTCCATGCCTTCCAAAGCTGCAACTTTCAGTTCCAGCTCACGTGTGGTTGGATTACCTAAACGAGTGTAGATATAACCTGGCTCTTCACCGGCAAAACGGGCTGCGCCTTGTTCGGCACTATCAAATACAAAAGTGGAGGTTTGGTACAAAGGCGTGGCTAAAGCGCCATGTGGGTTTAACCCGGTTTTTCCTGCATGGATACATACCGTATCAGGATGACTGTACTGCTTGCTCATAGGACACCTGTCGCTGGATTTTTATGACATAACTTGTTATGCGTTTTTTTATTTTATCTAAACAAAAGGTTATATCAGCGACAAGGCATATAGACATCTGACGGTCTGAAGCAGCACCGTCAGTTTGAGTAGAAACGACAAGAGATGTAGCGTTAAGTTGACAAAGGAGCTGCCTTACCGAGCAAACGCCGCACTAAGGCTTTACTTAAATCCAGCAAACTTAACTTCTGACTTTTCGCCAATGGCAAAGGACGTAGCAATTGCTGTGCAGCTAAACCTAAACGAGCCACCAGCATACCGGCAATTAAGCCCTGCCCTGCCCGCATCGATAATTTGCTGGTCAGTTCAGCCCCCAGTACATCTGAACCCAGATCCAACGCCAGCTCCGAACTGCCTGCCCATAACAAAGCAGCAAATAAGTGTTTAATCAGGATCAAACTGCGCAATTGGCCCAATGAAGCACCATAACTTTCAGCCATCTGACGCAACAATTTACTGGTGCGCCACATGACCAGCAGCATATCAGCCAAGGCAAAAGGACTGACGGCAACGGCCATAGCGGCGTCGGCCGAGGCCTGATGAATTTGCTGACGCACTTTTGCATCGGCTTTGCTCAGCACTTTGAGTTCAAATAAATCCAGCAGTTCCTGATCGCTATGTTCTGCTTGTTTTTGTGCTTTCCAGTCCGCCACATCCTGTTGTGTTGATTCAGGCAGAACTGCAGCAATATCCAGACAGAGCTGTTGTGCCTCACCGTACTGAATACTGGCATGAATACGTTGATGGGCCTGCTGCCAGGTGCGGGTTTTGGCTAAACGTCGCCACAAGCGCCATTCGCGCAAAACCAGCAGGCTGCCTAAAGTTAATAAAGCGGCACAAAATAAGGCTTCCAGCACAGTACTGATACCAGGCGCTATAAAAGCCTGCTGGATAGTAGTCACGGCGCTGTACAAGGCAACAGACACTAACAGCACAACACTACTGATCCCAGCCCACATTAGCGCCGACACAGGCTTGCGTTTTGGTGGTTCTGGCTCGAGGTGTGGTTCAACCATAAAATCTGCCTGCTCAAACTGCACAGCCTTTGCCATAGGCAGTTCTGAAACCGCATCAGAGCCAATAAAATCGGCCTCTTTAAAGCTTTTGGCTTGTTTTAAATCTGTCATGTCAGTTTATCTCCTAACAGGTACTCCAGCAGATGATCCAGACGGATATGTTGCAGCACTTGCTGTTTAGGCCATGGCAAAGGCGCCAGGGACTGAAATTCAAAATGATGTTCGGTAAATAGCTGATGATCCGGCCAGTAGCGTGGCACATCACCCGGATAATACGTCAGAGCCTCTCCTGTTTGTGCACTAAGGCCGCGTAAACAAGGTTGCTGCTGACCATTTTGTTTCACAAAACCTGCTTCACTGGCTTTAATAGCGGCTATCGCCATGACTTCGTACGGACAAAGCTGAAACTTCACACTCTGTAAATGCTGCAACAAGAGCTGCTGCAATAACAAAGTCAGCGCCTGATGCTGGTCCGGTGTGACATGATCGGCTTTACTGACAGCAAATAACACCTTACTGATCCGTGGTTTAAAAATACGCCGCAGCCAGTGTTCAGGGCCATAATCAAAACTTTGTAAAATCAGCAACAAACTTTGCTTCAGCTCTAAAAGCGCTGACTCACCTGCATTCAGTGCGCCCAAAATATCAACCAACACCACCTGACGGTCTAAACCTGAAAAGTACTGGCGATAAAAAGGCTCAATCACTTTGCTTTGGTAACTGACAAAATGCTTTTGCATCAAGTCCACCAAAGCGCCACCTTGTGCCAATTGTTCTGGCAACAAAGGCAATAGCTGCAATAAAGGTGTACCTTCAAATTCACCAGGCACCAATAACCGGCCTGGCTGATTTAAATAAGCGCCTGCCACTTCACGGAATTGCTGCAATAAGCTGCTGTATTCAGTGCATAGCTCTTGCACAGAAAGCACTGAAGCATCATTTAAATCAATGGCCTCTAGCCGCTTTCTAAACTCTTCTGAGGTGGCAGCCCTATGGGATTGGGTAAACAGCAACCAGCTTTGTTCACACCACTGCTGATAACTTTGTTGCAGCATAGGCAAATCAAGCAACCACTCACCCGGATAATCCACCAGCACCAATTCGGTTTCCTGATAATCCTGAAAACGGGCACGTAGGCTAGATTCAGGTTGATAACGCAATGCTAAGGTCAACTGACTCCAGCCGACAGTAGACGGAGGCCAGCAGGCAGGTTGCTGTTGCAGGTAGCTTAAGTTTTTTTCAAAACCAAAACGTGGCAGCTGTGGCAACTGATTATCATCAATGCGGGCGCCTAACCAGCGGTTTTGCATCACAGAAAAAAAAGGTAAATGAGAAGAGTGACTTTGTGTCAGCTGGTGCACTATCGCAGTCAAGAGCGCAGTTTTTCCTGCGCCGCTTAAGCCTGTCACGCCCAGTCTGAGCTGACGGTGAAAGGCCCGCTGTGTCAGTTGTTCTGAGTGCCAGCGCGCCTTTTTTAACCAATCCATGCAGTGATCCTAGTTGGCGTCTTATCGACAGGTTGGCAAACGTATTCCCTACTTTAACTATAACTTGCTGATTTCTCTGTTCAGTTGAAACTTGGCTGAGGTGACATGAGTTTCCATGTCGCGCAACCGCAGTTCCAGACTATTAAACTGATTGACCAGGTGGTGTAAGGCCGACTTTGGCACTTCCCCCCGTTGCCATACACGGGTTTTTACTTCCACAGGGCGCTCATCGTAAGAAGGTTCAGTCAGGCCTTTTTTCGCTTCATGCACTGATTTCTTTTCCAGAATAAACCAGGCTGCTACGTACAAAACAGGCAACAAACCACCTAAACCTAACAACACCGAAGTGACTACAATCAACCGCACTAACCACACTTCCCAGCCAAAGTAGTCTGCAATACCTGCACAGACCCCGGCCAGTTTGCCGTTGCGGTCATCCCGCAACAGCTCTTTGCGTATTTTAGTCATGTTTCTCCCTCCACTTCGGCGACTCTGCATCTAAAATCGCTTCCAGCGTTTTGATACGGTCAGCCATTTTTTCGGCACGATGGGACAACTCATTTAGTTGAGCCAGTTCACTGTCCCCCAAACCTTCACCAATTTTGTTTTTGCTTCTGTAGTGCATAAACACCCACAGCGGCGCCACAAAAATCATGAACAGGATAAAAGGTACACCAATAATTTCATGAAGTGTCATTGCCAGCTCCTAAAACGCCTGATAATCAGGCGTTATCTTTTTTAGACATTTTAGCTTTTAATTCAGCCAGTTCGTTATCGATTTTCTCAGATGATGCAAGTTCTGCAAACTCATCTTTTAAGGTCTTTTTGCCTAAATCGTACGATTCAACCTGAGCTTCCAGCGAATCGATTTTTTGCTCATAACGTTCAAACTTGTACATGGCGTCGTTTAAACGGTTGCTGTCTAAAGTACGCTTTACATCCAAACGGGATGACACAGTTTTCTGGCGCATCAGCATGGCTTTCTGACGGGCTTTCGCATCCGCTAACTTATCCTGCAGCTGGCCCACTTCGTCCTGTAACTTGCTGACATGCTCGTCTAAATGAGTAATGTCGGCAGCTACTGCTGCAGCCTGGTCGGCAGCTTTCTGACGTTCAATCAGAGCGGCACGGGCTAAGTCTTCACGTTCTTTGCTTAAAGCCAGTTCAGCTTTCGCCTGCCAATCGGCTACTTCAGCTTCTAATTTGGACACTACACGTTGCAGTTCTTTTTTCTCTGCAATGGTTTTAGCTGAGGTAGAACGTACTTCAACCAAAGTGTCTTCCATTTCCTGAATAATCAGGCGGACCATTTTTTCCGGATCTTCTGCTTTATCTAATAAAGCATTGATGTTGGAGTTTACGATATCTGAAAAGCGAGAGAAGATACCCATAATGTTTTACCTCTAAATGACTTGTTGGATTCGCTATTACCTATTCAGGTTTCTTGCCAACTTGCCAAAGTATTTTAAACCATTGTTTTATATGAATTTTATTTATATACCAAAAAAGCTATGCCAAGTTCACGTTATGAAATACACTACTTATTAGTTAATTTCACCACTTCGTGAATCCAGATGAGCAGAAGTTTTCAGCAAGATAATTTAATAGGCCAATCCAACAGCTTTTTAAACGTATTGGATCAGGTTTCTCAAATCGCACCTTTGCACAAACCTGTGCTGATCATTGGAGAAAGGGGCACAGGTAAAGAGCTGATCGCAGCCCGTCTACATTACCTGTCTCAGCGCTGGGATCAAAATTATTTAACGCTCAACTGTGCTGCGTTGAACGAAAATCTTCTGGAAAGTGAACTATTTGGCCACGAAGCAGGCGCTTTTACCGGTGCAGCGAAACGTCACGAAGGCCGCTTTGAGCGGGCTAACGGCGGCACCTTATTTTTAGATGAATTGGCGAACACCCCTGCGATGGTGCAGGAGAAGTTATTGCGGGTCATTGAATACGGCGAGTTCGAACGGGTCGGTGGTAGTCGCTCGGTGAAAGTGGATGTGCGTTTAATTTGCGCTACCAACGAAGACTTACCTTCGATGGCTGAACTGGGTGAATTTCGTGCCGACTTACTCGACCGGCTGGCCTTTGACGTGATCACCTTGCCTCCTATGCGGGAAAGGCAGGAAGACATTCTGGTACTGGCCGAGCATTTTGCCGTCAATATGGCGCGTGAACTGGGGTTTGAACTTTTTAGTGGTTTCAGCGAAAAAGCCAAACGTATCCTGCTGGAGCACGAATGGCCAGGTAATGTGCGGGAGCTGAAAAACGTGGTAGAACGCAGTGTGTACCGCACCAATAACCCTTATGTGCCAGTGCATCATATTCAGCTTGACCCTTTTGAGTCACCATTTCGGCCCAGAACCCGGGTTCGTACTTTAGACCGCAGACCACAGCCAGACAAAGCAGTGGTAGCGTCCAGAGAGCAAAGCAGCGATAATCCGCCCGTTTCAGTAAAGGCAGCATCAGCTTTTGATTTTAATCAGGTACAGGATTTCAAGGTTTTGTCAGAAAACTTTGAAATGGATTTGATAAAACAAGCACTTGCAGCCAGCCAATTCAATCAGAAGAAAACCGCTGAAGCATTGAATCTGACCTATCATCAGTTACGTGGTTATATGAAAAAGTACAAACTGCTGGACAGCCAACAATGATCAAAGCCTTATTGAGCCTGATGGTCCCCTGTGGCTCTGTGCTGATACTCAGTGCCTGCCAGCCTGATATTCCTGAAACTATTCAGCAAGGTATGGTGTATTGCTCTGAAGGCTCTCCTGAGAGTTTTAACCCACAACGGGTCACCTCAGGCACTACTATTGATGCTATTAGTCAGCAACTTTATGACCGCCTGCTGGATATAGATCCACTCACTGGTGAGCTTTTGCCTGCTCTGGCCACAGCATGGCGTTTAAGTGAGGATGGCAAAACCTACTGGTTCACCCTGCGTTCTGATGTGCAATTTCACCACACTGCGTTTTTCTCTCCGGCCAGGCCACTGAATACCAAGGATGTGACTTTTACTTTTAACCGCATTTTGCAAACCGATCATCCTTACCATCAAGTCGGTGGGGCAAACTATCCGTATTTTCAGAGTGTCGATTGGGGCTCTTTGGTTAAAGCTGTTGTGGCTGAAAACAGCACTACAATACGCTTTGAACTGACCCGTCCTGATAGCTCATTTTTATCCAATCTGGCCACAGATTTTGCCGCCATTTTATCTGCTGAATATGCAGAACAACTGCTGCAGCAAGGCACACCTGAGCTGTTGGATCAACGCCCTGTAGGCACAGGCCCGTTTTTCTTCAAAGAGTATAAAAAAGATCAGTTTATTCGCTATTACCGTCACCCGGAGTACTGGCGTGGTAAAACCGAACTGACTCAACTGGTCTTTGACTTAGTGCCGGATAATGCCAAGCGTATGGCCAAACTACTGACCCATGAATGTGATGTAGTGGCTTATCCTCGCAACGCCGAGCTCAAGCTGATTGCAGAGCGGCCAGATGTAGAAGTGCAAAGCCAAACCAGTATGAACGTGGGGTTCTGGGCTTTTAATACCAAAAAACCTCCTTTTGATAACGTGCTGGTACGAAAAGCGCTGGCTTATGCCATCAATAAAGACGCCATTCTGGATGCGGTCTATTTTGGTTATGCCGACAAAGCAAAAACCTTACTTCCGCCGACATCCTGGGCCTTTTACCATGATTTACCTGAACAACAATACGACCCGGTGAAAGCCAAAGAGCTGTTGGCACAAGCCGGTTATCCAAACGGCTTTCGTATGGATATCTGGGCTATGCCAGTGCAACGTTTATACAACCCGAACGCGCTAAAAATGGCGGAACTGATGCAGGCAGATTTAGCCAAAATCGGTGTACGCGCTTCTGTGGTTTCTTTTGAATGGAACAGCTTCAGGCGCAAACTTTCAGAATTTGAACATGATTCAGTATTGATTGGCTGGTCAGCGGACAATGCCGATCCGGATAACTTCTTCCGCCCACTGTTAAGTTGCAGTGCTGCTGAGTCTGGCAGCAACAGAGCCAACTGGTGCGATCCTAACTTTGATACTCTGATTAATCAGGCATTACTGACGGCAGATGTGAAACAAAGGCGCAGTTTTTATTTAACAGCTCAGCTGTATCTTGATGAACAAATGCCTTTGGTCAGTATTGCGCATTCCAAACGTTTTCAGGCCAAAAGTGTCAAAGTAACTGGAGTAACCATTAACCCATACGGCGGTATTTCAATGGCTGCAGCGAGAAAGTCCTTATGATGCTGCATTACTTCTTACGCCGTGCTTTTTTAATAGGCTTTGTTTTTGTTGCCCTGACAGTACTGGCCTTTAGCTTAAGTTACCTGTTTCCAGGTGATGTGCTGACCAACGTTTCGGGACTGACCAACATTCAACCGGAACAGCAGCAAAGCTTAATTCAGTATTATGCTTTGGATCAGTCACTGCTACAGCAGTACATAGCTTATGTGAATCGCATACTGGATGGTGAATGGGGCTTGTCATTCTCCAGCCAACAACCTGTTTTATCTGAAATTATCGCGGTTTTTCCAGCCACATTGGAACTGGCAAGTTACGCGCTGATTTTATCTTTTGTGTTGGGAATTCCTCTGGGATTGTTTGCCGCAGTCAAAGCCGACAGTTTTTTTGGCAAGCTGATCTCAGGGGTTACACTGGTGGCTTATTCCATCCCTATTTTCTGGTGGGCGCTGCTGCTTATCATGTTGTTTTCGCTGACACTTGGTGTATTACCCACTGCGGGTCGTATTAATGTGTTATTCGATATCCCGACCACTACAGGTTTTATGTTGCCGGATATCTGGCTGTCCGATATCAGCTATAAATCTGAAGCCACACAGGATGCTCTGCGGCACCTGTTATTACCCGCCATAGTGCTGGCGACCTACCCAACCACTGTGATGATCCGTTTTACCCGCGATTCGATGTTGGCCGTGCTGGAGCAAAGTTATATTAAAACAGCGCGGGCCAAAGGCTTAAGCCGCACTCAGGTGCTGTATCACCACGGTCTGCGTAATGCGTTATTGCCGGTGATACGCCAGATTGGTTTGCAGTTCAGCACCTTGATTACCCTTGCGATGATCACCGAAGTGATCTTTTCCTGGCCAGGCATAGGCCAGTGGCTGCTGGACAGTATTTATCAGCGTAATTATCCGGCTATTCAGGGTGGTTTATTGGTGGTGTCCTGTTTAGTGATAGTAGTAAATATGCTGACTGAAATTCTGCATACCTTGTTTAATCCACTGGCCAGGAAAGCATAAAATGAGAAAATTCCGGCTGTATTTTGAGGAACATAACCGCGGACCTTTAACTCAGCTGTGGCAGCAATTCCAGCGCCAGCACGCCGCTGTTTTGGGTTTAGTGATGTTTTCATTTTTTCTGCTGCTGACATTATTGGCTCCACTGATCACACCTCACAATCCCTATTTGCAAAACCCGGATCTGCTGCTGCTGGCGCCGTCCTGGAGTGACCAGGGTTTAGTGCAATACCCTTTTGGTACTGATGATTTAGGCCGTGATTTAATGTCGCGCCTGATGAAAGGTGCCACTTATACTTTTGGTATTGCATTGGTTACTGTGATTGGTTCTTTGCTGATGGGTCTGGCCTTAGGCGCTATGGCAGGCATGAGCAAAGGAGTTAAATCCAGTATTTTTAACCATGTGCTGGATTTAGCATTAACCATCCCTTCCCTGCTGTTGGCGATCATTATAGTGGCGGTGTTAGGCCCTGGCCTGTGGAATACCACCTGGGCGATCATGCTGGCGCTGTTACCGCAGTTTGTGCACGGTATTCGTAATGCGATACAAGACACCTTAAAACAGGATTATGTGGCGGCCTACCGGCTGGATGGCGCCTCGAACTGGCAGGTATTACGTTATGCGGTTCTGCCAAATATCTGGGAGCATTTAACAGTCATGGCGACCATGGCACTCTCTACCGCTATTCTGGATATAGCAGCCTTAGGCTTTTTAGGTTTAGGTGCTCAGGCACCGACCTCCGAATGGGGCGTGATGATTGCAGATGCACTGGATTTAATTTATCTGGCACCATGGGCCATAGCGCTGCCAGGGATTTTAGTCTTTGCTGCGGTACTGTCGGTGAATCTGGTGGGTGATGGCTTGCGCACAGCGATGAAAAAGCGGCGGGAAAACTGATGATTCTGCTCGATATAAAAAATATGACGATAGAGCTGGAAACTCCGGAAGGCTTAATTCGCGCTGTAGACAGAGTCAATCTGACCATACGTGAAGGCGAAATTCGCGGTTTAGTCGGCGAATCCGGTTCAGGAAAAAGTTTAATCGCCAAAGCCATAGTGGGCGTGCTGAATAAAAGATGGCATATCACAGCCGATCGTTTCAGTTGGGCTGGTCAGGATTTATTACGTTTATCTTATGAAGAACAGCGCAAAATCATTGGCCGCGATATCGCCATGATTTATCAGGAACCCAGCCGTAGTATGGATCCGACCGCTCCTATTCTGGATCAATTACTTGAAGCCATACCGGATTCTGAGCTGGCTGGCAGCTGGTGGAGCCGTCCTTTTGAACGCCGGAAAAAAGCCATAGCTCTGCTGCATAAAGTGGGCATTCGCGACCATCAGGCTATTTTTAACTCTTACCCTTATCAGTTGCCTGAAGGGGTTTGTCAGAAAATCATGATCGCCATGGCCATTGCGAAAAAGCCAAAACTTCTGATTGCCGATGAACCTACTACTGCGCTGGAAAGCACCACTCAGGCACAGTTATTCCGTTTGTTGGCCAGCTTTAATCAGCTCAAAGGCATGTCGATTTTATTAATAAGCCACGAGCTGGAAACTGTTGCCCGCAATACTCAAACTTTAAGTGTGCTCTATTGTGGTCAGTTGGTGGAAGCCGGTGAAACCGCAGCTATTTTGAAGCAGCCTTTCCATCCTTATACAGACGCGCTGATTAAAAGCGTGCCTGAATTTCAGCCGGAGCTTGCCAGTAAACAGCCACTTTATGCGATGCATGGCAGTATTCCTACCTTGCAGCATTTACCTATAGGCTGTCGTTTAGGCCCACGTTGCCCTAATGCCCGCAAGGAATGTGTTAAAACACCTGTGCTGGAACGCCTGCAAAATCACTATTTCAGTTGTCATTTTCCGCTGCAGGGTAAAAAGCTATGACCACCCCATTGCTGGAGATCCGGCAGCTGTATAAAAGTTATCAGAAAGCCCAAGGTATCTTTGGCCGTAAAACCATTCAGGCACTGTCTGACGTCAGTTTTAGCCTTTACCCTGGCCAAACTCTGGCTATTGTTGGTGAAACCGGCTCAGGCAAAAGCACGCTGGCAAAATTGCTGGTGGGTATAGAAAAACCAGATAGCGGTGAAATCTTACTGGAAGGTCAGGCTGTGACTATCAGTGACTATAAGAAATATAATCACGTCATTCGTTACATCTTTCAGGATCCAGCACGCTCATTGAACCCCCATCAGAAAGTAGGACAAATGCTGGATGATGTATTGCGGTACAGCACACTACTGGATGAAGAACAACGTCAGGATAAAATTCATCAAACCTTACAGCAACTGGGTTTAATGGAAGAACACGCCGACTACTACCCTCATATGTTCTCAGGGGGGCAATTACAGCGTGTAGCGCTCGCCAGAGCCCTTATTATGGACCCGAAGCTGCTGATACTGGACGAAGCTTTAACAGCGCTGGACCCATCGCTGCGGGCCCAGATCGTGAACTTACTGCTGGAGTTGCAAAAGAACACTGGCTTATCTTATCTGCTGATCACCAACCACCTGCGGTTGGTGCGGCATATCAGTGACAGCATGCTGGTATTGCATCAAGGCAAAGCGCTGGATTACGGCCTCACTCATGAAGTATTTAGCAACCCGCAGCATGACTACAGCAGAAAATTAATTAAAAGCGCACAAAGCTGAAAACAGCCAGGTCAGACTTAAACATTAGCCATAAAAAAACCAACCCGCAGGTTGGTTTTTTGTTTTCAGGCGAACGAATACGAAGATTATTCGTCGACTGTCGCTGCAGGCAGTGAACGGGTAATTTCAGCATTGGCTTTTAATGCAGCCAATACAGCACCAAAACTACTTTGCGCTTTCTGATCAGCAAACTGCTGTAACTGTTCAACCGGAGGCTTGGTTGTTACTTCAGTATCAGTTACTTTCGTTACTGCAACCAAAGCAGCATCACCACTGGCCAGATTTAACATAGCCACAGTCGCAGGTTGAGCTTCTGTAGGTTTTGCCAGTTCAAAAGCTTTAGTGCGGATGTCTGAGTCGACATCACCACCAAAACGAGTCACAGCGGCCTTAGTTTCCAGAGTCAGATTCGCTGCGGCAACAACATCAGCTAAAGACTTGCCTGCAACCACTTCAGCTAATAAAGCTTCGGCTTTTGCTTTGGCTAACTCAGAGCTCTTAGTTGCAACAACAGCGGCTTGCACCTGTGCTTTTACTTCTTCAAGCTTTTTCGTAGTTTCAGGTTGATGAGCATTCACGCGCACTACCACTACATGTTGCGGAGCCACTTCAATCACATCACTGTTCACACCAGCACTGATAAAGTCTTCAGAGAACAAAGTTTCCAGCACTTTTGGCGCAGTTAACTCAGCAGGAGCTGCAGAGCGACTGAAGGCTGGTACTGACACAACTTTAGTGCCTACAGCTTCTGCAGCTTCTTGCAGGCTGTCAGCAATTTCAAAACTCTTCTCGCCTAACAGTTGTTGCAGCTCAGCAAACTTCTCAGCCGCTTTTTCTTCTTTCACTGTCGCCAGAATTTGCTCTTTTACATCAGCAAAAGCTTTGGTTGAACCAGGCTGAACTTCAGTCAGTTTAATGATGTGGTAACCGAACTCTGTTTTCACTACAGGGCTGATATCACCAGCTTTAGCCAGGGCATAGGCTGCTTTTTCAAATTCAGCATCCATCACGCCTTTTTCGATAAAATCTAAATCACCGCCTTTTTCTGCAGAAAAAGTATCAGCCGATTCTTTTTTTGCCAGTTCAGCAAAATCAGCGCCTTGCTGTAACTGCGCAGCTAAAGCGTCGGCCTTGGCTTTGATTTCAGCATTGTCTTCAGCAGACTCCAACAGAATGTGCGACACACGACGACGCTCTTCAGTTTGGTAACGAGCCTGATTGGCATCGTAATAAGCTTGCAGATCGGCATCAGCAACCACAACAGACTTGGCTATATCAGCAGCAGTTAACTGCACATAATCCACAGACACTGTTTCTGGTGACACAAACTGATTGGTGTTGCTTTGATAATAGTCCTGCAGCAGTTGATCATTAATTTCAACAGCAGAGGCAAAATCGGCAGCTTTTAACACGGCGTACTGAATATCACGGCTTTGTTGTTGTAATTTAGACAACAACTGCATTTCAGACACTGTTGCAAATTCTGAACCCGCTAAACCAACCACTAACTGGTTCGCTGACATTTGCGCACGCAAATAATCACGGAATTGATTTGGCTCATAGCCATTTTGACGCAGCAGCGCTATATAACGGTCATTGTTAAACACACCCTCTACCTGAAATTCAGGCATAGCACGGATAGTGTCACGCAACGTATCATCGCTGACCATCAGATCCAGTTGACTAACTAATTGACGTTGTAACTGTTCGTCTATCAGCTTTTCCAGCACTGAATTGCGGAAGTTGCTCATATAGTTGGTGTCAGCCGACAGCATGCCAAACATTTCACCAAATTGCTGTTGCATTCTGGCTCTTTCGTTTTGGTAGGCTGTATCAAACTGAACTTTGGTTATTTCATCACCGTTGACTGTGGCAACAGGAACTTCACTGGTGTTGCCAAGATAACTGCCAACCCCGGCTAAAGCGAACGTCAGGATCACAAAGCCAAGAATGACCTTGGCGATCATACCCTGCGAACCATCTCTGATCTTTTCTAACATTGTATCTACGTCTCTTTTGGCAACTTTTGGTTGTCTTAAAAAAAAAGCGCATCTTAGCAGATACGCCTTTTTCATAAAAGCTGTGGCAGCGTCAGGCTTAATGCGTTTTGCTTTTCTCCGCCTGTATCATGATGACTTGGGCAGAACCATCAGCTTCATAGGCCTGACTGTAATAGCCAGGCGTTCAGCTTAGTTTACGCTGTCTTTCAGCGCTTTACCTGGCTTGAACGAAGGAATTTTCGCAGAAGCGATTTGGATAGTTTCACCAGTTTGTGGATTACGGCCTGAACGTGCAGCGCGCTCGCGAACTGCAAATGTACCAAAACCAACTAAGGCTACTGAATCGCCTTCCTTAAGAGCCTCAGTAACAGCGTCGATGAACGCGTCCAGAGAACGACCAGCTGCCGCTTTAGAAATATCTGCACCAGCAGCGATTTTGTCGATAAGTTGAGACTTGTTCACAATATCATCCCCTTCAATTGTTATTATTTTCAACAACTACAGTAAATTTGCTTTGTCGTAGTAGCGAGTTTGTTATATCAAGCCTGATGTAGGCTTGCAAGCACAAAACGACGCACTACAAAAATTTCTGTTAGGCCACAACCCTTGCTGGGCAAGGGCTGCGTCGAAACTGCCCATAACTTAACACAGCCAGAGCAATTGAAAAGCCCCTAAGCCGGATTTTTTACGCTTTTTTTGCTTTTTGCTGGATTTTTTTCCACTTCCAGCACCGACATGCCTGTTGGCGGCTCTTGCAGAGCCAATTCCAGCACCTCGTCAATCCATTTTACTGCACGAATTTCAATGTCACCTTTCACATTATCCGGGATATCTTTTAAGTCCCGAACGTTGTCATGAGGGATTAAAACCCGTTTGATACCACCACGGTGTGCAGCGAGCAGCTTCTCTTTCAGGCCACCTATAGGCAGAACTTCACCACGTAAGGTAATTTCACCTGTCATAGCTACATCAGCCCGCACCGGGTTGCCTGTTAAGCTGGACACCAGCGCAGTCACCATCGCTATACCAGCGCTTGGACCGTCTTTCGGAGTAGCACCTTCAGGCACGTGCACGTGAATGTCACGTTTCTCATAGAAATCTTCGTTGATACGCAGTTTCTCAGCACGGCTTCGAACCACAGTCATGGCAGCCTGAATCGACTCTTTCATCACATCGCCCAAAGAGCCTGTGTACGTCAGTTTGCCTTTACCTACTACAGCGGCAGCTTCAATCGTCAGTAAATCACCACCAACAGAAGTCCAGGCTAAACCTGTCACCTGACCGATGCGGTTGCTGTCTTCGGCTTTACCGTAGTCAAAACGTTGTACGCCTAAGAAATCTTCCAGATTGTCCTGATTAATCACAACTTTCTTCAGATCTTTACCCAGCAGAATGTTTTTCACTGCTTTGCGGCATAACTTGGAGATTTCACGCTCTAAGTTACGCACACCGGCTTCACGGGTGTAATAACGGATAATGCCGACTATAGCGCTGTCTTCAATCTCAATTTCGTGAGGTTTTAAGCCATTGCGTTCAATCTGTTTATTGATCAGATGCTGCTTGGAAATATTCAGCTTCTCATCTTCGGTGTAACCCGCTAAACGAATCACTTCCATCCGATCCAATAAAGCCGCTGGAATATTTAAGCTATTCGATGTGGCGAAGAACATCACGTCGGATAAGTCGTAGTCCACTTCCAGATAGTGATCACTGAAAGAGGTGTTTTGCTCCGGGTCCAGGACCTCAAGCAAAGCCGCTGCCGGATCACCGCGGAAATCTGATGCCATTTTGTCAATTTCATCCAACAGGAACAGTGGGTTACGAACCCCAACTTTCGCCATTTTCTGGATGATTTTGCCTGGCATAGAGCCAATGTAAGTGCGTCTGTGACCACGGATTTCCGCTTCGTCACGCACGCCACCTAAGGCCATACGTACATATTTACGGCCTGTTGCTTTAGCAACAGACATACCCAGTGAAGTTTTACCTACACCTGGCGGTCCGACTAAACATAAAATCGGGCCTTTTAATTTGTTGACGCGCTGCTGCACTGCCAGATATTCCAGAATGCGTTCTTTGACTTTATCCAGACCATAGTGGTCCGAGTCCAGAATACGTTCTGCGCCTGCCAGGTCTTTTTTCACCTTGCTGCGTTTTTTCCATGGCACATTGGTCAGCCAGTCGATATAACTGCGCACCACTGTGGCTTCAGCCGACATAGGTGACATCATTTTTAATTTTTGCAGTTCAGCTGTCGCTTTAGTGCGGGCTTCTTCCGGCATTTGCGCCTGTTCGATTTTCTTCGACAGGGTTTCGAACTCATCCGGTGTATCTTCCAGCTCACCCAGTTCACGCTGAATGGCTTTCATTTGCTCATTCAGGTAATACTCGCGCTGGCTTTTTTCCATCTGCTTTTTAACACGGCTGCGGATACGGCGTTCCACTTGCAGAATGTCGATTTCGCTTTCCATCATTGCCATCAGGAACTCTAAACGTTCCGTCACATCAATGATTTCTAATACCTTCTGCTTGTCGTCGACTTTTAATGGCATATGAGCAGCCATGGTATCAGCCAGACGTGCAGCGTCATCTATGCCAGAAAGTGCCGTCAGCACCTCAGGTGGGATTTTTTTATTCAGCTTGATGTAACCTTCAAACTGATTCACTGCAGAGCGCAGAATCACTTCCTGCTCGCGGCTGTCCATTTCCGGTGTCGGAATTAAATCAACATAAGCGGCGAAGGTATCTTCTGTGTCGGTAAATTCTACCAGTTGAGCACGCTTGCCCCCTTCCACCAGCACTTTGACCGTGCCATCAGGAAGCTTGAGCAATTGCAAAATAGTGGCGACAGTACCAACCTGATACAGATCAGTATCTTTAGGGTCGTCCAGCGTGGCGTCTTTTTGCGCAACTAAAAAGATTTGTTTCTCTTTTTCCATCGCGGCATCCAGGCATTTGATGGATTTAGCCCGGCCAACGAACAGCGGGATCACCATATGCGGATAAACGACCACGTCTCTTAATGCCAATACAGGCATATGCAAACGTTCAGTCTTTGCTACTGTCATGAAATCTCTCTCGAATTATTTACTGCAGGTGACATGATTCAACAGTATATGGGGGCTGTTTATGTCACTTCAATGAGTTAGCAAAAAATTTGGACTTCTAAAATGGGGTCAGATCACATTTATGTTGGGTGATGTGATCTGACCTTTTTACTTACTGAGAAGCAGCAGCTTCCACAGTCTCATAGATTAATATCGGCTGAGACTCACCGCGGATCACTGTCTCGTCAATCACAACTTTGCTGACATGCTCCATAGACGGTAAATCGTACATGGTATCCAGCAAGACGTTTTCGACGATAGAACGCAGACCACGGGCACCGGTTTTACGTTCCATGGCTTTTTGCGCTATGGCTTTAAGCGCATCTTCACGGAATTCCAGCTCCACATTTTCCATCTGGAATAAGGCACCAAACTGTTTAACCAATGCGTTTTTCGGCTCACTTAAGATTTGCATTAATGCAGCTAAATCCAGCTCAGTTAAAGTCGCAACCACTGGCAGACGACCAATAAACTCTGGGATTAAACCGTATTTAACTAAATCTTCAGGTTCCACATCTTTAAAGCTTTCTGTCAGAGTACGGCTTTGTGACGTTGCACGTACTTCAGCACCAAAACCTATGCCCGAACCTTTAGCACAACGCTGTTCAATGACTTTATCCAGCCCAGCAAAAGCGCCACCACAGATAAACAGAATTTTTGAGGTATCGACCTGTAAAAATTCCTGCTGAGGATGCTTACGGCCACCTTGAGGCGGAACTGAAGCCACAGTGCCTTCAATCAGTTTCAGCAGTGCCTGCTGTACACCTTCACCTGAAACGTCACGGGTAATAGATGGATTGTCAGACTTGCGTGAAATTTTGTCGATTTCGTCGATATAGACAATGCCACGCTGGGCTTTTTCTACATCGTAATCGCATTTCTGCAGTAACTTCTGGATGATGTTTTCAACATCTTCACCGACATAACCCGCTTCAGTTAAGGTGGTGGCATCAGCCATAGTAAATGGCACATCCAGCAAACGGGCTAAGGTTTCGGCCAATAAAGTTTTACCGCTACCTGTAGGGCCTATCAGCAGAATATTACTTTTGCTCAGCTCAACGTCCTGTTTATGCTGCATGCTGCGTAAACGTTTGTAGTGGTTGTAGACCGCTACCGCCAGAACTTTTTTCGCATGCTCCTGCCCTATGACATAGTCATCCAGGTGAGCACGGATCTCTTTTGGCACCGGCAATTTATTGCTGTCGCGTTTTGGCGAAATATCTTTAATTTCTTCGCGAATAATATCGTTGCACAAATCAACACATTCATCACAGATATAGACCTGTGGGCCTGCAATCAGTTTGCGCACTTCATGTTGTGATTTGCCGCAAAAAGAGCAATACAACAACTTGCTGCTTTTCTCGCCATCAGAGCGATGATCAGACATGTAACTTCCTCTTCCACTACATAGGGATGGCCGGCTTCGCGCCCTTCACCACCCCTGAATTAAACTTACTTCGCATCCCTTTGAGTTAATATGGCATCGATTAGGCCATATTCCAAGGCTTGCTGTGCACTTAAGAAGTTATCACGCTCTGTATCTTTACAAACCTGTTCATACGTCTTGTCACAATGCTCTGCCATCAAACGGTTTAATTTCTCTTTGATAGACAGAATTTCACGGGCATGAATTTCAAAATCTGTGGCCTGGCCCTGGAAACCACCTAATGGTTGGTGGATCATCACACGGGCATTGGGTAAGCAGTAACGCTTGCCTTTGGTACCACCAGATAATAAGAACGCGCCCATGCTGCAGGCCTGACCCACACAAACTGTGGCGATATTTGGCTTGATATACTTCATGGTGTCGTAAATCGACATGCCCGCTGTTACAGAACCGCCCGGTGAGTTGATATAGATATAAATATCTTTCTCCGGATTTTCAGATTCTAAAAATAACAGCTGAGCGACGATCAGATTGGCCATATGGTCTTCGACCTGACCGGTTAAAAAAATCACCCGTTCTTTTAATAAGCGTGAATAAATATCAAAAGAGCGCTCACCCTTAGCGGTTTGTTCAATAACGATAGGAACTAAGGCATTCACTAACTCATTCATTCTCGGCTCAAATGCCATAATGCGATTTCCTTCATTGAAAAGAGGGGGCGGTTTATAGCCGGAGGCTATAAATGAAAATGGCCCGAACTATGATGTTCGAGCCATTAAAACTGCCTGACAAACAGATGTCAAATCTTAGTTTGCAGCTTGTGGATTCATGATCTCATCAAACTTGGCTTTTTCTTCTGTTACTTTCGCTTTGGTCAGAACCAGGTCAATCGCCTGCTCTTCTAAAGCAACATTACGCATGCCTTGTAACAATTCTTTGTTGCTGTTGTAGTACTGGATCACTTCTTGTGGATCTTCGTACGCAGAAGCCACAGTTTCAATCAGAGACTGAACACGGGCATCTTCAACTTGCAGGCTGTTTGTTTTGATCACTTCACCTAATAACAGACCTACTTTAACGCGGTCTTTGGCTTGTTCAGTGAACAGAGCAGCTGGCAGTTCTGGTAACTGTTTTGGATCCAGGTTGTTGCCAAAACGCTGTAACGCCTGACGACGTAACACATCGATTTCGCTTTCGATCAGAGCTTGTGGCACTTCAACTTCGTGAGTGGCTAACAAACCTTTGATCACCTGATCTTTTACACGGGCTTTGATGCTGTTGTTCAGCTCACGCTCCATGTTCTTTTTCACTTCAACTTTTAACGCATCAACAGTAGCTTCAGCCAGACCGAACAGTTTAGCGAACTCGTCGTTTACTTCTGGTAATTGTTGAGCTTCAACTGCTTTCACAGTCACAGCAAAGCTGGCTGCTTTGCCTTTTAAGTTTTCAGCGTGGTATTCAGCAGGGAAAGTTACTTCAACAGTCACTTCTTCGCCGGCTTTTTTACCAATGATACCGTCTTCAAAACCTGGGATCATACGACCCTGACCTAATTCTAACGTGAAGTCAGAGGCTTTGCCGCCTTCGAACTCTTCACCATCGATAGAACCGACGAAATCGATGATCACGCGGTCACCTGAAGCTGCTGCAGCTTCAGTTTTTGCCCATGTTGCATGTTGCTTACGCAAAGTGCCTAACATGGTCTCTAAGTCATCAGCAGTGATTTCAACTACTGGCTTAGTCACTTCAATTTTGTCCAGAGCGTTCAGTTGAACTTCCGGATACACTTCGAAGGTTGCTGCGAATTCTAAGTCTTTGCCTTCAGCCAGTTGGCCTGGAGCGAAAGTAGGAGCGCCAGCAGGAGTCAATTTGTTCGCAATGATGGCCTGATAGAAATGGTTTTGCATCTGACGTGAAGCCACGTCTTGTAATACAGACAGACCAAACATTTTTTTGATCATGGCAACAGGCGCTTTACCTGGACGGAAACCATCAACACGACGGTTTTTAGCAATCTGTTTTAATTCTTTGTCAACTTCAGTGCTGATTGCAGCAGCTGGAACAGTAATGGTCAAACGGCGTTCTAAACCCTGTGTGGTTTCAACAGAAACTTGCATCTTGTTACCTCAAAATCAAATCGGGCGTCTGACTACGCCATCTCTTCGCTTGTCCGGCTTATGCTTTAGGGCGCACAATCCAGACCTGTTATATAGGACGCGGCATTATAGCGAGGGTTTTTCGCCGAGTCGAGCTTTTGATACAACATCAGATACGACGCGGCTTAGAGGCCTAATTTCACTTCATTTTTTAGTGTAAAGACGAGTCGTTCGAAAGAAAAAACAACAAAGGGCAAGCATCGCTTTTCCAATGATTTTTAGCGTTTTGCTCTCGCCTTGGCCCCCCATTTTGTGTAGCAATAGACTTCGATCACAAAAACAACAGGATTTTTATGCCCGATTTCAGCCTTTGGCCTTTGCTTGGCATCGCCGTCGTGATGCTTGGTTTTTTATTGAAATTTAACCCTGTGCTGGTGGTGACAGTGGCGGCATTTGCCACAGGCATGGCGGTAAAAATGCCTATTCTGAGCTGGCTTGAATCTTTGGGCACAGCCTTTTTAAAAACCCGTAATTTGCCACTTATATTGCTATTGCCTTTGGCCGTCATTGGTCTTTTAGAGCGCCATGGCCTGCGCGAAAAAGCCCAAAGCTGGATACAACAGATTAAAGCCGCTACGACAGGGCGTTTGCTCCTGGTGTATCTGGCTCTTCGCGAAAGTACAGCTGCTGCTGGCTTGACAAGTTTGGGTGGTCATCCGCAAATGGTGCGGCCTTTACTCTCTCCTATGGCGGAAGCGGCTTTTGAGCAAAAACACCAAAGCCTGCCGGATAAAATTAAATACAAAATCCGTGCTATGTCGGCTGCGACCGACAATATAGGGCTGTTTTTTGGTGAAGATATTTTTGTCGCTTTTGGCGCCATTATTTTAATGCATACGTTTTTACGGGAATCCGGTATTGAGACCGACCCCTTGCATATCGCGCTCTGGGGTATTCCAACCGCCATAGCTGCTTTTTTAATTCACGGCACCCGTTTAATCCGATTTGACGCCTATCTGTCCCGCCAACTCAAACATGAATTGAAGCAAGAACAGCAGGAGCAGCGCCATGATTAGTATGACTCTGCTGTATTACGTGGCTGCGTTACTGTTTTTTGCTGTGGCTTTTTTTAGTTTCAATGACAAAAGATACAGCAGCGCTTTGTTCTGGTTCAGTTATGGCCTGATTTTCTTATTAGGCGATTTTATGCCACCAGCTCTGGTCGGTGCTTTAGTGGTGCTGATGGCTTTAGTGGCAGGTTTGGGTGGTGTCAAAGGTGGTGTGTATCAGACGCTGGAACTGCAACAACGGCTGGATTCAGTCAAACGTCTTGGCAATAAATTATTTATCCCAGCCTTGATGATCCCTTTGCTTACGGTATTTTCAGCTTTGGTTCTGGTGCATATTCAGGGCGATGGCTGGTCTTTGCTGGATCCAAAAAATGCCACCTTATCGGCTTTAGGCTTAGCAGCTTTTTTTGCTGTACTGGCCGCTTTGTATTTAACCAAAGAAAAACCGCAACAAGCCTTAAAAGAGTCCTCACGTTTAATCGAAGCCATTGGCTGGGCCTTTTTATTACCTCAGTTACTGGCCACTTTGGGTTTGTTATTTAATCAGGCCGGTGTAGGTGAAACCGTATCGCAGCTGACGACTTTGTATTTAAATTTAAATCATCCTTTGCTGGCAGTGACTTGTTATGCCATAGGTATGGCCTTATTTACTGTCATTATGGGTAATGCTTTTGCTGCTTTTCCGGTGATCACCGCTGGTATTGGTATTCCGCTGTTAGTGCTGCAGCATGGCGGCGACCCGGCCATTATGGCGGCTATAGGCATGTTTTGCGGCTATTGTGGCACTCTGCTCACCCCTATGGCGGCGAACTTTAATATAGTGCCTGCAGCACTTTTGGAGCTGCCGGATAAAAATGCAGTCATTAAAGCTCAGGCGCCTACCGCCTTATTGCTGCTAGGCGTCAATATAGTGCTGATGTATCTGTTAATGTTTTAAGCTGGAGCACACATGCAAACTATTTTACTGACAGGCTTTGAGCCTTTTGGTGGCGAACAAAGCAATCCGTCCTGGCTCGCCGTGCAGCAATTGGATGGTTATCAACTGGACGATGAAGTGCAGATCGTCAGCCGGCAACTCTCTTGTGTCTTTGAAAAAAGCCAGATTGAACTTCAAACTGCTATCGCTGAATTAAAACCTGTGCTGGTGTTGGCTGTAGGTCAGGCAGGTGGTCGTACTGAACTTTGTTTAGAAAAAGTAGCTATTAATTTTATCGACGCCCGTATTGCCGATAATGCCGGAACGCAACCTTTAGGTGAGCCCGTTGTTGCTGAAGGACCCACAGCCTATTTCACCACCTTGCCAATCAAAGCTATGGTCAATAGCCTGAAGCAACAAGGTATACCAGCAGCAGTGTCATACACCGCTGGTACTTACGTCTGCAATACCGTGTTTTACGCATTGATGCACCAGTTAAAAGATAAACCCAAAGTGCGGGCTGGTTTTTTACATATCCCTTATGCGCCTGAACAAGCCATTGGTAAAGCCGTGGCTTCTATGCCTGTGGACATGGTAGTGCGCGCCTTAAAACTTTGTTTGCCTGTGGCACTACGAAGCACTGAAGATTTCCAGATAGCTGCCGGCACACTCGACTAGAGTTCATCCTATAGCTTGCCTTAAAGCGCCGGCTTGGTTAAAATTGCTGCGCTTTTTCTGCTTTGGCCAGTTGGGACGACCTGACTGAGCATCTATGTCCCGGGGACGACCCCAACTTCATAAACTGGAATACCTTATGAACTGGTTATTGCTTGTTGTGGCTGGCTTATTGGAAGTCGGTTGGGCTGTGGGTTTAAAATACACTGAAGGTTTTACCCGATTCTGGCCGTCGGTCTGGACTTTGGGTGCTATGTTGCTAAGTATCACAATGCTCGGACTTGCGATGCGCGATTTGCCCGTGGGTACTGCTTATGCGGTCTGGACTGGCATAGGTGCGGTTGGCACTGTGATAGTCGGAATTTACTTGTTAGGTGACCCGGCTACCGCAGGACGTCTGATCAGTATTGGCTTGATCTTATTAGGTATTATCGGCTTAAAACTCAGCTCTTAACTTGCAGTTGTTAAATAGAGGGGGCACTGCGGTGCCCCGCTAAAAAGTTAAAGCGTAATATGCTGACGTACCCGTTCACCTAAACCCACACCAGCTTCTGACATCGTCAGATAGGTATGATCAGCGCCCGCCTCCAGAATAGCGGCGGCTTCATCTTTGTGCATACTGTGCGAGACGATTAAACCAGAAAAACCCGCTTGCCGCAGCTTTTTGGTCGCTATCACTTTAGCTTCGACATCATTTAAACAAAGCACTACAGCTTTAATGCCACCCAATGTTAAGCCCTGCCAGAATACCTGATCCTCTGCATCCGCAAACAGCACATTGTTACCTTTGTCCTGATGATCAGCCACTTTGGCTGGGTCTGAATCTAATGCCACCAAATGGCATTTATGCTCCAGATACTGATAGGCAGCGGAACCCGTGCGTCCCATGCCCATAATCAGTACTTCAGCATAGCCCAAAGACACAGGCTGCTCGTCAGGGTGATGAATATCCCGTTCAAACGGAATAAGCCGATGAGCTAAACGTTCATACAAAGGGTGAGCAAAGCGGTTTAACGGAGCTGATACCACAAAAGATAAAGCTACAGTTAAAGCAAGCGGAATAAGGAATTGTGGCATCACGCTGGCAGCGACAATGAGCGCAAACTCGCTGTAATTACTCAGCACTAAACCGGATAAAAAGGCACTACGGGCCCTTAATCTGAATACCACTAACAGCGCAAAAAATAGCACAGCTTTAAAAGGCAACAATACTGTCATCAGAGCCGCAAAAAGCCAGGCTTGTTGATCAGGCAAACCACCTAACCCTATTTGCAGGAAAAAGCCGACCAGAAAAAACTCTTTTAAACCCCATAAGGTTTTAGATAACTCCCCAGCTCTGTTGTGTCCTGCCAGCAAAGCACCAAATACCAAAGCTCCTAGTTCAGAGCTCAAGCCTATGGCGTGAAATCCTGAACCGCCTAGTACCACAGCAAGCAGTACACCAAATAAAATCTGCAAGTCGTCATGGCCTGTTAAATCCATTAGCTTGTACAGCAGTGGTCTTAGTAAGGGGACCAACAGCACCAACAAGGCAAAAGGCGATGGCGTAATACCCTGAGTAAAACTCAGTAGCCCCATCGCTATTAAATCCTGCATAACCAGAATGCCTATAGCGACACGACCATGGAAAGCCCGAATTTCACGTTTACCTTCCAGCACTTTGGCCGCCAGTACTGTGCTGGAAAACGCCAAAGCTGCCGAGAGCATTAAGGCGTAATACCAATCGGGTTCAAAAGTCAGATAGATGATAGGGGTATAAAGCAAGGCTGAGCTGGCAAAATGCGCCAGACCGCCCCCCAAAACTTCAGGTTTACCTAAACTGCGGATATTGAGTTTTAAACCTACGGTAAATAACAGCAACAACACGCCTAAATGCGCAACATGGGCAATAATGGCATTGCCTTCTTTAGGTAAATTAAGTTCTGCCGCTGAGGCTGTGATCATAAAACCCGCAGCCAAATAACCAATTAAAGGCGGCAAGCCAATTAAGCGCACCAACAAACCTAAACTAAAAGCAAAACCTATCCATACCGCTTCTAACATAACAATCCTGTATTTATAATTTATTGTTTGCCTTGATCAGGTTCTGTTTCCGACAGTTCATGACTATCACCTGCACTATCCCCTGCTTTACGGGCAATCCAGTCTTTGGTTGTTCTGTGTACACCACGACGCAAAGCCGCGCTGGCATTTTCCAGTGTATCCACCCCTGTTAATACCCCGACAACTACTACTGATAACCAAATAGCCACCTGATAATGACCTAACCCCGTGGCAACGCCTATAGCGGCAAGCACCCAAATAGTGGCGGCAGACGTGACCCCCACAACTATGCCTTCACGGGTCAGCATGACACCAGCACCAAGAAAACCAATACCTGTCACCACCTGACCGATAATACGGCTAGGGTCTGTCACGACTTGCCCCATCAAACGGCTGGGGTCGACCACTGAATGGCCTAAAGGCAAGGACAAAGCAACAAATAAATAAGTGCCTAAAGTGATCAGAATAGAAGTACGGATCCCTGCAGGTTTACCCCGCAGTTGCCGCTCTAACCCAACAATACTTCCCGCTAACAAGGTGACGCCTATGGCTTGCCAGGATAAAGGACTGATATCAAACCAGGCAGGATCGAGCATCATACTGTACCTCCGGCCATTAACTTTTCAGCGTTACGAGCTCTGGCAGCTTTCCACTCGGCTTCAGTCATAGGCACAGTTTCACCTAAACTGCGGGCGACCGCTTTACGCTGTTCAATACACAACGCAATGTGCTGATATTGCTCCGGCGTTTTTTTACGCCAGTCGACAATTTCATCCATATGGCGGTAACAACCGACACAAATTTTATCTTCGTTCAGCCTGCAACAGGCGACACAAGGAGATTCCACTTCAGCTCCGGCTTTTTATTCTAACTCACTCCAGTGTAACCATTTTTTGATGCGGGCCAAAGTTTTACTCCAAAGTAAAGTCATCAGTCCGAAATGTAGGGCCTTTAACCGCAGTTTTGCTTGTGAGACTTTACCCTGCTTTGGCTTTATGGCAGCGTACCGTCAACCAACAAGAGGTCCACTGATGAAAAACTATAACTACAGTCTGATAGCCCTGGCTTTATGCTCCACTTTGGCCATTGCAGCCGATGATAAAAAACCAAGCTGGAATGTCGATAAACCCACCGGTAAATTCACTGATATCAAAATCGACGTGCAACAAGGCACCTGGATGAATGTCAGTGTCAGCCCTGATGGCAAAACCATCGCCTTTGATTTATTGGGTGATATTTACACTATGCCTATCAGCGGTGGCAAAGCCAAAGCCCTGACTTCAGATATTGGCTGGCAAATGCAGCCGGTGTTCAGCCCTGACGGCAAATACATTGCCTTTACCAGCGATCAAGGCGGCGGTGACAATATATGGGTGATGAAAACTGATGGTTCTGACCAAAAAGCTGTCACTGAAGAGACCTTCCGCTTATTAAATAGTCCAGCCTGGAGTCCAGACGGCGAGTTTATTGTCGCCCGTAAACACTTTACTGCCGGTCGTTCTTTAGGTGCTGGTGAAGTATGGCAATACCATAAATCAGGTGGCGCTGGTGTGATGTTGACGGCCAAAGCCAATGACGAAAAAGACCTGGGTGAACCAGCTTTTTCACCCGACGGTAAATACATTTATTTCTCACAGGACGACACGCCGGGTAAAAGCTTCCATTACAGCAAAGACTCCGAACAAGGCATTTATGTCATTAAACGCTTTGAGCGTGAAACCGGCAAAATTGATGTGCTGCTGCAAGGCGCTGGCGGAGCTATCCGCCCTACGCCTTCTTCTGATGGTAAATATTTAGCTTATATCCGCCGGGTCGATTTCCAGACTACGTTGTTTTTATATGATTTAGAAAGTGGCGAACATATTCAGCTGGATAACCAGTTGGATCGTGATATGCAGGAAACATGGGCTATTCATGGGGTTTATCCAACCTTAAGCTGGACACCGGATAACAAAAAGCTGGTGTACTGGGCCGGTGGTAAAATCAACAGTCTGGATATAGCCAGCAAAACCAAAACCGACATTCCATTCTCTGTTGAGCGCAGCAAAACCATTCAACAGGCGGTTAAATTTAAACAGGATTTAGACAAAGACCAGTTAGACGTGAAGGTCCTTGGCAACCTGCATATGTCGCCTGATGGTAAAAAAGCTGTGTATTCGGCTTTAGGTCATTTGTATATCAAAGACTTAAAATCAGGTTCAACCAAACGCCTGACCAGCCAGAACGAACATTTTGAGTTTTACCCGCAGTTTTCCCGAGATGGCAGCAAACTGGTGTACGTCAGTTGGCATGACACAGAACAAGGCCGGGTTAAGCTGCTGGATTTAGCCTCTGGCCAAAGCCGTGATTTAACGCCTGAAGCGGGTAAATATGTGGAGCCGACCTTCAGCCCGGATGGTCGCACTGTGGTGTACCGTAAATCTGGTGCCGGCTCTTTACTGGATAAAAAGTGGTCACTGAATACAGGCCTTTATGCGGTCGCCGTCAGTGGTGCTGATAAACCCAAACTAGTCAGCCGTAATGGTTATGCCCCTATGTTTGGCAAAGACAGCAAAAGAGTATTTGCCCAGGATTATGGCGAATCACCTACACTGCTCAGCATAGATTTGACCACAGAGCAGCAACGCACTTTATACACAGCTAAATATGGTACTGAGTTTAAGTTATCGCCGGATGGCAAGTACTTAGCTTTTGTCGATCGTTTTAAAGTCTATGTCACGCCTTTTGCCGAACGTGGCGCAGTGATTGATATCAGCGGCTCGGATAAGCAGTTTCCGGTAAAGCAGTTGTCAGTCAAAGCCGGTACTGATATCAGCTGGACATCCGACAGCAGCAGCTTGTATTGGCACTTAGGGCCAGAGCTGTATCATCACAGTATTGCCGGTTTGTTTGATGTAAACAGCAAAGTGAAAGTCGATGCCAAAAACGGCAGCAACATTGGCTTTACTGTACCTATGGATAAACCAGAAGGCCAAATCGCTTTTGTCGGTGGTCAGGTCATTACGATGGAAGGCGATACAGTACTGCAGGATGCTGTGGTGCTGGTTGAAGGCAATAAAATCAAAGCTGTCGGCACTAAGGCTGACATCAAAGTTCCGGCAGGCGCTGAAGTCATCGACATCACAGGCAAAACCTTATTGCCGGGTTTGTTTGATGCACACGCCCACGGTGCTCAAGGTGTCAATCAGCTGATCCCACAACAAAACTATGCGAACTACGCAAGTTTGGCTTTGGGTGTGACCTCTATTCATGATCCGTCGAATGATACTCAGGAGATTTTCACCGCCAGTGAATTGCAAAAAGCCGGTATCACTACAGGCCCACGTATATTCTCCACTGGTACTATTTTGTACGGTGCTTATGGCGCTGGTTACACCTCTCATATCGACAGTCTGGACGATGCGAAATTCCATCTGGAACGGCTGAAAAAAGTCGGCGCCTTTTCGGTAAAAAGCTATAACCAACCACGTCGTAATCAGCGCCAGCAGGTGATTGAAGCGGCTCGTGAACTGGAAATGCTGGTGGTGCCTGAAGGCGGCTCTTTACTGCAGCATAACCTGAGTATGGTCGTAGACGGTCACACCACACTGGAGCACTCTTTACCTGCTGCTGTGCTTTATGATGATGTAAAACAGCTGTGGCAACAAAGCAACACGGCCTATACACCGACCCTGATTGTGGCCTACGGCGGTATCTTTGGTGAAAACTATTGGTACGATAAAACTGACGTCTGGAAACATCCACGTTTAAGCCAGTATGTGCCTGCCGATGAGCTGCGTCCACGCAGCATGCGTCGTCCTAAAGCCCCTGATCATCACTACAACCATATCTCTATTGCCAAAATGGCCAAAGAGTTATCCGATTTAGGCGTCGTCACTAACATTGGTGCTCATGGTCAGCGCGAAAGTTTAGGTGCGCACTGGGAAATCTGGATGTTTGCACAAGGCGGCATGAGCCCGTTGGAAGCACTAAAAACAGCCACCATTAACCCGGCCAAAACCTTTGGTATGGATCATCAACTGGGTTCAATCAAAGCAGGTAAACTGGCCGACTTGATTATCCTTGATGCCGATCCGCTGAAGAATATTCGCGACACAGACAAAGTGAAGTACAGCATGGTCAACGGCCGTTTGTATGACGCTGAATCGATGAACCAGGTTTACCCGGAGAAAAAACAACGGGCCCCCTGGTTTTTTAGTCCAAAAAACTAAGCTGTCCAAGGTCAGAACATGCCGGTATTAAGCCGGCATTTTCTTTTAAAGCTAGGCTATATTTAACCACCTGACTTTGCTTATGCAATTTTGGCTGCTAGGATCTGAACAGGCATTGGCATGAAGCCCATTTCTTTGTTTTATAGAGGCTTTTCCTGGTATGCATCCAGTTTCTATTCGTATTTTCCTGTCTGTTTTGCTGATGCTGCTGCCCTGCACCTTGTTGGCATCTATGCAGTTTTCTCCCCTGGCACAGCAACATGCTGATGCCCCTTTAATCAGTTATGACATCAAACAAGACCACAAAGGGTATATCTGGTTTGCCAGTGAACTGGATGGTTTGCAACGTTTTGATGGCTACGAGTTAAGCCGCTGGAAAACCTTAAAAGACACCGAACTCCAATCCGGTATGGCCAATGTGAATCAGCTGCTTGTCGACAGCCAGCAGCGCATTTGGGTCAGTACCTGGGGTCAGGGGGTGACTTTATTGGATGAGAATCGCAACATACTACTCCGGTACCACAGCAAAGCCGCGCCTGCACTGCAGCTTCCATCAGACAGAGCGCAAAGCTTTTTTGAAGATAAACAACAAAGAGTATGGATAGGTACAGTAGAGGGTTTGCGTTACGTTCAAATGGCGGATCAGAACAGCTTGCATCAGGTTGAGATGTTGCAGAATGTGCGGGTCTGGCAAATGACACAATCCGCCAATGGCACCTTGTGGTTAGCCACCTCAAAAGGCTTGTATAGCTTATCGGAAGATTTAACACAGCTGCAGCACAAGGCACTGCCTCCGTTGGCAGACGAAGATATCAGCCTGAATCCAAAAGAGATCCGCACTCTGCTTTTAGTTGAAGAAGGCCTTTGGCTTGGTACTCAGCTTGGATTGTTTTTCTTTAGTTTTGAATTAGGACAAGTTACTCACAGGTACGCAGCTGAATTTGGTGTGATCAATACCTTATTTGAACCTGAACCGGGCCAGTTATGGCTGGGTAGTGGCGCTGGCTTATTCCGCATAAAAACAACAGAGGCACAAAAATCACCACCGGAACACATTCTGCAAACAGCAGATATCCGCAAGTTTTTTAAAGATCAAACGGGCGTTATTTGGGTGGCGAGCCGTAATAGGGGAATTTTTAAAATGAATCCTTTGCCACAGAATTTTGTGGCAGTGCCATTCCCGCCTAAACCCGGTATGCCGGACAACACTTTACGCCGTATTTATAGTCAGAACATGATTGGTGACAGAATTTGGTTGGGTGTCGATCATGATTTGCTCAGTTACGATATAAAACAGCAACACTGGCAAAAACATTTGTTACCCACCCATAGGCCTCACAATCAAATTCAGACGGTCACCCGTGATCATAAAGGCCAGTATTGGGCAGCTACCGATCTGGGGCTATTTTTGTCTGAAGCTTTAGGGCAAGACTTTAGCCAGCACACGTTGCCTGAAACCATCAAACAATTAGCTGGTATAACAGCTATTGCCGCAGACCCTGATGGTTCGCTCTGGCTTGGGATCTGGGAAAAAGGCTTGATCAAATGGCCGAAACAAAACCCGGAAGGACAACTTGAATACTACAGCATCACCTCGCAGCCGGGCGATGCTGTGATCAGCATTCTCAGCGATCAGTCAGACAGCCTCTGGGTGGTGAGCCGCTTTAGCGGTTTGTATCAATTAGAACGCAGCACAGGGCTTATCACCCGTTATCACAGCGGTGCCGACAGCCTGTTAAAACTGCCCAGCGATATTCTGCTTTGTCTTGAAAAAGTAAATGAACACCAGTTTTGGGTCTGTACCAATCAGGGTTTGTTTTTTATGGATTTAAAACAAAACCACAGTGAACTTTATCAGGTAGAGCAAGGTTTACCTGATAACAGAGTGGTCGCTATCAATGCGCAGGAGCCGGGCACAGTTTGGGTGAGTACAAAAAGAGGTCTGACAGAACTGAATTTAGAAAGCAAAACCTTCAGACTTTTTGCCGAAAAAGCCAATATCAATCCACTGCTACTGGAAACCAGAGCACTAAACCGCACGGCGTCTGGTCAATTCTGGTTGGGCACTGCGGAAGCTTTGTACCGCTTTCTACCCAGCCAGATGCACGACTATAAATTTAACGCCCATATGGTGATCAGCAAGCTTAAAGCCGATCAGGCGCAATGGCTGGATCCACAAAGCTCTGTACAAACCCCGTTGGAGCTACCAGTTCACACCAAAGAAATCAGCATTCACTTTAGCTTTCTGGAGTATTACTTCAGCGACGGTCATCAGTATCAATACCGACTTTCTGGCTCAGAGCAGGATTGGAATTCTATAGGGCACCAAAATCAGATCAGCTTCAACCGACTGCCGCCGGGGAATTACAGTTTTGAGGTACGAAATAGCCTGGAACATTCAGAGCAAAGCACAGCCAGATTGTACTTTGTGATCCCTGCCCCTTTGTGGCAGGACAAACGACTCTGGTTATTTGTGTCTTTGGTAGCCTTGTTAGCGGTCTGGTTGATCTGGCAAATCCGCACCCGTAATCTGCATCAACAAAACTCCAGACTGAACCAGCTTGTTCGGCAACGTACAACAGATTTAGAACAAGCCAACTTAGCTCTGAATCAGCAAGCCCGTACTGATTTTTTAACCAGACTGCCCAACCGACTGGCTTTTTCCGAGCAATTTGAATTATTGCAACGTCAGGCCATACGACAAAAATCACCTTTTACTCTTGTGCTGTTAGATATTGATCGCTTTAAAACCATCAATGACACCTATGGCCATGATGCAGGTGATGTGGTGTTAAGCAAAGTGGCGCAAACATTAAACCAACGTTTACGTCAACGCGATGTGCTGGCTCGCTGGGGCGGCGAAGAGTTTATTTTGTTATTACCTGAAACCTCTGCCCAGGGGGCTTTAATTATTTGTGAGGAATTACGCCAGAGCCTGATGCAGTTGATGATCGAGTATGATCAGCAGCAGATTGCTGTGACCGCCACATTGGGCATAGCTCAATTAGATGATGTGCAACTGGAACTGGTCCGCTGGCAATCCGCCGCAGATATCGCTTTGTATCAGGGCAAAAAAACTGGCCGTAACAAGGTGGTGATCTATCAGGGCAATGCGGCTGCAAGCAATTAACTGATCTAAATAATCGAATAAAAACCGCACAATTTAACCCTATTTAATCGATACTATAGCTTCTATACTGCGTTTTTAGGTTGTGGAGGTATAAGATGTCGATTGAACCTGCCTTTTTTATTGGCCACGGCAGCCCTATGAATGCGCTGGAACACAATACTTTAGTGCAGCAATGGCGAACTGTGGTGCAAGGTTACAGACCTAAAGCTATTTTGATGATCTCTGCACACTGGTACACCCAGGGCACAGCTGTAACAGCGATGACGAATCCCAGAACTATTCACGATTTTTATGGTTTTCCTGAAGAATTACACCAGGTGCAATACCCTGCCCCTGGCAGCCCGGAACTAGCTTCAGAGATCAAAACTTTATTAGCACCTCATCCGGTGGAGCTGGATTTGACCTGGGGTTTGGATCACGGAGCCTGGTCTGTGCTGATGCATATGTTTCCGAACGCCGATATCCCTGTGGTGCAGTTGAGTCTGGACAAAGATTTAAGCCCTGCTGCGCATTTAGAGCTTGCAAAAAAGCTGGAGCCGCTGCGCCAACAAGGCGTAATGATTGTAGCCTCTGGCAATGTGGTGCATAACCTGCGAATGCTGGACTGGCAAAGCACCAGGCCACCTTTGTGGGCAGAGCAATTTAACCAACAGATCAAAGAGTTTTTACTGACAAAAAACTTCGATGCTATAGCTCAGTATCAGAATTCAGGCGAAGCGGCCAGACTGTCTGTGCCCCACCCTGACCACTTTTTGCCTCTGCTTTATGTGCTGGGCAGCATGGTGGACGGCGATGAAATCAGCTTATTTAATGATGAGATTTTATATGGGGCTTTGGGGATGTTGTCAGTTCAGTTGTTAAACAAAGTGCCTGACTGAAAGACTGAAAGACTGAAAGAAAAGCGTTATTCGAGGTAACGCTTTTTCTGTTGCTGTACATCGCTGATGGCTTGAGACAAGTCAGTCCCCGTCAGACGATGCTGCTGCATCAACTTCTGCATAGCTTCGGACAACTCAGCGCTGCTGTGTTCAGTCACAGGGATTTTCGCCTGACGGTAATAAGTAGTGCCAAAATCAATCAAAGCACAAAGCAGATACACCAGAATAAAAACTGCCGGATATTTTATTTTGTGTACCATGTTTTCAGCTCCTGTTCCCATTGCTTCCGCTCTTCTGGCCATAGATCTTTGGTGGTCGCATCATCAAACTTATATCTTTTATTGGCTTTAAGTTTTAATAACACTGCGCCTGGTAAACTCTCTAAATCGTCATATTCCAACTCACCGGCTTTCAATACTTTGGCGTAATCGAGAATTTTAGCAGTGAACTCTTTGGTCAGAGGTGTCGGCGCCATCAATTTGACCTGACACAAAGTATTGCGGCATTCGCTGTCAAGAATACGTAATTCGTTATTGGTGGTGGTTACAGCCAAATGCGCCAGCAGGTATTCAGTCGCATCAGCCCAGCCTTCATCTCTGTCCTGAGCATCCCACTGTGCATGTTGCTCCAATAGAGTATTTTCTTCTGCCATTAAAGCACGAATACTTAAATAAGCATGGATCAACTGAGCCGCTTCTGGGTTTTTAGCTTCAAAATCATTGGCTTGCTTTAATTGAGATTGAGTCATAGGCTCAGGCAGCAGAGCAAATGCCAGCCAGGGTTTGGCCTGATAAGCAAAAATAGCAGCAAGAGCCACCAGCAGGCAGATCAGCCACTGTGCAGCAACAGATTGTAAATTGAGCTGAAACTTCAACGCCATACGAACTCCAATCAAAAGGCGGCAAAGTTTAACAGAGCCTGAATCAGTACTAAAGCGGCTTGTTTAAATGGCGCAGGGAAATAATAAGCCAGAGCCCAGGCTCTGGCGTTTAGACTATAAAAACTTAGATGGTTCTGGAAAAAAGCAATAAATCCTGATGTTCAATCAAAGATAATTCTGTTTTACCTTCCAGAGCAAAGCCTAATTTAGTGGCCACCTGCTGAGAACCCTCGTTTTGTGGATGGATCACAGCCACTAATCTTTTCAGACCTAAGCCCTGTGCAAACTGAATGACAGCCTTGCCGGCTTCTGTAGCCAACCCCTTGCCCCAGAACTCTGGTAAAAAACGATAACCAAGCTCAGTTTCAGAAATCTCTTCCAAAAACTTAATGCCACTAAAACCTATCACCTGGCCAGTTTCTTTCCAGACACAGGCAAAACGACCATAACCATAGACCTGATAATCCCGCAGTGGATGCTGCATCAGATAATCCAGCGTGTCTTGTTTCGACTGCGCGGGTTTATTACCGACATAACGAATTACGTCTGGCACTGTCATCAGCTGGTACATCGCATCCACATCATCCAACATAAAAGCACGTAAGATTAACCGAGGAGTTTCAAGTACGGCTTTCATTGCCATTGTTTTAACCCTTTGCTTTTTTGCTAAAGGATGGTTTACCGGATGAACGTTTAATTTTCTCCACCGCTTTGGCTGCAGGGTTGACACCTGTGTGACGGGTTAACGCCACCTGACCTGGCTTTTTGCCTGGTACTTTGATGTTACGCAGGAACATGTCCTCTTTGCCTTCTTCAGGCACCAGACAACCTTTGCTTCTGCCAATCAGGTGCTTTAAGCCCATTTTGACTAAAGCTTCGCGGATCATCGGCCAGCCTTTTGGATCATGGTAACGCAACAAGGCTTTATGTAAGCGGCGCTGACGTTCACCTTTAGGCACAGGCACCACTTCGGTATTGCCTTTGATATTCTTTAGCGAGTTCATCTCGGTGTGATAGATGGTGGTCGCGTTCGCCATAGGACTTGGGTAGAAGTTCTGCACCTGATCCAGTTTAAAATCACGTTCTTTCAGCCAGAGTGCTAAATTCACCATGTCTTTGTCTGTAGTACCAGGATGCGCTGAAATGAAGTACGGGATAAGATATTGCTCTTTACCGGCTTCACGGCTGAAGCGGTCGAACATTTCTTTAAACTTGTCATAGGCCCCCATGCCTGGCTTCATCATCTTCGACAATGGTCCGGTTTCGGTATGCTCAGGGGCTATTTTTAAATAACCACCGACATGGTGCTGTACTAACTCTTTAACGTAGTTTGGATCTTCAACAGCTAAATCGTAACGAACGCCGGATGCTACCAGAATCTTTTTAATACCATCCACTTTACGGGCAGCACGGTATAAATCCACAGTCGGGCTTTGATCCGTATCCATATGTTCACAAATGGTTGGATACACACAAGAAGGCCGGCGACAAGTTTGCTCTGCCTTTGGATTTTTACAACGTAAGCGATACATATTGGCGGTTGGGCCGCCCAAATCCGAGATCACGCCGGTAAAACCAGGCACTTTGTCACGAATTTCTTTAATTTCTTTTAAAATCGATTCCTGCGAACGGCTTTGGATCACGCGGCCTTCGTGTTCTGTAATAGAACAAAAAGAACAGCCACCAAAACAGCCACGCATAATGTTGACCGAAGTTTTAATCATCTCATAGGCAGGGATTTTCGCCTTGCCATACACAGGGTGCGGCACACGTTGATAAGGCAGGCCAAACACGCCATCCATCTCTTCAGTAGTCAGTGGGAATGCAGGAGGATTCACCCATAAATGACGGTCACCATGGCGCTGGTAAATAGCGCGGGCACAACCCGGGTTAGTTTCCTGGTGCAAAATACGTGAAGCGTGGGCATACAACGACTTATTGACACTGACCTGCTCAAAAGCCGGCAGTTTGACGTAAGTTTTTTCCCATGGTTTTTGCCGTGGCGGCTGCACCAGTATCGGCTTGGCTTCCACTTCTGGCGCTTTGCTTAAATCAATACCCTGTTGTGCAAACTCAGAAAAGGTGCCACAACCCACATCATCTGCACCATAAGGATTAGGCACAGGGTCAATTTTTCCGACTTTATCAATAGCGGTGGAATCGACGCCACGCCAACCCGGTAAAGGCTCTTTGCGGATCACAGCTGTACCACGAATATCATGCAGCGTATTGATATCTTCGCCATTGGCAATACGATGTGCCACTTCAATCAGCGGACGTTCGGCATTGCCGTAAATCAACATCTCGGCTTTGGCATCAAAAATAATGGAGCGACGAACTTTTTCCTGCCAGTAGTCATAATGGGCGATACGGCGCAGGCTGGCCTCAATACCACCAATGATTACAGGCACATCTTTGTAGGCTTCTTTACAGCGCTGAGAATAGACCAGCACTGCGCGATCAGGTCGTTTGCCGCCTTCATTGCCTGGCGTGTAGGCATCGTCGTGACGTAATTTTTTATCCGCTGTATAGCGGTTAATCATCGAATCCATATTGCCGGCAGAAACACCAAAAAACAGATTGGGTTTGCCAAGCGTCATAAAAGCATCTTTGGACGACCAGTCAGGCTGAGCAATCATACCCACCCGAAAACCCTGGCTTTCCAGCATACGGCCTACAACAGCCATACCAAAACTCGGGTGGTCGACATAAGCGTCGCCGACCACAAGAATAATATCGCAGCTGCCCCAGCCCAGTTGTTTCATCTCGGCCCGGCTCATTGGCAAAAATGGTGCAGTACCAAAGGACTCAGCCCAGTATTTAGGATAAGAAAATAATCCCCGCTCGGCCGCCATGCGGTCCACTGCTGCGGATTTTCTTAAAGGGGCCTGATTCATTTGCATCTGTTGTTTCACTCGGTTTTTGCCTGCCAAAAATGGCCGCGCATTATATCTGTTGCTAACAAGAAAGGCGATAAATCCCTTCAACAAGACAACCCAAGACTCGAATGTTCATCCCTCAATACTTATCCGGAAGAGCCTTAATTTCAAAGCTGTCTGGATCACATGTATAGCATTCTTTAAACAAATCATAGTTTGATAGTCTTGCTCGAGAAGCTTCGCGTATTGATTTAATGAAAGATCTTTCTTCTCCATTGTCTTCACGCTGTTGGTTATCCAGGGCGTAAGTGCCTAAAGCCGCACCCCATTTCTCGCCTTTAAGGCTTTCCTTTCTAGACGACAAATCCTTGTATCTATTTTCAAACGTTTTCCCACTATTAACACCGGACCAATCTGATTCAAGAAAATGTCTGCTATCGAATCCATCGTCTTCGTCCACAATAATCGCTATATCAATCAATTCTTTTAACGAAAAGTTTTGAAATTCAAAATCTGGTGCATTAGCAAAGATGAGTCCAATAAACTCCCCTCTTTGGATAAATCCTTTGATAGTTTTCACATTATCTGCAACATCTTGATCGAACGATATGATGCTTAATCTTCGTTGAATAATGTCTTCAGTTAGAAAATCTACGAGTTTCATCGCAATATTAGACTTCCCCGTTCTGAAATTTCCTTTTAAGTTAATAAGCTCTATGTTTTTGAGTTCAGGCTTCGGGATAATTCTTTTTACTGCAGCGAGCTCAGTTTCACCTTCAACATACCATCTAACGCAACTTCCTGTGGCTAATCCAAAACCAGTCACTATACGAGTACGAGAATGTCCAGGCAAATCCAAAGGTCTTGCAGCCCCAAAAGCTACTTTTCGCCCCCCCTCAAGCCACCAGCCAAACGCTTGATCTTCTTCATCCCAAACGCATTGGTGAACGTCTTCAAACACACGCCGAATAATCTCAGCAATATGACGAATCCACAGAGCTCCAGAAATATATCCTGTTAATTTCTCTCTTTTCTTCCAAATTGAAAGCCGTAACAATAAATAGAGCTCTCCATTATTATCCAACTTGGCAGCATCAACTCTCAGTTGGCGGTGATACTTTTGCCACTCAAACACATCTAGATTTTTGACTAAGTTTTTAACTTTAGACCCATAATCAGATTTTCTTTGATAGAAAGCTTCATCATTATTGGCAGACCAATACGGCAATGATTGGTGACCTGTAACGTAAGGCCAGTAAGCAGGTTCCAAAATCATAGCCATCTTAACAAGTTTATTATTCCTTACTGCCAGTGCCGAAGCAGCTTCTTGAAGCGACGGATCTTTAGACAACCAGTCAGCCTTTCGAGCATTGCCTGATTCTCTTTTTAGCTTTTCAAGCCTAAAAGCGGAGTAAAATTGGAATGGATGAAAATACAGAGAACCATCTTCGGCTATTTTTTCGACATCAAGCAGGCCATTTTCGAAAAATTCCGTTGGTCCCCCCTTAATAACGCCTCCTAAATAAACACCGCGGTCTCTAGCAAATGCAATAAACCTCGACTCCTTTAGAGGCTGAAGCTGCCTAAGGTAATGGCGTTCATCCGAAAATGCCGCAAAGAAGTCGTTAATCGGATTTATTACAGATTCATTCAACGTTGAACTCATCAGTTCCCTCTGTGATGTCTATTAAAATTTAGCCGAAAGCCTTGTCCAGCGCCATCGCTGACATCCACTTGTAAAAAATCAGCAGACAGTAGTTGATAATCAAGCTGTTTTGGAAAGTCATGGTTTTTATTTTCAAAGCGGAATCTATTGTTTTGACAGGAGATTAATGCAAAGGCCACTGGCAGCGGGTTGTGTTTTACTTTCGCAAGATAAAAGACCTTGCCTCGCATCTGCACTAAGCGTAATTCTTCACTATCTTTCAGAGCACCTGCTAGATCATGGGTGTTTCCAAGCCCTTCAAAGCTTTGATCTGAGACTTTGTGCCAGCTTTCGCTTACTACAGATTTTTTAGTCTGTGCCTGCCACTGCCCTATTAATGGTTCAAGCGAGCTGAGTTCACACTGAGCCTGCACCGAATAACAAACTAAAGACACCAGAGATAAAAACAATTTCATTGCAGCCTCTTACTCAAGCTAAACCGGCTTTAGCATAGAGGCTGCCACTTAAAAGCACTAGTACATCAGAATGGTGATGACACCCAGCAGCATAAAGATCGCACAAGCGACACGGCGCGCCCAGTCTAACGAAATACGTTCCAGCAACCAGCTACCGGCATAAACCACTGGTACATTGGCTGCCAGCATGCCAATGGTGGTGCCTAAAATCACCTGCCAGGTTTCAGGGTAAGTGGCAGCCAGCAGTACAGTAGCCACCTGAGTTTTATCGCCAATTTCTGCCAGGAAAAATAAAATACAGCTGGCAAAAAAGGCACCGTATTTTAAAACACTGACTTCTTCGCTGTCGTCTTTATCAGGAATAAGTAACCACAAAGCCACGGCAATAAAAGAGCCACCTAACAACCAGGCATGCCAACCTTCAGGGATAAACTGCGCCACCCAGGCTCCAAACCAGGCGGATGCGGCATGATTTAATAAGGTAGCCACCAGAATACCGGCAATTATAGCGCCACGGGAGCGAAAGCGGGCCGCAAGGAATAAAGACAAAAGCTGAGTTTTATCGCCGATCTCTGCAACAGCAACAGAAGCGAAGGAGGCAACAAAGGCATCAAAAAACATAAACTGCACCTGGCGGGAAAACTAAACATAAGACAACAAACCAACTCCCGCCTGGGGTTAGTACGTTGTCTTAGGTCTCATTAATACCTGATCAGCGACGATCAACGGGACGTTGTTGCCATGTACAGTGAGGTACAAGTATGTTGACAACAACACAAAACCTGGCGGTTTTGTAAATTACTCCCCTAAGCGCGCCGCTATTTTAGCTGCGCTTGGGGAATTTGGGCAAGCAAAAATTCCACTTAACCTTTTAAGTGCCTTGCATGAAAACGCAGATGTTCTTCAATAAAGCTGCTGATAAAAAAGTAGCTGTGATCGTAACCAGGTTGCAGGCGAATTTGCGCGCCACTTTGGCTGCGCTGATTAGCTTCCATCAAAGATTCAGTGCGAAGCTGTGACGGGTAAAACTGATCGCCCTCGCCCTGATCGATTAACATCGGCAAACTGCTTTGTTTTTGCGCCAGCAAGAAACTCGCGTCGTATTGCAACCACTGGCTTTGATCGCTGCCAAGATACGCACTAAAAGCCTTTTTGCCCCAGTCACATTCTGTAGGCTGACAAATAGGAGAAAAGGCCGACACTGAGCGGTAAGCTCCTGCTTCACGTAAAGCAATCACCAAAGCACCATGGCCACCCATCGAATGACCGCTGATGGCTTTCGCTTTTGTGACTGGTAAATGTGCTTCCACTAAAGCAGGAAGTTCGCGACTGATATAGTCGTACATCTGATAATGAGCAGCCCAGGGCTCTTGTGTCGCATTGACATAAAAACCTGCGCCCTGACCTAAATCATAAGCGGCATCATCTGCAACCTGCTCGCCTCGTGGGCTGGTGTCCGGGATCACTAAGGCTATGCCAAGCTCTGCTGCTACACGCTGTGCACCAGCTTTGACTGAGAAGTTTTCGTCAGTACAGGTTAAACCTGATAACCAATACAGCACCGGCACTTTTTGTTTTTCAGCCGCTGGCGGCAAATAGACAGAAAAGTGCATTACACCTTTGACTGAATCTGAGTGATGCTGATATTTAATCTGGCGGCCAGCAAACACTTTATGTTCGGATAACTGAATTAACGTCATTGCTTTATCCTTGTGCAAAGAAAGCCCGGCAAGCCGGGCTTTTAATGAAATTAAAAGTGAATAACGGTCCGGATGGACTTGCCTTCATGCATCAAATCAAAGGCTTCGTTGATTTGCTCCAACGGCATGGTGTGCGTGATAAAGGTATCGAGTTCAAACTCACCTTTTAAATAACGCTCCACGTAGTCCGGTAATTCAGAGCGGCCTTTGACACCACCAAAAGCAGTACCACGCCATACCCGACCTGTGACTAACTGAAATGGTCGGGTAGATATTTCAGCACCAGCAGGTGCCACACCAATAATCACCGACTCGCCCCAGCCTTTATGGCAGCACTCTAAAGCCGAACGCATCACGTTGACATTACCAATACATTCAAAAGAGAAATCAACGCCGCCGTCTGTCATTTCAACAATGACATCCTGAATAGGCTTGTCGAAATTCTTTGGGTTAATCACATCAGTCGCGCCCAACTGACGGGCAATATCAAACTTAGACTCGTTGATGTCGATGGCAATAATGCGGCTGGCTTTGGCCATCACAGCACCAATAATGGCAGATAAACCTATGCCACCTAAACCAAAGACAGCAACAGTATCACCCTCTTTCACTTTGGCGGTATTCATCACAGCGCCCATGCCGGTCGTTACGCCACAACCTAATAAACAGACCTTTTCTAAAGGTGCAGCTTTATTAATTTTGGCTAACGAAATTTCCGGCAGCACAGTGTATTCAGAAAAAGTAGAAGTGCCCATATAGTGATAAATAGGCTGGCCGTCTTTAGAAAAACGTGTGGTGCCATCCGGCATTAAACCCTGACCTTGGGTGGCGCGAATGGCCTGACACAAGTTCGTTTTACCGGATAAACAGAATTTACATTTACCGCATTCAGGCGTATACAAAGGGATCACATGATCGCCAACAGCCACGCTGGTGACGCCCTCGCCTATAGCTTCAACCACACCACCACCTTCATGGCCCAGAATACAAGGGAATTTGCCTTCAGAATCCTGACCCGACAAGGTATAAGCATCGGTATGGCACACACCGGTTGCCACTATACGCACCAGCACTTCGCCTTTTTGTGGTGGCATTAAATCCACTTCTTCAATTTTTAACGGTTGACCCGGGCCCCAGGCCACAGCAGCACGTGTTTTGATCATTTTCATCTGAATTCTCCAGTCTTAGTTGCCCCTGAGTATATACACAAGTAACTTGAAGTTGCAGGGCGGCGACAAGAGCGTGAGTCCCCAGGAGCATAGTTAACCTATGTGACTGGGGCGAGAGCACGAAGTCAACAAAGCTGCGGCTTCAATTACGACGGGTATAACCCATTGTAATTTTTTCTTAATCGAAGATAATCCCTGCAAATAACAAATGAGTTTTGCATAAATGAAAGAATGGCAAGGCATCAGCGAATTTGTTGCGGTAGCAGAACTTGGCAGTTTTTCTAAAGCAGCCAAAGTCTTAGCGATTTCTGTGGCTCAGGTCAGTCGCACAGTACTGCAATTAGAGCAGCGACTGAACTGCAAACTGGTACTTCGCACCACCCGCCAGGTACGGCTCACTGAACAAGGTACTTTGTATTACCAACATTGCCGGGCTTTGGTCAACGGATTGCACCAAGCTAATCAGCAGATCACCAGCCTGCAGCACGAACCTTCAGGCGCGATAAAAATTACCGCCCCTGTGTATTATGGCGAGCAGTTTATTGCACCTTTGCTGCATGAATTTCTATTACGTTACCCCAAAGTACAGCTGGACTTGCAGTTAACTAACGATCAACTGGATCTAGTGCAAGGCGGTTTTGATTGCGCCATACGCTTAGGAACTCTTAACGATTCCAGCCTACAGGCCAAGGCCTTAGGCAAACGCACCTTGTATTTATGCGCCAGCCCCGACTACCTGCAAAAATTCGGCACCCCAGCTAGTGTGGCTGAACTGCATCAACACCGCTGTTTAGTCGGCTCTGTCGATTTCTGGCGTTTTGAACAGCAAGGCCAAAAACTGCAATTTAAGCCCCAGCCTTATTTACGTTGTAATAGCGGCGTGGCTTTAACAGAAGCGGTACTCAAAGGTTTAGGCATCACTCAACTGCCGGATTATTACCTAAAGCCATTTTTGGAAGACGGACGTTTAGTTGCCCTACTACCTGAGCAACAACCATCCGACGAAGGTATCTGGGCTTTGTATCCGCTGAACCGACATTTGCCCGTCAAAGTGCGCTTACTACTGGATTGGTTGCAGCAAGGGTTAGGCCGATAATCTCAGCAGGGAGGACCCTCGAAGGCTTTACAGCACATAAGCGTGAGACAGAATCTGCCACATTTTTGTGTTTAGAACTTGCCCCATTATTGGCAACGTCATATAAATCCGTTAATGTAACTTTTTTGCAACTTTGAGGTGGTCATGAAAAAGTGGTTGTTGTTGGCCCTGCTGAGTACCAGTGTGAATGCTTATGAGCCGGACAGAGATCAGGTACTTCGATTTGAACCTTCACCCTTTCAGAATGTAGAACTCAATTGCCAGCGTGATAAAGACGTGGTACCCAGACGCAGCGACCTGCTGTTGGATCACTATGCCTTGCTGGCTTCGGATAATGGTGAGCGTATGGCCACTATTACCGTGACGAATGGTGCCGGTGGCCAACGTATGTTTAATCAGGAACATTTAGTGGCCATCATGGCGGACTGCAGCCGTATCTATCCGCTGTCATTCGAGCTGACATTGGGAGCTGGCCAGCAAGAAACCTTTCAAATCTATTTTGGCCGTCGGGCGCAACCTGTGTTGCAATTAATCAGCAATAATTAGGTGTTGTGCTTATAGCGTAAGCCTTAGTGGCCAGAACCTCTGGGGCCTACTTGACGCCTTGCGTTAAAAATTCTGTAAGTCTTGCTGAAAAATAACTCCAATTCCTGTCGATTAACCTCATCTGCAACCGACTACTGCCAAATTTGTTTAGATTTGCCACCACCCCAGCCCGCTAAAGCAGGTAAACTACCACCGCCTTTTTTCGGGCCGTTTTAAACAAGGAATGCTGTGAATGTCTGATTACTCCACTCATGCGCCTAAATCGCGTATTTCTGCCGGCGAATTTACTTTGCTGGTGGCACTTTTAATGTCCATTGTTGCCATCTCTATTGATGCCTTATTGCCTGCTTTGGACGCTATTCGTGCAGATATTGCAATGAGTCATCCCAATCAGGCGCAGTTGGTGGTCAGTGCCTTGTTTTTTGGTATGGCTATAGGCCAGCTGATTTGTGGTCCTTTGTCCGATGCCACAGGCCGTAAGAAAGTTTTAAACGGCGGCATAGTGCTGTTTTTAGTTGGTACTGTGATTTGTTATTTTGCCACCGATATCAACACCTTATTATTTGGCCGTTTTGTGCAGGGTTTAGGCGTATCTGGCCCTTATGTATCCGCTATTTCCATAGTGCGGGATAAATACTCCGGCAATGATATGGCGCGTATTATGTCGCTGGTGATGATGATTTTTGTCATGGTGCCAGCTTTAGCGCCAAGCCTGGGTCAGGCAGTGTTATGGATAGGTTCATGGCGCGATATTTTTATCCTTTATGTATTTTATGCGCTGCTGATCATGGTATGGATTTTCTGCCGCCTTGAGGAAACGCTACCAAAAGAACATCGTATTGCCATGAGTACTAAGGGTTTTGCTGAAGGCTTTAAAGAAGTCATCAGCAACGTCCCTACGGTGTGCTACATGATTTGTATGGGTTTATTTTTTGGCAGCTTTATTGGTTATCTGAATTCGTCGCAGCAGATTTTCCAGGACTTATTTAAAACAGGTGAGCTCTTTACTTTGTACTTTGGCTTGCTGGCCTTAGTCTTTGGCGCGGCCTCTCTGGTCAATTCCCGTCTGGTGCAAAAATGGGGCATGCAGCATTTATCTAACCGAGCCGTCTGGGGCATTATTATCAGCTCAGCGCTATTTTTAGCATTGCATCTGGCTGTTGAGGTGCAATTATGGATGTTTGTTATTTACGCTTCAGTGCTGTTTTTCTGCTTTGGTCTGGTGTTTGGCAATATCAACGCCATGGCAATGGAGCCTATGGGACACGTGGCTGGTATAGCGGCTGCCATTATTGGCTCTACATCGTCCATTATGTCGATGAGCATAGGCACCATCATAGGGCAGATGTACAACGGTACGCTAATTCCTGTAACAGCCGGCTTTTTGATTTTTGGCAGCATTAGTATGGTGATTTTAACTTTTGCACAGAATTACAAAAAGAAGCACAAAGAAACAGAGCAGGAACAACCAGCAGTTTCTTCAGAATCAATCTGATCGTTGCCCTCTCATTTTTTAAACTGGTTTAATAACAAAGCAAAGCCCATGTCATTATGGGCTTTTTCATATCTATGAAGTAACACCAGCCCGGTTACAACTAAATTAATGAGTCTGCAACTGCAACCACTCTCTTGGGCTGTTGCCGGTTTTGCGCCTGAAGGTTCGGGCCAAAGCCGATGGGCTTTCATAACCCACTTCATCTGCTATCAAGGCTATAGGACGGCCTTCCCTTAATAGTTTTTGTGCCAGGCTCACCCGCCAGCTCACCAGATAATCAGCGGGCGTAATTCCTACCACTTTATGAAACTTGGCAGCAAAACTGGCTCTGGACATACTGGCAGCAGTGGCCAGCTCAGCCACAGACCAGGCTTTAGCTGGCTGGTCATGCATTAAAGTCACAGCCTTTGACAGCCGTAAATCTGCAAGCCCCGCCATCATACCGGTCGATACACTGCGGTTGGCCATCATATAACGCAGCAATTGGATCACCACCAGTTCAAACAAGCGGTTGAGTACGGCATTTTTGCCACAATGCTGTGCAAAAGCTTCGTCAAATAACCAATCAAGGTTACCACTGAGCATAGACATTTCAGCCAAAGGCATTAGCACATAAGCAGGCAAAGCCGTGGTCAGGGGGTTATCCAGCCCCCCATCAAAGCTCAGTGCAGCAGATACCAACTCAACTTGTTGATCTGATTTCGGCACTTGCGCGACATTCAGACTATGACTACAAGGCCTTGGAATAAATAACAAGCTTGGCTCTGTGATATGCACGGTTTTTTGTTGATCCAGTTGCAGTACCGCATCACCAGAGCGCAGCAAATGTAGCTTGGCTGTTCTGTCTGTGACATCAAAACTAATTTCAGTACTGAGCACACCACCGAAGATGGTGGTTGCGTGCATGCCAAATTGGGCCAACAACGTAGATAACCTATCCATAAAATATCCTTCGTTTTTGAAGCCGCAGCGGCGTTGACCGCGCGCTCTCACCCCAATCACATAGGCTTACTATGTTCATGGGGCCTCGTTTACTTGTCGCCTTGCTGCAACTCCAATTACTTTGGATATACACTTTTTGCTAAACAAAGCAAAATTAGACGATCTGTTGCATAACTTAGACTATTTGAACCCAAAAGGAAAGCAAGGCGGCTTACTATAATCACAGCCGCTACCAAGGGGAAAACAACAAAACCCCCTTGCCTGAAGCGAGCGAAAAACTAAACAGGTAAGCGCACCAACAAGAGCGCAACCAACTAACTAAGCTTGCAAATCCAAAAGGAAACTAACATGACTAATTTCAAATCACGTTTATTAACCACAGCTATCGCAACATTTGGCCTGACCTTTGGCGCCGCAGCTTTTGCTGCTGAAAAACCAACAGTGTTATTAGTACACGGCGCCTTTGCTGAATCATCCAGCTGGAATGGCGTAGTCGCTGAACTTCGCGAACAAGGTTACCCGGTGATTGCAGTCGCTAACCCACTGCGCAGTGTAAAAAGCGATGCAGCTTATCTGCAAGATGTAGTAGCAAACACGAAAGGACCCGTAGTTTTAGTAGGTCACTCTTACGGTGGCTCAGTGATCAGCAACGTGACAGCCGATCAAGCAAAAGTAAAAGCTTTAGTTTATGTAGCAGCTTTTGCTCCTGAACAAGGCGAAAATATTGCCGAGTTATCCGGACGTTACCCAGGCGGTACTTTAGGCCCAACCCTTGCGGCTCCTGTGGCATTAAAAGATGGTAATAAAGATTTATATATCCAACAGGATAAATTCGGTGCTCAGTTTGCAGCAGACGTACCTGCAGCAGAAGCATCTTTAATGGCCGCCACCCAGCGCCCTGTGACTGAAGCAGCATTGCATGAAGCTTCAGGAGCTCCAGCCTGGAAAAAAATTCCGTCATGGGCTATTTACGGCACTGCCGATAAAAACATCCCTGCTGCTGCAATGAAATTTATGGCTGAGCGTGCTGGTGCTAAAAAGATTGTTGAAATCAAAGATGCCTCTCATGTAGTGATGACATCTAAACCTGAGCAGGTTGCAAAGCTGATTGTTGAAGCGGCAGAAGCCACAACTAAATAACCACTCAGCCACAGAAAGCAAAAAGCCATCTCCATAGGAGATGGCTTTGCTTTGGCCCCTGAAAAAGGGGTTATATTCTATTTAAATCTTTAATTGCCACCCCGCCATTGACATATCGATAAATCTCGATATCATGTCAGCATGGAACTACTAGAAATATTCAAAGCCCTCTCAAATCGTACACGACTCGACATCGTGAAAGGTTTGAAGGACCCCGCAAAAAACTTTCCTCCTCAGGATGAAGGTGATGTAAATATTGTGGGTGTTTGTGTAAGTAGTATTCAGGAAGGTGTGGGGCTGTCTCAGTCAACCGTATCTGATTATCTTGCCACTCTGCAACGTGCAGGCTTGGTTGAAGTCAGGCGCATTGGCCAGTGGACCTATTACAAACGAAACGAAGCAACCATCAGTGCTCTTGCCGAGCTTATAGGCAGAGAACTGTAATTTTTTATAACCACACATCGAGAATTACCGATATCCCTTTTTACCGAAACGAGGTGTAATATGAAAGCGATAGTACTTAAATCATTTGGTGGCCCGGAAGCATTTGAACTTTGCGATCTAGCCAAACCAGTACCACAAGCAGGACAAGTGCTGGTGAAGGTGTATGCAACCTCCATCAATCCATTGGATTATCAAGTCCGCTGCGGAGATTATCCTGATCTGGTGCCACTACCCGCCATTACCGGTCACGACATTTCAGGAGTAGTCGAAGCCGTTGGCCCGGGCGTAACAGGCTTCGCCCCTGGCGATGAAGTTTGGTATACCGCACAGATATTCGGTGGACAAGGCAGTTATGCTGAGTATCACGTTGCCGATGAAAAAATTATCGGAAAAAAACCTGCTGCATTAAACCATCTGGAGGCAGCAAGCCTATCTCTGGTGGGCGGAACTGTATGGGAAGCACTGGTAGAGCGAGCCGGATTAAAAGTGGGTGAAAGTATTCTGATCCACGGTGGTGCCGGAGGGGTTGGACACATAGCTATTCAACTTGCAAAAGCAATAGGGGCCAGAGTATTCACAACAGTACGCAAAACAAACTTCGAGTTCGCAAAAAGTTTGGGAGCAGATGTCACTATCGACTACAAAAATGAGGATTATGCCGACATCATTATGCGCGAAACCGATGGCCAGGGGGTTGATGTAGTGCTCGACACCATTGGCGGAGATACCTTGTCGCATAGCCCGCATACGTTGGCTCAGCTGGGCCGGGTGGTGAGCATAGTAGACATCGCGACGCCTCAGAATTTAATTGAAGCCTGGGGGAAAAACGCGAGTTATCACTTTGTATTCACAAGACAAAACCGCGGAAAGCTTGATGAATTGAGCCGACTGATAGAACGTGGTCAGTTGAAACCCTATGTTGGTGCGACTTATTCGCTTGAGGATATCCCACTCGCCCATGCCCT
>NZ_JAJOYT010000010.1 GCF_021290965.1 Rheinheimera faecalis | reverse complement strand
GATATGATGCCGTCAATCCGATACTGACACCTATCATTGCAATAGGAAACCATGCTGGAGCAGAACCAGCAACAGCAATTCCAACACCTATCCCAACGATGCTTAGATTGCCACCAATAGCCAGATCTTGTGATACACCACCACTAACTTCTTCCACTTGCTCAAATGTTAACTCTTTCATGGTATTTATCCTTGAGTTAAGTAAAGCCTGCTTAACAGGTTTTTGACAGACCAAAACAACTCTGTTTTGGCTCCTTATCTGCGCTCTCCAACTCATGTCCGACGGCAATGGACTAAATCGACCATAAGCGCCGATTCCTTGCATCCGACAAATTAACTTTAAATTAAATATAATTTAACAATAAAAATTAACAAGCCATCTCTAAACCTAAAACCGGGATTGGTTTTAAAAGTTTGATGAATAAAGAAATTTAAATTTGAAAACTGTAGGGGATTAAGGCGTTTGGAGATCAGGGGGAGAAAATCAAGCAGGGACTCTTTGGCCCTGCTCGTTAAATCAGCATGGCCTACAGCACGTCCACTTTAATTTTCGCTATCACATCCAATGCTTTTTGTTTGGCGTGCTCGACGTTGCCGCCTAAAGCCAAAGCCACGCCCATACGGCGTTCGCCTTGCACTTCTGGTTTGCCAAACAGGCGCAGGTCGGTGTCGGGTTGCATTAATGCCTGGGCTAAATTGCCATAGCCAATTTGCTCCGAGTTGCCAGGAACCAGCAGTACAGCTGAAGCGGCTGGGCCGTATTGGCGAATGAGCGGAATAGGCAAACCTAAAATAGCGCGGGCATGCAAAGCAAATTCAGAGTAGTTTTGAGAAATTAAGGTCACCATGCCGGTATCGTGTGGCCGTGGTGAAACCTCACTAAACCAGACTTCGTCACCTTTGACAAAAAGCTCGACGCCAAATAAACCAAAACCACCTAAAGCTTCGGTCACTTTAGCTGCGTAATGTTGGGCTTTTTCTAAAGCAATAGCCGACATGGCCTGAGGTTGCCATGATTCGCGGTAATCACCTTTTTCCTGCCTATGACCAACAGGTTCACAGTACTGGGTGCCGGACACAGAACGTACTGTTAATAAAGTGATTTCATAATCGAAGTCGATAAAACCTTCCACTATCACCCGGCCTTTACCGGCACGGCCGCCTTCTTGTGCATAAGCCCAGGCGCTTTCTAAATCGGCATCGGATTTCAGTACAGACTGGCCTTTGCCCGAAGACGACATAATAGGTTTCACCACACAAGGGTAACCAATATGTGCCACTGCAGCTAAGTAGCTGGCTTTGTCATCGGCAAAACGGAAAGGTGAAGTTGGCAGTTGTAACTCTTCAGCCGCTAAACGGCGGATACCTTCGCGGTTCATAGTTAAATTGGCGGCTTTCGCGCTTGGGATCACAGTAAAACCTTGTTGCTCCAGCTCAACCAAAGTACTAGTCGCTATGGCTTCCAGCTCAGGTACGATCAACGCAGGCTTTTCTTTGATCACAATCTGGCGCAAAGTCGCACCATCCAGCATAGAAATCACATAACGACGGTCTGCAACCTGCATAGCGGGCGCATTGGCGTAACGGTCGACAGCTATCACTTCACAACCTAAACGTTTGAGTTCAATACATACTTCTTTACCTAGTTCACCGCTGCCTAATAACAGCACTTTGGTGGCGTTGGCGGCGCCCGGAGTTCCTATCTGGCTCATATTCTGCAATTCCTAACCCTGATCTGATGGCAAAGAGCATACCAAAAATCAGTTGCCAACACTTAATGATTTCAACCAGATCAGACTCACTGAGGTATAGTAAAAGGAAGTAAAAACAGAGAATTGTTATGTCTGAGCAACTATGCCCTTTATGCCAGCAAGCCAATTTATGCAAAGCCGGCACGGCAGAACAAAACCAATGTTGGTGTATGCAGCAGGAGTTTCCGGCTGAACTGCTGGCACAAGCGCCTGATCAAAGCAGCTGCATTTGTGCAGACTGTTTAGCTCGTTTTCAAAAACAAACAAAACCGGTGCAGCTGTTTAAACCCGCCTGACTTATTTGCTGTTTTGCCATTTACCTGAACGTTTCATCGTGCCCCAGGAACTTTTGCTATTGCGCGCCCACAGCCATAAACCTTTTAAACGCCACCAGGAATTCAGCTGGCGATAACCGAAGTTTTCCAGTACCGCCATTAAAAATAACCGCATAATGCTGCGCCCACCCGGATACACCGGATACGACATTTCTTCCAGTACCAGCGCCACTACTGAAATCAGTATGCCAAAACCTATAGTCACCACTAAAAAAGCCAATAAAGCTGCTGGGTCTAACCAACCGGCCAGCCAGGTAAATAACATAAACAAATACCCCAGCACTTCCAAGGCAGGCCCTAAAGCTTCAAATAACAAGGCAAAAGGAAATGCTAACCAGCCAACAGCGCCGGATTTTCGGTGGAACAACAACGACATATTTGCGCCTAAGCTTTCCAGCAAACCACGCTGCCAGCGCACCCTTTGCTGTGCCAAAGTGGCCAAATCTTCCGGCGCTTCAGTCCAGCAGACAGGGTCAGGAATAAAATAAATCCTGTATTTTCGGTTGTTCAGCCGCATATATTTATGCATCCGCACCACCAGCTCCATATCTTCGCCTATGGTTTTATGCCGATAGCCACCTACTTCAATCACCAAATCTTTTTTAAACAAACCAAAAGCACCACTGATGATCAGCAAAGCGTTTAGAGACGACCAGCCCAGTCGACCAAATAAGAAACCGCGCAGGTATTCGACTATTTGTAATTGCGGCAATAGTTTATTGGGTAAGGCCGCTTTTAATAACAAACCATCTTTTACCTGACAGCCGTTGGCGATGCGTACAGTGCCGCCGGCAGCAATAGCGTCAGGGTCTTCCAGAAAAGGCCGGATAATGCGCAATAAGCTGTCACGCTGCAAAATAGAGTCGGCGTCGACACCACAAAACAGCGGAAAACGCGATAAATTCACCCCGGCATTTAACGCATCGGCTTTACCGCCATTGGCTTTGTCTATCACTTTTAAATTCGGGTAACGGCTGGACTGATAAATACCGCGAATCTGCTGACAAGGTAAACGCAAAGGGCAAGTGGCTGAGGACAAAGTTAAAGAAAAACTGTCTTTGAGCACCTGTAAAGTATCGTCTTTTGAGCCATCGTTGATGACGATCACTTCGTATTCAGGGTAGGTCAGTTGCAATAAGGACAAGACCGAACTGGCAATAGTTTCCTGCTCGTTGTAGGCGGGCACCAGCACAGAAATAGGAGTTAAAAAGCTGGCATAACTGGCAGGTAACAGCTCAGTGCGGGCAGACTGAATATGACTGCGCATCACCAGCAAGGCGACTAAATTCAGTATCAGGTAGCCTGCAGATAAACAGACAAAATAGCCTACCAACAACCATTGCAAAGGCACCAGCCAGGGGGCCAGATCCAACTGCTGTATCCACTGATGTGTCAGATCTATCGTCTGCTGTAACCAGCCATTTTCCATCAGGTTCTCCCTTGCTGCTGACGCTGTTGTTCTTCCTGCACTTGCGACAAAATAGCAATAGCAAAAGGGTCTGTCAGTTGTTGCTGCCATAGCTGTAGCTGGTCAGCTTCAATGCCGGGCAAAGCCATCAGGCTTTGAGCTGCACGATAGCGCACCCACCAGTTGGAGTCCGATAACATCTTCAGTAATAAAGGCGCATCTGAACTGTCGCCCAATCGGGCCAGAGCTTTGGCAAGCTGCACCCTAACTTCCCACTGTGGGTTATTCACCTGCTGGCGTAATAATGGTAATAAGTCGGGGGACACAGCGCTGGCAAAAGCTGTAGTTAACAACTCCATTTCATCCGGGTATTGCATCAAGGCTTGCTGGATCAGCGGCTGACTGTCGATGGGCGATAAGATATGCATCAGCTTAATTAAACGTCTTAACTCTTTGGCTGTCGCCTTTTCGGCACAGTCTGTAATAGACCTTACCATCAGATCATGAGGCAAGCGCACCAGCAAACCAGCCAGGCGGCTGACAGACCAATCGTCCCGATGAATTTGGCTTAAGATCACGGGTAAACCCAATTTTGGATCTATGGCTAATAAAGCTCTGGCTGCCACCAGTGAGAAAATAGTCCGCTTGTCCAATACATGAGGGATCAAGTCAGAAAAAGCGGACTTTTCCTGCACTATCCCCAGCGCCATAATGGCGGTGAGTTTTTTATCTGTGCTATAGCCATGCAGCCATTGCTTCATGACCGGAATTAAATTCAGGCGTTGTGCCAGTTCAGCCAGCCGGTTAGATGCGCTGCCACGCACTGTTTGTTCCAGTTGTAACCATAACTGCACGACAAAACCAAAACCTTCAGCATTTAGCTCTGGCAAAGGCCCTGCATTTTCGTCCGGAGAGTAAATCCAGGAAAACAGAATAGGAGTCCACTGTTCCGTAGCCTGCTGGCGACTTTTGTCACGCTGCCGTCTTTCGTAATGCATAAACAAGGTCAGCACTAACAACAATAGTGTCATCAGCAATAACACAGCGCTGCTATACCAAACCAATTGCACTATCACATCAGAGTCTGTACCTGACACCTAAACCCACCTCAGTTTTTTCGTATAACACATCCTGTTCAGACCAGCTCAGGTTGTACAACAGGCTCCAATCCGTGGCAAAAGAAAATTGGCCAAATAAACCGATGCGGGTAACGTCCATGACCAGGACACGGTTGGGTAAACGTTCCAACTCTTTACCTTTGACGAACAAAGCAGTGAGCGAATCCGTATCGTTAAAGTAATAGCTAGTCTGCAATACATGAGTATTGGCTGAGCCCGTATCTTCAGGTCTGGAGTGGTACAAGGTATAAGCATAACGCCATGAACCGCTGTAATGCTCGTTCATCAGGCTGTAGCTGCGACTGTCCTGCTGATCATCATTGGAAATAGCTATTCCGGGAGTAACAACCCAGCCTTTGGTCCACTGCCAGGCTAATTGATTGCCAACAGATAATTCAGGACGCACTCTGTTTTGTGGGCTATAAGCGGCTTGCCCCAACCAGGTCAGATTATCACTGATTTTATAATAAGCATCTGTCAGCCATTCCTGATCTTTTAAATCAAAACGCTCGCTGCGCTGCCAGCGTGCACCCCAACCGTAATCTGTGCCCGCATGACGTAGCCCGGCATAATAAAATGAACCATCGGCAAAGCTGTCCGACAATTGCTCATATCCCGCCCCGGTTTCCAGTTGATAACTACCGGCAGCGAGACAAACAGTTGGCACTAAAGCTGCGAGCAGCAAGACAGAGTTTTTGATCATCCCTGCTTTCCTATAAGGCGGCGCAAACGGGCACTCAGCTCAGGCGGCTGAAATGGCTTGACTAAATAGTCATCTGCACCTTTTTTCAGCGCAAGGGCTATATCTTCTTCACCCATTTTGGACGTGAGAATTAGTACGGGTACTGTGGCCATGGCCGCTTGATTACGGATCAATTCGAGTAAAAATAATCCATCAAAAAATGGCAGCATTAAGTCCAGTACCACAGCACTAAAGTCGCGACCCGATAAAACCAATTCCTGAGCCTGCTGGCCGTCTTTCAGCCACTCCACCTGATAACCATCTCGCTGCAGAATAAATACTAACAACTTGCCAATCAGTTCATCGTCTTCAACCAGCAATACAGTTTTCGTGCCCATCAATACTCCATAACTCCGGCTGTCCTTGCTACTTTCTTAAGCTAATTCGCCAGCTTGTTCAAGTTGTAGAGAAAAAAAAGACATCACAGGACTATAAATTAAGCACCTGCCCTTGAAATTTGTATACAAATTAATTTAATGTATCCAAAAATATCTGTTCAGGTGACATCAGATGTGGCGCGACTTTAGCTTATCAGCCATAGCTGCTGGTTTTGTGGCTGTATTAGTGGGGTTTGCCAGCTCAGTGGCTATTGTATTTCAGGCCGCTGCTGCTGCGGGTGCCGATCAGGCTGTGATGGCCTCCTGGATTTTAGCCTTGGGTCTTGGCATGGGCCTGACCTGTATTGGCTTGTCTTTGTATTTTAAAGCACCTGTTCTCACAGCATGGTCAACTCCGGGTGCCGCACTTTTAGTCAGTAGTTTGCAGGGACTCAGTTTGGCCGAAGCTGTAGGTGTCTTTATCTTCGCTGCCGCTTTAAGTTTGTTGCTGGGCCTGACTGGCTGGTTTGAAAAACTCAGCAATAAAATTCCACTACAAATTGCCTCTGCCATGCTGGCCGGTATTTTATTTAACTTTGGTTTATCGATTTTCACCTCCTTACAGCAGGATTTATGGTTAGTGGGGCTAATGTGCGCTACTTATCTGGTGACTAAACAGTATCTACCCCGTTACGCTATTCCATTGGTGTTAGTGGTCGCTGTGCTTTATGCCAGCCTGCAAGGTCAACTCAGCCTGGCACAGGTGCATTTTGATTGGCCAGCTCCGGTCTGGGTTTGGCCAGAATGGTCCATCAGCGCTTTAATAGGTGTAGGTTTACCACTTTTTATTGTGACTTTAACCTCACAAAATATTCCGGGTTTAGCTGTATTTAAAAGCAGCGGTTACAACCTGCCAGTATCACCACTGATCAATGCCAGCGCCCTTACTACTATAGTGCTGGCACCACTGGGGGCTTTTTCTATCAATTTAGCTGCTATTACGGCAGCTATTTGTGCCAGCCCTGAAGCTCATGCTGACCCAGCCAAAAGATACAGCGCAGGTGTAGCTGCAGGTATTTTTTACGTGCTGACAGGTTTAGCTGGCGCAGCCGTTGTGGCTTTATTTGCCGCCTTTCCAACTACTTTGGTCACTGCTTTGGCAGGTTTAGCTTTGCTTGGCACTATAGGCACTAATTTAGCCTTGACCACACAAGCTGGCCCAGACAGAGAAGCGGCAATAGTCACTTTATTAGTGACAGTATCTGGCGTCAGCTTTTTTGGTATAGCATCAGCCTTTTGGGGTTTAGTGGCTGGATTAGTGTGCATGCTAGCGTTAAAACTGCCACAGAAAAAGGCGGCTTAATATGACCAAAGCCAGTTTGTATCAACAGTTAAAGCAGGATATTCGTCAGGGCCTTTGGCCAGCGGGTTCAGTGCTAAATCAGCAAAAGTTATCGGAATATTATCAGGTCAGCCGTATTCCGGTGCGGGATGCTTTGCAGCAACTCAAAGCTGAAGCCTTGCTGGTGATGGCAGGCAAAGCCAGTTTAATGGTGCCACCTTTAACGGCAGCAGAGGCCGAAGAGTTGTATCAAATCCGTTTGCAGTTGGAACCTATGGCGCTTCGCCGTGCTTTTCCCCATCTCACTTTTAGCCTGCTTGGCCAGGCTGAAGATTTATTGCATCGGATTGAACAGGATCAGAATTTATCAGCCGCAGACAGAGGCGCACTCAACTGGCAGTTTCACCTGATGTTATATCAGGCCAGCAATTGTCCGCATTTACTACGTTTACTACACAGCCTGCACCAGCAAGTGGAACGTTATTTAGGTTTTCAGGAAATCAGTATGAACTACGCAGATACCAGTCATCAGGAACACTGGCAGTTGCTGGAGTTATTAAGAGCCCAGCAACTGGATGCTGCCGTAGCTTTACTACAGCAGCATATTCAACAGGCAGGTGAGTTATTGGTGGCCCACCTGCGTCTCTTAACCAAATAGTTTTTACCCAAAGTAATTGATGTTGCAGCGAGGCGACAAGAGCGTAAGACCCCAGGAGCATAGTTTACCTATGTGACTGGGGCGAGAGCATGCAGTCAACAAAGCTGCAGCTTCAAGTACAAAGGGCTTATACCTTGCGACGACGCCAGAAAGCCAAACCAGCCAAAACCATCAATAAAGTTGGTGCTGAAGAGCCGCTGCTTGAACCTTCGTTTTTACCCACCAGAGTATTTGGCGTTGGATTTAAGCTAGCCGCTGTAGTGGGGCTGTCGTTAATCACAGTGATACGTTCAATGGTCACTATATTAGCTGCAGTCACCGGCACATTATTCGCCAGATCTGTAGCGCTGTAATTACGCAGCGGCGTTTCTCTAAAAAGCCCTGTTCCTCCAGGCACATACAAAGTGTTAATACTGTCAACAATAGACATACCAGTGCCAGTCACTACACCAAACACTGTATAACCCCCATTGTCTTTGTCCAGATTCGCTGAGTTATCTTTAACATTCACATACCAATGGGTTGTTGCACTGTTTGGGCTGTTTGGTTTTTTGGCCATAGCCACAGTACCACGCACATTCGATAATTTGGGTTCGTTATCGACTGGGCCCCGTGGTGTAATTTCAATAAAAGGTGCTGCATTATTACCGGTATAACGTTTGCCGCCTCCCTGTATCACAAAGTCTTTTAATGACCGGTGAAACACAGAATTGTCAAAAGTTCCGGCTTTAACGTAAGTTAAAAAATTAGTCACGGTTTCTGGTGTGGTCTGATCAAACAGGTTGATTTCAAAATCACCCATATTGGTTTCTACCAAAACAATAGTGGCAGCAGCGTTATGACTAACAGCTAAAGCAGCGGTAAAAGTGGCCGCAAGCACAGATTTTTTCAACATGGTATGGCTCTCTGATTTTAAAGTGCTCCGACTTTAATCTAAGAGCCGGACCTCAAGCCAGCGTCATTACAATTGGTAACGAACTAACTAACTTTGTTAACTCTTTTGCCCGCTGATCCAGCTGCTGAAAAACGTCTTTTTTTCTTATAGACTGGCTTTTGTTGAGGGGCAGTTTTAGCGATTTCAGCGGACACCTGTGCCTGCTGTACCAGACTGATAATTTCGGGCTGCAGCTGCGCCATAAAGTGCGGATAATCCTGCTGCTGATGACAAATTTGCTCTAGTTGGGCTTCCCATAAAGCTGTTAAATCAGGTGCAGTGATACGTTGTGGCAAACTTTGAATAAAAACACGCCCCAGCTGGCTGGCCCGAATTTGTTTGCCCTGACGCTGCAAATAACCCCGCTTAAACAACAACTCCAGAATACCAGCCCGGGTAGCTTCAGTGCCCAAACCGGCGGTTTCTTTTAAGATACGTTTTAATTCAGGATCAGTCACAAAACGGCTGATCCCCGTCATGGCTGCTAATAAAGTGGCATCCGTAAAATAAGCTGGTGGCTGAGTTTGCTTCGACAGTAATTCTGATTGACCCGACTGCAACTGCTGGCCTTTGGTTAAAGGCGGCAAACTTTGTTGCTCGTCAATATCCTCGTCTTGATCCTCTTTCTGACTGGCTTTATAAAAAGCCTTCCAGCCCTGAGACTGCACCAGCCTGGCCTGAGCTTTAAATAAACCTCCGGCAATTTTAATCAGCGCCTGCTGTTCCAGATAACAAAATGGCGGGAAAAACTGCCATAAAAACTGCCGCGCTATCAGCCAATAGAGTTTAGCTTCAGAGCTATTCAGGCTGGCTGATTTCAGCGCTTTATCTGTAGGAATAATAGCGTGGTGAGCGGTAATTTTGCTGTCATCCCAGGCTTTGTTGCGTTGGCTCATACTGGCTTGCTGCTGCATATCAGCAAGCTCCGGGCTATTGGCTACTATAGCCCGGCAGACAGCACCCGATTGGCTAAATTGTTGCTCTGGTAAATGCCTGCAATCCGAACGAGGATAAGTAATAAGCTGATGGCGTTCATACAATTGTTGGCAAGTATCCAGCACCTGCTGTGCTGTCATGCCATAAAGTTTTGCTGCTTCAATCTGCAAAGCTGACAAACTAAAAGGCAAAGGCGCATACTGCTTTTTCGGTAGCTGCTGCACTTGCTCTACCACCGCGGCTTGATGGCTGGTTTTGCGTTGTACTAGTTCAGCCAATTCACGATTGAGCACACGGCCTTCTTCGTCCTGATAAGGAGCACAAGCTTCACTGGATTGCCAGATAGCACTAAAAGGCCAGTCGGCACCTGTTAAATGCGCCTTCACCTGATAAAAATCACGGCTGACAAAGTTCTCGATGTGTAAGTCACGCTGCACTACTAAACCTAAGACCGGGGTTTGCACCCGGCCGACAGACAACACCCCCTGATAGCCTTGTTTCTGGCCATGTAAGGTATAAGCTCTGGTTAAGTTAATACCATATAACCAATCGGCTCTGCTGCGGGCCAAGGCGCTTTGCGACAAAGGCGCAAACTCAGAATTCTGCTTTAACTGCTGCAACGCCAGGCGCACAGCAGCTGGGGTTAAATCGTTTAACAGCAGTCTTTTAGTTTGCTTCAGTTTAGTTTGGCTGACTTTACTATGCTGCAACACTTCATCGACCAGCAACTGACCTTCCCGATCCGGATCGCCGGCATGCACCAGTTCTGTCGCCTCTTTAATCAGTTGGGTCAGAATTTTCAGCTGGGCTTTGCTTTGAGTTTTGGCCACCAGTTTCCACTGTTCAGGCAAAATAGGTAAATGCTCCAGCCGCCAGCTTTTAAATACCGGATCATAAGCTTCTGGTTCCGCCTGCTCTAACAAATGCCCAAGACACCAGCTGACTTTATCGCCATTACTAAGTTGCAGATAACCCTGCTGTTTTTGATGTGCCCCAAAGGCGTCGGCAATAGCACGAGCCATACTGGGCTTTTCGGCAATATACAATCTCATCGGCAGATCACTGTATGAAAAAACAGTTAATTTAACCGCAGTTTTCCTAAAAAAGCAAAGGCTGGAGCATTTGTTTTCTGTCAGGCACGGAGTAAGCTAAGGTTTTGCCGGGAAAAACCGGAACCTGCTTTGGTGAACTGTCAGCATTGATTAAAATTTCAGCTCCAAGTTTAACTCTGTTGCGGATCTTCCTGCTGGCTCTTGCCTATTTTGTGTTTGGTCAGTTGGCTATTTTGCTGGCTATAGCGCCAGGTATGGCAACATCTGTCTTTCCATCCTTAGGTGTAGCTATTGCCGCCGCCTTGTTATGGGGTTATCCCATGCTGGCAGGTGCCTTTTTAGGTTCACTGCTGTTTAAGCTGGTTCAGCCTGACTGGCCAGAAGATTTAACCTGGCCTGATAAAGTGATCTATAGCCTCAGCATGGCCACTATTACCGGCTTGACTGTCGCTTTTGCTTGCTGGTCCATTCGTCGTTTTGCCAACTTTCATAGCGCTCTGACCTTTGAAAAAAGCATTCTCTGGCTGTTTTTCCTGGCTGGCCCTTTGGCCTGCTTAATTAGCTCAGCCTTCTCCACTTTGGTGTTATATCGCTATGGCATAGTCACGACCCACACTGCCGGACTGAACTGGTTTACCTGGTGGGTTGGCGACATAATTGGGGTGATGATTGCCATCCCTCTGGTGTTTATGGTGTTCGCCAAACCTCGCCCTTTGTGGCGTGCACGTTGGCTGACCGTAGGTTTGCCTTTATTGGTCTGTACAGCTCTGGTGGTAGCTTTGTTTGTGCTGGCGCGCTTTCAGTACAATCAAAGTTTGCAGCAAAAGTTCTTTGATCAATCGGAACAAATCAGCGCGACCTTTCAATTTCGAGTCAGTAAAGTACTGCAACAGATGCAGATGCTTGAACGCTTGTTTTCCACTCAGCCTGAAGTCACAGACGTGATGTTTCAGCAGTTTTTGAAAGACTACCCATGGCAGGAAGCTGGTGTATTATTTTTTGATTGGATAGAACAAGTTCCGCATCAACAAAGGGCTGCAACAGAGGCTCAACTTCATACCAGCTTTAAAGAATATGCCAACCCAGGGGTCAGGCTTGCAGCACAACGCCCACATTACAGTGTGATCCGCTATATGGCCTCAGCCTCTGGCGATAAGTCTTTGGCTGGGCTGGATTTAGCTGCAGACCCAGCACGAAAAGAGGCCATGGATTATGCAGTAGATTCAGGCAGTATCAGCATTACAGCACCAGTACGGCTGGTCAGCGGAAATGCTGCTTTGATGTTTTTTATCCCTGTGTACCACCAGGGTATTATTCCAGAGAGTGTCGAAGATAAACGCAAACAAATCCGTGGTTTTATTTGTGGCATTTTTGAAACAGAGCAATTAGTACAGACCAGTTTAAGCCAATACGATACGTCAGAGTTTCATCTGCAAATCAGGGATTTAGGCACGGGATTGTCTTATTACGGCTCTTTGCCGGATCTACCTGCTCAGGCCCGTTATCTAACCTGGACCCGGCATTGGTCACATGCCGGACGCTCATTAGAGCTGCAACTGGTTCCCAGTAAATCGATGCTCAGTCTGAATTCAGGCCAACAAAGCTGGTATGTTTTAACTGGCGGTCTGGTGCTGTGTAGCTTGCTGGGGATTTTCTTGCTGGTACTGACAGGCCGCTCAGCACGCATTGAGCATTTAATCACTCAGCGTACCAAAGAGCTGAGCTCTATTCTGGATAACGCTATTGAATCTATTGTGATAGTGGATCAACAAGGGCTGATCGAACGGGTCAACAAAGAAACCTCCTTGTTGTTTGGCTATGCGATGCCAGCGCTTCTGCGCCAACCGGTCAGTAAGTTATTGGCGTGTTTGCCTGAACATAAAAATCATCAATTGCTGCAGCCTTTAACTGTAGAACAACTGAATTTATGGGTAGGTCATACAGTTGAAGTCACTGGACTGGGTGAAGATGGCCAACAAATTCCGCTGGAAATGGGCTTAAGCCGGGTGGATACCGCAGATAAACATTTATATACCCTGATGCTGCACGATTTACGTGAACGTAAAAAAATAGACAGAATGAAAAGTGAGTTTATCTCAACCGTCAGCCATGAACTGCGTACGCCACTGACTTCGATTAATGGCTCTTTAGGTTTATTGGCTGGTGGCGTAGTAGGTGAATTACCTTCGGCAGCACAACAATTGGTGCAAATAGCTAAAACCAATACAGACCGTTTGGTGCGGCTGGTAAACGATATTCTGGATATTGAAAAACTAGAGTTTGGCCAGTTGAAATTACAACCTTCAGAAGTAGAAGTTTCAGCCTTATTGCAGGAAGCCAAACTGCAAAATCAGGCTTATGCCGATAAGTACTTAGTACGGCTGGATTTGCTCACAGCACCAGAGGCTACACCTGTATTTTTGTATCAGGATAAATTCCGCTTGCTACAAATTCTGTCGAATTTAATCTCCAATGCTATTAAATTTTCACCCAGTCACTCTGTGGTGAAATTAAGTTATCAACTCAAAGATGGACAGCTGGTGATACAGGTCAAAGATCAGGGTGCCGGTATAGCCGAATCCTTTCGCAGCAAAATTTTCCAAAAGTTTGCTCAGGCCGACAGTTCAGACAGCCGCAGCAATCAGGGTTCTGGTTTGGGTTTAAATATCAGTAAAACCCTGGTAGAGATGATGCAAGGCACGATCGACTTTGAATCAGAAATGGGCAAAGGTACCTGCTTTAGCCTGACCTTTCCGTATTATCAGCAGCCGCATCGTCACGAAAAAAGTCAGGTGCAAGATTAAAGAGCTTGTTTATACTCAAAACCGCTGTATCCGGATAAAACTAAAACCAAACAAGGTAAATCCATGAAACCTATCTATAAACTCAGTCTGACCGCTATGCTGGTCAGTTCAGCCTTACTACTGACTGCTTGTGGCGAAAAAGCAGCAGCTCCGGCAGAAACCAAAGCTGTTGCAACTCAAGCTACAGCTGAAGAAGCCAAAGCTTTTGTCAAAACGGCCAGTGATGAATTCAGCACATTATTACTCGAAGTTAATCGCGCCGACTGGATAGCATCGAACTTTATTACCGAAGACACTGAAGCTTTATCTGCTGCTGCAGGCCAGAAGCTGACAGAAATGGTGGTGCGTTTAGCTAATCAGGCCGCCCGTTTTAATGACACTGAAGTGGATTACGACACCCGCCGTCAACTGGACAAATTAAAACAAGCTCTGACTTTAGCAGCGCCGCAAGACAAAGCCAAAACTGAAGAGTTATCCGGCATTGTCGCCAAATTGAATGCCATGTATGGCAAAGGTAAGTACTGTAAAACGCCGGATAATTGTCTGGATTTAGGTCAGATGTCCAGCACTATGGCAAGCTCACGCAGCTATGACGAGCAACTGGAAATGTGGACTGGCTGGCACAATACAGCGGCACCTATGAAGCCTATTTATGTACGACAGGTGGAACTGGCGAACGAAGGAGCCAAAGAGCTGGGTTATGCCGATACCGGAGCTATGTGGCGTTCGAAATACGATATGGATCCTAATGCCTTTGCGCTTGAGCTGGATAAACAATGGGGCGCAGTCAAACCTCTATACGACGCTTTACATTGCCATGTTCGGGCTAAGTTATCGGAAAAATACGGTGCCGACAAAGTGCCACTGAACAAGCCTATTCCAGCGCATTTATTGGGCAATATGTGGGCTCAGACCTGGGGCAATATTTATGATTTAGTCGCACCAGCAGATGCCGATCCGGGCTATGACGTCACCAAGCTGCTGGCTGACAAAGGTTATGACGAGCTAAAAATGGTCAAAGGGGCTGAAGGCTTTTTCACCTCGTTGGGTTTTGCGCCTTTACCTGAAACCTTCTGGACCCGATCCTTGTTTGTGCAGCCAAAAGATCGGGATGTGGTCTGCCATGCATCCGCCTGGGACTTAGACGCCAAAGACGATTTACGTATTAAAATGTGTATTCAGCGCACTGGTGAAGAGTTTTCAGTGATCCACCACGAGCTGGGACATAACTTCTATCAACGCGCCTATAAAAACCAGCCGGTGTTTTATCAGGAAAGTGCCAACGATGGTTTCCACGAAGCCATAGGTGACACCATAGCCTTGTCAGTCACGCCAAAATATTTACAACAAATTGGTTTGCTGGAGCAAATTCCGGACGAGTCAAAAGACATTGGTTTATTGCTGAAACTGGCGCTGGATAAAGTGGCTTTCCTGCCTTTTGGTTTATTAGTTGACCAATGGCGCTGGCAGGTATTTTCCGGCCAGGTGAAACCAGAGCAATACAATGAAGCCTGGTGGAAATTACGTGAACAGTATCAGGGTGTGGCCGCACCTGTTGCCCGTACTGAAGCCGACTTTGACGCTGGTGCTAAATACCATGTACCGGGCAATACACCTTATACCCGTTATTTCCTCGCTCATATTCTGCAGTTCCAGTTCCACAAAGCTTTATGTGAAAAAGCCGGTGACACAGGCGCAATTCACCGCTGTTCTATCTACAACAGCAAAGAAGCAGGTGCTGCATTAAACGAAATGCTGGAAATGGGTTCTAGCCGGCCCTGGCAGGAAGCTTTAGCCAAATTAACAGGCAAACCAGAAATGGATTCCAGCGCCATTCTGGCTTATTTTGCGCCGTTAAAAACCTGGCTGGATGAGCAAAACAAAGACAGACAGTGCGGCTGGTAACAGCACATTGATCGGATTGAAGGGTAGCGTTAGCTGCCCTTTTTTTAAAAAACATCTGTAGCTCTGAAATTTAAAAAAATTTCTTATCTGTTGTCGATTTTAATAAACCTGAACCGACTAAGCACAGAGACAGTGAAACAGGCATTGTCAGTTTATAGCCAACAGGAGGGCCCCATGGCCAAAATGCTTTTTGTGAACTTACCCTGCAGCAACTTAAACGCTGCTATCGAATTTTATCAGGCGCTGGGTTTTAGCCAGAATATGCAGTTCAGCGACGACACAGCGGCTTGTATGGTCTGGAGTGAGCATATTTTCGTCATGTTATTAACTCATGCCAAATGGCAAAGTTTTACCCAAAGACCAATACCTGATAAAGGCAGCAGTGAAGTGATGCTGGCTTTAAGTTGTGATGATAAAGAAGCAGTGGATCAAGTGTGTAATGCAGCGGCTAAAGCTGGTGGTACCGCCGACATCAATGCAAAGCAGGATTTAGGCTTTATGTATGGCCGCTCTGTGCTGGATTTAGATGGTCATATCTGGGAGTTTTTCTGGATGGATCCAACCGCAGTGGCTGGTTGATTCAAATCATAAGGCGATAACCTATCCCTGCCTCAGTTTTCAAGTACTTGGGTTCGGTGGGGTCGTCGCCTATTTTCTGCCGTAAGTGACTGATCACAATACGTAAATAATGGGTGTCCTGACCATGGGTTGGGCCCCAGATTTGTTCCAGCAGCTGTTTTTGTGTGATCACACATTGCCGATGCTGAGCCAAAGTAGCCAGCACCGCATATTCTTTTGGGGTGAGCTCCACTTCCTGCGTCTTGCAGGTCACCAGACGGCGGGCGAGGTCTATATGCAGATAGCCATCGTCCAGCACAGCCGGGGTTTTATCCGGCAAACGGTCGCGTAATTGTGCCCGCACCCGCGCCAGCAACTCTTCAACACTAAAAGGTTTAGTCACATAATCCTGAGCACCTATATCCAGCGCTTTGATTTTGTCGGAGTCACCATTACGCACAGACAAAACAATAACAGGAACCTTGGAAAAGCTGCGCAGTTCGCTTAATAAATCCAGACCGTCGCCATCGGGCAAACCTAAATCCAGCACCAATAAATCCGGCTGCTGGCGCACTAAAGCCGCCAGACCTGATTCGACTGAATCAGCTTCAGTCACGTCATAACCGACACTTTTTAACGCAATCCGCAGCATTTTGCGGATTTGCATTTCGTCATCAACAACCAGAATTCGAGCGGACAATAGGGTTAGTCTCCTGCTTGGATTTCAGGCAAAGGCAAGTCGACGATAAAACGTGAACCTGTGCCAACACGGGCTGAGGTGGCTTTAACCGAACCTCCGTGCGCACCAATCATGCCACGACAAATCGCCAGCCCCATGCCGGTATTGTGCCTTTTACTGTCGCCATCGGCCACCACATAAAACATATCAAAGACTTTTTCCCGCAGCGCTTCCGGAATACCAGGGCCACTGTCTTCAATTTCAATGCGGCAGACTTTGTCGTGCTGACTAACCCAAACCCGCACAGGTTCGCCGTCAGGGCTGTATTTAGCCGCATTTTCCAGAATATTGAACAGCCCTTGTTCCAACAAAGCGGCATGAGCATAAAGTAAAGGTAAATCCGGTGCAGCTTCGTATTCCACCTCCACTTGCGGGAAAAAGCGCTTTAAGCGTTGTTTGGCACTGCCAATAATATCGGCCACTGACACCCAATCCCGTTCCAGCTTTAAGGTGCCATGACCTAAACGCGTCATATCCAGCAGGTTTTGGATATATCAGTCCAGCCGCTGACTTTCCAGCAGGATAGTGCTTAACAGCTCATTCCGATCCTCTTTGGATAACTGCTGGTCCAGCACCTGTAAACTCTCAGCAGAGCCCATCATGGCGGCTAGCGGTGAGCGTAAGTCGTGCGACACAGAAGACAATAAAGCCGAACGCAATTGTTCCATTTCAGCTTTTAGTTTTGAGCTCTCCAGTTCCGTATTCAGACTAATGCGCTGCCAGACACTGACTGCCTGCTGGCTTAACGTCGCTATTAAATCTCTGTCGTCCGGCCTTAGTACCTGCACAGTGGCGGGAAACTGCAGCACTATGACGGCAATAGTTTTACCTTGCACAACCAATGGCAAAGCTGTCCACTGGCTGGCATTAAGGGTATCGCTAAAACGACCTGCCATTTGCTGATGTCGTCTGGACCAATCAATCATCGCCTGATCCAAGGTCAGCAACGGCTGATTTAGCGCAGGTAGAAGCTGTTGCTCTGAATCAAAACTAACCAGATGCACAGGACAGCGCAGCGCCTGAGTCAGCTGAGCAGCCAAAATAGTCCAGAGTTCATCGGTTTGGTGGATCACTGTCAGCTGCTGAGCAAAATCCCGTTGTAATTCTGAGTATCTGTTGGCTTCTTTCAGTAGCAATAATTGCTGCCGGATACGAGAAGCAGCCGGGCCGCAGGTCATACCTATCACCAGCATAAAAATCAGCGTGGCGACATCATCGTTTTTATTCACATTAAAGGTGAAATAAGGCTCGGTCAGGAAAAAGTTAAAGCTGAAAAACGACAACAAAGCGGTAAAAATAGCGGGGCGGGCGCCGTATTTCAGACCACAAAGCACCACAGCCAACACAAAAATTAATACCAGATTGCCACTTTGCAGCCATTGGTCCAAAGCCAATGCCAAAGCACTGGCGGCTGCGGTAAAAAGCACACCAAAAGCATAACCGGCTTTCTGGCCAAAGGTGCCTGAAGCGGGCGCTGACACTCTGGCTTGTTGGGTCGATTCGCCAGAGCGATAGACTGAAACTTCCAGTGGTAAACCGCTATTAATCAGTTGTTGGTACAAGGGTTTACGCCATGGCTGCATTACACGTTTTGTACCAGCACCAACCAGCACAGCGTTAATACGATGTTCTGTGATATAAGGTAAAATGGTCTGTAAAGTAGAAGGGCCACGTAAAATATCGGTCTGAGCGCCAAGTTCACGCGCCAGAGCAAAAGCCGACTGCAATCGTTGTTGTGTCGACTGATACTGCATCTGCCCCGTGTCGACCCAGACCACCACCCAAGGCATCTGACGTTTTTCGGCAACCCGGCGACCAATGCGGATCAGGTATTCATGGTCGCGGCGATTGGAGATCAGCACCAGCAATTTATCCTGGATCAGATAATCACTGCCACGGGCTTTGGCGTCCTGCTCCGTTTTTAACTGCGCATCCACATGGCTCATCACCAGCTTCATCGCCATTTCACGCAGCGCTGTTAAAGTTTCCAGCTGGAAAAACTGTTTCACCGCCAAAGCGGCATAATCAGCGACATAGACTTTGCCTTGCTGTAAACGCTCCAGCAGGTGATTGGGCGCTAAATCAACAAAAACTAATTGCTGTGCGCTGTCGATAAACTGATCAGGCACTGTTTCTTTCACCCGAATGCCACTGATTTGCAGCACTAAATCGTTCAGACTGGCGATATGCTGCACATTGATCGTGGTGTAGACATCTATGCCAGCGGCCAATAACTCAGCGATATCCTGATAACGCCTTTTATGCCGGCTGCCCGGAATATTACTGTGCGCCAGTTCGTCCACCAGCAACAGGGCTGGCTTAGCGGCTAACGCAGCATCTAAATCAAATTCGGTTAACTGTTGGCCCTGATAATCCAACTGACGCCGTGGTAACAACTCAAAGCCTTGCAGCAACGCTTCTGTGTCGGCGCGGCCATGAGTTTCCACCAGCCCCACCATCACTACTGTGCCTTGTTGCATGCGCTCGCGGGCAGCATTGAGCATGGCGCAGGTTTTACCTACACCAGGCGCAGCACCTAAAAAGATCTTTAGCTGGCCACCCTGCTGCTGTTGCAGGTTTTTTAACAGCGCATCAGCTTGTTGTCTGCGGGAGTCTGTTACCACGGATTCTTTCCTTTAGAAGTTTTTGCCGACGCTGATAAGCACACGATTATCACAAAGTTCGCTGCACGCCGCACTGCTGACGGACGTTCCTGCATAACCCACAGACCAATTCAGACCCAGCTGGGTGGTGTTTAGCCTGACACCCCAGTCGGTGTAGCCAGAACCATCTTCGCTTGCTGAAGCTAAAAAGTTTTTAAATTCCAATGCATTAGCAAACTTATTGTAGCCCAGATGCCATTGCAGCTGCAGCTGCTCTGTGAGTTGCTGATTCCAGTCCGCGCTTAAATACCAGAATTTACCCACACCGGCGCCAAAATAATCGTCGGTCAGTGCCAGCCCAAAAGTCCAGTCCTGATAAATCAACTTGCCGTAGCCTTCGATAAAGTTAAATTGATCGGTGCTGTTATCGCCCTTAGGGTAACGGTATTGCATCAGGCCCAGATCCACTGTCCAGTCCGGGGCTACAGCAAAGCTGCGGCCAGCAGAAATATCCAGCTCCATGCTGCCTTGACCAAATTTAATATTGGAACCCCAGGCACTGGCATACCAACCCGATTCGGTGGCCAACGTCAGGCTACCCTGCAACGCAGGACCTTCATCGGTTTGTGAAATACCGCGGTATAAATAATCTGAAATCAACAGCACAGAGCCCGTACTATTAACTGTTTCAGCCTGAAGCGGGCTGACGAATAACAGGCCTGAACTCAGAATGGCCGCACTAGCTACACGAACAGTCGATACTAGATAACGCATAATAGGTCCTGTTTATTTCGTTGGAAATTGCTGATCTAAAGCCAGATTAAGCAACAGCACATTCACTCGTGGCTGGCCAAAAATGCCCCACTGTGGCGCTTCAGTTTGTTGTTCCACTAATTTACTCAGCATATCTGCAGGGATGCTGCGTGCAGCGGCCACCCGCTTTAACTGCAAAGCTGCAGCTTCAGGCGAAATATGTGGGTCGACACCAGAGCCAGAGCTTGCCAGCAAGTCAACCGGCAGTTCAGTGGCAGAGAGCTGATAACGTTCTGTCAGTATTGCGCTTTCTGTCGCTACTCTGTCGCGCAAAGCAGGGTTTGAAGGTGCTAAGTTACTGCCACCAGTCGACATAGGGTCGGTATTGACGCTGCTTGGACGGCCATGGAAATATATATCGCCACTAAAAGGCTGGGCTACTAAAACCGAACCTACAGCTTTGCCGTCGACCAGTACCAAAGAGCCTGTAGCTTGCTGTGGAAATAACATTCCGCCTAAACCTGTGACAGTGGCGCTATAGACCAGACCACAAGTCACCAGCATCACAGCAGCTAAACCCAAAGCCGGACGCCAGATGGTGTGGTGTGACGAAAGGGCGGTGTCAGAACCAGCTCGGGAAACTCCAGAACGAGAAATTGAAGTAGTGTTCATAGTTAAAACATCCAGTTCAGTAAAACATCAATCAATTTGATCGCGGCAAAAGGCAATAGCACACCACCTAAACCGAAGATCAACATATTGTTGCGTAACAGTTTTTCAGCACTAATAGCACGGATTTTTACGCCTTTGAGTGCCAGCGGAATTAAGGCCGGAATAATCAGCGCATTAAATATCAGCGCAGATAACACCGCCATTTTTGGATCCGGCAGCTGCATAAAATTCAGAGCAGCAATACCAGGCATAGCGGCCGCAAAAACGGCTGGCACTATGACAAAGTACTTAGCGACATCATTGGCTAAAGAGAAGGTGGTTAAAGCGCCACGGGTGATCAGCAACTGTTTGCCTACTTCCACCACGGCCAGCAGCTTAGTTGGGTCTGAATCCAGATCCACCATATTGCCCGCCTCTTTGGCGGCCTGAGTACCGGAGTTCATGGCTAAGCCGACGTCGGCCTGAGCTAAAGCGGGCGCATCGTTGGTACCGTCACCAACCATAGCCACTAAGCGACCTAAAGCCTGCTCGCGACGAATAAGCGCCAGCTTGTCTTCAGGCCGGGCTTCAGCCACAAAGTCATCCACACCAGCAGCAGCGGCGATAGCACCAGCCGTAATAGGGTTATCTCCCGTGACCATAATGGTGCGTACACCTAAAGCACGCAGCTCGGCAAAACGTTGTGCTACACCAGGTTTAATCACATCAGATAACTGGATCACACCCAAAATACGTTGCTGATTAGCAACCACTAAAGGCGTTGCACCTTGTTGCGCCACCTTGGTGACTATAGGGTCCAGATTGTTGGGTACAGCCAGACCACGGCTTTGCGCCCATTTCTTTACCGCATCAGCAGCGCCTTTCACCCAATGTTCACCGTTATCCAGTTGCACACCTGATAAGCGGGTTTGAGCGCTGAATGGAATAAACTGAGCATTGTCTGGCAGAGTTTCAGCCGCAGCACCTTGCTCCTGCGCCAGACGCACCACAGACTTACCTTCAGGCGTTGGGTCTTGCACTGAGCAAAGCACAGCCCCCTTTACCAGTTCAGATTGAGCCACACCTGGCAGCGCAAAAAACGCAGTCGCCTGGCGGTCACCAAAAGTGATGGTGCCGGTTTTATCCAGTAATAAGGTATCGATATCGCCTGCGACTTCAACAGCTTTACCTGACTTGGCAATCACATTTGCGGCCAAAGCGCGGTTCATACCGGCAATACCTATGGCAGGCAATAAACCGGCAATAGTGGTTGGAATTAAACAGACCACCAGCGCTATCAGCATCAACAGGTCGAGTTCGATCCCAACAAAAGCGGCCATTGCTGGCAAGGTCGCTACAGCTATTAAGAACACTAAGGTCAAGGCAGCTAACAGCACTGTCAGCGCCAGCTCGTTGGGTGTTTTTTGTCTGTTGGTGCCTTCCACCAGGCTGATCATTTTATCAAGGAAACTATGACCAGCTTCTGCCGTCACCATCACAGTAATAGTACCGTTTAATACCTTGGTACCGGCTATGACACCTGAGTGATCGGTGCCAGCTTCACGCAGCACTGGCGCTGATTCGCCCGTTAAGGCCGATTCATTGATAGTGGCAACACCCACTACAATTTCACCATCTGCTGGTACAAACTGGCCAGCTTCAACCAGCACTTTGTCACCGGCTTTGAGCTGACTGGCGGATACTGCTATAGGTTCTTCGGATTCACGCAGCAACTGAGCTGTTAAATCTCGACGGGTGGCTTTTAAGCTGGCAGCCTGACCACGGCCACGGGCTTCGGCTATAGCTTCAGCAAAGTTAGCAAACCATAAGGTGAAAAACAGGATCAGACTGCTGGCCAGTTCAAAGCCATAGTCCAAGCTTTTGATTACACTGTTGGCTGTCATACCCAGCGCCAGCACTGTACCCACCCATACCACCAGCATCACAGGGCTTTTAATCGCCAGTTGTGGCTGTAGTTTTACAAAAGCCTGTACGCTGGCCTGAGCTAAGGCATTACTCATTTTAAATCACCTGCAATAGAAGTTAATTCCAGTGCTTCGCCAATTGGACCCAGCACCATCGAAGGTAAAAAGGACAGGAAATTCAGGATTAAAATCACTGTGACCAAAGTGACACCAAAGGTCAGGTTATGCAGAGGTAAGGTACCGTTGCTGACCGGGATCTGACGTTTTTTCGCCAATAAACCTGCAATCAACAGTGGGATCACCAGCGGTAAATAACGGCCCAGTAATAGCACTATCACACAGCTGATATTCCACCACGGCGTGTTATCACCTAAGCCTTCAAAACCGGAACCGTTGTTGGCAAAAGCTGAAGTGTATTCATAAAACACCTGGGCAATACCGTGCAAACCAGGGTTACTGTTGCCGGTAATAGCAGGGATAGCCACTGTGATAGCGGTAAAAGTTAAAATCACAGCACTAGGTAACACCAGTAATACACCCAGCCAACTGATTTCAGTTTTTTCCAGCTTACGGCCAAAGATTTCAGGCGTGCGGCCTATCATCAGACCGGCAATAAACACCGCTATCCAGACGTAGACAATAAAGTTCACGAAACCACAACCAATACCACCCCAGATAGCATTGATCAGCATGCCAGAACGGGTGACCAAACCAGCAACCGGATTTAGCGAATCGTGCATTGCATTGACTGAACCATTGGAGGTTTGAGTGGTAAGAGTTGCCCAGAGTGCAGATAAGTCGGTGCCAAAACGCACTTCCTTGCCTTCCATATTGCCCGCCTGCTCTGCTAAGCCACTAAAAGCAGCATTCGGCTGTTGTTCGCTGTAAATGGCTGCACCTACACAAAACAGACTTAAAAAGCCCATTACAGCCAAAGACATTCTGGCAAAACCACGTTGACGTAACAGACCACCGGCCATAAAAACGATAGCAATAGGGATCAGCACCAGCGCTATGGTTTCAATGGCATTGGCAACAGGAGTTGGGTTTTCCAGCGGGTTAGAACTGTTAGGGCCATACCAGCCACCACCATTGGTACCCAGTTGTTTAATAGCGACCATAGCGGCAACAGGGCCTAATGGGATTTTCTGCTCTGTAAGGCTCTGACCTTGTTCAACTACTGGTACTGTTGGGCTAGCTTGATAGGTAGAAGGCACACCCTGACTGGCTAATAACAGTGCCACCACAGCGGCTAAAGGCAACATCAAACGCAGCACGGCACGTACTGTGTCCTGATAGTAGTTACCTAAATCACGTTCTTCGCCTTCTGCTGCGTCCTTAGCGTTACGACCGCCCATCAAACCACGCAATACCGCCAGACAAACCGCCAAACCCATAGCTGGAGTGACAAACTGCAAAGTGACAATAACAAAACCCTGGCTTAAATAACTCAGTTGAGCCTGACCAGAATAGTGTTGCTGGTTGGTATTAGTTAAAAAGGACACTGCGGTATGCAGCGCTAAATCCCAACTTAATGGCCCAATGCCATCCGGGTTCATCGGCAATAGATGCTGAAACATCAACAACAAAAAGGCGATCACACCCAGCACCAGGTTACTGATTAAAAAAGCTATGCCATAACTTTTCCAGTTCATGCCTTCACTGGCCTTTACGCCCAGAATTTTAAAGATCCCGTTTTCAACAGGACCAAACACCTTGTCACTCCAATGCTTTTGACCGGAGAAAATCCCGGTCATATAAGCGCCCAAAGGCCATGCCAACAGCAAAGCCAAAGCTAAAATCAACATAACGTCCATCAATGGCTCCTCAGAACTTTTCCGGTGCCAACATGGCGTAAATCAACAAAGCGCTTAAGGCGCCAATCAACATCAATAACAACCAGCCCATCTCGGCATCCTCAGTGGTATAAATCCGCTGCAAAGCTTAGAAGCCAGAGGCGTAAAGTCTCCAGATGGATAAAAAGGAAGGGCGTAAAGAGATCGTAAAGATTGGGTTTGCTTGATATTCAACAAGACCAAACCGCGAGTTGTAGAGCTATGCAAGAGCATGGCACACTGAGGAAAAGTAAATCAGGGACAGACGATGGCAGAACATACAAAGTTAAATTTTGATTGGTCAAAAGCAGTGTGCTGGCCTACGGGTGAAACGCCGCAAATCATTAAAAATGATGGCTATACACCGACAGTAGGCATGTTAAAACGAGCAGAGGAATTACCTGTCGACCAGTTGGGACGGTCAGATATAGCGAGATTTCTTACTGGCTTAGCCGACCAAAAGAAAAATGGTTATGTGCTAAACCTGAACTGCCCTTGGGGCACGGGAAAAACCTGGTTTTTAAAACGCTGGTATTTAACGCTAAAAAGCCAACACCCTGTGGTTTATATAGACGCCTGGAAATATGACCACAACGACAGTCCTTTGCTGATTATTCTAAAACAGATCATTAACGAGCTTGAAAAACAATCGCCTCAAGCCACTCAAGGTTTTGCTCAAAAGATTAAGTCATCAAAACTTTTTGCAACGCTGAAAGTGTTAGGACCTGAATTTATCAAAGTCGCTCTGCGTGTTGACACTGAACAGCTAATGGAAAAAGCAGAGCTGGCTTTTGAAAAATCTCATATTGACGATTTGGCATCAAAAGCGACTACTTTACTGCTTGATAACATTGATAAAGAAACGCAAGCCGTTGAAGAGCTAAAAGAGGCCATGGCGACCTTGCTGGATGGCATAGTGGGAAGCACAGCTAAACCTAAACTCATTTATCCATTATTTATTTTTGTTGATGAATTAGACCGTTGCCGCCCAACATTTGCCATTGAAATGTTGGAGGCAATCAAACATGTATTTGGTATTCCTCAGATATTCTTTGTAATTGCCACCGACTCAGAACAACTGCAGCATTCGATTAATGCCGTTTATGGTGAAAAATTTGGTAGCTATAACTACTTAAAACGCTTTTTTGATGCCAGTTTTCAGTTATCTATACCAACAGCACAAAACTTTATTTTAGCGCAACCAGAATTTAGAACTGTATTTGATGCTTACAACTCTGATGATGATATTTACTGTAAGGCAGACGAGTCAGGTTATGCGGCAATTGTTGCGGATCTCGCGCACGATTTGTCATTCGACTTGAGAACCATAAAACAATGGTTATCCCGACTTGAAATCACACTTAAGCTTTCCGATGCGGAAAGTAAGAAACTTCCATTTATGCCAATCCTTCTAGCCTCTGCCATCCAAGCAAAAGATGCAATGGCCTACAGAAGCATAAGCAAGAGTAAGCTAGATGACGACTTGCTGGGGTCGCAATTAAATGAGCTGTTTGTAGGGTTCGCAAAATCAAGGACTATAAATCTTTCACCCAAGCAGGATATTTTTAAAAGAGCAGAAGGCTGGAATGATTCACTCACACAAAGTCACCGCTTAATTTTTAAGGACTTGGCTCGTCAAACACTTAAGCTTTCAATAAAGAAAACGGATATCAAGAAACTCCAGCACGAAGGTCAGAACTTTGCGAACTGGGAAAAAATCCAAGGCATTCACTACACACAATTCTTTGATGATAAGAAAACTCTGCTAGAAAAAATTGACACTATGCTGGAGCTTGCGGGCAAATTTAATTTGGAGGAAGGCTGAATAAGTAACCCCTCCCAGGGAGCTGATCTGACGGGTAGCTGGAGGGGTGTTGTTGCAGCTTAGTATAGCGGCAGTCAATTTATCAGCCAAGCACGAAAAACCACTCCTCACTCCCAACTCACATTACTATGCCCAGCAACCGCCTTTTGCAGTAGTTCCATTAACGGCAAAGCGCGATGATGCAGACTAACTGAGGAGTCCGGGCTATGGCCGGTTTTGGCCATAATGCTTTCTTCGGGCCAGTACTGCATTTTTTCCTGCAGGCTGGCCAAATGTTTAGCTACATCTTCAGCATACAAAGCACCTGGCACTTTGCCGCTGTGCCCCATCATATGCAGCAGCTGCACTGCGACCTGACCAAATAAAGTGACAGGGGCTGAATCTTTGGAATGGAAAGTCACTAACATAAGCTAACTCCTGACTGCGGCAACCTGACTTAAGTATATGCAACGACGTAGAAATTGCCTGTACATAAAGGCTGCTACTCCCAGCTGACGCCTTTTTGCTCCCTCACGGCCGCCTGCATTAATTGAATAAGTGGCAAGGCTCTGTTACGAAGCGGGATGGCTGCCGGATTGTCTCCCTGCAGATCGGCAGAGGCTGGTATTTGTTCTGTGGATTGTAACGCCAAACCCTGTTGCAGTTGGGCCAAAGCCGTTGCTACATCTTCGGCATACAAGGCGCCGGGAGCTTTAGGCTGGCGGCCCATCAGCTCTAACAACTGCAAAGCGACATGACCAAACATCTGTACTGGCGCGCTGGCGGTGGATTTAAATGTAATTAACATAACAATCTGATCTTCCGGAGAAATGAAGGTTCAGCATGCGCTGTTCAGCCACAAACTACAAGCAAATGCCGCAGAGCTAAACTGAGCCTATACAAAAGCCCCGTACCTCTTTAGAATTCAGTAAAATCTGCAAATTTTTACATAAGCTAACGATCTGGTTACAAGGATGATGTATGACAGTGTTGCCGCGTTTTTTGTCTGGTCTGTTTTTTGTTTTTTCTCTACTACTTTTATCTGCCTGTGGTGGTTCCAATAAAACTGAAGACGCTACTGCTGTGACAGTAGGCGCCAGCACGGCAAGTCTGGATATTGGTTTTCCAGAGCGTTTTACTACTATTTCGGCCACTGTCAGAGACGCTGACGGCGAACTGTTGCGTAATGCAACAGTGCAATTCAGCACTAGTTTAGGCAGCTTTAGTGCGACAGAAGTAGTGACCCAAACAACAGCTGAAACTGGCCGTGGTGGTTCTAACGATGCAGGCAATGGCGTGGCTGCAGTGCGTTTGTATCCAGGCCAAAGTGCCGGCACAGCCACTGTGACTGTTTATGTAAATGGAGTACAGACCACTACCACTGTCACTATCGCTGGTACTGCTGTGGAACCTGAACGACCAGTGCCTGCCAGTATCAGCATTGCCGCCAGTGAACGCGCCATTTATGTTGCTGGTGTAGGCCAAATGGAAAGCAGCACTATTACAGTGCGTTTACTGACATCTACTGGGGGCGCTGCACAGGATGCTCCAGCTGGCATAAATAATGTGCGGGTTAGTTTTGTTACCCAGCCTAATGGTGGTGAGTTGTTGCTGGGAACTCAGGCTTCTGGTCAGTTGGTGCAAAACACTAAAACTCTGGATGTAGCCACTTCAAATGGCGTTGCTACTTTAACCCTGAACTCAGGCCAGTTACCCGGAGTGGTAGAACTAACAGCTGAAGCTTTGGACAACACAGGAGCCAGTTATAGCCCTGCGATCCAGACAACAGCTTCGATACTGAGTATAGCCTCAGGTCCGGCTCACTCTATTGTATTCAGTTATCCTATCGAAGCCGGTATTCAGAATATGGGCAATGGCACCTACAGACGTGAGGGTGGTTTGCTGGTCACCGACAGATACGGCAACCCTGTGGCTGACGGTACTGTGATTAATCTGGGTGCGATCGACAGTGTCTTGTTATCTAACCGAGCTCCGCAAATTAACTACGGTTTTGGCAGTAGCATCATTGATGGCAATGCCTCTACTGCGGCTAATTCGACAGTCTTTACCGACCAAAGCAACTCCTTATTCCAAAGTGCGGTAATCACCCGTAACAACACCAACCGCTTTATCGAAGCCCAGGACAGGGTGTTGATTTTTAACGCCCAGGCTGAAGATAAAAGTCGTTTTGTCGCCGCCTTACCTAATCAGGCAAACAGTGTGACAGTGAATAAAAACTATCTGAATACAGAAACTAAGCTGGAGTACCTGATTGGAGCTTCACTTTTAGGTATGCAGGTTGCTGGTGTTGATCCTGCGAAAGAAGGTCTGGTTAGTGGTCAAGCTGTTACGCAAGACGGTGCAGCCAGCTTCTACCTGACTTATCCGGCTAATCAGGACACTATTTTAACCAGTTGTATTTCTTCCGGCATAGACACCCGCCATTCGCCTCAAGGCTCAGCTCAGGTCTTTGTTGTGGCAGAAGCCAGTGGCAGCAGTGCTACCACTATTGATGACAGAGCCTGTTTTTCCTATATAAGTCCGGCAGTTATCACATCAGGTATCACCAATATAAGTGGGGACACTATTCTAAGTTTAGAAATAAAAGACCAGGGTCTGGTGCGGTTACCTTTCCTTAACTTTGAAGCTGGAATTAATTACGATCAAGGCAATACCGGAAACCTGCAGGTGTCAGTTGGCAATTGCTTGGCTACAGGCAGCTTAAGAACAGATTTATATGGTCAATGTGAGCTACAAATCACCACCACCGGTGGTACTTCCGGAGACCTAGCCACTGTCACTTTAGGAGTTACAGATGGCACGCCTTTAGCTATAACAGTCACAGTACCTTAAGCTTTCAAATCCAGCGGTAAACTAATCACCGCCTGAAAACCACAGACTATACCTGAAGCTGCATAAAGGTTATGCAGCTTCATTTCTCCGTTACAACTTTCCACAGCTCTTTTGGCAATACTTAAGCCTAAGCCGACACCGTCCTTTTTGCTTTGACCACGAAAAAAGGGCGTAAAAAGTTTGGCTAAATCAGCATGAGCTACACCTGGGCCCTGATCGGAAATACAGATTTGTACTTGCTGCGCTTGCTGCTGTAACTCAACTGTCACCACTGTGTTTGCCGGAGTAAATTTGATGGCATTGCGGATCAGGTTTTCCAGCGCACGGTAGAGTAAATCAGGGTCAGCCAGCACACGCACTTTTGCATCTGCTTTTACCAGAAGTTGTTTTTGCTGAGACAGCGCCTCAAGCCGACCGTCTTCAGCGACGGACTCCAATAACTCCAACAGATCCACTTGCTGCAACTTCACTGCGGCTGCACCACTTTCCAAACGTGAATAAGTCAGAATTTCTTCCACCAAAGCATTGAGTTTCTGGGTTTCTGCTTCAACTTTATCCAACACCATAGCGCTTTCAGACGGTGTTTGCCGCGCCAGACCCACCAGTATTTGTAAACGGGCTAAGGGTGAGCGGAATTCGTGAGAGACATCATGTAATAAACGGCGCTGACCACTGATAGCTTGCTCGACACTTTTGGCCATGTCGTTAAAACTGCGGGCTACAGCACCAAACTCATCGCGCCGCCCTGTGACTTTAGGACCGAGTTGAGTCAGCCAGTGATCGGACGCCAGTGACTGCAAAGCTCGTTTTAATTGCCTTACCGGTGAAGCAAAATACCAGGCCAGCCACAAACTGACAGATAAGCTGGTGACCAGAATAGCAGCCAGTAAGAATGCCGGATGAAACCAGACCGGTGGCATAGCCATGGTGGCTCTTACCGCTATGCCACGCATTTCTGGAGGTGGACCTTTGTCACCAAAACCAGTGGGGCCAAAAGGCTGCACAGCCTCACCAGGAGGAGGACCATGGGGTCTTGCAGCTTGTGGATGTTGAACATCAATACGTTGTGCAGGCATGGATGCAGTCGCTATCAAGCCTCTGCCACTTCGCAGCCAGTCCAGTAAAAACTCGTGACGTGGTACCGCCAATAAAAACCAGCTTTGGCCAGATTTATCCTGCACCTTGTATTCAGGTTGGTCTTTCAGTAATTGTGCCCAGTCACCCGGCACATCTCGCTGTAAATAATCTTCACCCTGGTTATTCAGCAGCAGAATCTTGTCGCGGGACATAGGATCTTGTTCCCAGCGCTGCAATACATCGCCGAGCAACTTTATACCACCAGAGTCCATCATCAGTTGAGCTGAACCTAACACCAATCTGAGCTGCGGGCCTATCCAGACAGGTTTGGACTCATCGTCCGCAGAGCGACTGACTTCGTTGACAGCCCAGACTAAAGTGCCGGCCAGAATCAACGCGCCCCAAAAGGCTAATAAGAACTTCCAGAACACCTGACCCATAATGGATACCCAAATTAATTGAAGTTGCAGGGAAGCGACAAGTGTGCGAGTCCCCAGGAGCATAGTAAACCTATGTGACTGGGGCTAGACCACGCAGTCAACAAAGCTGCGGCTTCAAGTAGGAAGGTTATCACTCCGTTGCATCAGCTGATAACCCTTGCCACGAACAGCTTCAATCCAGGCTTGTTGATCTGCTCTTTTGCCAAGCTTTTGACGGATATTGCTGATATGCACATCCAGACTGCGGTCATATTGAGTTAAGGTTTTGCCTAAAGCCTGTAGCGATAATTCTGCTTTGCTGACCAATCGGCCTGCCTGACAGGCCAGCACCCAGAGCACACTGAATTCAGCCCCTGTCAGTTGAATTTGTTGGCCATTAACCCAGGCCTTACGTGAGCCGGGCTCGAGCGTTAAAGGCCCAACTTTGACTTCGGTGGGTTCGTCTTGCTGCTGTTGCACACGGCGTAAAATAGCCCGGATACGCGCCACTAATTCGCGGGGTAAACAAGGTTTGGCGACATAGTCGTCTGCACCAAGTTCCAAACCCAGTACTTTATCTATGTCGTCACCTTTAGCTGTGAGCATAATGACCGGAACTTTAGAGTGCTGACGAATTTGCCGTAACAGCGATATGCCATCTAAACCCGGCATCATCACATCCAGCACCAAGAGTTCGTAATGACTGGAAATGGCTTGCCGTAAGCCTAACTGACTATCATTGGCTACCTGCACCACAAAACCCTCGCGTTGTAAGTAAGTACTTAACATCGAGGTGAGTTCCTGGTCATCATCAATCAGCAATAAAGGGTTCAAGGGCTGGTACTCCGGATTCAATAGTCCGCAGTTTAACCTTAAGCTGCTCAGTAATAGAGCAGCTTTACATTTCTATACACAGCCCTTTGCTTACACTGCGGTTTTTAGTCTAATCCGTAACAAATAGCTGGAGGCTGTAATGTATAAATACTGGCGGTCCAGACTTAAAGCTGCATTAGCCGCTGCAACTCCGGTTTGAATAGTACCCAGATGTTCGCCTTTGGCATTAAACACCAGCACACCACCAGGGCCTGTCGCCAGCAAATGGCCTGAAGCTAGTACTTTTAAGCCATCAGGCAAGCCGGCTTTACTGCCAACCCAGGCTGTCGCATCAAAAAATAGCTGACCTTCGCCTACAGTGCCATCTGCAGATAGAGGATACTTCCACCACTGCGCCGCTTTTGGATCTGAGTTAGCAACATACAACCACTTTTCATCCGGTGATAAAGCCAAACCATTTGGGCGGGTCAGTTGATCGGTAACCAGTGTGACATCGCTACCTTTGAGCCAATACACACCATTAAAAGCCAGCTGCTTTTGTTTGGAGTCATCCGCATCTTTTAAACCATAAGGCGGATCGGTAAATAAATAGCTGCCATTGCTGTGCTGCACCAGATCATTAGGACTATTAAATAACTTGCCCTGATAGCTGGTCGTCAGGCTTTGATACTCCGGGCCTTTTGCACTGACTGACTTCAGTACAGCTAAACGCCGGTCGCCATGCTGCGCCAACACTAACTGATTGTTCTGGTTGAAAATCAAACCATTGGAACCTTCTTTAATGGAAGGCTCGTCAACAAAACCTGTATGGCCAGAAGGGCTTAGATACAAAGTTAAACCGTCTTTTGCATTCCAGCGCCAGATTTTATTTTCCGGTACATCGGAAAACAAAATATCGCCGGTTTTAGGTTCAGCCACAGGACCTTCAGCCCAGCGAAAACCTTCAGCCAGTATCTCCAGCTGAGCGTCTGCAGCAATCACCTGACTAAGCTCAGGTTTTAATTGCTGTACCGGATTGGCCGGAATAGGGGATGGATTGGCAAAAGCCAGAGAAGAGGTTAAAAAAAGCAGCGCTGTACTATGTCGCATCCTTGTCACCTTTGTTCTATTGGAATGACCTCAATGTAGCATTGTTAGCGCAACCAAAGCACTGCCTGCGCCTGATAAACTTAAATTTCAGCTTTATTTTTTTTCAGACATGGTGCTGGCATCGCCGAAAATATGCTCCGGCCATCGCCACAAGCGAAGGCGTGATATCGGCGAAATGCCAAACTGTTGGCATTTCGAAAGACCGCCATCACCCTGCATTTTCGGCATACCGTCCTTCCATGGACATCGCCGAAAATATGCTCCTGCATTTTCGGCATACCGTCCTTCCATGGACATAAAAAAACCGCAGAATCATCTGCGGTTTCTTCAAACACTCGCCTTACGACAAGTTTAGAAGCTTACGTTCACACTCATCCATAAGTTACGGGCTTTGTCTTTGTTATTGAAATGATCGACATAGCTGGCCTGATAGCCGTTTGCGCCATTTGCATCCAGAATACAGCTGGTACCGCTGTCACACTCTACAAACTCTAAATCGTAGGTTGTGAAGTCCTGATCAAATAAGTTGTTGATCCGCGCAGTAAAAGTGACTGAATCGCTGGCTGCATAGCTGGCACCTAAGTGGTACACATCATAGGCTTTGTAGTTCAGCGGTGCATTTTTAATAGTGTCCCAGGCGCGGAAACGTTTGGTACGGATTTCTGACGTCAGGAAGACTTTTAACTCATCGATTGCATTCCAGTCTATGGTCAGGTTCGCCATATGTTTGGCTGTGTTCGTCAGAGGCTGGCCTTTATTGGCACCACTTTTCTGTTCGCTGTCTGTGTAGGTGTAGTTAGCACGGAAAGCGATATTGTCGATAATCTGCCAGCGTCCTGCGACTTCAGCACCTTTGATAGTCACATTGTCAATATTGACTGTTTTGCTGCTGGTGGCATAACCCAGATCGGCATATTCACCAGTGCTGCTACAGACCAGTGCAGTGGCACCACCACATGGCTGAGAAGCAATTTTATCGTCAAATTCATTATTAAAAATGGTGATATTGAAGTTGTGATTATCCGGGTGTTCCCAGTAAGCCGCAATTTCAGTCGAGGTGCTGGTTTCTGGTTCCAGATCCGGGTTGCCAAACATAGGGGATGTGCCCTGACCACCAAAGCCTACGACACCATCATACAACTGAGTTGTTTTTGGTGTTTTAAAGCCGGTACTGACGCCCCCTTTGATAGTCCACTGTTCTGTTAATGTATAAACACCATACAGACGTGGGCTCATTTCACTACCAAATATTTCATGATCGTCGCGACGTAAACCTGCAGTGATGGAAAATTCCTGAGTGGCATCCCAGGTATCTTCAGCAAACACAGACCACATATTGTGTTCCTGCACGCCGCCTGGAGTGCCGCTTTCCATACCAAAGACACCATCTTCCAGCTCACCACGGATCACTTGAGTACCAAACACAGCTTTGTGTTGGCCTGCCAGTTCAAATGGCATATCCATTTTGGCATCCAAAGTATATTGATTACTGGACATTTTACGGGCAGATCTTGGCAGGAACGTCTCTTTTGCTATGGCTTTACGCTCATCGACAGTCAGACCTGCATAAGCACCAGTGGCGTCGATCATGGTCAGTAACTGTGCACGTTCTGCCAAAGTAAAAGGCAAAGTACGGCCATGGTTTTGGGTATCAACATAAGATAAAGACACAAAACTGTTACCCAGGTCCCATTTACCTTCGTGATTTAATGACCAGGTATCACGGGTAAATTCCTGAGTTGGGCTGTAACCCACCTGAGGGTTAGCACGACGGGCCCAGGTACCACCATTAGTGGTACAGGCATTCGCATTATTGCCTGTGGCGCCCCGGCAGAAACTGCCTGCGGCCCAGATACTGTCGATATTGTCGACTGTACCTACAGGGTATTCCCGGCTGCCATCATCGTTAATTACAGGGCTGTTATCGTATTCCTGAGTCGAAGTGTCGATATCAAACCAAATGGCCTGGTTTTCGACCGGAGTCCAGCTCAGGCGGGCACCTAATACAGAGCTATCGTTATCTACTGTTTTACCGCCAGCACCAAAGCCTAATGAACGGCTACGTACTTCGCCATTTGGATAAACTACGTCAGCATATTCCGGAGTAGATGCCATACGGTTGTATTCACTGCCACGGATAGACATGCCAAGCACGCCTGGGATCAAAGGACCCATCACGTTGAAGTCCGTGGTGATCTCTTCACCAAAGCTGTCATCCGTTTGTGCTGTGCGGCTGTGACTGACTGAGCCAGCCCACTCGTTAGTGACTTTTTTGGTGATGATATTGATCACACCACCTAAAGCGTCGGCACCATACAAAGTAGAAGCTGGGCCACGCACCACTTCAATACGCTCGATGGTATCCAGAGGTGGCATATGACCAAACTGATTACCGCCAAAGTTATTTGGGTAAATATCACCATGGTTATTCTGACGTTTACCGTCGACCAGGATCAAAGTGTAATCCGACCCCATACCGCGCATACTGATAGTACCCTGACCTGTTTTATCGCGGGTTTCACCAATATCGACACCTTCCAGATCACGTACTGCATCGAGCAAGGTAGTGTAAGGGCGGGTACGCAGTTCTTCTGCTGTAATGATGGAAATACTGGCAGGAGCATCCACCAGCTTTTGTTCAAAACCTGAAGCCGTAACCACAATGCGCTCAATAGCCTCATCTTTAACAGCTGCTGCATCTTCTGCCTGAACTGTAGCAATCAGACCTAAAGCGAGCTGGGTGGCTAACACCAGTTTGGCTGGGCGAGACTTGAACATAAACACTCCTGTTGTTCGAACAGATCATCGCAAAGCGGATAAAATCTGAGCTCGATTTGTAAAGATAAGTTAATAAATTCCAATGGCCGACAATGATAGTGATTCTCATTAGAAGATCAATAGCAATTGCGAACTATTTGCACTATCAGTTGTCGTGTTACGGGCCTGAACACAGGAGCGATCAATAAACAACTAAATCAGCCAGTTGTGAAAACCTTGCAAATAAGAACAATTCTCAGTAGCATGACAGCTGATTTTTAGGGGGTACTGTGAAGAGTTCAGCTTTAGCTCGTTGGATGCGTTGGTTACATACCTACAGCGCTATGTTGGTATTGTTGCTGTTGTTATTTTTTGCCATCACGGGCATCACCTTAAATCACCCTGAAATCAACAGTAGCATGGGCAAAACCAGTCAGCAGTTGCAGTTGGAACTGCCAGAACAATTGCCGGATTTATTAAACCTGCCAGATGATCAGCAACAAGCCGCTATGGCTTTGTATGTCGACTGGTTAAAGCAGGAACATCAGTTACAGGGTGGTTACAACCTGAATTTTTCGCCTGAAGACGAACTGCTGGAAATCGACTTTAAACGCCCTGCCGGTTATGCCGCTGTGGTGATTGATTTAGCAGAGCGCACTGCAGAGTTAGATACTGAATTTGGTGGTTATCTGGCCTTGGCAAACGACTTACATAAAGGTCGTTACGCAGGCAGCAGCTGGAAATGGCTGATCGATATTACCGCTGTATTTTGTGTGTTGTTTGCCTTGTCTGGCTTTTATTTATTGTGGCGTCAGCCGAACAGAAGAGATTTTGGCAATGCCACAGCTATAGCTGGTGTGGTGTTGGCTTTATTAGCTTATATAGCGTCGTTTCACTAATTTAGAGTCGTTTCACTAAGAGGAAAGTGTATGTACAAGTATTTAGTCGCTGCATTGCTGTTTTGTTGCGGCTCTGCCATGGCACAACAGGAACTGGAAATTCAGGTCGAACTGCCAAAAATTGATACCGGCACTTATCACAGACCTTATGTGGCGGTATGGATTGAAAACGAGCAACAACAGCCTGTGCGCTTAGTCGAAGCCTGGTTGGAAAAACCGGATTGGATTAAAGACTTACGTCGCTTCTGGCGCAAACTGGGCCGTAGTGAACCTCAATTAGTAGATGCAAAGACAGGTGCCACTAAAGGTCCTGGCAGCTACAAAGTACGCTGGGATGGCAAAGACGAACAAGGTAAAGCAGTTGCTGCTGGTAACTATGTGCTTTTTGTTGAAGCAGCCCGTGAACAAGGCGGCCGCAATCTGGCGAAACAAGCATTCACATGGGACGGCAGCGCCGTTCAAATCGAAATAAAGGCCAGCAAAGAGCTGGGCAAAATTCAACTTACTTCTGTACAGGGAAAATAGTCCAATGAAAAAATCTATTCTGGCTTCATTATTGGTTGCAACAGCAGTGAGCGCTCCGGTTCTGGCTCACACTTTATGGGTAGTACCAAGTCACTTTGTGTTATCTAAAACAGGCAGCTGGGTATCGGCTGATGTCAGCGCCGCCAACATGACCTTTGTTGCTGACAAAGGTATTCCGGTAGATAACGTGTCTTTGTATACGCCAGACGGTAAAAAGCAGGCTATTGAGCATAAATACCAGGGTAAACGTAAATCTCAGGTCGATGCACAGTTAAATGCTGAAGGTACGTACAAACTGGAATTAGGCGGCCCTGTACGTTTTGGCACTATGTACAAAGTAGGTGATGAGCGCAAACGCCTGATGGCTGACAAAAAGACCCGCGCCAAAGAGTTACCGGCTAATGCAACAGATGTAGTGACCAGCCAAAGCCGCAGTCGTTCAGTCGCTTTTATCACAGTCAACAAACCAACGTCAGAAGTGCTGGCATTGAAAAACGAAGGTTTAGAATTTAAAAGCTCTGTGCATCCAGCTGACATAGTAGCGGGCGAGCCTGTTACTTTTACCTTTTTAGTCAATGGTAAAGCGCAAGCTGGGGTGGAGCTGGAAGTGTCATACGAAGGTGAACGTTACCGTGATGAGGCTGGTCGTATTCAGCATAAAACCGATGCAACGGGTCAGTTTACTTATACACCTGTTGAAGCTGGTGTATTTCTGATTGAAGCATCCTATTCAGCCAAAGCTGAATCTGAGTTAGCCGACCAAGTCCGTGAAGGCTTAACTTTAACTTTAGAAGCTGCTTTACCTTAAATCTCTGCCTCTGTGTTTTTAGCACAGAGGCTTTCCTTTTTGAAAAACTACAGCCTGATAGCAGAGTTACGCACCACCAGTTCAGGTTCAAATACATTTTCCACTTCAAGATCATGCTTATACAAGTTTTTCAGTAGCCATAAGGCCGCCATCTTTCCCATTTCATGAATAGGGTTATTCACTGTGGTCAGCTTAGGCGATACATAACGGGCAAAAGGAATATTGTCATAACCAACAAAAGATAAATCTTGTGGGATTTTCATGCCACGTTCCAGGCACACCGAAATAGCGCCGGATACCATCTGATCGTTAGCGCAAACCACAGCTGTAAATTTTTTGTCTTGGCCGAACAGGTAGTTCATACCCTCCACGCCGCTGTCTTCTTTGTAATCACCTTCAAAACACAGGGCAGGATCAAAGGAAACACCCACTTCTGCCAAAGCTCGTTTATGGCCTTCAAGACGCTCTATTGCATCGTGTTTTTTCGAAGGTCCGGAAATATAGGCAATATCCCTATGGCCTAAATCAATCAGGTGCCGGGTAGCCATATATCCACCTAACTCATTGTTCAGGTAAATACAGCAGTCGCTGATTTCAGCTATATATCTGTTGATCAGCACAATAGGAGTTGAGCTTTGACTAAGTTTAATCAGGTAGTCATCTGAGATAGCTTCGACATCCAGGATCAGCGCATCACAGCCTTTACTTAATAAAAACTCAACACTGTCTATTTCCTGAGCTGCATCGCTGTGACCCACGGCAATGATCACATGACGGTTATCAGCCCGCAGCGCGGCTTCAATTTCAGCCATCATAGGACCGTAATACGGGCCATCCAACTGTGAGACCAATACACCAACACTATTAGAACAATTCGACGCCAAAGACTGCGCAAAAGTATTAGGCCTGTAGCCTAATTCAGCCATAGCGGCCAACACCTTTTGTTTGGTCTTTTCGCTGACATTGGTGTTTTTATTCATCACTCTGGATACGGTAGCCAGAGATACACCTGCAAGCAGTGAAACGTCGTAAATGGTCGCCATATAGTGCTGTCACTTATTGTTAAGTCTAAGAGAATCGGGAACTACAAGAGTAATTCAGTAAAGACTGATTTGCTCTGTAGTCGCCATATTATCAGCTTTTACATCCGTCATCCTTGAAAATGCAGCTTTGTTGACTGCGTTCGCTCGCCCCAGTCACATAGTGTCTCTATGCTCCTGGGGTCTCCCTTGCTTGTCGCCTCCCTACAACTTTCAATGCTTTTGGATTTATTCTGCGGCTCTCTTCAATTCCACTGTGATTTCATCAACTTTTTGTGTGTTTAGTTTATAAGCGCCCATCACAAAAGCGACAATTAATGAACCAATGGCCGGATATAAGCTAAAAGCCAATAATAAACCTGCTTTGGTTTCTTCAGTTTGAGTGACATCAGCCTGATAACCTATACCTGCCAATAACCAGCCACCTAAAGCACCACCTACAGCTATTCCCATTTTGATAAAGAAAATAATGGAGGAATACACCATGCCTGTAGTTCGGACGCCAGTGCGCCACTGACCATAATCCACAGCGTCAGCCATTTTGGCCCACAGCAGCGGAGTACCAGTGTTGAACACCAGATTCCACAGCACATACAAAGCAATGGCAAGAGTGACATTGTCAGCAGACACAAAATAGCTACTGGCACAAAGGGCGGCGGCTAAAATCTGAATGCCTATGTAGAGTTTTACTTTGCAGTAACGTTTTGCCAAAGGCTGAGCAATAATGCACCCCACCATACTGCCAAGCATACCCAAAGTGATAAATAAGGTGATACTGTCCGGCATTTCCAGGTAATACTTCACGTAGTAAATAGCCAGCGTAGTACGTAAAACGTAACCACTCATCAGGCATAAAGCCACCAGCGCCAGTACACGCCACTGATCGTTTTTCCACAGTTGACGGAAGTTATCCATATAGCTGCGGCTGACCGCTTCTTTAGGTGGGTTAATCCGCTCTTTAGTACCGTAAAAACAGGCCAAAAACATCAACACACCTAATACGCTCATCGCCATAATAGTCAGTTGGTAGCCTTTGGCTCTGTCGCCCTGGCCAAAAAACTCCACCAAAGGCAAAGTTAAGGCGGTCACCATCAGACCACCTAGCATGGCAAATACAAAACGGTACGACTGCACCGACACCCGCTCTTTTGGATCGGCAGTCAGCACAGCGCCTAAAGCACAATACGGAATATTGATAGCGGTATAGACCAGCATCAGCAGGGTATAAGTGACGAAGGCGTAGATCATTTTGCCTTCTTCACCAAAGTCTGGTGTGGTAAACGCCAGCACGCTGATCAGGCCAAATGGCAAAGCGAACCAAAGCAAATAAGGACGGAATTTACCGTATTTACTCTGAGTGCGGTCGGCAATGGCCCCCATCAATGGGTCTGTCACTGCGTCGATAATACGCACAGCCAGGAACATGGTGCCAACAAAAGCCGGCGAAATGCCGTAGATGTCGGTATAAAAAAACGTCAGAAACAACATGACGGTCTGGAATACTATATTGCTTGCCGTATCCCCCAGGCCATAAGCAATTTTTTCCTTAACACTAACCATGGTGAGCGCACCCTATATAAATTGTTGATTTGAAATTATTATTTTTTATAAATTAACGATTACTAATTAAGCGCTTATAAGCCAGACCGCTGTTTTTCACAGTTCTTTGTTGGCTGTTGTAGTCGACATACACTATACCAAACCGCTTTAAGTAGCCTTCAGCCCACTCAAAGTTATCCATTAAACTCCAGGCAAAATAACCCTGAATATCTACACCTTGTTCGACCGCCTGATGTACTGCACTCAGATGCGACTGGTAGTATGACAAACGCAGTTGGTCGTCGACTTCACTATTGTGCAGTTGATCGGCTGCTGCTGCACCATTTTCGGTAATGTAAACAGGAGGCAGTTTATATTTCTGATGCAAAGACACTAACAGATCGGTAAAGGCCTGTGGATAAATTTCCCAGCCAATATCTGTTTTAGGTGCATCGACCATATCGACTTCAATAAAGTCACGGCCTTCAGCGGCTTTATACACAGTGCGGGTGTAGAAATTGACGCCTAAAAAGTCCAACGGCGCTTTGATAATGTCGAAGTCACCTGCTTCAATCACTGGCTTGTCTTCATCCGCCAGTAAGGCGAAAGAATCCGGATAAGCACCATCAAACACAGGTTTGATATACCACTGGTTAAAGTACTCGTCAGCCAGCTGTGCAGCTCTTTGATCGGCAGCGCTGTCGGTTAGCGGATAAGCTGGTGTGAAGTTCAGCACTATACCGTTCATGCTGTTTGGGCTGTTTTTCTGCAGTACCTGCATTGCCAGACCATGAGCCAACAATAAATGGTGCGCTGACTGACGGCCATAGGCTTTTTTAGTTAAGCCGGGCGCATGAATACCGGCCTCATAACCTAAGTAAGAGCTGCAAAACGGCTCATTTAAGGTGGCGTACGAATAGACTCTGTCACCAAAGGCTTTACTTAACTTGTCGGCATAATCCTGAAACAAATAGGCCGTATTGCGATTCAGCCAGCCGCCTTGATCTTCAATATGTTGAGGTAAATCCCAGTGATACAAAGTGACAAAAGACTTAATATTTTTTGCCTTCAGCTCATCTAAAATGCCGATGTAGAAATCTACACCTTGCTGATTCAGGCTGCCGTCTTTATTCATTACCCTTGCCCAGGCAATAGATAAACGATAAGCATCGACCCCTAAAGAGCTTATCAGCGCGATATCATCACGCCATAAGTGATAGTGATCACAAGCCAAATCGCCGTTTGAAGCATCTTTTACTTTGCCCGGTGTAGCGCAAAAGGTATCCCAGATACAAGGCAGGCGATCCTCAACTCCACCTTCAATCTGGAAAGATGAAGTGGCCACACCATAAGTAAATTCTTTCTTCAGCAGTCTTGAGCCTTTTGGCAATTCATAGTTCATCGTTATCTTCTTTTCATCTTTAAAATTGGAGGGTAAAAGTGGTCTGATTAACGCAACACTGGTCATGTAATCGCTTTCATTTTTAGTGCTGTCGTGACCATATTCAGTTCCTTTGTGTTATGAGTTCATAAGGTTTGGGTTATACGAAATCTATAAACATATTGGCGGTTAAACGCCCACTGACCGGCGAACCGTCTATATCAGTAACGACATCCACCAGTGAAGAGTGCAGCAGATTGCCAGGGTAAATAATAAGTCTGTTCGCCTGATAGGGGATCTGATGGTATAGCTCATAATGCTCATTACTTTGCACCTGATAACGCTGAGGTGGCGCACCATAGGTGTCTACAAAGTGCTGAGCAGACTCAAAGTAGTGCGGTCGACGCTGATCAGTTATCCGTTCAAAACCCGTAGGTTTATGCCGGAAAAACCCTGTGCTGCCATGAGGACTATCATTCAGGTAATGCAAGAGCGCAAAATAAAAAGGTGCACTGGTATCAAAATGCGGCATACATTGCAGCGGGTTCAGGCTGTTTTCTGGCTGAGTGATCAGCGCATAAAACAGCATTTTGGGTTTTAATCGTAGTTTTTCAGGGATCTGATACACCTGATAAATCAGTTGATAAACGGCATTCAGACTGGCGGCTATATAGTCTTTAGGTAATACGGCACGATGACCTGGATAATAAGTCTGGTTTTCCTTCATAAACTCAAGCTGCCAAGCCTGTTGACGTAAACCAGACAGGTCCAACGCAAAGTTATCAATCATAATCAATGGCGTTTTTTCCAGCCCAAGATAGATAATTTCGGGCCGGATGGCGGTATTAACCTGATAATTCAGTTTATCCATCATGCTCAGCTCAGACTAAGGACGACTTACAATACTGCTGAATAAACTCATGGTGAGTCGGGAACTGACTCACAGTGCGTTTCACATTCTGTTTAATGCTCATCAGGAAATCATTCAGTTCAGAGTCCGGCATTAAATCGACAATAGGATGATACTGTTCTGGCATTAAACCCTGACCAATCAGCACTTGTAACCAGGAGCTTTCACCAAACAATTCCTGAGCAAACTTATACACTTTACCGGACTGTTTAAACAATTCCATTCTGTGGGCCAGCGTGTCTGGGATCTGCATATCTTTGCAGTAACGCCAAAACTTGGTATCAGTTCGCTCGGTAGCTTTGTAGTGCAGGATGATAAAGTCGCGGATATTATCCATTTCGATTTTAGTCTGGCGGTTAAACTCAGCTACATCCGCAGGCACTATGCCGTGAGACGGAAACATCTGCAGCAAACGAATAATACTGCGATGGATCAAATGAATGCTGGTCGATTCTAAAGGCTCAAGAAAACCACTGGATAAACCAATGGCGACACAGTTTTTATTCCAATGCTGACGGCGGGTGCCGGTTTTAAACTTAATTAAGCGTGGCTCAAACATCATCTCACCTTCGACATTGTCGATCAGTGTTTGTTTGGCTTCTGCTTCTGTCATAAACTTGCTGCAGAACACCAGGCCATTACCCACCCGGCTTTGCAACGGGATTTTCCATTGCCAACCAGCATCACGGGCTATAGCGCGGGTGTACGCTACGGGCTCTTGTGTGGTTTTGGTTTGCACTGCATAAGCGCTGTCACAAGGTAACCAGTGACTCCAGTCTTCAAAACCAGTATTCAGTGTTTGTTCAATTAACAAAGCCCTGAAGCCAGTGCAATCGATAAATAAATCGCCTTCAATCAGCTCGCCGGATTCCAGCAATAAAGCACTGATATTGCCGTCCATATGCTGCTGAACTTCACGAATTTTACCTTCAATACGTTTAATACCATGCTGCTCAGACATACGGCGCAGAAACTTGGCATACAAGGACGCATCCATATGGTAAGCGTGGTTCAGGTCCTGATTCGGCAAAACGGCAAAACGGCCCTGGCGGGCGCCTAAATGCTCGACACAGTAGTCACCGATTTCAGTCGCTATGCCTTTTTGTCGACCTTTCACCCAAAAGTGCTGAAAACCACAGGCCCAGCAGTCTTTGCCTAAAAACCCAAAGGAGTGAATATAGTCTTCGCCTACTGTTTTCCAGTTTTCAAACTGAATACCCAGCTTAAAAGTGGCATTGGTGGCCGCCATCACTTCAGATTCTTTGATATTCAGTAAGCGGTGGAAGATATGCATAGTGGGGATAGTAGCTTCGCCTACTCCCACAGTGCCAATATCATCAGACTCCACTAAAACCACTTCAAGGTTTTTACCCAGTAATTTGGTCAGGCCAGCAGCAGTCATCCAGCCAGCTGTGCCGCCGCCGGCTATCACGACCTTTTTGATTCTGTTTTGTTCGTTGTTCATCTGTTCACCCTGTTGATTGGTGCTTTTCTGGTTTTAGTTGGTTGTCAGCGCTTTAATTTATTCAGTAAATCAGCCCGGATCTGGCGCGCATTCAGCTCATCCAGCGGCTTAGTTAACATCTTTAAGGCCTCTGGCTGAATATGATCTTGTGATACTTCATCGTGCTCAAAAATGTAGTAGTCAAAAATAGCTTTCCAGGCCTGACGCTGCGCTTTAGGCAAACTGCGTAAGCTCAGCACCGCCATAGACAAGGCATTATTGGGTCGACCCAAATAGGCTGGCGTATCGCGCCACCAGTGGCTGATCAGCACATTAAACCCGTCCAGCGCTTGCACGTGGTGCCACCACATGCTCGGAATAAATAACACATCGCCAGGTTCCAGCTCTGCCCGTTGTGCATGCTGCAGAGCTTCGGCAAATTTAGGGAAACGCTCAAAATCAGGCGCGGCAAAATCCACCATGCTGACATCCTGGCCGCCTGGCGCAAACTCCATAGGGCCCGGATATAAATTGGTGATTTGTTCTGGCGGAAATAAGGTAAAAGTGCGATGTCCGACTGCATTACAAGCCAGGTTCTGCGGAAAATCATAATGAGCAGCGATGCGGGATTGATTACCAAGCCAGACACTGGTCAGTGGGCTGATGCCATCCATTGGTAACGTATTGTGCTCTGCCAAACCCGGAAACCAATGATTGATCTCCGTCGAACCCATGTAATAGGTCGGCACTTGAGTTTGGCTGTTTAACGCAAAAAGGCGGTCCAATAACTGATTAAAGTCTATTTTTCCGACCTGATAATTAAAGCCATTTTGCTCTGGGTTATAAAAAACTCTGCCCTGATGTTCTGGCTCTATATAACAGGCAGTGACAGGAACCCCCTGATAAAACTGTCGGATATAATCTGCGGCGGACGCAGCTGAAACAAGACCCGCTTTAACCAGCGGCCATTCTTTACACAAACCTTTGAATATCAATGGTTGAGTGGCATTAGCTATTAAACTTAACGCATCAGCTAAGTCGCATCCTTCCAGAGTTTTTACTTGTGCTAATGGCGTTATGCTATTCATGGTTAGTCAGACCTTACTCAAACTGCTTATTTTTTAACTGCAGCAAATGGCGAATATTGGACTGAGAAGCGATGGCCATATAAATCGCCTGCAGATAACCTTTCTGATGTAGCTGCACTAAAAGTTCAGGTGGTAAAGCGGCAAGGTTTTCTTCATGGATAGTGTAGAAACCCGCCAGTTGCTGCTTCTGTCCGTTGCTGAAGGTTAAATCCAGGGTAAAGGATTCCAGCAATTGATGCTCAAGCAACACGTCGATAAAGGTTTTGCTGTCGAGCATGCCATGATGAATAGTTTCCAGCATGGAAGCGACCTCATCCAGATAAGGGCTGCTGCCACCATAAGGTAAAAACAGAGCTTCGCCTTCAGTACTGCTGACTCGAGGATTATTTAAGTCGATATGAATCACACGTTGCGGGGTTTCAATACCGTCTTCACGGACCAGTTGCTGGCCAATCAAAAACGGCTGACGTCTTAGCATCAGCGGCACATAACAACCACGCCAGTTATCCTGTTGTAAAAACAGGTTTTCCTGATCCTGGAAACCAAAAAGAGTCACAGCAAAAAACTGATTGCTGTTGTTGTCTTTATGAAAAAAAATCGGGTAGTGGGCCTGAACTGTTCGGAATTCTTTAGGAAAAGTGACAGCAAACCAAACTGCGTCACCATATTGTGCGCCTCTGGCCGTAATGACCTTCAGGTCTCTGTGCTCAACGCTGTTTAATAAAACATTTTTACTCATGCTATATCCCGACCGTTACAGTGTATTTTTTAGTTATAGTTTGATTAAACCTGTCGCCTGATACGAAAGCTACTGGTTTTTTGTTTAAGTGCGAAGCTATAGAAAACATCAAGATATAGCATCTTCAGCCAGGGCTGAAGATGCTGCTTCAAAAAATGGAAACAGAATGGGCCATATCCTTATGGCCCTGTACAGCTTAGAAGCTGTAACGAGCACCCAGACTATAGCGGGCACCTGATTCAATCAGGCTTAACACTTGCTCTTCAGCACGACCATGCACCCGAATATGTTCATCAGTTACGTTCAAGGCTTCAACAAAAATGGTTAAACCTTCCACTTGTGGTAAGTCGTAGCTGACAGACATATCAATTTGGTGATAGGCCTCAGTGTATTTAGGGTTGGCTCCTGTATCCTGACCTTTAGAGTTCAGGAATTCATCACGCCAGTTGTAAGCAACGCGAGCCTGGAAACCGTCCATTTCATAAAACAGAATACCGTTGGCTGTGTCACTTAAACCAATCAGAGCAGCCTGGTCCATCAACAGGAAATTGTTATAGGAAGTTTCGCTGTCTACCATGGTGTAGTTGGCAATAACACCAAAACCAGTTTCACCAAAGGCATGTTGAACCGCCAATTCCCAGCCATCAATGACTTCTGAGTTCGCACCATTGGATGGAGTATTGATATCAAACACCAGATCATTATCTTCACCTGCTACACCATCAATAGTGCCCGCAGCAACGTCAACACCTGGAGCAGTTGGATAATTAGCAAAAATCCAGTTACGAATATCGCGACCATCCAAACCAACAGCAGCCACAGCTTCAGCATATTTTTTGCCATCTACAGGGTTAGCAATATTGTAGATAGTCGATTCGACAACAGTGTTACTGATAAAGTTACTGGTGTCCTTGCGGAAATAACCAACAGAAGCATAACTAGCTGGTGCGTAGTACCACTCAGCCGATAAGTCGATATTTTTAGACTCTAAAGGCAATAAGCTTGGGTTACCTGTTGAGCCACCACCACCGGCACGGTTAGCAATAGTGTTCACAACGGTACCACCCTGAATAGATACATAATCAGGACGACCTATAGTTTCGCTATAAGCCGCTCGCAGCATTACATCGTCTACCACTTCAATATTGAAGTTTACATTAGGCAATACATAGTCGTAATCGCCGGTTTGTGTCTGGAATTCACGCTCACCACTGGCTTGTAATACGATTTCAGTTTCAGCGACCCAACGAGCGCCATTGTATGCAGCCACAGCAGAAGTAGAGGTCACATCTGTTGTTTCATAACGTACGCCTACATGAAGATCGTACGGCATACCGGAGATTTCATTTTCGTAGTTATACTGCACATAAGCTGACTGTGATTCTTCCAACGTATAGCGGTTTACATCGCTGTCGTAATCGGTTGAAGGACAGAAGTTTGTGCCACAGTCACCAGCGCCAACAAAGCCGTCTGGCGTATATAACTCTTCGGCACGAGCACGAACTGTATTGAAATCCCAGAAGAAAATGGTATCCAGCACTTCAAAGTTACGATCTGGCATTAAGGAGAAATCACCTTTACCAGCGTTGAATTTGTCATGGATAGTGCCAGCCGGGAAATAAGAATCGTCGAAATCACCGGCCTGGCCTACTCCGCCCCAGTCGTTACGTTGTACGTTGACTGATTTTGAGTGGTTGTCCACGTCAGTCAGAGCAATACCGAAGTCGATGCTGCTGCCATTTTCGAAAACATATTCACCATCAAACTGGTACTGATCAATTTCAGACTTGTTGGTCGAATTACCAAATACGCTACCTGTCACTATCATGTCTGAAGGTTTGACCGAGTTACCGCCCTCGACTGCCAGTAAAGGTAATTCACCGGTAAAGTCTGTTGCCGCACTACGGCGGACAAAAGCTGCTGTACTTAAGGTATTGCTGGAGCCCAGTACATGGTTTGGTTTGAATTCGGCATCTGATCTGTGAGCGTCAAAGCTCAGCTTTAAGTTATCAGTAGCTTGCCATTCCAGATTCAGACCTAAAGAACCACTTTCGTTACGTACACCTGAATCACCGGCACCCATAGATAAATCTGCGAATGTTGTGCCGTACTCTTCAGAGTAAATCAGTGGCGAAGAAACCGGACCATCAGTCCAGATACTTTGACTTGTGGCACCAAAGGTATACCAGGCTGACACGTCGTTGTATTGAGTGTCGATGTCATTGCGCATGTAGGTATAGTCAACCGATGCGGTCAGATTATCAGTAGGCGCATATTGCAACACTAACTGACCATTGGTGCGGGCACGTTGTTGTTCTTCAAATTTATAAATTGTGGTTTGTGGCACTGAATAGACGTCATCAGCACCAGGACGATTGACCTGATTCTCTAACGGAATACTCCCCCAATCGCCAGATGAGTGGTCTTTAGTTCCTGGGAAGCTGCGCCAGCCTGTACCTACGTTGGCTTGTTGGCTTCCGCTTTCACGTTCCTGATAGCTGGCGGACACTAACACACCAAACTTATCATCGTTAAAGGTAGTGGAATACAAACCTGCTAACTCAGGTGTAGCACTGCCTTCTTCAGTCGATCTGTCATCGACCATAGCGGCACTGAATACAGCTTTTTCGCCGCCAGCGCTTAAAGGTTTTAAGGTTTGTACATCAATAACCGAACCTATACCACCGGTAGGGTTTTTAGCAAAACTGGTTTTATTGACTTCAACACCGCTGATGGTATCAGCAGAAATATTGGCGAAATCAAAAGAACGTGAACCTGTAGTTACAGGCATTTGACGGCCGTTCAAGGTCACTAAGTTAAAGTCCGGACCAAAACCACGGACAGATACTTTACTACCTTCACCGTTTACACGGTCAATAGACACACCGCTGATACGCTGCAGAGATTCTGCCAGGTTAGTATCAGGGAATTTACCTATATCTTCAGCAGAGATTGCATCCACAATACCAGTGGACGAACGTTTGGTGTCCATAGATTTAATCAGACTACCGCGAATACCGGTGACGCTGATCACTTCAATTTTTTCTTCGGCTTTCTGGGTGTTTTGCTCCTGCGCGTCATCCGCGAAGGCAGGCATAACAACGCCCACGCCAAGCACTAACGACAGACTGGTGGCGAGTCTGGTCTTTTTGAACGTTTTGGATTTCATGTGTAGTTCCCTGTCGACTGTTTTTGGTTTTTTACTTGCAACGAAATTCGATAACGCCGGACAGGTAGTTTATTTACTCCCCAAAACTAACTGTAAGCGCTTTCACAAACTTAGGTGATTTTTTTTAACTCGTCAATACAGAAAAACTAAATCTTACATTTTGGTTAAAAAACAGTTGGCAATAATCACTTTATCAGCTAAAAATGAAACCGCTTACAATTGCATTATTGCTGAAGAAATTGCGCAAATTCAGTTTTAATGACAGGAAAAATGCAAAGTAGCTAAAAACAATAATAAGCAAATCAAAGATTTGCATGCCGGCACTTTAGATAAGTCCGGAGGACACGGGGACAGAAGACCAAGCATCCATCAGAGCTTTTGTATGCGTTTGATCATACAAACCGCTGATTTGCCTGCCAGCCCCGCCGATAAAAACTCTGCTGACACAGTGAAAAGACCCGACTTTCCAACAGAAGCGGACACAAAGGCAGACAGAGCTCAACAGGATACCCATTATGTTTCGATACACCCCATTGGCGTTGTTGTGCAGTGCTGCCCTTGTGACGACTTTATCTGGTTGCGGCCAACAAAATACGGCCACTGAGAAAACGACAGAAGTCAAAGCAGCTCCAGCTGAAAGTCTGAATCTGTGGCCAGAATTAAAAAGCCCTTTAGCCAACAAGGATACAGAACAAAAAGTGCAGCAACTGCTGTCCGCTATGACCATTGAGCAAAAAGTGGCTCAGTTGATCCAGCCGGATATCCGTTGGATGACAGTGGAAGATATGCGCCAGTATGGTTTTGGTTCTTATTTAAATGGCGGTGGTGCTTATCCAAATGATAATAAAAACTCTACAGCAGCAGACTGGGTGGCTTTAGCTCAGGCCTATTACGATGCTGGTGTGGATGCAACTAAAGATGGCAGCAGCATTCCACCGATTTGGGGCACTGATGCAGTGCACGGTCACAACAATGTAATTGGCGCCACAGTGTTTCCACACAATATCGGTTTGGGTGCAGCCAACAATGCAGAGTTAGTCGAAGCCATAGGTAAAGCCACAGCAGTGGAAGTGGCAGCGACTGGCATTAACTGGATCTTTGCACCCACTGTTGCAGTAGCCCGCGATGATCGTTGGGGCCGCAGTTACGAAAGTTATTCGGAAGACCCTGCTGTGGTAAAAGAACTTGGTGCAGCTCTGGTCAAAGGTATTCAGGGCAAAGTTGGTTCTGACTTTATGCAGAGCGGCCGTTTAATTGCCACAGCCAAACATTATCTGGGTGATGGCGGCACTGAAAACGGCAAAGATCAGGGCAATACATTAACCAATGAAGCCGATTTAGTCCGCTTACATGCTCAGGGTTATATCAGTAGCCTGGATGCTGGTGTGCAAACTGTGATGGCGTCTTTTAACAGCTGGCACGGTGAAAAAATGCATGGCAATCATTACCTGCTCACCACTGTTTTAAAGGAACGTATGGGTTTTGATGGATTAGTGGTCGGCGACTGGAACGGCCATGGTCAGCTTCCGGGTTGCACCAATAATAGCTGTGCCGCTGCTATCAACGCTGGTGTTGATATTTTAATGGCACCGGAAGATGGTAAAGCGCTGTACAAAAATACGCTGGTTCAGGCCAAAGCAGGTGAAATATCAGCAGCTCGTTTAGACGATGCGGTAAGCCGCATTTTACGAGTTAAAATCCGTGCTGGTTTATTTGAACACGGCAACCCTGCTCAATCTGCACTGGCGGGTAAAGCAGAACTTATTGGTCATGCTGATCATCAGGCTATTGCCGCTCAAGCCGTACGTGAGTCTTTAGTGTTGCTGAAAAACAATGCTCAATTATTGCCATTAGCGCCAAAACAAAAAGTACTGGTGACAGGCGACGGTGCTGACAATATTGGCAAACAAAGTGGTGGCTGGACTTTAACCTGGCAAGGCACGGGCAACGTCAATGCTGACTTCCCGAATGGTCGATCCATTTATTCAGGCATACAGCAGCAAGTCGAAGCGGCGCAAGGCACAGTCGAGCTGAGTGCTGATGGCTCTTATCAGCAAAAACCTGATGTGGCTATTGTGGTGATAGGTGAAAATCCATACGCCGAATTTGATGGCGATATTCGCACTCTGGATTATCAGGCAGGTAAAAATACCGATCTGGAAGTACTGAAAAAACTCAAAGCCGATGGTATTCCTGTGGTGACTGTATTTTTAACGGGCCGGCCTTTATGGGTAAACCCTGAGCTGAATCAGTCTGATGCTTTTGTAGCGGCCTGGTTACCTGGTACTGCAGGTCAGGCTGTGGCAGAGGTGTTATTCAAAACTGCCGCTGGGGAAATACAACATGACTTTAAAGGCAAACTGCCATTCTCCTGGCCAAAAACAGCAGATCAAACACCGTTAAATCAAGCTGACACTAACTACGATCCACTTTTCGCTTTGGGTTATGGCCTGACTTATCAGGATAAAACCACTGTTGCCAATGACTTATCCGAGCAAATCAACAGTGTGAAGAGCACCAGCAACGACAGCTTAAGTTTATTTGAACGCCGTCCGGCTTCAGGTTACAGCCTGATTTTGCAGGACGAAACTGCTGTGGTCACTGTCACAGGTAATAAAGCCAAAAGTGCCGACCAAAGCCTGAATTTAGCCGCAGTAAACTGGCAAAAACAGGAAGACGCTTTACTGTTGGACTGGGCTGCAAATTCTAAAGCCAAACTGGTACTGCAAGCTGCTGTGCCGCTGGATGCCAGCGGTTATGGTCAGTTGGTGGTGGATATGAAATGGAATACAGCACCAACAGCAGCAGTCACCTTGGCTCAGTCTTGTGGTTCGGGCTGCGGTGGAACTCTGGATTTGGCTGAACTTATCGGCAGCAAAGCCGCAGGCCAATGGCACAAAGTGGTGATTGATTTAAGTTGTTTTGCAGCCAAAGGCGCAGCGCTGAATCACTTACAGCAACCTTTTGTGCTGCACAGCGAAGCCGCTTACCAGTTAAGTATTTCGAACATCCGATTAACCCCTGCCACAGCAACGGCCGATTTAAGTTGCCCTGCAACTTAACACTTTAAATACAGGATCAGACCATTATGCAATCCATGCCATCGGCCGAAACACAGAGCACCAGCACTGCAGTCAGCAGCTGGGCTCTGCCTACCTTGACGTTTTTATTTTTTATCTGGGGTTTTATTACTTGTCTGAACGACATTTTAATTCCGCATTTAAAAGCCGTGTTTGACCTGACTTACACCCAGGCCATGCTGATCCAATTCTGCTTTTTTGGCGCCTATTTTGTGGTGTCTTTACCTGCAGGTGCACTGATTAACAGACTGGGCTATCAGAAAGGTATAGTGATAGGTTTGGCTATTGCAGGTTTTGGCACACTGAACTTTATTCCGGCCGCCAGCTTTCACAGTTACCCATGGTTTTTAGCCGCATTATTTGTGCTGGCATCCGGTATCACCATTTTACAGGTTGCGGCCAACCCTTATGTCACAGTACTTGGTGATCCAAAAACTGCATCCAGCCGCCTGACCATGACCCAGGCCTTTAACTCCTTAGGAACCACAGTTGCCCCTCTGATTGGTGCAGCGTTGATCCTGAGCCAGCTCGATAGCACTGAAGGCGCAGACGCTGTTCAACTGCCGTATCTGATACTGACTGTCGCCTTATTTGCCGTAGCCTTTATTTTTTCCCGTTTGAATTTGCCTGTCGTCGAAAATGCGACTGCAGCGGAAAAAATCTCTATTAAAACGCTGCTGCCTTTTACCCATTTGTGGCTTGGTGCCTTAGGTATTTTTATGTATGTAGGCGCTGAAGTAGCTATAGGTTCAGTGATGGTCAACTTTATTGCCTTGCCTGAAATTACAGGACTGGCAGAAGCGGACGCCGCACACTATGTCGCCTGGTATTGGGGTGGTGCTATGGTGGGCCGTTTTGTTGGGGCTTTGCTGATGCAACGTATGAACGCTGGTTTATTGCTGGCCATTCACGCTGCTGCGGCCATGTTATTGCTGGTACTGGTCATTACAGGTCAGGGTCAACTGGCGTTATTTGCACTACTGCTCGTCGGTATCGCCAACTCCATTATGTTCCCGACTATTTTTAGTCTTGCTTTACATGGCTTAGGCAAATACACCAGTCAAGGCGCAGGTTTATTGTGTCTGGCTATAGTTGGCGGAGCTTTAGTTCCTTTGGCTCAAGGCAAACTGGCGGACACTTTTGGTCTGGCCCTGTCTTTTATTCTGCCGATCTTTTGTTACATCTATATCTGCTACTTCGGTTTACGCAGTCGCAAAGTGACAAGTTAAGGCGAAAGCCGGGGCAAAGTGACAAGTTAAGGCGAAAGCCGGGGCAAGGCGTGTATTCCCGGTTGGCCTTGCCCATTTTATTCGCGCCATCCGTGGCGCTCATCCGGACATTGCCAAACTGTTGGCAATGTTTTATCCGGCTTCGCCCTGACGGGCCAGCTAAAGCTGTTTAAAAACATTCCTGGTACTGGATGAGTATTCATCCTTTAAGGCTGAGCTAAACCTCAGCCTTTTTTTCAGCTGCCGCGCCCGATACCAGCAGCTCTGCTGATCTGGTACTGCGGAATTTACTTAACACCAGATACACAGCTGGAGTGCTGTACAAAGTCAGCAACTGACTCACCAGCAAACCGCCAACTATAGTAATGCCTAAAGGCTGGCGCAGCTCTGAGCCTTCGCCCATACCAAAGAGCAATGGCACAGCACCTAATAAAGCGGCAAAGTTGGTCATCAGTATTGGACGCAAACGTTGCGCTGCCGCTAAAGCGACCGCCTCTTTGGGAGATAACCCCAAATCACGTTCGGCATGTAGTGCAAAATCGACCAGCAAGATGGCGTTTTTCATCACTATACCTATCAGCAAAAACAGACCCAGCAGAGCTATCAGGTTAAAGTCGGTATTGCTGAAATAAAGCGCCAGCAAAGCTCCTAAGCCAGCACAAGGTAAAGTCGATAAAATAGTAATAGGTTGAATAGTGCTTTCATACAACACGCCGAGCAGCAGGTACACAGTTAAAATCACGCCAATAATCAGCCAAAGCTGATCGCCACTTTTAAACATGGCATTGCGCTGATCTTCACCATTGATGGTATGAATGCCACTGGGCACCATGGCCCGGGCCAGCACCTGATCAATAGCAGCAGATGCTTGCTGCAAAGTCACGCCGGGGGCCAGGCCATAACCTATACCAACAGAGGCAAACTGACCATCGCGGCGAATGCGGTCATTGGCCAGACTGTACTGATAGCTGGCAATACTGGATAAAGGCACTCTGTTACCGTCAGCAGTCACCAGTTGCAGTTGCTTTAATACTTCAGGCTGAGCTGTATAACCTGGTATCAGCTCCATCACCACACGGTATTGGTTCATCTCATCGTATAAAGTTGCGACCTGACGCTGTGAGAAAGAGTTATTCAGCAAAGTCGCCACAGTGCGCATATCCACACCTAAACGTTGTGCCGCTTCGCGGTCTATGGTCAGTGCAATTTGCTGCGTATCTTCGCCACTGGGAGTATCCACATCCACCAGCTCCGGCAATTCCTGCATTTTTTCCGCTACTTGTTTGCTCCATTTGCGCAGCAGCTGTAAATCACCGGATAACATCAACAGCTCGTAATCACTTCGGCCAAAGGGTGATGATAAACGGATATCCTGATCCACATTCATAAACACCATACCACCCGGTACTTTAGGGGCTGTAGCGCGAATACGGTCTACCACTTGCTGAGCTGATATTTTACGTTCAGCCAGAGGTTTTAACCGTACCCTCATCCAGCTGTTGCTGATACCCATATCGCCACCGCTGGAGCCTGTCACATCGGCTATAGCCGGGTCTTTTAATAAATGCTGACGGAAAGCTTCAATTTTTGGCTGCATGATATGAAAAGAAAATCCATCGTCACCACGCACAAAACCATTCAGTTGACCTGTGTCCTGATCCGGTAATAAACCTGTTGGCACTTGAGTGTACAACCAGGCGTTGGCAGCAAAAAGCAGCACTAATCCGGCTAACAACCAGCGGTAATGGCTTAAGCTCCAGGTCACGCTCTGGTGATACTTCTGCTGAAACTTCTGAAAAGCGCCGGCTTCTGTGTCACCCGGCTTTTTGGCCTTCAGCAGTAACGCCGATAAGCTTGGCGTTAAGGTCAGCGAAATCACCAGACTGATCATCATGGCGGCAGCCAGCGTGATAGAAAACTCGCGGAATAAACGCTCGACCAAGCCTCCCATAAACAAAATTGACAGGAAAATCACTACTAAAGCCAGGTTCATTGCCAGCAAGGTAAAACCGACTTCGGACGCACCTTGTCGCGCAGCTTGTAAAGGCGTTAAGCCCCTTTCTATATGACGTTTAATGTTTTCGACTACGACAATGGCATCATCCACCACTAAACCTGTGGCCACAATCAGAGCCATCACCGATAAGTTATTCAGTGAAAAATCACAGAGATACATCACAGTAAAAGAGCCAACCAAAGACACTGGGATAGCCAGACTGGGGATCAGTGCACTGCGCAGGCTGCCTAAAAATGCCCAAACCACCAGCACTACCAGTGCCACAGCAATCAATAAACTGATTTGCGCTTCAGTTAAAGTGGCGCGGATCACAGGGCTGCGATCCATCACCACTGCTAAATCTGCATCTGCAGGTATCAGCGCCTGCAACAGCGGCATCTGTTGATAAATAGCATCTATGGTTTCAACAATATTGGCACCGGTGCGGCGGCTGATCAGCAATATCACCGCATTTTTGTCGTTATGAAAACCTGCGCTGTAGCGGTTTTCTGTCGAGTCTGTCACTAAAGCCACATCCGACAAACGGATAGGTGCGCCGTTGACGTATTTCACGACTAAATTCTGGTAGTCCGACGCCTGACGTAAAGTCTGACTGGTCGCCAATTGCCAACGTTGATCGCTACTTTCCAGCACACCCAAAGGCACGGAGGCATTAGCACCACTGATAGCTGCGCGTACTTCATCTAAAGCCACACCATATTGAGTCAACATGCCAGGATTCAGTTGCACCCGAACTGCAGGCAAAGACGCACCTGTCACTTCAACCTGACCCACCCCTGTAATAGCAGCCAGTTTTTGTGCCAATACAGTAGAGGCCGCATCGTATAAAGCACTGGAGGCTAAATGTTCAGAGCTTAACGCCAGCGCCATCACCGGAGCTTGGGACGGGTTAAATTTGCGGTAACTTGGATTACCCGGCATACCGGAGGGCAACTGGCTACGGGCCGCATTAATAGCAGCCTGCACTTCACGGGCCGCTTCATCGACATTACGGTCCAAGTCAAACTCCAGCCGTATTTGCGCTGAACCCTGATTGCTGCTGGAACTGATACGGTTAATACCAGCAATACTACCCAAAGCCCGCTCCAGTGGAGTAGCCACAGTAGCGGCCATACTTTCAGGGCTGGCACCAGGCAAACTGGCCGTGACTACTATCATTGGAAAATCGACAGCGGGCAGAGGCGATACCGGCAATAAACGCCAGCACAGCATGCCAAGCAGCAAAATAGCAGTGGCAATTAAGCCACTGGCCACAGGGCGCTGAATAAAGGGCTGAGCTAAATTCATAGCGCTTTGGCCTCGGCTTCGCTCAGGTTTTCCTGTTGACCTTCTTTACTACTAAAGTGACGATCAAACCATAAATACACCACAGGCGTAGTAAAGAGCGTCAGCACCTGACTGACTAACAAACCACCGACCATTACTAAACCTAAGGGTTGACGCAATTCTGCACCTGAACCGCTGGCTAATAACAATGGCACAGCACCAAATAAGGCCGCTAAAGTCGTCATTAAAATGGGCCGGAACCGCATTAAAGCTGCCTGATAAATAGCTTCTTGTGGCGATAAGCCCTGATGCCGCTGCGCTTCCAACGCGAAGTCGACCATCATAATGCCGTTTTTCTTCACCAAACCTATCAGCAACACTATGCCTATGACCGCAATTAAATCCAGCGGCTGGCCTGTGATCAGCAGCGCCAATAAAGCCCCTACAGTGGCTGAAGGTAAAGTCGACAATATGGTGACCGGGTGAATTAAGCTTTCATACAAAATACCCAACACTATATACATGGTGACTACAGCGGCCAGCACCAGCCAGAGTGTATTGCTCAGTGATGCCCGGAAAGCTTCAGCCGCTCCCTGAAAGGTCAGTTCCACTTCGGCAGGCAGTTGTAATTGTTGCTGCACCTCTTCAATAGCAGCCACAGCTTCACCCAGCGAATAACCGGCAGCCAGGTTAAAAGACAAAGTCACAGATGGGAACTGGCCCTGATGATTAATCAATAACTTGGCAGGGCGTTGTGTCACTTTAGCCACAGCGGATAAAGGCACAGGAGTACCGGAGCCAGAACTGATATAGAGTTTATTCAGCGCATCGACACCGTTAATCTGATCCGGGTCCACTTCCAAAATCACCCGGTACTGATTTGATTGAGTAAATAAGGTGGTGATCTGGCGCTGACTGTACGCACTTTGAAGCACAGTACTGATTTGCGACACATTAATGCCTAAACGGGCAGCTGCAGTGCGGTCTATATCAATATAGGCCTGTAAACCCTGTTGCTGTAAATCATGCGCCACTTCGGATAATTCAGGTCGTTGTTGCAAGGCTTCAACCAAATCCGGCAACCACTGATTCAATACATCCTGATCCGGTGTGGTTAAGCTAAATTGATACTGAGTACGGCTGACACGGTCTTCAATACTCAGCTCCTGCACTGGCTGGAACCAGCCTTTAATACCTGGCACGGCTTGCACTTGCTGCTCCAGCTCGCGGATCACGTCCACCGCAGACAAATCGCGCTCAGCATGTTGTTTCAAATTGATCTGAATACGGCCACTGTTAATGCTGGTATTGCTGCCATCGACGCCAATAAAAGACGACAAACTGCTCACCGCTGGGTGCTGCAAAATATTTTCAGCCAACTCCTGCTGCCGTGACGCCATCGCCTGAAAAGAAATATCCTGCGGCGCTTCAGTCACTACCTGGATCACACCACTGTCCTGCACAGGGAAAAAGCCTTTAGGCACCGCCAGATACAACAGCGCGGTTAAGGCCACAGTCGCCAGCATGCTGAACATGGCTAAGCTTTGATGGCGTAACACCCACTGCAAACCACGGCCATAAGCAGCAATAATGCGGTCCATCAAGCCATTTTGATCATGATGCTCGGGCAGAGTTTTCAGTAAACGTGCGCACAACATAGGGGTGAGCGTTAAAGACACCACCAGGGAGATCAGAATAGCCACAGCCAAAGTAACGGCAAATTCAAAAAACAGCCGGCCGACCACATCCGCCATAAACAACAGAGGGATCAACACGGCAATCAGCGAAAAGGTCAAGGAAATCAGCGTAAAGCCAATTTCTTTGGCGCCTTTCAGTGCAGCTTCCATAGGCGAGGCGCCTTGTTCACGGTGCCGCGCCACGTTTTCCAGCATGACGATGGCGTCATCCACCACAAAACCTGTGGCTATGGTCAAAGCCATTAAGGTCAGGTTGTTAACAGAGAAATCCAGTAACACCATCACGGCAAAAGTACCAATCAAGGACAAAGGTACGGCCAGACTAGGGATAATAGTGGCAGGAATACTGCGTAAGAATGCGAAGGTGACCAGTACCACCAGCACTATGGCGAAGATCAGCTCTTTTTGCACATCACGCACTGAAGCACGAATACTGTGAGTCCGGTCTGTTAACACTTCTACTTTCACAGCGGCAGGCATAGTGGCCGTAAGTTGCGGCAATAATTCCTGCACTCTGTCGGCTACATCAATCACATTGGCGCCGGGCTGGCGCTGAATATTAACCAGCACAGCGGCTTTTTGGTTGGCCCAGGCAGCAAGAAAACGGTCTTCAGCGCCATTTTCAATTTTAGCCACGTCTTTTAAGCGGATAGGTGCGCCTTCACGATAGGCAATAATCAGCTCTTTGTATTCGTCCGTGCTGCGAATTTGATCATTGGCTTCAAGCATAGTGGAGCGAAAAGCGCCGTCAAAACTGCCTTTAGGCTGATTGGTATTGGCCGCCGCTATGGCAGTACGCAAGCTTTCGACACTTAAATCCAGACTGGCCAAAGCGGCGGGATTGGCTTTGACGCGAATGGCAGGGCGCTGCCCACCCGCCAGACTGACCATACCCACGCCCGTCAGCTGAGCGAGCTTCTGTGCCATACGGGTATCGACTAAATCATAGACGGCAGGCAAAGGTAAAGTATCGGAGCTGACGGCTAAGGTCAGAATGGGCGCATCAGCCGGATTGACTTTGCGGTAGACAGGCGGAGTAGGTAAATCATTAGGTAACAATGAAGAGGCCGTATTAATAGCAGCCTGCACTTCCTGTTCAGCCACGCCCATATCCACCACTAAGGCAAATTGCAGCGTTATAACAGATGCCCCGGCCGAGCTATTGGACGACATTTGTTTCAGGCCTGGTATCTGGCCTAATCGCCGCTCTAAAGGCGCAGTGACAGTGCGCGCCATAATGTCAGGACTGGCACCGGGGTTAAAGCTAAACACCTGAATAATAGGGTAATCGACTTGAGGCAAGGCAGCCACAGGCAATAAACGCCAGCTTAAAATACCGGCAATTAAAATCGCCAGCATTAACAACGAAGTCGCGACAGGACGTAAAATAAAAGGCTTGGACAGGTTCATCATTTACCCCTTAGGCGCGTCCTGGATCACCTCAACTTCTCGGTCAGGTCTTAAACGATCTAACCCTTCCAGCACCACTTTATCGCCTGCCTTTAAACCTTCTTCAACAGCCACTAAGCCGTTATCTACAGCACCTAACTTCAACAAACGGATTTGCGCTTTGTTATTGTCATCGATCATATAAACATAAGTGCCCTGAGCACCATATTGCACAGCGTCTTGCGGAATAGTCACAGCACCACTTTGCACTGCCACATTTAAACGTACATTGACAAACTGGTTCGGGAATAACTCTTCGTTCTGATTAGCAAACTCCGCTTTCAGCTTCAAAGTGCCAGTGGCTATATCAATCTGGTTATCCAGGGTGGTTAAAGTACCGCTGGTCAGCTGCATTTGTTCCGCTCTGTCCCAGGCCTCAACTGACAAAGCTGCTCCGGCACGAAACGCCGTGCGCACTTGCTGCAACTGAGTTTCAGGAATAGTAAAGACCACAGCTATAGGTGAACTTTGGGTAATAGTGACTAAACCTTCAGCGCTATTGGCCTGAATTAAGTTGCCTGGGTCGACAGCACGTAATCCCAGACGACCACTGATAGGCGCTTTGATTTGAGTATAAGACAACTGCAAAGCAGCAGCATCAATAGCGGCCTGATTGGATTTAATAGCGCCTTTGAGCTGGCTGACTAAAGCCTGCTGCGCATTCATTTGCTGCGCAGCTATCGTGTTTTGCTCTTTGAGTTTGGCAAATCGCTCTAAGTCCTGTTCGGCACTTTTCAGCAGCGCTATATTTTGTTCTTTCTGGCCCTGAGCCTGCGCCAATTCTACTTTGTAATCAGCCGGATCAATCTGAGCCAACAACTGGCCAGCTTCAACTTTTTGGCCTTCTTCGAAAAACACTTGCTGCAAAGGACCTGCCACCCGGCTTTGCACCAGCACAGTATTCAAAGGTGTCACAGTGCCTATGGCTTTAATCTGCACTTTTAAATCAGTAGAACCCGCTTCAATCACCCGCACAGGAACAGGCATAGCCCAGGGATTATTAGCAGCGCCGGCAGGTCGTGGGCCTCCGGGTCTTTGCCCCGCCGGTTTTTGTCCGGCTCCGGGTTTGCCTGCAGCAGCTTGTCCTGCTCCAGCGGCAGGTTCAGCACTTGGCCAGAACCAATACAGAGCAGCAATAGCAATAGCCAGACCAGCAGCTAACACAACAGGCTTTTTCAGCAAAGACATAACATAAATCCCTATAACAAAACTATAAATGAGTAAAACGGGCCTACTCTAATTCAGCCTGTAAAGCGCTGCAATGAAGCGAATGTCAAGATTGAGTAAAGATGGTCTGACATTCGGTCAGACGTCTTTTTACAGCGACAAAAATCAAAGTGCCGGACAACATACAGCCATAAAAGGCAAAAGGATCAATTGAACAGCCAATGCCTTGCTACTGACATCAGGCTTGTGGCTCAAAACAGCTAATACTTTAACTGCGAACAGATTTTTCTGGATTAAAACTTCAGGCTACTGACATAAGGTTGTCAGTCTGAGTTGCTAAGCTGACAGGGTCAAGTAAAAGGAGCGCATCATGACTGTGTTAGATACTACTATTGATCGTTATTTTTCAGCGACTAATGCCCAAAATAACCAACTGGCGGCCGAGTGTTTTGACCCGGACGCATCCGTCTTTGATGAAGGTCAGCACCTGACAGGACTTGAGTCCATCCGCGGCTGGTTGCAGCATACCCAACAAAAATATCAACCCGAAGTTCAGGTACTAAAAGCAGAACGTAGCTATGGCGAAATCTGGGTGAAAGCTAAGGTATCAGGCCAGTTTCAGGGTAGCCCAATTCAGCTGAACTATGTATTTGCCTTGCAGGATGGCAAAATCAGTCGTCTGATGATCCGTTAGCTATAGCCTATTCCAAGAGAAACTGATGAATCGTATTGATCGACTGCTGGCGCTGATTTTGTATTTACAAAGTCGCCGCACCTGCACAGCCGAAGCCATGGCAGAACACTTTGGTTTAAGTGTGCGCACTATTTACCGGGATATTGCGGCTTTGGGTGAGGCTGGTGTGCCTATTCTGGCCGAAGCTGGCATAGGCTATAGCCTGATGAAAGGCTATTTATTGCCACCAGTTAATTTCTCCGAACAGGAAGCTTATGCACTGTCGACCGGCGTGATGCTGGCGCAGCGTATGACCACCCACAGCTATAACGAAAAAATGCAGTCGGCTTTAGATAAAATCAAAGCTGTATTGCCCAATGAGGCCAAACACCGGCTGGAACTGCTGGCCAAAGGCATGGCCACTCCACAGACAGAACATCCACAGCAGGCGGATTTATCCGTATTACAACAAGCTATAGCACGACAACAGCTACTGACTTTTGATTATCAGAATGCCAGTCAAACTCATAGCCAGCGTGAAGTAGAAGCTGCTGGTTTAGTGTTTTACCTGGGGCGCTGGCATTTGATTGCCTGGTGCAGACTACGACAAGACTACCGTGATTTTCGCACCGACCGTATCCACAACTTACAGCTTCAGGCTGAACAGTTTCAGGCCAGAGGCGACTTTAACGCTAAAGACTTTTTGCAAAGCGGTACTCCGCCAGCACAACTGAAAGCACAGATCCTGTTTGCACATACAGCAGCAGACAGAGCCAGACGGGAGTGGTGGCAAGGTATAACGAATGAGCAACAACATGCTGAAGGTGTGGTGATGACGCTGAACTGCAGCGACTGGACTTCGTTGGCGTGCTGGGTATTATCGCTTGGCATAGCAGCTAAAGTGCTGGCACCTGATGAATTAAAGCAGGAAATGCGCAGGCAAAGCGGTGCTGTTTTAGCGCTCTATTCCTGATGCGCTTAAGCTTTTAATTCAGCCTTTAAGCTATGGCAATAAATCCTGCAGCTGCTTTAGTTTGAGCTGAGTTTTGATCCTGTGTTTTAAAGTGACCGCATGCACAGGCTTGATCACAAAATCAGCACCGCCCGCTTCCCAACATAAAGTTTCATCTTCCTGACTCTGCATACCAGTAACAAAGATCACCGGAATGCGAGCCAGCTCTGGTTGTTGTTTCAGTAAACGGCAGGTCGCTAATCCATCCAATTCAGGCATGACCACATCCAGCAGGATCAAGTCAGGCGGGTTGTTTTGGCACAAAGTAATAGCTTGAGCACCGGAGGTGGCCATAAAAATCTGATACTCAGCATTCAGCATCTGATGAATGATTTGAATATTCACCGGCTGGTCGTCTACTACCAGTATTTTTATTTTGTCAGCACTGTGTAACGGGGTGACACTCATCAATAACTACCTTTTCAGTAATGTCTGGTACTGCTCTGTGTACTGCAGAGCCTGAATAAAATTCAATTGGTCTAAAGCGCTTTCCAGTTTACTGACCCACTCTGGGTTCAGGTTTTGCAATGCACCTTTCAGCTCTGAAAACTGATCCAAAGCATTCATATTAAAACTCTGCAAAGAAGATTGTAGCTGGCCAAGCAGTTCTGACAATTCAGTGTCACTGGGCATCAGAGCTATAGGTTCTTCTTCTGCAGGCGCGGTTTCCGCCAATAACACAGGTGCAAAACTAGCAAAAGCTTCAGCGTCGGCAACAAAAGTTGATAAAGCTTTAGGTAAATCCAACGCCGTTTTTTGTTTGATCGATTGCTCAATAGCAGCTGCAGGTTCGGATAAGCGCACTATGCCCAAAGAACTGGCTGAACCTTTCAGAGAATGCGCCAACAGATACAATTCTTTTTCTGTTAAGGCTGAGGCTCCGGCTTTTAGTTTAATCAGCGCAGCGTCGAGCTCAGTGACAAAAGACTTCAGGGTTTTATGATACACAGAGACCGAGTTGCCCAGACGGTTTAATGCTGAATTCAGTTGCACACCTTGCTGTAAAGCCGCATCCACCAGAGCCGGACTAAGTAATGGCTGTTGAATTACAGCGGCAGGCAAACTGGGGTCAACCGGAGTTTTTGACCACTTCAATATGGTTTGCACCAGGGTGTCGATGGCAAAAGGCTTAGCAACATGATCGTTCATACCTGCGTCCAGGCAAGCTTGTTTGTCCGATTGCATCGCATTGGCAGTCATGGCCACTATAGGCAAGGTCAACATAGCGGCTTTGCTGCGAATACGTTTGGTGGTTTCATAACCATCCATATCCGGCATTTGAATATCCATCAGCACCAGATCGTATTTATCCGGTTGCTGCTCCAGCATCGCCAGCGCAAAAGTGCCACCCGGCGCTATATCCACTAAAGCGCCTTCGTTGCCTAACAATTCCGAAGCAACGATCTGGTTGGTTGGATTGTCTTCCACCAACAGCAGTTGTAAGCCATTTAAGCGACTTTGACGTGGCGCAGCCTCTTGCTGCGCATTAGAAAACATCTGTTTACCAGCCAGCGCATCCAACACCGCATCGAGCAACCGGCTTGGGGTGACAGGTTTGACAATAAAACCGTTCAGTAAATGCTGACTTTGTTCTTGCTGTTGTTTTTGCGCCAGACATTCACGGCCATGAGCTGTCACCATAATCACCAGTGGCATATCAGGGCCTTGCACTAACTGACGGATTTTTTCCGCGGTCTGCCAACCATCCATACCTGGCATTAACCAGTCGAGTAATACCAACTTATAACCATTTTGTTGCTGTAACAGCTGCAATGCTTGCTCGCCACTACTGGCTAAATCAACCTGACAACCATAATGCCGCATCACTTCAGATAAAATCTGTCGGGATTGCTGGTTATCGTCTACCACCAGCACTCTTAAATCCTGTAACAAAGACAGGTCGGCTTGAGCTGCATTCAGGCTTAAACAGTTAAACCAGAGATCAAACTCAAAACAGCTGCCAGAGCCCCACTGGCTATCCACCGACAACTGCCCGCCCATCAGTTCAACCAGACCTTTACTGATGGCGAGGCCTAAACCTGTGCCGCCATAACGACGGCTGATAGAAGACTCTGCCTGACTGAAACTCTGGAAAATCACCGCCAGTTGTTGTTCTGTCATGCCGATGCCAGTGTCCGTGACTTTAAACTTAATTTTGGCCGCTTCTGCAGTGCGTTCTGTCACCTCCAGGCTCACCACTATTTCACCTTTTTCGGTGAACTTGATGGCGTTGCCAGTCAGATTTAACAGCACCTGTTTCAATCGCAAACTATCACCCACCACCAGCTGCGGTAAATCTTCAGCAAACTGATACAACACTTCCACATCTTTGCTGCCCAGATTGGCCGATAAAATAGTGCCCAAATCTTCCATCAGCGACGCCAGTTCAAAGCTATGGCTATCCATCTCCAGCTTGCCAGCTTCCACCTTAGAGAAGTCCAGAATGTCGTTCAGAATAGCCAATAAGGACTTCGCTGCTATTTCAGTCTGACGGATATAATCTTCTTGTCTGCTGGTTAAACTAGTTTGCTGCACCAGCTGTAACATACCCAGAATAGCGTTCATTGGGGTGCGGATTTCATGGCTCATATTGGCCAAAAAGGACGATTTCGCATCATTGGCTGCATCAGCCAGTCGCCGTGCATATGCCAGCTCCTGCTCCCTTTTGTGTTGCTCAGATCGATCACGGGCCACCAGATAAAAATAATCCTGCTGTTCAAAACGGATCCAGGACAAAGTTGCCGACAAAGGGATCAAAACACCTTCTGAGTCTTCAAACTGGGTTTCAAACTGCACACTGCGTTTTCTCTCTGTGCTCAGAATAAGTTGCTGCAACCTGTCGCCCACCAGTTGCAAAGCAAGATCTGCCAGACTTAACTTGTCGGCGCAACAGGCTAAAGCAGCCGGATTGGCTTTAATCACATCAGCGGCATCATTTAACCAAAAGACGAGATCCGGGCTTTGCTCTGTGGACACTTTCGCCAGAGCCAGCTCAAACTCCAGCTCTTTTTGTAGCGTTAAATCCCGTGCAATGCCCAGATAACCCACCACTTGTTTTTGCTGATCCAATAAAGCTGTGACCGCAACCTGGACAGGAAAGCGACTGCCATCTTTACGGACATAAGTCCACTCTCTGTTATCGGTTTGGCCTTGTTTGGTTTTTTCAACCAACACAGTGATATCCGCATCAACCTGATGGCCAAGCTGTGTTGTAAGTTGCTGTGAATACTCCGCCATTTCATCCGCATCATGGATGATATCCGGGCCATAACGACCAATCACTTCAGCTTCTTTGTACTGCAACATCGCTTCTGCTGCTGGGTTAAAAGACGTAATCATGCCATCTAAATCAGTGGTGATAATGGCATAGTTGGCGTTGCGTAAAATGCTGCGCTGTAAGGTGGAGACCCGTTCAATCTCAGCAGTGCGCAGTTCAACCTGATGCTCCAGCTCTTCATTGGCTTGCTGTAACTTTTGCTCTGCCTGCTTGATATGACTGATGTCATTAACCGTCAGGGCTGAACCGATAAACAGGCCTTTTTCATCCAGAATAGGCGACAGGTTTAATGACACAGGATACTGCTGCCCTGATTTATGCTGTCGCACACTTTGCCTGTAACGCACTTTTCGGCCAGCCCTCACCTCTTGCTCCAGTTGCAGCTGTTCCGCCTGGTGCGAGGCAGGCACAATCAGTTCGCTAATGGTTTTTCCTATAGCTTCCGCTTCGCTGTAACCAAACATTTGTTCTGCAGCCGGGTTCCAGCTGTTAATCAGTCCTTGTTTATCAGAACCAATCACGGCCTCGTTGGCATTTTCCACTATCGCAGCCAATACAGCTCTGTGTCTGGATAACTGCAGACGGCGGGAGAAGGTCAACTGCATAAAAGCGACAATCACGATCAGTAAGGCACTGATACTCAAGCTGATGTAAAACACGTTTTGCGGTCTTTGCAAATTCAGGGCTGCAACAAAATGCTCTGTCGCCTGCAACCTGACTTGCCAGTTGCGGCCAAAAATAGACAGCTGACGCTCAGCCTTGTACCCGGTTAAAACCGAGTTTGTCCCTACAGTTTTAAAAAAAGCCTGCTGTGGATTAAAGGCAATATCTATAACCTCCAGGTGCACTTCTGCATCCGCAGTTTGGATACTGGATAAAATCTCATCAATGGTTAAAGGCGCATAAGCCAGACCATAAAGTTGCTGATAACGTTCTTCTTCAGTTTGCGGTGCTGTGCCCTGCAGATAAATTGGCATTAGTAACAAAAAACCCTGCGATTTTTTACTTTGAGCCTGCACCAAAGTAACGGGCTCAGTCAGCACGGCTCTGTTTTGCTGCACAGCCTGAAGTGCGGTTTGATAACGGATCTGCTCCGAAGCAATATCAAATCCTATGGCTTCTTCATTATCAGCCATAGGTTCAATGTACTGGATCACCAACAAGTCATTTGGATGCGGGTTTTGTTGGCGAAATAAAAATGGATGGTTGCTGTCCGCTTCCGCTTTTTGCAAAAACTCGGCGACATCAGCAGGAGCTACTTTGCGGATAATGCCAAAACCACGGGCTCCGGGGAATTCAGTCGTCAGATCACGACTTTGACTGTAAGACAGCATATTGGCATAACCAAAATTCTCTGCACCAGCACTTAACACGGCCCCCCGAACACCACGCAAACCATATTGATAAATAGTCATTTTTTCGACTATTGCATCAGCCAGCTGATTGGCTTTAGTATCTAAGCTTTGTTGAATACGTTGCTGATTTTGCTGCTGCTGACGTTGTTCAAAATGGGCAGAAAGATAGAATCCTATAGCTGCAAATAACAGCGCCGGAACCAAAATTGCAGCTAGATCCTGCAGGTTACGCTTAAGCCATACCATTAGTCTGATCCCTTTCCTTGTGTGCTGAGGCGCTGTTTTAAGCGCTCTGCCGCCGCGATAAAGTTTAACGTCATGATGTCCTGCTCCATCAGCACAAAGTCTTCGGGCCCAAGATAGGCTATCCAGCCCGCTCGTTGTACCTGAAATAAGCTATAGGCCTGCATATCATTATTTTCAAGGTACTGGATATACAGCAATACGTCAGGCAAGCTGCTGTCTGAGCTGTAGTTAAACTGGCTCAGCCATAAATTTAAAGCCGCTGAAGTTTGCTCCAGACATTCCAGATAGCTCGTAAATGCGCTAGCACAAGGTAATAGACCTTGTTGTAACTGCATTTCCAGCGGACGTGATAATTCAGGTAAAGCCGTTGCGCCTAAAGTGGCGTAACTGCCACGCAACTTATGTAAAGAGTGCTCAATGGCTTTAGAGTCTTGCTGCTGATAGGACCTGGTAAGCTGCTGTATTTCGCCAGGAGTTGATGCAATCAGCTGAGCTATAGCAGGAGAAAGATGCACAAACGCATCCTGAGAAAAGCCAATTAATTGTTCGAGCACACTAAAATTAAACAACATAGAAAGCTACCCGGATGATTTCTCACAGCATAATGGGCTTTAGCTGAAAAATCCCGTGCTTTGTCCAGTTAATTTCATCTGGTTAATTTTTCCGTCTACACTAAAAAAGTGGACAGAAAACAGGGAAGTGCCAGATGCAGATAACACCATCCGCCGCAAAGGCTGCGCAAATCTTATTGGTTGATGATCAGGCATCATCCTTGTTGCTATTACGTGAGTTACTGCAGGATTTGGCCACTTTGTATTTTGCTACCGATGGCTCTCATGCACTGGAGCTGGCGCGTAAACACCACCCCGAACTCATTGTGCTGGATATTGAAATGCCGGGTATGGATGGTCTTGCCGTCTGCCGAGCTTTAAAAGCCGACCCGGCTACCCGCGATATCGCTATTGTGTTTATTACCTCTCATATAGATATAGAACACGAAATATCCTCTTTATCTGAAGGGGGCATCGACTTTTTACGTAAACCTTTGCATGCAAAGTCCTGTCGTATCCGCATCAAAAATCTGCTGGATTTAAGCCGCTATAGCCGTCAGGTAGAGGCAGAAAAAGAATGGCTGAGAGTGACGCTGGATTCTATTGGTGACGCCGTCATAGCCACAGATCTGGATGGAAAAATCAGCTTTATGAACCCTATAGCTGAGCGTATGACAGGCTGGCTGGCGAAAGAGGCATTGTTTCGCCCTATCGAAGAAGTGATGCAACTGCGGGATGCTCATACTTTAGAGCCACACTGGAACCCAATTTATTTTGCGTTAAAAGAACAACGTGTAGTGGCTATGGCGTTAAATTGCCAGTTAGTATCGCGCACAGGACAGTTGTTTCAGGTGGAGGATTCTGCCGCCCCTATAATTGATCACAAAGGTCAGTGCCTTGGCAGCATAGTGGTGTTTCATGACGTCAGTGAAAGTATGGCTCTGGCGCTGAAGATGAGTCATCTGGCCAATCACGACCCTTTAACCAATTTACCCAACAGGGTACTGCTGTACGATCGCATCGAACAGGCCATCAAAAGAGCAGAGCAGTTGCATCATAAATCGGCTTTGCTGCTGATTGATTTGGACCACTTTAAATATGTGAATGACTCTATAGGTCATAACTTCGGCGATTTGCTGATCAAACAGGCTTCAGAGCGGCTGAACTCTATTTGTGATGCCGGCACCACACTGGCTCGTTTAGGCGGTGACGAGTTTGTGCTGGTGCTGCCCGAGCTATGGTCTATTGAAGAAGTGGGGTTGTTCACCAGCCAGGTGCATAGTCAGTTCCAGCAACCTTTTGTACTGGAAGATAAAAAGTACCAAATGGCCGTCAGCATTGGCGTAAGTATTTATCCGGACGACGCCCAAACCATAGAAATGTTTATGCGCCATGCCGATGTGGCTATGTTTAAAGCCAAATCTGAAGGCCGCAACAGAACCAGCTTTTTTTCCGACGAACTGGAACAGCAAATAATTCATCGCCATCAACTGGAATTGCTATTGCGTGAAACCTTAACCAATCAGCAACTACAAGTCTATTACCAGCCAAAGCTTTGTTTAGAAACAGGCAAGTTATTGGGTGCCGAAGCTTTGGCACGAATGCAAAACCATCAGGGTCAGTGGGTTTCTCCTATGGAATTTATTCCGCTGGCAGAGGAGACAGGTTTAATTGGCGAACTGGGGCAGCAAGTGTTGCGTCAGGCCTGTAAAGAATGTCTGATCTGGCAACAATTGGGTTATCAGGTGCCGGTATCGGTTAATATTGCCGCAGCTCAGTTTGCAGACCCACTGCTGGTGAAACAAATCTGCAGTCTGATGACAGAATTACAAATGCCAGCCCGCTTATTAGAGCTGGAAGTGACAGAAAGCGCGCTGATGCTGGATGTCAGTAAAACCCAAAGCATGTTGAGTCAGCTCAAAGCCGCCGGCATTTGTATTTCAATAGACGACTTTGGCACTGGCTACTCGAGCTTGTCTTATCTGAAAAAATTCCAGGTCGACGTGCTGAAAATAGATAAATCCTTTGTCCATGAAATGCTGACCGACAGAGGCGATATGGAAATAGTCAAAGCCGTGATCTCCCTGGCTCAATCGATGAATTTGCAGTTAATAGCCGAAGGCATTGAACTGGAAGCGCAAAAAGACAAGCTACTGCAGCTGGGTTGCCAGATGGGCCAAGGCTATTTTTTCAGTAAACCTTTGTCGGCAGAAGCATTTAAAGCTTATATGACTGCTCAGCACTACAACTAACAACGCATAAGTAAAAGCACCACCACTTATCCTTCTGAAATAGCAGGGAAAACAATCTGCTCATTGCAGTTGGTCGCAAAATACGACGGCCTGAACAACCTTGTATTTACCTCAGACCAACACGCAAGATATAATGACAACAATTCTCATTTAGATAAAGTCGTTATTCTGTCGGAATCCTGATCACCCTGTTGATCATGGGACAGTGGAAGGAACCTGCTAATGAAGCCCCGATTTCGCGATGCTATGACCTGGTTACATACCTGGACCGGCCTGTTGGTTGGCTGGATACTTTTTGCCATTTTCCTGACGGGTACCCTGTCTTTTTTTCAGGATGAAATCAGCAGCTGGATGCAACCCGAACTCAAAACTGCAGCAACTCAAATACAGGCTATTGCTCAGGCTGAACAGTTCCTGCAGCAAAAAGCGCCGGATTCTGAACGCTGGTCCATCACCTTACCCAACTCAAGGGCTCAGACTACAGAGTTGTTCTGGCGTACTGAAGGCCAGAATGGGCGTCGTTTTGAACGGGCAACATTAGATGGCAGCGGTCAGGCTGTGGCGTTAAGAGACACCAGAGGCGGTAGTTTTTTATACAGATTCCATTTTGACCTGTATTACATGCCGGTGATTTGGGCTCGCTGGCTGGTCGGCATTTGCAGTATGTTTATGCTGTTAGCGATGATGACCGGTGTGGTGATCCATAAAAAAATCTTTAAAGACTTTTTCAGCCTGCAATTTTTTAAAGACCATAAAAGCTGGTTAGATGCTCACACTATTACGTCTGTACTGGCCTTGCCTTTTCATTTGATGATCACCTACACAGGCCTGGTCACACTGATGTTTCTCTATATGTTTTATGCAGTGTCGGTGAATTTTGGCGACAGCGGCGCCTTGTTTGACCAAGTTTCCGGACAGGAAAATAAAATTGTCGCTACTGGTATAAAAGCACCACAAGTGCCACTGGATAGCATCTTGCGTCAGGCCCAGCAGGAACTGAATGGCGCAGAGATCAGCTTTATTTCCATCCATTATCCAGGCGATCAGTCGGCCATGATTGAAATACGAGAAGCAGCGACCAGTGCATTGGTTTCAGGTTTTCGAGTACTGCAATACTCAGGCTCTACAGGTCAGCTAGTGCAGGAAACTACCACTGCCTTTAGCTCTGAGAAAGTCCGCCGCACTTTAATTAATCTGCATTCGGGTCGTTTTGCCGATCCTGTCTTACGCTGGCTGTACTTTTTATCTGGCGTAATGGGCACTGTCATGGTGGCCACTGGTTTATTGCTCTGGTCGACACGACGTAAAGCCCGCTTGCCTGCAGGTAACAGAGTGGGGCTGAACATGAAGCTGGTCGACTGGCTTAATGCAGGCGCTGTGATAGGGCTCACTTTAGCAGTTGCCGTCTATTTCTGGGCCAACCGTTTATTACCATTACAACTGGCTGATCGGGCTGAATGGGAAATCCGCTGCTTTTTTATCAGTTGGGGCCTGACTTTTATCTATGCCGCAGTACGAGGTGCACAGGCTGTCTGGCTGGATGGCTTTAAGTTAACAGCTGCCCTTTTACTGGGCTTACCACTACTGAATTATCTGACCACAGACCGGCATTTACTGAACTCAATGCTGCAGTCTGACTGGGTGATGGCAGGTTTTGATCTGACGTGTTTTGCTTTTGGCTTACTAAGCCTGCTCGCTGTCAAGCATCTGAAAAACCGCGCCCAAACTAAAGCGCAGGCCACACAAAATCAGCACAGATTACAGGAGCATGCCGGATGAAAGCTTCACCATTTCAGCCAGATAGCCAGTTGTACAACATCCTTAGCATGCTAAGCCGGCTGATGCTGGCCATAGTTGGAGGTTACCTCTGCACCGTGGCCCTCATCACCCTGACATCCAGGCTGATCAGCCTGCTGTTTGGTATTGAACTGGCTGGAGCACTAATGGGCATGCTGCTGCTTAGTTTTTTATTGTATAGCCTGATCATTATGGCGGTGTTTGCCGCCACCCGTTTAGGTCGCGCCTGGCTGCTGCTCACCTTAATCACAGCGGCCTGTGCACTGCTGTCTATGCTGCCAGCCCTGAATGCCGGAGTAATACAATGATCTCCGTTCTGGCCTGGTTGTTATGCCAAATCGCTTTTGTGTTGTTGTGTCAGGCCATGCCGCGCCATGCCAAACAGATCTGGGGCAAGGTGCTGTCTGACCAACAGGAAATCATCAGACGCCGCAGCGGCTTTTTTTTGTTAGCGCTGTCCTTGCTGGTGCTGCTTAACAAGCTGCAGCTTGCAGGGGCCATTTTAGTCTGGTTCGGATTACTCAGCCTGACCGCCATCACTGTCGCCATAGTTCTGACGATGAAACCCACTGTATTGCGCTGGTTCTGATCAGCATTCAGTAAGAACAACAAACTTATTTTCAACGACTTGTGTTTTGCGATCCATTTTGAGAAAGGAGAAGTTTTCATGCGCTTTAGCAAAAAACACAGCCAGCAGCTGATTGTTACAGCTTTATCGACACTGACTGCGCTTGCGGCACAACAGGCGACAGCCCAACAACAAAACACCAAAAAAGAGCCGGAAATTGACCGTATTCTGGTGGTTGGCCATACCGAGAAGTATCAGGTGAGCGAAACCAATACCGCCACTAAACTACCACTGTCGTTAAAAGAGACGCCACACGCTATTACTGTGTTTACCCGTGAGCGTATTGAAGACTTTAACCTGATCACTATTGCCGAAGTGATGGAGCAAACCCCGGGCATTACGACCCAATCTTACGATAGCAACAGAACCCGTTTTCAGGCCCGTGGTTTTACTGTAACCAACTTCCAGCTGGATGGTATTCCGTCCAACTTTAACGTTGGCGCCAGCGGCAACAGCATTATGAGCGACACCTCCGTCTATGAAAGAGTAGAAGTGGTGCGTGGCGCTGCAGGTTTAGTCACAGGCACAGGCGACCCTTCTGCCACAGTCAATCTGGTGCGTAAAAGACCTGGTTATGATTTTTCTGCCAGCACAAATCTGACTTATGGCTCATGGGATTACCAAAGAGCCGAGCTGGATCTTGGTGGCCCTCTGACAGACAGCGGTACGCTGCGGGGTCGTTTTGTAGGTGCTTATACCGACCGCGGCAGCTATGTAAATTACCAGAAAGATAGCTCTCCCAGCCTGTATGGCGTAATGGAAGCAGATTTAACCGACAGCACCCGGATCCGTTTTGGCGTGGATCAATTAAGTACAGATTCCAAAGGAGGAGCCTGGAGTGCCACGCCGTTGTTTTTCACTGACGGCACAGCCACTGACTTATCACGCTCCTGGAGTGGTGGCGCTAAATGGAACCGTTGGGAGAGGGATAATACCAATGCTTTTGTGGTAGCTGAGCAGGAGCTCGGCGACTGGGTCGGTCGTTTTGCCTATAACAAACGCTGGACTGATACCCGCAGCTTGCTGATGGCGGGTTCAAACAGCCAAACCTTCCCGGATAAAACCACCGGCTTAGGTTTATATCTGGTGGATACATTCAGTGTGGGTGAAACCACAGAAGAGTCTTTTGACGGTTATCTGACCGGGCCTTTGACTTTGTTTGGCCGCGAACATCAGGCCATGTTGGGTGCAAACTATTACGACCAACAACAAGACACTATGGCCACTACTTTGCAGCGCAACTATGGTTTGCCCACTAAAGGCACTGCTATTTTATTCCCCAGCATTTATGACTGGGATGGTGATATTACTGCACCTACAGTCAGCGAGCGTGGTTTTCCTTCCCGTGTAGAGAATGGCGATCAATCAGGTTTGTATGGAGCCATCAAACTAAACCCGCTGGATCAACTGGACGTACTGCTGGGTGGTCGTTACACCGAAGTGAAAACAGTGACAGATAACTTCAGTACCTCCACTAACCCAGCGCTGGCAGGAGCCTTAACCAGCACGGCCGAAGTATCGGATGACAAATTTACGCCTTACAGCGGTCTGATGTATCAGCTCACAGAGCAAATCTCAGCCTTTGCCAGCTATGCCGAGGTGTTTAGCCCTCAATCGGTGCGAGACATCAACGACCAGCAACTGGACCCGTTAACGGCCACTAACTATGAGTTTGGTGTAAAAGGCGGGTTTTATGATGATCAGCTTTACCTGGCCTTAAGTGGTTTCCGTATGTTGCAGGACAATGTAGCTGAACCTATTGATGGCGCCGATCCGCTGCCAGATGGCTCAACGCCTTATCGTCAGGTGGATGGCATTAGCACCAAAGGGGCCGAGCTTGAGGTATCAGGTGCTTTAAACCCGCAATGGAATATCACCGGGGGTTACACCTTTGTCAGCAGCAAAAATGCCGACGGCAGCCGCTATTCAACAGACACAGCCAAACATCTGTTAAAGCTGAATACAACCTATCAGCTGGACAATTGGATGCTGGGTGGCGGCGTGACAATACAAAGTGATATTTCCCGTCTGATGACTATTCCGACCGGAGCATTTAAAGCAGACGGTTCACCTTTGACAGCCACAGGCCTGGCCAAACAGGGCGGTTATACGCTGCTTGATTTAATGTTAAGGTACAACCTGAGTAAAGACCTGAGTTTGTCCGGTAACTTCACCAATGTGCTGGATAAAAAATACTACCGCAACATTGGTTTTTTTAATGGCGGTTATTATGGTCAGCCAGCCAGAGTATTAGTGAGTTTGCGCTGGAGTTATTAAGCCAAGCTATTGAAGTAAAGGATTAAAAGGCCTTACCACTAAGGCCTTTTAATCAGTCCAACAGAACCTGTTGCACAAGGAATAAGCTCAAATACAGCATCTGCAGTTAAACCAATTTCAGCCCGGTGTGAGATATACACAATAGCGCAGGTTCTGGCCGATGCCATGCGGTTGATCAGCGCTATCAGCACCGCACTTTCTTCGTCATCTAACCCGACCAGGGGTTCATCCAGCAATAACAAAGGCGGGTGTTTCACCATAGCACGCATCGCCAGAATTAAACGTTGTTGTCCGGCGCCCAGATGCGCAAAAGGCAGTTTGGCATAAGCAGTCATACCGACTAGCTCAAGCCACTGTGCCGCCAATCTTTGATGAATAGCTGAAGGCTGTTGATACAAACCGACAGAGTCAAAAAAGCCAGAGATCAGCATATTTTCCACACTGTCGTGGCTGCTGAAATTCTGTACCATCACCCGGGTAAAACAGCCAATGTTTTTCTTAATATCCCAGATACTTTCGCCACTGCCTTTTTTCCGGCCGAATAAATACAGCTGCTGGCCATAGCCCTTCGTGCTTTCGCCGTTAATCAGCTGTACTAAAGTACTTTTACCCGCACCATTTGGGCCATGTAGTTGCCAGAATTCACCGGCGCGGATATCCCAGTTAATACCGTTTAATACAGCTTTGTCGCCATAACTGACCTGCAAATCCCGCATACTGATCAACAAAGGGTCCAACAGTGCAGGCTGATCCGCAGCAGGGGGAATATTGCCTTTTAGCTCTGGTAGTGCGGCGTTGACGCCCTCATCCGGCACAAGCTGCTTGTTCTGCAACCGGAACTGAGAATGAATAAAAGCCAGTTTGTCCCGGCGGCGACTCAGCAATTGAACCAAAGGAATTTGATGCTGCAGCTGGTGCAGGCGCTGTTCTATCATCTGCTGCCCGGCCAAATCCAGGCTATCAAACAGGTTGTCGAGGATCAGATAATCAGGTTTAGATGCCAGTAAATAATCCAGCAAAAGGCGTTTTTGTTCCCCTTCAGACAAAGACGCCAGAGCTTGCGGTTGGCCTGCAGTTAAGTCATCCCGGCCATGCCGGTATTCTTCCGCCAGAAATTGCTCCAGTGTTAAAGCCGAATACAAAGCCCCCTGACCGGTCAGTTGCAGGCCCATAGCAGCGCCAGCACCATCATTTTGTAACTGCTGGATCAGCAGCTTTTTATCATCCGAACTTTTCAGGTAAATAGCGCAATGCATGGGTAGTCAGGCTCAGCTTTTACGGTTTGAAGCTTGTGGAAAGGCAGTCTTTTGAATACCTTTTGCTTTTTACTTGTACAGTCGCATAACTGGTTTTGTTCGTCCAGCAGATCACCTTGCCTGAACGTAATCCACCAGCCGGATCCCCATCAGCATAAACACAATAAAAACCAGGCCTTCGACAGAACCTGTGCCAGCCAGCACTAAAGCAGGTCCTGGGCATAATCCGACTAAACCCCAACCTAAGCCAAACAAAGCACTGCCAGCCAATAAAGGGCGGGTAATAGCAGTTGCTTCAGGCCAGTGAAATTTCGTTTTTAACAGGCTCTGCGGCATGGTTTTACTCACCCTAAAAGCGATAAAAGCAACAGCTATAGCGCCAAGCATGACCAAAGCTAAAGACGGATCCCAAAGGCCTGCTATATCTAAAAACCCCAGAACTTTGGCCGGGTTCGCCATACCAGCCATTAATAACCCCAACCCAAACAGCAAGCCGCAGATAAAAGCGCTTAGGGATAAAATCCAGTGTTTTTTCATACAGCACCTCCATGTGCAGCACCCTGAAGGGCAGCCTGCGGCTGTGAAAATTGTCTATCCTGCCAATTTTTCATCACTTTCCCCTTAAACGACATGACGCACAATAAAAACTGTGGCCACAGCAACGGCCATAAAGGTAACAGTAGCGACCAAAGAACGTCCTGACAGACGGGATAAACCACAGATGCCGTGACCGCTGGTACAGCCAGAGCCTAAACGAGCACCAAAACCAACTAATACCCCTGCAATAGCTAATAACCAGTAATTGCTCGTTACCTGAGAGACAGGCAAGGGAGCCAGCAGCAACCAAACCCAGGAAGACAATACCAGCCCCAGAACAAAAGCCAGCCTCCACTGCCGCTCAGCGCCGGAAGAGCTCAAAACTCCTGCCGTAATACCACTGATCCCAGCGATACGACCGTTCAATAACCACAACAAAGCACAGGCGAGCCCAATCATCAGCCCGCCCGTTAAAGCCGATTGCGGCGTAAATTGAGACCAGTCAATCATAAGTAACCTCTATTTCAGATAACGCTGAAGTGGCACGCTAGCTTATTTTGCAAGCAACAAACTGCGATATAAGTATAAGCATATACCTTTTTGATATATTAGTGAACACTAAAAAACAAAATTAAAGATACAGAGAATAAACCCTGAGTTGCAGCTATGCAGCCATAAGGTGAGGTAGGTAAGTCAGGCTTTTGTTGCGGATAAAAAAAGCCCGGGGAACACCCGGGCCTTAACAAAAATTAATTTTAAATCAAAAACTTACTCTACAGTCACCGACTTCGCCAGGTTACGTGGCTGGTCTACGTCTGTGCCTTTGATAATGGCGACGTAGTAGCTTAATAACTGCAGCGGGATGGTGTAGATGATTGGTGCAATCAACGGGTGCACGTGTGGCACGCTGATCACACGCTGCGTTGCGTCTGATTTAAAGTGAGCATCCACATCAGCGAAGATGTACATGATGCCGCCGCGGGCACGTACTTCTTCCACGTTTGACTGCAGTTTTTCCAGCAGTTCGTTGTTTGGCGCTACCACAATAATTGGCATATCAGCGTCAATCAGCGCTAATGGGCCGTGTTTCAGCTCGCCTGCGGCATAAGCTTCAGCGTGAATGTAAGAAATTTCTTTTAACTTCAGCGCGCCTTCCATAGCGATAGGATACTGGTCGCCACGGCCTAAGAACAAAGAGTGGTGCTTGTCGGCAAATTCTGTCGCCAAAGCTTCGATTTTTGGCGCTAGCGTTAAGGTTTCTTCCAGTTTAGCTGGCAGAGTTTTTAATGCCTGCACCATATCCTTTTGCTGCTCAACAGTTAAACCATTGTATTTACCAATAGCCAGCGTCAGCATAGACAAACCAACCAGCTGAGTGGTGAAAGCTTTAGTGGAAGCCACACCAATTTCAGCACCAGCACGGGTCATAAAGGCGAGATCCGATTCACGTACCAGTGAAGAACCGGCTACGTTACAAATAGTTAAGCTGCCGATATAACCTGCTTCTTTGGCTAAACGTAAGGCCGCTAATGTATCTGCAGTTTCACCAGACTGGGAAATGCTGACCAACAAGCTACCTGGTTGGACAAAAGATTTGCGGTAACGGAATTCAGATGCAATTTCCACGTTACAGGAAATGCCACCTAAAGACTCCAGCCAATAACGGGCTACCATGCCTGAGTGGTACGAAGTACCGCAGGCAACGATTTGCACGTGACGTACTTTTTTGAACAGTTCAGCTGCGCCGTTACCAAAAGTTTCGTCCAGCACTGAATCAGAACCTAAACGACCTTCTAAGGTGTTGTTGATGGCATGTGGCTGTTCGTAGATTTCTTTCAGCATAAAGTGACGGTACTGACCTTTGTCACCTGCGTCGTAGCTGGCGGTGGATTCAGTAATAGTGCGCTCTACTTGTTTGCCGTTTTTGTCGTACACAGTCACGCTGGTACGGGTAATTTCGGCCACGTCGCCTTCTTCTAAAAACATAAAACGACGGGTCACTGGTAACAGAGCTAACTGGTCAGAAGCGATAAAGTTTTCGCCGATACCAAAACCTATCACCAATGGGCTGCCTGAACGGGCCACAACTAAATGGCTTGGGTCGTTTTGGTCCATCAATACAGTGCCGTAAGCGCCGTTAAATTGTTTTACCGCAGTTTGTACTGCAGCTAACAAAGAACCAGCGGTTTTCATTTCTTCAGCCACTAAGTGCGCAATAACCTCAGTGTCAGTGTCTGAATTAAACACATAACCTTTGGCTTTTAACATTTCACGCAGCGGGCCATGGTTTTCGATAATGCCGTTGTGCACCACAGAAATATTGCCGGAAACGTGTGGGTGAGCGTTACGCTCTGAAGGTTCGCCGTGTGTAGCCCAGCGGGTGTGTGCTATACCAGTGCCGCCAACAACAGGGGTTAATTTTACTGCGTCAGACAGTTCTTTTACTTTACCTAAACGGCGGATACGTTGTAATTCGCCTGTTGGGCTGATGATGGCCACACCGGCAGAGTCATAACCGCGGTATTCCAGACGGCGTAAGCCCTCGACCAGAATGTCTACTACGTCACGTTGTGCTACAGCACCTACTATTCCACACATAAAGTCTTACTCCACTGATCCAAGGGGGGCGCAAATCACCTTTACGCCTTGTTGTTCTATTTGTTGTTTTGCGCTGGCGGGTAACTTGTCGTCTGTTACCAGTATTTTAATAGACGACCAGGGCAATTCTAAGTTGTGGATTTTCCGACCTATTTTGTCGGACTCCACCATCACCACCACTTCACGCGCCACTTCGGCCATTACCCGGCTTAAGCTGGTCAGCTCATTAAAAGTAGTAGTACCACGCTGCAGATCAATGCCATCGGCACCAATAAACAGCTGATCAAAATCGTATGCACGCAATACCTGTTCCGCCAGCTGGCCCTGAAAAGCCTCAGACTGAGGGTCCCAGCTGCCACCTGTCATCAGCAGCGTAGGTTCGTTTTCCAGTTCACGTAATGCATTGGCAATAGACAAGGAATTGGTCATCACCACTAAACCTTGTTTATGCGACAGTTCTGGCAATAAAGCTGCTGTGGTGCTGCCGCTGTCGAGAATAATGCGGTTGTGATCACGAATAAGCTCTGCAGCGGCTTTGGCCAGAATTTGCTTTCGTTCTGAAACTTTTTCGACTGCAGCTTCCTGGATCAGTTCATGTGGAACTTGCACAGCACCACCATAACGGCGCAATAACAAACCGTTATTTTCCAGCGCAGCTAAGTCTTTACGAACCGTAACTTCAGAGGTTTCAAAGTGATGGGCCAACTGCTCAACACTAACTTCTCCCTGCAGATTCAGCAGGTCAAGAATAGCGCGGCGGCGTTGTTGGGTGTTTCGTTTGTTCATCTGCCAGTCATTTAAGTTTCGTTTCGAAAGATATTTTACAGAAACGAAAGATAAGTGCAAGAGTGAAAGTTAAATTTAGCTTTTGCTGGAGAGATCCGTGGAGAATGATGTATAGGGACTCTATAGGGGGATGTTAAAAAAAAGCGTAGGGGCGGGTCTTGAACCCGACCGTCTAATGGGTGAATCAAAACGAATGCGTGCCGCCCTCAAGTGCGACGGCTATAGCCTAAGTAATTGATGTTGCGGCGAGGCGCGCAGTCAACAAAGCAGCAGCTTCAAGTACGACGGCTATTTAATGTTGATGTGAAGCTTCTGGGCCAATCAATAACAACATCAGTAAAACACCAAGCCCCATCATCAGGCCATGTAACCAAAGGGGTTGTTCGACATTTTTGCGCAGCAGCGGCATTAAGTCGGCGCTGGCCAGATATATAAAAGCACCGGCTGTAATAGCCAATAAAATATTCAGATTCGGCGTTAACCAGTGACTGATGGTTAAGGTGGCTACTGCACCTAAAACACAAGCGCTGGCCGATAACAGGTTATACAACAAAGCTTTTTTACGGCTGAATCCGGCATGCAGTAATACAGCAACATCGGCAATTTCTTGCGGAATTTCATGGATCAGAATAGCCACAGTGGTAGTGACCCCCAATAAAGGGTCGACCAGAAAACTGCCTGCTATCAGTACACCATCAATAAAATTGTGAACTCCATCCGCTGCCAGATTCACTTTTCCGTAGCTGGCTGTGTTTATAGCCTGGTCCGGCAGCTGCGGATGACCATGTTGCAGTGCACGTTCCAGAAAATAAAAACCTAATAAACCCGCTAATACCCAGCCAAAGAGCTGACGATGCGACTCCTGATGCTGCAGCGCGTCCGGCAATAAATGCAAAAAGGCATTAGCCAGCAATACGCCCACAGCCAGGCTTAAAATCAGCGGTAAAAAACGTTGCAGTTTGCTTTGCGGCAGCAGAAATAACACGGCCCCGGACAGGGACACCAGCATCACCAAAAAGGCAGCCAGCAGGATAAACAGAGTTAACATAAAAAATCCTGTCCTATGGGAAATAACAGCGGATAAAAATAGTCAGGTTCAGGCAGCAGCAGCCAGTCGAAAAACCTGTGACATTATAACGTTTTTTCCCCGATCGGATCTTTGTTTTTTAAAGAAAAAATCGTCAGGAACGATTTTTAACAATGCGAAGCATTGGCCCGAAAGGTGAGCGCCATGGATGGCTGCGAATAAAAAATCGTCTGGAACGATTTTTAACAATGCAAAGTATTGGCCCGAAGGGCGAAGCCGGAAATAGCATTGCCAACAGTTTGGCAATGTCCGGATGAGCGCTAGTGGCTCTGTCCACTGGCCGAAATGCGCCAAGGATGGTGGCGACATAGTCGCAACAACCATCCGGCCTTCGCCAGAGGTGAAGGCGTGATAAAGGCGAAATGCCAAACTGTTGGCATTTCGAAAGACCGTTATCACCCAGACAGTTGCGACATACCGTCCTTCCCTGGACATAAAAAAACCACCTGTCTTCCCAGCAGGTGGTTGAGCATGATCTCAAAAGACCAGGGTAAAGCAGTTTAGAAACTGTAACTGACACTCAATTTGGCATAACGGCCCGGTTCGCTGTAACGCTGAATACCGTCGGCACTGATATTGTTTCTACTGCTGGCGGCATAACGAATACGCTCCCAGCGGTAGTATTCTTTATCAAGCAGGTTATAAACACCGAGGTTCAGTAACCAATTGTCGCCAAACTCCATATTGCTGACTAAATCCACCACACTAGCACTTTTTGGTAGATAGGTGACTAATTGAGTTTGAGTACCGTCTTCTTCCGTTTCGTAAGCATCTTTAGCTTTCACTTCTGAGCTGTAACTTAAGTTAGCCGCCAGACTCCACCAGTCGGTTGCGCGGTAGCTGACCCCAGCAACCAGTTTGTCCGGGCTTATGGTGATCAGCGGGTCGCCATTGTCTTTTTCACCTTCATGATGGCTATAAGAGAACTGAGCACTCCAGCTTTGATTAAAGCGCCAGGCACCCTGCAACTCGACGCCTGTGACATCTACATCACCAACGTTTTCGTTCACTGTGTACGGATTACCTTGCGTAGTGTTACAGCCAAAACTGGAGCAGTCTTCATACACAGTGCCCGGGTTTTGTACTTTGGTAACAGTAGCAATCATGTCGCGGTAGTTATCTTTAAACACCGCCACTTTGATCCTGCTGTTATCACCTTGCCATTGGTAAGCCAGTTCCAGGTTGGTGCTGTATTCAGCTTCTAAGTTTGGGTTGGACAACGAACTGTATAAACCCGGCACGACCACGCCTGTGGCTTGTTCAGTGCGGCTGGTCAACGCAGTCTGGAAGTACATTTCTTCTGTACTTGGTGCACGGAAACCACGGCCCAGCTGCAGCGCTACACTTTGCTGTTCTGTCAGCTGATAGTTACCCACTAACTGACCTGTTACTGCGCTGAAGCTACTGTCCTGCACTGTACCTGTCACATCGGTAAAGCCATCATTTAACTGGGGTTTGTACGACACATGATCGTAACGCAGACCGCTGGTTAAGCTAAAAGCACTATCGTTAAATTTAATGCTGTCGCGTATGTAAAGATGCCATAAGTCAGCGTCTGTTTCAGGCACAAAATCCGGGTCTATATCTTGCCGGGCAATTTCCATGGTCTGGCCAACGTAGCTGGTATCAATGGCAGAAAAATCGACAGACTTTTGCTCCAAAGCACCGCCGTACACCAGTTGATGGCTGCTGCCCTGAGTTTGTAGTTCTTTATCCAAGGCAAAAGCCCATTTCAACAAATCCTGCTGGTAATCGCGGTCTTCACTGCGGTAACAAGGACCCGTAGTACATAAACGGGCTGCACTGGCTGGGGCCAGCATCAAAGTGAAAGCGTCGTTATTGGTTTTCTGATAATCCAGGCTGGTTGAGAAGGCATCAAATAACTGATGACCAGCTAACCAATTGTATTTCAGGCCAATACGGCTGCGCTCCTGCTGATCGTCACTGGTACGGGTCAGGTAGCTGCGGCTTAACCAGGATAAGTTGTTGGTGTCGATATCTGCTTTGAATAACTCAGCGGTCAGGCCAATATCCTGAGTCTCAGTCAGCTGGTACTTTAATTTGGTCAGTATATTGTGGCTGCTGTTGTCCTGCGGATCGGCAACAGGGCGGCCTGAACCTGTAATGGCCTGACGTTCGGCTGAGTCGGCATAGTTTTCCATTTCGTGGCCTTCCCTTTTGGTCAGCACGGCCAAAGCTTCCAACTTGCCACTACGGTTTGCCACTGTCACAGTGCCCTGAGTTTCATCATTGGCACCACTGTAAGCCGCTTTTAACCGGACAAAAGTATCGTTGCCTTCCGGTTCTAAATAGTCAGCAGCATCTTTAGTGACAAAAAGCACGGCGCCACCTAAAGAGCCACTGCCTGCAGCTATGGCATCAGCACCTTTAACAATTTCAATTTGTTTCACCGCATCCGGGTCTATACCACCACGGCCGGCCGCAAAGAAATCATAAAAAGCATAAGTGGGCGGGTTTAAGGTTTCACCTACAGACAAACCGTCAACCGTAATAGCCACCTGATTGCCTTCCAGACCACGGATGTTAAAGCCGGCAGAACCAAAACGGCCCTGATCAGTCAGGCTGACACCTGGGATATAACGCACCATATCTTCTAAACGCTGCACCTGCTGCTGTTCCAGCTGCTTAGCTTTAATCACTGTGCTATTAGCTGTGGTCGATTTTTTATCTTCAAGCGCAGTAGCAGTGACAGTCACAGCATCCAGTTGCGACAAATCTTTTGCGGCCTCTTCAGCTGCAACTTCTGCCAACAGGGAGGTGGAAAATAAGCTGCTGATAGCAACAGCAATTAAAGTTTTAGAACAGGGCATGACGCTCTCCTTGACGAGCTAAAGACTTGTGGTAAGTCCACAGGATGGCGTTATGCTAGATCAAATGAGAACTATTCTCAACAACAAAGTTCAATTTATTTTTATATATATCAATGACTTATAATTTTAAAACACAAAAAACTCCCTATCCAGAGAATAGGGAGAACAGCAGGAGTTGGGAGGCAACTCAACAGGAATTTGATTTTAAAAACTTAGCCGTCTTTGCTCTGAAGCTGCAGGCGCACCAGCCCGAGTTCAGCTTCACCTTGTAGCTCCACCGGCTTCAGATCGGCTTGCCAATTCAGCGGCAGAGTTAAATGTTCATGGCCACCATGTTCACGCGCCACTTCCAGATGCAACTGGTACTGACCCCATGGCACCACAGCACCTTGTTGATCACGACCATCCCACTGCAGCTGATAAGTGCCAGGCTTTTGGGTAGCTCCGGCAATCTGATCAATTTGTTCCGGATTTTTCCGACCCAACCGACGCCACCAGTGATTCAGCTCCTGATACCAGCGGCTTTGCTGGCCGACCAAACTGATTTGGCGCACAGGTTTTTTCTGCTGATCGGTCAGCCATACCGAAACATAAGGTCTTTTGTAATTGCCATCAGTAAATTTGGGTAACTGATAGCTGATCTGCAGCCCCTGCTGCTGACTTTGGCTTTTATCCGCCAGATAGTGATACCAGGAGTTGGACGCGTACCAGTTGGCCGAATCAGTTTTGATTAAAGCTGCGGCCTGCTGTTGCTCGGTGAGCTGTTGGCCCTGTTTCAGATCCAGCACCGCCAGACTTTGCGCCAGTAAATAAGCTGTGACTGCATCTTTAGCCAACACTGTGGCTGTTGGGCCGTATTCCACTGGCCAGCCTTCTGCCGGGTTCAATAGCGGGCTAAAAGTCCGGTACGACACTTTGTACCCTTGCTGAGTATCAGCAGTTTCAGTCTGAGCTAAAGCTACTGAACTCAGTTGCAATTGCTGTAACAACGGCTGTTCAGTGCCCAGACTCAGCTTTGTGCTAAGTGCATCAGACCATAACAGGCGGCTGACACCAGATTGTAAATCCATCTGCTTTAACCCTGGGAACCAGCTTTTTAGCAGTGCAGCGGTATCGTCCAGCAAGCGGGCATTGGCTAACCCGTCCAACTGCCATACCACAGTATTGTAATTAGCTACTGAAACGACTTGCTGCTCTATGGCTCTGGTTTGACGGCGTAACTCCACTCTGTCCGGTAACACTTGGGTTTTTGCGGCTTGTTGCCATTGTTGTGCTATAGCTCCTAAACGGCAGCTGTAACTTTGCTGACTTAGCGCTCGCCATTCTTCACAGAGCTGAATTAACTCATGCAGTTTTGGTTTAGCAGCAGCTAACCAGTGCTGAAACTGGGGTAGTCTGGCCTGCCAGTCCTTTTGGCTGACGCCTTCCAGCTGCAGTTTCAGCTGCTTCCCTGCAACATCCTGCTGATAGCTGACAGGCTTTGCCAGCACCAGCACAGGACTTAACGATAACAGCGTCAAAGGCCAGACAAAGTGTTTCATTACTCAGCCGTACCTTTGGTTTGTTCGTTCTTAATAACAGGCAGAGCTTCAGCCATAGTCACTTGCTGGTTTAAATCTGTATCCCAGCGTTTGAACATACGTTCGCCTGAGGCATTAAACTCAGTCGCGCTGATTTGCTGACTGTTGTCTTTATCCAGGGCTTTAAAGCGCACTGCAGCCTGCTTTAACTGAGCGGTACGGGTTTTAGCGATTTGACGATCCAGACGGTCCACAAACTCATTCAGGTATTCATCGCTGCTCAGCTCGCCATTTTTATTCAGATCAGTACGGGCAAAAGCGGCATCACGTTGTTGTTGGTATTCAACCTTGTCGACCTTACCGTCGCCATTCTGGTCATACATATCCAACATACCAACCACACTATGGGTCGTTGGCATCACTAAAGCCGGACGGGCACGCACTGTTTGTTTAGCATCAGGTTTACGCTCACGCTCTGGCAGAGGGTCAGCGGAGCTTATGACACCATCTTTATTGGTATCTATATAGACAAAAGCTTTATCACCAGAGGCCTTGTATTCGTTTTGGCCTATGGTTTTACTTTTGTTTTTATCCAGCGCTTCAATACGCACCAGCGTTTGTTTGATTTGGCCTGTGCGTTCGGTATCGAGTTTTTTATCCAAACGACCCGCATATTCATTAACGTACTCGTCCACCGACACCTGACCATCTTTGTTCTCGTCCATAGCGCTGTAACGCTGCTGGCGCACCTGCTCAAATTCGGCCTGACTGACAGTGCCGTCTTTATCCAGATCGTAATCCTGAATAAAACTGGCTTTGCCCTGAGCTGTAGGCTGATGAGCCGGTTTTTTTGGTGCTTTTTCATCTGCTGCTAAATAGCAGCTGGTGATGGCTAAAAATAAAGTAAGGGCTGTGCTTCTGCGTTGCATCATAAACTCCTGTTATTCAGTGACTTCAACTACAGCGCTATAGCTGTAACTGTAGGTTGGGGCTTTGGCACCTGTTGGTGCATCGGTACGAAAACGGGTCAGCAGCAAATAGGTACCGGCTTTATCCAGCTCGAAATTCAGCTGACCTTGTTTGTCCGTCATGAGCTCTTTTGAAGCTTTGGTTTCGGCTTCTGCCGAATTGGCTGGATACACTTGTACTTTTTGTTCGGCCAAAGCTTTGCCGTTATAAAGCACAGTGGCTTTGATTGGGCTTTGGATATACAAGTCGTTTGGATGGCTTTGGAACACTAGCTCCAGCCCTTTGTTGCTTGCTTTTAATGCGGTTTGGCTTGGTGCGCCTTTGCTGACATAAGTTTCAGCCAAAGTCACTGACTGGAAATGCGCCGTTAACTTAGCACCAGCAGGAATTTGTTCCTTTGGATCTCTGCTGTTATGAGTTTTACCGTCTTGCTGCCAGCTACGAAATACAGCACCGAATCGCTGGCCCGTGCTGAATTTATAAGTGCCATCCTGTTCCAGCTGGTGCGCCACTGCAGTGCGGGTTTTGCCGGAAAACAACTCTTTTGGTGCAACTGCTTTGCCATCGGGTTGCAGCACTTTAAATTCACTTTGGTCGAAGGCCACTTCGGGTACAAAAAACTTCTCAGCAAAAGCAGCGTCCAGCGTGACCCAGCCACCTAAGGGTTCAAAACTGGCTGGTGCCAGATAAGGAGTGTGAGCAGTAGCAGTAAAAGTCAGCAACAAAGAGGCAGAACAAAGCAGGGGTTTGAGTTTAAACATAAAGCGCTCCAGTTAATGAGAATAGATCTCATTTAATTATTGGGCGCCACTTTAGATCAAATGAGAATCGTTTGCAACTAGATCGTTCCATCTTTACATTAAACAGGTAAAAAGGCCCTGCAACTGAGAGCCTTACTACTGAAAACGGTGATTACTGAGCAGAATAATTCGGTTTTAATAACAGCTCGCCTGGTTGCAGCACTAAAGTTAAAGGCATGCCACATAAGACTTTTTCCGTTACTTTGCTGCAGTCAAGCTTATACATAGGCTGACGATTCAACACTTGAGTCAGGATAGCTTTGGCTTCGTTGCTTAAAGGTGCCAGTTTGAGTTGCGAGCTGCCACTGCCGACACTGGAATCCAGAATGGTTAAGTTTTTCAGATAAATTGCGTTTTTCTCGTCGTCAAAATATGGCAAAGCCGACAGGTGTAAATTCAGATCTGTATTCAGTGGTTTAAATAACGCATCCACTTCAGCTCCCAGCGCCAGTTTGAGTTCAATCTGCTGTTTGTTATCCGGTGCTAATTGCAGCTCCAACTGACGTACAGTTAGTGTCAGTGGCAGGCCCAACATTTTACCTTTGCCTTGCTGTTGCTCTAATTGATCCAGCAATAAGCTCTGCAATTCCTGCTGCTTCAGGCTAAAAATATCCAGATGATTCAGCTGAGTACAAGAGGCCAGTAGCAGCAAGCCAAGTCCCAGAATTTTGTGTTTGGTGATCATTTTATTGTCCTTAGAAGGCAGTTTGGCGCGAACTTTAGCAAGTTTGAATGAACCTTGGCTGATTTTATTTCGTATTGCTTCCAACTATTTCGCCACTGCATACGACTTAGTATAAGAACTTCAGGGAGAGCGGCGATGAATACACAAGACTCAATTCAATTACCAGGCCTGCGGCAGCTTATTACTGCCTTTATTGTGCTGGTGCTGCTACTGCTGGCTTTCGATTCAGCATTGCAGTGGCTAAGTTTTAGTTTGCACCAGCAGCCATTAATAGCGCCAGAGTTATTGTTTCCTATGAGCTGGTTGTCGGTTTTGTTTTAACTCGGCTAACCATAGTCACAACGCTGTTCCCGACAGTTGCGACATACCGTCCTTGCATGCACATAACAAAAACCCGCCAACAAGGACGGGTTTTTGTTTGTGATCAGCAGATCATTATTTCTTAATCTTTACCGGTCTTTTCCAGCCACTGATATGACGCTGCTTCGAACGTGCTACCACCAGCTCATCTGGTGCTACACTGGCTGTCACTACAGAACCAGCGCCCACAGTGGAGTTTTGGCCTAAAGTGATTGGTGCCACTAAAGAGCTGTTGGAACCAACAAAAACGCCGTCTTCAATAGTGGTAACCGACTTATTAGCACCATCGTAGTTACAGGTAATAGTGCCGGCACCTATGTTCACTTTGCTGCCAATCACCGCATCGCCTAAATAGCTTAAGTGGTTGGCTTTAGAACCCACGCCTAAAGTGGCTTTTTTCAGTTCAACAAAGTTACCGACATGACTATCGTCAGCCAGCACTGAATCAGGGCGAATACGGGCATAAGGGCCAACAGAACAGCCGATGCCAATAGTGGATTTTTCAATCATGCTATTGGCTTTCACTTCAGTGCTATCGCCTATGACTGCATCTTTAATCACACAGTTAGGGCCTATCACCACGCCATTGCCCAACACCACTTTGCCTTCAAAAATCACGTTGATGTCGATCATCACATCGTTGCCGACAGTGACGTCACCACGAATATCAATACGGGCAGGGTCGCGCAGATTAGCGCCGTTTAACATTAGATCTTCTGCTTTACGCGCCTGATAAGCCCGCTCTAACTGAGCAAGTTGCACGCGGTTATTCGCGCCTTCAGTTTCAATGGCTGTGGCAGGATGAGCCGTCGTAATGTCCACCCCTTCTTTATGCGCCATAGCGATAATATCGGTCAGGTAGAATTCACCCTGCGCATTGTTGTTCTGTAGCTGGCTTAACCATTTTTTCAGTTGTTTGCCAGGTACAGCCATAATACCGCTGTTTACTTCAGTGATTTTCAGCTGTTCGGCGTTGGCATCTTTTTGCTCAACAATACCCACGACTTTGCCGTTTTCGCGCACCATCCGGCCATAACCCATAGGATTGGCCAGATGCACAGTCAGTACAGCTAAACCATCGGCAGATCGAGCTGCTAATAGTTGCTCTAAGGTTTCTTTGCGGGTTAAAGGCACATCACCGTACAGTACCAACACTGTGTCATTATCAGCGATATGAGGCACAGCCTGCTGTACTGCATGGCCGGTGCCTAATTGTTCGGCTTGTAGCACCCAGTGTAAATCCTGTTCGCCTAAAGCGGATTTCAGCTGATCGGCGCCATAACCGTACACCAGATTAATAGACTCTGCGCCCAAAGAGCGGGCCGTGTCGATCACATGTTGTACCATAGGACGTTCAGCCACTTTGTGCAGTACTTTAGGTAAATCTGATTTCATCCGTGTGCCTTTACCGGCCGCCAGGATCACAACATTTAAAGCCATAAAAAAATCCATGTAATTTCGATGCGGTTATTCTAATAGATAATGCAGCAGATTACAGGAGCAGGGTGAAATTTTGCTGAACAGTGTTTAACTGAAAACTCTCTATCTAAAAAATATCAGGCAATGTAATAAGCTCAGATTTGCACTGACCCAAAGACTCAACCAGATCCCACTGACGATCAATATGTTTTTGTATTCTTGTACTGACTTATTGCACCAGGTCACAACATTGCTCATAGCTACCAACCTATATCTCTTAAACCTGATTGGTTACCCCCAGTCGCATACATTGTTTATGCTCGTGGGGGTTGTTTTATTTACCACCTGATTAATCTCCAATGGCCTCAGGCTATGCTTACAGACTTACTTGCTCCAGCTTGTAACCAGCCTGTTGCAATAAAGCCAGTACACTATGCTCGCCAGCTAAATGGCCACCACCAATCAAAACCAGCTCTTTATTGCTATTACCAAACATATTCTCAATTTGCGGCAACCAGTTTTGATTACGCTGAACAAACAATGCCTGATACAACATAGGGTCCATTTGCCGCGCTGGTTCAACGGCAAGAGTATTTAGTCTGGCCATGTCACCGGCGCGCCAGGCATCGATCATCGCAGAAAAATACTGTTTAAAGTCGCCAAACTGTTCCAGGTTCATTTTCATAAAAGCATCTTCGTACCCATCACCCATATTAGCCAACAAATTAATCTGGCTTTCTACCGACTCCAGATAAAGCTGTGGTTTACCATCAATTTTTGCCTGCTTATCGAAGTGGCTATCGACGCCTTCTCCGTTCATCTGTGCTTTCATCATTTCCAGCGCCAGCATCTGGATCATAATGAAGCCGGGTTTATAACCGTCTAACTGTTGCAGCTGCACACCGTAAGGGGCGAAATAGTCGCTTACCTGTTTGTACACTTCAGGTGATAACACCTTAGACAAGCTGCGACTATCGCTGTAAGACATGGCTTTTAACATTGCAGCTTGTAATTCAGTATCAGTGGGTTCAGGTATTTTTGTCTCCAGCACCAAAGTGTCCGAATCGGTGTAAGCCTTATCAAACTCCGCAGGTAAAGGGAAAGCAGACTCAGGCAACAAATGTACTGTGCCAGCTACATACAGGTAGTCCCCGCCTTTACTCACTTTCCACACTGAGGTTTCAGCCAAAACTGCTGGCGATACCAAAGCAGAGCTGAGTAATAATGTGCCAAAACTTGCTTTAAACAACGTTGTTAATTTCATAGTGATAATCCTAATGTTGTACTTTTAGTTTTTGCAGACGGATCTCGCCTTTCATCATTAACGCAGCGAGTTTTTGATTAACTCAGCTGAATGGCTCAGAGCTAATTTAACCTGATGCTTAATGTTATGGTTCAATTGCTGTCTTAACTCTTGCACGAATGAATCGCTCATTGCCTTGGTCGGTACAATTACTTCCGTTTTCGGCTGCGCCACTTCAGAAGTTGGCTTAGCTTCCTCTGCCAACGCTGCAGCGCTAGTGAATAAAGTTGCAACGATCAGGATACGTACGCTCGTTTGTTTTACTGTTTTCATTTTGACATTCCTTTTATTGGTTCATTAAGTGCTGTTCAGTCACTCGCATTTTGTCTGTTGGCAACCACGAACTGAGTTCTTGTCCGTCAGGTTGTTGAGCTCAATCTAGCCAACAGCTGACAAAAAGTCGCTTATCAGAACCTAAGCAATTTATTGGTAAGGAGCTTTAGATTAACCAATTGTTTTTAAAGGAATAAAAAAACATTATTGAAACCTTATGATGGATTCATAAGGTTTAGTAACGACTAATTTATTTAACTTGAATCAAAAATAGCTTCTGTTAAAGTTACAACTGGTTAAAAAATGGAAGAATAATTAACAGATGGATAAGATGCAGCTTGGCCCATGGACCTTTACACCTGGAGATTACAGTATTCATGACAAGGTTCAGCGGATAGAGTTGGAACCTCTGTTGTGTAAGATATTGCATTATTTTACTGAACATCCCGGCAAAATAATCTCCCGCCAGCAGCTTGTCGACTCTATATGGCAACAAGCTTATGTTGATGATAATGCGATAAATCGCGCCATGTCTGAACTTCGTAAAGTATTGCAGCACCCAGAAGTGCAACAGTCACTGATTAAAACCCATCATCGTAAAGGTTATAGTTTACAACTGCCTAATCAGTCAGAAGCAGCAATGACTCAACCAACCAGCACTGAGTTCAACGCCTCAACATCTCCCACTGGGTTTAAACGTCTGCCACTTTGGTCAGGTCTACTGGCAACCTTACTGCTTGCTGCTGTAGGTGCTGGTTATTTTTATTCGGGCAAAGAACCTGTTTTAACCGTTGAAAATTCAAAGCTGGAGGACAAACCCCAGGTTCAACAGATGGATATTGTGGCCAGACAAAAAATAACCTGGTTTAAAGGCATTGAATCACGGCCTTTATTGTCGCCAGATAAGCAACTTCTGGCTTATAGCCACTCACAGCCAGACGGCACTGTGCGTGCCATTGTACGAAAATTAGGTATGGGAACAGGCAGTGCATTGCAGGAAGTGGTAATTGAAGGCAATGACAATTTGTATAGCATTCAGACCTGGCAACCAACAGCCCGTAATCTATTAGTCCAGACTATTAGTAAAGATGGCCAACGCTGTGAATACCAGAATTATGATTTCAGCCAGTATCCTCAGTATCAGGTCAAAACACTAACCTCTTGTGCAGGCCTGAGCTTTGGCACGGCACAACAAAGTGCAGATGGACAATGGCTGTACTACAGCAAAGGCAATGGTGGCTTATATTCCAGCAACGCGCTGCTAGCAGAAAACCTGACCACCGGAGCGATACAAACCTTATTGGCAGCACCCTCTGCAGGTCTTGGCGTCACCATGCTGGCTTTATCTGCCGACGGCAGCAAACTGGCCTATATTCTGATGCCTGAATCGAATAAACCTGATATTTACCTTTATGATCCCATAAGCAGGGAACATACCAGACTGGCCAGCCTGCCATTTCCAACGATTTTGCTGGGGCTGGAGTGGAGTATCGATCAGTCCAGCCTTATTTTGCCAGGCGGTGATGGCATATTGCAGCTTAAAGTGGCTGATAAAAGTAGGAGCCTGCTAAAGTTTCCTCAAGGCGTTACCATAGGTGAGTTAACTTTGCTGACTGAAGATCAGGCCTATATTTCCAACTTCACTGCAGGCAGTGCCACGCAAAACGCTATGCAACTTATTAAAATTGAGCAGCCATTTAATGCCACTGAACGGAAAATTACTGTGCTCAGTGATACAGAAGGCAGCACGGCAGATTTAGCTGTATCCCCTGTAGATAGCGACAGCTATGCTTTTTCCGCCAATTGGACTGGCAGTTGGCAGCTATGGCTAAACAATAAGGGGCAAAATGTTCAATTGACAGAACTTACACCTGATGACAAACGGCTTAGCGGTATCAACTGGTCAGGCGACGGACGCTATATTGCCTTTCATAAACAAGGTAACTTGTATTTATACGATACCCAACGTCAGCAACTGATCAACAAACTCGAAACCAATGACCTTGGACAGGCCGTGTGGTTACCCGATAACAGCGGTCTGGTGCTAACCAGGTTGCAAGGCAATAGCCAGAATCTATGGCAACTGGATTTAGTCAGCAATGAGTTAACTCAACTGACTTTTTCAGCCGGAACTTTTGCACAGTTCGATGCTCAGGGCCAATTACACTATCACCGTGACGGCAAGCTGTTACGTTATGTTGATGGCGGTAAAAATGATGTAGAACTAAAGACCAACACAGACAATAACTTTATGGCCCTTTGGTTAATGCAGGGTCAGAAGCAATACCGTTTTGGTATGTTAGGGCATCTGGAACTGCATGATATCGCCACAGGCGAAACACGAGGCAGCCAGCTGCCTTATCAGCTGCTAGGAATATATCCGGATCCACACAATCCGGACCAACTTTACGCAACTGTCTTTGTGACGCCAGAACTTGCGCTGGAGTTTATTCAATGGAAACCCCAGAACTGAAGATCCTTTAAAATTACAGCAACAGTCTCATTGACTACACTCATGCAATTTAGCCAAGAAACGACAAAATCCTGGTCAATGAGACATATAAAAAAAGCCACCCGAAGGTGGCTTTTTAGTATGCAGTAATCCGCTTATTTTTTGCGAAGTTTCTGAATTAAACGTAACTGGGCAATAGCTTCAGCCAATTGAGCTGCAGCTTCTGCGTAGTTGAAGTCAGCGCCTGCATGTTGCATCGCTTCTTCTGCACGTTTCTGAGCAGCTAAAGCAGCTTGCTCGTCCAGATCTTCAGCTCGTACCGCTACGTCGGCAAGCACTATGACGCTGTGCGGCTGAACTTCCAGCACACCACCAGCGACATAAATCAGATGCTCTTCGCCAAACTGTTTGACGATACGAACCATACCAGGCTTGATTCCAGTAAGAAGCGGAATGTGACCAGGTAAAATACCTAATTCACCTTCACTACCTGTTACCTGAATGGATTCCACCAGACCAGAAAAAATCCGCTCTTCGGCGCTTACCACATCCAGTTGTACTGTCATTGCCATTTCGCTCTCCTAAAGCTGTAGTTGATTACAGCTTCTTCGCTTTTTCGATCGCTTCGTCGATAGAACCAACCATGTAGAAGGCTTGTTCTGGCATGTGATCGAATTCACCTTCCAGAATGCCTTTGAAACCACGGATAGTTTCTTTCAGCGGAACGTATTTGCCTGGAGAGCCAGTGAATACTTCGGCTACGAAGAATGGCTGAGACAGGAAACGTTGGATTTTACGTGCACGGTAAACCACAGTTCTGTCTTCATCAGACAATTCGTCCATACCTAAGATGGCGATGATGTCTTTTAATTCTTTGTAACGTTGCAGTACTGACTGCACGCCACGGGCTGTATCGTAGTGTTCTTTACCGATCACTAACGGGTCCAGCTGACGTGAAGTAGAGTCCAGTGGATCGATTGCCGGGTAAATACCCAGTGAAGCGATGTTACGAGACAATACAACTGTCGCATCTAAGTGAGAGAACGTAGTAGCTGGTGACGGGTCAGTTAAGTCGTCCGCTGGTACGTAAACCGCTTGTACAGATGTGATAGAACCAGTTTTGGTTGAAGTGATACGCTCTTGCAGTACACCCATCTCTTCGGCCAGCGTTGGCTGGTAACCTACTGCAGATGGCATACGGCCTAACAGAGCTGATACTTCAGTACCGGCCAGTGTGTAACGGTAGATGTTGTCCACGAAGAACAGAACGTCACGGCCTTCGTCACGGAACTTCTCGGCCATAGTCAGACCGGTCAGAGCTACACGTAAACGGTTGCCTGGCGGCTCGTTCATCTGGCCATACACCAGTGATACTTTGTCCAGTACGTTTGAATCGTTCATTTCGTGATAGAAGTCGTTACCTTCACGAGTACGCTCACCTACACCGGCGAATACAGAGTAACCACTGTGTTCGATCGCGATGTTACGGATCAGTTCCATCATGTTTACGGTTTTACCAACACCGGCACCACCGAACAGACCTACTTTACCGCCTTTAGCAAACGGACATACCAGGTCGATAACCTTGATGCCTGTTTCTAACAGAGCGTTTGAAGCGGCTTGATCTTCGTAGCTTGGTGCTGCACGGTGAATAGGCATACGCTCATCTTCACCGATAGGACCAGCTTCGTCGATTGGCTCGCCTAATACGTTCATGATACGACCTAAAGTCGCTTTACCTACTGGTACGTGGATGGCTTTGCCAGTGTTAGACACTTCAGCGCCACGACGTAAACCGTCGGTTGAACCTAACGCGATAGCACGTACAGTACCGCCGCCTAATTGCTGTTGTACTTCAAGTACTAAACCAGCCAGGTCGCCGCTTGTTACGTTTAACGCGTCATAGATACCAGGTACCGATTCTTGTGGAAAGTCGATATCCACAACGGCGCCAATGATTTGGACTACCTTACCTTGACTCATGTTTAATCCTCTAATTTCTGTAACCTAAGCCTTAAACGGCAGCGGCCCCACCGACGATTTCGCTCAGTTCCTGGGTAATAGCTGCTTGACGTGCTTTGTTGTAAACCAACTTCAGGTCATCCATTAAGCTACCAGCGTTGTCTGTAGCGGCTTTCATCGCCACCATACGGGCAGCTTGTTCGCTTGCCGCGTTTTCAACTACACCCTGGTATACCTGAGACTCTACGTAACGGCTCAGTAATTTATCTAAAATTACCTTTGGATCCGGTTCGTAAATGTAATCCCAGCTATGGCTTTTCGCTGTTACGTCTGCTTTTGGCAAAGGTAAGAGTTGTTCGATCACTGGCTCTTGTTTCATGGTATTTACAAACTTGTTGTACACCAGGAACAAGCGGTCGATACGGCCTTCTTCGTATGCTTTCAGCATCACCTGAACCGAACCAATCACATCAGCCAAACGTGGGTTATCACCAGGACCAGTTTGTTGTGCCAGAACTTTACCGCCAAAACGTTTGAAAAACGCTGTAGCTTTGTTACCGATCACCGCAATCTGAGCCGTAGCTCCCTGCTCTTTCCAGCTTTTCAGCTCCAGAGCAATACGTTTGAACTCATTGGTATTTAAGCCGCCGCAAAGGCCACGGTCTGTCGATATCACAATGTAGCCTACATTTTTTACCGGACGTTCCGTTAAATACGGATGACGGTATTCGATGTTGCCGTTTGCGATATTGCCGATCACTTTGCGCATACCTTCAGCGTATGGACGGCTATGTGCAACCCGCTCTTGCGCTCTGCGCATTTTGCTGACTGCTACCTTTTCCATTGCGCTGGTGATCTTACGAGTATTATTAATACTCCCGATCTTACTTTTTATCTCTTTTGCGCCGGCCATGACTAATCTCCGAAAGTTTCAACGACCGGGTGCGGTTTCCCACACCCGATATGTTTACCAAGTCTGAGTTGCTTTAAACTTCTCAATAGCGCCTTTTAATGTCGCTTCGATTTGGTCGTTGTAGTTACCGGTTTTGTTCAGATCAGCCATAAACGCTGCGTGCTCTGAGTGCATGTAAGCAATTAAAGCAGCTTCAAAATCAAGAATTTTGGCAACTTCGATGTCTTTCATGTAGCCTTTTTCGATAGCGAAAATAGACACACCCATGTCAGCCACGCCCATTGGCGCGTATTGTAACTGTTTCATCAGTTCAGTAACTTTCTGGCCGTGGTCTAACTGCGCACGAGTCGCGTCATCCAGGTCAGAAGCGAACTGAGCGAATGCCGCCAGTTCAGAGTACTGAGCTAAGGCTAAACGGATACCGCCACCCAGCTTTTTGATGATTTTGGTTTGAGCAGCACCACCAACACGAGATACCGAAATACCAGCGTTTACTGCTGGACGGATACCGGCGTTGAATAAACCAGATTCTAAGAAGATCTGACCGTCAGTGATCGAAATTACGTTGGTTGGAACGAACGCAGAAACGTCGCCAGCCTGAGTTTCGATAATTGGCAGTGCAGTTAATGAACCAGTTTTGCCTTTCACTTCACCGTTGGTTAAACGCTCAACATAATGCTCGTTTACACGAGATGCGCGCTCTAACAGACGGCTGTGGAGATAGAATACGTCACCTGGGTAAGCTTCACGGCCTGGTGGACGACGTAACAACAGAGAGATTTGACGGTAAGCAACAGCTTGTTTAGACAAGTCATCGTATACGATCAGTGCATCTTCACCGCGGTCACGGAAGTATTCACCCATAGTACAACCAGAGTATGGCGCCAGGAATTGCAGTGCAGCTGCTTCAGAAGCAGAAGCTACAACAACAATAGTGTGGGCCAGAGCGCCGTGCTCTTCCAGTTTACGTACTACGTTAGCGATAGTAGAAGCTTTTTGGCCTATAGCTACATAGATACATTTCACGCCAGAAGTTTTCTGGTTGATGATTGCATCGATAGCTAAAGCCGTTTTACCTGTCTGACGGTCACCGATTAACAATTCACGCTGACCACGACCGATAGGGATCATGGAGTCAACTGACTTGTAACCAGTTTGCAGAGGTTGGTCTACTGAACGACGATCGATAACGCCCGGAGCGATTTTTTCTACTGGTGCGAAACCAGCAGCATCGATTGGACCTTTACCGTCGATTGGCTCACCTAAAGTGTTTACCACACGGCCTAACAGACCTGGGCCAACTGGTACTTCAAGGATACGGCCAGTAGATTTAACTTTTGTGCCTTCACGCAGGTCCGCATAAGGACCCATAACTACAGCACCTACTGAATTTCTTTCTAAGTTCAGTGCGATAGCGTAACGGTTGCCAGGAAGCTCAATCATTTCGCCTTGCATACAGTCAGCAAGGCCGTTGATACGGATAATACCGTCAGTAACAGCGACGATAGTACCTTCGTTGCGAGCTTCACTGACAACTTCGAACTGTTCAATACGTTTTTTGATCAGTTCAGAGATTTCAGTGGAATTCAGTTGCATGCTCTAATCCCCAATTATGACTGCAGTGCAGTAGCTAAACGGTCTAACTTGCCACGAACCGAGCCGTCAATCACCATATCACCGGCTTTGATTAACATACCGCCAACGACGGTCGGATCTACACTACAGTTCAATTTCACTTTACGTGCTAAACGTTGCGATAAAGCCGCAGCCAGTTTGTCTTGTTGTGCTGCGTTGAGTGTCGTAGCAGAAATCACTTCAACAGTGGCTTCCTTTTCGTACTCAGCTTTTAATGCAACATAACCGTCAAACACTGCAGGCAACGCCAGCAAGCGATTATTTTCCGCCATGAGCTTAATAAAGTTCTGGCCATGGGCATTTAACTGCTCACCGCACACTTTTAAAAAGAACTCAGCTTGCTTTTCAGCTGCACCGGCACTTTGCAGTTGCTCGGAGACAAAATCATTTTTTGCTACTTCAGCAGCGAAAAATAACATGCCAGTCCAGGCTTCTAATGCATTGTGCTCTACTGCAAACTCAAACGCCGCTTTGGCGTAAGGACGAGCTAAATTAGTCAGTTCAGACATGGCTCATCCTCAATTAAGTTCTGCGACCAGTTTTTCCAGGATGTCGCTGTGAGCAGCTTCATCTATTGAACGCTGAAGAATTCTTTCTGCACCAGCTACAGCTAAAGCTGCAACTTGCTTACGCAATTCTTCTTTAGCTCTGATCCGTTCAGCTTCGACTTCGGCTTTCGCCTGAGCCAGGATTTTTTCCCGCTCTGCCTGGGCTTTAACGGCAGCTTCTTCAATAATCTGCTGTTCGCGTTTTTTAGCCTGGTCAATCAAAGCAGAGGCTTGCGTCTTTGCTTCAACCAGATGCTGTTTTGCTTTCTCTTGCGCTAAACGCAGATCTTGCTCGGCGCGATCAGTCGCGGCCAAACCGTCTGCAATTTTTTGCTGGCGAGTTTCAATAGCATTGATGATTGGTGGCCATACATACTTCATACAGAAAAGTACGAACACCAGGAAAGCTATTAATTCACCAATGAGAGTGGCGTTAATATTCACAACCGCTTCTCCTTAATTTTACAAAGTAAATGGTTCTGTTCAGAAACCGAATTAAGCGAGTGCGAACAGCATGTACAGACCGATAGCAACACCGATCATTGCGATAGCATCGATTAAGCCTGCAACGATAAACATTTTACCTTGTAAAGAACCGGCCAGTTCAGGTTGACGAGCAGCTGATTCTAAGAATTTACCACCTAAAGTACCGAAACCAATTGCAGTACCTAAGGCACCGAAACCGATTAACAGGGCTACTGCGATGTATTTTAAGCCTAATACCATTTCCATGATTTTCTCCAAGTTTCTAAGTTAAAGTTAAAGTTAAAACGAAATCAGTGTTTCTCGTGCGCCATACTCAGGTAGACCACGGTCAGGATAGTGAAAATAAAGGCCTGAAGTGGGATAACCAATAAGTGGAACGCAGCCCAGACAAAATGCAAACCAAAGATCTGGTAAATGCCTGTCATAGCGATAAGGATAAAGATCAGCTCACCTGCGTATAAGTTACCGAACAGACGCAGTGCCAGTGACAATGGCTTAGCAAGCAGAGCTACAACTTCCAGAATAAAGTTGAACCAGTATAACCAAGGCGTATTAAACGGCTGAGTCGTCAGTTCTTTGATAAAGCCGCCCACACCTTTAATTTTGATTGAGTAGTAAATCATCAGAATAAAGACACCCAACGCCAGAGCAATAGTCATGTTCAGGTCGGTGGTAGGTACAATTTTCATGTAGACATGATGTGGGTCATAACCCATAGACGCGCCGATCATTTGGGCTGCATATGGAATGAAGTCCACAGGGATCAAGTCCAGCAGGTTCATCAGCAATACCCATACAAAAATGGTTAATGCCAGTGGGGCTATAACGGCACTTTTACCATGAAAGGTATTTTTGACTGTACTGTCGATAAACTCGACCAACATTTCAACGGCGCATTGCCATTTGGTTGGAACACCGGCGTTGGCTTTTTTTGCCACAGCACGGAAAGAAAACAGGAACACAAGTCCCATTAGAATTGACCAGCCTAAAGTATCAACGTGAACGGTCCAAAAACCTTCGCCGACACTCCAGTTGGTCAAGTGGTGAGTAATATACTCTTTGCTTGTAATCTCAGCACCTGATGCCATCGTTAGTCCCAATTATCGTAGTTAATTAAAATCGGTATCAGAATTTGTAACAGCAATGCCACGCTAAAGGCCGTGATAAAAATCCAATGCACTACTGCGACAAATTTAAGCACTGCTACGACCAGCAATGCCACGACAAAAAATTTGATGGCTTCGCCCCGGTAAATGGATTTCAGGATCAATTGAACCTGATCTGCACCGTGAAAGCGGAACACATACCAGGCAAAGATGGAATGAGGAAGCATGCCACAGAGCAGCCCCAACAAAGCAGATTTTGCGGATCGTCCATCCATTGCCAGCCAAACTATAGTTGTCATTACGGCTGCGGCCACAAGCTGGCTCAGCAACAACTTAGGAATTAGCGATAAAGGGCCTTTTTTTTGAGTTTTCAGCACTTTTTATGGCCTGCTAATCCTGTCAATATTGAATAGTTTAAAGCCAGCGCAAGTATACTTATCTGCCTTTTTTTTGCAAGAAAAAGCGGCCTTACTCTAACTTTTGTCTGAGATAATGAAAAATTACAGCCTAGGATTCAGAATACTCTGACTGTAATTTGCTCAGTATGCCTTCCAGCTCATCTAAGCTGCTGTATGAAATCACCAGATTGCCTTTGCCCTTTTTGTTGTAATTAATCTCAACAGGGGCGGCAAAACGTTCACTTAAGCGTTGCTCCAGCGAACTGACATCCGGGTCTTTTACTTTTGGAGTGGTTTCAGGGGCAGGTTCTAGCAGTCGGCGCACCAGATTTTCAGTATCACGTACCGTCATCTGCTTTGCAGCCACAATACGGGCTGCATCGGATTGCGCCAGGCCATCCAGTGCTAATAAAGCTCGGGCATGGCCCATTTCGATATCACCATGTTCCAGCAATAACTTCACATCGTCATTCAACTGGTTCAGTCGTAATAAATTAGTCACACTGGCGCGTGATTTACCAACAGCATCAGCCACTTGCTGATGCGTCAGTTCAAATTCGGACAATAAACGCTGCAGTGCAATGGCTTCTTCCATTGCATTCAGATCTTCGCGCTGAATGTTTTCAATCAGGGCAATAGCAACAGCAGCTTCGTCTGGTACGTCTTTAATAATACAAGGAATAACATCCAGTTGTGCCAACTGGCTTGCACGCCAGCGCCGCTCACCAGCGATGATTTCATAGGACTCTTCACCAATTTGACGCACAACAATAGGCTGAATAATGCCTTGGGAACGGATTGAACTTGCTAAATCTTCCAGTGCATCCTGCGACATATCTTTACGCGGCTGGTATTTACCCGGCTTGAGCCATTCAATCGGCAGTTTTTGCAATTCGCTGCGCTGCGCTGAAGAAAAGTTGGCGTCATTCTGTTGATCAGACACAGGTTTAGTAGTGAGTAAAGCGTCTAAGCCCCGGCCTAAGCCACGTTTTTTTACCGACATCTTCAGTTGTATTCCTTGTCAATTAGGCGGGAGTGGTGGTTTTTACAGTTTTTTTATCGGCGCGGCGTAAAATTTCGCCAGCGAGCGCCAGATAGGCTTTAGCCCCTGTTGAACCTTTGTCGTAATACATGACCGGAGTACCAAAACTTGGAGCTTCCGCCAGTCGCACGTTACGTGGGATCACAGCACGGTAAACTTTATCGCCAAAATGTTGTTTCAGCTGTTCAGACACATCATTGGCCAGACGGTTCCGTGGGTCGTACATAGTACGCAAAATACCTTCGATTTTAAGGTCGGCATTGACCACAGATGTCAGCTGATTGATGGTGTCCATCAGGGCAGTTAAACCTTCCAGCGCATAGTATTCACATTGCATAGGCACCAACACGGAGTCTGCGGCGGCCATTGCATTCACCGTCAGCATGTTCAGTGCTGGCGGACAATCAATAAAAATAAAATCGTACTGTTGCCGGGCGTCTTTTAACGCATTACGTAAACGCAGTTCGCGGGCAAAGACGTTGAGTAAACGCACTTCGGCGGCTGTCACATCAGAATTAGCTGCGATCAGGTGATAACCACCGGCCGTTTCTTTCACCACTACTTCGGCAAAAGGTTTTTCTTCCACCAGTAATTCATAAGCGCTGGCATGCACGGCATATTTGTCGACACCGCTACCCATGGTGGCGTTGCCTTGCGGATCCAAATCAATCAGCAGCACCTTGCGTTTGGTTGCGGCCATAGAGGCAGCCAGATTGACCGCTGTGGTTGTTTTGCCCACACCACCTTTCTGGTTTGCAATAGCTATGACTTTTCCCACAAGGACCCCAATACGTTTTTGATTAAATTAGACTTTCTCCAACACTACCAGATAACGTTCGGCGTTCAGTGTTGGCACCTGTAACGGATGACTGCCGACAACTTTAACAAAATTCGGCAAAGCTGCAATTTCTTCTTGAGCTAAAGCGCCTTTCATGGCTAAAAACTGGCCATCGGCCCCTGGCAAATGCTGACACCAGTTCACCATATCGGTCATTGAAGCAAAAGCACGGCTCAGTACCGCATCATACCCTGTTTCAGGTTGATGATCTTCCACCCGACTCTGAATAGCTTCAAAGTTCTGTAGTTTCAGCTGTAATTTGACGTGATTTAAAAAACGAATGCGTTTGCCAAGGCTATCCAACAGGTAAAATTGCTTGTCAGGTAATGCTATCGCCAGCGGAATACCAGGCAAACCAGGACCAGTACCAACGTCGATAATACGTTTTCCAGTGACAAAAGGTGCCACAACCAGGCTGTCCATAATGTGTTTCACCAGCATTTCTTCTGGATCACGCACTGAGGTCAGGTTGTAAGCACTGTTCCATTTGTCCAGCAACTGGACATAAGCAACTAGTTGTTGCAGTTGGTGTTCAGATAAAACTAAGCTGGTCTGAGCGACCAGCTTTTTTAATTTTTCCAGCATGATGATCCCAATGCTTAAGCAGATTTGCGCAGTAAACCTTGTTTTTTCAGGTAGACCAGCAATAACGAAATAGCGGCAGGCGTGATGCCTGAAATACGCGAAGCCTGGCCCATGGTTTCAGGTTGCACCTGATTCAGTTTCAGTATCACTTCGTTGGATAAACCTTTGACCGCTTTGTAATCAAAGCCTGCAGGCAAACGAGTATTTTCGTTACGCTCTTGTCTGGAGATCTCGTCCTGCTGACGATTGATATAACCTTCGTACTTGATTTGAATTTCAACCTGTTCAGCAGCTGCAGGGTCGGCTAAGCCCGGGCCTACCAGATCAATTTTCATCAGATCCTGATAATTCACTTCAGGACGACGGATCAATTCTTCCAGACTGGCTTCTTTACTCAGCGGCGTTTTCACCAACAGGTTCACTTCGGCCAAAGCCGCGTGTTGTGGGTGGATCCACTGCTGTTTTAAGCGCTGGCGTTCCAGTTCAATTTGTTCAATTTTCAGGTTAAACGCAGCCCAACGCGCATCGTCGACCAAACCTAACTCACGGCCTTTGGCGGTTAAACGAATGTCCGCATTGTCTTCACGTAACATCAGACGGTATTCAGCACGGCTGGTAAACATACGGTACGGCTCTTTGGTACCCATAGTGGTCAAGTCGTCAATCAGAACACCGACATAGGCCTGATCACGGCTTGGCGTCCAGGAGTCTTTATCCTGAGCAGAAAGCGCTGCGTTCATACCAGCCATTAAGCCCTGAGCACCAGCTTCTTCGTAACCTGTAGTGCCGTTAATTTGTCCTGCAAAAAACAAGCCTTTGATAAACTTGGTTTCCAATGAAGTTTTTAAATCCCGTGGATCAAAAAAGTCATATTCAATGGCATAACCAGGCCGGGTAATATGGGCATTTTCCAGACCTTTGATCGAACGAACCAGGTTTAACTGCACGTCAAAAGGCAAGCTGGTAGATATCCCGTTAGGATACAGCTCGTGTGTGGTTAAACCTTCTGGCTCAATAAAGATCTGGTGTTTATCTTTGTCAGCAAAACGGGTGATCTTATCTTCGATCGAAGGGCAATACCGTGGGCCTATGCCTTCAATCACACCAGTGTACATAGGGGATCTGTCTAAACCATTACGAATAATATCGTGGGTTTGCTCGTTGGTGTAGGTGATATGACAAGGGATCTGAGTCGGTTGATCCTTGTGGGATCCCATAAACGAAAACACCGGAGTCGGGTTATCACCAGGCTGAGCCTGCATCACTGAAAAATCAACAGTTCTGGCATCAATACGAGGTGGAGTACCGGTTTTTAAACGGCCCACACGGAAAGGCAATTCACGTAAACGTCTAGCCAGTGCTATGGATGGCGGATCACCGGCACGGCCACCACTGTAATTTTGTAAACCAATATGGATCTGGCCACCGAGGAAAGTACCTACAGTCAGCACCACTGATTTAGCTTTAAATTTCAACCCCATTTGGGTCACTACACCACAAACCTGATCGTTTTCTACGATCAAGTCATCACAGGCTTGTTGAAAGATCTTCAAATTTGGCTGGTTTTCAAGAACTAAACGTACAGCTGCACGATAGAGCTGACGGTCAGCCTGAGCACGGGTTGCACGTACAGCCGGGCCTTTCGAACTGTTTAACGTTCTGAATTGGATCCCGGCACGATCCGTAGCTTTTGCCATGACGCCACCCAGGGCATCAATTTCTTTCACCAGATGGCCTTTACCAATGCCACCAATGGCCGGATTACAGGACATCTGACCTAAAGTCTCAACGTTGTGAGTCAGCAATAAAGTTTGCATTCCCATGCGGGCCGCAGCAAGCGCAGCCTCTGTGCCGGCGTGACCACCACCAACAACGATGACATCAAATGTTTCCTGAAAAAGCATATAGGCCTCGAACTCAAACCAGTTCTGTAAAAAGGGCGCGTATTGTAACTGGATCTGAGGCTTTGGGAAATGATTAAAACTCGATCACGATCCTCGAAAGATCACTAATAATATATAAGGATCTTTAAAGAGATCTTTTTATTATGTTTACTACTATACGGAGCCTTTTCTGTGGGTAACCCTTGATCTGTTTTGAAGATCAATCAGTTAGAAAGGATCGGATCCTGTGATCAACACAAGATCCTGAGTCGAACAAGCGGTGTTTAACTAGCACTTTTATACACAGGGCATAAAACCTGATTTGTTACACAGAGGATAACTTCAGCTTTTACATAAGTTATAACTACACTTATACACATTCGACCTAATAATAAGTGAAAACTGTGGATATCTATGTGTAACTGGATCATAAGTATGATCCTCTTTATATAGAAGTCGATCACGATCGGGTTATAAAGAGTAAAGGCCCTTTGTTTACGGGCCTTTAGGTGATGAAGGGTAAAAGATCCTGTTATGTATAACTAAGAAGAGTTTAAGGCAGAGTTTTGATAAATTCAGGCAGCCAGACCAAAGCTTGATCTTCAGGCAGTTCAGCCGTTAAAACATCGATATCTAATCCTGGTAACAATAATCTGCCACCTAAAGAACCAAAAAGGTCAGAGATTTTTTTACCGGCCAGACAAAAAGTATCGTAACTGGAATCACCTAAAGTGATCACTGCGTAGGAAACTGTGGTAAGATCTGTTCGATCTTGTGCTAATTGATCCACAAAAGGTTGGATATTATCGGGCAGATCCCCTGCGCCATACGTCGAAGTGACGACTAACCAGATACTATTTCTGGTTATCAGTGTTAAATCAGGGGTGAGATGAAGTTTTACTTCATAACCCGCTTTTTCCAAAGTTTCAGCTACTTGTTCTGCTGCATATTCCGCAGCGCCCATTTGGCTGCCCACAAGGATCTCAATCATACTGCATCCTATTGTCAGTGAAATGATTGGCTATACTACTGGAATTAAAACGTGCAAAGCGAATGCTTCTTGCACCTTTTTGGGTATTTTTACTGCAAAGCAGGCTCAGTAAATCTACGATAGCACAAACCGTTCGCCTGCGTGTTATTGAGGTTTATACAATATATGTCCGAGTCCATGTCTTTTTCCCAGCTAGCGCTGCCGGAACCTATTCTTCGTGCAGTTTTAGAACTTGGTTATGAACATCCGTCTCCAATTCAGGAAGCGGCTATTCCTAAGTTACTAGCTGGTGAAGACTTGCTAGGCCAAGCCCAAACAGGTACTGGTAAAACAGCTGCGTTTGCACTGCCTTTATTAGCCCGTTTAGATCCGGCCCAAAATGATCCACAAATTTTAGTGTTGGCTCCTACTCGCGAACTGGCTATCCAGGTTGCAGAAGCGTTCCAGGCTTATGCCCGTTATATGCCAGCTTTCCATGTACTGCCTTTATACGGCGGTCAAAACTACACCACTCAGTTAAAAGCACTGAAACGTGGTTCTCAGGTTATTGTTGGTACGCCAGGTCGTATCATGGACCACCTGGATCGTGGCACTTTGGTGCTGGATAAACTGCGTGCCATAGTACTGGACGAAGCCGACGAAATGTTGCGTATGGGTTTTATCGATGATGTTCAAACTATCATGGATGCTACTCCGCCAGGCCGTCAGGTTGCGATGTTCTCCGCTACTATGCCAAACCAGATCCGTGCTATTGCTCAGAAGCATTTAAAAAATGCTCATGAAGTAAAAATCGAATCAAAAACGTCCACTGTTGAACGTATTCAACAACGTTACGTAATGCTGGACAATAATCAGAAGCTGGATGCGTTAACCCGTATTCTGGAAGGCGAAGAATATGATGCAAGCATCATTTTCGTTCGTACCAAAAGTGCGACTGAAGAAATTGCTGAAAAGCTGGGCGCCCGTGGTTATGCAGTCGCCTGCTTAAACGGTGATATGAACCAGGCTCACCGCGAGCAAACCATCCGTCGTTTAAAAGCTGATCAGCTGGACGTGATAGTTGCAACAGACGTTGCTGCCCGTGGTCTGGACGTGGAACGTATCAGTCTGGTTATCAACTATGACATTCCATACGATAGCGAAGCTTATGTACACCGTATCGGTCGTACCGGCCGTGCTGGTCGTGATGGTAAAGCCATTCTGTTTGTATCACCACGTGAACGTCGTTTACTGCGTACTATCGAACATGCGACTCGTCAGCCGATTGAAAAAATGTCGCTGCCAACAGGTCAGGTGATTGAACAACGTCGTATCGAGTCTTTCCGTGCTCAGTTAGCTCAGACCATTGAAGCGAAAAACTTAAGCTTCTTCCAGGATCTGGTGAACGATTGGCGTGAAAAGTTAGAAACGACTGATGTAGATATGGCTGCAGCCCTGTTGTATCTGGCGCAGAAAGATTCTCCGTTAAACGTAGCTAACCAGTTCCCGGAAATCCGTGAACCACATAGCCGTGACCGTGATGATCGTGCTCCGTCTTCAGGCCGCGATAAATTTGCCCGTGGCGATAGACCAGAACGTTCAGGTGACCGTCCTGAGCGGGGTGGCGATCGTCCACCACGTCAGCGTCGTGAGTTAAAAGGTGATTACACCAATTATCGCATTGAAGTGGGTAAAGAACATGGCGTGCGCGCTGGTGACATCGTTGGCGCTATCGCCAATGAAGCCAACATCGACAGCCAGTTCATCGGTAACATCAAACTGTTTGATCATTTCAGTACTGTAGAATTACCAGCCAATATCCCGGCTGAGACGATGCAGCACCTGAAAAAGGTCTATGTGCGTAAGCAAAAACTGAATATCAGTGTGGATACTGGCTCAACAGCCGGCGGTTCAACCTCTGGTTCAGCTCCAGGCTCAGCACCACGTCGTGAACGCACGGAAACAGGCTCAGGCCCGCGTCCAGGTGCAGCTCCACGTGCACCACGTAAGCCAAGAGATTAATCTCTGACTTGTAAAAAGACCGGCGAAAGCCGGTTTTTTTATAGCTATAACTCTATAAAAACTTATGCAGCGCCCATATTTAGCTTCAATAGCCAAATCTGGAGCCAGTTATGATTATTGCCTGTCCTCATTGTTCAACCTTAAACCGGGTTCAGCCGGAAAAGTTTGCCGATCATCCCAAATGTGGTCAGTGCAAAGACGCGCTTTTTGCCGGAAAACCCATAGAGTTAACCCAGCAGAATTTTGTCAATCAGATCCAAAAGTCAGAATTACCTGTGGTGGTCGATTTTTGGGCTAGCTGGTGTGGGCCTTGTCTGAACTTTGCACCGGTGTTTAATCAGGCTGCTGCTGAATTAGAACCGCAATTTCGGTTTGCCAAAGTAAATACTGAACAGCAACAACAACTGGCGGCACAGTTTCAAATTCGCTCTATTCCCACTCTGATGCTGTTTAAAGCGGGTAAGCTGGTTGCTCAGCAATCAGGTGCTATGCCAAAACAGATGTTTTATCAGTGGTTACAGCAACATAGTTAGAAAGCACATACCTGAAGCGGACTGACCTGAGTTGGTCGCAAAAGTCTGGATTTGCTTAGCGGCAAAGTCCAGACTCCATTCTTATACCTCTTTAATTCTGAATTCAATCTAAGGAAAAGCATGACATCCAGCCTATTTCAACTGACAAGCCCGGATATCCGTGAAGGCCATTTTATGGCAAAAACTTTTGAATTTAATGGTTTTGGTTGTGACGGTCCAAATCTGTCGCCTGCATTAAACTGGCAGAATGCACCAGACGGTACTCAGAGTTTTGCTATTACTGTGTTCGATCCGGATGCACCTACAGGTTCAGGTTTTTGGCATTGGCTGGTTCTGGATATTCCAGCTACTGTCACCTCATTGGCTCAGGGCGCTGGCAATGGTCAGTTACCAGCAGGCTGCCGCTGTTTTAACAACGACTATGGTATTAAAGAATTTGGTGGCGCTTGCCCACCTGAAGGCCATGGTATGCACCGCTATCAGTTTACCGTCTGGGCTTTACCGGAAACGACTTTAGCTGTGCCTGATGCAGCCAGCGCTGCTGTAGTAGGTTTTATGCTGAATGCGACCGCTATTGGCAAAGCGACTTTAACCGCCACTTATGCGCGGTAACTAAAATATTCTACCAGGCCAGCATCTGCTGGCCTTTTTGATGAAAGCGGGAAATTATGGATCTGTGGGTACTGACGTTATTTATTCTGGCGGGTCTTGCTGGTGGCTTGTTGTTGGGCCTGATAGGCGTCGGCATGGCTTTGGTGACAGTGCCTTTTTTAACTTTTATGCTGCCATCTTTAGGTTTTAGCACGGAAGTTTCACCTGTTATAGCGCTTGCCAGTTCTATGGTGATAGCCGCTATAGGTTCTATTTCTTCACTGCGGGTGCATCATCAAAAGGGGACCATTAACTGGGAGTTGATCCGGTTGATGTTACCAGCCAGTTTATTTGGCGTTGTGCTTGGCTCCTTGCTGGTAACCCGTTTGCCGGCCTTGTGGCTGCAGTGTATTTTCGCCGCCTTTTTGCTTTATGTGGCTTTCTCTATGTTAAAGCCATCAACAAAAACGACTCAGCTGCAAAATCCCCCCTCAAATCAACTATTACGCTGGTTTCCGGCTTTAGTCGGAGCCACCGGCAGTTTTATAGGTGCTGGAGGTGGTGTCTTGATGGTGCCTTTTTTAAGTCGCTTTATGGCCATGCCCAAAGCAGTAGCCAGTTCAGTGGCCGTGGGTTTTCCGGTGACAGTGTTTGGCGCTATCTCCTATATGCTGCAGACAGCTCCTGTTACTCATCCGGATCTGATAGGGGCTGTGTATTGGCCGGCTGTGTTGGGAATGAGTATAGGCTCTGTAGTAGCCGCTCCGCTTGGGGTGCAGCTTTCTACTAAAGTGCCTGCGGCCTTGTTGAAGAAGTTATTTGCCTGCGTATTACTTTTGATAGCGCTAAAGATGCTGTTATCTTTTTAAATTGTGCGGGCGAACAACCCATCTCTGCAACTATTCGCCTATAGCTTTGCGTTGTGTTGGCTGTCAATCTGACTAAAAAGTGCGAATGCTAAAAGAAGGGAATGTATGTCTGATCCAGTGGCCCGCCGCATACTATTGGCAGGTTTTTTTAGTCAGCTGTTATGTTTAGGCATAGCGCGTTTTGCCTATACTCCGCTTATTCCTTTGATGTCCGGTGCAGGTCTTACTGAAGCTTTGGCTGGTTATTTAGCAGCAGTAAATTACCTGGGGTATTTTGCCGGCGCTTTATTGGCTGTGCGGTTAAAAGACTGGCAGTGGAAGTTTTATGCCTATCGTGTTGGTTTGGTTTTTGCCGTAGTGAGCACACTAGCCACAGCTTATAGTTCAGACCCTCTGTTTTGGGGCTTGTGGCGCTTCTTGGCAGGTTTAAGTTCGGCTGCTTCGATGTTATTGGCTTCAGGCCTTATTTTGCAGCAGCTGGCCGCGCGTGGTGCTAAAGCTGAACTGGGTTTGCATTTTGCGGGCCTCGGCCTGGGCATAGCTTTAGTGGCTTTATTAGTCGAGCTATTTAGCGCTGTCACTTTGAGTTGGGATCAGCAATGGCTGGCGCTTAGTCTGCTTGGATTGGTGCTGATAGTTCCGGCATGGCGCTGGTTGCCTGCGCCACAGCTGTCGTTGTCCAGCAACAACACAGATGCAACCCCTTTAGCCTTACCGCGTAGTTTCCTCTGGCCCTTATTTTTGATGTATTTCTGCGCCGGTTATGGCTATGTGGTCACTATCACTTTTATTGTCGCTATGGCGAGTCTGAATGCAGAACTGACTGGTTTTGGTAACTGGGCATTTTTTGCATTAGGTGTAGGTGCAGCACCAGCAGCGATACTCTGGGATCGTGTCGCACGACTATCAGGTTATTTAGTCAGTTTACGTTGGGCTTTGCTGTTAAACGCTTCGGCTATTGTGTTACCTGTGCTCTGGAGTCAGGCGCTGGCGTTATTGTTTAGTGCCTTTTTATTTGGCATCAGTTTTGTTGGTTGTGTCAGCTTAATGCTGACGATGGCAGGGCGCTTATTACCAGCAAAACCAGCTCAGCTGATGGGTAAGATGACGCTTTGTTATGGCACTGCTCAAGTTATAGCGCCTGCTATCAGTGGTTATCTGGCCAAACAAAGCGGCAGTTTTGATTCAGGCTTACTACTGGCCAGCGTGATTACCTTATGTGGAGCAGCAGTACTGACGCTGCTTATCCGCCGCACCGCCAGCGATCATCTGGCAATGCGGGGAGGGAGCTAGAATTGAGTTATTTACCGATACAGAACGAGCTGAAAATCCTGCCCAATAAATCATCTGAACTGAATTCGCCCGTGATTTCATTCAGGTGTTGCTGAGTCAGGCGTAGTTCTTCGGCTAACAGCTCGCCAGCCAGGTGGTTATGCAACTGAGCGTCGCCTATGGCTAAATGCTCTGCAGCGCGTTCCAGCGCGTCTAAATGGCGGCGGCGGGCTATAAAGCTGCCTTCTGTATTGGCGTCAAAGCCCATACAGGCTTTTAAATGATCACGTAACTCTTCTATACCGGAATTGGTTTTGGCCGAGATATGAAATACCGGATAGTCACCGTCCTGACTGGCGCCTGTCGTTTCACCTGTTAAGTCGGCTTTATTGCGTATCACAGTTAAGCCCAGGTCTTTGGGTAAACGTGACATAAAATCTGGCCAGATGTCGGCTGGGCTGGTGGCATTTGTCGTGGTGCCATCGACCATAAAAAGTACGCGGTCTGCTTGTTCTATTTCCTGCCAGGCGCGTTCTATGCCTATTTGTTCCACTTTGTCTGTGGCTTCACGTAAACCAGCTGTGTCGATGATATGCAGAGGCATGCCGTCTATATGAATATGCTCACGCAAGACATCACGGGTGGTACCTGCTATTTCTGTCACTATGGCGGCTTCGCGGCCTGCTAAAGCATTTAATAAGCTGGATTTGCCAGCGTTAGGCCGGCCAGCAATCACTACGCGCATACCTTCGCGCAATATGCTGCCTTGAGTGGCTTGTTTCTGGATCCCGGCTAAATCAGAGATGATTTCGGCTAAGTCACCAGCTACTTTACCGTCTGATAAAAAGTCGATTTCTTCGTCCGGAAAATCGATAGCGGCTTCGACGTAAATCCGCAGGTAAATTACTTTTTCGACCAGATCGTGTATTTTGCGCGAGAACTCACCCTGCAATGAATGCATAGCGGAACGGGCCGCCTGCTCCGAACTTGCGTCAATTAAGTCGGCTATGGCTTCGGCTTGCGTTAAATCTAATTTGTCGTTTAAAAAGGCTCGTTCGGAAAACTCGCCTGGGCGCGCTATACGCACATCTTTAATATCCAGCACACGGCGCAGCAGCATATCTAAAAGCACGGGCCCACCGTGGCCTTGTAATTCCAGTACATCTTCACCGGTAAAGGAGTTGGGGCCTGGGAAATACAAGGCTATGCCCTGATCCAGAGTTTGTTTTTGTTCGTCTAAAAACGGCAGGTATTCAGCAGTACGGGGTTTTGGCACTTTGCCCAGAATGGCAGAAGCCACTGTGGATACGGCAGGGCCTGATACCCGTATTATTCCTACACCGGCACGACCTGTGGCTGTGGCCTGAGCGGCAATAGTGTCTGTGCTGTACATAGATCAAACCTCGACTTAAATTATTGCCTTCGTACTTGAAGCTGCAGTTTTGTTGACCGCGTTCTCTCGCCCCAGTCACATAGGACAACTATGCTCCTGGGGTCTCGTTCGCTTGTTGCCTCACTGCAACACCAATTACTTTGGCCACAGGATCAATTTGTTAAACTCATAAAAACAAAAAGGCCTGAAAACAGGCCTTTAAAGTGTATACCTTAAGCCTTAGCTTTTGGTGTATAGACCTTTCTTCTCCATACCGCGGTAGATATACAGCATCTGGGCTAAAGAAATCAGGTTGCTGACTAACCAGTACAGCACCAGACCACTTGGGAACCACAGGAAGAATACTGAGAACACCACTGGCATCCACAGCATAATTTTTTGCTGCATAGGATCAGTCACTGTCATAGGCGTCAGTTTTTGCATTACAAACATACTGATACCAAACAGCACTGGTAATACGTAGTACGGGTCTTGGGTGGACAAATCCTGGATCCATAACATAAACGGAGCCTGACGTAATTCCACACTCTCAACGAACACCCAATACAAAGCCAGGAAGATTGGCATTTGCACCAGCATAGGCAAGCAGCCACCCATAGGGTTTACTTTTTCTTTGCGGTACAACTCCATCATAGCCGGGCCCATTTTTGAGCGGTCGTCCTTATAACGGGCCTGCAGTTCGTCAATTTTTGGCTTCAGATTACGCATCTTGGCCATAGACTCGTACTGCACTTTGGTCAGCGGATACATCACACCTTTCACCAGCAGGGTGATCATAATAATGGCGACACCCCAGTTGCTGACAAAGCTTTGAATAGTGGTTAACAACCAGAATAAAGGCTGAGAAATAAACCATAAGAAGCCGTAGTCAACCGTCAGATCCAGACCATCAGCAATAGCTGCTAAGTTATCCTGATCCTTTGGACCGGCATAAAAAGTTGAAGCAATAGTCAGGCTTTCACCAGCCGGAATCGTCAGCTCAGGGCCTTTAGCGCCTACAATACCGTTGCCGTTATTCACTAAGCTATACAGTTGATTGTCTGCAGTTTTTTCAGGAACCCATGCAGCAACAAAGTAGTGCTCCAGCATAGCCACCCAACCACCTTTGGTGGATTGAGCCAGGTTAGTTTCCTGCATATCTTCAAAATCGTATTTTTCATAACGTTTTTCAGAAGTAGAGAAAGCCGCACCACGGTAGATAGGCATCATCATGCTGCTGCTTTCGCCATTATTAATGGTTTGCACCAGATGCTGGTAAGGCTGAACTAACTTAGTTTCAGCAGTGGTATTTTTCAGTAAATATTCTACCCGGACATCATATTTTCCAGCGGTAAAGGTGTAGCGTTTTTCAATCTCTAAACCGTTATGGTTAAAGGTTAAAGGCACCACAACTTGCTGCTCGCCATTGGCAAGCGCGTAACTGGTTTTGGCTGCAGAATACACAGGACGACCGCTGTTGCGTTTATCATCCGGACCATCTGCTAATAAGCCAGACTGAGCTACGTATTCAAAACCGTTTAACTTACGCATCAGCTGATAAGGCTGGTCGCTGTCTTTGCTTAAAGTAAAAGCAGGTAAAGTTAAATCAACAATATCGCCACCTTTAGTATCGAGCTGTACTTTTAATACATCAGTACTGACTGTGATCACTTGTTGAGTAGCAACTGGCGCAGCAGGTTGAGCTGAAGTGCCTGAACTGCTTAATTGTAAGTCGGCCGAACCAGTTGAACTGGTTGTACTTTGTTCAGTGACCGGAGTTACTGGTTTAGGCGCGTGATCGGTTTGCCATGCCTGCCATAACAATAAGCTAACGAAGGCGAGGGCTATCACTAATAAACTGCGTTGAGAATCCATCTGTTAGTTAGTCTCTTTCTGCTTTTGTGGAACCGGGTCTTCACCACCGGGATGTAAGGGGTGACATTTTAATAAACGTTTTGTAGTTAACCAACCACCTTTTACGGAACCAAAGCGTTCTATGGCTTCAATAGCGTAATGAGAACAGGTGGGATAAAACCGGCAACTGGGTCCAAATAACGGACTGATCAACTTCTGATAACCACGTACAGTGGAAATTAGCAGTCTTGCACCAGTGTTTTGTATTGGCGAGCTATTTTGCCCCATAACTTATCCAGTTGCTTGTGCAATTCTTCATTGGGCGTGTTGCTGATATCACCTTTTACCATCAAAACTAAATCAACAGGTGGAAGTTCATGTTGGTGTAGCCTGAAGCTATCCCGTGAACATCTTTTGATGCGGTTTCGATGCGTGGCTAATTTAACACGTTTTTTGGCAATAGTCAGACCAAGTCTTGGATGAGTAGACTGAGTTGGCTTACACAATATGGTAAAGAGAGGAGAAGAAACCCTGAAAGGATTTTGGAAGACATTGTCGAATTCGCGGGGAGTTAACAGACGTAACTCCCTGCTGAATGTATAGCTGACCACGCAGCGCTTACGAATCTGACTAGACTGTTAAGCGCTTGCGGCCTTTAGCACGACGACGTGCAATCACTTGACGGCCATTTTTGGTAGCCATGCGAGCACGGAAGCCGTGGACGCGAGCACGTTTTAAAACGCTAGGTTGAAATGTTCTTTTCATAACTTCGTCCGTCCGGTCGATATTTACTAAGGGTCTGTGTTTTAGTAAAAACCAAAACGCAGCGATTAAAAAAGAGCGCGAATTCTAAGCGGGTCGGCAGCTCTTGTCAATGCAGATCCTTGTGTTTCTGCTGATCTGATCATTATTTTTTATCGATCTTTAAAAGTTGTCCACAAGGCAGGTCACTCAACTGGGATAAAATGTGAGTTGTTTTAAAAAACAGCGGTTTTTGGACCGCTTTGGTCTGATCTTTTGCTTGCATATCAGTAAATAGAATAAGAGGTTTATTGTTATATAAAACAAGTGGTTACATATTGTTTTTGCCGCGCGTCGCATTTTTGCAAAAGTCAATATTGAACTTGTGGATAAGATCGTATGATAATGCTGCTCTTTTCACTTACGCCTGCCTAACTAAATAATAATTATTAGGGGCTTTTGGAGATATGGTGTATCAGTCCGTTTGGAAAAATTGCCTCGAAGCGCTCCAGGCCGAGCTACCGGCTCGTGATTTTGGAACCTGGATCCGTCCATTACAAGCTGACAGCTCGCATGACGCACTGACTTTGTATGCGCCTAACCGCTTTGTGTTGGATTGGGTGCGTGACAAATACCTGAATCGGATCAATGAACTGATCCAGGGCTACTGTGGCGATCATGCGCCACGTTTACGCTTTGATGTTGGTTCAACCCAAAAGCCTTTGGCCGCCCCTGTGAATCAATTGCCACGAGTTGCACCAGCTGCAGCTCCGGTGGCCGCTATGCCTGAGCCAGCGCCAAAAACTATAGTGAATAGCAATGTCAATGCTAAACACAACTTCGATAACTTTGTAGAAGGTAAATCGAACCAGTTAGCGCGCGCTGCAGCCAAACAAGTGGCCGATAATCCTGGCACTGCGTATAACCCGCTGTTTTTATATGGCGGTACAGGTTTAGGTAAAACTCACTTATTGCATGCGGTCGGCAACGGTATTCTGGCGAAAAATCCAAATGCTAAAGTGATTTACATGCACTCAGAACGTTTTGTACAGGATATGGTAAAAGCTTTACAAAACAACGCGATAGAAGAGTTTAAGCGCTATTACCGTTCCGTAGATGCGCTACTTATCGATGATATTCAATTCTTCGCGAAAAAAGATCGTTCCCAGGAAGAGTTCTTCCATACCTTTAATGCCTTACTTGAAGGTAACCAGCAGATCATTTTAACCAGCGATCGTTATCCAAAAGAAATCGACGGTGTGGAAGAGCGCTTAAAAAGTCGTTTCGGTTGGGGTTTAACTATCGCCATAGAACCACCTGAGCTGGAAACCCGGGTTGCGATCCTGATGCGCAAAGCTCAGGAGATCAATATTCGTCTGCCGGAAGAAGTGGCCTTTTTTGTCGCTAAACGTCTTCGCTCTAATGTGCGTGAATTAGAAGGTGCGTTAAACCGTATTTCGGCCAATGCCAACTTTACTGGCCGTCCTATTACGATCGACTTTGTGCGCGAAGCATTACGCGATATGCTGGCTTTGCAGGACAAGTTAGTCACGATCGAAAATATTCAGAAAACTGTGGCCGAGTATTACAAAATACGGGTGGCGGATTTATTGTCTAAACGCCGCAGCCGTTCAGTCGCCCGTCCTCGTCAAATGGCGATGGCTTTGGCGAAAGAACTGACCAACCACAGCTTGCCGGAAATTGGTGATGCTTTTGGTGGCCGTGACCACACCACAGTTTTGCATGCGTGTCGTAAAATCGAATCGTTAAAAGAAGAGACGCATGAAATTAAAGAAGATTTCCAAAACTTAATTCGAACATTGTCTTCATAATAGGGAATGGTGATGCAATTTACTATTGAACGCGACGCTCTGCTCAAACCCTTACAAATGGTGTCAGGTGCTATTGAACGGCGCCATACTTTACCTATTTTGTCGAATGTGTTGATTGAAGCGCGCGAAGACGGTCAGCTCATCCTGACCGGTACCGACTTAGAAATTGAATTGGTGGCTATGTCACCTATCCAGCAACTTATAAGCCCTGGCCGTATTACTGTGCCGGCGAAAAAGATTCTGGATATTTGTCGCAGCTTACCCGACACCTCTTTATTAAGTGTCACAGTGCAAGGTGATAACTGTGTGGTCAGCACAGGCAAAAGTAAATTCACCTTATCGACTTTAAGCGCCAACGATTATCCAAATTTAGAAAGCTGGCAAGGTGAGGTCGATTTACAGTTACCACGTAGCCAGTTGCGTCATTTATTAGACGACACCGCATTTTCAATGGCCAACCAGGATGTGCGTTATTACCTGAACGGTTTGTTATTTGAAGTGGATAACGGCACTTTACGTTCTGTCGCAACAGACGGTCACCGTCTGGCGATGAGTTCTATTGAATTAGCTGCTACAGCTGGTCATTCAAAACAAATCATTATTCCGCGCAAAGGTGTGCTGGAAGTGATGCGTTTACTCATTGCCGATGATCAACTGGTGACTTTAAGTTTAGGTCAAAACCATATTCGTTTAACCGACACTCAATTCAGCTTCAGCTGTAAATTAATTGACGGCCGTTTCCCTGATTATCGTCGTGTATTGCCACGCAACAGCACTAAGCTGGTGACAGCGCACCGTGATGTATTAAAAGACTCTTGTGTTCGCGCTTCCATTTTATCGAATGAAAAATACCGTGGCGTGCGTTTTACTTTGAGTTCAGGTGAGCTACAAATTGTGGCGAATAACCCTGAACACGAGCAAGCGGAAGAAAGCATTGAAGTGGAATACCAGGGCGATACGCTGGAAATTGGCTTTAACGTCGGCTACTTGCTCGACGTACTGAATACCTTATCAACCGACCTGGTGGTGCTGCATTTAAGTGACGGTAACTCCAGTGCGCTGATTGAAGGTGTAGCCGGTAAGTCAGGCGCCATGTACGTTGTGATGCCAATGCGTTTATAGTGAATGGCATTAAATACGCTTAGAATTCAGCAGTTTCGCAACATTGCCGAAGCTCACTTAGAGTTTCGTTCCGGGATAAACCTGATTTATGGCGAAAATGGCAGCGGCAAAACAAGTTTGCTCGAGGCCATTTATTATTTGGCGCACGGCCGCTCTTTTCGCAGCAGCAGATCAGAAAAGCTGATCCGGTATGAACAACCGGCATTTTTACTGAATGCCAAAGTTGAAATGGCGCAGCAGATATTAAATCTCGGCTTGCAGCGCGAACGCGAAGGCGAACTACGGATGCGGTTAAACGGGGAAGACCTGAACCGTGTCTCTGAACTGGCGCAATTGCTGCCGGTACAATTAATTACCCCAGAGAGCTTTAAGCTATTACTTGGGGGCCCAAAAGAAAGACGGCAGTTTTTCGATATGGGATTGTTTCACGTGGAACACAGTTTCTATTCCTTGTGGAGCAAATTGCAGCGTGTACTAAAACATCGCAATGCGTTGTTAAAAACACAAAAGCGTTATAACGATGAATATGCCTACTGGGACCAAAATTTGGCCAGTTTGGCATTTGAATTACAGGCTTTACGCCAGCGTTATATTTCGGCTTTAGATGCGGCGGTTCAGCCTCTTTTGGTTGATGCGCTCTGGGCTTCGGGTTTAACCATGCAGTTATACTCAGGCTGGCCCGAACGTATCGAAACGCCGGAGCAATTACAGCAATTACTGCAGCAAAATTTTCTGCAGGATTTGCGGTTAGGACATTGTCAGTTTGGCCCACAAAAGGCGGATTTAAAGCTGAAAGTAGCGGGCCAGGCGGTAGAAGAAGTGTTGTCGCGTGGACAACTTAAAGTATTACTCTTTGCGCTGAAAGTTGCGCAAAGTAACGTGATTTATAACTACGGCCATAAAAAGCCAGTGTTATTAATTGATGATTTGGCCTCGGAATTAGACGATAATTCCAAGCGTCATATATTTAGTTTTTTAAACACCATTAATTCGCAGGTATTTATTTCAGCGATTAATACTGATCAGGTTCTGCCAGCAATACCGGATGTGAATCCAGCATTGTTTCACGTGGAACACGGACAGATAACAATACGGACAGAATGAAGATGGCCGAAGAACATATTTACGACTCGTCGAGTATCAAAGTATTAAAAGGCCTGGATGCCGTACGTAAAAGACCCGGTATGTATATCGGTGATACGGACGACGGTTCAGGCTTGCACCACATGGTATTCGAAGTCGTCGACAACTCCATCGATGAAGCCTTAGCTGGCCACTGTACTGATGTATGGGTAACTATCCACACCGATAACTCAGTATCAGTACGCGACAACGGTCGTGGTATTCCTACAGATATGCACGAAGAGGGTGTATCTGCAGCTGAAGTGATCATGACGGTATTACACGCCGGTGGTAAATTCGATGATAACTCCTACAAAGTATCAGGTGGTTTGCATGGTGTAGGTGTATCTGTAGTAAACGCTTTATCTGACAAGTTAGAGCTGACCATTCGCCGTAAGCAAAAAGTGCATTCACAAATCTACCGTTTAGGTGTGCCAGACGCGCCTTTATCTATAGTAGGTGAAACTGAAGGCACTGGTACTTCTATTCGTTTCTGGCCAAGTCCAACCATTTTCAGCGATATCAATTTCCACTACGATATTCTGGCCAAACGTTTACGTGAATTGTCATTCCTGAACTCCGGTGTCAGCATTATTCTGACTGATGAACGTGATGACAAAACTGACCATTTCAAATACGAAGGTGGTATCGAAGCATTTGTGCAGTACTTAAACCGCACCAAAACTCCGGTTCACCAGAAAGCCTTTTACTTCACCTCACACCGTGAAGAAGATGGTATTTCTGTAGAAGTAGCGATGCAGTGGAACGATTCTTTCCAGGAAGGTATTTACTGTTTCACCAACAATATTCCACAACGGGATGGTGGTGCTCACTTAGCAGGTTTCCGCTCGGCGTTAACCCGGGTGTTAAACACTTATATTGAGCACGAAGGTTACGCTAAAAAGATGAAAGTTTCGGCCACAGGCGACGACGCCCGTGAAGGTTTAACTGCTGTTATCAGCGTTAAAGTGCCGGACCCTAAATTCAGTTCTCAGACCAAAGACAAGCTGGTTTCCAGTGAAGTGAAGTCTGCAGTTGAAAGTGCGATGCACGAGAAACTGAACGAATACCTGTTAGAAAACCCGGGTGAAGCCCGCATCATAGTTGGCAAAATTGTCGACGCAGCCCGTGCCCGTGAAGCCGCACGTAAAGCCCGTGAAATGACTCGCCGTAAAGGTGCGTTAGATATCGCTGGTTTACCGGGTAAATTGGCCGACTGTCAGGAAAAAGATCCAGCATTATCAGAACTTTACCTGGTAGAGGGTGATTCTGCGGGTGGTTCTGCCAAGCAGGGCCGTAACCGCAAAAACCAGGCTATTCTGCCGTTAAAAGGTAAAATCCTGAACGTAGAAAAAGCCCGTTTCGACAAGATGATTTCATCTCAGGAAGTAGGCACGCTGATAACCGCTTTAGGTTGTGGTATTGGCCGTGACGAATACAACCCGGACAAAACCCGTTACCACAGCATCATCCTGATGACGGATGCTGACGTCGATGGTTCTCACATCCGTACTCTGTTACTGACGTTTTTCTACCGTCAAACACCAGAGCTGATTGAACGTGGTTATATCTATATTGCTCAGCCACCTTTATACAAAGTGAAAAAAGGTAAGCAAGAACAATATATTAAAGACGATCCGGCTTTAACTGAATACTTAACCACACTGGCGCTGGATGAAGCTACTCTGCACGTCAATGCAGACGCTCCTGGCATAGGTGGCCTGCAGCTGGAAACTCTGGTGCAGCTGTACCATAAAGTGTCAGCCACTATTACTCGTTTAAGCCGTAAGATCCCGTCGAACTTACTGAACGAACTGGTGTATGTGCCTGCTATTACGCCTGAGCTGTGTAAAGATGCTGCTTTAGCCGAGAGCTGGGCTAAAAACATCATCACGCGTTTACAAGAGCGTGAAGGAGATGGTTCAAGCTACGGTTATGCTGTAGTAGAAGACCGCGAGCGTCATCTGTTTATACCAAAAGTTATTATCCGTCAGCACGGTATCGACAACGAATACCTGCTGCATTATGACTTTATCACCTCAGTGGATTACGGCCGTATTGTTGAATTAGGTGCTGCTATAGCTGACCTGATTGAAGAAGGTGGTTATGTTCGCCGTGGTGAGAAAATCAAGCCAATAGAGAGCTTTGTTGAAGGGCTTGAATGGCTGATGGCCGAATCCAAACGCGGTTTATATATCCAGCGTTATAAAGGACTAGGTGAGATGAACCCTGAACAGTTATGGGAAACCACTATGGATCCAAATACTCGCCGCATGCTGCGCGTGACTATTGAAGATGCCATTGGTGCCGACCAGCTGTTTAGCACACTAATGGGTGACGACGTAGAACCACGCCGTAACTTTATCGAAGAAAACGCGCTGCGGGTTGCAAACCTGGACGTGTAATTACCTTTATAAAATAATGTTTAAACGAAAAAGCCGAGCAATTCAATTTGCTCGGCTTTTTACTATACAAAGAATTCTAATGTATGTGTTTCAGGCTCAAACATTAAAGACAATCAGTTCAACTTTGGGTAAAGTATAAGGCTCAAGTTTGCTAATAATCTAATTCTTTGTTAGCTCAACTAAAACAGCGATATGGAACATTTATGCTAAATACCTTACTTCCACAAGAACGAATTATCATATGTCATATACAAGGAAGCAAAAATCAGTCTGATCAATTTGGTTTCGTAAAACCTGTGGCTGAGCTAATTGAAGGCAAGTTACATCAGATAACAGAAGATAATTTCTGCGCAACACAAAAGGTATTCATAACAAATCATTACGGTGAACTTGAAGAAGCTTATCCCGATAAAAAGTTGTTCCAATTAAGAATAAGACTATCCGAGCGAAACAGCGAAAACGTGGTGCCGGAACAGGCATGTAAATATGTTGCCACTTCCCTTGATGCGACTCCTATAAAGCCTAAAGATTATTTTGAGGTTATTCTTAGTAAGCTACCACATGCAAACTCAAGAGTTATAGTTTTAGATGAATATCCTGGAACTAACTACATCTTTATTGAAGATTCCGAAATAGTTTATGGTCCATTTAAATGGTCAAAGCTACTTAATAAAGAAGAACTTCTGTGTACCATTGAAATTGATTTTATTGATAGTCCTTTACCTAATGTCAGTTTAGCGCCATACCAAACATACAAATTCGATAACGAAAAAAGTGGGAAGTTTTTAGTAAGATTTTTTAATGGTGCTAAAGCCCTGATTCAGGGACTCGATCTGTTAATGGGGGCGGGTTATTATGACTATTCCTCAGATGACGAAGTGCTACGTTATTGCTCGAAGCTCGCGGGAGATCAGGGGCAAAGAATTTTAGAGAAAAGTAGAGTTGATTCTTTAATAACTCAGATAAAAAAATATCCTAGGTTGGATAACGAACTTAACAAAGCTCGTTTAGCTAGGCTTCAGACATTAACGGAACATTTATTCGAATCGAGAAACGATGTTCTGAAGGCTATGTCTATGTTCTTGAATGGTGATTTGGGGAAGCCTCTAGTCACGGAGTTCATCGAAAAGCATGAAAACGTATTTATTGAAAAGCTTCGCAAAGAAAGAGCTGAAGATATAAACGAAGAATTAAAAGAACTGAATTCTGAGATCATAAAAGCTCAAAATCGAGTAAGCGAGCTAAACAGCAAAAAGAACGATCTGAACAATGACATTCAGAGATTAGCCGAAGAGCGTGAAAAGGATTCAGATCTTAGCCAAGTCTATGCACAGAGTGACGAGGAGATAAGGAAAAAACGAGCGGAAATAGAAGAACTAGGTTCTAAAATACAACAGCTTTTGGTTACACACAAAATGGTTGAGAAGTTAGATACGTTAACTAACGAGATCGATTTTCTTGAAAAGACCAGAGACAAAGAAAAAGAAAAATTAATTAGAGCTGAGCAGGAAACAAAAGAAATAAATGACGAATTGCGGTTAAAAGAATCTGAACTTCAAAAGAAATTATCTCAGTTAAAACCTTATGTTGATGCAATTAATGGTTCGTACCATCCACATGAACAAAATTTAGAGAAAATATCTTTAAACTCAAGGCTGGTGAATACTGGCTCCACGACAAGCCGCCAAAAAGAGATCGTCGATCTACTTAAAGCTTCGTTATCTTCAAAAGGCAGATATTATGCCGACTTCCAGATTGCGAATTTCCTAGTCACTATCCAGCAGTCATTTATGACAATATTTGCGGGGTTACCAGGAACAGGTAAAACGTCGTTAGCTCGCTTGCTTGCTGAATGTCAAAATGTAAAACCTAGGCTACGAGAGGTAGCTGTGGCTAGAGGATGGACTTCACAGAAGGATTTAATAGGCTATTTTAACCCTTTAACCAGCCGTTTTCAGCCTGCTAATACTGGATTATACAATTTCATTAAATCACTATCTGATGAGCGAAATAGCGAACAGCCCATGGCGTTTGTTTTACTCGATGAAGCAAATTTAAGTCCGATAGAGCATTATTGGTCAGCTTTCATGGGACTCTCTGACTCTGAACAGGAACGAAACATAATTCTTGGTAATGACACCTTGAATATCCCTGATTACCTTCGGTTCATCGCCACAATTAACTATGATGGAACTACAGAGCCTCTAAGTCCGCGCTTAATCAATAGGTGTCCGATAATTATTTTAGATAATCCATCAGATACCACGGAACATGATGTAATTACACAAAGCATAATTGAATCCCAACCGATTGCTGCTGTTAGTATGAAAGAGTTATTTGGTACATCTCAAAAAGTGCCAGAACTTGAAGCTGTTGAACTTGCTATTTACAGTCAGATTAAAAAAGTTTTGGTTGATGTAGATGCAAACTATGGACGGCCAATATCTATTAGCCCAAGAAAAGAGAATGCGATATACCAATATTGCGGTAAGGCAAGAATGCTAATGAATGTTGATAATGACCTCATGGCATTGGATTTCGCTATCCAACAGAATGTACTTCCGCTAATCCAGGGACATGGAAGTAAATTCGCAAAGAGACTAGAGCTCCTCAAGACAATACTAGTCGACAATGATTTAAAAGAGTCAGCTCGAACACTTCAGCGAATTATTGCTTTCGGAGAGTCAGATTTACAATCGTTTGACTTCTTTTGTTGGTAAGTACAATGAGTAATACGGTACTTATTGATATCGGAGGCATTCAGCACGTCGTTGGACTAACTGGTAATCTTTCGCTCGTAATTCGTGAAGATGACGAAATATGCATAGTAATTAATTCGAGTGAGCTATTTGATGATGTCTCTGTTTTTATAGAGGATGCTGAAGTTGCTACAGAGGTCATGCATGTTGATGATATTTATCAATATAGAACGCCTAAATCGAGGTTCTTTTCTGAAAGTTTCGGGCAATCATTTATCCGTATATATATTGAGGACCTGACATTCTTTATATTGCTAGATGTTCGTGCGAAAAAAATGAATGCAGAACAAGCTACAAAGATGTTGATGTACCTTTCCTCAAAACATGAAAATATAATAAAAACGTGTTTTTCTCGTTCTACTGCTCCTGCTGGGTTTGATAAAGACAGTTTAGGGTTGGCTGATCCTGAACAAATAGTTGGTGCTGCAGAATCGTTCGTTTCTAAACTAATTAGTTTTAGAACTGAGCTTCTAACGACAAAGAGAACAAGGTTGGTACCTGTAAAACAGAGTTTGTGGAAAGCAAAATCTTCAAACTTTGATATCGATCCTGTAAACATTATTGAGAACTTGGACTCTATATCTCCTACTTTTGGTGAAGGAGACGTTTTTCTTCGTGGGAGAAATTTTGATCTTGGTGACATGGATGTACTAACACTTAGAGAAAGTGCTGATGTTGAAGAGAATAGAATTATCCTAGGAGGGCTTTACTCGGTAAGGAAGAAGTTAGAACAATTGATAGACAGATTTCATTCATCTAGCTTAACCCCTGCAGACATCGAGGGATATGAGAGCTTTGAACGATTACTCCTAAACGTGACCGCCGTTGGTATGGAACGTCGTTGTAAACTCGTTATAGAGAAGTGTATTGAATTCATTAAATTGCTTGAGACTAGGCTTGCCGTTGTCTATGTGGGTGAACTAAGGCCTATCATGACCCCTTATGCCCGTACATCGAAAATATACCGCGTGTTATATAAAGACTTATATGACTGGTATGCGTTAGGCGCTCCTTACTTAGGAACAAATGCTTTTTTGTTGAAGCTAAAATCTCTTTCAAAAATATACGAATTGTATGTTCTGTTCTTCACCATCGATTATTTCCTCAAATCAGAATGGACGATTGTTGCGGCTAAAGAGCATCATGAATTTAGTGAGTTTATACCTAGAGAGTTGATATTCAGACGCGGCACCTACAAAGTAACTTTTTCCTATGATAGAAAAATAATGCCATTTAATCTTCAAGATACAGAGGATATGGCCCTTTGTGATGTCTGGCATAGGAATGTTGGAGAATATAAATACTGGCGACCGGATTATGTCATTAAGTTCGAATCAGATAATGGAGATGTAAGATATATTATATTGGATGCGAAATACAGCACCGAAGGTACTGTGCGTAATATCCATCTACCAAACATTATTGATAAATACTATTGGGGGATGTCCGTCTATAACAAACGCTCCGGTATCTTAACAAACAATGAAATAGTTGGTGTCATAGCGCTATTCCCACTTAGTTATGGGACGGAATTTTTTCAATATAAGCGTCGATCAAACTTAAAGGCCAAAATATTCTCTTTACCGATTATGGGCGCTTCGTGCCTGTCTTTGGAGGATCACTCAAAAGCGGAAAAGGTTTTCGATGTACTAATAGATGCAGTCCATTGCTCTATAGTCGGTGATACTTCACAAGCTTTAATGATCTAATAGCTGCAAAATATCAAAACTATTTTATGTTTAACTTGGCGCTTAGTCCCAGCTAAAAAATATAATGTGCGGATGTTGTTTTGCATCATATTACAACCGTGTATGAAGCAAATTGCTCTTTTTAAGCCAAAAATCAGGCTTAGCGCTACAGTTCAGCGGCGCAAATAGGTATACTTTTCAGTCATTTTTTCCAGCAGGTCAGGCTAATGCAAAAGTACGATATGAAGACCTTCCAGGGGTTGATCCTGGCATTACAAGATTATTGGGCACGCCAGGGCTGCGTTATTGTTCAGCCGCTGGATATGGAAGTAGGGGCCGGTACTTTCCATCCTATGACTTTTTTACGTTCTTTAGGCCCGGAGCCGACCAACGTGGCTTATGTGCAGCCTTGCCGCCGTCCTACAGATGGCCGTTACGGTGAAAACCCAAACCGTCTGCAGCACTACTATCAGTTTCAGGTGATCTTAAAGCCGTCGCCAGCCAATATTCAGGAGCTGTATTTAGGTTCCTTACGTGAACTGGGTATTGATACGCTAGTGCACGATATACGTTTTGTCGAAGACAACTGGGAATCGCCAACGCTGGGCGCCTGGGGTCTGGGTTGGGAAGTGTGGCTAAACGGCATGGAAGTGACTCAGTTCACTTATTTCCAGCAAGTAGGTGGCTTAGAGTGCCGTCCTGTCACAGGCGAAATTACCTATGGTTTAGAGCGTCTGGCGATGTACATCCAGGGCGTCGACAGTATTTATGATCTGGTGTGGGCTGACGGTCCTTTAGGACGCGTCACTTATGGTGATGTATTCCACCAGAACGAAGTAGAGCAGTCCACTTACAACTTTGAATATGCTGACGTGCCAGCGCTGTTCACTTACTTCGACCAGTGTGAAGCAGAAAGCCAGAAGCTGATTGAAGCAGGTTTGGCTTTACCGGCTTATGAAAAAGTAATGAAAGCCTCTCATGCGTTTAACTTACTGGATGCCCGTCACGCCATTTCTGTGACCGAGCGTCAGCGTTATATTCTGCGGGTTCGCACCCTGGCTAAAGCCTGTGCTGAAGCCTATTTCGCTGCGCGGGAAAAGTTAGGTTTTCCCCTATGTAGTGATAGCAAGCGCCGTAACCAGTCTAAGCAGGAGGCATAATGTCTGTGCAAGATTTTTTCGTAGAAATTGGTACCGAAGAGTTACCACCAAAAGCCTTAAAAACCTTAGCTACTGCGTTTAGCGATAACATTGTTGAAGAGCTGGCAAAACACAACTTAAGCCATGGCGAAGTCAGCTGGTACGCAGCGCCACGCCGTCTAGCGGTTCGTGTGAATCAACTGGCGTTGCAACAGCAAGACAAAGTGGTAGAAAAACGTGGCCCGGCTTTGGCTGCTGCTTTTGATGCCGATGGTCAGCCAACTAAAGCTGCTGCAGCCTGGGCTGCGTCGAACGGTATTACTGCTGAGCAGGCGGAGCGTTTAGAAACGGATAAAGGCGCCTGGTTAATTCATAAAGCGCTGATTAAAGGCGAAAGCACAGCTTCTTTATTACCAGCTGTGATCAGCACTGCCTTAGCTAAGTTGCCAATTGCCAAGCCAATGCGCTGGGGCAATTCAACGGCCGAATTTATCCGCCCTGTGCACACTGTCACCCTGTTATTAGGTGACGATGTAGTGCCTGCTACTATTCTTGGCAAAGAGTCGGGTCGTGTCAGTTATGGCCACCGTTTCCATGCACCAGCTTTGGTAGAAATCAAAAATGCCGATGCCTACTTAAGCACGCTGGAACAGTCTTATGTCATTGCCGACTTTGCCAAACGTAAAGCCATTATTGCTGAAAACGTGACAACTCAGGCCAAAGCTTTAAACGGCGTAGCGCTGATGGATGATGCTTTGCTGGAAGAAGTTGCTTCATTGGTTGAATGGCCAGTTGTGCTGGTCGGCTCTTTTGAAGAACGTTTCCTGCAGGTTCCTGCTGAGCCGTTAATCTCCACTATGAAAGACAACCAGAAGTATTTCCCGCTGGTTGATAATAATGGCAAGTTACTGAATAAATTCATTTTTGTGGCGAACATTGCCAGCAAAGACCCAAGCCAGATTATCTCTGGTAACGAAAAAGTAGTGCGTCCACGTTTATCTGACGCTCAGTTCTTTTTTGTTACAGACGCCAAAACCAAACTGGTCGATCGTTTGCCTGCCTTAAGCACCGTATTGTTCCAGCAAAAGCTGGGCACTTTATTAGAGAAATCAGAGCGTATCGCCAAAGTAGCAGCATTTATTGCCGGCAAAATTGGTGCTGATGTTACTCATGCAGAACGCGCTGGTTTGTTATCTAAAACTGACTTAATGACCAATATGGTTGGCGAGTTCCCTGAAGTGCAGGGCGTGATGGGTATGCATTATGCGCGTCTGGACGGTGAAGCCGAAGCTGTGGCTGTGGCGCTGAACGAGCAATACAAACCACGTTTTGCCGGTGACAGCCTGCCAAGCCAACTCGAAGCTTGTGCTGTAGCCATCGCCGATAAAATGGATTCTCTGGTCGGTATCTTTGGTATAGGTCAGGCGCCAAAAGGCGACAAAGACCCGTTCGCTTTGCGCCGTGCTGCCATTGGTGCGCTGCGTATTATGGTGGAAAAACAGTTACCACTGGATCTGATTGAACTGATTGAATTCAGCAAAACTACTTTTGGTGACAAGCTGACTCAGCAAAGCGTATCCGACGAAGTGCTGGACTTTATGCTTGGCCGTTTCCGCGCCTGGTACGAAGGCGAAGGTTTTGGTGTGGATGTGATCCAGGCCGTATTAGCCCGTCGTCCAACCAATCCGGCCGACTTCGACCGTCGTGTCAAAGCTGTAGCTGAATTCCGCAAACTGGATGCCGCTTTAGCTTTAGCGGCAGCCAATAAGCGGGTAGCCAATATTCTGGCCAAAGTGACAGAAGCTATTCCAGAGAGCATCAACAGCGCTCTGCTCAGCGAAGAAGCCGAACAAGCTCTGTATAAGGCCATAGTGGCGGAACAGGCGTATCAGTCGACTGTAAGCAGCTACGCTGAAGGTTTAAGCCATCTGGCCGCCATGCGCGACGTAGTAGACCAGTTCTTCGACAAAGTCATGGTCAACGCCGACGATGCAGCAGTACGCTTAAACCGTCAGGCTTTGTTACAGCAATTACGTGAACTATTCCTGCGCGTAGCGGATATTTCTGTATTGCAGTGATATGCAACTGATTGATAATAATTAAAAAAGGAGCTTCGGCTCCTTTTTTGTTGGTTAAGGTAGTGATTATAAAAGTAGATGCTTCGGAGCCTACTGATTCAACCATTTCCTAAACAACGCTGTTCTGGTTTTACTGCTGATAGCCGGTTCTTTATCGCAGCTTAGTACTACTGCCACTGACTCTTTGTTGTATGGCTCTACCTGCAAAATACTGCTGATATGCAGGATATCGCTGCGGTTTAGCCGGAAGAATTCACTGGGGTCGAGCTGGCTTTCGATATCGCCTAAGTTGGCTTCCGTCAGTATATGCACGCTGTTGTGTTTATCAGTGGCCAGTAATACGCCGTTGGCAGCTCGAATAAGCAAAATATCGGCCACAGGCAAAATAGATAAGCTTTGGCCTTTGCGTAATAAAAAACGTTTTTTATAAGCCGGTACCGCTGCTAGCACTGGCTGTTGCAGCTTATGTTTGAGCTGGGCAAAGTTCAGCATAGCTTCGGCGAATCTGGGGTAGGAGAAGGGCTTCAGTAAATAATCCACCGCCTGGTACTGAAACACCTGCATCCAGTATTGATCGTAAGCTGTGGTGAAAAGCACAGGGCAAGGCAAATCCAGCTGTTCTAACGCAGTAAATACCTGGCCATCTGTCAGCTCTACATCGGAGAAAATTAAATCCAGCTGTGAAGCTTTTGGATCTGCGCTGAAAAACTCCAGTACCTGAGCTACAGAGCTGAGTTGAGCGACCACTTCGGCATCGGGCTGATGCCGTTTCAGATAACCCATTAGTTTTTCTGCCGCTAATTGCTCGTCTTCAATAATCAGTACTTTCATGGCTTGTCCTTGCTTGTGCCGCTTGTTTACACACTTTGCTGCAGCGGCACTTTCACTATAAATTCGTCGTTTTGTATCACGTCTATTGGCTTACCAAGCAAAGCCAGACAGCGTTCGGATAAATTTGTTAAACCAGTGCCTGTGCCTGGCTGAGCAAAAGCTTTGGGCCGCAGTGGGTGACGCACTATTAACTGGTTTTGCTGCAGTTCCAGTTGAATAACCAAAGGTTGTTCGGCTGATGCGCTGTTATGTTTTACCGCGTTTTCCAATAGCAGCTGCAGGCTGCAGGGCACTAATTGATAGTTGGCTTGCTGTTTCGGCTCAATATGGATTTGCAGCTGAAAACTGGCCGGAAAACGCTGTACCAATAGCGCCATATACTGCTGCGCAAAAGCCAACTCATCTGTAAGTGGCACCAGCGTTTTACTGCCTTGTTGCAACTGGTAACGGTAAATATCGGCAAAATGGTCAAGAAACTGTTCGGCCTGCTCCGGGCTTTTATGAATAAGCACAGAGAGCACATTTAAGTTATTAAACAAAAAGTGTGGGTCCAGCTGTTGTTGCAGCAATTGCAATTTGAACTGCTGGTTATGCTGCTGCGCCTGCATCAGCTCCAGTTGCTGTTGTTGTTGGCGTTTTAAGGCCTGCCATAACAAGTCTGCTCCTGCAATTAAGCTATGCACCAGCATATACATCAGGCCAACCCGCAGATACTGCTGTAGCAAAAAGGGCTGGCTAGTGGCTGTATCTATCAAAAGCTGCATACCAGTCATCAGGCTAACAAAAATCAGTAAACTTAAACCAAAGCTCTGGCTGTAACGCTGCAGCAATGAAGCTGCAGCGCCTTTAGCCCAAAGTACAGCATCTAACTTGCGGCTTAACCATAGCGATAATGCGGCCTGCAAGGTTAGCCAGACAGGAGCATCGGCATGAAACTGCAAGGGTTGCTCAGGCATGGTTTGCAACAGCGCCAGGTACAACATCAAGCCATAGGAAAAAGCCAATAACAGGACAAAGGTTTTTAGCTGTTTCATCATTTCACCTGTACCTCTTCTGGCAAACGCAGCAGTTCGCTGCCATCTTCGGCATAAAACACCAGTTGAGGTTGACCATCTGTGCCCACAGCCATTTCAATTCGTTTATTTCCTTGTGGATCATTAAGTTGCAGCATTGCCTTTTTGTTTAATGTGCCATAAAAAGCCCTTCTGTTACCATGAATATCTGGGTGTAGTTGTTCCAGCTCTTTAATTCGGGCTGAAGCTTTGGCATCACCTTTTTCGGCAGCCAGCATCAACTGCATATAGTCATCAACAGGGTATTGTGGTCTGTCTATCACGTTCAGGCCTGAGATCAGCATACCGTCCTGTTCCACATGCTGCAGCGCCAGGCTTTGATCCTGATTGTAACGGTCAAAAGATAAATGCAGCCCATGCTCCACTTTGCCGTCTTTTTCAAAACCACGAAATACAAAACCGCCGTTTTCTGTGCCTTCGTCATTGTAAAAAATCATGCCTGGGCGTGGGCCCGGATCAAAAAATTCTTTGCCATCTTTTATGGCTTTAGGTGCATGATCTGTATTGGCAATCACCAGTCGTGGATGACCGCTGGGCTCCATCACATTAATGCGCTGTACATTCAGTTCACGCACTGTGCTGCTGTCGCTTGGCAGCAGTTGGGTTTTAATGGTTAAAGCCACCAACGCCGTGACTAGCAGCAGGTTTAAGTTGGTTTGGTTAAAAATTTTATTGGTCTGTTGCATCATGTTTTACCTTGTTTATCAGGGGTTAAGTGTCTTGATGCAGGCAGTGTGGCGGAATGGCGTTGACCCTTATAGAGCGAATCCATAAGGGGCAGAAAGTGGTCAATAAAGGGCGGAAAAAGGTCGTTAAAAGACGAGGGGAAGCGCGTCAGCTGATTGAATGGTTAGCCGGACTTTTTTACTAAATAACGGAAAGGTTCAGCACTGGTATCACTGGCCACCAGTTCATGCTCCATAAAACGGCAAAAGGCAGGAATATCGCGGGTAGTGGCCGGGTCGTCTGCTGTAATTAATAGCGTCTGGCCCGCCGTCATCTTACGGATAGCCAAGCGGGTTAACATTACTGGCTCAGGGCAACGTAAACCTAAAGTATCCAGCTGCTGATCGGCCGCTAAAAATAACTGTTCGGGGTTCGACATAGCTCTTGCTCCACAGCTTTCAAACTAAAAGGGCGCTTATGCTAACTTAGCTTATTCGTGCTGAAAAGCTGGAATTAAGCGAAAACTCCTACTTCAGGCTAAGATTGGGCAAAAGTACGCAAATTACGATAGCATAGTGTTAAATTCGCTTACACCTGCTGATGTGACAAGGCTTAATACAGGACTTAGCTGATGAATGATTTGGTGCTCGATCTGGCCCCTTTACATAATGCCACCAATAGGCTGCACGAAGGTTGGTTAAGATATCAGCAGGATATCAGCGACACTCAAATTCGTGATGGTCTGGTGCAGCGTTTTGAGTTTACCTATGAAATCAGCCATAAAATGCTGAAGAGTTACCTGGAAATGACGTCCGCGACTCCTGAGCTATTTGATCAGATGCCTTTTCAGGATTTGATCCGCACTGGTAACGAGCAGGGCTTATTATTGGGAAGCTGGCCGGACTGGCGTTTGTATCGTGAAATGCGTGGTAAAACCAGTCATAGCTACGATGAAGCTGTGGCTTTAGAAGTGGTAGCAGGTATTCCAAAATTTTTAGCTGAAGCTAGTCATTTATCTGAGCAGTTACAAAAGAGAATGGCATGAGCATTAGTCAGTTAGATATCAGTTCTGAACATTTGACTATAGTGCAGCAGATATTGCGACAACTGGTGCCTTCCTGTGAAGTCTGGGCTTTTGGTTCACGTGTCAAAGGGACTTCTAAGCCTTTTTCTGATTTAGATTTAGTGATTATGTCGCAGCAGTCTTTGTCTTTAGCCTTAATGGCCAGTTTACATGAAGCCTTCTCTGAGTCTGATTTACCGTGGAAAGTCGATGTTGTGGATTGGTCGACAACAAGCCCGGAATTCAGGGCCGTGATTGAACAGCAGAAGGTCAAAGTTCAGGCTCTAGTGTTTTAAGTTCTCCGCAGCGGAATCTCAAAATACAAATAAAAAGGGCTGGCCAAAGCCAACCCTGTTATTCAACAGCTAACTGCTGGTATTTATTCGACTCTTTCAAACACTGTCGCTATGCCCTGGCCTAAGCCTATACACATAGTGGCTAAGCCGTATTTGCCGCCTTTGTCTTCCATCACGTTGATCAGCGTGGTGCTGATACGTGAACCTGAGCAACCCAATGGGTGGCCGAGGGCTATGGCGCCACCGTTTAAGTTCACTTTGCTATCCATCACTTCCAGTAAACCTAAGTCTTTCATTACAGGCAGAGCCTGAGCAGCGAAAGCTTCGTTTAACTCGGCGTAGTCGATATCAGCAATAGTGATACCTGCAGCTTTTAAGGCTTTTTTCGTGGCCGGAACCGGACCGTAACCCATAATAGAAGGGTCACAACCAGCTACACCCATGCCAATGACTTTGGCGCGGATTTTTAAGCCTAAAGCTTTGGCTTTTTCTTCACTCATCACCAGCATGCCAGAAGCACCGTCAGATAAAGCAGAAGAAGTACCAGCTGTGACAGTACCATTGGCCGGGTCAAATACCGGACGTAAAGCACCCAGTGTCTCCACTGTAGTTTCTGGACGTATTACTTCGTCTGTATCAAATACTTTTAATACGCCATCAGCGTCATGGCCTTCAACCGGGATAATTTCGTTTTTGAAACGACCCTGTATAGTAGCCTCATGAGCTAAACGGTGTGAACGGGCGCCAAACTCGTCTTGTTGCTGACGGCTGATGCCATGCAGTTTACCTAAGAGTTCAGCTGTTAAACCCATCATACCTGCGGCTTTGGCGATGTTTTTGCCTAAGCCAGGGTGGAAATCCACACCGTGAGTCATAGGCACATGACCCATATGTTCCACACCACCAATTAAATACACTTCACCCATGCCGGTTTGTATGGCACGTACTGCGTCGTGTAAGGCCTGCATCGATGAACCGCAAAGGCGGTTGACCGTCACAGCCGGCACTGAATGCGGAAGACCTGCTAATAAAGCAGAATTACGGGCGATGTTAAAACCTTGTTCCAGAGTTTGTTGGGTACAACCCCAGATCACGTCGTCAATTTCGGCTGGGTCTAAAGCCGGGTTACGTTCAACCAAAGCGGCCATCACATAAGCGGATAATTCTTCTGCACGCACGTTGCGGAAGATACCTGCTTTAGAACGACCCATAGGGGTACGGATACAATCAACGATCACTGCTTGTTTCATTTGTTTCTCTCCGCCTTAAACCGGGTAGAACACGGCACCAGAAGCTGCCATGGCGCGGGTTTTGTCTGTTACCTGATAGATTTCACCTAAGTGGGCGTATTTGTCTGCTAAAGCAACAAAGTTAGCCAGACCAATGGTGTCGGCATAACGCAACGGGCCACCACGGAACGGAGGGAAACCTAAACCATAAATTAAGCCCATATCAGCTTCTGCAGCGCTGGCCACTATGCCTTCTTCTAAGCAGCGGATCACTTCGTTAATCATTGGCACCATACAACGGGCAATAATGTCGTCCGCGCTGAATTCCACGCCTGAAGCACCAGCTTTGGCCAGTAAGTCATAGGATACGGCATCAGAATCTTTTTTCGGTTTGCCTTTGGCGTCTTTGCTGTACGCATAGAAACCTACACCGTTTTTCTGACCATAACGCTGTGCCTGATACATCAGAGCGACAGGGTCGTTTTCTACTTTGCCCATACGGGTTGGGAAACCAGCAGCCATTACGTCTGTGCAGTGGAAAGCTGTATCTAAACCAACCACATCCAGCAAGTAAGCAGGGCCCATAGGCCAGCCGAAGGTTTTTTCCATTACTTTGTCTACTTTGGCAAAGTCAGCACCGTCTAATACCAGTTTGCTGAAACCTGCAAAGTACGGAAATAATACGCGGTTGACATAAAAGCCAGGGCAGTCGTTTACCACAATAGGGGATTTACCCATTCTGGCAGCGTAAGCGACCACAGCAGCTACTGTTTCTTCGCTGGTGTCTTTACCACGAATGACTTCAACCAATGGCATCTGGTGCACAGGGTTAAAGAAGTGCATACCGCAGAAGCGGCTTGGATCTTTTAAGTTGGCTGCTAAAGAATCAATGGAGATAGTAGAAGTGTTGGAAGTAATAATGGTGTCAGCCGCTACTAATTCTTCGACTTCTTTTAATACTGCGCCTTTGATTTTCGGGTTTTCTACTACAGCTTCTACTACTATATCAACGCTTTTTACCGGTTCCATGCTCAGGGTTGGCTGAATGCTGGCAATCACTTTTGCCATGCCAACTGCATCTAATTTTTTGCGTTCAACCTGCTTGTTCAGCAGCTTAGTCGCTTCGCCCATACCCAGCTCTAAAGCTTTGTCGGCTATGTCTTTCATTACTACTGGCACACCTTTCAGTGCAGACTGGTAAGCGATACCGCCACCCATAATGCCTGCGCCTAAAACGGCTGCTTTCTTAATTTCTTTGGTTGCTACTTTAGCTGCTTTTTTCGCTTTGCCTTTGATCAATTGGTCGTTGAGGAATAAACCAATCTGGGCAGCAGCAGCTGTAGTTTTTGCCAGCTTGGCAAAAGAAGCGTTTTCTAAAGCCACAGCACCAGCACGGTCTAAGCGGGCTGCGGCTTCAATAGTTTCTACTGCCACCATAGGAGCAGGGTAATGTTTACCTGCATTGGCAAACACCATACCTTTAGCTGTGTTGAAGCTCATCATGGCTTCAGTTTTGTTCAGCTTCAGTGGCTGTAATTTGGCGGCGCGTTTTTTCTGCCAGTTCAGTTTGCCTGCTATGGCATCCTTGATCATCGACAACGCAGCGTCTTTTAATTTTTCCGGAGCAACAACGGCGTCGATAGCGCCTTCTTTTAACGCAGCGTCAGCGCCACGTTCTTTGCCCGTGGTGATCCACTCCATACCACCGTCTGCACCAATAATGCGAGGTAAACGTACTGAACCGCCGAAACCTGGCATTAAACCCAGTTTCACTTCAGGTAAACCTACTTTGGCTGTGGTGTCGGCCACACGGTAGTCTGCTGTTAAAGTCCACTCGAAACCGCCACCTAAGGCAAAACCACGAATAGCAGCAATGGTTGGAACTGGTAAATCTTCAGCCAGGTCAAACACGTCAGAGGCAGATTTGATCCAGGGGATAAGTTCAGCTTCAGGCTGCTGGAATGTACCTAAAAACTCAGTAATATCAGCGCCTACGATAAAAGCGTCTTTTCCTGAGGTGTAAATCACGCCTTTCAGGTTTTTATCTGCATGCAGCAGATTCAAAGCGGCGCGACAATCTGCTAAGGTTTGTTGGTCAAATTTATTAACTGAACCGGTAGCATTAAAGGTAAACTCGGCAATACCATCCGCCAGATAGGCGACGGTGATGCTGTTACTCTGGTAGATCATGAATGTTCTCCTTCGTCCCACATGGTGGACTATTGCTTTTATTCGCAACTGGTAAGATGAGTCTATTGCAGAGTCAGTGTGTCGCGGTTCAGTAAAAATTTCAACCGTTATTTAAACACTTGTTTGAATTTGCGATAGATGTTCCAGTAACTATAGGTGGTAAATATTTGTATGTGGCGTTTCTCCTCTGTTTTCCGTCCATCGCTTTGGTTGCTGGCAACCGCCGCCTTGTCCGTCGTTTTTCCTGCCCATGCTATTAATGAGGGCATGCGTAAACGTTTTGAACTGGCTGAAAAAAATATTCATAAACTGACCGATGCCCAGGCCAAAAAAGTCTTAAAAGAAATGCAGGCTTATCCGCTGCAGCCTTATCTGGAGCTGGAATGGTTAAGCAAATCGCTGGATGACACAGGTGCAGTAGTGCGTTTTATGCAAGAGCATCAGGGCACCCCACTGGAACGAACCTTACGCAAACGCTGGCTGATTTATCTGGCGGACCGTCAGCAAGCCCAGCTTTTTCTGAAAAACTATCAATATGGCTCGGATGTGAGTTTAGATTGTAAGGCGCTGGAAATGCGGCTGGTGCTGGAAAAGCCAGTAGCTGTATGGCCTGCAGTGCGTGACTTATGGGCTGTAGGTAAAACACGTCCTGATGAATGCGACCCTATTTTTGACCGCTGGCGTAAAGCAGGTCAGCGCACACCAGATGCGGTCTGGCAGCGTGTATTAGCTGCAGTAAAGGCCGACAATCAGCGCATGTTGCCTTATTTGCGCAGCTTGCTGCCGCAGAATCAGAAGTACCTGGCTGAAAAGTGGGTGCAGGTGATGGATAACCCGTCCTTGGTGTACCGCAAAAACTTCCTGCCACTGCGTAGCCCTCTGGAGCGTGATTTAGCAGCTTATGGTATACAAAAGCTGGTATGGAAAAAGCCAGATCAGGCCATTGATGTCTGGAACAGATTTGCTCACGACCCGGCTTTCAGCAACGAAAACCGTGCTGTGACGGCTCGTCAGATTGCTATAGCCTTAGCCAGTAAAAACGATCCCCGTGCTGATAAATTTATCGCCATAGTGCCAAACGAGTACAAAGATAAATTATTTGTGCAGTGGCAATTGGCCAGCTTATTACGCAAAAAGGATTGGTACGCCGTTATTGAAGCGGTCAAGGCTTTACCTACAGAGTTGGCTGAAGAAGACTCGAGCCAATACTGGTTAGCCCGCGCTTATCAGCAAGTGAACTTAAAAGAATCCTCAGTGCATATTTATCAGCAACTGGCCAAGCTGCGTAGTTATTACGGTTATCTGGCTGCTGCTCATTTAGGTCAGCCACCTAGTCTGGCGCATAAACCAGTGCCAGTATCCGCTACCGACTTTTTAGCTTTTAAAAGCAGTGCACCAGTGCGTCGCATGAAGGAATGGCAAGCAATTAAACGACCTAATGCAGCCAAGCGTGAACTGACGCATTTACAGCAATACGGCAGCGATTTACAAAAATACAGTGCCGCTAAACTGGCCTTTGAGTGGGGTTGGTACGACAACGCTATAGTAGCACTGGCCAAAGCAGGTTATTGGGATGATGTAGATTTACGTTTCCCTATGGCCTTTAATAAAGAAATTCAGACCTACTCGAAGAAAGCCAGGGTCGATCCGGCCTGGGCTATGGCGATAGCACGGCGTGAAAGTACCTTTATTCCAACGGCTAAATCGCCTGTTGGCGCCCATGGCCTGATGCAAATTATGCCGGCAACAGCCAAGCATATTACTGGTCGTCGGGTCCCTGTTGAGCAGTTGTATAATCCGGTCACCAATATTAATTACGGTACTTATTATCTGAATTATCTGATGAAAAATACCGGAAATAACGTGGTATTCGCCACAGCATCCTACAATGCCGGGTTTAGCAGGGTGAAATCCTGGATCCCCAAAGATGGTTCAGTGCCGCTGGATATCTGGGTGGAAACTATTCCTTTTAAAGAAACCCGTGACTATGTCAAAAACGTCATGATGTACTACCAGATCTACAGCTTAAAAATGCAGAAAAGCCAGCATATTTTTGAGCCTCTGGCCGAGATGCGGGTAGGGATAGAGGGCTAAGGCTCTCGTGGTACAATGGTTTTGAATTAATAAATATTTATTGGGATCCGAATTTATGCGTCCAGCTTATCAAGAACTTTACGCCGCTCATTTATTTGTGTTGCAGCAACGCACTAAAGCCGTATTGGCCCGCGAGAATCTGGACGCTTTAGTGATCCACTCAGGCCAGGCTAAACGCCAGTTCCTCGACGATATGGATTATCCGTTTAAAGTAAATCCGCTGTTTAAAGCCTGGATCCCAGTGGTAGACAACCCGAATTGCTGGTTGATTGTTGATGGTGTGAATAAACCTAAACTGGTCTTTTATCTGCCAAAAGACTTTTGGCATAAAGTGCCTGACGCTCCCGATTCGTTCTGGTCTGGTTTTTTTGATATTCAGATTCTGGAAAAAGCCAATCAGGTTGAGCGTATTTTGCCTTATGACAAAGGCCGTATGGCGTATCTGGGCGAACATATTGAAGTAGCAACAGCTTTAGGTTTTAGCGAAATAAACCCTGAGGGCGTGATCAGCTATCTGCATTACCACCGAGCCTACAAAACTGACTACGAGCTGGCCTGTATGCGTCAGGCAAATAGCATTGCAGTCGCAGGACACAACGCTGCCAAAGCCACCTTTATGGCGGGTGGTTCAGAGTTTGATATTCAGCTGGCTTATCTGGCTGCAGTGGGTCAGGGCGAAAACGAAGTGCCTTACGGCAATATCATAGCGCTGAATCAAAACGCGGCTATTTTGCATTACACAGCTTTAGAGCGAAAAAAACCGGACCAATTCCATTCGTTTTTAATAGACGCTGGTGCCAGTTTCCATGGTTATGCTGCTGATATTACCCGTACTTATAGCTTTTTAGACGACGAATTCGCTGCATTGATCAATGCCATGACTGATAGTGAACTCAAACTGGTGGATGGCTTAAAACCTGGTATCAAATACCCGGATTTACATATCGAAGCTCATCAGCATATTGCAAATATTCTGGCCGACTTTAACTTTGTGCAGATGTCCGCTGAAGGCATTCTTGAATCCGGTATCAGCCGTACTTTCTTCCCGCATGGTTTAGGTCATCACCTGGGTTTACAGGTGCATGATGTCGGCGGTTTTATGGCCGATGAGCGTGGTACTCATGTGGCTGCTCCTGCTGATCATCCATTCCTGCGTACCACTCGTCTGGTCGAAGCCAACATGGTCTTTACCATTGAGCCTGGTTTGTATTTTATTGACTCTTTATTGGCTGATTTAAAAGAAACTGCCCATGGTAAAGCGGTGAACTGGGATAAAGTGGCTGAATTCCGTAAATACGGCGGTATCCGTATTGAAGATAACGTCATAGTGCACAAAGACCGCAATGAAAATATGACCCGTGAGCTGAAGCTGGCTTAAGGTGTTTTGATGTCCGGTTGCTGGGTATTGGCTAAAACGGTTTCGTCTGAGCAAGAAATCAAACGCAGCCGTTTTTTATGTACTTTATGGCCGATACAAAGTCTGGCAGAAGGCCAGCAGATTATTCGTCAGCAAAAGCAGCAACATCCACAAGCAGCTCATGTCTGCAGTGCTATGCTGTTGCCAGCAGGTGCAACGGGTCAGCCGCAAGCCTTCAGTGATGATGGTGAACCTTCTGGTACCGCAGGCAAACCTATGTTGGCTGTATTGCAAGGCTCTGGCATGGTAGGGCTTTGTGCGACTGTAGTACGTTATTATGGCGGCATTCAGCTGGGCACTGGCGGATTAGTCCGTGCTTACAGTGATGCAGTACGACAAGCTCTGACGCTGGCACAACGCGAATTTATACCTATACGGCATCAGGCCACTTTGTCTGTGCCTTATGCCGTTTTTGAAGCCATACAGCGCCTGTGGCAAAACCGCTGGTTGATAGACCAGCAAGAGTTTGACCAGCAAGTGCGATTAACAGTACGTATCGCTCAAAGCGACCAACAGGAATTTGAACAGCAGTTTATGCAGACCATACTCAGACTAAAAGAATCACAAGCCACCTTGATGTGGCATAACCCGTCAGAGCAGGATTCCTGATGCAATACCGTTCCATCATCCGTATTTTAGGTCTGCTGGTTACCATCTTCAGTATTACCATGTTGCCACCAGCCTTTGTTGCTTATTGGTATCAGGACGGCGCTGGCGTGCCTTTTTTATTGTCTTTTTTCCTGTCCTTGTTGATTGGTTTTGTGGTTTGGTATCCAAACCGCAATGAGAAATCTGAACTGAAAGTGCGGGAAGGCTTTTTAATAGTGGTGTTGTTCTGGACCGTATTAGGTGCAGTAGGTGCCTTACCTTTCTGGCTGACAGAAAATCCTGATATGAATCTGGCGGCCAGTATGTTTGAGTCTTTTTCAGGCTTAACCACCACAGGCGCTACAGTGCTGACCGGTTTAGAAAGTCTGCCCAAAGCTATTTTGTATTACCGCCAGCAAATGCAGTGGTTTGGCGGTATGGGGATCATCGTATTAGCTGTGGCTATTCTGCCTATGTTAGGGGTAGGGGGCATGCAGTTGTACAGGGCTGAAACTCCGGGTCCGGTCAAAGATAACAAAATGACGCCGCGTATAGCTGATACCGCCAAGCATCTGTGGTTTATCTATCTGGGGATTACTATCGCTTGTGCTGTCTCATTTTATGTCGCGGGTATGAGTGTTTTTGATGCGATTTGCCATGCATTTTCTACCGTAGCTGTAGGAGGTTTTTCTACCTACGACGCTAGTATTGGCTACTTTAACAGCGTCAGTATTAATATGATTTGTGCCATCTTTTTATTGATTAGTTCAGTCAATTTCCCTCTGCACTTTGCCGCGGTAAGAGGCAAAAATATTAAAACCTATTGGCGCGATCCTGAGTTTAAAGCCTTTGTCGCTATTCAACTGGCGTTGATGGTGATCTGTTTTCTGGTGCTGTTGGAAGAGCAAATTTATCCTGACTGGCAAAGTGCGTTAAACCATGGATTATTTCAGTCCGTGTCTATGTCGACTACTGCAGGTTTCTCCACCGCAAGCTTTTCCAGCTGGCCGCTGTTTTTGCCTATTCTGTTAATTTTCGCCAGCTTTATCGGTGGTTGTGCTGGTTCCGCTGCTGGTGGTTTAAAAGTAGTGCGGGTACTGCTGCTATTTTTACAGGGCAAAAGGGAGTTAAACCGCTTAGTACATCCACGTGCTGTGTATTCGATCAAACTGGGCCGTCGGCCAGTACCGGATCGAATAGTAGAAGCCGTCTGGGGCTTTTTTGCCGCTTACGCTTTTGTGTTTGTCGTCATTATGTTGTTGCTGCTGTTGGTCGGCATGGACAATATCAGCGCTTTTACCGCTACAGCGGCCTGTTTAAATAACTTAGGCCCTGGCTTAGGGGAAGTGGCAGCCAACTTTGCATCAGTGCCTGATGCCGGCAAATGGGTACTGATTATGGCGATGATCTTCGGTCGTCTGGAAGTATTCACCTTGTTGGTCTTATTCACAGCTGTGTTTTGGAAGGATTAACAGGTAGTACAGCTGCCTGTATAAAAGGGCTACCTATCTAGCTCACAGGTAATGAAGATACTGAACGGATTCTGCAAAAATAGCAGCAGTTGCCTTATGGTTATATTCGGTATTGGTATACGCCGAGCTATGAAAGGGCACTGTAGAGCAAAGCCTTTATGAACGCTCCCACAGCTTTAACCGAAAGAGAATAGTGTTTGCTTAGTTGCTAAATGCACGTTTTCTATGCCTGTTGCTATGGGGGGAGGCTCGAAAGCATCAAACATCGCAAATCTATAACTCTAATTGTCATACTTTGTACTAATTTGATTAAAGATATAGTTTCCCTTTTTAATCGTGGAAACTATAAATTCCTGTCCCCGTAAGTAGTTGAAGCTAACTCAAAAGCAAGGTAATGTCATCTTACTAAATTTGGATTTTTGGGTAAGCACTCCATTTGAGCGCAAGTCTACTTTACGGAAATGGATAAGCATGAATGTTATTGACAGTGTGCATGTAGAGGGTTTTTGGGGAGAACGGACTCTGAACTTTGAGTTTTATGGCGATGTGAATTTCGTGATCGGCATCAATGGCTCAGGAAAAACCACAGCTATAAACATAATTGTAGCTGCACTAACTGCGGATTTTCCTGAATTAGACAGGTTAGAGTTTACCCGTATAGCAATTAAACTGAAATCTGCTTTAAATAGAAAAAGACCTTCGGTCATTATCACAAAAAAACCAAATCAGGCGACTCCCTTTTCTGCCATTGAATATGAAATTAGAGAATCTGCTTCGGAGAAGCCTTTAAAGCTATCTTTAGATGATTTTGAAGAGCAAATGATGCTCCGTAGATATCCCCGACATTTTATAGATAGAGAAGTATTTCGGAGAAATGGTCACAGCCTTAACCGCTCTCTTGAAGGCTTAGTAAATGTAAGTTGGTTGTCTGTTCACAGATCTAGTGGAAGTAAAGATGACTATGAAGGGGAGAAAGAAATATCTACTGTTGACCGTAAGTTGAAAGAGCTAGTTAATCGCCTCGTTAGATATTTTTCAACCTTAGGTAAGGCAGGGTCTGAACAATTCGAAAACTTTCAAAAAGAAGTCTTTTTGTCAATGCTTTATAGGAAATCAAACAAGCCATTTTTTTCAACAGCTAAGAATCTCGACATAGTTGAAGAAAAAAATGCATTAGTTGGTATTTTCAACCAGTTCAAAGTGAAACCTAAAGAATTTAGTCAAAGAATAGATATCCACTTTGATGCACTAGCAAAAGCAAAAGAAAAGTTAACTTCAGAAGACACTGTTAATTTAAATACTACTGATATCTCTGTTCTAATTGGAACTGAAAGGATTGACTATATTGTCGAAGAATGGAATAAATCCATCGAAAAACGAAAAATGATTTTCGAGCCTAGAGATACTTTTCTCAAAATCATTAATTCGATGATGCAAAGAAAGTCTTTTTCAATTAACGCTCAAAACGAGTTACAGATAACTACTCAATCAGGTAAAGATCTTCCCCTTCATCGATTATCTTCGGGGGAAAAACAGTTATTAATAGTTTTGGGGGAGGCACTATTGCAGGAGAAGAAACCTTGGGTCTATATAGCTGATGAACCTGAGTTATCCCTGCATGTTAAGTGGCAGGAAAGTTTGGTTGAAAATTTAAGAGCTATAAACCCAAACTCTCAAATTATCTTCGCAACTCACTCTCCTGATGTTGTGAGTGTTTTTGGTAATAAAGTATTTGATATGGAGAAGATGCTTTAATGTCATTTACTAGAACAAACTCTGGCATAACTAATGGGCATTTATTTTATGATGCAGAAATAATTGTTTATACTGAAGGTGGTGGCAGAAGTATTTCAATTGAAGATGTAGAAAAAGGGATTTTTAATAGTAAATCTATAGATATTAAATTTTGGAATGGCCTTTTTAGCGCTGCTAAATTTAATAAAAAAGTCGAGTTCAGAGCGTTGGGATCAAAGACTGCTTCAAAAATAATAAGAGAAAAAATAATTTCAAATTCGATTAGGAACGTAGCCGTAGTAATAGATCGGGACTTGGACTTTATAAAGGAGCCACTCCCAGATTCACCATTTATATTATACACCAAAGGATATAGTTGGGAGAATGATGTATATTCTAAAGATAATACTATTGATCAATTGAATTCTTTCGTGTTAGAGCAAGATTTATCGGAACGTATTAAGGGTGAAGTAAGCTTGGCATATGACGATTATATGCGCATCAGTAGGCGGCTCTTACGTTTGGAAATAATATTTCGACGTCAAAATAAGAGATTCATAACAGAACTGAAGGGTGAAAGGTTTTTTGATTCAAAAAGGTCTCCCAGAATAAATAAGGGTCAAGTGTTGAAGTTGATAAAGGAGAAGAAAAACGAACTACCAACTAGGCCTGCAGTTTTGGATGAGCGCCTAGGCGGTCTATGTCCAATGAATAATAGTTATGGTAAGTTATTAACCCATCTTTCTTTGGCAATAGTATCTTTTTTTTGTAAGCGGCATTCTTCAATTACCTCGATTCCATTTTTGCTGTTCGAAAGTTCGATGTTGGAAAGATATATTCACAAGCAAGTTATGGCATGTGATGACTACTATAAAACCATAATAGATAGATTAGATACTGCTTGAGTAGATAATCTATCGTAGCTCTAAAGTTTAGCTAAATGACTTTTATTAAACAAAAATAGTGTTGGTAAAGGCGGTTTAAATTCAGACAGCAACTTCTATGCAGCTGTCTGATTGATTTTTGTGCAAAATTTTTCTTTTCCAAATTACATCAAATAAATATCGCGCTGACCTGGAATAAGCGTTCCACTTCAGTGATGTACTTTTTATCCACCAGAAATAAAATCACATGGTCGTCTGTTTCAATCACTACGTTATCGTGGGCTATTAATACTTCGTCGCCACGTACTATGGCGCCTATGGTCGCTCCTGGTGGCAGTTTAATCTGACCTATGGCCTGACCTACCACTTTTGATGTCGATTTATCACCATGAGCAACAGCCTCAATAGCTTCTGCAGCTCCTCTGCGCAGTGAGTACACGTTCACTATGTCGCCACGGCGGATATGGGTCAGCAGGGCTGAAATAGTGGCTTGTTGTGGCGATACCGCTATATCTACTTCGCCACCCTGCAGTAAATCCACATAAGCACCGCGTTTAATCAACACCATGGTTTTTTGCGCGCCCATACGTTTAGCCAGCATGGCCGACATAATATTGGCTTCATCGTCATTGGTAACGGCTAAAAATACGTCTACCTGTTCGATGTTTTCTTCTTCCAACAGCTCTGGATCTGAAGCATCACCAATATAAACCACAGTATTGTCCAAAGCGCTGGATAGGTATTCGGCGCGCTCTTTACTGCGTTCGATCAGCTTCACGCTATGGTTTTTCTCTAAAGCACGAGCCAAACCATAACCAACGTTACCGCCACCGGCTATCATAATGCGGTGATAGCTTTTCTCCAGCTTTTGTAGCTCGCTCATCACAGCGCGGATATGTTTAGTCGCTGCGACAAAAAACACTTCATCGTCTGCTTCAATGACCGTAGTACCCAAGGGCTTAATGGCATGACCACGACGATAAATAGCAGCAACACGGGCATCCACATGCGGCATATGCTGTTTTAAGGTGGATAAGGCATGGCCCACCAGCAAACCACCGTAATAGGCTTTTACCGCTACTAAACTGACACGGCCTTCAGCGAATTCCACCACCTGTAAAGCGCCAGGGTAGTCGATCAGGCGTTTGATATAGTCGGTGACCAGGGTTTCTGGGGAAATAAAGTGATCGACCGGCATATCGTCTTTGTTAAACAACTGGTCGCGGTATTTCAGATATTGATTGGTACGGATACGGGCAATTTTCAGCGGCGTATTAAAAATACTGTAGGCCACCTGACAGGCGACAATATTCACTTCGTCGCTGCTGGTGACTGCAATAATCATATCGGCATCTTCAGCGCCGGCACGTTTTAAAATATCCGGGTGCGCACTATGGCCATGCACCACCTGCAAATCGTATCTGTCTTGCAGGGCGCGCAGCTTTTCAATATTGGTGTCGACGACAGTAATGTCGTTTTGTTCACCGACCAGGTTTTCCGCTAAAGTGCCACCTACCTGACCTGCACCCAGAATTATAATTTTCATAAAGCCTCTGCGTTACCGCTTTGTCTTGCGAAGTTTGGCATAAAAGAAACCATCCATCTGCTGCTGGCCCGGCAAAATTTGCCAGTGCAAATCCGGGTGACTGTCGGCCAGCGGGATTAATTTTGCATCTGGGTAGTCTGCTAAAAAGGCCTGGATTTGTTGCAGGTTTTCTTCCGGCAACACAGAGCAGGTGGCATACAACAATTCGGCATCAGGTTTTAATAAAGGCCAGATCTTGCGCAGAATGTCTTGTTGTAGCTCGACTAATGGCGCTATATCGGTTTTTTTCCGTAACCAGCGAATATCAGGGTGGCGACGGATCACTCCAGTGGCTGAACATGGGACATCCAGCAATATGCGGTCAAAGGTTTGAAAACCAGCCCAGTCGTCCGGATCTGCAGCGTCAGCGGCCATCACTCGGGCATCTAAACCTAAGCGGTCCAGATTGTCGTATACCCTGTCTAAACGGCGTGGGTCTTTATCCAAGGCTAATACATCGGCTTCTGGCGCCAGTTCCAGAATATGGCAGGTTTTGCCACCAGGAGCGCAGCAGGCATCTAATACCGAATCTTTATTACGTGCGCCAAGGAAATAAGCGGCATGTTGAGCAGCACCATCCTGCACTGAAAACCAGCCATCAGCATAACCTGGTAATAAGGTCACATCAGAAGCTTGTTCAAGCAATAAGGCACAAGGCAAATAAGCAAAAGGCTGACTGGCGACTATGCCTTCGGCAGCAAGAGCGGCCAGGTAAGCTTCAGGCGTAGTACGTAACTGATTTACCCTGAGCCACAAGGGAGCTTTTTGCTGATTTTCATCCAAGATCTGTTGCCAGTGGTCCGGATAAGCGTGCTGTAACTGCGTGATGACCCAGCTTGGGTGGTTATACTGCACAGGTAAAGGCGCATCCTGAAAATCAAAAACTTCAGGTTTACGCTGTACTGAACGTAATACGGCGTTAATTAAACCTGTCAGGCTTTGGCCTTTTAATTCACGGGCCGCTTCCACTGTTTCGCCTATGGCGGCATGGTCTGGTACCCGTAAAAATTTCAGCTGATACAAACCAACGTAAATTAAAAACTGCAGCGGGCGCAGGTGTTTGACCAGCGGTTTATCCATCAGCTTCTGACAGACAGTTTCCAGTTGAGGCAAATAGCGCATCACGCCAAAACAGATTTCCTGCAGCAGGGCTTTATCTAAAGGCGAGTCCAGCTCTATCTGGGCTTTATGCAGAACTTCTGATAAGGATTTACCCTGATCCACCACCTGATAACAGGCTGTTGCCGCCAGAGCGCGTAAATTTTTACTCATCAGCTCTGCCCATCAACAGGGCTCAACATCTGGCCTGGTTGAAACCAGTCGGCGCGGCCATTAAGGAAATCCATCACTTTCATGGCTTTTTTGCCGGCAGGTTGTAATTCAGTGATCACCAATACGCCATCAGAAGTTTGAATGGCGATGCCTTTTTTATCCACCCGCAGTACCTGACCTGGTAAACCAGAGCCTGCTTCTGTTACAGCGCGCCAGATTTTCAGCTGCTGAGCACCCAGTTGCAGATAACTGATAGGCCAGGGGTTAAAAGCACGGATTTCGCGCTCAAGCGCTATAGCTGGCTTGGTAAAGTCTAATAAAGCTTCTTCTTTTGATAGCTTTTCGGCGTAGTTAGCTAACTCATCCTGCTGTGGCTGAGCATTGGCTTGCAGTGCTTCCAGATTGGCTAGCGCTTCTACTAGAGCTACTGGACCTGTGATCGCCAGTTTGTCATACAAGCTGGTGCTGGTTTCATCCACAGCTATAGGCGTGCTGACTTTACTCAGCATAGCGCCTGTATCCAGGCCTATATCCATCTGCATAATAGTAACACCAGACTCGGCGTCGCCAGCCCAAATGGCGCGTTGAATAGGAGCAGCACCACGCCAGCGTGGTAATAACGAGCCATGCACATTGATACAACCTAAACGTGGTGCATCGAGCACAGCTTGGGGCAGGATCAGGCCATAAGCCACCACTATCATCAAATCGGCATTTAAAGCCGCTAATTCTTGTTGGGCAGCGGCTTTTTTTAACGACTTCGGCTGATACACCGGAATATCATGTTGCAATGCCAGTTGTTTTACCGGACTTTGTTGTAACTGATGACCACGACCTGCAGGTCTGTCGGGTTGACTGTAGACGGCAATCACCTGATGAGGAGAATCCAGCAGGGCGGCGAGATGGCGGGCAGCAAAATCTGGTGTGCCCGCAAAAATAATACGTAAAGGAGTGGTCAAAATAGTTCCTGCTTGGTTAACGGGCTGCGAGGCGAGCTTCTTTTTCCAGCTTTTTCTTAATACGATCACGCTTTAATGGCGATAAATAATCGATAAACAACTTGCCCATTAAATGGTCCAGCTCGTGCTGTAAACAAATCGCCAGTAAACCTTCAGCCTGAATTTCAAACCACTCGCCTTTAGTGTTTTGCGCTTTGACTGTCACAGCTGCGGCGCGTTCTACTTTGGCGTAGCTTTGCGGCACAGACAAACAGCCTTCTTCGTATTCAGTGTCACCACTTTTGGCAATGATTTCCGGATTGATAAAAATCATCGGCTCGTCACGGCTTTCTGAGATATCGATCACGACAACACGCTTGTGCACATTGACCTGCGTGGCGGCTAAGCCTATGCCATTTTCGGCATACATAGTGTCCAGCATATCTGCTGTCAGTTGCTTAATTTCGGCCGTAACTTTAGGCACAGCAGCGGCTACTGTGCGTAAACGGTCGTCTGGATAATGTAAAACTGTTAATACTGTCATGGAACCTACAAAAGTCGTCTATGTTCAATTGGCTGTGCTATGGTCTAATTTTAGCCATTTATGCACAGTATGAATAGCTTAGTGTGCAAGAATTACTAATAAGTACGGATGGGGATGGTGTTATGCGACAGCAGCTTCTTGCTATTTTAGTCAGCTTCTCTGTGTTTTTCAGTCCTATTCTGCTGGCTGATGAGCTGAAACTCAAGGCTGATGCGCCTACCTTATATCAGGTTAAGGCAGGCGACACCTTATGGGATATAGCTGGTTTGTATCTGCAACACCCCTGGTTATGGCCACGGTTATGGAAGCTAAACCCCCAAGTGAATAATCCACACTTGATTTACCCCGGTGATGAGTTGCATTTGCAGTTTGATGCCGACGGCCAGCCGATACTGACTTTAAATAGCCAGCGAGCGACAACCAGCAGCTCCGAAGTTACGCAAGCTCAAAGCAATACCGCAGAGGCCGGCGCTATCAAATTAACCCCTCAAATTCGACGTATAGCAAAAGCAGAGAAAGCAGTGCCTTCTATCTCGCTTGCCGGGATCGAGCCTTTTTTATCAGAAGAACAACTGGTCTCAGAAGACCAATTGGAAAGTCTGCCTTATGTGTTGGGTGGCAAGGATAATGTAAAAAACGCCGTATCTGGTCATATGCTTTATGTTCAGGGGGAGTTGGATCAAACTCGGCGTTATGGCATTTACCGCCAGGGTGAAGTGTACGAAGACCCACAAAGTGGTGATGTCTTGGGTTATGAAGCCGTATTAATGGCAGAGGCTAAAGTATTGCCGCCCGCTATGGTAGACGAGCAGCAAATCAGTCGGATTGAAGTGCAAAAATCCAGAAGGGAAGTGAAACAAGGTGATCGTTTATTACCTATGCCACAGCAGTCGATGTATCCGGACTTTTTTCAGCTGCAATCGCCAGAAACTGTAGTTTCCGGAGTAATAGTGGATAGCGCGTCTGAATGGCGCGAGTTTGCCAAAGGCGAAATTGTGCTGCTGAATCAAGGCCAGAATGCTCAGCTGCAACCCGGTCATCTATTGGGGATCTTCCGTCCGTCGCCCGCAGTCGTTGATTTTGGCGATAAACCTTCTTATCCGGAAGATAGCGATAAGCTGCAGCGTATTTTGCATGAAGTGGTAGGTTCTGCCGATGAAATGCCCACCGAATTAGTGGGGCAGCTGATGATAGTTAAAGTGAGTGAACACAGCAGTTTTGCGATGATTTTACGCACAGAGCAACCAGTACGGGTCGGGGATTTAATAGGTAATCTCTGATGTTTTAACAAAGGAGAGGAACATGGATGACCTCGAGCATTGGATCCGTTTAGCTGCTATTCCTTCTATGGACAGGCTAAAGCATCAGCAGTGGGCAGAGCTGGTTTCGTCAGCTGATTTCTATCAATTGGATGATCACCAGCTGCAGCAGCTGGGTTTTACCCCTGGCCAAATCCAATGCCACAGGGCTATTACTCCACAGCGTATCGAGCATTGCCTGGAGTGGCTACAAAGCAGCCCCGATCACCATTTTATCCGTTACACAGACCCACTTTATCCTGAATTACTCAGCCAGATTAAACAGCCTCCTTTTGCCTTGTTTATCAAAGGTAATCCGGCTTTGTTAAACGAAGCGCAGATAGCGATAGTGGGGAGTCGTCAGCCCACGGCCACAGGTAAACAAGTGGCCTTTAACTTTGCTGCCGATTTATGTCGTTTAGGTTTAACTGTCACCAGTGGTATGGCCAAAGGCATAGATGGTTGCAGTCACAGAGGGGCTTTGTCAGTACAGGGCAACACCATAGCAGTGCTTGGCCATGGTTTTGATACGGTTTATCCGGCGCAGCATAAAGAGCTGGCAGCTGAAATTGCCTGCAGCGGCGCTTTGGTCTCGGAGTTTTTACCTGATGTACAGCCTAAAGGGGATCACTTTCCGCTGCGCAATCGTATAGTGGTAGGCTTAAGTTTAGGGACTTTGGTGGTGGAAGCTGCGCTTAAAAGTGGCTCTTTGATCAGTGCAGGTTATGCTGCAGAGTATAGTCGGGAGTTGTTTGTGATCCCAGGCTCTATCTACAATCCGCAGGCGGCAGGCTGTCATCAGCTTATTCAGCAAGGTGCTAAATTAACCACTTGTGTGGCCGATATCATAGAAGAATGGAGCTTTTTGCAAAATAACAGTCTAAGTACTGTAAAGGACAAAGAAAAAAATTTACAAACGGACTTGTTTGACGACAGCTTGTTGGCTAACGTAGGTGATGAGGCCACTGCGATTGATCGTATAGCAGAACGTAGTGGTTTATCTGTAGCGCAAGTCTCAATTGAATTACTTCAGCTGGAATTGGCCGGTGAAGTGGCAGCAGTACCTGGTGGTTACATCAGAGTGAGGAGGGCCTGACTATGTTTGATATCCTCATATATTTGTTTGAAAACTACATCCACAACGAGTCAGAAATTTATGTGAATCATGCCGATCTGCAGCGTGAGCTCAGCAAAGCTGGTTTCCATGATGATGATATTTTTAAGGCCCTGCGCTGGCTGGATTCTTTATCTGCCTTGCAGGAAAGTCATGTTAAGCCCTATTTAACCAAAGTGAATTCGACCGCAGTACGTATTTATACTGTGGAAGAGCAACGTAAGCTGGAGACTGAGTGTCAGGGTTTCCTGCTGTTTCTGGAACAAATCAACGTGCTGGATGCGCCCACCCGCGAGATGGTATTGGACAGAGTCATGGACCTGGATCAGAGTTCTGTCAGTCTGGACGATTTAAAATGGGTGGTGTTGATGGTGCTGTTTAATGTGCCTGGTCGTGAAAATGCTTATGCCCAGATGGAAGACCTTATTTTTGACGAACCTACAGGGCCGCTGCATTAAGCGGCCTTTTTCGTTATAATCCTGCCAGTTTTCTTCTATGGCCTTTGTATGTCCCAGTCTGACGATACACTTTTTCAACACGAAAAAACCGCAGAGCCTTGTCCTCTGTGTGGCCATGCTTTGCAGATTAAAAGTGGCAAAAACGGGCCTTTTTTAGGCTGTAGTAACTATCCGGTCTGTAATTACCTTAAAGCGCTGCATCCACATGAAAATACAGTGGTAAAAGTGTTAGAGGATCAATTTTGTCCAGAATGTGGAAACGAGTTGGCGGTGAAAAATGGTCGCTACGGTATGTTTATCGGCTGTAGCCATTACCCACATTGTCATTTTGTGGTGCATGCCGATGAACCTGAACCCAGCGATGTGCCTTGTCCGGAATGCAAAAAAGGTCAGTTGCTGGAGCGTACCAGTAAATATGGCAAGGCCTTTTATGGCTGCAGCAGATATCCAGACTGCAAATGCCTGCTGAATTTTAAGCCTGTTTTAGGGCAGTGCCAGTTCTGCAACTATCCACTTTTAATGGAAAAACCTTCGGCTTCTGGTGTGAAACTACTGTGCGCCAGTAAGAAATGTCAGAAAGTGCAGGGCAGTTAAAACGCAGTATCAGGATTGATGACAAATAAAAAAGGCCCACAAGGGCCTTTTTGCTAACAGCAGATCTGCTATTGCAGTTGCTTTAAGCGTGCCGCCACTAAATCCAGTTCAGGGAATTCCTGCTCTGGTAAATGTTGACGCAGCAAATCAAAACGTTGTGCTAGTTCGCTGGTGCTGGTGGCGCTTAAATTGATATGGCCCATTTTGCGACCCGGTCTTTTGCCTTTGCCGTACCAGTGCAAATGGCAGCTTGGTAAGCTTAACACTGCAGGGCTGACATGATCTTCGCCCAGAATATTCACCATCAAAGTGGGACGCACTAAAGCTGTGCTGCCCAAAGGCAAACCACAAACAGCCCGTAAATGGTTTTCAAACTGGCAGGTGTCGGCGCCTTGTTGGGTCCAGTGTCCTGAGTTATGCACCCGTGGCGCTATCTCATTCACCAGCAGCTGGTCACCCACCTGAAAAAACTCCAGTGCTAATACACCAACATAATCCAAAGCGCTGGCTACAGCTTCAAACATCTGTTTTGCTTGTTGCTGCAATTCCTGCTGACCAGGTAAAGCGAGAGATACCGCCAGCACACCAGCGACATGATGATTTTCTGTCAGAGGGTAGACCACCATATCGCCGGCCTGATTACGGGCTCCGACTAAACTGACTTCACGGTCAAAACGGACAAACTGCTCAGCCACTATAGCTTGAGGTAAAGTGTGATCAGCGCCCGCCATAAACTGCTGGATGTCAGTCCAGACAGCTTGCGCGTCAGCCTGAGTTTTTAAGCGCCATTGGCCTTTACCGTCATAACCTGCCAAAGCACTTTTCAGCACCAGTGGCAAACCCAGCTGTTCAATCGCCTGATAAAAATCCTGTTCAGTCACGACAATTTTATAAGCAGCGTTGCTCACGCCTGCTTTATCCAGCAGTTGTTTTTCCTGACGGCGATCGCCACCTGCTTTTATCGCAGTGCTGTTTGGTAAAAACTTACCGCTTTGCTGACACAGATCCTGCACCGGATAAGGGATATGCTCAAACTCAGAGGTGATCACATCCGCATTGGCTATAGCTTGTGCCAAACCTGTCCCCAGCTGTTGCTGAGTGACAGGATCAACAATAGTGTCGCTGTTTACATCATAAGCAGAGACTTTTAAATTCAGTGGAGTACCTGCCAGACTCATCATACGAGCCAGTTGACCAGCACCTAAAACCAGAACCTTCATCAATTATTCCTCGGCTGGATTCGGGTGAGCCAATACAGAGTCGGTTTGTTCTTTACGGAAGGCATCAATTTTGCTCATCAGCTCTGCATCAGAGGTCGCCAGAATTTGTGCTGCCAATAAACCAGCATTGGCTGCACCTGCATCACCAATAGCCAGCGTACCCACTGCAACACCTTTTGGCATTTGCACTATGGATAACAAGGAATCCAGACCTTTTAAGGCTTTAGACTGCACAGGCACACCTAAGACCGGCAGGCTGGTAAAAGCCGCCGCCATACCAGGTAAATGCGCTGCACCACCAGCACCGGCAATAATGACTTTTAAACCACGACCAGCGGCATTAGTCGCGTAGTCAGCTAAAAGTTGCGGAGTTCTGTGAGCTGAAACAACAGTGGTTTCATAGGCAATTTGAAAACGATCTAACATATCGGCCGCGTTTTTCATTGTGGGCCAATCAGATTTAGACCCCATGATAATACCTACTTTCATCGTTGTTTCCTTAAAGCTGCAAAGAACTGGCATAATAAGGCCGCTATTATAGCCATCTGGCGGCTGCCAGGAAAACTTTTGATCAAAAACCTCAGATACAGGACTTAGAAAAGTGACAGATATCCCATCTGCCGTGACCGCCCTGCGACAAGGTCAAGTGATTGCCTACCCAACCGAAGCTGTGTTTGGTGTCGGCTGCGACCCGGATAATAGTTTGGCCATCGAAAGCTTGTTGCAGGTCAAACAAAGGCCAAAATCCAAGGGCTTAATCTTAATAGCTGCGGACTTTTCCCAGTTGATTCCTTATATTGCAGCCGACAAGCTCAGCACAGAACAAACTCAGCTGATGCTGGATTCATGGCGCGACAGTGCAGGTGTGAAAGACAAAGCTGCCGTGACCTGGGTAGTGCCGGCGTCAACACGTTGCAGTGATTGGCTGACAGGGCAGTTTGATAGCATTGCGATTCGGGTTTGTGATCACCCTGTAGTGCAGCAGTTATGTCTGGCTTTTGGTAAACCTATCACGTCCACCAGCGCGAACTTATCCGGCCTTGAGCCCTGTCGCAGCACAGCCGAAGTTCAGCAGCAACTGGCTGATAAAGTTGCTGTAATAGTGGATGCGCCAACAGGTGGACGTGCTGTGCCGTCAGAAATACGTGATATCACTACAGGCCATATTTATCGGGCGGGTTAATAGCCGCCTGCGAATCAAGAGATAAGCAAATGCAAAACGTCGATAAACATCAGGTAAAAGCTTTTTTAATGGCACTGCAGGACAGCATTTGCGCTGAGCTTGCCGCTGCTGATGGCGCAGCAGACTTTGCAGAAGAAAGCTGGGACAGAGCCGAAGGCGGTGGTGGTCGTAGCCGTGTACTGACTCATGGTGCTGTGTTTGAGCAGGCTGGTGTGAATTTCTCACATGTGTTTGGCGATAAGATGCCTGGTTCAGCCACGGCGCACCGGCCTGAACTGGCTGGGCGTAAGTTTGAAGCTATGGGCGTATCTTTGGTGATCCACCCGTTGAATCCACATATCCCCACCAGTCACGCCAATGTGCGTTTTTTTATCGCGGAAAAAGAAGGTGAAGCACCAGTCTGGTGGTTTGGTGGTGGTTTTGATTTAACTCCTTTTTATCCGGTGGAAGCTGATGTAGTGCATTGGCATCAGGTGGCCAAGGACTGTTGTGATGGTTTTGACGCCGCTTATTACCCTAAATACAAAAAATGGTGTGATGAATACTTCTACTTAAAGCACCGCAACGAAACCCGTGGTGTAGGTGGTTTGTTTTTTGATGATTTAAACGAGCCAGGTTTTGAGCAAAGTTTTGCTTTTATGTCTGCTGTAGGAAAAGCCTTTACTAAGGCTTACGTGCCTATAGTGCAGCGTAATAAAAACAAAGCCTATTCGGAAGCGGAGCGCCAGTTCCAGCTGTATCGCCGTGGCCGTTATGTCGAGTTTAATCTGGTATTTGACCGAGGCACTTTGTTTGGTTTGCAAAGCGGTGGTCGTACCGAATCTATTTTGATGTCGATGCCACCTTTAGTGCGTTGGGAATATGGTTATCAGCCTGAAGCAGGTTCGCCGGAAGCTCTGTTGTATCAACGTTATTTAATGCCACAAGATTGGCTGGGCCTGAACGGATCACAGCTTTGAATGTCTGTTTAGTGTCTGCTTGTTGTATCTCAGGAAAAACTAAATGATAAATATCAATGTATTGTTATTGTGTGGTGGCGGCAGTGCTGAACACGAAGTATCACTTCGCAGCGCTGATTTTCTCGAACAACAATTAGCAGCTTTGCCGGGTGTTGCAGTGACCAGGGTTGAGATGCAGAAAGACCGTTGGCTGGCTGCTGACGGCACTGAATGTAGCTTAGGCTTAAACCGTCAATTGCTGACTGGCGATAAAACCCTTTTAGTTGATTATGTGGTGCCTTGTATTCACGGTTACCCGGGCGAAACCGGTGATCTGCAATCTATGCTGGAGCTGGCCGGCTTGCCTTATCTGGGCTGTGGGCCGGAAGCCAGCACTTTGTGTTTTAATAAAATCAGCACCAAATTATGGTTATCGGCCGTTGGTATTCCAAATACCCCATATTTGTTTTTAACCGAAGCGTCAACGAACAGCCTGCAACAAGCCAAACAAGCGCTGACCAAGTGGGGTAGAGTCTTTGTGAAGGCGGCCAGTCAGGGCTCTTCGGTGGGGTGTTATGTGGCCAATACCGAAGCTGAGCTGATCCAGGCTATTGACGACGCTTTTGGTTATTCAGAGCAGGTCCTGATTGAAAAAGCGCTAAAACCGCGCGAGCTTGAAGTGGCTGTTTATCAATATGGTGACGAACTGATTGCGACCCATCCTGGAGAAATTTGTGTGCCGCAGGACAGGTTTTATTCTTACGAAGAAAAATACAGCAACGCCAGTCATACTACCACCAGTTTGGAACCTGCCGGCCTGACCGAATCTCAAATTGCTACAATGCAGCAACTGGCCTTAAAAGCATTCAGACAACTGAATTTACGGCATTTGTCGCGGGTCGATTTTTTCCTGACCGAAGACGGTGAGATTCTGCTAAACGAAATTAATACTTTCCCCGGCATGACCTCTATTTCAATGTTCCCGCAAATGCTGGCACATCATGGTCATCAGTTTGGCTTGTTTTTACAGCAGATTTTGCAGCGTGCTGTGCCGCAGCAATAATCATTGAGTAAATAAAACACCAGGAAAGAGAAGGGGGCGAACTGCCCCTTCTTGTTGTAATGGATAGTTGTGTTTAGTTATCTCGATTAATCATATGGCTGGCCAGTTGCGCCAGCGAATGACTTAAGCCCTGGCGCAACAACTTGTCTTCTACCACTTCAGCCAAAGCTTTATCCATACAAAACATCCATTGATCGCGCATCTGCTGATCCACAGCAAAAGGCATGTGGCGCATCCGCAAACGTGGATGACCGTATTTTTCTTCAAACAAAGCCGGGCCGCCCAACCAGCCGGATAAAAACTCAAAAAACTTTTGCCTTATGCTGTCCAGAGGCAGAGGATGGATAGCATATAGTTCAGCGGCTTCCGGTGCTGTCGACATAATGTCGTAGAATCTGTTGGCCAGACGCCGTGTTGCTGCTTCGCCGCCAATCAGCTCGTAAGGCGTGGTCGCCGGAGTCGGATGTGGCTTGCTATTTGGCTGGCTTTTATTAAAAATCGCGTCAAACAACTTTTTCATGGTGAACCTGTGGACCGTTACGCTGTATTTGGAAATCCTATTGGGCACTCAAAATCGCCGCTGATCCATAGCTGGTTTGCCAAACAAACCGCACAAGCTTTGAGTTACGAAGCCATTTTAGCACCGGTCGACGCCTTTGCCGACAGCTGGTTTAGCTTTGTCGCTGCTGGTGGCCGTGGTGGCAATGTCACAGTGCCTTTTAAAGAGCAGGCTTATCAGTTAGCAGAACAACTCAGTGAACGTGCTTTGCAGGCAGGTGCGGTTAACACTCTCTATATAGATAAAGCAGGTGTGCTCTGTGGTGATAACACCGATGGTTTAGGTTTAGTCGCCGATTTAACCCGGCTGGGAGCGCTGCTTCAGGATGCTTCAATTTTAGTATTAGGTGCCGGTGGGGCTTGTCGTGGTGTAGTAGGGCCTTTATTGGCTGCTGGTGTAAAGCATATTCATATAGCCAATAGAACTGCAGCTAAAGCTGAAATTATTGCCGGGCTGTTTGATAACAGGGTAACAGCATCAGGTTATAACGAAGTGCCGGCTGAAAAATGGAGCCTGGTGATCAACGCGACTTCAAGTGGGCTGGAACAACAAAGACCGCCGTTAGCAGAACAACATCTGCAACACTGCACCTTGGCCTACGATATGTTGTATGGCAAAGCGCCGACAGCTTTTCTGATCTGGTGTCAGCAACAAGGTGTGCCTCAGTGCGCTGATGGTTTAGGTATGTTGGTCAGTCAGGCCGCTGAAAGTTTTGCAATATGGCGTGGTGTTAAACCTGATGTTACTCCAGTACTGCAGCAACTGACGGCTATGGTGAAAGCATGAACCAGCAACTGATTTTTAATCATGACTTCAATTTTGATGAAAACACCGATTCAGTCAGCTGTAGTTGTTTAGCTGCAGGTATGCGGTTACAAGTCTATATAAAGAAGCCACAAGGCTGGGATAACCAAAGCTGGCTTGAGCAAATAAAAGAAGACTGCTTTTATTGGGAAGAGCAAATAGAGGAAGCGGCCAAAGCAGACCGCTTTAATACAGATGGGATCTTGTATCTGGATGGTTCAGCTTAACGGCTCGGCCAGATACTCATCTTTTAATATCACGTAGTTAATAGCAGACTGTGTCAGAAAACTACGCTCTGCTTCATTCAGCGGCCTTGCTTGTTTCACCGGGCTACCTACATAGAGATAACCAGACTCTAATCTTTTGCCTGGTGGTACCAAACTACCTGCACCAATAATGACATCGTCTTCTACTACAACGTCGTCCATCACTATAGCGCCCATACCAACCAGAATACGATTCCCTAACTGGCAGCCGTGCAACATCACTTTATGTCCTACTGTGACATCGTCTCCTATAAGAAGAGGAGAACCGCCCGGGTTCTTTATGGTCGGACGCGATACATGCAGTACAGAACCATCCTGCACATTAGTACGCTCACCAATACGGATAATGTTCACATCACCCCGTGCTGCTACTAATGGCCAGATACTACTATGAAGGCCAATTTGAATATCGCCGACTAAAACAGACGATGGATGCACATAAACCCCGTCAGCAAGCTGTGGAGTTTTACCTTTATATGAAGTTAATGACATAAGAATTTCCTCTGCTGCTGCAGGATTATGCGACAAATGTTGAAAAAAAGCACGGTTCGATTGAATTTCAGGCTGTCGCACTCAAAAGTATAAGTTTTCTTAAAAAGAGTATTGCACGCTGGC
>NZ_JAJOYT010000001.1 GCF_021290965.1 Rheinheimera faecalis | reverse complement strand
CTTCGAAATCGGTGGTCAATCACCCGAGCACGGCATCATCCGGCGTCCTCGCAGAGCTCGTCGCGTTCAGTCGGCAAGACGCAAAACTGTTTGCGTCTTGAAACCCCGACTTCACCCATGCGACAAATTGGCCGGGAGCCAATTTGGACCGCCAACGGCGGGTCCCGCAGGGACGAACCCCAGGGATGGGGTGAGCAATGTAGTTCACCGCACCCAAATTCAGAACCAATCCGCTCAAACCAACCCCAAACCCGCTCAACAATCCAACAAAAATCAAACACGGCCGCCCACAAGGGACGCCCCTACAACCGATTGCACCCTACTTATATTTATGCAAAAGTACTCAAATTCAAACAGATATAAAATCCTAAGGCCAATTCATGCCAAGCCCACTACGCAATTACAGCAACAATGTACTGATTGCAATCAGTCGGTTACTAAATGCCATACTCGGTGGTAATCCAAGCTTAACCTTAAGCGCAAGAGCAGGTCTGCACTATAGAAAAGGGCAGTGGAGACAACGACGATGGTTGATCAATATACTTTTTTGGCTACAGGATGATCATTGTGAGTTGGCAATACGATGGGATACGGACAGAAACCAGCAAGCGATAAAAGCTGTGGCAGAAGACAAGGCGATAAAAACAGAGCCTTTGTGATATCTGCTGACATCACAAAGGCATCAGGAGAGATTAATTAAGCGCTGGCTTCATTTCCACAACCACTTCATTGTTGTGGAATAACTGTAACTTATCGCCGTTTAATTCAATGCGATCAGCCATTTGCAGATGTTGCGTGAAATTAGATTCGTAGTAGTTACTCTGAGCACAATACTTTTTAGTACTAACTAAAGGGTTCACTTTCAATAAGTTAGAACTTTGGCTGTAGCTTGCGTTAAATACGTTGCAACCTGAGAATCCGTACAGCTTGGCATTGTCGTTAAACAGCATACGTAAATTGTATTGTTGTGGTACCTGGATGAATTTCACGCGCTCTACCCGCCAAACAATACCTTGTACCTTGGCTACATTCAGTGTGTCAGGGCAGGTTGCGCCAGGCCAAAACTGTTCAAATTTCTCCACAAACAGCATCTTGTCTTCTTTTGTGCTCTGGCGTGCGATCATGGTTGCGATCACAGGCTTACCATTCAGGTTTTTGTCTGTCTGATAATTACGCAGCATTGGAATATGATGTTGAGTCATGGCTATGGTTGATTTTTCACCGCTGGTACATGAGGTGAAAACAGCATTATTATCAATCACCTGGTACATACCCAACATTTGCATGCTGGTATCCAGTTTAATAAAGTTATTTGAGCGTACTAATTCATAGTTGTCTTTGGAGACAACAGGTTTACCTGCTTCATCCAACAGCACCACTTTGTTATTGCTGACAAACTGGAAAGAAGGAATTTTAGTTTGCTGAGACATCAGATGGATCACACGACCTTCCAGCAACCAGGTGCCTTTCACCAGGTTCACCTCATGCTTATCAATAAACTCCTGACGTGCTTCAAACTTGCCGTCCTGAAATAAATTGACGTGATACTTTACTCCAGGACATCCTTCACAAGGCAAAGTACCGACAAAACTCATATCACGATCAATAAAAATATGGCCAAAATCAGTGGCCTGCGCTTGAGCCACGTTATCATTCAACACTTCGTTTTCAACTAACTCAGGTTCAACCGCCACAACTGGCTCACTGACTTCGCTGATGGGGGCTGGCGCTTGCTCTGGTAACTGACTACAACCCGCCAAAGCTAAAACTAAAGCGCTTAAAATAAAACTCTGCTTCATATTCATCTGGATCCCAAGAAAATTGGCGCCATTATAAAGCAACTACGCAGACAGTCGAATGGTATTGCTGATTAAAAATTGTCATATTTTATTCTTTGTCTGGAGTTGTAAGAACTCTAGCACTACTAATGCACTGTCCTTTGGATTTTCCTGCATAAAACAATGGCCGCCTTTGACTTTATGCAGTTGAACAGCATGATTTAACTTACGCCACTTTTCTGCAGATTTACTGACAAAAGGGTAGGTTTTGTGACCATGGATAAGAAGAGTTGGGCTACAGGGCTGCTGAAGCTGTTTCCATAGTTGTTTCGGATAAGACGCAAATATTTCTGCTTCGCGCTCGGCCTTGCATTTTAATGTCAGGCCTTCGTTGCCGTGCTCTAACGCATGATCTATATAACTTGCCAGCGCATCATCATGCCAGTTTTTAAACATGCCCCTTTGATGCAGATAGCTGTAAGCCGAATCTTTATCTGGCCAATGTTGGCGTCGATTTAAAGCCTTTTTAGCCATCGGATTCTTTTTATATAACCCCAGCCAGTCCAGAGTCTTCATTATCGTCAGCATGCCAGGCGTAAACAAAACAGGATCAAGTAACACTACAGCATCAAAAGGACTGGACGTTTTGCTATTAATGAGTGCAGTTAATACGCCGCCAAAACTATGGCCCACTCCATAACAGGGCACACCAGAAAATAAATATTGATAGGCAGACCAGGCTTCTAAGGCCAGATCCGCACTTTGATTCCAGCCAACAAAAATGCCACCGTGGTCGCTGTCTCCATGACCCTGAGCATCAGATAAAAACAAATCAAAGTGGGGAAGTAATTGAGCTAAAAAAGGTTGGTACATCCGGCTGCAATAGCCGTTGCCGTGTAAAATATGCAGCACTGCTTTACCGCTTGGCAGAGTATAAAATCCACGTAAGGTAAAACCGTGTTGAGTTGAGTAACTCCAGGGGATTAAATCCATCATCTGTCTTTATTGAGCAAATCTAACAGCACTTTGCCATGGTCATACCAGATCTGCAAATACAAAAGCCCGGCTTGAGACCGGGCTTTTGAGTTTATTGACGTCTATCAGAAGTTATAGTTTAAACGAACGTAGTAGAAACCACCGTTGATACCCATAACAGCAGTTGTCGGGTATTTAGAACCCGCTACACCTTGCCACTCATGCTCATCAGGGTATTCATCAAATAAGTTTTGAGCACCTACGCTGATTTCATAACTGTCATTGATGCTATAGCTGATTTCTGCGTCAGTGGTGATCGCTGAACCCACTTCAATAGGTAAACCACCGTCAGCAGCAGTCAACACACCGCTGTCTAAATGATCTTCGTAGAAAGAGCCGAAGTGATTGATACGAACATAACCTTTCCAGTCACCATAATTTTGATTGACGGTGAAGCTGCCACGAACACGGGGTAAACCACGCTCTAATTGCTCTACTTTAGCTTCGCTGATATTGCTCGAGTAGCTGTCCACTGTTGTATCTGTCCAGTTATACGCAAAAGCTAAACCTGTGCGGCCGTTCCACAGATCAAAACTATAGTTAGCAACTAAATCCAAACCCTGGGTTGTGGTATCAAAGTCGTTAGTGAAGTACTTAACGCCGGTAAAGCTGCTGGCATCTTTAACACCTAAAGCTAACAGCGCTTCGATATCTTCAGGCGTCAAATCCAGAGAAGAAGTCTGACTGATACGGTCTTCTACTTTGATATGGAAATAATCCAAAGTCACGTACCAATCGTTCACTTCAACAACTGTACCGATAGAGAAGTTTTTTGACTCTTCCGGAGTTAACTGCTTACCACCTTTTTGGATTGAGATAGGGTGAGTTGGCGGTAAAGTGGCAGTATCCACCAAACCAGCAGGGCTGAATGATGTAGTGACGTTACGTACGTTACTTTGACCTATAGTAGGAGCCCGGAACCCAGTACTTATCGCAGAGCGGAAAGCAATTTCATCGGTGGCCTGATAACGTGCAGTCACTTTACCATTAGTAGTATCACCAAAGTCTTCAAAGTCCTCAAAACGCAAAGCAAAATCCATGCGGAAACTGTCGCTGAATTCAGCACCTAACTCTGTATAAGCAGCGTAACTGTAACGGTTAAACGAACCCGCATCTTCTGGTTTAAAGCCTGGGAAGCCGTTTGAACCTATACCAAAACCCTGTGAAGCTAAAGGACCTACTTCAAAAGAGGCTGCATCACCGGCATAAATTTCAAAGGTTTCATCACGGTATTCCACACCACCAGCCACATTCAGTGGGTATGGCAGGGCATCAACTTCAAACGGTTTGTTAAAATCTAAGTTGGCCGCTTTTTCAAGTTGAACATACTTACCTGGTTTAAAGGAGCGCGGAGTATCAGCACCTAAAGAAGCATTCAGAGTGTTTTTGATATAAAACTCCACTTCACTGCGGCCAACAGACATACTTGCATCAAAAGCCCAGCCTGAATCCAGTTCACCTTTTACACCAGAAGCAATGGCCGTATCTGTAATAACACCACCAAACTTAGGTGTAAAACCACCTGGTAACATACCGTAGTAGGTGAAGCAGTGAGCAGGAAGTGCATCGACATCCCCTTGTATCGCTCCATGATTACGGATGGAGCCATCAGCGTTCTGAGCTGCAACACTTGGGCAAGCACCTAAGCTTTCATCCAGGTTACCAATCAGCAGGTTTTTACCCTCATCATTAGAGTAAACACCACTGCGCGTAGTAGGATGGCGATAATAAAAACCACCTTCTACGTCACGTTCTGCCCAGTTAGTGAATAAATAAAACTCTCGGTCTTTTGCTACTTCTAAGCCTATATTGGCAAATAACTTGGCATCACGTTTAAATTCTGGTGAACCCCACACCTGGGCTGGATTTTCGATAAATGGATTGCCTGCGGCAGCTGAGGCTGCAGCATCATCTCTTTGTACTGAACGGCTGGTAGGATCGGCCTGTTTAAACTCACCGCTGATATTGGCAAAGCCATTGTCGGTAAATGGTAGACCTATGTTACCCGACACCTGGCGCAAATCACCGTCGCCTTCATAAAATTGACCACTTTTCACTTCAAAAGAACCGCCTTCGGCAGCATCTTTTAAGCGGAAGTTAATTACACCAGCTATAGCATCAGAACCGTATTGTGCTGCTGCACCATCCCGTAAAATTTCGACTTGTTTTAGTGCAATGGATGGGATGACAGAAATATCCGGACCTTGCGAACCGTCAGAAATACCACTACCTAAGAAGGTAATAACAGCTGCACGGTGACGTCTTTTACCGTTAACTAACACTAAGGTGCTGTCTGGTGGCAGGCCACGTAAGTTGGCTGGGCGAATCAAGGTTGAAGCATCGTTAATGGGTTGCGCACTGACGTTAAAGGAAGGGACTGCGGCTGTCATTAGGCTGACCATATCGCTGGTACCGGTTTTTGAAAACTCCTCGCCACCTATAACGTCTACAGGTACAGCTGAATCACCTACAGAGCGCGGAGCGCCACGAGCACCTATAACAACAATTTTCTCGACAGCTGCATCTTCAGCCTTCTTTTCCGCTGTCGCATCAGTGGCTTCTTGTGCTAACAAAGAGGTGCTTATCAATAAACTGCCGCATAAAGCGATTTTTATAGCGGCAGCAACAGGATGGTAGTGGATTGATTCTTTCTTCATGGATGTTGCCTTCTCATCTGGATTTTTGTTTTGGCTCATTTTTATCTACGAGCTCTGTAATGACCATATTTGAAAAACTCAGCTTTGTCTATCGTGATTTTCTGTGATCTGATCGCTCTTTTTTGGTGAATCATCGCACCATTCTGGTGCTTTTCGGGGCTTTGGACTGATTTTTTACAGAAGTATGACTTAAAAATTGAACCTAAATAACTGAAAAATGTCGGATCCGACTTGCTGTTTTACTGAAAGTCGATTCAGATAGCAGGGTTCATTTAATCGAGGATTTCTAGTAGTGAAAAAACTTCTGACTCCGGCAAGCCTGGCAACTGTATTACTCTCCGCAACAGCTCAGGCAACTGTATTACTCTCCGCAACAGCTCAGGCAAACGTCAATTTACCTCTGGAACGTTTGTTTGCAGAACCTGCATTAAGCGGTACAGCGCCACGTTCTTTAAGCTTTTCTCCCGACGGCAGCCGTGTTACTTACCTTAAAGGGAAAGAAACGGATGCGAACAGGCTGGATCTGTGGCAGTACCAGATCAAAACAGGCAAGCACAGTATTTTAGTTGATTCAAATCAACTATTTAGCGGGCCAGAGTTGTTGTCAGATGAGGAAAAAGCAAGGCGAGAGCGCTTACGCTTATTTGCCAGTGGAATTGTAAGCTATAACTGGTCAAAAGATGGTAAAGCTTTACTCTTTCCACTGAATGGTGACTTGTATTATTACGACTTATCCAGCCAGAAAGCGCGTAAGCTAACCAACACCGAAGCCTTCGAAACCGATGCACAAATATCGCCCAAAGGTCAGTATGTATCTTTTATCCGGGAACAAAATATTTTTGTATTGGACCTGAAATCAGGCAAAGAAACCCAGTTAACGACAGATGGTCAGGGTCTGATTAAGAACGGTATGGCTGAATTTGTTGCTCAGGAAGAGATGGGCAGAATGACTGGCTATTGGTGGGCTCCTGATGACAGCAAAATTGCTTTTAGTCAGATTGATGAATCCCCTGTGGCCGAAGCTGTGCGTAATGAAATTTACGCAGATGAAATTAAGCTCTTTAATCAGCGTTACCCATTTACCGGCACAGCAAACGTAAAAGTGAAGCTGGGTGTGGTTGCAGTACAGCAACCTGCGGTGCAATGGCTTGATTTAGGCAAAGAGCAGGATATTTACCTGGCCCGTGTCAACTGGAGTAAATCGGCGTCTTTGTTGACTTATCAATGGCAAAGCCGTGATCAGCAGCATCTGGAACTACGTTCCGTCGAATTACCATCTGGCAGTACCAAAGTGTTGCTGAAAGAGCAGAGCCCCACCTGGTTAAATTTAAATGACGATTTGCATTTCTTAAAAGATAAACAGCATTTTGTCTGGGCATCTGAGCGGGACGGGTATAAGCATCTGTATCTTTATAAACTCGACGGTACTTTGGTTCGTCAACTGACCAAAGGCGACTGGATTGTTAACAAGATAGAAGCCATTAACGAAGATCAGGGCATCATTTACTTCTCAGGCCGTAAAGATACACCGCTCGAAAGTCATTTGTATTCGGTACCTGTTCAAGGAGGTGAGAGCAAGAGGCTTACTCAGGCTGAGTTTTCGCACGCCGTTGTGATGGCAGAAACAGGCCAGAGCTTTATAGATAGTTATTCCAGTGTGTTACAGCCGACTAAAGTGGAATTGAAGACTGTCGAAGGCAAAGTGCTGACTGTGCTTGAGTCGAATGATGTGTCTGGTTCACATCCGCTGGCCCAGTACAAAGATAAGTTGGTGAAACCTAGGTTTGGCACTTTAAAAGCAAAAGATGGCCAGACCTTGTATTACCGGGCCTTTGAACCTGCACAGCTTGAAAAGGGAAAAAAATATCCCGTGATCGTCGGTGTATACGGTGGACCAGGTGCACAGCGTGTCACCAATAGCTGGAGCCCGAAAGACCTGTATTTCCAGTACCTGGCACAAAACGGCTATATCGTATTCCAGTTGGATAACAGAGGTTCGGAAAACCGTGGTAAAGCTTTTGAAGATCCTATCTACAAAAAGCTGGCGGTAGTAGAGCTTGACGATCAAATTACAGGCGTTGAGTATCTGCGCAGCTTGCCTTATGTCGACGCTGGTCGTATTGGCATTTATGGCCATAGCTACGGTGGCTACATGAGCATTATGGCGATGTTTAAAGCCGGTGACTATTTTAAAGCTGGTGTAGCCGGTGCTCCTGTCACCGACTGGGCTTTGTATGATACCCATTACACAGAACGCTATTTAGGCCACCCTGCAAGCAATAAGGCGGGTTATCAGCAGAGTTCGGTGTTCCCTTATGTGAAGGATTATCAGGGTAACCTGATGATTTACCATGGTATGGCGGATGACAACGTGCTGTTTACCCATAGCACCAAGCTGTATTCTGAGCTGCAAAAGCAAGGGAAATTATTCGACAGCATGGATTATCCCGGGAGCAAACACTCTATGTTTGGCCAGCCAGTGCAAACCCATTTACATAAAACCATTACGGCGTTTTTTGAGCGTCAATTAAAACAATAAACTGTGGGGGCGGGCCTGGGACCCGCCCTCGTAATCAGAGCTCGTTGCCGCTTAATTTATTGGCTTTAAAAGCCAGCAGATTATCGCTGGTCACCTGACAAATCTGTTGCAAGGCTTCCTGAGTGAAAAAGGCCTGATGCCCGGTGATTAATACGTTAGGGAAGGTCAGCAATCGTTTAAAGACTTCATCGTCAATCAGTTGTCCTGATAAATCCTGAAAAAATAAATCGGCTTCCTGTTCGTACACATCCAGACCCAAATAACCAATCTTCCGGCTCTTCAGTGCCTTAATAACAGCTTTGGTATCAATCAGGCCGCCTCTGCTGGTGTTGATTAGCATCACCCCATCTTTCATCAACGCCAGACTGTTCTCATTGATCAGGTGATGAGTTTGAGGAGTAAGCGGGCAGTGCAGGCTGATTATATCTGATTGAGCCCATAACTCTTCTAAAGCCACGTACTGAACACCGGCGTTTACCAGCTCATCGTCGACTTTGATGTCGTAACACAGCAGCTGCATACCAAAGCCAAGTAAAATTTTGGCGGTCGCCACACCTATGCGACCGGTGCCAATCAGACCTGCAGTTTTGCCATTCAGGTTAAATCCCAACAAGCCATCCAGCGCAAAGTTGTCATCCCGCACTCTGTTGTAGGCTTTGTGTAATTTGCGGTTTAAGCAGAGGATCATTGCAACCGTATGTTCTGCGACTGCTTCAGGTGAATAGGCTGGGACGCGAGCAACACGCAGCCCCAGCTCTTTGGCTGCGGCTAAATCGACGTTATTAAAACCAGCACAGCGTAAGGCAATCATGCCAACACCCATGGCTTTGAGTTCTGTCAGCACGGGTTTTGACAAGTCATCGTTTACAAAGACACAGACAGCCGTATAACCCTTAGTTAATTGAGCGCTGTGTTTATCCAGTGGCACATCAAAAAAGCTGAATTTGAGACTTGAGTCAGCCCATTGTATGAAACTTTCCTGATCGTATTTTTTAGCGCTAAAGACTGCAATTTTCATTTTGGGGCTCCTTGCTCTGGATCTGAAACTCAGAGTAACGCAAAAGGCTGCAGGCTTTATTGTTTTTAATCAAGATAGTCTTTTTAGTTCAGCTGGCTAGTACTTCTTCAATGGACTGATGCAGGCTGGATGGTTTGGTTCGTGGCGCATAACGCTTCACCACATCACCCTCGCGATTGACCAGAAACTTAGTGAAGTTCCATTTAATAGCGCGTGTTTTCATCAAGCCACGGGCTTGATCTTTTAGATACTCAAATAAAGGATCTGAATCCAGACCATTGACCTGCACTTTGCCAAAAACCGGAAAACTAACGCCATAATTCAACTGACAGAATTGTTGTATCTCAGCATTAGAACCTGGTTCTTGTGCACCAAACTGATTACAAGGAAAGGCCAGCACCACAAACCCCTGATCTTTGTATTGCTGATACAAAGCTTCCAATTCCTGATACTGTGAGGTAAAGCCACATTGGCTGGCTGTATTAACGATCAGCACCACTTTATCCCTGTATTGGGCTAAATCCACGTCCTGACCCTGACTATCCTTCACTTTAAAATGGTGAACCTTTGGCATAACTGTCCTTTTGTGCAACTCGTCTGATGCTTTTGCGTCAGAGCCCCTGATTCTAGTAAGCTTCTTGGTATTCAAGTCTGTCACAGAAATAAGTCAAAATTATGTCAAATTTATCACAACAAAAAGTTGCCTTTGTCGGTTTGGGGGTTATGGGCTTTCCTATGGCGGGTCATTTGCAGCAAAAAGGCGAGCAGGTCTGTGTTTATAACAGAACACAGCAGAAAGCGCAGGACTGGGTACAACAGTACGGCGGTACTTGCGCATTAACTCCTGCAGAAACTGCAGCTGGTGCCGATTTGGTGATGTTATGTGTAGGCAATGACGATGATGTGCGTTCTGTAGTCTATGGCGAGCAGGGCGTTTTAGCTGCGATGCGGCCTGGCTCTTTATTAATAGACCATACCACAGCCTCTGCTGATTTAGCCCGCGAGTTGGCATTAGCTTGTAAGGAGAAAGGTATAGGCTTTTTAGATGCACCAGTCTCAGGTGGACAAGCTGGCGCTCAGAATGGCTTGTTGACCATTATGCTGGGTGGTGAAGATGCTGATTTTGCCAAAGCAGAAGCCACATTGATGAAGTACGCCCGCAGCGCCCGTTTATTGGGGCCTGCAGGTTCTGGTCAATTGGCCAAAATGGTCAATCAGATTTGTATTGCAGGCGTAGTGCAGGGGCTTGCTGAGGCTATGCATTTTGCCCAGCAGGCGGGACTGGATGGTCAGGCCGTGTTGGACACCATCAGTAAAGGTGCTGCTCAATCCTGGCAAATGGAAAACCGCGGTTCCACTATGTTGCAGGGCAAATACGACTTTGGCTTTGCAGTGGACTGGATGCGTAAAGACTTAGCAATCACCTTAAACGAAGCCCGCCACAACGGTGCCACTTTGCCACTGACTGCTTTAGTCGACCAGTTTTACGCCCAGGTACAAGCCATGGGCGGTGGGCGTTGGGATACGTCCAGTTTACTGACTGTATTGCAGCGCAAAGTCTGAGTCTATACCCAAGTAACTTCAAGATGCAGAATTCAGCGGGAGATAAAAGCGCTTTAGGCAAGGCAGCTGTTGGAAGCTTTAGTGGTTCTAAAGCGACAACAGTTAACGCAGCATAAAGCGCTTTTAGCCCCGCCCTTTAGGGAGTCGCTGGGCGATTGCACTGCAGCGTTAGCCTGTCTCGCAAGGTATCTACATTGCTTCGCCAGGCTGCCTTGCGTTGCAAGCGCCCAGCGGCTCTGAAACTCGCATCTTGTGGTCACTTGGGTATATAACTAATCATCTAAACTGGTGCTGGCCAAACCTAAAGTCAGTACCAGTAATAGCGGAATTTGCACCAGATGCAGCATAGGGTCCGGGCTTATCTGCAGCGCCAGTCCTACCACCATTGCCCAAACCAGAGCCAATAAAGCCCATACTGTTGTGCGTTTTGACAGTTGAAACATAACCACCTCCTGTTGTTGATGCTGCTACTTTACTCTGCTAATAAATGGGTCTAAAGTGTCACTAATGACGCAATTGTGGCTGAAAGTGACAATATGAAACGCATCGGTATTTGGGTAGATCAAGACGTAGTGATGAGCAGTGTGACTGGGGTGACTGATTTTTTTACCTACTGCAATAAATACTGGCAACTGATACAGCAAAGTGATCAGCTGTTATTTGAAACTGTGTTGATGGGGCCTCGTCCTCAACTACAGCAAGGGCCTTTTACGCTGCAGGTTGAAGCTGTTGATTTTAATCAGATTGATATTCTGCTGATCCCTGGCTTTTATGCCTATAACTCAAAAGATCTGCAGCGCGTCAGTCAGGAATTGCTGCCTTACAAGGCAGAGTTACAGCAGATGCTGCAACAGGGGAAGTGGCTGGGCGCTTTTTGTAATGGCACTTTTGCTCTGGCTGGAACTGGCTTGTTAAATGGCCTGCAGGCGACTTCGGTCTGGTTTTTTAAAGACTATTTCCGCCAGATGTTTCCGCAGGTCAAACTGGATTTACAGCAGCTTGTGGTGCAGCAGCAGACCATTCTAACGGGCGGCGCTACAACCTCTTACCTTAACTTGTGCCTGCGGTTTGTCGAACTTTGTATGGATACGGCTTTTGCTCAGCAAATGGCAAAAATTATGCTGACTGACCCCAATAGAACCTCACAGCTGCCTTATCTTTCTTTGCAATTGGCACCGCAACACAAAGATGCCAAGTTAGCTGAAATTCAGCAGTACTTGCAGGCGCATCTGGCGGAGCCTGTTAGCCTGGAGCAATTAGCAGAAACCTTTGCAATGACACCCCGCACTTTGATCCGCCGTTTTAAGCAACATCTGGACGAAACGCCTATGGCCTATCTGCAGCGTTTGCGTATCGAGAGAGCGAAGTCGTTGCTGGAAAATACTTTGTGGACAGCAGAAGACATCATGCAGCAAGTGGGCTACGAGGACATTTCGTCTTTTCGTAAGTTATTTGTGCATTACACCAGTCTGACGCCCAAAGCGTATCGGCAAAAGTTTATGTTTGAGCCACAAATTAACTGCTGTCCTGTCAGTGGCCGGGAGCGGGAGTCGGCGGCTTAATTGAGCATAATGAAGTTAGTTAACAAAATTTAACAAATGAATCAGGAAAAGTTTGTTTTGTGCTATTATCATGTGGCCAATTCATTGATGAAAGTAAATTAAATGTATTTATCTGAGATCGGCTGGCATCTTTATGCACTGCTTTTTATTGTCTGCATCCTGCTTCCGGCGCTTATTTTATGGGCTCTGGTGTATTTTAAACCTCTTTGGTTAAGACAATCTTTATGGGTATTCAGTTTTTGTAGTTTGTGTTTTTTAACACTAAGTCTGAAGTTTAGTGATAACACCTTGTTAATGACTGAAAACTCGCTGGAGCTAAAAGCGGGTTTATATCAGACAAGAATCGATGATATTCACTCAGCGCAAAGTAAAGTGTCAGTGGTATTTTGTGATGAATTGGGTGAGTTCAAACCTGTAGTTGCGGTAAACGCGATTCATCTGCCTAACTACAAAGTAGGCTGGTACAGGTTGGCGAATCAGCAGACTGCCTTTGTAATGCTCATTGGTGATATAGACAAAGTGACAGTGGTCAGCACTAAAAATGCGATAGCCTTAATTAGCGGCGATATTAACAGAGACAATGCTGGTGCTGGTTTGCAGGCTAAGGCGTTTCGATAGGGTCAGAAGCCTTGCCTCTGACCCTTTCATGTTTTACTTCAGAACTGCATTTCCGGAATATCACCAGAAACAACTAACTTACCCGCAGTTTTTTGCTTAATTTCTTCCACGCTGATACCAGGTGCACGTTCCAGTAAATGGAAAGCACCATCCCGAACTTCCAGCACAGCCAAATCAGTCACAATCTTTTTCACACAGTTCACGCCAGTCAAAGGCAGAGTACAGCTATCCAGTAACTTGGAGCTACCGTATTTGTCGGCGTGAGTCATGGTGACAATAATATTTTGTGCACCAGCCACTAAATCCATAGCGCCACCCATGCCTTTGACCAGTTTGCCCGGGATCATCCAACTGGCGATATTGCCGTTTTGATCCACTTCAAAAGCGCCCAATACTGTTAAATCCACATGGCCGCCACGGATCATGGCAAAACTTTCAGCTGAGCTGAAAATTGCAGCACCTTTAATGGCGGTAACTGTTTCTTTGCCTGCGTTGATCATATCGGCATCCAGTTCAGCTTCGGTTGGGTAGGGACCCATACCTAATAAACCGTTTTCCGATTGCAGCATCACTTCAATACCTGCAGGCACATAGTTGGCCACTAAGGTTGGGATACCTATGCCTAAATTGACGTAATAGCCGTCCTGTAATTCCTGAGCCACCCGCATAGCGACCTGTTCACGTGATAATGCCATTTGCTGTGCTCCTTAAGCCTGACGGACCATACGACGTTCAATGCGTTTCTCAAAGCTGGCTTTGATCACACGTTGCACATAAATACCTGGTGTGTGAATTTGGCTTGGCTCCAGTTCACCCGGCTCGACGATTTCTTCCACTTCAGCCACAGTAATTTTGCCTGCAGTAGCTGCCATAGGATTGAAGTTCATTGAAGTATGGCGGAACACCAGATTGCCATAACGGTCTGCTTTCCAGGCGCGCACTATAGCAAAGTCACCGGTAATGGCTTCTTCCAGCACATAATTGCGGCCATTAATTTCACGGGTTTCTTTACCATCAGCCACAGGAGTGCCGTAACCAGTCGCGGTGAAAAAAGCCGGAATACCAGCGCCGCCAGCGCGTATTTTTTCAGCCAGCGTACCTTGAGGTGTTAATACCACTTCGAGTTCACCTGATAACAGCTGCTTTTCAAACAAGGCGTTTTCGCCGACATAAGAGGCGACCATTTTTTTGATTTGGCGATCTTCTAACAACACACCTAAACCAAAACCATCGACACCACAGTTGTTGGATACCACTGTTAAATCACGGGTGCCCATCTTCTTGATCTGAGCAATCAGGCCTTCTGGAATACCACATAAACCAAAACCACCGGCTATCACTGTCATACCGTTGGTCAGGCCTGCCAGCGCTTCTTCATAGCTGGTCACAACTTTATTAAACCCTGCCATTTTGTATCCTTAAAAGATGCTATCAATCATTAATTCTGCTGGCATTTGGCCTTAAGCGCCAATCCTACTTTAGAACTAGGTGCTTTCCCCAGCTGCTCGCTGATAAACCAGCCAATAGGTGCCAGCCGTTGTAAATCAACACCGCTCTGTATGCCAAGACCGTTTAGTAAATACACCACTTCTTCAGTGGCAACATTGCCTGACGCACCGGCAGCGTAAGGACAGCCGCCTAATCCTGCGACTGAGCTGTCGACCACAGCAATACCACGTTGTAGCGCTGCGTAAATATTACTTAACGCCTGGCCATAAGTGTCGTGAAAATGCACAGCTAACTGCTCAACAGGTACAACCGCTAGTACAGCATCGAGCATCGCATTGACTTTGGACGGAGTGCCAACGCCTATGGTGTCACCTAAAGAGATTTCGTAGCAGCCCATATCTAAAAGCGCTTTAGCAACCCGTGCTACTTCTGCTGGCGCAACCTCACCCTGATAAGGACAGCCGACCACACAAGAGACATAACCCCGCACCTTAATGCCATCCAGTTTGGCTTGCGCCATCACTGGAGCAAAACGTTCAAGACTTTCCGCTATGCTGCAGTTGATATTTTTCTGGGTAAAAGCCTCTGATGCAGCACCAAATACCGCAACTTCAGTAGCTCCTGCCGCTTTGGCTGCTTCATAGCCTTGTAGATTAGGGGTCAAAGCCGTGTACTGAATACCTGCTTTACGGCTGATTTGTGCAAATACAGCAGCAGAATCAGCCATTTGTGGCACCCACTTAGGGGATACAAAAGCACCGGTTTCAATGGTGACAAGGCCAGTTTCAGCTAAGCGATTGACCAGCTCAACTTTGGCCTGCAGCGATACCGCCTTTTCATTTTGCAGACCATCGCGTGGGCCTACTTCAACAAGTCGCACTGCTTTGGGCAAACCAGTTGTGTGTTGTGGGTTTAATGTCAGTGACATTTTTCTCTCCAAGTAGGCCTGTTAGTCAGCTGGGGTAAAATCCAGCAACTGAGCTCCGTCTTTCACCAGATCACCAGCGGCATAAAACAGCTGATTGACCACACCATCTTTCGGCGCTTTGATGCTGTATTCCATTTTCATCGCTTCCATCACCAAAAGCGTCTGGCCTGCACTGACAAGCGCACCTTTTTCGACCATCACTGCCACTATAGTGCCGTTCATCGGGGCTGTCAGGCTGCCTGCTGCGCTGTCGTCGACTTGCGTTTGCACCTGAGTCTGGTAAATAAAATCGTAGCGTTGGTGTTTAATAAAAACCGACACTATGTCTTGATACTGGCTGACCCGCACTTTCACCTGATGACCATTTAAATTGGCTTGCAGCTCATCGCCTTGCAAGCTGGCGGTGGCTGGGGTGATCACGCCTTGTTGCGTTAAGCTAAGCTGTTTACCTTCAGAGCTGATGCTAACCAGACGGCTTTCATCCTGATAAATCAGCGGGAAAGACACAGTTGGGACTTCATTTAAACGCCAGCCTGAACACAAAGCCCATGGGCTTTGATCGTCCACATTATCTGAACGCTCTTTCAGCAACAGATACAAGGCCGCCAATAAGCTGGCTTGTTCGGTTTCAGACTGACCTGGTGCAAACAAGGATTCTTTATGCCGTTCAATAAAGTGGGTGTCCAGCTCGGCTTTGGCAAAAGCAGGTTGCTCCACTAAACGGGTTAAGAAATTCAGGTTGTTTTTCACGCCGGCGATGCGGTAATCATCTAAAGCACGCAACATACGGGCTATGGCGCGGTCACGGTTTTCATCCCAGACAATGAGTTTGGCAATCATAGGATCGTAAAAAGGCGAGACTTCGTCGTTTTCTACCACGCCTGTATCGACCCGCACATAACGACTGGCTTCAGGCTGGCGTAAATAGGTCAGTTTGCCTGTGGCTGGCAGGAAATCGTGATCCGGATCTTCAGCATAAACCCGCACCTCAATGGCATGGCCATCAATAGTGATTTGATCCTGAGTTAAAGGCAAAGGCTGACCACTGGCCACCAACAGCTGCCATTTCACCAGATCCTGACCTGTGATCATTTCAGTGACTGGATGCTCGACCTGCAGACGGGTATTCATTTCCATAAAATAGAAGGAGCCGTCTTCATCAAATAAAAATTCAACAGTACCAGCACCCTGATACGCAATAGCCTGAGCGGCCTTCACCGCGGCTTCGCCCATGGCTTTACGCTGCTCAGCACTGAAATTCGGTGCTGGTGCTTCTTCAATGACTTTTTGGTGACGGCGCTGAATAGAGCAATCCCGCTCAGCTAAATACACCGCATTACCAAAACTGTCGGCGAACACCTGAATTTCAACATGGCGGGGTTTGGTCAGATAGCGTTCCATCAACACTTTGTCATTGCCAAAGCCGTTTAAGGCTTCACGTTTGGCACCAGCCAAAGCTTCAGAAAATTCGCCACTGTTCCAGACCACACGCATGCCTTTACCACCACCGCCGTATGCGGCTTTCAGTAACAGCGGGTAGCCCACCAGATCAGCTTGTTGCTGTAAAAAGGTTGGGTCCTGATTATCACCATGATAACCCGGCACTAAAGGCACACCGGCTTTGGTCATAATCTCTTTGGCGGCGCTTTTACTGCCCATAGCCGCAATAGCGGGCACTGGCGGGCCAATAAAGATCACACCAGCCTCCGCACAGGCTTGTGCAAATCCTTCGTTTTCAGATAAAAAGCCATAACCAGGGTGCACAGCTTCGGCGCCACTTAATTTGGCAATTTCCAGAATTTTATCAGCGCGTAAATAGGACTCTTTGCTTGGCGCAGGGCCTAATAAAAAAGCTTCGTCGGCCATATGCACATGACGGGCATTGGCGTCAGCTTCTGAATACACAGCCACACAACGGATCCCCAATTTATGGGCGGTTTCTATCACACGGCAGGCGATTTCGCCCCGGTTGGCGATCAAAATTTTGCGAAACATCAGTCTGTTTTTCCTTATTCTGACCGGACCCAGGCCGGAGTTCGTTTTTGTAAAAAGGCGTTTAAGCCTTCCTGACCTTCAGCCGACACACGAATAGCGGCAATACGGGCGGAAGTGCTGTCAATCAGTTGCTGATTAATAGGCTGATGATTCACAGCGGCCATTAACTCTTTGGCACAGCGCAGCGCTGCAGGGCTGTTATTCAGCAAAATGCCAACAAAATGTTCTGCTGCGCTACTAAGACCACCAGCGTCCACTAATTGATGCACTAAACCTAAATTCAGCGCTGTAGATGCATCAAAACGTTCTGCCGTTAAGAAATAACGGCGGCTGGCACGTTCGCCAATAGCGCGCATCACGTAGGGGCTGATCACGGCTGGTATTAAACCAATTTTTACTTCGCTTAAACAAAAGCTGGCGCCTTGTTCGGCAATGGCTATATCGCAGCAGGAGACTAAACCTAAAGCACCACCAAAAGCCGCACCTTGCACCAAAGCTATGGTAGGGGCAGGGAAGCAGTCCAACTGGCGCATCAGCTCTGCTAACTGACCTGCATCTTCTAAATTCTGCTGGTAGTTTTTCTCTGCCATAGAGCGCATCCAGTTCAGATCTGCACCTGCACTGAAGTTTTTACCCAAAGACTTCAGCAGCAGCACCCGCACAGCAGGGTTAGTGGCCAGGCTTTTTAACGCGCTTATTAATTCGCTAATCATGCTGTCGTCAAAGGCGTTATGCACTTCGGCTCGGTTCAGCACCAGCTCCGCAACACCTGATGCGTTTAACGAAGTCGTAATAGTTTTATAGTTTTGCATTTTTTACTCCTTGCGCTTTTTCGCACTACATCCGGAACACGCCAAATTTCGATTCGGCGACAGGCGCATTTAGCGCAGCGGTCAGTGCCAGGCCTACTACCATACGGGTTTGTGCCGGGTCGATAATGCCGTCATCCCATAACCGCGCACTGGCGTAGTAAGGGTGACCTTGTTGTTCGTACTGGGCGACAATAGGCTGACGTATAGCTTGTTCAGCTTCAGGGGTTAAGCTTTCGCCTTTACGTGCCAACGCATCTTTAGTCACAGTGGCCATTACACCAGCCGCTTGTTCGCCACCCATCACTGAAATACGGGCGTTGGGCCACATCCACATCATGGTTGGGTCATAGGCTCTGCCACACATACCGTAGTTACCAGCGCCATAAGAGCCACCAATTAATACGGTAAATTTCGGCACATTGGCACAAGACACAGCCATCACCATTTTTGCGCCGTGTTTGGCGATGCCTTCGGCTTCGTATTTTTTCCCGACCATAAAGCCGGTGATGTTTTGCAGGAATAAAAGTGGAATTTTGCGCTGGGCACAGAGCTCAATAAAGTGAGCGCCTTTTTGCGCCGACTCAGAAAACAGAATGCCGTTATTGGCCACTATGCCAATAGGCTGGCCAAAAATGCGGGCAAAACCACAGACTAAAGTCGCGCCATAAAACTGTTTAAATTCATCAAAGTCCGATGCATCGACAAGTCGTGCTATCACTTCACGTACATCAAAAGGTTTTTTCAGATCGGTGCCGACAATACCGTACAGCTCGCTGGCATCATAAAGTGGTGCTTCGACAGGGCGCACGTCGCCTTGCACTGGTTTTTGATGATTCAGGCGGCTGACGGCATTACGCGCCAGTTGCAACGCATGCTCATCATTGAGCGCATAGTGATCGGCCACACCTGAGATTTTGCAGTGCACATCAGCGCCACCTAGCTCTTCTGCGGTAACTTCTTCGCCTGTAGCAGCTTTAACCAATGGTGGGCCTGCTAAAAAGATAGTGCCCTGATCTTTGACGATAATACTTTCATCCGCCATAGCCGGTACATAAGCACCGCCTGCGGTACAAAGGCCCATCACCACCGCAATTTGTGGAATACCCTTGGCGGACATACGAGCCTGATTAAAGAAAATACGCCCAAAGTGCAGCTTATCGGGGAATACATCGTCCTGACGGGGCAGGTTAGCGCCACCTGAGTCGACCAGATAAATACAAGGCAACATGCAGGTTTCGGCAATTTCCTGGGCACGTAAGTGTTTTTTCACCGTCAGCGGGTAATAAGTACCCCCTTTCACTGTGGCATCATTAGCCACAATCATGCACTCGACACCATTGACCCGGCCAATACCTGCGACCACACCAGCAGCTGGTACATAGTCGTCATAACACTGCCAGCCGGCAAATTGGCCTACTTCTAAAAAAGGGGAACCCGGGTCCAGCAGTTTTTGAATACGATCACGCACAAACAGCTTGCCGCGTGAGGTATGGCGGGCAATCAACGCTTCGCCGCCACCTAATTTGATCTGTTGTACTTTTTGCTCTAAATCATCCACCAGCAGCTGCATCGCCTGAGCATTTTGGATAAATTCGTCACTGCTTGGATTAATTTTGCTATTCAGTCTGGCCACGTTCACCACCTTTGGCTACAGGGTCTAGGAAAAGCCGGACAGGAGTCCGGCTTACTTTATTGGTTATGAGTCTGCATCGGTCGCGTTTAGTTCGATTCGTTAAATAACTCACGACCAATTAACATACGGCGAATTTCTGAGGTGCCAGCACCGATTTCGTACAGCTTGGCATCACGTAATAAACGCCCTGTAGGGTATTCATTGATATAACCATTACCACCTAACAATTGGATTGCATCCAATGCCATTTGGGTGGCCAGCTCAGCGCTGTATAAAATCGCGCCAGCTGCATCTTTACGGGTGGTTTCACCACGATCACAGGCTTTGGCGACCGCATAGACATAAGCACGGGCCGCATTCATTTTGGTGTACATGTCGGCTACTTTGCCCTGTACCAGTTGGAACTCACCAATAGACTGACCAAACTGCTTACGGTCGTGGATATAAGGAACTACTACATCCATACAGGCTTGCATAATGCCCAGCGGACCGCCGGATAACACCACACGCTCGTAGTCCAGACCAGACATCAGTACACGGGCGCCTGCGCCTATTGTGCCTAATACGTTTTCTTCCGGCACTTCACAGTCTTCAAACACCAGCTCACAAGTGTTTGAACCGCGCATACCCAGCTTGTCGAGTTTCTGCGCCTGACTGAAGCCTTTAAAACCACGCTCAACAATAAATGCTGTCATGCCTTTAGAGCCGGCATTGATATCGGTTTTGGCGTAAATCACATAGGTATGGGCGTCAGGGCCGTTGGTGATCCACATTTTGTTGCCGTTTAAAATATAACGGTCACCTTGTTTATCAGCACGTAATTTCATTGAGACTACATCTGAACCAGCGTTTGGCTCAGACATCGCCAGCGCGCCAATATGTTCGCCAGAACATAACTTCGGCAGGTACTTTTGTTTTTGCGCTTCGTTGCCGTTACGGGCAATCTGATTCACACATAAATTCGAATGCGCGCCGTAAGATAAAGCCACTGAAGCAGAAGCGCGGCTGATTTCTTCCATTGCTACTATGTGTTCCAGGTAACCCAACCCTGAACCACCGTATTGCTCATCGACAGTGATACCTAATAAACCCAGGTCGCCAAATTTACGCCATAACTCATTGGGGAATTCATTGTCATGGTCGATTTGTGCTGCACGTGGTGCTATTTCGTCACGGGCAAAGCTGTTGACCTGCTCACGGATCATGTCGACTGTTTCGCCCAGATCGTAATTTAAAGTTTTGTATGTGCTAATCATGACTCTTGATCCCCGTTTTTCCCTTCGTATTTGTTTGCCTGACAGCAACGCCAACTACTTTGGAAACTGTTTGATTTGATTTTGTTTAAATGTGTTTTTTAATTCGGTTCTTTGACTTGCTTGGCCTGATCCAGAGTTTCGCGGCAGCGTTTTTCTACTGTCACTAACTCCATCAGCACCACTTTGATGTCGTCCATCTGCTGATGCAGCTCAGCTTTTTTATGTTCTATCAGTTTCAGCATGGTGCTCAATTGAGTCACGCTGCTTTTATCTGCATCGTAAAGTTCAAATAACTGGCCTGTTTCTGACAAGCTAAAGCCCAGACGTTTGCCACGCAAAATCAGTTTCAGTCGCACCCTGTCTCTGCGGCTGTAAATACGGGTTTGACCCTGCCGTAAAGGCGTTAATAAGCCCTGGTCTTCGTAGAAACGAATACTACGGGTGGTGATGTCAAACTCTTTTGCCAGCTCGCTAATGCTGTAGGTTTTGTCGTCTTTTTCTATCATTTGGGCTGTCATTTTGGCCTTCCGGTAAAGTGGCGACAACTATAAGTGAAGTTTACGTAAAGGTAAAGCTGTGTTCGCGTCAAATAAGGGCTGGCGGCAGGTTGGACCAGACCTTTGTAAAGTTAAGGTGCCAGAATAGGGCTGTGGAGCGTGCATTTTTCTGAACCTTTCACTGGTCATAGGACCATAGTGTTAGGTGGTTGACGTTGGCGTAAACGTAAATTTGGTGTAGTCTCAGGCCCAACTTTTTCATCATGCTTCTGAACGACGGAGAAATGAACATGGCGCAGCACGAAAAAATTGCCATAGTGGCAGCCAAAAGAACGGCAATGGGTGGATTTTTAGGTGGATTATCTGACGTCAGCAGCACTGATTTAGGCGCCCAAGCTATTAAAGCAGCATTAGAGCAAGCTGCTATTGATGGTGCCAAGGTCAGCGAAGTCATTATGGGTTGTGTTTTACCCGCTGGTTTAGGTCAGGCGCCAGCCCGTCAGGCGACATTAAAAGCAGGTTTACCTTTATCTGCTGGTGCTACCACTATCAATAAGGTCTGCGGCTCAGGTTTAAAATCTGTGATGTTAGCGACTGATTTGTTGCGTGCTGGTTCTGCGGATCTGGTGGTTGCAGGTGGCATGGAGTCGATGTCGAACGCTCCTTATATTCTGCCAAAAGCCCGTGCCGGTATGCGGATGGGCCATGCTGAAGTCAAAGATCATATGATGCTGGATGGTCTGGAAAACGCCTACGATGGTAAAGCCATGGGCTGTTTTGCCCAAAAGACTGCCGACGAGCATGATTTCAGCCGCACTCAAATGGACGACTACGCTGTGTTGTCTTTAACACGTGCACAGCACGCGATAAGCTCTGGCGCTTTTGTTGAAGAAATCACTCCTGTGACATTCCAGACCCGTAAAGGCGAAGTGACCTTTGCCACAGACGAGCAACCTGGCAATGCCAAAGTCGACAAAATCCCAAGCTTAAAACCAGCTTTTGCCAAAGACGGCACTATCACTGCTGCCAACTCCAGTTCTATTTCTGATGGTGCTGCAGCTTTAGTCTTGATGCGCTCAGACGACGCCAAAGCACAAAACAAAACTGTATTGGCTCACGTAGTTGGCCATGCCACGCATTCGCAGGAACCAGAGTTATTCACTGTAGCCCCTGTTGGCGCTGTAACTAAGCTGTTAGCAAAATTAGGCTGGACAACTTCTGATGTGGACCTGTGGGAAATTAACGAAGCTTTTGCCATGGTGACTATGCTGGCGATTAAAGAGCTGAAGCTGGATGTAAACAAAGTCAACGTCAACGGTGGTGCTTGTGCTTTAGGTCATCCTATCGGCGCTTCAGGTGCCCGTTTATTAGTGACGTTAATTCATGCGTTAAAAGCACGTGGTTTAAAACGTGGTATCGCTACTTTATGTATAGGTGGTGGCGAGGCTGTGGCTTTAGCGGTAGAACTGCCGTAATAAATAAAAAAAGGCGCGGTAAAAACTGCGCCTTTTGCTTTAAAAATTTAATAAAAAATATATTTAAATCAACAGGCTTAACAACAGATAGCCAAAGTAATTGGCGTTGCAGCAAGGCGGCAAGCGAACGAGACCCCAGGAGCATAGTTGTCCTATGTGACTGGGGCGAGCAGCGCAGTCAACGCCGCTGTGGCGTCAAGTACGAAGGCTATAAAGGGGAGAGAAGTATTATGGCCCATCAGGTTCAGTTATTTATCAACGGTGAATTTGTCCCGTCCAAGTCCGAACGTTTTATTCCGGTCACAGATCCTGCCACTCAGGACGTGATAGCGCAGGTGCCTTGCACTACTGCAGAAGAAATGGCCTTTGCCATTGCCTCAGCCAAAGAAGCCTTTAAAAGCTGGAAAGAAGTGCCGGTATCAGAACGTGCCCGTTTAATGATGCGTTTTGCGCATTTGTTAAAAGAACATCAGGCTGACATCGCTGACATTATTTGCCGTGAATTAGGCAAAACAGTGGAAGATGCCAAAGGCGATGTGTGGCGTGGTATTGAAGTGGTAGAACAAGCCGCCAATATTCCGTCTTTAATGATGGGCGAGACGGTGGAAAACGTTGCGCGCAGCATAGACACCTACAGCTACATCCAGCCTTTAGGCGTTTGTGCTGGTATTACACCTTTTAACTTCCCGGCTATGATCCCGTTGTGGATGTTCCCAATGGCCATTGCCTGCGGTAATACTTTTATTCTAAAACCCTCTGAACAAGACCCAATGACGGTGAATAAAATCGCTGAGCTTTTTGCTTTAGCTGGCGCACCTAAAGGCGTATTGCAAGTGGTGCATGGCAATAAAGAGCAGGTCGATGTGTTATTACGTCACCCGGACATCAAAGCTATTTCTTTTGTTGGCTCTGTCAATGTGGGCCAGTACATCTACAAAACCGGCACTGATCATTTAAAACGTGTTCAGGCTTTTGCTGGTGCCAAAAACCATATGGTGGTGATGCCAGATGCCAATAAACAACAAGTGATCAATGCGTTAGTAGGTGCTTCAGTTGGTGCTGCGGGTCAACGTTGTATGGCAATTTCTGTGGCTGTATTTGTTGGTGATTCGCAGCAGTGGATCCCTGAAGTTGCTGCTGCTATCGCCAAAGTTCGCCCTGGTGTGTATACAGATCCTGAAGCTGCCTACGGTCCACAAATCAGTCCTCAGGCTAAGGCCCGTATTTTGTCTTTAATTGAACAAGGCAAAGTAGAAGGCGCCACTTGTTTAGTGGATGGCTCAGACGTCAAAGTCGCTGGTTATCCAAATGGCAACTGGGTTGGTCCCACAGTGTTTAGTGATGTCACACCAGAGATGACCATCTACAAAGAAGAAATTTTTGGCCCTGTGCTGGCAACCGTCAATGCAGCTTCTTTGGATGAAGCCATAGAGCTTGTCAACAACAGCCCATACGGCAATGGTACTTCTATTTTCACGGCCAGCGGCGCAGCTGCACGTAAATATCAGCATGAAATTGAAGTAGGTCAGGTCGGTATTAATATTCCAATCCCTGTGCCTCTGCCATTTTTCTCTTTCACTGGCTGGAAAGGCTCGTTCTACGGCGATCAACATGCTTATGGTAAACAAGCTGTGCGTTTCTACACAGAAACTAAAACCATTACAGCCCGTTGGTTTGATGACTCCATTCCGGTGTCAGGCCCAAATATGTCGATTAACCTGCGTTAAGTAGCACAGGATAAAAGCGTTCTGTTTTCAAGCAGAACGCTTTATTAATAAAAAGCCTTAAGGCAAACAACCAAGCCAGATTAAATGCGTATAAACGCATGAAGACCAAAGCGGCAGACCTATCAAAGTGCAATAGACACTGCTCTGCTGCCAACCTCAGGGTGATGTGATGAATTTTAATTTAACAGACGATCAAAAGGCCTTTGTTGAGGTCGCCAAACAATTCGCTGAACAAGAGCTGGCACCACATGCTGCACAGTGGGACCGCGATCATCATTTTCCAAAAGACGTGATCCAAAAAGCGGGTGAGCTGGGTTTTTGTTCTTTATACACGCCTGAAGATCAAGGTGGCCTTGGCTTATCCCGTTTAGATTCCAGCATTATTTTTGAACAGCTGTCTATGGGCTGCACTGCAACAACTGCCATGTTAACCATACATAATATGGCGACCTGGATGATCGCAAGCTGGGGCACAGAAGATGCGAAAGCTCAGTGGTGCCCGGAGTTAGTCACAGGCGAAAAGCTGGCTTCTTATTGTTTAACTGAACCAGGTTCAGGTTCAGATGCAGCTTCTTTACGTACCAGTGCAAAAAAAGACGGCGATCACTATGTATTAAACGGCTCCAAGATGTTTATCTCTGGCGCTGGTGAAACTGAAGTTTTAGTGGTGATGGCGCGCACAGGTGAAGCTGGTCCTAAAGGCATCTCCGCTTTTATCGTACCAGCGGACGCTGCAGGTGTGATTTACGGTAAAGCTGAAGAGAAAATGGGCTGGAATGCGCAGCCAACCCGTTTAATCACTTTTGATAATGTACGCATTCCAGCTCATTACCTGCTCGGCAACGAAGGTGAAGGTTTTGGTTTTGCGATGAAAGGCTTAGACGGCGGCCGTATTAATATTGCGACTTGCTCTATTGGTACAGCGCAACAAGCCTTAAATACAGCCCGTAACTATATGTTGGAACGTCAGCAGTTTGGTAAACCACTGGCCGCTTTTCAGGCGTTGCAGTTTAAACTGGCTGATATGGCAACAGAGCTGGTCGCAGCCCGTCAGTTAGTGCGTTTAGCGGCGTTTAAACTGGATTCAAACGACCCGGAAAAAACAGCCTATTGCGCTATGGCCAAACGTTTTGCCACAGATGTAGGTTTCCAGGTTTGTGATCAGGCACTGCAGCTGCATGGTGGTTATGGCTATATCAAAGAATACCCACTGGAGCGGCATTTCCGCGATGTTCGGGTGCACCAGATCCTGGAAGGCACCAATGAAATTATGCGATTGATTATTGGCCGTCGGTTATTGGACGAAGCAGCAAGCGACATTCTGTAAGTCTAAGCCCGTCGTACTTGAAGCCGCAGCTTTGTTGGCTGCCTGATTATAGATAAAAGCACGCCCCAGTCACATAGGACTACTATGCTCCTGGGGTTTGTTGCACTTGCCGCCGCGCTGCAACTCCAATTACTTAGGGTTGCAGTGCGCGGGACTTTCGGTAAAAAGCTAACCGGTGAAGCCCGGTTTAAACGGAGATTTTATGGCACAACTCAAACTCGAAAAACGCGGCCATACCGCTTTAATTACCATGGCAAATCCTCCTGCCAATACCTGGACCAAAGACACCTTGACGCAATTGCGTGATGCGGTGAAATCTTTGGATCAGGATAAAAATATTTATGCTTTAGTGATCACAGGTGAAGGTGAAAAATTCTTCTCTGCTGGTGCTGATTTAAATCTGTTTGCTTCTGGTGACAAAGCTGTTGCTGCTGATATGTCAGCCATATTTGGTGAAGCTTTTGAAACCTTAACGGCTTTTCGTGGAGTCTCTATTGCTGCGATCAATGGTTATGCCATGGGGGGCGGCCTCGAAGTCGCTTTAGCCTGTGATATCCGTATTGCTGAAACTCAGGCGCAAATGGCTTTACCTGAAGCCAAAGTCGGTTTATTACCTTGCGCAGGCGGCACTCAGAATCTGGCGATTTTAGTTGGCGAAGGCTGGGCTAAACGAATGATCTTGTGTGGGGAACGAATTGGCGCTGATAAAGCCTTACAAATAGGTTTAGTCGAAGAGGTTGTGGGCACAGGTATGGCGCTGGAAGCGGCTTTACTGTTGGCTGATAAAGTAGCAGAACAAAGCCCCCCTGCAGTGGCTGCCTGTAAACAATTGATCCAAAAAGGTCGTAGTGCGCCAGTACAAACTGCCTTGCCTTTAGAGCGTGAGCTGTTTGTGAAGTTATTTGATACTCAGGATCAGGTCGAAGGGGTGCAGGCCTTTTTGCAAAAACGTAAAGCCAGCTGGATTAACGGATAAAGCTTGATGACAGGATCGAACACAATGACAGAACAAGCTATAACTGAACAAGCTCTGCAGCAGGACGTTGTGCTGTTTGAAGAAATCGCCTGCGCCGGCGGAAAAATTATTGGTATCGCCACCTTAAACTCAGAGAAGTCGCTAAATGCGTTGAGTTTGCCTATGGTTGAGCTATTGCTGCCGCAAATGCAGCAATGGAAAAGCGATAACAATATAGCCTTGGTTGTGTTGCAGGGCACCGGAGATAAAGCCTTTTGTGCCGGCGGCGATATCCGCGATTTGTATCAGGCGATGAAAGCCGCCCCTGATACCTACCAGCCTTATGTCGAAGACTTTTTCACTAAAGAATACAATCTTGATTATTTAATCCATACCTTCGACAAGCCTGTGCTGGTATGGGGCAATGGCATAGTGATGGGTGGCGGTTTAGGCCTGATGGCCGGCGCGTCACATCGTATAGTTACCGCCAGCAGCCGTATTGCGATGCCAGAAATGGCTATAGGTTTGTACCCTGATGTGGGGGGTAGCTGGTTTTTAAACCGTATGCCGGAGGGGTGTGGTTTATTCCTCGGCTTAACGGGTGCATCCATCAATTCAGCCGATGCCAAATTGATCGATTTAGCCGACCATTTTTTAACTCATGATAAAAAAGCCGCTGTGCTGGATAAATTAACCCAGGTGAAATGGGGCAATACAGTCGCGCTTAATCATCAAAAGCTGACTGATTTATTACTTGGCATGGAAGATATGTGCCGCAGTCAGATGCCACCGAGTCAAATTCGTTTACATCAGGCTTCTATCAGTGCTGTAGGTCGTGCTACCTCGTTGCAACAGGCCGTTGAGCTTATTCTTGCCATGCCAAACGAAGACGCCTGGCTAACCAAAGCTAAAGCCTCGTTGAATTACGGCAGCCCTATCACCGCTCATATTGTGTATCGCTTATTACAACTGGGCCAAAGCAAAATTCTGGCAGATTCGTTCCGGCTGGAACTGGGCTTAAGTGTGCAGTGCGGCAAACTGGGCGAATTTACCGAAGGGGTACGGGCACTGCTGATTGATAAAGATCAAAAGCCAAACTGGCGTTATAAAACTGTGTCTGACGTGCCTGCTGATGTGATTAATCAGCTGTTTCATTCCCCATGGGCCGCTGACTTACATCCATTACAACACTTAGGTTCATTGGAGCATTAATATGAGTACAGTTGCATTTATTGGTTTAGGCAATATGGGCGGCCCAATGGCCAACAATGTATTAAAAGCAGGTTTTAAGGTTCAGGCTTTTGATTTATCCGAAACTGCTTTAGCTCAACTGGCCGCTGAAGGCGCTAAAGCATGCACTTCTGCAGCCGAAGCGGCCACAGGGGCTGATTTTGTGATTTCTATGCTGCCCGCTGGTAAGCATGTCGCTATGGTATACACAGGCGAGACGGGCATAGCTTCAGTGATAGGCAAAGATACGCTGGTGATTGATTGCTCTACTATTGACGCCACCACAGCCCGTAAAGTAGGTGCTGAACTGGCAGAGCAGGGTATAGCCTTTATCGATGCTCCTGTATCAGGTGGGGTAGGCGGTGCGAAAGCCGGCACGCTGACCTTTATCGTCGGTGGTTCAGAGCAAAACTTTAACCGCGCCGAACCCGTATTGTCTGTGATGGGTAAAAACCTGTTTCATGCTGGTGATGTAGGCGCAGGTCAGGTGGCGAAAATTTGCAACAATATGCTGTTGTCTGTGTTAATGCTTGGCACCAGTGAAGCGCTGCAAATGGGCATAGACAATGGTCTGGATCCGAAAGTTTTATCCGATATTATGCTGAAAAGTTCTGGTCGCAACTGGACTTTAGAGCTGTATAATCCATGCCCTGATGTGATGCCAAATGTGCCGTCAAGCAATGGTTATCAGGGCGGCTTTATGGTGGATTTAATGGCAAAAGATTTATCTTTGGCCACAGAAACCGCATTGTCCAGTCAGTCCAGCACACCCATGGGCACTTTAGCCCGTAGTCTCTATGTGGCGCATCAGCGTCAGGGCCACGGCAAAGAAGATTTCTCCGGTATTTTTAAGATGTTTGCCAAAAAGAACTAAGAATTCTGAGGCTAGCCGTTTTTGCAGGTAATAAGATAATGAATTTAAAAGACAAAATCATAGTAGTGACAGGTGGTGCTCAGGGCCTGGGTTTAGAAATGGCTCGTATGCTGTCTGCTGAAGGCGCTCATTTAGCCTTGCTGGATATGAATGCAGAACAATTAAACGCAGCTCAGGCAGAGTTGTCGTCCACTGGTGTGACAGTGCGTACTTATGTCTGTAACGTCGCCAATGAAGAAAGTGTCGAAACGACTTTTGCCACTATTGCAGCAGATTTTGGTGCTATAGATGGCCTGATCAACAACGCTGGTATTTTGCGTGACGGTTTATTGCTGAAATTTAAAGACGGCGAACTGGTTAGCAAAATGTCGCATCAACAGTTTCAGTCTGTGATTGATGTGAATTTAACAGGCGTGTTTTTGTGTGGTCGTGAAGCTGCGGCTTTGATGGTGAAATCAGGCCGTAAAGGTGTGATTATCAATATGTCGAGCGTAGCCCGTTCAGGCAATATGGGCCAGACCAACTATGCCGCCTCAAAAGCTGGTGTTGTCGCTATGACTGTGACCTGGGCTCGTGAATTAGGCCGTTACGGTATTCGTGTTGGTGCTATAGCACCAGGTGTGATCCGCACTGCTATGACGGATGCGATGAAACCTGAAGCCCGTGACCGTTTAGTGGCCATGAAGCCTGTAGGGCGTTTAGGCGAAGCCACAGAAATTGCTCATACTGCTAAATACATCTTTGAAAATGACTTCTTTACCGGCCGCGTCGTTGAAGTGGATGGCGGTATTAGTATGTAACTTTATAGAGGCAGAGTGATAAACTCTGCCTCTATAAAATCTGGTTACAGGATCTCACCAATGAAACTTATTCTCCTGCCTTTGCTGCTTTTGGCCTCTGCTTTTACCTTTGCACAGCAACTGGATACCCCGAATTATACCGTTGAAATTCAGCAACTTTGTCCTGAAGGTGAAGTGCAGTGCCAACAGGTGCTGTACAAAGGCACTTCTAAAGTATCGGGTGCTAGCATCGAATTAAAAGGCACGGCCTGGCATAGCCTTTGTGCTGATGGGGTCACGCCATGCCGTTTTTTAGGTTATCAGTTCAAGAATGGCCGCATTCGTTATCTGGTGCATGAGTCGGGGTTGTTACAGGTGATGGGTAGCTCTGGCAAAGTATTGCTGGAAGAGCAGGGAGTCTGGGACTATCAACAAGACAGTCAGCAAGAGAATCCAGACCACAACACTAAAACAGAAGCAGAGGCGAAACCATGAAACCGCTGGATGCGGGCCCTTTACAACTGCGTTTGCTGACTGAAGCTGACTGGCCTTTATTCCTTGAGCTGCATCGCCATGAACAAGTGCTGCAGTATGTGGCCGATCCGTTATCTGATGCACAAATTCGTCAGCGCTTTGATGAACGGTTACAACCCTGGCAAGCTGGTGATCTGCATTGGTTGAGTCTGGTGGTTGTAGAAAAGCAAAGTGGCGCTGCGACAGGGGTCTGTGGTTTTCATTGCCTGGATTTGGACGTTGACGTGCCTTTAACCGCCGAAGTGGGCTATCTGTTTTTACCAGAATTTTTTGGCAAAGGTTATGCGACTTTGGCGTTAAAAGCTTGCCTGGATTATGGGACTACATTGGGTATAAAGCAGTTGCAGGCCGTGGTAACCGAAGGCAATGTTGGTTCAGGCCGCGTGCTGGAAAAATGTGGGTTTAGCCTGATTGAACGTCAGCATAATGGTTATCAGATAGGTGATAAGTTTTTTGCAGATTTAATTTACAAAAAAACAGCTTAAAAATGACGGCACAGGAGTAACAGCGTGATCCCAGTTGAATTTATTTTGTTGCTACTGAGCCCTATTTTTTTCATCTTTATTGCCTTTGAATGGCTTTATAGCGAAAAACGTGGCAAGACGCTGTACCAATGGCGTGATACAGCAGCTAACTTTGGCTTAGCCGCTTTGCATCAGGCTGGTGATTTTATTGCTTTGCTGGTGCTGTTGCCGCTGATGTTATGGTTATCACAGTTCGCCTTGTTTTCTATTGAGTTTTCAGCACTGAATTTGTTTTTACTTTTTATCGCCCAGGACTTTTTGTATTACTGGTTTCACCGCTGCTCCCATCGTGTGCGCTGGTTATGGGCTTCTCATGTGGCGCATCACAGTTCACGTTTAATGAATTTCAGCACGGCTTTTCGCCAGTCCTTAACTTACCCTATTTCTGGCATGTGGTTGTTTTGGTTACCGCTGGTGTTACTGGGGTTTGAAGTGAAGCTGGTGCTGGCTGTTGTGGCTATTAATTTAGCCTTTCAGTTTTTTGTTCATACCCAGTCTGGTAAACACTGGGGCATTTTGGGCTGGGTGTTAAATACGCCAGCCTGGCATCGCGTGCATCATGCCTGCAACCCTCAGTATATAGACCGCAACTATGCCGGGGTTTTAGTGATTTGGGACCGGCTCTTTGGCACTTTTGTGCCTGAAGAAGAAGTCTGCCGTTATGGTATTACCGACGATTTTCAGTCGAATAACCCTATCACTATCACTTTTTATGAATGGCGCAAAATTCTGAAGTTATGGCCACAGCTCAAAGGCTGGCGTAATAAACATAAACTGCTGTTTGGTCCACCAGAGGCGTTTTCTGAATTGTGTGTATCGAACAACAAAAAACAAGGAAAGGAGCAGGAAGGCAATGAATAAGCTGGCGCTGAAGCTATTGTTGGTGTTCGCAGTCCTGTTCCTTGTTATCTGGAAACTGTCTTCCAGCGTGAAGTTTCAGCTGTTTGGTGAGCTGATATACCAAGTGGACACAGAACAAAAACTGGTGGCTTTAACTTTTGATGATGGCCCAACTCCATATTACACAGCTGGTGTTTTGCAGCTGTTAGACCTGTATCAGGTCAAAGCTACTTTTTTTGTCACAGGTGCTGATACTCAGCGTTATATGACGCAGGCCAAACAAATTGTTGCGGCAGGCCATCAGCTTGGCAATCACAGTTGGTCGCATCAGCGCATGGTCTTTATGTCTTTGGACGAGATTAACCGCGAACTTGAAGGCACAGATCAACAAATCCGCGAAGCTGGTTATCAAGGCGAGATTCTATTCCGGCCCCCATACGGTAAAAAGCTGGTGTTGCTGCCCTGGTATCTGGCAAATACCCACAGAACCAGTATTACCTGGGATATAGCGCCAGAGACCTTTGATGAAGACTCTGAAGATCCTCAGACTATGGCCGCAGAGGTGCTGGAGCAGGTAAAACCCGGCTCCATTGTATTACTGCATTTAATGTACAAAAACCGCGAAGCTTCCCGCGCGGCTTTGCCTCTGATCATTAAAGGCTTAAAAGAAAAGGGTTACCGTATGGTCACCCTGTCAGAACTGTTGGCTGCGCAATAAGCTGTGTTCATCTGCGCTAATGCTGCGTCAGATTAGTTTTGTGCGGCCTGAACCTGAAACTTTTTCCCGCCAATTTGCAGCAAAGGCCATTGCGGAGGGACAGCTTTTAACTCCAATGTCTCAAGTTGTGGTTCTGCCTGTGGGGCAGATGTACGCTCAGGAAATAGCTGGTTCAGTCGTAAACGTTGCCATTTTTCGCCCTCTAAACTAAACAAGGTTGCGTCAATAGAGTCATGGGAGTAAGTCAGAAGCACATAGTCCTGCACCCCATCTGTATTTAAGTCGATAGGACGCAAATGATACTGGCTGATATAACTTAACTGCCAGTGATGATCTTTCTGCCAATCTGCTAAGGCTTGTTTTAATGCCGGAGGCAAAATGACATGATCCGGTAACTTCAACGCGACCAGCAGTTGCTGCAGTTGGTCCTTGCTGTTTTGCTCCGTGGTTTCGTTATGCATATCTTTGCGATACAGCGCATCAATACGCAGGGCCAAAGCCGGGTTTGTTTCACCATGTTGAGCTTTTAACTGCTGTAAAGCGTCGTAACCGGGTTTAGCCAGTTCGTAACGGAAATAGTGAAGGTCAAAATCGGCCAAAAGAGTTCTGCCATCTTCAAGCCGCGCCAGCTGGTTTTGTACTGTGATTTTGCGAAAATCTATCAGAGGGGAGTTCACCAGCAGCATCACGGCCAGCAATACCAAACCCATTCGGACATTGATCCAACTTAAATGCTGTAGCCACAGATCACGTTTCTTCAGAATACCCCAGAGGTAACCTATAGAAAATAACGCCAGTATTGCCCATAATACTAAACCCCAACAGCGACTGACACTCCAGCCATATTGTTCTACCCGCAGCATCAGGCCATAACAAGCGATCAGACTATACACAGGCAATAAGGCGACAGCTGCATAAATGGCTCTGTGTAACCAGAGTGGGTAAGGGCGGCTATCGGCGTCCGCCTGATACACGGCATTAAGGAAAAACAGCATCAATGCCTGCAGGCATAAAATCAGTAAACTACCGTGCCCTGTTTTCCACAGCGGTGTTAAACCGGTAAAAGGCAAAGCCAGCATAAAGAGAACGGAAACCAGAGCCAGGATCACCAGCAAAAACTTCATCAGCGCCTGCTGAATACGGGTAATGGTGTCAATGACACCAGCCTGATTGCGGAAAATAATAATGCCAAAAGCAAAAGCCAGGCTGAGCGTCGGGTAGTAAAACCATTGTTTTGCAAATAAATCGTCAAAAAAGTCGATTTGGATCACTTTAAACAAGGCCGCCCACAGCATTAACACTGCCCATACGGCCAGGGTGAAAAGTAAAGATAAGCCCAGGGTGAGAAAATTACGCCAGGAATACAGGAACAGTGCACTGTAACTCAGAGGAACACCCAAAGCCTGTTGCTGGATATAAAGCAAAGCTTTAAAACTGGCGAGTAACATGGAGAAAATAAAGACAAAAAGCACAGGCTGATAACTGATCTGTTCCAGTGGTATCGCCTGTAAACCGGCATAAAAACCCAATGCTGCAGCAACAAGTGCAAAAGCACCTAAGCGCAGAGCTAATTTAAGCTCATGTCCTTTTTCCAGTGATAGTAATAAAGTCACAGGCGCGACTACAACCAGGGTATAAAAACAAAATAACCACTGCGGCTGGTTCGATGGCCAAAAATCAAAGCTGATCGATTGATGCAAAAGATAAAGTGACAAGCCTTGCACTAAAGCAAGCAGTAGCATAATAGGTGTTGGCAACTGGTGTTGGTGTGACATAAATCGTCCCTGAAGTTAGGCGCAAAAGGCTGGGTTAGCCTGTTGTTATTTTGAATAAATTTAAAACAAATACTGCGTCAGATCCCGCCAGGCTAAAGGTTGAAAAATAGATGAATTGGGCCATAGTGTACAGAGATTAAAACAAATACAAGGAGTCTTTATGATTTACAACGGCAGTTGTCATTGTGGGGCTGTAGCTTATCAGGTGGAAGCTGAGATCAGTTCCGCCTTAAGCTGTAACTGTTCGATTTGCAGCAGAAAAGGCTATTTGTTGAGCTTTGTGCCAGGCAGCAATCTGACTATGCTTAAAACCGATCAGCCACTCACCACTTATACCTTTCATACTCATACTATCAAACACCAGACTTGTCCTGTCTGCGGTTGTTCACCTTTTGCTTTAGGCACAGATCCGGAAGGCAATGAAGTGGCCGCTATTAATCTGCGCTGTTTGGAGGATATAGATTTAGATGCGCTCGAGATCCACAAGCATGACGGAAAACATAGCTAAACAATGTTAAGGCTTCAAAACTAAGAGTCAAGGGCCGGGTTCGGCCCTTCTGGTGTGAGAGTGTTTAAATCACTGCTTTTTGACAAATTCAGACTTTAACTTCATAGCCCCAAACCCATCAATTTTGCAGTCGATATCATGATCGCCTTCGACTAAACGTATGCCTTTGACCTTAGTGCCAATTTTTACTACTAACGAAGACCCTTTGACTTTTAAGTCTTTAATGACCGTCACTGTGTCGCCATCCTGCAATACATTGCCGGCTGAATCACGGATCACTTTGTCGCCTTCAGCTGCGTCTGTGCTGCCGGCTGCTGACCATTCATGACCACATTCAGGGCATATCAGCAGGTTATTGTCTTCGTAGGCGTATGCAGAGCTGCATTGTGGGCAGGCGGGTAACTGGCTCATGGTGTTCCTGATTAATTGCTGTAGGGCTTGAAAAGGCCAGCATTGTAGCCGAAAGGCCCTAATTTTTACAGGGTTTTGAAGGGTTTTACAGGGCTTTAGAGTAATAAGTCCGTTTCAATAGGCCGCCATACTGCACAGCTTTGTTGCAAGGATTGAGCAGTTAAACCTGGTACGCTATAGACCACAGTATCGACACCATGTTGTTTGTAAACGGCCTGCAATAGTAAATCAAAATCGCCATCGCCAGAGAGCAAGACTACAGTGTCAACTTCTGCGGCTAAGGTCAAAACATCAATGGTTATGCCTACATCCCAGTCGCCTTTGGCTGAGCCATCAGCGCGCTGAATAAAAGGTTTGAGCTTCACTTCAAAACCTATATGGCGCAAAGCATCCTGAAATTTAATCTGCTGATCATCTTTTTTATCAATAGCATAAGCGTAGGCGTAACTGATATCGCCCCTAAGCTGCAATAACTGCCAGAACTTACGGTAGTTAAAAGAGCGGCCATAGGCTTGTTTGGTGGTGTAGTAGATGTTTTGTACATCAACAAAAACTGCGATTTTTTCCATAGAATGCAAAGCCAAAATGAAGACTGAGTGGACTATAGCATGGCATCTGTTTGAAACCGCGAAAGAAAATCAGCAGGCATCGCTTTGTGTCTGTTAAAATGTCTGCAACTTGACTGGAGCGCTTTGCGAATTTTTATGAATAACAACGATGTTTTACGCCGTTTACGTTACGCCTTTGATTTTGGCGATCAACAAATGATGAATTTATTTGCCCATGCCGGTTTAACCGCCAGCAGAGCCCAGGTCAGTGACTGGCTGAAAAAAGACGAAGACGAAGCTTTTCAGCCATGTGATGACGTGACCTTAGCTACTTTTTTAAATGGCCTGATCATTGAAAAACGTGGCCGTAAAGATGGTGAGCAGCCAGTGGCTGAAAGCCGTTTAAACAACAATATTATTTTCCGTAAGTTAAAAATTGCGCTGGATTTAAAAGACGATGACATAGTGCAAATGATGACGGATATTGGCTTTCGTATCAGTAAACCTGAATTAAGTGCATTTTTCCGCCGTGCTGATCACCACCATTTCCGTCAGTGTCAGGATCAAATTCTGCGTAATTTTATTAAAGCTGTGCAGATCAAATACCGCGAAAGCTCTGAAGACTAAAGCTCTCAAAGTTAAAAGCTACGGACAGGGTGAAAGGCATGGAAGCGCCGCCGTATTTCTTTAAAGTCTTTACCGATGAAGCAAAAAGCGGTAATCCAGCAGCCTGCGCTTTATTCAGTCAATGGCCTGACAGCAAGGTGTTGCAGCATATAGCCCGCGAGGCTGATCAGGTGGTGACTGCTTTTATCGTGCCCGCTGCAGATAGTCCTTATCAGTATCACATTCGATGGTTTTCCCGTACACAGGAAATCAACTTATGTGGGCATGGCACTTTAGCCGCAGCAGCTTTAGTGCGTCAGTTAAAAGGTGAGGGCAGTTATAGCTTTTTAAGTGAGTATGGTGAGTTAACAGTACAAGCCAATGCTCAGTATCTACAAATGAGTCTGCCGCAATGGCCTTCTGATGGTGAAACTTCTGTTGAATTACCCACAGCTTTATTGGCTTGCCAGCCTGTCGATTATTTTCAAAGCCGCGATTTAGTGCTGGTGCTGGCCGATGAACAGGCGGTGCAGCAGTATCAGCCCGATTTAGGGCTGATACGCCAGTTGTCTCAACATGCGTTAATTGTTACTGCCTTCTGCGCTCCTGATACTTATGTGCTGCGTTATTTTGCTCCTGCTATTTCTATAGACGAAGACATAGCCACAGGTTCTGCGCAGTGTTCATTGGCACCTTATTGGACTACAAAAACAGGTTTAGCAGAATTAAAAGTGCGACAACTTTCTGCAATACCAGCCAGTTTTTCAGTGGCTATCAAGGGGCAACAACTGCATCTAAAGACGCAAGCTGTTTATTTGCCGCATCTGACCAGAGTTAAAGCAACAATTGCTTAACATCTAAAGCCAAATCCGGTAGGCTGGGATTGTGTATCCATCAGGAGCCTTCTTATGTCAGCGTCAAGCCCGCAAGTTCAGCTCAGTCAGCATCTGGTTCATGGCCGTTGTTTATGCGGCAAAGTCAAAGTTAAAGCAGAACAAGTGGCGTTACGGGCGGGCGTTTGCCATTGCCAGTATTGCCAAAAATGGTCTGGCGGACCACTTTTTACTGTAGATTGTGGTACCGAAGTCAAACTTGATGGTGCTTGTTTTATCTCTACTTTTAACTCTTCCGACTGGGCAGAGCGTGGTTTTTGTAACAACTGCGGTACCCATCTGTTTTACCGGTTGAAACAAAATAGCCAGTATTTTATGCCCGTGGGTTTATTTGAGCAGCTAAAGGATGTGATGTTCGATCATCAGATTTTTATTGAACAAAAACCTGGCTGGTATTGTTTTGCTAATAAAACAACGGAACTGACAGGCGCTGAAGTCTTTGCTTTGTTTGGTGCCGAATAGAAATCAGCAAAAAATAGTGGTATAGATTTTTGTAGCACAAGGCCGCTGGCGCCCTAGTACAGGCCTGGTACAGAGATACGGCTTTTAGTTCAGTGACAGCGTCTAAAAGTGCTGTTGTTAAGTCCTTGTTTATATTTGAGTCTTATACTAGTGGATCATCATTTTTGGCTACGGGAGTTGGCGTGAACAAAGGACACAAAAAATCAAAGCTGTCAGGATTTTTATTGCTGAGTTCGGTTAGTGCTGCAGTCTCAGCCCAGGATGTCAGCGTTTGTCAGGGCACTCTTGATAACAACGAGCGTTTGGCCTGTTATGACCGGATCTTTGGCACTACAGCAACGGTGCTGACAGAGACTAAAACTTCAACTACGACAAAAGCTGCTGTGGAGGCTGATGTTGAAGTCAAACCTGCGGTCGTGGCTGAAACCGAAGTGGTGTCAGAGCCTGTCGCCGTGGCGACTGTGATGCAAAAATACTGGGAGTTAACCCCAGAAGAAAAGCGCGATCGTTTTATCTTTCGCACCTACCAACCGAACTTCTTTTTGCCTGCTCATATCACGTCCAATATTAATAAAGCGCCACAAAGTCCAACCCGGGGTCAGGCTGAAGCCAGCGAAAACTACAAGCAGATGGAAAGTAAGATCCAGGTATCGTTACGCGCCAAGTTGATGACTGAATTTCTGTTACCTGGTGCTGACTTATGGTTTGCTTTTAGTCAACGCTCTATGTGGCAATTGTGGAATAATCAGGACTCAGCTCCTTTTAGAAACACAGATTATCAGCCGGAACTGATTTACGTTGTACCTGTAGCTGATGCATGGGGAGATTTACCTGGCGACTGGCAGGTCCGTATGTTGCAGTTTGGTATAGCCCATCAGTCCAATGGCCAGGCGAAACCGTTGTCGCGCAGCTGGAATAAGGTGTACGCGGGTTTAGCAGTCGACAAAGGCGAGTTTGGCCTGAACTGGCGTTACAACCAACGCATCTCAGAAAATGGCGATGAAGACGATAACCCGGATTTAATCGACTATATCGGCAGCCATGAAATCAGCGCCAACTGGCTACCTGGTGATGCAACTGCACAGCTTACCTGGCGCAATGATTTTTCGTATTTAAGCCGGGGTTCCTGGCAGTTGGATCTGACCTATCCGGTCGACAGCACTAAGATGGATGGACTGCGCTGGCACTTGCAGATGTTTTCCGGTTATGGTGAAACCTTACTGGACTACAATTTCCGGCAAAACAGTATAGGTCTGGGGGTGATGTTGTTTAACTTCTGAAAAAACAGCACCTGCTCAACACAAAAAGCCCGCGTTAGCGGGCTTTGCTTAAAAACACCGCCCAAGTTAAGGGCGTATTGTTAATTCGTCATGGACGGTTTTAACCCCAATAACACCCTCGGTGATCAGGATGGCCTGATTTATTTGGCTTTGACTGTTTAAGACACCGGTCAAAAGCACATCACCTTTGGTGGATACCACAGTGATTTCGAAGTTCTTTAAATCTTCATCACGCAATAAAGCTGTTTTGACATCATTACTGATGTTTGCGTCTGAAATGGCGACCGGAACCGGGCTGTCAGCTACTGTTGCGACTGCACTTTTGTCATCCGCCGCTGTAGTCGAAGTCGGGAAGGTAGGGGTTGATTTATCACAGGCAGTCAGTGCAAAAACTGCAAGCAGCATCAAAGATGATGTAAAACCAGTAGATAAGCGCATAACAAAGTCTCCGTTGGGCCGAACTGCGAGGAGGTCGGATAGCTTGATAGTGGCCCTTTGTCTCTGCGGAGTCTGTGCGTTACCGAACCTGATTTGTCATGTTTTCAGAAAAACTTGCGGCTGTTACTTGCGTCTGTTCAGCCAACTAAGGTAAAACGGCGAATCAGCATAAACCGCAGGACTTATTGTCGTGACATCAGAACAAACTAAAGCTTTAACAGAACATCTGATTGCACTGGAATTACAGTTGCAGCAACCCGAAACCAGACGAAATAAAGCACTGTTGAACCAGTTGCTGTCCAATGGGTTTGAAGAGATAGCGGGATCCGGCGTGCGTTTTGATAAAGCCCATGTGTTGCAGCGCTTGCCGGAAGAACAAGCGCCTTGGGTAGAAGCCTTTGATTTTGAAGTGCGTTTATTATCTAAAGATTTGGCTCAGGTGCTCTACAAAGCCAAATTACGTAAAGCAGGCGAGATGCAAACTAAACTGTCTCTGCGCAGCTCTTTATGGCAACTCAATAGCTTGGGTTGGCAAATGGTGTTCCATCAGGGCACAGCAGTGCTACCCGCGAGTGGGCCTGTTTAAATGCCGGGTTATTCTATCCGGGCTTTACAGCCAGATGATGTTGAGGTTGTGCTTCAGTTTGAGTTAGCTCACAAAAGCTTTTTTGAACGAAGTATTGAAGCAAGGCCGGATGAGTTTTATCAGCCTGAAGCTGTACAACAGCATATTGCTGAGTTTTTGCTGTTAAAACAGCAGGTTTTAGCCTGGCCGACCCTGATTTTGAATACAGACAAGGAGCTGATTGGCAGAGCCAATATCAAAGACATCGATCAGGTGACAAAATCTGCTTATGTTGGCTATCGCATCGCTGAACACTGGTCAGGTAAAGGCGTCGCCAGTTTCGCTTTATATGAGTTGATACAACAGGCAAAACAGATGGGATTGATGGTTTTATTTGCCTGCGTAGCGACAGAGAATCGGGCCTCTATGCAGGTGTTAAAAAAAGCTGGTTTTCAACAAATGGAAACTATACCGCAAGTGGCGATAGTACAAGGCAAAGCTGTTGCTGGTTATCTGATGTGGCTGAAACTCTAAACTATTAAAAAATCATTTAAATTCTTCTTGACCTCAAGTTAACCTGAGCTTTTACAGTGGCGGCAGATTTTAAATCTGTGCACTAAGCACTGTAAAAGGAGTGTTCTGTAATGAGTTCAGTTGTATCCCGTTGGTATGATCCCTGGTTAACCGCTTTAGCCCCGCTGATTTGGGGGAGCACCTACTTAGTCACCACAGAGTTTTTACCCCCTGATGTACCTTTATTATCAGCTGCTTTACGTACCTTGCCGGTTGGACTTTTGATGTTGTTATGGTTACGTCAGTTACCCGCAGCGGGCTGGTGGGGAAAAATATTTTTGTTAGGTTTTTTAAATATTGGTGTATTTCAGGCACTGCTCTTTGTCGCCGCTTATCGTTTACCCGGTGGTGTAGCAGCGACAGTAGGGGCTATTCAGCCTTTAGTCGTGGTGATCCTGAGCTGGGCAGTGCTGGGTGGTCGCACTTCGTGGCTCAGCTGGATTGCAGCTTTCTCGGGTTTGCTTGGAGTCGCTATGCTGGTGCTGGGGCCAGCCGCTCAATTGGATAGCATAGGTGTAATGGCGGCTGCGGCTGGCGCATTGGCAATGGCTTGTGGCACTTTATTAACGAAAAAGTGGCAACCTCCGGTTAGTGCTCTGGTACTTACCAGTTGGCAGCTTAGTGTGGGTGGATTATTTTTATTACCGCTCGCTTTTAGTGTGGAAACTCTGCCGCAAAGTCTCAGCCTGACTCATGTTTTGGGTTATCTATGGCTTGGTCTGATTGGCACCGGTCTGACTTATGTGTTCTGGCTGCGGGGCGTAATGCGAATGTCGGCTAGTGCAGTCACAGGCTTTAGTTTGCTAAGCCCGTTAAGCGCCACAGTGCTTGGTTTAGTGGTGTTGGATCAGCATCTGACCCTGGTGCAAAGTCTGGGCATGGTATTGGTGCTGACCGGCGTCTGGCTTGGCCAGCATAAAACCGCAGCAGCTGTGATGCCAGTAAAAGCGGAGGCCAGCCAATGAAGATTGTCATTGTGTATCACTCCATCACAGGCACTACAGCACAGTTGGCTGAAGCTGTGGCCGCAGGTTGTCGTTCAGTAACTGCTGTTGATCTGCAGTTACTTCGAATTGAAGGGGAAGACATAACACAAGGGCGTTACAAAAATAGCGCCGTGCTTGAGGCCATCGATCAGGCTGATGCAGTGATTTTTGGCTCTCCTACTTTTATGGGCTCCGTATCGGCACAATTCAAAGCTTTTGCTGATGCTACGGCTGGCGATCGTTGGGGTGAACAGCTTTGGGCCGATAAAGTGGCTGCTGGTTTTACTGTGGGCACAGGTTACTGCGGAGATACATTACATAGTCTGCATTATTTGCAAATTCTGGCGGCACAGCACGGTATGTTGTGGACTGGCCTGGATTTGGCTGGTGCTGGTGATGTGAAAGCGCCCAACCGATTGGGGGCTCAGGCCGGTTTAATTGCCAGAGCCGTGGATGGATCTATAGAACAACCTGATTTGCAGACCGCTTTTTATCTGGGGCAGAGGGTTGCTCGTGTCGTCAGCCGATCCACGCGGCAAGAGCAACAAACAGAGCGAACACAGTAACTCTGAGTTTCCAAAGCAGAGCTGGTGTTTTGCACTGCTTTTGCTGATCATCAGAGTTTTATCACAAGGTAAAACTCTGATGACAAACACAATAAAACAGATGGAGCTAGTGCAGTTGATACAACAGCAACTGGATGCGTACAACAGTAAAAACATCAAAGCCTGGCTCTCTTGTTATCATCCGGATGCGGTGCAGCTGGATTTTCACGGTACTGTATTAGCCAGTGGTCACGATGAAATGCAGCAGCGTATCAGTCTGCGCTTTTTAGAATCTGACCTGCATGCGAAGCTTTTGAACCGCATGGTGATGGGGGATTGGGTGATAGACCATGAAGTTATACAGCGTAATTTCCCTGAAGGCCCTGGACAGGTCGAGATGTTATGTAGTTATCAGGTGAAACAGGGCCTTATTGTCAAAGCCCTGTTTCAGTTGGGGGAGCCAGTGCTGTTTTGAAGGGCTCTGTTCTAAACAGCACTGTTCTTCGCTGGCGTGGCTGTCACTTTGTTTTGTCGATAACAGGTTCAAGCTTATAAATATCGCCTTTAGGCACACCTGCTTTGACATAAAACAGCTGCTGGTTCTGAATATCGTAATGATGGACAAAACGCTCCGGCTTAGCCAGCAGCAGGCTGTTGTCTTTGCTTTGCAACTGATACTGACGAATGCCCTGATCAGGTTGATAGTAATAAAGGCTTCCATCAAGCATGCGCCAGTTTAGCCAGTTGATTTTGTTAAAATCAGCGATCAGCAGCTGTTCTTCGCCAGAGGTTAGATCCAGCACAAATAAACCATCCTGATGAAACTTGCTGAAATACAGTTGATCCTTCACCAGATAACCGCTGTAGCCACCTTGTTGTGTCAGCTGCTTGCTTGCCGCTGTTTTCAAATCAAGTAGCCACAACTGCCAGTCACCGCTTTGTTTACTGCTGTAAATAATGCCTGTGCCATCTTCCGTCCAGTTGGCCACTTCTACTTGTTTATCTGGCGTAACTAAAACTCTACTTTGACCTGAAGCGACCATCAGTTGCCATAAGGCGCCGTCTTTGCTAAAAAGCAGCGATTCGCCATCCGGTGACCATTGCAGTCGCACAAAAGCAGGGGAACCTGGTAAATCAGCCAGTTGGTACTCGTTTTGACCTGCAGGTTGTAACCAAATCTGATCTTTACCACTGCGCTGGCTTAAAAAGGCTAAATCGCCTTTATGATTAACGCGTGGCATGCGGTCGACCTTGCTGCTACCTATACGGATTCTGGCTTTATCGGCTCTTAGATCATGCTGCCAGATATCTGCGTCCAGTTCATAGTCCGCGTAATAAATTTGTTGATCCACCACAGCAAGCGACTGCACAAAGCGGCCTGTATAAAACAAGAACTCCAGCTGATCTGTGTCAGTATTGTATTGCAAGAGTTCGGCATCTTTACTTAGCAGTAACTGACCGGCTAGCCAGTCGATGTTCGTTGCCTGTAGTGGCAAAATCTTTTGCTTTAAAACGGCAAAGCTGCTGCTATCGAGTATGAGTAACTGAGTTTGTTGGTTTTCCAGATAACGCAGTACAGCCAGTTTTTTACCGTCATCAGATTCAGCAAAAGCTAACTCGCCGGTTGGGCTTTCTGCGCTAAGTGGGTTGGTGATCTGCTCTTTGGCCATAGTATCCAAACGGTACCGGCTTAAGGCATAAGGCTGGGTTTTGTCTGCTCTGTCACGCAGGTAAAAGCCTTTGCTGTCATTTTGCCAGGCGATTTTCACCACTGAATCAGTGTTGCACTGTGCCACTGTTTTCTTCTGATCCGGTGCTTCGATTAAAAACCACTCAACAACACAGCCTGGCTGATGTTGTTTTACCCACAGTATTTGTAAGCCATCCGGGCTTAAGGCCGCTGTTAAAATGCTTTTGTCTTCGTACAACAACTGCTGTTTGCCCGCTCTTTGTTGCAAAATCAGCTTGGTTTTTTCAGTTTCTGCAGAGAAATACAATAACTTCGAGCCGTCTTTACTCAGGCTTAAATGATATTCGACCCCTTGGGCGTGACTGACTGGCACGGGTTCATTGATATAAGGCGTTGGTAGTTTTTCTGGTTCGGGTGCCAGCGTAATAAAAAACCACAACACAAAAAACAGCAAAGGAGCAGTCCAGAGCACACCCAGTATCAGTTTGGTTTTGAGGCCAGAGCTTTTTACTACAGCTGGGTGTGCTGCAGTGGCGGTCTCAACCTCTATGGCTGCTTCAATGGGTGAATTTATTTCTTGTTGCACAGCCTCTGCTTTTTCAGACATCTCTGTCATTTGTGGCGTCACGCTTTGGCAAAGCCGATAGCCCACTTTGGGCAGGGTTTCAATATATGGGGTTGCCGGGTCTAACTGAGCAAAGGCTTTGCGTAATAAAGACACAGACTTATTAATAGCACTTTCACTGACCACCCGACCAGCCCACAGCTGCTCAATCATTTGGTCGCGGCTCAGTTGGCCTTGTTCCGCTGCTATAAAAAGCGATAGCAACTGATAGGCCTGAGGCTCCAGATACAAGCGCTCTGTCGCAGAGCACAGCTCACGGCTGCCGGAGTCAAAGGTCAGTTGACCAATTAAAAATCGCTGATGAGTCTGGTGTGCAGGCATAGATCAAAATGTCCGGAAAGATGCTTTGGCTAAGGGTAAGCTTTTTATCATAAAAATGTCCTTAACACTTGTGTTCTTACTGTCTTTTTCTGATGCAACATCAGAGTTTTATAGATGGAGCACCCTAATGACCCTGTTGAAATGGCTGGTGGTTTACGCTGTGATGGGCTGGATAAGTACAGCAGAAGTAAAAGCTGCAGAAGCCTTACCTGAAGGCGTGAGGATAATTAAAGCTGGCGGCGCAGAGTTTCAGTTGCGCTCTGCAGGGCTGGAGCACAAAGGGCCAGCTGTCGTATTGCTGTCTGGCCCCAATGAACACTGGCATAGTGACAGTGGCTGGTTTGCTTTACTGCAACCGATGCTGGCCGCAAAATACCGAACTTATACCATAGACAGACTGGGGCAGGGCCTGAGTTCAGAAGTAAATAATCCGTCCTACAGGCGTTTTTCAGAGGATTTAGCCGTAGTTTTGCGTGCGTTGAATGAACCGGAGATCCTGCTGCTAAGTTTTGCCAGTAGTTCTGTGTCCGGTTTGTTATTTGCTCATCAGAACTCCAGGCTAAAGATCCAGGCTCTGCTGCTGATTGACCCGGATATTCCTCTGCCGGGCTCCATTGCTTTGTACAAAGGTTATCCGGCTGATTGGTATAAGGCGAATCTGGCACAACTGTTACCTGAATTAAAAACTGGTGTCTGGACTGATCGCACTGCTAAAAAGCTGCAGCAAGAACGACAGCTGGTGCAAAAGCTGGTTCCGGCAGACTATGCCAGCCAAATGGACTGGGCCTATTTTGATTTTATGGCACAGCAACGACTTCGGATTGAACGTCAGCAAAGCAGGGCGAAAGAAATTGCCGCCTACGCTGACGATTTGGATGCCTATCAGGCTCTGCCTTTTTACACTAAGCGGCCAGTGTCAGTGATCAATTCAGATTTTGAGCAACAGCAAATCAACCAAAACCCTGAGCAAAAATCGCTGCTGCAGGCCTGGCAACAGGAGGGGGATGGTTGGAGCAAAGAGCAAGCACAGCGCTCTGGTGGTCAGTATATAGAGCTTAAAGATTCTGACCATCTGGTGCTTTTTCAGCAGCCTGCTGTGATCACAAAGGCTGTGGATTGGCTCATGGCGTTCCCTGAAAAATAAATACTCCCTGGCTCTGGTTACAGCGATGAAGACTCAAGGTAGACTTGGCTTTTGTTTTATGATCAGTTGTGAGTTCAAGAGCTTATGTTCAGGATCTTAGTTATCCCTTTTTTATTTTTCTCCGGTTCTACAGTGGCTGCAGATGCGCCACTTTCTGCCTCTGATACAGAATTTTTAACTAAACAGATCCAAGAAAAAATGGAAGGTCGCCCTGCGTTTCAGGGCTCAGCCTTGCTTATGCGAGGGACAGACGTTTTATGGCACTATCAGCAAGGCAGCACTTCACAGGGTAAGCCTTTTGATCAACACAGCGTATTTTTTGTTGGCTCCATTAGTAAAACTCTGGCTGCTGTGTTAGTGATGCAGCAGGTGCAGAAGGGGACTCTGGATTTACAGGCACCTATAAAACACTATTTACCTGAACTTAAACAGCCTTGGACTGCGTCAGTACGAGTTGCAGATTTGCTGAGTCATAGTTCTGGTCTGGTTGATATCAGCACCCAGCAGAGCTATGGTCAGTTTCGTTATAACAATTTAAATTTCCAGTTGCTCGGTCAAATTCTGACTGCTGTCACAAAGCGCCCTTATGCTGAGTTGGCTGAGCAATTATTGGAGCAATGCCAGATGCACAGCTCTGGGTTTGCCAACAAGGCTGACGTGGTAAATCAGGGCTGGCATGAAGAGCAGGGGCAACTAAAAGCCATTAAAGGTTTTATGCCAGTTGAAGCAGAGCCCAGTGGTGGTTTAGTTTCGTCTGCCGCTGATGTTGCAGTATTGCCTTTATGCATGCAGCAACAGCTGAATAAAACCAGCCTGCGACAAATGACAACACCGGGAGTTCTGCGTCCGCATCGATGGGGCGACGTCTATTACGGTTATGGGGTGCAAGTTTCGCAAACTGCAGCAGGAGTAGAATGGAGCCATAGCGGTTATATCTCTGGTTATGTCTCAGCGTTTAATTATTTCCCACAGCACCAACTGACGTTAGTGGTACTGGAAAATCAATCGTTGGACCCAAAGGATTTAGCCAGAGCAATGTATTACCATGACAAAATAAGATATTCAGTGATCGGCTTGCTGAGCAGGAACAAATAAGGACCATTTATGAAATTGAGTTATTCACTGCTGACTGCCGCACTCTTCTGTGGTGTGCATACAGCCCCGGCACAGGCTACAGATAACTTCGCTGTGTTGTATCAACAGCAGATTGCTCCTTTCTGGCAAGGCGTCGCGCCGCAGAAATTGGAGTTGCAGGACGGCACCAGCTTGCACTATGTATTGGTTAAGCCGGAACAGAGTGGGCTGGAGCAAGTAAAGGCCACAGTCGTAGTGGTTAATGGCCGCACTGAATCCTATCTGAAGTATCAGGAACTGGCTTATGAGCTGACACAACAAGGCTATCAGGTGCTGATGTTTGATCACCGGGGGCAGGGAGTATCGACTCGCTTAACAGATAATCCACACAAAGGGCATATCGAAGATTTTCAGCAGTATATTGATGATATGCATCAACTGGTCAGTCGGGTTGCACTGGTGGATAAAGAGCAAGCAGAGAAAAAGCTACCTTTATACCTGCTAGGTCATTCTATGGGCGGAGCTATCAGTACCTTGTATTTGCAGCAGCACCCTGATGTATTTCAAAAAGCGGCGCTGTCTGCACCTATGCACGGTATTAATGGCAAGCTGGCCTATGACGAGTGGGATGCCTGTCGTCTGGCATCAACAGTGACATTGTTTTCCACAGAAGGTTACGCAGGTTTTGCGGACAAGCCTTATGCCGCAGGGCCTTTTGAAGGTAATGAGCTTACTGGGTCAAAAGAGCGTTATCAGTGGATGCAAACTTTGTATCAGGATAATCCGCAGCTGCAATTAGGTGGCGCCACCTGGGGCTGGCTTGATCAGGCGTGCGCCGTATTACCTGATATGCAACAGCAGTCAGACAAGATTAAAATTCCTGTGCTGGTGATGCAGGCAGAGCTGGATACGCTAGTGTCAGCAACAGCACAGCAAGAGTTTTGCGCTGTACTGGCAAATAATCCAAACTCAGGTTGTGTGGGTGGCTTGCAGCAAATTAAAGGCGCAAAACATGAACTCTTGTTTGAGCAGGATGAAATTCGTCAGCAAGTGCTTGAGAAGGTGCTGACGCATTTCGCATCGGAGTAACAGCGCTTAGCCTGTGAGATATCGCTTTAACAAAGCAAACAAAAAGGCCACCTTGCGGTGGCCTTTCTTTTTGGTTTTAAACCAGCTTATTCAGCTGAACCAGGTTTTGTCATAGGAGCAACACTCATCTGACGGGCAGAGGCAGAGCCACCTGGACGTTCAGAGCTGATGACCAGTGGTCGTTCGCTGTTATCCATGCTGGTTGTCTGAGGTGCTGCTTCAACAGTAGCCGGAGCTTCAGCTTTGGCAACAGGTTTAGTCATATCCGCAGTCACCATTTTTGCGTATCTGTTACCAGCAGCAACCGGAGCTTTCACTTCAGCTACTACTTTTTTCGCAGGCGCTTTACGTGTTTTGGCTTTTGGAGCTTCTTCAGCAACAGGTGCAGTTTCAACGGCCGGAGCAGGTTCAGCAGCAACTGGAGTAGCTTCCACTACTGGCGCTGGTTCAGCAACAGGTGCAGCTTCAACGACCGGAGCTGGTTCAGCAGCAACAGGAGCAGCTTCAACCACTGGCGCTGGTTTAGCAGCAACTGGAGCAGTTTCAACGACCGGAGCTGGTTTAGCAGCAACAGGTGTAGCTTCAACCACTGGCGCTGGTTCAACAGCAACAGGAGCAGCTTCAACGACTGGAGCTGGTTTAGCTTCAACAACAGCCACTTCTTTCGCTTCTTCTGCGATAGGCAGATCCAGTTGCTGTTCAGTGCTTACCACAGCGTCCTGATCTTCAGGGTAACGGGCAGCTAGAGCTTCTTCAGCTTCCTGGTCCTGTTGCTCTTTTTTACGTTTCTGACCAGCAGCACGTAAATGACGAGGAGAACGACGGCTGCGGCTACGGCCTTCAGCTGCTTCTTTTTCCGCATCAGTGCCTTCTGCACCAGTTGTTTCACCAGCATCAGTATCCACAGAGTCAGCTTCAACAGCATCAGCCTGAACAGGTGCTTCAATCACTGCAACTGCTTCGTTAACTGGCGCTGCTGCAATTTCTGCTGCTGCAGTGTCGATGGCGACAGGAGCAACTACCGGGGTTTCAATAACAGGTGTAGCTACAATAGCTGCTTCAACTGCAACTGCTTCAACGCCTTCTTTTTCATGACGTACAGACTTGCGCATCTGACGGCGTTGACGGCGTTCAACAATCTTAGTGCTGTGCTCTTCGTCGTGGTCTACGGCTTTGACCGGAGCTGGACGTTCTGATACAGGTTTCTTCTGTTCCGGACGTTCAGTACGTTCTGGTCTTTCAGTGCGCTCTGGTCGTTCACCACGTTCAGCTCGCTCTGTGCGCTCTCCACGTTCCGGGCGTTCACCACGTTCCTGACGAGGTTTATCCTGTCTTGGAGCTCGTTGTTCCTGGTTACGCTCATTAGTGCGCTCAGCTTTCGCTGGAGCTGTGTTGTCGTCTTTTGCAACTTTGTCATCCCCTTCCTGACGGCGGCGATTCTTGTTGTTACGACGTCTGTTGTTATCACGGTTATTACTGCGGCGTGGTGCTTCTTCCACTTTTTTCTCTGGTACTGGTGCAGCAGCGAATAAAGATTTAAACCAACCCACCACAGAATCAACCAGGCTTGGGCCTGCATCTTTTACTTCAGCTACTTCAACTTTGCGAGATGCAGCAGCTACAGCTGGCGCGGCAGAGGCAGAAGCTTCAGCCATATTAATGGCGGATACTGCTGGTTTTTCTTTGACGTTTTCGCCGATTGGGTGATAGACAGCACTGCCGATAGCAGGAGCTTTCACCATGTTGTAGCTGGACTCTTCAATCTCTTCGTCGATACGGATGCGCGTCACTTCGTAGTTTGGCGTTTCCATATGTTCGTTAGGAATGATGTAAATCCGGATACCATGACGGCTTTCAATACGACGTACTGAATCACGTTTTTCATTCATCAGGTAAGTGGCAACAGAGACCGGCACCTGAGCATGAATTTGACTGGTGTTGTCTTTAATGGCTTCTTCTTCGATTAAACGTAAAATCGACAGAGCTGAAGACTCAGTGCTGCGGATAGTGCCGCGGCCATGACAACGTGGACAAACGTGAGTGGCAGATTCGCCCAACGAAGGACGTAAACGCTGACGTGACATTTCCAGTAAACCAAAACGTGAAATGCGGCCAATCTGAACGCGGGCACGGTCTTGTTTTACGGCGTCTTTTAAGCGGTTTTCTACTTCACGTTGATGACGAACTGGCGTCATATCGATGAAGTCGATCACAATCAAACCACCTAAGTCACGTAAACGTAATTGACGGGCAATTTCATCTGCGGCTTCTAAGTTGGTATTAAAGGCTGTTTCTTCGATGTCACCACCTTTAGTTGCTTTTGACGAGTTGATGTCAATAGCAGTTAAGGCTTCAGTGCTGTCGATGACAATAGAGCCACCAGAAGGTAAACGCACTTCACGGCGGAAAGCGGATTCAATCTGAGTTTCAATCTGGAAATGCATAAACAGCGGCACTTCGCCCTGATACATTTTGACGCGGTGGGCAAAATCAGGACGGAACTGCTGAATATAAACTTTGGCTTCTTCGAAAATACGTGGGTTGTCGATCAGTATTTCACCGACATCACGGCGCAGGTAATCACGAATAGCGCGGAATACCACGTTGCTTTCCTGATGGATCAGAAATGGAGCAGGGCGGTTTTGGGCTTCGTGAGTAATAGCAGACCAGTGCTTTAATAAAGCTTTTAAGTCGTAATCCAACTCTTCGTGAGATTTACCCACACCAGCGGTACGAACAATTAAACCCATGCCGTCTGGCAGTTGTAATTGATCCAGCGAGTCTTTTAAATCCTGACGCTCGTCACCTTCAATACGACGGGAAATACCACCGGCGCGAGGATTGTTAGGCATCAGTACTAAATAAGAACCAGCTAAAGAGATGAATGTGGTTAAGGCTGCGCCTTTTTGGCCACGTTCTTCTTTATCGATCTGGATAATAACTTCCTGACCTTCTTTGACCACTTCTTTAATGTTTGGGCGACCATCAAAGGTATAACCGGCAGGGAAATATTCGCGGGAGATTTCTTTCAGAGGTAAAAAGCCATGGCGTTCAGAGCCATAATCAACAAAAGCTGCTTCCAGACTGGGCTCAACCCGGGTGATTCTTCCTTTGTAGATGTTTGCTTTTTTCTGTTCGTGTCCTGGGCTTTCGATATCCAGGTCGTATAATTTTTGTCCATCGACAAGTGCTACGCGGATTTCTTCTTCCTGCGTGGCGTTAATTAACATTCTTTTCATTGTTTTGTGACTCTATTACATAGGCCACAACGCAACGACATCCTGCGTCCGCGTTTCAGATGGTCAAACATATCAATGCTGCAGTCTCTCGACTGGGAATGCTTGAGCTAACTCATTTTATACTTTTGCTGGTTAGCGTTACCTGGAGTTGACTGCATTTGCTCTGCCTATTTAGTGGGTTCTGAGCCCAACCTGGTTTGCGTGCTTGTCGACCTACTCTAACTTAAACCTGCTTCAGTATATTTGGCGCCGCCTTGTCAGGGCCGCACTTAAATGTTTTTTGCTGTGATCTGACACAGAGATCGCGCGATACCGCGCTGCGTTGTCGCAATTTTTTTTTGCCTAAGTGACCGGAATCTGTGTTTTGTCTCTGTCAGTAATAAATTACGCAGCATTACTTCAGACAAATTAGCGTTATTCTCGCCCGCAGAGTATAAATACGTTGGTTTTCCCAACGAATTCGGTATGATCTGCCTCCCGAACGGTGCCTCACATTTTCTCTTACGTCACTTTGAGCGCCCTAATTGCCATTTTTGGCATAATTAGCCCGATAATTATCCCACTAATTAGCGACCAATAGCAACTTAATTTAAGCTTAGCAGAGTAACTGAAACGCATGACTGAAAATATCAAAACTCCGGTGCAATATATTGATGTAGAAGACGATTATTCCGGTCAACGCATAGATAACTTCTTAATGGCACGGCTGAAGAGCGTACCAAAGAGTGTGATTTATCGGGTTTTGCGCAAAGGTGAAGTGCGGGTTAATAAAAAAAGAATAAAACCTGAGTACAAACTGCAAGCCGGTGATCAGGTACGGGTGCCGCCACTGGTGGTTCATGACGAGCCGGAAAAAGAGCCGGTGTCGACTGGCCTGGCTATGGTGAAAAACCTGGAAAGCCATATTCTTTTTGAAGACAACGATTTAATCGTACTGAACAAACCTACGGGTATGGCAGTGCATGGTGGCAGCGGTTTATCTTTTGGTGTGATTGAAGCATTAAGGGCATTACGTCCAACTGCCCGTCATCTTGAACTGGTGCATCGTTTAGACCGTGATACCTCAGGTTGTTTATTGATTGCAAAAAAACGTTCTGTGCTGACCAATCTGCACGAACAGCTGCGTCTCAAAACAGTAGAGAAAAAATACTGGGCTTTAGTGGCAGGTCAGTGGGACAGCAAAATCAAAAAAGTCACAGATCCGCTGCGCAAAAACACCTTACAAAGTGGCGAGCGTGTGGTGAAAGTGGATGAAGCTTTAGGTAAACCTTCAGAAACCCGCTTTAAAATTCTGCAGCGCTACGAGGAAGGTACTTTAGTTGAAGCTTTCCCTGTGACTGGTCGTACTCACCAAATTCGTGTGCATACCGCCTGTAAAGGTCATGCCATTGCCTGTGATGACAAATACGGTGATAACGAATTTACCTCACAAATGCAGAAGCTGGGTTTAAACCGTTTGTATTTGCATGCCAAAACTCTGACTTTTACCCATCCGGGCACTGGTAAGCTATTAACCTGCGAAGCGCCTTTAGACAATGCACTAAGCAGTGTGCTTGAAAAACTGAAGAGAAAATAAGCATGAGTTCGGATATAGCTTTAGTCGTCTTTGACTGGGACGGCACAGTGATGGATTCAGTGGGTCGTATTGTCTCCTCGATGCGCTCCGCTGCAGAGCTCTCTGGTTTAGTGGTGCCAACTGAACATCAGGTGAAACAAATTATTGGTCTGAGCCTGGACCCTGTGTTTGATATTTTATTCCCTGGTATCAACGGCACGCAGCGCCAGACTGTGTTTGAACATTACCGCGACCAGTATTTATCGCATGAACATCCGCCTACCCCTTTATTCGAAGGGGCAGAGCAGGTGATGCAGGAGCTGAAGCAACAAGGCATGTTGTTAGCTGTAGCGACAGGCAAAGCACGCAAAGGTTTAAAGCGGATGTTTGAAGAAACCGGATTAGAACCGTACTTCACCACCAGCCGCTGCGCCGATGAAGCAGAATCGAAGCCCAGCCCTGATATGCTAAAGCAAATTCTGGCGGAACTGAACTTACCCGCTCACCGCGCTATTATGGTCGGCGACACTATTCACGATATGGCAATGGCGCAAGCTATAGAGATGCCACGTATTGGGGTTACTCATGGTGTGCATGGCAGGGAAGAGTTAAGCCGTTATCAACCTAAAGCGATAATTGATTCGCTGCCAGAGCTGTTAACGGCGCTTTAATTGAAAGTTCAAACTTTAGATATCGATTAAAGAATTGAATAAAACGCTTTCGCCGAAGGCGAGCCTCTTTCTTTTGCGTCGCCAAAAGAAAGAGGCGCAAAGAAAAGGCGACCCTGGCCGCTTCGAAAGCAGCGGCTAAGGGGAGGGTGTTAGTAGTTATATGTGCTGTGTTTAAAGGATCTGATCAAGGTTGCGTTAGCAAATCCCTGCCTTCGTTTCTTAGCATCTCTAATAAACGAATCAGTGGCAGGCCTATTAAGCTGTTTGGGTCGTCGCCTTCGAGCTTTTCAAACAAACTGATACCCAAACCTTCGCTTTTAAAGCTACCAGCGGAGTTTAGTGGTTGCTCTCTCTCTATATAGGTAAGAATTTCGGTGTCTGTTAATTCACGAAAATGCACTTTAAAAGGCTCAACACAAAGCTGATGTTGTTTGGTTTGTGCGTTGACCAGAGCCAGGCCAGTTAAAAAGGTCACACAATGGCCGCTGAAGCTTTTTAACTGTTTATAGGCATTTTCGGCGGTATGAGGTTTACCGAGGATTTGACCGTTAAACACAGCCACCTGGTCTGAACCTATGACTAAACCTTCAGTCAGGTTATTGGCCACAGCTTGTGCTTTTAATACAGCTAAGCGGCTAACCAGTTGTTCCGGTGTTTCACCAGGCAGAGCTGTTTCGTCTACATCAGGTTTTGCGGTAGAAAAGTTCGGTGTAAGTTTTTCCAATAAAGCCTTACGATACACAGAAGTAGAGGCTAAATATAAAGCTTGAGTTGACATAAAAGCACCTCGTTGGGACAATGCGCCGCACTATACCCTTCCTACCTGAAGTTGCAACTTTGTTGACTGCGCTTTTTCGCCCCAATCACATAGTTTATCTATGCTCATGGGGTCTCAAAAGCTTGTCGTCGCGCTGCAACATCAGTTACTTTGGGTAGATTAAGCCAGAACGGCCGTCAGAACAGCGGTTTAGGCGGGAATAATTAACAAAAAAGAGGCAGGAATCCTTTGACAGCTTTAGCCTCGATCTATATGATGCGCGCCTTATGCAAAAGGTAAAAATTCCAATTACCCTTGATCCAACCCGAGCTGCGCAGAAACGTGCAACCTTTGATGGTATAGTTCCTCTGGTTACTTTAACCAGATTAACTGACTCGTTAGTAAGTTCTGAGGGTGATGTAGACGTAGTAGTAAATTGTGGAACTGATGAACAGGGTTTGGTCTTCATTGAAGCTCATGCTCGTTGTCAGGTACAAGTGAAGTGTGAACGCTGTAGCGAACACATGAGCCTGGAACTGAACACCAGTTTTGCATACACTCCAATTCGGAGTGACAAAGATTCGGCTCATGACGATATTCCAGAGCGCTACGAAGTGGTCGAAAAAAACGAACACGGCGAAGTTAACTTGAGGCAATTGGTTGAGGACGAATTAATTCTGGCTTTACCCTTGTTTCCGATGCACGACGAAGGATCTTGTGATCCAACCAAAGTGCAGATGAGCTGGGGAGAAATAGAACCGGAACCAGAAAAACCGAACCCATTTGCAATATTGCAAGAATTGAAGAAAAAATAGTTTTTTTAGGAGAAAGGCAATGGCTGTACAGCAAAACAAAAAATCTCGTGCAAGACGTGACATGCGTCGTTCTCATGATGCGTTGACTGGGCCAACGCTGTCTGTAGACGCAACTTCAGGTGAGACGCACCGTCGTCACCACATCACTGAAGATGGTTACTACAAAGGTCGTAAAGTAATTAAGTAAGTTTGGATGCACTCGTTGCAACCACTACGACTTAAAATAGCTTTAGACATGATGGGGGGCGACCATGGCCCCCAATCAACTATTCCTGCAGCTATAGAAGCGCTGTGTGAATACCCCCATGTAGATTTAGTTCTGTGTGGCGATTCTGAAATTCTTACCCATGAATTAGAACAAGCCGGATATTTAAACCATCCTCAGCTTTCTGTTCAGCATGCTTCCCAAACTGTTCTGATGACCGACAAACCTTCTGTGGCTTTGCGCAACAAGCGCCAGTCGTCGATGCGTATTGCTCTGGATCTCGTCGAACAAAACAAAGTGGCCGCTTGCGTCAGTGCCGGTAATACCGGGGCTTTGATTGCTATGGCGCATTTTGTATTGAAGATGCTGAACGGTGTTGAACGTCCTGCTTTAATAAGTAGCCTGCCTTCTACTGTCGGCAGTCCGGTTTTTATGCTGGATTTGGGCGCTACGGTCAATTGTGATTCAGACACCTTGTTCCAGTTTGCCGTGATGGGCGCTGTGATGGCTGAAGAGGTGGAAGGCATAGTCAAACCCAAAGTGGCTTTGCTGAACATGGGCGAAGAAGAAATCAAAGGTTCGGATCAAATCAAGCGAACCTCCTTACTCTTATCCGAATGTGCGGATATCAATTACATTGGCTATATCGAAGGCAATGACATTTTTTCCGGCAAAGCTGACGTTATAGTTTGTGATGGCTTTGTTGGCAATGTAGCGCTGAAAACCTGTGAAGGTGTAGCGAAACTCATCTTAAAACGCTTAGAAACTGCACTGAAAAACTCCATGTCTGCTCAACTTTTCGGCTGGTTAATCAAACCTTTCCTGAAAAGTATGTCTTTAGGCGTGAACCCCGACCAGTATAACGGGGCAAGTCTGATAGGATTGCGCGGAATTGTAGTGAAGAGTCATGGAAATGCGACAAAAGAAGCATTTCTTAGTGCCATCCGTCAGGCCGTGCGCGAGGTTGAACGCCAGGTGCCGGTGAAGATCAAAGACAGGCTGGAACACGTATTAATTGACAAAGCGTAGGGCCCAATGTATTCACGCATTATTGGAACCGGAAGTTACTTTCCGTCTCAGGTCAGAACCAATGCTGATCTCGAAACCATGGTTGAAACCACAGACGAGTGGATCATCGAACGTACCGGTATCAAAGAACGCCGCATTATAGGTGACAACGAAACTGTCGCTACTATGGGAGCTCAGGCTGCATTAAAAGCTATTGAAGCAGCTGGCATCGACAAAAACTCCATCGACATGATAGTACTGGCGACTACCAGTGCTTCCCGTGCTTTGCCAAGTGCAGCCTGCGAAGTGCAGCGTGAACTGGATATGCCTGGCATTCCGGCTTTTGACGTTGCAGCAGCCTGTGCTGGCTTTTGTTATGCCTTAAGTATTGCTGACCAGTATGTAAAAAGTGGCATGGCAAAACGAGTGCTGGTGATAGGCTCAGATTGTTTATCGCGTTTAATGAGCCCTGAAGATCGTAGCATGGTGATTTTATTTGGTGATGCTGCAGGTGCTGTGATTTTAGAAGCATCAGAGCAGCCAGGTATTTTATCCACTCATATTCATGCTGACGGTAAATACTCAGAATTATTGTATGTCGACAACCCTATACGTGGTGTCGAAGCTTCAGTGCATAATTCCTGGGGCGCGATGAAAGGCAACGAAGTATTTAAAGTTGCAGTCACCCGTTTATCTGAAGTGGTCGAGCAAACCCTTGCTGCCAACAATATGGATAAATCCCAAATCGACTGGTTAGTGCCACATCAGGCCAACCTGCGCATTATCTCCGCTGTGGCCCGTAAACTGGATATGTCGATGGATCAGGTGGTGATTAACCTCGACCGTTATGGCAACACTTCAGCTGCGACAGTGCCTACAGCCTTAGATGAAGCTGTGCGTGATGGTCGTATCCAGCGTGGACAAACTATTTTGCTCGAAGCATTTGGCAGCGGTTTTGCCTGGGCTTCTGCTTTAATACGTTATTAACGATAGTACGAGAATATTGCGAGAACAATGATGAACAACAAACTTGCATTGGTATTTCCAGGACAGGGTTCACAAAGCGTAGGCATGTTAGCCGAACTTCATGCTGAATTTGCCACTGTTCGCGACACCTTCGCCGAAGCCTCTGCGGCTTTAGGTTATGACTTATGGGCCTTAGTGGCCAATGGTCCTGATACAGCATTAAACGAAACACACCGTACTCAACCTGCCTTATTAACAGCCTCTGTTGCTGTGTATAGAGTATGGCTGGAGCAGGGCGGCGCGACTCCTGCTTATTTAGCTGGTCACTCTTTAGGTGAATATTCAGCTTTAGTTTGTGCTGGTGTATTAAACCTGGCCGATGCAGTCAAGCTGGTGGAAAAACGTGGTCAGTATATGCAACTGGCTGTGCCTGCCGGTACTGGTGCTATGTCAGCCATTATAGGCCTGGACGATGCGCTGATTGCTAAAGCCTGTGCTGAAGCGGCACAAGGTGAAGTGGTTTCTCCTGTCAACTTCAACTCGCCTGGCCAGGTGGTGATTGCTGGTAATAAAGCTGCTGTTGAACGTGCAAATGAACTTTGTAAAGCCGCTGGTGCCAAACGTGCGCTGCCTTTACCTGTGTCTGTGCCGTCACACTGCGCTTTAATGAAGCCTGCAGCAGATAAACTGGCAGATGATTTAAACAGTATTTCGTTTCATACAGCTGTCATACCTGTAGTGAACAATGTCGACGTTAGTGCTGCAGCTGATGCCGCTGCAATAAAAGATGCATTGGTACGTCAGCTGTATAGTCCGGTGCGCTGGACAGAAAGTATAGAGTTTTTAGCTGCACAAGGCGTGGACACAGTGATTGAACTGGGTGCAGGCAAGGTATTAAGTGGCTTAATTAAACGTATTAATAAAGAGCTGAACACGGCTTCAGTGACAGATGTAGCGTCATTAAAAGACGCTTTAGCTGCAGAATAAAAGGCTTACATAGAATGACGACTCCATTTATTTCGTTAGAAGGTCAGGTGGCCCTAGTCACGGGCGCAAGCCGTGGCATAGGTCGCGCTATTGCTGAACAATTAGCCGCTTTAGGCGCTAAAGTGGTTGGAACTGCAACAACTGAATCAGGTGCAGCAGCAATTTCCGCTTATTTAGGTGACAAAGGTCAGGGCCTGGTGTTAAATGTCGGCGATACAGCTTCTATTGAGCAGTGTTTAGAGACTATTAAAGCTCAGTTTGGCGATATTGATATTCTGGTGAACAACGCTGGTATTACCCGCGATAACCTGTTGATGCGCATGAAAGAAGAAGAATGGTTCGACATCATGCAAACCAATTTGACATCAGTGTACCGTTTAAGTAAAGCTGTGCTGCGTAGCATGATGAAAAAGCGTCACGGCCGGATCATCAGCATAGGTTCAGTGGTTGGTTCTATGGGCAATGCGGGTCAGACGAACTATGCTGCAGCGAAAGCGGGCGTGTTAGGTTTCACCAAGTCATTGGCCAGAGAAGTGGCCTCCCGTGGTATCACGGTGAACGCTGTTGCACCAGGTTTTATCGACACCGATATGACCAAAGAATTGTCAGAAGAGCAAAAAGAAGCAATTTTCAGCCAGGTCCCGGCGAATCGTCTGGGCCAGCCGGAAGAAATAGCAGCCGCTGTAGCCTTTTTGGCTTCAGGTCCGGCAGCATATATTACGGGTGAAACCATCCATATCAACGGCGGTATGTATATGGTGTAAGCCATAGCCGATGTGATTGAAGTTGTATTTCAGCTTCAGGAACTAAGGCTATTAGCCAAAGTAATTGGAGTTGCAGCGCGACGACAAGCGAAGAGTCCCCATGAACATAGTTGTCCTATGTGATTGGGGCGACAGAGCGAAGTCAACAAAGCTGCGGCTTCAAGGGCGAAGGCTAATGGTTTGACCAGCAGGAAAAGCTAATGGCTTTACTTGCAACAAATCAGGCTAACGCATAAACTAGCCGCCACACAAAATTGCACCAATTGTTGCGATTTACATGAGAAAAAGGAAGAAAAGATGAGCAACATCGAAGAACGCGTTAAAAAAATCATCATCGAGCAGTTAGGCGTTAAAGAAGAAGAAGTGAAGCACGAATCTTCTTTCGTTGACGATTTAGGCGCTGACTCTCTGGACACAGTAGAATTAGTTATGGCTCTGGAAGAAGAATTCGACACAGAGATCCCAGACGAAGAAGCTGAAAAAATTACAACGGTACAGTCTGCTATCGACTATATCAAGGCCCACGCTGAGTAAGCGTTGAGCTGACAAAACGGGTAGCCTCTGCTACCCGTTTTTGTTTCTGAAGCTGTCCGCTACGTATTCAGTACAGAGGCGGATCAGCAATAGAGAATAAATTAGACTGCGGAGGATTCTGTGGCAAAACGTCGAGTGGTTGTGACGGGCTTAGGTATGCTAACGCCCCTGGGGAACGATGTAACATCGACCTGGCAGGCTTTATTACAAGGTCAAAGTGGAATAGCGCTGTTTGATCATATTGATCCAGAGGCTTACACCACCAAATTTGCTGGTTTAGTCAAAAATTTTGACGTCGAACAGTTTTTCCCGGCCAAAGAAGCCAAAAAAATGGATTTATTTATCCAGTACGGTGTCGCTGCCGGTGTGCAGGCCTTTCGGGATTCCGGACTGGAAATTAACGAAGAAAATGCCGAACGTATTGGTGTTGCTGTAGGTTCAGGTATTGGTGGTTTAGGTTTAATTGAAGAAAACCACACCAAATTACTGAACAGCGGCCCACGTCGGTTATCGCCGTTTTTTGTGCCTTCTACCATTATCAACATGATTTCAGGCCATTTATCCATCATGTTAGGTCTGCAAGGTCCAAATATCAGTATTGTCACCGCTTGTACTACAGGTGTGCATAACATTGGTCAGGCTGCCCGTATGATTGCTTACGGTGATGCGGACGCGATGATTGCCGGTGGTGCAGAAAAAGCATCTACTACTTTAGGTATGGGTGGTTTTGGTGCCGCCCGTGCTTTATCCACCCGTAACGATGCGCCACAACAGGCCAGTCGTCCATGGGATAAAGACCGTGACGGTTTTGTATTAGGCGACGGAGCTGGTGTTGTGGTACTGGAAGAGTACGAACATGCTAAAGCCCGTGGTGCAAAAATATACGCTGAACTGGTAGGTTTTGGTATGAGTGGCGATGCCTATCATATGACATCACCGCCGGAAAATGGTCGTGGCGCTGCTTTGGCAATGAAAAATGCTTTACGTGATGCGGGTATTAACGCCGATCAGGTGCAGTATATCAATGCGCACGGCACGTCCACACCAGCGGGTGACATAGCGGAAACTATGGCGATTAAATCTATTTTTGGTGCAAAACCAGAAGGTTTAATGGTCAGTTCCAGCAAGTCGATGATGGGGCACTTATTGGGTGCTGCAGGTTCTGTTGAATCTATCATCACGATCTTGTCACTGATCGATCAAAAAGTCTCTCCAACCATCAACCTGGATAATCCGGACGAAGGTTGTGACTTAGATTATGTACCGCATACGGCCCGAGATGCCAAAATGGAATACGCTTTATGTAATTCCTTTGGTTTCGGCGGCACTAACGGTTCTATTCTGTTTAAGAAAATCTAAAATTAGAGGGTCAGAGCTTTAGCTCTGACCCTACTATCGATTGTTTAATTCAAACTCCTGCTGTTCTAGCCATTTTTGAGTCTGATACAAGACTCGGCACCTGCATTCCCAAAGTCATTGATTTCAGGCATACTTTCGGCCAGATTTTTACAGAAGCTTTGGATGGGTATTGATGCTTTATCTGCAGGCACCCGGCAGCACAGATCGCAGCTTTCAGTATGGTGACGGGCTTTTTACCACAGTAAGGGTAAAAGGTGGCAAAGCTATGCTGTGGGATTTGCATCTGCAGCGTTTAGTATCGGGCGCCAAAGCTTTGCTGATCCATTCTTTTGATACGGATGAGCTCACAGCACAAGTCCAGCAGGCTATTTCAGCGCCTGATCAAGTGATTAAAATATTGATAAGCCGTGGTCAGGCAGGACGGGGTTATAGCCCCCAAGGTATTGAATCGCCTTGCTGTTATATCAGCACCGCAGCTTTACCTGATTACAGCAACTGGCAACAGCAGGGCATTCGCCTTGGCTTGGCAGGTTTTAAACTAGCACAACAACCTGCTTTGGCTGGTGTTAAGCACAACAACAGGCTGGAGCAAGTGTTGATTAAAGCCGAATTAGCTCAAAGTGATGTTGATGAGCTTGTGGTGCTGGACCAAAGTGATGCTGTGATTGAAGCGTCTGCTGCCAATCTGATGTTTTTCAAAGAGGGTCAATGGTTTACTCCTTCGCTGGATCAGGCTGGCGTGAATGGCGTGATGCGTCAGTATCTGATGACTCAGCTATCAGTGACAGAAGGTCGTTATCGCCTGGCTGATCTGCAGCAAGCGGAAGCCTTATTGATTTGTAATGCCCTGATGGGTGTAGTGCCGGTAAAGGAATTTGCCGGGCAAACTAAAAATATCGAACTGGTGCGTCAGTTTGTCAGCGGAGTTGAGCTTTGATCCGAACTATATTTGTAGTGCTGTTAGTCTCGCTGGTCAGTTTTTTTGGTTTAACCAATATCTGGCAACAATACAGCCAAAGCCGTTTGCCGCTGACAGAGGCTTATATAGAAATTAAAGCCGGCGACAGCGCGATGAAACTCTGTCGTAACTGGCAGCAGCAAAATCTGCTGAGCAACGCCCAGTGCCGTTGGTTATCCATTTATTTGCGAATACATCCTGAGCTTTCAAAGTTGCATCAGGGCGTGTACAGAGTACCCACTGATCAAAAACCAACCCGTTTATTACAAATGCTGCATTTGTTCGCCAGTGGCAAAGTGGCGCAGTTTGCGTTTAGCATTAAAGAAGGTGAAACCTTAAGCCAAAGCTTAAAGCGGTTAGCCGAAGCCGAATATTTACAGCATGATCTGACGGATAAAGCTGCATTAGTCGAACTGGCAAAGTGGCCTGAAGCCTGGGGCAATAAACCTGCCAATGCCGAAGCCCTGTTTTTTGCTGAAACCTACAATTACACAGCAAACAGCACCAGCACTGAATTATTAAGACGTGCCAACGAGCTGCTGATCCAAAGAGTGCAGCAGGCATGGGACAGCCGGCAAGCCAATTTACCTTACAAAACACCATATGAGCTGTTGACCATGGCATCCATTGTCGAGAAAGAAAGTGGCCATGAACCAGAAAAACCGCTGGTCAGCTCGGTTTTTGTCAATCGCTTAGCACTTGGCATGAAACTACAAACAGACCCAACTGTGATCTATGGTTTAGGTGATAGTTTCAATGGCGATATCACCAGAGCGGATTTAAAGAATCCGCACCTTTACAATACCTATCAGCATTTTGGCTTACCGCCGGGTCCAATAGCGGCGCCAAGTGGCAGTTCTATCATAGCTGCGGCTCAGCCTGCACAAAGTGACTGGCTGTATTTTGTCTCAAAAGGCGATGGCACCCATCAGTTTTCCCGTACTCTGGCAGAGCATAATGCCGCAGTGCAGCAATACATTTTTGGCAAGAAAGTTTTGGAAAAGAAAAAACAATGACAACTTTAGGTCGTTTTATTGTGGTGGAAGGGCTGGAAGGCGCGGGTAAAACCAGCGCTATCCGTACTATCCAGCAATGGCTGAACGAACATAACATCAAGTTTATCAGCACCCGTGAGCCAGGCGGCACACCTTTAGCCGAACAAATCCGCACGCTGGTCAAACAAGTGCAGGATGAAGTCGTGGCGCCTGAAACTGAATTATTGCTGATGTATGCATCCCGTGTGCAGCTGGTAAAAACTGTGATCCAGCCTGCCTTACAGCAAGGCAGCTGGGTGCTGGGTGACCGTCACGATTTATCGTCCCGCGCTTATCAGGGTGGTGGTCGTCAACTGGATGAAAGCCTGATCAACAGCATTCGTCAGGTAGTATTAGGTGATTTAACGCCGGATTTAACGCTGTATTTAGATATAGACCCTGCTATAGGTTTACAACGTGCTCAGGCTCGCGGTGAATTGGATCGTATTGAGCAGGAGCAACTGGCGTTTTTCCAGCGCACCCGGGCTAAGTATCTGCAAATCGCAGCCACTGAAGCCAATATAGTCACCATAGATGCCAGTCAGTCTATGGAGCTGGTGCAGCAACAGATACTGAATGCACTGCAACAGGCTTATCAAAGTGGATCTTTAAGCCGTGATGCAAAGGCTGATCTTGGCACAGATGTCTGATTTCCCCTGGCTGGACTCGTATCAATACAAACTGACTGAATTGGCAGAAGCAGGGCAGTTGCATCACGCTTTGTTGCTGACAGGCCCTGTTGGTATTGGCAAACTGGCGCTTGCCAAACGTCTGGCCGCTTATTTGTTATGTAAAAGCCCGCAACAGCAGTTGCCTTGTGGTTTATGTAAAAGTTGTCAGTTGATGGCCTCTGGTCATCACCCGGATCTGTGGCAATTACCGACAGAAGGCAGCAGCAGTATTGGCGTTGATCCGATACGAGCTTTGGGTCAGTTTATGCATGGTGCGTCACAGCAAGGTGGCGTCAAGCTGGCGCTTATTCCACAGGCTGAACTGATGACAGAAGCCGCGGCCAATGCTTTATTAAAAACCCTGGAAGAGCCACCACAAAACAGTTTTCTGATTTTACAAAGTGCTCATCCGGCGCAGCTGTTGCCTACTATTTTAAGCCGGTGTCAAAGCTGGGCTTTAGCGCCAGTGTATGGTGAACAGATTGAACACTGGTTGCAGGAACACAGCAGCAGGCCTGTACCGGAATTTTTACTGCAGTACGTCGGTGGTGCACCTTTATTAGCATTGAAATTATTAGAAAACGACGAAGCGGCAGCAATTTCTGCACAATTGGTTATGCTGAAGAAGTTCGTGTCTGCTCAGTTAGATATGTATGAGCTGCTGGCGCATTTACCTGACACTGAACAATTACCTTCGACCTTATTCTGGTTTGTACGACAGGAGTTGTGGCAAAAAGGCGCTGATATGCAGCTAAAACATCACCAGTTATTGTTGTCTTTGCAGCAATGGGGTCGTGACCGTCAGCTGATTACAGGGCAAAATGCCGCGCTGAATTTATCAGCCTTGCTGGTGCAACTCCGTTCGGCCTTGTTGTAACAGGAGCTACGTGTGGACGAAATCCAACTGGATTTTACAGAGCTAAAAGAGCTGTACCGCTGCTATATGCCGTTTCTGAAAAATGGCGGTTTGTTCGTGCGTACTGCGCGGCCTTACCGTATGGGGCATTCTTTATCTTTAGTCGTCACTTTACCTGACGCGCTGGAAGCTGTGCGTGTGTCCGGTAAAGTCGCCTGGCTGACACCACAAGGCGCACAAAGCTCTACTCCGGCTGGCATTGGCGTCGCTTTTATCGACGATAAGTTTCAGTTGCAGGATAAAATTGAAAAATTATTAGGTGGTATGCTCGATTCTACTGAGCCTACCTACAGCCTCTAAGTTGATATGGCTGTTTTAAATACTATTTTGGAGAACACTTTTGTTTGTTGATTCACATTGCCACCTCGACCGTCTGGAGTGGGACAAATTAGCCCTGACCCTGCCTGAAGTTTTACAACAAGCCGCCACTGCTAAAGTAGAGCATATGTTGTGTGTATCGGTCAGTCTGAAAGAATTTCCTGCGATGAAACAGCTGGTGGCTGCTTATCCACAAGTGTCAGTGTCTTGTGGTGAACATCCGCTGCATCAGGAAGATCAAATCGATATCGAATTACTGCGTCGTTATTGTGCTGATCCCGCTGTAGTGGCTGTCGGCGAAACTGGCCTGGATTATTTTTACAGCCCGGATAGCAAAGCTATTCAGCAAGAGGCTTTTGCCGCTCATATAGCGGTCGGCCGTGAACTGAAAAAGCCTTTGATAGTGCATACCCGTGATGCCAGAGCGGATACTCTGAATTTATTGCGCTCTGGTGGTGCTGCTGACTGTGGTGGTGTATTGCACTGCTTTACAGAAGACTGGGATACAGCAAAAGCTGCTTTGGATTTAGGTTTTTATATTTCGTTATCCGGCATAGTTACCTTTCGCAACGCCGATGAGCTGCGCTCTGTAGCACGGCAAATTCCTGCTGACCGCTTATTAATTGAAACTGACTCGCCTTATTTAGCTCCTGTGCCTTACCGTGGTAAAACCAACCAGCCTGCTTACGTCAGTGCTGTGGCCGCTTGTATTGCAGAGCAGCGTAATGTCAGTATTGAATTGTTGGCAGAACAAACCTCAGCAAATTTTTATCAGCTGTTTCAATCAGTTAAAAAAGCTTAGTTGAAGAGAAAAGTAGCCCAGAATCAAGGGATTCATTCTGGGCTTAGGGGAATGGCTCATCTAAATGAGCCGTGCGCTATACGGAACCAAAGTGGACAAACAGGTTAACTTACAGGTTTTCAGTGTAGACAAAGCTGCGGAAATTTCCTGCATCAGTCTTTGCTTTTTAAGTGCTTCAATCGGAAACAGAAGTCAAAACTTATCCTGATCTTATACCGCAGTTATCCCCAAGTTATCCACTCCACCTCAGGCTGTATAAGCTTTTGCTGAAGAATTAAAACCAGAGTCATAAAACCTCCATAGAAGCCAAAGTTTTTACAGGTTATGAATGTTAGAAAAAATTAATCTAATAAAAACTGCAAAAACTCCTGCCAGAACTATCTCACCACCTGATTTTATTTGTTTCGTTTTTGAAACAAAGAGTCAGAGGCTCCATATGTTTCATAGAGTGGTATCTATCTTTTTTAACTGAGATCTGCCAGTGTAATTACTTGATTCAATTCACTTAATAACCACTGCCACTAAAAGGTCCAACCATGAATTCTGCTTTTGAACGATCGCCACAATTTTACGTACGCCTGAGTGGAGTGTTTTATCTGGCCATTATTGTGTTAGGACTTTTTGGTGAATTGATGGTCAGAGGCTCCCTGGTGGTTCCTTTAGATGCAGCAGCTACAGCGCAGAATATTATGGCGTCATCCTCATTGTGGAGGCTCGGCATAGTAGGGGATTTGTCGATGCAACTGCTGGATATCCCCATTATTGTGCTGTTTTATTTATTGTTTAAGCGCGTTAATGCTGGACTTAATCTGGCCGCCACTTTTTTTAACCTGATCCAAACCGCTATGCTGGTGGCCAATAAGCTGCTGTTAGTCATTCCATTGCTGCTATTAGGTGGAGGGGCCGCTGCTTCTGCGTTTTCTTCTGAGCAATTGGCCGCCTGGTCTTATCTTGCTATTCAGCTACACGGTTACGGCTTAGGTATAGGGTTCATTTTCTTTGCGCTGGCCTGTTTGCTGCGTGGTTATCTGATTATTAAATCCGGCTTTTTTCCGGCTTTTATTGGTGTGATGTTAGCGCTGGCTGGTGTCTGTTATCTGACTAATAGCCTGGCCTTATTGCTGGCACCAGCTCTGGCATCGTTGCTATTCCCCTGGATTTTGATGCCAGTATTAGTGGGCGAGTTAACTTTAAGCCTGTGGATGATTATTAAAGGCGTGAATAGGCAGAAGTGGGAACGTAGTTTCAGTTGTTAAAGCTAAGGCCTTTTTGGTAGAGCTCTGTTAATCTATATGAAACAAAAAGTAAGGGAAAATAATGAATCCAATTAGTGCATTTATGCTTGGTCGTAAGGTCAGTAAAATGGTTGATATCTTTGAAAAAGTTGAAGCATTTAAAGCTACTTACGGAAGCACTCATGTGTTTAGTAATGAAACCAGCGAAGCTATAGAACAAGAAGTTGAGGCTGTTATTAAAAAAATCCAAAAATATCAGCCACACGAAATCACCAAAGTGTTTATAGGGCACATCCAATTCAATCATGAAATGGGGCAAACGGTTAGACTAAAATCTATTGAGAAAGCATTTAATATGTTACTTAAAATGGGAGTTGCAATGAGTTTGGAAACGTTTGAAGCTGTTCATATGTGAATGATCCCTGTCTACAAATCCATACAACGCCCTCTAGTACTTTAGTCTTTATGTCGACATAACATCTCGTTTTAGCTTGACCAAAGCCGATTCAAGGCGTAAAACGTAACTAACTTCCAGTTATTGTCGACAATCTAATGCTTGCTACTGAATTTAAAGAAGCTATTACTGCCGCCGACCGGGTGCTGGTGCAAATTCGTACTGCCATAGTGGAAGGCGAAATTCCTGCTGGTACCAAGATCAGTGAGCCAGAGCTGGCGCGACGTTATGATTTAAGCCGTGCCCCGCTGCGTGAAGCCTTAGCGCGTTTAGAGCGCTGTCATTTAATCGAACGCACGCCCAATGCCGGCGCCCGTGTGGTCAAGCTGTCGATTGAAGGGCTACGTTCTTTGTATCAGCTACGCGAAGAGCTCGAAGGTCTGGCTTGTCGTTTAGCGGCTGAGCATATGACAGAGCAGGACATTGCCGAAGTGCGGGCGCTACTTGATCAGCATTTGTCGACACAACGGGTGCGTGAAGGTGAAAGTTATTACCAGGAAGCAGGGGATGTCGACTTTCATTACCGCGTCATCTTAGGTAGTAAAAATCCTTATCTGATTAATATTTTAAGTGACGAGCTGTATTTTCTGGTGCGGATGTATCGGGTGCAGCTTGGCATGAACGGCCCACGGGTATCGCGGGCTTTTGACGAACACAAAGCTATTATCAATGCCATTGCTAACCGTGATGGCGAACTTGCCGACTTATTGATGCGCCGTCATATCGCCGCATCCAAACGTAATATTGAACAACAGTTACTTCAACAGGGGACTTCACATGGCTAATGTAAAAAGCGCTGGCGCTCTGCTTCGTCAGGCAATTAAAGACAATCATCCGTTACAGCTGGTGGGCACTATTAACGCCTACACCGCCATGATGGCTGAACGTGTGGGTCATAAAGCCTTGTACTTATCAGGTGCTGGTGTGGCTAACGCCTCTTTTGGTTTACCGGATTTAGGCATGACCTCGTTAAACGACGTCTGTGAAGATATCCGCCGTATTACTGGTGCTACTGAACTGCCATTGCTGGTCGATGCCGATACAGGCTGGGGCGGAGCTTTTAATATTGCCCGCACTGTGAAAGAAATGACCAATGCCGGTGCTGCAGGTTTTCATATTGAAGATCAGGTGGCGCAAAAACGTTGTGGTCACAGACCAAACAAAGAAATCGTCTCTTTGGAAGAAATGGTTGATCGAGTCAAGGCATCTGTCGATGCCAGAACAGACGAGAACTTTTTTATTATGGCGCGCACTGATGCGTTGCAACAACAAGGTTTAGAAGCCGCCATCGAGCGCGCTTTAGCCTGTGAAGCCGCCGGAGCTGATGCCATTTTTGCTGAAGCTGTGTATACGCTGGAGCAATACCAGGCCTTTACCAAGGTGCTGAAAGTGCCGGTATTGGCCAATATCACCGAGTTTGGCCAAACGCCACTCTTTAACAAAGCAGAGCTGGCTGGCGTAGGTGTCGATATGGTGTTGTATCCGTTGAGTGCCTTCCGCGCTATGAACAAAGCTGCACTGAATGTGTATGAATCTATTTTGGCCAATGGCGATCAGAAGGCTGTAGTCGACAGCATGCAAACCCGCGCTGAACTTTACGACTTCCTGAACTATCACAGTTATGAGCAGAAATTAGACGCCCTGTTTGCGAACAAAAAATAACCATAAGCCAAGCAGCATTCAATAAATCAACAGAACAAATTAAAAACGGAGAGACAAGATGGCGAACGCAAAAGAATTATCAGGCGCAGGCTTACGTGGCCAAATCGCAGGTAAAACCGCTTTATCCACAGTAGGTAAAACAGGTTCTGGCTTGACCTACCGTGGTTACGACGTCAAAGACTTAGCCGCTCACTGTGAATTTGAAGAAGTAGCGCACCTGATTTTAAAAGGCGAGTTACCGAACGAAGCAGAACTGGCTGCGTACAAAAAACGCTTAAAGGCTATGCGTAACCTGCCACAGGCATTAAAAGAAGTACTGGAACGTATTCCTGCTTCTGCTCATCCTATGGATGTAATGCGTACTGGTTGCTCTATGTTAGGCAACTTAGAAACTGAACAGAGTTTTGCTCAGCAACAGGATGCGACCGACCGGTTACTGGCGATTTTCCCAGGCTTAATTAACTACTGGTATAACTTCAGCCATAAAGGCCTGCGCATTGAAGTGGAAACAGCGGCCGATTCTATTGCCGAGCAGTTCCTCTGGACTTTACATGGTGAAAAACCAACCCAGCTGCATACCGATGTAATGAACTCTTCGCTGATTTTATACGCAGAGCACGAGTTCAATGCTTCTACTTTCACGGCCCGTGTTTGTGCTTCTACTTTAAGTGATATGCACTCTTGCATCACAGGCGCTATTGGTTCATTACGTGGCCCTCTGCACGGTGGCGCTAACGAAGCGGCGATGGAACTGATTGAAAAGATGGACAATCCGGATGATGCCGAAACCAAGTTAATGGGCATGCTGGAACGTAAAGAAAAAATTATGGGTTTTGGCCATGCCATTTATGCAGAGTCCGACCCACGTAACGCAGTGATCAAAGAATGGTCAGAAAAGCTGGGTAAAGCCAACGGCAACACGTCCTTGTACGACATTTCTGTGCGCTGTGAAAGCGTCATGTGGCGCGAGAAAAAACTGTTCTGTAACGCAGATTTTTTCCACGCCTCGGCTTACAACTACATGGGTATTCCAACCAAGCTGTTTACGCCTATTTTTGTCTGTTCACGTCTAACAGGCTGGGCTGCTCATGTAATGGAACAACGTGCGGACAACCGTATTATTCGCCCAAGTGCCGAATATACAGGTGTGGAACCACGCACTGTAACGCCACTGGCGAAGCGCTAATAGCAACAAGACATTTATCTATACCTTAAGTAATTGGAGTTGCAGTTAGGCGGTTGGCGACGAGTCCCCATGAGCATAGCAGTCCTATGTGATTGGGGTGAGTGAGCAAACCAACAAAGCTGCGGCTTCAAGTACGACAGGTATAAAAGCCCGCGAAGGGCTTTTGTAGGATCTGAAGCAACCTTTTAACTGAGTGGCCACGCCATGAATTCTAATTACCGTAAAAACTTACCAGGCACCACGCTGGATTATTTTGATGCAGCAGCTGCATGCAACGACATTGAACCGGGCTCTTATGCCAAACTCCCTTATACCTCCCGTGTTCATGCTGAAAACTTAGTACGCCGCTGCGATCCGGCGACTTTAACTGACTCATTAAAACAGCTGATTTACCGCAAGCAGGATCTGGATTTTCCATGGTTTCCGGCTCGTGTGGTGTGCCACGATATTTTAGGTCAAACCGCTTTAGTGGATTTAGCTGGCCTGCGTGATGCTATTGCGCTGCAAGGTGGCGATCCGGCCAAAGTAAACCCTGTAGTGCCGACTCAGCTGATTGTCGATCACTCCTTGGCTGTAGAGCATGGTGGTTTTGAAAAAGATGCTTTTGAGAAAAACCGTGCTATCGAAGACAGACGTAACGACGACAGATTCCACTTTATCAACTGGACGAAAAAAGCCTTTAAAAATGTCGATGTGATACCGCCAGGCAACGGCATTATGCACCAGATCAATTTAGAGCGGATGTCACCTGTTATTCACGCTATAGATGGTGTGGCTTTCCCTGATACTTTAGTAGGTACCGACAGCCATACCCCTCATGTGGATGCGCTGGGTGTCATCGCTATTGGGGTTGGTGGCTTAGAAGCTGAAAGCGTGATGTTAGGTCGCGCCTCCTGGATGCGTCTGCCAGATATTATTGGCGTGGAGCTGACGGGCAAAGCACAGCCAGGCATTATGGCAACAGATATAGTGTTGGCCTTGACTGAGTTTTTACGCAAAGAAAAAGTCGTCTCTGCTTATCTGGAGTTTTTTGGCGAAGGCGCCAGCAGCCTGAGTTTAGGTGACCGCGCTACTATCTCTAATATGACGCCTGAATATGGCGCTACTGCCGCTATGTTCTCTATCGATCAGCAAACTCTGGATTATTTAACCCTGACAGGCCGCGAGCCAGCGCAAGTCAAGCTGGTGGAAACCTACGCTAAAACCGCAGGTTTATGGTCCGACAGTTTAAAAACTGCTGAATACGAGCGTGTAATCCGTTTTGATTTATCCAGCGTCGGCCGCACTATCGCTGGTCCTTCTAATCCACATGCCCGGGTATCGACCAGCGATTTAGCGGTCAAAGGTATTAGTGGTGTGGTGGAAAACGAGCCGGGTTTAATGCCGGACGGTGCTGTCATTATTGCCGCTATAACCAGCTGCACCAACACCAGTAACCCACGTAACGTGATAGCTGCGGGCTTATTAGCCCGTAACGCTAAAGCCAAAGGCTTAAGCCGTAAGCCATGGGTGAAGAGCTCATTGGCGCCTGGTTCTAAAACTGTTGAGCTGTATTTAAAAGAAGCCAACTTACTGACAGATTTAGAAAGTTTAGGTTTTGGTATTGTGGCTTTTGCCTGTACTACCTGTAACGGTATGAGCGGCGCTTTAGATCCTGTGATTCAAAAAGAGCTGATAGAGCGTGACTTATACGCCACTGCTGTGTTGTCTGGTAATCGCAACTTTGATGGCCGTATTCACCCTTATGCCAAACAGGCATTTTTAGCCTCTCCAGCTTTGGTGGTGGCTTATGCCATAGCCGGTACTATCCGCTTTGATATCGAAAAAGACGTGCTGGGGCTGGACAAAGACGGCAACGAAATTCGTTTAAAAGACATCTGGCCAAGCGATGCTGAAATTGATGCAGTAGTGGCAAGCAGCGTCAAACCTGAACAGTTCCGTAAAGTCTATGAGCCTATGTTTGCAGTTTCAGTGGATTACGGCGAGAAAATCAGTCCGCTGTATGACTGGCGTCCACAAACCACTTATATCCGCCGCCCGCCATATTGGGAAGGTGCTTTGGCTGGTGAGCGCAGCATGAAAGGTATGCGTGCGCTGGCCGTGCTGGGTGACAATATCACCACTGACCATTTATCGCCTTCTAACGCCATTATGATGGACAGTGCTGCCGGTGAATACCTGCACAAAATGGGGCTGCCGGAAGAAGATTTTAACTCCTACGCCACCCACCGCGGTGACCACTTAACAGCACAGCGCGCTACTTTTGCTAACCCTAAGCTGATAAACGAAATGGCCGTAGTGGATGGCAAAATCAAACAAGGTTCTTTAACCCGTATCGAGCCTGAAGGTGTGGTCACCCGGATGTGGGAAGCCATTGAAACTTATATGGAACGTAAGCAACCTTTAATCATTATTGCCGGTGCTGATTATGGTCAGGGTTCATCCCGTGACTGGGCGGCTAAAGGGGTGCGTTTAGCTGGTGTTGAAGCCATAGTGGCCGAAGGGTTCGAGCGTATTCACCGTACTAACTTAGTGGGTATGGGGGTATTACCGCTTGAGTTTAAAGCGGGTGTTAACCGTAAAACTTTAGCTTTGGATGGCACTGAAAGTTACGACGTTTTAGGCGAGCGTACACCTCGCACTACCCTAACTTTAGTGATCACCCGCAGAAACGGTGAAGTGCTGCAAGTGCCCGTGACCTGTCGTTTAGATACAGCCGAAGAAGTCTCTATTTATGAAGCGGGTGGCGTGTTACAGCGTTTTGCCAAAGACTTCCTTGAAGCTAAGGTATAGGGGTAGGGATTAAACTATGAGCTATTTACCTCAGATTAAAATTCCCGCCACTTATATCCGTGGTGGTACCAGCAAAGGTGTATTTTTCCGTTTGCAGGATTTACCAGAAGCAGCGCAAATCCCAGGCGCTGCGCGTGATGCGTTGTTGCTGCGTGTGATTGGCAGTCCTGATCCATACGGCAAACAAATTGATGGCATGGGCGGCGCTACGTCCAGTACCAGTAAAACTGTGATTTTAGCCAAAAGCAGCAAAAGCGATCACGATGTCGACTACCTGTTTGGTCAGGTCTCCATCGATAAAGCTTTTGTCGACTGGAGCGGTAATTGCGGCAATTTATCTGCAGCTGTTGGCTCTTTTGCCATCAGCGCAGGTTTAGTCGATACCAGCCGTATTCCACAAAATGGCAAAGCCACAGTGCGGATTTGGCAGGCCAATATTGGCAAAACCATTATTGCTCATGTGCCGATGATCAATGGCGAAGTACAGGAAAGTGGTGATTTTGAACTGGATGGTGTGACTTTCCCTGCCGCTGAAGTGCAACTGGAATTTATCGACCCGGCCGCTGATGAAGACGGCGAAGGCGGTGGCTCGATGTTCCCAACGGGCAACTTAGTGGATGATTTGGACGTGCCGGGAGTAGGTACTTTTAAAGCCACACTGATTAATGCCGGTATTCCAACTATTTTTGTTAATGCCAAAGATATTGGTTATACAGGCACAGAGCTGCAGGACGCTATTAACAGCGATGCTAAAGCACTGGCGATGTTTGAGACTATCCGTGCTTATGGTGCAGTCAAAATGGGCTTGATGTCGCATATAGACGAAGCTAAAACCCGTCAGCATACGCCAAAGATTGCTTTTGTCGCGCCAGCCACAGACTATATCTCGTCCAGTGGTAAAGCTGTGACTACAGCAGATATGGATTTGGTGGTGCGGGCTTTATCTATGGGTAAATTACATCACGCCATGATGGGCACAGCTGCGGTGGCCATTGGTACTGCAGCTGCTATTCCAGGTACTTTAGTCAACCTGGCTGCTGGTGGCGTAAAACGCAAAGCAGTACGTTTTGGTCATCCGTCCGGCACTTTAAGAGTAGGAGCCGAAGCTGCTTTAGTTGCTGGTGAGTGGACTGTTACCAAAGCCATAATGAGTCGAAGTGCGCGGGTATTAATGGAAGGTTGGGTGCGGGTACCGGCTGGCACATTCTAAGTCTATAAAATGGTAAAAATGATAAGTTGCAACTGCAGTGCTGAATTATCGACTTATTATTCCAGTATAAATAACCTGCTGTGTTGAAAAGGCAGGTTATTCTCTGTAGATTGGGTATCGAATTTACGATTTTTTTGGGGAGTCTTAGATGAAGAAGTTAGGTTACAGCCTGTTCGCCGCTTTATGTTTAAGTTCTGCGACATTGTCTTCTGCAGTGAAAGCTGAAACAGTGGACTACCAGTATCTGACCGTTGCCGGTTATCTGAATTTTTATTTGTTAAATTTAAATGCGTGCGAAGATTACCATCCGGAAATTCGCCAGCAGGCTTATGACGCTGAAAAGCAGCTGTATCCATGGCTGACTAAGCTAGAGCAGAAGTTAAAAGGCGCAGACGCTGACAATAAAACTTTGTCTGGTGTTGTGCAAAAACGTCGTGAAGCATTAAACCTGCAAATCAGCGAAGGTGATTTTACTTTGGATCACTGCAAAGCTATTGTGAAGTTATTGTCTGCTGACGGTTTAGATCAAACGCTGTTAAAAAGCCTGAACTAAAAATCTGAACAAATAACTTTATATTCAGTGTTTTAAAAAACCACTTGTCTTTGCCAGAGCAGGTGGTTTTTGTTTTCAATCCAGGCTCTGCCGCTTATTTTTACCGGTGTTTGTTATGTCTGTCTCTACTTTATCTGTCATTGATGTCCCACAGCTAATGCTGGTGCAACAAAACTGCTACAGCGAAGATCTGGTTGAATCAGCCACTGTGATGGCTCATCGAATTTCTGCGTTTTCTCACACCTGCTGGGGCTATTTTATTGAACAGCAAATGGCTGGTTATCTGCTGGCTTATCCATCGGTGCTTGGCAGCATTACGCCTTTAGCTGCAGCTTTTCCTCTGTATCAAAATACCAACTGCTTGTATCTGCACGATATGGCTATTTCCAGTGATTTTCGCGGACAGTCGTTAGCGCCTGCGCTATTGGCCCACGCCAGCATGGAAGCGAAGAAACTTGGCTTAGAAGCTTTGGCTTTGGTGGCAGTGCAGGGCGCTGAAGGCTATTGGGCTAAACAAGGTTTTGTCAAAGTGACAAATATTAGTGCAGAGCAGCAAGCTATTCTGGATACTTATTTACCAGAAATAGCCTGTTATATGACCTGCTCTTTATAAAGCCGATTCGTTAAATTCGATACGCTGAACAATAATTTCGCAGCCTGGTCCGTCCGGGCTGCAGCCATAAATACCGAGACAAATCAGATCCTTATCCCTAATATGGCTAATATCCAGTACTCGCAGTTGCTGCCAGCTTTGTCCTGATAGAGCCGAGACAATAGCGTCCTGCTGCGAAATTTCTATTTTTAATATCCAGCTTTTTGCAGGCTTGATGCTTTGGCTGGCCCAGTCTGATTTTCCAGCCAGCGTATTCACCGAGCCCAGTGCAGCTTCTTCAGGTGACAACCATTCAGCTGAAATTTTTAACCAATTATGCGCGTCTTTTCTCAGCATAATACCTGCTTGATCGAACTTGCTATTGGCGTTCACCTGCACTTCAACAAGCAGGGATAGTCTGGCTGCTTTACTTTTCCAGTAGTAAAAATGGCCATTATCCCGATAGAAGTGATAATGGGTATGTTGCCAGAAGTCTGTGTTGGCGTCGGTAGTAAATTGCAATGGTGGCCCGTCTGAGCAATTCTGAGGAGGATTGAGCCATTGATAGGTTATTGCCATTTTATTTCCTTTTAACAGCAGACCCGGACCACCAGTCCGGGTCTTAAGGCTTTACTGCTGTTTTTTCACTTGAGTTAATAATTCCGGTTTTTCGCCATTAAAGTTAATCCACGGATTGTTACCCAGTGTTTCAGCTCCTTGTACAGCGGGTTCCTCATAACGCATCACAAAATGTTCTGGTCCGTGAGCATAAGCGACAACCAAACCATAAGGAGCATCGAAGAAACCACCATGTGGTACCAGACCCGGATAGCTGATACGCCATGCTTTACCATCAGTAGGCACATAACCTAAAGTCAGCTTGGCAGTGGTGTTATCGGGTAAAACAAAAAACCAGGTCCAGGCGCCACCTGAAACTATGGTCATCACTTCATCAATTCCAACACCACTTTCTGCACTGTTGACGTGTAATTTACCAAACTTTTCTTGCAGGTAGTACATCAAATCCGGTGTCATGGCTTTCATGTCATATACCTTGGGGTAGGGAGCTACACCTTTTTCTGACGTTGATAAAAAACCACCTCGAGGAGCCGCAGGTTCACGACCTGCCAGTTTGATCTGCTCCAGCAGATTACCTCTGTGCAATGCAAAATATCCAACCAGCTGTTCACTTTCTTCCTTGGTCAGTGCTCGCTGTTTTGCTTGCGCTATCACAGGTTTTGCCTGCTCCGGTATAGTCACAGTACTGACTCTGACCCCCACAGACTTTAGCACCAGATTGACCTGTTCAATGCCCTGTGTTGATGCTCTGCCATCACTGTATGACAGGGTTAATTGCCCGTCGCCTGATGGGGTTTGTGCTGTGCTTTGTGCCAATGGCAAAGTGGATAGTAAAGCCACTGCCAGCATGTTGCGCCAAATCTTCATTAAGTAATCTCCTGATCCAGAATAATAGGAAGCTGTGGTGTTCTGAGTCAGTTTAATTTTTACCAAAGGCGAGATAAATAGCAGTTCAGTGGATGAATTGTTCACTTTCAGTGAACTAACGTGCAGAGATTCGACATTATGTTCTGGTAAAGTGCTGCACTATAAAATCGATAAAAGCTCTGATCTTTTGTGATTGTTCTTTATGGTAGGGATAAATGATGTAGAGCGAATGCTCTTCTGCTTGCCAGTCACTCAGTACCTGTTGTAACTCGCCTTGTGCCAAGGCTTGTTTGACAAAATATTCTGGCAGCAAGGCAATACCATGTCCAAGTTTTGCTGTTTGCACTAGTGCTAAGCTGTTGTTGACTACATAGCGGCCCGCAGGTAATTCAATATCCAGGCGTTCTTGCTGCTTCTTAAAACTCCATCGTCTGGAGGAAGAAGACAAGCTATAAACTAAGCAGTGATGCCTGCTCAGGTCTTCTGGTGTGACTAAAGGCGGAGATTTTTCCAAATAGTCCGGAGATGCGCAGAGAACTCGTTTTAAATCAGTTAGTTTGCGTGAGCGAAAGCTTGAATCTGCAAGTGCAGCACCTCCCCGGATCGCAATATCCACACCTTGCTCCATCAGGTCGATATAGTGATCATTCATCACCAGCTCTATGGCAAGATCAGGATGTTGTTTCATAAAATCACAAACCAGAGGGTTTATGTCCAGGAGCCCCAGTGACATAGGCACACTGATTTTTAATGAGCCCCTGAGCGAGTCTGATGCCTCAAGCACAGATAAATCAGCCTGAGCCAGACTATCCAGTACGTGGCAGATCTGCTGGTAATAAGATCTACCTTGTTCTGTGACATGCAGTTTACGTGTGGTTCTGTTGATCAACGGACTTTGCAGATAGTCTTCCAGCTCATAAATATTTTTACTGATCGCTGCTTTTGATAAATTCAAATCATCAGCAGCCGCTTTGAAGCTGCCCAGCTCAATCACTCTTCGGTATACAGTCAAAGCTCTGAGTTTATCCATGGATGCCTGCCCGAACTAAATTTTTTCCAGCAGGTAATTGCCGGATTTTAAATCATCAGCCAGCTCTTTTGAGCGTTCCAACACTATTGCCCAATACTCCAGACGCTGAGAGTCTGTTAGTTTGTCGAAATCCTTGCGGTCTGGAATTTTGCCGTAAGGCAGGGATTTCACCCAAGATTCGGATGGGCATAGCAGGATCATCTTGTCCATTTGCGCTGCTTTAGCGCGGCGCCATGGCAAGGATTTATCAAACCAGCCGGGGATCAGGTACGGATAAAAGTGTGGATATAAAATCAAACCTTCCTGCTGATAAGGCAAGGACAGATGGTAATCCAGCAAGCCGCCGTCCATATACAAACCTTTGGGCAAACCCGCCGGATCTTTCACCGGATGCATCACCATAGGAATAGAGCCTGAAGCCAATAAACTGGCTTTAAAATTGTCTGGCGTCAGTGGATAAGCTTCGTGAGGCACCTGTTGTAACAAGCCCGGATTGCTGTGATTTTGCATCACCACTCTTTTATAAAATCGTTGTAGTAAAGTGGGTTTAAACAAATTAGCACCGGCAGCTAACAGCAAACGACGTATTTGTGCTGCTTTGCGTTCAGACTTTCTTACTTTCACTTCGCGGGCTGCAATAAAATTCAGCTGCAGTACAGGGTTATTCAGCACCTGTAAAATGCAGTCATCGTCAGGAAACACCTGATCCAACACAGCAGCTGAGGTAGAGGTAATTTGATCAATGCTAGCTTTGGGTGGAAAACACAAGCTGCTGTAAGCTTTGGCAAAACGTTCAGTGGCGGCAGCAGGGTTTTGCTGCGTGACACAGGCAAAACGCCAGGCACCAGCAGAGCTGCCAACTAAAGATAAAGGCGTGCTTCTGTCTTTAAAAAACTCACCAAACAAATACTGATCTAAACCAAATAAGCAAAACCATTTAGGGCCACCACTGGCACCTAAGACTAAATTGATATCCTGCTGACGTAAGCCATGTTGCTGCAAATGCTCAAAGGCTGTGGCTCCCGCCAGTACTCTTAATGTCGACTTTGTCACCCGGTTTTTTCCCTCACTTAGAGCTATATAAAATAAAACTTACAAAGATGCGGCAAACAATTGCTGATGCATACGCAGCGCATACTCATCTGTCATACCTGACACATAATCACAAATAACCCGCATCTTGCTCTGTTCGTTGTCCGCCATAAGCCAGCGGTTTTTGGTGTTGGCCGGCAACAAACGTTCCGCCTCCGAACTAAAGGCTTCAAACAATGAGCGAACAATTTGTTGACCTTTGTATTCGCCCCGTTGCACGTCGGGCGATAAAATGACGGCTTCATACACAAAGCTTTTTAACAGTTGCAACAGCTGCTGTTGCGGATCTGGCAAGCGTGCATTGTAACGGATCAATGGGTCTTGAGTGTCCGGCAGTGACTGATACAACTCAATACTGGTGATCAGCAAATTCACCAGCGCACCAATGGCATCTTTACGAATATGATGTTCGGGTATAAATAATTTTTGGCTGATATGTTTTAACGCACTGGCAATATCAACGGGTAACTTCGCCATTTCAGGCTCTGCTAAACGGCGCCAGTGTTCAATGGTCACAGTACCAGTCACAATCGCATCCTCTAAGTCATGTACGCCGTAAGCTATATCATCGGCCAGCTCCATAATCGAAGCATCCAGAGATTTATGCAGTGACTTTAAAAAGGGCGCTTTGAGTAAAGTTTCTGTGCGCTGAAAAGCGCTGCGATCTGCTGCAGATAAAGGGCTTAAGATCCAGTCGAGTAAATCACTGTCGGCAGCATAAATAGCTTTGCAGGGTTTGACGGTGAGCCCTTGCTCAAATTGATCGAGCGCAGGCTGTACTATCGGATACTTGAGTAAACCTAATAAAGTACGGCGGCTTAAATTCATGCCACCACTGGCTGTGTAGGGTTCCAGTTTGCCAACAATACGCAAGGTCTGGCCGTTGCCTTCAAAACCACCGAAATGCTGCATACAGGCGTTCAGGGCTTTTTCACCACCATGACCAAAAGGTGGATGGCCCAAGTCGTGGGCCAGACACAAAGCCTCCATCAGGCTGTCCTGCGCTAATAATGCCCGCAGTGCCGGGTCTTCTTGCTGGTAACTTAATTGCGCTACTAATGCAGTGCCTATTTGGGCAGCTTCTAAAGAGTGGGTCAGACGGGTGCGGTAGAAGTCATTCTGGCCAATACCCATAATCTGAGTTTTAGCCTGCAGGCGGCGAAAAGCAGCGGAGTGCAGAATTCTGGCTCTGTCTCTTTGCCACGGTGTACGGTGATCGTTTGGTCTCTGACTATGTTCGGCAAGACGGCGTTCGGCCCACAAATGCTGCATACAAAATCCTTCTGACACTAGCCTGAAATTCTTAACCTGAAGTCAGGTTAAATCATCACTTTATGCTACGGCAAAAGCAGAAAAGAGGCGATGCGTATTTTTTATAAATACCACTGGACAAATAAACAGTAGTTACTGTATAAATGTTCAGTATCAAAAGCAGGAGGATTTATGGCCGTTATTATTAAATACATTGTTGAGCGCGCTGGAGTAGAAAAAATGACTTTTAGTTCAAAGCCTGAAGCAGACGCCTATGACCGGATGCTGGATATTGCTGATGAACTGTTTTTAATGCTGGGTCAAAGTGAACTGATCCCGGATGAGCAACAACGTGAAGATTTGGCGTTGTATTTAGCTCAGCAAAAAGAGCTGGTGATCCAGACGCTGAATCAGAAAACCAAAAGCAACAAAGCCCCGGTAGCCGATAAAGAACAGGCAAAGGACAAAGGCGCTGCTGATCCGGCTAAAGCGGCCGTTGTGCTGACAGAAGTGACGGAAGCCACAGACGACCTGGCTGCTTAATTTAGCAGCAGAGGTTCAGTGGCGCGGTTAGCTTGTACCTTTATTTTTTATTAGAACAGCTAATTTAAAAAAATAACCTGAAAAGGCATAACTATAAATAAGTTATGCCTTTTTTATTGGGTTTAACTGGGGGGTTGTGCATAATTAGCTGATTTGGCAGCATTTTTATTGATGGTCTATTGTTGCATTGAATAGTGAATATGAAAACAAGCTGAATAAATCATGACAGAGAATGTTATTTTGCATTAGAAAAACTAATATCCAGACTATAAATTATCTCGTTAGTTATCTGGTTAAATTTGCAGCATAATAACCACGTTTTCGGATGAACACTTTCTCAGACTTAACGAGGTTGGACATGAACAGTATCAATACCACAGTAGAAAAATCTAACGTGAGCACGACAGAGCGCAGCGTATCTTCTCTGCTGCTGGTGCGTCGAATCAATCAGTTTTTATCCCGGATTGGCCGCGCTTTAAGTCTGAGTGGTGCTATCTACACCAAATAATGGTGTTTGTGACCTGCAGTAAGCTGTGCTGAGCCTACTGTTGCTGAACTTTTTGTTGCTAAAAGACGTAACCCCTTGAACGCGCTTAGATTGCTGCTAAGCGCGTTTTTTTTATTCGCTGCCATCCATGGCGCTCACCCAGCGGGCCGGCAAACAACGCCGTTAAAAAACACTCCCGATGTTTTTGTATTCTTATAATCCAGAACAAGTACGACAGACAGATAATTTTCGTAGCGAAAAAATAACCTGCTGTTTTGTACTCTCACCGATCTTTTTTCCCCTTCTGCCGTAATTAGTCTGTCATCTGTCACTTTTAAGCTGGTTTTATCTGGTTTCTGTTTTACGTCACGATTTCGTAGTATCTGAAAAAGTGATTTAACGTATTGAATTTTTTCATGAAATTCTATATTTGGATCCTGTAGACTGTTGTTGAGCATCACAGTAAATGATGACAAAGTGCATGCAACCTCGCTGCTGCCGCTTTATGGCGCAGTCTGACATTTGAATGAAAACAACCTGGTGATTTTTATTGATAACACGCGTGGACGTGCAGGTTCCAATTGCAGAGTTATCGCCTTTTAATGGATTTATTCCATTTATGACAGCAACAATTGGAGAAAAAAGATGGGTAGTAACGAAACAAAGACCGGTAAATGTCCGGTAATGCACGGCGCTCTGACTAAGTCAGCCGCTGGTGGTACTTCAAATCGAGATTGGTGGCCGAACCAACTGAATTTAAACATTTTACATCAGCACTCTTCTTTATCAGATCCTATGGATCAACCCTTTAACTACGCCGAAGCTTTTCAAAAACTGGACCTGGCCGCGGTGAAGCAGGACTTATATGCCCTGATGACCGACTCACAGGACTGGTGGCCGGCGGATTATGGCCACTATGGCCCATTATTTATTCGTATGGCATGGCACAGTGCCGGTACTTACCGCACCAGCGATGGCCGTGGTGGTGCATCGTCAGGCTCACAGCGTTTTGCTCCACTGAACAGCTGGCCTGATAACGGCAATCTGGATAAAGCCCGCCGTTTGTTATGGCCAATCAAGCAAAAATACGGCAACCAGTTGTCCTGGGCCGATTTAATGATATTGGCAGGTAACTGTGCGTTGGAATCTATGGGCTTTAAAACCTTTGGTTTTGCGGGTGGCCGCGAAGATATCTGGGCTCCGGAAGAAGATATTTACTGGGGTGTGGAAACAGAGTGGCTGGGCGATAAACGTTACGCTGGCGATCGTGAATTAGAAAACCCACTAGCTGCAGTACAAATGGGCCTGATTTACGTCAACCCTGAAGGCCCAAATGGCAACCCGGATCCAGTGGCTTCAGCCCGTGATATTCGTGAAACCTTTGCCCGTATGGCAATGGATGATGAGGAAACCGTAGCTTTAGTTGCTGGTGGCCACACCTTTGGTAAATGCCATGGTGCAGGCGACGCCTCTTTGGTTGGTGCTGAACCTGAAGCTGCTCCGCTGGAAGAAATGGGTTTAGGCTGGAAAAATGCGTTTGGCACAGGTAAAGGTGTTCATACTATTACCAGTGGTATTGAAGGCGCCTGGACTCCAACTCCTACCCAGTGGGACAACAGCTATTTCGACACCTTATTTGGTTATGATTGGAAACTGGTGAAAAGCCCGGCTGGTGTTCATCAGTGGATCCCTACGGACGAGTCTGCAGCAACAGCTGTGCCTGATGCTCACGACCCTGCCATTCGTCATGCTCCTATGATGACAACTGCTGATTTAGCGCTGAAGATGGACCCGGCTTATGAGGCTATTTCCAGACGTTTCCATCAGAACCCAGAAGAGTTTGCTGATGTGTTTGCCCGTGCCTGGTATAAATTAACTCACCGTGACATGGGGCCTTTGGCTCGTTATTTAGGCCCTGAAGTACCGTCAGAAGAGCTAATTTGGCAAGATCCTGTGCCTGCAGTGACCCACGAGTTGGTGAACTCTGCGGATATAGCTGCGCTGAAAAGCAAGATTTTATCTTCAGGTTTATCCATTTCAGAATTGGTATCAGTCGCCTGGGCCAGCGCTTCAACCTTCCGTGGTTCAGATAAACGGGGTGGTGCTAATGGTGCCCGTATTCGTTTAGCCCCACAAAAAGATTGGGCAGTGAATCAACCGGCGCAGCTGAGCAAAGTGCTGGCGGTTCTTGAGCAAATTCAGGCCTCTTTTAATAATCAGTCAGAAAGCCGCAAGGTGTCACTGGCGGATATTATTGTGCTGGCTGGTATTGCAGCTATAGAGCAAGCGGCGAAAAATGCTGGTGTCGCTATTGATGTGCCTTTTGCTCCTGGCCGTACTGATGCATCACAAGATCAAACCGATGTGGAGTCTTTTGCGGTGATGGAGCCTATAGCTGATGGTTTCCGTAACTACGTAAAAGGCCGTTATTCAGTCAAAGCTGAAGAGCTGTTGCTGGATAAAGCTCAGTTGCTGACGTTAACAGCGCCGCAAATGACAGCTCTGATCGGTGGTCTGCGTGTGCTGAATATCAACGCGGATAAATCTATGCACGGTGTATTTACCAAACAAGCCGACACATTAAGCACCGACTTTTTTGTCAATCTGCTGGATATGAACACAGCCTGGACTCCGGTGTCAGCAGAGGCTGAACTGTTTGAAGGTAAAGATCGCAAAACTGGTGTTGTGAAATGGACTGCCAGCCGTGTTGATTTGGTCTTTGGCTCCAACTCTCAGCTGCGCGCTTTGGCTGAAGTTTATGCTCAGCATGACAACAAACAAAAGTTTGTCCGTGACTTTGTTGCTGCCTGGAACAAAGTGATGAACGCTGATCGCTTTGACTTAAAGTAAAACCAGTATTTTTGTACTGAGTGAAACAAAGGCAGCTGTTTTTTTAACAGCTGCCTTTTTACTTTTGGCTCAGTTGTTTTGAGAAAAAGTGATTGAAGCCGAGGGGCTTTGGCGTTAGCGTAAAGCGACTAGTTCAATCACATCCAAAAGCAGCCAGGTTTTACATCCTTGCCATAAAATGCTTTTAACCAATGAGTTAAGTTATGGACACACAACACTCAGAGCTGATCCAGCTATTAAAAAAACGCTTTGAAAAAAACAAAAATCGCCATGCAACGCTGGATTGGGCCACTGTGCAGGAGCGACTTGAAGCCTATCCGGACAAACTCACATCGCTGTTCGAAATGGAGGCAACAGGCGGCGAGCCTGATGTAGTAGGGGTTGACGAGCAAAGTGGCGAATTTATCTTTTTTGATTGCGCAGCAGAAAGTCCAAAAGGCCGCCGCAGCTTGTGTTACGACCGCGAAGCACTGAATGCCAGAAAAGAGCATAAACCAGCAAGCAGTGCGATGGATATGGCTGCGGCTATGGGTATTCAGTTACTCAATGAAGACGATTACCGTTATCTGCAGCAATTTGGCCCTTTCGATAGTAAAACCTCCAGCTGGCTGGCTACACCAGGGGATATTCGCGCTTTGGATGGTGCCATCTTTGGCGACTATAGGTATGGCCGGGTATTTATCTACCATAATGGAGCCCAGTCTTATTATGCCGTCAGAGGTTTTCGTGGCTCGTTAAGGGTTTGATGTTTGCTCAATTATTAATTGGTCAACTCTGATGGCACTGGATGCTGGTGCCTTACCAGCTCCAACTGAAACAAACTAACGGTGAGATGATGCATCCGGATATTTGTCTCTACAATCAGGCTCAGGCCGAAGAAGAGCAACTTATTTGCCAGCTATTAGCAGAGCAGATTGATGCGGCTTTGCCTGAAGCTGAGAATAAAATCTGGCATGCGCATCCTGTGTGGTTCCTCGATGGCAATCCTGTAGTGGGTTATAGCAAACTCAAAGGCGGTATTCGGTTGTTGTTCTGGAGTGGCCAGTCTTTTGATGAAGCTGAATTAAAGCTTGAAGGCAGTTTTAAAGCCGCTGAAAAACGTTACAACCACAGCAGTCAAATCAATACGGCTGATCTACAACGCTGGTTGGCAAAAGCCCGTGATATTCAGTGGGATTATAAAAACCTGGTGCGCCGGAAAGGCCAGCTGGAAAGGTTGAAATAAAAAATGTAGGGGCGGGGTTTATCCCCGCCCGTCTGATATTCCAACCCAATACAGTAGCTGGCGACCATATAGGTCGCCCTACGAGCGATTTTTAAGCCTGAATTGGATAGGCGTATTCTGTTAAACCCAAATCCGCCAGTACCTTCTCTAAATGAGCATAAGCTTCTTTTGTTGGGCCAGGATAATCGCCGCCTATAGGCACATTACCGACATAACCTATGTCTTTTATGCCTTCCGGTGTACAGAAAAACGCCGCCAGTACCAAACTGCGGAAGCGGCCAAAGGCTGTGGCTATGCGTTTAAACTGGACCGGAGTTTCGGCAGTATCAAAAGCTATATCGTCCATAATGGCTTTTTGCTGCACTTTAGTGAGCGCGACAAAAGTTTTGCTAAAACGCATCTGCGCTTCGTCGTCTATCCAGGCCAGAGCCGACAAAATAGTCAGTCTGTCTTGTTGTTGACGCTCGTAAGGCGCACTGACCCATTCATCGACCACCGCAGGCACATGCACTTCAGAAGCACTGGGCACACTGCCTTCACGGGGCACCAGAATATCTGAAAGCACGGCCACTAAGGTCAGCTGAGCCTGAGTTAAGGTCAAAGGCCATGGCGATTCTGGCGGCAGAATTAAGTTTGGATCTTTGCCATACCCTGTTGCTGTGATTGGAGATAATTTCAGCTCTGGCCAATGTTCAGTACTGGCTTTTGCTGCGCCTGCTCCTGCATCAGTTGTACTGACCGGCGCACTGTCGCAGCCTGCCAATACTGCAGGTAACAAAGTGCTTGCTGCTAATGCCATCATCAGTTTTAACGAATCACGTCTGGTCATGCCGGATTTGTACTGCATCTCGTGCTGATCCACTGTGTTGTTTTGATCTTTGGCCATTAGATCGCTCCTTGTTTTAACTGCGCTGAAAGCCAGGACGAGTTACGCATGGCCAGCGTCATAATGGTCAGAGTACAGTTTTTATGAGGGTTAGAGGCAAAGACGCCGCCATCCATCACAAAGAGGTTAGGGCAGTCCCAGCTTTGACCCCATTGGTTAGTGACTGAGTCTTTTGGCGATGCGCCCATACGTGTGGTGCCCACTTCATGAATAATTTCGCCACCTTTTAAAATGGCTTGCTCTGGTGTTGGCAATTCGCCGACTTCTGCGCCCATTTCAGCAAAAATAGCTTTGGCGGTTTTCAGGCCATGCTCCACTTGCTTTAATTCATGCTCCGACCATTTCCAGTGGAAACGCGCCACAGGAATACCCCATTTGTCTTTGACTTCAGGGTCTATATCCATATAACAATGCTCGTTAGGTACCATTTCGCCCCGCAGGGCAAAACCAACATAAGCACCGTAATTCTGTTTCACCTGACGTTTTAAATCCGCACCATAACCCTGAAAGTTACCTGACAGGCCAGCACCCGGCTCGTTAAAGCGCGCACCAATTTCAAAGTGATAACCACGAGGGAAATCCAGCTCTTTGCGTTCTTGTGCTTTGTGGCCCCACCATGGAATAAACAAATGGTTGGCGGTATGGCCATCTTCGTTATAAATAGGGCGACCTTGCAAAGCCGGCACCAGGGCACTGATATTAGCGCCTGTGGAGTCCATCAGGTTTTTACCCACCTGACCGCTGGTGTTGGCCAGGCCATTTGGAAAACGTGTCGATTTGGAATTTAACAACAAGCGGGCGGATTCACAGGCGCTTGCAGCCAGGATCACCACTTTGGCTTTGAGTTGGTGCACAGTAGAGGTTTTTTTATCGACATAACTGACACCTGTCACTTTGCCGTTTTCGTCAGTATCAACAGACTTCACCATAGCGTCTGTAATCACCTGTAAATTGCCTGTGGCTTTGGCCATAGGAATAAGCGATGTTGTGGTTTGAAAAGCAGCACCAATAGAACAGCCATGACCACAAGGGGTAGCGTAAAAACAGGCGGCTCTGTTATCCAAAGGCCGTGTTAATACAGCGCGGTGCATAGGAGCCAGCGTTATACCTAACTTTTTGGCCGCTGCTGCTATTAAAAGCTCAGTAATACGGGGCTTAGGTGGAGGTTGTAATATGCCATCTGATGAAGGCGGCATATCGTCTAAACCCGTATTGGTGCCACAAACGCCCACTAAAGCTTCGGTTTTATCATACCAGGGGGCGATATCGTCGTAGTCAAATGGCCAGTCAGCGCCTAAGCCGTCACGGCTTTTGCCTTTAAAATCATGTTCACTGAAACGCAATGAATAACGACCCCAGTGATTGGTGCGGCCACCTAACATACGGGCGCGCCACCACAAAAACTCAGAACCATCTGCTGCTGTATAAGGCTCGTTAGGAACACTCCAGCCACCATCTACGGTGGCGTCATAAAAACCGAAGTCTTTATCTTTATTGCCTGCGCCCATTAACGGCGCTTCGCCGTTGCGTTTAAACATAGGGGTTTCTGTTTTTGGATCATAGTCCCGTCCGGCTTCGAGCATCAGAACTTTATGCCCTGCTTTTGTCAGCTCATAGGCCGCCATGGAACCACCAGCGCCGGACCCAACCACCAGCACTTCAAAGTCAAAATCTTTCATTAGTTCAGCTCTTTAATTTTGATATTTTTGAACCAGACCTTATCGCCATGATCCTGTAAACCTATATGACCTTCTTTGGCCGCTGCAAAACCTGCCCAGTCGGCGAACTTACTTTTGGCAATTAAGTTTTTCCATTCATCGCTGCCAATGGTCACTTTTGCCGTTTGCACGTCATTTTGCCAAATGGTTAAAGCGGAGTTTTCCAGCCGAATTTTAGTGTTGTTCCATTCACCGGCTTTTTTATGAGAAGCGACAGGAGAGGCAATCATGTCGTACAAAGAACCTGAAAGGTGAGTGTCGAGCTTATTGTCCGGGTGGCGCTCGTTATCCAGAATTTGAATTTCCGGCGCGTGGGAGTATATGTATTTACCTTTTTCATCAGCAAGGATCAGAATGCCGCTGTTGCCGACTTCTGCAATTTTCCAGTCGAGTGTCAGCTCAAAGTTTTTGTAACTTTCTTTACTGATTAAGTCGCCACCACCGCCTGCAGTCAGAGCTATAGCGTTATCTTCAATTTGCCATTTCTCATTGACAGTAGGCTGTTTAAAAGTGCGCCACTGCGACATATCCTTGCCGTTAAACAATAACTGCCAGCCGTCTGCTTGTTCCTGTGCTGTCAGTTGATTGTCGTTTGCAAAGATCGGTAGGCTAATCACCGAAAGCAGAGCAATTGCTGCTAAGGCTTTATTTTTTATCGATAAAATCAATTTGCTACCCCTGTTATCTGTTGAATGCTCTGATGGCACCATTTTATGTTTTCAGTTTAGTGTAATCGGTTTCATTGCTGCTCTATAAAAACAAGTAAAGCTAGTAGAAAGCAAGAGCTGTTTTTACTTTTTGAGTTGCAACAGCTATTGCCCACGCTGAATTGAAGCTGTAGTTTGCAGGCATAACAATTTGTCGCAAATATACAAGGCAAAAGCTGCTGCTACTGTCAGACTTTGCAAAGTCTTTTCAAGGAGAGTTCTGATGCTTAAATTAGTCCGTTTCATCGTGCCTGTATTGGCTTGTCTGGCTTTTTCCGGTTGGGCCCAATCCGATGATAAAAAGTTACCCGACTATAAAACCGTGCAGTTGCAGCAATTTCCAACCCTTCAGCCTTTTACTTTAGCTAGTCTGGATCAGACTAAACCCACCTATATCAAGTTCTGGGCCAGCTGGTGTCAGCCTTGTATGGAGCAAATGCCGCATTTTGAAAAGCTATATCAAGAGTATGGTGACAAAGTGAATTTTGTTGCGGTAAATATCAATATCAACGAAAAACGCCAGGAAATCAGCAAAGTGCAGCAGCGCTTTAAGCTGAGTATGCCCATTTATCTGGATCAGCAAGGCCAGCTCGCTTTGGCTTTGGGCTTAGTGGGTACACCTTATTCGGTGCTGTTAAATCAGAAGGGCGAAAAGCTGTATAGCTCGCATGAATCAGACTCTGTGTTGGATGGTTTTATTAGTCGGCTGGCGCAAGGCCAACAGTTGCCAGCAGAAACTGCCACATCGGATATGACTGCAGCAGCCCAACAAAAGCTGTTAGCCAATTATCAGACCGGTGAGCAGCTGGTGTTTTTCACCGCCACCTGGTGCGACTGGTATTTGGCGGAATCCCGACCAGAGATGGCAAAACAATGTAAGGATGCTCAGGCAGGCCTAAATCAGTTGGCGGCTTTGTTGCCACAAAAAAACTGGAGTGGGGTAGTCAACCATTTGTGGACAGACGATAAAGCGTTGGCTGAATTCAACGCTTTGTATCAGATGAAAGTACCCTTTCAGATCGACAGTTATGGCGTGTTGTTTCAACACTTTAATGTTCGTAGTATTCCTGTGCTGCTGAAAATCAAAGATGGCAAAAAGGTGGCTGAGATCAGCGATTTCTCAAATCCGCAGCAAATAGCAAAGCAGCTGCAGTAACTATGTGTTGGTAAAGAGTGGCACTGTTTTATGGTGCCACTCTTATGCTGAGTATTTAGTGAAAGACAGAATCAAGAAACTTAATCATGTCATCCAAAGTGGGCGTGGCTAAGTCTTTAAAGCAGCCTTTGGTATAGTCGTTACAGCCGCTATCGAGAAAACCGTGGCCTTTGCCTTCGTAAATTTTGAACTCCACCTGCTGTCCCGCTGCTTTGAGCACACTGACATAACCACTTGCGACTTCAGGTGTGGTCAGGCCGTCTTTGCTGCCGACCAGTACAAACTGAGGAGGCAGTTTGTAACCAGCTTCCGGCAATAAATACAGAGGTGACACCGCTTTGTAATACTGCTCATGGCTATCAACACTAATACCGTCACCAAACAAGCCACGCGGGCTGGCGTTACCCCATTTCCAGAACGGGTTTTGTGCTGTCTCAAAACCGCCTTTTGCACTTTGTAATAAATCAAAAGCTGTATAACTCAGGATCACCGCCTGTACTCTGGCGCCATCAGCAGCTGCAACTTGTTCGGCTGTTTTGTCTTTTGGCAAATAGCTTGGGGTGAATTTCTGGCTTTGTGGCGTAAAACCTTTTGAATCTAAAGAACGGCCAGCCAGCATCACCATAGAAGCTAAATGACCACCAGCGCTATCACCTGTCACAGCAATTTTAGCCGGGTCGCCGCCGTAGTTTTGAATATGATCTTTCACCCAAAGCACAGCACCCAAAGCATCTTCCACTATCTCGTTGACTGTGGTGCTGTTGTTATTATCGCCAAGCAGCCGGTAGTTGATATTGACCACCACCAGATCGGCGTGGCTTGCCATATAGAGCGCCATATCGTTCATTATGCTTTTGTTATTCACCAGCCAGCCACCACCATGAAAAATCACCAGCACAGGCAAAGGCTTAGCCGCTTTTTGCGGGCTGTAAATATCTGTCGTCAGCGAAAAGCCCTTCACCTTCACCCACTCAATATCTTTATGTAATTTCACTTCATTGAGTGCCAACACCTGCTGGCTAAAAAGTGAAGCGATAAAAAACACGATATAAAAAACAGCAACTTGCCCCTTGCGCATAAAAACTCCTGATTAGTATTGCTGGGGTTTGCACCACCAAGCGTTGGTTTGTTAGCCAATACTTTTATAAAAACATGAATTTGTGGTCGATACCAAGGCAATTCGGCACAACAGGCTTTTGTGCGAAAAAACGTTAAGCGGATAAATAAATTGTGAAAGGTGTAGGTTCAATAGGTAGCGCGTTTGGTGGGGGACTGATTGAAAGGAGCCAGATTACGTCAACTAAAATAAAAAATACTGTAGGGGTCGGGCTTGCCCCGACCCGCATGTTTATCTTAGAAAAATTGAGTCTTATCATTGACAAGGTGCCAAAATCGAACAAATACGCTGTGTGATAAATCTCCGATAATTCCGGCTTTTGTTAGTTCAAACCACTGATTAAATTTCCAGATATCGAGCTTGAGTAAATTGAAGAACAACTAGCGCACTGGTTGTATAGATTTTGTCGGACGCAAATTTACTGATTTCAGAAAAACTTGTTGAAATAGAGGTACATAAGCGTTAGCTTGGTGTGAGTAAAAAATATAAAAGAAGGCAGAAAAATGTTCGGCTTGCAGGCGGATCGCATTATATTAAATTGTTATAAACCACAAGGAGAGTTCATTTGAATATCGATGCCACGTTGTACGGCCAGTTTGTAATCATTTTCGCGCTGATCATGGGCGCACTATGCTATTACGTAGCTCGTCGTAAAATGCAAAAGCCAGCGGTTGCAGGTTTACTCGGTGCTGTTTTGTCACTTATTCCAATCTTTAGCGTAATTTATCTGTCCATATTGCTGTTTAAAAAAGATGTAGGTTCAGCATCGGCGGCAGTAAGTGGGTAAGGTGGTTTATAACAAGTAAAGGCATCTAACGCTTATCGCGCAGCTGCTTTGAGCGTTAGAACTACAAAGGAGTACTTGGTGTCAATTTGGAACGAATTTAAGCAAAATACCGCGTTAGGAATTTTATTTATTACTTTTGGTTTTGCAGCTGGTTTAGGTGCATATAAATATCTATCAGATTTCTTTAATACGGAGGTTGTAGTTAAGGGATCTTATATAGCGAAAGCAGAAATTGAAAAGCAATTTGTTTCACTCGAAAAGTACTCCATTATTGCAAATGAATACAAAGATTTTAGGGAGGAAGTAGCTAAAAGTTATGTTTCTGAAAAGGTGCATTCATATGTTATTGATGGCTTAGAGTCTTGTAAGTTTGCATTCAAAGAGCTTGGAGCGAAATATGATATGTTAATTACTTCTCATGAAAAGGCCACTTCGAAAATTTGCACAGATAACTCTAAAAACATTGATTCACTGCTTAAGTTACAGGAAGGTGTTGAAGGCGGGATTGGTCAGTTAGTTTCAAAATATGGTGCGCACTATAAAAAGAACGAAGATGAAGTGGCTGGTGATTTACTTAAAGCTGAACAGCAGCGAATATACTCACAACAATTAAACTTACAATTACTTAATTTGTATGAGGAAAGAGCGCAATGTATAAAGTAGTTCTAACAAGCCATTCAAGTGGGACTGCTAAATCTTGGCTCGGTTTCGCTTCGCTACACAATTTAGGAACCTAGTCTCGAGATGGCAGATCATAAACTTCCAGCAGGAAAGCAGCTAATTCAAGGAATAGCTCAATTAGGCTCAGTTCTTGGTTATCATGTAGAAAAAGAGTTCCCTGTAGATGAGCCTACATATGGTGAATCCCCAGCTGTTGATGTCGCTTGGTTTGCACAGAAAGGTAACCGTTTTCCACTTTTCATATTCGAGGTAGAAAGTAAAGCTACCAATGGAATGACCAACAACCCCTTGAAAGTGTATGCCCAAGAGAATAGAGCATTTGAAAAGCCACTATTTTTCTTTCATGTTGTAGCTCAAGGTGGTGGTAATTCTAGTCGCCCAAGAAATCTAGAGTCACAGTACGGTAAAAACAACTATAGAATTTATCTTGTCGGGACTGATTCAGCTAACGACCTTATTAAAGATGTTCTTAGTCAACACGCTAGGGTTAGAAATGATATTGATTATATTTCATTGTATCAATTGTTAATCACAGATCTATGGTTGCATAAAGTAGAACATCCTAAGCTTCTTATGCACGCAGCATCACTTGAATTATCGAAGATAAATGTAATATCTTCATTCGTTAAAATTAGTCGAAATGATATTACGATGTTTCCCCAGTTAGTTGAGTTGATCTCAAAAGATTCTGAAGCGGACTTTGAGAATACAACCTTCGAATCATATCTTGGTAGTCAATGGGCAGTCCCTATTATAACTGCGCTGTTATGTGGCTTAAGTGAAAATATTAATGAATCTAGGCATTGGTCTTCTCTCGATGAAGATTTGTGTTTAGAGTTTATTAACGTGCTTGACGAAACACTCGATAAAGTAGGTGTTTGTTGGGGTGGTTTGAACTCCGCAATCTACTTGCTCCATCTTAGCGCCGCCACCAACGACACCGCATACTTCGAAAAAGCAAAAAGGTATCTTTTGGAATTTAAGTCGCTATCGGAAGAGGATGTTTTATCCCCACCATCATGTGTTTCTGTAATGGATGGTGAGTTCGAAGATTACTTCAAAGACGGAGAGTTGGTTGAAATTCAAGATTGTTCCGACTTCTCAAAATTGTGTAAGGAAAGGTACTTTAGAGAAGACACTTGTATTAAAGACATGGCGCTTAGAGCACTTGATGATGATTTGTACATTTTCAAGTGGTCGTCTGAATTACTGGGCGCTCTTTGGTCATCAGTTGCTAACAAAGCATTGCAGCGGACAAGCCGCTGAATACGGCGTTAGATGTACTACAAGAGGATCTCCGCATGGCTGTCCAAATAAAATCACCGTATCTCTATGGCGACAATCGCCTAGGCGATGTAATTGCAGCTATCCAGGTTATGGGGAGCTACGACTATTACAAATTGGATTTTGAAGGGTGGGCTACGCGAATCAGCGGAGACAAAAGCAAAGCCGAGCATTGGAAGAAAGTTTTTCTAGAACACCCAGAGTTCTTCAGGCTAGATACCGCAGGAGTGAAAGCATCCTTAGCTTGGCGAAGAAGTTACCGGAGGCGGTACTCAGTGGACCAACAGAGAGAGCTATCACTTGCCGAATATCAGGCTTTGAGCGATGAAGAGCGTGCTCGTATATCCAGAGCTCCACTAAACAGCTCCGACATATCAGTTTTAATCAACACAGCCATAAACCTGCACACGCGAGCCATAGAACAAAACAGAGAATATCGCTGGCTTTCATCGCCTTTATTCAGCCTACTGGGTGTGGCCTTAGGTGCCTTGTTGGGCTGGCTAAGTAAGTGAGCATATCTAACAATCTGCTCAAAACACTCACTTTGTCCACTGTTATCGTTAAAGTACGCATCATGCTCTTTGCCGCCACTTAGTATCAGTATATTGCGCTCTCTACGCGCAGATGGCTGACTTGATTTTACTCCCCACCATCCTTTTTCTTCTCGGGCACTGGCGGGGTGGTCTTTTGTTTTACTTCTTCGGTCAGTTCATTCAATAAATCGTCAGCCGGGGCGCGGGTTTCGTCTACTTTTTTATTGGCTTTATCTTTGGCCCACTGCTTGGCTTCTTTTTCTAAAGTTGCTTTGTCTTTGATGGTGGTGAAAGGTTTCTTTTGATTGGCATCGGCCCGAGCTTTGGCCTCTTCAGCGTATTTTTTCGCTGCTTTTAATTCTTCTGCCGATTTGCCGGTAAATTGCTTAAACATATCGTCTTCAGTCAGCATGGCTTCCTGAGTCATTTCGGTAAAACGTTGTTTTGGCTGATTTAATAAATCGGCTTTGCCTGCTTCTACCTTTTGCTTAATTTCTTCGACCGGATCCATGGCTTGTTGTTTTAAGTTCTCCTCCAGCGCGTTTTGTACCGAGCCACCGGATAAACCTGTTTCCATCAAGCCTTGTTGCTGTTCGGATAAGCCTAAACCCTGACCAATGTGGCCTGCTGCGGCCGCTACCGCTTTTTGTTTTAACTTTTCAGGGCTGGTGTATTCCACCAGCTCTTTTGGCCAGCTGGGGGCTATTTTGCCTGCAGCTCCTTCAACCACCTGATTAAATATTTCGGTTTTGCCACCGGACACCAGCAAAATAGCCATTTGGTTATGTTCTTTGTTCCAGACAAAACCTGCTATTTCGGCCAGATGAGGCAGAGGAGAGTGTTCGGATACGACAAAAAACAGCGGGCCTTGTTGCTGAATAGCGGTGGCAGTATTTAACAAGGTGACGGCGGTGCGGTACTTTTCTTCCCCCATTAACGCCACCATAGGGTCGCGGATCAGCGGGTTCTCAAACAGGTTTACATCCAGCGGGTTAAAACCCACCAGAGGACGAAACAACTCGCCAAGAAGTTGGGCTTGTGACGTCATTAATAAAGCCGGCGCGAAACAGCCGGTTAATAACAAACTACACAACATCACTTTGATTTTTGACCACAACTTCATGACAGGCTCCGCACCCAAAAACAGCATTGGTTAATTACTGTGCGCAGGCTAGCAGAAGTGGGCTGTTAAACATAGAGAGCTGACTGGCAGCTGAACAAAAAAACTGTAACTGTTGTGTTCGACGCAGCGGCTTTGTTGGCTACCCTATTTCGGGCAATGCAGATTTAATGGGATAGAAGGGCAGGTTGTAGGGGCCGTGGCTTGGCCCGGCCCGTCAATGGGAACCGCGGTATCATTAGACGGGCGGGTGCAAGACCCGCCCCTACGGCTCAGAGCTTATAAACTCTGAGCGTACTGAAACAACGCCTTGAGGATATTCATTTTTTTTACGTCATCGCCTGCTTCATGCGCCAGATTCTCCAGCGTTAAACCAAATTCTTCAAAAGTTAAATTAGGTTTATCCAGGCCATGCGTTAGCTTGTCGCTGCGATATCGTTGCCAGCGTTGTTGCTCCTGATCGGTCAGGCTTTGTGGGTAGTTGCGGGCACGGTATAAAAACAGCAGTTGGTTTAGTCGGTCTTCACTAAAAAGCACAGGGTTGGAGGCCAGTTGATCGGCGCTCATCAAATGCAGCTGTTCCATACGCTGTTTATCTTCGTTGGAGACAAAACCGTTATAAAGCTGATAATCCGGATTAGTCTCCACACTATAGTCTGTCGGCAACTGATACAGTTCCATCACCTTGGGCTGAATAGCAGAGCGGTTTTGTCGTAGCCAATCCAGATGCTTAAGGCAAGCGGCTCTGTCTATGCCCAAGTCGGCGGCACGTTGCTCTGATAAAGTTTTAGCAGGGGATAACACAGGGCACTTATTGATATGAATAAGCTTTAAGCCAAGCCTTTCCTGGTCTTCGTCCAAATCTGCGGTTTTGGTATACAAAAGTTGCTGTAATGAAGCTAAATCCAGCTCCAGCAAAGGTGTTGGGTCGGCTTGCAGGTTGTAGCAAATCACGGCGTTTTTATTAGTTGGATGCGGCGCTAAAGGCACTATCCAACTGACACAACCCTGAATAGCGGGGAAGCGGCCGGACACATGCACCAGCGGCGTTAAATTCACTAAATCAAACAACTTACTCACTTCAGTTTTTTTACGTAAATCCAGCAGGTACTGAAATAACTTCGGTTGTTTTTCTTTCACCAGTTTGGCAATGGCGATAGTGGCGTACACGTCAGACAAAGCATCGTGTGCACGTTGGTGTGATAAACCATTGGCTTTGGTTAAATCTTCTAATTTAAAGCTTGGGCTGCCATCGGCTTTTTCTGGCCAGACGATGCCTTCAGGGCGCAGCGCATAACAGGCTCGCACTATGTCGATTAAATCCCATCTGCTGTTGCCTTGTTGCCATTCGCGGCCATAAGGCTCGTAGAAGTTACGGTACAGGCTGTAACGCGTGACTTCATCATCAAAACGTAAGCTGTTGTACCCAAGCACACAGGTATTCGGCTGGCTGAAACGCTCCAAAATACGACGACAGAACTCGGTTTCAGGTAAACCTTTTTGATTACAGAGCTGTGGCGTCAGGCCTGTGATTAAAGCGGCTACCGGATGAGGCAAATAATCGTTCGCCAACTGGCAATACCACATATCGGGTTCGCCAATAGGGTTTAAATCCAAATCTGTACGAATACCACCAAACTGGGCCGGGCGGTCTTTTTTTGGATCCGCCCCCCAGGTTTCATAATCGTAAAAATAAAAGCTGGCCTGTGGTGGTGCCAGTGGTGTCGATGGTTGGCTCAAATCAGTGGCATCCATAAATGCTAAAACAAAGAGCGGGCAGTGTAGCACTGGCTGGAATAGGCGTCGATTGTGGGATCTGGCTTTTTAAAAAAACTGCCGGGGCTTCGTTAATAAAAGGACCATGCAAAAAGGCATGGTCCGCCTGGGTTAAGCCTCTAGATCTGTCGACATAGATAAGGCTTTATAGTCGTTCAACTCCTGCAAGCGGCGTTGATAGGCTGTCGTTAGATAGTCTATAGCGTCAGACCCTGCGGCATATCGCAGCGGCAGGATGTTATTCTTTGCCAGTTGTACCAGCACTTGACCCAGTTTGGCCGGATCGCCAGCCTGTTGATGGCTGACTTTACTGTAAGCTTGTTCCAGCGCAGTGGAGTAGTCCTGATAATCTGCTACTTTTTCAGTGCCATACTGCACTGAACTGCTGTCGAGAAAGTCAGTGCGAAAGAAACCTGGCTCAACAATATTCACTTCTATGCCCAGGCCTTTCACTTCAAGCGCCAAAGATTCAGTAAAACCCTCTACCGCAAACTTAGTGGCGCAATAGACAGAAGCAGCATCAAAACCTAAGGCACCGCCAATAGAGGACAGGTTGAAGATGCGGCCACTGCGCTGCGCGCGCATCAGGGGTAATACAGCTCGGGTGACATTCATCAGACCAAATACATTAGTGGCAAACTGACGTTCCACATCGGCTTGCGGAATTTCTTCAAATACGCCTAATTGGCCATAACCTGCGTTATTCACCAGTACATCAATACGGCCAAAATGTTTGATAGTCGCTTCTACTGCATCCAGGGCCTGAGTTATGTCTGTTACATCCAGAGCTAAAGCCAAAGCTTTGGCTGAATAATTAAATTTTTGTCTGAGCTGCTCTACATTGCGGCCTGTGACTACGACAGAGTCCCCAGCAGCCAATGCAGCTTTCGCAATTTCAGCGCCTATACCCCGGTTTGCACCCGTGATAAACCAGACTTTTTCCTGTAGTTCAGCTTTTGAATTTAAATTCAGACTAGACATAACCTTGCTCCTGTTTAGTGTGTATACCAGCGGTGATTCGCTATAGGTTTAGCTTGGCAGCCACTGGCACTGGAGCGGTAGAATGAAAGTTGAGCACTATTGCCTATTTCTGCAGATGTGAGGTGGGAGTCCGGGTTTTTCACAAGAATTTAGCATTCTGTGATTTTTTACTTGTAGCTCAGCTGATATAAAGGTAAAAAGTCGGCCCAATTTTTTGCTACACGCGACAGGAAAAATCATGAAAGAGCGTATTGGTTTTATTCATCAGCCGGGCAGTGCTGTCACTGTGGAATTACCAGACTGGGTGGCCGCTTTTGTCGACTGGCAAAAAACTTATGCAACAGACGATGAGAAAATGGCCTTAGCTATTGAATTATCAAAACAAAATGTCGAGCGTGGTACAGGTGGGCCTTTTGGTACTGCTATTTTTGATCGCTCATCAGGCCAGTTGTTAGGCGTAGGGGTGAACCGTGTGGTGCCTTTAACCAATTCCACCTTACATGGTGAGACTGTGGCTATTATGATGGCCGAAAAAGCCTTGGGTACTTTTACTTTGGCAACAGACACTGGCCGTGAGTTATTTACTTCCTGTGAACCTTGTGCCATGTGTATGGGGGCTGTGCTATGGAGCGGCGTCAATCGTATGGTCTGTGCCGGTGCTGCAGAAGATGCACGTGCTATTGGTTTTGACGAAGGCCCGGTGTTTGAGCAGTCTTATCAGTATTTAGAGAATGCAGGTATGGAAGTGGTGCGTCAGTTTAAACGCTCTGATGCTAAAGCTGTGCTGGATTATTACAAAAACTCTGGCGGCCGGATTTATAACGGCAGGGATTAACAGGAAATCGTCATGCTATTTGTTGTGATGCTGGGCGGTAAACACCCAAAAGCGAAAATTGAAGTGCACGATGTGGTATTTGTCACGGGCAACAGTATTGAAGATTGCTACCCAGAGTTACGTCAGCAGTGGTTTGGCACTATGGCCGGTATGCATATTGATTCCTGGATGCAGGTGGATGGAGTAGAAGGCTATCAGGTGCGTTTTTCTGAGCAAGCACCTGCAGCAGATGAATTGCGATTATTTTTCATCAACTTAGGTGGCTATACTCCAGGCGCTTTTGGTGAAGATCACCATTACCTGTTGGTGACCGCCAAAGATAAAGCTGAAGCCAAACAAAAGGGTAAAACCTACTTGCCGAAAAGCTGGGATAAACCTCATACCGATGCAGTAGTGGATGTGGATGACTGCATTGCTATTGATCAGATCGGTGGTCGTTATGTGCGTTTGACTCAAGGCCAGCACAAAGAAACAGTGCATCAGTCGGATTATATTATTTTAGGTTAAAAATAAAGGTCAGAGCCAAAGCTCTGACCCGTTACAACTGAACCTGAGCTAAACCTGGCTGAGTTTTCTTTAGGGTTAGCACGTATTTTTCAAAGCGTTCCTGCTCAGTTTTTTCCAGCTTGTTTTGCCGAAGCACACGAGCGGCATTACGGGCATAGTGAATGGTTTCGCCTGTGACGCCTGCGCTTTTGCTCATGGCTTGCAGTAAATTCAGCGCTATCACCGGATTGGTCGGCATATAGTCGAAGGTTTCGCAAAACAACGACACGGCGCGGCCAAACTGACCCATGCGATAGGCGTCCGTGGCTTCGGTGTTAATTTGTTTGATCTGCTGTTTTAAGCTCTCGTGTTTGTTTTGTTCCAGCTGCAACATAATACGTTGGGTTTCTGTAAGGAAATCATCGTCATACAACATGGTTTTTAAACGGTCGATGCACAGCTGGCTGGAGTACAAATCGCCCAGTTCAAAATAAGCTTTGGCGGCGTCCATGCAGCTATCGATACTCAGGTCATCCAGGGGTAAATCCTGAATGTGCTGCATCAATTCACGGCCTTCTTTAATGGCGTTACGGCAGGTACTCATGCGACTGCGTATGATCACTGTTTCACGTTTAAGCGCATCGATGTTAAAACGTTTATGTAAAGCATCCAGTAGTTTGGCTGCATTTTGCAGTATCACTGCTTTTTCCAGCAAATTAGCACTTTTGGCCTGATCCACCAAAGCGCGAGCATGGTTCAGATAGTTGTCTGCTGTATCGTCAATGGAGTGGCGGGCACCCTGAACTATTTTTCCGGCAATACGGGCCGCAACCTCTGTGTGGCCCAACATGGCGCATAAATTACTCAGAGTTTTTTGCCGACTGATATTTTTTGGCGATAAGGTGGCTGCTTTGCTTAAGGTTTCAAAGGCCAGTTGATAACGACCGTGACGCACATATAAACGCGATAACCAGTCCAGAGCTTCCACTTTGGTATCGCCAAATTGTGTCAGATCCACCAGCTCAAGTTCGGTATCTTCCCAGCGCTCCAGATAAAAACAACTTAAGGCATGGCCCAAACGAGCCCAGCTGTAGGCTTTTTGCTGCAACACTTTTTGATAAAACACTTCGGCTTTGTCGTATTGGCCTAATTTCAGCAGTAGTTCGCCTTTTAATCGCATGGCTTGCAGTGCGTAATCAGGTTTAGTGCGGATCACTAAATCACACTCACGTGAAGCTTCTGCATAATCGTGTTCAAACAAACGGAAAAATACTTTGCGCAGTTCTATGCGGTGCCGGATGGCTCTGCAGATACGTTCTTCCAATGCAGGAGCGGTAAAAGGTTTTAGCAGGTAATCGTCAGGCTGTAACTCAATGACACCGTGTACTATTTGGCTTTGTGCTTCGGCGCTTATCACAATAAAGCAGCAGAGTGGGGCCAGTAGTTGCTGCTTTTTCAGCGCTTCAAATAACTGATAACCGTCTTTACAGTCGCCGAGATTGAAGTCACATAAGATAAAATCGAACGGCATTTCTATGCATTTTTGCATAGCTTCGCCTGAGTCTTTGGCCAGGTGAATAGCCTCAAACCCCATTTGCTGTAACATTCCTTTTACGGTGGCCCGGACGGGCGCACAGTCATCAATGACCAAGACTTTTTTACAACGAAAAAATGACTGGTCCATACCGGCTTAACTCTTATTCTGCGTTTAACTGTTGATTTATTGCGACGAAATTATTTTTCGCATACTAAATAGTCAAATTGGTTTTGTAAAGGATGTTTTCTATTTGTTAATAGTGGCTAATGCGGCTTTCGGGTTAAAGTAAAGATAAAGCGCTGATAAGTCAGAATGTTAGGACTAAAGCCCAGCTGTTCCTTGTTTTTAGACTTCTTAATAATGGGCGTTATTGCGCTTTGCGTGTCAGCTAAATAGGAACTTAAATGCCTTATTTGCTGTGTTCAGACTTATGGCATAATAAAAGCGTTCCGCAGGCAGTTTAAGGTTGTATCGCTTTGTTTAGATTCATATTCTCGTTCGCTTTTTTTGTTGTTTTCGCCGTTACTGCAGCACCTGCCAATTTTGACTCTGCAAAAACAATAGCCAGTCGTATTTACGCTCCTGAAAAGCAGGAATTTTATTGTGGCTGCGCTATTCGTTGGCAGGCAGGCAAAGGTATTCCTGATTTAAAAGGCTGCGGTTATCAAATCCGTAAAAATGGCCCTCGCGCCAACCGGATTGAATGGGAACATGTGATGCCTGCCCAGCAATTTGGCTCGCCTTTAGCCTGCTGGAAAAAGGGTGGCCGTGAACAATGCGGTAAAACAGACGTCTTGTTTAAGCAAATGGAGGCCGATTTATTTAACCTCAAACCCGCTATAGGTGAAGTGAATGGCGACAGAGCACATTACCGGTTTGGCATGCTGCCAGCGCAGGCTTCACAGTATGGTTCTTGTGAAGTGAAGGTCGATTTTAAAAGCCGTTTGGTGGAACCTCGCGCTGAAATTCGCGGTGATATAGCCCGTATTCATTTTTATATGGCGGATAAATATCAGCTGCCTTTAGCTAAAGCTCAGCAGCAGCTTTTTATGGCCTGGCATCAGCAAGATCCTGTAGATGAGACAGAACGTAAATTGCAACAACGTATTGCGCAGCAAATGGGCCATGCCAATGACTTTGTTACAGGCAAAAAGGTTTGGCAGCTGAATTACAAGCTATCGGGCTTTGGTTTGACTAAAGCAAAACAAACTACACAAACAGCGGCAGTATCCGCATTACCTTCAACGGCGCAAGCCTCGGGCCAGGTGCTTGGTAATAAACGCAGTAAGCTGTATCACTTAAGTCATTGCAGTGGTTATCGCCAGGTGTCAGAGCGCAATCAGCAATGGTTTGACACAGAGCAGCAGGCGCTGAATGCTGGTTTTAAACGGGCAGGAAATTGCAGTGCTGAAGCCTCGATAGGCGCTGAAGATTAAACCTTTATTCTTAACGGATTAACGCAGCGCGACTTGCGTCTTTGCCACAGTTCGCGGTACAACCTGATGCAACAACTAAAATAATCAGGGTATTTGTTATGCGCCGCACCATGTCTTTTTTAGCTTTAAGCTGCTTTTCTGCTCTGGCTTTTGCCAAACAACCTATAGCTATCGTTATACACGGTGGTGCCGGTACCATCAATAAAAGCCAGATGACAGATGCTCAGGAGCAGGCCTACCACGCCACATTAAAACATGCAGTAGATACCGGTTATGCGGTGCTGGAAAAAGGTGGCAGCAGTGTGGATGCGGTCACAGCAGCTGTGCTGATTATGGAAGACTCTCCGCTTTTTAACGCTGGTAAAGGCGCTGTCTATACCTACGACGAAGGTCACGAACTGGATGCCTCCATCATGCGGGGGGATAACCTGATGGCGGGTGCAGCTTCTGGTTTAACTCACGTGAAAAACCCTGTGTTATTAGCCCGCGCTGTGATGGAAAAATCTGAGCATGTGATGCTCTCGGGTGCTGGTGCTGAACAATTTGCCAAAGAGCAGGGGCTGGAGCTGGTTGAAAACTCCTATTTTGATACAGAGTTTCGCTATGAGGCTTTAAAAAAAGCCAAACAAAGTATACAAAAAGTGCCACATCAGGCACAAAACTACCGCTTAGAAGCACCATGGTTACCAGAGTGGAATATGGGCACTGTTGGCGCTGTGGCTATGGATCGCAGTGGTTTATTAACAGCAGCGACCTCTACTGGCGGTATGACAGCAAAACGTTATGGCCGTATTGGTGATGCACCTATTATTGGAGCCGGTAACTTTGCTGATAATGCCAGTTGTGCTGTGTCGGCTACTGGTCATGGTGAGTTTTTTATCCGTTACCGTGTTGCCTCAGATATCTGCGCCCGGGTGAAATATCAGGGTATCAGCGCTGACAAAGCTGCCGATCAAGTTATTCAGCAGGAACTGGCCAAAGTCGGTGGTACTGGCGGTGTGATCCTGATTGATCACAAAGGCAAAGTAGGCTGGAGCTTTAATACCGAAGGTATGTACAGAGCAAAACGATCCGAAGGTGAAGCTGCAGTGACTGAAATTTTTAAAGACAGTCCGACCAAATAGCTCACGCTGGTCTAAGCTTAAGGTGTTGTGAAAATACGACACTTTTGAGGGGCTTATGGACTTATTAAAAATATCCGATCATATGAATCGTCACCCTGTGACCTTTACCGAAGAGATGTCTGTCGAAGAAGCGGTGAATAAACTGATCCTCGCCGAACAACTTGGCGGGCCTGTGATCAATAAAGAGAAAAAGGTAATAGGCTTTGTGTCTGAGCAGGATTGTCTGTCCAGAATGTTGTCATGCACTTACCATTTACAGCAATCTGCATCAGTCAAAGACGTGATGCGTACCGAAGTGCTGACGGTGAAGTCGTACCACGGCATAGTGGATTTAGCTCAAACCATGCTGATGTCCAAACCTAAGGTTTATCCTGTGGTGGATGACGATGGTTATCTGCTTGGCGTGATTAGCAGAACTGATGTGCTAAGGGCTATAGACTTAGAACTGCACTCCCATTATAAAGCTGTGAGTTAATCGATTTTACGCTGAGCGGGCGGGTACAAGACCCGCCCCTACAGGTATCACTGTTGAAGTTGCAGTAAATGCACCGTTTTAAGCGGTGCTTTTACTGGATCTAAAGCCCCTGAACTTGGTAGCATGTCGCCCCTATTTATTGAGGGCCTTGTGTTGACCGACTCTACTGCTAAACCTGCTGTTGCTGCCAATGACGCTGAAATTTCTGTTGCCGCGCTTACCAAAGCTATTGCCAATTCTTTATCCAAAGATCAGCACAGGTTTCGCCAGTCTTTACAGAACATTAAAAAGCAACAGGATGAGAGCAAACAGCAGCAGTTAATGCAGCAGTTGTCGGCAAAAATTACCGCCTCAATGCAGCTGCGCGCCCAGCGTTTGGCAGCAGTCCCCACTATTGAATACCCGGCTGAACTGCCTGTCGTCGGTAAAAAAGACGATATTAAAGCCGCCATTGCCAAACATCAGGTGGTGATTATTGCCGGTGAAACAGGCTCAGGTAAAACCACCCAAATTCCAAAAATCTGTTTAGAGTTAGGCCGTGGTGTTGCTGGCATGATAGGCCATACCCAGCCTCGGCGTTTAGCGGCCCGTAGTGTCTCTGCACGTTTGGCCGAAGAGCTGAAATGCCCTGTTGGTCAGCAGGTGGGTTATAAAATCCGTTTTGGCGATCACACAGCGCCCACTACTTTAGTCAAGCTGATGACAGACGGTGTGTTGCTGGCTGAAATTCAGCAGGACAGATTTTTAAATCAATACGACACACTGATCATCGACGAAGCGCACGAACGCAGTTTAAACATCGACTTTTTATTGGGTTACTTAAAGCAGCTGTTGCCGCGCCGCCCTGATTTAAAAGTGATTATTACCTCGGCCACCATAGATCCAGAGCGTTTTTCCAAACACTTTTTTGATTCGCCTATTATCGAAGTCTCAGGCCGTACTTATCCGGTCGAAACCCGTTACCGGCCTTTGGCAGAAAACGACGATAAAGATGCTGACCAGCTGCAATCTATTTTTGATGCAGTCGAAGAGCTTTACCGTGAGCCACCTGGCGATATTCTGATTTTCTTAAACGGCGAGCGCGAAATTCGTGACACAGCGGATGCGCTGGAAAAGTTAAAACTGCCTCACACTGAAATACTGCCACTGTACGCCCGTTTAAGTGCAGCCGAGCAAAACAGGATTTTCCAGACCGGCGTAGGGCGGCGCATAGTGCTGTCGACCAACGTGGCTGAAACCTCGTTAACAGTGCCAGGTATTCGTTATGTGATAGACCCCGGCACAGTACGGATTTCGCGTTACAGCTACCGCTCAAAGGTACAACAGCTGCCGATTGAAGCCGTCAGTCAGGCCAGCGCCAATCAACGTAAAGGCCGTTGTGGCCGTGTCGCTGCTGGTATCTGTATTCGGTTATACAGTGAAGAGGATTTTAATGGCAGACCAGAATTTACTGACCCGGAGATCCTGCGTACCAACTTAGCTTCTGTTATTTTACAAATGCTGGCGTTAGGCTTAGGCGATATTCAGGCTTTCCCGTTTTTAGAGCGGCCAGATAGTCGTTTTATTAATGACGGTATTAAGCTGTTGGAAGAGCTGGGTGCAGTCAAACCTCAGTCCAATAGCCATAGTTTGCAGATGACAGACTTAGGCCGCCAAATCAGCCGTTTACCTGTCGATCCTCGTTTAGCACGTATGGTATTTGCGGCGACAGAACACAGCTGCTTGCAGGAAGTGCTGGTGATCGTTTCGGCTTTGTCTATTCAGGACCCACGCGAGCGTCCGTTGGATAAACAGCAAAAAGCCGATGAGTTGCATGGCCGTTTTGCTGATCCTGATTCAGATTTCAGTGCCTGGATCAAACTCTGGGCTTATCTGCAAGAGAAGCAGGACGAGCTGACCAATAACCAGTTCCGCCGTTTATGTAAACAGGAGCTGTTGAATTACCTTCGGGTGCGTGAATGGCAGGACTTATTTGGGCAACTCAGTCAAATTTGCAGCGAACAGCAATGGAGCCTGAATTCGCAGGTTGCGTCCTACGAACAAATCCATAGCGCTTTACTGACAGGTTTATTAGGCCAAATCGGTAGCCGCGACAGCGACGCCGATTATATGGGGCCACGCCAAAGCCGCTTTTTTGTCTTCCCTGGCAGCAGCTTATTTAAACGTAAACCTAAATGGGTGATGGCCGCTGAACTGGTGGAAACCTCCAAGCTCTATGCCCGTGCTGTGGCTAAAATAGAGCCTGAATGGGTTGAACCTGCGGCTATGCATTTAGTTACCCGCAGCTACAGCGAGCCGCACTGGGAAAAGAAAAAAGGCGCAGTAGTGGCTTATGAACAGGTGTCTTTGTATGGCCTGATCATTGTCGGTAAACGCCCTGTGCTGTACAGCAAAATAGACCCTGCGACTTGTCACAACATTTTCATCCGCAGTGCTTTGGTGGAGCAGGATTTAGGTCTGAACGAAAGCTTTTTAGCCCATAACCAAAAGCTGATTGAGCAAGTCACAGAGCTGGAAGAAAAAGCCCGCCGCCGCGATATTCTGGTGGATGAAGATACTTTAGCGGCGTTTTACGCTGAAAAGATTCCGGTCTGGGCCAATAACAGAGTCGATTTTGCTAAGTGGTGGAAAGAGGCTAAAGCCAAAGATGCCAAATTACTACATCTGGATTTAGAGCAGCTTTATAAACGTGACGCCTCTGAAGTCACAGCCGATAAATTCCCCGAATTCTGGCGTCAGGGCAATTTAACCTTGCCTTTGGATTATCATTTTTCACCGGGCGCACCGGACGATGGTGTAAGTCTGGTGGTGCCTCTGTCGTTATTAAATCAGCTGGAAGAGCAGGGTTTCGACTGGTTGATCCCGGGGCTTCGTCATGATTTATTGGTCGCGCTGATTAAATGTTTGCCCAAACAATACAGACGCAACTTTGTGCCAGCACCAAATTACGCAGATGCCTTATTGCAAAGCATTAAGCCTGAAGATGGGCCTTTGCTGGATGTAGTCAGCAACAGATTAAAACGTATGTCGGGTGTGACTATTCCGGATGATGTCTGGGAGCTTTCGGGTATTGAAACCCATCTGAAATTTAACTTTAAGGTGGTGGATGACAAAGGCACGACCTTAAAACAAGGCCGCTCTTTGGCGCTGTTAAAACAAGAGCTGCAAGGCAAGGTGCAACAAAACCTAAGCCAGGTAGCAGAACGCGGTATAGAGCAGGACAAGCTGACACAGTGGTCTTTTGGTCAGTTGCCGCGTGAATACATCAAAATGCAGGCCGGTTATCAAATCAAGGCTTATCCGGCTTTGGTGGATAACAAAGATTCGGTGTCTATAAAGCTGTTGGATAACGCCGAACAAGCGGCTGAACAAAGCAAACTGGGTTTGCGCCGATTGGTTTTGCTCAATGTGCCATCGCCTGTCAAATACCTGCAGGAATCCTTGCCCAACAAGGCCAAGCTTGGTTTGTACTTTAATCCTTTTGGCAAAGTGCTGGAGCTGATAGACGACTGTATCGCCGCTGGTGTTGATCAATTGATTAGCGAGCAGCCCTGGCCTGAAACCGAAGCTGATTTTACCGCTGTCAAAGAGAAAATCCGCGCAGATCTGGGTGAAACAGTGCTTCGTATCGCGCTGAAAGTAGAGCAGATTTTAACCCTTGGCCATGAAATTCAGAAAAAACTCAAAGGTAAAGTTGAGTTAAAACATGTACAAGGTCAGGGTGAAATCAAGCAACATCTCGACTCTTTGCTGTTTAAGGGTTTTGTCAGCACTCATGGTGCGGCACGTTTGGATGCCATTTTGCGTTATTTGCAGGCGCTGCAAAAACGTCAGGAAAAACTACCTGTGGATCCAAACCGTGACCGTTTGATGTCACACGAATACCAGAAAGCAGAAGAAGCTTATCAAAGCCTGTTGGGTAAATTTGCCGGCCGCACTATTCCGGAACCTGTGCTGGCCATCCGCTGGATGTTGGAGGAACTTAAAGTGTCCTTGCATGCTCAAACTTTGGGAACACCTTATCCAGTGTCGGTAAAACGCATTTTGCTGGCGGTTAGTGAGTTAAAGTAAAGTTAATTTTTGGCTGATTTTTTGGCAAATCGTTAAATAGGCCATACACTTAAGTCAAACGCATCGATGCGTTTGAATGGAGATCACAAGGATGCAGACAATGGAACTGAAGCAAAAGAAGGTCATGATAGTGGACGACGAAGATTTTATGTTTCGTCTGCTGGAGTTGGCTTTGTCGCCTTTTTATCAGTTGTCCTACGCCAAAAGTGGGGTGGAAGCTTTGCAACTGGTGTTGCAGCAACAACCTGATCTGGTGATGATGGATATCTGTATGCCAGGCCTGGATGGCCTGGATACCTGCCGCCTGTTAAAAAACGCCCCTGAAACCGGCCATATTCCTATTCTGATGATGTCCGGCATGGATACGCCCCGCGATGAATTAACTGCACTGGACGCTGGCGCAGACGCTTTTGTCAGCAAACCAATCAGTGCGCGACATATTCAGATGCTGGTGGACGATTTACTCTGCAGTCATTTGCATAAATAAGCCTTTACAGCAGCTTGTGGCCGATCTATAAAAGATATCAATTCAAAAAATTACACCCAAAGTAATTGGAGTTGCAGCAAGGCAGCTGCGGCTTCAGGTACTAAGGAAAGGGCAGTAAAGTCTATGTTAGGCCACAGTGATAAGCGCAATTACTACCGTATGATGGTGAATTCTCAGGTCCAGCTGATGATCAACGATCCACAATCGGGCCGGGTGATCAACGCCATTTGCCGTGACTTAAGTTCTACCGGCATGTCGCTGGAAATAGATGAGCCGCTTGAAATGGGCATTCTGCTCTACATCAAAATGCAAAGCTCCAACCCCAGTATTCCGCCTTTATCCGCCCACGCTAAAGTAATGCGCTGCGCTCAGGAACAAGAAGACTGTTACCAGCTGGGTGTGCAAATCATCGAGCTGAATTAACGAGCCTTCGCGGCGCTTACTGCTATTTAGTTTTGCAGCTCATCAGCGGCGCTTCATAACCCCACTGCACAGTAAAAATACCGTTTTGCTCCGATAGCTTTTCATTTCTTCCGACATAACTCTGGTCAGCTTGCTGATACATTAAAGAGACCTGATCACCATAATCCGCAATTAAAGTGGCTGGTGTGGTGGGGTAATAACGAACTGAGATTTCATTGGCCGGATTGTTCTCGCAGCTAAGCAGTAGTTTTTTACTGACAGGCAGCAGTTCATAACGCGCCTGTAACTCAGCAATACGCTGGATATAAAGCGTTGAAGCACAAGCTTTTTTATCTTCTTCTTTCCAGCACTCCGCTTTACCTTTTACCCAACCACGCTGCTCAGCTTTTAACATAGGCGGCTTTTCATTAACTGCTTTTAGCAAAGCCTGCTGATACACCTCTGCCAGTTGCTGATCTTGTTGCAGTAGCTCCGGGTCTGAACAAATCAGTTGATCAACAGTACCTAAGTCTTTGGCTTGGCAATTGATTTGGTTGGCTGGTGTTGCAGCCTGAAGTTGAGTTGTGGCGAGCAGAGTGGTGACAATAAATAAAAGTTTCATATTCCTATCCTTTTGAATTTGCTGTGTTAACAGTGTCAGGGAAAGTGGGAAATTTCAAGGTGGGTGACGGAAAAACTGGACAATAATTATTTATCTATGAAGTTCAGGTTCTTGGATCTCTACTTGGACATTTAAGCTCAGTATCCAAAATTTAACATCAGGTAATGTGCTTAAAAAATCTATAAAGATCCCGAGCTGTGCTGTAAACTTTGATTTGTATTCAGAGGCTATCAGAGGAATAAATATGTTTGATCTTCAAGAGTCATTGGACGAAAGACTGGCAGATTTAAAGCGCAAGAGTAAAAAGAAAGAATTTACGCCTGAAGTCAGGGAGAAAATAAAGCAATCACTTAAACGCTCTGGAATTCTCAACTCAAGCGGTAAAGTGATCACCAGAGTGGCATCGTAAATGTACATATCCCCAGGCATAGTCGTAGGCTTCCACGGTTGCGACAAGTCAGTTTTTGATCAGGTAATCAAAAATGGGGAAGTTCTGAGTACTAGCGAAAATGCTTATGATTGGCTGGGCCATGGAATCTATTTTTGGGAAGGTAGCTATGAGCGGGCACTTGAATGGGCTAGCGCTAGCAAAAAAGTGTTGAATCCAGCCGTTATCGGAGCATTTGTAAAGCTGGGTAACTGCATTGATCTTCTGGATTCTGCTGACGTGGAAAAAGTCAAAAGAGCCTATGAAATTCTAAAGCTTGAGTTTGAAGCACTGAATCAAAGCTTGCCGGTAAATAAAGTCATGCATGACGGTATCGACATGGTGCGATCATTAGATTGCCAAGTCATGCTGCGTCTTCAACAACTCAATAATGAAGCTATTGCAAAAGAGCTTCAGCTTGCTGACACCGCAGGGACAAATATAAGAAAAATTCGAAATCATCAAAATTTTATCGACTCAGTTCGGGGTATGTTTCCAGAAGGAAAATTTCTTTATCCCAACGCCGGATTTCGAGAGAAAAATCATATACAGCTTTGCATAGTTAATCCCAATTGTATTTTGGGCTACTTCGATCCAAGACAACGTAATGTAAATTATAAAAAAGTTGTTTAATAGTCAGCCATTCTACTTAAAAAAAAGCCACCCAAAGGTGGCTATTTCATATCATCAACTAACCAAAAAACCTACTTCACCAATATCAGACTAAAAGTCGTTGGTACCATTGGGCTGATGGTTTTCAGGCCTGCCAGTTCACGTAGTTTTTCTACGCCAGCGTTTAATTCAAACTTGTTTACGTCCAGCATAATTGGCGCAACAGTGGTGACTACCAATTGGCTGTCTGACACTTTGGTTACTTTTACTTTGGCCATCAGGCTTTGGGTTTTAGTGAGTAAGGTCAAATCTAAGGCTTGATCTACAACAACGCTGTCACCGGTTTTTAAGCCAGTTAACACTTTGCTGTCGACTTTGCCTTTGGCATTGATAGTAGCGTATTGTTTGGCCGCTAACACATGTTCCAGAATACGTTCGTTACGAATTGGAATGATAGTGTCGATACTCATTGCAGGAATAGCCACTGAAAACTCGCCTGCTTCAGTTAACTTGCCTGTTAAGTCTTTAAAGCTGTGGGTTTCGGCCACAACGTCATTTTTCACAGACACAAAGTTCAGGCTGGATTGCGCGCTATTGACTGACCAGTCGGCGGCAGCAGAAAAACTTAAGGCTGCGGCCACTATTAAAGCTAATTTTTTCATCGTCATCGAACACTCCTTTTGTGATGATCCCGGAACAAAATTCCAGGATGAGAATAGGTTCTTAAAACACCTTACAGACTAAACCTTTCAGATAATGACCTTCAGGGTAGAAGCTGGCAATAGGGTGGTCGCTGGACTGACTGAGTTTCTCGATAAACAAACAATCTTTGTTCGCATCCAGTGCGGCGTCAGCCACTATTTTCTGAAACAGCATTTCCTCCATTAAGCCTGAGCAGCTGAAGGTCAGTAATAAACCGCCTGGTTTGACCAATTGCATGGCCACACGGTTAATGTCTTTGTAACCGCGGGCGGCTTGCATCAACTGGGCTTTGCTATCGGCAAACTTTGGTGGATCTAAAATCACCATATCAAACAACTTGCCTTGCTCTTTGTATTCGCGCAGCAGTTTAAATACGTCCTGTTTGACGTTGTTCGCCTTGTCCAGTTCCATGTTATTTAACGCTAAATTACGTTCTGCGGTTTTTAAGGCTAAATCCGACATATCCACGTTAGTGACATGAGCCGCACCACCTTTTAAACAGGACAGCGCAAAAGTGCCGGTGTAGCTAAAGCAGTTCAGTACGGTTTTGCCTTTCGCCAGACGGCCTGCAGCAGCGCGTGAATCACGTTGGTCCAGATAAAAACCTGTTTTGTGGCCGTTGATCACATCGACCAGAATTTTCATGCCGTTTTCTAAAATCACCACTTCGCCGCTTTCACGAGGCAAATGCAACCAGCCAGTGACAGGTTTTAAACCTTCTTTTTTACGTACATCCACATCTGAACGCTCGTAAATGCTGACGTCAGGGAAAATCTGTTTCAGTGCTGTGACAATTAACTCACGGTTTGCATCGGCACCAGCGGATAACAGCTGACAGACCAGTACATCGGCGTATAAGTCGATCGTTACACCAGGTAAACCATCAGATTCAGCTGCTACTACACGTAAGCCATTAGTTTGGTTTAGATCGTACATATCCTGACGCACAGACCAGGCACGCTGAATACGGCGCGTGAAAAAGGCCTGATCAATCTGTTCTTTTTCATTAAAAGTCCAGGCGCGCACGCGGATCTGCGAGTCGGCTGAATAAGCGCCGCGGCATAACCATTTCCCATCGTGGGTTAATACATCTACAGTTTCACCCGACTCTGGTTTGCCTTTAACCTGCAATACCGCTTTAGAGAACACCCAAGGGTGGCGGCGTCTTAAGGATTTTTCGCGTTCGGGTTGTAAAATGATACTGTGAGACATAGGTCTACTCTGTAGATGGGCAAGGGGCGCTATTTTAGTGAAGAGTGCGCAAAAGCTAAAGCAAAACTATTAAAAGGATCAGCCAAATTGACGCAAAAGCATGTTGTACCCAGTCAAATGACCGCTATTGAGGTGATTAATCCCGGTAGCCAAAGCCAGTTGCAGCAAGTGACTGTGGCTGTTCCAGTGCTAAAAGCCGGGCAGGTTCTGGTTAAAGTCGCAGCTGCAGGTATTAACAGGGCAGATTTATTGCAGCGTTCAGGACTCTATCCGCCGCCAGCAGGGGAGTCTGAGATTTTAGGTTTGGAAGTCGCAGGTACTGTGGTGGCTGTGGCCGATGATGTATCGCAAGATTGGCTTAGCGAGACTGTATTTGGTTTGGTGCCTGGCGGTGGTTATGCGCAGTATGTCGCTATGTCTGCAGAGCATCTGATCAAAAAGCCGGCAACTTTAGGTATGAGCGAAGCTGCTGCTTGTGCTGAAGTGTTTTTAACAGCTTTCCAGGCGATGCGGGTTGTAGGTCATTTGCCCTATCAAGGTGCGTTATTGGTGCATGCAGGGGCTAGTGGTGTAGGCACTGCAGCTATACAGCTGGGTAAAGCTATGGGCTGTTTTGTTGCTGTCACAGTGGGTTCGGACGAAAAAGCCAAAACCTGCTTAGCCTTAGGGGCTGATTGTGCTTTGAACTATAAAACTCATGATTTTGCGGCTGAACTAAAAGCTGCACGACCTCAAGGTTTTGATTTGATTATCGACCCTGTAGCAGGTGAATACATCGCAAAAGATATTCAGCTGTTGGCGCTGGATGGGCAGATTGTTGTGCTTTCTATGCTGGGTGGTCGTATGACTCCAGAGCTGGATTTAGGTCTGATGCTGAAAAAACGCGGTCAGCTTTTATGCTCCACACTTCGAAGCAGAACAGATGGCTATAAATCAGCTTTAATCAGCGATTTTAGTCAGCAGTTTGGAAAGGCTTTGGCGGAAGGAAAAATTAAGCCTGTATTGGCACAAAGCATCGACTGGTCGGAAGCGGAGCGGGCGCATCAGTTGCTGGCTTCTAATGCTGTTGTGGGCAAACTGGTACTAACTCTGTTTTGATTTCTTCGCCTGTCATGCTTTAAAAACAACAAACCGGCTTAAGCCGGTTTGTTGCGATCTGATGTTTGGTGTTTATCTGGCTCTGTTTCATCTACAGCTTCAACAGTTTCAGTGGTTACAGCAGCTTCTGGTTCTGCATCCATACTGCTTAGTTCCTGATCCGCTGTTGGCAGCTCTGCATCCTGATGCTGTGGATTGAGCATTTGCTCCTGCACCATTTGCTCGTCAACCCGTGGATCTAAGGCGGCAGCTAAAGGGGAAGACATTAAGTCGCCCGATGCCATCACATAGTCCTGAGCTACTTCTTTGTTTTGTTGTTTCTGCTGATAGTTCACCTGAGTTAAACGTAAAAACAGCAGCAAAGTACATAACGCCATAAAACCATACAGCATGCTATCGCCAATCAACTGCATAAAAGCAGACGCGATCAGTGGTCCAATACAAGCGCCCAAACCAAAGGTCAGTAAAATAGTGGCTGACAAAGCAACCCTATGTTCCTGCTCTACATTCTGATTCGCCAGCGCTGTTGCCAGCGGGTACAACGTAAAAGCTAAAATACCAAAAGCAAAGGTAAACACCAGTTGCGGTATTCCGCTCAGCGGCAGTATAGCGATACAAAGCACAATGGCACCCAGAATCACTGTATTGATGCGGATCAGCCTGCTGCGCCTGATTTTGTCAGACAGCCGGCCCATAGGCCACTGCGCTAATAAGCCTGCGATAACAGTAGTTGCCATATAAGCCGCAACTTGTTGTGTGCTGGCGCCGCTGTGCGCAATATAAGCCGGTGCAAGGCCATAAAAGGAGCCCACTATTACACCAGCCATACCTACGGTTGTTAGTGCCTGTGGCACTTTTTGCCAGAATAGTTTGATTTTAAGTGGCGCTGGTTGCAAAGGCGCCGGGTGAATACGGCGTGTTAAGGCTAAAGGCACAATACAAAGCGCAAAACACATAGCGACAATCAGCAGAGGTTTTAGTGTTAATTCCGGGTTTAAGCTAATCGCCAGCTGACCCAGCACTAAACCTAAGTAAGAGACAATCATATAACTGGCAAAGACTGTGCCGCGGTTTTTACTGTCAGCCTGTTCGTTCAGCCAGCTTTCCAGCACCATATACATACACATCATGCCCATGCCCACCATCAGGCGCAGCACCAGCCAGACGGCTAAATCGTCTATTAAGGCATGGCCCAAAGCGCTTGCTGTGGTAATGCCGGCGCTGGCAACAAAAGCACGGATATGACCAACACGGGCTATTAAACGGTGACCAATTTTAGAACCAGCGACTAACCCCAGATAATAAGCCGACATCATGCCGCCTATCCAGATTTGAGCTGCCGAGTCTGCGGCAAGGCGCAAACCTAAATAAGTGGTCAGTACCCCAGAGGCGAGTACCATCAATAAAGTGGCAAAATACAACGAAGAAAACGAACGCAGAATGTTAGACATGCTTTTCCTTGTCACAAAAAAGGGTAGCCAATCTACTACCCTAAGTAATTGGAGTTGCAGCGCGACGACAAGTGCTCGAGACCCCAGGAGCATAGTTCACCTATGTGACTGGGGCGAGCGCGCGCAGTCAACAAAGCTGCAGCTTCAAGAACGACGGGCAACCTCTATTTAACGCGCATACCTGGCGTAGCACCATCATCTGGCGTTAATAGGAAAATATCACTGCCACCGGGGCCAGCGGCCATCACCATGCCTTCAGACATACCAAAACGCATTTTACGTGGCGCTAAGTTGGCAACCATCACCGTAAGTCGGCCAATTAACTGCTCTGGCTGGTAAGCGGATTTAATGCCAGCAAACACCTGACGTTGCTCGTTACCTAAGTCCAGTTGCAGTTTCACCAGCTTGTCAGCGCCTTCAACATGTTCGGCGTTGATAATGCGGGCAACCCGTAAATCCAGCTTGGCAAAGTCATCAATGTTGATGGTTTCGCCAATAGGCTCAATGGCGTTTTCTGCTGAATCAACAGCAGGAGCTGCTTTAGTCTCAGCGGTTTTTGGTGCTACAGCAGCTGTTGGCTGTAAGTTTTCTTTTGAGCCTTCGACCATAGCTTCTACCTTTGTCATTTCTACACGTTGCATCAATGGCTTAAACACATTGATGCTGTGATTGGTTAAAGCGGTCTGATAGGTTGACCAGCTTAATTCGTCGTTTAAAAACAGTTCCACTTCTTTGGCCATAGCCGGCAGCACTGGTTTTAAGTAGTGCATTAATACGCGGAACAGGTTAATACCCATAGAGCAGACTAAATGCGCTTCGGTTAAGGTCGCTTCATTTTTTGCCAGCACCCAAGGCGCTTTAGCGTCTATATATTGGTTGGCTTTATCGGCCAGCGCCATAATTTCACGGATAGCACGGGCAAATTCACGTTTTTCAAAGCTTTCAGCTATGGTTTCGCCTGCGGCAGTAAATTCAGCTAATAAAGCAGGTTCTGCAATGTCAGCTGTTAACTTGCCATCGAATTTTTTGCTGATAAAGCTGGCGCAGCGACTGGCGATATTCACCACTTTACCTACTAAATCGGCATTCACCTTTTGCGCAAAGTCTTCCAGATTTAAGTCTAAATCAGTGATATTGCTGGTGAGCTTAGACGCAAAGTAATAACGCAGATACTCCGGGTTTAAATGCTCCAGATAAGTACGGGCTTTGATAAAGGTGCCACGTGACTTGGACATTTTGGCACCGTTGACAGTAACAAAACCGTGCGCATACACAGAAGTAGGTTTACGGTAACCGGCACCGTCTAACATAGCCGGCCAGAACAAGCTGTGGAAATAGATAATGTCTTTGCCGATAAAGTGGTAAATCTCAGCGTCTGAGTCTTTTTGCCAGAACTGGTCAAAGTTCACACCGGTTTTATCACAGTAGTTTTTAAAGCTGGCTAAGTAGCCGATAGGAGCGTCCAACCAAACGTAGAAAAACTTGCCTGGCGCGCCTGGAATTTCAAAACCAAAATAAGGTGCGTCGCGGCTGATATCCCATTGTTGCAGGCCTTCAGTAAACCATTCCTGCAGTTTGTTCGCCATTTCGTCCTGCAATGAACCACTGCGGGTCCAGTCTTTTAGCATTTGCTCAAAAGCGGGCAGGTCGAAGAAATAGTGTTCGCTGTCTTTTAATACCGGAGTTGCGCCTGACACTACTGAACGTGGGTTTTTAAGCTCAGTTGGGCTGTAGGTTGCGCCACAGGAATCACAGCTGTCACCGTTTTGATCCAAAGCGCCACATTTAGGGCAGTCGCCTTTGACAAAACGGTCCGGCAGGAACATTTGTTTTTCAGGGTCAAACAACTGGCTGATGGTTTTGCGTTTGATATAACCACCTTTATCCAGTTTGGTGTAAATATCGCTGGCGAATTGGCGGTTTTCTTCGCTATGAGTGCTGTGATAGTTATCAAAGCCTATTAAAAATTCGGCAAAGTCAGCCTGATGCTCTTGCGAGGTTTGGGCAATCATCTGCTCTGGGGTAATACCCAGCTGCTGAGCCTTAAGCATAATAGGGGTGCCATGAGCATCATCCGCACAGACGTAATAACACTGATGACCACGGGCTTTTTGGAAACGGGACCAGATGTCAGTCTGAATATATTCCAGCATATGACCTAAGTGAATGGGGCCATTGGCATAAGGTAAAGCACTGGTGATAAGAATTTTGCGTTGTGTCATCGATAACTCATAGATATATCACTGAAAAAAGTGGCTTAATGATACAATAGCGCGCGTTAAAGCGCACCAGTTCAAAAGCAGCAAAGCGCGGAAAAGCTGGCAAAGTGCGCACAAAATGCAGTTCACAGGAATCGAACCAGTTCAGCAACACAGATTGAGTAACACTATGTGGTTTAAATGGTTTAAAAAAACAGCAGAGCAGTCAGCTACGACTCAAATGCCTGAAGTATTAGCCAAAACTTTGGCTGAATTTCAAAGCAACGAATTTCCTATGCCGCTGGATACTTTGATCCAGCAGGCCAGTTTTAACACTAAACAAAATAGCCTGAGCTTAACGCTGAAGTTCCCATGGGCCTCTTTGGCTGACGAGTTATTGCCTGTACTTCAGCAGGTGCAGCCAGATCTGAAACTGGAACTTCAAAGCGAAAACGCGGCAGAACCAGCCTACCGCAATATCAAGCAAGTGATTTTAGTGGCATCGGGCAAAGGTGGTGTAGGTAAAAGTACCACTGCTGTCAATCTGGCTGTGGCTTTAGGCTTAGAAGGCGCCAAAGTGGGGCTGTTGGATGCGGATATTTATGGTCCTTCTATTCCGACTATGTTGGGTTTAAAAGACGCCAAAGCAGAATCACCGGACGATAAACATCTATTGCCTAAACAAGCTGCTGGTATTTATCTGCAGTCGATTGGTTTTTTAGTCGACCCGGAAAAAGCCTCGGTTTGGCGTGGCCCTATGGCCAGTCAGGCGTTGCTTCAGCTATTAAACGAAACCTTGTGGCCGGATTTAGATTATTTAATTGTCGATATGCCACCGGGCACAGGCGATATTCAACTGACCATGTCGCAAAAACTACCGGTGACCGGGGCTTTAATAGTCACAACACCGCAGGATGTGGCTTTGGCTGATGCACAAAAAGCCATTTCTATGTTTCGCAGTGTGAATATTCCTGTACTTGGTTTGGTAGAGAATATGAGTTTTTACCAGTGCAGTCACTGTGGTGAAATCGACGATATTTTTGGTACCAATGGCGGCTTGGAATTAGCTGAACGTTATCAGGTGCCTGTATTAGGGCAGTTACCCTTACAAAAACAAATACGCCAGTCCTGTGATGCCGGAACGCCGCTAGTGCTGAACCCAGCCGAAAGCGGTACTGGTTTTTACCGGGCTATAGCACGACAACTGAGCTTTGCTTTATATTGGAACTCCCAACATCAGCAAGCGCAGCAACCCGAAATTATTTTTACGGATGATTAACCATGAGATTGTGTGACCGCGACATTGAAGCCTATATAGACGCAGGCAAGATCCAAATTACGCCACGGCCAACACCAGACATGATCAGCGGTGTCAGTGTGGATATTCGCTTAGGCCATAAATTCCGCACTTTTCGTGCTTATGCCGCTGCATTTATTGATTTAAGTGGTCCACGTGAAGAAGTGGATCACGCGTTAAATTCAGTGATGAGTGATGAAATTGTATTAACAGATGACGAAGCTTTTTTCCTGCATCCGGGCGAACTGGCTTTGGCTATTACACTCGAATCCGTCACCTTGCCTGCGGACATCGTAGGCTGGTTGGATGGACGTTCTTCATTAGCCCGTTTGGGCTTAATGGTGCATGTAACAGCGCACCGTATCGATCCGGGTTGGTCTGGCAATATAGTGCTGGAGTTTTATAACAGTGGCCGTTTACCGCTGGCACTTAGACCCAATATGAAAATTGGTGCGCTGAATTTTGAAACTATGACAGGTGAAGCTGCCCGTCCATACAACAAAAGAGTGGATGCGAAATACCAACAGCAGACAGGCGCTGTGGCAAGTCGTATTAGCCAGGATGATCAGAGCTAAACTCCCGCGTATTTGAAGCCGTGGCGTTGTTGACTGCGCCTCTCGCCCCAGTCACATAGTGCACTATGCTCCTGGGGTCTCGTTGGCTTGTCGCCTAGCCACAACATCAACTACTTTGGAGTTGATGTTTTAGGTGGGGTGGAGTTTTAGGCCCAGAAATGAAAAAGCCCATACAAAAGTGGTATGGGCTGAAGCAATAAAGCAAAAATGAAGCGGGGTAATTATGCAATATAACTGCATAGCTTCGCAACCCGGCTTTTTTAGAATTTTTCATTTTTTGTGCAATAAGTGTCGCATTAACTGAATACTTAGTTAAAAAAACAGAATTTTGTTTAAAACTTTCAGGGTAACCAATAAAAGCCCGACATCTGATTGCTTACAGGAGTTTTCATGCAGCCCGCCAGTTTTCTTCGTCTCTTTAGTTTGGCCGCCATTTGGGGCTCTTCATTTTTGTTTATGCGCATTGCGGTCGGAACTCTGGGTCCTGCCGCTTTAATGACGGGCAGGGTGTTGTTTGCTGCGCTATTTTTGGGCCTGATGGGCTGGTTTTTGAAAAAACATCAGCTGGATTTAAAACATAACTGGAAGCACTTTTTTATTCTTGGCTTCTTTAACTCTGCCTTGCCGTTTTTACTATTTGCTTATGCAGCGCAAACCTTAACGGCGTCGGTTTTATCTGTGCTGAATGCGACTGCTCCTATCTGGGGCGCTTTGATAGGTATAGTGGTTTTCCGGCAAGCTTTAACGTTGCGAATAGCGATTGGTCTGGTGCTGGGGATCAGTGGTGTGGCCATCTTGGTGGGTTTTGACCCTGTTGTGCTGGAACCTGGTGCTTTAGTGGCTGTGTTTTGTGCCGCTGGCGCTGCTTTTTGTTATGGCATATCGACTCACTACACCCGTCTGGCGAAAACCGTCGCTCCTTATACCAACGCTCACGGCAGTATGTGGACTTCAGCGTTAATGTTGGCTCCTGTCATGCTGTTATTCCCGATACAAGCCGATATTAGTTTGAATGTCGCCGCTGCTGTATTAGCCCTTGGCGTGATCTGTACCGGTGTGGCCTATTTATTGTACTTCCGCTTAGTCCAGGATGAAGGCGCCACTCCGGCCTTAACAGTCACCTTCTTAATTCCGGTATTTGGTGTGTTCTGGGGCCATATTTTTTTAAACGAAGCTTTAGGCTGGCATACTTTTGTTGGGGTCGCTGTAGTGATCACCGGCACCTCGATGGTGACAGGTTTTAAACCTTCGTCGCTTTTTAAAGTCAAAGCGTAAAGGCTTGCAGGTATTCAGAAGCTGTTCAGGCAATGCTTGTTATAACTTGATGCAAGCTGGTGATAAATGCATCAGTGTTACAAAGAATTTTGGAGTGTGGCGTCGGATCTCGCGACACTTTTACCTTTAGATCCGGGTTTTAGCGGCCACTTAAAGTGGCAGGAGCTTACAATGCGTGCCCTGATGAAATGCTTACCTTTGCTTTCAGTGGCTTTATTCCCAGCCTTGTTGGTTGCACCAGTGGCAGCACAACAGACCGCCAGTGCCGGTAGCACTGTGCAAAGTTTTAGTCAGGCTGAGCTGGACGCTATGCTTGCTCCTATTGCTTTGTACCCGGATACAGTTCTTTCGCATGTGCTTATTGCATCCACTTATCCACTGGAAATTATTAAAGCTAACAGGTGGGTGGAAGAACATCCTCGTTACAGTGCTGAAGAAGCGCTGGAACAAGTGGAAGACGAAGACTGGGACCCAAGCGTCAAAGCCTTGGTGCCTTTCCCACAATTGCTGGAGCGTATGAGCGATGATATCGACTGGACACAGCGTTTGGGCGATGCATTTTTAGGTCAGGAAGCCCAGGTGATGACCAGTATCCAGACGCTGCGTAACAAAGCTTATGCTTCTGGTAATCTGGATAAACAGCAACATATCAAAGTGGTGAGGGAAGAAAAAACCATCATCATTGAGTCGGCTTCACCGCAAGTGGTGTATCTGCCTTATTACGACCCACAAATTGTGTATGGACCCTGGTGGTGGCGTAGCTATCCGCCCGTCTATTGGCATGTGCCTGTAGGTTATGCGGTGCATCGCGGTTTTTCCTGGGGCGTTGGTATTCAGATTGCGCCGGGATTCTATTTCAGCAGTTTCCACTGGCCGCGCCGCCAGATTGTGGTGATCGATCATCACCATCACTGGCGTGACCCGTATTACTATCGTAGCCATCAGATAGTGCACCACAAAAAATCGCATCACTGGCGTCATAACCCGCACCACAGACGTGGCGTGAGTTATCAGGCAGGTTATCAGCCAACCCGTGAGTTTAGTGGCAATCGTAGTTATCAAAACAGAGAGCAGCAACGTGAATGGGCGGCCCAAACCCGTGAAAACAAGGGTTATGCACCGGATCGCAAATTTAATAGTGAAAAGGCTCAACGTTTTGATGAAAAAGAACGCAAGTTTGCCTCTGAGCGTGCCACAGGCAAATCAGGCGCTCAGCATGACAAGGAGCCGCAGCGGATAGATTATGATAAGCGCAGACGCGCAGAGTTGGCGCGGGATAAAGAATATCGTCCTGCTGTTAATGTAAATAACAGAGACAAGCAGCAAGAGTTGCAGCCCCGTGTCGACCGACCTCATAACGGTGATGTTAAGCAACGGCCTGATTCAGCTGTGGTCAGAGAAAGGATCCAGGACCAGGGCAGAAACCTGCAGCCGTCAATAACAAAGGCAGAACGTAATTACCAGTCACCTCGTGTTGAACAACCCAGGGTAGAACGTAATTATCAAACGCCTCGTGTTGAACAGCCCAGGGTAGAGCGTAATTATCAGACGCCTCGTGTTGAACAGCCCAGGGTAGAGCGTAATTATCAGACGCCTCGTGTTGAACGTAGTTATCAACAACCACGGATGGAGCAACCCCGTGCTGAGCGCAGTTATCAGGCACCCAGGGCAGAGCAGCCCAGAGCTCAGGCCAGGGAAATGCGCAGCTCAGAAGGGCGCAGACAAATCGAATAACAGTGATCACAGAATGAATAAAGGCAGCTGCGGCTGCCTTTTGTATAATCCACAAAAATAACAAGGACAGTCGTATGAATGTCATCGCAAAACGTGTTTTTACCACTACAGCTCTGCTGATGTTGAGCTTAAGTTCATGGGTCGTCTCTGCCCAATCCCCGCTATTAAAAGAGCAAATTGAAACCATAGTGACGGGTAAGCAAGCTACTGTCGGTGTTGCTGTATGGGGGCCTGATGATCTTGAGCCTTTGCTGGTCAATCCTTTTGAGAAATTCCCGATGCAAAGCGTATTTAAGCTGCATCTGGCTATGCTGGTTTTACATCAGGTCGATCAGGGTAAACTGGATTTAAATCAATCGGTTGCAGTAAAACGCTCTGCAGTATTACAAAACACCTGGTCGCCAATGATGAAAGAGCATCAGGGCGATGAATTTACTGTTGCAGTACAGCAGTTACTGCAGTATTCGGTGTCACACAGCGACAATGTGGCCTGTGATTTATTGTTCGAACTCGTTGGAGGGCCTGCAGCTCTGCATGCTTACATTCAGTCTTTAGGTATTAAAGAAACTGAAGTAGTAGCAAATGAAGCACAAATGCATGCTGATGATCAGGTGCAATATAAAAACTGGACCTCGATGAAAGCTGCGGCTCAACTTTTGAAAAAGTTTGAACAAAAAAAGCAGTTGTCTGAGACCTCTCAGGCTTTGTTGTGGAAGTGGATGGTGGAAACCACCACAGGACCACAGCGGTTAAAAGGCCTGTTACCTGCCAGCACTATAGTGGCGCATAAAACCGGTACTTCCGGCGTCAGAGCAGGAAAAACTGCGGCGACCAATGATGTAGGCGTCATTATGTTGCCTGATGGACGGCCTTTATTGGTGGCGGTATTTGTCAAGGATTCGGCTGAATCAGAACGAACCAACGAAGCCATTATTGCGCAAGTCGCTCAGGCTGCTTATCAGTTTGAGCTGAAAAAACTCTCAGCAGTGAGTCCGGATTAAACAACATTCAGGGCTATCTAAGCGACTTATTAAGGTTGTACACTGAACTCATGATCTGTAAATGGAGTAGGTTATGCAGTTATTAGGTTCAGTGGCTTCCCCTTTTGTGCGTCGTTTACGTTTAGTTCTGGCGGGTCAGGCTTATCAGTTTGTTGCATTAAATATTTTTGAGTCGGAAGGCCGCTCTGTGCTGGTAAAACACAATCCAGCGCGTAAAGTGCCGGTGTTAGTAGATGATGAGCAAGTTATTTTTGATTCAGGAGTGATTTACCGTTACCTGGCGCAAAAGTTGAATTTAAAGCCGTTGAGCTGGGATCAGGAAAACAGTCTGACTACTATCAATGCCTGTACAGATTCACTCGTTGAGCTGTTGTTATGTAAACGCTCAGGTTTTGAAGTCACAGAGGATAAATTGTTTTTTAACCTGCAGCATGAGCGCATACAGGCAACGCTGGAAGCGCTGGAACAGCAAATCAGGGCAGGGCAATTTGGACGTTGGGATTATCTGAGTATCAGCTTATTTACTCTGATCGACTGGGTGTTATTTCGTGATTTAGTCGATTTAAAACCTTTTCCGGTCTTACTGCAGTTTAGAAATGAACATTTAAATCAGCCGATGGTGGCTGAAACCGACCCGCGTTTGAGCTAAAACAAAAGGTCAGAGCCAAGGCTCTGACCTTCATTCTTTATTCAACACCAATAAAACCACCGGTTTGATGCGCCCATAACTGAGCGTAAATGCCACCTTTGGCAATTAGTTCCTGATGGCTACCTTGCTCAACTATACGACCCTGGTCCAGTACTATAAGCCTGTCCATAGCCGCAATAGTGGATAAACGGTGCGCTATAGCTATCACAGTTTTCCCTATCATCAGCTGAGTCAGACTGTGCTGAATAGCAGCTTCTACTTCAGAATCAAGCGCTGAGGTTGCTTCATCCAGAATAAGGATAGGGGCGTTTTTCAGTAATACCCGGGCTATAGCAATACGCTGACGCTGACCACCCGAAAGTTTTACACCCCGCTCGCCGACCTGAGCGTCATAACCGCTATTGCCTTTAGGATCAGTCAGTTCCTGAATAAAGGCATCGGCTTCTGCCAAGCGAGCTGCTTCAAACATTTCTGCTTCAGTAGCACCGGGACGGCCATACAAAATGTTCTCCCGTACTGTACGGTGCAGCAAAGAGGTATCCTGCGTCACCATAGCGATATGAGCGCGTAAGCTTTCCTGTGATACAGTTTTGATGTCCTGACCATCTATTAAAATCTGGCCCGAATTGACGTCATAAAAACGTAGCAGCAAGTTCACCAAGGTCGATTTACCTGCACCAGAGCGGCCAACTAAACCTACTTTTTCACCTGGTTTAATCGACAATTCCAGACCATCGATCACAGGACCATGTTCACCAGCCACTTTGCCGTAGTTAAAGTTCAGCTGTTTAAATTCAATCTGACCTTGTGACACTTCAATAGCTTTGGCATCGGTTTTATCGACGATTTGATGCGGCTGAGACAAGGTAGCAATACCGTCTGCCACAGTACCGATGTTTTCAAACAGCGCACTGACTTCCCACATGATCCACTGCGACATACCGTTTAAACGCAAAGCCAGACTGACTGCTATGGCAATGGAACCTACTGTCACGGCATTAACTGACCATAACCATATAGCCAGAGTGGCAATAGAGAACACCAACAGATAATTCAGCCCTTGCACACAGATATTCAGCCAGGTAGCCAGTCGCATTTGTTTATACACAGGCACCAGAAACAGCTGCATGCTGTCGCGCGCATAATCAGACTCACGGGCTGTGTGTGAGAACAGTTTAATGGTGCTGATATTGGTGTAACTGTCGACAATACGGCCTGTCATTTCTGAACGGGCGTCGGCTTGTTCAGTAGCAACCTGTTTCAGCCGTGGCACAAAATAGAACTGCAAGCCGGTGTAGATCACTAACCATGCAAGCATCGGCAGTACCAAACGCCAGTCGGCATCGGCTATCAGATACAACATAGAGCCAAAATACACCACCACATACACCATTACATCCAGCAGCTTGGTGGCGGTTTCGCGCACAGCCAAAGCTGTTTGCATCACTTTAGTTGCAATGCGGCCAGCGAATTCATTCTGATAAAAGCCAAGGCTTTGTTTTAATAAATAACGATGCGCTAACCAGCGGATCGACATAGGGTAGTTACCCAATATCGTCTGGTGGATAAGTGCAGAGTGGAAAAACACTAACGCAGGTAACACCACCAACATCACCACAGCCATGGTGATCAAGGTATCCTGCTCTTCCTGCCAGAAAGTTTCAGGGTTTTTGTTCACCAGCCAATCTACCAGTTGGCCCATATAACCAAATAAGGACACTTCCAGTGCAGCCAATAAGGCTGTTGCGATAGACATCAGGATCAGCGGCAGTACCATACCTTTGCTGTAATGCAAACAAAATGCAAATAAGCCTTGAGGCGGCTGAGTTGGCTCGTCATCAGGGAAAGGTTTGGTTAATCGTTCAAAAAAGCCCAGCATAAAATTCCTCAGAGGCGACGAAAAAGGCGGTTATTGTACGTCAAAGTTTAAAAAACAGATGTAACTATTTGATGAACGGCTGTTTTACAGCGGTCACTTTATTTGATCTGCACGGGGGCGATATCAGCAGAATTACCCAATTAAAGGGCAGATTGTTGAAAATAAATACAAAAAAATATGAAAAAACCAAAAGAGTTGATATCACGATAACTCAGCAGCTTAGATTTTGGTGAAAACCCAAAATGGGTAATTATCGAAAAATCTATAACTTAGCGCGAGTTTGGCTAGCTTGCAAAGCCTCTGATGCTTTCTACACTCAAGATACTGAGTACCCGATTAAGGGTGTTGTCTCGTCTTACAGGAGTGTTGAAATGGATGCCAAAGAAATACTGCTACATATAAAACAAGCTGAACTGCAATCTGAGTTAATCATTGAAGCCGGACAAGAACTGGACAGAGCCATTAAACAATTACAAGACTGGTCTGAAGACTGGGATTGTCAGCGCCGCGCTTGCGAAGATATGTACGACGCCGTGCATTTAATTCTGATCCATACCCATCAATTATCCCGGATATTCTGGCCTGCCAAATGCTGTGGAGAGCAGGGGCTGGACATCTGCCACAGAGCTATGGCGCTGCGCAGTGAAATCAACCTGCCAGATCTCAATCATCCGCTACGCAATGAAGCCTTGTGGCGCCATGCGGATGAGTTGGATCATTCAGTACGGGACAACAGCGCCATGCGCCGTTACAACGCTCACCACTTAACCAGTTTTAATCAGGTCATCACCTGGATGGATAACGAAGCTATGTTTTGCTGGCTTGAACCCGCCAGTAAAACCTTCGTGTTCCACACCGAAGAGTTTGCTCTGACTGAGCTAATAGAGGTTGTGCATCAGGTTCAACAGGAGATCCAGCATTACCTAAAAAAGCAGCATCAGCCAAACTTAAGCCTGGCCAAACCTGCGTTTTATCAGTTTGAAAAGCAATGGGCTAACTGAATGGGGCGGCCGCTAAAAGGCCGCTATTTAGTCAGCCTGATAAAGCCATAACTCTGAATATCCTGCACCTTATTTTGCTGCAAACTTTCAGCCACTTCTGCCTGAAAATCTTCTACATACAGATGCAAATCGTCCTGAAATTGTTCGTCTAGTTTACTGCGTTCTTCAGCTTCGCTGGTTCTTTGCACATCAAAGGCCTGCATACAAAGTTTGTGCGCTCTTTGTTCCATTTGCTGTGAAACCCGTTGTTCTATTTCCTTGACTGTTAAATGGCGACAGGTCTTTTTATACCAAAACAGACCACTCAACAGCAGCACAGCCAGCACAAGCAGTGATAAAAATTCAATCATAAAGCAACTCCTTTTCTGAGCGTTTGTATGTCCTTAACAAACCAGAATATAGCGAATGGCACTACGGAAATGTTAATAGAAACAACTACATATTTATAAACTTCTGAGAGCATATTTGTGTCAAGAACAACTCTGTCGGCATAACGCATGAACTGCAGGGCACAGAGGCTCAAAAAACAGACCATGATATAACGAGCTAGTTTGCTTGCTTCTAAGTTGTGGGCCGCATGAATTTTGTAAATGCACCATAAACACAGAATTTCTATCGCTGCCCAGATCACATACCAGAAGGATACGCCTGCTATTTTATTAACTGTCGCTAACTCCATAATGTAAGGCTGGAGTTGATCCATCAACAAATTACCAACTACCCAGACGGTAAGCGCAATTCTGGATGATACATCAAGCTTGTAAATTACAGACACAACAAGCAATAACACACAGATTAACCAAAATAGCCTGTCAACAGTGTAAGCAAATTCTCCCACTGTTACTTTTCCTTGTCGTCCTCATCGTCCATCGGTGGTTCATTGCCCGAACCGCTACCTAAAGTTTGCATCAGAGGTGTATCGCGACTCAAACTTTTGGTAATTGGGGGTTCATTACCAGAACCACTGCCTAGAGTTTCTAAATCAGCCGCAAACTTAGCCTTTGCTTCAGCAGATAGGGTCACAGTATCTGCAGTAGAAGGGGCTGTGGTAGTAGTTGTTTTAGCCTGGGCTGCAGGAGCAACAGTCTGTGCTGTTGATGTAGCTGCTGTACTTGGGGTGTTTAAATTGATTTGCATAACTGTTCCTTATTGTTGTCACTAAATCAGAAAACAACTGTACACGAACTGTTTATAAAAAAGCCAATAATTTTTACAACAGAGTGAAACTTGTAAGGAAAGACAGTTTTGAGTAAAAGTGAATTTCAGGCATAAAAAAACCTGCTGTAAAAGCAGGTTAATTTAATGGTCGGTACGAGAGGATTTGAACCTCCGACCCCTTCACCCCCAGCGAAGTGCGCTACCAAGCTGCGCTACGTACCGACGTTGGGCCTTATACTACTGCTTTAACTCATAAATGCAATGCCCCAAGGTTTGACTGCGTTTTTTTTGTTCGCTTTTCAGAACCTTAGATTAATTCCCGACCGCAAGCTCCACCCAATGCTGATACACAGGGATGGCCAGCAGCACGTTCACCGGGAAGGTGATGCCCAAAGATGCGAGCATCGCCAGGCCTATATTGGCGTCCGGGATACTGGCACGCACCGCGGCAGGCGCTGCTATATAAGAGGCGCTGGCGGCTAAAGTGGTCAGCACCAATAAAGAGCCTTGGGGTAAATCCAGCAGTAAGCCAAAAGCCAAACCTAAAGCACCTAAAGCAAATGGGGCTAAGGCTGCAAATAGCATCAAACGCCAATGTTGCAGTGGTAAAGGATTACAGACTTTGGCGGTACACAGTCCCATTTCCAATAAAAACAGCGCCAGCATGGTTTTAAAGCCTCCAATAAGGGCAGGTGCTATAGGCTCTAAACCTTCTGGACCATACAGATAACCAATCAATACACCACCACCAAGCAGTAACACACCGCGGCTGGTTAAGGCTTCACGCCAAATATGGGCTTGATTACCCTGACCTTTAGTTGCTCCATAAATACCCAACATAATGACGATGGCGGGTAGTTCCAGCATCACCAGATAAAGGGTAGTTTCAGGTAATAGAGGCAAGCCAGATTTTTCAGCCAATGCGACAACCACAGCAAAGGTACCGGCGCTGACTGAACCATAGTGGGCGGCGATACTGACCGAATCTGAGTTAGTCAGTTTGACCAGATAACGTAAAACCGGGTAAGACAACAGTGGAATAATCAAACCTAAAGCTGCTACGGCTAAGAGATCCGGTACCATACCGCTATGAGCCTGACCATGTAGCGCCATACCGCCTTTTAAGCCAAGCACCAGCATCAGCAGGATAGATAAGGTTTCATAAATAGACTGAGGGACTTTTAAATCTGACTTTAACAAACCCGCGATAAGGCCAAAGGCAAAAAACGCGATCACAATATCAGGCATGACTCAACTCCGTAGCTGTTATTGGCTGGCGATTGTGCCTGCCTTTGGGTATATTGGATAATTAATTGTTTGCCACTTTAATATTGAAGATTATCTATGGGGTGGCTAATGGCTCTCGCAACAACTGGCTTTGGAGTGTTCTGTGGATGTGCGGCATTTAAGTTTCAGGTTATTGCAGGTTTATGTGCAAGTGGTGCGACTGGCGTCTGTATCTGCCGCTGCACGGCTATTGCATTTAACTCAGCCGACCGTGTCCTTACAGCTTAAAAAGCTGGCTGATGAAGTAGGGCAGCCCTTGCTGGAATACCGCGAAGGTAAGGTGCATACCACTTACATTGGTGATGCGTTATTTCAGGCGGCTTCCGATGTGCTGAGTCGTTTTGATGATTTCTCTTCGTTATTGGAAGAGGCTAAAGGCGGGCGCAGCGGCACTTTAAGTTTAGGTATAGTCACTACAGCCAAATATGTGATGCCGACTATTTTGGGGGCTTTTGACAAAGCCAATCCGAAAATTGCCGTGACATTAAATGTAGGCAACAGGGCTCATATTCTGAACCGCTTTGGTCATCAGGATGATGATTTGTATCTGTTCAGTCAACCGCCCAGCGGCGAGCTGGTGCAGGCTTGCCGTATTATTAAAAACCCGCTGCAACTGATAGCTCCTGCTGATCATTGGGCATCCCGTTATTGTGCAGAAGGCGGTGAGCTAGATTTTTCAGAGTTAAAAAACGAGCGCTTTTTAATGCGTGAACCAGGTTCTGCCACCCGTATGCAGTTTGAATCCTGGTTGAGCAGTCAGGGGGTTGATCTTTCAAAGACAATGCAAATTGAAAGCAACGAAGCCATACGTTTAAGTGTCGCCAGTGGTTTGGGGCTGGCGGTGTTATCAACCTACACCTTAGGTCAAAGCACTGAGCAATTTAGCGTACTAAAAGTGAAAGGTTTTCCGCTGAATAGCCATTGGTATCTGGTGGCACGCAAAGACAAAAGATTAAGTGCTTCAGCAAGGCGGCTTATACAGTTTATCGCAGAGCATCTGACCGACTGTATTGAAGAGCGCTGGGTGGTGGAAGATATACAACAATTGCCGTCACATTTCTATTTGCCAACTGAATAAATCAGGCCAGAGAGCGCGGAAGCATCTGGCCTGATTTGATGACTCACTGGATAACTTATTGCAGCCTGCGGCCAAAACTGACCGAATAGGCTACGGGGCGGGTTTGCAGTACAGGATCTGCTGTTGCAGTGATGCCTTTGGGTAACAACAACGGATTAAACATTTGTTTATCCCATGCAGCAGTGTCTGCAGGCAAAGCATCCAGTTTTATGGTGCCAAGTTCAATCAGCCGTCTGTCATCAGGCCAGGTTTTGCTGCCATCCAGCAGTGGATCGCCATCATTAGGTAATTGGGCCTGTAGGCTATATTCTACCGGCGTTTTTACTACCCTTTGTTTGATCTCTTCCATCAGGAAATCCGGTGCCATTTTTTTTGCAGCCTCATCGGTCAAAAAGTTGGCGCCGACTTTTGGCACTATACGATAACGAAAATGCTGTTGTACGCCTTTGTCATTTTCAAAAATAAAGCTGTTTACACCAAAAAACGACTGATTGGCAAAACTGGCAGGCATAGGTTTTGGTGTTTGCACAAAAGTCATAGCCGCTGGGTGGCTTTGTAAAAATTGCTCCAGTTTAGTGGGCTTATTGGTGTCTGTGGCGTTGGTTTTAATGGCGGTTAACAGCTCCAGAAATTCTTCAGGCGTTGCAACAGGAAAGCCGTTGTAGGAGATACTGACAATATCGGTTGAGCTTTGATCCGGTAAGGTAAAGCGTATAGCCATACCATTAGGTCTGGCATGAGGATCGGCATCCGGCAAATTAGGCACTCCGGTGCCGTTGGAAAAGCGCACTGTCACAGGCACAGTCTGACTAAAATGAGGGGCTGTACTGTAATTTTTTGCTTCTGCTGAAGGGGTAAAACTACCTGAGACAATTGCCCCTTTGGCATGATTGGAGCGAAAGCCCTTATGTGGGCCCTGAGCCAGTTCTGTCAGTGTATCGACCAATTTTACTGCGACATTGCCGTTGTCTTGAGCTTGTACTTGCATACAGCTAAAAGCAATCAGGCTTAGAGTTCCCGTTATTAAACCTTTAGTCATGACCTTACCCTTTATGTAAAACGAACCTGCCACGGTCTTTGCTCTCTGCAAGCATTAGTAAGGCCTGGCTGTGGGCTCTGCTGCTGATAATGAGTGGTTGAGGAAACTCATTCAAACAGCACTGCCGCTGTGTCAAAACACAACGACTGTTGAACCACTATGAATTTCGGTTTCAGTATGGTCAGAATTTTTCAGCCTTGCCATTTTCTGATTGCGCCGTTTTACAAGCCGCTGCATTATGCAGGTTCCTGATTTTGATGGATGTCTGTATGTCTTTATGGATCCCTTTTACCTTGCTGGCTGCGTTTATGCAGGCAATGCGCAATGCGTTACAAAAACAACTGAGTAAAGATGTGCCTGTGATGGGCGTGACTTTAGCCCGCTTTATTTACGCCGGACCTTTAGCGCTATTGTATTTACTCGGGCTTTACCAGTGGCAGGATTATGCCATTCCGCAGTTTAGCTTCTGGTTTGTGTTTTATGTGCTGGCAGCATCTGCGATGCAAATTCTGGCGACCGCTTTGATGGTGGTGTTATTCCGGCTAAAAAATTATGCAATAGGGGTGGGTCTTGCCAAAAGCGAGGCTATTTTGGCTGCTATTGTCGGGGTGATGTTTTTTGGTACTTACATCAGCCCCTTAGGCTGGGTTGGGGTCTTTATTGGTGGTGTCGCTGTATTTTTGTTAACAGGAGCCACCAGTATTCAATCGTTATCAGCCAAAACTCTGGCCTTAGGCTTAGGCAGTGGTTTAGCTTTTGCGCTGACGTCTTTATGGGTCCGTGAGGCCAGTCTGACTCTGGACTTGCCGTTTTTACCTGCAGCGGCCTGGGTACTGTTTTTTGTGATCACCACCCAAACCGTTGTTTTGTTGATTTATCTGGCGCTGAACGACAAAACGACCTTAGTGAAGTTATGGCAAAGGCCACAGCTGACCTTAGCTACCAGTTTCACCAGTTGTCTTGGCTCCTTAGGCTGGTTTACTGCTATGAGTTTGCAGGCTGTGGCTTATGTCAAAACCCTGGGTCAGGTTGAAGTGTTGTTTACGCTACTGATTTCTGTGCTGGTACTCAAAGAAAAACTCAAACGTCAGGACTTGTTAGGACTGGCTTTGATTGTATTAGCCGCTGTGTTGGTGATGTGGGCCTGATTTTTATTGAACAAATAAAGTAAATATTATGTTTTATATTTAAGCAATTTGTCATAAATCTAAGTTAATCTTGTGGTGCTTTGACGGAGAAGCAAAGCAATTCTGGGGGCAGGATGCAGATCCTCAAACAATAACAAGAACTTACAGGATTTATAATGAAACAGATCACAACCTTATCACTGCTTGCTGCAGCCTTATACAGCGGTGTCAGCTTTGCCAATCTGCTGATCACTGAAGTGTTGTACGACGCTCCAACTAATGACAACACTGAAGAGTTTGTCGAACTTTATAACAACAGCTGTACAGCCATTAATCTGCAAGGTTATAACCTGCAGGATAACGGCGGCAGCTTTAATTTGTCTGGCACTGTAGCTCCTCGCAGCTATTTTCTGGTGGCAAAAAACAGTGCAGCCATGCAAAGCCTGTATGGCAAAACGCCGGAGCTAGCTGGTTTAACACTGGCGTTTGGTAACAGTGGCGATTACGTCAAATTAAGAAATGGCAGCACAGAAGTCGACGCGGTGGGCTGGGAAAATGGTTTATCCGGCTGGTCCATCAATGCTGTTGATAAATCCATTAGCCGTAACAAAACCACAGACAATAATCTGGTCTCAGATTGGGTGGTGTCTGCCAATTCAGGTAATCCGGGCACCGGCGTATTTACTGCAACCTGCAGTGGCGGTGGCGATACAGGAGGTGGCACTCCACCTGTTGTTAACTTGCCCACTTATTACGCAGCCGCAGTGGGGAAATCCGGTAGTGAACTCAAAGCCGCGCTCAATAGTATTTTACGGGGTCACGTACGCTTAACTTATAGTCAGGTCTGGGATGCGCTCTCCTATACAGATGAAGACCCAAACAATACCAATAACGTGATTCTGCTTTATGCAGGCCGCTCTGAAGCTAAAACCTTCCGCGCCGGCCAAACCAATTCATTGGATGCCTGGAATCGTGAGCATGTCTGGGCCAAAAGCCATGGTTTCCCCAGTGAAAGCCAATACGCTTACACCGATATCCATCATTTGCGACCTGCCGATGTGTCTATTAACTCCAGTCGCGGCAATAAAGACTTTGATCTAGGCGGTACAGCTTTGGCTGAATCCCCTTTAAACAAAACCGACAGCGATAGCTTTGAGCCACGTAATGCCGTCAAAGGCGACGTTGCCCGTATGATGTTTTATATGGATGTGCGCTACGAGGGGGGCGATGAAACCAGTACGCCAAACCTTATTTTACGTAACTTTGCACCTACCGGCAGTTCAGCGCCTGAAATGGGCAAATTGTGCGTATTGTTGCAATGGCATATACAAGATCCGGTGGATAGTTTTGAAACCCGTCGTAATAACCGCATTTACGAATGGCAACAAAACCGAAATCCTTTTATCGACAACCCACAATGGGCACAGTCGATTTATGGCGCCAGTTGTGGTCTGTAATAGCTGGTTGTAATTGAACGTCAAAATTCGTTCCAGGCTGCTTTTCAGAGGAAAAGCAGCTTGGAGTGTTTCAGGCCACAAGCTAGAATGAGGCAACTTAAAAAAGCGTTTAAGCGCTAGCCTACGGAGCATCTATGAAGCCTGAAGAGTTGTTGCAGCAATTGCAGCACCATCCTGATTTTTTAAAACTCACCTTAGCTCATCCTGATTTTTTACCTTTTGCCAGCTATCAGCTTGAAAACGGCACACAAATTCAGATTTGGGATACAGGTGTGATCTATTGTCTGCCTAAGCAGTTTGGAACGCAGGATATAGTGCTTTCAAGTGGTGTGCATGGCAATGAAACTGCGCCAGTTGAGCTTTGTTCAGAGCTGTTAAATGACGTATTAGCCGAAAAGCTACTACTGACAGAACGGGTGCTGTTTTTATTTGGTAATCCGCCTGCTATCAATGCCGGTGTGCGGGAAATTCAGGATAACCTCAATCGATTATTCTCTGGCCATCACAGCAAAGAGCCTGGCGTACAGAGTGCTGAGCGCGAGCGGGCAAAAAAGTTAGAAACCTATGTGCTGAAGTTTTTCGACGAAGCGCCACAAGGTTTACGTGAGCGTAAGCTTTACGATTTACATACAGCTATTCGGGGTTCACGTTTTGAGAAGTTTGCCGTGTATCCGTTTTTACATGGCGAGAATTGGAGCAAAACCCAGTTTGAGTTTTTAAAGGCCTGCGGTGCTAATACAGTGCTTTTGATGCAAACTCCCGCCAGTACTTTTAGTTATTTTGCCGCCCAAAGCTGCAAGGCGCATGGTTTTACTATTGAGCTGGGTAAAGTCCGGCCTTTTGGTCAAAACGATATGAGCCGTTTTACTCAGGCTGCCTCGGCGCTCAGGGCTTTAATTTCAGGCGGCGAGCTTCATACCACAGAGTTTAATGAAGCCGATTTTAATCTCTATGAAGTGCGCCGCTCTATTAATAAAACCACAGAAGCCTTCACGCTGCATTTTGCCGACAACATTGAAAACTTCACTACTTTTGATGTCGGTACTCTTCTTGCGAGTGACGAGGGCGTTGAGTACAAAGTGGAAGTTGAAGGTGAAGCTATTATTTTCCCTAACCCTAAAGTGGCTATTGGTCAGCGCGCAATGCTGATGGTAAAACCTGTTTCAGTGGCTGGAAAAGTGAGTTAAGCCACTGGCGAATGGTTTAGCAGAGTACAAAAACTCTGACAGCTGGCCACACTTTAGTGCATGGACCAGCTGTTTTTATTTGTGCCTCTGGTTGCAATGCAGTTTACGTAAAGGTAAAGTTGCGGCCGAAAAATAGAAGAAAATAGCCATACTGAATAAAACACGTAAAACAAAAAATAATGGTCAGGGCAAACGGGGAAACGCAATTCACGAATAAAGAGTGGTCACCAAGCCACCGGGCGTTTAACCCTTTGTCACAGTCTGACGGATACAACCAAAAGAGACACCTATGACTAACCCCAATAACGCAACTATCTCTACAGTGCACACAGCTGAGTTTACCAGCGGTCACGCGTTACAAATTCCTACACTGCGCATCCTGCAGGATGACGGTTCTATTTACCCTGGTGCTGAAGTACCACAACTCGACCAAGCCACAGCCCTTAAAATGTACGACAGCATGCAGTTTATCCGCATACTGGACGAACGTATGCTGGCCGCTCAACGTCAGGGCCGTATCAGTTTTTATATGCAGTGTTTAGGCGAAGAAGCCGCTACTGTCGGCAGTGCTGCTGCACTGGATGATAAAGACATGATTATGGCGCAGTACCGTGAACAAGGCGCTTTGCGTTATCGTGGTTTTAGTCTGGAACAGTTTATGAATCAGCTGTTTTCCAACGAAAAAGATTTAGGTAAAGGCCGCCAGATGCCAGTGCATTACGGCAGCAAAGACATTTACTACATGACGATTTCATCGCCGCTGGGCACGCAAATTCCTCAGGCCAGTGGTTACGCTTATGCGCAAAAGTTACGCGGACTGAAAAACACCACCATTTGTTATTTTGGTGAAGGTGCAGCGTCCGAAGGTGACTTCCACGCCGGTTTAAATATGGCCGCTGTACATAAAGCGCCAGTGATTTTCTTCTGCCGTAACAACGGTTATGCCATTTCAACGCCTGCCAACGAACAGTTTAAAGGTGATGGTATTGCCTGTCGTGGTGTGGGTTATGGCATGAAAGCCATTCGTGTGGACGGTGCTGATATTCTGGCTGTGTACAAAGCCACGCAAATGGCTCGTGAATATGCCTTAGAGCACGAAGAGCCAATTCTTATCGAATCTATTGCCTACCGTTTAGGCGCACACTCGTCTTCAGATGACCCAAGTGGTTACCGTTCCAAAGAAGAAGAAGAGCTGTGGCGTAAAAACGATCCGATCTCCCGTTTCCGTTTATGGCTGGTGAAACAAGGCTGGCTGGACGAAGAAGCTGATAAAGCTAAGTCCGATGCGCTGCGTCAGGAAATTCTGGATGCATTAAAAGTGGCTGAAAAAGTGGCCAAGCCTGGTATCGAACATCTGATGTCGGATGTGTACGAAACACCAATTCCACTGTTAAACGAACAATTAGAAGAACTAAAAGCACATATCAGAAAGTACCCGGATGCCTATCCGGTGACGGCGGGGAGATTTGAATAATGGCTAAGATGAATATGTTACAGGCGATCAATAACGCCTTAGATTTAGCCATGGCCAAAGACGATGGTGTGTTGTGTTTTGGTGAAGACGTTGGCCACTTTGGCGGCGTATTCCGCGCGACCAGCAAGTTGCAGGAAAAATACGGTAAAGCCCGTTGTTTCAACACACCTTTAACTGAGCAAGGCATCGCTGGTTTTGCCAACGGTATGGCGGCTCAGGGTATGAAACCTGTGGCTGAAATTCAGTTTGCTGATTATATCTTCCCGGCCTTTGACCAAATCGTCAACGAAACGGCTAAATTCCGTTACCGCTCAGGCAATGAGTTTAATGTGGGTGGTTTAGTATTCCGCACGCCATACGGTGGTGGTATTGCCGGTGGTCATTACCACAGCCAGTCGCCTGAAGCATATTTTGCTCATACACCAGGTTTAAAAATCGTCGTGCCACGTGATCCTGCTCAGGCCAAAGGCTTGTTATTAGCTGCCATTAACTGCCCGGATCCGGTGATTTTCTTTGAACCTAAAAAGTTATACCGCGCCTCAGTGGGCGAGGTATCAGAAGAGTATTACGAAATTCCATTAGGCAAAGCCGAAGTGCTGCAACAGGGCAAAGACGTGACTGTATTAGCCTGGGGCGCGCAGATGGAAATTATCCAAAAAGCTGTGGATATGGCACAAGCCGAAGGCATTTCCTGTGAAGTGATTGACCTTCGCAGCATTCAGCCATGGGATGTCGACACAGTAGCAGAGTCGGTGATGAAAACCGGCCGTTTAGTCATTAACCACGAAGCACCGTTAACAGGTGGTTTTGCCGCTGAAATCGCATCTACTATTCAGAAAAAATGCTTCCTGCATCTGGAAAGCCCGATTGAACGGGTTTGTGGTTTAGATATTCCGTACCCGCTGGCACTGGAAAAAGAATATGTGCCCGATCATCTGAAAACTTACGAAGCGATAAAACGCTCGGTTAATTTCTAAGGAAAGCCAGATGAAAAAAGATTTTATTCTGCCGGATATTGGCGAAGGCATAGTCGAGTGTGAAATCGTTGAATGGCTGGTGAAGGAAGGTGATCGTATCGCCGAAGATCAGCCTGTCTGTGACGTGATGACCGACAAAGCTTTAGTACAAATTCCTGCTGTGTACGACGGTGTGGTCACCAAACTCTATTACGCCAAAGGCGATATCGCCAAAGTGCATGCGCCTTTGTTTGAAATGGATACAGATGGTGTTGCTCCTGCGGCTACACCTGCTTCAGCTCCGGCCCAAGCCGCTCCTGCCGCTGTTGCTACAGGTAAACAGCTGGAAGACTTTATCCTGCCTGATATAGGCGAAGGTATTGTTGAGTGTGAAATTGTCGAGTGGCTGATCAAAGAAGGTGATGTATTAGCTGAAGATCAACCGGTCTGTGACGTCATGACCGACAAAGCTTTAGTGCAAATACCTGCTAAATACGCCGGTAAAGTGGTGAAGCTGCATTACGCCAAAGGTGAAATTGCTAAAGTACATAGCCCGCTGTTTCAGCAGGAAATTGCCGGTACTTCAACTGCTGCTCCGGCAGTTGTTGCAACGCCAGTCGCTGCCCCGGTTTGTGCTGCGAAGGCAGCCTCTGTTGCCTCAGCTTCAACTGCAGCTCCTGCAGGCAATGGCAAAGCCTTAGCCAGCCCGGCCGTGCGTCGTTTAGCCCGTGAATTAAGCATCGACTTATCCTTAGTACCGGGTTCTGGCGACAAAGGCCGGGTTTATAAAGACGATGTCAAAGCTTATGCCAATGGTGGTGCTACTTCTGGTGTAGCCAAAGTTGCTGCAGCGCCAGTCAAGGCCGCTACTGTTGCAACCAGTACTGGCGGCAGCCGTGTTGAGCCTATCAAAGGCATTAAAGCAGCGATGGCGCGTCAGATGCAGGATTCGGTATCGACTATCCCGCATTTTACCTACTGTGAAGAAATTGATTTAACAGAGCTGATTGCTTTGCGCGGCCAGCTGAAAGATCAATATGCCAAGCAGGGTATTAAGCTAACTCTGATGCCGTTTTTTATGAAAGCCATGTCGCTTGCCATCAAGCAGTTCCCTATTATGAACAGCCAGGTCAACAGCGACTGTTCAGAGCTGACGTATTTTGATGACCACAATATTGGTATAGCGGTCGACTCCAAAGTGGGTTTACTGGTGCCGAATATCAAAGGCTGTCAGAACAAGTCGATCGTACAAATTGCGCAGGAATTGACGAAACTGACTGACGCGGCCCGTGAAGGCCGTGTTAGCCCGGCAGAGCTCAAAGGTGGCACTATCACTATTTCCAACATTGGCGCCATTGGCGGCACTGTGGCGACTCCTATTATCAATAAGCCGGAAGTGGCGATAGTAGCGCTGGGTAAAACTCAGTTGTTGCCACGTTTTAATGCCAAAGGTGAAGTGGAAGGCCGCTCTCTGATGCAAATCAGCTGGTCTGGTGATCACCGCGTGATAGACGGCGGCACCATAGCCCGTTTCACTAACTTGTGGAAAAGCTATCTGGAACAACCGTCATCCATGTTGCTGTCTATGGTCTAAGTCATTGACGAATAGCTGGTAATTGGCACCGTTCTTTGTTACAAAACCCGGATGATCGAAAGTAATCCGGGTTTTTCGTTTTAAGGGTATTTGTCTGAAACTATATGGATAAACATCAGCTTCGTAACTTCTATATCCCCGAAGAGCAGTCGGTTTACCTGCTAAACGCCAATGACGCTAAAAAGCTCAAAGACTGGGTGGCGCTTTGTATCTCTGAACTGGAGAAACTGGGTTACCGTCAAATTGAGCTGGTGGGTAAGGGCGCTTATGGTTTTGTCTTTGCAGGCCTTGATCAAAAGCAGCAGGATGTGGTGTTTAAATTCTCCCGCATTAATTTACCGCCTCATATTCAGGAACGTCTGGCTGACGAAGGTTATATGTTGTCGCAGGCTGCGCATCCGAATGTGCCGCCGTTTTTTACTTATCAGTTGGTGAAAAAGCAGGGCATTTTAATGATGGGCCGCGCCAAAGGCGTGGATCTGGAGCAATACAGCCTGAAACATGGGCGGGTACCGGTGCGGTTATTGCTGGATATTGCTACTCAGCTTGCGAGTTTATTGCTGGCTTTGCGCCAACATAAAAAAGACGGCGAAATTGCGCCTATAGTGCATGGCGATATAAAGCCTTCAAATATTGTCTATGACGAGAGCACCAATCAAATCAGTCTGGTGGATTGGGGCTCTTCGGTGTTTGCACAGCTAGACAGTGAAGGCCATTACATTGGCACCAACGTGATGCAGCTGATGTCGTCGGATTTACAGACCTCCAATGCCCGTTTAGGTGATGTGTATTTTATTGGCCCGGAGCAGCGAACCGGTGCTTTATCCAGCCCACGTTTTGATGAGCAGGGTGTCGCCAGCACTTTGTATGCGCTGGCGTCCGGTCAATCCTGCCGTTTTGGCCGCAAGGCGATACCTGCACGAAGCCTCGGGTTGCCGATGGAATTTGCCACTATGCTCGACAGCATGCTGGCGGATGATTTGTTGTTGCGCCAGCAAGCCGGTGATTATTTCTTAAAAGTTATGCCGCGATTACATCATTTGGTCACACCTGATTTGCCACTGTTAAGTACACAATCGGTATTACCGGTCTGGACCAGCACTAAAGCGCAGGAGTTGGACACCGTGGTTTACTCATCGCGTAAATCCTTTTTACGTGAACACAGTGATGAAGAAGGTATTCAGTACATAGACGATGTGCAGTTAGAGCGTTATTACAAAAACTACCTTGAAGGCATGGGTGAAACTGAGAAAGCTTTTGTGGCTGCGGTTAGCCGTTTGGGCCGTTATCCAGTGGTCGGCGGTATTGCTATTCATTGGCAAAGTTCAGGGGTTTATATTGACTCCAGCCTCAATCTGTTTGACGAGCGTCTGCAAAAAGCTTTTGCGGTGGCGGTGAATAACGTGGTGCAGTTGGCACGTTCTATCGCTAAAGTGGGGATTTTTAAAGCTTGTTTATTTGATGCCCGCCAGACCATCCACATAGCGCGCGACAGCATAGATTTGCCTTTTGTGGTGCCTGAAGGCACAACGCTGAAGTACGAGCTGGGCCAGAGCCAACTGGACGATAGCAGCGCTCAGCACAGTTATTTTGAAGATGGTAAAGATCCTGACGAGCAACTGGTGTTGCCGGACAGTATTATGGATGACCTGGCTGCACTTAATTTAATTCGCCACACCGGCTGCATTATTTTTGAAGTGACACCTTTGTATATGAAAATACATAACTATTACCGTTTACTTGAACCCGCAGCCGAAGCGCAGTTTGCCGCTTTATTGCAGAGTATTCTGGCAAAAGTATCTTTAATCAGCGGTGAGGGTGTGGGCGGCTTTATGAAGTTACCGCACAAAGATACCCGGCATTTCAGCCACCAGAGCCAGCAGGAACTTTGTTATTATCCTGCCAATCCTATGAATTACAGTAAGAATTAGTGTCGGAGAAAAAAATGCGTGTTGTTCTATTGTTGCTGTTTATCCTTGCTGCCAAAGTTCAGGCCGCTGATCCCCATAGTTTCAGCAACTTTGCGTTAGTTAGTCATCCACAACTAACGCTGGATTTAACGGCTGATTTTGATAAGCAGCAGCTCTCTGGTTTTGTTGAACTGCAACTGGACTGGCATCATCCGGATGTGCGCGAGCTAATTCTGGATAGCCGCGATCTGAGTATTGAAAAAGTCATGGGCCAATCCGCTGAAGGCCGATGGTTGAAGCTGAGCCACAGTTTTGGTGATAAGTCACCCACTCACGGCCAGGCGCTGCGCATTGAGTTTCCTGCGCAATTTCCTAAAGTGCGGATTTATTACCACACCAGCCCACAAGCTTCAGGGCTGCAATGGCTGACCAAAGAGCAAACCAGTGAAAAACAACAGCCTTTTATGTATAGCCAGTCGCAGTCTATTCATGCCCGTAGCTGGATCCCGCTGCAGGATACACCGGCAGTACGGCTGAATTATCAGGCCCGTATTCACACACCTAAAGAGTTACTTGCCGTAATGGGCGCTGATAACAGTGCCAATACCGACAAAGACGGCGACTACTTTTTCCGTATGCCTCAGGCTATTCCTGCTTATTTGATAGCTCTTGCGATAGGGGACTTAGAATTTAAAGCTATGTCAGAGCGTACCGGAGTTTATGCTGAAAAAGTCTGGTTGGATAAAGCCGTTGCCGAGTTTTCAGATACAGAGCAGATGATGCAAGTGGCAAGCGCTATGTATGGTGACTACCCATGGGGCCGTTATGACTTGCTGATATTACCGGCCAGTTTTCCTTTTGGTGGTATGGAAAACCCACGTTTATCTTTTATTACGCCTACTGTCATAGCAGGGGACAAAAGCCTGGTCAGTCTCATAGCTCATGAGCTGGCGCATTCCTGGTCCGGCAATTTAGTCACCAATGGCAGCTGGCACGAACTGTGGCTGAATGAAGGTTTTACCAACTATGTGGAAAACCGCATTATGGAGCAGGTGTACGGGCCTGAACGTGCTTTGCTGGAGCGCCAGTTGTCAGTGCAGGACTTAGAAAATGATCTGGGTCAGCTCGATGCCAAAGATACTTTATTGGTTACCGACTACACTGGCCGTGATCCGGATGATGCATTTTCGCAGGTGCCTTATGTCAAAGGCATGTTATTCCTACAATTTTTAGAGCAACGTTTTGGCCGGGCTGTGTTTGATTCTTTCTTAAAAAACTATTTCCAGACCTTTGCGTTTCAAAGCATGGATACGGAAAAATTCCTGCGTTTTATGCGCAAAACCCTGCTAAACGACCCGGATATTGTTTCTATGGGCGAAGTACTGGAATGGCTGTATCAGCCAGGACTCGCCAGCACTTTTGTTGCGCCAGAGTCTGATGCCTTTAAGCAGGTGGATCAACAACTGGCTTTATGGCAAAAAAGCGGCAAACTGACGGATTTACAAACAAACAGCTGGAGTATTCACCATTGGTTACATTTTATCGGCCAATTGGCTGCTACTGTCGATACGGCCCAGCTTCAGCAGCTGGATCAAGGCTTTGGTTTAAGTCAGAGTCAAAATGCGGAAGTAGCAACAGCCTGGTTTAAGGTGGCGTTGGCAAAAAACTATACAGAAGCTCAACCTGCGCTGGAAAAGTTCTTAGTCAAGGTTGGACGACGTAAGTTTGTGGTGCCTTTGTATCAACAACTCAGCCAAAGCCCACAAACGCTTAGCTGGGCTAAAACTGTGTACCAGAAAGCCCGTGCTGGTTATCACCCTTTAACTCAGTCGGCTGTTGATAAGGTACTGAAGCTTAATTAATTTTTCAGTGAACGTTCAGCTAAGCAGGGTAGTCTGTGCTGAACGTATTTAACAGGATTTAAAAATGAAAACGAAATTAGTCGCTCTTCTGGTTTGTAGTATGAGTTTTGTCGCTTTAGCCGATACTCCAGTGGTGAAAACTGTCACTGTATCTGGCTCTGCTGTGATGCAAGCCAAACCTGATGCTGTGCGTTTAAGTATGCAAATTCAGCAGACTTCTGAAAAAGTCAGTGATGCTAAACAAAAAGTTGATGATCAGGTCGCTGCTTTAACCAAAGCCCTGCGTAAGCTGGGGGTGAAGGAAGAGCAACTGAACAATGCGCCTTTGCGTATTCAACCTGATTATCAGCATGACCCTGAGCGCAAATTACCACAGCGTTATTTGGTCAGCCGTGATATCACTGTGTCTTTAGATGATTTATCGCTGTACAGCACAGTGCTGCAACAAGCCGCAGATTTAGGTGTAACTCAGATGAACCAGGCTGAATTTTTAGTCAGCGAGTCAGATGAGTTGTATCAAAAAGCATTGCAACAAGCTTTTGCTCATGCCAAAACCAAGGCGGCTTTATTGGCAAAAGCCAATGGCTTAAAGCTGGGTTCTGCGCAAAAAATCAATGAACAAGGTTATGCTCCTGCACCTGTAATGAAGATGGCTCGCGCCATGGCAGATGGTGCAGAAGTCAGCTTTGGTCAGACCGATATCAGAGCAGAAGTGTCAGTTGAGTTTGAAATGAACAGTCATTGATTGTTTATTAGACAAAAGTGACTAAATCTTTTTGTGGCAGAGGTTTAAATTTAGCGACAAAACAAGTAATGTAGGGGCCTTCGTAGTAATGGTAGAACCTATATTTCATGCGTGAGCAAAAATCTGAATTTTATCAGCTGCTGCAACAGCAAGCACAGTCTCTGATCGAAGACGAAACAGATCTGATTGCCAACATGGCAAATCTGAGTGCGTTGCTCTTTAATGAAATGCCTGATCTGAATTGGTCAGGCTTTTATATTTTAAGGGATGACGTTTTAGTTTTGGGACCCTTTCAGGGAAAAGTTGCTTGTGTGCGTATTCCTGTAGGCAAAGGTGTCTGCGGTACAGCGGTGTCCAGTGGCGAAATCCAACTGGTAAAAGATGTCCATGAGTTTCCGGGCCATATTGCCTGCGATGCAGCCAGTAACTCAGAAATAGTGTTACCAGTGCGTCATAACGGTAAGATTATTGCTGTGCTGGATATTGATAGTCCAAGCCTGGCGCGTTTTGATCTGGATGACCAACAAGGTTTAGCTGGGCTGGTTCAGCTGTTTGAACAGCATCTGGCACGGACTTTATGAAAGATTTAGTCAATATTCAGGACTATTTATTCCAGGTTGCCGATGTAGGTGACTGGGAAGGCGAAGAAGAGATCGTTGCTGATCGCATCAACGCCATTTATCACGCAGTCTGGCGCCGTTTTCCGGATGATATTTTAGCAGCCGAAATAGACCATTTACTTATCGCAATATGGAACGAACTACGAGGTAGTTTAGTTTTGTTAGAAGCAGATGAAGATGAACTGGTCGACTGGGCTATCTGTTACGTTAATAACCAATTAGAAGAAGGCATTAAGTTAGTCGATGCCGCTGATGAAGAAGAGTAATTTTGCATGACAACCCCAACTGAACAAATCCAAGCTCAACCTGCAGGCAAAGATGTGAAACAAATCCTCGCCGAACTTAGCGAAAAGTTTCCTCTGTGTTTTAGCCAAAGCGGTGAAGCTAAACCTCTGAAAATAGGTATTTTTCAGGACTTAGCACAGCGGTTGTCTGAAGAAGATGGCATCAGCAAAACACAAATTCGTCATGCCTTACGTCTGTATACCTCCAGCTGGCGTTATCTGGCTGGTGTCAAAGTGGGTGTAGCCCGCGTTGATTTAGATGGTCAGGCCGGTGATCTGATTGATGAACAGCAGGCCGCTCATGCTGCTGAAACTTTAGAGCAAAGCAAAGCCAAAGCAGCTGAAGTACGTAAAGCCAAAGCAGCAGCAGAGCGTGCTAAGCATAAAGAACAACAAAAAGATCAGCCTAAAGCGGCTCAGACTGACAAACCTGCTTACAAAAAATCTCAGCCTAATAAGGCTACAGTGGCTGCAAAAGCGGCCAGACTGAACTCTAAGCCTCAGACCACAGAAAAAGTGGTTCAGGAGCAAGCGGTTGAACTTATTGCATTAAATACGGCCACATTAAAAGTTGGCAGTGCTGTGCAGTTAAAAGTAGGGCTCAAACCTGTGCCTGCAACTGTACTTGAAGTAGTTAAAAATGATGTTGTGGTTCAGCTTGCCTCAGGTATGGTGATTAAAACCCAAGGGGATAAGCTGTTCCAGGCCTAACAGAGACGAGTGTTCAATGAAAAAAATTTCCAGCTTAGCGGCATTTTTTCTGGTGATCGGTAGCAGCGTTGCTGCACCGGTGATTTCTCCTGTGCCAAATCTGGCGCAGGAACCACAACATGCAACGGCAAGTAAACGGATCAGCAATTATTTTACCCGTGAACACTATGTCGGGTTACGAATTGACGACGAGTTGTCATCAAAAGTCTTCGACCGCTATTTAAAAAGTCTGGATTTTTTCCGTAATGTTTTATTGAAGTCAGACGTAGACGGCTTTGAACAGTACCGCAAAGAATTTGATAACGGCCTGGCGAAAGGCCAGTTTGATTTTGCTTATCAAATGTTTAATTTAAGCATGACGCGCCGTTTGGAACGTTATGACTACGCGATCAGTTTGCTGGATAAACCTTTTGATTTCACAGCTAAAGATAGCTATGAGTTTGAGCGTGAAGATGCGCCTTGGGCTGCTGATGTCGCTCAGCTAAATGAGCTGTGGCGTCAGAAAGTTAAGTTTGATGCGCTGAATCTGAAGCTGGCTGGTAAAACGGCAGAAGAGACCACCAAGCTGCTGAAAAAACGCTACGAAAACGCGAAAAAACGTTTATTACAAACTGAAAGTGAAGACGTTTTCCAAATTGTGATGAACTCCTATGCCCGCAGCATTGAAGCTCACACCTCCTATCTGTCGCCACGCAGTGCAGAACGTTTCCAGCAGGAAATGAATCTGTCATTGGAAGGTATAGGTGCCGTGCTGCAAAGCGATGATGATTTCACTGTCATTATGAGTCTGGTCCCAGGTGGTCCGGCTGATATGACAAAAAAAATCAAACCCAAAGATAAGATCATTGGTGTAGCTCAGGGCGAAGAAGAATTTGTTGATGTGGTGGGCTGGCGTCTTGATGACGTGGTCGACTTGATCAAAGGTCCAAAGGGCTCGACTGTTCGTCTACAGGTATTAGTAGGTGGTGATGCGTCCAAAGGCGTACCGACTCAGATTTCTATAGTGCGTGATAAAATCCGTTTAGAAGACAGAGCGGCAAAAGCTGAAGTACTGGAACCTAAGTTAAGCCCTGTAGGTAAAAAGATTGGTGTGATTAACATTCCAAGCTTTTACAACAACCTGACTGAAGATGTGAAAAAAGAAATTGCCAGCTTAAAGCAGCAGAATGTCGACGGTATTATTGTTGACTTGCGTGGCAACGGCGGTGGTTCTTTACCTGAAGCTGTGTCTTTAACAGGTTTATTTATTGATAAAGGCCCTGTGGTGCAAATCCGCGAAGCGGGTAATCGTATCAGCATCAGTCAGGATCAGGACGGCAGTGTATTTTACAATGGTCCTCTGACCGTAATGGTCGACCGTTACAGCGCGTCAGCCTCCGAAATTTTCGCTGCTGCTATGCAGGATTATGGCCGGGCTTTAATTGTAGGTGAACATACTTTCGGTAAAGGTACTGTACAGCAGCACCGCGGTTTAGGCCGTGTTTACGATATGTTTGAAGAGTCTTTAGGTTCTGTGCAATTTACTATTGCCAAGTTTTACCGTATCGATGGTGGCAGTACACAACACAAAGGCGTGATCCCTGATATTGCTTTCCCTTCGCCTATAGAGCCTGGCGAGTGGGGCGAAAGCAAAGAAGAGAATGCCTTGCCATGGGACAGTATCCCTGCGGCTCAGTACAGTGCATCGGATGAGATTAAAAAAGCATTGCCGGTTTTACAGCAAAAACATCAGGAACGTTTCAGCAAAGAAACTGAATACAAATACCTGATGGACGATATTGCGCTGTACAACAAAGAAAAAGACGAAAAGACTATTTCACTGAACGAGCAGGAACGTCTGAAGAAAAAAGACGAAAACACAGCCCGTGATTTAAAACGTGTGAACGAACGTTTGGCACGACTGAAGTTACCAGCAGTGAAGAACCTGGATGATTTACCAGAAGTGTTGGAAAAGCTGGATCCTCTGCTGGAAGAGACAGCTCAGATCACAGCAGATATGTTAAGTCTGGGTCATCTGGCTAAACGCGCTGACTAAATAAAAACGAAAGGGTCAGAGTCATTGATTGTAGACAGTCAATGACTCTGACCCTTTGCTCATTACAACAGAAACTGGCTGAAGCCAGTCGTGAAGAGAAGCTCCATGGAATTACAACCTGCACCACGCCAAATAAAAGCCCCTAGTTTTTTAGATGCCAGCATACCCCTGATTGTATTGGTCGTTTTACTTAGTCTGTCTGTTTATTTATATGGCAGTGATTCGTCTTATGGTGCGAATCAAATTGCCTTGTTTGTAGCTGCTTTTGTTGGCGTGATCATTGGTCTGAAAAATGGCTATGGCTGGGCTGATATAGAACAGGCTATGGTCAAAGGCATTTCTTTGTCTTTAGGCGCTTTGCTGATTTTATTCTCTGTAGGCGCCTTAATAGGCACCTGGTTGCTTGCTGGCACCGTGCCTTCGTTGATTTATTATGGTTTGCAGCTGTTAGACCCATCCTGGTTTTATGCCGCAAGCTGTTTACTCTGTGCTGTTGTGGCTTTAAGTATTGGCAGTAGCTGGACAACAGCAGCCACTATAGGTGTTGCTTTGATAGGGGTTGCTGCTGGCTTAGGTATGTCACCTGCCGTTACAGCCGGAGCTATAGTTTCAGGCGCTTACTTTGGCGATAAGATGTCTCCTGTCAGCGAAACCACCAACTTAGCTCCTGCGGTAGCGGGTTCAAACTTATTTGACCATATCCGTCATATGACCTGGACCACAATTCCGAGTCTGGTTCTGGCATTGATTATTTTTGCTGTGATGGGATTTAATGCCGACGCTTCTGCGGATGACTCACAAATTCGCGCTATTAGCGAAGCCTTGCAGCAGCATTTTGTGATCAGCCCGATCATGTTGGTACCGCTGCTGGTATTAATGGCGATGGCTGTGAAAAAAGTGCCAGCTTTTCCTACTGTATTTATTGGCGCTTTGTTAGGCGGTCTCTGGGCTGTGTTATTCCAGCCGGAGCTGGTAGCGAAAATGGCTGATCCAGCGCTCAACAGTTTTCTTGCGACCTTAAAAGTGGTCTGGACTACCTTGCATGGGGGTTTTGTCATTGAAACTCAGAATGCAGAATTAGATAAACTGCTGAATGGTGGGGGCATGGTAAAAATGCTGAACACCTGCTGGCTGATCTTTTCTGCCATGATGTTTGGTGCTGTGCTTGAGCATATTGGTTTATTGCGGAAATTTGTCGAAGCTATTTTGCACAAGGCGCACAGCACAGGTTCATTAATTACCAGCACTATAGCTACTTGTATCGCGACCAATATTTTGACGGCCGATCAATATATGGCTATTGTGATGCCTGGCAGGATGTTTAAAGAAGAGTATGAGCGCCGTGGTTTAGCACCGGTGAATTTATCCCGTACTTTAGAAGATGGTGGCACTATCACCAGCCCACTGATCCCATGGAATACCTGTGGTGCTTATATGCATGGGGTGCTGAACGTCAATCCATTGGATTATGCTATGTATGCATTTTTTAACCTGATAAACCCGGTTTTAGCTGTGATTTATGCTTATATGGGGATTAAGGTATTAAAGCTGACTCCGCCAGACACGCCAATTACCGCGGCCGTGCAAGGTAACAAATAATAAATAAGGCCAGTTTTAACTGGCCTTATTTTATTCGCAGCCATCCATGGCGGTCACCCTCCCGGGCCAACGCTTCGCGTCGTTAAAAATTGCTCCGGGTAATTTTTTATGTACAGGATGTACGGTACGTCGGAAATGCAGGAGCACAATTTTCGACGTTAGCATGAACAACAAGAGAGATTTTTGATGAGCCAGGTATCCAGCCGTCAGGCAAAAAAACTAAGTGACTATAAAGCACCGGAATTTACTATTACTGATGTAGAGCTGAGTTTTGAACTGCATCCTGAAGCCACAGTCTTGACTGCGGTCTACCAGCTACAATCTGCCAGTGGCAAAGCAGGAGTTTTAACTCTGGACGGGCAGGAGCTGAAGTTGTTAGCAGTGTCTGTGGATGGTCAGTTATTAAATGCAGATGCCTATCAGGTCACGCCAGAGCAACTTATCTTGTCAGCTATACCTGCCAAAGCGCAGCTTGAACTGAAGATTGAACTCAATCCAAAAGCCAATACGGCGCTGGAAGGCTTGTATCTGTCTAATGGCGCCTATTGCACTCAGTGTGAAGCAGAAGGCTTTCGCCGTATCAGTTATTACCTGGACAGACCTGACGTCTTAGCCCGTTTTACCACTCATATTATTGCCGATGATAAAACCTATCCTGCACTGTTAAGCAACGGTAATCTGGTCAGTTCAACGCTATTATCTGATGGCCGTCGTCATGTCACCTGGGTGGATCCATATCCAAAACCAAGCTACTTGTTTGCGTTAGTGGCAGGGGACTTTGATTGTTTAAAAGGCAGTTATACCACTGGCTCTGGCCGCGAAGTGGCGCTGGAATTTTATGTCGATAAAGGTAATAAAAACCGGGCGCAATTTGCTTTGGAATCGTTAAAGCGTGCCATGTTGTGGGACGAGCAGACCTTTGGTTTGGAATACGATCTTGATATTTACATGGTGGTCGCAGTCGACTTTTTTAATATGGGTGCGATGGAAAACAAAGGCTTAAATGTCTTTAACAGCAAATATGTACTGGCTGATCAGGCTTCTGCCACAGACACGGACTTTTTTAATATCGAATCTATTATTGGCCACGAATATTTCCATAACTGGACTGGAAACAGAGTGACTTGCCGCGACTGGTTTCAGTTGAGCTTAAAGGAAGGCTTAACTGTATTTCGTGATCAGCAATTCAGCGCTGACATGGGGTCCGCGACCTTAAACCGTATCGATGCGGTGAAAACCATTCGTACTGCTCAGTTTGCTGAAGACGCCGGCCCTATGGCGCACCCAATTCGTCCAGAGCAAGTGCTGGAAATGAATAATTTCTACACTGTGACAGTCTACGACAAAGGCGCAGAAGTCATACGTATGCTGCACACCTTACTGGGGCAGGACGGTTTCAGAAAGGGGATGGATTTATACTTTAAGCGCCATGACGGGCAGGCGGTGACCTGTGATGACTTTGTCAATGCAATGCAGGATGCCAATGGCCGGGATTTAAGCCTGTTCCGACGCTGGTATCAGCAATCCGGCACACCAGAATTAAAAGTTTATAGTCAGTTTGATGCGAAAAAACGTGAGTTTAAGTTGTTGATGCAACAACGGACTCCGGCCACAGCAGATCAGGCTGAAAAACAGCCTCTGCTGCTGCCTGTACGTGTCGAATTGTTAGCGCAAGGAGTCAGCCAGTCTTATCTGCTTGAAATGACGCAGGAGCAGCAGGAGTTTAGTTTTGCTGTCAGTCAAAAACCAGTACCTGTGCTTTTAGCCGATTTCTCAGCGCCAGTAAAATTGCAGTACCAATACAGCATGGATGAGCTATTGCAAATAGCCCGTGATGCTAAAGATGGGGTAGCGCGCTGGGATGCAATACAGCAGCTGTGGCAAATTCAGGTCAAAGCCGCTATTGAAGCAAAAAATGCAGGAGCGGACTATCAGTTACCAGAAGCTTTGCTGGAGTTCTACCGGCAGTTATTAATTCAGCCTCTGGACGATTTAGCCTTTACTGCTGAATTACTGACAGTGCCAGCTTATGACATGGTTGCTGAACAATTTGACGAAATCCCAGTACAGGATCTGGTGTTGGCATTGCAGAGCTTTGCGCAACAACTGGCCAATAAACTGGCGGATCAGTGGCACTACTGTTATCAGTCGTTACAGACTGAAGCTTATCAATACCAGGAACAACAGGTTGCCAAGCGTGCTTTACGTTCAGTCTGTTTACACTATCTGGCCTTTGTTGAAGGAAAGGATGAGTTGTTACGCCAGCAGTACCTGAACAGCGACAATATGACGGATCAATTAGCTGTGCTACGCGCTTGCCGTAGTGCCTCACATCCGCTGTTTACAGAGCTGATGAGTGTCTTTGAGCAGCGCTGGAATACTGATGTGTTGGTATTGGATAAATGGTTTAATTTATCCGCTTCTTATCCGCAATCGTCTGTATTTGCCAGGTTGGAACAACTGACAACACACCCACAATTCAGCTGGCAGAATCCGAATCGGGTTCGCGCTGTGTTTGGTGCTTTTTATCAGCAAAACCCTGCCATGTTTCATGCAGAAGATGGACGGGGTTATCAGATTTTGGCCGATGTCGTGCTGAAAATGGATGCCATTAATCCTCAGGTTGCATCCCGTTTAGTCACACCTCTGTTGTCGTGGAAACGTTACCAAAGCGCCCGCCAGCAGCAGCTGAAATCTGTGTTACAAACTATGCTGAGCAAAGAGCTGAGTAATGATTTGTATGAGAAAGTGAGTAAGAGTTTAAGCTGATGCGACAGTATAAATTCAGACTGGTGCTGGATGTGGATCAATGTCTGGCTTTTTATCAGGGCTTGTATACCGATGTGGTGGTGCAAGCTGAAAATGGCCAGACTGTGCAATTGCCACTGCGGCATTTTCGGCCTTACATCAGTCATGCCGGAGTGAACGCGCGCTTTGTATTAACCTTAACCGATCAGGCGAAGTTCCACAGTTTAGAAAAAATAAATTAGAGCTATTACTTAAAACGGCAACTTAAAACAAAACAGGCAAAATCTGCCACTTTAGCTATTATTTTCATTTAGTTAGATGATCTTCATTCAACTGGTCAAACCGGATACGGTATCAGTAGGGGTGTTTCATAGGGGTAAAGGGAAAAAACTGAATAAAAATCAACAGATTTGACTGATCGCAAGCCTTGCGCCCCGATCAAAATGATGTAATGATTTCTTCGATACAAGCTGACCTCCGAGCAGTTGGTTGGCTCAAAATAAAAAATAACAAAATACCTGCAGGGACAGGGGGGGAGATAACGAATGAATACTAAGCCAGGTGCCTTCGTCAGAAGTACTTTAGCTATGGGTGTCGCTTCTGCACTATTGGCCTTGTCGGCCACCAGTGCTCAGGCAGCCACCTTTGATTTTGATGATGTAGAAGTTGTGTTTGACTCTACGTTCTCCTACGGTGCCAGTTGGCGTGCTGAAGACCGTGACTGGGATACCATCAGTAAGGTCAACCATCCGCGTTTTGACTGGACAGGTTACAGCGCTTTTACCAATCCTATTTATACCGGCGCACAAATTTGGGCTCAGCCAGGCGCATACTCCAGCAATGGTGATGCAGGCAACCTGAATTATGACCGCGGTGATATGTTCTCTGAAGTGTTTCGTGGTACTCACGAGTTATCTATTGCTAAAGATGACATAGGTTTCTTTGGCCGTTTCACCTACTTCTACGATTCTGCGCTGATGGATGAAGACGGTGCTTATACCAATCCATTATCGAATAACAAAGTTGATCCTTGTGGGGATGACGAAGCGAAACGCCTTGCGTGCCGTGATTTGCGTTTACTGGATGCTTATGTCTACGGTAACTTCGCGTTAAATGATGGTGCTAACCCATTATCTGTTCGTGTGGGTAATCAGGTATTAAGCTGGGGTGAAAGTACCTTTATCCCTCATGGTATCAACATCACTCCGGTTGACGTAGGCGTACTGCGTAGTCCGGGGGCTGACTTAAAAGAAGCCTTTATTCCTGTAGGTATGGCGTGGGCATCTTTAGGTTTAACTGAAAACCTGACGGCTGAGGTATTTTATCAGTACGAATGGAAAAACAGTTACCTGCCAGTGCCAGGTTCCTACTTCTCTACCAACGACTTCGCAGGTGAAGGCGGTTATGGTCAGAATATTCAGTTAGGTTTTGCCGGTAACCCGGATATCGATTTGGATTTCCTGGTTGATGAAATGAACCTGCTATCACAAAGCGCACCTGCTTTATTGGCGGCCTTAACCAACCCTGCAGCTACAGCAGCTCAGCGCGCTGCTGCCGTCAACGCTATGTTGGCTTATTCAACGAAAGTTACCTTAAGACCAGAAGGTGCTGCAGGTGAAATTGAACCTGAAGATGGCGGTCAGTATGGTATCAAGCTGGAGTATTTTTCTCCTGAACTGAACGATACTGAATTTGCCGTTTACCACATGAATTACCACAGCCGTACTCCACTGATTTCAGGTGTAGCTTCTGATTTCCGTGTTGGTGTGGATGCAAATGGTCAGCCTTTAGGTGTGATTCAATCATTGGCTTATCTGGCTGCAAATCAGGGCGAAATCACTAAAGAAAATATCAACGAGCTGGATGTATTCTCTAAAGGCTTAATCCAGTATCCGGAAGACATTAAGCTGTACGGTTTTAGCTTCAACACCACGATAGAAGGCACTTCTGTTGCGGGTGAATTAGCCTACCGTCAGGATGAACCACTGCAAATCGACGACGTGGAAATTCTGTACGCTGGTATGCCAGAGCAGTTAGCCAATGCAGGTTTACGTCCTGAATTGGAAGGTATCAGTCAGATTGGTCGTTATGACGGTAACAAAGTAGGTTCAGGCGAATTCGCTCAGGGCTTTATTTTGTCTGACACCACACAAGCGCAAATCACAGTGACTCACTTGTTTGGTCCAATGTGGATTGCCGACAACTTCACTATGTTAGCTGAAGTAGGTGGTATCAAAATCAACGATATGCCTGATCAGTCTGTGTTACGTTTAAATGGTCCAAATACTGACCGTAGCGGCGGTCCTTTGTTAGGTACCATCAACGGTGGTCCGTTAGTCAATAAAGACGGTGTACATACAGCATTATCGAATGGTGCTGAAACCAACCCGTTCCCGACTGCATCAGCCTGGGGTTACCGTTTATTAGCAAAAGCAGATTTCAACGACGTGTTTGCTGGTGTCAATATGTCGCACCGTGTGGTGTTTTCACACGACGTGAACGGTATTACGCCTGATCCACTGTTTATGTTCTCCAAAGATAAAAAGTCTGTGGGTTACACCGTTGCTTTTGATTATCTGAACCGCTGGTCATCTGAGTTTTCTTACAATGCCTTCTGGGGTGGTGTAGGTACAACTAACAATACAGCTGACCGTGATTTTGTATCTTTTAACATTAAATACTCTATTTAAGGGACGAGGCGAGAACCATTATGAAAAAACTCACCCTGATTGCATCCACTATTGCGCTAGTTGTTAGCTGTGGTGCTATTGCGAAGTTAACTCCGGATCAGGTGGCCCGTTTGGGTGCTGATCTGACGCCGCTGGGCGCGGAAAAGGCCGGCAATGCCGATGGCAGTATTCCGGCATGGGAAGGCGGTATTCAATCTGCTCCTGCTGGTTATAAGCCTGGTGATCACCACCCGGATCCGTTTGCTGGCGATAAAGTACTGTTTACCATTGATAAATCCAATATGGCCCAGTACAAAAACATGTTAAGCCCAGGTCAGATTAAACTGTTCGAAGCTTATCCAGACAGCTACAAAATGAATGTGTACCAAAGCCGTCGTACCGCGTCTTACCCACAGTATGTTTATGATGCAACAAAGAAAATTGCAGCAAACGCAGAGCTGGTAGAAGGTGGTAACGGTATTATCAATGCAGCTATTGGTATTCCGTTTCCTGTTCCGGCGAACGGTTTAGAAGCGATTTGGAACCATATATTACGTTTCCGTGGTGTTGCTGCCAGCCGTAACGGTGGCCAGGTTGCGCCTACAGCTTCTGGTGACTACGTGACTATCGGCTTTGATGAACAAATTATGTTCAAATACTCAGCGCCTGATGCCACAGTGGATGCGTTACAGAAAGAAAATATTCTGTTCCGTTTCAAGCAAGCTGTAACCACTCCAGCTCGTCTTGCCGGTACAGCGCTGTTAGTGCATGAAACTATGGATCAGGTAAAAACACCTCGTCAGGCATGGACTTACAACACAGGTCAACGCCGTGTTCGTCGTGCGCCAAACGTAGCTTATGATGCACCAGGTACAGCTTCTGATGGTTTACGTACGACAGACGACTTCGATATGTTTAACGGTTCTCCAAACCGTTATGACTGGAAGTTAGTCGGCAAACAAGAGCTGTTTATTCCTTACAACAGCTACAAACTGCACAGCAAAGACGTGAAATATGCCGATCTGGTGAAACCAGGCCATATCAATCCGGACTACGTGCGCTGGGAAAAACACCGTGTTTGGGTCGTGGAAGCGAACCTGAAAAGCGGTACCAGTCATGTGTATGGTAAACGTGTATTCTTTATCGATGAAGATAGCTGGCAAGTTCATGTAGCTGATCTGTATGACAACAGAGGCGAATTATACCGTGTTGCTGTTGCTCATGGTCTGAACTACTACGAAGTACCAACACACTGGAGTACGCTGGAAGTTTTCCACGATCTGAATACCCGTCGTTATATCGCGATTGGTTTAGACAACGAAGACAAGATGTATGACTTCTCTGTGCCGTTAACAGATAACGACTTTACTCCAGCGGCTTTACGCCGTGAAGGTACCCGTTAAGCTGTAGACATGTAATAAACGGTTGGCTTGATGCCAACCGTTTTTGTTTCTAAATTGAAGCTGAGTGAAAACTCTAATGATGGTTAAACTTTTATCCTCTGTCGCAGCTTTGCTGCTGACAACCCAAATTCATGCTGAGTCTGCCGCTGCGCCAACTCCATCTTATCTGATGCCTTTGGCTGAAAAGGCAGTTTTGACTGATTTAATTCGTGTCAATGATCAGCTTTATGTCGCAGTCGGCGATCGAGGTCATCTGCTGGTCAGTAAAGACAGTTCCAGTTGGACACAAATTCAGACGCCGGTACAAAGCCTGTTTACATCAGTGTATTTCTCTGATGAAAAACATGGTTGGGCAGTAGGGCATGACGCTACTATTATTGCCACTCAGGACGGTGGTCAAAGCTGGCAGTTGCAGCAATTTAAGCCTGAAACTGATAAACCGCTGTTTGATATTTTATTTGCTGACGCTAATAACGGTATAGCTTTAGGCGCTTATGGTATGTTTTACCGCACCACGGACGGCGGCAAGACATGGCTGGATGAATTTCACCTGGAATTGGTCGGCGCGGACGATCAGGAGTATTTAAAAGAGTTGCAGGAAAGCGACCCTGACGCTTATCTGGAAGAACGTGCATCGGTGTTACCGCATTTTAACCGTATTTATCAGCACAACAATGTGCTGTATCTGATTGGTGAAGCAGGTTTTTTTGCCACCAGTGCAGATTTTGGAAAGAGTTGGACCCGCCATACGGAGTTTTATAATGGCTCGTTGTTTGGTCTGACGATGACAGCTAAAAACAGCCTGATCGCTGCAGGCTTACGTGGTCATGTATTCAGAAGCACAGATTTGGGCCAAAGCTGGCAGGAAATAAAACTGAACCATACCGCTACACTAAACAGTGTGCTGACGGACGATGCTGGCAATGTCTATCTGACAGGAAATGCAGGCACTTTGTTAGTCAGTCAGGATGATGGTGTCAGTTTTACATCAATGCACACACCAGATAGTAAAGCCATTTTGAATGCCGTCGCAGTCAAGGATCAGCTGGTATTAGTGACCGAAGCTGGAATTCGAACCTTAGCAATCAAGAAGCCGGAATAACATGAGTCTGAATCGAATTGTAACCAACTGCGAGACGGTATTATTCCGTCACCGTATGGCTGTCATCGTACTTTTTGTACTCGCTACTTTGTTTTTATTATTCAAAGCTACCCAAATTAAACTGGATGCAGCTTTTACTAAAAATATCCCGTTGCAGCATGAATACATGCAAACCTATATGCAGCACGCCAAAGACTTTGGTGGTGCTAATAATATTCTGGTGTCAGTCTGTGATGCCAAAGGTGATATTTTTAACCCGGATTTTTTTGCGTCCTTTAAAAAAATCCATGATCAGATTTATTACCTGCCCGGTGTAGACCGCAGTCTGGTGAAATCTCTATACAGCCCAAGCACCCGTTTTGTTGAAGTGGTTGAAGATGGTTTTGCTGGTGGTCCAGTGATCCCTGCTGACTTTGCTCCGACTGCTGAAGGTTTGGCTGTCGTCAAATCCAACGTCGAGAAGGCCGGTATTGTGGGTCGTATGGTGGCTGATGATTTTAGCTGTGCCATGGTGACAGCCCAACTGTTGGAAGTGGACCCTGACACTCAGCAGAAACTCGATACCATTAAATTTGCCGCAGAGCTTGAGCAGCAGGTGCGTGGCCAGTATCAAAACGAAAATCTGAGCGTCCATATTATCGGCTTTGCCAAAATGGTAGGTGACGTGGCCGACGGCGCTAAAGGTGTATTGGCCTTTTTTGCCGTTGCTATAGTGATCACAGCCATTATGGTGTATCTGTTCAGCGGTTCAGTGATGCTGACCTTATTGCCTATTGCCTGTTCTTTAATTGCTGTTATTTGGCAGATGGGTATGCTGACCGTATTGGGTTTTGGTATTGACCCCATGTCGATTCTGGTGCCATTTCTGGTCTTTGCTATAGGTGTCAGCCATGGCGTACAGATGATCAATGCGACAGGTAAAAACGTTGCTTTGGGGATGGATGCTAAAACAGCGGCTCAGGCTAGCTTCCGTAAGCTGTTGATCCCAGGTGGTATTGCTCTGTTATCCGACACTGTTGGTTTTTTAACTCTGCTCATTATTGATATAGGTGTCATTCGTGAATTGGCTATTACCGCCAGTTTAGGTGTGGGTATTATTATCCTGACCAACCTGATCTTATTACCTGTATTGATGTCTTATGTGAAATTCAGCGACAAGTACAAGCAGAAAGTCCAGACACCACATCCGCGTATTGAAAAGTTCTGGTATGGCTTGTCTGCTTTTGCCACACCTAAATATGCGGTGGTAATTTTAATAGCCACGGCCGCATTATTTGCCTTGGGCTGGCAGCAAAGTGCTTATCTGAAAATTGGTGATTTGCACCCTGGTGCACCAGCCCTGCATGAAGACTCAGTCTATAACCAGGATACTTTCCTGATCACTGACCGTTACGCTATTTCTGTCGATTACATCAATGTGATGGTGGAAACTCCGGCCAACGGCTGTACTTTCCACGATGTGATGAATCGTGTTGATCAGTTCCAGTGGCAAATGGAAAACGTGCCAGGGGTGCAGTCTGCTGTGTCGCTGGCGTCGGTGTCCAAAACCATCAATGCGGCGTATAACGAAGGCAATGTGAAATGGAAAGTGTTGCCACGCACCACAGAGAGCTTAGTGCAGTCGTCCAGTCGGGTAGAAACCAGCACTGGTCTGCTCAATAGCGACTGCTCTGTGATGCCGGTGATCCTGTTCTTAAACGACCATAAAGCCGAGACCATTGAAACTGTGGTTGCTGCTGCGAAGAAAGCAGGCGCAGAATTGAGCACTGACGAGGTGAAGTTTAAATTAGCTTCTGGTCCTGTAGGTGTAATGGCGGCTACGAACGAAGCTGTGGATGCGGCTCAGACGCCTATGATGTGGTACGTCTATGCTGCAGTGATAGTGCTGTGTTTAATCAGCTTCCGTTCGGTCAAAGCCACAGTGGCTGTGATAGTGCCACTTTATGTGGTGTCTATTCTGGCGACTGCCTTGATGACCAAACTGGAAATTGGTTTAACAGTGTCCACTTTACCTGTGATAGCGCTGGGTGTGGGTATAGGTGTCGACTATGGTATTTACATCCTGTCGAATATGACGCAATTGCTGCGTGATGGCACGCCGCTACGTCAGGCTTATTTCACTGCATTAAAAGAGACGGGTAGTGCGGTACTCTTTACCGGTATCACCTTGGCCATTGGTGTCAGCACCTGGGTATTCTCGGCGCTGAAATTCCAGGTCGATATGGGCATACTGCTGACCTTTATGTTTTTAGTGAATATGCTCGGTGCAATTCTGGTGTTACCTGCACTGGCAGCATTTTTCTGGCGAAAAAATAACTAGTCACAAAACTGCATGTTTAAACAAGAAAATGGCCGTAAGGCCATTTTCTATTTACAGCGGATGAATAACTTGTCAAATCAGCGATTTTTATTCTGGTACAACCAGTAACAAAGACATAAATAAAGCTCGAAAAGCCCGTCAATACTCAATAAACTTCGCACCTGACACGCTCTGTATGTAAGTAAACCCAGTCTTCGTAGTCTGAGGTTTCAAAAAAGGATACAAAAATGGCACTGATAGACGGTCAACCTTCTGTACTACTACAAAATGTAAGTAAGCTTATTCGTTCTAAAGTCAAAGATCAGGTCGAACTGGTCGAAAAATTTGCCCACACTCTGTATGGCAATATGTCTCATGAAGATTTGTTTGGTCGTAATGACAGCGATTTATATGGCGCTGCATTAAGCTTATGGCAAAGCTTTAACGGTCATACCGATGCAAAAGCATTAATCCGCGTTTTTAACCCTGAGATCGCAAAACACGGCTGGGAGTCTAAACACACTATTGTTGAAATCGTAGTGAAAGACAGCCCGTTTTTAGTGGACTCAGTACGGATGGCATTAAGCCGCCAATCCATTACCGCTCATTTGTTATTGCATTACCCATTGCAAACGCTCCGTAACGATAAAAACGACATCACGGACTTTTTTAAACTGGGCACTGTGGAGCAAGCCAGCACTGAACAAACCGTGTTCCATATCGAAATTGATCGCATGACAGACAAAGCTGCAGTGGAAGCTTTAACCTCTGAACTGCAATCTGTGATGGAAGATGTGTCTTTAGCTGTGCAGGACTGGAAACCAACCCGGGCTAAACTGCTGCAGGTCATTGCTGACTTACCAAAACAAGCCGCTTCCATCCATTCAACCGAATTAGATCAAGCCATAGAGTTTTTAAACTGGATGGCCAAAGATAACTTCACCTTGTTGGGTTATCGTGAATACCGCATCAAAGCGGTAGAGGGCGACCATAAAATTGAGGGCGTCAACGACAGCGCTTTAGGTTTAATGCGCCGTTCTACGTCACGCGATTTAATGTTATCTGATTTACCAGAGCAGGCCCGCAAGCAGGCGTTAAGTTCGTCTTTGCTGATCCTGACCAAAACCAATAATAAATCCCGCGTGCATCGTCCTGCTTATATCGACTATGTGGGTATTAAGCGTTTTGACGACAAAGGCCATGTGATAGGGGAAGACCGTTTTATTGGTTTGTACTCGTCATCCTTATACAACAACAGCGCCGCTGATATTCCATTGCTGAAAAACAAGCTGGCCAAAGTAATGGCGAAGTCTGGTTTTGCCCATGGTACTCACGCTTATAAAGCGCTGTTAAACATTCTTGAAACTTACCCACGGGATGAGTTGATCCAGGCCACCACAGACGAGTTGTTAGATGTGTCGACTGGCGTACTGCAAATGCAGGAACGTGATATGACACGTCTGTTTGTGCGTAAAGACGCCTTCGGCCGTTTTGTCTCGGCTATGGTGTATGTGCCGCGTGAGCGTTACAACACTCAGCTGCGTAAAGTCACACAACAAATTCTGGCTCAGTCTCTGGGCAGCACTGAAGCTGTGGAATTCACCACTTACTTCTCTGAGTCTGTGTTGGCGCGTACCCATTATTTCGTTCGGATCAACGATAACAATATCGAGTTTAATGTGAAAGAAATTGAACGCAATTTAGTTGAAGCGGCCCGTACCTGGGAAGATAAGCTGGAATCGGCACTGGTTGGCCATTATGGCGAAGCCCGTGGTCGTGAACTGGCGCGTAAGTATTTAACGGCTTTCCCGTCGTCTTACAAAGACGAAATGTTGCCAAACGATGCCTTGGTTGACATTGAAAAAATTGAGTCGCTAAACGACGAACACCGCCTGGACATGTTGTTTTACCGTCCTCAGGAAGAACGTAACGACAGCAAAGCTGTACGTCTGAACCTGTTCCATAAAGATCACCCAATCCACTTATCTGATGTTTTGCCAATACTGGAAAACTTCGGTTTACGCGTCATAGGTGAAACCCCTTATGCCGTGCGTTGCCCGGATGGTTCTGTCAGCTGGATCTTAAACTTCGCGATGGAAGTCAACGGTGCTATGCCAACTGACTTTGAACAAGCGCAGTTATCTTTCCAGGACTCGTTTGCCAAAGTATGGAAAGGCGATCTGGAAGACGACGGCTTTAACCGTCTGATTTTAGGCGCTGGTTTAACAGGCCGTGAAGCCTCGTTATTACGTGCTTATGCTAAATACAAACGTCAGATCGGCGGCACGTTCAGCCAGTCTTACGTAGAAAACGCTTTTGCCCGTTATCCAAAACTGGCGCATTTGTTAGTGCAACTCTTTAACACCAAGTTTGATCCACAAAACACTGGTGACGCAGCAGCTATTGAAGCCATTGAAAAGCAGTTAAACGAGCAACTGGATAGCGTAGTGAACCTGGATGATGACCGTATCATCCGTCGTTTTGTTGCCATGATGTCGGCTACCTTACGTACTAACTACTTCCAGCCAAATGCCCAGGGCCAGCAGAAGAGCTACATCTCCTTTAAGGTGAAGTCGTCTTTAGTGCCGGATATGCCTTTGCCAGTGCCGGCCTTTGAGATTTTTGTGTACTCACCACGCGTTGAAGGTGTGCATTTACGCGGTGGCAAGGTCGCTCGTGGTGGTCTGCGTTGGTCTGACCGTCGTGAAGACTTCCGTACTGAAGTTTTAGGTCTGGTCAAAGCTCAGCAAGTAAAAAACACTGTGATAGTACCAGTAGGTGCTAAAGGTGGTTTTGTTTGTAAAAAATTACCAGAAACCGGTGGCCGTGAAGCCTTCTTAAACGAAGGTAAAGAATGTTACCGCACCTTTATCCGTGGTCTGTTGGATATTACGGACAATATAGTGCAGGGCCAGATTGTTCCGCCTAAATCTGTTGTACGTTTAGACGAAGATGACCCGTATTTAGTAGTAGCAGCCGACAAAGGCACAGCGACTTTCTCTGATATCGCCAACGCTATTTCTGCTGAATACAATCACTGGTTAGGTGATGCCTTTGCATCAGGTGGTTCAAACGGTTACGACCACAAAGGTATGGGTATTACAGCTCGCGGTGGTTGGGAGTCGGTGAAACGTCACTTCCGCGAAGTAGGCATCGACTGTCAGACTACAGATTTCACTTGTGTGGGTATAGGTGATATGGCCGGTGACGTCTTTGGTAACGGCATGCTGTTATCCAAACATATCCGTCTGCAGGTCGCATTTAACCATATGCACATTTTTGTGGACCCAAATCCAGATGCAGCAAAAACCTTTGTTGAACGTGAGCGCATGTTTAACTTACCAACCTCGACCTGGGATGACTTTGATAAGTCACTGATCTCCGAAGGTGGTGGTTTGTTCTCCCGTAGCGCCAAATCGATCAAGCTGACACCACAAATTCAGCAGATGTTAGGTACTACAGCAGTCAGCCTGACACCAAACGAATTTATCCGCGCCGCATTGATGATGGACGTGGATCTGATTTGGAACGGTGGTATCGGTACTTACGTTAAAGCCACTGATGAAACTCATGCTGAAGTAGGTGACCGTGGTTCAGAAGCGGTTCGCGTCAACGGTAAAGAAGTGAAAGCCAAAGTTATAGGCGAGGGCGGCAACTTAGGTACTACTCAACGTGGTCGTATCGAATACGCGAACAACGGTGGCCGCATCAACACTGACTTTATCGATAACGTAGGTGGCGTAGACTGTTCGGATAACGAAGTAAACATCAAAATACTGTTAAACGCTCTGGTTGCAAGCGGTGATATGACGCTGAAGCAACGTAACGAGTTGTTAGCTGCTATGACGACTGATGTGGCTGATATCGTTATTAACGACTGTTACCGTCAAACTCAGAGTATTTCTGTGTCTTCAGTGCTGGGCGCTGAGCAGATGAAGGAATACACCCGCTTTATCCATGCCCTGGAAAAAGACGGCAAGTTAAACCGTGAACTGGAGTTTTTACCTTCAGATGACGCACTGGCTGAACGCACTGCCAAAGGCCAGGGTTTAACCCGTCCTGAGCTGGCCATTCTGACCGCTTACGGCAAAATGGTAATGAAAGAGTGGCTGGTACTGCCGGAAATTTATGAAAACAGTTACTTCAAACGTCATCTGTTTACTGCATTCCCGAAAGTACTGCAGCAAAGTTATGCCAAAGAGATGGAAACTCACCCGTTAAAAGCTGAGATCATCGCCACCAAACTGGCTAACCTGATTGTCAACGATATGGGCGCTAACTTTGCTCAGCGTATGATGGAAGAAACAGGTTCTTCTATTGCAGAAGTCGCAGTCTGCTACACCATAGCCCGCGACTTATTTGATGTGGAAGCTGTATGGAACAAGCTGGAAGAATTGGATAACGTAATCCCAGCAGCGCTGCAGATTAAGTTATTCCACCAGTTACGCCGCACTATGCGTCGCACGACACGTTGGTTCTTACGTCACCGTAACAAGGCGCTGGATATTCAGCAGACGATAGATTTCTTCAAACCTGCTTTTGTTGAAATCAGCAATAACCTGCAAAAATTACTGGCGCCTGCCGAAGCTGAACAACTTGCAGTCAACGAGCAAGCCTTTATTGAACAAGGCGTGCCTGCTGACGTAGCCCGTTATTTAGCTCAGCTGAGTACTTGTTTCTCTGTGATGGATATTGCCCAGGTGGCAGATGCAGAGAAAAATGGCCTGCTGCTGAGTGCTGAAATTTACTTCAAACTGGGCGACCGTTTAGATCTGCACTGGTTCCTGGAGCAAATTACGCAGCAACCAGTGGCTAACCATTGGCAGGCTCTGGCTCGTGCTTCGTACCGCGAAGAGCTGGACTGGCAACAACGTGCTCTGTCTGCTGTCGTAGTTCGTGGTTGTGGTGGTGCTTGTGATGCAGAAGCTGTGATCGGCAGCTGGATCACAGAACATGAACCAGTACTGGCGCGCTGGCGTCAAATGCTGGCCGAGTTCAAAACCACGAAAAGCCATGAATTTGCCAAGTTCTCAGTGGCTTTGCGTGAGCTGATGTTACTCAGCCATCACTGTGACCCTGTGAAATAATTCAGCTTCCAGCTAGAATACACCGGCTCTTTTTAGAGCCGGTGCTTTTTACGGCACACTAAGATTTTAACTTTCCCCTTTACTGACAAAAGCAGGTTGTTATGTTCTATTCACTGGCGCGTTCTTTAATGTTTTGTACAGATGCTGAGTTTTCACATCACCTGGCCCTTGGCAGCTTAAAGCATTTAAAAAATACCCCGGCATCACTGCTGTGGCGTCAGGATTTACCGAAAAAACCTGTGACAGTAGCCGGTATTCATTTTGATAATCCTGTGGGCTTAGCTGCGGGTTTGGATAAAAACGCCGATTGCATCGACGCTTTTGGCCAGATGGGTTTTGGTTTTATTGAAGTAGGTACTGTGACACCACGACCTCAGGTGGGGAATGACAAACCTCGTTTGTTCCGTTTACCTGAAGCGAACGCCATTATTAATCGCATGGGATTTAATAACAAAGGTGTGGATTATCTGGTTGAGAACGTAAAGAAATCGAGCTACAAAGGTGTGCTTGGCATCAATATCGGCAAAAACAAAGACACACCTAACGAGCAGGGCAAAGACGACTATATCGAATGTATGCGTAAGGTTTATGCTCACGCCAGCTACATTACAGTGAATATTTCTTCACCTAATACACCGGGTCTGCGGGATCTGCAATTTGGTGATGCGTTATTTGATTTGCTGCAGGCGGTGAAAAACGAGCAGCTGGATCTGCAGGCCCAACAAGACAAGTACGTGCCGGTTTTTGTCAAAATTGCACCTGATATGGACGAAGTCGCAGTGCAGCAAGTGGCTGAGACTTTGCTTCGCAGTAAAATGGACGGCGTGATTGCAACCAACACCACCTTGGATAAAAGCTCAGTGCAACACCTGAAATATGGCAATGAAATGGGCGGTTTAAGTGGTTTGCCGGTGCAGCAGAAGAGCACGGAGATTATCCGTCAGTTCCGCGCAGCTTTAGGCCCACAGATGCCAATTATTGGGGTAGGTGGCATAGACTCAGCCAAAGCGGCACAGGAAAAAATGGACGCTGGTGCTAACCTGGTTCAGGTCTATTCCAACTTTATTTATAAAGGCCCAAGCTTGATCAAAGAGATCGTCGAGAGCCTTAAATAAGCCATATGCCGATCAATTTTGGATCCCTGATTATTAGTCCAAAATAATCTTTAACAGCGTATAAAAACAGGTGTAGAAAGGCAACATCTTGAATTCACAAGGATTGAGTATGTTGTCTTTATGCCCTGACTGGTGCTGGCAGTATTGCGATGAGCAAGACCGTTTGGTGTTGCAGTTATCAAACAGCCACCATATTCAAACAGCCTTCAGTGCCAAAGAGCTTAATGTTAAACCACAACAGCAAAGCTTGTGTATGGAGCAAGCCCAGTTGTTGATGGATTTTGCCGAAGCATTGGAAGGTTTGTTGCCTGACAGCGAGCTACTGACAGTCGCAGCTCGAGCCGTTGCCGCTTTGAGTTTTGTCAAAGCTCCAGTGCAAAAAAGTCACTTGTTTAATTTCTCCAGTATCGAAAGCCGCACCGACTTAATGAGTATCGCCAAACTTGAAGGTTTAAGCCGCGCTAAAGTATTGCTGGTGGCTAAAGCTGACCCTATGGTGGATTGCCTGCTGTTGGAGCCTATGGAGCTGTTAAACGGTAAGCAATTGTCTGCTGGCCAGTTAGTACGGGTGCAGCAAAACCGCCTGATGCCGGTACAATTTGCGCCTCTTTACGCTTTGACTGCCTGATTTAGCTAAAAGCGCTCAATAATTCAACAACCGCCAAGTGATCGGGCCAGATTAGTCTGGTGATCCGTCTGGCAACAGGTAGAATAGGGCACATTTTCAACCTGGGGTTTAAAAGCTGTGCCAAATCAAACGGATCCTTTCAAGGATATTCGCCCATATTTTGATCATGAAGTACCAGAAGCGATTTGTCGTTTATTGGACGACGCCGATTTTTTGCATGCCATTTTAAATTACCGTCTGGCCAGCTGGCCTAAAACTATCCGTTATCTGTTTACCCCTGTATTGCGCTGGTTATTGGCGCGTAAAGCCAAAGGTTTGCGCTCTGTCTCTGATGTGCAGCATATGGTGGCCGACTTTTTACAACAAAGCCTGCAGAAAAGCTCTGCTGGCGTCAGCGTCAGTGGCCTTGAGCATTTGGATCCAAAACAATCCTATTTATTTATCTCGAACCACAGAGATATTGCTATGGATCCGGCGCTGCTGAATTGGTGTTTGCATCAAAAGGGCATGGATACAGTACGTATCGCTATTGGTGATAACCTGCTGAAAATGCCATGCGCCACTGAGCTGATGAAGCTGAATAAAAGCTTTATTGTGAAGCGCTCTATCAAAGCACCACGTGAAATGCTCAAAGCCTTGAGTCATTTGTCGGCTTATATCAAAGATTCACTTGAAACTGGCCATTCCATCTGGATAGCACAAAAAGAAGGCCGTGCTAAAGACGGTTTGGATCAAACCGACGAAGCTATCTTAAAAATGTTTTTTATTGAAGGTAAAAAACGCGGTTTAGATTTTGCGACTTATATGCAGTCGTTAAATATTGTGCCTGTGTGTTTATCTTACGAATTTGACCCACTAGACCAGGCCAAAGCCAACGAGCTGCACCAACTGGCCAGTACAGGCGAATACAAAAAATCCGAAATGGAAGATATTCAAAGCATAGTGCAGGGCATAGTGGGCCAAAAAGGCCGGGTGCATGTGCATTTTGGCGAAGCCATTCAGGCCTGCTGCCAAGAACCAGCGGCTTTAGCTGCTGAAATAGACCGTCAAATCTGGGCAGGTTACCGTTTGTATCCGGTGAATTATTTAGCGGCAGACATGGATGTTGAGCTAGACCCGGGTGAAGAAAGCCTGTGGTATCAAACCAAAATGGCATCTTTGCCTGAAGAGCTACGCCCTTATGTGCAACAAATGTATGCAGCACCGGCGCTGAAACAACAGCAGACTTTAGCCCAGCAAGAACAGCTGGCTACACAACATAAGGAGCTGGAAGATGGCACGGCACATCAGTTATAAATACAAAGGTGAGTGGAAAAAGATCCCATTCAGCTACGACAAATACGCCGATAGCTTCGAAGCTGTAGCCGCAGCCGAAGGCATAGACTTAACGGCATTTCGCAAGATGGAGCAGCAAGTGGCGATGACCGCTAAAGGCACAGGCGCATTAAAGGACTATCGCAAAAACGCTTTTGTAAAAATGGGCTTTAGCGAAATCCTGTTGCTGCGGGATGATCAGGAACCTTTTAATCTCTGAGTATTCGCCTTTTCACAGATCATCCACTGAAAGGATAAGCAGTAACATGGATAGTTCTGTTTCTGATAAAACTCGCCTAGATGGCTTGGACACGTTGCGTGCCATCGCTATTATCATAGTGTTGATTTATCACTACAAGGTGGTTGTCAGCCCGGACAATCTGTTTGGCTTTATCAGTTCAGTGGGCTGGACAGGGGTTGATCTGTTTTTTGTATTGAGTGGCTATTTGATTGGTAACCAGATCCTGTCGGCGTTTTCCAAAGGGCAGGATTTTTCACTCAAGCTGTTTTACATTCGCCGTTTTCTGCGCACTCTGCCGAATTATTATTTTGTACTCGCGCTTTATTTCATTTTTCCTGTGGCGCTCGGCGGCACTGCGACCGCACCGCTCTGGTCATTCTTAACTTTCACCCAAAATCTGGGATTAGGTCCGGGAGAAACTTTCACTCACTCCTGGTCGCTGTGTATTGAAGAACAGTTTTATTTAATCTTTCCCGTTATTGCGTTACTGATCGCTTCTAGTCGACGTTCTATTGGCCTCGCCTGGACAGCTCTTGTTAGCGCTATGTTGCTGGCTATGTTTCTGCGTGGATTGAATTGGTATACACATGGCGAACAGAACGTATCCGCTCGATCCTTTATGGAACATATTTATTACTCGAGCTTTACCCGCTTTGATGAATTACTGCCTGGTGTGGCCATTGCTTTATTGAAAAACTTTCATCCCGCTGTTTATGCAGCACTATTACGCAGAGGTAATCTGCTATTGCTCGCCGGACTAGCCAGTGTGGGATTGATGTTTTATGTATTTCAGAACTATGAGTACATCAGAGGCTTCGGCCGCACATTCCAGGTGGTGACCTTTGGTTATTCATTTCTGGCAATCAGCTTTGCTGTTCTTGTACTCGCAGCTCTGAGCCCTGATTGTTGGCTGAATCGCATACGAATTCCCGGCGCCACACACATTGCACTTTGGTCCTATGCTATTTATTTGATCCACAAACCTTTATTTCAAGTACTGAAAGCGCCACTGACAGAATATGGCATTGATATTAATGGTGGTTTGGGGGTGACAATTATTATGGCTGTCAGTATTTTTTGTGGCTGGGCACTGTACTTTTTTGTAGAAACCCCCTTTATGAAATTGCGGGAGCGGTTTTATCCGTCCACTACCCGAAGTTCTTCCTTTACTCATCAACAGAGGGCTTAATCCTCTAAAGCAGATTTTTTCCTGCTATAGATCTGCCTTATGTAGATTTGCTGCCTCGTGATAAAAGTAGGAATCGACAGAGACCAGAAGATGGGCGTTTCGTTAAGTGATGGGTAAACTCAGCGAAAGGGGTACCTATTAAATAAACTTGCCTGCGCATGTTAATGCGCATATGCTATTTTACGGCATAGCTAATAGTCTGGAGGCTTTTATGGCCGATCTTTATGATGTAACAGCGCCCAAAAAAGCAGCGAATCTTTCGGTGAACAGTGATCTGTTGCTTAAAACTCGGGCATTGAATATCAATCTCTCAGCCACCTTAGAGCGAGCACTGAAAGAAGAGTTGGCGAAATACGAAGCGGCTCAGTGGGTTGAAGAGAATAGTGCAGCCATTAAAAGCTACAACGAATTTGTTGAACAACATGGTTGTTTTGGTGATGAATTCAGGAGCTTTTGATGGTTCAATTTGATGTTTATGTTAATCCCAGTAGTCATAGCAAAGCACATTATCCCTATCTGGTTGATATTCAAAGTGTAGTGCTTACTGATCTTGCGACTCGTATCGTTATTCCTTTAGGCAGAAGTTCAGCTTTTGGTGGCGAGGCAATGAAGCGGCTTACACCAATGTTTAGTTTCGATGGTGAAGAGTTATTGTTACTCACGCCACAAATTGCTTCGGTGCCAGAAAAGCAACTGAGGAAGCCAGTTGGTTCTCTGGCGCATTTCAGAGAACAGATTATCGCAGCTTTGGATCTTGCTATTACGGGTGTTTAATCACACTTCTTACCACAGCGTACTATCTTAGTACCTGCTGCTAACCCCTGAGCTTTAAACCAGCCTTGAGGCATTTCCAAAGCGCCTATCACAGGTCCTTTTGAAGCTTTTCCTTTCTCATCGTAAGGATACAAAAACTGTATTGGCTCTATAGTCCAGTCGGCTTTGATATAAGCGATATCCAGCGGCACTTTGGTATTGCGCATCCAGAACGACAGCACACGAGCTTCGTCGTACAGAAACAACATGCCGTTTTCTGCGCTGTCGCGATACATCAGACCACGGGCACGTTGCTCTGGTGTCAGAGCCAGTTCGGTCTGAAATTCAACAGGACCTACTTTGATCCATTCTTTTTCAAATTGGATGTCCTCAACAGCAGCCACAGAAAAACTTAAAGCAAAAAGCGCAGATAACAGATAGTTCATCATAAGAAACCCTGGAGAATGAAGCACAAAGACTAACGGAAATGGCAGTAAAAAAAAAGGGCGACCCTAAGGCCGCCCTGATCAAGGGGTACTGTATAAATTAGACCGCAGCTAACACTTGTTTAGGTTCAACAAATGGCAGGTTTAACGCGTCAGCTACGTGTTTGTTCACGACATGACCATTGATCACGTTTAAGCCGTTTAACAGGTGTGCATCGTCCAGCAGTGCCTGTTTGTAGCCTTTGTTGGCTAAACGGATAATAAACGGTAGAGTGGCGTTGTTCAGAGCAAAAGTAGAAGTCAGTGGCACAGCGCCTGGCATGTTGGCCACACAATAATGCACTACGTCGTCCACAATGTAGGTAGGATCAGCGTGCGTAGTGGCTTTAGACGTCTCTACACAACCGCCCTGGTCGATAGCCACGTCAACAATGGCTGAACCTGGTTTCATACGTTTGATATGATCGGCAGTCACCAGCTTAGGAGCCGCAGCACCTGGGATTAACACGCCACCAATAACTAAGTCAGCAGATAACACATGTTTTTCCAGCGCATCAACAGTGGAGTACACAGTTTTCACTGCGCCGTTGAACTGAGCATCAATACGACGTAATACGTCTACGCTGCGATCCAGTACGACCACGTCAGCACCCATACCTACAGCCATCTGAGCTGCGTTGGTACCAACCATACCACCACCGATAATCACAACTTTGGCAGGTTCAACACCAGGTACGCCACCTAATAACATACCGCGACCGGCACATGATTTCTCTAAAGCACGGGCACCAGCCTGGATAGACATACGACCAGCAACTTCAGACATAGGAGCTAATAAAGGCAAGCCACCACGGTTGTCTGTGACTGTTTCGTACGCGATACAAATGGCTTTTGATTTGATCAGGTCTTCAGTTTGTGGCAAATCCGGTGCTAAGTGCAAGTAAGTGAACAGGATTTGGCCTTCACGCAGCATAGCGCGCTCAACAGCCTGAGGCTCTTTTACTTTGACAATCATTTCTGCTTTAGCGAAGACTTCAGCAGCAGTAGTTAATACCGTTGCACCAGCAGCCTGATAGGCGTCGTCACCAAAACCAATGCCGCTACCTGCATTGTGTTCAACAAAAACAGTGTGGCCAAGAGCAGTCAGCTCACGCACGCTGGCAGGGGTCATACCGACGCGGTATTCGTGGTTTTTAATCTCTTTAGGTACGCCAATAATCATGATATTCCGCCTGTGTAGGGTTGAGTAAAATTTTCGCCTAGTATAGTTACTGATTTGTAGTTTTACCTGTTGTTTTTTTAGTGAATCGCAGTTATAAATCCTGCTATAAGTCCAAAAGTGAAATTTTTATCTGCTATGTACGAAACCAGTAAAAGTGTTAAAAAACTAGACCGGATAGACCGCAAAATTTTGACTGAATTACAGAACGACGGTCGTATTGCCAATGTTGAATTGGCCAAAAGGGTAGGGCTCAGCGCGACACCTTGCCTGGAGCGGGTGCGTAAATTGGAGGCTGAGGGCTATATATTGGGCTACACAGCTCAGGTCGACCCGAATAAGGTAGGTTCCGCGTTACTGGTTTTTGTTGAAATTACTTTAAGTAAAACCTCGCCAGAAGATTTTGACGAATTCAGTAAAGCAGTACAGAAGCTGCATGAAATACAGGAATGTCATTTAGTATCCGGCAGTTTCGACTTTTTATTAAAAACCCGGGTGGCCAATATGGCGGCATATCGCGAGCTGTTAGGTGAAACCTTATTACGTTTACCCAGCGTACGCGAGAGCCGTACTTATGTAGTCATGGAAGAAGTGAAACAAACCACTTTTGTTGCGGTCAATTGATGCAGGCGTCTTCAATAGGGCTATGGCATCAAGGACGAAGGGGTTTTGTACAGCCAGTGTTCAGGCGTTAAAGTTTATATAGACTTTTGTCGCTGAAGTTATGCTCAATAAGGTTGTAGCTTCAGGTTATACGGCTATAAAGGGGTGCATCAGAGTTGTCTCTCTGGTATCTTAAGTAGGTAGAATTCTTAGAATAAATGGGATCTTGTAGTGTTGAGTGAAGCCAGAAGGTTACGAGCCAAATTATTGTTTTCTTTAAACGGAATGCAGCGTTTATCTGAAGTGGGGTTGATCCTCAGCTTTGGTTTTGCTGCCTTTATGTTATTGGCTTTAATGTCATTCGACCCGGCTGACCCAAGTTGGTCTCAGGCAGGTTATCAAACCGCTGTTCATAACTATGCAGGGCCAAAAGGCGCCTGGATTGCCGATATTCTGTTATTTACTTTTGGCTGGATTGCTTATTTAGTGCCGCCTCTGGTGGCTTTTGCCGGTTATTTATTAACCCGTCGTGCTAAAGCATTAATGGAAATGGATTACCTTATTTTGGGGTTACGCCTGATAGGTTTGGTGTTAACTATTCTTTGCGCCAGTGCCATCAGCAGCATTAACTTCAACGATATTTTCTATTTTTCTTCCGGCGGTGTAGTGGGCGACGTAGTTTCCTCTATGCTAATGCCGAACTTTAATTTTATCGGTACTATTTTATTGCTGCTTTGTGGTTTATCTACAGGCTTAACTCTGGCGACAGGTATTTCCTGGGTCACAGTAGCGGATGAACTCGGTGCTTTAACTATGCGTGCGCTGATCGCTTTGTATCAGGCTCCAACCCGTTTAGGCCATTATCTGGCACAGCGCTCTGCTGCCAAAGCTGCATCCCCTTTATCTTTCCAGACCGAATCTACAGTACCACAGCAGCGTCGCGAACCAGAGATGGACGCCACTACGACGCCTAAAATGGCTGATATTTCTTTTACTGAGCCCGCTGTAGCACCAGAAGTAATTCGTTTAAGCCCGGTTCGTAATGAAGCAGTGCAATCTGCGTTTATTGCGCCTGAAGAAGAACAAATCCCTTTACCTGACATTGAGGAAGTGCAAAGCCAGCCAAGCCGTGCATATTTCCCCGGTAATGAGCGGATAGAGCCTTTGCCTTTTGCGCCTTTGGATGAGAAAACTGAAGCTGTGGCTTTTGTCAGTGTCGATACCCTGGCTGATGACGATTTAAGTTTCTCCGCTGTAGATGATGCTTATTATCCTGAGCAGTTGCAGCATCTGGAACAAAGTTTTGCCGAAGTAGAACGTCAGACAGTGGTCGCTCCTGTGGTGATTGAAGAAGAGGAAGAAGACGATACCCCTGTTGCCTCGTCGTCGTTCAGCCCTGATGATTTACCTTCTTTAGCTTTATTAGACAGACCAGACAAAGCCACTAACCCTATAGATCCAGCCGATTTAGAGCGGGTGTCACGTTTAGTTGAAACTAAGCTATTGGATTTTGGTGTGGATGCCAAAGTGGTGGCTGTATTGCCAGGTCCTGTGGTGACACGTTTTGAGCTGGATTTAGCACCTGGTGTTAAGGTCAGTAAGATCACCGGTTTATCCAAAGACTTAGCCCGTTCTTTATCGGCTATCAGTGTGCGGGTCGTGGAAGTGATCCCTGGCAAATCCTATATAGGCCTGGAGCTTCCGAACCAGTTCCGCGAAATAGTGCGTTTATCAGAAGTGATAGGCGACGAAGTCTTTATTCAGTCTAAATCACCTTTAACTATGGTGTTGGGTAAAGACATTGCCGGTAAATCCGTAGTCGCCGATTTAGGCCGTATGCCACACTTGCTGGTAGCCGGTACCACGGGTTCTGGTAAGTCGGTCGGCGTTAACGTGATGATTTGTAGTTTATTGTATAAATCCACGCCTGAAGATGTGCGCTTTTTAATGATCGACCCCAAGATGCTGGAATTGTCTGTCTATGAAGGCATTCCGCATTTGTTAACCGAAGTAGTCACAGATATGAAAGAAGCGGCCAATGGCCTGCGCTGGTGTGTCGGTGAAATGGAACGCCGTTACAAGCTGATGTCGGCTCTTGGTGTGCGGAACTTAAAAGGCTACAACCAGAAAATTCAGGATGCTATAGCAGCAGGTACGCCCATTCGTGACCCGATCTGGAAGCCAAGCGACAATATGATGACGATGCCACCAGAGCTTGAGAAGTTGCCTTCTATCGTTGTCGTTATCGACGAATTCGCTGACATGATGATGATTGTCGGTAAAAAGGTAGAAGAGCTGATTGCCCGTATAGCGCAAAAAGCCCGTGCTGCAGGTATCCACCTGATTTTAGCTACTCAGCGTCCGTCAGTGGATGTCATTACAGGTTTGATAAAAGCCAATATCCCAACCCGTATGGCGTTTCAGGTGTCGTCGAAAATTGACTCCAGAACCATTTTGGATCAGCAGGGCGCTGAAAGCTTATTAGGCCAGGGCGATATGTTGTATCTGCCACCAGGCTCAGGTGTTCCAACCCGCGTGCATGGTGCTTTTGTGGATGACCATGAAGTACATGCTGTGGTATCGGACTGGAAACGTCGCGGCAAACCGAATTACATTTCTGAAATCTTAAACGGTGAGCCATCAGAAGATAGCTTGTTACCGGGTGAAAGTATGGAAGGCGATGATGCCGAGTCGGACCCATTGTTTGATCAGGCTGTGGCTTTTGTTACCGAAAGCCGCAAAGCTTCGGTTTCAGGTGTACAAAGACGCTTCCGTATTGGCTATAATCGCGCCGCCCGTTTAGTTGAACAAATGGAAATGAGCGGTATCGTCAGTGGTGCAGGCCACAACGGAAACCGTGAAGTATTAGCGCCTCCTCCTCCTAAAGTATTTTAAACGATTGTTATAAGGTCATTATGAAAAAAACTGTAGCAAATAAAGCTGTTGCCCTGGTGTTGTCGCTGATACTGCCTGCTTTTATGGCAGTGGCGGATCAGGCTGATGATTTGCAGAAAAAATTAGCGCGTTTAACCAGCTTTCAGGCCAGTTTTGACCAAACCGTCGTTGATGCCAGCAATAAGCTGATCCAGCAGGGCGAAGGCATGTTGTCACTGAAACAGCCGTCTTTATTTCGGTTCGAAACCCAGACACCAGAGCCAAACCTGTTTATTGGTGATGGTAAAACCTTGTGGTTTTATGCCGAATTATTGGATCAGGTCAGTATTTATGATGCAAAAGAGCAAGTGCAGAAAACTCCTTTTGTGCTGCTGACCTCACACGACCCTAAATTATGGGCTCAGTACAGTGTGACTGGTGCTGATGATCAGTTTGATATTACGCCTAAAGATCCAAGCAATGCGGTGAAAAAGCTTAGTCTGAAATTCTCGGGTTTAGCTTTATCAAAAATGATTGTGGTCGACAGCAATGGCCAGAACAGCACTTTTGATTTTAATCTGGTGCAATACAACACGCCGCTGGCATCAGAGTTGTTCCAGTTTGCAATTCCTGCTACAGCTGAAGTGGATGATCAACGCGTCAAGTGAACAACCTCGGCTTTGAATTCCACGACGATATAAGGCCTTTGGCAGCGCTGCTGAGGCCAACGAAGTTATCGGACTATGTTGGACAGCAGCAAGTGCTGGGCCTTGGCACACCGCTACGTAAGGCGATAGAAGCAGGGCGTATCTCCTCTTTGATTTTATGGGGCCCTCCAGGCACAGGCAAAACCACGTTGGCAGAGTTGATTGCCATTTATGCCAAAGCCGCCATTGCCCGCTTATCTGCTGTAACTGCTGGTGTCAAAGAAATACGTGAAGAAATTCAGGCAGCCAAACAACGTTTAGCGCAAAATCAACGCACCTTGTTATTTGTCGATGAAGTGCATCGTTTTAACAAAGCCCAGCAAGATGCGTTTTTACCTCATATTGAAGATGGCACCATTATTTTTATTGGGGCTACTACTGAAAACCCTGCATTTGCACTCAATAACGCTATGTTATCCCGCGCCCGCGTCTGCATTTTAAAAAAGTTGACGGCAGAGGATCTGGCTTTAGTCATAGAACGCGCAGTGGCGCATTACCACCTACAGGGACAAATGGTACAGATAAACCCTGACGCCCAGTCCTTATTGCTGCAACTGGCGGATGGCGATGCCAGACGTTTACTAAACCTGTTTGAGCAAGCCGTCGAAACAGCGCAGCAGGGCGCTGCGACAACTGAACTGACCGCTGACTTATTTCGGCAGTTAGTACCACGGCAATTGCCGGGTTTTGATCAGCAGGGCGATATTTTTTACGATTTAATTTCTGCCTTTCATAAATCGGTGCGCGGCTCCAACCCGGATGCAGCTTTGTATTGGTATTGCCGTATTTTAGAAGGCGGTGGTGATCCTTTGTATGTGGCGCGTCGACTACTTGCTATCGCCAGTGAAGATATAGGCAATGCAGACCCACGCGCTTTAACTATTGGTTTGGATGCCTGGGATACTTTTGCCCGTGTGGGTCCTGCCGAAGGTGAACGAGCTATAGCTCAGGCTGCTGTCTATATGGCTTTAGCGCCAAAATCCAATGCGGTGTATAGCGCTTTTAACCAGATGCGGCAGTATGTGCAGCAACATCCATCTTTTGAAGTGCCGGATCATTTGCGTAACGCGCCAACAGCGTTGGCTAAACAACAAGGTTTTGGCAAGGCCTATCGTTATGCCCATAACGAACCTGGTGCTTATGCCGCTGGTGAGGCGTATTTACCAGCTGAAATGGCAGGAATGAAGTTTTATCAGCCGTCTGATCGCGGTTTAGAGAAACAACTGCAGGACAAAATGGCCTATTTAGCCATGCTGGACCAACACGCAAAAGGACAGGGCTAATGCATGCATATTTAGCTGTGGCTATTGGCGGCGCTTTAGGGGCCTGTTGCCGTTTCGGTTTAGGCGAATTTATCCTGCATCTTTGTGGTAAATCATTCCCTTTTGCCACTTTGCTGGTTAATATTCTCGGGTCTTTTGTATTAGGTCTGCTTTATGGCCTGTTTTTAGCCGAACATCTGACGGTCAACCCGTGGAAGACTCTGATCGGCGTAGGTTTTTTAGGTGCCTTTACTACCTTTTCGACTTTTTCACTCGACACTGTTTTACTGCTGCAACAAGGCGATTTGGTGAAAGCCGGCCTGAATGTTGTACTAAACGTGCTGATTTGTTTAACACTCGCCTGGCTGGGTTTAAAGCTGGGCTCAATGAAGTAATCACTATGTTAGATGCAAAATTTTTAAGAGCCGAATTAGCTCAAACTGCCCAACGTTTGGCAGACCGTGGTTTTCAGCTGGATGTGGATACTCTGCAGCAGTTGGAAGAGCAGCGCCGTGAGTTGCAAATGGCGACTCAGGATTTACAGAATTCACGTAATACCAAATCCAAAGCCATAGGCCAGGCCAAAGCCCGTGGTGAAGACATAACGCCATTACTGGCTGAAGTGGATGGTTTAGGTGCACAGCTTGAAGAGGCTAAACAAAAGCTCGATGCAGTTTTAGCTCAATGGGATGCTATTGTCAGCGCTATTCCAAACTTGCCGCATGAGTCTGTACCTGCAGGTAAAGATGAAACCGGTAATGTGATGGTGCGTCAGTGGGGCGAGCCTAAAGCTTTCGACTTTGAACCAAAAGATCATGTGGCTTTAGGTGAAGCGCTGGACAAAGGTCTGGACTTTGAAAATGCAGTCAAAATTGCCGGTTCTCGTTTTGTCGTGATGCGTGGCCAGATTGCCCGTCTGCACCGCGCTTTAGCGCAGTTTATGCTGGACTTACACACAGAGCAGCATGGCTATACTGAGCTTTATGTACCTTATCTGGTGAACGCTGCCTCGTTGTATGGCACAGGCCAGTTGCCAAAGTTTGGCGCGGATTTATTCCATACCAAACCAGCAACAGAAGAGGGCGTTGGCATGTCGTTGATCCCAACGGCTGAAGTGCCAGTGACTAACCTTGCGCGTGATTGCATTTTTGAACTGTCTGAACTGCCACAGAAATATGCAGCTCACACGCCATGCTTCCGCAGCGAAGCAGGATCTTATGGCCGTGATACCCGTGGTTTAATTCGTCAGCACCAGTTTGATAAAGTGGAAATGGTGCAGTTGGTGCATCCGGATCTCTCTTTTGCAGCGCTTGAAGAGTTAACAGGCCATGCGGAAAAAGTACTGCAGCTGTTAGGTTTACCCTACCGTACTATGTTGCTTTGTACTGGTGATATGGGTTTTGGTTCAACCAAAACCTATGACTTAGAAGTCTGGTTACCGGCACAAAATACCTACCGTGAAATTTCTTCATGTTCAAATATGGGGGATTTCCAGGCCCGTCGTATGCAAGCTCGTTTCCGTCCGGGCGAAGGTAAAAAGCCTGAGCTGCTGCATACCTTAAATGGTTCAGGTTTGGCTGTTGGTCGCACTTTGGTTGCTATTCTGGAGAATTACCAGCAAGCTGACGGTTCTATTCAGATCCCGGCCGTGTTGCAACCTTATATGGGCGGTAAAACAGAGATCCGCTGTTAATCTGCACTTTGTTTAATTTCTGTAAGGAGCAGCTGTTCTGCTCCTTTAACCTGGTAAATCTGATGTCGCTCATCAAAGAACAACAAGAAAGCTCAAAAAAGACCGCTATACCACGTCATGTTGTAGTACGTAAAAACAGATCAAATCCTATCAAGGTGATGCTGCGTTGGATGTATTGGCTGGTGTTGATTGGTGTAATAGCTATAGTAGTGATGACCAGCTTTGAGGCTGGTATGTCGATGTACAAAGGGGGCTAATTGCCCCTTTTTCATATCTGCTTACAGGCACTTAGCGGGTTTTGGTAAACCGCCGATACGAGTAGCTTGTTTGGCTGGCCCTTCCGGAAATAACAAAAACAAATATTTGCTGTTGCCTTTATCCGCGCCTAATTTTTCTCCCATGCTTTTCACCAATAAACGTATCGCAGGAGAGGTTTGGTACTCCTGATAAAAATCGCGGACAAAATTCACTACTTCCCAGTGAGCGTCCGTCATTGTGATTTGTTCCAGGCGGGCAAATTCTTGCGCCAGCTCCGGTGTCCACAAAGTTAAATCAGCCAGGTAACCATGTTTATCCAGCGGGTAGCTTTGGTTATTTAAAATCAGTTCAGTCATCAGAGTTGTTGCTTCGCTTGGAGCACTAAATCAAGCCACTGGCTGTCATTCAGTGCGGTAAAAGGTTCGGAGATCATTATACCGCGTACAGCGGCGTCTGCAGCCAAACAATAGACAGCACAAGGTAGGCTGTTTAGCTGACCTGTGGTCATTAAATACACGGCCTCTTGTCTTAACAAGACTTTATCTTCTGTACGGACAAGACTCAGTACATCAGGCAACTGGCTGTGGCTTAAATCAAAAAGTCTCATATCAGGCCTTAATCACATGATGCTGCGTGTAAAGCAATTGGCTAAGCTCATCGCACTCCAGCGGCTGCACGTTCAGCACAAGCGCATTGGCTTGTAACTGACGTTGCCTTAACGATTCAGCGCAGATATATAAATTTTCAATATCATAAAGTTCAAACAGCTTAAAACTGCGTCTGAAGTCTTTGACCATCAATTCTGCGCTGTCATCGGCTTTCACCAGCTGATACACCGCATCGTCACTAAAAATAACGCTGAGCTGATGATCGACTGCTGCTAAAGCAAAGATCAAATCCAGGCTTTCGCGCGCTGCTATGCCATCTAAAGGCAAGCTGGTCACTACCACTGCTATCTTCATGAAAATTGCACCAGTTTATCCGCCTTGGCCAAACGCATGGCAAACTCGGCTAACCCAGCAGCTATATAGCCATCTGCCGGCTTTACCTCAGTGGAGCAAACACCACGTTTCTCAGCTGCAGTGATACAAAACAACAAAGGGATCTGATGCGCCTGACAAAACTGCTGCAGTTTGACCGATAGATTAGGTTCGTCTGAAGGTAAATCAATCAGGGCGGACGCTGCACCTACTGCATCGCGGTATAAAAATACGGAATCAATAACATGTTTGGCCTCAACGGCCTGCTGCATAAACCGCAAGGCGCTGACAAAACTCTGGCCTTGTAACACCGGGCCTTCAATCAGAACGGCAAAACTGGTCATCTGTTTACCTTTCGCATCATTATTCTAAATAACCCTTTACCTGAGTATATATAGCCAAAGTAATTGGAGTTGCAGGGAGGCGACCAGTGATCGAGACCCCAGGAGCATAGTTGTCCTATGTGACTGGGGCGAGAGCACGCAGTCAACAAAGCTGCAGCTTCAAGTACGAAGGCTATAAAAAAAGCCCCGCATTTGGCGGGGCATTTTACTGCAACATCAGCTTATCTCAAGCCTTAATTAATCGTCGCTGCCCATGATACCCAGTAACTGAAGTAACGAGGTGAACAGGTTAAAGATGTTCAGATATAAGCCGACTGTAGCGCGGATATAGTTAGTTTCACCACCGTTGACGATACGGCTGGTATCAAACAAAATTAAACCAGACATAATCATCACTACAGCCGCGTTAATAGCCAGGTGCAGGGCAGGGATCTGGAAGAAGATATTCGCCAGACCAGCCACTATCACTACAATCAGACCTACGAACAGGAAGTTACCCATAAAGCTGAAATCTTTACGTGAACTTAAAGCGTAAGCAGACAGCGAGAAAAACACCACTGCGGTTAAGCCAAGGGCTTGCATAATCAGCTCTGGGCCGTTGGCTGTTGCAGCAAAACGGTTCAGCATAGGGCCTATAGAAGCACCTAAACAGCCCGTTAACGCAAATACCCAAAAAATACCGCTGGCGCTGTCTGCTTTTTTCTGTACTACAAAAATTAAGCCAAAAGCCACCAGTGTAAACACCAGACCCATGCCAAAACCGAAGTTCATTGCCATGGAAATGCCGGCGGTGACTGCACTGAATGCTAAAGTCATAGCCAGCAGGAAATAGGTATTGCGAAGTACTTTGTGGACTTCGACGCTATGGCCGATATGACCAGCGTGCGTGTTTTGGTTGTAGGACATTGCTGTTCTCTCCATTCAATAGTTACTTTTCTGACTTTATCTTACTTGGGAAGTTCCCAAAGTGCCAGCAGTTATCATTGTAAAACAATTCAATCATTTAAGTTGTTTTATCAAAGTTTAAAAAAATGCTTTTCTTTCGCAACCGATCTGATTATCATACGCGGCGCCGGAGGGGTGGCAGAGCGGTTTAATGCACCGGTCTTGAAAACCGGCGAAGGTTAATAGCCTTCCGAGAGTTCGAATCTCTCCCCCTCCGCCATTATTCCCAAAACCCGTATCAGCGAAAGCTTATACGGGTTTTTTGCTTATTGGTTCTGTGTTTTCATGTATTAAGCAATAAAAAAAGCCGCACAAGGCGGCTTAGTTCAAATACACAACTGTTAGTTCACCGCAGTACAACTCATACAAACTGAGTAAATACCTTTTGGATCGTTAAACTGCTCCAGTACTTTAAAGTCCTGATTTATTTGCGTCACGATGTTTTTCAGCAGTGGGCTGAAGGCAGACTCTTTCGCATCAGGTAACAGAGCCTGTACTGTACTTGAGGCAAACATATCACGCAGGAGCTGTTCGGTTGGAGTTAATTCCTGCTCCATCACTTTAATGTCGTATTGCTGTAAGCCAGCTTTTTCAGCTGCTGCAGCAATAGCGTCGTCAAAGGTGCCCAGTTTATCGACTAAACCAAACTCCAGCGCTTTAGTGCCTGTCCAGACACGACCTTGAGCTACTTTATCTACCGCTTCTTTGCTCATACCACGGTTTTCAGACACCATGCCAATAAAGTCGTCATAACCTTTATTGATCATCAATTGGAAAATACCTGACATTTCTGGTGTTAAGCCTTTAAACAGTGGTAAACCAGAACTTAAGCCTGCCAGTTCAGAAGTACCTACACCATCAATGTTCAAACCTAAGACTGGCATCGCATTTTCCAGCGTGTGGAATAAGCCGAAGATACCAATAGAGCCAGTGATCGTAGTAGGAGAGGCCCAGATCTCATTGGCTGGTGCTGCAATCCAATAACCACCAGAAGCTGCAACAGCACCCATAGAGGCTATCACAGGCTTACCAGCTGCCTTTAATAGCTTGATTTCCTGACCTATGACTTCTGAAGCAAAGGCACTACCGCCACCGCTGTCGATACGCAGTACTACAGCTTTTACTTTCTCATCAAAGCGGGCGCGACGTAATAAAGCTGCAGTGGTATCACCACCTATAGTGCCGGCTTTAGCTGAACCATCAATAATGGTGCCACGAGCTACAACAACAGCGACTTTTTCAGTCAACGGATTATCGTACTGAACAGGAGGCAAGACCTGGGCTTGATAATCTTTAAACTGAATTTGGTTAAAGCTGTGTTTTTCGCTTTCGCCAACTAAAGCAATCAGGTCCTGACGGAATTCTTCACGGGTTTTGATGCTATCGACTAACTTTGCATCCAAAGCATATTGGGTCATATCACCATTAACAGCCTGCAACTTTTGATACAAACCAGTAATGGTTTCATCAAAGTTGTCGACGGCAAAACCACGGCGCTCAGCGACTTGCGCTTTGTAGCTGGCCCATAATTCTTCTAACCAGGCTTTATTCGCTTCTTTGGCTTCATCAGACATCGTATCGCGGGTAAAAGGCTCTACTGCAGATTTATAAGTACCCACTTTAAAGACGTGAGTGGTGACCTTTAATTTTTCTAAAGCAGATTTGTAATACATAGGGTAGCTGCCGAAACCTTCCAGCAATACTGTGCCCATAGGATTTAAGTTAATGCTGTCGGCGTAAGAGGCCAGGAAATACTGGTTCTGACTGTAGTAGTCGCCAGTCGCCAGGACTTTTTTGCCTGCAGCCTTAAAGTCTTGCAACGCGCTGCCCACCATAGTCAACTTATCCATTGAGCCTGAGCCAAAAGAAGATAAATCCAGAACTATGGCTTTAATTCGTTCGTCGGTTTTCGCCACCTGAATAGTCTTCAGCAGGTCGGTGACCAAAATTTCAGGTTCTTCTTCCTCTGATCCCATGCTTTCATTCAGCACTTGATCCAGAGGATCGACATAACGTTTCTCTTCCACCAAGTCGCCGGATAAGTTCAGCACTAAAGCCGCGCTTTCAGGGACTTCCACTTTATCGTCGCCGCTGAAAATAGAGACCAGAATAAAGATAAATAAAATAGCAAAAATCAGATTAAACGTGATGTGACGAACCAGACTGATAGCGCGCCAAATGCCACCAAAAAAGCGTCTTAAGATCCCGGGTTTTTTCTCAGACATATGATGTACCTATAGTTTCGGCAAAATAGTAGAGGTCTATGCTAACGAATTTAGAGGGAAAGCTCAGGGCCGAATTTGTAAGTAAATGTATATATCTTGCGATAAAGCAGTAAAACGGCTACATTCTTGCTATTCAACAGGTACGACCAGAGAGAATGTAGTGGCATATCCGCATTTATTAGCCCCACTGGATTTGGGCTTCACTCAATTAAAAAACCGCGTCATTATGGGTTCTATGCATACTGGCCTGGAAGAAGAGAAACAAGGCTTTGATAAATTGGCCGCTTTTTATGCCGAACGGGCTAAAGGCGGCGTCGGTTTAATTATCACAGGTGGCATTAGTCCAAACTTTCGAGGCAATCTGGTGCCTTTTGGTAGCCAGCTGACCTGGTGGTGGCAAGCTGGAAAGCATAAAAAGGTGACACAAGCTGTGCATCAGCACGGCGGCAAAATTTGTATTCAACTGCTGCATGCGGGTCGTTATGGTTATCACCCATTTAGTGTGGCGCCAAGCGCTGTGCAATCACCTATTACGCCTTTTAAACCTAAAGCCTTATCTGACAGCCAAATTCGAAGCACCATTGCTGACTTTGCTCATTCGGCCAAACTGGCGAAAAAAGCAGGTTATGATGGCGTTGAAATTATGGGGTCAGAGGGTTATTTACTGAACCAGTTCCTTTGCGCCAGAACCAACCAGCGTACCGACCAATGGGGCGGTAGTTTTGAAAACCGTTGTCGATTTGTGTTGGAAATTTTAAAAGCAGTGCGTGAAGCCTGTGGCAAAGATTTTATTATTATTTATCGTTTATCCATGTTGGATTTAGTCGAAGACGGCAATAGCTTTGATGAAGTCATCGCTCTGGCAGCGTCAGCTGCTGCAGCTGGCGCCACTATGCTCAATACTGGCATTGGCTGGCATGAAGCCCGAATTCCGACCATAGGCACTATGGTGCCCCGGGCTGCTTTTAGTTGGGTGACAGAACAGGTGCGCAAACACGCCAGCATTCCTGTGATTGCGACCAACAGAATTAACGATCCGCAGGTTGCGGAAACTATTCTTGAGTCAGGTCAGGCCGATATGGTCTGTATGGCGCGGCCATTTTTAGCGGATGCGGAGTTCGTCAATAAAGCAGCGGCAAATCAGGCGCATTTGATCAATACCTGTATCGCTTGCAATCAGGCCTGTTTGGATCATGTATTCCAGAAAAAACGCGCTAGCTGTTTGGTCAACCCTCGAGCCTGTTATGAGACAGAGCTGAATTTTGAAACCGCAGCGGCTAAGAAAAAAATCGCTGTAGTAGGGGCTGGTCCTGCAGGTTTAGCTTTTAGTGTTTATGCAGCCTCCCGCGGCCATGATGTCACTTTATTTGATCGTGGCAGTGAAATTGGCGGCCAGTTTAATTACGCCAAACAAATACCAGGTAAAGAAGAGTTTCATCAGACGCTGCGTTATTTCGGCGAAATGCTAAAAGTAAACAAGGTCAATGTGCAGCTGAATTCTGAGCAAACGGCAGAAAGCCTGGCCGCTGGTGGTTATGATCACGTGGTGTTATCCAGCGGTATTAAAGCCCGTCAACTGGATATACCAGGTTTTGATCACCCTAAAGTCTTAAGTTATCTGGATGTACTGAAGCATCACAAAGCTGTAGGTCAGAATGTGGCTGTAATAGGGGCTGGTGGTATTGGTTTTGATGTGTCTGAATATTTAACAGAGCCACATTCATTAACACTGCAACCTGAAGCCTGGTTAAAAGACTGGGGCATTGATAAAGACTATCAAAGCCGTGGTGCTTTGCTTGCTGATGCGCCAATTGAACCTTCAGAGCGTAAAGTATTTTTGTTGCAGCGTAAAACCAGCAAAGTAGGGGCTGGCCTTGGTAAAACCACCGGCTGGATCCACCGAAGTTCATTAAAGAAAAAGGGTGTAGAAATGCTCTCTGGTGTCAGCTACAACAAAGTAGATGATGCAGGATTGTGGATCAGCATCGACGGCAAGGAACGTTGTCTGGCGGTCGATAATGTTATTGTCTGTGCCGGACAGGAACCGGAGCGCAGTCTGCACCAGCAGCTATTGGATGCAGGTCAGCAGGTGCACCTCATTGGTGGCGCTGATGTGGCTGCTGAACTGGATGCTAAACGTGCCATTCGTCAGGGGGCTGAATTAGCGGCCCGTCTATAGTTTTTGTTGGCAATATATAGCTTCAACCTGAGTTGATTCAGGTTGAAGCTGATTAAATCCTCGCGGCTTCCCCATTCTGATCTACCCAATGAAATATATTTTTCTAAATTTCACTTGCTAAGCCTACCCAATTCCCGTTATTACTCAGGTCGTGACTGCATTCGTATGCATAAATGTGTTGAACCATGCTGGTGCGACGCTTTGGCTCTGCACCAAAATGGAATATTGTCATACGAAGGTCATATGTTGTTCCTAAATTAAATGCTCACAGAAGCATTGATTCGATTGGTGCAATGAGAATTCTTAAAACTTCTGTTGCTTGTGGTATCAGCTTTGCTTTCACAACAACAGAGTAAAAAAATAATATTCAAATCGTCGGTTTTATCAACAGGGAGACTTTTATGTCTGGTGTACTTACCATGATTTTAGCGGGGGGCGAAGGGACCAGACTGGCACCTTTGACTGGAGTCAGAGCCAAACCGGCTGTGCCCTTTGGTGGCAATTACAGGATTATCGATTTTGTACTGAATAATTTTGTGAATTCGGATTTATTACAGATTTTTGTGATCACTCAGTTTAAATCGCATTCACTGATGAAACATTTAAGCCGTGCCTGGCGCGTGACCGGCTTAACCAACAGATTTATTGACCCTATTCCTGCTCAAATGCAAACAGGTAAACACTGGTATCTGGGCACTGCAGATGCGGTGTATCAGAATATCCATCTGATCCACGGTCTGGACCCTGAAGAAGTCTGCGTATTCGGTGGTGATCATATTTATAAAATGGATGTGCGGCAAATGCTGAACTTCCATCGTCAGAACCATGCACTCTTAACAGTTGCAGCTATTCCAGTGCATGTGTCGCAAGCCCATGAGTTTGGTGTGATTGAAGTCGACAGCACTGGCAAAATGGTCGGGTTTGAAGAAAAACCTAAATCGAATCCAAAAACTATTCCGGGCCGGCCCGACTATGTACTGGCGTCTATGGGCAATTATATTTTTGACGCTAAGACTTTAGTGGAAGTGCTGAATGAAGATGCAGCACAAATAGATTCTAAGCACGATTTTGGTCATAACATTATTCCGAAAATGTATCCACAAGGCAGTGTTTATGTGTATGACTTCTCGACCAATGTGATCCGTGGTGAGCAGGAAGACTCCAAAGGTTACTGGCGTGATGTAGGGACTTTAGATTCTTATTATGAAGCCAATATGGATTTAATTTCTGTGCAGCCACCTTTGGATTTATACAATAAATACTGGCCACTACGCAGTTATACGCCACCCATGCCACCTGCTAAGTTTGTGCACGATGAAGCCAACAGAACAGGTCAGGCGATAAGTTCCATGGTGGCTTCAGGTTGTATTGTCAGTGGAGCTATCGTCTATCAGTCTATTTTGGGTTATAACACCGTAGTACACAGCCATGCTTATATTGAAAAAAGTGTGTTGATGGGCAATAACGATATTGGTCGGGGTTGCCGTATTCGCCGTGCTATCATCGATAAAGATGTGAAAATAGCACCGAACACCATTATCGGTGAAGATCCGGTGCTGGATCGTCAGCGTTTCCATGTGTCGGCTGACGGTGTTGTGGTGATCCCCAAAGGGGCGATGGTGGGATTTGACTGATACTACGGTTGTAAAGGCCGCAGATCGGAATGCGGCCTTTAGTGGGAAATAAGCAATGCGTGTGTTGTTTTTATGTAGTGAATTTGAAGGTGTTATTAAAACCGGTGGTTTGGCTGATGCCAGCCGTGGTTTAGCGTTACAAATGCAAAAACTGGGGCATGAAGTCAGAGTGCTGTTGCCTCGTTATGGCAGTCTTTACGCAATTCCTGTTGCAGAGAACTGGCACTCTGTCTATTTTGCGCTCGGTGGCCAGGCTCAGGCTTGTGCTGTGCGTAGTGTATTAAATTCGGAAGTACCGCTGTCACTGATTGAGCATCATGATTATTTTGGCCGGCCACGCCCTTATGATGATGGACATCACGCATATCCGGATAACGCTTTGCGTTTTGCCTTTTTCTGCAAGGCTGCGTTGCAGTTTTGTGTGGATACAGGCTGGGTACCCGATCTGATCCATGGCCATGACTGGCAAACTGGTATAGCAGCCTATTATTTAAAACAATTTTATCAGCAGGCTTTGCCCGGCACTAAAATGCTGTTTACCATTCACAACGGTGCTTATCAGCAAGCTTTATCTGCTGCAGACAGAGCACAAACAGAAGTCTATCCTTCAAGTTCTATGGCGGGTTCCAGTATGTTGGCTTTAGGCTTAGCTTATGCCGATAAGGTCAATACCGTCAGCAAAGGCTACGCCGCTGAATTATTGTCTGAACCTGCTGCCAATGGTTTAGCTGCGTTGTATCAGGCTCGTGGTGAGGATTTTTCCGGTATTTTAAATGGCTGTGACTACGAGCAATGGGATCCAGCCACTGATATCTATCTGACAACGAAATACAGTCGCAGTAAACTCAAAGGCAAACTGGCATGCAAAGCAGAGATGCGGCAAAGGTATGATCTTGAGCAAAACGAAACGCCTCTTTTTGTATTAGTCAGCCGGATCACCGAACAAAAAGGTTTTGCCTATTTATTGCCTGCTTTAGAGCAGTGGCTTGCAAAAGCAGAGGCACAAGTGCTGATGATGGGCACAGGCGATCAATCCTATGTTGCACTATTACGCTCGTTAAACGACAAATTTCCGGGCCGCTTTGTGTTTGTTGAAGGTTTTGATGAAGCTTTATCACATCAACTGGAAGCTGCGGGTGACTTTTTTCTGATGCCATCTTTATTTGAACCTTGTGGCTTAAATCAGATTTACAGTCTACGTTATGGCACTGTACCTTTGGTTCGTTTAACTGGCGGCTTAAAAGATACGGTGCGCGACCTGGCAGACAGTGAAGCCACAGGTATAGGTTTCGCTGAGCCTACAGTACAGGCATTGCTGGAAGCTTTAGATAGAGCCATGGTTTTGTATCAGCAACCTCTTCGATATAAAGAAGTACAACAACGGGGTATGCAACAACGTTTTGGTTGGGCAGAGTCAGCTGTGCAATATCAGGTTTTGTATCAACAACTTCAGCCTTAACGGATCACATTAGTGATATTTTGCCCATAGCTTGAACAAACAGAGGCTATGGGTGCGAAAGCTGTTGTATGGACAAAATAAAGTTTGGTAGCCTTAAGCGAGCTAAATCAAAGGGTTTATTTATGGATGCTGTTACATTACTGACGACCCGTTATTCCTCTGCACGTTTAACTGAACCTGCCCCGAGTGGCGAAGCTCTGGCTATTATCAAACAAGCTGCATTACAGGTGCCTGATCACGGTCATTTAAGACCCTGGCGTTTTGTGGTGGTAAATGGCCGTAAATCCCTGGAGAAGTTAGGGGATGTTTTTGCTGAAGCTGCGCTGGAAGAAGATCCGTCTGTTGCCAGTGAATTGATTGAGCGCGCCCGCCAGTTACCATTGCGTGCTCCAATGGTGATTGTCTGTATTGCTAAATGTGTCAATCATCCGAAAGTGCCTTTATCTGAGCAGACTCAGTCGGCAGCTTGTGCTGTGATGGCGATGCAACAAGCTGCTTTTGCCTTAGGTTTTGGCGGTATTTGGCGCACTGGTGCTTACACGCAGTATGAATTTGTAAAACAGGCATTTGAGCTTGGCGAAGACGATGAAATAGTCGGTTTCCTGTATTTAGGTACTTGTGCTCAGGAATTGCCAGCGAAGGTGCCTTTGGCGGTCGAAGAGTTTTTCAGCGACTATCAATAAACTAATTTCAAAGGATTGAGAGCAGGGGATGGATCAGCGAAGCTTATTTATCGCTGCAGTTTGCTCGCTTGTTTCAGGTAAAAAGCCGATCAGAGTGTGATGGCATCATGATAAAAGCAACACTGAGACGAACCCTTAGTGTTGCTTTTTTGTTTTACTCCAGACGCAGTACTTCTTCAATATGAGTCGTTTCGGCCATCATACTTTTCCACCAACGCTTTTGCGTTGCTGTAGCATCGGGTTTATGCAGTGGTATTGCCTGACCAAAGATTGGCGTAAGCAAAGGCACCTGATAGGCTTTGGCCGCGGCTTCTAATCGTTCCAATGGCTCATGCCAGTTATGCATGGCCAAATCAAAACTGCTGTTGTGAATAGGTATCATGTGTTTACCTCGCACATCCAGATGCGCACGCAAGGACTGCTCAGGCAGCATATGGATATCTGCCCATAATTCGTTATAAGCTCCGGTTTCAATCAGCGTGACATCAAATGGCCCCAGCCGTTCCCCTATAGTTTTAAACCCCGAGAAATAGCCGCTGTCGCCGCTGAAAAACAGCTTCAGCTGGTCGGTTTTTATGGCCCATGATGCCCACAAGGTTTTGTTTTTATCGCTCAGGCCACGGCCGGAAAAATGCTGAGCAGGAGTGGCTGTTAAGGTGGCGCCATGCAAGCTGGTGTCTTGCCACCAATCCAGCGCGATTATTTTCTGTTTGGGGATCCCCCAGCGAATTAGGTGCTGATCCACGCCCAGTGGCACTATAAAACGTTCTGTTCTTTCATTCAGGGCAAGCACACTGTGCTTATCCAGATGATCGTAATGGTCATGCGACAAAATAACACCAGCCAAAGCAGGGACTTCAGATAGCTGCAAGGGCAGCTGATGGAAGCGTTTCGGGCCAGCCCATTGCACTGGCGAAGCACGTTCAGAGAATACCGGATCGGTTAACCAGTAGTGTCCATTCAATTGCATCAACACAGTAGAATGGCTGATTTTATAAAGTATCGGGTCTGCTGTAGCCACTGCAGGCAATTGCATCTTGGCCACTGGCAGGGTAAAAGCCGGGCTGCGTTCTTTATTGGTAGTGGTCAGGTACTGCCATAAAATTTGCGGTAACTTGGCAAAACCAGCGTCATTTGCGCCGGAACTATTGATGTATCTTTGGTTTTCATTGGTCGCAGATAAATAGGATGTCATAACGGCTCCGGTTATAAGTAACAAAACAACAGCAACACTGTGGCGACGAAAGCTCATCAGTTGGCCCTTTAAAAGTAAACTACACTGTGTAGTTTACTTATTTGACTTTAAAAGTAAACTGCTGAGTGTAATAATGTGTAAAATTTTTTCAGGGACCTCTAGTGTGAAAACAGAAGCAAAGCTGACTCGTTCCGAGCAAAAAAAGCAGGATGTGCTGCGGGCAGCCATTCAGGAATTTCGTATGTTTGGTTTTGCCGGTGCCAGTATGGACAGGATTGCGGAGTTAGCTGGAGCCTCCAAGCGTACTGTGTACAATCACTTTGTCAGCAAAGAGCAGTTGTTTGAACTGGCGACGACCGAGTTGTGGCGCACCAGTAAATCGGCCGCTACAGTGGCTTTTGATCCATCAAAGTCAGCGGAGCAGCAATTATTGACTATATGCCGTCAATGTCTGGCTGTGTATGAACAAGAAGATTTTATAGAGCTGGCCCGGGTGGTGATGGCGGAGTATATCCGCAGTTCTGAAAAAGCTCAGGCTGCGATGCAGCGGATGGCAAATCAGGAAGGGGGGCTTGAACTTTGGCTGGCCCAGGCACAGCAGCATGGCGTTTTGCTCGTTCCCGATATTCAGATTGCTGTGACCCAATTCTGGGGTATGTTTAAAGCTTTTGTATTTTGGCCAAGAGTATTTAACATGACCAGCGGAACCAAAGTAGATGAAGCTGTTTTATTAAGTTCTATCCGGATGTTTATCAGTTTCTATAGTACAAAGTGAAAAGCAGCAAAGGGGGATGACTACCTTTGCTGCCTGCTCAGACCTGAGTTTAGAAACCTGTTTCAAAATAGGCAGGAGCCTGCACCATTTCCCAGGTACCGTCCGTATAGAGTATGGTCGCTTTACCCAGATGTGTCTGGTAAGGCGTGATAGGCTGAATACAGAATTCCTGGGTTGTTGTACATCCTGCTGTGGCTTCAGACCAGAGGATAGATGAAACAGGCTTGTTCATTCCTGTCACACGCCATACTGCACTGTTCGGATTGTAGTCCATGGTGTATTCCATTAAATAACAAGAGCCTGTTTGCCACTCGTCATAAGCTGGTGTATCAATAAAACATTCCATTTGCGCAGCAGTTGCAGGCAGCGCCATCATTCCAACTACTAAAGGCACTAATAACTTTTTCATTTTTATTCCCTTTACGTTGACTATCACTTTTAGTTGCCATAATGGCTAAATTAGTTAACCAAGTGTTTATTTTTGTGTCAATTAAAATTTAATTAAAAAAGGAACAAAAATATCAATTCAGGAACAGCATTGTTGTAGCAATGAACATGACTAGTAAAAAATGGCAATAAAAAAGGGCCTCAATGGAGGCCCTTAGCAGCTATGTAAGCAGAATGATTTAGAAGTCTGCGTTACCCGGCGTACGAGGGAAGGCGATCACATCACGCACGTTGCCCACACCTGTCACATAAGACACCAGACGCTCAAAACCTAAACCAAAACCGGCATGAGGTACTGTGCCGTAACGGCGCAGGTCACGGTACCAGCTGTAGTCTTCTTTATTCAGACCCATCTGATCCATACGGGCATCCAGCTGCTCTAAACGCTCTTCACGCTGGCTACCACCGATGATTTCACCAATACCAGGCGCCAGAATATCCATAGCAGCCACAGTTTTGCCGTCTTCATTCATACGCATGTAAAACGCTTTGATGTCTTTTGGATAGTTTTGCAGTATCACAGGAGCACCTACGTGCACTTCAGCTAAGTAACGTTCGTGTTCAGACTGTAAATCCACACCCCATTCCACAGGGTAATCAAACTTCTTACCGCAGTTTTTCAGGATCTCAACCGCGTCTGTGTAATCCATACGAACAAAACTTGAATCGATCATGTTTTGCAGACGGCTTACCGCATTTTCGTCCACACGCTCAGCAAAAAACGCCATATCATCAGCACGTTCTTCTAAAACAGCTTTAAATACAAACTTCAGCATGTCTTCAGCCAGCTGCGCCACGTCTTTTAATTCAGCGTAAGCTACTTCTGGTTCAATCATCCAGAACTCAGCTAAGTGACGGGTAGTGTTTGAGTTTTCAGCACGGAACGTTGGGCCAAAGGTATAGACCTTAGACAAAGCACAGGCATAAGTTTCAACGTTCAGCTGGCCTGATACCGTCAGGAAAGTTTCTTTGCCGAAAAAGTCCTGTTTGTAATCAATAGCACCTTTGTCGTCGCGTGGCAGGTTTTCCATATCCAGTGTACTGACACGGAACATCTCACCAGCGCCTTCAGCGTCTGCACCTGTAATGATAGGTGTGCTGATCCAGTAAAAACCACGTTCGTGGAAGAAACGGTGAATGGCCTGAGCTAAACAGTGACGCACTCGGGTGATAGCGCCAACCATGTTAGTACGGGCACGTAAATGCGCTTGTTCACGCAGGTATTCCATGCTGTGGCGTTTTGGTGCCATAGGGTAGGTGTCCGGGTTTTCAACCCAGCCAACCACTTCAACAGAGGATGCCTGGATTTCAAAAGCCTGACCCTGACCTTCTGACTTGGCAATAGTGCCAGTCACAATGACAGAGCACGCCGTCGTCAGACGTTTAATTTCGTTTTCGTAATTATTCAAATCAGCCGGAGCAACGGCCTGAACTGCATCAAAGCAGCTGCCGTCGTGCACGGCTAAAAATGAAATCCCGGCTTTGGAATCACGCTTAGTGCGGATCCACCCTTTTACTGTGACTGTATCGCCAACCTGATACTGGCCAGACAGCACATCTTTGATTACTGCATGCGTCATGCAACCTGCTCCAACTTACTTAAGAAACTGTAAAAACCCAAAAGCAGACATCATACTGAGGCAAAGACTGAACACAAGTAAAAATTGTGAGGAATTCTAAAATGAGCGCTTCAGAGCCCGATCTTAAGCCAAAAGAGCGTCGTAAAGGCGCAGATTGGCTGATGTTGCTGTTGGCTATGCTGAATTTGGGCGCCTGGTTTTTACTGATCATGGGTCTGGCACTGGCGCATTTGGCCAAACCTGAGTTTAACAGTGGTTTAGTGCAGTACTGGGGCATTCCCATTGAACAGAAATGGGATAAAGCTTTGGTGGTAAAACTGGAAGTGTTAGTGCGCTGGTGTCTGGTGTTTACTGCCGCCACTTTAGTGTTGCATCAGTTTCGCAACAGACGCCGTGACGATGGCTGGCGCTTAAACTTGTTTTTTCTGCTGTTTTTAAGCGCCGTGGTGCTATTTGTATTTTCAACTATTGATTAAATGCTTCAGGCACCGGGTAAAGCTTCGACACCATCCTGTTGTGACTGATTACAGAGCAGAATAAGCGCAGAGGTCAATTTAGAAAGTTGGAGAGGGCTGATGATATAAGGTGGCATTAAATACAGCAGTTTGCCAAAAGGCCGGATCCAAACGCCTAATTCGACAAAAGCTTTTTGCATGGCTGCGACATCGATATTCTGTTTCATCTCTACTACACCTATAGCACCCAAAACCCGCACATCAGCTACATAAGGCGATAAACGGCAGGGCTCCAACTGTTGTTTTAGTTGCTGTTCTATGGCTTTGACCTGAGCTTGCCACTGGTTCTGCTGCACCAATTGCAAGCTTTTTAGCGCTACAGCACAAGCCAGCGGATTCGCCATATAAGTAGGGCCGTGCATTAAAACCGGCACAGCACCTTGGGCTATGCCGTCCGCTACTTTATCGTTGCACAGGGTGGCCGCCAGTGTTAGATAACCGCCGGTTAAGGCTTTACCCAGACAGATAATATCAGGGCTGATACCTGCATGCTGGCAGGCAAAGAGTTTTCCGGTACGACCAAAACCTGTAGCTATTTCATCGGCAATCAACAGTACCTGATACTGATCACAAAGTTTACGCGCCAGTTTTAGATAATCCGGATGATAAAACCGCATACCTCCGGCGCCTTGTAATATGGGTTCCAGAATAAAGGCCGCCAATTGCTGATGATGCTGCTCAAATAAAGCCGTCAAAGCCAGCTCATCTTCTGCTAAAAATTCGCCGTCAAACTGGCTTTGTGGTGCAGGGGCGAATAGCTGCGGGATGATCTGATCTTTAAACATCGAATGCATACCATCCACAGGATCGCAGACCGACATGGCAGCAAAGGTATCACCGTGATAGCCTTTGTGAATGGTCAGTAACCGGCTTTTTTCCGGACGATTTAAACCTAACCAGTACTGCAGCGCCATTTTTATCGCTACTTCAACAGAGATTGAACCACTGTCGGCAAAAAAGACTTTGGTTAAACCCTTTGGCACCATCTCCAGTAATAACTTCGCCAAATCTACAGCAGGTTGATGGGTGATACCGCCAAACATCACATGGCTCATTTTCTGACTTTGCACCACCAGAGCCTGGTTTAACTGCGGATGATTGTAACCATGAATAGCAGCCCACCAGGACGAAGTACCATCAACCAGAGTTCTGCCATCTTCAAGCGTTAGCTCGCAGCCATGGGCGCTGACCACAGGATACACAGGCAAAGGTTTACTTAACGAGGTGTATGGATGCCAGATATGCTGGCGATCAAACTCAAGATTTATGCTCATAAAATAACCTGTAGTAAACTTTGCGAACTGGTTGGCGTTGACATGGCGCTAAGGGCCGATAGACTAACGGAAAATTTAAAAGACCACAATTTGTCTGTGGCTTGTCTTCGGGGAATTTTATGTCTGCAGTTTTACCACTTCGTCACAACTGGACTCTGGCTGAAGTAAATGCCTTGTTTGCCTTACCTTTTAATGACTTAGTCTTTCAGGCCCAGACGGTGCACCGTCAGTTTTTTAAACCCAATGAAGTGCAGATCAGTACCTTGTTGTCGATTAAAACCGGCGCTTGTGCTGAAGACTGTAAATATTGCCCGCAAAGTGGTCATTACAATACTGGTCTTGAGCGTGAACGTTTGCTGGAAGTGGAAAAAGTATTAACTCAGGCTAAAGCCGCTAAAGACAAAGGCGCCAGCCGTTTTTGCATGGGTGCGGCCTGGAGCAATCCAAAACAGCGGGATATGCCGTTTCTGATGGAAATGGTCAAAGGCGTCAAAGAAATGGGCTTAGAAACCTGTATGACGCTGGGTAAACTCGATGCAGGCCAGGCGCAGGAGTTAAAACAGGCTGGTTTAGATTACTACAACCATAACCTGGATACCTCGCCTGAGTTTTACGGTGAAATTATCACTACCCGTACATATCAGGACAGATTAGACACTTTGCAACACGTACGTGATGCCGGTATGAAAGTTTGTTGTGGTGGCATAGTGGGCATGGGCGAGTCGGCAAACGACAGATCCGCACTTTTAATGCAGCTGGCGAATTTGCCAGAGCATCCACAAAGTGTGCCTATTAATATGCTGGTGAAAGTGCAGGGCACGCCGATGGAAAATGTCGAAGACTTAGATGGTTTCGAATTTATCCGTACCATAGCAGTCGCCCGCATTATTATGCCACAAAGCCATGTGCGTTTATCCGCTGGCCGTTCCCGCATGAATGAACAAATGCAGGCGCTGTGTTTTTTATCAGGTGCCAACTCGATATTTTACGGCGATAAGTTGCTGACCACAGAAAACCCTGAAGCAGATGCCGATATGTTGTTATTTGCTAAGCTCGGTATCAATCCAGAGCAGCGTCACGATGTGTCAGACGAAGCCCATGAAGCGGCTTTGGCCGATGCTATTAAAGAGCAAAATACACCTTCATTGTTCCATAGCGCGGTGTAAGTGCAGTGATGGACAGGTTACAGCGCTTTGCGCAGCAGATCGCCGATCGCAAAGCAGCTGGCTTGTATCGGCAGCATCCGGCTATTGATTCGTATCAGGGCCGTTTGCTGCAAAATAAGCAAGGCGCTTATCTTAATTTCTCCGGTAATGACTATCTGGGTCTGGCCACTGAGCCACAGCTTATAAAAGCTCTGGCAGAGGGCGCCGAACGTTTTGGCGTCGGCAGCTCAGGTTCACCTTTGGTGACCGGGTTTCATTATGCGCACCGCGCTTTGTCTGATGCACTTTGTGACTGGCTGGGCGTGGACGATGTATTGCTGTTTTCCTCAGGTTTTGCCGCCAATCAGGTGATGCTGCAGCATTTAGCCGATAAAACCGATCATTTGCTGTTGGATAAACTCTGCCACGCCTCTTTGATTGATGCTGCACTCAATAGTGATGCCCCTTACAAAAGATTTCCGCATCAGGATCTTGCCGCGCTTGAGATGCTATTAAAACGTTACCCATCTGCATTAGTGGTAACTGAAGGCGTATTTAGTATGGATGGTGATAGTCCGGATCTAAGCGCTGTATCTGCGCTTTGTAAAACAAATAAAGCGGATATGCTGCTGGACGATGCCCATGGACTGGGAGTGCTTGGCAACGAAGGAAAAGGCAGCTGGGATGCGCAGGGGCTTGAGTCCAGCGACATGCTGTGCCTGATGGCGAACTTTGGTAAAGCTTTAGCAGGTCAGGGCGCTTTTTTGGCAGGTTCTGCCACAGTGATTGATTATTTACGCCAGTTTGCCAGGCATTATATTTACAGCACTGCGTTATCGCCTGCTTTGTGCTGGGCAATGAAAACCTCCGTTGAATTAAGCCGCAGCCAAGAGTGGCGCAGAGACAAACTGAATGACAATATTCAATTGTTTAAAACTCTGGCGGCTGGTGCTGGTTTGACTTTATTGCCATCGAGCACAGCGATACAGCCGCTGATTATTGGCGATTCAGACAAAGCCATGTTGATAAGCGCCTCGCTGAAGAAACAAGGCATTTGGCTCAGCGCAATACGGCCACCGACAGTGCCGCAGGGTAGCGCCAGGTTACGCATTACCTTATCTGCGTTACATCAGAGTGACGATATTCACTTTTTAGTACAAAAGCTGGAGCAATTGATATGAATGCTTTGGCATTGACGGACGACATTGCCCGCCACTTTGGCCGTGCCCGTGAAAGTTACGAACAGGCGGCACGGTTGCAACGTCTGGTTGCTGCTAAAGCCTTCACTTTATTAACACCAACGGCTGGATTGTTACTGGATTTAGGTTCTGGCCCAGGTTGGTTTCATTCAAAGCTAAAACAGCACTGCGCTGATTTAATAGCACTGGATTTAAGTTTTGACATGCTGCAAAAAACCAGGGCAGCACAACAAGCCAGTTTGGTGTTTCAGGCCGATGCTCAGTCTTTGCCTGTAGCGAGTGAAAGCGTAGACCGGGTATTTTCCAGCCTGATGCTGCAGTGGTGCGAACAGCCTGAATTGGTGCTGCAGGAAATCAACCGTGTGTTAAAGCCAGGTGGTTCAGCCGTTATCAGTACTTTGCTGGATGGCACCTTGCAGGAATTTAAACAGGCCTGGTCTGTGGTAGATCATCATCAGCATATCAATCAGTTTTTGCCTTTGGATTTTTATCAGCAGCTAGAGTTTCAGCATCCGCAATTAGGTTTGCAGTTACAGACTGAACTGGTGCAATTGGAGTATCCGGATGTGCTGGCGTTGGCGCGGGAACTGAAAGATTTAGGTGCAAATACGGTGACCCAAGGCCGCAATAAAGCATTAACCGGCAAACAAAGTTGGCAAAAAGTGCAGCAGGCTTATCCATCCCGTTGCATCGATGGTCAAATCAGTGCCAGTTATCAGGTGTTGTACCTGACCCTGACCAAGCAAAACTCTGAGTCATAACAGAAGAATAAACAGATGCAGACGATTTTTATTACAGGCACAGACACAGATGCTGGCAAAACCTATGTGGCAGTGGCGTTACTGCAAGGTTTAAAAGCTTTGGGTTATCGCACAGTGGCGCAAAAACCTGTGGCTGCAGGCGTCAATGCTGCGGGTTTTAATACCGACGCCTTGCAATTGCAGCAGCATGCGACAGAGCCACTGAGTTATGAGCTGGTCAATCCCTACGGCCTGGAAGACGCAGTGGCGCCGCATTTGGCGGCTGCAAAAGCAGAGCTTGTTATTGACTCCAGCATTCTGAGCAAAGAGTTACAAAAGCTCCAAAATGTGGATGCTGATATAGCTTTAGTAGAAGGCGCAGGGGGCTGGTTATTGCCGCTGGATGAGAACTGCACTATGGCGGATTGGGTAACAGAGCAGCAACTGCCTGTCTTACTCGTAGTAGGAATGAAACTCGGCTGCTTAAACCACGCCTTACTGACGATAAACGAAATTGAACGCTCTGGCCTGAAGCTGCTGGGCTGGGTGGCTAATTGTATAGACCCTGATATGTCGTATCAGCAGGAAAATATCAGCTATTTACAACAAAAGCTGACAGCGCCATGCCTTGGCATTTTACCTTACCAGTCCGAACCACAGATCAATACCTCTCTTGCCGCAGCCTTAGTCAAACAGATGTGACAGATCGCACCGACAGCGCCATTCATCTTTATTTACAATTGCTTGTCGCACTTTCATTGAAAAACGGCTTCTAAGCCATATAGTACAAGCAGTAGCTTAATAAACGAGGTATCTATGAAGCGAATTATACTGTTCTTAGCCACAAACCTGGCGGTGATGTTGGTGTTAAGTATTGTACTTAGCATCGTCTTTAGAGTGCTGGGCATTGATAGCCGTAGCATAGGCGGCTTGTTGGTGTTTGCAGCAGTATTTGGTTTTGGTGGTTCGTTCATTTCATTGTTTATGTCGAAATGGATGGCCAAACGCTCGACAGGCGCAGTGGTGATCACCCAGCCACGTAACGCTACAGAACAATGGTTGTTTGATACAGTGCGCCGTCAGGCTCAGCAGGCCGGTATTGGTATGCCTGAAGTGGCTATTTACGACTCTCCTGAAATGAACGCCTTTGCCACAGGTGCCAGCCGCAATAATGCATTGGTGGCGGTCAGCACTGGCTTAATGCGCAATATGCGTGAAGAAGAAGTTGAAGCCGTATTGGCGCATGAAGTGTCTCACGTGGCCAATGGCGATATGGTGACTCTGACTCTAATCCAGGGCGTGGTGAACACCTTCGTTATTTTCTTTGCCCGTTTAATTGCTGGCGCTATCAGCGGTAACCGTAATGACGAAGGCGGTGGTGGTAATGGTTTCGCCTATATGATGACTGTGTTTGTACTGGAAATGGCCTTTGGTGTGCTGGCCAGCATCATAGTGATGTGGTTCTCCCGTAAGCGTGAATTCAGTGCCGATGCCGGAGCTGCGAAATTAGTCGGTGCCAATAAAATGATTGCGGCGCTGGAGCGTCTGCGCAATAACCATGAAAGCCAGTTGGAAGGTTCAATGATGGCTTTTGGTATTGCCAGCAAGCCTGCCACGTCAGAGCTGTTTTTAAGTCACCCTCCGCTGGAAAAACGTATTGCGGCTTTGCGTGGTGGTTTTTAAGCAAAATCACTAAAGGTAAACAAAAAAAAGGAACCGAAGTTATATATGGTTCCTTTTTGTTTTAGTGAAAGCTCGATGCAACAGGAGTTAACACATAACCACCTGATTACGGCCTGCGGCCTTAGCCTGATACAAGGCTTCATCTGCGGCCTGGATTAAGTTAAAGGCTGTAGTGCCATGTTCAGGGTACACCGCAACACCAGCAGATAAGGTAATGTTGACCGCCTGATGTTTCGCAAACACCTGAGCTTGCTCTACATGCACCCGCCAGTTTTCTGCCAGATGCCTGGCTTGTGTTGCACTGGTGTTCGGCAGAATCACCAGAAACTCTTCACCACCATAGCGGAATAAAATATCAGTTCGTCTGCTTTGCCGAAGCAGATGTTTGGCCACCATTTCAATCACTTTGTCGCCGGTCTGATGACCAAACTGATCATTGAGCTGTTTGAAGTGATCGAGATCCAGCATCACCACAGCCAAAGGTTTTTGATTCCGTCTGGCTAAAGCCAGTTCACGTTCCATAAATTCATTCAAAAAGCGGCGGTTATATAAATTGGTCAGCGGGTCGCGGATGGATTGCTCCCGGATGCGGTTTTTCAGCTGTTCAATATCGGTCAGGCGTTGCTGCAGCTCTTCATTTTGTTTTTTAAGCAGCATTAAGGCGTTTTCCTGCTCACTGATATCCTGCATCAGCAGTAACCAGGTGTCAGGGTTTGAGTCGCTCAGAGCACATTGCAATTTAAAATGCCTGCAACTGCCATCGCTTGCCAACAAACACCAAATGGGGGCAGCGGAGTGTGGATTTAGCTGGTTCAACAGGCTGAGAAAATCAGCGGGCAAGTGGTTCAGCACCTCTTTGTGCAGCTGTGAGCGTTTTGTTTGGTTTAATCCAAACAAAAGCTGAAAAGCAGTATTACTTCGCAGTAAATGCGGAGCAGTCTGTGTGGCATGAATTTGCAGCAAAGCAACAGGGTCGGACAAGGACTGAAATAAGTCCGTCCAGCCATACGCTGTATTGGTTTGTGAATGTCCTTTAGCCACGATCTGCAAAGCTCTCCATAATTTGCCTGACTATAGGAAATATCCGCTTAAAAATACAGCAGTTCATGTCAAATAGAAGCGGTTTTTAAGGATGCTTCACGGAATATAGAGTTGACAGACACTTTTTCTGGAAAATTTGTCAAATAGGGTCTAGTTTCAAGCAAAACAATGACAAAGGAAAAGACGAGATGCCGGTAAATTCACAACTGAATGATGAAATTCGTATTTTGACTTTATTTAATCTGGATACGTCGCTGGAGGGGATTAAAGCGCATAAATCAGCAGACCCTGGTGCAAAAGAAGCGATTGAGCGTTTATATAGAAAGGGCTTGCTTACTCAGGCGGATGGCGGTTATCTGACCGATCTGGGGCGTAATTGTGCTGAACACTTACAAAGCGCATTACGTATACTGAGTTCTTAAGCAGACCCAAGCTTGTTTTTAGATAACTGACGGAGCAGTTTGCGACACTGTTGCAACTGCTCGTGCTGCTCTGCAAATTCAAAGCTTTGATAAGCCAGCAGCAGTTGATGCAGCGCCTTACTTTGATGCGGGTGAGACAACATTAAGTTCTGCAAATAGGCCTCCATCGTTTGGTGACCGACTTTTTCGCCATAGGGTTTAAGTCGCTTGAGCATCAAAAGTCGCAGCGCCTGATTTTGATTTTCGGCTTTGTGCTGCAACAGCAGATAAACAACAAGCGCCAGAAGTAAAAATGCGAGCAATGCGGCCCCAATCCATACCCAGGGCAAAGATTTTAAGTGCCGCCAGATAAAACGTTGTTCCGTTTGATCAAAGCTCAACACCCAGACAGACCAATAATAATCCAGCCATTCCAGTTGCTGCAGCCAGTCTCCCAACATGCCTTGTTGGAAAAATTGATCTAAAAATTGTCGCTCTGACAAAGACAATGCATCAGATAAGCCCTGAGTTAAGCGAAGTGGAGCTACTATGGCTGTTGCATCAAAACGCCTCCAGCGGCCTTGGTCCAGATATTCCACCCAGGCATGGGCATCCTTTTGCAGCACCTGTAAATAGTCTCCTGCACCTTGCCAGCTGCCGCCCTGATAGCCGCCCACTACTCTTGCCGGAATACCAGCAGCACGAAACAGGTAGGAGGCAGCAGAGGCATAGTGACCACAAAAGCCGATTCTGTGTTCAAACAAAAACTGGTCAATCTGAGCCTGTTTATTCAGCACAGGCGGGCGCAGGCTATAACTGAACTGATTATTCTGAAAATACTGGTACAACGCCTTTGCATAAGCAGATGCTGTCGGATGCTGTTGTTTTAGTTGCACTGCTAGTGCGCTTGCTTGTGGGTTGCTGTGACGCAGTATCAGATTACGAATGGCTTCTTCATTGTTTTGCTGCGCTACGGCTTCGCCGTCTGATCTCAGGCCATAAGAAAAACGCCGGTTGATTTGCTGATAGCTTTCAATCAAACCCGCTGCTATGGGTCTGACCTGACCTTGAAACTGATTCACCTGACCTAAACTAAATAAGCTGCGCTGAAAGTGAGGTTCAACCACTAGCTTATACTGATAACCTGCTTGTTGTGGTGACAGAGGTTGTGACGCAGGCAACAAAGCGGGTAACCAGTCCTGTCCATTAAAGTGCTCAAATACTTTGGCTCGCCAGTACAACTCCTGCTGAGGAGGTTTCTCTTTTTCAAATTCGACTCTGAATGCCAGACTGTCGTTTTGTACCAGTCGCTCCAGGCCCCCTAAAGATAACTCATCTGCTAAACCTGTTTGCGCCTGATGTTGACGATCGGTTTGCCACAAAGGCGGTAGCCGTGGAAAAAGCACAAAAAGTGCAATACATAAAGGCATCACCCATAACAGCAGGCGAAATTCAGACCATTGAAACTGACGGCGTTGTACCGGCGCAAACAACAGGTAATGCAGATATAAATTGCAAAAAAATAGCAGAAACACAGCACCAGCAAACCAAAGACTTTGATTGAGCATAAAACCGGTGCTGATCAGAAAATACTGTACCCACACCAGTTTTTTTGCATGACGCAGATCCGAGGTGATAGAAAATAGCCGCAGCGCTGCAGAGAAAAACAGCAATTGCAGCATGGAGTCCTGCATATCCTGTTGCCATAACTGAGAGAGCAGCAACAGGCACAAGAGCACAGCAAGCATGTTCACTGTCATCATCCGCACTGTTTTTTCTGCCCGCACAGTGGCGTATTTGAACAGCAGGATACAAAGCAGCACCAGACTGGACCACCAGCTTAAGCCATCCTGTAACAGCGCCAGTAACAGCAGTTGCAGTAATAAGGCGATGTGCACAAAGATTGGATTCAGCATAACGCCAACGCCTGTAAACAGCGGTGCAAATGCGTCTGGCCATGGCTTGCAGCAATTTCAATACCGGCAGCATTCAGACTATAACTTTGGCCTTGTTGTTCAAACTGCAGCAGCAGGGCACAAAATTCGGATAATTGCTGCTCCAAAGCCAGCCCTGTTGCATCGACAACCAGGTGCCTGGGTTGATGAACTGCCCCGGTAGGGGAATACTGCCGGATCACCGGTTGCCATGGATTTTTCGCCAGTCGTTTCCAGTCGATAGCTGATGCAGGAGAGCCTGCCTGATAAGGAGCCAGCTGGTCAGGATGATCGGGGTGCTGTGAAGGCTTTGTCGATACAGTCTGCTTTAGTGCTGCAGGTTCAGGGTAAACCCAATAGGGCTGTTGTAACTGAATATGGGTCCAGCAGTGGATCAGTCCAAAAGGGTAATAGGAGCGCAGTGTAAAACGCTGAAGCTGATAAAACCCCCGTCGTTGTGGATAAAGCTCGAGCAGTAGTTCGTTTGGCAAGGTCTCAAAAAATAGCGGGGTGAAATCTTCACCTGATATGTAGAGCATTTTTTTATACTGATGCTGATGTAGCTGCACTGTCAGTTGTACTGAGGATCCGGCATAACCAAAGGGTTCGGCGCCTGCACTGATCTTCAGCTGATACAGATTAAAAAAAGCGGCGAGAATACAAAAACAAAACAACGACAACAGCAGGTAAGCACAGAGCAATATCAGGTTATTCTGATAGTTAGTGCCAAATAAATACAATAAAGCGATAAGAAGTACAAACCAGCCACCATAGGCCGTAGGAAAAACAAAAAGCAGATGTTGCCTGAGTTGCACTTCTTTTGCAGCAGGTTGGCGTTTATCCAGCCAACGGTAAAATCGCTGCCTGAAGCTGTTGATAAGCTTTTGCCGCACTGTCGTCGTCAGCGTCATAAAGGGCAAGGCACCTGACGTAATAACTGCAGGCTCAGGCTTTTATTGTCTCTGGAGCTGCCTGGATTGAGCCTGTGTTCAGCTACAGAGGGAAACACCTGTTGTACATCCTCGGCTGTGGCAAAATGACGGCCAGATAACAAAGCAAAAGCTTTAGTGGCCCGAAGCAAGGCCTTTGCTGCGCGTGGCGACAGCGGCAGGCAATCCTGCTGCTGACGGCTTTGTGTAACCAATGCCAGCAGATAATCAAGCAGCGCATCACTGACTTTGACCTGCACGACCTGCTGCTGCAGTGTCATCAACTGCAGCTCATCTAAACAAGGAGCTAGTCCTTCCAGTCTGGATTGACCATGATCCTGCTGCAAAATAAGTTTTTCGGTCTGCAGATCAGGAAAGCCAAGCGCAAGACGCATCAGGAAACGGTCGAGCTGAGATTCAGGCAAGGCATTGGTGCCGGCATGAAACAATGGATTTTGGGTCGCAATAACAAAAAAGGGTTTAGGCAGCGCATAAGACAAGCCATCGATAGACACCTGTTTTTCTTCCATAGCTTCTAATAAGGCACTTTGAGTACGGGGACTGGCTCTGTTGATTTCATCGGCTAATAAAATTTGACTGAAAATCGGGCCATTTCTGAATTGGAACTCCTGGGTATCTCTTAAAAACACCGACTGCCCCAGCAAATCCGCAGGCAACATATCGTTAGTAAATTGCACTCTTTTGTAATGAACACCAAGGCTGAGCGCCAATGCATGGGCGAGGGTGGTTTTGCCTAAACCCGGCAAATCCTCAATCAGTAAATGGCCTTCAGACAACAAACAACACAAGGCCAGTCGCACTGCTTGAGGTTTGCCTAAAATCACCTGATTCAGCTTTTGTTCTAACTGCTGTAAAGCCTGAATTTCCGCCATAAAAGCTCCGCTGGAAATGCCGTTTTCAGCCTGGAAAGCTTGCTAAAAAAGGCTTGATATTTTCAGATGTTTAGACATCTGGGTGTTTTTGCCGATAAATTTCGCACTATTTGCAGATTTCAGCGCAATATACTCATTTAAGCATTGAATTTAGCCGCCAATAAATTTACTTTGTCTGCGGATAAATAACCTAGTGACCTTAACTATCAATTCAAAACTATAGGACTACTTAAAGTGACGACCTGGACGCCTCAAAGTTGGCGAGCTTTTCCAATCCAACAACAACCTCATTACGATGATCAGGCTTTACTCAGCACTGTTGAGCAGCAATTGCACAAATATCCGCCTTTGGTGTTTGCGCAAGAGACTCGTGATCTCTTTAGTCAGCTTGGACAAGTGGCTGAAGGCAAAGCATTTTTACTGCAAGGCGGAGATTGTGCGGAGAGCTTTAGTGACTTTAATGCACCAAAAATTCGTGACACTTTTAAAGTATTACTGCAAATGGCTGTGGTACTCACCTTTGCCGGCGGTTGTCCTGTAGTCAAAGTAGCACGTATGGCTGGCCAATATGCCAAGCCTCGCTCCAGCGATTTAGAAACCATAGCTGGTGTATCTCACCCAAGCTACCGTGGTGATATAGTCAACAGCTTTGAATTCACAGCAGAGGCCCGTAAGCCAGACCCAAATCGTTTGATGACGGCTTACCATCATTCTGCAGCCACCTTAAATTTGTTACGTGCTTTTGCACAAGGTGGATTAGCAGACCTGCATCAGGTCAGCCGCTGGAATCTGGGTTTTGTTGACGCCAATCCATTGAAAGGCCGCTACCAGGATGTGGCCCAGCGTATTCAGGAAGCACTGCGGTTTATGGAAATTTGCGGTATTACGGCAGAAAACTCGCCGTCTATTCGCGAAACATCTTTATATACCTCGCATGAAGCGCTGTTGCTGAACTACGAAGAGGCCTTAACCCGCCGTGATTCGTTAACAGGCGAATGGTACGATTGTTCAGCCCACATGGTCTGGATAGGCGAGCGCACCCGTCAGTTGGATCATGCTCATCTTGAGTTTTTCCGTGGCATCAAAAACCCTGTGGGTGTGAAAGTGGGCCCAGGTATGGATGAAGTAGATTTATTGCGCCTTATCGACGCGTTAAATCCAGACAACATTCCTGGCCGTTTGACCTTAATCACCCGGATGGGCGCTGATAAATTAGCGGAGAAGTTACCTGCTTTAGTGCGTCGGGTCGAGCGCGAAGGCCGCAAAGTGGTCTGGAGTTCAGATCCTATGCATGGCAATACCGTCAAAGCCAGCAACGACTACAAAACCCGTGATTTTGAAGCCATTTTGCGTGAAATCCGTTATTTCTTTGCGGTGCATCAGGCTGAAGGCACTCATGCCGGTGGTATCCACCTGGAAATGACAGGCGATAACGTCACTGAATGTACAGGTGGCGCTTATGGTTTGTCTGAAAACGATTTAAGCAAGCGTTACACCACTCAGTGTGATCCTCGATTAAATTCAGATCAGGTGCTGGAACTGGCATTTCTGATCGCAGATACCCTTCGTGCGGTCCGCAAATAAAAAACCAGTTGCTGAACTCTTGTCTGATTATTCAGGCAAAAGTTCAGCATCTTTGCGTATTGCCATAGTAGGAGCCGGCGCTATAGGTTGTTACCTAGGCACTATGCTTGCTCAATCCTCTGAATTTGACCTGATCTTTATCGGGCGCGAACGAATGGCGCTTGAGGCCGCAGCTTATGGCTTAACGGCACAGGATTTAGACGGGGCCTGTCATCGGCTAACATCACCTGCCGTTTATACAGAATTTGAAGCTCTTCGCACCGCACAGCTGGTGCTGGTGACGGTAAAAGCTTTAGATCTGGAAACCTTACTTCCCCAACTGGCTCATTATCTGTCTGCTGACTGTCTGGTCGTGGCCATGCAAAATGGTGTCGCTGTAGCACCTTTATATCAACAGTTTTTACTTCAGACTGTGCTCAGAGCCATAGTGCCTTTTAATGTGGTGAAAATAAGCCCGGGTTTTTATGTTCGCACCACGGGTGCAGACATGATATGGCAAAAGAGTGACGATCCACGAATTGGGGCTGTGCTGGAACAGCTGCACCATCAGGGCATCACGTCAAAACAACTGGAGAATGTCAAAGCAGCTGAATTTGGTAAATTGCTGCTGAATCTCAATAATGCCATTAATGCACTCTCTGACTTGCCGTTGCAGCAGCAGTTGCTGCAGCGTCCTTATCGATTATTGCTCGCAGCTGCGATGAAGGAGCTGTTGGGTTTATGTAGGCGTCTGAATATAAAGACCTATTCTTATACCTCTATCCCCAACAGCTATATTCCACTTTTGCTGCAAACACCCAACTGGTTGTTCAAACAGCTGGCAAGAAAAATGCTGGCGATATCACCTGATGCGCGTTCGTCGATGTGGGATGACATTCAGGCAGGTAAAGCGACTGAAATCGCGTTTTTAAATGGTGCTGTCGTCACTTTGGCAGAGCAGTTAAAGCTGGATGCACCCGTCAACAGACTACTGGTGCAACTGGTGAAACGCAAAGAGCAGGGCGAACCTATCCGGCTTTGCCCCTTGCATATCACACAACTGCTGCAAGAGGCCGGTGGTAGTCAAAGGTCTTAGTCCGTCAAAGCCGTTAGTACTTCTGTCGTTTTAAGCCGGTTTGCGACAAAATCTTCGCCGATATCTCTTCGATGGATAAATGAGTTGAGTTTAAAAACGGAATTTTTTCCTTTTGATACAAGGCTTCTACTTCATCTAATTCCAGTTTGCATTGCCGTAGTGACGCATACTTGCTGCCTGGGCGGCGCTGCTCACGAATTTTACTTAAACGCTCTGGTGTAATGGTCAGGCCAAACAGCTTGGCTTTTTGCTTTTTCAGCTCATCCGGCAATCGCAACATATCCATGTCTTCCTGCACAAAAGGGTAGTTTGCGGCTTTGATACCATACTGCAGCGCCAGATATAAACTGGTCGGGGTTTTACCTGAGCGACTGACGCCCACCAGAATAATGTCGGCTTTGGCATATTCCTTTAAATTCACCCCATCGTCATTGGCCAGCGCATAGTTGACCGCATCAATACGGAAATCATAGGTTTTTTCATGAATGCTGTGAGTGCGATGAGTTTTGGGCATAGCAGCTATGCCTAATTCCTTTTGCATTGGCTCGATAAAGGCATTTAAAAAGTCGTAACAGACACCATCGCTGCTGTTAATGATCTGCCGTAATTCTTCATCCACAAAGGTCTGAAAAATCAAAGGGCGAATTCCGGTTGTTTTATAACGATCGTTTATCCGTTGTTTGGCTTGTAAGGCGATCTCTTTAGTTTCAACAAATGGGATGGTTACATGGTCGAATTCTGCCGGAAACAGTGACAATAGAGCGTGCCCGAACACTTCAGAGGTAATGCCTGTACCATCAGATATATAAAAGGCTGTTCTCACGATTTTCTCCATTTTGTCGTTATTAAATTACATAAAAATTAAGGTTTTATTTAGCTTTCACGCCAGTGTAGAATTAAGTTGCTTATGTGGCTGGCCATGTAAGCTTACATAACCTGCAACAAAAATTGGAGACTCATTGTGCAAGAATTCGTTGTTTGGTACCAGGACCTGGGCATGCACGACGTTCCTCGCGTTGGCGGAAAAAATGCTTCATTAGGTGAAATGATCAGTAACCTGGCAAATGCAGGGGTACAAGTTCCTGGTGGTTTTGCCACCACAGCTTATGCCTTTAATCAATTTCTTGAACAGAGTGGTCTTAACGAGCGTATTTATCAACTGCTGGATGGATTAAACGTTGATGATGTAAATGCCCTTGCAAAAGCTGGTGCGCAAATTCGCCAATGGGTGATCGACACACCATTTCAGGCTGAATTTGAGCAAGCCATTCAAACTTCCTATCAACAGCTGCAACAAGGTTGTGCTGAAGATGTCTCCTTTGCAGTGCGTTCATCAGCCACAGCTGAAGATATGCCGGATGCTTCTTTTGCGGGTCAGCAGGAAACTTTCTTAAACGTACGTGGTTATGCTCATGTGATTGAAGCCATTAAACACGTATTTGCGTCATTATTTAACGACCGCGCTATTTCGTATCGTGTGCATCAGGGCTACGACCACCGTGGGGTGGCCTTATCTGCTGGTGTACAGCGTATGGTGCGTTCTGATTTATCTGCCTCAGGTGTGATGTTCAGTATCGACACTGAATCAGGTTTTGAAGATGTAGTCTTTGTCACCTCGTCCTACGGTTTAGGCGAAATGGTGGTACAAGGCGCGGTAAACCCTGACGAATTTTATGTACATAAGCCGACTGTGATGGCAGGTCGTCCTGCTGTAGTACGCCGTAATTTGGGCAGTAAGCTGTTACAGATGGTGTATTCCAAAGATTTGAGCCATGGCAAACAAGTTGTTATCGAAGATGTGCCTGCAGCGAATCGTCAGCAGTTTTCACTCACGGACGCTGAAGTGCAGGAATTGGCGAAACAAGCCATTATCATCGAAAAACACTATGGCCGTGCTATGGATATCGAGTGGGCCAAAGATGGTCAGGACGGTAAGCTGTATATAGTCCAGGCCCGCCCTGAAACTGTGCGTAGCCGCGAAGACAGCAACGAAATGGAACGCTTCCAGCTCAAAGGCACAGCACCAATTGTTGTTGAAGGTCGCGCCATTGGTCATAAAATTGGTTCAGGCAAAGCCAAAGTCCTCGCCAGCATCGCTGATATGGATCAGATCCAGCCAGGTGATGTGTTAGTCACCGACATGACAGACCCGGACTGGGAACCTATCATGAAACGCGCTTCAGCTATTGTCACCAACCGTGGTGGCCGTACTTGTCACGCCGCTATTATTGCGCGTGAACTGGGTATCCCAGCTGTAGTGGGTTGTGGTGATGCGACTAAAAAAATCAAAAATGGTCAGGATGTGACAGTCTCCTGTGCTGAAGGCGACACAGGTTTTGTCTACGAGGGTATTTTAGGTTTTGACGTGATGACCTCACGTGTAGACAAAATGCCAGCGCTTAAGATGAAAATCATGATGAACGTTGGTAATCCTGAACGTGCGTTTTCCTTTGCCAAGTTACCACACGCTGGTATTGGCTTAGCCCGTCTGGAATTTATTATCAACCGTATGATTGGTGTGCATCCAAAAGCCTTGCTGAACTTTGACGCTCAAACCGATGAGCTTAAAGCCACCATCAGTGAAATGATGGCGGGGTACAGCTCTCCGGTCGAGTTTTACACTATGAAGCTGGTTGAAGGTATTTCTACCCTGGCAGCTGCCTTCTCGCCAGAGCGGGTGATAGTGCGGATGTCCGACTTTAAGTCGAACGAATACGCCAATCTGGTTGGTGGTCGTCAGTACGAGCCACACGAAGAAAACCCTATGATTGGCTTCCGTGGTGCATCGCGTTACATCTCTGAAGATTTCCGTGACTGTTTTGCGATGGAATGTGAAGCCTTAAAACGGGTTCGTAATGAGATGGGCTTTACCAATGTTGAAGTGATGATCCCATTCGTTCGCACACTGGAAGAAGCCAAAGCTGTGATTGAACTGCTGGAAGCTCATGGCCTGAAGCGCGGTGATAATGGCTTAAAAGTTATTATGATGTGTGAATTGCCGTCCAACTGCTTACTGGCTGAAGAGTTCCTTGAGTATTTTGATGGTTTCTCCATCGGCTCAAATGACTTAACTCAGCTGACCTTAGGTTTAGATCGCGACAGTGGTTTGATAGCGCATCTGTTTGATGAACGTAACCCGGCTATTAAAAAGCTGCTGTCTATGGCGATACAAACCGCGAAAGCCAAAGGCAAGTACGTCGGTATTTGTGGTCAGGGCCCTTCAGATCACGAAGACTTTGCGGCATGGCTGATGGATCAAGGTATCGATTCAGTGTCATTAAACCCTGATACCGTATTAGAAACCTGGTTGTATCTGGCTGAAAAATACGGTCAGTAAGTTGCACTGATTAAACCAAAAGCCAGCCTCAATGCTGGCTTTTGTCTTTTTAAAAATGAGCTATTTAATTGATTTTAAAGCGAAGTACTTGGCTTCTTTGCTGCAATACCTTATAAATTAGTTATGCGTAAAAATTAGCCGCTTAAGGCTTTATTACAACGGAGGTCAGCATGAGCGATCCGGTGCTCAAATCCAAAGCCCTTGGTTTGATGTATGGCTTATTGGCCGGAGAAGTTTTAGGTTCCGCCGTTGAAGGTCTTGAGCAAAACGAACGTGATGAGCGGCTAGGCTTTGACCTGAATGAAATTTTACTGCAAAACCCCTGGCAGACTTTGTCTGGTCAGCCGACCGACAGCGGTGAGTTAGCCGTGTTGTTATGCCGCCTGTTAGCTCATTATGGTGAGTATCAGGAAGATGGTGCCTGGCAGGCTTATGAATACTGGCTCAGAACCGAACCCTTTTCCGTACCTGACGAATTAAAGCGTGCTTTGCTGAGTGAACAGGACGAGGAGTCCAGTGCAACTACAGCTTTGGCTCGCGTGGCGCCCATTGCTTTAATGGTGCCTTATCAATCTTTACCTCAGTTAGCGGCCTGGGCTATGGCTGATACCGCATTAACCCATCCGAATATGTTATGCCAGCAAATCAGTGGCTTGTATGCGATGGCACTTGGTCATGTACTGGAAAACGACTGCAGTGCCGATGAGTTGTACCAATTGATCAAAGACTGGGCGTCACAGTTAAAAGTAGATAAGCGTATTATCCGCACTATTGATCAGGCGCTATTTATGCCTCCCACCGATGCTGAAATGTCAGATACTCCGGTGCTGGTGTGTTTTCAGAATGCCATCTGGCAGCTGTTGTATGCCCAGGATTATCTGGATGGCATGCTGGACACTCTGAAACGAGGTGGAGATACGGCTAACAATGCTGCTGTGGCCGGTGCTTTATTAGGTGCTTGTTATGGTGTGGCTGAAGTTCCGGAATTATTGCGAAATGCGATTACTCACTGCAGACCCCTCAAAGGCCAGTTTGGTGTGCATCAGCCACGGCCTGAGTGCTGTTGGGCTAATGAAGTAGAGTATTTAACGGAGCAGATTTTAACAGGCACAAAAAAACCGGCATAGCAGCCGGTTTATGTACAGGACGTACGGTATGCCGAAAATGCAGGAGCATATTTTCGGCGATGTACAGGACGTACGGTATGCCGAAAATGCAGGAGCATATTTTCGGCGATTTAACAATGCAACTAAGTCAGCGACTTATTTGCTGTTACGGGTTTCTTCGCAGGACTTTTTATCCACGCACTCACCATACAGATATAAACTGTGGTGAGTTAACTTAATACCGTTTTTCTCAGAAATTTCCAGTTGCTTACGTTCGATATCATCGTCTTCAAACTCAATGACTTTACCGCAGTTTAAGCACACCAGGTGATCGTGGTGATCCATACGGCTTAATTCGAATACCGATTTGCCACCTTCAAAATGATGACGCGACACTATGCCTGCATCATCAAACTGGTTTAACACACGGTATACAGTCGCCAGACCAATATCTTCACCTAATTCCAGCAAAATCTTATACACATCTTCAGCGCTGATGTGCTGATGATTAGGATCTTGCAAAATATCGAGGATCTTCACTCGTGGCAGGGTGACCTTGAGGCCTGCTTTACGCAATTCGGTATTATGATCTGACATGGACTGTTGTACTCTTTCTTGAATTTCAAATGATTATAAGGCCATTAACGACAGAAGCAACCTATAAATCTGCCCATTAATACCAGCAAAGCGCAGACAAAGCACAAACAAGGCGTTAGAATCCTGATCAACAGGTCTTACCAGAGGTTTCTTATGCGTTGGGCGTTTAATCCGGCCGTAATGCGGCATTTATTAAATTTGTGGCCACCGTTTTTTTTCACAGGCATTAAGGTGGTGGAGTTATCGCAAGACTACAGGTATTGCAAGGTTGAGCTGAAAAACCGGCCCTGGACCCGCAATATCAATAGCAGCCAGTTTGGTGGCTCTATGTTTGCGATGACCGATCCTATTTATCCATTGATGCTGATGGGGGCTTTGGGCAAAGAGTATATGGTGTGGGATAAACAAGCCGATATTAACTACATCACACCGGGTCGTGGCAAATTAACAGCTGAGTTTGTGCTGACAGATAATGAGCTTGAGCATATCAAACAGCAGACCGAAGCAGGTGAGAAGTATTTCCCTGATTTTGTAGTGCATGTGAAAGACAACAAAGGCGAGTTGGTGTGCGAGGTCAAACGTAAGGTGTATATTCGCAAAAAGCCTAAATACCGCGATACATCTCAATAAAAAAAGGTCAGAGCCTTGGCTCTGACCTTTTATGATTACAGATTTTCCAGCTCTTTTAAGCTCAGTTCATCATAAATCTGTTTGCACCACTGCTTGACACGTTGTTCCGTCAGTTCTGGCTGACGGTCTTCGTCTATGCCTAAACCAACAAAATGATCGTTGTCTGCCAGTGCTTTGGAGGCAACAAAGTTGTAGCCTTTGGTTGGCCAGTGTCCAACAATAATGGCGCCTTTCGGCTCGATAATGTCACGTAGGGTGCCCATAGCATCAAGGAAATATTCGGCATAATCTTCCTGATCACCACAGCCAAAAATCGCTACTAACTTGTTGTTAAAGTCGATATGTTCAAGCTCTGGAAAGAAGTCATCCCAATCACATTGGGCTTCACCGTAATACCAGGTTGGAATACCTAACAGCAACAAATCATAACCGGCAATTTGTTCTTTTGTGCTTTTGGCAATATCCATCACATCAAACAAATGTTTGCCCAGCTCTTTTTGAATCATTTTTGCGATATGTTCAGTGTTACCTGTATCGCTACCAAAAAATATACCTACAGTTGCCATAACTTTCGCCTTCTACCTGGTCAACGCTTGTTCTAAAACCCATTCTATATAGGCGCTACGTGTCATGTTTTGCTGCTGTGCAGACAAACTTAGTTGTTCGTACAACTGCTCTGACACTTTGCACTCTATACGCTTTAAACCTTTACTTCGATCGCGTTTGATTTGATTGCGCTTGTTCAGCTTGAGCTGCTCTTCCCGTGGTAAAGGATTGGTCCTTGGCCGGCCGGGGCGTTTTTCATGCGCAAACAAATCTATTGTTGTGCGATCTGTGGCTATTTTAGCCATGTCGCGCACCTCATTTATTCGACAAAAAACTCAAAAATCACTTTAGCTAAAAAAGCTGCAGGAGATAAAAACAGCACTAACCACACAAATATTTTGCCAAAACGAGGAGCGTTACTTTTTTTAAGCACATCCCAAATGGCCATCACAATAAACAGATACAGGGCACCAACACCCAGAAAAAGACCCAGGGTCTCAAACTGCTCAATATTCATAATGACCCACTAGCCCTTAAAAATTGCGCGCACTATAGCACAATTTTATTAGGAATTAATTGCGTTAACTCAATAAAAAGTCAGTGACAATTTTAGCGAAAGCCACGGGTTTCTCGGCGTGTAACCAGTGGCCTGTGCCCATAATGACTTTAGCTTTGCTGTGCGGGAACAATTGCCGGATCAGGCTTTGATGTTCTGGCAACAGATAATCAGATTCTGCGCCTTTGATAAAAAGCGTCGGGCCTTTGTAAGGGCCTTTGCTTGGAGGGGCCTCTAATAACTGCTGATAATTGGCGATCAAAGCTTTGATATTAAAGCGCCAGCGGAAGTGATCATCTTCCTTATACAGGCTCTTGAGCAGAAACTGTCGTACACCGGTTTCAGTGATAGACAATGCCAGCTGCTGATCAGCCTGCTGTCTGCTTTGTAAGTTGTTCAGATCGATGCCATCCAGTGCTGATAATATTTCCAGGTGACGCGGTCTGTTTTGCACCGGCGATATATCCGCCAGTATCAGTTTATTGACACGCTCTGGGTAACGAAGCGCAAACTCCATGGCTATTTTACCACCCATAGAATGGCCCAATAGGATCACCTGGTCTAAGCCCAAATGATCCAGCGTATCTTTGACATCCTCTGCCATCAGCGCATAGGACATGCTATCGTGCCAGTCTGAACGGCCATGATTACGCATGTCCAGATTGACCACTTGCCATTGTCCGGCTAAAGCACGGGCAATCACGCCAAGGTTCTCGTAACTACCAAAAAGGCCGTGGATCAATACAATAGCTTGACCTTGGCCTGTGATCTCGGTATGTAATATCATTATTTTTTCCGATTTAACGACCTTATTTACGACATAGTGGCATGGTATCAAAACTGCTGGCTGGCGTCAGCGACTAACTTTTTTGTATACCCAAAGTAATTGGTGTTGCAGGGAGGCGACAAGTGATTGAGACCCCAGGAGCATAGTTGTCCTATGTGACTGGGGCGAAGAGCGCAGTCAACAAAGCTGCAGCTTCAAGTACGAAGGGTATATAATGGCTTCACTTTTAAAATGCGGACTAACTTCATGAAAACCATCGAAATAGATGACGATCTTTATCAATTTATCGCCAGTCAGACTCAACAGATTGGTGAAAGCGCCTCTGATATTCTGCGCCGTTTACTGATTGTCAGTCTGACAGAAGCGCAAGCTCCTGCAGTACCAGCTGCAAAAAACGTTACTAAAACCCCAGTGGAAGAATCGTCTAAGCCGGTAGCACAAGCTGCAAAGCCTGTAGTTGAAAAAACGGCCACCTCTGCTGCTCCTGCAGATAAATCGGGTTCCGTTTTTGATTTTATCAGCCCGCAAGATTTGTCTGCTGAACAAAGCGTGGTAGGGCGCTTCTTGTTTATTTTATCGGCTTTATCCCGCGCTCATCGTGGAGATTTTGCGCAGGTACTGGAAATTAAAGGTCGTAACAGATTATATTTTGGTCAGTCCGAGTCGTCTTTATTAGAAGCTGGCAGCAGTACCAATCCAAAACCCATTCCAAATACTGATTTTTGGGTGATCACCAACTCGAACACAACGCGCAAGAAAATGATGCTGACTGAAGTCGCCACCAAACTTGGCTACAGTTCGGCAGAGGTTGAACGGATCCGCGATTTGTTATAAGGAGTGTGTATGTCTTTACATCCGCTGGCTGGGCAAACTGCACCAGCTGCCATGTTACCTAATATAGCGCAGCTGATGGCTGCCTATTACAGCCTGAAACCTGATGTGGCCATTGCCAGTCAGCAAGTCAGTTTTGGTACCTCAGGCCACAGGGGAGGAGCTCTACTTAAATCCTTTAACGAACAGCATATTCTGGCCATAGTGCAGGCTGTTGCAGAGTATCGCAAACAACAGGGGTTTAGCGGACCATTGTTTCTGGGCAAAGACACTCACGGCTTATCAGAAGCTGCTTTTGTCAGCACCTTGCAGGTTTTGATTGCCAATGGCGTAACCACCCATATTCAGCTGGACGGCGGTTTTACACCCACTCCTGTTATTTCCCACGCTATTTTGGGCTATAACAAAGGCCGTACCACTGATTTAGCCGATGGCTTAATCATTACACCTTCTCATAATCCGCCGGAAGATGGCGGCATTAAATACAATCCGCCTCATGGTGGTCCTGCCGACACAGACGCGACAGATTGGATCCAAAAACGAGCCAATGCCTTACTGGCCGCACAGTTAGATGGCGTGAAGCAGGTAAGCTACGAAGAAGCGTTGGCGTCCCCTTTGTGTGTCAGCATTGATTACGTGCAGCCTTATGTCGATGATTTAGCGAACGTGATTGATATGGCCGCTATCGCCAAAGCGGGTGTCAAAATTGGTGTTGATCCCTTAGGCGGTTCAGGTATTGCGTTTTGGCCTGTGATTGCCAAAACCTATGGTCTGAATATCACTGTGGTCAATGAACGCGTCGACCCGGCTTTTAGCTTTATGCCGTTGGATAAAGACGGAAAAATCCGTATGGACTGCTCCTCTGCGTATGCAATGGCCAATCTGATCCAACTCAAAGATCAGTTTGATGTGGCCATAGGCAACGACCCTGATTTTGACCGTCATGGCATTGTGACCCGAAGTGGCGGCCTGATGAATCCAAATCATTATCTGGCTGTAGCCATTAACTATTTATTGAGCAACAGACCTTTATGGTCAACCGGCTTAGCAATAGGCAAAACACTGGTTTCTTCAGCCTTGATTGACAGAGTAACTCAAGGCCGCGGCCGTAAAGTGTATGAAGTCCCGGTGGGCTTTAAATGGTTTGTCGATGGTCTCTACAAAGGCACTGTAGCTTTTGGGGGGGAAGAAAGTGCAGGGGCAAGTTTCCTGCGTTTTGATGGCACTGTCTGGTCGACCGATAAAGATGGTTTTATTCTGGGATTACTGGCGGCAGAAATGCTGGCAAAAACCGGAGTCGATCCGTATCAGCAGTATCAGGCGCTGACCAAAGAATTTGGTTCACCTTTGTATCGTCGTCTGGATGCAGCAGCTTCAGCAGAGCAAAAAGCTGCACTGAAAAATCTCGATGTCAGCAGTGTAAAACAGACTGAATTGGCAGGCGATGACATACTTGCAGTGCTTACAAAAGCACCAGGGAACGATGCCAGTATTGGTGGTGTAAAGGTAGTCACCAAAAATGGCTGGTTCGCTGCGCGGCCATCCGGTACAGAAAATAGCTATAAAATTTATTTAGAGAGTTTTGTTGATCAAACACATTTAATGCAGCTTGAATCTGACGCCAAAGCCTTTGTGGATGCGGTGTTCAAGGCAATTTAAGTATTTGAAATAGCCTGTTAGCGTGTTGTAATAAAATTACGATAACAGGCTTTATTTTTGCTAATTCTTGACTATTGCCCGCCATTTTTGTAATTTTTCTACAACTACAGTTATAAAAAAAGCGGCCCACCGCTTATTAAACCGGGATTTAGCAATGAAAAAAACGTCTTCAAAGGCAAAAGCCTCAGTGGCTATTGCGGACCTTCCGAGCACGGAAGAATTAAAAAACAGTATTATTAAACATTTGCACGGCAGCCTTGGTACTGACGTAAATAAAGCCAGCCCACAAGCCTGGTGGCGCGCTACTTGTGCTGCAGTGAACGAATATGTGTACGATGGTTTACGTAATACTCAGCGTACTCACTATCAACAAAATACCCGCGCTGTGCATTATTTCAGCCTTGAATATTTAATGGGTCGTCTGTTCAGCAACAACCTGCACAATTTGGGTGTTTATGACGCTGCAAAAGATGCACTGGCACAGCTGGGCTTAAATATCGCTGATCTGGAAGATCAGGAAGAAGACATGGCGCTGGGTAACGGCGGTTTAGGCCGTTTGGCTGCCTGTTTTATCGACTCTATGGCGACGTTGAATTATCCAGCTATTGGTTATGGTATTCATTACGAACACGGATTGTTTAAACAAGAATTTTCCGATGGTCGTCAGATTGAGCGTCCGGATAGCTGGCGCGAATACGGTAACCCGTGGGAGATTTGCCGTCCTGAATCTATTCAGGAAATTTCAGTCTACGGTTATGTGGAAACCACTTATGACTTGCAAGGCAAAATGAAAAAAGTGTGGCACCCTGGCCGCATTATCAAAGGTGTACCTTGGGATATTCCCGTGGTAGGTTATCAGGGCAGTTCTGTTAACGTATTACGTTTGTGGGAAAGCCGTGCCAGTGATTTCTTCAACTGGGACGTATTTAACTCAGGCGGCTACATCGATGCGGCGCGTCAGAACATCGAAGCGGAAACCATTTCCAAAGTGCTGTATCCAAATGATGAAACAGACGCGGGTAAAGAATTACGTTTAATTCAGCAGTATTTCTTCTGCTCTTGCTCACTGAAAGACATTATTCGTCGTTACAAACGCGCTAATGGTGATGACTGGAGCAAGTTCCCAGATCAAGTGGCTATCCAACTGAACGATACTCACCCGGCTGTGGCTATTCCTGAACTGATGCGTATTTTAGTTGACCGCGCAGAAATGAGCTGGGATGAAGCCTGGAACCTTTGTCAAAATGTATTTGCCTACACCAACCATACCTTGTTGCCAGAAGCTCTGGAAAAATGGTCAGTGCGGTTATTTGAAAAAGTATTACCACGCCACTTAGAAATCATTTACGAAATTAACCGTCGTTTCCTGGTTGAACAAGTGGACGTGTTGTGGCCTGGCGATAACGAGAAAAAACGTAAACTGTCAATTATCGAAGAAGGCCATGAGCCTATGGTTCGTATGGGCCATTTGTCTGTGGTCGGCTCGTTCCGTGTTAATGGTGTGGCCGAAATTCACTCAGAGTTAGTGAAATCAGATTTATTCCCGGAAATGGTGGCCTTATGGCCGGATAAATTCACTAACGTGACAAATGGTGTAACACCACGTCGCTGGTTAAAAGCCTGTAACCCACGTTTAGCCAGGTTGCTGGACGAAACTATTGGCGACGAATGGCCACGTGACTTAAAACAGCTGAATAAATTCGCTGCTTTTGCTGATGATCCTGCCATTCAGGATGCCTTTATGGCCATCAAACAGCAAAACAAAGCTGATTTAGCGACAGTAGTGAAGAAACTGACCAATATCAGCATTGACCCTCATGCTATTTTTGATATTCAAATCAAACGTTTGCATGAATACAAACGTCAGCATCTGAACTTGTTGCATATTCTGGCCTTGTACCGTCGTATTCTGCAAAACCCGGATTACGATATGGTGCCACGCGTATTCCTGTTTGGTGCTAAAGCCGCTCCTGGTTACAAGCTGGCCAAAGAAATTATTTACGCCATCAATAAAGTGGCTGAGAAGATCAACAACGACAAACGGGTGAAAAACCGTCTGAAAGTGGTCTTTATGCCAAATTACCGTGTCACATTAGCTGAGAAAATGATCCCGGCTGCTGACGTGTCAGAGCAAATCTCTACCGCAGGTAAAGAAGCTTCTGGTACAGGCAATATGAAACTGGCGTTAAACGGTGCTATCACTGTAGGTACGCTGGATGGTGCCAATATAGAGATCGCAGAGGAAGTGGGTCCGGATAATATTTCTATCTTCGGTTTAACTGTCGATGAAGTAAAAGCTCTGCAGGCCAAAGGCTATCACAGCTGGGATTATTACTATCAGGATGCAGAAATCAAAGCCATTCTGGACTGGCTGGAGACTGATTACTTCACGCCGGGTAAACCAGGTGAATTGTCTGCCATCAAACGTAGCTTGCTCGAAGGTGGCGATCCGTATTTAGTACTGGCCGATTTCCAGTCGTACGTGAAAGCACAAGAGAAAGTGGATGGCTGGTACCGTGATCAGGCCGGCTGGGCGAAAAAAGCCATTCTGAACACTGCACTGATGGGTAAGTTTACTTCAGACCGTTCTATTGAAGACTATGTAGAAAAAGTCTGGAAATTGGACGCCTGTACCATCACTCAGCAGTAGGCTGTTGGCTGGTTAGTCGCTTAGTTCGCTACTTCATAATAAAGCCCACTTAGGTGGGCTTTATATTTGGCTCAAAGCAAGGGGGCAAACGCCTGAACTATTTGTTACAATTTGCAGTCCTAGCAGGCATTGGGAATTTGTTTTCGCATCCCCATTACACTATACAGAGCCATTAAACAGGCGTTTTAAAGAGAGCAATCCATGAATTATCAACAGCAAGCCCAACAATGGCAGGCCTTATTCCGTCAGAAACATCAGGGCAGTTTCCTCAGTCGTGTGCTGCTATGGCTGGTCGCCGGTATCATGCTGGTGTTTGCAATGGGCGTATTACTTTTTGTGCTGATGCTGAGCTGGTTACTTATTCCGGTGTTTTTATACAAAAGACATCAGCTACGCAAACAAGGTAAGTCGTTTTTCCAACAAGCTCAGCAACACCAGCAAAGCCGTTCGTCAGAAGGCACTGGCCGGGTGATTGAAGGCGAAGTACTGGAACGTAAAAGCGACAACTAAGCGACTCAGCCACAAATGTAAGCAAAGCAGGGCATTGGAAAATCTGGAATTTTTTTCTGACGCCCTGACCATCCATCCTGCGCTTTGGTATACTCGGCCCAGTTCTAAATCTGGTGCGTCTTATGATCCCGAAGTTAACTGCGACAGAAACACTCAATCCCCAGGTACAGGCTTACGTTACTGCTTTAACAGCTGCTGGTTTTTCCGGCGACATTGAAGTCAGTTATGCCAGCCGTTTAGCTGTTGCCACAGACAACAGCGTATACCAACAACTGCCTGCTGCTGTGTTATTACCTAAATCTGCTGCTGACGTGCAGCTGATTTGTTCTTTGGCTCAGACAGTCAGTTTTAGCGACATAAAATTCACACCACGGGGTGGCGGCACCGGCACTAATGGTCAGGCCTTAACCTCTGCAGTGGTGGTCGATTTATCCCGCCATATGCGCGACATTATTGAAATTAATGTCGAAGAACGTTGGGTGCGGGTACAGGCTGGTGTGATTAAAGATCAGCTGAACGCTTTTTTAAAACCCTATGGCTTTTTCTTTTCTCCGGATTTATCTACGTCAAACCGCGCCACCATAGGGGGCATGATCAACACCGATGCTTCAGGTCAGGGCTCTTTGGTGTACGGTAAAACCAGTGATCATGTGTTATCCCTCGATACTGTGCTGATCGACGGCACGCCGCTGCATACTCATGTGATGCCGATAGCTCAGGCAGAGCAGCTGGCAGAGCGCCAGGATAGCATTGGTCGTGTTTATCGTCAGGTGTTATCCAGTTGCCGCGATTTCCGTGCTGATATTTTAAAAACCTTTCCGCGTTTAAACCGCTTTTTAACAGGTTATGACTTAGAACATGTGTTTAACGAGGATTTAACTCAGTTTGATTTATCCCGCGTTATTACCGGATCTGAAGGCTCTTTAGGTTTTGTCACCGAAGCAAAACTCAACATCACGCCTATAGCCAAATACAAATGTCTGGTCAATGTGAAGTACGACAGCTTTGAAAGTGCGCTTAGAAATGCCCCATTTTTAGTGGCCGCTCAGGCGACCTCGGTGGAAACTGTCGACAGCAAAGTTCTGGATTTAGCCCGTAACGATATCATTTGGCATCAGGTCAAAGACTTTATTGAAGATGTGCCTGGCAAAACCATGCTTGGCCTGAATATGGTCGAATACAATGCTGAAGACGAAGCGGATATGGCGCAAAAAGTTCAGCAGTTAGAAGCTCGCCTGCAACAGTCGGTTGAAAATGGCGAGTCTGGCATCATTGGTTATCAGCTGACTTATGATAACAACGCCATCACCCAGATTTACGCGATGCGCAAAAAGGCAGTGGGCCTGTTGGGCAACGCTAAAGGCAGCAAAAAACCTATTCCTTTTACCGAAGATACCGCAGTTCCTCCTGAAAATCTGGCTGATTTTATTATGGAATTCCGCGCTTTACTCGATAGCCATGGTCTGGCCTATGGCATGTTTGGTCATGTCGATGCTGGTGTGCTGCATGTCCGTCCAGCTTTGGATATGTGTGACCCGGAGCAGGAAAAACAGTTACGCGTTATCTCCGATCAGGTGGTGAAACTGACCGCAAAATATGGCGGTTTGATGTGGGGCGAGCATGGCAAAGGTTATCGCAGCGAATATGGCCCGGAGTTTTTTGGTGAGGCTTTATTTACAGAGCTGCGTAAAATCAAAACGGCCTTTGACCCCTTCAACCGCGTCAACCCAGGCAAAATTTGTACACCTATCGACAGCAGTGAACAGCTGGTCAGTGTCGATGATGTCAAACGTGGTTTTTACGATCGGCAGATTCCGGTGGTCGTAAAAGAGAGTTTTGACAGCAGCTTAAACTGTAACGGCAACGGCTTGTGTTTTAACTACGAAGAAAATTCGCCTATGTGTCCGTCCAGTAAAGTCACTAAAGACAGACGACACAGCCCTAAAGGCAGAGCAGGTTTAATGCGCGAGTGGCTGCGTCTGATGAGCAATCAGGGCGTGGATGTATTGGCGCAAGAGCAAGAGCTGCTGAATAAATCTCAGACGCTGTCTGGTGTAGTCGCCAAAATCAAAAACAGCTGGCAGAAAAAGCAGGGCCAGTATGATTTCTCCCATGAAGTGATGGAAGCAATGGAAGGCTGTTTGGCCTGCAAAGCCTGTGCGGGCCAGTGTCCTATCAAAGTCGATGTGCCATCCTTCCGTGCCCGTTTTATTCAGCTCTATCACAGTCGTTATTTACGACCGGCCAAAGATTATCTGGTCGGAAATATTGAGCGCTCGGCGCCACTGCTGGCAAGTATGCCAAAACTGGTCAATTTTTTCCTGCAGCAAGGCTGGATGGCAAGTTTGCTGAAAAAGACAGTGGGTTATGTCGATACCCCTCAATTATCAGTTCCCACCTTAAAACAAAGAGTAGAGGGCAACTACAGCTTTAATCTAACAGAGCTACAAGCTTTGTCAGAGGCAGAAAAACAAAAGTTAGTGCTGTTGGTGCAGGACCCTTTTACCAGCTTCTATGAGGCCGATTTAGTGGCTGATGCGCTGAAGCTGATCGAAAAACTTGGCTTTAGGCCTGTCTTGTTGCCATTTTTACCCAACGGTAAACCGCAGCACGTCAAAGGCTTCTTACGCGATTTTGCTAAAACAGCGAAAACAGCTTCTGATTTTTTAAATCAGGTTGCCGCTTTAGGAGCGCCATTGCTGGGCTTAGATGCATCTCTGGTATTGGTGTATCGCGACGAGTATGTCAAAACCTTAGGCGATCAACGCGGCGATTATCAGGTGGCTTTATTTCATGAATGGCTGGTGAAACAAGACTTACCTGCTATTCAGACAAAGCAGAGTTTTAGTTTACTGGCGCACTGCACTGAAAAAACGGCGCTGCCGGCAACAGAGAATCAGTGGAAGCAGATTTATGCCAAAGCTGGATTAGAACTTAAAGCTGTGTCTGTCGGCTGCTGTGGTATGGCCGGCACTTATGGTCATGAAGCGCAGAATTTTGATAACAGCAAAACTTTGTATGAAATGAGCTGGCAACAACCCGTACAAAACACCGGAGCTGATCAGGTGTTGGTGACAGGATTCTCCTGTCGCAGTCAGGTAAAACGTTTAGAAGGCGTTAAACCTAAACATCCGTTGCAACAGCTGTTGCAGTTACTTTAGGGCGTTTTTTAAATTCAGGGACGGGGACATCGCCTGTCCCTGTCTATTTTTATCTAAATCTCTTTCTATAAAAGCTAACTGAATGTCATTTATCGCCCCTCCAGTAATATAACCCAATAAAAACTATCAAGTTCAGCTTAGGTTTATGCCATTGAGCTATGCTAGCCATTAGCTTTTTAATAACTTCACCCAAAGGAAGATGGATATGAATTGGTTTAAATGGCTGCTCGCGGTCGTGGCAGGTTTTATCGCAGTAGCTGCCTTTTATCTGCTGGTCGTGTTTGATTTAAATGATTTTAAAGCGGAAATTACCAACAAGGTTGAACAGCAAACCGGACGAGAACTGCAGATAGCAGGGGATATTGGCTGGACTATTTACCCTAGTCTTGGGGTATCACTGACCGATGTAAAATTATCGAATCCAAATGGTTTTGCGCCAGAGCAAATGCTGGAAGTGTCCGAATTGACGGCCGCCGTAGCCTTGATGCCATTGTTTAACAAGGATCTGCAAATTCAGCAGCTGCATTTAGATGGCGTCACTGCCAATCTGGTCACCCGAAAAGATGGCAGCTCCAGTATGGATGGTCTGACGGCAGACAAAACGACCGCTACTACTGAAACTGGACCTGCAACCAGCCAACAACTGCAACTGCAGGACTTATCTATTAGTAATCTGCAATTAAATCTGTTGAGTGAAGGCAGTCCAGACCAGCGATTAAGCTTGAAATCACTCAAATTAAGTGATTTTAAAGCCAATGAATGGGCTCCATTGGATTTTGAATTGGTCGTGCTGTCTGGCCAAACCCAGCTGGATGTCAAAGGTTCTGCACAATTGCAATTGAGTGAAAATAATCAGTTAGTGCAGTTGAAAAACTTTGTCGTAGAGACTGACTTTACGGGTGTCCCGGTCAAACAGCTTTCTTTAGAGACAGAGTTAACACTGGCTCTGGATAAAAAACAGCTGGAGTGGCAGTGGAAAAAGTTACAACTGGATGAGATCAAAGGTTCAGGCCAACTGTCAGTGAATTACGCTAAACAAGCCGTGATTAAACTCGATCTGCAACTGGATGAAGTGGACACAGCTTCTTACATCTCTGACAACAGCGCGGAGCAAGCAGGTACAACAGCTCAGCAAAACAGCGCCGAACCCGATTTATCAGCGCTGCGCCAATTTGATCTGGATTTAAAACTGGCAGTGAAAACATTAAAAGCTGCTGGCCTGCATACAGAAAACCTGCAGTTGGCGTTGACCAATAAAGCAGGGCTGGTTCAAATTCAAAATGCCAGCGCAGATTTATACCAGGGCAAAGTTCTGGCCAAAGCTACGCTGGATGCCCGCAAAACGCCTGTCAGCTATAGCTTCAATAAGCAACTGTCTGGCCTGGCGCTGCGGCCTATGCTGATAGATGGCGCTGATATTGATTTATTAAGTGGCACTGCAAAACTGACCATCGAAGGCAAAGGTCATAGTTTGTTGCCGGAGCAGATCAAGAAAAACCTGCTGGCAACCGGCAGTTTTGAAGTGACAGATGGTTCTTTGTATGGTGTCAATATCGCGCAAATGATCCGAAATGCCAAAGCCACACTGAAAAATGAGGCTCAGACCGGTGATAATTCAGAGCAAAAAACGGACTTCTCTAGTTTAACCGGCAGTTTTAACCTGACTGATGGTGTGTTGACGAATCCTGATTTAAAAATGGCGGCCCCTTTGTTACGACTTGCAGGCAAAGGTTCAGCTAACTTACTGAATGAAGAATTGGATTATCAGCTCAGTACGGCGCTGGTGAATACGTCAAAAGGTCAGGGTGGTAAAGAAAAAGACGATCTGGCTGGCGTTGAAATACCACTTAAAATCAGCGGTACAATGCAAAAACCTAAATACTCTTTGGATACCAAAGCCTTATTGGAAGGCCAGTTGAAAGAGAAAGTAGAAAGTGGCAAAGAAAAACTGAAAAACAAACTGCTGGAAAAACTCGGCGGTGGTTAACAGACAAAGCTGATAAAGAGCCCACGAGCTAGCCAGATCGTGGGCTTTTTTATGCGCAGCATAATTGACTTAGTCCGCTGTAACTTTCAGACTGAGCAGGCAATAACAACAGTCCGTATCTGAAAAATAACAAGGAAACATAATGAATACATGGGCGATAGTTCTGGCAGCGGTTTCCAGCTTTATGCTGGGTGGTTTATGGTATTCCCCTTTATTGTTTGGAAAAGTCTGGAATAAAGAAAATGGCGGCGTGGAACAAAACGCTCACCCGGCCAAAGTTTTTGGCATCAGTTTTTTATTTTCTTTATTGGCGGCTTATTGTTTTGCAGTCTGGATAGGGCCTGCACCAGATTTACTGATGGCGGTGCATGCAGGCGCATTAGCAGGCTTTGGTTTTGTCGCAGCCAGCTTTGGTATCAACTACCAGTTTGCCCAACGCTCTTTTAAGTTGTGGTTGATTGACGGAGGTTATCATCTGGTTCAGTTTATGCTGTTTGGTTTGATTTTAGGTTTGTGGCATTAAGTGCAAAATGTTCAGATAAAAAAACGGAGCATTAAGCTCCGTTTTTTTCTAAGACAAAACCTGCTTAGAATGCAGAAGTATCTTGAAATAAGCCCACTTTCAGCTCTTTAGCTGTGTAAATTTCGCGGCCATCCACACTGACAGAACCTTCAGCAATACCCATAAACAATTTACGCTTAATCACGCGGGTCATATCAATGCGATAGGTGACTTTCTTTGCTGTAGGCAGGATTTGACCAGAAAATTTCACTTCACCCACGCCTAAAGCACGACCTTTACCCGGGCCACCAGCCCAGCCAAGGAAGAAACCTACCAGTTGCCACATAGCGTCTAAACCTAAACAACCAGGCATCACTGGATCACCTTTAAAGTGGCAATCGAAAAACCACAGTTCAGGATGAATATCAAATTCAGCGATGATTTCCCCTTTGCCGTATTTACCACCTTCTTCCGAAATGTGTACAACACGGTCAATCATCAGCATATTATCGACAGGCAACTGACTGTTACCTTCGCCAAATAATTCCCCACGGCCACAGGCCACTAAATCTTGTTTTGTAAAGCTATTCTTAGTCATGTATGTTAGATCCATCATCAAGGCTGGGCCACTTTAGCGAACACTTGTAAGCTAAACAAGTCCGATTAGTCAAGCTGACCTTCCGAAATCAAACTAACATCAAAAGATAGAAGCATTATGACGGAACAAGAAAAAAAACCACTTTCTAATGCGCAGAAGCAACAGCGCTACAGAGAAAGGCAAAAAGGCTCTGGAAAAAAAGAGTTGCGCGGTTACTTAACACCTGAGGCTTTGACTTGTTATCACGAAATTCAGCAAAAAACTGAATGGAGTGACAGTGTGATTCTCAGCAATGCAATACGTTTAATGTACGCAGCACATAAACTTGGACAAATTGGTTTACTGAATGGCTGGCTGACGGAGCATAAAAAATAAGGCCAACTTAACGCGCGCTGCGTATTGCTTTATAATGCCGCCACTTTTTGCTGTTTCAGCGCCATCCGGAAGTTTTTTATGATTTTATTTGTCCGCGACTTAACCGTCATCGATTTTTCTTACCTTTGTCAGCAACGAGGCTTGCTTGGCGAAAGTTACATTGTTGATGTGGAGTTGCATGGGGATTTGGATCAAACCTCCATGGTATTTGATTTTGGTCTGGTAAAAAAAGTCATTAAAAAAGCTATTGATCAGTTGGTTGACCACAAACTGGCTATTCCGGCTTTAAGCCCTGCCACACAGCTGTTTAGCGGCGAAGTGGAGCAAGTGTTATTTAGCTCCGCCAAAGGGCTGTTGCAAATTGCATCCCCAGCTGAAGCTTTTGCGGTTATTCAGGCTGAAAAAGTTGATATGGCTTCTGTCACCGAATTTTTAACAGAACAAATTAAACCCTTGTTGCCTGATAACGTCGCCAAACTAGTGTTGCAACTGCGCACTGAGCAGGTCAGTGGTTTTTCTTACCATTACACTCATGGTCTGAAAAAACATGACGGCAACTGCCAGCGCATCGCCCATGGTCATCGTTCTACTATTCAGATTTTTGATAACGGCATGTTGTCACCTAAATTAGGTAAATACTGGAGTGAACGTTGGGAAGATATTTATCTGGCAACAGCTGAAGATCAGATTGAAGCATCTGCCTTGCGTTACTTAAAAGCCGAGGCTGGGGCGCTTCATTTTGCTTATAGCTCAGCTCAGGGTTATTTTGAAATCTCTTTGCCAGCAGCAACCTGCGAAGTAGTGCCTTGTGATACCACTGTGGAGTGTTTAGCTGACTATATTGCGGCTAGCGTGAAAGAATCACATCAGCTTAGCGCAGTGAAAGTGGTTGCTTTTGAAGGGGTAGGTAAAGGCGCTATTGCCTTCGCTTAGTACTTTGCTATTGAGCAAAAGGCAGAGCATAGCTCTGCCTTTTTTATCACTGCACCAAATCCGATAAAGGCAGTTGAGTTTTAGCCAAAGCCCGCTGATACAACCAGGCAAAACTTGCGGCATTATCGCGTGGGAATTCGAGCTGCACCGGTGGCTTGGCTTCTGTGCCATCTGCGACTACAAAACTAAAGCTGTAAAAAGGCGCCATGCCCATCCGAAGGTCCGTCAGCAGCACTTCATTGCCTTTTTGTTCCAGCTGATAAAAACCATGACTAAACCAGGCTAAACGAGCCACAGCCGGATTATCTTTCCACAGTTCAATCAAGGCTTTATCCCGCGTAAAACTGCGCCACTGCATGGGTGTTGAGCCATCCAGCAACGAATAATACCCTTCCAGATACTCGCCATCCCTGATCACTACGGCGCGCCATAACAAGGTATTAAAGGGGGTCGCTGTGACTAATAACTTATCCGTTCTCTGATCAAAATCAGCCAACTGTTGTTCTACTTTTGCGTAAGCCCATTGCTGCGCTACTAAACCAAACAGCAAATAAGCACTGCTCAAGGCTAAACCAGCGCTATTCCAGCTTAATTTTTTGTTAAACAGCGCTATGCCAGTGCCAATCAATAACGGCAGGGTGTACAAAGGATCAATGACAAAAACACTGCCGGTGCCAAAAGGATAATCACTAAAAGGCAAAGCCAGCTGAGTGCCATAAATAGTCAAGGTATCCAGCAGCGGATGAGTGAGTAGCACCAGTGCTATAGCAATGAAACTCTGTTTAAACAACCCAGGGCTTCGGAGTAATTTCACTAACAGCCAGGCAAAAAACGGTGAAATTAAACTTAAATAAAACAACGAATGGCTTTCAGTGCGGTGCAAAGTCATATCGCTGATCGGGTCGCCATGTGAAATCAACACATCCAGATCGGGCAGGGTACCAAAGACAGCGCCTGCAGCCGCCGCTTGCCAGAGCTTTATTTGTTTATTGCGTATAGGTTTGTGAAAAGCCGCGACGCTGACGGCTGCACCCAAGGCTATTTGTGACAACGAATCCATATTATTCCTGTGTTTTTCCAAGCCATGCCGCGGCCTTTTGCTGGTCGACAAGCTGCAGATAAGTCAAAGTCTCAAGAGCAAGTTCTACCGGCATCGACAACTGCACCAGGCGTTGTTTACGAAATACATGCAGGGTAAGTACGCTGCCAATCTTACTTTGGTTGAGTTGTCGCCAGAAATTTTGCTCTGTGGCCTTGACTGTGTTGATGGCAATCAGTTGATCCTGAGCCATTAAACCTGCTTTATAAGCAACAGAGTTCAGCGGCACGTTGGCTATTTTTAAGCCTTCAGCTGAGGCGGTAAAAGCAGCGCCAAAAGCCCGTACCGGATAAGCAGGAGCTTTGCTGCCAGATAAATCTTTGTTGTGTTCCTGCTGGCGTTTGGCTGTAGTTAGGCCTAGATGCGGCAAGAGTTCTGCCAGAGGGAGTGCAGAAGTGCCATGTACCCAGCTGTATAATTGGCTGGCTACGTCTTTACCTGCATAGTCTGAACAGAGTTGGATAAATTGCTGTTCAGAACTGCCCAGAGCCGGCTCACCATAACTGCGCCAGGCTAACTGCATCAAGGCATCGAGCGTTTTGCCTTTACTACGCAATAACGCATCCAGACACAAGGCAATCAGGCTGCCTTTGGTGTAATAGCTGACCACGGCATTGACCGCATTTTCATCCTGTTTGTAGTACTTAGTCCAGGCGTTAAAGCTGCTATCAGCCACAGATTGCACGTGCTCTGAAGGGCTTAATTGCACTCTGTTAATGGTTTTTTCCAATGCAGCAAAGTACTGTTCCTGCGTCAGTAAACCACAACGAACCAAAGCCAAATCATCATAATAAGAGGTAAAACCTTCATAGAGCCACAGCTGGCTGGTGTATTGCTCTGTGTTTAATCGATAAGGTAAAAACTGAGCTGGTTTAGCACGTTTCACCCACCAGGTATGAAAATACTCGTGACTGCACAGGCCGAGTAAATTCTGATAGTCGGCTGTGCTCTCGTCCGGGCGCTGTGCGTTAGGTAAATCCTGATGCGTTAACAGCAGCAACGTGGAATTGTGATGCTCAAGCCCGCCATACCCAGCATCTGTTACCCAACACAAAAACCAATACTGGTTTAAATCGGCTGGCAGTCCACCAAACACCTGTTGCTGCTGTTGGCAGATGCGTTGCAGCTCTGCTTTGAAACGTTCCAGATCAACCTGCTCATGGCCTGCCAGCACCAGATAATGGGGCACACCACAGACATCAAACTCGGCAATATCCAGTTTGCCCAACATCAACGGAGTATCAATCAATTGCTGATAGTTATCGGCATGATATAAACCGAAGTGCAGTGGTTGAGTGGTGCGGCCTCTGGTTAAGCCTGTCGCCACTTGCCAGTCTAAAAATTCAGGTGCTATTACATTCAAAGTCACAGGCGCCGATTCCATGCCTTTGACTTCAAGACACAAAGCCGCCGGATTTAAAATAGCCAGTTGATCGTCCAGATAACAGCCTCGCACCGACAAATCAAAGGCATAGACTTTATAACGCACCGTCAGCGCCTGCTGATTATGATTCAGTTGCCAGCTTTGTTTATCCTGCTGCAGCACAGTTAAAGCGCCTGCGTCATCAAAAGCTTCAATAGAATGTAGATGCTTGGCAAAATCACGCACCATATAGCTGCCGGGGATCCAGCTTGGCAAAGATAACTGAATGTTGTCACTGCTCTGTGGTGTAAAACGAAGTTCAACTGCAACCAGATGTGCGGTAATGTCAGTAATACTAAGCTGGTAAGCCAATAGCGTCATACCCTATACTCCCGAAAGTGATGTGTGCATTATTTTATAAGGATCTTCTGATGGCTCAAGAAACTATTTTCAGCAAAATCATTCGCCGTGAAATTCCGGCCGACATTTTATACCAGGACGACTTAGTCACGGCTTTCCGTGATATTAATCCACGGGCACCCACTCATATCCTGATTGTCCCTAATGTATTAATTCCTACAGTAAACGATGTAGAGCCTGAACACGAGCTGGCTTTGGGCCGTTTATTTACTGTGGCCCGCAAACTGGCTGCAGACGCTGGCATAGCTGAAAACGGTTACCGTTTGATCATGAACTGCAATGAACATGGTGGCCAGGAAGTTTATCATATCCATATGCATTTGGTCGGAGGCAAAGCCTTAGGGGCTATGGTGGCGCGCTAAGCTATTTTTGTCGGATAATCATCGGTAAATAGATTGCAATTGCCGGGGAAACTTCTAAAATTCGCGCCTTAATTTTATGCCGGAGATCCTTATGACTGACGAAGCTTTACTTGCTAAACGTATTGAATACGCTGTGACCCGTGTCACAAAAACGGTATTTCCTGGCCGGACTAATCATCACAATACCTTGTTTGGTGGCGAAGCTTTAGCCTGGATGGATGAGGCTGCTTTTATTGCTGCGACCCGTTTTTGTCGTAAACCTCTGGTCACTGTCTGTTCTGATCGGGTGGATTTTAAAGAATCTATTCCGGCCGGTTCTATTATCGAACTGGTTGCCCGAATTGAGCATGTAGGCCGCACCAGTATTAAAGTGAACGTGGATATTTTTGTTGAAACTATGTTTGATGACGATCAACACAAGGCCATATCGGGCAACTTTACTTTTGTCGCTTTAGGGCCAGATCGCAAGCCGGTTCCTGTATTAGGCTAATTTGCCAATGTGCTGGCTCAGCAGTAGAGTAGGGTTATTCTTTAGTGACGCTGAGCCAGATAAAACATGAAAACTATCCAGCAATGGTTTGCCGAATACGCTGTCAGCCATCAAAACCCAACCAATAAATTGATCCATTGGTTTGCTGTCCCCTCAATTTATTTCACCGTCTTTGGTTTGTTATGGCAAATCCCTATGCCTTTTAGCCTGTTTGCAGAACAACAGATCACCTGGCCTCTATTACTTGCTATGCCGGCACTGGCGTTTTATTTCAGCTTATCTTTTGCTATTGGCGTAGGCATGACCTTATTCACCGCAGTGGTGGTGATGTTAATCCGCTTATATGAGCAAAACTTCAGCCTGGATATCTGGTTAGTGTCTTTGTTTTTATTTGTGGTGATGTGGGTGTTTCAGTTTATTGGCCATAAAATTGAAGGGAAAAAGCCATCGTTTTTTCAGGATTTACAGTTTTTATTGATTGGTCCTGCATGGCTAATGGGCTTTATCCTGAAAAAACTAAAGATCAACTATTAGCTTCAAGTACTAAGGGTATTGCGACTAATGGAGAGCTACCCGAGTTCAATCTACTGACTAAAGCTCACCAAGCTCCGGTTGCTGAGATACAATAGAGGTAAGAGCAGATCGAGTTGTAACCATTTTGCAAAAATTTTTTGAAGATCGTCATCGCCTGTTTTGGCTGCTGCACACCTTAGGTTGGGTGGGTTTTGCACTCATCAGTTATTTAGGTTCCTTGTTTCAGGAAATGCGCAGCGCCTACTGGATAGTAGTGGCACTGGACGCTTATGCCGGTTGGTTACTGACCATTCCGCTGCGTTATGCTTTCCAGAGAGTCTGGCATTGGGAACCCTGGAAAATGCTGCTCAGCGTGCTGGCGGTGGCTATTCTTATTGCCGCAGTATGGACTGTGTTTCGTAACTTTAATTACTGGGAAATTTACCGGCACGGTTTTAAACCCGACAGCTGGACTCAATACTTTCGTCAAACCACAGTCGGCTTTTATGTACTGCTAAGCTGGAGTGGTTTGTATTTTGGTATCAAGTATTACCAGACGTTGCAGCAGGAAAAGCAAAAGTCGCTGACTGCCAGTAACAAAGCCCATGAGGCCCAGCTGAAAATGCTGCGTTATCAGCTTAACCCACACTTTTTGTTTAACACCTTAAACGCTATATCGACTTTGGTCTTATTAAAGGAATCTGATACAGCGAATAAGATGTTAGTCAGATTAAGCGACTTCTTACGTTATTCGCTTTACAAAGATCCTATTAAAAAGGTGCCGCTGCAGCAGGAGTTGTATGCTGCCAATCTGTATCTGGAAATAGAAAAAGTCCGGTTTTCAGAACGTCTGACTATTATTTATGACATCGATGAAGCCGCTGATCAGGCACTAGTACCTAGCTTGATTTTGCAGCCTTTGGTTGAAAACGCTATTAAATACGCCGTAGCGAGCCAAACCAGTGGTGGCAAAATCATGATCACAGCGCAAAAGTTTGGGCACGATTTACTGATGGAAGTGGCAGACGACGGGCCTGGAATGGTGATTTCCGATGGTCTGCCAAAAGGGGAATCTGGCGGAGTAGGTTTGGTCAATACCAAAGAGCGATTAGCGGCCTTGTACGATCGCAATTTTTCTTTGGTCTTAACACACAACCATCCACGGGGTTTGAAAGTAAATATCAGAATACCATTTGAAGTAGAGAGTACAGATGAAACAAATGCTTAAGGTCATAGTGGTCGACGATGAACCGTTAGCCCGCCGCGGTATGCTGGTGCGTTTAGCTGATTTTCCTGAACTAAATATTGTCGCAGAGTGCAGCAATGGTGAAGAAGCTGTAGCCGCCATCCGCGAGCATCAGCCTGATGCAGTGTTTTTAGATGTCGAAATGCCAGGGCTGGATGGGTTTGGTGTGTTAAAGCAACTGCAACAGCTGCAGATTGATTTGCCTTATGTGGTGTTTGTTACGGCCTACGATCATTATGCTCTAAATGCCTTTGAAGTTCAGGCGCTGGATTATGTACTCAAACCTGTGGAAAAAGAACGTTTAGCTGCAGCTGTGGCTAAACTGACGAAAAACTTTGAAGCCAAAGACAATCAGCGTCATAAAGGCCAACTGGCTGCTGTGGTTGCGCAGTTAACAGGTGAAAAAACCGATCAGATTTTACAACGTCTGGATCAGTCTCAGCCTGTAATGAATGAGCGTTTCCCTGAAGCCATCAGTATCAAAGACAGCGGTGAAATTACCCGTGTGCCAGTCAGCGCTATCGACTGGGTCGACGCTGCCGGTGATTATATGTGTATTCATACCCGTGATGGCCAGACCCATATTTTGCGCCGTACCATGAAAGAGCTGGAGCAGGAGCTGGATCCGAAGTTATTTGTGCGGGTTCATCGCAGCGCTATCGTGAATGTAAATACCATCGCCAAGTTGCAAATGTTGGCGAATGGTGAACATCAGTTGATGCTGACCAATGGTCAGGCGGTAAAAGTAAGCCGTAGTTACAAAGACCGAGTCAAAATGGTGTTTAATTCCTAAATTTCCTCTTCACAAAAAGACCTCCGAATGGAGGTCTTTTTGTTTGCCGAGCTTCACTTTAATACTGAGCAACTTGCTGTTGCCAGCGTAATAAATAACTGTCGACCTGTTTTTTCTTATCGCCAGTTAATGCCAGGGGATACAAACCGGCCTGACCGTTAATTTCACCTGCCATCATCATATGTGCTCCTTGCAGTAGTTGCTCTACCGCATAGGCGCCTAGTTTAGTACCAAGAATACGATCAGCGCCAACAGGGCGGCCTCCACGTTGAATATGTCCCAGGATAGAAGCCCTGCATTCAATACCGCGTTGTTCCAGATCGGCAGCCAGAGCTGATGCACCGCCCGGGTACATGGTTTCAGCAATCACAATAATATAACTGCAATTGCCACGATGCTTACGGGCTTGCTCTACATGGTCAGCAATTTTATCCAGATTTAACTCAGAGGCGAGTTCAGGGCAGATAATTTGCTCAGCACCTGCGGCTATACCAGCAGCAACGGCCAGATAGCCGGTATGACGGCCCATGACTTCGACTAAAAAAATCCGCTCAAACGCATCAGCTGTATCACGGACTTTATCTATAGCATCCAGTGCTGTATCAAGCGCCGTAGCAAAACCTATACTGAAATCTGAGCCATCCACATCATTGTCTATGGTGCCAGGTACCCCGATCAGTTGGCCTTTGTAATATTCAGCCAGAGCCACAGTGCCACGAAAACTGCCGTCACCACCTATCACCAGCAAGGCGTCCAGTTCCAGATCATGCAGATTTTGGGCAGCTTGTTGTAAACCTTCTTCGGTTTGCATAGCGGCACAACGTGCACTTTTTAAAATAGTACCGCCATTTTGAATAATGCCACTGACATGATAAGGCGATAAGGTTTGATATTGCTGATCCACAACACCATTAAAACCACGCTGGAAGCCAATGACCTCCAGCTCATTAGCATGTGCTGTCAGCACCACAGCGCGTAAACAGGCATTCATACCAGGAGCATCGCCACCCGAGGTTAATACACCAATTCGTTTCATTTTGTTGTCCTTGTGCATTAGATGGTTTTTATCCTAATCCAGTCGGACGCTATCGTATTGATCTGGAGTAAGAGTTTTGAACATTTGGGCTTATTTTCTCTGGTTCAGGTCGCTGTTCACAGACAAGAGTACAGCTTCTGGCGGATAATGACAGACTTAGAAAGGAGAGGGTATGCATCAGTCGTCTGGCCGTGTTGGTCTGGGGTTTAGTTTAGCGTTATTAACTGCTGTTTTATGGGGCTTGCTGCCTATAGCGCTGAAGTGGTTATTAAGTTCGATGTCGGCGGCAACCATTACCTGGATCCGTTTTGTGGTGGCTGCTGTGCTGGTTGGACTGGTGTTGCTTGCCCGTAGAAAGATCCCGTCGCTGCGCGGTTTAACGAAAAGAAAGAAGCTGCTGATCCTGATTGCCATTGCAGGTTTATTACTGAATTACATTTTGTATCTGAATGGTTTGTTTTTGCTAACGGCAGAAACGGCTCAGGTGGTGATCCAGCTGGCGCCCTTTTTGATGATGTTAGGTGCAGTCTATTTATTTAAAGAACGATTATTGCTGTGGCAAAAAATCGGCGCCTGGTTGTTAGTGTTTGGCTTATTGCTGTTTTTTAACGACAGATTAGCTTTGTTGTTGACTCAGTTTGGCTCTGAAGGCTTTGGTGTACTGCTGGTCATAGTAGCTGCAGTAGCCTGGGCTTGTTATGCCTTAGCGCAAAAGCAGCTTCTAATGAGCTTTAACTCCCAACAAATTATGTGGCTGATTTATATGGCAGGAGCTTTGTGTTTTCTGCCCGCAGCGCAACTGGCGCCCGTACTGGAATTGTCAGCCTGGCAATGGGGCATAGTGGTGTTTTGTTGTCTGAACACTATTGTAGCTTATGGCGCCTTTGCAGAAGCCTTACAACACTGGCAAGCCGCCAATGTCAGCGCTGTGCTGGCCATTACGCCTTTGTTGACCATAGGTTTTGCTCAGTTACTGGCTTATTTCTATCCGCAGTTTCCCAGCGAGTCGCTGAATCTCTGGGCCTGGGTTGGCGCTTTACTGGTGGTGATAGGGTCTATGCTGACGGCTTTAGCACCAATGCTTAGACAACGACTTTAAAAAAATGGGGTCAGATCACATTAGTTATGCATAACTAATGTGATCTGACCCCAATTTAATTAGTTGATTTGCACTATCTTACAAGTGTTTGAAGCACCTACAGTTTCCATCATATCGCCGTAGGTCAAAATCACTAAATCACCGCTTTTTAAGTGAGCAATTTCTTGTACTGCTTCAATAGCAGCAGCTGATACCTTTTGTTGACCCGGAGTTTGAGTGCTATCAAAAAACACCGGATACACACCACGGTACAGAGCCATTTTGTTTAAGGTCTTCTGGTGACGTGATAAGGCATAAATTGGCTGAGACGAGGTAATACGTGACATCAGCTTGGCAGTGTAACCCGATTCAGTTAACGAGATAATGGCTTTAATCCCCGTTAAGTGGTTCGCTGCATACATAGCAGATAAAGCGATAGTTTCACTGATTTCAGTAAAGGAGATGTCCATGCGATGTTTGGAGCTCTGCACTCGTGGGTGCTTCTCCGCACCATCACAAACACGGGCCATGGCTTTTACGGTTTCAATAGGGTACTTACCAGCGGCAGTTTCACCGGATAACATCACTGCGTCTGTACCATCAAGTACAGCGTTGGCCACATCCATCACTTCTGCACGGGTTGGCATTGGGCTTTCAATCATCGACTCCATCATCTGAGTCGCAGTGATCACCACACGGTTTAACTGACGTGAGCGGGCAATAATACGTTTTTGCTGACCTACTAATTCAGCATCACCGATTTCGACACCTAAATCACCACGGGCAACCATCACAGCGTCAGAAGCACGGATAATATCGTCTAGCGTTTCGTCATCAGCTACAGCTTCAGCACGTTCTACTTTAGAGACGATCAAAGCTTCAGAACCTGCAGCACGAGCCAGTTCACGGGCAACACGTAAATCATCACCACAACGCGGGAAAGAAACAGCCAGATAATCCACATCTATATAAGCAGCTAAAGAGATATCTGTTTTGTCTTTTTCAGTCAGGGCAGGGGCTGACAAGCCACCGCCTAAACGGTTGATACCTTTATTGTTGCTGAGTTTACCAGCCACAGAGACTTTGGTATGAATGCGTTGACCTACAACGTGTTCCACAATCATCTGGATACGACCGTCGTCTAACAACAGCACATCACCTGGCTGCACGTCAGCAGGTAATTCTTTATAGTCGATACCCACCTGAGTTTCATCGCCTTCGCCTTTTGGCAAATCAGCGTCTAATACAAAGTGTTGGTCTTCTTCTAAAATGACTGAACCGTTTTTGAAAGTAGATACGCGGATTTTCGGGCCTTGTAAATCACCCAGAATAGCGACATGAGCGCCGGTTTTGGCTGCTGCAGCGCGAACCATTTCAGCGCGTTGTTTATGATCTTCGGCGCTGCCATGAGAAAAGTTAAACCGAAACACGCTGGCGCCGGCCAGGATCAGTTTTTCAATAATGGCTTGTGAATTCGTTGCAGGTCCAAGGGTGGCGACTATTTTAGTTCTTCTGGGCATCAAGAGCTCCTGAAAGCTTATCTATGGATGGGTCACTTTAAGTGTAATGTAATTTTATTACAGAATATAGCCGCAGTTTGAATAAAACTTTCAGCTTTCGTCGCATGTCCGACCTGTTAAGGCAGAAAACAGCTAAAAAAAGAGGGGCTTCTTACAGAAAGCCCCTCTCTATTACAGATTAGTTAAAAAACAGCTCATTAATTTTGAAAGTCTTTTTTATCAAAACGTGAGCCACGTAAGCTGTCTTTGACCTTTTTCAGGTTTTCGCGGAATTTGGTGCCACGACGCAAGGTAAAGCCAGTTGCCAGAATATCAATCAGTACCAGCTGAGCCACACGGGACGCCATAGGCATATACATATCTGTATCTTCAGGCACATCCAGTGATAACACCAGCGTACATTCTTTCGCTAAAGGGCTGTCGTAGGCGGTAATACCAATGACTGTTGCATCGTTTTCACGGGCAATGGCTGCGATATCACACAAGTTTTTTGTACGGCCTGTGTGGCTGATACAGACCACAACATCACCTTCAGCACTATTAATAGCACTCATACGCTGCATCACTATGTCATCAAAACAAACGACAGGGACGTTAAAGCGGAAAAACTTATTCTGGGCATCGTGCGCTACAGAAGCTGAAGCACCTAAACCAAAAAAGGAGATTTTCTTCGCCTGAGTCAGTACATCCACAGCACGATTAATAGTAAGAATATCAACGTTTTGGCGAGCTGCGTCTAAAGCAGCCATAGTGGATTCAAAAATCTTGGCGGTGTAAGCCTCAGGGCCGTCATCTTCTTCCACATGTCGGTTTACATAAGGAGTGCCGTTGGCCAGACTCTGCGCCAGATGCAATTTAAAATCCGGAAAACCTTTGGTGTCCAGACGACGGCAGAACCTGTTGACTGTAGGTTCGCTGACATCGGCCATTTTGGCGAGAGCCGCTATACTACTGTGTATAGTGGTTTGCGGATTGGCCAGGATCACGTCGGCGACTTTGCGCTCTGATTTACTGAAGCTGTTGACGCTATTAATTATTTTTTCCAACACATTCATCGGATAGTCCTGACTGAGAAACACTGAACAACACAGTGCAAAATGTTGTAACTCGCTTTGTTATACAACCTGGTGCCACTGCAAAATAGTGATAAAGTTACGACAAAGCAGCTGATTCATTGCCTAGGCTGCCTTATTATATGAGAATAGTCAAAACTTTAGCGTCTCTGTAATTTAATTACAACTTATCTGGTTTACATCTGGCTTTTGCTCGGCTAGTATGCGGCTAAGTGTTGTAAAATTACATCTAATCAAGGGTCATTCATGACAACAACAGCACCACTGAACAAAGCCTGTGATCTGATTCTCTTTGGTACCAAGGGCGACCTTGCTCGCCGCAAACTATTGCCAGCCTTATATCAATTGGAAAAGTCCGGCCTGTTGCATGCCGACAGCCAGGTCATTGGCGTTGCCCGTGACGAATTGAGTCTGGATGGCTATAAAGAGCTGGTTGAAACCAACTTACAAAAATTCATTAAAGAGCCGCTGGATGCTGAAGTATTAGCGCGCTTAAAAGCCAAACTGCAGTATGTGCAGGTGGACTTGACGAAAGAAGACGCTTACAAAGCCTTAAAAAACGTCACTGATCCGAAAAACCGTATTCCGGTCAGCTACTTCGCTACTGCTCCTTCTTTGTTTGGCAATATCTGTAAAGGATTGTCTATCGCGGGTTTGTCGGCACAACCGGCCCGTGTGGTACTGGAAAAACCTATTGGTCATGATTTAGCTTCGTCTAAAGTGATCAACGATGAAGTCGCCAAGTACTTTGGTGAGTGCCAGATTTACCGTATCGACCACTACTTAGGTAAAGAGACAGTACTGAACCTGTTAGCTTTACGTTTTGCCAACTCCATTTTTGCTGCGAACTGGGACCACAATGCCATTGACCATGTGCAAATTACTGTGGCCGAAGAAGTTGGGGTAGAAGGGCGTTGGGGTTACTACGATGACGCAGGTCAAATGCGTGACATGGTGCAAAACCACTTATTGCAAGTCTTGTCGCTGATTGCGATGGAGCCACCAGCTCGTCTGGATGCCGACAGTATTCGTGATGAAAAGTTAAAAGTACTCAAAGCACTGCGTCCTATTAATGTATCGAACGTTCAGGAAAAAACTGTCCGTGGTCAATACGCGGGCGGTTATGTGGCTGGTACTCCGGTGCCTGGTTACCTGGATGAGGAAGATGCGCGTCCAAACAGCAAAACCGAAACTTTTGTCGCTATTAAAGTGGATATCGACAACTGGCGTTGGGCCGGCGTGCCGTTCTATTTAAGAACGGGCAAACGTATGCCGAAAAAAATGAGCGAATTAGTCATTTGCTTTAAGCCGCAGCCACACAATATTTTCTTCGAAACCTATAAACAGTTGCCAGCCAACAAGCTGATCATCCGTTTGCAGCCAGATGAAGGTGTTGAAATTCAGATCATGAACAAAATTCCTGGTCTGGGTGAAAGCATGCAGCTGCAACAAACCAAACTGGACTTAAGTTTCGACGAAACCTTTAAGTCGCAGCGTATCGCTGATGCGTATGAGCGTTTATTACTTGAAGCCATGTTAGGCAACCAGTATCTGTTTGTGCGTCGTGATGAAGTTGAACAAGCCTGGAAATGGGTCGACGGTATCCTGGACGCATGGAAAGTCACTAACGAGCCACCAAAACCTTATCAGGCTGGTACCTGGGGTCCTGTCTCCGCCATTTCGTTATTGGCGCGTGAAGACAGAAACTGGGACGAATAATAATGCAGCTTCATACCTTTGACTCAAGTGCCGCATTAAACCAGCAATTTGCCAGTGAGATCAGCAGCCGTTTGGCTGCTGCTATCGCAGAAAAGGGCGAGGCTACTTTAGTGGTGTCTGGTGGTAAAACACCTTTGCCTTTATTTAAAACCCTGTCGGAAACTGATTTGGATTGGTCACGCGTGACTATCACTTTGGCTGACGACCGCTGGTTGCCTGAAACTCATGCCGACAGCAATGAAGGTTTGGTGAAAGCCAACTTGTTGCAAGGCAAAGCAGCAAAAGCACGGTTTATCAGCTTGTTTGACAGCGCATCACCGGACGACGCCTATAAAGGCGCGGCTACAGTAGCGGCTCGTGTGGCTGAACTGCCCCTATTTGATGTGCTGATTTTAGGCATGGGTGAAGATGGTCATACGGCGTCTTTATTTCCGTGCAGTAAAGAAATTCAGGCAGGTTTAGCTACCGATGCACCAGTTGCGTTGGCTGTGACACCAGCTACTGCGCCTTACCAGCGTTTGAGTTTAAGCAAAACACGCTTACTCAATAGCGCTGTGATTTATTTACATCTGGTTGGCCCCAAGAAGCTAACCGTTCTGGAACAGGCCATGGCAGGTCAGGACCCTTTGCAAATGCCTGTACGGGCTTTTTTGCAACAGCAGCAGGTCCCTGTGCATGTAATGTTCACAGCTAACTAATCGACAAGACGAGGTTAACATGAATCCGGTTATACAACAGGTCACAGACAGAATAGCGGCACGCAGTGAAAAAAGCCGTGCGCTTTATCTGCAGCGGATGGAACAGGCCCGTGCCAAGGGGCCGCACCGCGGAGCTTTGGCCTGTGGCAATCTGGCTCATGGTTTTGCAGCTTGTTCTACTCAGGAAAAAACTGATTTACGCAGCTTAACCAAGGCGAATATCGGCATTATTTCCTCATACAACGATATGCTTTCTGCGCATCAGCCTTATGAAGCTTATCCGGCAATTATTAAAGCCGCTGTAGCTGAAGTGGGCAGTGTGGCTCAGTTTGCTGGTGGTGTGCCTGCCATGTGTGATGGTGTGACTCAAGGTCAGCCGGGCATGGAACTGAGTTTATTAAGCCGTGACATTATTGCTATGTCTGCTGCTGTTGGCCTGTCGCACAATATGTTCGACGGCGGCATGATGCTGGGTATCTGTGACAAGATAGTACCGGGTTTATTAATGGCGGCTTTAAGTTTTGGTCACCTGCCTTTTGTGTTTGTACCAGCAGGCCCAATGCCATCAGGTATTCCAAACAAAGAAAAAGCCCGTGTCCGTCAGCTGTATGCTGAAGGCAAAGTAGGCCATGACGAATTATTAGATTCTGAATCTGCGTCGTACCACAGCGCTGGTACTTGTACTTTCTACGGCACAGCAAACTCGAACCAGTTAGTGGTTGAAGTAATGGGCTTGCATTTGCCAGGTTCTTCTTTTGTCAATCCAGGCACGCCTTTACGTGAAGAATTAACCAAAGCGGCAGCCCGTCAGGTGACTCGTTTAACTGACTTAGGCACTGACTACTTACCAATTGCTCACATTGTTGATGTAAAAGCTGTAGTGAACGGTATTGTTGGCTTACTGGCGACTGGTGGTTCTACCAACCACACCATGCACTTAATAGCTGTGGCTCGTTCTGCCGGTTTCATTGTGAACTGGGATGACTTTGCAGAGCTGTCGCATGCAACGCCTTTAGTGACCAAGATTTACCCTAACGGTCAGGCCGATATCAACCACTTCCAGCAAGCTGGTGGTATGGCGTATTTAATCCGTACTTTATTAGACAACGGCTTGCTGCATGAAGACGTCAACACAGTAGCTGGCCCTGGTTTACGCCGTTATACCCAGACTCCTGTATTGCAGGATGGCAAATTAGTATGGGTCGATGGTCCGACAGAATCGTCTGATTTAACAGTACTGGCTGATGCCGCTAAACCATTTAAAGATCACGGTGGTTTGCAGGTGTTATCCGGCAACGTTGGCCGTGGTGTGATTAAAACCTCAGCTTTGCGTGAAGGTACTGAAGTAGTACAAGCGCCAGCTGTTGTATTCTCCAGCCAACACGAATTAGATGCCGCTTTTAAAGCCGGTGATTTAAATAAAGATTGTGTAGTGGTGGTGCGTTTCCAGGGCCCTCGTGCCTGTGGTATGCCAGAGCTGCATAAACTGACGCCTCCACTTGGTGTATTACAAGACCGTGGTTACCATGTGGCTTTAGTGACAGACGGTCGTATGTCTGGTGCTTCAGGTAAGGTGCCTGCCGCTATCCACGTCACCCCGGAAGCGGTTGACGGTGGTGTGATCGCCAAGATCCAGACCGGCGATATGATGCTGGTGGATGGTATCAACGGTGTATTAAAAGTCCTGGTTTCTGATGAAGAACTGGCGAAACGTGAAGCTGCAACCCGTGATATGAGCGACAGTCACTGGGGTATGGGCCGTGAAATGTTTGGTGGTATGCGCATGGTGATCACTGGTGCAGAACAAGGTGCCTGCAGTCTGTTCAACACTGAGGATCAATACCATGGCTGATATCCAGTTTGCTATTGTTGCCGATATCGGTGGCACTAACGCACGTTTTAGTCGTGTTGATCTAGACAGCCTGCATTTAGATAAAGTGGCTGTGTACCCGTGCGCTGACTTTGATACTTTGGCCGACGCTTTGCAGTTTTACCGCACGGAGCAGGGTTTAACTGACATTCGTCACGTGGCTTTAGCCATTGCCTGTCCTGTCACAGGTGACTTTGTCAAAATGACCAACTTCCGTTGGGAGTTTTCTGTAAGCACCATGAAAGCCGACTTGGATTTGGTCGAGTTTATCGTGCTGAACGACTTTACCGCAGTCGCCATGAGCTTACCTGCGCTAAAACAAACCGAGCTGGTACAAATTGGTGAAGGCCATGCCGATCAATTTAAACCTATGGCGGTGTTAGGCGCTGGTACTGGTTTAGGTGTAGCGCATTTAATTCCAACCGCTTTAGGTTATCTGCCATTACCAGGCGAGGGCGGTCATGTCGACTTTACCGCTCAAACCGAACAGGAATGGTTTATTCACAGATTCCTTGCGAATAAATACGGTCATGTCAGCCCTGAGCGTTTGTTATCAGGCCCGGGCTTAGAAGATCTGTATCTGGCGATTGCTGCGTTTAACAACAAAGTGGTTGAGCCAATCAACGCAGCTCAGATTGCCGGTAAAGCTTTAGATGGCAGCTGCGCGTTATGCAAAGCCGTTATTGAGCAGTTTTTTGCCAGTTTAGGCGGTTTGGCAGGGGATTTAGCCCTGACGTTAAGCACTTTTGGCGGCGTTTTTGTCGCTGGTGGTATTACGCCAAAATTACTGTCGCTGATTAATCAAAGCGAATTCAGAACCCGATTTGAAGCAAAAGGCCGGTTTAAAGACTTCAACCGCCGTATTGCAACTTTTGTCGTCACTGCAGAGCAACCAGGTTTAACTGGCTGTGCAGTCTACTTAAAACAACATATGGCGAGTTAACACTATGGCATTTGAAAATTGGCAACTACAACCTGACGTTTTGTTCGCACAAGGCCCTGTGGTGCCCGTCATTGTGATCAAAGATTTAGCTGACGCTGTTCCTATGGCGAAAGCCTTAGTGGCTGGCGGCATTAAAGTACTGGAAGTGACTTTACGTACTCCGGTTGCTCTGGATGCCATTCGTTTATTGGCCACTGAAGTGCCTGACGCCATAGTAGGTGCTGGTACTGTCACTACAGCCAAACAGCTGGAAGAAGTTATAGCGGCTGGCGCACGTTTTGCGATTAGCCCGGGTTCTACCCGTGAACTGCTGCAAGCAGGCAAAGACAGCGCTATTCCGCTGATCCCTGGCATCGCCAGTATTTCCGAACTGATGGAAGGCACGGCAGTAGGTTACACCCACTTTAAGTTTTTCCCGGCAGAAGCAGCGGGTGGCGTAAAAACCTTAAAATCTATTCACGGCCCATTCTCGGATATACGTTTTTGCCCAACAGGCGGCATTAACGAGAAAAACTTTAAAGAATACCTGGCGTTACCTAACGTACGTTGCGTAGGCGGCAGCTGGATAGTGCCGGATGAAGCCATTAAAAACAAAGAATGGCATAAAATCACCGAGCTGTGTTTAGCAGCTGTTGAAGAAGCGAAGACTGTGCAGAAGTAATAGATTTTGTGTTGTTTAGATTGATATGAGAAACCCGACTTTGGTCGGGTTTTTTTATGGTTTGAGATTACAGTCTTACTACTGTTAAAAAATACAGCAGTGTGTCTTGAGTAAAAATATGAACAACTAACGTACAGGCTGTATAGATTTTGTCGGCCATATTTTTAGTGATTTCAGAAAAACTTGTTGAAATAGAGGTACATCAGCGTTAGCTTGGTATGAGTAAAAATGATCAAAGAAGGCAGAAAAATGTTCGACTTGCGGGCAGATTGCCTTCTATTAAATTGTTAGCTGTAGGCAAGTCATGAGCATCACAGATTTTTTTAGAAAGCAGTCTGAAAAGGATAAGAACGTCTTATCAGCTCTCGACGAGATTGAAGCCGAGATGAAGAGAATTGGATTCTGGAAAGAAAAACCTCCAGATGTAAAGGTTGGAAACTACTTTGAGGCACCGTCTTTCGAGCTATGGCTTCAGTGTGTTTTCATACCGAATGCTCGCAAGGCGGCGCAGACAGGCGAATATCCTGGCAGTAGCCAAGTTGGTTTAATGGCAATGCGTGAATATGATTATCATAGCTGTGTAGAAGAGGCTCTTAATCTGGTAAGTCTTTTACATGATTTCGATAAATTGGTGGTAGGCAATTGAAAGCAGCTAACAAACGCAAGCACGGCGACGGCTTTTCCGTTGCGGCTCCGCCTTCACTACAAAGCCGCGCGTGCTGCGGGCGTTAGGCAATACGATGAGTCGAGATTAATTTATGAATTCAATATCGGCTAAAATGCATCAGTCAGCATGCACAAAGCTACCACATCCAGTCTTAACAATTGACGGTACTCCAATAGAGATTTGGATTAAGGGAATTATTTCAAATCACTTAGGTGAGGACGACACTAGTTGTTTAGTTCCGAGCCAACGGGGTCAAGTCTTGCCCCGTGCCCTTGTAATTTTGCAAAAAGTATGTCTGAGTAGAAGCAAATTTTGTGCTGCCATAAAATTATAAAACAGCGCTACTATGGTTCACTTCTGCTGAAGATGGTTTAAAGAATGATGATGATCAAGCTTCAGAATGTGAAAGTTAAATATTAATTGGGGCACATGGCAAGACTTGGCTCTAAGGACACAGTTAGGGATTTATATGGCATCGGCAGATTACGTATTTGGTAATAAGCAGTGGGAAATAAACCGCTGGATTCTGGTGCTGAGCACCCTTGGTCTCGTGTCGAAAATACTAGAAATTGATCTCAGCCAAATCTCAATTTTTGGGCTGAATTTGCAAGGTAAGGAGGCTGCGCTGGTACCTGGTTTTATTGGCCTTGCTTTGGCATATGCACTTCTTACTTTTGTTGTAGCCCGGATGGAGTTGATACTTGCTCATAATGACGAAACAGAGGCTCATGTTACGTCCAAAGTTAAGAAAATAGGCAAGTCCAAGGTTTTGTTGTTTCTGCTAATTTTGTCTTTTCTAATTCCAATGCTTGTCTATGTTGTAATTCCAGTCGGCTTGGCACTGTTTACTCTTTTTCTGTTGTACGATGATATGTACGCGGTCATACAGGTTATTTGGGGGGCAGTTTGACAAATGCAGGCAAGGCCGCTAGCAGTAACGCATAGTATTAGAACCGCGGGGGCAAGTCTTGCACCGCGCCCCTGAGTTTGAGCACACCAACGGGGTCAAGTCTTGCCCTGTGCCCGTTACTTAAGTTGTTTACCTTTTAGTGAGCTGTTTTTCGTTAAATTTTCTGGTTTTTTTCCTCAAACTCATAGAAGCCGAATCAGCTTGGTATTTTAGGCTCGGGTTCAAGGACTGGCACTAAAGGTACTCAAAGTCAGTTCGCACTCTTATGCCAAGCGGTATCTGTAAAGAACACTAATCAACACTCCTATTGATGAGGTTTACTATGCCAAAAAGTCTATTAATCAGCTCAATGTTTATGCTCTTACTATCGGGCAATTACGCCTTAGCTAATGAAGCCTGCTTGCTTGAAACCAATGCGGATTTTATGGGTGTAAAGCTGGATATTAAAGACTGCATACAAAATGAAGGTATGGCGACTGGTGATTTTAAAGCTCAATGTGAGGGCTTGTCGCAAGCTGTTGTTTCTATGGGTGGGCCAGCGGCCAAGATTACTTATTTATCCAGCTGTCCTGTGCCGTTTCAGGCGAAATGTGATAATTCAAACACCGCAAAAACTGTATTTTTTTACTATAAACGATCGGCTGATGAAGCCGCAGGGATCGAATCCAGCTGTGGGCTTATGCAAGGCAAGTATACAAAAGGCACTTTGTAATAGATTGGCGCTACATGACCAGAAGATCATAGTCAGAAGATAATGCTCAAAAAATAATAGCCAGCAGATAAAAAGGACGAAAAAAATGCCCGCTACCTTGGCAACCCCAGGCGTTTATATCAATGAAATCAATGGATTTCCTAATTCTGTAGTTCCAGTGGCAACTGCTGTGCCGGCATTTATTGGTTATACGCCACAGGCAGAATATCAGGGGCAGTCTTATTACAACAAAGCCGTAAAGATCACTTCTTTCGCCGAGTTTCAGTCGATTTTTATGCTGCCTGACCCGCCAGCACCAGCTGATCCTGCCAGGCAATATAGCCCTCAGTATTATCTGGTTGCGCAAAATGGCGCACCTACAACAGGTGACTATTTGGTGCTAAACGGGCAGTGTTATTCGGTATTGCCAGATCCCAATACGATTTACTATTTGTACAACAGCATTCGTTTGTTTTATCAAAATGGCGGGGGAGATGCCTATATAGTCGCAGTGGGATCCTATGGCCCAGCCAGCGGAAAACCACTAACAGACCCGACAGTAAATCTGACAAATCCGAATGTGTTATTAGCTGATTTGCAGCGCGGTTTGGCTTTGTTAACAAAAGAGCCTGAACCTACTATCTATATATGCCCGGAAGCGACGCTGCTGTCGTTAAACGACAATGCAAGCTTGATGCAAAGTATGTTGTTGCAAGCAGAAACTATGCAAACAGCTGTATGTCTTTTCGATGTAATTGGTGGTGCCAATCCAGACCCTGTTTTATACACCAATGACATCCAGAATTTCCGTAACAGTACTGGCAGTGTGGGGCTTAACTACGGCATCAGTTATTACCCCTTTATTGGCACTACGATGATGCAGCCAACTGACATCGATTTCACTAACTTGTTTGGTGGTGATACCAAACAGCTTGTGCCCTTTGTTAATCCAGCATCGGCGCCAAATCCTACCGCGGCGCAAATTCTTGCCACGATCCAAACACCTCCTGCCGGCCCTTTATCAAATAGTCAGCTTCAGGCGGCTCTTTTGGTCGCAAGCCCGGTTTATGGCCAGATCATCAATCATGTATTAAGTTCGGCAAATATACTGCCGCCAAGTGGTGCTATGGCCGGTGTTTATACGGTGAATGACCAGCAGGATGGAGTCTGGAATTCTCCTGCGAACACATCTATTGTCGGTGCCGTCTCGTTACCTATACGTTTGACTGATAGTGATCAGGCAAATCTGAACGTCGACGCAGTTTCAGGAAAATCCATCAATGCCATCCGTTTCTTTAACGGCCAGGGAATATTGATATGGGGAGCCAGAACACTGGATGGTAATAGTCAGGATTGGCGTTATATTGCCGTGCGCAGAACTATGACTTTTCTGGAGCAATCGATCAAATTGGCCGCGCAAGCTTATGTATTTTCGCCTAATGATGCGAACACCTGGGCAGCACTGAAGAGCATGATCAGCAGTTTTCTGACGGATGTCTGGAAAGAGGGGGGCTTGCAAGGTGCCTCTCCATCTGATGCGTTCAACGTTAGTGTCGGCTTAGGCACTACTATGACAGCAGATGATGTGCTTAATGGTTATCTACGGATAACGGTCATGGTGGCAGTGGTTCGGCCAGCAGAATTTATGGTTATTTCATTTCAACAACAACAGGCTACGTCTGGTTGACGTGTAACCTTCAGTGTCGGGTTTGGCACTGTAATGATATATTTTTTGGGTTCTAGTTTGATGGGGCATAAGGCAATACAGCCCCAGTCCTCTACATCTTTATGTTGTTAATAAACTAACAGAGTGAAACTAATGAATTTTAAACAGGCATTTCAGTACATCAGTTACTTGCAGTATCCATTAATGCTAATTGCCCTATATTTTTCCGTTATTCCCTATCTGTCCGGACTGGAAAAACTAAGAGAAAACCCTGGTTTGCTTTTCGATAATCTAAATTCGGCTTTAATTTTTATGGGGCTAGGAATAAGTTTTTCTTCATTACAAGATACAACGAAAACACAGAACAAACTCTCACTCAATGTATGGGAAAGTCCGAAAAAGGGTAAAATTGCAATAATCCTTATGTGCATGATGATTATGCTTTTTCTACTCTTTGGACTGATTGGATATTTCAGCTCCGAAAAGGGCGTGTTAAAAGACATGTCTGTCGGAATTATAGTGTTAGCTTTAGGTATGTTTGGCTTCTTAAAAAGTGCTATAGAAATGTTTGAAAACCATAGAAAAGATAAAAGTGATGTTGCCAGTAACTAAATAACTGAACCCCAAATAGACGCCGAATCGGTATAGGTGCTGAGCTTTTTGCGACAGCCATAAACAGGATATCAGGAGGACTTATGCAGATTAAAACTACGGTACTTTGTCTTCCCGTCACTGAACTGGAGAAGGCTCTCGGTTTCTACAAAGGAGTTTTTGGTTTTTCTGATGCAAAAATAGAAGAGGGGATTATTGCGCTCGAATTTCCAAATCTGTCCATTTTTCTTATGGAAAAAGAAAGTTATGAGTCATATAGCGCTAAAGCAGGGCGTGCTGCGCTTTTGCCCGGCAACTCAGCGCCCGCCATCATTAGTTGTGCGGTTGAGACGAAACAGGACGTAGATAGTGCGCTTGAGCGAGCCTTAGAATTCGGCGGAAAGGCACCAGGAGCTGCAGCAATTGATGCATCATTTGGAGGCTATATCGGTTATGTCAGTGATCCAGAAGGGCATCTTTGGGAGATTGTCTGCCCGAAGCCATAAGCCACACCAATGAGTACCAACTGACTAAGCAACTTACTCACAAAGCCTATACCCAACCCCAGCCTCGGTTTTTAAATGTCGGGGTGCCGATGGATTATCTTCCAGTTTTTGCCGTAGCTGTGCCATATGCACCCGAATATATTCGGGTCTGTCCTGATAATGTTCGCCCCAGACTTGCTGCAAAATTTGATTGTGCGTCAGTGCTGAACCTAAATGGCGCACCAGCAGTAATAAAATATCGTATTCGGTTTTGGTCAGATGCACTTGTTCACCGGCTTTGGTGACACTGCGCTGCACCGGATCCAACTTGATGTCGGCAAAAGCTAAAGGCTTGGCGGTTTTTTGTTGTTGCCGTAATGTGGCTCTGACGCGCGCTAAAAGCTCGGCTGAACTAAAAGGCTTGGTGACATAGTCATTAGCGCCGGAGTCCAACGCCCTTACTTTGTCCTGCTCTTTCCCTCGGGCTGAGATGACAATTACCGGCACTTCTGACCAGCTGCGCAGTTGTTGCAGCCACTCAATACCATCCATATCGGCTAAACCTAAATCCAGCAAAATTAAATCAAAACTATGCTCTTTTAAAAGCGTAAAGCCTTGTTGGCCTTCAGCATGGATCTGGCATTGATAACCCTGGCTTTGCAGCAGGGTGTGTAAAAAGCTTTGTAGCCCCGGGTCGTCTTCAAGCACCAATAAACGAGTGGGTGTGGCAGTGGTTACTGTGTTCATCATAGTGGCCACTCCAAGGCTGCCGTTACTTTTCCTAATTTTGGTTCTGACTGAGTAAGCAGTTCAAACTTGCCCTGATGCAAAGCAGCAACCGCCTGACAAATATTAAGCCCCAAACCATGACCTTTATCACGGGCTGCTGGCGCTGCAGATTTAATGCCGTTACTCAAGCGGACAAAACAGTGCGACTCAGTCTGGCCCATGCTTAATTCAAAAGGCGCTGCACCGTGACGCAAAGCGTTTTCCAGCATATTGGCCAAAGCTATTTCCAGTAGTTCCAGATCGCCCTTTAAAGGCGCTGAAGCGCTGCACTGCAAATAGGCACTGAGTTCTGCCGCTTGATCGCCACGCCGGGCAAGAGCGCCGGCCACTAAATCGTCGGAGCTGAAATCGCTGTGCTGAATTTGATGAGTGGTTAGTTGGGCTTTGCTCAGCTCCAGTACTTTTTCAAAATGCTGATTTAAAATCTGGCTTTGCTGGTAAATATTCTGCGCCTGCTGCTGACGTTGCTCCGTGCTCAGTTGCAACTCTGGATCGGCCAACATACTGGAGGCGCCCATAATGGTGGCTAAAGGGGTGCGTAAATCGTGCGATAAGGACCGTAACAACATGGCTTTTTGTTGCTCCAGCTGAGCTGTAACCCGGTCTTGCTGTGCTTTGTCACTCAATTCAAGTCGGGCATAACTTTGTGCCAATAAAGACTGAGCTGTATGTAATAAAGTCGGGTGGCTGGATAAAAAAGAGTGTGGCACCACAATCCAGGCGGCTGCCGGAGTACCTACAGCGAGCACTGCATGACTGGCGACAGCTTTTGGTTCCGACCCCAAAACCACCTGAACTGCTGTTCCTAAACGACGACTTAACAATTTAGCGGTATACCCACATTGTTTTTGCCAATCTTGCCGCTGCCCTAAACCTTTAGCCAGCATATACATGCCACGGGTTTGTGACATGGCATAACGCAGGCGCTTTAATTGCTGTTTGGAGCGGTCAGACAGAAGGCTTATCAATAAACCCAGCAGCACCATCACAACAAAGCTGATCAGGAAGCTGGCGTCGTGCACATCAAAGGTGTAATAGGGCGGTACAAAACACCAGTTCAGAATAAGTACTGAAACTAAGGTGGTTAAACTTGCCCAGCGCCAGCCATACTGCTGGGCTTGCCATGCCACCCAAAGCAACTGCAGCATGGCGACATCTGTTGGGCTTATCCAGTTACGTAGCGGTAAACACAGCAGGACTATAACTAAAGGCAGCAGAAAGGTGCCAGCCAGTTCAGGCAAATAGGGCAGTTTAAAAGCGTTGGCCATCTCAGTACCGCCAGTAGGAAGGAGTAAACAAAATTAATAAGGTCAAAATTTCCAGCCGCCCCATTAACATACCTAAACTTAGCCACCATTTAGCCGCATCTGGCAAAGTCGAAAAATTACCGGCAGGGCCTATGATAGTGCCAAGACCAGGACCGACGTTCGCCACGGCTGTTGCCGCACCAGTGACTGCTGTAACTAAATCCAGCTCACAAAAAGACAACGCCATAGCAATAAAAGCTATGGTAGCAAAATAGATAAAACAAAAGGCCAGCACGTTGCCTAACAATTGATCATCTACTTTTTTTCCGCCATAACTCTGGCTCCAGACCGCTTTTGGATGCACCAGCAATTTTAACTGTTTGATCAGTAACATAGCAGCTAATTGAATACGGAATATTTTCAAACCACCAGAAGTAGAACCCGAACAAGCACCGGCAAAGGTTAAGTAGAAAAACAGCATAATGGCCATATTGCCCCAGACTGTATAGTCCTCGGAAGCGTAACCGCAGGTGGTGATAATGGACACTACATTAAACAGGCTATGGGTGAGCGCATCAAATATGGCTCTGTCGTTATGCACCACCTGATACACAGTCAGCAGCACACTGCAAAACACTACTATGGCAACAAAGGCCCGTACTTGTGGATCACGCCATAAAGAGGTTTTATCGCCTTTGGCAAAACTAACAAAAAGTACAAAAGGCATAGCAGCCAGCATCATGAAAAAACTGCTGAACCAGAAAATTTGCGGCGAATCTTTATAAATACCAAAAGAGGAGTCGTAATTGGCAAAACCCCCAGTAGCTACTGTGGTCATTGCGTGGGTAATAGCGTCAAAGCCTGTCATGCCAGCCAGATAATAGGCGGTCATAGTGCAGGCGGTCAGTACCAGATAGACAAAGCCGATAGCGGCAGACAGGGTAGAGCTACGTGGCAGAATTTTGTCTGAAGTGTCCGAGTTTTCAGTTTTAAATAATCGCATACCACCAATTTTTAGCGCAGGTAAAATGGCAATAGCCATCACGATAATACCTATACCACCCATCCAGTTCAGCACAGCGCGCCAGAATAAAATGCCTTTTGGCATAGTATCTAATCCAGACAACACGGTTGAACCTGTGGTAGTGACCGCAGAAACGGTTTCAAACACAGCGTCTGTTAAAGTGCAATTGGGCACAATCAGCCATAACGGAATGGCAGAAAAGACACAAAGCGACAACCAGCTTAAGGTGGTGAGTAAAAACAGCTGCCGATGCTTAATATCTTTGGCTTCACGGCCCTTATATACCAGACTATATCCAACGGCAGCAGTAAAAAGCCCGGAGCCGAGAAACACCCAAAAGCTGCTTTCGTTATAAAGAATGGATACCGCCATAGCGACCAGCTTGACCACTGATAACATCAGCAACAAATGCCCTAACACCCTATACATCAGGTAACGACTTGAGCTTTTTACTGCAGAACCCAACACCAAAGTGGCGGCCATAAAATTTTATCCGGCTTTAAACAACCATTGAATTTTAATGCTTTGGGTCAGAGCAGGTTATAAAGATTGTATAAGGATTTAGCACAGAGCCGGAGCTACGAAGCTCTGGCCCTGCGTTTTTTGCTTCAAGGAAGGGATTTCATAAACTCAGTGTCAGAAGCTATAGCTCACGCCCATATTTATTGCTGATCCTAAGCCTTTAACGCTATAGCCACTACCATAACGGAATGCCTGCGAGCGCGCTGGAAAGTAATCTTCATTCAGCAGGTTTTCTATACCAGCAAACAACTGCCAGTTGTTGATCTGATAGTTCGCCGACAGATTTAACAGATCGTAGTTTTTAATAGGGCCCTGATCGCCACTATAAAAACCATTCGCGCCAGGGCTAAAGCGATCGCGGTTAAACACATGTAACCAATACATACTCAGGCTGATGTCACTGGTCGGACGGTAACGTACAGAACTGCTGAACTTAGGCGCACTGATTTGCCTGGCCCCCAGATAGACATCATTTTGAGTGTCTTTGCCTTCGGTATAACCGTAAGACGCACTCAGTTGCCATGCATCCGACAGACGGTATTCAGCCGATGCTTCATAACCCCAGATTTTTTGTGGTGCACGTACCGGACGATAAATGCCTGTCGCATTATCAAGCTGGCTGCCTGTACCTAACTCTGATTCGCTGCGATACACTGCAAAATTCAGCAGTAGGTTCTCAAGTTCGCTGCTAAAACCTGCTTCATAATTTTTAACTACAGAAGCTTCACTTTGAATTAAGTTGATGTCGCTGACCGTAGCTGTGCGTAGCAGCAAGCCTAAATCCGGAACTTCGAAGCCTTCTGAGTAACTCAGATAAGGAGAAAATGCATCGGACCAGCGGTAGCGCAGACCCAGATTATATGTTGTTGCATCGTAATCAATGTCGCCACCTGTGACAGCCGTTGGTGTAGAACAAGTTTGGGCGTCACGGCACAATTTCAGAGTGTTGTAGTCGGCCACTGTTACACTGACAGATTCGCGTCGTGCACCTGCTTTTAAGGTCCAGTCATCACCCAGTTCCCATTTGCTCTGTGCAAAAAAGGCATGCGAGCCCATATCCATTTCCGGCACCCAAAGCCGGCCATCCAATAGAGGTTGTGAAGTGACATCCTTCAGCAGGTCAACGCCATAAATAAAGGTGGCATCGACCTGACCCAATGCAACCTGACTGGTCAGTACTGAACGTAAGCCGTCTTTTTCCGATAAAATAGCAGATTGTCCACCATCCAGACCTAGGTCTGGGTTTGCCAGTGTCGACGACCAAAAAAACACATTATCAATTTTTTGTTGGTAGGCATCGATAACCAAAGCCGTGTTGCTGAAAATCTCATCGTCCTGATATTTCAGCATCAGGTTGTAGTTACCCGCAGGTCCTTGCGGTTCCCCTTGAGCGATTTCACCTTGAGTTAGCGGCACAGCATAGGTTTTTTCGCCCAGGTCAATATTTCCCGGCACATCACGATAATTCGCATCCTGCTCTGAGTCATAATAGTTATAGCTAAACTGCAAGGCGCGCTGATCATCCAGTTGATAGGCCAGTTTTAAAAAGGCGTCACGTTGCTTACTATCGGATAGACCATACTGCAGACCAAGGATGTCGCCTTCTGCATCGCGTTGCACTCCATATTTGTCCTGAGATAACTTAGCCACATAACCTAGGTTTCCAGTACTACCATCCACAGAGAGCACTGTACGATAACCGACACTGTCACTGGTTTTAACCAAACTGCTGCGTACTGATTGTGACAGCATAACGTTGGCTGCTCCGTCTCCCGGTTTTTTGGTGATGTAGTTGATCACTCCACCTGCAGCGCCATTACCCCAAATCGAAGTCGCACCGTTAACTACTTCAATACGTTCAATGCTGGCCGGATCTAAAGTTCTGATCCCTAAGCCGCCATTACGCAAAGGTGTGTCCTGAGGTACGCCATCAATCATGACTAACACATTGCGACCACGCAGGGTCTGACCGAAGTTACTGGTGCTACCGGTACTTGGAGCCATACCTGGTACGGCCACGGCAAGAAGGTTTTGCAGTTCTGAGCTGACCTGTAAATTTTCTTTGATCGTTTGTTGATCAATCAGGGTAATGCTGGCTGGCACTTCATCCAGACTCTCTGCTATGCGGCTTCCTGTGACAGTGATCCGCTCAATGCTTTGTGTATCCTTATCATTTGCCTGTGCCGCGAGAGGACTTAACGCCAGTAATACCGCCAAATAGGTCTTTGTTTGTGTGCCGAACATGATTTTCCCAAAGAAAGTAAAGTTAAAATTTGGGCAATTATAGGCAGCGCCAAAGCAATTGACAATCGTTATCATTTGCGTGCATTGGATAAGTAAGGGTAGCAGCGGTGTATATAGACGGTCTTTTGGTCTCGTAAACACCTTTGAATTGCAATAGAAAATTAACAGCAGCCGTGGCTCTTATATACTCGCTGCATTATTCGGCTGATACAATCTAAAGCTGGCCCTTTAGATAACTCACTACACTACGGGCCAGCGGGCTATGTTCATAACCACCTTCCAGCATTGAGACTAAACGCCCGCCGCAATAGCGATCGGCAATTTGCTTTAACTGCTGCCCCAACCATAAATAATCCAGCTCTGTCAGTTTCATCTGGCCCATATCATCTTCAATATGCGCATCAAAACCAGCGGATACCAATACCAACTCTGGCTGAAATTCGTGCATCAGTGGCAACCACTCTTCAGTAAAACGCTGTTGGTATAAAGCGCCTGTAGTGCCTGCAGCTAAAGGCATTTTGACTATGGATGGGGTATGACCAACAGGGTCAGTGTAGGGATAAAACGGATGCTGAAACGACGAGAAAAATTTGACTCTGGGTTCATGCTGGAAAATATCTTCAGTGCCATTGCCATGATGCACATCAAAATCCACAATCAGCACACGCTGCAATCCATACTGCTGCATGGCATAAGCTGCTGCTACGGCTATGTTATTAAAAATACAAAACCCTTTGGCGGCTTTGTATTCAGCGTGATGACCTGGCGGGCGTATTAAACAAAAGGCCTGAGTATCCTGTTGCTGCATCACCAAATCCACCGCATTGATGCCGGAACCTGCCGAATACAAAGCAGCATTGAGTGATTTTGCATTGGCCTGTGTATCGTCATCCAACCAGATATGGCCAGTATCGGGCACTGCATCAAATACATGGTCGACATAAGCCGGGTCGTGAGCAAGATACAACTGCTCCATACTGGCAGGAGTTGCGTCCCGTTGTTGCACCACAAACTCCAGGCCTGAACTTAATAACTGGTCCTGCACTGCATGAATGCGTGATGCGGCTTCCGGATGATCGTGGCCTATGTCGTACGACAAACAGCGGCCATGGCTGAAGATCACTAAACTCATTTACTGCTTCTCTGGTTCCGCTACCTTTAGTGGTAACTCTAAATAGACTTCATCCGGATCACCACTGGCGATACGTTTAAATCCCGCTTTTTCAAACACCTTTTGCATCGGCTTATTGTCGGCGCGGACATAAGCCATCATACGGTTGAGTTCACGTATGCGGGCAATTCTGATCATTTCTTCCAGCAGCCGTTTGGCCATACCTTTACCGTGTTGTTTTTCCCGCGTCACAAAAGCCACTTCAGCGCTATTGTCGGTTTCATTCAGGTAATAACGGCCTACGGCCTGAATTTCCAGTACTGAGCCTTGTTGTTTGACAATACAAAGCGCCAGATCGCGCGACTGATCGACACTGACCAAAGTACAGGATTTTTCTCTGCTCATCTGTTTGGGATGGTGGTTATAACGCAGCAGCAGGGTTTCTTTGGTATGAGAGTAAAAGAACTCCTGCAGCCTGCGCTCATCAGCCGGGTTTAATGCCCGTAAATCAAACTGTTCACCCGCTATGGTTAAGGTTTTAACACCGACCTTGCCCAGTTCCACCACATCTTTGGGATAATCTTTTTGATAATGCGGTACCCAATAATGGTTTCGAACCTCATCCAGCAGTTGTTTACGAAACTTCGGATGGGCGACGCGAATAAGTTCCAGTGCGCGTTCACGGATACTTTTACCCCGCAAGGAGGCGACACCAAACTCTGTGACCACATAATGCACATGGCCACGAGAAGTCACTACGCCGCCGCCTTCGGTGATACTCGCCACAATACGTGAGACTGTGCCATTTTTCGCAGTGGATGGCAGGGCAATAATGGGTTTGCCGCCTTTACTCATCGAGGCACCACGGCTGAAATCCACCTGGCCACCAATGCCGCTATAGAATCTGTGTCCAATCGAATCCGACACCACCTGACCCGTTAAGTCGACTTCTATTGCGCTATTAATGGCGATCATGGCGTCGTTACGGGCAATATTGGTGGGAGAGTTCACGTATTCGCTGGGATAGAACTCGACATGAGGGTTACCATCAACAAAGTCATATAAGGCTTTGCTGCCCATACAAAAACTGGTGACGGTTTTGCCAGGGTGAAAGGTTTTTTTTCTGTTGTTAATCACGCCTTTGGTGATCAGTTCCATCACACCGTCTGAAATCACTTCAGAGTGCACACCTAAATCTTTGTGATTGCCTAAATAACGTAAAACGGCCTCCGGAATTTTACCTATACCCAGCTGTAAGGTTGAACCATCTTCAATCAGCATCGACACGTACTGACCAATACGCTCAGTCACTTCATCAAGTTGTGGCGGTGGTAACTCCGGTAAGTCTTCGGCTTGTTCGATAAAAGCATGAATTTGGCTTTGATGGATAAAGGTATAACCATTGGTGCGCGGCATCTTAGGATTAATTTGCGCTATAACTTTTTTTGCAGAACGCACAGCAGCAGAAACGGCATCTACAGAGACCCCCAAAGAGCAATAACCAAAAGCATCAGGCGGGCTCACCATTACTAAAGCGGCATCTAAAGGCAAAATTTCATTTTTAAAAAGCGCCGGTACTTCAGATAAAAAACAAGGGGTGTAGTCGGCACGGCCTTCAGCGACAGCACTGCGGACTTTGTCACCGGCAATAAATAACGCATTGATTTTAAATAAGTCGCTGTAACGTTGTTCTGCCCAGCAGTTGTCAGCCAGCACCATCAGTTGCACCAGCTCTATATCATGCAGGTTTTTACTGCGGGCCATTAAATCGGCCAGTAAAGCCTGAGGCGCAGCAGCATGTGAGCCAATAAAAATACGATGACCGGATTGCAGCAGTGCACTCCAGTCCAGCGATTTTGCCGGCGACTTATCTGATGTTTTGGCCATACAGCATCCTTTTTCTTTACCATGTCAGAATACAACGGTTTTGTCAGTGCGACCTAAGTCGATATAAACAAAAGGTAGGGGCGGTGGTTTATCCCCGCCCGTCGTGGCTAGTATTTGATGAAAGAGAAATGCTGTCTCTGATCTGGCGCAACTCCTGCTCCAGTATCCGCCAAAATTCTTCATCCAGACACTGTGCCACATTAAGGCGCGTGTACTGATCAGCATCGGGCAGGGTGCTGAACTGCGAACCTGGCGCTAACACAATCTGACGCTGCTGTAAGCGTTCGGATAACAGACTGCTGCTGACGCCTTCTGGCAGCTTCACCCAACATAAAAAACCAGCTGAAGGTTCTGCCCATAACTGACAATCCAGTTGCTTTAATTTCGAAAACACCAGGCTGCGGGCCTGCTGTAAACGACGCTTTAATTGCTCAAGGTGACGTCGATAACCTCCGCCTGTTAATAGCGCGTACACCAGACGCTCCATGGTATTTGAGGTAGATATACCGCTGATGAGTTTTAGATCGGTCAATGCCGCAATAGTAGCGGGTGCTGCAGCAATAAAACCTACCCGTAAATCTGCAGACAAAGTTTTCGACATACTGCCTAAGTAAATGGTTTCAAAGCCATTATTCGATTGGAACCCCGCCATCGAAGCGTAACGCGATACCGGCTGAGTTTCAAAGTCGGCGTAGATATCATCTTCAATCAACAAGCACTGATGCTGTTGCAGTAGCTGTAAGACGGCAAAAGCCCGGGCTGGATGGATACTCAAAGACACAGGATTCGACAGCACTGAATTGGTTAAATAGGCTTTGGGTTGATACTGCTGCACCAGTTGTTGCATCACAGCTAAATCCGGACCTTCTTTTGTACGGGGCACCACCAGCAATTGCACCTGATGCAAACGCAGCAAAGCAAAGAAGTTATAAAAGCCGGGATCATCCACCATCACCCAATCGCCTGGTTTCAGATGCAAACGAAACACTAAATCAAGGGCATGAGAGGCGCTGTAGGTTAGCAGAATGTGGGCTGGTTCTGTGGCAATAGATAACTGCGACAAACGCTGGGTGAAATACTGGCGCAACGGGAAGTAGCCCTGAGCCGGGCCATAGTCAGTTAAAGACTGGGGCTGACGCGCTAAATCACGCATCGCCTGGCGTATTTCCTGATCCGGCATCCAATCCGGTGATAACCAACCCGCTGATGCTTTGATCCAATGAGGTTCTCTCAGCAAAGTCTGGCGCATCAGGGCGACATCCTGCTGTCTGCTGCTTTGGCTGGCGCTGGATTCCAGCTGCTGTTGCTGCTCTGTTAAACGACTGACATACACACCGCTGCCAGGCTGAGAGCGGACAAAACCAGCGGCAGAGAGTTTTTCATACAGCTCAGACACCGTAAATTTACTGATCTCTAAATGCGCCGCTAAAAGCCGGATTGAAGGTAGTCGGGCACCTGCAACCCAGCGACCGGATTGGATGGCTTGTTGTGCCTGCAGATAAAGCTGACTGCTAAAACTCTCTTTGCTGGCTTTATCCAGCTGCCACTGCGCTAGTGCAATTGTCATGGGATTTTCACCTGTACAGTTCAGTAGTCTTTGTCGATAACTGTCCTGATTGTCATGGTCTATAGCTTTGTATACTAACTGAAGTTGGCTGACTGTCCAGCCGCTTATGGGAGTATTTGTTATGTCCGTAGTCTCTGTTTCACCACAAGATCAAAGCAGCTTGCCTTTTTGGCAAAAGCCGCTGGTGCAAGGCTTATGGTTTGGCAGCTTAGGCATGTTGATGTTCTCCGCAGGTTTACCAGCAACCCGGATGGCAGTGCTTGATATGCCGCCGGTTTTTGTCGGCGCGGGCAGGGCTTTGATAGCGGCATTACTGGCTTTGATACTGCTGCTGGTAACCAGGCAAAAACTACCTACAGCAAAACAATGGCAGGGCTTGGCTTTAGTAGCTTTGGGCTCAGTCTTTGCTTACCCGGTGTTATCTGCCTTGGCATTGCAACAAGTTGGAGCCAGTCACGGCATTCTGGTGACCAGTGTGATGCCACTTTTTACTGCCTTTTTTGGCGCATATTTAACTAAACAATGGCCACGACTTGGCTTTTGGTTGTTTGCACTGCTGGGGGCCGCTTGTGTTGCGCTTTATGCGTTACAGCACAGCACTGGCCCTTTTCAGCTCGCTGACGGTTATCTGGTGTTAGCGAGTTTTTTATGCGGTTTTAGTTATGCCAAAGGGGCTATTTTATCCAAAGAACTCGGCAGCTGGCAGGTGATCTGCTGGGCGCTGGTGATGTCGATTCCGGTATTGCTGCCCTGGGTTTGGGCTTATCAGCCTGATTATGCTGCTGTATCACTTCAGTCGTGGCTGGCGCTGGGTTATCTGTCTGTGTTTACCATGTTTATCGGCTTTTTCTGCTGGTACAAGGGGTTAGCTATTGGTGGCATTGCTAAAGTCAGTCAATTGCAGCTGTTATCGCCTTTTAGCGGGCTGGCCTTGTGTGCGCTCTTGCTGGCTGAACCACTGCAATGGATCCACTGGATATTGGCATTGACTGTGGTCGGTTGTATCGCATTGGGACGCCGCTTTGGCTAAAGCGTAAAAAGCTCTGGCAAAAGTGTCATAAAACACAGAGATACTTTGAGTTTAGCGTTAAAAAAGCGTATAGTGGCGCGCTATTTTTGGGGCTGTGCTGGCAAGCTAAACTTGTCGACGCGGCTTATATATGACTCTTTGTTGGATCAAAAACACTGTGATTTCTACCGCAAATATTACGATGCAATTTGGCGCTAAGCCGCTTTTTGAAAATATCTCCGTTAAATTCGGCGACGGCAACCGCTATGGTTTGATTGGCGCCAACGGTTGCGGTAAATCAACCTTTATGAAGATCCTCAGCAAAGAGTTAGACCCTAGTGGTGGTAACATTTTTGTTGAACCTAACCACCGTGTGGCTAAGTTGCACCAGGACCAGTTTGCGTTTGAGCAATACACTGTAATCGACACAGTGATTATGGGCCACGCTGAACTTTGGGCTGTGAAAGAAGAACGTGACCGTATTTACGCTGATCCAAATATGAGTGAAGAAGACGGTATGCGTGTGGCCGACTTAGAAGTTGCTTTTGGCGAAATGGATGGTTACAGCGCTGAATCCCGTGCCGGCGAATTATTGATTGGTGTAGGTATTCCGGTTGAACAGCATTTTGGCTTAATGTCCTCTATAGCTCCGGGCTGGAAACTGCGGGTGTTATTGGCTCAGGTGTTATTTGCCGATCCTGAAATCATGTTACTGGACGAACCAACCAACAACCTGGATATCAACACCATCCGTTGGTTAGAAGAAGTCCTGGCTGAACGTAACAGCACCATGGTTATTATTTCGCACGACCGTCACTTCTTAAACAGCGTTTGTACTCATATGGCCGACTTAGACTACGGCGAATTACGTGTGTACCCAGGCAACTACGATGAATACATGACAGCTGCTACTCAAGCGCGTGAACGTTTATTGTCTGATAACGCCAAGAAAAAAGCCCAAATCGCTGAGCTTCAAACCTTCGTCAGTCGTTTTTCTGCCAACGCTTCTAAAGCGCGCCAGGCCACATCACGTGCTAAACAGATTGATAAAATTCAGCTGTCTGAAGTAAAAGCGTCCAGCCGGGTAAACCCATTTATCCGTTTTGATCAGCAAAAGCAGCTGTACCGTTTAGCGTTAGAAGTGACAGAGTTAAACAAGAGCTTTGATGATCTGCACGTACTGAAAAACCTTGATCTGACGATTGAAGTCGGTGAGAAGGTGGCGATCCTCGGTACTAACGGTATTGGTAAAACGACTTTTTTAAAATGTCTGGTTGGCGATTTAACCGCTGAAAAAGGCATAGTGAAGTGGTCTGAAAACGTCAATATTGGTTATTACGCTCAGGACCATGAATACGAGTTTGAAGGCGCTCAAAAAGATATGACGCTGTTTAGCTGGATGAGCCAGTGGAAACAACCGTCAGATGATGAACAAGCGATTCGTGGCATTTTAGGCCGTTTATTGTTTTCTCAGGATGATATTGCCAAGCCAACACGGGTGTTATCAGGTGGTGAAAAAGGCCGGATGTTATTTGGTAAGCTGATGCTGCAACGGCCAAATATTCTGGTGATGGATGAACCTACCAACCACCTGGATATGGAATCTATTGAATCCCTGAACATGGCGCTTGAGATGTACAAAGGTACACTGATTTTTGTCAGTCACGACCGTGAATTTGTATCGTCATTGGCGACCCGTATCGTTGAAATGACGGACAGCGGCGTACGCAACTTCGCTGGTACTTACGAAGATTACTTAGTACAGCAAGCTGAATTAGCCGCTCGTTCTTAATTCGTAACCACCTGAATAAAAAAGCCGGCTTCTGCCGGCTTTTTTATATCTGATTGAAATAGCTGGTTAATCCAGCTGACTGCGAAAGGACGTGCGCCGCTGCAGCACGTTAAACAGTGGGGTGGCCATCATGGTGGTGACTATGGTCATCAGCACCAGAACAGAGAACAGGTCTTCTTTGATCACGCCGTTTTGCAGCGCAATATTGAGCAAAATCAGTTCCATCATGCCACGTGCATTCATCAAAATACCTACAGCAAGCGCCATAGGGTGGTTTTCACCACAAAGCCGTGCAGCCAGATAACAGGCCACTGCTTTGGCAAAAATAGAGGCCGCGATCACAGCCAGCGCAATTTGCCACAAGGTGCCCTGAGCCAATACCGACAGATCAGTTTTTAAGCCAGACACGGTAAAAAACAATGGCACCAGACCAATCAGTACCAAAGGCTGCAGACGTTTAATCAGGTGTTCGGCCAACAAACCACGTGGCATAGCCACACCTAATAAGAAGCCACCAAACACTGCATGCAGGCCTACCCATTCTGTGGTACTGACGCTGACTACCCACAAGACTAAAATTACCAGAAAGAGGCGGGGAGTGATGCGTTGTTCGCGCTGATACCAGCTCTCCAGCTGCGCCGCATGTTTACGTACCAGCGTCAGCATTAAAGCTGCAAAAATTACTGCACCTATCACAGCTTTATAAAACAAAGTGTCGTCGCCGCCAAAACTTGCCAGCAATAAGGCCATCAGACACCAGGCTGCGACATCATCTATAGCTCCTGCTGCCAGTACTAAAGTGCCTAATTTGCTGTTGGCTAAGCCTTGCTCCTGGATCACCCTGGCCAGCATAGGAAAGGCAGTGATGGAAATGGAAGCGCCCAGAAATAATGCGGCTTGTGTCCAACTGAGGTTATCCGCAAAAAGGCCACCGTAACACAATAACCAACTGGCTAATAGACAGGCCATAACAAAAGGCACCACTATGCCTGAAGCGGAAATAGCGATGGCACTGCGGGCGCGGGTTTTAAACATACTGGTGTCAAATTCAAGGCCCACTAAAAACATATAAAGGCCAATACCCACTTGTGCGCCTAAGGATAAGAAGGGTCGGTACTCTGCAGAAAACAGCTGCTGCTGAAAGTCAGGTGCTAAAGCGCCAAATAAGGTAGGGCCTAATAAAATGCCGGCGATCATTTCGCCTACCACTCTGGGTTGGCCTACCTGAATAGCCAGCCAGCCCACGATCCGGGCTATAACCAGGATCACCAACAACTGAATAAAAAAGGCACTGACGCCTACTGGCATAGCTTCCACAACACACTCCGCAAACAAGCAAATAAGGAAGGATTCAAAGTGCGCATTCTAACTGGCGTATTGTGACAAAACCAAGACTATCGAAAGCACGCCCTTGTTTTATGCCATCTTCGATCCCATTGATCTATATCAGCTTATACCTACGGATATTTGAGCGCCTGGCGTGAATTGTGATAGGGTATTTGCATTCTTTGCCGCAACACGGAGTTTCTTATGAAGATTAATATTGGTATTGAAGATGATGATCGTAAAGCCATTGCTGATGGTTTAGCTGTGTTATTGGCTGATACATATACACTGTATCTGAAGACACATAACTATCATTGGAACGTCACTGGCCCTATGTTTCAGACGCTGCATGTTTTATTTGAAACTCAGTACACTGAGCTGTCGCTGGCGGTAGATTTAATCGCTGAGCGTATTCGTGCTTTAGGTGAATTTGCGCCAGGTTCTTATAAAGAGTTTGCCAAGCTCACCAGCATTAAAGAAGCCGATGGCATTCCGGCTGCTCAGGATATGATTAAAGATCTGGTGAAAGGCCAGGAAGCTTTAGCAAAATCTGCGCGCGCCATAGTACCTGTCGCGGATAAAGCCTCAGACGAACCTACGTTGGATTTACTCACTCAGCGTATGCAGGTGCATGAAAAGAATGCCTGGATGCTCAGAAGCTTATTGGGTTAATTCTCTATAGGATTTCCCAAGGGGCAAATCAAACAAAAGCCTGTCCGGTTGACTCCCGACAGGCTTTTTTATTAAGGCCCGTTTGCCTTTTATAATCCAAAGTTGGCTATCAGTTATAAACTGCCAATTAGGAAGTTATATTCGATTTTACCTTATATATTTATCCGCTTATTATCACTGCGTTCCCTGAATAACCCAATAGAGAGGCGAGAAGCTGCTGTTGGGTTGGGCAGAACCAATACGTACTTGTTGTGGTGATAAATCCGCCCTTTGCCCCTGTTTCATTACTGTTACAGGGGCTTTTTTAGCAACAGGCGTTTTGAACCTGGTTGGTTTCCTGAATTACAGAGGTTGTTATGAAACGTATAGTGCTATTTTTAATCACGAACTTAGCTGTGATGTTAGTGCTGAGTATCGTTTTAAGTATTGTGTTTAAAGTTTTTGGTATAGATAACCGCAGCATGGGTGGCTTACTGATATTCGCTGCTGTGTTTGGTTTTGGTGGCTCTTTTATCTCTTTAGCTATGTCCAAGTGGATGGCAAAACGTTCAACCGGCGCTGTGGTGATCACAGAACCATCAAATGCGACTGAGCACTGGCTGGTCAGCACTGTGCAGCGCCAGGCGAAGCAAGCTGGTATTGGTATGCCGGAAGTTGCTATTTACGACTCACCTGAAATCAACGCTTTTGCCACAGGCATGAGCCGCAATAATGCGCTGGTGGCCGTCAGTACAGGTTTATTGCATGCAATGACGCAGCAGGAAGCCGAAGCTGTGTTAGCTCATGAAGTATCACACGTTGCTAACGGCGATATGGTGACCTTGACGCTTATTCAGGGGGTAGTGAATACCTTTGTTATTTTCTTTGCCCGGATTGTGGCTGGTTTTATTGATAACTTCTTTCGCTCCAGTGATGAAGAAGAAAGTCAGGGCGGTGGATTGAGTTATATGATCACTGTGTTTGTGCTGGAAATGATCTTTGGTGTGCTGGCGAGTATTATCGTGATGTGGTTCTCTCGTCAACGTGAATACAAGGCAGACGCTGGTGCAGCCCGTTTAGTGGGTGCGAATAATATGGTGGCTGCGTTACAACGTTTAAAAGGCAATCATGAAAGCCAGTTACAAGGTTCAATGACAGCTTTTGGTTTGGCGACTAAACCTGCTGCTTCAGAGCTTTTTATGAGCCATCCGCCACTGGATAAACGTATTCACGCGCTGCAAAGCCGGTCTTTTGAAGGCTAACTAAATAGCTCCTTATTTAAGTTAAATACAGCGGCTCTGCGGTTTTACTGCAGGGCCGTTTTGCTTTTTAGTGAGCCTTATCTCCGGTGTGCTCAGGCAAAACTTAAAAGTTGCTTTACTACCATGGGCAAATCACTAAGATAAGTCCGATGTCCAGTCGCTCGCAGCGTGATAGCGGCTGGATCCACTAATGAAATAACCGGAGTTTAATACTGATTTATGGAAATTTTTATTCTCGTGGGTTTGATTGTGCTGAATGGTTTGTTTGCCATGTCAGAAATCGCCATAGTCACAGCACGGAAATCCCGCTTAACTGCAATGGCCCATGGCGGCAGCAGTACAGCTAAAGCGGCATTAAAGCTGGCAGAGGATCCGACTCAGTTTTTATCTACGGTTCAGATTGGTATCACTTCCATAGGTATTTTAAACGGTATTTTTGGTGAATCTATCCTGGCAGAGCCTTTATCTCTTTGGTTGCAGGGCTTTGGTATTTCAGCCGAGATCACCAGCGTGGTGTCTACAGTGCTGGTGGTTATTATCGTCACTTATGTCTCTATCGTGATAGGTGAGCTGGTGCCTAAACGTATCGGCCAAATCAGTGCGGAAACCATAGCTTGCCTGGTGTCTAAGCCGATGACGGTATTGGCGGTTGTGACTAAACCTTTTGTCTGGATGTTATCTGGTTCTACCCACAGCCTGATGCGGTTGTTGGGCTTTAACCAGCAGATGGAAGACAATGTCACGCACGAAGATATTCAGGCCATGCTGCAGGAAGGCTCATCTGCTGGTGTGATTGAACATAACGAACATGCGATGGTAAAAAACGTGTTCCGGTTGGATGAGCGTTCTATTTCCTCTTTAATGGTGCCGCGTTCGGACATTGTGTTTTTGGATGTTAGCGAATCATTGGAAGACAATTTACGCCTGGTGATGCAGGCGCCACATTCACGTTTTCCTGTCTGTCGTAACAATGTCGACGATATAGTAGGGGTAGTGTCTGCCAAACAGCTGTTGGCGCAATCCATATCAGGTAAAGAAATTCATATAGCGTCCCTGGTCAAGCCTTGTAACTATGTACCAGACAGCTTGTCCGGTATGGCGCTGTTGGAGCATTTCAGAACCAGTGGCTCGCAAATGGTGTTTGTGGTGGACGAATATGGCGATCTGAAAGGTATGGTGACCTTACAGGATATGATGGACGCTTTAACCGGCGAGTTTGCACAGGACGATGAAGGGGATCAGATGGTGATCCGTCGTCAGGATGGCACTTTATTACTCGACGGTTTAATTCCGATTATTGATTTAAAAGATGCGTTGGATATACGAAAACTGCAAGACGAGGAAGAAGGGCGCTATCAGACCTTAAACGGCTTGTTGATGTATGAGCTGGGAAAAATACCGCAGACAGCTGATATTGTTGAAATTGCCGGCTGGCGTCTGGAAATTGTCGATATGGATGGCAAAAGAGTCGATAAAGTACTGGCGCAAAAAATTCCGTACGAGGAATCAGAAGACGAATTGCAGGATTAACAGCAGCTTGTGTGGTTCATAGCCTGTCGTGTGTAATAAAAAAGCCCCTCTGATCAGGGGCTTTGTTGTATGAGGCATTTATACCCTGAACGCTTTGGCATTGTGAAGTAGTTCAATGGCCAGCTTTTCCTGCTCTTTCGCAGTGATATTAAGCTCCGTCATGGCTTGTTCGGTATGACCCGCTAAACCTTGCACAGCGGTCAGCTCGTCACGCATTTGCTGATTCTGCTGATATTGCTGCTCACTCGCCTGAGCTATGCCGGACGTTGCTGTATTCACTTGCGCAATAAGCTGCTTAATTTCACCTAACGCATGCAGTGCCTGCTCTGAACCAGTGACACAAAGTTCAGCACTTTGCCGCTCTTTGGCTAAATCCAGCGCCGTTTCATCCACTGTGCTCATCAGGCGGTTTAACATCTGCTGAATTTCCATAGTGGCCTGACGGGTGCTGCCTGATAAACGTCGGACTTCATCTGCGACTACGGCAAAACCACGACCATGTTCACCGGCCCGGGCAGCTTCAATAGCGGCATTTAACGCCAAAAGGTTGGTTTGTTCTGAAATCCCTTTGATGGTATCCAGCACTGTGACTATATCTGTTGCAGCAGAACGTAGCTCTTCCATGCTATGGCTGGATGAGCTGACTTGTTCAGCCAGATGACGCATGGAACTGGCCACCAGATCCACCGCCTTGAAACCTGAATCGGCTTGTTGGTTGGCATGATTGGCCTGATTGGCACTGCTACGTAATTGTTCGGCTGACTGCTGTAACTGCACATCCAGGCTTTGTGATTGCTGCAGTAAATGACTGATGGCAGCGCCTTGTTGTATCGCTGAGTTTTTGCATTCCTGGCTGATTTGCAGGTTCTGAGTCGCTGCTGAGGCACTTTGTTCAGAGGTGCTGGTTAATTTTGCCACCAGAGTACAAAAGGAGCCAAACAGCTTATTCAACGCTGAGCCAATGTCTGACAACTCGTCTTTGCTATTTAAATCAAAACGCACAGTTAAATCGTGGGATTGTGCCGAATGTTCAATGCTTTGATGCAAAGTCAGCATAGGTTTGGCAAAACGTTGGGCTAACAAATACACCAGCAGTACGACCACTACACCTAAAATCAATACAGCCAACAGCGTGCTTAAAATCAGGTTAGTACGAATGGTACTGACAGCCTCCATACTTTCTGATAATTCCTGCTGCACAATAAGAGCATACTGTTGTTGGCCTATTTGCAGAGGGCGCCAGCTGATCAGCGACTCTATGCCACGGTAATCTTCGGCTTCAGCCACACCTGATTTACCCGCTAAGGCGTCTTTAATCTGCGGTAGTTGCAGCTTGGTGTGACCACCTAAACCATAAGGGCCGGATTTAAACTGCGGATACTCTGCAGCAAAGCTGGCTTTATCTGTTAAATAGGGCCGTAATTCAGTGACCAGTGTTTGCTCTTGATCCACCAGATATAAATCACCGGTCTGACCTAAACCTAAGTCTTGCCACTTTTGATTTCCGGTCATCAAATCTGTAAAACGACTGACCGGATACTGAGCTATTAAGAAGCCGACCGGAGTTTCGCTGCTATTTGGATGAAACACCGGCACGCCAAAAAACAGTACCTGTTGCTGGAAAGAGCCGTTAAAAGCGCTGATCGCGGAAATCTGTAAGCCAGCTTTAGGTTTATGTTTTAAAGTTTTGGCTAACTTTGCCAGTTCAGTGTCGGCGAAAGCGCCGTTTTGTAAATTGCTGGCAAAAACAGGGCCTTTATTAACGTTATACAAAACATCCAGGCTATTGGCATCCACCAGCATTAAGTCCTGAAAGCCATAACGATCGACTATTTCTTTAAAGCTGCTGTGGTATTTTTTATGCTGCTGACCATAAACAGAGCCATCGCTTCGATCCTCCAGCAACTGCTGTTTACCTAAAGGCTGAGGATTTTCGGCCACATAAAACTTTTGCAGCAGCAAGGTTTCAAATTTGGATTTCTCAAGCCATTGGCTGGTATTGACCGATAGGCCCTTAGTTTGAGTCTGGAAATAAGGTTGGTATTTGGTTTTGTACCAGTCGCCCATCTGCTGTTTCAGACCGTCAAGGTTAGGGGCTGATACTTCATAACGGTACGAGACAAAGGGGTTTTTAAAACTGTAAATGGCCTCTTGGGTCAGGCGGTTATGGGCCAGTACGTTAAGCAGTTGCTGCTGGCTGTCGAGTTGGGTTTGCAGCATGGTATGGCGACTTGCGGCAAGAGCCTGAAATTGTTGTTCTGCACTTTGATGCACAGCGTCGGAGCTGTCTTTTAAGGCGAGCAGGCCACTGGTACTGGCAGATAAAATAACAGCCATCACGGTCAGTACACCAGCTCCCAAGGTCAATTTTCTGGCGATATTCATACAACTCCTATCTCCACTAAGTTTCAGGCCAAAGCAGAGTAGAGCTGACTGATTGCAGAATTATGACAAACTGGTAGCAAGAGGTCTGCATGGCTGATTAATACCCACTAGATAAACTTTAAGGAATAAGCTTATATCTTTCTGGAATGAAAAAGCTTTGCTAAGATAAGCCATCATTTGTTCAATCCACCAGTAGCGGTGATTTATGCAGCAGCCTGTTGTCCATGCGTTTTTTGAATCTCAAAGCTTTACCTACAGTTATCTGGTGTGGGATCCGCTGAGCAAAGAGGCTGCGGTGATCGATCCGGTATTGGATTTTGATGCAGCTTCTGGTTCCACCCATACAAGTTCTGCAGAGCAGATCATGGCTAAGGTGAAAGAGCATAACCTGACAGTGCAGTGGTTATTGGAAACTCATGTGCATGCCGATCATTTATCTGCCGCACCTTTTCTGAAGCGACAACTGGGTGGGCATATTGCGATAGGTTCACGTATTACCGAAGTACAACAGCTGTTTAGTCAGGTGTTTAACCTGAAAGATTTAAAAACTGACGGTTCAGCTTTTGACAAACTATTCGCCGATGGCGAGGACTTTATGTTGGGGACCATCCGCTGCTCAGTACTACATACCCCAGGTCATACGCCGGCTTGTGTCAGTTATTGCATAGGCGATGCAGTCTTTGTGGGCGACACCTTGTTTATGCCTGATTATGGCTCAGCCCGTTGTGATTTCCCGGGCGGCGATGCAGCAACCTTATATAGCTCAGTGCAAAAACTGTATCAATTGCCGGATCAAAGCCGGATGTTTTTATGCCACGATTACAAAGCTCCTGGCAGGGATGAGTTTGTTTGTGAGACTACTATAGCGGCGCAAAAGAAACAGAACATCCATCTAAAACAAGGTACCAGTGAGAAAGACTTTGTTACCATGCGCACGACCAGAGATAAAACTCTGAGCATGCCAAAGCTGATATTGCCATCAGTACAGGTCAATGTGCGGGCAGGGCAGTTTCCTGCTGCAGAAGACAATGGCACTGTGTATTTAAAACTTCCGGTGAATTTGTTTCGATAAGGACATAGTGTATGCCACTGGTGATAGTGACTGATATTTTTGGCGCTCAGCCTGAAGTGCTTTTGCAATTTGACCAGTCAGGTTTGGATTATCTTTGCGTGCAACCTTATGATCATCAGCCTCTATCTTTTAGCGACGATCATGAAGCCTATCAGTATTTTCTGGCGCATGGCGGACTTGAGGCCTACAGCAAGAAACTAGGTGAGCTGCTTAAAGCTCAGACAGAGCCGGTATTTTTACTAGGGTTTAGTGCGGGTGCCGCAGCCTGCTGGGCGAATCTGGTTTTAGAGCATTTAACTATTGAGCATTGTGTTGGTTTTTATGGTGGTCAAATTCGCCAGATGACTCATCTTCAGCCGCTTTATCCAACAGAATTGATATTTGCCGAAGAGACGCATTTTTCTGTGCTTGAGCTGATGGATGCTTTAGCAGGTAAAACGAACCTCAAACAAAGCCTTGTACCTTATCCTCATGGTTTTATGAATCTGTTATCTAAGGGGTATCAGGCTGAAGTAGCCGCGGTTTATTGGGATAAAATAAAGGCCGGATACTTATCCAGCCTTTAGTCGTCAGAATCAACTTAAGTGATTAACGCACGTTGGTGCTTTCGAAAATTTTATCCGCAGAAGCCGCCACAAAACCACCGTACAGCTGGCCGTTCGCCATAGGGTAACGACGGGCAAATTCATAGAAGCAACTTGGAATATTGCGTGTACCATCGGTGAATTTCACCGGCGCTTCGTCCGCTAAAGTCGAAGACTGTTCCAGCAATACTTCTGGCGTGCCTTTGATTTCGCCACCTGAGGTATTTAATGGAAAACCTGCATCTTTTAAAGCCTGATTAACCGACTCTAAGGTTTCATAGTTCTTCAGTGCATTAACGCTGACCGTAAAGTGGTTCGCACGGTAACCCCAGACAGACATCCAGGCTGCATATTCACTTTCAGCCAATAAAGTTTCGTAACTTTGCTGATCAATAGTCCAGTGACGGCCTGAGTACAGGAAATTATCTGCAGTCACTGCAGCTTCAGGGATTTGATCAACCAGTTTACGCACTATGCTTTGCAGCTCCGGGGAGCATTTTTCTAACAGCAGCTCGGAGATAAAGACTTTGGGCAGCGTTGGATCTTTATGCTCATAATGCTTGGCATAGAGCTTTTTCGCTTCAAAGTGGTATTCGCCACCTTCGGTATAACCTAAAGCCAGCAGGTGAGCCGCCAGTTTTTCAAGGCTTACTTTTTCAATATTAAAAGTACGCAAAGCTATGTGATCGTTAATCACGTCGTTCTGTTGCGACGAGCCCAAAATGGCATGAATTTTTTTTGCGGAAGGGGTGACTTCCAGGTAGTTAGCCCAAAGTTGGTTAAACAGTTCTTTTACATCAGTATGCATAACGAGTCCTGCTCTGTTGATTATGGTGTTAACGCCGGTAAGTGTAGCCACTATACCGGCTTATAATATTGATCTGGTTCAGCTTTACAGCACTAATCCCGGGCTTAATGTTGCTGGCAACACCACCTGGTCAGCTTCGACTGAAGAGACAGGGTAAGCGCAATAATCTGCTGCGTAATAAGCACTGGCTCTGTGGTTGCCACTGGCGCCAATACCACCAAAAGGTGCGGCGCTGGAAGCTCCGGTAATAGGTTTGTTCCAGTTGACGATACCTGCGCGGATTTGCTGGAAAAACAGCTGATAATCTTCAGCAGAATCGGCCAGTAAACCTGCAGATAAACCGTATTTGCTGTTATTTGCTTCAGCGATAGCCTGCTCAAAATCATCGTAACGATAAACTTTTAACAGTGGGCCAAAATGTTCTTCGTCCGGAATTCCGTTTACACCTGTCACATCCAGAATACCTGGCGTTACATAAGCACCATGAGCTTCAGGTAAAGTGAGTTCGACTAAAATTTTTGCGCCCATGTCCACCAGTTGTTGCTGAGCTTTGGCCATGCCTTCGGCCGCTTTGGCAGAAATCATTGCGCCGTAAAAAGGTTGTTCTGTGGCAAAAGGATCGGCGACACGAATTTTTTTAGTGGCAGCGACCAGTTCTGACAAAATAGCATCCCCATTGGCTGTATTTGGCACAAATAAGCGACGGGCACAGGTACAACGCTGGCCAGAGCTGATAAAAGCCGACTGAATAATGTCATGCACTGCGGCTTTTACATTGGCCACGTCTTTGATGATCAGCGGGTTATTACCACCCATTTCCAGCGCCAGAATTTTACCTGGCTGACCAGCAAACTGCTGATGCAGGTAATGTCCGGTTCCAGAGCTGCCAGTGAAAAATAAGCCATCTAACTGAGGATGCGCAGCTAAGGCTTTACCTGTCGCGACTTCGCCTTGTAATAAAGTCAGCACAGCTGCTGGTAAACCTGCCTGTTGCCATAACTGCACTGTGTATTCAGCTACTTTAGGTGTTAGCTCAGAAGGCTTAAATACCACCACGTTACCCGCAATCAGAGCAGGAACTATATGACCGTTTGGCAAATGGCCCGGGAAGTTATAAGGACCAAAGACTGCAACTACACCATGAGGTTTATGGCGGATAAAGGCCTTAGCACCTGGCATAGGGTTTTCTACAGTGCCGGTGCGTTCTTCATGGGCGCGTTTGGATATAGCAATTTTGCCTATCATGGCAGCCACTTCAGTGCGGCTTTCCCATAAAGCTTTGCCAGTTTCTTCGGCAATAGTATGAGCCATGGTTTCAGTGTTTTCTTGCAGTAAAGCCGCAAATTTTTCAATGACAACCAGGCGATCTGCAAGAGATAACGCCGACCAGCGATAAAAGGCCTGACGTGCGGCCAGTAAGGCCTGATGCACCTGAGCTTCATCAGCACTGTTGCCTTGCCAAATCGTTTTACCTGTTGCAGGGTTTACAGATTGAAAAGCTAAACCAAAACCGGTTTGCCATTGGCCTTCGATAAACTGCACCGCAGCTTTTGTAGGTGCTTTTGTATTCACTTCGTTCATTTCACTGCCTTTTCTAAAGAGAGGTAACGCACAAAATCGCCATTGCTGACCATCAGAGCTTCAGCTAATTCAGGACTGATCACCAGTTCGTGATTGTCATTCAGTGCCGCATTTTTGCTAAATACAGCCCGGAAATTGGCAGTCTGGGTATTACAAATGGACAGTGTGGCGTTGCCTTCAACAGGCGCCACCAGCACTTTAATCTTATGGCTGTTGCGCACTGATTTAATTTGTTTTAACTGGCACTCAACTGTTGGACCACCGTCGAACAAGTCGACATAACCACGGTGGAAGAAACCTTCGTTTTCTAACAGCGCCAAAGCAGGTTTGGTGTTTTCATGCACTTCACCTATAACTTGCTGCGCAGACTCCGGCAACAAGCTGACGTAAATAGGATGACGCGGCATTAAATCGGCGATAAAGCCTTTGTTGCCGACTCCAATCATATAATCGGCGGTAGGGAAGTCGATGCTAAAGAAATACGACTGCAGCCATTTCCAAAACGGAGGTAAACCCGAATCATCAGCCACACCACGCATTTCTGCGATCACCATTTTGGAGAAACGCTTTGGATGCTCGGCCATAAATAAAAACCGCACTTTGGATAAAAAGCGGCCGTTTAAACCCTGACGATAAGGCTCGCGTAAAAACAGCGTGCAAATCTCAGACACACCAGTGTAGTCATTACACATGGTCAGCACTTCAACTTGTTTAAACACATCCAACTCTTTGGAGTGGTGCACCACGGTGCTTTTATGGAAATGGTACAAAGGGTTTTCCAGACCAACTGAGGCTTCAATACCTGAAGTACCAACGATCTCACCTGTGCTGGTATCTTCCAATACGAACAGATAGCCCTGATCGCCCATAGCCTCAACGGCAGTTGCGAAACTTTGCTCAGAACGGGCAATTTTCGCCTGCAATTTTTGCTCATTGACCGGCAAAGAGGTAAAACCAGCACCTGATTCAATAGCAATTTGCATCAGGACAGGGTAATCCGATTGTCGGATAGGACGGATCAACAACATAAATTTAGTATTCCTGCTTAATTCTTGTTTTTATAATCGTTTTTGAAAAAGTCAGGGAGCTTAATCAGCTCCCTGAACAAGGCTTAAGCCTGAACCATCTTAGCAACGGCTTTTTCAAAACGTTTTAAACCTTCGGTAATATCTGCTTCCGGAATAATCAGCGACGGAGTCATACGAATGACGCTGTAGCCTGCGACTAACATCATTAAGCCTTCATCAGCTGCTGCCAACATAAAATCACGGGCTTTGCCCTGATACTTGTCATTCAGTGCCGCACCTATTAACAGGCCTTGGCCTCGAATTTCACTGAACACATCGTATTTAGCGTTAATAGCCTTTAAACCTTCACGGAATAACTGCTCACGCTGTTTCACGCCATTTAAAACTTCAGGCGTATTTACTGTGTCAAAAGCTGCAATACCTACGGCACAAGCCAGCGGGTTACCACCATAAGTAGAACCATGGGTGCCCACTACTAAATGCTTGGCAATAGCAGTGGTTGTCAGCATAGCACCTATAGGGAAACCGCCACCTAAAGCTTTAGCTGTAGTCAGAATGTCAGGCACTACGCCTAATCCCATATAGGCATACAACTCGCCGGTACGGCCGACACCAGATTGCACTTCATCAAATATCATCAGCGCATTGTGCTTTTTACATAAAGCAGCCACACCCTGGATAAATTCAGCAGTTGGCGTGATGATACCGCCTTCGCCTTGCAGTGGTTCTAACATCACAGCACAGGTATTGTCGGAAATCAGAGCTTCTAAACTTGCCAGATTGTTGTATTCGGCATGCACTATATCGGCAGGTTTAGGGCCAAAACCGTCTGAATAGGCAGGTTGACCACCTACTGTCACAGTAAAGAAAGTACGGCCGTGGAAACCTTGTTTAAAAGCAATAATTTGGGTTTTGTGTTCACCCACTTCATTTTTAGCCCAGCGACGAGCCAGCTTTAAGGCTGCTTCGTTAGCTTCAGCGCCCGAGTTGGCAAAATAGACTTTTTCAGCAAAGGTAGCGTTGACCAGCTTTTGCGCCAGAATAAGAGCTGGCTCGTTAGTCATCACGTTAGATAAATGCCACAACTTGTCAGCCTGGTCTTTTAACGCGCTGACTAAAGCTGGGTGGCAATGACCTAAACAGTTCACGGCTATGCCGCCTGCGAAGTCAATAAACTCGCGACCTGTTTGATCCCAGACTCTTGAACCCAGACCTTTTACCGGGATCACTGCAGATGGTGCGTAGTTAGGAACCATCACTTCGTCGAATAAAGATCTACTGACTTGCATTGTTGTTTTGCCTCTGTGCTTTTTGTTTAATCTGCGTTATCTGTTAACCCACAGCGAATTAGCAGGGTAACTAAGGAATTTCATTTATTATATTGGCCAGACTTACCAATATGCAGTAGCATTATCAACAATATTGCAGTTAATTCTGTCATTTTGATAAGGGTATTAAGCAAAGTGATAAGTTTAGAAGACGAAAAACTACTGGGCATGTTACGCCGTAATGCCAGAGCCAGTATTTCAGACTTAGCCAGAGCCTTAAATGTATCACGCAGCACGGTACAAAACCGCTTGCACAGGCTGGAGCAAAGCGGTGTGGTAAAAGGCTATGTGCTGGAATATGGCAGTGCATTTTTAAGCCAGTTGGTCTCAGCTCATGTGGCGATTAAAGTACGACAAAAGCTGACGACGAAAACGAATGTAGAACTCAAACAAATCAGCCAGATTTCTGAGTTATACGCCATCAGTGGTGAGTACGATTTAATTGCCGTAGTGCAGGCACAAAGCACGGAACAATTGAGTCATATTCTGGATGAAATTGGCAATCTGGATGGAGTAGAGCGCACGAATTCTTCGGTCATTCTGGAGACAAAATTCAAGAGATAAAGCACAAAATGGCGCTTTTCAGGTCTGACCAGCATGAAATGACCGCCATTTAACCCCAGTTTAACCCTTGTGAGGTTGCCGCCTCATTCAGACCTGTTATGATCGGCAGCAATTTGAGCCAGCAGGCTTGTTTTGAGAGATCCCCATGAGTACGAAACAACCTCTTTATACCTCCTACGCAGGTCCAGCTTTATTAGAAACTCCGTTGTTGAATAAAGGCAGCGCCTTCACCAAAGAAGAACGTATCGCCTTTAACCTGATTGGTTTATTGCCTCCTCGTTACGAAACTATTGAACAGCAACTGGCGCGTGCTTATATGCAGTACTCCAGCTTTGCCGAGCCAATCAACAAACATATTTATCTGCGTGCTATTCACGATAAAAACGAAACTTTGTTTTATCGTCTGGTGAAAGAGCATCTTGAAGAAATGATCCCGGTGATTTATACACCAACAGTAGGGGACGCTTGTGAGCGTTTCTCGGCTATTTACCGCAGCGCCCGTGGTATTTTTGTCTCCTACAGCGAACGTGAGCATATGGATGACATACTTCGCAGCGTCACGAAGAAAAAAGTGAAAGTTATAGTAGTAACAGACGGCGAACGTGTACTGGGTTTAGGTGACCAGGGCGTGGGTGGTATGGGTATTTCTATCGGTAAGTTGTCTTTATATACCGCCTGTGGTGGTATCAGCCCGGCTTATACTTTACCTGTGATGCTGGATGTTGGAACTAACAACGAAAAGCTGCTGAATGATCCTGTGTATATGGGTTCTAAGCATAAACGTATTACCGGCGAAGAATACGATGCATTTATTGATCAGTTTATGAAAGCCGTAAAACGCCGTTGGCCAGAAGCTTTGGTACAGTTTGAAGACTTCGCTCAGCCAAATGCTATGCCTATTTTAAAACGCTACCGTGATGAGCATTGCTGCTTTAACGATGATATTCAGGGCACAGCTGCTGTCACTGTAGGCTCATTGTTGGCCGCTTGTCGCAGTAAAGGTATGAAGTTATCTTCACAGAAAGTAGTCTTTGTCGGCGCAGGCTCAGCTGGTTGTGGTATTGCAGAACAAATCATCAGTCAAATGAAAACCGAAGGACTGGATGATGCGACTGCGCGTAAACAAGTCTATATGGTTGACCGTTTTGGTCTGTTAACCGAAGGTATGGCGGATTTACGTGATTTCCAGGAAGCTCTGATGCAGAAAAAATCAGATTTGGCAGACTGGGCTTACAGTGGTGAATACGCTTCTTTATTGGATGTGATGAATTGCGCTAAACCAGATATCTTAATTGGTGTTTCTGGCCAACCAGGCTTGTTCACTGAACAAGTGATCACTGCAATGAAAAAACACTGTGAACAGCCAATTATTTTCCCGCTGAGCAACCCGTCAAAACAAGTGGAAGCGACGCCTGAACAAGTCATTAAGTGGACAGATGGTAAAGTGATTATTGCGACCGGTAGTCCGTTTAAGCCTGTGACTCACAAAGGCCAGACTTACCATATTGCGCAGTGTAATAACTCCTACATTTTCCCAGGTATTGGTTTAGGTGTGGTTGCAGTGAAAGCAAGCCGCATTAGCGATGATATGTTACGGATCGCCAGCGAAACTCTAGCAGCAGCGTCACCATTAGCCAACACAGGGCAGGGTTCTTTACTGCCGGCTTTGTCTGAACTGTCTGAACTGAGTAAAAAAATAGCCTTTGAAGTGGCTAAAGTTGCTCAAAAGCAAGGCTTGGCTTTGGAAATCAGTGACGATGAATTACTGCAAAAAATTGAACGCAATTTCTGGAAACCAGAATACCGTCAATACAAGCGAGTAAGTGGTCATTAAAGTCGGCCATTAAGTTTTCTGTGTTTTTCATTCAAGTAAGCTAAATAAAAAGTTGGTTTAATCAATACCTTAGAGATTAAACCACCTTTTTTTGTTTTTCCCTCCAACTATTTCTTCACCAGCTCCGACTTACTAATAACTGAACCATAGGAGCCTGTTATGAAATTCCAAAAATCATTTACCTTCACTTTATTATCTGTCGCTATTGCAATCACTGCTGGCTGTACAGCCCAGGCTGAAACCGCATCGACAAGCGTTACTGCTGCACCGCAGCAAATTGCTTTTATCAAAAACTGTAAAGTTATACAGCAGCGTGCTATGACCACAGATGAATTCGCGGCTTACCAGCGTTTAGAAGCTGTTGAGCAACAAATGGAAGAACTGCATTTGCCTTTAAAAGCGTTTGAAGCAGAAATGGAGCAACACAGCGAACGTATGGCTGAGCTTTCAGATCTTGTGCATCAGGAAGATGAACACAGTATTCGTATAGATAAAGTTAAAATGGCTGAACAGCACAAATTAGCCGAAGAAATTCATGAAATCACAGAACGCCACAGACCACATTTCGCAGCTTTAGAACAAAAAGGAGATGAAATCAGCGACATAGCTGATGATTTTACCGACTTGCTGGAGAAGTCTGCGCCAGCCGGTGGTTTTGATCATATCCAGGTGATATCGGATTCAGGCAAAACAACTGAATGTTACGATGGCGGTATTAAACTGATTTCACGCAATTAATCTTCATCTTGAGATGGAAACCATACACATTGATGTGTATGGTTTTCCTGTTTAGCTTATGGACGCGTTCTAATCAACGAGTTAAACGCTGCGAATAAAGGTTTTATATCGGAAGTAGTAGCATATAAGCAGCAGAACAAAAGTCATGCGAATGTCAGATATCTGATTGATAGATATGGAGATATCCCCTTTATCTTCAATATACTTGATATCACATAATGTAAATATTACGTTTAAAATCAGTAGGTTGGCGAAATCATGCTGCAAAGTTTAATTGTGGTTTTGAAAAGCACAGGGGGCAAGGCCCCGCAAGCGGGGCCTTTTAGGGAGCTAATTTTGAATTCCGTTTCAAATTGAAACAAGAGTGCACTATTACTGTAGTGCACTCTGCGAGGCTCAGAGCAAGAGCGAAAAACAAGTTATCTATTGGAGTTGGGGCTGCAAAATCGTCGTGATATCTTTCAAGGCGTCGTAAACAGCAGGGTCTTTTGACATAGGAAAATTACCGGCTTTTTCAATTGCGCGTACCGCAGACATGCAGAGGTTGTAATCACCACCAAGTGGAGTTATTGAAGTAGCAGCTCCATCTGGCGCAAGTTTAATATTAATCCGGCATTCCTTCCCCCTCATGCTATCGTCAACGAACCAGTTTTGCTGGATTTTGGCGACAATAAGAGCCAGATACCGTTGTTTTTCATGAAGAACAGGGTTTGCGGCTCGTCGGGCTTCATCATCTTCGGATATAGAGGGAGCAAATAAAAGCGGTGATGGATTCACCTGTCTGCGCTGCATTTCTGCTTTTTCTTTGCGCTCAGCCTCTGCAACAATCCTGTTGTGCTGCTGTAAATCGGCTTCAAGCAACTCAAGATGTTTCTTAGCTGCGTTTAAGGTAGCGTAGTTGTATAAGATTGCGCCTGATAGTCCGGCGATAACACAGGCAAAAAGCAGCAAAGCAACAGAGATAGGCTTCATAAAACATCCGTATTATTCAGGTTCCATACCCACTATAAACAAATCCCTATTTGCAGTACAGAAAGAAAAAGGCCCACAAGGGGCCTTCGGTTTGGCAGAGGGAAGGCGTTGCCTTCAAACGGGACTGGCGTCCCTTGGTCACCGCTTCGCTGCATGGCTTCGCCATAGGTGAACTGTCACTGGGGCCCCATCCCCGCAAGCGGGGCCCCTTTCCCCAGCGTCAGTTCACAGCTGCAACCGTCTGGACTTGTGAGGGACCTGCTTTCATCTGGTTTGAAGGGTTGTCGCAAATTGCAAAACTGGCCCAACTTTCGTATTCCAGTCTCACCACACAGTCAGAAAGTACTTTGACGGTATAACCGGACATCATTAAATCGGTGCTGGTGATTTCGTTAATTACCTGACCATTAAATGACAGCGAAAAATAAACTACTTTTTCCCGCAAATCGCCGTAACTGCCGGAGACGTGAATTTGAAGTTTGTTAAACGGATGAAAATTATCTGGTGAATACTTAAAGCGTTGCTCAGCAGCCTTCTGTTGAGCTTGGCTGGCTTGCGGCTGGCTGGGTGTTGGTGCAGGGGCTTTTTCTTGTTGTGATTGATTCTGGGGCGTTTTTGGTTGGGTTTCTTCTGGGGCTGAAGGGTAGAACATGTTGTAAAAGCCACTAATTCCATAAAAACCACCTAAAACGATGCCTATCGCAGCAAACAAATTACGCTTTTTTTTCCACCAAATAGGAATATCTTTCACGTACGCTTCTTCGACTTGTTTGCCGTTTGCTTTGGTGTGGCTTTGGTAAAAACTGAACACCCAGCTTTCGTATTCCCGTTCATATGTATTGGTTACTTCCGCACCGGATTCACAGCCTTGGCAGATTTTGACAATGTACTGGTCAGTACGGCCCAAGGCGGATTTTTTTATGCAGCGGTAGTTAATTTCAACCATTGCACGAATATCACGGTGAACCTTCCTGAAGTCCTGCGTTGCCAGATAGATATCAAAGCCATAGTGACGGTGAAGTGAAAGGAACTCTAACAATTCCTTTTGGGTAGAGCCTGCAGGCATAGCTAAGTGAGCTTCATCAATGAAAAACACAGGGCCTTGGTTTTTGTCGTTGCGCCATGTGTTATAGCGGAGAAAGTGTTCAGCCTTGGAGAACGGGCGGTTACCATCCCCGAAGTTGTGAAACTCACCATCGACAATCTCAATTAAATCCCGCACCTGATGGCCAAGGCTAGCAACGAAATGGTCAACCTGAAGCGGTAAGTTAGTAATGATTTTACGGCCGTCTTTTAGCGCCGGAATAACGTGATTTTTGACCAACTCATAACTTTTGCCGCCGCCTGGGCGACCGGATACACCAAAAATCATAGATTAAATACCCCCTGGTGAGTCACAGCTTTGACACCTGGTCGAGTCACAGTTTGTTGAAGCCGGTTAGTCACAGATAAAATAGCCTGGTCAGTCACAATTAACTCCCCAACCTTACAAACGGGATGTATAGGGTCTAGTTAAATGAACACTGAGACATGTTAGGGATTAAGTTGGATCCAAGTGGATTAAGTGGGATCGTAAAGTTCGCCAACGCTAGGAATTACAAGGGACTCAAGGGTTTTAAAACTTGGGTCCCTTTTTTATTTGAAGCGTTTTTAAAAGTTAGTACGTTTGAGCAATGAATTTAAAAGGTGCTGATTTAGCCTAGTAAATTGAGCAGTGCAAAAATCCGTTGGAACTCACTTTAAAGAATGTTTAAACGTTTAAATTAATCGCCTACATCTTTCGCTATGTGGACCACTTGCCCAACGACTTCAAAATTATGCTGGTCGCTTTTCGGGATATCGACAGCTGGGTAAAAACTGTTGTCGCTTATTAAGCGCCAGGTGCCCAACATGCTTTGGTAGCGCTTCACGAACAGCTCATCATCGTTTCTGAAAATGTAGATGTGGCCGTCTGTCGGAGTGTTGCGCCCCAGGTGAACGACAAGGGTGTCATTGCTATGAATGGTTGGCTCCATGCTGTCGCCTTTGGCCCATACTATAGCTAACTCATGTTCATCAAAGCCCCTGAACTTCAACCACTTGCGCCTAAATGCCAAATGCCTAACCGGATCCAGTTGGTCTGGATTTAGCGAACCATGCCCAGCTGATACTTGTATTCTGTAACCGGGTATCAAAGCAAACTCATCCAGAAAATCAGAAACAATAGGCGTGGATGAATATGGCTGAGGGGCTTCGTTAACCAGCCCCAGATTGTCACCCAGCAAGCTTCTCTGCGTGTCAGGTGGCAGCAGGCTGATGTGATATTCCATTGCTTTAGTGCCTTTACGCTTCCTGCACAGGTGCTCCTTACCTGCCGACAACTCCTTTAAATGATCGCGAGTCCATCTATCGGATGTTGGGAAGCTGCCGTGACCTGCCAATTCGGATGCGGTAAACCATAAGATCCGTTTCCCGCCTCGATCAACGGATGTTTGATCCGTTTCTTCTTTATGTGCATCCGAATCAGTTAAGTCATTGTTTTCATTGTCGTTAGTCATTTTTAAATCCAATTATTTAAAAAATGGAAACGGATGCAATAGCAAATTATTCATCCGTTGCTATTGACCGATTCATCCCTTTAATCCATTATGAAGTTACTAAGCGGGGTAACGTATAAGGGTTAACGAGTTGAGTAAAAAAATAGTGTCTCAAAAAAGCGACCAGAATGGAAGCGATTGGCATAGAGCCGACATTGTTGCTGCTCTAAAAAAGCGCGGCTTGTCCGTTCGTCAACTATCAAGGGATGCAGGATTAAGCGAAAACACACTGGCTAACGCACTGCGTTCGCCGTGGCCGAAAGGCGAAGAAATAATCGCAAAAGCGATAGGCAAGAAACCAGAAGAGGTTTGGCCTAGCCGTTACAACACAATGCGCGCAGCGAGTTAAGGGGTAATTCGTATGTGGCTATTAGCGAGTGAATTAGCAGGCGTTGTTGGCTTACCAGGCTCTGACAGAAATATACGTGAGCAATTAAAAAAGCTGGCCAATGAAAATCCAGAATTAGCACGCAAAAGACAAGGGACGAAAGGGACTGAATACCACATCAGCTTATTACCATCTGCAACTCAAACCGCGCTCTACAAAACCAAAGGCCAAATAAAAGTTGGCGATCAACTGCTGAGCTTACCTAAGAAAAAGTCGCAGTCAGATGGCTATTGCCGCGAAGCGCTTTGGGCGCGTTGGAACAAGAACAATCACGCCGCCAAAGAGAAAGCCCAACAAGCCTTGCTGGCCGTGAAAGCGGTGTTTGCATTAAACCGTAATGGCGTCAGTTTGATGGATGCTTACGACTCTGTGTGTGCTCAATACGATGTAGCGCTTAGCACGCTGCGCCGTCATTGCTCCATGGTCAAAGGGTATGACGAAGCCGACTGGGCACCAGCGCTGCTGCCTAAACATTTTGAAGCGTCACAGTCCAAAAAGAAAAACCAGTTTGCGTTTATTACACCGCAAGCCTGGGAGCTATTCAAAGCCGACTACCTCAGCCTGGAACAACCAGCAATGACAGTAAGCTATGAGCGTTTACTGGATGCGGCCAAAGGTAAAGGTTGGGAAATACCCAGCTTAAAAAGCCTGGCACGGCGTATGGCCCACGAAGTACCAGCACAACAACTGGTGCTACTGCGTGAAGGTGAACACGCCTTACACCAGCTTTACCCGCCACAAGAACGTACCGTCGAAGGCATTCACGCCATGGAATGGTTAAACGGCGACGGCTACCAACACAACGTGTTTGTGAAGTGGTTTAACGGTGAGATTCTGCGCCCTAAAACATGGTTCTGGCAGGACATTCGTAGCCGCAAAATTGTGGGTTGGCGCTGTGATATCAGCGAGAACACAGACAGCATCCGTTTGTCACTGATGGATGTATTTGCAAAGTATGGTGTGCCTAAAGAAATCACCATAGATAACACCCGAGCAGCCGCCAACAAATGGATGACCGGAGGTGTACCAAACCGTTACCGCTTCAAAGTGAAGGAAGATGATCCGTTAGGCATCATCCCAATGATGGGCATTAACCTGCATTGGTCCAGTGTGAACTTTGGTAAGGGTCACGGCCAGGCAAAACCGATAGAGCGTACCTTTGGTGTGGGTGGTCTTGAAGAATACATCGACAAACATCCGATCTGCCGTGGCGCTTACACAGGCCCTAACCCAATGGCAAAGCCAGACAACTACGGCAGCAAAGCCATAGCTGCAGAAGACTTCCTACAGGCCATTGCCAAGGGTGTTGAAATGTTCAACGCCAAAGCCAACCGCGATACCGAAATCTGCAAAGGCTTTATGAGCTTTGATCAGGCATTCGCAGCCAGTTACGAAACTGCTGAAATACGCAAGGCCACCGCAGCACAACTGCAACTGATGATGCTGCAAGCAGAAGCTGTAACAGTGTCGAAGCACGGCACCATAGTGCTTGATGCTGGTGGCAGTTTGAAAGGCCGCAAAAACCGCTACTTCAATGAAACCATGATGAACTATGTCGGGCAGAAACTGGTGGCTCGTTTTGACCCGCTAAAGCTGCATGACTCAGTAGAGATTTACGCCCTGAACGGTGTGCATATTTGCACTGCTGAATGCCTCGAAAAAGTGGGCTTTGGTGACACCCTGGCAGCGCGTGAAACCAAGCGTAAACGGACTCAATTTACCAAGGCCAACAAGCTGGCTGCACAAGCCAAAGTCAGTATCGACTCCCTTGAGCTGGCCGCTCTGATGCGCCCCGTTGAAGAAGAAGTTATCCCTGAATCCAAAGTGGTGATGATGATGCGCCCAGCCTCACGGGGCAATACCGCAACAGCCATAGCCTACGACCATGACCAACTGGCCAACCCCGAGAACGACCACAAAGCAGAGTGCGCCGCTAACTTCAGCGAGAGCGTGGCCTACCTGCTTGAGCAGAAAAAGAAAAACCGTATTTAAACCACATTTGAAGCACGAATAAGAGGACGAATGATGACCAATGTACACAGCCTGGAAATGGCAAAAAGCAAGCAAACCGATGTGATCATGCGCATCACTACGTTGATTAACGCTAAGCGGGTTACGTCAGGACAAGTAGCACAAGAGATCAGTGTTTCCCCCTCAACCCTGAGCCAGGTATTAAACGGTTTATACAAAGCGGATCCGGTCAAGATTATTGAGAAGCTGGAAAGCTGGTTGCGCCTGCGTGAACAGCGTGACGCTAACCCAAGCACAGACCCAGGCTTTGTGATGACGCCTACAGCAAAGCTGATTATGGACGACCTGACCTATGCCCAAATCACTGAATCAATCGTCGTCATATACGGCGCATCCGGCGTAGGCAAAAGCAAAACGCTGGACGAATACCAGCGCACCAACAACAACGTGTGGAAAGTAACCGCCAGCCCAAGCCGCAGCAGCCTGACTGAATGCCTGTATGAAATTGCTATGGAGCTGGGCATGGATCAAGCGCCCCGCACCAAAGGGCCACTGGCCCGAGTAATACGCCAGCGCCTGAAAGGCAGCGAAGGCTTAGTGATTGTGGATGAAGCCGATCACCTGGATTACCCCACGCTGGAAGAACTGCGCATCCTGCAGGAAGAAACCGGCATCGGTATGGCGCTGGTGGGTAACAACAAAGTGTACACCCAGTTAACGGGTGGACGCCGGAACGAAGACTTCGCCCGCCTGTTCAGCCGCATCGCCAAAAAGCGCGGCATTCACAAAACCAAAGTGGCCGACGTGCGCGCCATTGCCGAAGCCTGGAATGTAGGTGGCAGCAGTGAAATGAACGTGATGATCCAAATTAGCGAGCGCCCTGGTGGCCTGCGCTTACTCACCAAAACAATCAAGCTGGCGGCCATGTTTGCCAAAGGCGCGTTGATCACAGAGCAATTGCTACGCACTGCACTTGCTGAGCTTGAAACTAACGACTGAGGGGTTAACCAATGAAAGATAAAACTGCGTTTTTAAAGGCTATGAATATCGCCCTATCTGCCATAGATGCTCTGAGAATTATGGGGTTCGACGTAATCGGTATGAAGTTTGGCAACTACAACCCCGTGATCACAGTGGAAGTGCCTACGGATAAAGGCTTGCTGAAATCAGCCCCAGTTGTTTGCGTGCGTAACGACTTAGCGAAGTGCTTTAACCATGTGCAAGTGGCCCGCTTTAAAGGTTGCCTGGTTGAATGGGAAGCGCCAGAAGAGCTGGTTAATCAGTACAACCATCTGCCCGATATTGGTGGCTTTGAGCTGGCTGAAGCCGCAGGTGGTGAGTGATGACTGATTTCAACCAGATGCTGGCAAAGCTACAAAAAAGCTGCCTGAACAGCTTTCAGGGCCTGTACGAAAAGCAAACCTTTGTGCGGGTTGCCCTGACACTGAAGATTGAAAAGGCGCTGGCCAAAAGCCTGATCCGTCAATTAACAGAACTTGGGTTACTGGAACCTACAGCAGACGCCATGGTGTACCAGCCCACAGCTGCTGGGCGGATGGTGCAGTTAGCAAAAGCGCCGGATGCGGTAGACGACGATCTGAACATGCAGGTGATGCAATCCATTTTGACGCACAAGCACCAATCCGCTTCGGTGGTTTATGTGGCCAACCAACTAAACATGCTCAGCAAAAAAGACCATGTCAGCCGCTTCATGCGTGACATGGCCGAAGCTGGCCAGCTGGTTCGTTACCCAAACAACACCTACCGAGTTGGCCAGCAGTGGCGCGACAAGATACAGGTGCAAAGCGCCGGAGGTGTGCAATGAGCCAAGCCCCTTCAAAAGAAGAAATCTTGATAGAAATCGAAGTAGCTGCAGGTTTGAAAAATCAATACGGCACAAACCAGCCAGAGAAGACCTACGAGGACGGTGTAAGGGATGCCCTGGTGTGGGCGCTGGGTGGTCCACGTCCGAATTGCGTGATGAGCTTAGGCATAGAACTCGCCAAATCTAGCGACTTCACGGCGGTATGGGGGAAGCCATCATGAACCCAATAGAGCGCAACGCCACAGAGGCCGAACTGGCCAGACTGCGCATCCGCCAGCAGGAATCTTTAATCAGTGCAGTCAGCAAGGGCCAAACGCTATACGCCCTGTTCTGCCCAAGTTGCAAAGCTCCACAGCTTACAACAGCAGGGCCAGACGAAAGCACCACCACAGCCTGCAGTTGCTGCAGTGCCATATACGGCGTGAGGCACGAAGCCACCGCAACCCTGTGCCTGTTTGAACATGGCATTAAACCTAAATTGAGAGCGTGAGGATCAGTAATGAATGCACAACCAAAATTGAAAGTAGTACCTGCAGGCTGGCGCAAAAACGCGGTAGGCCATTTAGTCCATGAATCTGAAATTAAAGAGCAAGACCTGTTCCGTGATTCAGTGGTTACAGACTTAGTCACGGAAGGCATAGCGCTGCACAAGGCGTTAAAAGCTTACAAAGAAAAAGCATTGAATGACGTTGCCGACTTAATTGGTATTTCAGCACAAAAGTGGCAGATGACCCTGGGCGGTAAAAAAGGAAACGTCAGCATTACATCGTTTGATGGCGAACTGATGATCCAGCGGGTTTATGCAGAGCGCATCACTTACACCGAGGAAATGGAAGTCGCTAAGGCCAAGGTGGATGAATGTGTGCAGAAGTGGAGCAATGAGTCAAATCCGCACATTGTCACTTTGGCAACGCGGGCTTTTCAGAGAAACAAGAGTGGCGAGCTGAGCATGTCCCGCATCATCGAAATGCTCAGTTATAAAATCGACGACCCTGAGTGGATAGCCGCTATGCAGGTGGTCAGTGACAGCCTGCGCGTGTGTGGTACTGCCGTGTATATCCGCATCTATCAGCGTGACGATAACGGCAAGTACATAAACATGACGCTGAATATTTCAGGGGTGTAGCTATGAAACAAAATCCTGCTTCTACTCAGCCAGACATTGAGCGCATGCGTGGCCTGGGCGGTGTCGTGTATATCGACGAAGCTGCAGACTTTGGCATTGCCAGTAACACGGCAGACGAAGAGCTTGCACCCCAGCCCTTAGTTGCAGAACTGGCCGACAGTCAGTACGAAAACGAGCTGCTGCAGCAGATTGCCAGCGAGTCACCAACATTCACCAAATTGGTTCGTGACTCACTGCAGTACCTGGACGAATTAACAGACAACCACATTCCGACATGGCTGGGTAGTTTTACCGATGGCCGCCCTAAAACTCAGGTGCAACTTGTGGTGACGCAAAGCTCTGATTTCACAATTGACGAGGATTAAAAATGGCCACTCCAATCATGATGAACATTCACCCTGACGTGCTGGTCAGGGTTTCCAAAGAGGTTGTGCACCAGAACCAAAAATGGGGCACCGAACATATCAAAAGCCAGTCAGTGCCAGGGCATTTACTGGTACTGAGAAAGCTACTGCAACGTGCAGAACAAGGCTGGCTGGAAGGCTTAACAGGCAGAACCTCGGCAGAGGGCGAACTGTTGCAACTAACTGCAGTTGCCCTGCAGGCGCTGAACAACATTTACCTGGAACGCGAAGCGGAGAAGGCAAAGCCATGAACCAGCAAAAACCAGTGAGCTTGATCACTAAAGAGCAATGGGCCGCTATTGAAAAGGAAATGTCGGGTGGCTGGGTGAGTATCAAATTCAGCTATAAAGGCCATGAAATCAGTGTTAGCCGTGAGCGTAAAAACGAATCCACAACTGTGCTGACTGTTTATATAGATGGCGTTATTAAGGGCGGTTGGGCTTGTCTGATAGATAAAAAACCAGACGATATGCCGGAGTTTTTACCTCAGGTGTGGAGCACCAAAACAATCAGTCTCTACTCGCCTAAAAAAATTGCCGAACTTGAAAAGAGTGTTGGTAAGCGCATGGCAAAAAAATACGTTCCTAACCTGCATGCGAAGACGCAGATGTACTTACCGTACTTCTCGAAAGCCTCAGTGCTGTGCCGCCAGTTTAAAAAGCTTGAAGGCTTAGAGCTGACCCACGCGTCCTTTTTAAACAAGCCAGAACCTGAACCCAGTTGATGAAGCGAAACGCCCTGCAGTTTAGGGCGTCTGCCAGTGGTGGTTCACTGGTACTGATGAGCAGCCGGAGATAGTTATGAGCAAAAAAACATACAGGGTGAAAGAAGATTGGAAAGACTACGAAGTGATTTTGGAAGTTGATCACGACTTGCTAACACCAGAACTTGCGACCCAGATCAATCAATTTTGGAACGATGATGATGAGCGTTTAGAAGCTGAGAATGGCAACCCAGTGAAAGCCGTAATTCGTTTGGCTGGCACTGTCCTGATGCAGGAAATGCTGGCAGTTGGCGGTGCGAGTTTCAGCAAGTCTGATGACAACTCGACTACATACTGGGCTGAGTGGTTAGCAAGCCAGGAAGGATGGCCTCCATTAGAAGTATTGGGTATTCGCTGTATTGATGCCGACGTCCTGACACCTGACTTTGAAGATGTAGAACTGACAGAAATAACCGCCTAAGCGAAACGCCCCAGGGCGTCTACTCAGCGCGGTGGCTGGGTACTGATGAGCAGCCAATAGAGTGAGGAATAAATCATGGCACAACAAGTCAATGTGAAAGTTACAGAGCGCGGTGGCTCTTATTTTACCAGCAAGGTGCAAGGCAAAGCGTCCTCATGCACTTACAGCGCTGAAGTGGCCGTGGCCAGTCTGGCGCAAAAGTTATTTCCTGGTCAGCAATTAACTATTGACCAGGTGGATAAACACAACTGGACCATCACCATGAAAGGCGAATTTAACCAGCTCAGTGCTGCAGAAGCATTGATGGTGGAGGCACTGGCAGACTTTGGAAAGCATAACGACCCTGACCGACTAAATCCTAATGCCACCCCGCTGAAAACCAGACTGGTTGAAATAGCACAGCGCGTGTTTGGTGAGGTTAGAAGCCAGTGTGAAGTCAACGCCAGCAAAGGTGCAGAGCTATGAGCAGTGCACCAAAAAATACAACAACGATTGTGGTCAGAATTCCCCAAGGTTTAAACCTTGCTGTGGGGGCGAAAATTAATGTGAACGGGCACGAGCTGGACTGCACAACGGTCAACTGGAAAGAAAACAGCTGCTTAAAAGCTGACTATTTGGAGCAGCGTTTATTGGTTGCCTTAGAGGTGTTGGATGAAAACTCAGGTGCTATGGATGACTACGAAGCACGGATTGCAGAACTAAAAGAAAGCGACGAGCTAATCGAACTTGAAGGCTAAGCAAAACGCCGCAACGCGGCATAGGAGCATGAAGATGAAAAATACAGGTTTATGGTGTTACAGCTTAGACGGCGAAGATTACAGTTCCGGTACATATAGCGCCGCCGAGCTTGCACTGACCGAGGCTCAAAAAGCTGCAGTAGAATTAGGTGACGTAAAGTTTTTGTATGTAGCCAAGGCAGAGCCGCAGAACAACCACTCATTCTTTCCTGATGGAAGTGACATCATTGAGCACATGGCCATGCAGGCAGATGATGTTGGTGGCGATTACTCCAACAACTACCCTGATGTATCCGATGAAGCAGAGACTGAACTGACGATTGCGCTTCATAAATTGCTGGAAAATTGGTGTAAAAAGTACAGCGTTTCCCCTTCGTTTTACCTGGTATCAGATCCGGTTGTTTATGACGCCGTGACTCTGAAATTAATTAAAGATACGGCGTAGGAATCAAAGATGCTTACAGACGCTGAATTACTCAAATATAAGTTGACTGAGCTTTCTAACTCGGATGGTAACGATATCGACGGTGGTGCCATTGAGATTTATTGGGAAGATCAGAATGGTAACGAATTCGCCACTGAAGAGTCGGTTGCTGACATTGCACAAGCCGCTCTTAAAAGGATTAACGAGCTGGAACAAATGGTGGCACAGGAACCTGATTTGTTCACGGGTTCTGAAGTTAGCGATGCTTCCAACGGATCCTAAGAGGTAACTATGTCCAACACTTTAAAGCTAGTGCAGGTAGGTAAGCGTGAATTGCATCTTGACGATGACATGTACCGCAACCTGTTGGAGTTCGTCACTGGCAAGCGTAGCGCCAAGGAACTAACTGAAGTCCAGCTCAGTGCGGTAGTTACTGAGATGAAACGCCGTGGTTTTAAACCCAAGCATAAGCCGCAGGCTCGTGCACCGGAGGTTGTGAGGATCCGCGCTATTTGGTCAACCATGTTTGACCAGGGCTTTGTTGTCAGCAAGACAGAGGTTGCATTAAACGCCTACGTGAAACGCCAGACCAAAACCAGCAACGGCCAAGGGGTAGACCGCATTGAATGGTTAACGTCGGCTCAGGCTGTGCAGGTGTTGGAGTCGCTGAAGAAATGGCACTGGCGCTGTATGGCTGAGGCCATTAAGGCCAGTGGTGGTTGTGTACCAGCCAACGAAAAAAACACTGGCCTGGCTGGCTATGAGCAGTTAGCCGGTTATTACCGTGAGCTTATTTGTCGGAGGGATCAATGAAAACTACAGACAATGAACAAGGTGGCAACACCAACGACCTTTTTGGTTATGATAATGTCAGCCTGGAAGACATTGAGCGGATAGCCGAGGACGAAGGAAATCAGCGCTGGCCAGAGGCGATGCGTCAAATCTACGCCATGTTTAAAGACGAGCTGGAGAAGCACGGCGCTGATAGTAAAATTGCTATCCCAATGTTGAACCGGATCTGCCGCGAGTTCGGTGGCGTACAGTTGTATCTGCCACGGGGCCGTCAGCTGGAATCAGAGATTATGAACCTGTCGATTTGGCAGGAGTTTAAAGGCGATAACGTGGAAGAGCTGTCACGCAAATACGACAAAAGCATGCAGCATATCTATAGAGTTGTTGCTAAGATGCGCCAGCGAGAAGTGAAAAACAGACAACCGGATTTGTTTTAAGGAAGGGATAATGAAGAAGTTAATGTTGATTGCAGCCTTAGTCTCATTGCCGCTAATGGCAAGCGAAAGTGATTGGTCGCGAACTGACGAGCCTAATGTGTATACCTCATCAGATATTGTGAACGGCAAGTTAAACGCTATGATAAAAACCTATAAAGATGGCAGTGTCAGGTTTGCCTTATACCTACCCTATGAAAAATGTTACGTCGCTGAGTCTTATTCTGAACCATTTGGAAGCCTAATGGTGCTAGGTGTTCATCATGACTTTAGGTTGCAGTGCCTTGGTAAAAACCAGGCTGTTGTATATCCTAATGATGCAGTAAATGGTCAGATTATTGATGCCCTGATCAAAGATGGTAATGTCTGTTTGACTGTTGACGGAACTGATGATTCTGTGAAAATGTGTTTCTCAGGTAAAGGGGTTAGAGAATTAAAAGAACTCGCCAAAGCCAAATAGAACAACCCGCGTTAATTAATCTGTCCCCTAAATAAAAAGCACAATTTGCTGATGATACTTAATCAGGTTGTGCTTTTATGTTTTCAGGCTCTCACGCCACCAGTTACCCATTCGCCACAGCAGGTTATACCCCTGAGTTCTGCCATGCTGTGCGCTTTGTGCTTATTGAAGAAGGCGCACTTAATGCAGCTGGCGTACCTTATCCAGACTTAGGTTATGTGAACGACCCCAAAGATGCCGGTGGCGAAACCAAAGGCGGCATCAGCAAGCGCGCTTTTCCGACACTGGATATCTCATCTTTATCCCTGGATAAAATAGTCTCCATTTACCACACCTACTTTTGGAAGCCAACCTATTGCGCGCAGTGGGCTGGTCCTGTTGCTCTGTATACCTTCGACGCTGCTGTACAGCACGGCGTCACCAATGCCCTTTTGATGCTGCAGGAAATTGCTGGCACTAAAGCTGACGGCAAGATTGGCCCTAAATCCCGCGCTGCAATACACGGTACTGATGTTGAATATCTGTGCGCCCGTTATGGCCTGCGCCGCGCCCGTTTCTATGCCCGTATTTTGCTGAAGAACGCGTCACAAGGCCGCTTCATTGAAGGCTGGCATAACCGCTTAGTCAGCTTAACCACAGCTGCCTGGGAGCTTCAATAAATGAACACACCCTCTCTATTCAGGAGTTTACGCTAATGTCCCTTTCTCTGGTTTTAAGTGCAGCAAAGCTTGCAATGGAAGTTGGCCCTGCTGCCATCCGTGGCATATCAGCCATGTTCGGCGGCAGTGAAACCGCCGACAAAGTGGCAGGTATGGTCGAACAAGTAGACAACGCTTTGGGTATGAACAGCGCCCAAAAAGAAATGGCACTGACCCGCGAACTGCAGAAGCTGCCACCTGAAAGCCTGGTGGAGCTGGAGCGCATTAAAGCGGAGATGGAAAAGGAAATCACCCGACGCCAGGAGCTGACCCTGAATGACAAGCAGGCTGAGCACCACGAAACGCAGCAGACTATTCGTGCCGGTGATACCGCTGAAGACCCGTACATCAGAACGACTCGGCCCAAGATGGCGCGCCAGTCTCTGGTGGCAACGATTGTGTACTGCTTTTTGTTTGAGGGCTTCGAGGCATTTGGCTTTGGTACTGGCTTTGATGTTTATGTTGCTACTTTTCTTTCTGCCCCAGCATGGGGTTACTTAGGTTTGCGCACTCTGGACGGCTTTGCCCCTCACCCGAAGGGCAGTGGTGCCAAAGCCATAGGTGCATTGGCTGGCCTTGTTAAGGGGCGTCAATGACAGCAGACCTGTTTGATCGCGCCTCCGATGCAGAGCAGGCGTTCAGAGACAATGCCATTAAGCGCCAGTTAGACCGCGTTGTTGAACAACCGCGAACAGACAGTGCTGGCAGCCGCTGTTGCCTTGATTGTAGCGACCCAATCCCACAAGCCCGTTTAGTTGCAGTCCCTCATGCCGTGCGCTGCTTTGGCTGTCAGGCCATTAAGGAGCCTCGCTAATGGAGTGGCTGAAATCCTACTGGCCCATGGTATGGGCCGCAGTGAGCACTGCAGGCATGGTGATTCTCGCACTGCTTTCTAAAACCTACGCCAGGCGCGAAGACCTGGCGAAAGTTGAAAAGAAAGTAGACCAACTAAAAGCCCATGTAGACAGCTTACCGACACAGACGCAAATCACGGAATTGCTGCTTGCCCTGGAGCGAACCAAAGGAAGTGTTGAAACGCTGGAAGAGAAGATTCGGCCCGTTCAGCACTTAGCACAACTGCTGTTAGAGCAGCGTTTGAAGGATGATAAATAGAGGTTTATATGTCATTTAAAACATTATTAACGGAAGACCAGCGCCTTGTGATCCTTCGCTCTTTGCGTGAGATGCAGGGCTTTGAAGCCAACGAGTCAATTCTGGATTCATGCCTGGAAGCGTATGGCCACAACATTAGCCGCGACCAGGTGCGCACCCACTTAGCATGGCTGGAAGAACAACAGCTCATTACCTTACGCACTTTGTCTGACTACCAGATAGCGCGCCTGACAGGTCGTGGTGAAGATGTCGCCACAGGCCAAGCCACAGTACCAGGTGTTAAACGCCCACGGGCTTAAGGGGGCGGTATGCAATTATCAAGTAGTCGTAAGTCCAAAGTTAACCTGCTGCCGCAGGTTATTCGCGATCAGCTGCATGTGTTAATCCGCAGTGGAGATATGCATCAAACCGATATCCGTGAGGCTATCAATCAAATGATTGAAGAGGCTGGCTTGCCCGAAGACGCCAAGCTAAGCCGCACCGGATTAAACCGCTATGCCCAAAAGTTTGAAGGTGTGGGTGAACGTATCAGGCAGTCACGCGAAGTGGCTGAGGTATGGATCAGCAAGTTAGGCCAAGCTCCAACATCCGACGTAGGCAAGCTGCTGCAGGAGTTCGTGCGCACTATGGCGTTTGAAACCAGCATGAAGCTGATGGACGAAGCCGCCGAAGAAGGCGCTGAACCTATATCACCTAAAGCCCTGGGGCAGCTGGCGTTGGTTGTGCAACGCATTGAAGCTGCGTCTATGTCGAGCCTTAAAGTAGAGAAAGAAATCCGTAGCGCCTTTGCTGTGGAAGCGGCTAACACTGCTGAGAAGGTGGCTAAGACTGCAGGCTTAACCAAAGAAGGCGTTGAGCTGCTGAAGCGTGAAATATTAGGGATCGCCTAATGACCAGGAAAAAGGTATTAGGTGTAGCAGCTGGTGTTGCACTAGCTCTAGGTGCAGCAGTAGCTGGCAGTTCTGGTGCTTCAGGTAGTAGCTTTGACCCTGCCTATGAAGCGTCCGTGCTCAGCCGCTTCGACCCTAAAGAAGTGTTGCTCGGGTATCAAAAAGACTGGATAGCCGATGAGTCTCCATTAAAGATTTGTGAGAAGTCACGCCGAACCGGTGTCACCTGGGCTGAGGCATGTGATGCATCACTAACAGCCAGTGCTGCACGTGGCCATGGTGGCACCAACCACTTTTACGTTGGCTCTACTAAAGAAATGGCGCGGGAGTTTATTGATGCTGCAGCCATGTGGGCCAAGGTATTTAATAAAGCTGCAGGTGAAATTCAGGAAGAAATCTTTATTGATGATGGTCAGGACGGTAAAGAAATCCTGACCTTTGCCATTTACTTTGCATCCGGTTTTAAGATCCAGGCGCTGTCGTCAAATCCATCTAACCTGCGTGGTATGCAGGGTAATGTGACCATTGACGAAGCTGCGTTCCATGAGCGCTTAGCCGAAGTGCTAAAGGCCGCAACAGCACTGACCATGTGGGGCGCGAAGGTTCGTTTAATTTCCACACATAACGGCGTGGAAAATGTATTCAATAAACTGATTGATGATTCACGGGCGGGTAAAAAAGATTACTCGGTGCACCGCATTACTATTGATGATGCCTGCGCCGATGGCTTGTACAAACGCATCTGCCAGGTGCGCGGTAAAGAGTGGAGCCAAGAGGCTGAGGATGCATGGAAAGCTGCACTACTCAAAGCAACAGCCACCGAAGAAGATGCACTTGAAGAATACTACTGTGTGCCGAAGAACGGTGGTGGTGCTTACATCAGCCGTGGCCTGCGTGAACGTGCCGCCATACTTAATGCGCCTATCCTCAGATTCACCGGCACTACTGCGTTTAACGAAGCCAGTGAGCATGCCCGTATTGGCGAGATGCAAGAGTGGCTAGAGCAGCATGTACTGCCAGAACTGAAGAAGCTGCCATTCGATTTACGTCACGCCCTGGGCGAAGACTTTGCGCGTAGCGGTGACTTAACAGTATTCGCGCCTATCACTGTTGAAAACGATACCAAGCGCACGGTGCCGTTTTTAGTGGAGCTGAAGAACGTTCCATTTAAACAGCAAGAACAGGCGCTTTACTTTATTTGTGACCGGCTACCACGGCGTGATGGTATTTACCTGGACGCAAGGGGCAACGGTCAGTACTTAGCTGAGCAAGCCCGTTACAGGTATGGCGCTGAAGTAGTTGAGGTGATGTTGTCGGTGGCGTTCTACCGCGAGAACATGCCGCGCTTTAAAGCCATGTTTGAAGACAACGAGCTGCTGCTGCCGAAGCATGAAGACGTGATCACTGACTTAGGTCAGATCCAAATATTCAGAGGCGTGCCTGGTATTGATGACAGCCGCACAGTTGGCAGCGATGGCAACAAACGACATGGTGACAGCGCTGTGGCTATCTTCCTGGCTGTGCTGGCATCTAAGGCTGACATCACACGCTACGAACTGCACACCATCAAGCCAAAAGCCGATGAAAGCGAGCGCCGCTTTTTCGGTAGCGCTGCCGAGAACAACAAATATGCCGACAAGCCACAAACCGACTTGCGCGGAAAAGGGATAAGACTATGAGTTCTATTATAGACCCGTCTACGGGTAAACCATTTATAGCTAATAAGCAGGTGATGAGTAAAGACATTGCCCGCGCTTATACAACTGGCATACGTAATCCACGTTCTAACCCTGTGGCATCTACTTTAACTCCGCATCGTTTAGCCGGAGTGCTGCGAAGTGTTATTGATGGCAATGATCCCTCCGCCTATATGACGTTGGCAGAAGAAATGGAAGAGCGTGATTTGCACTACGCCGCCCAGCTGCGAACACGCAAGCTCGCAGTTGCTGCTATTACGCCAACAGTCGAAGCTGCCAGTGATGATGCTCTTGATTTAAGGATGGCTGAACGTGTGCGGGAGATAATGAATGACGACCAAATTCCTGAGTTGTTTTTCGATTTGCTGGATGGGCTTGGCAAAGGGCTGGCGGTAGTACAGATTTTATGGGACACCAAATCAACGCCTTGGAAGCCACAGGATTATAAGTGGGTAGACCCCCGCTACTTACGCCAGGATCAAGATACTCTTGAGCAAATACTGCTGATTAGTGACGATGCCCCCTCTGGTGCCGCGCTTGAACCTTACAAGTTTATTCTGCATACACCGCGATCTAAGAGTGGCAGTGTGTGGCGCAACGGATTGGCGCGACTTGCAGCAGTGATGTACATGCTTAAATCTTTTACCATCCGCGACTGGTGGGCCTTTGCTGAGGTGTTCGGTATTCCGGTGCGGATTGGTAAGTATGGAGCAAATGCCAGTACTGATGATATTTCCACACTGATCAACGCTATCAGCAGTATTGCCAGTGATGCCGGAGCGGTAATCCCAGAGTCAATGAAAATTGAACTGGTTGAAACTGCCAAAGGTAACGGCGGCGATACGCTATTTGAAAACATGGCGCGTTGGTGTGACGAGCAAGTTTCAAAAGCAGTACTTGGCCAGACTATGACCGCTGATAATGGTAGCTCTCAATCGCAGGCTACTGTGCACAACGAAGTCCGAATTGATATTGCCAAATGGGATGCGCGTCAGCTTGAGTCGTCAGTGAATGAGTACCTGATCAAGCCATTCATTATTTTAAACTGGGGTGTGCAACAACGTTATCCTAAAGTGCGGATCAAGGTGCCAGAGCCAGAAGATTTAAAGATGTTGGTAGAGAGCATCACTCCGTTGGTTGACCGTGGTCTGAAAGTATCAGCATCTGAAATGGCTGATAGGTTTGGTTTAAGCCAGGTCAAAGATGGGGAAGAAACATTGTTGCCACTTCAGTCTGTTTATATGCCGGGGTTTCCTGTTGCGAATAACCGCCAGATAGCGATTAACCGTGTGATGAATACGGCTGATGCAGATACAGAAATTGCCGCGCTGGCCAACGAGGCAATGAGCGAGTGGGAGCAAGTTGCTGAAGAGTTTATGAACCCGATTATTCAGCTGGCGAATAACTCTAAAAGTTACAGCGAGTTCGTGGCTGGCTTACCAGCGCTGCAAGAACAGCTTGGAGCGCAGCAGTTTATCGAGCAGATGGCACAGTATACTTTTCAGCTAAGGGGTTTAGGAGATAACCAGGATGGCTGAAGCTCTGGTCCCTAAAGAAGCACTGGCCTGGTTTAAAAGCAAAGGCATTAAGCCTGGCTTTGATTACCGTGATGTGTGGAAAGAAGAACAGGCCAACGCCTTTACCGTCGCCAAGATGCTTAACGCTGACTTGTTAGTTGATGTTCAGCAGCTTGTTGCTGAAGCTGTAGAGCGCGGTCAAACATTTGAGCAGTTCCGCGACGTGCTAAAGCCTTTGCTGGTGAAGTCGGGTTGGTGGGGCGTGCAGGAGATGCAGGATCCATTAACCGACGAAACCAGGCTGGTACAGCTAGGCAGTGAAGGCCGGATAAAAACCATCTACACCACAAACATGCGTACAGCCAGAAGCGCTGGCCAGTGGGAACGCATACAGAGAACAAAGCGCACACTGCCCTATTTGCTGTATCAACTGGGGCCAAGCAAGCAGCACAGGCTGGATCATGTAAAGTGGAAGGACATCTTATTACCTGCGGATGACCCATGGTGGGATACACACATGACGCCGAATGGCTGGGGCTGTAATTGTTGGATCCGGCAAGTATCGCAATACGAAGCCGACAAGTTAATCGCATCAGGGAAAGTGACAACAACAGCCCCCGAAACTAAATACCGGCAATGGGTTAACCGGCGCACAGGTGAAGTGGAAGTGTTGCCAGAAGGCATTGAGCCTGGTTGGAATTATAACCCAGGCAAAGGGCGTGAAAATAAGCTGGCCGAGGATCTGGCCGCGAAAGAAGCCCGAATGCGCCAAACGCTCTCTAACGAGCTGTAAGGATCTAACTGATACAAAGTTACCAGCAAAAAAGTTTAAACGGATACAGCAAGATTTAAACAGGGTTTAAACATGGTTTGATATGATACTTTAGCTTGGTTCGCCTTGTTGGGCTTGCCAGGCTGATTTTTTCGGGTAGTCTCTACCACTCTGAACTGGCGCTTTTGCCGCCACCGCCAAACCGCTTTACCTTCTCCATAAACAATTATCCATACCCCACATATTGAGCAATTGACGTTATTTATCGTCAGTCGCTTTTTTTATGCATGCTGAACTCCGTGAACTGATTTAAACAAATTCCACATACCAACCCGACTATCAGGAGGTTGCTATGTAACCCTTCACCGGAGTACCTAAGTGACAACAAACCAGCCGACAGTCAAAGCCCTTACTGCGCTTTGTTTCAACATGATGCCGATGGAAGCCGATGCCGAAGGCACTTGGTTACCCATGGTGCCTGCCGGAGTCTTTCAGGGAATTGATGGACGTTCATGGAAGAACGATAGCCCTGATGCAGTTGTCGCCCGCTTTATGAAAAAGCGTCCGTTTGACATGGAACACTCAACGCATATCAAAGCCCCGCTAGGTGAACCAGCTCCGGCCTATGGCTGGATTACCAAAGTTGAAAACCGCGATGGTGAAATCTGGGCACTTGTGAAATGGAACGAGGAAGGCAAGGCCGTGCTGGAAAAACAACAGTATGCCTTCTACTCGCCCTCGTTTTCTTATGACCCATCAGGTCAGGTGCTGGCCTTAGTCAGTGCCGCGTTAACTAATGACCCGAATTTAAATGTACCCGCCCTTAACCGTAAAGAGGACAACCCAATGAAGCTGCCCCCGCTCATTGTTGCTGCACTCGGCATTGCCGTAGAAGCAACAGAAGAACAGGCCGTTGTGGCGATTAACGCTCTGAAGCAAGACAAAGACATTGCTCTGAACCGCGCTAACCAGCCCGACTTAAACAAATTCGTACCGATTGAAACCCACACAGTGGCCCTTAATCGTGCGAGCACAGCAGAAGCTGAGCTTAAAAAGATTAAGGATGAAGAAATTGATGCCCTGGTGCAGGCCGCGATTGATGAAGGAAAGGTTGCACCCGCCAACAAAGGGATGTTTTTGGGTATGTGTCGCACTGAAGATGGTGTCGCACAGTTCAAAGCCTTTGTAGGCACTGCACCTGCTATTGCAACCAATACGGTGAAGAAAGTGCCAGTTGATGACAAGGCCAAAGAAGGCCCGCTCAGCGCTGATGAGCTGGCCATGTGCCGAGCCATGAATGTCACCCAAGAGAGCTGGATTGCTGCTCGCCACCATAAACCAACTTACTAACAGGGGCTATCGTCATGGCTTTTACTCAAGCACAAATTATTGAAGCGTTAACTGTCGGCAGTAATGCCGCATTTACGCAGGGTCTCGGCACAGTTACACCGCAGTGGGATAAAATCGCGACCAAAGTTCCAAGCTCAGGTAGTGCTGAATTTTACGGCTGGCTGAAAGATTTGCCAGGTATCGAAGAATGGGTAAGTGATCGCATGCTGGTTGAACTGGGTTCAAACGGATATCAGATCATAAACAAAACCTATGAAGCTTCAATCAAAATCAAACGGACTGATTTAGATGATGACTTATTAGGTAAGTACAGCGTGTTAGCTTCGGCCTGGGGTCGTGAGTCAGCACTGTTCCCTGACAAAAACTGCTACGGCTTGTTAGCTTTAGGTTTCTCAACGTTATGTTTTGACGGTCAAAACTTTTTTGATACTGATCACCCACTGGAAACCACGCCAGCAACAACGTATTCAAACGTCATTGGTGATCCATCCACTGATACAGGTGCTCCATGGTTCCTGATTGACGACACTCAATTGTTAAAGCCGGTTATTTATCAAGACCGCAAGGCATTGATGTTGGAGTTTGTCGGTGCGACTTCTGAATACGCATGGTTTAACAACATGGTCGCCCAGGGTGTGGATGGTCGTGCTGGCTTTGGTTTCAGCTTCCCTCAAATAGCCATAGGTTCAAAGACTGCATTAACTGAAGCCAACTTCGAGCTGGCAAAACAGCGTTTAGCAGGCATGAAGAAAACTAACGGTACTCCGTTGGGCACTATGGCCACAACCTTAGTTGTTGGTCCTACGAATGAAGCTGCAGCACGCCTGATTGTTGGCCGTGAGCTTTTAGAGAATGGCAGTTCAAACATCTATTACAACAACGTCGAGATCGTTGTGTCTCGCTACTTGCCATAACGGCAATACCAGCGGCGCTTAGATAGGCGGTGTCCGTCACCGCCTTATTTAAACCCTGTTAAAAGGAGTTCAACGTGAGTGAAAACCAAAACAAAACCCGCCAGCCTCGCCAACGGGCAAAGCCAGGTGTCAGCAAGGCTGCAACAACAGTGGCAAAGGATCCTGCCGTCCAAACAACGCAAACCGAACAGGACGCGGCAGCACTAAAAGCTAAGGTCGATTTAGAGGCCTCAGCTCAGGGCGGCGCGATGTCGGTGACTGCTTTAGCGGCCAGTGGTGCTGCTTCCGAAACAGCGCAGGTCGAACAGAACTCGGAAGCATTAAAAGCTGCTGGTGTTCAGACCGAGCTTGTTAATCTATTAAATCCGCATGCTGAACAGAGTTCACTGGTAGGTGCAGCTGCTGTGGTGCCAGTAGCTGCAGGTCAGTCACTCAGTGTTGATGCTGCCGGTATCATGGGCGCTCTTAAAGTCCGGGCTAAATCAGACATCGGATTTTGGCGCGCTGGTGTTCAGTTCCATCGACTCAAAGAAACTTTGGTTGTAGTCGTAGAGAAAGAAACAAAGGAAATCCCTGAGCTTCTGCCGAAAATTCATGAACCGGAAAACGTGGTATTCGTCACAGCTGAACGAGCGGGGCGTATACACAAAGAACCAAACTTGACCTCTGAATATGTTGATCTGGATGAAGTACTGACTCTGGTGGAAATACAACAGTAAGGCGGCAGTGATGGCTATTTATGCAACAAAGCAGGACTTGATAGACCGTGACAGCTCCATGGTTTGGAACCTGGCAATCGATAGAGAATCGGGTGAGTTAAACGATACCTTTATCAATCAAGCATTGGAGCAGGCAGACGACGAAATCAATTCGTTTCTGACCCGCTACATACTGCCCCTGCCAACTGTGCCTGGCATGTTGAATAAGCTGGCTATCACTATCGCATTTTACTGGTTAGCAGACCGTGATCAGCAGGCCACTAACCTGTTGGAAGAACGCTACAAGATGGCGCTGACCACCTTAAGGGAAATTGGCGCAGGGAAGCGCGATTTAGGTTTACCTGTGGCTGATAAGCCAGCTGAAAGCAGCCTGGGCAAAGTTGAGTTAGTCCAAGACAACGAGCGGTTGTTTACCCGTAACAGCTTGCGGGGCGTTCTGTAATGTCAATTAGTGTACAGGTCAGCGGCGTTCAGGAGTTACAGCGCTATAACCAGTTGCTGGAAACCCTGGGCGATCCTAAGCACAAAGAAGAATTGTTAGATGCCCTGGGCGGCATTGTTGAAAGCCAGACACGCCGCCGCATTGCAGATGAAAAAACATCTCCAGACGGCAGCCCTTGGGCGGAATGGAGCAGTGCCTATGCAAAGACCAGGCATGGCAATCAGTCTCTGCTGCAGGGTGATGGGGATTTGCTCGATTCGATTCAGTACGTAGTGGAAAGAAACCAAGTGCGTGTTGGTTCGCCACTGGCCTACGCCGCAGTGCATCAAGATGGCTTTAGCGGTGCAGTGCAAGTGGATGCACATACGCGCCTTATTACACAAGCTTTTGGTAAAGCCCTGGCGTTTCCGGTGTACCAGTCAGTGGGTGCATTTAGCCGGCTAATGAATATGCCAGCGCGTGAGTTCTTAGGTTTAAGCACAGACAACCAGCAAGAGATATATGCCGTGCTGGGTAACTTTTGGGGTGGGCTGATCCAATGACAAGACCAGATTTTGTTGTAACCGGCTCAACGGTGTGGGCCTGTGAACAAATTGCCGCATACCTCAAGCCAGAGCTGGAGGGCACAGAGCAGCAGTTGGACCGAGTGCAGACCGTTGAGCGCCATATTGGCAAGTTTGAAACTCCGGTAGACGTGAAGCGCTGGATAGCGAATCGGGATGGTGGCATTAGGATTGCGGCCATACGGGTATCGAATTACGAAAGCATAGGCAATCGCATTGTAGGCACAGTGAGCTTTGTTGCTTATGTATTTACCACCGACCAGTTTGGCTATCAAAAGGACACCCGCGCCGAAGTGATAGCGGGGAAATTAGCAGGGTTGCTGTTGCGCCGTGGTGCTCTGCCAACGGCCTACAGTAAAGCCGAGTCAGTACGGGGCGACAATCTTTACAGCGCGCAAGTAGACGAGCTGGGACTTGCTGTGTGGGCAGTCAGTTGGACACAGCAATGGTATCTGGATGTTGAGATGGACCTTGGAACGCTTGATGACTTTTTACGCTTTGGCATTAAAGCCGAAGTGGCAGACGATGCACCACAGCTGGAAGGTTTAGTGGATGTACCGCAGTAACAGACCAGCCCTGGTAAAGGGTGAAAACAGGAAATGATCATGTTGATAAAAATTAAACCCGCTAAAGCAGCGGTGCCGGTACACAAGCCAACTGGTGAATACCTGGCTGAGGCTGGCGAAGCGGTAGAACGCTCTTCCTATTGGGTTCGCCGCATTCAAGACGGCGATGTAGTTGAACTTAAAGCTCTTGCAAAAGCTAAATAACGGAGAATAACGATGGCACTCGGTAGCATCCCTAACGATATTAAAGTCCCTCTCGTTTATATCGAGATTGACAACTCAAACGCGCTATCGGGTACGCCTGCTTTAGCGCAAAAGGTTTTGGTGATCGGACAGCAGCTGGCAACAGGAACTGCAACGGCTCTCACCCTAAACCGTATTACTAACAGCGATAGCCAGATGGATGCTCTGTATGGCTATGGCTCCATGATGTCGCGCATGCTTAAGGCGTTTCGTGCGTCAAACCAATATACCGATGTGTATGCCCTGGGCGTAGCTGACCTTTCAGCTGGTACGGCGGCAAAGGGTGAAATCACTATTGCTGCAGCCAGTGCAAAAGCTGGTGTTATTGCGCTGTTGATTGCTGGTGAGTCGGTGCAGGTAGGTGTTAATGATGCAGATACAGCGGCCACTATTGCGACAGCGGTGATCGCTAAAATCAATGCTAACAAAAACCTACCTGTAACAGCCGCCCTGAAAGGCGCTACCACTGAAACAGTTGAATTAACCTGTAAGTGGAAAGGCTCAACCGGCAACGACTTAGATGTACGGTACAACTACTATGACGGCGAAGTACTGCCAACTGGTGTAACGCTAACACTTGTCGCTATGACAGGCGGCGCTGGCACACCGGATATGGACGCGGTGATCGCAGCAGTACCTAACGAGTGGTACAACCATATCGTGATGCCTTACAACGACACCCAAAGCCTGAACAAGTTGCGTGATGAGCTGGTGACTCGCTGGGGGCCGCTCAAGATGATTGAAGGCATTGCGTACACCGCATTCCGTGGCACCTTTGCTGAGACTGGTGCATTTGGTGTAGCACGTAACGATTACTTGTTTACATGCATGGGCACAAACAAAGCCCCTCACGCACCTTTTGAGTTTGCTGCTGCCTATGCTGGCCAGGCATCGTACTCACTCGGCATTGATCCAGCGCGCCCACTGCAAACGTTGGTGATGACAGGAATACTGCCACCCGCGAAAGAACTGCAGTGGGATATGACAGAACGCAACCTGCTGCTGGGTGATGGCATTGCGACCTACATGGTTACGCCAGGCGGCGAAGTCGCTATTGAGCGTGAAGTGTCTATGTATCGGGAGAATGCATTTGGTGATCCTGATCCAAGCTATCTGGATATCACCACGCCAGCCACCCTGGGTTATTTGCGTTACTCACTGCGCACTATGGTGACTAACCGTTTCCCACGCCACAAGCTGGCCAACGATGATGTATTAGACAGGCTTGATCCAGGTCAGCCAGTCGTCACACCTAAAATCATGCGTAATGCCATGTTAGAGCTGGCCAACAATGATTGGGTGCCTAAGGGCCTGATGGAAGACTTTGAAGGCTTCAAAGCCACGCTGAGCGTGTATCGGGATTCCAGCGATCAAAACCGGCTTAACTGTGTGTTCAACCCCAACATTGTTAATCAGTTCCGCATCTTTGCAGCGCTGATGCAGTTCAAACTTTAATTAGGAGCAGAAGCCCATGGGACAAATCCTTGGTGAAGTGGTTATTCGTGCCAACAGCAAACAGCTGAAAACGAAAAAAGGTTCAACCTTAAACCCTGGCGGCAACACCAATACCCCGCATGTTGGGCCTGGTCGTGTATGGGGTCATTCGAAGGAATACACACCGCCCACTATTGCCGTGGTTATTGCGGCGGATGAAGATGTGGATGTGATGGAAATCAATAGCATGACGAATGCCACAATCAACTGGGAAGGTGATAACGGCAAGGACTACATGATGACTGGTTGCTCCCCGCAGGCCCCGTTCACTCTTTCAGATTCTGGTGATATTACGGGCACTTTCCTAGGCAGTAAGGTGGAGCCTGTCTAATGGCCGTCATGACGTTTGAATTAACGCATGGCCTGAAGGTGGGTGAGCAAACCCACCTTGAGGTGGGCCTTAAAGAACTCACATCAGGTGATTACATTGACGCCCAGATAGCGGCTGAAAAAGTGATCGTACAGGACGGTAAAGCAATTGCTTACACAAGTGACGTGCTGTATGGGCTGGAGTTGCTACTGCGCCAGGTGGAATACATTGGTGCTGTGCAAGGCCCGATTAGCGTTAAAGAGCTGCGCAAGTTACACCAGGATGATTTTAAGTTGTTGCAACAAAAGGCGACAGAACTTGACCAGCTAATAGCGAAGGAGCTGGAGAACCGGGGGCGACCTTAAGGCGCTAGCGATAATCTGTGAGGATCTGCAATTAGCAATCGGGTCCCGCATTCCGTTCAGCGCCTCCAGTGCCATGTCACTGCGCCGCCTTGTCCGCACTTATAGAAAGTTAAGAGAGTTAATCCATGGCCCAGCAACTTAAAACCGACATTATCTTAAACCTTGCTGGCAACCTGGCTGCTAAAGCTCGTCAGTACGGTGCTTCGATGAGCGACTTTGCCAAGAAAAACGAAACGGCAATGACCATGATCAGGCGCTCAGCCGACATGGCTGGGCGCGGCATTGATACCTTAGGTAATCGTTATGTTGGAGCGGCAGCTGCCTTTGCTACGGGTGCGACGGTGCGCAATGTGGGCAACTTCTCTGAACAAATGACCCGCCTGGGAACGAATGCCAAACTGACTGACGACCAGGTGGCCATGCTAAAAGGCAACATTCTGGATCTAGCCAACCAAAAAGACATCCGTGTTGATACTACTCAATTCACTGCTGCAGTAGATGAGCTGTTGGGTAAGACAGGCGACTTTGAGTTTGTGAATGACAACCTGGAGAACATGGGCTTATTCATGCAAGCCTTTGGAGCTGATGCGAAATCAAGCGGCGCTTTATTTGCTCAGTTCCGTGAGAAAGGGATCAGAGACGCTAAAGACGTAATGAATACAGTTGATGATCTATACAGCCAGTTTGCGGTAGGTAGTGTGAACGTCAAAGACTTAGCGGCTATTTCAGAGCAGTTATTTGCTACGTACCAGGGCAAAGGCCCTGAGGCCATCACTCAAATGTCGTCGTTAGTGCAGTTATTTGCTAAAGCCAAAGGTAATGCCAATGAGTCGCTGACCTCTATTCAGGGTGTGTTTGCTGCATTTAATGACAAAACCAAAGTGGAGTTTTTGGACAAGCAAGGCATCGCAGTGTTTAAAGCTGGCACTAAGGAGATGCGCGAACCTGTTGAGTTGCTGTTAGAGATTTTAGATAAAGCTAAAAATGACCCAATGAAATTAGGGGATGTGTTCGACCAGTCATCATTGCAAGGTTTAGCGTCTTTGTACTCGCAAGAGAATAAAGACCTGTTACTGCAAATGAATAAATCGACGGGTGAATACGGTGAAACCCAAAAGGCCGCCGCCAAAAATGCCGCTGAATTTAATAATGCAGTGCAGTCTTTAACTACCTCATTTAACCAGTTTGCTGAAAGCCGCTTATCCCAACCTATCCGTGATATCGCTGATGCGATTAATAGCGTGGATGATGAAACCATAGACAACTGGCTGAAATGGGGCGAAGCCGCCCTGTGGGTTGTAGGCGGTTTGGTAGCAGCAAAAAAAGCTGTGGATGCTGCATCATGGGTTAGCGATAACTTTGGTGGTAAAAAGAAAGCTGGAGCCATGGGTGGTCAGGGCGGCTTTGCTGATATGGGTGTGATGCCGGTTTATGTGGTGAATATGGGCGCTGGTGGTATGGCTGGCGCTGCAGGTATCGATATTACAGATGCTATGGGCGGAGATAAGAAGCCTGGCAAAAGTAAGTGGAGCAAAGCAGGATCAGTTGCCAAAGGCGCAGCCGCAGCTGTCGGTGTATATCAATTGGTTGACTCATATTCAGATGCATTCAATGCTCGAAACGAGGCCTTTGTAAGTTTGGCTAAAACGACCAGGCTAGCTGATTGGTTCCCTAGTTTGTTCGGTGACGAAAAAATTCAGGACGTGGCGGTTAAGTCTGCTGGTCAAGCCAACATAAACACGGATATGTCCACCATGTTCAGCGGTGTGACAGGACAGCTCAACCTCAAGCTAGATTTGTCAGACAGCAGGCCAAAACTCACCGCGACCAAAACTCCGCCTGGCATCCTTATCGACCCTGACACAGGTGCTAATTAAAGTGACTATTAAAGGGCTTGCAAATGGCATTTGAAGACCGTTTAACCGCCTCGTTCAGGGGCGTTGAATTTTTACTTGAAGAGGCCGATGGCGAAAGTGGCCGCCGTGCTATTCCTCATGCTTACCCCAAAAAAGAAGTTGGCTACACCGAAGACAACGGCAAGGTGCTTACTCAGGAGCGTATTAGTGGCCGTGTGGTCGGTGCTGATTATTTCGACCAGCTCAAGAACATTCTGGAGGCACTGAATAAACCAGGACCTGGCGAACTAATCCACCCGTGGTTTGGTATTCGTAAAGTGCAGATTGGCAAGGTCAGCCATAAGTTAGTCAATCGCGTTGACGGCACAGCAACCATTAACTTTGAAGTCTATGAAGTGGGTGAAAACCTGTTTCCTAACGCCAAATCAGACACCGCAACCCAAGTTAAAAGCGAGGCAGACAAGACCAAAGATGCAGTCAATGCCGCATTTGCTGATGAGTTTGATATAAGCACTCTGGATGGTATGGGCGATATGGTCGATGCATTCTTAGATGATTTGGACGAACTGACACGAGGCTTACCCTCATTGCCTGATGACCTGCGCCAGTGGACTGACCGACTAATCAGAACCAAAGACTCTGTAGGCAAGCTATTAGCTTATCCTGGTGAACTGGCCCGTGAAGCAATGGGCCTGCTGGAAGACATTAAAGGCGTAGTGAAAGACCCCATACGTGCACTGGACGTTTATAAGAACGTGCAAAACCGCTGGAGTGGCATGCGTGCTGAGTTGGGTGCAACAGGCGGTTTGTCGCGAAACATATCAAGCGAAGGTGGCGTGGCAGGTTCGGTGCCTAAGCTGGCTAACCCTTCTAAAAACGCCGCTATCCTGGCGAATGCGGAAGCATTTAAAACCCTGACGTTAAATAGCGCCATAGTGGCTAGTTGCTCAGCGTTGGGCGAAGCCGAGATTGTGAAAAAACTGGATGATGAACCCCAGTTGGTAGAGAGCCTATCTGGCGCAGAACGCAACGCGATTTTAACGGGGCAGCAATTGAAAAGCCTGGGCTATGGTATTGCTGATCAGTTAGCACTTTATGCTGCAGCTGCTGTTGAGTCTCAACGTTCTGCAGTGTGGAGGCAGATGCGGGCTTTAAGGCAAGCCGTGTTGGCGGACACTCGGGCGCGTGCAGAACTGCTACCTCAGGTAAGTATCTATCAGCCTAAAGAGAGTGTGCCGGTTGCTTTAGTTGCATGGCAGCAAACGGGTAATACAGAACGGCGCGACAGCATAGTGCAGCGCAATGGATTTAAGAACCCTGCCTTTGTTTTGCCAACAGATACGGTTGAGGTGATCGGCTAATGGAAGAAATTGTGTTGAAAGCTGGTGGTCAGATTTACCAGGGCTGGACCAAGATTGGAGTAACCCGATCACTAGATGCTATGTCCGGTAGCTTTGACCTTGAGCTGACATGGAAGTGGCAAGGCAGCGAGCAGCAGTATAAGAAGTTTGTTGAGCCTATCCAGCAAGGCCAGGCATGCACTGTAGATATCGGTGGTGAACGTGTTATCACAGGCTATGTGGATGATTGGGTGCCAAGTTACGACGAATCGACAGTGACTATTAGCGTAAGTGGCCGCGACAAAACGGCTGACCTGGTGGATTGCTCTATCGACTACCCCAGCGGGCAGTTCAACAACCAGAGCCTGGCACAAATTGCGGATGTGGTGTGTAAGCCCTTTGGCATTAAGGTGATCGTAAATACTGACGTAGGCGAGCCATTCCAACGCATTCAAATAGAGCAAGGTGAAACCCCGCATGAGCTATTGTCACGCCTGGCTAAACAGCGTGGCGTGCTATTAACCAGCGATACCTTTGGCAATTTAGTGATCACCCGAGCCAGCAAAGAAAAAGCCGGCGTTTCGTTGATACTCGGCGAGAACATTAAGGCAGCGCGTGGCCGCTTCAGCTGGCGGCAGCGGTTTAGTAATTTCACAATTAAAGCTGCGGGTGCTGGCCATGGTAACTGGGACACTGCGCCAATATCTGCTGTTGGAGGGATTAAAGCCGATGTGAAAGACAGTGAGATTGGCCGTTATCGCCCGATGATTATCGTCAACGAAGAAATCACTACCGCAGAGGGTGCAGCCCGACGTGGCCAGTGGGAACGCCAGCGCAGCATAGGCAAATCAAACACAGCTGAATACACAGTAACAGGCTGGCGCATCCCACAAACAGGCAAGCTTTGGAATATCAATACTATTGTGCCAGTGCTTGACGAAATCCTTGGGCTGGATGAGGAAATGCTGATTTTATCTATTATGTTCACCGAGGACGATGCCGGACGTTTGGCAGTAATTAGCGTGGTACGGCCTGACTCTATGGATATACCGCCACAAATAGTAAAAGACACTAAGTTAGGTGGTGGCCAATGGTAAGTGAACGCTATATTGAAAGGCTGCTGGCACCAATTAAGCGGCGCATTACCGGCATGTTAACCAGGGCGGTAGTCAGTGGTATTGTTGAAGACTTGCAGCGCCAGAACTTGCAGGTGAAGATGCATGCTGATGAGTCAGCAGATAACATTGAGCGCTTTCAAAACTATGGGATGAGTTCATTCCCGCCTGAAGGCGCTGAAGCTATTGTTGCCGCACTGGGTGGCTCAATGTCGGGTTTAGTAGCCATAGCAGTCGAAGATAAAAAATGTCGGCCAAAAGGTGAAATTGGTGATGTTTTTCTATACCATCTTGAAGGTCACAAAATCCGCTTAACGAAAGACGGTAAGATTATTCTTACTGCCACAGACGTCATTTTTGAAATCACCAACAGCTTTAGCATTGCAGCAACTGACGTTATTTTCGATGTCAGCAATTCGTTCACTATCATCTCGCCAGAGACATTCATTCAAGGCCCTTTACACGTCACTGGTGGTATATCAACAGACCTCGGGATTTATGCAGTTGGCTCCATTACTTCAGACAGTATTGTTTATGGATCTGATTTAAGTGCTAACGGTATTTCTTACTTAGGTCACACCCACAAAGACGCGGAAGACAGGCCGACCACACCACCAGAGTAGGTTCGTTATGAGCGCCATCGTGTTTGACATGGTGAAAAATGCAGGTTTGATTATCGAGGGTGCTGATATCGGCGAGATATCCACCCTCGCTTTGATCTCACTGTTTACTGACGCCCGCGCTGATGAATCAGACACCTTACCTGATGGCTCCAAAGACTTACGCGGTTGGCCTGGTGACTCGTTTTACTCCGAGCCATGGGGTTCTAAATTGTGGCTGCTCTACCGCGAAAAAATGACCACGGATGTACGTAATAAAGCTGTGAAATATGCAGAAGATGCACTGGCCTGGATGCTGCGTGATAACGGCGAAGGTGTTGTTGCCAAGAGCGTTCAAGTGACTGGCTCTATTCCAAAGTTTCAAACCTTGGCGCTGAATGTTGTGATCACTAAACCCGATGGTGAAGTGATTTCTTTTACTGTATCGAAACGATGGGAGACACAAGGTGCCGTTTAATGTACCCACGCTTAGAGCACTGATTGAAAGCGGGCTAATCGACATTGAAGCCTCGCTGGATACTATTTTACCAAAGTTTGGTATTGAGCAGGCCCTGAACGCTGCAGTTAGTGGCAGCCTTCGCGACTTGTATGATTATCAAAGCTGGATTGTTCGCCAGGTTATTCCTTCTTCTGAGTCTGAAGACCAAACCATCATTGATACAGCCCGTTATGAAGGCGTGATCCAGAAGCTGGCCAGTTCAGCCATAGGTCCGGTTACCTTTGCTGGCAGCTCAGCAATTCCAGTTGATACTGTGATGACGCATGCTGATGGCCGCCTATATCGTGTGACACTTTCTAATGAGCCATCAGGTGGCATTGTAGTGATACAAGTTGAAGCTGAAGTGCCAGGTGCCGCGGGTAACCTGCTAGCTGGTGAAAGCTTAACCTTAGTTTCTACTGTGCCAGGCATTCAGCCGAATGGCATAAGTGGTGGCATTGCAGGCGGTGCCGATTTAGAGCCTGTGGCGCAAGTGCTTGAACGTTTATTGTTCCGCAAACGTAATCCGCCAATGGGCGGCGCTGTGCATGACTATGTTGCCTGGTGTCGCGAAGTGCCAGGCGTTGCCCGAGCCTGGGCAGTCGATGCCTATCAAGGGCCAGCTACAGTTGGCTATGCCTTTGTGTTTGATTCACGCACCGATATTTTGCCCACTTTGGTAGACCAAATCACGATGGCCGATTACATCTATCGCCACAAAGACCCAGCAACGGGTGCTGATGTAGGGCGACCAGGTGGCATTGAGGCGGTTTATATTCCACTGACGCTTAAAACCACAGCGTTAGGCGTCACTTTATTTCCTGACAGCCCTGAGCTACGCCAAAGCGTGCAATCCAGCATTAAAGCCTATTTCAACACGCTTGGCCCAGGTTCAACCTTGCTATTGAGTGCAGTTCGTACAGCCATAGGTTCAACTTTGGCTGTGTCTGATTACCTGTTGGATTTAGCCGTTGATGTAACTGCGGAAGACACAGAGCTACATGCATTAGGAGTGATCACATGGGGCACTCCGTAGCGCAGTGGACTAACTCAATCCTGGCGCAAATGCCTCGCGGGCTTTTGTGGCAAAGAGCTACAACGCTGGACCTTTACAAATACGCGCAAGGATATGCGCAACGATTAGAGCGTGCGGAGTCCAGCGCTGATAGCTTACTGTTTGAAATGCGCCCTGAATCCACCGTTCAGTTGCTGGATGAATGGGAAGAGTATTTAGGTTTGCCCGAGTGTTCTGCTGACTCTTCATCCAGCATCGAATATCGAAGATATGCAGCAGTTGAAAAATACCACCGCAAGGGCGGTTTGCAAGCGTGGAATATCCAAAAGCTTGCTACTGACTTAGGTTTCACAGTTGAGGTTGATGAAACGTTTCCACATCACTGCATGCGCTCATGCACTTACCCGCTGTGGGAGCAAAAATACCGCTACATACTGCGGGTAACGGTTTATGGGATACCTGGTGCTTTCATGACTTGCTTGGATGATGTGTTAACGCCACTGCTAACGTCTGATGCCCGAGTTCTGGAGTGCACTTTACAGCGTTACAAAGTCGCTGGTTTGTATTACGAGTTTTATTACGCCGCTTAGGCATTTTCAGTCATAAAGCCGCTTCAAACGGCGTTTAAATTAGTTTCGATTAGGAGTCACTATGCATCCGTTACGCAATGGTTCACAAGCAACAGTTCGCCCAGCCGCAAAACCATTATCTGGTTCGCCTGGTTGGTTTACTGAGTCTGGTGACAATAATAGGCCAAGCTATCCTGGTGCTGATTGGTTTAATCATGTAATTGCAGAGTTTGCTAACACATTAGCAGCTTGTGGTGTGGTTTTTGACCCTGCGCAGGATAACAATTTAGCGAAAGCTTTTGAAAGCATTCAGAAAGTCATTGGCGACTTTGTCACGCCTGAGATGTTTGGACTTGTTGGAGAAGAAGATAACGATAATCACCTGTTTGAAGCGGCAGCTGCAACAGGTAAGCCGATCAAGGCTTTTGGGGCAGAATACAATTTTAATCAGTCTGTCTTTGAATCTTCGTTAGATCTTGAATTTGGTGAAAATACTGTTGTAAACAACGTTCAAGCGTCAGGCGCAAAGCAACCGTCAATCCGCTGCGTGGGTGCAGGTCGGGTGGGTACTGTAATGACAGTGACCGCTATTGGCACTGGTCTTTATAGAGAGATTACTGTAGATGACGCCTCAGACCTTTCCGTTGGGGATACGGTTGAAATGCGTGAAACCGCTGAGCTCAGATTAGAGGTTGGCGTTTCTTCGCCCTCCATGCAGGATTTCAACTATTACGAATATTTTACAGTTGAATCTATTGTCGGTGATTCAGTTACATTTGAGGAATATGTCGGAGGTAAGTTTGATATCGGCAATGGAGTCCGGTTAAGCAAGGTTGAGTTTTTAGAAAACTGTAATATTCGCGGAGGGATACATAAAGGTAATGGCTTCGGCGGCGGCGGTGTTGGCCTTAAATGGTGTCGAAAGTCAATTGTAGCCGTTAAAGCTCAAGGCGTCGGTGGAGACTTGGGGATTAATCAAAGGTTTGGTGGAGCTGCTGGCTTGCTAACAGATTGCTGGGAGTGTGATCTAACTATTAATTATGCCCAGTGGTGCTTGTTTAGTGCATTTGTAACTCGCATACAGTCCTGCAATGTTGAGGTAAAAGGCGGCAAGCGTACAAGTAACGGCGGCTTAATTGTTGAAAGCGCCCGTAAGTCATTGTTAACCCCAGCTGCACAAGATAACCCTGGCGATACTTCGGGCGATGGCATGGGCGTATCAGGGCGGACTTGGGGTTGTACCTTTGGACCATTAACAATTGGTGGCGCAAAGTGTCACACTACATGGGTTCGCCAACCAGTTAAACACAACACGTTTTTACCAATCACGTCAATCAACTCAATCACATCAGTTTTAAACTTGTACGGCGATGATAACGTTTTTATTTGCGTAAAAGCCGTTGGTAGTCCTGGCGTTACATTTGAGGGATCAGGAAATACAGTACACCTAGAATATGATGGCCCTGGCAATGGAGCTTTTTTTGCTGCGGGAACAAGCCGGAACAAGTTGACAGGCAGATCGCGCACTACTGCTACGACAGGTGATTTTGATGTGTTAATCGGCGGAGAAATTACCTACACAACTATTGATATGGACTGCGGTGAGCGCGGTTTAGGTTATGGATCTGAAGTGAAGGAAAACCACTCAAACAATATTGATATTCGAGGTCCTAAACCGTATCGGCTGGGCTCCGCGAAGACAACGCGGGGTTATGTATGGTCTGACCTATTAACGGATGTCACATCTACCCCGCAGGCACTTCTGGTGCCAGGAGATGCTGGTGACACAAATGGTCTGCGCCAGTTAACCGCACCAACTCAGGATATTCCTGATATTTTCAAGATAACGTTAAAAACTACCAACTTTTTACCAGACACTTATTCCGAGTATTTACTAACCGGTGGTCAGTCCACTTGGGATGTATCGCCACTCACGGAGGGTGTTAGCGGTTTTGCTCCGCGACTTGAAAATGCCTCTGGCACAATCTTTGTTCGATTGAATACTGAGGCTGGGCCAGCCAACATGGCTATTCAAATCGAAAAATTTTGATCTTAGAAAATACTGACTATAAGTTCAGTTCTTAATATGGACGAGAAGCCTAGTAATATGAGCATGACCATTTATGCTTAATTTACTAGGCTTTCTTGCTCAACTGTCGCGGCGCGCTTCACGGGATAAGCTGCATAAACAGCCGTACAGTAATTGCTGAGATAATCATGCCAAGCGCTTCAGGCAGGCCAATAGCGTTCATCATTCCCAAAACATCCGGAGGCAACGCATCAAAGAGCTGCTGTATGCCAAAAGGTTGTAAAATTGCACCAACACCATCAAGGGCCAAGCGACCCACAATAAAGAAGCCATCAAGGATGGTAAGCAGTATATTTTCAAAAAGCACTCCAACAGTTGCGACAGCTGCGTAAGAAATTTCATAGCACCAATTCCCAAAATCTATTAACCATTGCGGCATGAGTTAACCTCCAAAAATTAAACGACGGCACAAAAAGCCAGCTGTTATCAAAATGATGAGTCGGACAAAAGAAAGGATGTAAGGCGGCAATTCAAGGGAATGGCAGCCGAGATTTGCAAAGCCCACATCTATGCAAAACTGCCAGCTGGTAGGAGCAGTGCCCGATATAGTCGGGTTAAACCGCTCTAAATATTCATGAACAGATGAGTCTTGAAAGGCGGCTTTATGGGTTTCATAAATGCTTGTCATGCCTTCAGGGTACTTAGGAGTAACCCAGCTTTTACCTTTGTAGCAATCATCACCAGTACAAAGCGTAGGGCCAGTGTTTTGACCTGAGCCGGGTTCAAACGCGTTACCTAAACCATCGATGCTTTCGCTGATGCCGTCAAGCTTTTCACCCAAACCGTTTACTGCATCTGTGACCTGTTGGCCGGACGCTGCAACAGCCTGCTGTGTAGCCTGACCGCTGGCTACTACATTGTTGCCTGTAGCGCCTGTGTTATTGATTAAAGCGGTAAGTTTTTCTTTGACTTCGGTGTCATCATATTCTGAAGTTCCATCTTCTAAAGCACCTTTGATAGCCACAAGCTCTGCCAAAAGTTCATCAGTAGAACCGTCGATTACCTGTTGTGTATTGAGCGCTGAGTCGACAACGCTTTCATTAAGTTCTGAGACTTTAGTGTTAAGTGTATCCAGTCTTTCATGAGTGCCAGTATCTGACGAAGGACCGCCAGTGCCACCTCCGGTTTCGATGTTTTCAACAGCGGTTTTAATCTGATTAAGTTGCTGACCAAGCTGCTGAGACAACCCCTGTCCCTGACCCAAAAGGCCATCAAGTCTGTCATTGACGCCTTGCAATTGACCATCATCACCAGGAGCAGAAGATGAATTATTAATGGCATTTATAATGCGATCTGTATTGGTATTTGCATCAGATTTAATGCCGGTTAAAAGGTCATTGGTCTGTTGATTACCTTCGCCACCTGAATCGCCTTCAAGCAGTATGTTACGAATTTCGCTAGTTATGTTCTTCGTATCGGATACGTCACCCATAAGATAGCCAGAGTTATAAGCAGCTTCAGAAGCCATATTGTAGGCTTGCTGTGCGTTGTAATTGGCTTGGGAAGCATAATCGGATGCGAGAGCTGTATTGTGAGCGGCGTTATCTGCATCTTCCTCTATAGAATCTAAAGAACTTTGAGCAGTTACCTGTGCAGCATGGGTTTGCTGATGAAGTTGTTCATTTCTAAGAGCATCTTCAGTAGCAGTAAGCTGAATATCATCAGAAATAGATTTAATTTCAGATAATGATTGAGCCAGAGCGTCGTTAGACTGGAGAAGCTCTGACTTAAGATTGCTTATTGATTGGTTCGTAACATTTACAGCATCTCTAGTGAGGTCTGAAGACGACTTAGAAGAATCAGCAGAGGCTTTGGCAGCATTAACGTAAGTACTAAATTGACTCATACGGTCAGACAACGTAATAACGTTATCGTTAACGGTTTTATCATTTGCACTAAGGGCTTGCAGGCCATAACTGACGCGCTCAAAACCGATATAGGTGCCTTGGGTGCTGCTAGTAATGGTATTGCGCAATGGTATTAAAGAGTCCGCCATGTCGAAAACGGGGGCTTGAGTAAGTTTAATTGATGGAATTACGTGAAGTTGGTCAGAAAGCGGTATATCAGAAAGAGGTGGGTCAAAAAGTTGTCCAGTATAACTCCATGGGCCGCCTCCAGCGCCACCAGATGTGTTGTTAATAGCACAGACAAAAGTTGGCGTGCGAACAAGTTCACACTTAAAGCCGTTTTGAGAGATAGATGCAACAGTGGGGCAGCTACTTCCCTGAAAATCCAAATACTGAACAACCTGGTTTGAATGCGCGATGCATTCACCATCAGCGTAAGCGTGGTTTGATAAAAAAAGCCCCGCGAAAAGCAGGGCAAAAGTTAGTTTGTTTTTCATCGAAAGCCCTTAGTCATGGCTTTTGCACATTCAACCCCCACCCACATGGCCATCATGTAAATGAGGGCAGTGATAGCACCGCCCAGCATTAAATTACGCCTTACGCACAGCGCGTTTGCCTAAGTCGATTGACTTAAAGGCCATATGGATGCCGATAACCAGAACACCCATACCGACAATGGCAACAGCAACGTCAGCTAAATCAATAGCAGCAAAAATTTCAGTCATGTTTTTTACTCACAGTTTGTTAATTAATTGTCTGGCTAAGGACACCAAATAAGGGCCGTACCAGAAGGTTAAATAAAGGGTTATGCCGAACGTAAAGGACTGCAAAAACCCTTCAGGTGTTACACCAAGCGACTGCTGCTGTTTAACTTCGGCAGCCGTTGGAATCCAATAGCCAGTACACGTTTCTAACGTGTCGGCTGTAAAAACGGGGTTGGCGCTGTAGCTGTACGGAACCCAATACTGGCCAGCGGTACAGGCAGCGTTCGGGGAGTAGTACGCCTCAGGTGGACAGACCCGAATGTAACCAACGCCAGACGCTGGAATACCATCAGGCCAACCTTCACCACCAAGAGGCGTAGCTGTCTTCAAACATTGTGCGTTTACGAATGAAGACAGGAACAGTACAGCTACAGCTAAAAGCTTCATGCGGCGTTCTCTTTTTGAACCTTGGCACCTTGACCAAACATCTGCATTGCGGATTCAGTAACGTAGCGAGTAACGCCTGATGAACCCTGATAAGTGCTAACGTAAATCGGTAGTGAAATTTGAGTTTCCAGCATCGGCGCTAACAGGGTTAAAAAGCCTTTGGTGGCAAGGTCTTTGGATACCGTGAGTTCGGTAATCATTTCGCTTGTCGTGCCGAACTTTGTGGGGATTTGGCGCATCATGCCAAGCACGTACTGCGTGTACGCTTTTTTCTCTTTGTCTAACTTCTGTTCTTCGCGATAGCCTAAATAGATGCCTGTGTGAGAGTCACCTGTGAACGTTGGAATGTGGACTAATTCAGCCATGTTGTTTGCCTCAGCTTGCTATTTTTAGCATTGGGTTTAAGCGCTTCACTTGGTCGCGCAGGGGTTGGGGTTCCTGCCAGTTTTCCGGCAGCTGGGTGTTAAAATCGATGTTGATAAGTCGTACCAGCGGGACCACGTTGTTTACTTCTGCGGTCAGGTTCTGGAGTTGGGCGCGGCTTAAGCCAGCGGTCTTCAAATCAGCCAGATGGCGGCTAAAAGTAGCTCTGTCCATATCACGGTAAACAGCTTCAAAGCCCAGTGTTTTCAGGGCTATGTAAAAATTGAATAACTTGGAAGCTTTGGTGTAAGTACGGACACCGCTTTTGTTTTCACGGTAAAAATGGGTTCTCAGCGATTCTTGTATCGCGGCATCGTTATGTAGGTGCATTTTTGCGCCCTCAAAAGACTTGAATACGTCCTGCCAGCTTTTTTGCCACAGGTGCTTTAACAGCGTTGGTTCGGCCTTAGCCTTGGTCATAAAATCAAATACGTGGACGGGTAAACCGTTATCAAACAACCACGGTGCAAATAATCGGGATTCGAAGCGGATAGCGCCTTCTGCCATTTTCTGAACGTCTGGTTGGTTCAGGGCTGCTAACTGACGCATTAAGCAATCGGTCAGTGTTTTGTCACCAAACGACTTTTTAAGCTTCTTCTGAACTTCTTTGATGGAGTTCATCAGTTCAGGGGTTTTCAGGTAGGCTTTGAGCTGCTTTCTGCGGCTGTTGCGTTTGTTTTTGCCTGTGCCTTTACCCCAGTAAACCGTTGACAGGTAATCGTCAGACGTCTTGTTTTTGGTCTGTCCGGCGCTGACGTTTTTCAGAACCTGAAGCACCTGCAATGCGGTGTTGTCGTTCTCTATCCTGGCTGTGTAAGTGACGTCGATATAGTCAATATTTGCTGTAGTCCAGTCTAAGAATTCAGACAGGTGAGGCATTGCCATCATGAAAGCTTCCAGAACGGCGAACAAGCACAGTTCTGCATCATCAGAGCCATAGACGTTGTGCCCCTGCAACAGCTTGGCTGGATTGCCGCAGATGCGGATATATGGGTATTTCACAAAGTCAGTGCCGTCTACGAATAAAAACGCGAGGCTGGCGAAGCTGCTCGGGATTGACTCAAAACGGTGGTTCAGGCGGCTTACTTCTGCATTGCCTTCAAGGTCAAAATCAATCTGGCCAGAGTAGGAGAGTCCGAGTTTTCCCTTAAGGGAAGGTAAAAGAATGGAGTTGTCAGACATTTCTTTGACAAACTCAGGCTTGAACATCACGGAGATAGCGCCGAAGTCAATCATGCGGCATTCCTTCTAGATGTTCGCTTTCTGCAAGCTGGAGAGGCGTATTTTGCTTTTCCTGTCACAACACGACCACAACCACACTCACAAATTTCAGTCCGGAGAGTCACAGGATAAATAGCCTGGTCTGTCACAGATTGTAAAAGCCGGTTAGTCACACTTGTTTGTCCTGGCTCAGTCACAACAGAGTGAACCAGGTGAGTCACAGTTAAGTCAGCCGGCCGAGTCACACCGTAAACAGTTTCATTGATTAAGTTGGCCAGAACTGAGCCAAGTACCAGAGGAACGCCGTTACCAACTGCGCGCTTTTTGCCTTCAACGGTGAAGCTTGGTAAATCAAAATCAGCGGGTAACCCTTGGCAGTATTTCAGGTGTTCAAATGAACGGTCATCAGAAGCAACAGCGGCAGCATGTTCTGCTGAGCGGCCTGTAAATTTAGGCGGGTTGAGTGTTAAACCGTCTTTGTTGCCGAACTGGAAGTGACGCAAGCGGCTCACGTTGGTGAACCATGCTTGATTTAAATCAAAACGCTGCCATGACCAGCCGTTAATTTTTAAGTCCGGTACTCGGGCCACGTTTTCCAGAAGCCACCAGTTGCAGTCTGCTTCGGTGACGATGCGCTGATAATGGCCGAGCAGTTCCAAGCCTTCGCCTGTTGGCTCTAAACGGCGTAAACCTGAAAATTCAGGGCAGGGAGAGCCACCGATAATTCCGGCAAACACTCCGGCAGGTACATGAAAATCACGTATGTCCTGACCTAAAAGTAAGTCAGGGCCGCGAACTACAGAGAATCCTAAAGCTTCAAACGGTTTCGAAAACAAGTCGATGCCAGGATAAAGAGACAGGATTAATTTGCTGGCTGGAACTGGTTTTGGCTCCAGCTGGGTCACAGGTAAGTTTCCCTGGTTAGTCACATCAGTCATTGTCTGACAGCTCCATGATACAAAGCCAAATACCAAAGACCGCGCCAATAGATATACAGGCAAGGTAAGGAATGGCAGAAATGTATAGGTGCATCATTGGCGGGCCTGCAAATTACAAACCCAGCCACCGGAAGCCTGAGAAAAAACGCTGGAATTTTTACAGCCTGCACTACCGTCAAAATTAGTTTTGAAGCAGATAGTACACAGAGAGCAACCAGCCAAAGGTTCACTTGCAAGCACGGTGGAAAACGGTTTTTCATCGTTGTGTAAAAAGATGAAATCTAAGGAGTTTTGAGTCAGATAGCGTTCTAGCGTCAGGTAGTGTTTTGGCGCGTCAACTGCTATATTCGCTGTGACAGGTAAATCGCCTTTGCTTTCAACGGTTTTAAGCTGCAAATACAGCTCATAATCCGAGTGGTTTGAACGGAAAGACAGGCTTTTTGCTAAGACCAGTTTGAACTTGGCGCCTTTTTCCTTGAGCTGGATTACGTCCTGTAGGTTCATGGTTTTTAGCCCTGACTAACCAAACGGAACGAAGCGGGCAGGAGGTGAGTCTCAGAAACAGGAATGGCGGGAAGCTTGGAATTATCCGGTTGCTGAGACTCTAAAGGGGTAAATTCGTACAGATTGCCGCAGTTTTCGCAATTTGCAAGTAAGTGCGTAGCTGTCATCAGTACGCGAAATACATTATCCCAGCCGCAATCACAGACGAATGTTGCTGGTTGAGGTTGTTGTGTATTCATCGGTTCCCGCCTTTGAAGTAAGTTATAGAAAAAGTATTCAGCATTGAATACCTAACTTCGGCAAATGTAATCACATTTGAATACTTTGTAAAGAGACAGGATTAAGAAAATGAACTTCAGTACAGAATTAGTTGAGCTGGCAAAGACAAAAATGAATTTGCGAACGGATGCAGATCTTTTGAAGATGCTGACCAGCATAACTAAGCAAAACCTGTCATCTGCGAAAAGTGGTAAGAGACCATTGACTGAAGAACAAGCAATTGAAATAGCTGAGAAATGTGGACTAAATGCTGAGTGGGTTTTGGTTAGTCTTGCAGCTGAAAATACAAAGTATGAGTCAGCTAGAAAGGTCTGGTCGAACCTAGCAAAAAAGCTCCTAACGGGCGCTCTGATGTTATGCGTCCTGAAGATCTCTGGAAGTTACTTAGTGCCAGACTTCGGTAAACATAGATTTTTGGCCCGTTCGCGTTTATTCGCATAATGATTATTATGTTAAATTGAATATTATTATTGGGTTATCGGCTTTAGCCCGCTGCCGTAATCCCTACATTCAAACATGTTTAAAAGCCTTACGCCTGTTTCAACTCATTTATCCGGCATAAGGCTTATTTCTGTAGATTAGGCCGACTTAATACCCACCTGTAGTATCTGGTCGTGGTCGTCTATTTGACGTACTGTCAGTACTAATTGATCCAGCTGTACCTGGTCGCCAACCACCACACGTCTGTGGAATTTCTCGGTGATGTATTCGGACAGGCTTTGGGTTGGGTCCTGATCTTCAGCGAATTTGATGCTGTAGAAGCCATCCAGCTCGTTTAAGGTGATTTCGCCGTTTAGTACGAAGTCGCCGAAGAAGTCCAGTTTATCCAACGAGGTTTGCTCTGCGCTGGTGGACACTTTGTCACTGACTGCTTTTACATCTTTGGCTTTGCTTAATACCAGCAGCATATCGTTCAGTTGAAAGCTTGGGCTTTGCTCGGCTTTGATCCATTCGCCTTTACGCAGCACACCTAAGTAACTGACATCCGGTGACATATTCAGTTGCTGCCAGTCGCTGTCTACAATAGGTGAACCTTTGCCGACTTTAAAGGACAACACCTGCAGCAAATCATTACTGTCGACGCTGTCGAGTGTCATGGAGTGATCCGGGCCTGGCTCTGGTGGTACTTCGAGTTTCAGCCAGCGCGCTACCGGCGCTATAGACCAACCTTGAATGAGCAAGGATACAATCACCACGAAAAACGCCACGTTAAAGTACAAATCTTTATTCGGCACGCCAGCTAACCATGGGAATAACGCCAGAATAATAGGCACTGCACCACGAAGCCCTACCCAGCTGATAAATACCTGATCTTTCTTTGGAAAATGAAATGGCACCAGGCTTAAAAACACAGCTATAGGCCGTGCTATAAAGATCATCACCAATGCCAGTATCAGCGCAGGAATTGCATATTCCATCAGCTTACTTGGCGTAACCAATAAACCCAACATCAAAAACATAATGATTTGACTGAGCCAGGCTAAACCGTCGTGCATACGTAAAATCTGCTGAATTTGTGGTAAACGGGCGTTGCCTATTAAAAAGCCCATTAAATACACGGCCAGAAAGCCGCTGCCACCAAATTGGTTGGTTAGGCCATAGATCAGCAGCGCATAAGAGACGGCCAATAAGGGGAAAAAGGCAGCGCTTAATGGCAGTTTACGACACAACAAAACAAAGAAGCGCCCTGCTCCATAACCTACTGCAGCGCCTACTACAGCCTGCTGAAAGAATACGGTCGACAAGGACCAATTCAATTCACTTTGGCCCGCTAAAACGCCAACCAGAGTAAAGGTCAACATCACCGCCATAGGGTCGTTACTACCCGACTCTATTTCCAATGTGGATGCCACCCGCTCTTTAATATTTAAGCCGGCAGACTGGAAGATAGAAAATACCGCAGCGGCGTCAGTTGAGCTCAATATGGCGCCCAACAATAAGCCTTCGAGCAAGGTCAAATTAAACAGGTAGGATGCTGCAACACCTAAAATGCCACAGGTCAGCACAACGCCTAAAGTGGCCAATACCGCTGCTGGCGCCAATACAACCCGAACCCTGTCCGGATGAGTACGCATACCACCATCAAACAGAATAATAACGAGGGCAATAGAGCCAATTAGCAGAGCAACATCAGGATTGCCGAACTTGATGCCCAGCAAACCGTCTTCACCGGCCAGCATGCCAATGACGAGGAAAATTAATAATAAAGGCGCACCTAAGCGCGCCGAGATCAGAGTAGCAACGATACTGGAGAAAAACAGAGCCCCTGCAACCAGGATTGTTAAATTCACTGCATCCAAATAAAAGCTCCTTTTTCTTAATGCGCGGGGTAAATCTCCCGGTAAATTTGTTGTAAAGCGGATAACGGATCGGCTGCTTTGGTAATAGGGCGCCCTATCACCATATAGTCTACACCAGCCTTTAATGCATCAGCCGGAGTCATCACCCTTTTTTGATCATCAGCAGTGGCAAAAGATGGGCGAATACCAGGGGTCACTAAGCAGAATTCTTTACCAAATTGCTGTTTTAATTCAACAGCTTCTTGTGCAGAACAAACCACGCCATCCAGGCCTGACTTATCAACCAGCCCTGCCAGTCTAAGTACCTGCTGTTGTGGCGTTAAATTAATACCCAGCTCCACTAAATCACTTTGCTCCATACTGGTCAATACGGTGACAGCGATCAGCAGAGGTTTTTCTTTGCCGAAGCTTTCTAAGGCTTCACGAGCTGCAATCATCATACGGCTGCCACCAGAGGCATGTACGTTCACCATCCACACGCCTAAATCTGCAGAGGCTTTGACGGCCTTAGCCACTGTATTAGGAATATCGTGAAATTTCAGGTCTAAAAACACATCAAACTTGCGCTGATGCAGCTCTTTGACAAAGTCCGGGCCAAAGTGAGTAAACATCTCTTTGCCGACTTTTAAACGACATAAAGCCGGGTCAAGTTGGCTGACTAAATTCAGTGCTGCGGATTTTTGTTCGAAGTCTAATGCGACCACTATAGGACTGGTGTTATTCATCACGTTCTCTTCTTTGTCAGATCAGCGACCGTCAATGCCGGTCATTGGCTCTACCGTTTCCCACTGCTGGCAAGACGGACAGAGCCAATAAGGTTGTTTGGTTTTAAAACCACAATTGCGGCAATGATACAGCACTTTGGTATCCAGATAAGCCTGTAGCATTTGTTCTATTTCAGCCAGATGTGGCTCAGACGGATCTTGTAACCGTCTGATTTGAATGAATTTTAAAAACAAGCGGATATTCGGCTGCTGCTTCAATTTATCTGTCAGCAAATTTTCAGCCTGCTGCAGGTGCTGCTCATCAGCGTAAAATTGCGCCAGCTCTGCTATAGCGCTGATGTTTTTATGTTTACGGCTAAGTTCAGTAAGTAGTTGTTGCCACTCTGCCGGTTCTGGAGTTGTCTGCTCTACTAAAGGCAATAATTCTGCAGCCCATTGAGGCCGTTGTTGCAGTATGGCCAGCAACAGCTCACGCGCTTCGGTAAATTCTTCTTCGGCAATCAGCTTTTTTGCCAGCTCGTATTTAGGCCGCAAGGATACCGGATAACGTTGGATCAACTGGCGGTACGCATCGCGCGGAGCTGGTTCTTTACGCCAGGCTTCACAGCTAAAATTCGCCACACCAATACGTAAGGAACGGGAATCTGTCTGTTCTACTACAGCACGGAAATCCATAGCTTTTTGCCATTCGTGAGTGGCTGTAAATAAGCTAAAGAGTTGTTTTAACACAGCTTCACGAATGCTTTCGGCCTGAACCAAAGCACTTAATAAAGGCTCGGCTCTGTCGTATAAACCAGCACTAAAGTAATCTTTGGCCAGCTCAAACTGTATTTTTTGTGCCTGTTGTTTTGGCAGTTTTAACTGATGCAACTTTTCATGAATACGAATGGCTTTATCCCAGTCACCACGGCGACGGAACAGATTGGCTAAGGCCAGGTAGGTATCAATAGTAGCGGCTTCGACATCAAGCAATTGCAATAATTGCTCAATAGCTTTGTCTTCCTGATCAGTCAGCAGGAAATTTAAGCCAGAGGATAAGTTTTTGGTGACAGAAGCCCTGCCCTTAAGCTCTTTTTGTTTTTCGCTGTTGCGGCCCATAAACCAGCCGTAAGCGGCGGCGACAGGAAGTAACAGAAATAACAGTTCCAGCATAGGGATCAGGTTTTATCTGAAGATTTAGCAAACCAACCTTTGGTTTTTGCCTTCAGAATAAAGGCCATAGAGACACTCAGGCCAAGCAGAAAACCAGAAACTAAAAACAGAGCGGCGATATCGACCACTCTGAGTTCTGTTTTTGCAATAAGATAATTAAATTCAGCAACTTGCTGATTGAGGGAACCCAGAATAAGCCCGAAAATAATCAGGGCAATAATAAATACAACATAAAAAAATCTGGTCAAAACTCCGTCAACCCCGTTTTTTAGCTGAAAAGAGATCAGGTGTTAGTTTTCACCCGGTCACGTAATTCTTTACCCGGTTTGAAATGAGGCACGTATTTGCCATCTAATTCCACTTTATCGCCGGTTTTTGGATTGCGACCTACACGAGGTGCGCGGTAATGCAGAGAAAAACTACCAAAACCACGAATTTCGATACGCTCGTTATTCGCAAGTGAGGTGGCCATTTGTTCCAGAATTTCTTTGACTGAAGATTCGATGTCTTTCACCTGGACATGAGAAAAATCAGTAGACAGTTTTTCGATCAATTCAGATTTGGTCATGGACCCTCCGCTGTATCAGTAGAATGAAGGACCGGAGCAAATGCTCCAGCCCTTCTATACAAGCATCAATTAGTCAGCTTTTTGAGCAGCTTTGAATGCTTCGGCCATAGCGTTACCACCAAAATCAGTATCATCCTGCTTTTTGATAGTGTCCATAGCTTCTTTTTCTTCAGCTTCGAATTTCGCTTTGATTGACAGGCTGATTACGCGGTTTTTGCGGTCAACACCCATCAGGCGAGCTTCTACTTCTTCACCAACTTTTAATACTGTAGTAGCGTCTTCGATACGCTCACGAGCGATGTCAGATACGCGAACGTAACCTTCAACACCACCTTCCAGCATTACAGTAGCGCCTTTCGCGTCAACTGCAGTTACGTTGCCTTTAACGATAGCACCTTTTTTGTTATCAGCAAGGTAGCCGTTGAACGGGTCTTCGTCTAATTGCTTGATGCCTAAAGAGATACGCTCGCGCTCTGGGTCAACTTGTAACACAACTGCGTGTACTTCGTCGCCTTTCTTGAATTCACGTACAGCGTCTTCGCCAGTTGAATTCCAGCTGATGTCTGACAGGTGTACTAAACCGTCGATGCCACCGTCTAAACCGATGAAGATACCGAAGTCAGTGATTGACTTGATCTTACCAGATACGCGGTCGCCCTTGTTGAAGCCCTTAGCGAACTCTTCCCATGGGTTGGCTTTACATTGTTTCAGACCTAAAGAAATACGACGACGTTCTTCGTCGATTTCCAGGACCATAACTTCCACTGAATCACCTAAGTTAACAACTTTAGATGGGTGGATGTTTTTGTTAGTCCAGTCCATTTCCGAAACGTGTACTAAACCTTCAACGCCTTCTTCGATTTCTACGAAGCAGCCGTAATCAGTCAGGTTAGTTACGCGACCAGTGATGCGAGCACCTTCTGGGTAACGTGAAGCGATAGCTGCCCATGGATCTTCACCCATTTGCTTCAGACCTAAAGAAACACGTTGTTTCTCACGGTCAAACTTCAGAACCTTAACTGGGATTTCGTCGCCAACATTGACGATTTCGCTTGGGTGTTTAACACGTTTCCAAGCCATGTCAGTGATGTGCAGTAAACCGTCAACGCCACCTAAATCTACGAATGCACCGTAGTCAGTCAGGTTCTTAACGATACCTTTAACTTCCATGCCTTCTTCTAAGTTTTGTAACAGTGTATCGCGCTCAGCACTGCTTTCAGATTCGATCACAGCACGACGTGATACAACCACGTTGTTACGCTTCTGATCCAATTTGATTACTTTGAACTCAAGTTCTTTGTGTTCTAAGTGTAATGTGTCACGTACCGGACGCACGTCAACTAATGAACCAGGCAGGAATGCACGGATACCATCGACTTCGACAGTGAAACCGCCTTTAACTTTGCCAGTGATGATACCGATAACAGTAACTTTATCTTCACAAGCTTTTTCCAGGCGAACCCAGGATTCATGGCGTTTAGCTTTTTCACGAGATAATAAGGTTTCACCGAAACCGTCTTCTACCGCGTCCAGAGCTACGTCGATGATGTCACCAACGCTCACTTCAATCTCGCCAGCCAGGTTTTTGAATTGTTCAACCGGGATTGCTGCTTCAGATTTCAGACCGGCGTCAACCAGTACTACGTCTTTATGGATAGCAACGATGGTTCCTTTAACGATAGAACCAGGGCGAGTTTCGATAGTCTTGAGGCTTTCCTCAAACAGTAGTGCAAAATTTTCAGTCATATTCACTTTTTCAGTTTAAGTGCTCCACGCACAGTCCTGTGTCATGGGGTTGCTAAGTTAACTTGTCATCTTCCTTGCGACAAGCTGTCCAACGTGAAGGTCTAGGCCTGGTTCAACTTTTTACAGACGTTGAGAACCTCGTCCAACACTTGTTCAATGGATTTATTGGTCGAATCCAGCATGTATGCATCGCTTGCAGGCTTTAAAGGCGCTACGGCGCGATTCATATCCCGTTCGTCACGGGCCTGTATTTCGCTCAAAAGGTCGCCGATGTTAACATCATGGCCCTTTTCTTTCAACTCTAAATAACGCCGTCTGGCGCGCTCTGACGCGTCGGCTGTTAAAAAGATTTTAACTTCTGCCTGTGGAAACACCACAGTGCCCATATCACGGCCATCTGCGACTAAGCCCGGAGCTTCTTTAAAAGCACGTTGACGGCGTAATAAGGCTTCACGTACCCGTGGTAAAGAGGCAATTTTAGAGGCCACTGAACCTACTTCTTCAGTACGGATGGTATGAGTGACATTTTCGCCTTCCAGCGTAATGCGGGTATTGCCTTGTTCGTCACAGGTAAACTGCACATCAAGGTGAGCAGCCAATGGCTGTAAGGCTTCTTCGTCAGAAGGGTCAATTTGATGATGGATAGCAGCTAAAGCTAATACACGATAAATCGCTCCGCTATCCAGCAGATGCCAGCCCAGTTTTTGGGAAACTAAACGGCAAATAGTGCCTTTCCCTGAGCCACCTGGTCCATCAATGGTAATTACCGGCGCTTGTTGCATTCTGCCTCCAAAACAGTCGAACACACAAAAAGATGCGGCATTATACAGAAATAAATGACAAAAAGCGCGGATTAATCAAGGGGATCGCGTAACCATTCAGGTTACGCGTGATTTCTTAAGCTAAGGTGCTAAGTGTGCTAAACACTTCAAAGTATTGAGGAAATGTTTTACGGGTACAATCCGGGTCTTCAATAGTTACAGCCGTATTACTTAATGCAACCAAAGAGAAGCACATGGCCATCCGGTGATCGTTGTAGGTTGCTATGCTGGCATGTTTCAGTGTCTTTGGTGGCTCAATGATAATGTAATCTTCACCTTCTTCAACTTCAGCACCCACTTTACGCAGTTCTGTCGCCATAGCTGCCAAACGGTCGGTTTCCTTCACGCGCCAGTTGTAAACATTGCGGATAGCTGTTGGGCCTTGTGCGAACAAAGCCGTAGTCGCAATGGTCATGGCCGCATCAGGAATAGCGTTGTAATCACGGTCTATGCCCTTCAATTGGTTACGGGTAACCGAAATGTAATCATAACCCCAGTCTACCGTTGCGCCCATGGCTTCTAAAGCGTCGGCAAAGTGAATATCACCCTGCACTGCATTTTTGCCAATGCCTGTGACTTTAATGGTGCCGCCTTTAATAGCAGCAGCGGCGAGGAAATAAGACGCTGAAGAAGCATCACCTTCCACCAGAAAATCACCAGGTGACTGATACTGCTGATTGCCTTTGACCACAAAGCTTTGGTAGTTCTTGTTTTCGACAGCAACGCCAAAACGAGCCATCAAAGCCAAAGTAATATCAATATAAGGTTTGGACACCAGCTCGCCACTGATCACTATTTCACTGTCACCGGATAATAAAGGTGCAGCCATCAGCACTGCGGTTAAAAACTGACTGGAGACTGAGCCATCAATACTGATTTTGCCGCCTCTAAGGGCTTTACCGCGAATACGCAGCGGCGGATAGTCTTTGTGCTGCAGATACTCAATATCGGCATTCCATTGCAGCAAGGCATCCACCAAATGGCCAATAGGACGTTCGTACATCCGTGGCTCACCTGTTAAGGTCACATCGACATGGGATACAGCCAAAGCTGCTGTGAGCGGGCGCATCGCTGTACCGGCGTTGCCTAAAAACAGCTCAAGAGGTTCTTTATGCTGAAATACGCCCGCTACACCCGTGATTTCGCACACTGTTTTATCCGCAGATAACGAAAACTGTACGCCAAGCGCTGTTAAGGCATTGAGCATATGGCTGACGTCGTCGCTGTCGAGCAAATTGGTGATACGGGTTGTGCCTTTGGCTAAAGCGGCCAGTAATAAAGCACGGTTGGAAATACTTTTTGAACCAGGTAAATGCACCACGCCTTCCACTTTAGCGATAGGCTCTAAGGTTAAAGTTTTCATCAGCCGTGCACCCGCTCAAATTCTTTCATAAAGGTTACTAAAGTTTGTACGCCTTCTAATGGCATAGCATTGTAGATACTGGCGCGCATACCGCCCACCATACGATGGCCTTTTAATGCCAACAAACCATTGGCTTCGGCTTCGTTGACAAACAAGTCGTTCAGCGTTTCGTCACCCAATAAAAACGGCACGTTCATCGATGAGCGGAATTGTGGCGCAACGTCATTGCGATAAAAATCGCTTTGGTCGATATAGCCATACAAGGTTTGTGCTTTGAGGGTGTTACGCAGTTGCATAGCCTCAACACCACCCTGACGTTTTAGCCACTGGAAGACTAAACCGGCCAGATACCAGGCATAAGTAGGAGGTGTATTAAACATACTGTCGTTTTCAGCGGCCAAACGATAATCCAAAACACTAGGAATGCTGCTGCCTTTGGCTGGTAACAAGTCTTCACGCACTATGGCGAGCGTTAAACCTGAAGGCCCGATATTCTTCTGGGCACCTGCGTAAATCACGCCATACCGGCTGACATCAATATGACGAGATAAGATGGTAGATGACAGATCGGCCACCAAAGGCGCTTTGGTGGTAGGTAAGTCAATAAACTCCATGCCATCCACTGTTTCGTTCGGGCAAAAATGCACGAAGCTGGCATTGTCATTGAGCTGCCACTCTGAAGCTGGTACTAAAGTGCGAAGACCATCTTGCTTAAACTGAATAGCCTGAGCTTTTAACGCAGTGAATTTCTCTGCTTCTTCAACCGCCGCCTTAGACCAGGCGCCTGAGACAATATAATCTGCACTGACACCTGTTTTAGCTAAATTCAGTGGCACAGCAGAAAACTGACCGCGACCACCACCATGCATAAACAGTACTTTGTAGTTTGCGGGTATGCACAATAAGTCGCGCAGGTCCTGCTCTGCCTGAGCCGCAACCTGCATAAAATCTTTGCCTCTGTGACTCATCTCCATAATGGAGCAGCCGCGACCATGCCAGTTGATCAACTCTTCCTGTGCCTGTTGCATCACTTCCACCGGCAACATAGCCGGGCCAGCACAAAAGTTATAGGTGGTCATCTCTTGCTCCTGTTACAACGCTTTATCGAATGAAAAACAAATTAGAAAACGGCTTTGGGTCATCTTGGGATGATCTTTATTATTGTGGCCTTGGGTTATACCCGTCTTACTTGAAGCTGCGGCTTTGTTAACTGCACCATCTCGCCCTAGTCACATAGGTTGACTATGCTCCTGGGGGCTCACAGGTTTGTCGCCTCCCCGCAACTTCAAGATACTTGGGTATCTAAAAGTGCTGTCTACGAATAATCCTGACGTCTGGACGGCTCTTTCTAAACAGCCGCTACTTTAGCGCACTTTACAAAAGACAGAAATAAAAAAGGGGCCAGATCACATTATTTTTTAAGTAATGTGATCTGGCCCCTTATTCATAGTCTTACTCTTCTTCGCCGTCCGCTACAGTATCCTCTGTCGGATTTTGTGCGGCTAATGCTGCAGCTTCCGCTTCTGCGGCAGCTACTTCTTCCTGATCCTGAATTTCGTCGATGCGTTGTACACCTACTACTTTCTCACCTTCGATGGTGCGGATCAGAATAACACCAGCAGTGTTACGGCCTACTTGTGAAACTTCGCTGACGCGGGTCCGTACCAGTGTGCCTTTGTCAGAAATCAGCATGATTTCATCCAGTGCGTTCACTTGTACCGCACCTACCACCAGACCATTACGTTCAGAGACTTTAATAGAGACCACGCCTTGAGTCGCACGGCTCTTCTCTGGATATTCCTGCAGAGCGGTACGTTTACCGTAGCCGTTTTCAGTCACAGTCAGAATAGCGCCTTCGCTCTTCGGAACAATCAATGACACTACAGAGCCGTTTTCGCGTAAACGGATACCACGAACACCAGTAGCTCCGCGGCCCATAGGACGAACCTGATCTTCTTTAAAGCGCACTACTTTACCGTCGTCCGAGAACAACATGATCTGGCTGTTGCCGTCTGTGATATCCACACCAATCAGCTGATCGCCTTCGTTCAGGTTCACGGCAATAATACCGTTGCTACGTGGACGAGAGTATTCAGTCAGTGATGTTTTCTTCACCGTACCGTTGGCAGTAGCCATAAACACATACTTGCCTTCTTCGTATTCACGAACCGGCAGAATAGCGGTGATACGTTCGTTTTCTTCCAGTGGCAGTAAGTTAACTATTGGCTTACCACGCGCCTGACGGGAGGCCAGAGGTAATTGATACACCTTCATCCAGTACAGACGACCACGGTTAGAGAAACACAAAATCGTATCGTGGGTGCTGGCGATCAGCAGCTGATCGACAAAGTCTTCATCTTTTACTGTAGTTGCCGCTTTACCACGACCACCACGACGCTGAGCTTCATAGTCAGACAGAGCCTGATACTTGGCGTAGCCTAAATGCGATAAAGTCACGACCACGTCTTCTTCAGTGATCAAGTCTTCCATGTTGATATCCATCGCGTTGTCCTGGATTTCAGTACGACGGGCATCACCATATTGAGCTTTTGCAGCTTCTAACTCTTCACAGATCACTTCCATTAAACGCTCCGGGCTACCCAGAATGTGTAATAACTCAGCAATCAGCAGCAATAACTCTTTGTACTCGTCTAGAATCTTTTCATGTTCCAGACCAGTCAATTTGTGTAAACGTAAATCCAGGATTGCCTGAGCCTGTTGTTCAGTCAGGAAATACTCGCCATCACGGATACCAAAATGCGCTTCCAGCCATTCAGGACGGGCTGCGTTTTCACCGGCACGTTCTAACATGGCGCTGACATCACCTAACTGCCAGCCACGAGCGATTAAACCTTGTTTGGCATCGGCCGGGCTTGATGAGTTTTTGATTAAATCAATGATTTCATCAATGTTGGCAAGAGCGATAGCCAAGCCTTCTAAGATATGAGCTCGGTCACGGGCTTTACGTAAGTCATAAACTGTTCTGCGTGTCACCACTTCGCGGCGGTGCAACACAAAACACTGCAGCATGTGCTTTAAGCCCATCAACTTCGGCTGGCCCTGATCCAGGGCAACCATGTTGATACCAAACACAGTTTGCATCTGAGTCTGGGTATACAAGTGGTTGATCAATACGTCTGATGATTCGCCACGTTTCACTTCAATGACAATACGCATACCGTCTTTATCAGACTCGTCGCGTAATGCTGAAATGCCTTCGATGCGTTTTTCTTTGACCAGCTCGGCGATTTTTTCAATCAAACGGGCTTTGTTGACCTGATAAGGAATTTCATCGACAACAATAGTCTCGCGACCTGTTTTTTCGTCGGTTTCGATATGAGTTCTGGCGCGGATATACACTTTACCACGACCGGTACGGTAAGCTTCTTCAATGCCTCGACGGCCATTGATAATAGCTGCAGTCGGGAAATCTGGTCCTGGCATCAGTTCCATCAGTTCAGGAATGCTGATATCCGGATTGGCAATTAACGCCAGACAGGCATCAATCACTTCATTTAAATTGTGTGGCGGAATATTGGTCGCCATACCTACTGCAATACCAGACGAGCCGTTCACCAGCAGGTTTGGGATTTTAGTAGGTAATACAGCCGGGATCATCTCTGTGCCGTCGTAGTTAGGCACATAGTCGACAGTTTCTTTGTCCAGATCGGCTAATAATTCCCCGGCGATACGCGACATACGCACTTCGGTATAACGCATCGCTGCTGCAGAGTCGCCGTCCACGGAACCGAAGTTACCCTGACCGTCAACCAGCATATAACGTAATGAGAAAGGCTGAGCCATACGAACTATAGTGTCGTATACAGCGCTGTCACCGTGTGGATGGTATTTACCTATGACGTCACCGACGACACGGGCAGATTTTTTGTAGGCTTTATTCCAGTCGTTGCCTAACTCTTTCATCGCAAACAAAACGCGACGGTGAACTGGCTTTAAACCGTCCCTTACGTCCGGTAAGGCACGCCCCACAATAACGCTCATTGCATAATCGAGATAAGAATTTTTTAATTCTTCTTCGATATTAATGGGAACAATTTCTTTGGCCAAATTTGTCATAAAAAGCTTTTTTCCCTTAAATCAACAAGATACCCGCGTTTTTTACTGTAATGGGTCGCGGGACAAAGGCGGATTCTACCACAGAAAAAATACCTTGCCAGTTCTGTTGTGCTTTGTACAGCATTGCTCAAACAGATCAAGGCTTTATAATAGGCAAAATTTTAAATGGATACGCTTATGAACCCCTCTTCCAATGTTGATCCGGCCGAAATTGCCAAGTTTAATGAAATCGCGTCCCGCTGGTGGGATCCGTCCGGTGAATTTAAGCCGTTACACCAACTGAATCCTTGTCGCTTGGCCTTTATCAGTGATCAGGTGCAAGGCTTATTTGGTAAAAAAACAGTAGATGTAGGTTGTGGTGGCGGCATTCTGGCTGAAGCGATGGCGAAAGCTGGTGCAGAAGTCACAGGCATTGATATGGCCGACGAAGCTTTAACAGTGGCCAAATTACATGCATTGGAATCTGCCGTATCAGTCCAGTATCAACAAAGCACTGCAGAAGACTTTGCCGCAGCCAATCAAGGTTCTTTTGATTTAGTGACCTGCATGGAAATGCTGGAGCACGTGCCTGAACCTGCTTCTGTGGTGAAGGCTTGTGCTGATTTAGCCAAACCCGGCGCGACCTTGGTGTTCTCGACCTTAAACAAAACCTGGAAAGCCTATCTGATGGCTATTGTTGGTGCTGAGCAAGTACTCAAGCTGGTGCCCAAAGGTACTCATGAGTTTGAGAAGTTTATCCGCCCTTCTGATTTAATGCGTTTTATTGATGATGCGGGTTTACAGGTGGTGGATGCGACAGGCCTGCACTACAACCCTATTAATCAATCCTTCCGCACTGGCCCTGGGCTGGATGTAAATTATTTTGTGGTAGCGAAAAAGCCAGTATGACCCAACAGCTCATTACACTTAAAAAACCAGCCGCCATTTTATTTGATTTAGATGGCACGCTGGTCGATACAGCACAGGATTTAGGCGCAGCACTGAATTTTGTGCTGCGACAGCATGGTATGCCAGAAAAAAGCTATGAAGAATATCGCCCTATGGCCTCGCATGGCGCCAAAGGTCTACTACAACTTGGTTTTGGTGAAGCGATAAAAGATATTGATTTTGGCAAAGCCCGCCAAAGCCTGCTGGATTATTACCATCAGCATAGCGGTGTGCACAGCTGCTTGTTTCCGGGGACTGAAGAGTTATTCGCGGCACTTGAGGCACGCAACATCCCTTGGGCCATAGTGACCAATAAACCTTATAAGCTCGCCGCCAAAGTACAACGTCAGATACCTGCCTTGCTAAAAAGCCGTTTATTACTAGGCGGCGACAGTCTGGCACAGCGTAAACCTGATCCAACTCCTTTAAGGATGACTGCGCACTATATGCAGGTCGAAGCAAATTCCTGCTGGTATATAGGCGATGCGGAACGGGATATAGAAGCAGGACGTCGCGCCGGCATGCAAACTGTGATGTGCGATTTTGGTTATGTAGGGCCAGATGATAAAACTGAACTCTGGGGTGCAGATTTGCACATTTCCCACTTCACAGACCTGATAAAACACCTCGACTGAGTTCAGTTTTTTCATATTTTGTTCAATTAAAAATCACCTCGCTGTAGGTGATTTTTTTTAGTGACTTAAAATTTAGCCGAACAGACAAAATAGATTTTTTACTGAAAAACTATTGCTTCCCTGCAGAGGTTTTTAAAAGCCTATTTCGCACGTTAGCGGTCACTAACATGCTGCTTTTTTCGCCCGGCAGCAGGGGTTGCAATTGATATTGATCCACTCTATCTTGTGATCCGTTCTCCTTTCACCCCTAGATGTTGTGTCGCTCTATTGAGTTTGACCTAATGAAGCCAAAAGCGGGTGAATTCGCTGCGCAGGAGAAATTCTGTGCACACAATAATAACAATTGAGATGGAATTTTCGGCGGAAAAATATGACTCAAACATTATACGTAACCAAAAGAGATGGTCAGCGCGAACCATTAGACTTAGACAAGATCCACCGTGTGATAGATTGGGCAGCTGAGAGGTTACAAAACGTATCAGTGTCTCAGGTTGAGTTACGTTCTCACATTCAGTTTTACGACGGTATCAAAACCGCCGATATTCACGAAACCATCATCAAAGCCGCTGCCGATTTAATCTCAAAAGAGACGCCGGATTATCAATATATGGCTGCCCGTCTGGCCGTATTCCATTTACGTAAAAAAGCTTATGGCCAGTTCGAGCCACCAAAGCTGTATGACCATGTGGTCAAAATGGTGGAAGAAAAGCGTTATGACGCTCATATTCTGGCTGACTACAGTAAAGAAGAATTAGAGCAGCTGGATAGTTTCATTGTCCACAGCCGCGATTTAGATTTCAGCTACGCAGCAGTCAAACAGCTCGAAGGCAAATACCTGGTGCAAAACCGGGTCACAGGCCAGATTTACGAAAGCGCCCAGTTCCTTTATATGTTGGTTGCTGCTTGTTTATTTGCTAATTATCCAAAAGACACCCGTTTAAGTTACGTGCGCCGTTTCTATGACGCTGTGTCTATGTTTAAGATTTCATTACCTACACCTATCATGTCCGGTGTACGTACCCCAACCCGTCAGTTCAGCTCTTGTGTGTTGATTGAATGTGGTGACAGCTTAGATTCCATCAACGCCACCAGTAGCGCTATCGTTAAGTACGTCAGCCAGCGCGCTGGTATTGGTATCAATGCGGGTCGTATTCGTGCCTTAGGCAGCCCAATCCGTAACGGTGAAGCCTTCCATACAGGTTGTATCCCATTCTACAAACATTTCCAGACAGCAGTAAAAAGCTGCTCTCAAGGTGGTGTTCGTGGTGGCGCAGCAACGCTGTTTTACCCTTTGTGGCATTTGGAAGTGGAATCCTTACTGGTTCTGAAAAACAACAGGGGTGTGGAAGAAAACCGCGTACGTCACTTAGATTACGGTGTGCAGTTTAACCGCTTGATGTACACACGTCTGATTAAAGATGAAATGATCACCCTGTTCAGTCCTTCAGACGTACCAGGCTTGTATGATGCGTTTTTTGAAGATCAGGAAAAGTTTGAAGAGCTGTATGTTCAATACGAAGCTGATGCGTCTATCCGTAAAAAACGTATTAAAGCTGTTGAGCTCTTCACGCTATTTATGCAGGAACGTGCCAGCACGGGTCGTATCTATTTACAGAACGTCGATCACTGCAATACGCACAGCCCATTTAATCCAAAGTTTGCCTCTGTACGTCAGAGCAACCTGTGTTTAGAAATTGCGCTGCCAACCAAGCCACTGAATGACATTAATGATCCAAATGGTGAAATCGCCCTTTGTACTCTGTCTGCCTTTAACTTAGGTGCTATCGAACATTTAGACGAGCTGGAAGAATTAGCTGAACTGGCTGTACGTGCTTTGGATAGTTTACTGGATTACCAGGACTACCCTATCCTTGCCGCTTACCACGCCAGCATGAACCGCCGTACTTTAGGTATAGGCGTGATTAACTATGCGTATTACCTGGCGAAAAATGGCGTCAAGTACTCTGATGGTTCAGCCAATGGCTTAACGCACCGTACTTTTGAAGCCATTCAGTATTACCTGATGAAAGCATCGAACAAGCTGGCTCAGGAATTTGGCCCATGCCCTAAATTTAACGAGACGACGTATTCAGAAGGCATTATGCCTATTGATACCTATAAAAAGGATCTGGATAAAGTCTGTGCCGAACCATTGCATTACGACTGGGAGCAGCTGCGTAAAGATGTGGTGCAACACGGTTTACGTAACTCGACCTTATCTGCACTGATGCCATCTGAAACTTCTTCGCAAATTTCAAATGCGACCAATGGTATTGAACCACCTCGCGGTCATATCAGTATAAAAGCAAGTAAAGACGGTATTTTGAAACAGGTTGTGCCTGAGTATGAACGCCTGAAAAACCAATATGAGTTGTTATGGGATATGCCAAACAACGACGGTTATATCAGTCTGGTAGCTATTATGCAGAAGTTTGTTGATCAGACGATTTCCGCTAATACCAACTACGATCCGGGCAAGTTCGAAGGCGGCAAAGTACCGATGAAGATCTTGTTAAAAGATTTACTAACGGCTTATAAGCTGGGTGTCAAAACCATGTACTACCACAACACCCGCGATGGCGCTTCCGACGTACAGGAAGACATCAAAGCGACGCCGGAAGACGATGGTTGTGCCGGTGGCGCCTGTAAAATTTAAGTCTGGGGCTGCATTGCAGCCCTCTTTTTGTATGCATAACTAATAATAATCTGGATATTGCTGATGAGTTACACCACCTTTAGCCGTACGAACAATGATCAAATGAAAGAGCCGATGTTTTTTGGCAATCCGGTGAACGTGTCCCGTTATGATCAACAGAAATACGGCATTTTTGAAAAACTGATCGAAAAGCAACTGAGCTTTTTCTGGCGTCCTGAAGAAGTAGATGTCAGTAAAGACCGTATCGACTTTCAACAGTTACCAGAACATGAAAAGCATATATTCCTCAGTAATTTAAAATACCAAACTCTGTTGGACTCAGTACAAGGCCGTTCACCGAACGTTGCTTTGTTGCCTATAGTGTCCTTGCCTGAGCTGGAAACCTGGATTGAAACCTGGGCCTTCAGTGAAACTATTCACAGCCGCAGTTACACCCATATAGTGCGTAATATCACTAACGAGCCACACAAAGTATTTGACGATATATTGTTGAATGAACGTATTGTTGAACGCGCAGATGACGTTACTCGTTATTACGATGATTTAATCACTTCTGTTAGCCTGTATCACTTATGTGGTGTAGGGACTCATGAAGTGAACGGCAAAACACATACCATCAGCATGCATGACCTGAAGCGTAAGCTGTACATCTGTATTTTGTCGGTGAACGTGCTCGAAGCCATTCGTTTTTATGTCAGCTTCGCTTGTAGTTTTGCCTTTGCCGAACGTGAACTGATGGAAGGTAATGCAAAAATCATTAAATTGATTGCGCGTGATGAAGCGCTGCATTTAACCGGTACTCAGCACATGCTGAATATTATGGCCGCCGGTGAAGATGACCCGGAAATGGCGATTATCGCTAAAGAGTGCGAAGACGAAGCCTACGCCATCTTCCGTAAAGCCGCTGAGCAGGAAAAAGACTGGGCTGAGTTCTTGTTTAAAGATGGTTCAATGATTGGCTTAAACAAAGATATTTTGTGCCAGTACGTTGAGTACATTACCAACAACAGAATGCAGGCTGTGGGCTTAAAGCCGATGTTCAGCACGACACAGAACCCTATTCCATGGATTAACGCCTGGTTAGTGTCTGATAACGTGCAGGTAGCACCACAGGAATCAGAAATCAGCTCCTATTTAGTAGGCCAAATCGACAACGAAATGGATGGCGCTGACTTCGGCGATTTTGATCTCTGATCTGCGATCACTGAAATGGTTAAAGTAGTGGTGAAGGATGTGCTCAGCCTGGAGTTTGGGCCTGAGCAACGCACCCTGCTTGATGCTCTGGAAGCTCAGCAACAGCAAGTGAACTATCAATGCCGCGAGGGTTACTGTGGTGCTTGCCGTTGTAAATTACTGTCAGGTTCGGTCAGTTACATCAACGAGCCATTGGCTTTTGTCCGCAAAGGCGAAATTTTACCTTGCTGCAGTATTCCCATCACAGATATAGAAATAGAATTGCCCTGAGTATCAAAAGATACTTCAGGGCAATTTTGTCATTAAAATCTCAATTCAGAATTAAGACTTCTTGATACCTTCCACGCTCAGATCCAGGTGCACAGTGGCAGAGGCTGGGCCAAGGATATTTTTAATAGCGAAATCTTCTAAGTTGATGCTGGTTGTGCCGGCAAAACCAGCACGGTAGCCACCCCATGGATCAGAACCTTCACCCAGCTTGGTTGCTTTGATGACGATTTCTTTAGTGACGCCATTTAACGTGAAGTTACCTACTACATCAAAATCAGCACCTGCTTTTGGTACTATCTTCGTGCTGACAAAAGTCGCTTTGCTGTTTTTGTCTACGTTCAGGAAATCAGGGCTGCGTAAGTGCTTGTCGCGTTCAGCATGGTTAGAGTCAACACTTTTGGTATCGATTTCTAACTGGATTTTAGAGTCCGCTAACTTGGCAGCATCATAGCTGAAGTTACCTTTAAAGGTATTAAAACGGCCGTATAACCAGCTGTAGCCTAAGTGGCTGATTTTAAACTGAACAAAAGCGTGAGCGCCTTGTGTATCAATTTCGTACTCAGCAGCTTGTAAAGCTGGTGCTGCTAACATAGACGCCATCAAGCTGGCTAATAATAATTTCTTCATTCCAATCTCCTTTCACATTAAGGTTTAAGCATTCGTTTTAACGTATCGTCTTTATCAAAAAAATGGTGTTTAAGCGCTGCTATGGCGTGTAATGCTGCTAAAGCAATCAGGCCATAAGCGGCAAATTTATGCACCAAACCGGCTTTATCTGCCTGTTCAGCAAATAACTCACCTGCAGATGGCAGGTCAAACAAGCCAAATACTTCTATCGGTCGGCCATCCGCAGTTGAAATTAAATAGCCGCTGCAAATAATTAAAAATACCAATCCGTACAACGTCAGATGAGTAAAATGGCTAGCACGTTGTACAGCCTTACTGTGACTCGCCAAAGGAGTGGCAGTTCCATTTAAAACACGCCAAAGCACTCTGTAGCCCATCATCAGTAGTAACAAGACCCCTACGCTTTTGTGCCAGAAAGGTGCAGTTTTATACCATGTACTGTAGTAGCTCAAATCCACCATCCAAAAGCCTGATGCAAAAAGCCCTATCACCATCACAGCCACCAGCCAATGCAGCGTTATGCTGGTCCAGCCATAGCCTTTGTTTTCTGTTGCCATAATTCACCCTCTTAATAGAAACAGCTTATCTTTCCAGAAGATGGTTTAAAATAACAAAAATAAGCATATTTTGTTCTATTTAATAGAAATATAATCTGTTTTACTGTGGATTTCAGACATAAAAAAAGAGCCGTAAAGGCTCTTTTCAACTATAGCAGAAATTAGAATTCAACTTTGCCGTCGCGGATATGCTGTTCGCCCCGCTCTTTGGCCAGGGCTATTTGCTTTTGGCGCTCAGCAAAAGAAGCTTTTTGCTCTTCGGTAATTTTGTCATGGCAATGAGGACAACTTAAACCCTGCACATAAAGTGGTGATTTCATCTCATCCTGCGACAGCGGCATACGACAAGCGTAGCATTGATCGTAACTGCCTTGTTCCAGACCATGTTTGACCGCAACGCGCTGGTCAAACACAAAACATTCACCCTGCCACAAACTTTCTGGCTCCGGTACTTCTTCCAGGTATTTCAGAATGCCGCCATCGAGGTGATACACCTCTTCAAAGCCCTGCTCTTTTAAAAAGGCGGTAGACTTTTCACAGCGAATTCCACCTGTACAAAACATGGCCACTTTCTTGTGCCTGGTTTTGTCCAGGTTCTGCTCCGCCCATTCTGGAAATTCGCGGAAACTGGTGGTATTTGGATTGACGGCGTTTTTAAAAGTGCCAATGGCGACTTCGTAGTCGTTACGGGTATCGATGACTATAGTGTCAGGGTCTGAAATCAGTTGATTCCACGCTTCACCTTTTACATAAGTACCGACTATATGAGCCGGATTGATGCCCTCCACGCCCATAGTGACAATTTCTTTTTTCAGCTTCACCTTAGTGCGGTAAAAGGCCTGTTCATCAGCAAAAGATTCTTTGTAGGACATGCCATCAAAACGGCTATCCGCAGCAAACCACTGCAGCATAGCGTCTATGCCTTCACGCGACCCACAAATAGTGCCGTTAATGCCTTCTTCGGCCAGTAACAACGTGCCTTTGACTTTATTCAGAACTAAGTGTTGATAGAGCTTATCGCGCAGAGCGACATAATCAGGTAAAGCGACGAATTTATATAAAGCAGCAACAACATACATCTTTGGATTCACCTTCTGCAAAGCCGGACCGTAAATCCGGGGCAAAAAATACGGGCGAGCATTATAACTACTGAACATGAAATAACAAGTTGCGGCAGGTTTAATGCCTGAATTCCAGCTCTGGTGGCACGGCAAGCGCTAGCTCAAAAGTTTGTTCACCATCTGTGATCAATAACTTGTCATCTTCCCGCCACAGATCCAACTGCATATGACCTTTAAGCATGCTGCAAAAATCCAGTAACTGTTGATGCGATAACATATGAAACTGTACATTTCTGAAATGTTGTTTGTATTGGCTCTTTATTTTTTTCTGATCAGTTTCATCCAGAAATAACACCACCTGATCGGCCTGATGACTGGCGCGTTGCATATGTTTTTCACTGAGTAAATCAACATTACACCAAAGTTTGATATGGTCAGCCGCATCACTGACATACAAGTCAGGAGTTTTGCCTGCGCCTTCTGTTTTAGCCAATTGAGGTGAAGATTCGAAAAATGACAGGTAGGCCAGCAAACGGCGGGCAAAATGCTCCGCCAGTTCTGTTTTATAGGGAGCTATATAACAGGTGCGTTTTTGGTATACATGGCTGACCTCTGACGCATAATTCAGATCCAGTCTTATCACTTTGCTGACGACTTGCATACAGACACCTCACTGGTATCGGCAACAACCTCTGTTTAGTGTAGCTGAGATTGAATTGCACCGTAAATCAGATGCATAGCCAGTGCCAGTAATACTGCGCCCATTAAACGATCAAACCAAAAACCTTTACGTAGTAAAAAAGCTCTTACTTTTTCGCGGGTTAGGATCACAGATAAAAAAGCAAACCAGGCCGCAGTCGCACAAGCCATATAAACGCCGTAGATCACTTTGTACGAAAGTGGTGTAACAGGCGAAATAATGACGGCAAAAAGTGATAAGAAAAACAAGGTCGCTTTTGGGTTTAGACCATTAGTGACAAAACCTGAGGTAAAGGCTTTGAGCATTGATGGAGTCTCAGTCACTGGCTCTGTGACTACTTCTGCTGTGGTGTTGGTTGGCGCACCGCTCCGAATAGCCTGCCAGCCTATATAAGCCAGATAAGCTGCCGACAGTACGCTGAACAAAGTAAATAACCAGGGCGTGGTTTTGATCAGTAGCCCTAATCCAAGCAGCGAATAACAGACATGCAGAAAAATCGCCATACCTATGCCAATACTGGCTGCAAGTGCGACGTTGCGACCGTAACGCACCGCATAACGTAGAACTATGGCGAAATCAGGACCAGGGCTTGCGACAGCGACTAAATGAACGGTAGCGATTAAGATAAATTCAGGCCAGAACTCCATGCCTTATCCTTTTGATTCTTCGTAAATTATTGAGTTGATATTAAAACATGAGGCCGCAGTGCTTCGAAGTGAAATCTCGAAAAAATGTTACTTCATCACAAAAGTACTTGCGTCCAGATCGTTAATCCGTAAAAATGTTATAACATCACACTCATTAACTAACAGTAAAAAGGTTTTTCGATGCGCCCTTCTCTTTTTCAACTCTCTCCGCTGGCTGTGCTGGTCGCGTCAGTATTTTCAGCACAAGTGCAGGCACAAAGTACCACTATCAATGGTCTTGTTTTGGATACCAATGGACAAGCCATCGAACAAGCCCGTGTGCATGTTCATGGCCGTCAACAGTATGTCTATGCCGATAACAATGGGCGTTTTACTATTCAGGCTCCAGCGGATGCAGAACTGCATATTTCCGCCAAAGGTTATGGCGATCAATTTGTGAAGGTATCAGACGCCCAAAGCGACGAGTTAAAAATACAGCTACAGGCAGGTGGACTGGAGCGTATAGTCGTAGCGGCATCAGGTCTGCATCACTACGATTTAGAAATGGCCAACCCTGTGTCTGTTTTATCCGGTGAAGAACTCAGTCGCAAAACTGAACCAACTATAGGTGAAACCCTAAAATCCATGCCTGGCGTACACAGCAACTATTATGGTCCAGTTGCTGCCAGCCCTATTCTGCGTGGCTTAGACGGCCCAAGAGTCCGCATCTTAAGTAATGGTCTGGATTCTGCCGACGTATCACGTATTGGCCCGGATCACGCCATCAGTGCCGACGCTATTACCACTGAGCAAATTGAAGTCTTGCGTGGCCCTTCTACCTTGTTATACGGCAGCGGAGCTGTGGGTGGTGTGGTCAATGTGGTAGATAACAGATTACCGCGTCAGTTGCGCCCTGCCAGCACTCAAATTGAAACCCGCTACAGTTCTGGCGCAGATGAAAAAACTGCGGCTTTGGCTCACGATGGTGGTCAGGAACAAATTGCCTGGCATTTTGATGGCTTTAAACGCAAAACGAATAATTATGATGTGCCTGATTTTATGAATGACGAAGGCGAAAGCTCTGATCAACTAGCCAACTCCTGGCTGGATAACTCGGCCGTAAACGGCGGATTAAGCTGGATCACTGACAAAGGTTTGTTAGGTTTCTCTATAGGTCATATTGATAGTGAATACGGCATTCCAGGCCATCACCATCATCATGAAGAACACGAAGAAGATGAGCATGAAGAGGAAGAAGGCCATGAGGAAGCTGGTGTCTTTGCCCGGGTAAAACAGGACAGATACGGTTTAGCGGGTGAGCTGTATAAGCCATTCGCTGGCATTGAAACTTTGTCTTTTAGCAGCGCCCTGACCCGCTATCAGCATCATGAAATCGAAGGTGGAGCTATAGGTACCACCTTCAAAAATGACAGCTTTGAAAGTCGCTTTACCGCTGAGCATGAAACCTTCGCTGGCTGGCATGGTGTTGTGGGTTACCACCTGCAGCAAAGTGATTATAAGGCCATAGGTGAAGAAGCTTTTACACCAGACACTAAAACAGACTCCCACTCTTTATTTGTGCTGGAAGAACGTAGTTTTGGTGACTTCACGGCGCAGTTAGGTGCCCGTATTGAACAGGTCGACTACAAAGCTTCGGGCATTGAATTTGAGCATCACCATGATGAAGACGAAGCGGAGGAGCATCACGCCGAAAACGTCAAAAATGATTTTACTGCAGCCAGTGTCTCCGCAGGTTTAGTCTGGAATTTCCAGCCAGGTTACAACTGGGCGCTGTCAGTGAGCCGTTCTGAACGTGCGCCAAGTGCTGCTGAGCTCTATTCCAACGGCGCTCACATTGCCACTCAGACCTATGAGCTGGGTCTGGCTTACGCTCTGGATGCCGATGGCGAAATCACTCAATCTGAAACCGACTTCAAAAAAGAAGTCGCGAATAACATCGACCTGACCTTGCGTAAATTTGAAGGTGATTTCACTTTTACCTACAACCTGTTCTACAACAAAGTGCACAACTATCTGTACATGAAGGATTCTGGCTTAACCATGGCCGATCTGGAAGCTCATGATGAGGAAGATCATGAAGAAGACCATGATCATGAGCATGAAGGCGAAGAGTTTTCTGTTTTCCATTATCAGCAGCAGGATGCCACTTTATATGGTGCCGAATTCGCGATGGCCTACCAGCTGACACCAGAACAGGAACTTGAGTTTTTTATCGATTCAGTGCGGGCAAAGCTGGATAACGGCGGTGATTTACCTCGTATTCCTCCTATTAAAGTAGGAACTGGTTATAGCTATTCAGCAGAGGATTGGTCAGCAACTATCGACTGGACTCACTATATGAAGCAAAACCGTGTCGCTGCGGGTGAAAGCGCTACAGGCTCCTATCAGATCCTTGATTTAGGTTTTAGCTACTACTTTAATCTCAATGATCTGGACCTGACTGCTTTTGCTAAAGCCAATAACCTGACGGACGAATTGGGTTTTGTTCACAGTTCCTTTATCAAAGAAGATGCACCTCTGCCTGGCCGTTCTTTTACGTTAGGACTTAAAGCCCGCTTTTAGTATACCCTTCGGACTTGAAGCCGCAGCTTTGTTGAGTACGAGCTCTCGCCCCAGTCACATAGGTAAACTATGCTCCTGGGGTCTCACGCTCTTGTCGCCTCGCTGCAACTCCAATTACTTTGGGTATAGATAAGACTGTTAAGCACCTAAAACGCACAAGGCCCCGGTTATCGGGGCCTTGTTATCTGAATTCGTGAATTACTGACCTCTGGCGAACAGGCCAATCCCTTTGTCTTCCATCGCTTCCCGGTACCCTCCGAGCCATTGCGATCTTGTGTCTAAATTCTGATAAGGACAAATCTCTTTTGAGCGACCTGTGACAGCGGCGCGATAACCTTGAGCGTGGGCACGTTCTAAACGATCTCTTTTCTGTCTTTTCATAAGGCAATCTTCCTCGATCTGATAAATAACAAGCAACTTGCGTTGCACTTTAATAGATAGTTGAGTTGCCCAAAAGGTTCCACTAATAAACTTGCCCTCCCCCTATTGACATTAAGTAAGGACCTGAACTTATTTAAGATTTGATGACAAAATAATTTATTTTTTTTGAATTGTAGAAAGTAATTTATGACTTACATCAGTCATGATGTCCGGTATAGGCAGTCCAGGTCGGAAATCACCCCAATAAAAAAACCGCCGAAGCGGTTTTTTTATGTTATCTAAACGTCAGCAGCCCATTAAGACTGACGACGTCTTAACAGTAATATTGGCAACAACAGCAGACTGAACCAGCCCATAGAGCCACCTTTACGTTCATAAGTAATATCTTCCTGAACGTTGCAGCTATCGATAGTGCCATTTGGTATTGGAATTAATTTAACAGCTCTGGACACGTTCTCCATCACAGGATTGCCAGCACTGTCCTTCACCACGTCACCTTTCGCATCACGTTGCTCTACAGAGTAGATGGCATTGGCGATTATTTCGTTGTTGTTGTTGATATCTTTGGCTTCAACCAGCGTAAATTCTGCACCACATGGCAACAAAGTATTCAGGTCAGTCATACTTTGGTCTTCCATATTGTACAAAAATGCAACCTGACGACGTGTAGTGCCATCTTCTGGTACCACTTCAGCTGCACCTACAATCATATTGTTTTCGTTAATTGCTGATGGAGTTGTGCCTGAGGTACTAAAGAAACCATTTGGATAAGTTACTGTTTTTGTATTGTAATCAAAAATAAACATCCGATTACGGGCTATACCATTAAATCTCTTATTCGCAAGACCCACTACGATATTTTCGTTGTTGATATCGCTTGCTGCGCTGACGTCCCACTCTAACGGATCAACAATAGCTGAAACTTCGCCTTCAGCGAAGATGGTGGCATGGTTCTGACTCACCTGACGTTCTGCGTCAGTGTAGGTAGATACACCTACAGCTATACCTGAGTCATTCACAGACAAAGCACGGCTTACATAACCAGCTTCATTGGTATCTTCAACATATGGCCCAAGGAAACCATATTCAACAGGCGCAGAGATCTGAGCCGACTCGTTCATCTTCCAGACTAAAGCTCTCTCTACATAGGCAGAGCCGGAAGCAGAGTAATAACACAAATTGACCGGACTCTTTTCACCAATACAGTTTTTCTCGATTGACTCTTTGATGGTATCCGGCATAGATACGCTACCAGAACCTGCGATGTAGTTGGTTTCGCTGATCTTGGCGGCGTTGGCAAAACCACCACCCAGCTCTTCGAATGGAATAGGCAGCGGGATAACGCTGTTTCCATTGACTACATAGGATTTGATATATCCCAGATCAGGAACCCACAGTTCCACTGTTTCCGGAGATGGAACTTCTTCTGTGGCCGCTGGGGTAAAGCTTTGCAGTGTAAAAGGAGTTGTCGCTGCTGCTATGGCATTTCCACTATTGTTAATGTCGTAGACATATTCCCTGTTCGTTGGTACTGCAGCTTGTTCTCTGATCCGGATCGGCGCACCAGTAGACAAATTTAATGCCTGAACATCACTGTAACGCTGAATTTCAAAATCAGCTGCTTTGGCAGACAGATAATTCACCAATATCGACAATGAGGATGCAGTAACATTACCTAATTTAATCTGCTCAATAGCTTCAGCAGAAAGCGCAGAAGTTAAAGTGGTATCTTCGAAATCTAACCGGCTTACATCGACAGGAAAGTTATAGATAACACTGCCATTACCTACTATGTCACCATTGTCATTCAAGGCTGCGCCAAACTGAGAGCGTGTTGTGCTGACTTGCGGCAACTCCTGAACCTGATAAACGGCGGCGTATGCTGAACTGGCGGCCAGGCCGGGTAATAAGGCTAATACTACGGGCGATAATCTCATTCAGGTCCCCTGTTACTGCTGATTTAATGCTTCTAATTGTTCCCAACGCTCATAGGCGTGCGCGAGCTTCGACTCAGCCTCATGCAATTGGTTCAACGCTTTTTGGGTGTCGTCGGCATTTTGCCGGAAAAATTGTGGATCATTCACTTGCTGCTGCAAGGCACTTAATTCTGCATCAAGTGTCTCGATTAAAGCGGGCAATAGTTCCAGTTCTCTTTTCTCTTTGTATGATAACTTCTTACTGCTTGTGGATGAAAGCTCCACAGGCTTTTCTTCGACAGGTTTTACACTTTTTTGCACTGTTTCAACAGCTTTTGTAGTGTTTTGCTGGCGTTTTTGGTAGGCAACCACATCTTCATAGTCACCTGCTATGTCAACCACCTTGCCCTGACCGGCAAAATACAGCGAACTTGTCACTGTATTATTGACGAATTCACGGTCATGGCTCACCAGCAGCACAGTGCCTTGATACTGCTGCAGAATATCCTCTAATAGCTCTAGGGTTTCTACATCCAGATCGTTAGTGGGTTCATCGAGGATCAGTAAATTGCTTGGCTTAGCGAATAAACGCGCCAGCAATAAGCGGTTTTTCTCACCACCAGATAAAGCCCGAACCGGTGTTCTGGCGCGCGCCGGTGCAAATAAGAAGTCCTGCAGGTAACTCAGTACATGACGGGTCTGGCCGTTCTGAACAATTTCCTGCTTACCATCAGCGACGTTATCCTGCACTGTAGCATTTAAATCCAATTGAATACGGTGCTGATCAAAATAGGCCACTTCAAGGTTAGTGCCACGTTTAATCTCACCGCTGTCGGCATTGTATTCACCAAGCAGAGTTTTGATTAAGGTGGATTTACCCACACCGTTTGGTCCTACTAAAGCAATACGATCACCTCGCATCACTAAAATGTTGATGTCTTTAAGAACCGTCTCGCCTTTAAAGCTGACATTCACATCTTTAGTCTCAAACACCAGCTTGCCGGACTTTTGTGATTGCTCTATGGCAAATTCAACCTTGCCCATTTGTTCAACCCGGGCAGCGCGTTCGTTACGCAACTCTTTTAAAGCGCGAACACGGCCTTCGTTACGGGTACGACGAGCTTTAATGCCCTGACGGATCCAGACTTCTTCTTCCGCCAGCTTCTTATCAAACAGCGCATTGTGCTGCTGCTCAACTTCCAGCAGTTTTTGCTTACGCTCCAGGTACTCGGCGTAATTACCCGGATGCGAGGTTAATTCACCACGGTCCAAATCGATGATACGGCTGGCCAAAGCACGGATAAAGGCCCTGTCGTGCGAGATAAAAATGATCGCGCCTTTGAAGTTCATAAAGAACTGCTCCAGCCATTGAATAGCAGCCACATCCAAGTGGTTAGTCGGTTCATCCAGCAGTAAAACAGTCGGTTGTGATACCAGAGCCTTTGCTAAAGCGGCTTTACGTAACCAACCACCTGATAAAGACGCCAAAGTGGTGTTTGGGTCCATTTCAAACTGCAGGCACAGCTCTTCAATGCGGCTTTCTAACTGCCAGCCATGACGGGTATCTAGTTCAGCCTGTAAAGTGCCAAATTCACGTTGTTCAGCTTCGGTTGCATCAGAGAAGTGGTCGGCCAGATGATAAAAACGCTGTAGTTTTTCAGCTAAATCGCCCGCACCTTCACGAATAAAATCCGCCACCTTAATATCAACACGAGCTGGAGGGTCTTGCTCTAAGCGGCTGATAATTAAATTATTCTGCCGTACCACCTGGCCGTCATCCAAATTTTGATGACCGGTCAATATTTTTAAGAAGGATGATTTACCAGCACCGTTGCGACCAACCAAACAGACGCGTTCGCCGGCAAATAAACTAAAATCCACTTTATCTAAAATGGGGTGTGTACCAAAAGCAAGGCTGGCTTGCTGAAAACGTAATAATTCCACTCTTTATAATCCTGACGACTGCTGACGCAGCAGTTGTTGTATCTGTTCAAGTTCAAAGGGCCAGAACAGTTCCTGTTCATTCACTTTTAACACCGGAATATGCACACGATAGCGCTCAAAAGCCGCCGGTTCGTCCACTATATCTATAATTTCAACAGCACCTGCGACACCTGCCTGCAGCAGAAGCTGCTCGGCCTGTTCACACAAATGGCAACCCCAGGTGCTGTAAAGCCTAATTTGCATCAAAACTTACTCTTCAAGGCGTTTAAACAGCTCAAAGCACACGTGAATATTTGGATTACGTTTAAAATCTTCCGGCAAACTTTGGGCTGAAATATCTTTGATGATCCAGCCTGCTTCTTCCAGTTCAGCTTTGTCGATTTTAAAGCGTCTTTTATTGTTGGAGAAAATTACTTTGCCATTAGGCGCCAGACAACGACCTACCATGGTCAACAACTTGACATGATCACGTTGCACATCCCAGGTATCTTCCATCCGTTTTGAATTGGAGAAAGTTGGCGGGTCAACAAAGATTAAATCAAACTGGTTTTTACAGCCTTTCAGCCAATCCAGACAGTTATCCTGCACAAACTGATAGGCTTTGCCATCCAGACCATTGATCAGGAAGTTGCGTTTTGCCCAGTCCAGATAAGTATTTGACATATCTACAGTCGTCACCGACAAAGCGCCACCTAAGGCAGCATGCACCGAAGCTGTGCCTGTGTAGGCAAATAAATTCAGTACTTTTTTGCCTTTGGCTTGCTGTTGAATCGCCAAACGGGTGACGCGGTGGTCTAAAAACAAGCCGGTATCGAGATAATCACGCAGGTTGACTAAAAACTTAGCGCCATACTCTGTGACTTCTTTGTACTGACCGGCTTTGGCCAGCGCCTGGTACTGATCTTTACCTTTTTGTTTTTCACGAACTTTTAATACCAGCTTGTCGCTGCTAATGCCCAGCACTTTAGGCACCAGGTTCACCACATCAAACAAACGTTTTTGCGCAATTTGTTCATCAACGTTTGAAGGTGCTGCGTATTCATGGATCACTACTTCACCGTCATACCAGTCTACTGCCACATTGTATTCCGGAATATCGGCGTCATACATACGGTAGCAACTGATGTTTTCGCGTTTCGCCCACTTTTCCAGCTGCTTGACGTTTTTCTTCAGGCGATTGCCAAAAGATTCACTTTCCGCATAAAACAAGGCTGCACTTTGACTGTTGGCATTGACCTGTACTTGCTGTTCGGTCAAATCAAACATGGTAAATTCACAGTCTAATGGACCGTTAGTGAACTTATAGCTTTTGGCTTTAGATAACTTCAGCGCCCGCAATAAATCCGGGCTTGAGGTAATAATGGCTAAACGCCAGCCCTGGTAGTGTTTTTTCAGACCTAAAGAGAATTCAGCATACACAGGAATAAGCTGAGGCAAATCCCCTAAACGCTCACCGTATGGCGGGTTGGTAATAATAACGCCTTTGCCTGCGCACACCGCCGACTGAATTTGTGTCGCATCCTGGGTGATAAATTCAATAAAATCAGCTACACCAGCACGCTCTGCGTTCTGACGGGCTTTTTGCAAAGTACGCTCATCGGTATCGCTACCGACAAAAGTCACGCCTTCAGCAATAGCCTGACGTGAGCCTAAGGCTTCAGCACGCAGTTGTTGCCAGAGTTCTGGCTGGTGGTCGCCCCATTGTTCAAAAGCAAACTTTTCACGTTTTAAACCTGGAGCTAACTGACGTGCCATCAGCACTGCTTCTATTAATAGAGTACCGCTACCACAAAATGGGTCATACAAAGGCTGATCAGCCTTCCAGCCAGAGCGCAATAATAAAGCGGCAGCTAAATGCTCTTTTAATGGAGCTTCGCCCTGCTCTTTACGGTAACCACGCTGATGCAGTGACGGGCCGGAGAAATCCTGAAAGAAATGGAAATGCTGACGCTCTAAACGCACCTGAAAACGGACGTCCGGATCCATACGATCGACATTGGGGCGCTCGTCGTAACGCTCGCGGAACTGATCCACTATCGCATCTTTTACGCGCATGCCACCAAACTGGGTATTGTCTATGGTCGGGTGTTTACCGACACACTCAACCGCAAAACTTTGTTCCATCCGCATTAAAGAAGGCCAGTTAATGCGCATGGCGACCTGATACAGATCTGAATTGGCATCAATTTCGATGGATTGTTCCAGGCGTAGAATACGAGTCGCCAAACGCGACCATAAGCACAGCTGATATGCATCTTTAAGTTCAGCCTTAAAGCGCACCACGCCCATGCCTAATTTAATAATTTCGCCTTGATAACGACGGATCTCATCCGCCAACAGCTCTTCAACACCTTTGGATGTTAAGGCCCAGAATTCCAACATATGATCTGCCCTGCAATAAAATGGCGCACATTATAACAGAAGCGCTTTCGAAAGCATTGGGATGTTTTTCAGCTGAAAAACAAAGATTTGCGGGGCTACTACTCCAGAAACTGCCACTATCGCCTACTTAAAGACCTATGCGTTTAATAATTGTGCAGTCAGTTCACTTCTTTGGAATTTACTGATATTAAGCCTTGCGCTGCTATGTCAAAAGCTCTACTATGCGCCCCGCAAACACGGACGCGGGATGGAGCAGCCTGGTAGCTCGTCGGGCTCATAACCCGAAGGTCGTCGGTTCAAATCCGGCTCCCGCAACCAATTCGATGTTTGTTTTAAATCCTGATAGTTACTGCTCAACTATCAATACGGACGCGGGATGGAGCAGCCTGGTAGCTCGTCGGGCTCATAACCCGAAGGTCGTCGGTTCAAATCCGGCTCCCGCAACCAACTTAAGTTTTCTTAAGTAATTTAAAGAAGTAGTACCCCACTTAACACACTCTGCTCGGTGTTAAGATACGGACGCGGGATGGAGCAGCCTGGTAGCTCGTCGGGCTCATAACCCGAAGGTCGTCGGTTCAAATCCGGCTCCCGCAACCAACTTTAAAGCCAGCTTAATGCTGGTTTTTTTGTATCTGAAATTTAGGGTTTAAAAAGATGAAGCAGCCTGGTAGCTCGTCGGTCTCCTCTTTATAACCCCGTGGCGAAAGTCGTCGGTTCAAATCCGGCTCCTGCAACCAACTTTAAGGCCGACTTTTTAGTCGGTTTTTTTGTGTCTGAAATTTGGGATGGACCAGCCTGGTAGCTCGTCGGCCTCCTCTTTATAACCCCGGGCAAAGGTCGTCGGTTCAAATCCGGCTCCCGCAACCAACTTTAAAGCCGACTTTTTAGTCGGTTTTTTTGTGCCTGAAATTTGGGTTTTAAAAAGATGGAGCAGCCTGGTAGCTCGTCGGATTCCTCTTTATAGCCCTTCCCACATAAAAAAACCGGCGTAAAGGCCGGTCTCTATAATCTTAAAACGCTGAATCATTCGGATTGCAACAATAACTCTTCCAGGCAATGCTGCTGTATACCGTAGAAGCTTTTGATTTGTTGCACCTGAGCCAGAATCTGTTCGCGGCTTTTAGGCTTTTGGCTTTTTACCGCCAGGATCATTTTATTTTTGCTGGTGTGTTCCAGCGATATAAATTCAAACACCTGAGTGTCATACCCATAAGCTTCCAGCAATAAGGCGCGCAGGCTGTCGGTTAGCATTTCGGCTTGTTCACCTAAATGAATGCCGTGTTTGAGCATAGGTTGCAGTAACGGCGGGCTTATGAGTTGTGGCCGCAGTTGTTTATGGCAACAAGGCGAACACATAATCATTGAAACGCCGGTGCGAATGCCCATATGAATAGCGTAATCCGTAGCAATATCGCAGGCGTGCAGGGCTATCATCACATCTATGCCTTTAGCCTGAAAATGTTTTACATCGCCCTGCTCAAAACCAATACCCTGCAGATTTAAATCGCAGGCCACACCATTACATAAATCCACCAGCTCCTGGCGCAGCTCGACTCCTGTCACTTTGGCATCAAGCCCCAGCTGGTGTATCAGGTAGTCATGCACCGCAAAGGTCAGGTAGGCTTTGCCTGAACCAAAATCGGCAATATGCACTGCAGGTTTTTGTTTTAAACCGGTTTGACTTAAAGCCCGGTCAAAGACTTCGACAAACTTATTAATTTGCTTCCATTTGCGCGACATAGCCGGTACCAGCTTATGGTTGGTATCAGTCACACCTAGCTGTTGTAAAAAAGGTCTGTCCAGCGTCAGAAAACGCTGTTTTTCTTTATCATGCGTCAAGGCTGTGGCGCTTCCAGCTGCTTGCTTAATAGCTTTGGTGCTGCTTAACACTTTGCCTTTTTTACTGACACTTAATTGAGTTTCGCTGTCCAAAGCTGTGAAATGAGCAGCTTTGAATTCTGTGCCTAATAAATTTTGGATCTGTTGCAGCCCTTCGCTCACTGCAAAGTTTTTCGTAATATCGCGGGTTTTATGACGGTATAAAAAACTTAAATGTGCCACATCTTTCAGAGACACTGGCCGTACTTCAATCCGCACCAGGCTGGTATCCTCGCCCTGATAACTGCTTAACAGCAGCTTTTGCCAGCTGTTGTTTTCAAGCTTTTGTTGGAGAAGTTGGATAAAGGCGCTGAAATCTGAAGTACTCACTGAAATTCTCTGCAATCAAAAAAGGCCGTTAGTATAAACCTGACAGCTCGCCGGCTCCATAGTGCTTTATGGAGCCGGCGAGGTTTTTGCCTCTGGCAAAGGTTCTGAGTCAAACTCAATCTGAGACTTTTCAACAAAATATTCCGGCAGCTCAGCCTGAATAGCAGGAGTTAAATCCTTAAACTCATTAACCTGTTTCACCAGGTTCGCCCTGCCCTTATACAGCTGACTTTCTGCGGTTTCATAGGCTTCCTGCGCTTTGTTTAAGCTTTCTTTCACTCTTAAAAAGGTGGTCAGAAAGGTGCGAAGTTTGTTAAACACCGCATCCGCTCGTTTGGCCAATTCAGCCGTGTGTTTATGCTGCTCTTCGTAGCGCCACAACTGCCGCACTATATTCAGGCTGGTTAACAAAGTGGTAGGCGTCGCCACCAAAACATTCTGATTCAGCGCTTGCTGAAACAAAGTCTCATCGGCTTTTAGCGCTTCAACAAAAGCCGACTCAATAGGCACAAACATAAATACCAGATCGGGTGAATTCAGGCCCGGTAACTTGTGGTAATTACGGTCAGACAGCTCTTTAATTCGGGCCGCCATTGAAGCCACATGCTCCTGCAGCGCCAGTTTACGCTCTGTATCGTCTTCTGAATTGATATAACGGCTATAGGCATTTAAGGATACTTTGGCATCAATAATCAAATGTTTACCCTGGGGTAAAAACACCACTAAATCAGGCCGCAGTTTATTGCCATCTTCCTGGGTGACTGAAAACTCGCGCTGGTAATCCTGACCCGCTCTTAAACCTGAACGCTCCAGCACATTCTCTAAAACAAGTTCGCCCCAGTTACCCTGAGTTTTTTTCTGCCCTTTGAGTGCCACAGCCAGTTGATGCGCTTCTTCGGTGATCTGTTGATTGAGGATTTTTAAATGCTGCAGTTCGTGATTGAGCAGCGCCTGCTGCTGACTGTCTTTCAGGTGAATATCTTCCACTTTGCTTTTAAAGGCATCTAACTGCAAACGGAAAGGATTCAATAAGCTGTTTAACGCTTCCTGATTAGAGGCCTGGAAACGTACTGATTTATCTTCAAATATTTGCTGCGCAAGCTGCTGAAATTCAAGGCTGAGTTGTTGTTTGCTGTTTTGTAATAACGCCTGTTGCTCGGCAAAATGCTGCTGCTTTTCTTTTAAACTGATTTGCAAAGCACTGTATTCACGCTGCAGCTGCATATAGTCCTGCTGCTGGGCCTGATGTTGTTGTTTTAACTCAGTCCAGAGTTCTGACACCTGCTGATACTGGCTTTGACTACGGGCGAGTTCAGCGGCGTACTTTTGCTGTTGATAACTTAAATCTTTGAAGTCGTCCTGAGCCTGTTGCAGCTGCTGTTGAGCCTGCTGCAGCGTCTGTTGATCGTGCTGGCTTTGCTGAGCTTGTAGCTGGCTTGTGGTTTGTAATAAAGACAGTTGTTGCAGCAATTGATTGGTCTGTCGGCGCCAATACAGCATCCCCCACAGACAACAGACCATCACCACAGCAAAAACAATAGATAAAATAAACAAAGGTTGTGGGGTCATGGTCCTCTCTACATCAAGTCTGTCAGCGGATCGCGTTACCTAAAGCGCATTTATTTTCAATGCAAGCACTGACCGGAGGCATCAGCATCTGACAAGTGGACATTAAGCCAAGCTTTTCATTTTGCTGCTTTTTTAGCTTCTGGTAACGGTCGTTAGTGTAGCTTAACATTTTTTCATCTGTATGCAGTGTCGAGTAAAGCAAATACTGATCCGGTCCACCACAAGGGCGTGCGCCAACACCTATGACTTTACATTGGTTATCTTGTTGGCATTCTTTGTTTTCGGTCAGTCGTTCCAGCCGTAACTGCAATTGACGGGTGTCCAGTTGCAGTTGTGCCAAAGGACCATCCAATTGCGTTGCCAAACTATCTTTGTCTGCTGGTACAGTCTCACAACCGGCCAGTGACAACACAAGCACACTCAGAGTTAACGTTTTTTTCATTTTTCATCTCCTGAACAGCTTGCTCACCCAAACGGCGAAAAGCCTTGCGACAGCGCATTAGTAGCCTATCTTAGAGATCGAATTCAAAGCGGACAAGAGAGTTATAGAAGAAATTTGTAAGCAATTTATTAACTTGAGTAAAGAGGGCCAAAGCAGGCCCTCTTGAGAGTGAAGGTAAAAGTTAAATCTTAGCTTCCAGCTCTGGCAAGATAGCAAACAAATCGCCGACCAGACCATAATCCGCCACCTGAAAAATAGGCGCTTCAGGGTCTTTGTTAATCGCAACTATCACTTTAGAGTCTTTCATACCGGCCAAATGCTGAATAGCACCGGAAATACCTACAGCAATATACAAATCTGGCGCAACAATTTTACCTGTCTGGCCTACCTGCATATCGTTCGGCACGAAACCCGCGTCTACTGCAGCGCGTGATGCACCAATAGCGGCGTTCAGCTTGTCAGCAATACCGTTTAACAGCGCGAAGTTTTCGCCATTTTGCATACCGCGACCACCAGAGATGATCACTTTGGCTGCCGTCAGTTCTGGACGCTCTGACTTCGTCAGTTCTTCACTGACAAAACTCGATACACCAGCATCTTTCGCAAGGTTGATACTTTCAATAGCTGCATTATTGCCTGTCTCCACAGCATCAAAAGCTGCAGAGCGCACGGTCAGCACTTTAATAGCATCGCTGCTTTTTACTGTCGCTATCGCGTTACCAGCATAAACAGGACGCACAAAGGTATCGGCGCTTTCAATGGCTATGACGTCTGAAATTTGTGCGACGTCTAATAAAGCGGCAACACGGGGTAAAAAGTTTTTACCGTTAGTCGTCGCGCTGGCTACGACATGCTGATAATCCTTCGCCAGTTCTGTTACCAGCAAACTGATATTTTCAGCCAGTTGATGCTGATAAGCTGATGCATCGGCGTGTAATACCTTGCTCACACCTGCCAAAGTGGCAGCTTCTGCTGCGGCAGCTGAAGAATTAAAACCTGCCACTAACAAATGGATATCGCCACCAATTTGGCTGGCCGCTTTCACTGCTTTATGAGTATCAGCCTTCAGGCTCTGATTGTTGTGTTCTGCAATAACTAAAATGGCCATCAGATCACCTTCGCTTCTTGTTTTAATTTGGCAACTAACTCATCCACAGAGCTCACAACTACACCCGCTTTGCGACTTGCAGGGGCTGTCACTTTGACGGTCGTCACGTTAGAACTTAAGTTCACACCGTAGCTGTCGGCCGCTTTCACATCCAAAGGTTTTTTCTTAGCCTTCATAATGTTAGGCAGTGACGCATAACGTGGCTCGTTTAAGCGCAAGTCTGTCGATACGACTGCAGGTAAGTTCAATTCCACTTGCTGTAAACCGCCGTCTATTTCGCGGGTTACTTTTACTTTGCCATCGGCCACTACGACTTTTGACGCAAAAGTGCCCTGACCCATACCAGTTAATGCAGCCAGCATCTGGCCTGTCTGGTTGTTGTCTGAGTCTATGGCTTGTTTACCTAAAATCACCAATTGCGGCTGCTCGTCAGCCACAACTTTGCTTAATAATTTGGCCACTTGCAGCGAATCTAAAGTCAAATCGGTATCAATCTGCAAAGCACGATCTGCGCCTAAAGCTAAAGCGGTACGCAGTTGCTCCTGTACTGCAGCTGGACCAATAGAAACCACCACCACTTCTGTTGCAATGCCAGCTTCTTTTAAACGCACGGCTTCTTCTACCGCAATTTCACAAAACGGGTTTAATGCCATTTTAACGTTAGCTAAATCCACACCGCTTTGATCGGCCTTTACCCGTACTTTGACGTTGTAATCTATGACCCGTTTGACCGGTACTAAAATCTTCATAAAAACCCCATTCGGCCGCTATACTCAGCACTAAGTTGACGTTAAGGTAAAGCTGATTCTTTCCAGGTCATCAATCTACTTACTGTTGACGTTAACGTCAACCTGAAATACCCTAGCAAACAGCAGAAGTTATGAATTTTATGTCAAGATAATCATCCATCAGCAGAACAAGGCAAAAAGCCAGACAAAAAAGATGGATAAGTTGAGGTTGTTGTGGTTGAACGTGAGTCGATGGAATTTGATGTAGTGATAGTTGGTGCGGGCCCTGCGGGCTTATCAACAGCTATCCGCTTAGCTCAACAGGCCAAAACAGCGGGCACTGAAATAAGCTTATGTGTTGTCGAAAAAGGCTCTGAAGTTGGCGCCCATATTTTATCCGGCGCTGTATTTGAACCCCGCGCTTTAAATGAATTATTTCCTGACTGGCAAAAAATGCAGGCTCCCGTGACCGCTTCGGTTACGCAAGACCATATTTACCTGTTAAAAGACGAAACAGCAGCGCAAAAATTGCCAAACTTCCTGGTTCCAAAAACCATGCATAACGAAGGCAATTACATTGTCTCTATCGGCAACTTATGCCGCTGGTTAGCGACTCAGGCTGAACAACTGGGTGTTGAGATATTTCCTGGCTTTGCTGCCGCAGAGTTACTGATTGAAGATAATATCGTTAAAGGCGTGATTACAGGTGAAATGGGTGTAGCCCATGATGGCAGTCAGAAAGACAGCTATGTCCCTGCTATGGAGCTTAGAGGTAAATACACTGTCTTTGCTGAAGGCTGCCGCGGCCATTTAGGTAAAGAACTGATTGCACGTTTTGAGCTGGATAAAGACTGTTCTCCTCAGCATTATGCTTTAGGCTTTAAAGAAATCTGGGATGTGCCTGCAGAGCAGCATCAACAAGGTTTAGTAGTCCATAGCGCTGGCTGGCCATTGCAACAAGATACCAGCGGCGGTGGCTATTTGTACCACGCCGAAGGTCAGCAGATTGTGGTCGGTTTAATTGTCGATTTGAACTACAGCAACCCACATCTGAGTCCTTTTGAAGAATTTCAGCGTTACAAACAGCATCCGGTCATTAAACAGTACCTGCAAGGCGGTAAACGTGTGTCTTATGGCGCCCGCGCTATTGCCAAAGGCGGCCTGAACAGCCTGCCTAAGATGACTTTCCCTGGTGGTGTTTTGGTTGGCTGTGACGCTGGTACCTTGAATTTTGCCAAAATTAAAGGCAACCATACCGCGATGAAATCCGGCATGTTGGCTGCAGAAACTATTTTTGCGGCATTGCAGCAAGACAAAACCGGTGCTGATCTCACTGAATTTGCTGAGCATTTCAAGCAAAGCTGGTTATTTGATGAGTTGTTCAGAAGCCGCAACTTTGGCCCTGCTATGCATAAATTTGGTTCATTCTGGGGTGGCGCGTTTAATACACTGGATCAGAATATCTTCGCTGGCAAACTGCCCTTCACGTTAAAAGATGACACTGTTGATCATTTGACGTTAAGAACAGCGGCCGAAGCGCCTAAAATTCAGTATGCTAAACCAGACAATCAATTGAGCTTTGACCGTTTGTCGTCGGTGTATCTATCCAACACTAACCATGAAGAAGATCAGCCTTGCCATTTAAAACTGGCTGACGCTTCTATTCCTGTCACTGTGAACTTAGCTTTGTATGATGAACCTGCCCAGCGTTATTGCCCTGCAGGTGTTTACGAAATCATTGAAGAGAATAATCAGCCAAGACTGCAGATCAATGCACAGAACTGTATTCACTGTAAAACCTGCGATATTAAAGACCCACGTCAGAACATCACCTGGGTGACACCTGAAGGTGCCGGTGGTCCAAACTATCCGAATATGTAGGGCCAAATATGTAACGGTCAGGGGGATGGGATCAGAAGCAAAAAACTAAAATCGACAGCTTCTGATCCCATTTATTTTTACGCAATTGCGGACTTTTTCAGTTTTATTTTCCTGATTATCAAAAAGTTCAATTCTCTTCGATGATTTTGCTGTACTGTTCTTCATGCCAATTGTAATAATAGACAGCTAAGTCTATGTTTATGACTTGAATAGATAGCAGCTAAGAACAATAAAAATAGCCCGGAAGGTCATCCATGAGTACAAAAGTGATAAAAAGCAGCGCCGGTAAAGACGATGTCAATTTAACAGTGCGTCCATTTTCTGCGACTGAAACTGAAGCTGACCTGAATTTTGGTTCAGGCCGCTACATGTATTTCACTGAACGCGATCTGAGTCGGATTTTGTCCAATCTGGATGCTTTACGAAACAGTGTCTTCCCCATTCCGGCTTCAGAAGTCGAAGACGTCAACAGACGTCAGCAACAATTCCCTTCGGTCTGTTTAATAGGTTTAGGCCGATGTGGTTCTAATATAGCGCTGGACGTGGCTTCTCTTGTGTATAACGCCCGCAGCTTCTATATGAACGAATTTAATATTGAAGAACGTCAGCAAAAAGAAACTGAATACCGTCCTGTGCGTTGGATTAAGAAAGGTTTAAACCTGGATAAATCGCATCAGGTCAAACCTGTGTTTCTGATTGAACCTCTGGTGATGTTGGGGGATTTGGATAAAGACATCGAAGGTCGTATTCGTTTCTCGCACAAAGGTGAAAAATCTAACTTTCTGCAAGACTACAACAAGATGAAAATTATGGACTTGTCAGAAGTCCATGCCGGTGGTGCAGGTAACGCTCCTATTTTGGGTCAGTATTTAGCAAAAATCATTCTGAACAAAGATACACAGAAGTTTTCTAATCCGGATTGGAAATTCATTCACTCTTATCTGATTGACTCCTGTGGCATCAAAGCCAACCAATCCCGTCTGTATTTCTATATTTTCAGCGCCGGTGGTGGTACAGGTTCTGGTATGGCCTCAGAGTTTGGTTTGGCCCAGCAATACGCTTATATGGCCAAGACCTTCGACACCAGACCAGAAATGGAAAATGAAGCCAACGCTGGTCACTCTTTTGTATTTGAACCTATATTCACCAGCGGTATCTGTATTCTGCCGAATATTACCGATCATGGCGTGGAGATGTCTGAAGCTCTGCATATCAACTCAGGTCGTTTGTTATGTAAGTACCTGGCTGAAGAATGGGATTTCTCTTACAACCTGGAAAATGAAGACAGCGACGAATCCAGCGTGATGCACCGCATCCGTCCATGGAACGCGATGATGCTGATTTCTAACGACATTATGCGTTATGCCGAAGAAACTGATGATGGCGAAATTCAGCATATCGACGTGAATGCGATGGAGAAATATGCCAACCAGTATATTTCTCAACAGATTTTCAACATCCTCACAGCTCAGGCTGTCACCACAGATTACGACGAAAACTACTTCCGCCGTGCCGGCATCGACATTGGTGAAACCATACGTTTAGACGCTAACGACTTGTTTATGAGTCTGGCTGGCCCCGTTGCCGTGGCTTATGCTGAATCAGTGATCCCAAGCACCCCTGCTGCTGTGGATAAACTGAAACTCTTCGATAAAAACAGCAATAGTGGTTTGAACATTGACGATCTGTTTTTCCGCTCCATTGACCTGCCCCACTTTAACAAAGTGACACAGGCCATTGAGGGCATCAGTTTATTACCTATAGAGTCTGGTCGTTACCGTGAAGCTTTAGCTTCTTATGTGAAAAGCGGCTACGATCCAAAAGATTTAAAAGATCTGCATTTCTTTAAGAACTGTTCGTCAGTCGTCTCTATTATTTCGTTGCCAAAAGACTACAAACTGTCGTACATGGATTTAAATCGCCTGAAGAGCCATTTAAATACCTTGTTCCCAAACACTACCTTAAAGCGTTATGCACTGGTGATTGGCGCTTCAGCGAATATCTCGCTGACCACACTGATTGTAAAAAGTCCGTGTTTAAGTGACGACTTCCTGACCTTGATTGTGTCTTTTATCAAACGTTGTTTCGCCAAAGACGACTATCGCTTTAATGATTCGCTGGACAAAGCCATGCTGGACTTTATCCGTGATGAACACTTCGATGAAGAGCGTTTGGACAGCATGCTGCATGAGTTTGAAAATCCAGCGAAAATTCTCGATACCAATTGGTATGCGATCAAACCCATGTACGAGAAAAAATACCGTGAGCTGATCCGTAATAAAGACAAGTTTGTCTCTATTAATGACATTCGTTTATCCCGCGACAGTGTGAAAAAGTCGATTCATTATCTGCGTGAGATTTATCGTCATAAGATCAGTAAAACCAAGGTTATTTCACTGAATAACCTTTCAGACAAGCAGTCTGACAAAGCAGCAAAAGCTGATCCCGGTGCGGATAAAGCCTAAGTCTGAAGGCCTCCGCATTGCGGGGGCTTTTTTTATGTCCATGGAAGGACGGTATGTCACTGTCACCACTGTCTGGAACAGTGTTGTGGCCCTAACACCGCTTAATCTGTTTATTTTTATAGCCTTGGAGTCCTTTATGAAGTCATCACGTTTTCTGACGCTGACTAGTCTGATGTTCTGCTCTTTTATTTCTCAAGCCGTCACTCACGATAATATGAATGCCACCTTGTGGTACCAAACCTCAGCCGAATTTAAAGCCAGTGCCATTCAGACATACCAGACCGCTGCTTTGCAGTTACCTCAGGCTATTGCTAATAAAAGCTGGACAGCTTTACCAAATCAGACCACCGACTACCAGCAGCTGCCGATGGCCATTATTGTTGATATAGACGAGACTATTCTGGATAACTCACCCACAGCGGCCCAAGGCGTTTTATTAAATCTGGGTTATGAGCCAAAACGTTGGGATCAATGGGTTGCCATGGCCGCAGCCAAAGCAGTACCAGGCGCTGTCTCTTTTGTGAATAAAGCTGAAGCTGCTGGTGTGAAGGTGCTGTATATCAGCAACCGTGAGTGTGAAAAGCGTGCTGGCTCCAATGACAGCTGCCCACAAAAAACCGACACGCTGCGTAACTTAAAAGCTGTGGGCATCGCAAAAATTGATGCCTCACAAATTTGGTTAAAGTCAGAACAAAAAGGCTGGAGCAGCGAAAAAGAAAGCCGCCGTCTGCTTGCCGCCAAAGATTTCCGTATTTTAATGTCGATTGGTGATGACTTTGGCGATTTCCTGCCTGACGTGAAGAAAAATATCACGCCTGAACAACGTTCAGCTTTGGTGGACAAGTACCAGGACTATTGGGGCGCAAAATGGTTTGTATTGGCCAACCCGACTTACGGTTCCTGGCAGACTATTTTAAAGCAGCCAAACAGTCAGTATTTGCAGTCTGTGCCAGAAACTAAGTAGTGGCTCCTGGTTCCACTAAAAAAGGGCCTGATGGCCCTTTTTTCATTACGAAGAGATTAAGGTAAAGGCTTACCCCTGGCAGCAACATAAAGCGCATACCAGTGTTCACGGCTTAAGTTGACGGTTAAGGCTTTCTGGCAAGCGGCAATACGAGCTGGTGAGGTTGTGCCTATCACAGGCTGAATACCTGCCGGGTGTTTTAGTAGAAAGGCCAGAGCTATAGCTTCAGGACTGGTTTGATAATCCGCAGCTAATGAAGCAACTAATGCAGCTGTAGAGCGCTGGGCGGCAGTTTCGGGTGTGCGACCACCGGTAAACAAGCCTTGTGCCAGACTGCCCCAAGCCTGCAGTTGTACTTTGTGCAACTGACAGTATTCGACTGTGCCGTAACTGTAATGGTGAGCTGCACCATCCGGCATAGCCGTCAGTACGTTTTGCTCCAGCCAGTTTAAGTCGTTCAGGCTCATTTGCAGCTGATTTGCTACCAATGGATCGGGCAATACAGATTGCAGTAACTGCATTTGTGGCCAACCAAAATTGGAAACACCAAAAGCTTTCACTTTACCTTGTTGTTTCAGCTCTGCAAAAGCTTCAGCCACTTCGTCAATCAACATCAGTTGATCCGGTCTGTGCAGCAATAAAATATCTAAATAGTCGGTTTGCAGTCGTTTTAGCGACTGATGTACTGATTCGACAATATAACTTTTACTAAAATCATAACGCCCAACTGCGGTTGCATCAGCAAAACGGATAGCACATTTACTTTGCAGTATCAGCTTTTCACGTAAGCCGGAATGAGCCGCCAGATATTCACCAAACACAGCTTCGGCTTTGCCTCTGGTGTAAATATCCGCGTGATCAAAAAAGCGAATATTGGCTTCAAGTGCCGCATCTATAGCGGTAAAAGATAAATCTCGTTGTTCTTTACTGGTGGTGGGTTGATCCCAGCTGCCACCCAATCCCATGCAACCATAAACTAAGGCATCGGCTTTGGGGAAATAATGCTGAATAGGTAACATCAGTGGTCCCTTCTAAATAGTGAGCTGCAAGTTTACCTGATCTGGTCGCCTTGCCAAGACCTCGTCAGTTTTCTGCTCTAAAATAAACGCCAGCCTTGCCCCTGATGCGTTGTGCACCTAAACTATCGTCCTTTTTCAACTGCCGGGTGTCATGCTGTGGACCAAACTACATTGTTTCGTTTAAATAAATTTATTAGTGACACAGGTTTTTGTTCACGCCGTGAAGCCGATAAGCTGATTGAACAAGGTCTGGTGACTGTGAACAGTCAGGTGGGTACGCTCGGCACCAAAGTATCAGAACAGGATCAGGTGCTGATACAAGGCAAGCCGCTGAAAGCCAAACCACGCCGGGTTTATCTGGCCTACCATAAAGCTGTGGGTATTACCTGCACCACTGAGCTGGATGTCAAAGGCAATATCATCGATGCCATGGGCTATCCTGAACGTATTTTCCCTATAGGTCGTCTGGATAAAGAATCTGAAGGCCTGATCTTTCTGACCAACGACGGTGACATAGTTAATAAAATTCTGCGTGCTGGCAACGAGCATGAAAAAGAATATGTAGTCACGGTCGACAAGCCTATTACAGAGCAGTTTCTGCGCAAGATGGCCTCTGGTGTGCCTATCCTTGAGACTATTACTTTGCCTTGTCAGGTTAAACAAATTTCCCGCCAAACCTTTAATATCATTTTGACTCAGGGCCTGAACCGTCAGATTCGCCGTATGACGGAGTTTTTAGGCTTTAACGTCACTAAATTAAAGCGGGTTCGCATTATGAATGTACGCCTTGCTGAGTTAAAAACAGGTCAGTACCGTGAACTGACCCAGTCTGAAATGGCGGAGTTGGAATCTAAACTATTAAGTTCAAGTAAAACGGAAGAAGCTTCGGTTTTGGCCGCACCAAAGGCCACCACAGCTCAAAGACACAGCTAATGAGCAAAGACGAATGAGTAAACAGCTGCGCTGGTTCTTGCTGCTTTGTGGTTATCTGCTGGTATTGCTACTGGCTGCCTCTGCTGCTCAGCACTGGAACTATCGCCAGCTTGCAGTCAAAGCTCAGCATCAAAGTGACAACCTTGCTGCATTTATTCGTTATGAAATAGGCCGCTACGCAGACTTACCAAAGCAGATCGCGAATTCCGGCTTGCTGCAGTCGCTATTACAAGAGCTGCCGGATAGTGCAGATCAGCTGAATCAATATTTATTTCAATTGCAACGAAGTGCCGATGTCGCTGATTTATATCTGGTGAATCCATCAGGCATAGTCATAGCCAGCTCCAATGCCAACGGAAGAATTTATTATCTGGGCCGTGATTTTGGTTTCAGGCCTTATGTCCAGGATGCGTTGGCTGGTCAGGATGCACAGTATTACGCTTTGGGCCATACCAGCGAACGCCGGGGTTATTACTACAGCGTGCCTGTTCGTATCAAAGGACAGATCCTGGCTGTGATGGTAGCCAAAGTGGATTTGGAACCCATAGAGCAGCATCAGCAACAAATTGCAGGTTTAGCCGATAGCCACTTTATGGTGACTGGGCAAAGTGATGAGGTGTTTTTGTCTGATGTGCCAGAGTGGCGCTTAACCAGTCTTACCGGCAAGCCACTAAGCGCGCAAGAGCAACAGCGTTACATCACTCAGGCGATAGAACCTATGCACTATGCTGTGAGTTCCGCCTTGCTTGCACCTGCCTATCCGCTGTGGCGTTTACCTATTGAAAATAAAACTCTGAGCTTTTTACCTTACCAGCGTACCTTGCCAGAGTTTGGCTGGACCTTAACAGTACTGGCCTCTCCTGCCCCACAACAATCGGCCTTGTGGTCAGCCTTGTTGTTAGTAACTTTAGTTTATAGCTCTGCCTTATTGGCGATTTGGGTGCGGCGCGAGCGGAAAAAACGTCATCTGCAGTTGCTGCAACACAATCAGCAACTGGAACAAAGGGTGATAGCCCGTACTAAAGATTTGGCAGAAACCAACAGGCAGCTTATACGCCAGATTGAACGGCGTGAGCAAACTGAAAGCGAACTGGCACAAACCGAACAACATCTGGTACAAACGGCTAAACTCGCGACCATTGGCGCTTTGTCTGCTTCACTGAATCATGAATTAAATCAGCCGCTAACGGCGTTGCAAAGCTACGCACAAACCACAGAAAAGCTGATCGACAAAGGTTATCTGGATGACGCCAAGACCAATATCCAGGCGATGCGACAATTAATGCAGCGCTTAAGTGTGATAGTGGCGCAGTTTAAAGATTTCAGCCGTAAAAGCTCTGGCAAAAACCAACTGGTGCAGGTTAATAAACTGGTGCTGGACGCGCTGGGTATAGTGAAACACCAGTGTCAGCAGCAAGGGGTAAAAGTGCGACTGCAACTGCCTGAACAGTCCCCTTTGGTTTTGGCGGACAGTATTCAGCTGGAGCAAGTGCTGGTGAATATTCTGACCAATGGCGTGCAGGCCATGGCAGGACAAGCAGATGCAGCCTTTCATATAGCGGTCAGAACACAAGCACAACAAGTCAGCATTCATATCCGTGATCAGGGCCCTGGTATAGAACCTCATCATTTAGAGCGCATTTTTGAGGCTTTTTTTAGCACCAAACAACGGGACGGTCTTGGTTTAGGCCTTTCCATCTCCCAACGTATAGTGCAATCTTTTGGTGGTCAGCTTGAGGTGCGTAACGCGCCACAAGGTGGAGCTGAGTTTATTATCGTGCTTTTGATAGCGACAACGGGGTCTTAAATGGCAAACATAGAGCAGCAGCTTCCAGCTATTATTTTTATTGACGATGAAGCCGATATTCGAAGCGCAGTCAGTCAGCTGTTTAAACTGGAAGAGTTGCCTTGTGTCACCACAGCCAACCCCGGAGAAGTCCTAAGTCGCATCAATACAGGATTCAGCGGCATCGTCATTACCGATATGCATATGCCAGCTCTAAACGGCCTGGAATTGTTGCAGAAAATTCATGCCATTGACGCTGAAATCCCTGTCGTGATGCTGACAGGTTATGGCGCTGTATCTCTGGCGGTAAAAGCGATGCAGCAAGGCGCCTATGATTTTCTGGAAAAACCCTTTGATAATGATCATCTGGTGGAGGTCAGCCGCCGTGCTTTGGAAAAACGTTCTTTAGTACTTGAAAACCGTCAGTTAAAAGCAGCAGTCGAACGGGAACAGCAACCAGGTTTACGGATCTTAGGGCAAAGCCCTGCTATGCAGCAGCTGCGTCGCACTTTGGATGCGGTGATCAATGCCCCTGCTGATGTACTGATTTATGGTGAAACCGGCACAGGAAAAGAGCTGGTCGCCCGTTATCTACATGAACAAAGTGACAGACGTCAGCACAATTTTGTCGCCATTAACTGTGGTGCCATTCCTGAGCAGTTGATTGAAAGTGAGTTATTTGGCGCCGAAGCAGGCGCTTTTACCGGAGCCGACAAAAAACGTATTGGTAAGTTTGAGTTTGCCAACGGTGGTACTTTGCTGCTGGATGAAATAGAAAGCACGCCTCTGTCTTTACAGGTCAAACTGCTAAGGGTTTTGGAAGAACGTAAAGTCACCCGCTTGGGTTCAAACCAGGCCATAGAGTTGGATATCAGGGTGATAGCAGCCAGTAAAGCAGATTTAAAACAGCTGGCAAGTACAGGGGAGTTTCGCAGCGACTTGTATTACCGCTTGTCTCTGGTGGATTTACACCTGCCCGCTTTGCGTCAGCGTAAAGACGATGTGTTTTTACTATTTTCGCATTTTGCCCGCATTGCTGCAGCGCGTTTTCATAAAGAATATATTCCATTACAAAGTGTAGAGTTGCAGCAATTAGCCCAGCACCAATGGCCTGGCAACGTGCGTGAGCTACGTAATATGGCCGAGCGTTATGTCTTGATGGGTGCTGACATTGCGTTTAACCAACAGCCACATAAAGCCGAACATGGCATCACCGGCAGCATGAGTTTGCAACAGCGGGTTGAGTATTATGAAAAAATGCTGCTTGAAGAGGCCTTAAACCAGCACAAAGGTGCCATTAAAGCTGTGATGACCGAGTTGGATTTACCCCGCAAGACCTTGTACGACAAAATGGCGAAATACCAACTGACCCGCCGCGATTTTCTGGACAAAAACGAAGACTAATCAACACCTTGTGCGGATTTGGTGACAGAGCTCATTTTACTTTGTGCGGAAATCCACACAAGCTTTCACCACCTCCCAAAATAAAGCGCATAACCAACTGTATTTAAAAGATATTTCTGAGATCAAAAAGCTGGCTTCCTCTTTGCTATTGACTGTCTGACAGGGAGATTTTCTCCATAATCAGAGAGACAATAACAATGAAAAATAAAGCTATAAAGCTGTTATCCAGCCTTTATATCCAGGTGTTAGTCGCCATCAGTATAGGTATCTTTTTAGGTCATTTTTACCCGGAGCTTGGCACCGCCATGCAGCCGCTGGGCACAGCTTTTATCAAGCTGATTAAAATGATTATCGCGCCCATTATCTTTTGTACCGTAGTTGTGGGTATAGCCGGTATGGAAGATATGAAAAAAGTCGGGAAAACAGGTGGTTACGCCCTACTCTATTTTGAAATTGTCTCTACCATAGCTCTGGTTATAGGTTTAGTGGTGATTAATGTCGTCAAACCTGGTGTGGGCATGCATATAGATCCAGCCAGTCTGGACCAGCAATCCATCAGTAAATACACAGCTCCTGATCAGATGCAAAGCACCACAGACTTTTTACTGAACGTGATCCCAAGCAGCGTATTTGATGCCTTTGCCCGTGGCGACATGCTGCAAGTACTGTTTTTCTCCATTTTGTTTGGTTTTGCGCTGCAGCGTTTAGGCGGCCGGCAGAATCTGATTTTTGGTTATGTGGAAAAAAGCTCTGAAGTATTATTTGCCATAGTGCATATGCTGATGAAAGTCGCCCCTATCGGAGCTTTTGGTGCCATGGCCTTTACCATAGGTAAATACGGTATAGCGACTTTATGGTCCCTGGCTGGTTTAATGGCGACCTTCTACATCACTTGCCTGCTGTTTATTTTTGTTGTGCTGGGCTCAATTTGCCGCTACCACGGTTTTTCGATCACCAAGTTTATCCGCTATATCAAAGAAGAGTTGCTGATCGTATTAGGCACATCGTCTTCTGAATCTGTACTGCCACGTATGATGGCTAAACTCGAAAGGCTGGGAGCCACTAAATCCACAGTAGGTTTAGTGATCCCAACAGGTTATTCCTTTAACCTCGACGGCACAGCTATTTATCTGACCATGGCGGCAGTGTTTATCGCTCAGGCGACAGATACGCCTATGGATTTAACTCAGCAACTGACTCTGCTGGCCGTGTTATTAGTGACCTCTAAAGGCGCAGCTGGCGTGACCGGCAGCGGTTTTATTGTATTAGCTGCAACTTTAGCTTCGGTAGGCTCGGTGCCTGTAGCTGGTATAGCTTTGATTTTAGGTATAGACAGATTTATGTCTGAAGCGCGGGCCTTAACCAACTTAATTGGTAACGGTGTGGCGACTTTAGTGGTATCAAAATGGTGTGGTGAATTGGACACAGCACAGCTGGACAGAGAACTTGCCCAAGGCGCAACGCCGCAACATAGTGCTACTGCTGCGACAACACCAGCTACAACTGCTGCAACAGTGGAGGTGCAACATGGTTAAGTCGTATTTATCCGCCGCCATTTGTACCACTCTGGCTTTTAGCCCTGCTGCCAGCGCCTTTGAATGGGATTGGTACGGTAAACTTGAATTACAGGCTCTGGATGTAGAAAAGGGCTTGTATCGTTATGCCGATGAGGGTCGCCAGATTGAGGCACCCTTCTCTCGTTTAGGTGTCAAAGCCAAACATCAATTGACCGATGGGCTGGCTGTTATCGCAGTCTATGAGTGGCAGGTCAATGGCCTGGACGATGCCAACAGAGATCACAGACTGGGTTCACGTAATACCTATATTGGTGTTGCCGGCACTTATGGCGAACTGGTGTTTGGTAAAAACGACACCAGGTTTAAAAAGTCTGAAGGCAAAATCGATTTGTTTAACGAAACAGTGGCCGATATTGCTCAAATTACACCGGGTCAGGACAGGTTGGAAAATGTGATTGGCTACCAGTCACCAATGATTGAAGGTTTTAACTTTTCCGCCACCTATCAAACGGGAGCCAGCGACGAGGTTGCAGGTGGTTATGATTGGGTGCTGGGATATGGCGACCCTGCATTAAAAAAATATCCACTTTATCTGGCCTATGGCCGAACGGACGAACTGAATAACATCACAGCAGAACGTTTGTTAGCTCAAATGCCTTTGTGGCAACTGGACGGCGCGGTACTTGCTGCAGGCTTGATGTATCAACACAGTGAACATGTGGTACGCAACATAGAGGGCGATGCATGGCTGGCTCAATTGAGCTATCAGCGCGGCGACTGGACTTACAAATGGCAATGGCAAAAGGATGACAGCCAAACCCGCCACGCCGAAAACGCGCGTCTGAATAACATTGGATTGGATTATCAATGGCGAAACAATTTGACGGCTTACCTGCTTCTGTCCAAACTCAATTTCGAAACCGACAACGATCATGCGGCCGCTTTAGGCCTTAAGTTTTTGTTCTGATCACGCCGGAGCTTAGCTCCGGTTTCTTTTAGTAAGGATTGTCTATGTCACCAATTACCAGCCGCTTACTTCTGCTCTGCGGTCCCTTATTACTCTTACTGACTATTTTTTTACCCCCTCCGGCTACTGAAATGAGCCAGGCAGCATGGATGGTTACAGGCTTAATGGCCTGGATGGTGCTTTGGTGGATCACCGAAATTGTACCTATCCCTGTCACCTCTTTGCTGCCTATGATATTTATTCCTCTGTTGGGTATAGATAAACTTGACGCAGCAACATCCCCTTATGCTCATCCGTTGATCTTTTTATTTTTCGGTGGTTTTTTCCTGTCTATTGCGATGGAAAAAACCAATTTGCACAGGAGAATTGCGCTAAAAGCACTGTCATTAGTCGGGACTTCACCTGGCCTGCAAGTCGCAGCCTTGATGGGCGTCACTGCTTTTTTATCGATGTGGATGTCCAACACCGCCACATCCGTGATGATGCTGCCTATCGGCTTATCTATTATTGCCATGGCGAATGCGTCAACCCAGGATCAGTTTGGTAAAGCGGTTTTATTGGGTATTGCCTACAGTGCCAGTATCGGCGGTATTGCAACTCTCATTGGTACACCTCCTAATGCTTTACTGGCTGCTTATCTATCGAAAAGTTATGGCATTCAAATCAGCTTTGCAGACTGGATGATATTGGGTGTTCCGTTGGCGCTGACCATGCTTGTAGTTTGTTGGTTGTGGCTGACTAAAATCCATTTCCGTATGCCTGCAACTGACTCAGGCCAAAATGACACTCCAGCCCAGTTAAAAGCATTAGGCCTGATGTCTCGTTCACAAAAGTTGGTGCTTATGGTGTTTGCACTGGCAGCATTAAGCTGGATCAGCCAGCAGTGGTTAGTGAAATGGACTGGACTGCCCATCAGCGACACTGTCATAGCGCTTTGTGCCGCCGCACTATTGTTTTTATTGCCGGGAGAAAAAGGTTCTGGCACTGCCTTGTTGGAATGGAAGGACAGTCAGAATGTGCCTTGGGGCGTGTTATTACTGTTTGGTGGTGGTTTGAGTATGGCGGATCAGATCCAAAAAACCGGTGTGGCGGAACTCTTGGCGCAACAACTTCAGTTATTGGAGGGCGTGCCACCTATCCTGCTGTTGGTAGCAGTTACCAGTCTGATTATCTTCCTGACTGAGGTAACCAGCAATACAGCAACGGCCGCAGCCTTCCTGCCATTATTAGGCCCTGTGGCTGTCTCTATGGAGTTATCACCACTGTATTTGGTTGTGCCAGCAGCATTAGCCGCCAGCTTCGCCTTTATGCTGCCAGTGGCCACACCGCCAAACGCTATAGTGTTCGCGTCAGGTAAGTTGCAGATTAAAGATATGGTCAGAGCCGGCTTGGTGCTGAATCTGGTCGGTATAGTGGCGATTAGCTTGTTTAGTCTGTGGTTAGGGCCACAGTTGGTCAGCTAAGCGCTCGACTAAACCTACTAAAAAGCGGCTCTGGCCGCTTTTTTTGTATCACCACTCTGAATCCAAATCGCAGAGAATATTTCTAAGATATTCTGAAACGAAAAAAGCAGCCTGAAGGCTGCTTTTTTCTGAATTTGGAGCGGGCAACGAGGCTCGAACTCGTGACCTCGACCTTGGCAAGGTCGCGCTCTACCAACTGAGCTATGCCCGCTTAGGCATTTTGCAGATAACAACCTGCTTTGGTATTTAATGTTTTTCAGCTTATCTCAACATATTGCTGTTGAGATGGTGCCCGGGGCCGGACTTGAACCGGCACGCCCTTTCGAGCGAGGGATTTTAAATCCCTTGTGTCTACCGATTTCACCACCCGGGCAAACACTTTTCAATTTTGTATTACAGCCAACAGCATCTAACCAAGTACAACGTTAAATGGAGGCGGGTCCCGGAGTCGAACCGAGGTGGACGGATTTGCAATCCGCTGCATGGCCATTCTGCCAACCCGCCATCTGGCGTACGACTTGGAGCGGGCAACGAGGCTCGAACTCGTGACCTCGACCTTGGCAAGGTCGCGCTCTACCAACTGAGCTATGCCCGCTTTTTACTGGCCATTCGCCGTAACACGAGACGCATTCTACTGGTTTATGCTTTTACGTCAACCACAAATTTATGCTTTTAAATTCGTTTGCTCAAAAAGTAGCTTCACTGCTGTTTTTGCAAACTTTTTCCGCTTATTTACTCAGCGCTGGCCAGGATGCTTTCAGATAAACCAACATAGACCAGACAGTCAATAAAGTGGCTATATACAGCAATGCCATACTTAAATCGGTCAGCCAGCCCACAGGTTGCCAAATTAAGCCAATTAAAGCCAACATCTGAGCTGCTGTTTTGTATTTGCCTACTTCTGATACAGCGACCTGAGCGCGCTGACCTACCCCAGCCATCCATTCACGTAAGGCTGAAATTAAAATCTCGCGGCTAATCATAATAAAAGCCGGAATAGTCACCCACAAGGTTTGCATATCCACAGCAATCAGTACTAAAGCTGCTGCGACCATCAATTTGTCTGCGACCGGATCTAAAAAAGCGCCAAAAGGAGTCATCAGCTGCATCTTACGGGCTAAATAACCATCTAACATGTCAGTGATAGCGGCAAACCAAAAGGCAAAAGCGGCAAAAAAACGGGCGTGTTCCAGTTCAGAGTAGAAGCAGAATAAACAAACCGGGATCAAACACAATCGGAACAGAGTTAACAGATTTGGAATATTCCACATAACACTACTTCTCAAAGTCGGCACAAATTTTTAGTTATTGTGACATGCCTGGTAAATCTTTTCGGCCTGTTGCCTGGAAATTCCCGGTACTGTCGCGAGTTCGTCCACAGAAGCCTGCATCACGCCATGCAAACCTCCGAGGTATTGTAACAAAGCTTGTCGGCGTTTCTCACCTACTCCGTCGATATTTTCTAATGGGCTTTTAATAATGGCTTTACCGCGTTTATTGCGATGGCCGGTGATAGCAAAACGGTGTGCTTCGTCGCGGATTTGCTGAATTAAATGCAAAGCCGGTGATTCTGAGGCAAGAGAAAAACCTGCAGGGTTGTCCGGTAAAATTAAAGTTTCAAGACCAGGTTTACGACTGGTGCCTTTGGCAACCCCGACCAATAAGGGTCTTTTCGCAAAAGGCCAGTCACTGAAAAAGTTAATCGCCTGAGTCAACTGCCCCTGGCCACCGTCTATTAAAATCAAATCCGGGATACGACTTTCATCGGTGAGTTTGCCGTAGCGCTTATTTAACGCGAACAACATAGCGGCATAATCATCACCGGGCGTAATGCCTTCGACATTAAAACGACGGTATTCGCTTTTATTTGGGCCATGACCGTCAAATACGACGCAGGAGGCAATAGTCGACTGGCCCATGGTATGACTGATGTCAAAACATTCCATCCGCTCTAACAACTCAAGCTTCAGCGTTTGTTTCAGCTCTCGGTAACGCACTGCCACCTGCTCTTTAACGGACAGCTTAGTGGCAGCAGCCAGCTGAGCATTTTTTTGCGCTAAGGCTAAATAACGAGCTTTTTCGCCGCGTTTAGCATAGACAAAACTGACTTTACGTTGCGCTAATTCACCAATGGCCTGAGCCAGTTGTTCGTCATCAGCTACCTGCTCGCTTAAAACCAGTTCTTTTGGCACCATTTGGCCACCGGCACCACTTAAATAAAACTGAGCTAAAAAGGACGGCAAAATTTCTTCAGGTTCAGAACCTGCCGGCACTTTAGGGAAAAAGTTTTTACTGCCCAGAACCTTATGATCACGAATAAAAAGCACATGAATACAAGCCACACCATGCGACCACTCCAGAGCTATCACATCCATCTCTTCGTGATCACCACTGACGTATTGCTGTTCCTGTACTTTGCGCAAGCTGACGATTTGATCGCGAAACTGCGCTGCTTTTTCAAAGGCCATCTCGCTGCTGGCTTTTTCCATTTGCTGCACCAGTTGCTCAATCAACTGCTGGCTTTTGCCGGATAAAAATAACGAGGTATTTTTCACTTCAGCTGCATAATCTTCGTCAGAGATTTTGCCAACACAAGGCGCTGAGCAGAGTTTTAACTGGTATTGCAAACAAGGCCGGGTGCGGGCGCGGTAAAAGCCGTCTTCACACTGGCGGATAGGAAATACTTTTTGCAGCAGCTTTAAACTTTCCCACACAGCGCCTGCGCTTGGATAAGGACCAAAATACTGCCCCTCCACTTTCCGAGGTCCACGGTGCGAACTGATACGCGGGTGTTTATGATTGGTGATCAAAATAAAAGGGTAAGATTTATCGTCCCTAAGCAGAATATTGTATTTCGGCAGGTACTGCTTAATCAGATTATTTTCTAAAATCAGCGCTTCAGTTTCACTTTGTGTGACCGTAATTTCTACGCTGCGAATATGGCTGACCAAAGCGCGGGTTTTGCTACCGGACACATTCTGGCGGAAATAACTGGATAAGCGTTTTTTCAGATCTTTGGCTTTACCGACATAAATGACGGTTTCTTTCTGATCCAGCATACGATACACGCCCGGCATATGGGGCGCGGTTTTCAGGAAGCTTTTGGCGTCAAACATCGGTATTAAACATCATGGAGGCAGTTATAACTTCGCAATGTCGATCATGCCGTGGCGCAAAGCTAAATGAGTCAACTCGACATCACCGCTGATATCCAGTTTTTCAAACATACGATAGCGGTAGGAATTGACCGTTTTGGCGCTGACATTCAACTGTTCAGCTATGTCGTTGACCTTCTGACCACGGGTGATCATCAACATAATCTGCATTTCACGGTCAGATAGCTCTTCAAAAGGATTCTGGTTACTGCTGGTCACGCGGCTCATCGCCATCTTTTGTGCGACTTCACCTGAGATATAACGCTCGCCTGCATGTACTTTACGTATTGCGCTGACCATTTCTGAGGGGGCGGCATTTTTCGAAATAAAACCTGCGGCACCGAGTTGCATTACTTTGGTAGGAACAGGCTCTTCACAAGAGACAGATAACGCCAGAACCTTAATCTCAGGACAATAATGTAATATACGTTTGGTCGCGGTCATACCGCCCATACCAGGCATATTCATATCCATCAGCACCACATCTGGTGTCTGGGCGCGACAAAACTGGATGGCAGCTTCACCGGAAATAGCTTCACCTATGACCTTGATGCCACGTTCGTCCATTAGTATACGACTGATGCCGGTACGAACCAGCTCGTGATCATCCACCAATAACACATTAATCAATTTGATCTCTCCGGGCCAAGGTCAACTACTCCAGTCTAGCTGGATTCTGTCTGAGCATAAAGCAGAGACAGGATAAAGCTCAAGCACTTCATCAACGAATGCGATAAGTAACACAAATTTGTTGGGGATAACACAGAAAAAACTTATAAACCAATAAGATAGGAAAATTGCAGGCATAAAAAAACCACCTTGATGGTGGTTTTAATGGCGGAGGGGGAGAGATTCGAACTCTCGGAAGGCTATTAACCTTCGCCGGTTTTCAAGACCGGTGCATTAAACCGCTCTGCCACCCCTCCGCGTTGGACGCCATATTAGGGGTGTCGCCTTTTTTTGTAAAGTGCTTTTCTATCGCTTTTAATCCGTTTGCTCAGCATTTGTGCAAAGTGATTACTTTTTGCTAATTTTCTGCGCTCTTACATGCAAAAAATAACGAAATAACTGTATGCCCACAGATTAAACCGAACAAAACCTGACAGCTCTGCCGCCGTTGATTACAATAGCACCACAACAGATCAGGACTTTCTCTGTCATGAATAAAAAACGAATTTATGTCGCCTACACAGGCGGAACTATAGGTATGCAGCAATCGAGTAATGGTTTTGTGCCAGTGCCTGGCTTTTTATCCGATACCGTTAAAAGCATGCCGGAGTTTTACCGCTCAGAAATGCCGGAATTTGATATCCACGAATACCACCCTGTGATTGACTCCTCCGATATGACACCAGCGCATTGGCTGGAAATTGCCACTGATATTCAAAGCCATTATGCAGACTACGATGGTTTTGTTGTACTGCATGGCACTGATACCATGGCTTACACCGCCTCTGCTTTGTCCTTTATGCTGGAAGACCTGGCAAAACCTGTGATAGTGACGGGCTCACAAATTCCATTGGCGCAATTACGCTCTGACGGCCAGGTAAATTTACTCAATGCCCTCTATTTAGCGGCCTATTATCCTATCGCTGAAGTCGCGTTATTTTTTAATAATAAACTTTTTCGTGGAAACCGGGCTACAAAAGCTGATGCAGATGGGTTTGATGCTTTTGCATCTCCGAACTTTTCACCGTTGATTGAAGCTGGTATTCATATCAATTTAATTTCCGGTCATCTGGCCTCGACTGCCGTGACCAAAGCCTTAAAAATCGCACAAATCACACCTCAGCCTATTAGTGTGGTGACGCTGTATCCTGGCATAAGCGCTGAAGTGATTAAAAATATGGCGGCCGCCCCTATCAAGGCGTTGATCATTAAATCCTATGGTGTAGGCAATGCGCCACAGCAACCAGAACTGCTGGAGGCTCTGACTGAAGCCTCTAAGCGCGGCACTATTATTGTCAACTGTACCCAGTGTTTTAAAGGCAAGGTCAATATGGGGGGATATGCCACAGGCAATGCCCTGCGAGCTTGTGGTGTGATCAGTGGTTACGATATGACACTGGAAGCCACCTTAACCAAACTGCATTATTTACTGAGCCAGCCTTTAAGCACTGAGCAAGTGCGGCTCTTTATGCAACAAAGTTTGCGTGGTGAGTTAACGCTTTAAAAGTACTGTATCGCGGATGTAAAAAAGCCAGCGTACGCTGGCTTTTTCATAGTCTGTATTTGCCTTACGCAAATACAGCTTTTAAACGTAGTACTAAGCCCTGCTCTTCTGCTTTCACAGCACCAAAACTTAACCAGCGTTTTAATAAAGCGTCAACCGTCAGGCTGGTGCCGGAATTGTGTTTATCCGACAACAACTGCAGTTGCACTTGTGCTTTATCTGCGGCGACACAGTCTTTTCCACTAATTAGTTCAATAGCAGTAGTGAGCTGAGCCCGGGTCAGCTGCGACTCATTGCCTTTAGCGAAGTCTTCACGAAAACGCACAGGAATAGCGTCAGCTGTCACATCAGCTTGTTCAAGTGCAGCAAACAATTGCTGATAACTGGCATTAAAAGCAGACTGCTCCAATGTCTCCAGCTTCTGCTGTACTTGTGCTAACAACTGCTGCTTTTGCTGCGATAAAACAGATTTAGCTGGCAGATCCAGCGCTTTTAAGGCGCTATGGGCAGCATGCAGTTCTGACGCAGTGGCTGCTTGTGCACACTGTGTTGCAACTTCAGCAAACTGAGTTTCAGCTTGTTGCTGCTGCTCAGCCCATTGCTGATCTTGCTGTTGTTTTGCTGCGGTTTTATTGGCGAAAATTCGATCGCAGACGATACGGAATTCTGACCAGAGTTGCTGGTCAGTTTTGCCGGCAAAACCAATCTGTTTCCAGTCTTGCTGCAGCTTTTTAGCGCCAGCCACTGCTTCATCAACTGATAGTGTCAGCAACTGTTGGGCTTTTTGAATCAGCTGTTGTTTTTCCGCTAAATTCTGTTCATGTTGACCACGAACCCGACTTTTTAGCTGATCAACCAGAGTTTTAAACTGGGCCGAAAGCTCTTTATAAAGACCAGATTCTGTTGGACCACTTTCCCGCCAGCTTTTTTGTAATCTGGTCAACTGGCTATCAAAGCTCTTGTCTAAAGGCTGCTCCAATAACGCAGTTAAATCCGCCAGAATCTGCTGTTTAATCAACGCATTTTGTTTACGTTGCTCGTCCTGAGCTGCGAAATAATCACGGCAAGGTGCAAAAGCTTGCTCACAAGCCAGATTAAAGGCCTGGTTCAAATCTGCCTCTAAAGCTTCATCGGCACGACCTAAGGTCTGCCAGTTCGCTCGGGCTAACTTCACCTGTTCAGCACGCTCTGGCGCTGATACATCAGTGGCTACAGCCAGAGCTTGCATTTGAGCGACTAATTCTTGCTTACGAGGTGTGGCGATGTAGTTTTGTAACTCATTCAGGTGCTGCAGTTGCTGCTCTGCAGCCTGATAGTCTTTGCTGAGTTGTTGCTGCTGAGCCGGGGTTAATTCGGCGTAACTTTGTTGGATACCTTTAAACAGGCCAAACAATACTTTATAACGCCCTGCTTCATACAAACGACGGAATTCAGCAAGTTTTGAGCGCAGTGACTTCAGATCTTTTTCGGCCTGGCCGGCAAAACCAGTCATCACGGCTTGCCACTGGGCATTTAATTGCTGCTGAGCCTCCGCCAGACTGTCTGGCAACATAGCGCCTAAGGTCTTGCGGCCTTTGCTCCATTCCTGCTGCCATTGCTGATATTTAGCTTCGATATGCTGAAACTGGGTTGCATCTGCCGGGACAGTTGCAACAGACCAGTCAGCCAACAAGCGTGTTAATTTGAATAACTGTTCAGCCTGAGCTGGTAACTGCTGCAATTGACGCTCAAAAGCTGTCAGTGCTTTTTGCAGACTGGCTTTTACTGCAGAGGCTAAATCACTTTGTGAGACTTGCTGTAGCAAAGTCGCAACTTCTGCAGCCAATGGATCAGTTTCATCCAGCCGTCCTTCGGACATCAGCTGGGATAACTGTTGTTGTAAAGCCTGCAATTTGGTTTCAAACTCTTGTTGCTGCTGTTTCAGCGCGGAAATTTTTTGTTGTTGAGCCAGTTGCAGTTGCTGCTCTTTTACCAAAGGTGCCCATGCGGCTTCGGTCAATAATTTGATTTTGTTATATTTTTGCGTCAGTTCAGCAGCATCATCCAGCAGAGCCAAATCGGACTGTGCGGCATCCCATTCTTGCTGGTACTGCAGCCATTTTTGCTGCATCTGAACTAAATCACCGCGCTCACGCACCGCATTTAATTTTGCCAACAGCAGGTTAACCACTTTTCGCACCTGAACAGGTTTGTCCTTGGCTTCTTGCTGTTGTCGCAACTGCTGCTTTAACTCGCTTGCTAAAGGTTCAGCCAGTTGTTTGCTCAGTTTTTCTAACTGCTTTGGTTCTGTGATTAAAGCAAGTAGCTGACGTTTTTGCTCCAGACTCAGCAGGTCTTGCTGCAAATTGGTCAGGATCAGATCTGTCTTTTTCAGGCGCATAATCAGTGAGAAACGGATATCAGCGTCTGTTTCGGTTTGGGCTAACTTTTCTAAAATGCTACTTCTGTGACATTCTTCAATAAACTGACGCTTCAAAGGTGCTGAAATACGATTTTCCAGCACCATCTGCACCAGTTGAGTTTCAGCATAGTGTTTTAAGCGTTCAGCGTTGTCTTGTTTACTGGCTTGCCACCATAAGGAAAACTCATTGAGTTTTTCCAGTGCAGCACGACGCACAGCCTCGTGGCCATCATTAAAGGCCAGTTCGTGCAAAATTTCTTTGTGCTGGGCATCCACATTTAACCCGGCAATCGCCTGTTGCCGCACTGCAGCATCTTTATGTTGCCATTTCGGCGCAAACCAACGTTTAAAGATCATCATGCGCAAACCTTGCTATCGAAGAGTCCTGAGGGAATTGTTTTTTCATTTCAGCTTTGGATTTAACCACCATCTGACCATCCGCTCCTATAGTGTAAGGCTCGGTGGATTTAAGTACATAAGCCTGATAGGCCATCACCAGTTGCTGAGTGTGAGCTTTTTGCATATCGGAAAGTGCAACACCATCAGCCCAACGGCCGGTCGCTACAGTTTCGAGGAGTGACTGGTAGGTATCAGGCGACATCGCCAGCACAAGAGCTTTAAAATCCATACTAATTTTTTCGCTTCAGATAAATCAGACGAGCACGGGCATAGATATACCAAAGGAAACCCAAAGCTATCATGCCTTTGGAGACAATGGCTTCATAGCCATCCGGTTCCAGTGCCCAAAAATACAGAAAACAGAAGCCAGCCAAAAACAGAATCAATGCCAGCATGGATTGGTTTAACGCGCCTTGCATCTTTTTATCTCTAGCTTCTATGGCTAAATGATGCTTTCTTTCCGCTGACATACCGGTTAAATCCAACTGACAATGCTGACAGCTCTGACTTTTATCCGAAATCTTTTTAGCACAACGTGGGCAGGAAATAATTGCCATAGTAAAACCCTCTAAAAGTTATGGCGCACTATAAAGCAAAAGAACAAGTTTGCAAGCCAGCTAAGGCTGACCTGCATTATCAACGGATACGGATGATTTAACGCAGTTGATCAACTACAGCAAGCACTGCAACTAAGCTATCTTGCCCAAGTTTCATCGACCGAACATCAGACCAGCCATAATCTAAATCCGGTAAATTGGCGTTGTCTTTGAATGGCATTTCAAGGGTGTAAGACAAGCACTTAAACTGTTCGGCAACCCAGGTAGAAGCAATGGTCAGATTTGCTTTGCCCGGCTCGTCCAGCTCATAACCAAATTCAGTCTGGAATTCCGGGGTCACGACCAACAACGCATTTTTAAAAGCGGTTTCTAATTGCTGCATTTTGGCATTGTATGAAGGCACGCCTTCAGAGCCTGCGACAAAGTTATAAGGCAGGTTTTCATCACCATGCACGTCCAGCAGCATATCAACGCCAGTTTCCAGCATCTGCTGGCGTACTAAATACACTTCAGGGCTTTTTTCCATGCTTGGCGTTTGCCATTCACGGTTTAAATTCACACCAGCGGCGTTGGTACGTAAATGACCACGCACGCTGCCATCCGGATTCATATTTGGCACTATGTAAAATACTGCTTTTTCTAACAAAGTACGGGACACACCATCGTCTTCGTCCAGCAGTCTGTCTAACAGGCCTTCAACAAACCATTCAGCCATAGACTCGCCCGGGTGTTGACGTGCGGTGATCCAGATTTTTTTCTTGCCATCAGCAGGCTCACCGACCACCAGCATGCTCATATCACGGCCATCCAGGGTTTCACCCAGCTCAACGATTTGAGCCATACCAGAGCTTTGTGCTGAATGTAACAAGTCCATATGACGTTCGTAGCTGTACGGCGCAAAATAAGCAAAATACACAGATTCAGCTTCAGGGTAATGGGTGATCACCAGCTCGTCATTGACCAACTGGGTTTCTACTCTGAACCAATTTTCACGGTCATAGGATGCAACGGCCTGATAACCTTTCCAGCCGTCCGGGTAGGCAGAATCTTTCACATTAACGATACGAATAGTATGAGGTTCGGCACTTTGAGAATGTAAACGGAAATGGAACCATTGGTAGAAATCAGAGTTGTGGTCTTTACGGATCGCCAGCTGAATATCAGCAGGATGTTCGGCTTTGATCACGTCAATATTACCGCTGTCAAAATTACAGGTAATTTTCATAACATATCCACTTGGTTAGGTAACAGATGCTGCATTAACTTGCAGTCTTAACGGACCGGCATCATACCACTATCCCCTTCGTACTTGAAGCCGCAGCTTTGTTGACTGCGCGCTCTATATCAGTTGTTTCGGGACGGGCGCGGATAAACCGTGCCCCTACTGGTCGCCTCCCTGCAACTGAAATTACTTTGGGTATCACTGCTTGATTCTTTAGCCGAGGCTACAGATTTGGCCCGCTTAAATAACAAAAAAGGCCGCACTGAGGCGGCCTGTTCGACTTCATTTGTTATTTGCTGATAGGCAAGGTTGGGTATTTAATTCCGGCCATTTCGTTCATCACACGAATCACCTGAGTGCTGTAACCAAACTCGTTGTCGTACCATACGTACAATACGCAGCGGTCGTCCTGCACAATGGTGGCCTGAGAATCGACCACACCGGCGTAACGTGAACCTACTAAATCACTGGATACAATCTCAGTCGAACTGGTGAAATCGATCTGATCCTGCAGCTCGGAAAACAGTGCTACTTTTTGCAAATAGTTATTTAGCTCTTCGCGGTTGGTTTCTTTGTTCAAATTCAGCGACAAAATCGCCATAGACACGTTAGGTGTTGGCACCCGGATTGCGTTGCCTGTCAGTTTGCCTTTTAGTTCTGGCAAGGCCTTAGCAACTGCGCTGGCAGCACCTGTTGAAGTGATGACCATATTCAAAGGTGCTGCACGACCACGGCGCTCGGCTTTGTGGTAGTTGTCTATTAAGTTCTGATCGTTGGTGTACGAATGCACAGTCTCAACGTGACCGTTTTTAATACCGTACTCATCGTTCAGTGCTTTTAATACCGGCGTAATGGCATTGGTGGTGCAACTGGCCGCTGATACTATGCGGTCTTCAGGCTGGATCATGCTGTGGTTCACACCGTACACCACGTTATGTACGTCGCCTTTGGCCGGAGCTGTCAGCAATACTTTAGCTGCCCCTTTGGATTTAAAGTGAATAGATAACTCTTTGTCATCTTTCCAAATCCCGGTGTTATCTACCACCAGTGCATCGTGAATGCCATATTGGGTGTAATCCACCAGTTCAGGTGAGTCGGCATAAATGACTTTGATAAAAGTACCGTTGGCTTTAATGCCGACGTTTTCTTCATCCACTGTGATGCTGCCGTTAAATGGGCCATGGATAGAATCGCGGCGCAGCAGGCTGGCACGTTTCTCTAAATCACCTTTGCGTCCACCACGTACGACTATGGCGCGTAAACGCAACTTGCTGCTTGGGCCTGAACGCTCCAGCATCAGGCGTGCTAAAAGGCGACCGATACGACCAAAGCCATAAAGCACCACATCCACAGGCTTTATTTGATCGTCACGATGTAATATTTCAGACAGCTGATTATCTAAATACTGCTGTAAAGTTTGGCCTTCACCCGCATTTTTGTACAGATAGGCAAAAGCAAGTTTACCAATATCGACGCGGCCTGGCGCCAGATCCATAGTGGATATCGCTTCTAATAACGGGAAACTTTCTCTTAAGCGTAATTTCTGATGCTCAAAACGTTCGACTGTTTTATGAGCTTTAATGATGTCAATTGTTGTCGCATTTACCAGAGGACGGCCATAAACCACAACTTCAATGCCTTTATTACGATACAAGCGACCTATGATTGGTTGCATGTTTTCAGCGTATTCCTGACGTTCCTGCCAGCTGCGTTGATACTGTTCTTCGTGTGATAGAGTCATGGTTTCGCCTTTTACGTCTTGTAGGTTCAGAGGTGTGCCTGTGGTCATCGCCACATTGAGGCAGGCGCATTGTAATTGAACATGTAATACTACGACAAGAATTACAAAAAGATTTTTTCTGAATTCTTCGTTATGCTGGAAGCAGAAAAGATGAATGAGATACTTATGAAATATTTGGTGTTAAGCATGAGCCTGTTGATGTTGGGTGCCTGTTCTGAAGGCGAACTGACGTTACGCGCTGTTTGTGAGAAAGAACCTGGCCTGTGTAGCGACTTAAATGACGACTCCCACTGCAATCTGCAACGCCGTGATTTAATTATGCAGCGTTATGAAGAAAAGCACCTGCCCTCAGACAAAAACAAATATCAGTTATTAGTCGATTTTGAAAAGTACTCAAAATGTATTGAGTTGGCCGCTGGTATTGAGCACATTAAGCTAAAAGAAAAAACCAGCACCCGCATGGTGGGTTATATAACCAGTCTGAGGGAAATCAAACGTTTAAGTGATGACACTATCAGCTCAGATGACCCGCATCTGTTGTATTACCACTGGTCACGTAATAAGAGTGACAGCCACTTACAACGTTTTTTACAGGCTGAACAAAATAATCAGTTAGAAACGCCAGAACTACAAATGGCGCTGGTCAGTTATTACAGCAAAAGAGATAGGGAAAAAAGCATTCAGCTGCTGCACCACGCCCTGGAGCTGTACCCACCAGAGCCTAAGATTGATCCGGAAATTTATGCGTCTTTAAGTAGCATGTTTTACAAGAAAAAAGACTACGCCAGTTCGTATCACTGGGCATTACTGGCACAACAAAGTGGTGCTTTTAATGTGGAGTTACAGGAATTAAAAATATATCTGGAGCAGGCAAAGCTGGATCACGAAAAAATTAAAGAAACAGCTGAGCAGACCTTAGCTCAGCTGCAACTTGGGCAGTTTACTCCGCCGAAATTTTAACGTCAGGGTTAAACAACAACGACACAGAGTTGACACAATAACGTTGCCCGGTAGGTGCCGGGCCATCGTCAAACACATGACCTAAATGCGCATCGCACTGCTGGCATAAAATCTCGATCCGGTTCATGCCGTGGGACATATCCTTTTCATATTTCACCTGACCTTTGATGGCTTTACTAAAGGATGGCCAGCCGCAGCCTGAATCAAATTTGTCTGCAGAATCAAACAAGGGTTGTTGGCAACAGACACAGTGATAGCAGCCCGTGTCTTTGTTATGCAACAAGGTTCCACTAAAAGGATACTCAGTGCCCTTTTGCCGTGTCACTCTGTACTGTTCATCGTTGAGCTGTTGGCGCCACTCTTGTTCAGTTTTTTTCATTAGCTTCCCCTAAATTGGCGAACAGTAAAAAAAAAGCTCCGACGGGAGCTTTTTTTACTTATTTGATTTTTTGCATCGGCCTGTCGTTATGACTCCAGTCGACGTGAAAAGTTTTACCTTTGGCTTTATCAGTGCGCTCAAAGGTATGAGCGCCAAAATAATCCCGTTGTCCTTGCAGCAAATTAGCAGGCAACACAGCGGTACGGTACGAGTCGTAATAACTTAAAGCCGAGCTTAATGCGGATACCGGAATACCTGTCATTGCAGCTTCTGCTACAGCGCGGCGCCAATTCATCTGATTGACAGAAATTTGTTTGGAGAAAAACGGATCCAGCAACAAATTCTGTAAATCGTCGTTACGCTCATAAGCGTCGGTAATAGACTGCAAAAACACAGCACGGATAATACAACCAGCACGCCAGATTTTAGCAATTTCAGCAAAGTTTAACTGCCAGCCATGCTCTGCTGCTGCTGTTTTCATTAAATCGAAACCCTGAGCATACACACAGATTTTGGCGCAGTAGAGCGCGTCATGCAGTTGCTTGATCATTTGCTCAGCGGTTTGGTTGGTACAATGTTCACGCACCGGGCCAGCCAATAAGGTCGAAGCCAATACACGCTGCTCTTTTAATGTTGACATAGAACGGGCAAATACAGCTTCGCTGATGGTCGGTGCCGGGCAGCCTAATTCCAGGCTGCTGACTGCTGTCCACAGGCCAGTGCCTTTTTGCCCTGCTTTATCCAGGATCACATCTACCAAAGGTAAACCCGTTTCTGAATCTTTAGTGGCCAGCACTTCGGCACTGATTTCCATCAGGTAACTATTTAATATGCCTTGATTCCACTCTTTAAAGACGTCAGATACTTGTTGTGCGCTCATACCCAACGCATCACGCATCACCTGATAGACTTCACAAATCAGTTGCATATCGGCGTATTCAATACCGTTGTGCACCATTTTAACGTAGTGGCCTGAGCCGCCCGGTCCAATGTAGGTTGCACAAGGTTCACCTTCAGTCACAGGATTACCAGGTTCATGTCGTTCCAGCGGACGGCCTGTTGCCGGGTCTACTTTAGCTGCAATAGCGCGCCAAATAGGCTCAATACGAGTCCATGCATAAGGGTCGCCACTTGGCATCAAAGACGGACCAAAACGGGCCCCCACTTCACCACCAGAAACGGCTGTGCTGAAGAAAATAAACTTACCTTCGTAATGTTTTTCACGGCGTACTGTGTCAGTCCACAAGCTATTGCCCGTATCAACAATGATGTCATCCGCCTGAATACCTGCGTCAATCAGCTTTAAGCAGACATCATCAACAGGTTTGCCAGCTGGCACTGATAAAATGACTAAATGAGGAGAAGATAAACGCGACAGAAGTTCTGTGTAAGAGCTGCAGCTGATCACGCGGGCTGGTTTGTCACCACGCTCAGCAGTGTCCTGCGCTATAACAGCTTCCAGTTTTTTTTGGTCTAAATCAAAAGCGGCAACCCGATAACCGTGATCAGCCAGGTTTAAAATGAGGTTTTTCCCCATAACACCTGCGCCGACAAAACCTATATCACATAATACGGATGTCTCAGACATTTGATTTTCCTTTTAAAATCCGGCACTGCAAAAGTGGCCGCGATTATACTGGAAAACTCTGGATAAAGAAAAAGCTCAACAGAAAAAACTCATCTCCAAATGGATAAAGATCGTTCGCTTTGCAGATAACGTGTTCTTGTTGCTGATTTTTCCAGCGGTTCGCCAGTTTCAAACTGAGTATCAATAAGCAACTGCCAGCTTTTCTTCGGTAAGTCGACCTGCAGTGGTTGGTCGCCCGCATTAATAATTACCAACATAGCCTGATGATCTTTTAAATGCTCGATGACAAACACACAGTTGGTTTTGTAGGGGTCTGTCCAGTGTTCGTCTTGTTTTAAGCTTCCATCCGCCATGTACCAGCTGACCTGATGTTTATCGCCGTGCAGTTGATACTGATCGTCCAGCAAAGAGAGTTGCTGTAAACAGCTAAACTGTTGACGCAAATGAATCATCTTTTTGACAAAACTCAGAAACTGAGTAGCCTGGTAATCCAGTTGCCAGTGCAGCCAGCTGATCTCATTGTCCTGACAATAAGCATTATTATTGCCTTGTTGAGTTTGACTCAACTCGTCCCCCGCCAACCAATGCACTATGCCCTGACTGAGCATCAGCGTTGCCACTAAGTTACGTTTATGCCTGAATCTTTTGTACAAAATGTCAGCATCGCTGCTGGGCCCTTCAACGCCGTAATTCAGACTTAAATTATGACCATGGCCATCACGGTTTTGCTCTGCGTTCAGCCAGTTGTGTTTATCCTGATAACACACCATGTCCTGTAAGGTAAAACCGTCGTGATAACTGATATAATTCACGCTGCAGCAGGCGGGTTTATGGTGTTTCTGAAAAATATCGCGTGAACCGAGTAAGCGGGTAGCAAATTCAGGCAACTGACTTGCATCCTGCCGCCAGAAAGAACGAAAGGTATCCCGGCATTTATCGTTAAGTTCAGACCAATGCGCCGGAAACTGACCAAGTTGATAACCAAAAGGCCCTAAATCCCAGGGTTCAGCTATCAATTTGACCTGACTTAACACCGGATCCTGCGCTATCACCTGTAAAAATGTGGCGTAGGCATCAAAACGCTTATGTTCACGGGCTAAGGTCACAGCCAAATCAAAGCGAAAACCATCGACCTGCATCTCTGTTGCCCAATACCGCAGTGCATCTAACACTAAACGCTGAGTCACAGGATGCGCCACGTTCAGCGTATTGCCGCAGCCGCTGTAATTGCAGTTTTGCTGATAGTCGGTAATGTCGGCATGATTTTCAAACAGGTAATAGTGCCTATTCGCTAACCCTCTGAAACTTAAGCGGTAATCCTCAGCTTCTGCCGTATGGTTAAACACCACATCCAGAATCACTTCCAAACCATGCTGATGATAGGTGCGTACCAGCTCTTTAAATTCAGCCACTGCATCATCAACCTGATAACGGGCATCAGGCGAGAAAAAGTTGATCGGGTTATAACCCCAATAATTACTCAATTTCAGTTTTTCTAAGCGTGGCTCGCTCATAAAACTGGCGACAGGCAATAGCTGCACTGTGGTGATGCCTAAGTCTTTTAAATGCTGAATAACGGCCGGATGACACATACCCTGATACTTGCCTCGAAGTGCTTCGGGTACATCCGGGTGTAACTTGGTCAGGCCTTTGACATGAGCTTCGTAAATAATGGTCTTTTCACGAGGAGTGGCTGGTTTTTTTGCGCCCTGCCAGTCAAAAGCCTGCGACCTCAGCACGGCTTTAGGCACCATATAATGGCTGTGTACCTGATAAAGCCGTTCATTCCAGACCAAAGCGCGATTAAGCTGCTTAGCATAAGGGTCTATCAGCAATCTGTTGCGATCGAACACCAAACCAGAACTGGTCTGACAGACACCTTCAGCCCTCAGACCATATAAAGTTCCGGCTTCTATGCCGTCCAGATGCAGATGCCACTGCTCACCGGTACGGGCTGAAAACTCAATTTCGGCTAATGGCTCTTCTGTGTCAGGAGAAAATAGACATAACCAGAGCGAATAAGCATCCGGCGCATAGACAGAAAAGTTCCAGCTATGTGGCCCTGTCTGACTTGGGCCTGGCGGATAAGCAGAGCCTGTGCTGCTTATCCATTCAGGGTTCTGCTCTGGTTTTGTACTCACGATGTTTTACGTCTCAAATAAAGGGTCGACAACGGAGGCAAGTCCAATTGCACCATATAATTTAAGCCAAAAGCGGCGGCTGGCAGCGCAGGTAAATATTCGCCGACAGGATAATTGCTGCCCCAGTAATATTCGCTGTCTGTGTTGAGGATCACTTCGTATTCACCCTGCTCTGCCACTGATAAACGGAAGCTGCTTCGCGGCACAGGAGTGAAATTGCTGACCACATACACAGCCTGACCTTGTTGGTCCATTCGATAGAAACTTAAGGTGCTGTGTTCAGCATCCTGATAGTTAATCCAGCGAAAACCTGCAGGCTCATGATCCAACTGATGCAGCGGTGTGCAGGCTTTATAGGTCAGGTTTAAATCGCGGAACAGTTGCTGTACGCCTTTATGTTTTTCAAAGGACAATAAAAACCATGGCAGTTGCTGGTTGTGATCCCACTCCGAACCCTGGCCAAACTCATTGCCCATAAAATTCAGCTTTTTACCCGGATGCGCAAACATAAAGGCGTAATAAGCCCTTAAATTCGCGGCCTGTTGCCATTCGTCCCCTGGCATTTTATTGATAATACTGCCTTTGCCATGCACAACTTCGTCATGCGACAGAGGCAAAATAAAGTTTTCGTTGTAGGCATACACCATAGAGAAGGTTAAATCGTTATGGTGGAACTTACGATAGGCCGGATCTTTTTTAATGTAGCGCAGCGTATCGTTCATCCAGCCCATATTCCATTTAAAGCCAAACCCCAAACCACCTAAATTCACTGGTCGGGTGACACCATTAAACGACGTCGACTCTTCCGCTATCATCATTGCTTTTGGATACTGGCGATACACTTCCGTATTGAGCCAACGTAATAAACTAATGGCTTCGTAATTATGATTGCCGCCGTCAATATTAGGCACCCATTCGCCGTCACGACGCGAATAATCCAGATACAACATGGACGCCACCGCATCCACGCGCAGTGCGTCAATGTGGAAATAGTCCAGCCAGAATAAAGCGCTGGCGACTAAAAACTGCCGGACCGGGTCTTTGCCGTAATCGTAGATACAAGAATTCCAATCCGGGTGCCAGCCACGGCGTGGATCTTCGTATTCATATAAATGAGTGCCGTCAAAACGGGCCAGCCCATGCGCATCTTCAGGAAAATGTGCTGGAACCCAATCTAAAATCACGCCAATTCCAGCCTGGTGACAAGCATCTACAAAGGCTTTGAACTGATCAGGAGTGCCAAAACGCGAGGTTGCAGCAAACAAACCCAGCGGCTGATAACCCCAGGAGCCAGAGTATGGGTGTTCCATCACAGGCAATAGCTCAATATGGGTATAACCCATATCCAACACATAAGGAATAAGCTCTAGCGCGAGTTCTGTATAGGTTAAAGGTTCACCATGTTGATTATGTTTCCACGAGCCTGGATGCAACTCATAGATACTCATCGGCTGATGGTAAGGGTCAAAATGGCGCTCTTGCCACTGCTGATCCCGCCACTGATACTGACTGTGGTCGTATACAAGAGAAGCATGGGATGGATACTGTTCGGCGGCAAAAGCTAAAGGATCCGCTTTATGAGGCAGCAAATTACCAAAAGCGTCTTTGATTTCAAACTTATAACGCACACCAGCCCCGATTTGAGGCATGACCAGCACCCAATGGCCGCATTCAGTGCGTTGCATTGGATGACGCCGGCCATCCCACTGGTTCATATCGCCAATCAGGCTGACACTGGACGCATTAGGCGCAAACACAGCAAAGCGTGTCGCCTTCAGTGTCTTTTTACCCAGTTGCAATTCAACCAACTGCGCACCTAATTGCTTGTATAGGTTTTCCGGTTTGCTGTTGACAAAATGCACAGCGTAATAAGCTTCATCCTCAAACTGATAGGGATCAACCAGTTCGTAGCTGTGATGATGAGGAGTTTCTATTTGAAAATAATAAGGGCTGCTCTTACGTTTAGCAGGCAACTCAAGCTCAAACAAACCATGTAAAACGGGCTTTGCGGTCATCTGACCTAAAGATTTGCGGGTCGCAAAATCAAAGACTTCAACTTTGGCCGCATCTGGCAAGTAGGCCCGGATCATTAAACCTTTGGTTGCACCAGGTTGCCAGGACAATACAGAGAATGGAGAAGAACAACTGGCAGAGGCTAACTGAGTTACGGACATGAACTATCCTTTTGATTTTTTTACCGTCTTAGTTTCTAAGATAACAAATTACACTAAAACTGCCATGGGGTTATGGCAGTTTTATAGCCGAATTATTTGAAGCCATAGCTTTTGCTTTACGCTATGGCTTCAAAAATTCAGCCTGTATAGGGCTTTGGGGTCTGTTAACTGCGACGCAGGCGGGTCAGGTCTTGCAGCAACTGGTTGACGTTTTGCTGCTGTGCCAGCTGCTCTAACGTCATGGATAATTTGCGCCGCCAGTTTGGGTACTCATTGCTGGTACCGGGAATATTCACTGGTTGTGTCATTTCCATCCAGTCTTCCAACTGCAAACATAACAGTTGGCTGGAGCCTTTAGCGACATGACGCTGAATGGCATAACTCAGTTCTGTGCTCATTCCGACCTGATCCACGCTATGGCTAAAATTAGGGTCCAGCATCTGATGACCATGCAACGAATTTAAAATCTTTTGCTTATCTTCATGACGCGACTGGAATAACGCAGGTAATTGATGCTCCTGATACAAACCAACCTCTTTGCCTAAATTCAAATCACCACAATGCCAGTAGCCTATCAAGGTTGGCATATCATGGGTCGTCAACGTGGCCATCGCCTGCACCGGGTAATGGGAAGGTGATACATAACCACCGTCTTCGGCTTTTTCAAAGAAAAACACCCGATAAGAGTACATGCCATATTCAGCCAGTATTTCACGAATGCCATCAGGCACAGTGCCTAAGTCTTCCCCTATCACCACCACCTGATGGCGTTGCGACTCAAGGGCTAAAATACCTAACAAATCCTGAATTGGATAATAGATGTAAGCCCCATCGCCTGCGCTTTCGGCACCTTTAGGCACCCACCATAAACGTAACAACGCCATGACGTGGTCAATACGCAAAGCACCAGAGTTCTGCATATTAGCGCGGAATAAATCGATCATAGGCCGGTAAGCTTGCTGGAACATCTGATAAGGCAACATAGGAGGTAAACCCCAGTTCTGGCCTTTAGGTCCTAAAATATCCGGCGGTGCGCCTACGCTGGCACCACGGCAGTACAATTCCGGATTACCCCAGATTTCAGTGGAAGCTTCGCTGACACCAACAGCCAAATCTCGGTATAAACCTAATAACATACCCTGCTCTTTGGCAAAGGCCTGAGCTTTTGCTAGCTGTTCACGGGCAATAAATTGCAGATAACAGTAAAAATCCAGTTCATGCGCATGTTCTTTGGCAAAAGCCAGCACTTCATCGCTGTCCGGTCTTTGCCAGGCTTCAGGCCATACAGGCCAGCCCCATGCATGCATATCTTTTTGGATCAGATGGGCGTGAATTGCATCATAAAGCGCCAACTGTAATAAACTTTCACCAGATTGTTGTTTAAATACAGAAAATGCCTGCGCAAGCTCAGCATGTTCTGCCTGATGTTCAGTAAACCATTGATACAAAGCCTTTAACACTGGCAGCTTCAAACGGGTTACTGCGGTGTAATCCACCCATTCGGCAGCGCGCGCAGCATCCAGCTGTTGTTTAAATCCTGGAGCATTAACCAGCTGTTTTACCTGCTGGCATTGGTCAAAACCAAGCATTTCAGGCACAGCTAAATAGATAATATTTAACCAGCGACGTGAGGATGGACTATAAGGGCTGGCGGATTCCGGCATGGCTGGGTAAAGCGCATGAATAGGGTTTAAACCGACAAAATCGGCACCTTGTTTGGCCAAATGACCAAGCAGGAAACGTAAGTCTGCAAAGTCACCTATACCCCAGTTTTGCTCCGAACGCACGCAATACAATTGAACCGATACCCCCCATTGTTTTTGTTTTTTAAATTCGGCGGGTTGGAAACAGGCAGACGGTGTAATGATCAATGACTGAACAAAATCCAGCTCACCTATAGTCAGGCTTAAGCTGTGATAACCCTGTTCAAGCAGAACAGGTAAAGTCCATTGATATTGCTGATATTCTTCGCCGTCAAACACCATCACCTGATTTAAATCAGCATCCTCTGTCGCCGTCACTGTAAAGCGATGTGTTTTGCCTTGTTCAGTGGTCAACACAAGCTCTAAAGGCGTATTGGCCAGGACTATAGGTAACTTCAGTTCGATTTGGGTGTCCTGCCCTGCTTTTTGCACCGAAACCGGATCCAGTAACTGCTCCCAGTGGTCTTGTTGGCGTTCGAGCAATTGCTCGCGGGCCAGCGCATCGTTATCAACAGCAAAACCCTGAGCTGCCAATAAAGTAAGTAAATTTTTCTCTGCGACTTCTGATTGGTTGCCCCATGCGTCGGTAAATTGTGTTTCTATGCCTGTGAAGGCAATCAGATCAGAAAGTAATTGTTTGTCCATAAAGGCTCCAGCGACCCGCTTTTTGCTCGGAAAAGTAAATGGTTAGGGAAAATTAACTATCACAGTCTACTCCAGATTCAAGGCCTGGATTAAGAAAATACGAATGCATAACTTTTTTGCACTTGAAAAGAATGACAAAAAATGTAATTTTATTACAGAATTAAATTACAGTCTGGGATAGGTTATGACAATTCGTGTAGCAATTAATGGTTTTGGCCGCATTGGCCGCAACGTTTTACGCGCTTTATATGAGTCAAAGAAGAATTATGACATCAAAGTTGTAGCCATCAACGATTTAGGCGATGCCGCTATTAATGCCCATTTACTGAAGTACGATACAGCTCACGGCATTTTCTTCGCTGACGTAGAACACTCAGACAAAGCTATTTTCGTTAACAAAGATGAAATTCTGACCTTAAGTGAACGTAGTCCGGCTAACCTGCCATGGGCTGAATTAAATATCGACGTGGTACTGGAATGTACAGGTCTGTTCACAAACCGTCAGACTGCTGGTGCTCACTTAACCGCAGGTGCAAAAAAAGTCATTATCTCCGCTCCTGCGAAAGATGTGGATGCCACTGTAGTGTACGGCGTAAACCATGATGTCATTACTAAAGACATGACCATTATCTCTAATGCCTCGTGCACCACGAACTGTTTGTCTCCTATCGCTAAGCCGTTAAACGATGCCTTAGGCATTGAATCAGGTTTAATGACCACAATTCACGCTTACACCAACGACCAGCGTTTAAGTGATGTGTATCACACTGATGTGCGCCGTGCCCGCGCTGCCGCAATGTCAATGATCCCAACTCAAACTGGCGCAGCTGCTGCTGTAGGTTTGGTTGTACCTGAGCTGAAAGGTAAATTTGACGGTTTAGCTGTGCGTGTGCCTACCCTGAACGTATCTTTAGTGGATTTATCTTTTATTGCCGGTCGCAACACTACTGTGGAAGAAGTCAACGACATCATCCGTAAAGCAGCATCGCAAAGCCCAATGAATCAGGTATTAGCGGTCAACGATTTACCACTGGTATCAGTCGATTTCAACCACAACCCAATGTCCTCTATTTTTGATGCCAGTGAAACCCGTGTAAACGGTCGTCTGGTGAAAGTGATGGCCTGGTACGACAACGAGTGGGGTTTCAGTAACCGTATGCTGGACAACACTGTTGAACTGATGAAACATAGTCAGTAAGCTTTAGAACCTTTGCAGAGGCGGCTTTTTAGCCGCCTTTTCTTTCACCTGAATTTGAGATTATCAGATGACTATCGCTAGCATTACAGCAGTTTCAGGATTTGCGCAGTTAAAAGACCTACCCTGTTACCTCTTAACTTGTGGTCAGGCTAGCGCTGTGATTAGTAGCTATGGCGCTCACCTGCTTTCTTACAAGCCAAAAGCAGAGGTCGAAGTTATTTACTTATCGCCTGAAGCCGTCTGGCAAAATAACACCCCTATCCGTGGTGGAGTGCCTGTGTGCTGGCCTTGGTTTGGCCCTGTAGCAGCTGAGTTTAACCCTGCAGCACAAAAGCTACCGAATCACGGTGTAGTGCGCACTGAACTCTGGCTGCTTGTGCAGCAGTCAGTCACAGATACCGCAGTCAGTATTGAATTGCGTATAGAAGCTCAGACTTTGCCTTATTCCAACGCACCTTCTTATTTAAGTTTAACCCTGCAGTTAACCGAAGCCGCTTTAACCCTGACGCTAAAATCGGATCAGGGGTTACAGCAAGCTGCACTACATAGCTATTTTACCGTGGATTCTGTGCATCAGGTTTCTGTCAGCACCTTGTCTGGAGATTACCTGGATAAAGTAAAAGCTGGTGAGCGCTTTGTACAACACCAGCCTGAACTGAAGTTCACCACAGAAGTAGACAGGGTGTATCTGGATACAGCGGGTGAGCTGACCTTAAAACAAGAAAAAAATGATGTGCAGATCACCCAGCAAGGCCATGACGCCAGCGTGTTATGGAATCCATGGACAGAAAAAGCGGCAGCATTAAAAGATTTACCTGATTCTGGTTATCTGGATTTTGTTTGTGTTGAAACCGCTCGTCTGAGCCTGACCAATGCAGCCCCATTGCAACTGGTACAACAAATCCGCTATTTGGGTTAGTCAGGCCAGCTGGAGTAAAAAGGCAGTAACAACAACTTTTCCCCTTGGGTGGCATGATGCAGTTTAAGCTGCAATTGCCACTTCATTTTGGGTTGACTACAGGCACCCAACACCATTTCAGCCTTATAGAACTCCGGTTGCCCATCAACAGCTTTAAACAACAGTGGTATAGTGCCCATACTCATAGACACTCCTGTTACCTCTGCCTGTTTGATTTGCCAGCCGTCCGACAACTCGATAGCCCAGTTTAAAACTTCTTCTACAGGCGCATCAGCCGGGCTTAAACTGACGCTGACTTGTTTATCTTTGTGCAGTTGCAACACATCTTGCTGCTGTAACGCTTTTTCCTCTGAGCAACTGACCAGACAAAGCAAATAAAAAGCCAGAAGCAGCAATCTCATCTGATTATTTTCCGTAAAAAAAGAGTGACGAGTGTAACGTCTTGTCGTGATGAAACGCAAAACATTGCTATAATTGGTTATTTTGCGACCAGCAGTATTGTTCTACATCATAAAAGCGGCGGTTTTGCCTATCTTTTTCAAGGCAAAACTCGTATTATTTCGCCCCAAAATGGTTAGTAGTTTAGTTGCTTTGCAAGTTATGGAGGCTGCTACACTGTTAATCAACAATAAGAAGGGTCACCTTAGGGTGAATTTTTAATCACTAGCAATAAACTGCAGCGGAACTCAACATGAGCCAGACCAAATCGTTAAATGTTGACTACAACTATACCGTTGTCCGCCTTTTTGCCGTCACCACAGTTATGTGGGGTATTGTCGGTATGGGGTTGGGTGTATTACTTGCGGCGCAACTGTATTGGCCCGCACTTAATTTCGACACGGCATGGTTTACTTACAGTCGTCTTCGTCCTCTTCACACTAACGCAGTAATCTTCGCATTTGGTACAAGTGCCTTGTTTGCCACATCCTATTATGTGGTGCAGCGTACCTGCCAGGTCAGGCTTTTTGCAGAAAAGCTTGCGATGTTTACTTTTATTGGCTGGCAAGCAGTCATTATCGCCGCAATTATCACCTTGCCTCAGGGTATAGGTAACAGCAGTAAAGAATATGCTGAGCTGGAATGGCCAATTGACATTCTGATTGCTGTGGTCTGGATTTCGTACGCTGTGGTGTTTTTTGGCACTTTAGTTAAACGTAACACCAGTCATATCTATGTGGCGAACTGGTTCTACGGTGGTTTTATCATTACCGTTGCAGCCTTACACATAGTCAACAGCATGGCTGTGCCTGTGTCTTTCACTAAGTCGTACTCAGTGTACGCTGGTGCAGTGGATGCGATGGTGCAATGGTGGTACGGTCACAACGCTGTAGGTTTCTTATTAACAGCAGGCTTCCTGGGGATGATGTATTACTTCGTACCTAAACAGGCTGGCCGTCCTGTGTACTCCTACCGTTTATCAGTCGTGCACTTCTGGGCTCTGATCGCTTTATACATTTGGGCGGGTTCTCACCACCTGCACTACACTGCCCTGCCTGACTGGACTCAGTCTGTTGGTATGGTGATGTCAGTGATCCTGTTTGTCCCAAGCTGGGGTGGCATGATCAACGGTATCATGACTCTGTCTGGTGCCTGGCATAAACTGAAAACTGACCCTATCTTACGTTTCCTGATTGTGTCTCTGTCGTTCTACGGCATGTCGACCTTCGAAGGTCCGATGATGGCTATCAAGTCAGTAAACGCCTTATCGCACTACACGGACTGGACTGTAGGTCACGTTCACTCTGGTGCTTTAGGTTGGGTTGCTATGGTGTCTATCGGCGCTATCTACCACCTGATCCCGAATATCTATAACCAGGGCCGGATGTACAGCATTAAGCTGATTAACACCCACTTCTGGTTACACACTATTGGCGTGGTTCTGTACATTGTTGCTATGTGGATCAGCGGCATTATGCAAGGCATGATGTGGCGTGCTGTCAACACTGACGGTACTCTGACTTACAGCTTTGTACAAAGCTTAGAAGCCTCTTACCCGTTCTACCTGATGCGTTTTATCGGTGGCTGTTTTGTCGTCACAGGTATGCTGGTCATGGCGTATAACGTTGTGAAAACTATCAGAGCGAAAGATGGTGCTCTGGAACCAGTAGCTGAAGCAGCGTAAGGAGCTTATTGTGTCTAAGAACTATCATGAATTTTTTGAGAAAAGTGCAGGCTGGTTAGCCATAGGCACAGTGCTGGCAATCAGTTTTGGTACCCTGGTTGAAATCACTCCTCTGCTGTTTTTAAAAGAAACCACCGAACCTGTGGACGGTTTAAAACCCTACACAGCGCTGCAACTGGAAGGCCGTGACATTTATATCCGTGAAGGATGTGTGAACTGTCATAGCCAGATGATCCGTCCGTTCCGTCATGAAGTGGAACGCTACGGTCACTACTCTGTTGCCGGTGAAAGTGTATGGGAACATCCATTTTTATGGGGTTCAAAACGTACTGGTCCTGATTTAGCCCGTGTAGGCGGTCGTTACAGCGATGACTGGCATTATGCGCATTTAATCAATCCACGTGACGTTGTGCCTCAGTCGAATATGCCAGGTTTTCCATGGCTGGCGACTAATACGCTGGATGGCGAGTTAACTCCGAAGAAGATGGAAATCTTTAACAAGTTAACCAAAGGCAAAATGGCGCCGAACGATGAAGACGGCCTGATGTATTCAGCCGAAGAAATCGCAGCAGCCACAGAGTCTGTCAAAGGAAAAACAGAGATGCAGGCGTTAATTGCATACCTGCAATCCCTTGGCACAGCGCTGAAGTAACTATGATGGATATTGCAACCCTACACAGTATTTTCACCGTGCTAGTGTTTGTAGGTTTTATTGGTCTTGTAGTCTGGCTTTTTGTGTTAAAACGCAAGCCAGACTTCGAGGAACAGGCAAATTTGCCTTTTGCAGACGACCAAAAACCAAAACAACAACAGAAACAGGAGTCGGATCATGAGTAGCTTTTGGAGCTATTGGATCGCCATTTTATCCATTGGATGTATCGTATTCTGCACCGTCATTTTGACCTGGAACTTAAAGAACCACGTTGGCGTGAAAGAAGGCGAATCGACTGGTCATGAGTTTGATGGCATTGAAGAAATTAACAATCCGCTGCCAAAATGGTGGACTTATATGTTTTACGCCACCATCGTCTGGTCGGTGTATTACTTTGCCGCCTACCCTGGCTTGGGTAACTACAAAGGCTTTTTAAACTGGACCAGTTCAAACCAGGGCATTAAAAACCTGGCTGAATCCAAAGCTGCTGTAGAACAAAACAAACTGGACGGCAAAAACGTACAGTTGGATCGTGAATATGATGCGGCCAACGAAACTTATGCCAAAGAGTTTGCGAAGTACACCAGCCGTGACATTCTTGATCTGGCTTATGACACCAACGCACTGAAAGTAGGTCAACGTTTGTTCCTGCAAAACTGTGCTCAGTGTCATGGTTCAGACGCCCGTGGTCAGCGTGGTTTCCCTAACCTGACAGACGATGACTGGTTATATGGCGGTACGCCGGACAAGATCAAAGAAACTCTGCTGTATGGCCGTAAAGCGGCGATGCCAGCCTGGGGTGATGCTTTGGGTGAACAAGGCGTAAAAGAAATGACAGCTTATGTATTAAGCCTGTCAGGCCGTAAGGTAAATGATAAAGATGCAGCAGCCGGCAAAATGAAGTTTGGCATGTGTGCAGCTTGTCACGGTGCAGATGGTAAAGGCAGCTTAGCCCATAACCTGCCGTTTGGCGCACCTAACCTGACGGACAACACCTGGTTATATGGTGGTTCGCACGGTGCCGTAGAAGAAACGCTGAATAAAGGCCGTAACGGTCAGATGCCTGCGTTTAAAGAGATTTTAGGTGAAGACAAAATCCATATTATCTCTGCTTACGTTTACCGTTTATCACGTCCAGAAGAAAGTTCTAAGTAATCTTTGATGTGAGTGCATTACAATAAGCCCCGCTTTGTGGGGCTTATTGCTATCTGAGAGAGGAATACCTGATGTTGCATGATACAAAACCCTGGTACAAACAGCTGTGGCCCTGGTTATTGATCGCCTTCCCTATCGTCTCCTTTATCAAAGGTGGCCATACCATTTACATCATGCAGCAAAATAATCCGGACCTGGTAATTGATGATTACTACAAAGAAGGCCGGGCTATTAATATGAATTTAGCCAAGTACCGTGAGGCTGAATTACGGAATTTACACGCCAGCACTTTGATTGCCGCCAATCAGGTGATAGTACGATTTGAACAAAATAAAACCTTAGGGCAACATCTGCAGCTGGAATTTTTCCACAATACGATAGCCGCCAATGATTTTGTCGTGACCGCAGAGCGTAGCGGCGAAAATCTGTATGTCGCCACTTTACCTAAGGCGCTGGACGGTAAATGGAATCTGGTGGTATCAGATGAGCACAAAGATTGGAAACTACGGGCAAGTGTGATGCTGCCACAACAAGGTGAATTTAAACTGGGATATTAACAGTGTCGTATACAGGTTGTTTTCACTGCAATGAAGCCATACCGGCTGGTTCAGACTTTAGCCTTAGCATAGAGCAACAACCACGGCAATTTTGTTGCCCTGGTTGCTTAGCCGTCGCTGAAACCATTATTGATCAGGGCCTTGGCGATTATTACAAGTTTCGTACTGCCCCTGCCAGCAAAGCACAACTTGTGCCTGATCAGTTACAGCTGATTAATTATGACAGCGCCGAAGTACTGGCAGATCTGACTCAGCATAAAGCAGACCAGACCCAGATTGAATTATCTATAGCGGGTATCAGTTGCGCAGCCTGCGCCTGGTTGATTGAAAAGCAACTTAAAAAAAATCCAGCTATTAAAAGTGTCAGCGTCAATTCCAGCACAGCCCGTTGTGTGGTCAGTTGGGATGTAAAACAACTTAAGCTCAGCGATTTACTCAACAGTATCAACCAACTTGGTTATCAGGCATCGCCTTTTATGGCGGATCAGGAAGAAGCCGTTCAGCAAGCCGAATTGCGTCGTTTTTTAAAACGTCTGGCTGTGTCCGGTTTTATGAGTATGCAGGTGATGATGCTGGCCTTTGGTTTGTATTTTGGTGATTACACCGGCATAGAACCTGAATTTGAAGGTTATTTACGTTGGATCAGTTTATTTCTGACCACTCCTGTGGTGTTTTACAGCGCTAAACCTTTTACCTTAAGTGCCTGGCGGGCCATTAAAGGCCGCGAGCTGAATATGGATGTGCCTGTTACACTGGCCGTCTTTTACACCTTCCTCGCTTCTGCATACGCCACTGTATTCGATACAGGCGAAGTGTATTTTGAATCCGTTTGTATGTTTGTATTTTTATTGCAACTGGGTAAGTTTTTTGAATTCCGCGCCAGAACACAAGCCCGGGCTGCTACCGGAAACTTATTAAAAATCATGCCGGTATCCGCCCGACTGGTGCAAGGCGATGAACTGGTTCCTACCTCGGCCCGTCGGTTAGAAGCAGGCCAAATTATTCTGGTGCAAGCTGGTGAAACCATAGCAGCAGATGGCGTGGTGTTGTCGGGGCAAAGTTCGGTGGACGAATCGATGCTCACCGGCGAATACAAGGCGGTGAACAAGGCTTCGGGCGATACCGTCATGGCTGGCAGCATTAACCATGATGGTGTACTGAAAGTGACAGTGCATCAGGCCTTGGCTCATTCGCGTTTAGGCCAAATCATCGAACTGCAACAACAGACTCTGAATCAAAAACCACAGATTGTGGAAAAAACCACGAAGCTGGCGCGCTTTTTTATCCAGCGCTTGTTGATTATCGCTTTTGCTACTTTTTTACTTTGGTATTTCTGGCTGGATCAAGACAGAGCTTTTTGGGTGACCTTATCTGTATTGGTCGCCACCTGCCCTTGCGCTTTAACCCTAGCGACTCCTACTGCTATCACCTGTGCTTTAGCGCGCCTCAACCGCAAAGGGATCCTAATCAAAAATCAGCAGGTGCTGGAAATATTGCCACAGCTCAATTCCATTTTTCTGGATAAAACCGGCAGTCTGACGCAAGGCCGTTTTAGTATTCAACGCACTCACTTGCATGATACAGCGTACAGCGAAGACTTTTTGTTAGCCCTGATTGCACGGGTTGAAGCTTATTCAGAACATCCTATAGCCAAAGCCTTTTCGACATATCTAACCACGACTATCAAAGTTGAACAGGTGCAGGTGCATGTAGGTTCTGGTTTATCGGCACACTGGGTACAGCATGATGGAACAAGCGCTGATGTCAAAGTTGGCAGCGCCGCTTTTTGTGGCGTACAAAATGAGAGTGCCGCCGTCTGCTGCTGCATCAATAATCAATTAGTGTTCACTGTTGAACTGTCAGATGCGTTGCGCCCTGAAGTCCCTGCACTTGTTAAAGCGTTAAAACAACGTGGTTTAGCTTTGTCTATGCTGACAGGCGATTCTTCTGCTCAAGTAGAAGCAGTACAGCAGCAACTGGAGTTTGATCAGGTCTTTAAAGGCTGCAGCCCAGAGCAAAAAGTTGACCATATCCGTCAGGCTGTGGCAAAAGGCGATAAGGTGCTGATGTTAGGTGACGGCATTAATGACAGTCCTTGTTTTCATGCCGCCCATGTGTCTGTGGCTTTGGATTCAGGCACTGATTTATCCAAAAACCAGGCTGATGTGGTATTACTGCATAATGATTTGAATTTAGTACAGGAACTGATTGAAGGCGCAGTGTTGGCGCAGCGTATCGTAAAACAAAACCTGTGGTGGGCCGTGGGTTATAATCTGGTGATTATCCCGTTAGCAGTCATGGGGTTTGTTTCGCCTTATGTTGCGGTCATTGGAATGTCGTTCAGTTCTATTTTAGTGGTGTCTAACTCACTGAGGTTACTTAAAGCATGAGTATTATTTATGTGCTGATCCCCATCGCCATACTTTTTGTCTGTATTGGGCTGGCTATTTTTTTCTGGGCTGTACGCAGCCGGCAGTTTGATGATTTAAACAAAGAAGGCATGAGTATCTTGTTTGAAGACGAAAAGAAAGCTGTAAAACCAGAAGTGAATCCGGATAAACAACCTCCGCAATGAGTCCAGAACTTACGCTTAACCTGTTGGCTGCCCTGAGTATAGGTTTTTTAGGTAGCAGCCACTGTCTGGTGATGTGCGGCGGTATAGCCAGCGCATTACAACTCTCTATGCCTCAATTGAATTTGTTGCAGCAACTCAAACTTCAATTGATGCTCAGCCTGGGTCGTTTAACAACCTACAGCCTGTTGGGAGCATTGACCGGCGCTTTTGGTGCAGCAGTGCTGGTAAAACTTGGCATTAGCTTATTCTGGCTGAAGTTACTGGCGGGCCTGATGCTGTTGCTGATGGCCTTTTACGTCGCTCGCTTGTGGTTTGCGTTAACCTTTCTTGAAAAACTAGGATCGGCTTTATGGCGCAAAATACAACCATTCTCCAAAGCCTTGTTGCCTCTGGATAGCAGCCCAAAAGCCTTAGCTTATGGTCTATGTTGGGGTTTTTTACCTTGTGGCCTGGTCTACAGCAGTTTAGGCTGGAGTCTGGCCAGCGGCAGTGCCTTACAAGGTGCACTACTGATGTGTGCTTTTGGCCTTGGCACCTTACCTGCTATGTTAGCCGTCGGTAGTTTTGCCCGTAGCCTGAGTCGATTTAAGAATAAAAACTGGGTCAGAGCCAGTGCAGCTCTATTACTGGCCTTGTATGCACTTTACACTATAGCTATTGCATTAGCGCCACGACTTTTCTAAGCTGGGAAAGTCGCCACAAAGGAATACCTTATGTCCGGTTCAAATTTAAGTTGCCAACATTGCGGTTTTAGTCAGCTTTGCCTGCCTTTTACATTAAATAATGCCGAACTGGACACGCTGGACGATATTATCGAACGCAAAAAACCGCTGCACAAAGGTGACTTTCTGATTGAAGCTGGTACAGCCCTGCACTCTTTGTATGCAGTGCGTAGCGGTTCTTTTAAAACCTTTACCTTAACCGAATCCGGTGAAGAGCAAATTACCGGTTTTCATTTACCAGGTGATGTGATTGGTTTTGATGCCATAGGTGAGCAACAACACCCCAGCTTTGCTCAGGCGCTGGAAACCGCTATGGTCTGTGAAATCCCCTACAATCAGATGGATCAGCTGATGGGAGAACTGCCAAAGCTTCGTCAGCAAATGATGCGCCTGATGAGTCAGGATATCAGTGGTGATCAACAAATGTTGTTGTTACTGAATCGCAAGAACGCTGAAGAGAAGCTGGCCGCCTTTTTAACTAATCTGGCACAACGTTTTGCCAACCGTGGTTTTTCCAAAAAAGAATTCCGTTTAAGTATGACTCGCGGTGAAATAGGTAACTATTTAGGCCTGACGGTTGAAACTATTAGCCGTTTATTAGGTCGATTCCATAAGGACGACTTAATACACGTGGATGGCAAGCTGATTTGTATCAGTAACCCGGATGCGTTAAGTAAACTGGCTGGTGGCTCCGCTATAGCTCGCTGACAGATCGAAATACCCAAAGTACAGTTGCAACAGGGCAACAGCTACCAAGGGTTTTATTGATCCAGCACAAGGACTTATCAGCCTACCTTCGCTACCTTGGCTACACTTACAGGGTAAGCCTTAGCTTAGCAGGAGCATGATATGACCTTATATCCTAAAGTACTGGTAGTACTCGACCCTTCAGTGGCTGAACAAAAAGCCCTGAACCGTGCTGTTGAACTGGCCAAACTTCAAGACTGCCAACTGACGGCTTTTTTGTCCATTTACGACTTTTCCTATGAAATGACCACAATGTTATCTGGCGAAGAGCGGGAATCGATGCGCCAGGCTGTCATTAACGACCGTGAACTCTGGATCAGTGAACTGGTTGCAGACTACAGAGAGCAGGGGCTGAATATTGATATTCAGGTGGTCTGGCATAACAGGCCTTTCGAAGCCATAGTGCAGGCTGTGCTGGAAAAAGAATACAGCTTGGTGATCAAAGGCACTCATGATCACGACGTACTCAAGTCGATGATCTTTACCCCAACCGACTGGCATATATTGCGTAAATGTCCTTGTCCCGTGTTATTGGTGAAAGATCATGAATGGCCTGAACATGGCAATATAGTGGCTGCAGTCAATGCTGGCAGTGAGCAGACACATCACAGCTCGCTGAACCAGCGTATTATTCAGCAATCCAAACAACTGGCAGCGCTGCTGAATGGCAAAGTGCAGCTGGTTAATGCCTTCCCCGGCACCCCTGTCAATATCGCCATTGAAATTCCTGAATTTAACCCACAGGAATACAATCAGACCATGAAAACTCATCATGTAGAAGCCGTGCAAAAGCTGGCGCTGGAATTCGAACTGCCCGCAGTGCAAACTCATGTGCTCGAAGGTATGCCAGAAGATGTGATCCCCAAAATGGCGCAGCAACTGGACGCTGAAATGGTGGTGATAGGCACTATAGGCCGTACCGGTTTATCCGCTGCCATCATCGGCAACACAGCTGAGCATGTGATAGACAGACTCGACTGTGATGTTTTGGCGGTAAAACCTGCTGGTTTTATTTGCCCACTGGCAAAACATTAAATTCCACCAGCTCCAGAGCTATAAAGCGGGCGCGTAGTTGGTTATACTACGCGCCATTTTTCCGTAGGGTCGTTGTTTTATGTCACATGCAGCAGAAGCCAAAGCACAATATAACCTGAACAAATTACACAAACGCCTGCGTCGTGGCGTAGGTCAGGCGATTGCCGACTTTAATATGATTGAAGAAGGCGACAAGGTGATGGTGTGTTTGTCCGGTGGTAAGGACAGCTATACCCTGCTGGATATTCTGCTGAATTTACAACAATCTGCCCCTATTCAGTTTTCCATAGTGGCGGTAAATCTCGATCAGAAACAACCAGGTTTTCCAGCCGATGTTCTGCCCGGCTATTTAACCCGTATCGGCGTGGATTTTCAGATAGTGACTGAAGATACCTACTCTATTGTTAAAGACAAAATTCCTGAAGGCAAAACCACCTGCTCTTTATGCTCACGCCTGCGCCGGGGCATTTTATACCGCACAGCAAAGGAATTGGGCGCCACTAAAATTGCATTGGGCCATCACCGCGACGACATGATTGAAACCATGTTTTTAAATATGTTCTACGGCGGCAAGATGAAATCTATGCCGGCCAAGCTGATCAGCGACAATGGCGAACATATAGTGATCCGCCCTCTGGCTTATTGCCGTGAAAAAGACATTGAAAGGTATTCGGTTGCCCGCGAGTTCCCTATCATTCCTTGTAACTTATGTGGCTCGCAGGATGGTTTGCAGCGTCAGGTGGTGAAAGAAATGCTGCAGGACTGGGATAAACGTTTCCCAGGACGTATCGAAACCATGTTCCAGGCGATGCAGAATATTGTGCCCTCTCACATGATTGACAAAAATCTGTTTGATTTTGCCGGCATCAGTAAAGACAGCCCTTTAGCTGTTGAAGGCGATATGGCTTTTGATAAACCTGATGTGCCAAAAGTACCGGTTGGCTTATTACAGGATGAAGAAGAACCGGCTGCGACAGCGGTCCAGTTTGTTGAACTGACCTAGGAGCTGGGCTTACCCGCCCGTCGCTAATAATCAGCGCTTATTAAATTCATCAAAGAGCAGCATCAGCTGCTCTTTTTCATTTATAAATCCTGTTTGCTGCAGCAGTTCCATCACCACTTCTGCTGTGCACAAGGCACCTGCTTTTTGATTACGTCTTAGTTTGTATAAGGATGGCGCGTCAGGTTTGAGCGCAAGGCGGTAACAAGACTGCAAATAAGGGCTTTGTCTGAGCATTTTGGCCGCTTCCTGCCAGGTTGCATCCAACAAAACCCAGTGCTTGATAGATCCATTCTGACGAGTAGGCAGCTCTGTAAAAGCAGCGGGATTTTGAGCCTGATACTGGCCTTGCTGCAGCAGATAACAGGCTTGAGCTGTATCCGCTTGCAAGGGATACACTAAGCCCAGCTGCTGCCTCTCAGATAAATCTAACAGCCTTTGATCAGCTGCTTTGCGCTGCCATTCAATCACCTCAACCTTGATCTTTAGTGAAGCTGAGAGCGCCTGCACCACTAAAGCGCCGGTGTTGGTGCTTTTCTGTAACTCCCTGCTGTGGGTCAGCAGATAAAGCACCAACTCCGTCATCGAATTAAGGCTGCAACAACAAAGGTGTAGCGTGATCCGGCACTTTAGAAAACTGTACTGTTGCAGTATCCGCTAAAGATTCAGGTAAAAACAGTCGGCAACGGTTTTGTTCACACAACAATTGCTGACTCAAAGCAGCATCAGAGCTTTGCGCCACTACTTCTGAGGCAAAATGCACTGTTAAACCAGAAACATCAGGTAACCAGTATTTGCCCCATCCTGCCAATGAATCCAATAGCTCATCAAACTGGCCTTGTAATTTACGCAGCTGAGCCACAGTGGCTTGTTGCGGCACAGGCATCTTGCTACGTAGCTTAAAGTTTAAATCACAGGCTGCTGCCCCTTCAGGCTGTTTTAGAACTATCAGCGCTTTTTGTACATTCAGCATCTCGTCAAAAGGCAACATCAGCTCGCCATTGCCCGCAATGGTCAAAGGAGCTTCAGAAATATCCGTGGTGATTAACGCCCTATCAACAGTACAGACTTCACTGGTGCCGGCTTTTTGCAGTATAAAGGCCAGTGTAATATCGCTGAACTCGACCTTTTCACTCTTTTTCATCCGGGAGTAAAAGCCATCGTAATTAAATACGGTATCAGCCAGAGCTGAACCACTAAAAGCAACCAGCAGGCTGGCCAGAACATAAGGTTTCATCATTAGCTGTCTATATGTTTTGTATTGGCTTTAAGCATGGTGTGGATTTCTTTGACGTAATCCAGTCCACGCTCAGAATACCGGCTCAACCCTGTCACCAGATGATGCCCGGCTACTTCGCCTTCAGCGCGGCGTTTTGCTCTGAGTTGACGTAAATCTTCATACACATAAAAAGTGTTGAGGTTATAAAAGTAACTATTGATAGCAGCAGCCACATGAGGAAATACTGCGACTTCATGGTATTTTCCTGCGCTGCGTTTTTGTGGCACTACACCACAACCGGCTTTAAAGCACCACTGCCCAAAGAAATTATAGGCTTCCAAAGCAAAACGACTGCTACCCCAGCCTGATTCTTTTGCTGCCTGGATCAAGACTAAATCAGCAGGTATGGCATCGACACGGCTTAACAGCAAACGAAAGCCTTCCGCATCAACGTCCGGGTAATCTAATTTGAACTCGTCGTACAAGCTATAAATAAAGGCATACTCTTCCACCGTCAGTTCTTGTTGTTGCAGCTTCTGCTGGACTTCAATGATCTGCTGACGAATATGCAATAATCTGGCGTTTTCGCGTTCAATAAAAGGCAATAAATAGTCAAAAAATGCCTTTTTCTTTTCTACCACATCTTTGTATTGTTCAAAGTCAGGGACAGGCAACAACTCTGGCATAGCGACAGGATAAGCCAGTCGTTTTAATAACTTACGTTGATCAGCTGCATCCAGAGCTTCCAGCTTTGATGGCATTTGCCAATCCGCTAATGAAGCAATGTCTTCAACAGGAGCTGGTTTTAGAAATGGGTAAGCTGCAGCACAAAGTACTAGTGCCCATAACAATAACCAAAAGCTCAATTCTGTTTTTTTCATGCGATACCCTGATTTCGCCTTTTATCCGATCCCGCCACTACTATTGATGCCAGCGAGACCACAATGGCGCGTATTCTAACCAGATCTGGTGGTAGTTTCGACCACAAATTGGCCGGAATAATTAGACACCTTTCCGATGAATTAGATAAGTATATGTTTTTAAAAGAAAAGCATAATGGCAAGAAAACTGCATACTCTGCTATAACAATGAAAAAAGGAGAATAACATGCGTCAACTTAGTTTAATTTCTGCTCTGGTTATGGCTTTATCTGCAACAACTGTAATGGCGGATGACGTCAAAGTGCTGGAAAAAACCATCGATGCTAAAAGTTTCAGCAAACTGGTGCTGGACGTTCCGGTCGGTGAAATTAATGTCAAAGTATCGAAAGGTACTGACATCAGCTTAGTGGTTGAGCTCGAACCAGACGAAGACTGGCTTGGCCGCAGTAGTGATTTGTCCGATGCAGAAATCAGCATACGTGATGATGGCTCAACCTTAAAACTGAAAGTCGATTTGGAAGATGACGATGACGTAGAACAAAACTGGACTGTGACTATGCCAGCCGATATGGCGGTCTCGTTAAACTTAGGTGTAGGCTCAGTTGAAATTGACGATCTGACTTCGGATATCAATGTCGATTTAGGCGTAGGTGAAGTAGATATTGACGTTGATACCAGCTTGTTCGACTCCATTAAACTGGACGCTGGTGTAGGTGACACCTCGATAAAAGGTGGCAAAGGACGCTATGAACGTGATCAGGTGTTGGTCACCAGTTCAAGCCAGCTGCATGGCGAAGGTAAAAAAGAACTGGAAGCTAATGTAGGTGTGGGTGATATTGAAGTGCGCGATAACCAGTAACTATCACTAAAACGACCTTTAAGGCGCTTTATCTACCCTAAGTAATTGGAGTTACAGCAAGGCGGCAAGTGACAGAGACCCCAGGAGCATAGTTGTTCCTATGTGACTGGGGCGAGGAACGCTGCCAACACAGCTGCGGCTTCAAGTAAGACGGGTATGGATCCAATTCGGTGTAAAGCGCCAGTATGATTTTAAAGCCTCTTTTAAATCAAAAAAGCTGGTTAACGGCAAGGAATCACCACTGATACAACTGTAAGTAAAACGGTGGCAGTTGTTCCTTAGTAAGTCGTAATCCTGATAGCTGTAAATCTTTTCTATAGCCCTGTTTGCCGCAATCTCTGAACCTATAATCTCACCTGCTGGTGTAGTGGCGAAAATTAATTCAGCACCGGATCGATCTGCCAGGAAACGGTTGAAGGATAAAGAACGTACCAGGCCAGAGCCTGCCAGCTCCACTATTTGTCCGTCCCCTATATAAATACCAGTGTGCTCAAAAAACTGAAAAATCTCGCAGCCCACCACGGCGCCCACAGGGATAGTACGCAGACTTGTCATAAAGCTCCTGATTTTCCCGCTTTTTTTTGCAATCATACTTGCAAAAGACGTCTAGGCGTGTAAAAAGGTGTAAGCAAAGATATTTATAACTAATTGACCCTAAGTAATTGGAGTTGCAGCGCGGCGACAAGTGATTGAGACCCCAGGAGCATAGTTGTCCTATGTGACTGGGGCGAAGAGCGTAGTCAACAAAGCTGCGGCTTCAAGTACGACGGGGCAAACGGAGTATATAGGATAGCGGTATGAAGCCAATTGAGCGCTCGACAAAATTAGATGGGGTTTGTTATGACATTCGGGGTCCGGTGGCACGTGAAGCCAAGCGGATGGAAGAAGAAGGTCAGCGTATTTTAAAGCTCAATATTGGTAATCCCGCGCCTTTTGGTTTTGAAGCGCCGGATGAAATTTTAAAACACGTGATCCATAACCTGCCTACAGCACAGGGCTACAGCGACTCACAGGGCATCTATCCTGCGCGGGTTGCAGTGGCACAGTATTATCAGCAACGTGGTATTTTAGGTGCAGATGCGGATGACGTGTATATCGGCAATGGCGTATCCGAACTTATTCTGATGTCGTTGCAGGCGCTTTTAAATAATGGCGACGAGGTATTGATCCCCTCCCCTGATTACCCGCTCTGGACTGCTGCGGTGAACCTGGCTGGCGGCAACGCTGTGCATTACCGCTGTGATGAGCAATCAGACTGGTTTCCTGATTTAGCCGATATTCGCGCCAAAATCACTAAAAAAACTAAAGCTCTGGTGCTGATTAACCCAAATAATCCGACGGGCGCTGTCTACTCCAAAGCGGTTTTATTAGATCTGTTAGCCATTGCCCGCGAGCATAAGCTGGTGGTGTTAAGCGACGAGATTTACGACAAAATTTTGTATGACGGCGCAGAACATGTCACTACAGCTTCGTTAACCGACGACTTATTTATGCTGACCTTTGGTGGTTTATCGAAAAACTACCGTATTGCAGGTTTTCGCGTCGGCTGGATTTTATTGTCCGGCGCTAAACATCTGGCAAAAAACTATGTCGAAGGTTTGAATATTCTGGCCTCTATGCGCCTTTGTGCCAATGTGCCTTGTCAGCATGCAGTACAAACTGCCTTAGGTGGCTATCAGAGTATTAACGAGCTGATCATACCTGGTGGTCGTTTGTACGACCAGATGGACTTAGCCCACAAACTGGTCACCAGTATTGACGGTATCAGCTGTGTGCGACCTAAAGGTGCTATGTACTTATTCCCTAAACTGGACCGTAAAAAATTCAAAATCAAAGACGATGAGCTATTGGTGCTGGATTTCTTGCGTCAACATAAAGTGCTGCTGGTACATGGCCGGGCTTTTAACTGGCCTGAGCCAGATCATTTCCGTATTGTGTTTTTACCCCATAAAGAACAACTGGAAATGGCCATTGGTCGCTTAGCGCAGTTTTTACCAGGGTACCAGCAATAATGGACACCGAACACAACACTGGAAGCGTAAAGGCTGAGCAAGAAAACGCATCTCAAGAGCCAAGCCATTTTTTCGCTCATCTGTTTCGGATGAAGTTGATTAACAGATGGCCGCTGATGCGTAACGTCAATACCGAAAATGTTGCAGAGCACAGCCATCAGGTGGCTGTGGTTGCTCATATGCTGGCGCTGATTCGCCGCGAAATCTTTGCAGGTGAAGTACAACCTGAACGTGTGGCAACACTGGCGTTATTTCATGACGCCAGTGAAGTGCTGACCGGCGATTTACCTACACCAGTGAAGTACTTTAATGCGCAAATTGCGCAGGAATACAAGAAGATAGAACGTATTGCTGAGCAGAAACTACTGTCGATGTTACCAGAAAAATTACAGCCTTTTTATCAGTCTTTGCTGCTGTCAGAGCAGTATTCACCGGATGAAAAATTGCTGGTTAAGGCTGCGGATACAGTCTGTGCTTATGTCAAAACTCTGGAAGAACTCTCTGCAGGCAATCACGAGTTTGTGCTGGCGAAAAAACGTCTGGAGGCTGTGCTTGAAGGCTATGCTCTGCCGGAAGTGAACTACTTCCTGCAGATTTTTATCCCAAGTTTTTCACTGTCTTTGGATGAAATAAGCCTACAGGATGGCCAATTGTAATCATCAATCTGATACAGATCGAAATCATAAGGGCGCTATGTATCAGCGCCCTTTTCAATTCAGGTTAATGCTGGTCCCGGCACAGTTCCTGATTAAACTCAAACTCTATGGTGGTATGTTCCAGCTGATAAGGCTGCAGTAACTGCCGTATTTGCTCTTTATGGGTTTTTAATTGCTCCGGGGCCGTCTCCGCCTTTAACACCAAATGCGCCGTTAACACATGTTTTTCGCCGTCCAGCGACCACAAATGCAAGTGATGCACATCCTGCACAAAACTCAGGTCTTGCAACTGGTGTTCTATTTTTGCGGCCAATTTGGGATCCGGGCTGACCTGTAAAAACAACGCCAGAGTACGGCGTAAATTACGCCAGACATTAATCAGAATAAAGCAGGTAAAACCAATGCTTAACAGCGGGTCTAACCAGGCCCAATCGGTAAAATAAATCAGGACGGAACCGACCAGCACAGCAACCCAACCTAAAACATCCTCCAATAAATGCCAGGTCAGAATTTTTTCATTTTGAGTTTTGCCACCCCGCAGCTTAAAGACAGCGGCACCATTGACCAGTACACCTAAAACAGCAAGTCCCATCATGCCTAACGCATGAGGTAATTGTGGCTCCCACAAGCGAGGTATGGCTTCGTATAAAATCCAGCAGGACCCCAGCACTAAAATCACGCTATTAATCAAAGCGCTCAATAAAGACCAGCGTCTGTAACCATAACTGTATCGAGGCGTCGCTTCTTTGCCTGCCACTTTAGCGGCAAACCAGGCAAAAGCTATGGCCAGCGTATCGCCTAAATCGTGCATAGCGTCCGCCATAATAGCTACGCTATTGGTTAACCAGCCGCCGATAAATTCGATAATGGTAAAACTAAAGTTCAGCCAGAAGGCTGTGGCTATATTGCCCGATTCAGAGCCATGATGATGGTGGTGATGACCGAAAAGCCCATGGGAATGGGAGTGTTCGTCGTCATGGCTATGTTCAGATCCATGTTTATGCTCATGCTCTGCAGCATGATCGTGATTACAGCCAGCATTATGCTGATGAGTTTTGTCGTCTGGGTTTGGTTTTGGATGGTCGTGTGGCATGGTACACCTGAAAAAATGCCGTGATAGCAATACCATATCTGGTTTTGTCTGGCTCTGCCAGAGCGCAAAACCACCTTATGCTGAGAATTTAAGCTATTGCCCCATTCAGGCCGAAAAAAGCTTGAGCCAGCTCTGACAAAGCACTAGTCTGAAACTGAAGTTTGGCTGAATGATGCCGATACAAACCTATTCACCTGGAAGAACAAAAACAACAAATGCCATTTCATCTTACTGTCCTTATACTCACAGCTCTTTGGGCTTTATCTGCAACTTCAGTCGTTGCAGGTAGCCTGAGTCATAACAAAAGCACAGATTACGCCGCCTGGTCGGAAAAAAACCTCGATGGCAGTTGGACCCGAATGACGGAGCAGGCTGTGGAAAAATCGCCACTGGTAAAGCTGGTACCCGCCGATGTACAAAGCTTTTGTCCACTCTACGCCAGTTTGCCGCAACAACAGCGCAGCAAGTTCTGGGTAGCTTTGTTTTCCGCTATGGCCAAACCTGAAAGTAATTTTAAGCCCCAGTCTTTTTATCAGGAAAAATTTAAAGATGCCCAAGGTCGTCGGGTCATAAGCCGTGGTTTGCTGCAAATCTCCCACGAAAGCGCCAATCAGCCTCGTTACGCCTGCGATATTAAACAGCCACACTCTCTGCACGACCCCAAAGTAAACTTAAGTTGTGGCGTGAAAATAATGAGTAAGTGGGTTCAAACTGATGGTGTGATCAGCCAGCAACGCTGGAGTAAAGATCCCAAAGGTGGCGCCCGTTATTGGTCTACGTTGCGCCCACAACGCGGTAAAGTACAATCTATCGCCAACTTCACTCGCCAATTGCCCTTTTGTGATCCTTATGCCGGCAGATCAACCAAAGCCAAATTAACGGTAGCGATTTAAGTTCTGCCATTACCGCTGACGAGCAGTCAAGGTTACCAGAGCAATACCGCCTAAAATCGCTATTGAAGCCAAAATCAGACGTACACTGAAAGGCTCAGCCAAAAACAGCACAGCCCCCACAGCGGCGACCAGAGGCACAGTGCGTATAAAATTACCTGCAGTGACTTTAATCGGGTCGCCACCGCCTTTCCCCCGCAATGAATAAACTCCCCAAGCCACGCCGGAAAGCATCATCAACAAACCAGCCCCCACAGGAGGTGCAGATAATCCCGGCAATAACAAACCAATCAAACCAGCGCAGGCAAAGATAAAACCCAGACTCTGTAACAAAGTAAAACGTTCGCCCCGACAGAAACCATAAGCAATCATACTGGCTTGTACTGCGCCAAATAATAGTAAGGCTCCTGCTGCTGTATTTAAGCTGACATAAGAGACAGAAAATGCGATTGCATAAACAAATAAAGCCAAAGCTGACCACCAACTGCCCTGACCGGCGCGACTGTCCGCTTTGATGGATATCAGCAGCCAAAGTACTAAAGCGCCTGACATCAGCCGTATCGCAGTAAAACTAACAGGATCAATAGAGGTTTGGATCAAAGCCGCCCGGCACAGCAGCGAGTTACCAGCAAAAGCTAATAAGGCCAGAAGGGTAAAAATGAAAACTCGAACAGCAGACATAGCTAATTTTCATCTCTGAATACAATGTTTGCCAGCATAACATTGTAAAAACAGAGAGTTAAATTAGAGAAGGAGGAAAAGATAAATCAAATACAGTCAGAAGCATAAATTGCAGGTATAAAAAAGCCACCCGAAGGTGGCCTTTTACTCTGCTCAAAGAATTAAGCAGTTAAAGCTTCTTTTGCCTTAGCGACTAAAGCAGCAAATGCGCCTTTGTCGTATACAGCGATATCAGCCAGGATCTTACGGTCGATTTCAACAGATGCTCTTTTCAGACCATCGATGAAGCGGCTGTAAGATAAACCGTTCTGACGAGATGCAGCGTTGATACGCGCGATCCACAGTTGACGGAATTGACGTTTACGTTGACGACGGTCGCGGTAAGCGTATTGGCCAGCTTTAATAACTGCCTGGAAAGCGACACGATAAACACGACTGCGGGCACCGTAGTAACCTTTAGCCTGGTTTAAGACCTTCTTGTGACGAGCGCGAGCTGTCACACCACGTTTTACTCTTGGCATTTAAAATCTCCTAATATTATGCGTATGGCAGACAACGAGCGATACCAGCCACGTCAACTTTTGCAACTAACGTTTTTGGACCTAACTGACGCTTACGCTTAGAAGACTTCTTCGTCAAAATGTGGCGAAGATGTGATTGCTTACGTTTAAAACCGCCTGAGCCGGTTTTTTTAAAGCGCTTTGCAGCACCTTTGTTGGTTTTCATCTTTGGCATAGTTAAATAACTCGCATTGTTTAAATTACAACGAATAATAAGGCGATAAAAAACGCCGCTTTATTCAAGCGGCGTATCTTATGCTTGAAAGCTCTTATTACTTCTTATTTGGGGCCAGCATCATGACCATCTGGCGACCCTCAACGCGGCTTGGGAAAGATTCACAGATAGCGATATCTGTCATATCTTCTTTAATCCGGTTAAGCATCTCAATGCCGATGTCCAAATGCGCCATTTCACGACCACGGTAGCGGAGCGTTACTTTAGCTTTGTCACCCTCTTCAATGAAGCGACGCAGGTTGCGTAGTTTTACCTGGTAATCGCCTTCATCAGTTCCAGGCCGGAATTTTATTTCCTTAATCTGGATCTGTTTTTGCTTTTTCTTCTGCTCTTTAGCAGCTTTGCCTTTCTCAAACAGGAACTTACCATAGTCCATCAACTTACAAACAGGTGGTTCAGCGGTTGGGCTAATCTCTACCAAGTCAGCGCCTGCTTCTTCTGCTAAACGAATAGCTTCTGAAGTGATTACTACACCTAATTGCTCACCTTCCAGACCTAACAAGCGTACTTCTTTAACGTTGATTTCTTCGTTAATACGGTTTGGTCTGTTCGCCGGTAAAGTTTTCTTTCCTACTTTAATAGTATGTTCCTCCAAGAGTGAAAATAATTAGACCCGGTTTTTAATTTCAGTGGTCAACTTAGTTACAAAGTCGCTTACACTCATTTTTCCGAGGTCTTCGCCCTTCCGTGTTCTTAACGCGATATCACCGGCTTCAACTTCTTTGTCACCGACTACCACTAAATAAGGAACACGCTGTAGCGTGTGCTCGCGGATTTTAAAGCCTATCTTCTCATTTCTCAAGTCAGAAATTGCTCTAATACCATGAGATTTGAAAGTTTTTACTAAATCCTGCACATATTCGGCCTGATTATCGGTAATATTCATCACCACAACCTGAGTTGGGGCTAACCAGGCTGGGAAAAAGCCTGCATATTCTTCAATCAGAATTCCGATAAAACGCTCCAGCGAGCCCAAAATCGCACGGTGGATCATCACTGGTACTTGTCTGTCGTTGCCTTCAGCAACAAAACTTGCACCTAAACGACCCGGTAAAGCGAAATCGAGCTGCACTGTACCACATTGCCAGGCGCGGCCTAAGCAATCGTGTAAAGTAAATTCAATTTTAGGGCCATAAAACGCACCTTCACCAGGTTGCAGGTCATAGGCGATGCCATTGGCATCCAAAGCTTCTGCTAAACCCTGCTCAGCACGGTGCCACATTTCGTCTGTACCAATGCGTTTTTCCGGACGAGTGGATAATTTCACCTGTACGTCTTTAAAACCAAAAGTGCTGTAGACGTCAAATACCATTTTGATACAAGCCGATACTTCTGCCTGCACCTGATCTTCAGTACAGAAGATATGAGCGTCATCCTGAGTAAAACCACGCACCCGCATCAGGCCGTGTAAACCACCTGATGGCTCGTTACGGTGACAGCAACCAAACTCAGCCATACGCAGCGGTAAATCGCGGTACGATTTTAAGCCCTGGTTAAAAATCTGCACATGGCCAGGACAGTTCATAGGCTTGATGGCGTAATCACGGTTTTCAGAACTGGTGACAAACATATTGTCTGAGTACTTTTCCCAGTGACCTGAACGTTCCCACAGCACTTTGTCCATCATAAATGGACCTTTGACTTCCTGGTAATCGTATTCGCCCAACTTTTCACGGACAAAAGTTTCCAGCTCGCGGAAAATAGTCCAGCCATCGTTGTGCCAGAACACCATGCCTGGTGCTTCTTCCTGCCAGTGGAATAAACCTAAAGCTTTACCAATTTTACGGTGGTCACGCTTTTCCGCTTCTTCCAGTTGCAGTAAATAAGCCGCTAGTTGCTTTTTATCTGCCCATGCTGTGCCGTATATACGTTGCAGCATTTTGTTTTTGGCATCACCACGCCAGTACGCGCCTGCTACTTTCATCACTTTAAAGTGCTGGCAGAAACGCATATTTGGCACGTGTGGGCCACGGCACATGTCGATGTATTCTTCGTGATGGTATAAACCCGGCTGATCGTCTTTGGCGACGTTCTGATCGAGGATTTCCATTTTGTAGCTTTCGCCACGCGCAGCGAAGGTGTCATAAGCCTGTTGCCAGCTTACTTTTTTCTTCACTACGTCATATTCGGTTTTGGCCAGTTGCAGCATGCGCTCTTCAAGTTGCGCTAAATCATCGCTGCTGATTGGACGGTCTAAATCAACGTCGTAATAAAAGCCGTTGTCGATGACAGGACCAATCGCCATTTTGGTATTGGGCCATAACTGCTTAATCGCATGACCTAATAAGTGAGCACAGGAGTGGCGGATAATTTCCAGGCCTTCCTGATCTTTGGCAGTCACAATGCTTAAGGAAGCGTCTTCAGTGATCAGCTCACAAGCGTCTACCAACTGGCCATTGATTTTGCCGGCAATGGTGGCTTTCGCTAAACCAGGACCTATGTCTTTGGCAACGTCTAATACAGATAAAGGGGCGTCAAATGAACGCTGACTACCGTCAGGTAAAGTAATAACTGGCATGATAAGTCCTCACAGTGGTGGCCCATACCAAGGGTCACGTGTTGATTCAATTAAATTTAAGGGCATGTTTTTTGCGGTTCAACCTTACGAGCGGTAGAACAAAGCAGTACAACACGTAGTTGTCTCTGCTTTTAACAAAAAGCGGCTGCATCATAACCGATACGGCGCTTTATCGGCAACAACCAAGCCAATAGCAGTATAAAGCAGGCTATTTTTTCGCCTGATGTTGCTTTAACGCCTACACTAAAACTTATAGGAGCTCAATAACGGAAGGACCCACGGATATTCAGTCGCCAGCGCTTGCTGCAACAGGCATTGGCAAACGGAGGATCTATGGACTTACTGCATAAAACCATTCTTTGCCCTTTCTGTGGCCATCCCACTCATATCACCCTGGATATCAGTGGCGAAGATCAGGACGATATTGAAGATTGCAGCAACTGCTGCAACCCTATTCATGTGCAGACTCATAAAGATGAGTTGCATAATAAAGTGCAGGTGTTTATCGACGCTGAAGATGAACAGTATTATTAGCGGGATGGGATAAACCCATCCCCTATAAAGACTTTGCTGCAAGAACCCGTTCTACCGTATCCACTATGGTGACTGTTTGCTGATCCAGTTCGATATTTACCCTGTCACCCACTTTGCGTTGGCCCAAGGTGGTCACGTCCAGGGTTTCAGGTATTAAATGCAGGCTAAAGCTGTTTGCTGTCACTTCACCCACTGTCAGGCTAATGCCATCAATGCTGATAAAACCTTTGCTGAGCACATAAGGTTTGAACTCTGACTTTAGCTCTATATCCACCCGCCAATTCGCACCAGTTTGGCTGACAGCTAAAATAGTCGCAGTACCATGCACATGACCTGACACTAAATGCCCACCAATTTCACGGCCAAAAGTTAAAGAGCGCTCAAAATTTACCAATGACCCTGTGCTTAAAGCACCTAAGTTGGTTTTAGCTAAGGTTTCGTCAATCACATCAAAACTAACCCAGCCTAAAGGTTCAATCAGACTGAATTCGGTAGTCGTTAAACAAGTGCCATTAATAGAAACGCTGGCGCCCCGCTCCAGGTTTTGCAGCAACTGCACAGGTACTTCAAGAGTTAAGCGACGAAACTGTTGCTGGTCGCTGATTTCACTGACTTTAACTTTTGCCTGCACTATTCCTGTAAACATAAAACCTCTGCTGTGCTATCTTTACGGCGTTTTTTCGCCTGTCTGACAAGAGTTGCTATGTTACCTTTTTCCCGCTTTGAAGCAAAAACCATTCTGAAGTTATCCGGCCCTATTATGCTGGCTCAGCTGACCCAAACCATGATGTTTGTCATTGATACTATTATGGCAGGTCGGGTCAGTGCCTTGGATATGGCGGCTATTGCTGTGGCTTCTGCCATTTGGTTGCCCATTATTCTGACCTTGCAGGGGTTGTTGCTGGCGCTGACTCCTATTATTTCTCAGCTGTACGGAGCTAAAAACCATAAGGCCATTCCGCATAATGCGCTGCAAGGCTTTTATCTGGCGATGGTACTGGCGACAGTGATTGTAATCGCTATGCAGTATATCCACTTGCCGTTGCAGTATTTGTCGATGGAAGAAAATCTGCGGGCCAAAGCAGTCGATTATCTGGTCTATGTCAGCTACGGCGTTTATCCGGCCGCTGGTTATATGATCTTCCGTAACTTGTTTGAAGGCATAGGCAATACCAAAGCCACCATGTGGATAGCTTTTGTCGGTATTCTGGTGAATATTCCGGCCAACTATGTGTTTATTTATGGCAAGTTGGGTATGCCAGCTTTAGGCGGCGCCGGTTGTGGTGTGGCGACTTCTTTAGTGTTTTTGGCGATGTTTATTGCTATCACCATTTACGCCTTCAGAAGCCGTAGTACAGCGCTTTATATGAAAAAGCCTGACAATCTGAAACCCAACAGCAAAGATTTATGGCATATCATCGCTATAGGTACGCCCATTGCTTTTTCGCTGTTTTTTGAAGTGACTTTATTCTCCTCTATTCCACTGATGATTGTGCATTTAGGCCCTATAGTGGTGGCCGGTCATCAAATTGCCAACAACTACAGCGCTTTGGTCTTTATGTTGCCTATGAGTATGGGGATGGCAACGACCATACGGGTCGGTCATCTGGTCGGCAGTAATGATGTGCAGGAGCTGAAAAAAGCCGTATCCACCGCAGTGCAACTAGCGATGATGATGGCTGTGGGCATAGCACTAGTCACTTATTTTGGTCGTTTTTTAGTGGCGTCGCTCTACTCTACCGATCCTGCAGTATTGGCAGTCGCTACCTCTATTTTAGTTCTGGCCTGTTTTTACCAGATTTCTGATGCGATACAGGTAGTGTCAGCTTGCGCTTTACGTGGCTTAAAACATACCAAACCTATCTTTTTTATCACCTTGATTGCCTATTGGCCGATCGGTTTTGGTTTGGGCACTGTATTAGGTTTAACCGACTGGATTTTGCCTAAGATGGGCGCTCATGGCTTTTGGATTGGCATTATTGTCGGTTTATCCTGCGCTGCAGTGATGTTGGCGCTTATTCTGAAAAACCAAATCAGGCGATTAGAAGATGGCAAAATTTTACAGCAACAGGCAGCAGCCTTTCACTAAAGTAGTGAGCCTGGTTGCTGTTGTTTTTGTGTTAAGCGGCTGCAGCGACCCAGCCCTATCCCTGATGCACGACTATACCAGCAGGCTTAGTCGCACTTTAGCGCTGGAGATCCACGACCCAGCGCCGCTTGATTTACAGCCACTTCCCTCCATCACAACGACCAGAGCTGATATTCCGGACAGCAGCATTACCTTGGTCGAGTTAGTGGCTACACGGGCTTGTGGACTGGATTTATTGTTAGGTGAACGTAATAGCAGTCTGGGTAAGGTCATGACGCCAAGCCAGCGTCTGAAGTACGAACTGGCGTTTTTAAAGCAAGTGCAACCTTGTTTAAACAATCCGGATATAGCGCCCGATTTACAGCAAAAACTTGCTGTCATTGCCTCTGACAAAGCCAGACAAATCGATAAACATTGGCAGAACTTTTTGCAGCAGGATGAGACTTTGCGTCAACAACTGCATCCCTACCGTAGCTTGTCAGAACCCAATTCAGTCGCAGGCGTGGCTGACACGATGCAAGCCTTACATTCCTTACTTGCGCTGCAAAAAAGTATTGTTCAGCAGAACTGGCAGCAGGCAAGTAGCATCAATCCCGAACAGGCTTTGGAAGCGTTATACAAGGCCAATACGCTAAGCCAGTTACAACAAAGCTTACGCTTCAGCCAAAACTGGCTGCAAAGCTTAAATAATCAGTTAGATCGAGTTGATTTAACTGCCCAATGCCCAGCCGGTAAAAGCTCAGACAAAACAGAGATTTTGAATACCATTTTACTGCAGTATTTTATAGGCAAAGTACAGGTGTATCTGGCGCAGGTGGATGGCACTTATCAGCAGTTGTATCCTCTATTACAGCAGCTGTATCAGGGTACCGCTCTCGCGCGACCTATTTCGCAGCGCTTCGAAGTTCCTAATACTGAATTAAAAGCAGAGTTAAAACGTCATGTGATCTGGTGGAAAGCAGTACAGCAGCACTGCCCAAAATCGTAGAGGCTAGCTTTGCCCCTAAGTAATTGATGTTGCAGCGAGGCGGCTTGTAGGGGCGCGGTTTATCCGCGCCCGTCCAGATGTAAAGCTGCGGCTTCAAGTACGACGGGGATTACATTTCGATATATTGAGGCCAGCCTAATAGTGGATTCAACATGCCTTGCTTATGCTCGTAGGCGTCACGGCGCTCTGGTGAAGCATTTTCTGCCAACAGCTTTTTATAACCTTTGGCAAACTGCAAAGTGCGAACTAAAGCTGCATGGAAATTTTCTCCCAGCTCCACAGTCACAGCATCAGAAAAACCAGCAGGTAACAAGCTAAGCACTTGTTCGGTATGAGCTTTCATAAAAGTTACGTCAAACCATTCATCGGCTAAATCGATATCGCGTAACCGTTGCTTTAAATCCTGTTTCACCTTGCCGCCTTTGGTGCAAAGACGATACAGCACCACTTCAGCCAACATATCTTCAAGGTTGAAATGCTCGAACGGGTCCAGCTGGGTGTGGTAGAAATAGGTTTGTTTCACCACACTGATAGCCTGACGACGACGTGATTCGCGCAGCGCCTGCTGATAAACAGCTACACCTTGCCACTCTTCGATGTCTGGTGGACTGGCGATATCTTGCAGTAACTGCTCTTCCACTTCACCATACAACGACTTGCGATTAGGCGTCAGTAAGCTGACTTGAGACAACATGCTCCAGCCTTTTTGAAAAGGTTTGACTATGCCTTCAGGGCTAATCAGAAGTGCCAAAGCTTTATCCAAATCATGACCTGACAGCTCTGCCAAACCCAAACTCGCCACACCAATAATATCGTGGGCAGCTTGTTCTAACAGATGCATTTTGTATTTGTTGTAAAACTTGTCAGCAAACTTCAGACTCATCAGCACAGCTTTGCTTTTGACCTGCTCCAGCTGCGCTTCCGAGAGCTTTTGCTCTGCTTTGGCGTAATTCAGCACCTTAGTTAAAAAAGGCCCCTGATTGGCATCCCGCACCACTAACTGCATAACTGATCCTTTGCCTTAATCGAGGAAACTAAACATATCATCCACTTCGGCGTATTCATCTGTGGACTGGTTTTTCTCTTTGGCTTGCATCACAAGCTCAGCGGCGAACTTATTGATAATATGTTCCCAGCCGGAATTTTCGTTACGTACCAGATTTTTAATCGCCTGCTCCACTTGCGGTGTTAACTGACGGATCAGTGCCAACAAGCTACGTGGGTCGTCGTAACCCAAACCATGCACTTCTTCGTTCAGATGACGTTCGGTGTAGCTGATGGCTTCTTCTAAATCTTCTTCTTCCTCGTGCAATAAATCATGCACTTCGTCTTCATCTTCAATCACTTCGCCGCGGTACAGCTCGATAAAAGGAATAGACAAATAAAACAAACCAGCCGGATCTTCAGCTATAGCTTCAAGAATTTCTGCCTGCTTGGTTTCGCTGTCTTGAGTACGAATAAGGTAAGTTAAAAAATCAAAGGTATGCTGCTTTAAATCTTCCGCATTGTTTTTGATTTTCTCTTCCCAGTACAGCGGCTGCTGGCAAACGATGTCGCGGATTTTCTCCGGTGTCATCAGTTCAGAAATAATGGAAGGAAACGAAATATCGTGCTGACTGTTAATTTGGGTCAGAGTTACAATGTCAATATTTTCAATCACTTCAACCAGTTGCGCATCCGACATAGTGTTGGCCATCAGCTCAAACTTTTTGCTGGCCTGTTTTGGCTCAACAATGGCGAGTTCTTTAATTTCCGCAACGGCAATTTCAATCAGACTATTCATCAGCGACCTTCCCGGTTAAAGGTGATTTCATCGTATTGGTTATCGTACCCTTCTTCTTCTTCGTCATTGCCTTCGTAATCATCATCAGCGTCGTGACCAAAAGAGGACTCGTCTGAATCTTCGTCTTCGTCGTCATCTGTGTTACGTGGGCCTGGCGCTGCCGCTATATGATTATTCAGCATAAAAAGCACAGCACAGCTTTCAATCAGTAAATCTTCGTTAAATTCACGAATGGTTTTGACCAGCGGTAAATCGGCATTATTGAAAGCGACCGAAGTTTTAAAATCATCCCATACCGGCATGGTGTTTTTGGCAAGCCACGCAGACCATTTCAGATTAGCTTCAGGGGTGAATTTAACACGGCCAAATAAAGCCACAGGCAAATATTCAGGCACTGAATGCAACATCTTCGGATCGGCCTGTAAAATGCTTTTGATTTGGCTGGTAAATTTTTCCAGTGCTTTTGGCGTATCCGGATCGTTATAAGATTCAATATTTTCGTAAGCGTCAGTTTTTAACGCTTCTAAACGGTTTTTGTCGAATGTTTTGCTCATGAGTTTTAACCTTTTACGGACGGGTAATAACTATCCCACAGCTCTTTCATCGCTGTAGTCGGGTCCGGCACTATCACATTATTAAAATCTTTAATAAAAGCCGCGCGTTTTTTGGCGTCAGACAATACATCATAGGCTTCTTTTACCCGTTGTAATTGCGCACCAGCCTGCTCTTTTTCATCATCAGTTAAATTCAGCAGCTTATCCGGATGATATTTATTGGATAAACGTTTGTAGGCTTTTTTAATCTCGTCTTCATTGGCGCTGGCTTTCACGCCCAAAATGCGAAAATAATTAATCATTCAAAGTCCATTGAGTTAAAAATACAAGCGAAAGGTACAGCTGAAGGGACCAAACGCTGAAGTGAGGCGATCATAACAGAAAATCAAAGAAGTGCAGCAGGCCTATTGACCTTTGGAGAGTGAAGAAGCGGCAGACGCTACACTGCCGCTATAGATGGCGTTTAACTATTCATCCACTGCTGTACTGCCGACACCAGTTCATCAGGGTGAAACTTGGCAATAAACTGATCGGCGCCCACTTTTTTCACCATGGCTTCGTTAAAGACACCACTCAAAGAGGAATGCAGTATGATATGCACATGACGTAAATGCTCATTGGCTTTTACTTCTGCTGTTAAGGTATAACCATCCATTTCCGGCATTTCGATATCAGAAATAATCAGTGGTACTTTGCCGGAGATATCCCCGCCCAGTTCCTGAGCTTTGGCTTCAAGCCAGTTCAGCGCCAGACGACCATCATTCACAGTCTCAACGTTGATCCCTATGGTCGACAAGGCACGTTTCACCTGATTACGGGCTACTGCTGAGTCGTCTGCTACTAATACGGTTAAATCTTTGAAGTCTGCGTTTTTGGCTTTTTCTTTCACCGACTCACTGACCGTTTCATCGACAGGAGAAATCTCAGAAAATACTTTTTCCACATCAATGATTTGCACCAGTTTATTATCGACTTCAGTCACAGCAGTTAAATAATGTGAGCGCCCTGCACCATGAGGCGGCGGTAAAATTTGCTCCCAGTTGACGTTGACAATACGGTCAACGCCACCAACTAAAAAGCCCTGAGTATTACGATTGTATTCAGTCACCAGAATAAAGGCATTGGATAAATCAGAAATAGCTTTACCGCCAGTGGCTTGACTTAAGTCGATCACAGTAACTGGCACGCCGCGTAAATGGGCTATACCACGGACATTAGGATTAGCTCCAGGTAATTCACTGAGTTCAGGACAACGAATCACTTCACGCACTTTGAACACGTTGATGCCATAAGGCTGAGGCCCATGCAGACGAAACATTAAAAGTTCGAGGCGATTTTGACCGACAATATTGGTGCGTTGGTCAACTGAATTCATCAAACTGGTCATAGGATACACCTCATCAACTTAAATTATGTCGCCCGTGCAGGCTTTTTGAAACACCACTGGATATCTGGCTTAGTTAACCGACTAAATATCGGATTTACTTAAATATTTTTTACTAAAGCCTGATGATTATACATACAAAGCTTGCGAACAGCTTTGATCACCATCATGAACCACTCATTAAAAATGAAAAATACGATAAAAACTAAACATTAGCAACAGTGTGAAAACAGATAGCCAGTCACTTCAACCAAAAAATGCCAACACGTTATTAGCATAGCTGGCAAATAAAAGATAAACAGCGGAAAAAAAAGAAATAAAGTGCCAAACAACGCTGGTACTTTAAAACTATTTTTCGGCGAAAGATACGACAAACCCTGATCGATTCCTGTTACTTGTCTGCTTACACTTTTCCCCTGCCTTCCTGATTCAATTTGTTTTAAGCTTCAGTAGTCAGAACACAAACTATGGAACTTATAATGAAAATCAACGCATTAAGTCTGCTGACTTTGTTAGCTTTCTCTGGCTCGGTTTGGGCGGACGAGCAGTATTCTTACACTATCCTGGTCGACAACGGTGTCAAAGCCGGCGAGCAGATTGTTAAAGTCAATGAACAGGGTGAAATCAGCGTCCGCTATATCTTTAAAGACAACGGCCGTGGCCCGGAGCTGGATGAAAAAATCAGCTTAAACAAAGAGGGTTTTATTAAAGATTATCAGGCTAAAGGCAATACCACCTTTGGCTCTGTCATTAACGAAAAATTTAAAGTCGAAGGCAACAACGCCAGTTGGAGTACAGGCAAAGAACAAAACAAGGCAAAATATCAGCAAGACGCCTTGTATCTGCCTGTGGATGGCTCACCTTACCTGTCGTCTATTGCGATAGCTGCTATGGCTAAAAGTGGTAAAAACTCTTTGCCTTTGTTACCCAGCGGCACTTTAACTCAGGAAGTCGTCAGCGAACTTATCGTAGATAACGGCGGTGAAAAGCAGCAGGTGCAATTATTGGTGCAAACCGGTATAGGTTTTGAGCCTAATTTTGTCTGGGCGACCCAAGGCGAAAATCCACGCTTGTTCGCTTATTTAATACCAGGTTACCTCACGCTGATTGAAGAAGGCTGGCAACACAATGCCAAAGCTATGTTGGCCATCCAGCAAAAAGCTGAAACGCTTTTATTAGAAAAGCTGGCACTTTTACCGAAAAAGCTAAACGGCTTAACCGTAGTTCGTAATGCCCGTATTTTTGACAGTGCAACTCTGAAACTAAGTAGCCCTAGTGATATTTACCTGCTGCGTGGAAAAATCACCAGCATAGTGCCTGCTGGTACATTGAATAGTCCGGTCGGGCATGAAATTGATGCCGCCAATCGTATTGTATTGCCAGGCCTCTTTGATATGCATGGCCACTTGTCACGTTGGGAAGGGACGCTGCATTTAGCTGCTGGTGTCACCACCCTACGGGATATGGGCAATGACAACGCCACTTTGCAACAAATGATGGATGAAATCGACACCGATAAGCTGTTGGCCCCAACCATAGTACCTACAGGTTTTCTGGAAGGCGAAAGTGCATTTTCAGCCCGCAATGGTTTTGTTATTAAAGATTTGGCTGAAGCAAAAAATGCCATCGACTGGTACGCAGCTCATGGTTATCCGCAGCTGAAAATCTACAACTCTTTCCCAAAAGAAATCCTTAAAGACACAGTGGCTTATGCTCATAGCCGCGGCTTACGAGTCAGCGGTCATGTACCAGCTTTCCTCAAAGCTGAAGATGCTGTGGCTGCAGGTTTTGATGAAATTCAGCATATTAATCAGCTGATACTGAATTTTCTGGTCAAGCCTGACACTGACACCCGCACCTTAGACAGGTTTTATCTGCCAGCCAAACAAGTGGCTGACTTAGATCTGCAAGGCAAAGCAGTACAGGATTTTATCCGCTTATTAAAAACCAACAATGTGACGGTAGACCCGACGCTGGCTACTTTTGATTTCCTGAAAAAAACCGATGGCACTGTGGGTGATCCGTGGCTCGCTATCATCAAACATCTGCCGCCTGATGTGCAACGCTCTTACGCCCGCGCTGAACTGGATATTCCTGATGAAGCCACTGCACAACGTTATGCCAAATCCTATGCCAAGATGGTCGAATTTGTTGGCATGATGTACAAGGCGGGTATTCCTGTGGTTGCTGGTACAGACGAGCTGGCGGGTTTTACTTTGCAAGGTGAACTGGAGTTACTGGTTAAAGCTGGCCTGACGGCAGCTGAAGCTTTACAGGTCGCCACTTTAAACGGTGCTCGTTACAGCAAAGTGGAACAACACAAAGGTCAGATTAAAGTGGGTTTTGATGCCGACTTATTACTGGTCGATGGCGATCCAACCAAGAACATTGCCGATATCCGCAAACTGGCGTTGGTGATCACTCAAGGTAAAGCTATGGTTCCGGCAGATTTATACCAAAAACTGGGTGTGGAACCTTTTGTAAAAAACAAAGTGACGATCCGTGACTTTGATACCGAAGCCGGACAAGGTGGTGGCAAAACCAAACAAGGTCACCGTCATTTGCATTAACAAAACGCTATAACGTCCCCATAAAAAAAGCCTCTGAAAAACTCAGAGGCTTTTTGTTTTTTATCTGGCGGATTTCACCTGACAACCCCACAGGGCGTAATACAAAATCATGGCATAACAAGGCAACAACACCATGTAACCTGCTATGGCACCAAAGTGTTGTGATAACGCGCCGTACAGCAGTGGCAGCAAAGCACCACCCGCTATGCCCATAATCAACAAAGCTGAAGCTTTGGGCGTTAAGGAACCTAAACCTGCCAGCGCCAAAGGCCAGACAGCAGGCCATACCAATGCATTGGCCAGGCCTAATAGAGCCACCAGACTGATTGGATCCGGCAATAACGGAATGCCTGCCCAACCCCATAACAGCGCAGAAATACCTGTACTGCTTGGGTCTGAGACTAAAATGCTTACGGACAACACCAGGCCTAAACCAGCAGATATTGCCAAAGCCTGGCGCTGCGATAAGACTTTAGGCACCAGCAACAAACCCAGGCTATAACCCAGCACCATAAAGGCCATCGTATAAGAGGCTAAAGTGGTAGCGCCCTGAACATTGAGTGCAGAACCCAACAAACCTATGGTATCCCCTGCAATCACTTCTACCCCGACATAACAAAACAAGGTAATGACACCCAACACCAGATGGCGTTGTTGCCAGATGGAGCTTTCGCTGCCATCACTGCTGACAGGCGCTTCTTCAGACGGTAAATCCGGCAAAGCTGAAAAACGCAGCCCGACAGCCAGCAACAAAATAGCCACAGCTATACCTGCATAAGGTGCCATCAGCTGCGAGGCTAACAAGGTTAATTGCTGCTGACGCTCTGTTTCGCTTAACAATGCCAGACTATCTGCTGTGATATGGCCTAAATCCTGTAATACCAGCCAGGTGAACACCAAAGGCGCTAATACACCTGCACTTTTATTTAAAATGCCCATGAAGGAGATACGGGCTGCGGCTGAATGTTCTGGCCCTACCCTTACCAAATAAGGGTTTGAAGCAGTTTGCAGCAAAGTTAAGCCCGAGCCCACCACAAACTGCGCCAGTAAAAACACCATAAACTGCTGGCTATAGGCCGCTGGAATAAACAATGCACAGCCCAAAGCAATCAGTCCTAAACCTATCGACATGGCGTTTTTATAGCCCGACCAGGCCAAGACTCTCGCCATAGGTAAAGCCATCACCACATAGGCAATATAAAAACTAAAAGCGATAAGAAGCGCCTGAAACTCGCCCAACTGGCACACCAGTTGTAAAAACGGGATCAAAGCGCCATTGAGCCAGGTGATAAAACCAAACATAAAAAACAGCACACCGATAATGATGATCGGCTGCAGACTGGATTGGCCTTTTGTAGCTTCAGTGACTGTTGTATTCATTGGACATCCTTCTTCTTGTTGTGTTGCACTTTCAGCTGTTCTGCGCCTTGTAACCAGCAGCGCTGCATATTCAGGTTATTGTCTAACAACAGCATATTGGCCACAGCGCCACTGCGCAGTTGCCCCATATCATCCAACCCAGCCAAAGCCGCCGGATTAGTACTTAACGCCTTTAAACCTGCAGTAAGCGGCAAAGCCAGATCCTGACAAAAATGCCGCAAGGCGGTATTCATATCCAGAGCTGAGCCTGCCAGTGTGCCTTCAGGTAAACTGAGTTTCAGACCATCTCTGCGAATTTCAGTCTGCAAATAAGGCAATACCTGTAACTCACTGCCGGTATGGGCCATTGCATCTGTCACCAGAATCAGTTTGTCTTCGCCTTTACATAGCGCAGCAATGCGTGCCGACAGTGGATGTACATGTAAATGATCCAAAATCAAACCACAATACACTTGAGGACTGGCCAAAGCCGCCCCCACCATGCCGGGCTCACGACTGGTCAAAGGCGACATCGCATTAAATAAATGGGTAAAACAGCAGGCTCCGGCTTCAATAGCGGCCAAAGCTTGTTCTGCAGTAGCCGCTGAATGCCCCAGACTCACCATAACGCCAGCGGCGCAGAGCTCTCGGATTTGCTCCACAGGCACAGTTTCGGGCGCTATAGTCACCATCACTTTGCCTATGTCTTTGCGACACATCAGCTGCATTTCTTTATCCGACAAAGGCCGTATTTGCTCTGCAGGATGAATACCACGGCGCGCTACCGACAAATGCGGGCCTTCAAAATGAATACCCAGCACTGTGTGTAAAGGCTGTGGCAAGAGTTCAGCTACAGCATCGGCAGCACGTTGCATCACCTCCAGACTGTCGGTGATGACTGTGGGCAACATGCCAGTAGTACCAAAGCCAAGATGAGCTTTACTGATGGTTTTCAGCGCTGTGATATCAGGCAACTGATTAAATAAAACTCCACCGCCACCATTGACCTGAATATCAATAAAGCCAGGACAAAGCAGGCCTTGCAGTTGGGGCTGATTTTGATGGTGAAGCTGTGGTTTTACGCCTGATTGCAGCGAAACTATGCGGTCCTGCTGCCAGTCCAGCCGCACATCCTGCAACAGCGTTTTGCCATCAAAACAATGCGAGACATAGATGCTGTTCATAAGGTGCTGGTCACTTTATTCAGACCTACTGGCGCATCCGGATTATGCCCTAGCGCCAGCGCCACAGCTTCAATATCCAGATAGAACCTCTGCATCAGCAATAAAGGCTGTAATCGTGGATGAATAGCTTGCTGCTCTGCATTTAAGGCCAAGGTTAACACTACACCACCACGTTTTTTCACTTCTGCGATTTGTGCGTCATGTGCTTCGCTGCTTTCATCATTTAGTTGCACATTCAACAGCGTCAAAGGCTGATTCAGTAATGAAATAGGACCATGTAAAAACTCAGCGCTGCTGAAGGCTTCCGCCTGAATACCACAGACTTCTTTAATTTTGAGCGCAATTTCTCTGGATATGGCGTAACCAAAAGCCCGCCCTAACACCACACAATGACGAAGCGTTTTGATGTGATCTGCATGCAGCTGGGCTGGCTGCTCTACTGCGTGCTGCAAGGCCGCTGGTAAGCTCTCTAATGCATCCAGTAAAGCCTGATCCTGCTTCCAATGTGCGACCAGCTGCAGCAAAGCAGACAGTGTACAAAGATAACTTTTCGTAGCTGCTACTGCTTTTTCAGGCCCGGCCAGCAGAGGTATGGCATAGTCCGCTAAAGCAGCCAGCGGCGAGCTGATGTCATTCACCAAAGCTACGACTAAAGCGTCACTTTGTTTTGCTGCTCTGCCTTGTGCTAATAAATCTTCACTGCGTCCAGATTGGGAAATCAGTAGCACCAGCGCTTTGTTCAGTTTTAGCTGCCTTGAGAACAAACTGGCCACTGAAGGTGCGGCTGCAGCCACAGCCACTCCTAATTCAACTTCAATCAGGTAACGGGCAAACACACCGGCGTGGTCTGAAGTACCGCGACCGACCATATAAACAAAAGCAGGATCGAAGTCTCTGATCTTCTCAGCCAGTTGCTGATATAAGGCTTTATTGCTCTGGTTCTGCTGTTGAATTTTTTGCCAGCTTGAACTGGCTTCTTCCCGCATTAATGTCATGCTGCTTTCTCCGCAAAAAGCTGTCGGGCCAGCGCCACTGCGCCAACCTCAGGGGGCCCTAGCACAGGGCTGAGCTGTTGTTGTAAGTCTGTGGGTAATAAGTCGGCTAAAAAAGGAGCCAGACCGCCAATCATGGCGATACGGGGCGCTCCGGTTTTTAATAGCCGCTGTAATAACGCCTGAATGTAATCCATCCCACGCTTGGTAATATCCAGCGCATGCGGATCAGCCAGCTGCTGATACCTTAAGACCAGCGGCGCCAACTGGGCATAGTCCGTTGCTTTGTAGCCTATACAGCAGCTGATCAGGTCTGTATTGCTACGCACGCCTAAAGTCCGGCAAATAGTTTTGGTCAGCTCTGTTTCATCCGTTAAGCCATCCAGACTATCCAGAGTAGCGCATACCGCCTGCCAGCCAAACCAGGCACCGCTGCTTCTGTCTCCAAGCGGAAAACCCTGAGCACTGAATAAAAACTGCTCGTTATCCACAGTAGAAAAAGCTGCTGTGCCTGTGCCGGTAATTAAAATGGCCCCATCCCGCCCTGCATGAGCTCCGAGGCAAGCAATATGTAAATCAGTGGTCACAGTTAAACTGGCAAAAGGATGAGACCAATGTTGCATCTGACTTTGTACTCTAGGCACATTAACTCCTGCTAGTCCCATCACTACATGACAATAAGCCAAAGCAGTGTCGGTATAGCCCGCCTGCTGCACCACCTGCTGACAGGCCTGCAGTATGGACTCCACCGCCAAAGCAAAATCTGTCGCCGGATTAGCCGGCCCCGTTACAGCTTCAGCCAATAAGGCACCGCTGCTGCTTTCCAGTCTGGCTTTACACTTGGTACCGCCACCATCCACACCAATAAAAAGTTGTTCGTGTTGCGTCACTGGGATCCCCTTTCAGGTCAGTTTTTGGGCAAACCAAGGGCACACCATCTGGCAAAACCAGATGATCTGCTGAACCTGAATCTGTTAAATTTTTACGAAAATTTTGCGCTGATACAGCCACCAGACCGGCAAATAACAGAGCACAAGAAAGGCGGCGATCCAGACGCCGACACTGAAAAACTGGTTCCAGCCAAGTTCCCCGACCCAGAACTGATAGACATCATGCACAGACTGTCCTGCTATGGGCACTTCCAGTAGTTTTTCCATAGCCACATGCAGCACGTAAGCCACTATAGCGTTGGCGCCAAAAATCAGTGGAATCCGGGTCAGTTGCTGGTAACCTTTGACATCAGAGAACCAAATCAGCAAGGCCAACACCATGCTCGCCATACCACTGGTAACCAGTACAAAAGAACTGCTCCAGATATGCTTAATGAATGGGAAAAACAAACTCCAGAGACAGCCGAGTAAAAAGCTACAAAAGCCCAACACAAACAACGACATCACCAGTTGAGGCAATTGTTGTTTATAAGCCAGCACCAGCCGCCCCATCAGCACCCCAAATAAACCACTGGCAATAGCTGGATAAGTACTCAGAATTCCTTCTGGATCCCAGGTGCCGCGCCATAACATGCCGGGTAAAAAGGCGCTATCGAACCAGTTAATCAGGTTTGCGCCCCGCTCCAGCTGACCCGCAACTAAACCCGGAGCTGGTACCAGTAAGATCAACAACCAGTAGCTGACCAGAATAAAGCCCAAAATTTGCACCAATCGTTTACTGCTGCACTGCATGGCCAAAAAGGAGCACACCAGATAGACCACAGCAATACGTTGCAGCACACCCAAAATGCGGATATCGGCAAACTTCAGATACATCAGATTGACCACAATACCTAAGCCAAACATGATCAGACTGCGGCGCAGTACCTTCAATCGAAGTGCTGATAATTCTTCAGCGCTACGCTCAACAGGTCTCATGCCTATGGCAATAGCCACACCGACAATGATCAGGAAAAACGGGAAAATAAAATCGGCGAAAGTCACGCCATCCCAATACGCATGGGAAAATTCGCCATAGGTGTTGGGGCTGTTGACCATAATCATCAGGATAATGGTCAGGCCCCGGAATAAATCTAACGCCAGTAAACGTTGTGCTTGCATAAAAAATTCCTGCTGTGCGGCTCCCTTAGCAAGAGCGCACAGCGCAAGTTAAAAAGTTATAGATTGGAAGGCGGCGCTTTACTCGCCGTCACCAAAGCCTGCAAAGCGGCGACAGCAGCAAAAGCATCAGCGGGTTGAGTTGAAGCTGCTTTCATCGGCTTATCCAGCCAGGCAGCTTCCCAATCGACCAGTTGTTGCTCCACTGCGGCTTTATCCAAAGCCTTACCCTCTTGGGCTGCTTTGCGCTGCGCATCAAACATCAGCTCCCAACGTGGCAGATAAAAATCGGCATACATGCCCTGCCAGGCTTTGGACGCATAATCTTTTAGCTTCAGGCCGCCCCAACTGGTGACCTGACGTCTGGCGTTACGCTCGTACAATGCAGCGAGCTCTGGGGTTTCGGCATAATCACGCGCCTCTTTCACCCAGCTATGTAAGCTTTCCTGCTGGCCACCAATCAGCGCATCAACCCCAAGGATCAGCGCTTTGGCCTGCTGCCGCCAGTCATCCCCCTGCTTTATATCGCCCTGCTGATAAGCCAGCATGCTGTGTTGCAACAACATATCTATATGTTGAGTGACCGCATGACGACTCAGGTCAATCAAATCGTACTTCAGTAATGCACTGCGCTCGCTTTCAGGTAAAGCCACCAGTTCACGCAATGCCTGATCCAGCAAAACCAGATTACCGGGAGCTCCGGTGTAACGCAGGTAGTCCAGCGAAGGCCGCTTAAAGAGCAGATAAGCTCCGGCAGAACCTTCCCACCAGCGAGGTTCCCAGTACTTAGTGCTGAATACTGCCTTGTAGAGCTTATTCCAGGCCGACAATAAAGCAGGACTCACAGCGCCATAACGGGCTTTCAGGTAATGCTCTAACCAATCACTGGTCGCTGTCGCCTGACCTTGCCATGCCACATCAAACATATACTCGTAAGCCACTGAGGTGCTGTGAATACCTTCAGGGAATACACCGTAACCGTTCAGATTACCTTTGTCGGCATGATGCAACGCGGTATCAACTTTTTCTTTGTAGTAATCAAAGTCGGCATACACAGGGTTACTGCCGCCATAATTATGAATAAAACCAAAAACCCAGTCTTTGTTGTAAAAACCTTTGGCCTTTTGCCAGACATCAAACCTGTCGTTGCCTATATCGTGGATCATCAGCTTATGGTCTGGCACTTTGCTTAAAAAGGCTTCGATAGACTTCAGATCCCAAAAATGCTGATCCGAACCAAACATCCAGCCTTGCATCACCCAGGTGGCATTGGGCACAGATTGCGCCAGCGACTGATACAAAGCTTCGCCGTAGCCTGCTAAATCCTGATAACGTTTATCTTTGGACACAGGAGGCAACATTTCATTAAAGGCATCCAGCAGGTAATACTGCTGCTCGCCATATTCGGCGTTATACAATTCGATAAAACGTTTGGCTACTTTGGCAAAAAGTGGATCGGCCGGGTCCAGCCAATAGGTTTCATTGGCAAAACCTGACCATGTCGGCATAGCGGAAATTTTCGCTTGCGGGAATAAGGTTTTGAACTGCTTAGGCACATAACCTGAGAATGCCGGCACCACAGGTTTCATGCCGTAGTCGGCCATACGCGCCATAATTTGTTTTTGCAGCTGACGTTTTTTCTCTATATAAGCGTCAGGCAAAGGGCCTTCGTGGCTTTCAATATTACCCATACGCTGCCAGGGCGTAAAAGCCGGGCCTGAGAAATAACTCGCAAGTTCTGTGTCTTTCACACCAAACTCAAGCCAGAGTTGTTGCCAGACAAATTCCTGACCTTCCATCGCCACTGGGTTATTGACACCATGCAGCGCCATCCAGTCCAGTTCTTGTTCCCATCGGGTCCAACCCCACCATGGTGTGGAATAGCCATAAGCACAAACGTTCAGATAAGCACGTTGCTTAAATAAAGAACTGACCCGTTCAGGCTGATAATCGGCAAATTGCTCTGGCAGGGCTATTCTGTTGCCTTCCCAGCTGACCGACATCACACCAATTTGACGCAGATATTCGTAAGTACCATAACTTAAAGCGGTCAACGCATTGGCACTGACATAAAGCTGGCCGTCGCGGGCTTCGATTTGATACCAGTCCGTCTGGTCATCCTTTAGCAAAGTAAAATGCACATTAGGTACCGCCTTACCAGCGACACGCTCAAATAACTCCCGTACCGGTTTAACCTCTGTGCTGTCTGCCTGAGTGGCTGTTGCGACGTCGGTGATCTTAGTTTGAGTCTGCTGCGGCGATGTTTGTTGCGGCGATTGGGCCGGAGAGCAACCACTCAACAGCCCTGTTAGTACACAACAGGCGGCCAGACTAAGACGAAACTTAGGCAAATACATGGGGATTTTCCTTCTTCTAATTCTTTGATCACTAAAGATTTGATCCCTGAAGATCTGATCAATAAAGAGCCGACAGATGTTGCCGGCTCCTGCAGTAGCACTTACAGACTAAAATTCGCGCCCAAATAGTAACTACGGCCAATCACACTGGTAGTTTGCCAGGCACGGGTTAGCTCATCACGATAAGCTTCTTCATCTTTGCCATTGAGGTTCAATGCACCAAAACGCACTGACCACTGCTCACTGATATTCCAGCCTAACAGTACATCGATCTGATTACGACCTTCAACAGTGCGGCCTTCACGGGCGAAGAACGCATCTGTGCTGTCCTGAACGTAAGGACTGCGGTGATTCAAGGATACACGGGCACTGTAATCTTCATTTTCCCAGTAGCCTGTGATATTCCAGGTTTGCTCTGAAGAATTCGTCAGTGTAAAGCCTTCGCTTTCATCAACCAGAATGCGGGTGTAGTTAGAACTTAAACCAAAACCTGGCACAGGCAACCAGTTATCCAGCCCCAGGTTCCAGCCGACCTCATAACCTTTTACGGTCAGTTCAGAGCTGTCGTTGTAAATGGCGGTAATGTCATAGATATTACCTGCGCTGTCGACACAGTCAGAACCTGACATACTCAGCGTCGCGCCATTGTATTGTTCAGGGCAAACCAGCTCACTGACAGTGCCATTTTTAATGTCTTTCTGGAACAGGTTCAGGGTCAACGAATCACCTTCGCTGTAATACCACTCCCAGCCTAAATCCAACTGATTAGCCGTCAAAGCGGCCAGTTCAGGTTGGCCCAGATTCACTGTGTAAGTGCGGGTACCAAAAGAGTTAGCCGCTGAGGTTTCAGAGGCAGCCAGCTGAGTATTGGACGTTAACATAGGACGAACCAGTACTTTAGCTGCTGCCAGACGGACCTGCATATCGTCGTTTAATTCCAGCACCAGGTTGGCACTTGGCAGGAAGTTGTCGTAATTAAAACTTTGGGTGGTCTCACCTATCGCCAACTTAATTTCTTCGTTATCCGGGTGAGTATCCCCTGTAATGTAGGTATTGATATCACGCTCGGTGCGCTCATACCGGCCACCGAAATTACCGCGCAGTGGCAAGCCGCCTACCTCGGTTTCAAAATCAGTCATCAGGTAAGCAGATGAAATCGTTTGATCAACAGAGTAGCTGGACTGAGCTGCAAATAAGGTCGGTACTGTTACACCTTCAGCTGTTAACGCGTCACGGTAGGCCATGATGTTAGGCGCTATCCAGCTGTGCTGAATGTCCATTTTGTTATCAAGGAAATCCGAAACTATATAGCCATATTCTGCCATTGAAGGTAAATCGGCCGGGTCTGCATCACCAATAGCGGCCCTGTCGGTACGATAAACTTCCCTTTCCATGGTTTCGTTACGGTATTTGACACCAGCAGCCACACTGGTCAACCAACCCCATTCCAGCCCGCGTTCTGCGTCGAACTGTACTGCAGTTTCATCCGACTCTGTCAGACGACTGGCACCGTTCGGGTATTCATTACGTGGCATCACTGTTGGATATAACGCCGGATCAGCCAGATTATCAGCAATATTAAAACTGATATTGGATGGGTCAGTAATGTCCAGATTAGCACGTGAAATTACAGTGGCCAGAATGGCCGCTTCTTCGTTGTGTACAGCTTCACCCGCTGTGTGATGGAGCACACTGCTGAAGTTCCAGTCTTGCCAGTCATATTCCAGCTCTAAGGTATAAGCTTCTGAAGTGGCGTCTTTATCTTCCAACTGACGGTTATTTTCAGTGGTAAAGTTATCAATCTGAATGCTGTTATAGACACCATTGACCGCATCGCCTAAACGGGTGATCTGGTTGGCATTAAACAGAAACACCTGCTGATTTAAATCCTGCTTGGTATCGTCCCCTGCATAGACTGTGGTCAACTTCGCTTCAAAAGCGCTGGTTGGTTTCCACTGCACAGTGCCGTTAAATAATTCACGCTCTGTTTCACGGTCGATACGGCGATAACGAGGACGGCGTGGTGTGACTTCATCTGTATCTGAATCAACAAACCAACGATCCATCCAGAAGTTATCTACTCTGTCGTCCAGTTCCTGATAACCAAAATTCAGCAATACACCTACAGTGTCATTAGCAAACTGGTCGATATAAGTAGCGTTAGCTTTTGGAGTGATATCGTCTGTTGGTGAAAACTCAGAGTACTGACCTTTACCTGAAAGTAAAATTTTACGCTCGCTAAAAGACAAAGGCGAAGCGGTATCAATATTGATGGTGCCTGATAAACCACCCGCATCCATATCAGCTGTCGGAGATTTGATCACCTCAATAACAGAAGCCAATTCAGTTTGAATAATGTCAAAACGAAAACCGCTGGTGAAATCTGCACTGGCCATAGTCTGACCGTTTAAAGTGGTGCGGGCATATTGAGAACCTAAACCACGTACGCTGATTGTTGAGCCACGGCCGTTGACGTTAGAAATTTGTACGCCTGGAATACGCTGAATCGCTTCCGCAATGTTTTCGCTTGGAAACTTACCTATATCTTCAGTGGTGATAGCGTCAGTCACTTTTGTATCCTGACGTTTGATATCGGCAGCTGCTGCCAGACTGCCGCGGAAGCTGACCTGGATCACTTCGACGTTTTCTTCTTCAGCCGGCTTGTCTTGTGCATAGCTGATTGCTGGTACAAATAAAGTCGCCAGAATAGAAGCGAGTACTGTCTTTTTTCCTAACTGATGCTGATTCAACCTGTTCATGCCTGTGCTCTCTGCGTTGCTAATAGTTATTTTGTGATCGTCTGTTTCTCTATCCGGATCTTTCTGATCGGTGATTTATTCATCACTCAGATTTTAAATTAGCACCACCCTGTCAACGTTGTCAATAATAAATATGACAACGTTGACAACGATTTTAAGTCATTGATTTACAAAGGTTTATATGATGGATGATACCGAATCGCGTAAAACCAGATGCAATTTAACGCCATAGTGTGACGGCTGTTGATCGGGTTCTTGCATCAGTGCAATCAGCATAGATGCTGCTTTGGCGGCGATTTCCGCATTAGGTTGATGGACCGTGGTCAGACCTGGCCAGGTTTGTCGGGAGAATGGACTGTTTTCGAAACCTACTATGGATAAATCCTGGGGTACAGCAAGTTCGCGTTTGCGGGCAACAAACAAAGCACCTGCCGCAATTTCGTCGTTACAACCAAAAAGTGCCGTGGCTTTATTGTCCAATTGCAGCAATTGTTCTGTCATCTCAACGCCAGAGTCAAAGGTGAAATTACCACAAATCACCAGCTCATCCTGTACCTCAAGACCGGCATTTTTAAGCGCAGCACAATAACCACGATAACGGCCCAAAGAGGATTTGTGATCCTTGTGATAACCCAAAAAGGCAATACGGCGATGGCCTTGAGCCAGCAGATGTTCAGTGATCTCCTGCCCCGCTCGCTCATCGTCCACATAAATGGTTGGGCAAAGCTCATCCGGTGGTTCAGCACCTGAAACAATACGAACCACTTTGGCTTGTTGCTCCAGCAATTGCTTCACCAGTTCTGTACTTTCAGACAAAGGCGGCGTCAGGATCACTCCACCCACCAGATTGGTAGCGATCATACTGGTGAGTTCATGACGGACCTGATCTGAGCCAGAATTCGTTGGATGGATCACCAGCTCAAAACCTTTTTCGCGGCATAGGGACAAAATACCGTTTTGCATTTCAATCACATAGTGGCTATTCGGATTGTCGTAGACAAAAGCCAAAGAAAAAGGAGCAGTACGCATCAGACGGGCCGTGCGATTCGGCTGGTAATTCAGCTGTTCAATCACAGCCTGTACTTTGGTTCTAACCTCATCACTGACCCAGGCTTCGTTATTCACCACCCTGGACACACTTTTAAAGGAGACACCCGCCAGGCGAGCCACATCTTTGATCGTAGGTTTTTTAACCGGCATAGCTTCCAATCTGCAGTACAGACTTAAATGAGTCGTCATAAGTTACGGAACTGGCTGATAAAACTTTACAATTCCAAGCTAAGCAACTTTATACCTTCACCCAAAATCTGTCCAAAGATCTTTTTACTGTCGCGTATTATTCCAATCAAAGTAACAGCTGATGGCACAGCGGCCATCGGCATAGCGCAATGACAAAATTACCAGTTAAACATGGTGCCATCTTCTAACCGGTTGACAGGAAGATAAGCACGTTGGTACGGGTATTTAGCAGCCAAAGCTTCATCTATATCGACACCATGACCTGGCGTTTCACCTATTTTCAGATAACCATTGTCAAAGTGATAGTCATGCGGGAATACCGCATCGGTTTCCGGCGTATGGCGCATATATTCCTGAATACCAAAGTTTGGCACCCAGGTATCAAAATGCAGCGCAGCCCCCATAGTCACAGGGCTTAAATCTGTTGCACCATGGAAACCAGTACGCACATGATACAGCTCAGCCAGATGAGCAATACGGCGTAAATGGGTGATCCCCCCACCGTGCACTATGGTAGTGCGGATATAGTCAATCAGCTGTTCGCTGATCAGTTGCTGGCAGTCATGGATAGATGCAAACACCTCACCCACAGCTATAGGCGTAGTGGTATGGTGACGGAATAAACGGAAACCTTCCTGCAGTTCAGCGGGTACTGCATCTTCCAGCCAGAATAATTTATAGGGTTCTAAAGCTTTACCCAACTGAGCTGCTTCAATAGGCGTTAAACGATGATGGGTGTCGTGTAATAAGTGATGTTCAAAACCATAAGTCTCACGCAGAGTTTCAAACAGCTTAGGCACAGAGTTTAAATATTTGCTGGTCGACCAGAGGTTTTCAGTCGGCAAATTACCATCGGCAGGTTCGTAATACATTTTATCGCCGGACACACCATAAGTGCTGGCAAGACCCGGTACGCCGGTCTGAGCACGGATCGCTTTGTAGCCCATATCGATATAACGCCCTACTTCAGCCACGGTTTCGGCTATATCACGGCCATTGGCATGACCATAGACCATCACCCCATCACGGCTGCGGCCCCCCAGCAACTGATACAACGGCATATTGGCGGCTTTGGCTTTAATGTCCCACAGCGCTACGTCTATTGCAGCAATAGCTGTCATACCAACAGGGCCACGACGCCAGTACGCACCACGATAAAAAAACTGCCAGATATCTTCGATACGGCTGGCATCACGGCCAATCAGACAAGGGATCAGGTGATCCTGCAAATAACTGGCCACAGCCAGTTCACGGCCATTCAGAGTCGCATCCCCTATGCCATATAACCCCTGGTCTGTGGTGATTTTAATAGTGACAAAGTTCCTGCCCGGGCAGGTGACAATAACTTTTGCATCAATAATTTTCATACTCTTCCTCAAAGTGACGGCTGACGACAAGGCTGCAACAGACTCAACAGTGGTTTTGACTGTCAGGCTTGAATTGTGCCGGTCGACAGATTAGATTGGTCGGGCCTATTGATTAAAACTAACATTTGGCCTGTCCAATTTGCAATATTAAATATTTGGACAGACCAAAATAAATTTGAAGCCAAGATGACACAAACAACAGACTCTCCAGTGAAGCTCAGTACAGAACGAAGCCAGACCAATAGCCAAAGGCTGTATTTAGTGATCGCCGATAAGCTGGCGCAAAACATTGCCAAAGGTGAACTCAATCCGGGCAATCGGCTGCCTGCAGAACGCGATTTGGCGCAGCAGTACGACGTCAGCCGCCAGACAGTGCGCGAAGCATTAATAGCGCTGGAAGTCTCAGGGCTGGTGGAAATTAAACCGGGATCAGGGGTTTATGTACTGAAATCTGCTGCATTAAAAAGCTCCATTTTGGCCGATGATGCCCCTGGCCCGCTGGAAATTATGGAAGCTCGCTTGTTGGTGGAAGGTGATGCAGCGGCTTTAGCTGCAGAGCGAATCAGTAATGAAGAGTTGTTAAAACTCAAAGCTTATTTAAACCAGATGACAGCTTTGGTTGCAGCACAAAAAACCTCTGAAGCCGAAGCTTTTGACGGCAAGTTTCACCAGTTAATTGCCAGCGCAACCCGCAACAGCGCTTTGCAGTCTATGGTCGAGTGGTTATGGACTTTACGTGAATCATCAGAGATAAGCAGAGCGTTTACAGAAAAAGTGCGCCGCCAAATGGCAGGCCCTAATATTCAGGCGCACGAAAAAATTTATCAATGCCTAAGCCGCCGCGATGCAACGGGCGCCAGAGCAGCTATGCAGGAACACATAGCTCAGGTCACTGAAGCTTATGTTTTGTTGATTACGGACTGAAAAAACACTGAAGTAAAAAGAGGTGGAACACTAAATCGGCCTGTCCAATTTAGTGCTCCACTGCTTCAGTAGATAAGGTAAATGAAAGTCCTGGTTCCGCTTTGTATGCGGACAAAGTCCAGTGGTGTGTCACGGCAATTTCCTGACAAATAGCTAAGCCCAGGCCAGCTCCAATGTCACGTCTATGTTCTCCCCGCCAAAATCTGTTAAACAGTTGGGATAATTCATCCTCTGCCACACCTGGTCCAAAATCCCGCACCGTCAGGCTATCGGCAGATAAAGTCAGTATCACTTCTGTGCCTGCAGGTGCATGCTGAATAGCATTCTCCAATAAGTTCTTTAATAAGGTAAACAAAGCGCCTTTGTCCGCTTGCCACTCTGCCCCGTCGCTTTGATCATTGAGAATCAGCTTTACCGCAGCTGCGTCAGCCATACGCTGCAGGTAAGATAAAGCCTCGACTGCAATCTGTGATAGCTCCACAGTACAGAATTTATAGTTTTGTTCTTCGCTAACCTCAGTTAACAACAACAGCTGTTGTACCTGACGTGACATGTACTTGACGTCACTTAGTAGCCAGTCGCGTTCTTCATTTTCCGGCATTAATTCAAGCTGAGCCCGGATCAAGGCCAGTGGTGTTTTGAGTTCATGTGCAGCAGTGGCCAGAAACTCCTGCTGCAAACGGTATCCCCTCTCAAGTCTGTCTAAAGCTATGTTAAAGCTTCGGACCAAAGGCGCAATTTCGGTTGGCACATGGTCTTCCTGCAGGCGTTCCTGCAAAGAACGGGGCGATATTAAAGCTGCTGCCTGAGATAATTTAAGCAAAGGCCGCAAGGTATAACCCAGGGCAAAATGTACACAGGCGCCAAAAACAAAAAACAGCACTAAAGATAATAAAATCAGGCCATCTTCAATAAAACGTAAGGCAAAGGTATCGTGGGCGAAAAACATAAATCGTCTGCTGACTGCGACCTGAAAAAACCAGGTTTTGCCATTATGGACTCTGACGCCATTAGCAGCATCCATCATGATGCCATTTTGTTGAAACTCAAAGGGGCCAGCTTTTAACGGCAGTTGATCCGCTGCAGACCAAAACTCCGGAGCAGCCCTGGATGCAAGCGCAACCTGCCCGTTTTGATCCATAACTCTAAAGGCTATTTCGTTATACAAAGTCTCAAACAACCAAAGATATTCTTCGTCAGCCACCTGAACAGGAACACCTTGCGCATTAAATTGCAGATTTTCGGCCAGTTCGCCGGAAAAATCATTGATATCGTTTTCTGACAAGATATTGCTCTGAAATCCAAGTGCAGCCAACACCACCAGAGCGATCAGGCTGACACTCAGCATCATGCCCGCCACATAAGCCAGCTGCATTTTGACGCTGATACTATTGCGGTGCAGGCGTCTCACCAAACGCATCATATCCAACCTCTGACACCGCAGTTGCTTAAGCATTCAGGTCTCACCAAACACATCATATCCAACCTCTGACACCGCAGTTGCTTAAGCATTCAGGTCTCACCAAACGCATCATATCCAACCTCTGCCACCGCAGTTGCTTAAGCATTCTGGTCTTACCAAACGCATCATATCCAACCTCTGACACTGAAACTATTAAGGTATTTTTGGCTCCGCAAGCGCATAACCTACTCCTCTTGCATTGATAATCTGACAGCGCGAACCAATAGCGAGCAGTTTCTTACGAATACGGTGTAACACCACATCCAGCGCATTGGGAGTCACGGCTTCACTTAAACCCCAGGCGGCAGCCTCTAACAGATTATGCCGCACCGTCTCACCAGGTTTTCGCATCAGTACAAACAATACCTGCATTTCAGCCTGAGACAAAAGCTGGCTTTTGTCAGCACACCAGATCAGGTTTGATGAGGGTTGCAGCACTAAATCGCCATAACCAGGCTCCAGAGACTGGCGTTCGGCAGGCCGTCTTAGCAAGGCTTTCACTCTGGCAACCATCTCTTCCATCGCAAAAGGTTTGGACAGATAGTCATCAGCACCAGCGTCTAAACCATTAACCCTGTCGTGCAACGCATTACGCGCCGTCAGCACCAGGCAGGGAATACTGTTACCCGCAGTTCTGAGCCGCTGCAGTAAGTTCAGGCCATCGCCATCAGGTACGCCTCTGTCCAGCACCATGGCCTGATAAGGCACTTGCTGCAAGGCTTGCCATGCGTGATCAATACGTTCAAAACTATCAACCACTATGCCAGCAGGCGCCAGACCCTTGCTGATCAGCAGGGCCAGGCGTTTATGATCTTCAAGCAGAAGGATACGGTTCATCAGAAACGATAAATATAGCCAAGCATCACCCGGCTCTCTGTGGAACTGTCGACCAAGGGGCTGTCCTTGATTTCGGTCGCAAGGCTGGTCACAGCCAGGTCCAGCATAATCATCTGTTTTTGATCAATCCTATAAATACCGCGTAGCCCAACTTCAGTATTCAGCCCGGCTTCGCCCTGATAAAAAGGTCTGCCAATTCTGACTTCATCAGCGCGGACACCATAGTAATAGTCCACATAGTTTTTATCGACGCGGCTTAATACCACTCGAGGTGTTAACATATAACTTCTGCCGATATGCCAGGTTCTTTCAATGCCAAGATTAAGTACAGAGCCATCACTGTCACCTGAGACTTCAGTCAACCACTCAAGGCTGACAGTTGCAATGTCATTCTGCCACTCTACCTGAGCACCAGCCCAAAAACCGCCTTTACGCTCTTCCATACCGTTAAGGATAGGGGTTTCATCTGGATCATTGTCAGAAAAATCGTATTCTCCGACCAGATTGAAGTTGAATTTATTGGAGTCATTCAACTCGAAGCTTGGCAATTTATACTTCAGATTAGGGCCGAGAACCTCAATATACTCATTCTCATAAGAAATAAAAGGAATGACTCTGGTTTCGCTGTCCATATCTGTATAAGCCTTCTGGCTGGACACTACACCTAAACCCAGGCCCCAGGACGATTCTTGCTCGCTGTCAGATTCCTGAGCAGCAAGAGGTAAACAAAGCAAAGCAATAGCTGCAGCCAGACTGCGGTTAACATAGGCGCGGGTAACATAGGTGCGTTTAACGTAGCTGCGTTCAGTGCGATACAACTGTGATGACATAAAAAGCTTCCTTTTGAATAGTGGTCAATAAAGCCACCTCATCATTCAGCCTTCTGACTTACACAAGACTTACAACAGCAGTTAAATTTTATTTTTATGTTCAAAGCACCTCGTAAGTTTCCTGAAAGCTATTGCATCCGATAGTGCGGTATCCCCACTTTTTGGATGAGATCACCAGATGCTTTTTAATCAATTCGTTACCAACAAACCATCAGCGATTTGCTTCCTTTGTTTTGTACAAGGAGCAAGGCAATGACAGCGAAAAAACAACAGCTGCTGATTATTGCAAGCCTTGTGCTGATAACTGTCGCCTCTGCGTTAGTTCTGACGCAGCAGGATGCAGATACAGCTGAATCCGCCTCGCAGCCAGGCATACAAAACACCACCGAAAAACCTGTACTCGCAGTTACAGCCACCAGCCCAAAAATGTCGATGGTCACTTCAAAGGTTTCGGCTCACGGCAATATTGTTGCCTGGCAGGAAGCCAGTATTGGCACTGAAGCGGATGGTCTGCGGCTGACAGAGGTGAAGGTGAATGTAGGTGATCAGGTGAATAAAGGTCAGATTCTGGCCGTCTTTTCCTCAGCCACATTACAGGCTGAACTGGACTTAAGTCGTGCAGACAAAGCCGAAGCAGAAGCTTTGTACACTGAAGCCCAGGCCGACCTGAAACGCACAACAGAACTGAAATCCAGTGGCGCTTTATCCAGCCAGCAAATTCAGCGTTACATCACAGCAGCACAGTCAGCCAAAGCACGGCTGGAAGCGGCCAAAGCCAGACTCAAGACCCAGGAGTTACGTCTGGCTCAAAGCCTCGTATTGGCGCCGGATCAAGGCATTATCTCAGCCCGAACCGCCACAGTTGGAGCCGTATTGCCATCAGGTCAAGAATTATTCCGGCTCATTAGAGGGGGCCGGCTGGAATGGCGTGCAGAAGTGTCTTCGGACGACCTTTCAAAACTCCACCCTGGCCAAACAGCACTGATCACGCTCTCGGACGGCAGCAATATTCAGGGGTCTTTACGCATGCTGTCCCCTATTGTTGATACCCAAAGCCGCAATGCGCTGGTCTATGTCGACCTGAAATCCAAAGGTACAGCGCGCTCCGGCATGTTTGCCCGCGGACAATTTGAGCTGGGTTCCACTGAAGTCATGACCTTGCCATTGAGTGCTGTGCAGCTGCGGGATGGTTTTAGTTATGTACTGCTTATAGGAGCGGATTCAAAAGTCATTCAAACCAAGGTAAACACAGACCGTCGCACTGCAGATCGGATAGAAATCACCAGTGGTCTGAAGCTCTCAGACCAGGTGGTTGCAACAGGAGGTGCCTTTCTCGGTGATGGTGATTTGGTCAGAGTGATTGCAGAACAAAACTCCGCTGAAAAAACAGCTGTCACTTATCCGGGGGCCGACTCCGGCCCGATGATGTAACAGGACTATCAGATGAATTTGAATATATCGAGCTGGGCCATACGAAACCCCACTCCAGCCATTTTGTTGTTTGTTTTATTAACCTTTGCAGGTTTGTTAGGTTTTCAGTCGATGAAAGTTCAGGATTTGCCCGATCTTGAACTGCCGACAGTTACAGTCACGGCCTCTTTACCAGGCGCCTCTCCTTCACAACTGGAAACCGATGTAGCGCGAAAACTGGAAAACGCTTTAGCGACGGTGCAAGGAGTCAGGCATATCTACAGCAACCTGACGGAAGGTGAAGCCCGTCTGACTATTGAATTCAGGCTAGAGCGGCCCATTCAGCAAGCTTTAGATGATGTGCGTGATGCGGTAGCCAGAGTAAGAGCCGACTTGCCCGCTGATTTACGTGACCCTGTGATTAAAAAAGAGGAACTCTCTGGCTCCCCTATTCTGACCTATAGCATTGCCTCGTCACAGTTGGATGACGAGGCCTTATCCTGGTTTGTCGACAATGACATCAGCAAAACCCTGCTGGCGGTCAGAGGTGTTGGTTCGGTCAGCCGGGTGGGCGGTGTAAGCCGGGAAGTTCGGGTGGATCTCGACCCTAACCGCCTGTTGGCTTTTAATACCACTGCCGCTGATATTTCGCGCCAGTTGCGCCAAATCCAGCAAGAAGGATCCGGAGGTCGCACCGACTTTGGTGGTATGGAGCAGTCCGTCCGAACTATTGCTACTGTCGGCTCAGCAGAAGAAATAGCCTCTTTAGATATCACATTAAGCGATGGTCGCCGTATCCGGCTGGATCAGGTCGCCCATATTTCTGACACCGTTTCACAACCACGTTCTGCCGCATTTTTAAATGGCGAAGCCGTGGTAGGTTTTGAAATTGTGCGGGCATTGGGCTACGGCGAACTTGAAGTGGCAGAGGGTGTTCGTGCGGCTTTACAGCAACTGAAGCAACAAAGACCAGATATTCAGGTGACTGAAGTTTTTAACCTGATTGACCCTGTCACTGAAAACTACGATGGGTCAATGCAACTGCTGTACGAAGGGGCTTTGCTGGCTGTTATCGTCGTTTTTCTGTTTCTGCGGGACTGGCGGGCTACCTTTATCGCAGCTACAGCGCTGCCACTTTCTGTGATCCCGACCTTTGCTGTGATGCATCTGATGGGCTTTAGCCTCAATACCGTCACCCTGCTGTCTTTGTCTTTAGTGATTGGGGTATTAGTGGATGATGCCATTGTTGAAATTGAGAATATAGAACGGCATTTGCTAATGGGGAAACGGCCGTTTCAGGCAGCAATGGAAGCAGCCGATGAAATAGGTTTGGCGGTGATTGCCACCACTTTTACGCTCATTGCCGTATTTCTACCCACAGCTTTTATGAGTGGAGTTATTGGTAAGTTTTTTGTGCAATTTGGCTGGACAGCTGCAGTTGCAGTGCTGTTTTCTTTGCTGGTCGCTCGCCTACTAACGCCAATGATGGCGGCTTACCTGTTAAAAGCGCCAAAGCAGCAGGTAAAACCAGAACCCGCCTGGATCCGCTATTACCTGAAACTGATGCACTGGTGCTTAGCCCATAGACGCATCACAGCCACTGCGGCACTGGCCTTTTTTTGTGGTGGTTTATTTTTGGCGACTCAACTGCCGGGTGACTTTATGCCGGCAGACGATAACCAACAGACGCAGGTCACTCTTAGCCTTCAACCTGGCACTAAACTGCAGGAAACCATCACTCTCGCCGAACAAGCCCGCAGTATTGTTGCAAAGCATCAGCAGGTGAAACAGGTGTACACAGCTATAGGCAGCGGTAGCTCGGGTGAAGAAGATGAAGGTGGCAGTTCTGCATCCGGTGTCGGCACTGCGGTGCTGACTTTAACTCTGACGCATCGCAGCGAACGTTCAGGAGTGCACAAACAGCAGATAGAACAAGAATTACGGCAGATGCTGGCAGTAGTACCAGGAGCGCGCGTTAAAGTGGGTTTGGGTGCTGGCGAGAATTATTCACTGGTGCTTGCCAGTGAAGATAGTCATCAGCTTGAACAACATGCACTGCTGGTTGAGCGTGACCTTCGCTCTATCCCAGGCATTGGGGCTGTCATTTCCAGCGCCAGCTTAGTGCGGCCAGAGTTGATTATCAGACCTGACTTTACCAAAGCGGCCGATTTGGGTGTGACCTCTTTTGATATTGCCGATACGCTGCGGATTGCGACAGCAGGCGATTATGATCAGGATTTGGCCAAACTGAATCTGAGTAAACGTCAGGTTCCTATTGTAGTTCGGCTCAATGATGAAGCCCGCGCCGATTTTGAAACGCTCAAACGCCTGCCTGTTCCGGGTGCACGCGGACCTGTTGCTCTTGAAAATGTGGCGACGCTGGAGCTCAGCAGTGGCCCTTCGCAAATTTCCAGATTCAATCGTATGCGCAATATCAGCTTCGAAGTGGAGCTAAACAACCAACCTTTAGGTGATGTTGAGCAAGCCATACTGGCTTTACCCAGCATAAAGAACATGCCAGCTGGTATATCGCAAAATGCCTTGGGTGACGCCGAAATGATGGGCGAATTAGCCACTGGTTTTGCCATTGCGATGCTGACCGGTGTGCTTTGTATTTATATGGTGCTGGTGCTGTTGCTCAAAGATGTGTTTCAGCCACTCACCATTTTAACTGCTTTGGTGTTGTCTGTACCCGGTGCCTTTCTGGCGCTTTTTATCACAGGTTCCACCTTGTCACTGCCCGCTATGATTGGCTTGATTATGCTGATGGGCATAGCCACCAAAAACTCTATTCTGCTGATTGACTACATCATTATTGCCCAGAGCGAACATCAGCTCAGCCAAAGAGACGCCATTGTGGATGCCTGCCGCAAGCGTGTCCGTCCTATAGTGATGACCACTGTTGCCATGGGTGCTGGCATGCTGCCTATAGCCCTTGGCATGGGAGGCGACCCAAGCTTTCGCGCTCCTATGGCCATAGTGGTGATTGGTGGCCTTATTACCTCTACTTTTCTGAGTGTACTGGTGATCCCCGTGCTGTACAGCTATGTCGATGACGGCGTGCAGCGGCTGAAACCTTTAGTTTCGCGTAACCAGATCCCCCCAATACCAGCTACGCGTAACCAACCGCTATGAAAACTATCCGGATAGTCCTCTTAACCCCGCTATCCAAAACCACTATAAGTTCAGGATTTTAATATGAGTCTCAGCCTTTTTATTATCGCCATAGTCGCACTCTACTGCATCGCCTCCGTGATTTATGTTTATCGCTGGCGTGGACAAGCGCGTTATCAGTCTCTGACCCAATACCTGCGAAAAAGCTGGCCTGTGTTTGCGCCACTAAATTGCCTACTGTACATGACGACAAAAGCCGAAGCCCGCAAGAGCCTGTTAGATGCGGCCTACCTGAAGAATATTTCTGTGCTAAGGGACAACTGGCCCATCATCAAAGAAGAAGCCTTAGCGCTGCAGGCAACCGGTGCCTTTGAGGCCATCAAAACGCCTGGCTCTGTCGGTTATTACGATGTAGGTTTCCGCACTTTTTATAAAAGAGGCTGGAGCAAGTTTTATCTGATGTGGTACGGCACCACTCATAACTCGGCGAAACGCTTGTGCCCACAGACAGTGGCTTTGCTAAAACAAGTGCCAGGCATACAAGGGGCGATGTTTTCTATTCTGCCACCAGGTTCAGAACTCAGCCTGCACGCAGACCCTATGGCCAGCTCGCTGCGATATCATCTAGGCTTGGACACACCAAATTCCACCGACTGCTATATCAATGTAGATGGCGTTCAGTGCAGCTGGCAGAACGGCGAGGATTTTGTCTTTGATGAGACCTACCCTCACTATGCAAAAAACAATACTGAAGCATCAAGGTTGATCTTAATGTGTGATGTAGAGAGGCCGATGAATAGCTTTGGCCGGGTGTTTAACATGCTCTATCGTTTTATCATCAAAGGCACTCTGGTGCCTAATACTGCAGAAGATAAAACAGGCGTATTCAGCGCTTTATTTGCAGCCATCGCGCCTTTACGTCAAAGCACACTGAAACTGCGCTCTGAACGGCGTCAACTTTACAAGGTGTTGAAACTGACATTGAACTGCAGCCTGATGGCGCTGTTGTTTGCTATCTTATTTGCGTTTTTTAGTTTGTTTGAGGTGTTTTTATATGAAGCCTTGTGGTTGTAGAGATGCTTGTGGTTATGGAGATAAAAATGATTTGAAGCGTTCAGCTGCCCTTATAGGGCAGCTGCGGTAGAACCTGAATAAGGGCTAAATCAGCGCAACTTCAATGTCGTCCTGGTCAAAACCAAACACGCTACCATCAAAGTCTACCGACAAACGGCAGCTGTTACCCGGTGAAGATATCCGGACTATATGCCCAACCTGACCATAACATTCGCTGGTTGAGTCAATAACTATTACATCAAGACCCACAGTCCACAGTGGTTTTGTCATCAGTTTCTCCCGAATTGACGCCTGATTAATACAACAGGTATTAATCATGAGCCGGGTAGTGTACGCGAATTGGCCTTTTAAAGCGAGATAAGCTTGCAACTGCTTTACCGGCATGCTAGAGACAGAGTTTGTTATCCGGCTGCAAATTCAGAACGAACTCAGCGTGAACCCAGTACTTAGCAGCTTCTGGCGAGAAGCCCTTAGAAGATGTGCTGATGTGAGTAAAAACAAAAACAGCACCCGTAAGGTGCTGTTTTTGTTTAGGAATTTGGTGCGTCCTAGTGGACTCGAACCACCGACCCCCACCATGTCAAGGTGGTGCTCTAACCAACTGAGCTAAGGACGCATTGCTGTGTTGCAACGAAGTCGTCACAACGGGCGCTATGTTATGCAGCGACCGCTTTGCTTGCAAGCACTTTTTTTAAAAGTGCTGTTGTTTGCTGTTATTTTAAACGCTTCAAGGCGTTATGACGCTTTCTTGCGGGTCTGTTAAAGGAAGTTTGCCTGCAGCTGCAGACATATAACGCAATTCAAAATAAATCACAGGATGACAACTGTCAGCTTGTGTCTGCTTTTCTGCTTCAGTTAAAGCGCGGGCCTGGAATACTTCTCCCGGTTTTGAACTTTGCCGGAATTGCTCCCGGATCAGCGGTATAGTACAAGGCAGTTGTTGTAACAACTCCTGCCGCTTCGGTTCTGAAACCAGAGCTGCACCGGCTCCATCCTGCACCCAAAGCTGTAATCTGTCGCTTTGCAACTGACGAGCTGATTCCAGCCAGTTTCTAACCGGAACTTTGCCATTAAAATACAAACTGATCGCCACAGGCTTATCTAATACTTCACTTAAGCCTTTGAGTTCGCGGATTAACCAGGTGAGATAAGAGGCCGATACAAAATCTGTATCGTTCAGCTCCATCGGTAAATACCAGCCTTTAAGTTGAAGTAGTGGCTGTTGTTTTAACAAACTCAGCCAGTGGCGCCGCACTTGTAAAGACAACAGCATTTGCTGTTTAAAATATGCCTGCTTCTGTGCCTCAGCACTGTCTATTTTTTTAAAATAAGCAGGGTCAGCATATAAACCAAGCCACAGCGGGATCTTTAATTGCTGCAAAGCGGAAAATAACGCAGCAGAAGGTCCTTGTGGATCAAAGAAGCTGACCTCGCCATGTTGCCCCCACTGCAATGCAAGTTCTGTCATGCCCTGTTGTTGCGCGGCACTTAAGATCTGCAGCCACTGCTCTGTACTGACGTTCTTGTCTCGCAGTAAGGGCTGATAAAAGACAATGCCCGCCCACACTTTAGCTGGGCCTAAAATTAATACTGATAAGACAGCTGCAAAGATAAAGCGTGCTGATCGGTGCTTAAATCGCCCACCATTTGATACTGCCATTCAAGGTTCATCTCCAATTTATGCCGGTAAGCGTCATAGTGCGTTTCACCCAAACCAATTCGTGACTGCAGACCCAATCCAGTGGTCCACTGCCAGCCTTCAGCATTCAGATTGGTATCCAGGGCCTTTTGTTTTCGGTAGTCCAGCTGGCTTAACACATAAGCACGTGTGACCTGAAACAGGCTATCGTCGTAACGAACCACCTTGCCTTGTTCAAACTTAGACTGCAACAGAATTTGACCATCCACAGGCCAATAGACAGCGTCGACAAATAACTTACGCTCGCGCCAGTGATCCTGCTCTGGTTGCCATTCAGATTGCCATTTACCCTGATTCAGAAAATCGCCGGTTAAACGCACCAAAGCACGCCAGTCTCCCTCACCTAAAGGGTATTGCTGCAATGCAGCGCTTAACCATAAGTTGGTATGCTGCAGAGGCTTATAGGCCGCACCAAACTCCTGGCCAAAGTTGCGATAATACTGCTCACTACTGCCATTGGCCGATACTTGCAGGTACAAACTCTGGTCGCGATTTAAGGTATCGGTAAAGTGTTCCAGCCGCACTGAGGCTTCGTTACGCACAGGATCCAGATCAGGAGCCTGCTGTGCAGCACTGCCAAGTACCGTCAGACTGGCACCATGGCGTAACGCTTTACTGGCTGTCAGCTGCCAGTTTTTAGCTATGGTCTGATGGTAGCGTTTTAAGCGATACAATTCTGTTTTACTCAGCGCATTTTGTTTTTCAGCTTGATGCTGGCGGTCAATGGACTGCTTTAACCAATACAAAGTGTCTTCGGCATCCTGCTCTTCAGCGGATAAATAAGCCACTTGTCCGGCAATGGCGACATCCTTGGCATATTGTGGTTGTTTTGCGGCATAACGCAGATGTGCCAAAGCTTCTTTGTTGCGTTTCATGCCCACCAACAAGTAGCCATAGCCTGCATGTAACTCAGCTTGTTCAGGAGCTTTGGCAAGAGCGGCACGCCAGGCTTGTTCGGCCGCCGGAAAGTTGTGCATCGCCTGATAAATCCAGGCTTTTTGCAAATGCAATCTGACCCATTGCTCTTTGTTTGTCCGGACTATTTTGTTCAGATAGACCAAAGCGGCTTCATTCTGTTGTTTACGCTTTAACGCCGCCGCTTCCAGATACCAAGCGGCCTGATCAGCACTAGACACTAACAAGTACTGCTCGCCTTTTTCCAGCTCATCCAACTCAAGCGCCAGCTGCGCTGTATTTTGCTTATCTTCATCAGATAACACACTGAGATCTAAAGAAGTAAAAGATAAAAATGCAGCAGCAGGGTCATTTAATTTTTGCTGTAAATAAGCAATATTCAACACATCTGTGTCTTGCCCCTGCAACTGATGGGCTTTTTGCCAGTGCAATAAAGCAAACTCTGCATTTTGCTCTTCCTGGCATAACGCCAGGCTACGCCAGCCCGATGCAGTATTGGCTTTGCCCGACAACATAGTCAGGGTTTTATCGCAACGCCCGGTCAGACGCCACAATTCAGCGCGTTCAGCAGCCAGGACAGCCCAACTGTCAGTTTTTGCTAAAACGGCAGTATCAATAGGGTTTTGTTGTTTTAACAGTTCCAATACCCGCTCTGGTAACAGCTTTTTTTGTTGAGTTTCAGTATCAAAAGGCAAAGCTTTTGCCAGCAGTTGCAGAGCTTTTTCTGACTCTCCCGCCAAAATGTACTGGTAACTCAACTCATCCAGCGTAGGCGCACTGGCTTTATACTGATGCAGCTTCTGCATCGACTGCATTTTCACAGGCCCTGCAGGCAAAGCCTGAGCGCTTGCCAATACCAGCTCGTACTGAGCTGATTGTTTTGGATCGTCCAGCAGCTGTTGCAGTACTTGTTGATATTGTCCGGCAGAGAGCCGTTTTTGCGCAACCAGACGGCGTTGCTGCGCCTGTAAATGCTCAGCAGCCAGATACTCCTGACTGATTTCATCAGCACTCAGCCATTTTTCCGCATACACCAGCCAGCTATCAGGGTTATCAATAGATGGGCATTGCAAAAACAAGGCTTTCGCCTGATGTTCTTCGCCAGCTTGCATATACAAATCAATACGCTGCCAACAGTTAAGTTGTAGCTGCTCTGCTAATTCAAAAGCCATTGGCCAGTTATTCTGCAACAAAGCCCACTGTAACTTTTGCTGTTTTTCATCCGGAGTTAACTGGTGATGAGTTTCTATAAAGTCAAAACTTGTCAACGCAGCAGTCCAGTCCTGCAAGGCTATTTGTTGCTGCAACAACTGACGGTAATACATCAGCGCAGCTTCAGATTTTGGCTCTGACTCAATCAGTAAAAACGCTTGATCGGCCTGCCCTTTTTGCACCAATGCCATCACCAGCCTGGTTTTGTCTTCTTCAGATAACTGGGAGTCGTCTAAAGAGGATAAATCACGAATCACCTGATCCGTCAGACGTAAGGATTCAGCCAACGCAGCATGTAATTTCAGCACTTCTGCAGGAAGCGGTCTTTTTGTTGCCAGCCACTGGTAGGCTTGTTGCTCTTGTTTTAATGCAATAAGCCTGGAGCTTACAAGCCGGGCTATCTCCAGTTGATCCTTTGCATTGAACAGAGGCCAGAGCAGGTCTAGCCCGGGCAAGTCAGGTAACGACTGTTTTTGTAATTGCAACTCAAGCAAAAGTGGATATAAACCCTGCTGCTCTGACTGAGGGATTTGTTGCAATGTCGATGTAGCAGCGGCTTGATCTTTCGCTTCAATCTGATAACGCAACAACAAAACCAATAATTCTGGCTGTGCAGGTACCAGAGCCAGCGCTTTATGGATTTCGGCAATAGCCCCTGTTACATCGTCTTTTTGCTGTAAACGGTAAGCTTTTTCAATGTAAGGGTAAGTGCGGAACTTCTGATAATCCGTCATCGCTTCAGCAGAAACAGACGCAGTGAAAACCAATAAAAATACAACCAATATCCGTATCAAACTACAGCCTCCTGCCGTTGATTTATCGTTTCAGGTGCTAATTCCTGCACCAACTGCTGTATGGTTTTACGCCGTTGCTGTTGTAGCTTGACCACTTGTGCCAGATTTTCTGCAGTGACAATGCCCTCCTGGATCAAATAGTCACCTAAACGCAAACCACTCTGATGGTCAAAACTAATCAACACCTGATTGACCACAGCGGGTTCCAACAAGGCAGCCTGTACTAAAGCATCACCAAAAGACAACTGACTGGCCAGATAACTTTGAGTCAGGATCAGCAGATCAGATTCGCTGATCACACCTTGAGCTAAGCACTGCTGCAGATACAGATCCGGGTTCAGATTTTCTTCCTGCCTGTACCAATGCCGCACACCTAAACTGACGACACCATAAGCACAAATACACAACTGCACTTTAAAACCTGTCTGGCGTTCAATTTGGGATAAAGCCACAGGAGACAGTTGGCTTTCCCGCACTAGCATTAAGACACCATTCTGAAGTTTGACTGGTAACACCATATATTTCAGCGCCAGACGTTCAGGCAAGCTGCTGATAAGCTCCGCATCTAAAGCAAAAGGGTCGGTTTCAACATAAGGTAATTCCAGTTGCCCGGCCACGGCCTTACCCAATTGAGTGGGCGTCAGCATGCCTAATCTTAATAAGGACTGTCCCAACCGCTCACCTTTTTGTTGCTGCTCTAAACCAAAATCCAGCTCTTGTTGCGACAAGGTCCCTTGCGCAACCAGAATTGAACCAATGGAGCGGGTCGCGCGGCTTTGACTGATGCTTGGGTATTCATGAGAGGTTTTATCCCAGGCGACACGACGCGGATCACCATGTTGTAATACCTGCTTCCAGGCGCGCACATTGGCGAAGAAGTTAATCACATTGCCCCACAGCTGACGAGGTACAGACAACAATGCCTGCCCTATGCCGTAATACCGGCGAACAAACACCATACGCTGAAATAAACGGTTGATAAAAAAGATGAAGTTCAGGCCGAGCAAGGTTTGAACCAAAGGGTCATCAACAAAAATAGATAAAAAGTGATAGCCATCAGCCACCAGTTGATCGTACAACCAGAACAGACATAACTGCGCAAAAATCAAGGTGGAGATAAAGCTGACAAAATAGGTAATCACACCTTTGCGATCGCGCCATAAGAAATAATTTAACCGCCAGTCATCAACCCAACGGTGGGTTTTAAAGCCCTGAAATACAATACCTATGATCCAGCGACTTTTTTGCCTGACAGCCGTATGAAAGGTCTCAGGAAAATACTCACGCACACAAACTACGTTACCGTCACTTTTACTGCGACTGCGGCTTGTTTCGGCGTGGCGGGCCAACGCATTATCTGTCACAGGGAAACGAACAAAAATTTCTTCCATCCCCCAGTGTTTCAGCCGGAACCCTATGTCGTAGTCTTCTGTTAAAGACTGCACGTCAAAAGGTAAACCATCCCCCTCCTGTGATAATTTGATGATAGCGCGACGACTAAAACAGGTCCCTACTCCAGCGCTTGGTACCTGACCAACCATAGACTCGCGTACGACAACATCTTTGCCATGGCTTTCAGAAAATTCATCCAGATAGTGCCCGGAGGTGAAAGCAAAAGGACCTTTAGCAAAAGGGTATACCGGCAGTTGGATCAAATCTTTTTTCGGCAACAGATAATTAAACAGCCGTAATTCCATAGCCGACACCACATCTTCTGCGTCATGCAAAACAAAACCTGCGAATTTCACCTGGGTGCGGCGCTCAAAGTCCAGGATAGAGGTAATAATATTGTTCAGACAATCCGCTTTGCTGGTAGGGCCTGGTCGTGCACATACCACCTTGTGTACATGAGGAAAACGGGCGCATGCCGCGTCAACATCAGCCTGAGTGGCAGGGTCATTAGGATAAGTACCGACAAAAATCTGGTAATTTTCGTAGTCCAGCTCAGCAGCAGCAAATTCAGCCATCTTGCCTACCACCCCAACCTCTTGCCAGGCCGGTACCATAATAGCTATGGGATGCTCTTTTAGATGAAACAGTTCCTGCTCGTCAAACTTCTTGGTTTTTCGATAAAAACGAAAATAACGCCCCCAATGCCGCGCCCAGTAATACAGATCAATAAAGACATCATCCAGCGCAAACACCAGAAGCAATATCATCAGCACAACCACTATATAACGCAGCAGATATAGATAATTCGCGAGCAGATCGACCAGCAGCATTTCCACACCATGACAAGCTATTTCTAGCGAGCTAAAAACCAGATATGGAATAGATCTTACCGACAAGTTTCATATTTATCAATTTAAATATTAAATTGATACAAAAACAACTGTTAATATCACTTTAAGATGGCATAAGTGAAAAATATGAACCTATAAGTTATTTTCCAAATGCTCCCTGGTTTTAGGCTGAAAAACCATCAGCCATCACTTTTGTTAATACTGATAAGACAGCTGCAACGATAAGGCGTGCTGATCCTCGCTTAAATCGCCCGCCAATTGATACTGCCATTCCAGGTTAAGCTCCCATTTGTGCCGGTAAGCGTCATAATGCGTTTCACCCAAACCAAAACGGCTTTGTACACCCAATCCAGCAGTCCACTGCCAACCTTCCGCATTCAAACCTGATCCCGGGGCTTTTTGCTTGCGGTAATCCAACTGACTTAAAGCATAAGGACGGACAATCTGAAACAGGCTATCGTCCAGGCGGAATGCTTTACCTTGCTCAAACTTACTTTGTAGCAATAACTGTCCTCCATCTGGCCAATAGACAGCATCGACAAATAACTTACGCTCCCGCCAGTGATCCTGTTCCGATTGCCATTCAGATTGCCACTTACCCTGATTGAAGAAATCACCGCTTAAGCGCAGCAATGCACGCCAGTCGCCTTCCCCCAAGGGATATTGCTGTACAGCAGCACTGAGCCACAAATTAGTATGGTTCAAGGGCTTGTAAGACAAACCGTACTCATGCCCCCAATTGTTGTAGTAATGATCACTGCTGCCATTAGTCGACAACTGCATATAGACACTAAGATCGCGCTGAAGCGCATCCTGAAAATACTCCAGACGCATGATGGCATCGTTACGGATAGGTTCTATGTCAGGCTCTTCATTTGCCGCCGTATCAAGCACGGTCAGGCTGGCACCATGACGCACAGCAGTGCTCGCTGTCACTTGCCAGTTTTTGGAGATGTTCTGATGGTAACGTTTCAACCTGTATAGTTCTGTCGCAGTTAAGGCATTTTGTTTTACAGGCGCCTGTTGAGCGTCTATCGCTTCTTCCAGCCAGTATAAGGTTTCATCCAGATTTTTAGTGTCTGCCGACAAATAAGCAATCTGCCCTTTCATCGCCACATCGTTTTTGTACTGCGACGACTTTGCCGCTTGCTTAAGTTGAATTAAGGCTTCATCGTCGCGATTTAAACGGATCAGTAAATAACCATAACCAGCATGCAGCCGGGCATCATCCGGTGCTTTTTGCAAAGCCGTTTGCCAGGATTGCTCTGCAGCCGGATAGTCTTGCATAGACTGATAAATCCAGGCTTTTTGCAAATGGACTTCAGCCCACTGTTTATCTGAAGCTGTTGTTATTTTTTCCAGATAACTTAAAGCCTGCTGGTTATTTTTCTGATTGTTGGAGTCTTTCACATGTAAACGCTCCGCAACGGCCAGATACCAGTCCGCTCTGTCGCCCGATGAGGCTAACAGATAGCGCTCACCCAGTTCAGCTTGATCCAACTCCAGAGCCAATTGGGCCACACTCTGCTTGTCTTTATCCAGCAACTGTTCTGGTTTCATGCGGGTAAAAGCTGACAATGCGGCTTGAGGATCATCCAGTTGCAGATGCAGATAGGCCATCGCCAGTTGATCAGACACTTGCGGGTCCAGCTGATAGGCTTTTTGCCACTGTGCCAGCGCAAATTCGGCCGAGTCTTTATCCTGACACAAGGCCAGGCTGCGCCAGCCCTGCGCCGTGTCCGTCTGCCCTGTTAATAACTGCAGTGTTTTGTCACAGCGTCCAGCCAGTCGCCACAATTCAGCCCGTTCAACCCTAAGTACAGTCCAGTCATCGGTTTTACTCAGAATATCCGTATTGATGGGCTCTTGTTTTGACAATAGCTGCAACAATCGCTGCGGCAAAATACCTTGTTGCTGCACCTGGTTACTAAAGGGTAGCGCTTTGGTCAATACAGCCAGCGCCTTATCTGGCTGCCCGGAGCGAACTAACTGATAGCTGCGATCATCCGGTCCTGTCGCTTTATACCGCCGGTGCTGCGATGCACTGACATTTCGTCTTTTCTGCGCCACTAACTGCTGCTGAGCTTGTGAAAAAGAGCCTGCTAACGGCTCGGATGCAACCTGATCGGCAGCTAACCATTTTTCAGCATAAACCAGCCAACTTTGAGGGTCTTCACTGGCAGGACAGCTTTGAAACAACAACTCAGCTAACTTTTCATTGCCAGCTTGCATATACAAATCAATACGTTGCCAGCAATTCAATTCCTGTTGCCCAGCCATTTGCAGCGCTAAGGGCCAGTCTTTTTTCACCAGCGCCAACTGAAATTTCTGCTGCTGTTCCTGTGGCTCCAACTGATGGTAACGTTCAATAAAAGCAAAACTCTGTTCAGCGGCTACCCAGTCTCTCAGCGCCAACTGCTGTTGCAACTGCTGGCGGTAATAGAGTAAAGCACTGGAAGAATAAGGTTGTTTCTCGATCAGAGCATAAGCCTGTTCACTCTGATTGTTTTGCATCAACGCCATCACCATACTGTCAGTTTCCGGGTCTGATAACTGCTTTGGGGGTAAAGAAGACAGGTCATCGATCACTTGTTTATGCAGCCCCAGAGTGCCCGCCAGAGACGCATGCAAGCGGGTCAGATCAGCAGAAAGTGGCTGCTTTACCGTCAGCCACTGATAGGCTTGTTGCTGCTGCTCCAACACTATAAAACGTTGTATCACCAGCTTGGCTGCATAGTGTTGGTCTGCTGCGGATAAAGTTGGCCACTGTTGGTCAATCCACTGCATGTCGGGTTGGGTTTGCTGACTCAACTGAAGCAACAAGGCTGCTGGATACAAGCCGTGCTGTTTATCCCTCGGCAGCTGTTGCACTGTCTGGCGGACGCCAGCTAAATCCCCTGCTTCCATTTGATAATTAAAACGCAGCAGCAGTAAATCACTTTGTCCGGGTAATAAAGTTAAAGCCCGGTTAATTTCGGCAATAGCACCGGGTAAATCATTCTGTTGCTGCAAGCGTTGGGCTTTTTCAATGTAGTGATAAGTGCGAAACTTCTGGTAATCCGTCATCGGCTCAGCCATTGCAACTGCACTGGTCAAGCCACCACTGCAGAGCATACTCAGCAGCACCACATTCAGGCGGATCAAGATAAAACTCCGGCCAACTGTGACTCACCTTTTGGAGCAATCTCGTCCACCAGCTGAACTATGGTTTTACGACGTTGTTTTTGTAATTGCATGCCTTGAGCTAAGTCGTCTTCTGTGACTATCTGCTCCTGAACTAAATAGTCTCCGAGTCGTTGACCATTTTGGTGGTCATAACTCAGCAACACCTGATTCATTACCGCAGGCTTTACAAAGCGGCCTGGATCAAAGCATCCCCAAAGGACAACTGGCCCGCCAGATAACGTTGCTGTAATACAGCCATGTCCGCTTTGCTGATCCGTTCGTTCCATACGCATTGCTGTAAATAAATATCAGGGTTAAGGTCGGGCTCCTGCCTGTACCAATGCCTGACACCTAAACTGACGGTGCCATAAGCACAAATTACCAATTTCACCTTTAAAGCTGTATGACGTTCAATCTGCGCCAAGGCCACTGGCGATAGCTGCCCTTCCTTCAAAAGAGTCAGCACTCCTTGCTCCAGTTTGTAGGGCAGCACCATATATTTCAGTGCCAATTGCTCTGGTAATAGCGCTATCAGCTTAGGATCAAGAGTAAAAGGGTCGCAGGCTATGTAAGGTAAATTGAGCTGCAAGGCTACAGCTTTGCCGAGTTGCTCAGGGGTGATCAGAGTCAAACGCAATAAAGATTGACCAAGCCTTTCACCAGCTTGCTGCTGCTCAACACCAAAATCCAGTTGCTGCTGAGTTAAAGCATTCTGCTCAACCAGAATAGAACCTATAGAACGACTTGCTCTTGTTGGGCCTATGCTTGGGTATTCATGCTGAGTTTTATCCCAGGCCACCCTGTGCGGATCACCATGCTTCAGCACCTGAGTCAGAGCCCGTAAATTAGCAAAAAAGTTAATCACGTTCCCCCACAGCTGACGTGGCATAGAGAGCAGCGCCTGATTGATGCCATAGTATCGGCGTACAAAAATCATACGTTGGATCATGCGGTTAGCGAAAAAGAAAAAGTTCAGCACCAATAAGATTTTTACCAGTGGATCATCCAGAAAAATGGATAAGTAATGGTAGCCACCCGGTACCAACTGGTCATACAACCAAAACAGACAAAGCTGAACAAAAATTAAGGTAGAGATAAAGCTGACAAAATAAGTAATCACGCCTCTGCGGTCGCGCCATAAAAAGCAATTTAACCGCCAGTCTTTAGTCCAACCGTGAGTTTTAAAACCCTGAAACACAATACCGATGATCCAACGGCTTTTTTGCCTGACCGCAGTGTGGAAAGTTTCAGGGAAATACTCACGGACACACACCACATTGCCTTCACTTTGGCTGCGACTGTTACTGGTCTCAGCATGGCGGGCTAATAAATCATCAGTGACCTGAAAGCGGACAAAGATTTCCTCCATGCCCCAGCTTTTTAATCGAAAGCCAATGTCGTAATCTTCCGTCAGAGATTGCACATCAAAGGGTAAACCATCACCTTCCTGTGACAACTTCAGAATGGCCTTGCGACTAAAACAAGTGCCAACACCAGCACTGGGAACCTGCCCGACCATAGATTCACGTACTACTACATCTTTGCCATGATTTTCAGCAAACTCATCGAGATAATGGCCTGAGGTAAAGGAAAACATCCCTTTGGCAAAAGGATAAACCGGCAGCTGGATCAGATCTTTTTTTGGCAGCAGATAGTTGAATAAGCGTAGTTCCATCGCCGACACGACATCCTCGGCGTCATGCAACACAAAGCCGGCAAATTTCACCTGAGTGCGGCGCTCAAAATCCAGAATAGACATAATGATATTATTCAGGCAGTCCGCTTTGCTGGTAGGCCCAGGCCGTGCGCACACTACTTTATGTACATGAGGAAAGCGGGCACAGACTGCGTCCACATCAGCCTGAGTATCAGGATCATTGGGATAAGTACCGACAAAAATCTGATAGTTTTCGTAGTCCAGTTCGGCGGCGGTAAATTCAGCCATTTTGCCAACCACCCCAACTTCATGCCAGGCCGGCACCATAATAGCGATAGGCTGCTCTTTCAGCGGAAACAGCGCCTGTTCATCAAATTTTTTATGGTTACGATAAAAACGGAAGTAACGACTTAAACGGCTGGTCCAGTAATACAGGTCGACAAATAAGTCATCTATCGCAAAAAACAGTAACAGCAGCATCAAAAGGATCACCAGGTAACGCACTACATAAAGGTAATTAGCAAGTAAGTCGGCCAGCATCATTGAGCACCACGATATCGCCGCCATGGGCGATAGAAGCTAAAAAGCAAAAGATAAACAGAGGAAGCCCATCACATTTATCACTTATTAGTTGCAATATTTCACTTTTTGCAATTATTGCGACAATATAGAGATTTATTAAAATGGGTCTGTGCAGCACCGCACAATGGGCGAAGAATGTAATGAACTGTAGCGAAAACAGACTCAAACCCACTATTTATGGGCAGATGGCGCTCATGCTATAGTGCTGTTTTCTGGCTTTTTGAGATAAAACTGTGATCTTTACCCCTGTTCATACCCACGAATTTGCCGATCTGGCCAAACAAAAAATTGCTGAATTTAATGCGCTGCACTGGGACGCTTCAAAGCGACAGCAACTGGGATTAAAACTGGAAAATGAAAAGGGTGAGCTTGTCGCCGCTTTAGCTGGCCGTACTTTTGGCAATTGGTTTTATCTGGAGTCTTTGTGGTTGGATGAAACAGTTCGGGGAAAAGGCGTAGGATCAAGCCTATTGACTGAAGCTGAGCAGATAGCTAAAGCGCGTGGTTGCAGCTTTGTGATCCTCGATACGCTGGATTTTCAGGCCCAGCCTTTTTATCAGCGCCACGGCTACAAGGTAGAATGGACTCAAGCCAACTACCCTTTTACCGGCTGCAAGCATTTTATGACTAAACAACTTTAGTCTGCTGGCAACGCCTTTTTATACTCAGCATTTAACACTGTCTCAGCCCAAAGCGGATCACCATCATTTGGCGCAGGTTCAATAGCCAGAATACGGCACATCAGGTTATAGAGTTCGATATTGGCAAAAGCCGGAATTTGACGTCCTGCAGTAAAAGCAGGACCGTGGCCAATAAAAATAGCCTGCATAGCCGGACTATCATTGTCATAACCGTGGCTGCCGGTCACAGCACTGAGGCCCGGTTTTTCCAGCCATTCTTTTTGTTTATGTTTTTGCATTAAGCGCCAGCCTGGTTCAGGCACCACCAGCAAAGGCGCAATACGTTTACTGTCCTGATAATGCCAGCGCTCTGGTAATTCTGATTTTTTATACACTGTGGCTTGAGATGGCAAGGAGGTTTTCAGCTGCTGGTAAATCGGCTCCAGTTCACCGGCTTTAGGAAAAATCGATACTATTTCAGGTGTCCACAGCACCAAAGCCGCCTTCTTTTCATCAAACAGCTGGTCCAATTCAATCACCTGCTGTTGTAGCACCTTGGCCATACCGTGATCTGACACCAGCATCAGATTGATGCTATTCAGTAAGCCTCTTTGCTCAAGCCCTGCGACTAACACCGCAAGTGCTTGATCAACATCTGCAATAGCAGCTGCAACTTGCTCTGATTCAGGTCCATAGGCATGACCCGCATCATCGACCGAACTGAAGTACAAAGTTAAAAACTGCGGACGTTTTTCTATGGGTAAATCCAGCCAGGCCAATACAGAATTCACCCTGTCGATATTGCGGATAGAGCCATCATAAGCTTGCCATAAACCAGGCCTTACCCCTTTAATCGCCGCTTCTGAGCCGGGAAAAAAATAGGTGCCGGTTTTTACGCCTTGTTTCTCCGCAGTGACCCAAACAGGCTCCCCCAGCCACCAGCGGCCATTGGTCACTTCTTCGTGTTTGTTCATGCGAAACACAGCATCAAAATCTGCATCGTAAATATTGTTTTCAACTATACCGTGATGAGCAGGATACAAACCTGTGGCTATGCTGTAGTGATTCGGGAAAGTTTTGGTCGGGAATGACGGCTGCATACGTGCGGCTGTCACTCCACCTCGCGCCAAGCGTTGCAAAACAGGGGCTTGATAGCGCTGCAGATAGTTTTGCGCAAAACCATCAATAGAGATCAGTAATAAGGTTTCAGGCTGTTGCTGCGGCTTTGACTCTGCACTGGACAGATTCAGACTGATAAAAAAACAACACAAAACCAAAATAAAACTTCGCACCAAAGCATCCTTTGAACACTGAAAACCACAGTGTACCCAGACGGCCTTTCTGACAGATGACAAAACCGACCAGAGGTAAAAAAAATGCTATCAGCAGCTAAACATAGAGTAGAGGACTGAAGAAAAACGTCTCAGGCCACTACCTGCCAGCGCCCACCTTTGGCAGGCCCGGTGCGCACCAGCTTGCCTTCGGCTTTTAACTTCGCCAGTTGTTTTTCAATAGCCCTTGAGCTTAACCCCAGCTCATCAGCGATAGTTTTGGCACTTAATCTGTTGTCTTTTTTCAGTTTTTTCAGAATCTGATCTTCGGTTTTATACCAGGGACCAGGCGTTTTACCTTTCACTTTTTGAGCTTTTAACTGCACAAATTGCGATAAATTCACCAGCGGTTGATCCGGCAGAACAACGGGCTGAGTGATGCTGCTTTGAGCCAATTGCTGCAATTCAGCCGTCAAAGATTCTTGTATGCTGCGCAGCATAAACAAAATAAAGTTGGTCGCATCGTATTTAGGCGCAGCTTGTCGTAAGGTTTTTTGATAATCACGGGCTTTTTCTTTCAGTACAGCAGTGAAAGGCAGATAAGCCATAGATGGCTGCCATTGAATTAAAATCAACTGCTGCCATAAACGACACAAACGACCATTGCCATCTGAAAATGGATGAATATACGCCAGCTGATAATGCATAAGGCTGGACGAGATCAACGGATGGAGCTGTTCATGCTGCAGGCCGTCAAAAAGCTCATCGACTAAAACCTCAACTTTTGAAGGTGCAGGTGGCATATGCACCAGCTTATGATCTTCATACACCCCAGCACCCTGCTGCCGGTACTGCCCGGCATCAGAAACGACAGTTGCCATAAAGGCCGCATGAGCCCGGCGCAAGTCGGTGCTCTGGTAAGGCTTAAGACTATCCAGTTGCTGGAGCAAGGCCAGCGCGTTTTTGGCTTGACGTATATCCTGCACCAAAGCCACCACTCTTTTACCAGCCGCAAGCTCTTGTAACTGCACCACAGACAAAGAATTATGATCCAGAGCCAAACTGGCCTGCAAGGAACGATGCTGAAGCGTCAGGCCTTGTTGCGATGAAATCAAAGCAATACGCTCAGCCCATTCTGTCAGTAATACTTCTATATGCTGCACTAACTCAGATATGTCTGAGTCTGGCTGATAAAAGCTCTGGTATTTGTCCATGCCGCAACCACCTGTTTTATTCAGTGTATCTGTTCTATTGACCCCGTAAGACTAATAGAGGTTCACTGAAAAAACAAAGTGTTAGCTCTCTTTGAGCAGTTTTTCTAAATTTTTATAAATAAAACTGCAAAAACAGAACATAACAGCTTGCTTTCGTTATCCGGCTCATTAACTATTGAGTCAGAATACAATGGCATCTTGCAGCACATATTTTATCGGCTGAACAGACAAAAAACAGGAGTTTTTGTGCAGGTAAGGCGTTATACCACTTCTGAATTGACGCTGCGATTTTGGGCAGCCTTTGCATTGCTATTAACTTTTAGTGCCATTTTTGTTGCCTATGTCTATGCAGAAAAACGTATTGATACAGCCAATGATCAGCGGGTGTACTCATTAAAAATAATTGGTGAGCTACGCCAGTCCTCTGATGATTTAACCCGCATGGTGCGAAGTTACATAGCCACAGGGGAACATCGCTACAAAAACCACTTTAATGAAATTATCGCTATTCGAAATGGTCAGGCTGCACGTCCTGTTGATTACCATCAGGTGTATTGGGATTTAGTGGGTGAAGAAAACAACAGACCACGCCCTGCAGGTTCACGTGTAGCCTTGCTGGACTTAATGAAAGCCTCTGGTTTTACAACAGTAGAAATGGCGGCCTTGCAGGAAGCCAAAATTCAGTCTGATGCGCTGGCCGTGACTGAGCAAAAAGCCATGCAGCTGTTGGAACGGCCGGAAATCGATCCTGCACAAAAAGAGAAAAACAAACAACAAGCTTTGCTCGCCGTTTTTGATAAAAACTACCACAACGCAAAAATAGCCATAATGCAGCCTATTGGCACTGTATACAGTCTGGTCGATGAACGAACTGCAGACGAGGTTGAAGATGCAATGTTTTATGCGCTGGTCACCCGTATTTTGTTTATTTTATCCGGCTTACTGCTGTTTTATTCACTCTGGGATATTAAACGCGTACACAACAGTATATTGGGTGCCTCAGTCGGTCGTTTGTATGAACAAATTAAAGCCATGGGCAGTGGTGAAGTGCTGCAAAGTTCAGAGCTGCGCAAAGCCAAACCAGGCAGTATTATGAGCTGGCTGGGGGCAACACAACTTCGTCTGAACAGCACCATTCAGGAACGCCAGGCCCTGATCCATACCTTGCAGCAAAAAGAGCAGTATCAGCGTACTTTGATCGACAGCATCCCTTTTGTAGTCTGGTTAAAAGATATTCATGGACGTTATCTGGAAGTGAACCAAAAATTTGCGGAGCAGTTTCAGAACAAAGAGATCAGCGAGCTGGTGGGCAAAACGGATGCACAGCTTTTTGACGCGCAACGTGCTTTAAGCCATGTGGTACACGACAAACAAGTGCTGGCGGCCGGGCAACCTCAGGTGATCCGCTCTGAGCATAAAATTGATACTGAACAACACTGGTTCGAAACTTATAAAGCGCCGGTTTTGGTTGATGGTGAATATGTAGGTACTGTAGGTTTATCACGTGACATTACACTGGAACATACTGCCGATAATAAGCTTCGCTTGTCCGCCAGTGTGTTTACCCATGCCCGTGAAGGCATCATGATCACCGACCCACTGGGCGTCATCATTGATGTCAATCAGGCTTTTACTGAAATCACAGGGTACAGTGCGAAACAGGCCATAGGCTGTACCCCGAGGTTATTACAGTCGGAGCATCAGGATGAACTTACCTTCAGCACTATGTGGCAGAACTTACAACAACAGGGGTTTTGGTCAGGAGAGCTCTGGAGTCGCAAAGCATCAGGCGAAGATTATTTCCAGAGTTTAACTTTAAGCGCTGTGCTGGATGATAAAGGTCAATTACAACATCATGTCGGCCTGTTTTCGGATATCACCAATCAGTATCAGCAACAGCAATATCTGGAAAAAATAGCGCTTTATGATGGCATGACAGGATTACCCAACCGCAGTGCCTTAACCCAGCAATTACAGCTGCTATTAAAAAAATCCAGCGCCGATCAGATGTTAGCCATCGCCTATCTGGACCTGGATGGCTTTAAAGAAATTAATGACCGCCACGGCCATGAAACAGGTGATCAGTTTTTAATCGCCCTATCTGAGCGTTTACAAGCTCAATTGGGAGAAGAAGAACTGCTGGCCCGTATTGGTGGTGATGAATTTGTCGTGCTGCTGCCACAGCTTTGCAATAAAAAGGCAGGCCTTGCGAAAATAGAACAACTACTGGATGTGGTGGCAAAACCACTGAAAATAGATGAATGGATGCTGTCGGTATCGGCCAGTATAGGCCTGACCTTTTACCCTCAGGCTGATACCACAGAAGCAGAACAGCTGATACGTCAGGCCGATCATGCGATGTATCAGGCCAAACAAGATGGTAAAAACCGCTGTCATTTATTTGATACCGACTATGCCCGTAGTTTACGTGGTCATCAGGAAACCATACTGGAAATTCGTCAGGGTCTGGTGCACAAGCAGTTCAGATTGTTTTATCAGCCTAAAGTAAACATGCATACTGGCGAAGTAATAGGAGCTGAAGCTTTGATCCGCTGGCTACATCCACAAAAAGGCATGGTGGCGCCAGGCTTGTTTTTACCCGCTATAGAACAGCATAGCCTGGGTGTGGAGTTAGGTTATTGGGTTATCGAAGAGGCATTACGGCAGTTGGCTGAATGGCAACGTCAGGGTATGACTATCCCTGTCAGTGTGAATATTTCTGCCTATCACCTGCAGCAGCTGGATTTTGTCAATCGCCTGCAGTTGTTACTGCATTTTTATTCAGACGTGCCGGCTTCGTTATTACAGCTGGAAATTCTGGAAACCAGCGCACTGAATGATTTAACTCATGTGCAGGCCGTGATGCAGGCCTGTATCCGCAGTGGTGTCAGTTTTGCGCTGGACGATTTTGGTACAGGCTATTCGTCGCTGACCTACTTAAAACGACTGCCTGCGACAGTATTAAAAATCGACCAGAGTTTTGTCCGCGACATGTTGGTCGATCCGGATGACCTGGCCATTCTCAAAGGTATTATTGTGTTGGCCAATGAGTTTAAACGGGAAATTGTAGCCGAAGGTGTTGAAACCACAGAACATGGCGAGTTATTACTGCAATTAGGTTGTACTCATGCGCAGGGCTATGGCATAGCCCGCCCTATGCCTGCAGAGCAGTTTATGCCATGGAAAAAAGCCTGGCTGCCACCTGATGTCTGGGCAGCTGCAGCTGTTGGCTCCGGAGCTAATGGTTCTGGCGCAAACAATGTCGACGAGTCAGGCACCAATCACACACTGACCACAGACTCTAAGCACAGAGCCATTTAAACCTGCTGCATCAGGCCGTGCAAAAAAGGCCACAGCCAAAGCCACATCTTCAGGTAAACCCGCTTGATGCAATGAGTTCAGTCTGCGCCCTACTTCACGCGGCACAGCAGGCATGGCCGCAGTCATTTGAGTTTCAATAAAACCCGGGGCTATGGCGTTAAAAGTAATACCCCGCTGATCTTGTGTTGCCATAAACTGGCAATAGCCCACCAAAGCGGCTTTTGAACTGGCATAGTTGGTCTGACCTTTTTGTCCTGCTAAACCATTCATCGAGGATAACAGCACCACCCGTCCATCCGGCTGTATTTGCTGGCGCTGCAGCAACAAGGTATTGATCCGCTGCACAGCACGCAGATTGATGTCCAGCGTTTGAGTCCACTGTACTTCCGTCATACGATGGAGCAACTTATCCCGGGTGATACCCGCATTATGTACCAAAATATCCAGCGCTATTCCTTGCTGGCTGAGCCAGTCACTGACTACGTCAGCACTGTTCGCCTGACTGATATCCAGCAACAGAGGTTGGCCCTGTAACTGCTGCATCAAGGCAACAAGTGCTTGTTCGGATTGTGGAATATCCAGCCCGATGACTTTAGCGCCCTGCTCTGTCAGCGTTTTAGCAATAGCAGCACCTATGCCACGAGCTGCTCCTGTCACCAAGGCGGTTTTACCCTGAAGTGGTTGTTGCCATGGACTTAATTGTGTGACGTCCACTGCACGCACGGCCACGACTTGCCCAGTGACATAAGCCGAAGCTTTGGACAGGAAAAATTCGGCCACAGGCAACAGGCTCTGCTGCACACCCTGATCTAATGCTAATAAGTTTGCCGTGCTGCCAAAACGGCCAAGTTCTTTAGCAATGGAGCGGGTAAAGCCTGATAAAGCCCCGGCAGCTGCGGCCGCGTCGGCATCTGTGGCATGCAACACAGCACGCGCAAGCACTATCAAACGACCATTCTTCGCTAAACGAGGCAACACAGCGTGCAGTTGCTGCCAGAGTAAATCCAGTTGTGTGGTACTTTGCAGCTCTGTGCCATCAAAAATAATGGCCTGTAGTGGCTGATCTGAACTCTCTTCAAAACGAATATCCGGCAAAGCGCTCAGATGCTGACGTAACAACACACTGTGTTCCGACGTTTTTCCACACAGCAGCACAGAGCCGCTAAAACATTGCATTTCGCCTGAAGCACGCTGTAAAGCAGTGGCCTGTGGCACTCCACACCAGCGGCCCACCGCAGAATCTAATAAAGCTGTTATCCAGGAAGCCATACAAGCGCCTTGTTATTTCGGTTGGCGGCTATCTTAGCGGCAACAAAAAAGTTTCACCAGAGTGCATCCAAAGCTCTGTGCCCTTCGTAGCTGATATAGACGTCAAAGTAACGGAGTGGAAAAATAACAAATGGGACCACAGGAACAGTTGATCCAATGGCTACAGGCCACTGCTCAGGGCGATAAAAACGCCTTTGCACAACTTTATAAAGCAACATCAGGAAAACTTTTTGCCGTAAGCCTGCAATTGCTCAGACGCCGGGACTGGGCAGAAGATGTATTGCAGGATGCCTTTGTCCGCATCTGGCACAATGCGGCAGATTATCATACCGACAAAGGCACTGTGATGACCTGGATGATCAGTATCACCCGTTACCGGGCTTTGGATCTGATCAAAACCCGACAGTTTAAAGCCGAACATATAGAGCTGGATCCGGACTGGAGCCCGGACGATAACGAGGGGGAGTCTGTCAGCCTGGCCAGGGAAAAGGTCAAGCTGGATGACTGTATGTCTGCATTGGAGGCTGAGCACCGTCAGTCTATTTATCTGGCTTTTGTAAACGGCCTGACACATCACGAAATCACCAGCCATACCGGCGCGCCTTTAGGTTCGGTCAAAAGCTGGATACGCCGGGGCTTAGCCCGCTTAAAGAGGTGTCTTGAAGCATGAATTATTTACAGCAAGAACGGCTGGACGCCTTAAGTGTGAACTATGTGTTAGGGGCCATGAGGGGAAAAGCCAGACAAAGATTTCAGCGGCTATTGATGCAACAACAGCAGGCACGTGAGTCAGTATGGCGCTGGGAACAACACCTGAATCCACTGGCAGAGTCGTTGCCTGCGGTAGAACCTGATGAAAATCTATGGCAAAAATTGCAACAACGCCTTGGCTGGCAAAGCGCAGAGGTAGTGCAGCTCAAACCCAAAAGCAGTTGGTTGCATCCGGCGAACTGGGTGGCTATCGCCGCTGCAGCTTGCCTCGCTTTGGTGTTATTGCTGCCCCCTCCGGCTACAGCACCAGTGGAGCTGGCCGTGATCCAAACCAAAGAGGCGAAAGCCTTATGGTTAGTTTCAAAACAAAGCGACACAGTGGTACTGCAAGCCACTGCTGCTGTGCCTGCCGATCCGGCGCATGATTATGAACTCTGGATGCTACCGACCTCAGGTCAGCCCCCTATTTCACTGGGGTTATTGCCACAAAATGGCAAAGTCAGTTATCCATGGCCAAAAGCTGCTGCAGGTTTAGTGGTAGCTGTACTAGCAGTTAGTTTAGAACCTAAAGGAGGCTCACCTACAGGACAGCCGACCGGAGCTGTGCTGCATACCAGCGAGTTAATGACACTCTGACTTGAGTGATGAATTGTGTTATTGAATCAAAACGGAGCCATCAGGTTCCGTTTTTTTATGTCTCTTTGTCCTGTTTTTCCCAGCAGCTAAAAACGGCCTGAAATAAATAATTTATTTATTTTCTTTTTGCTGCATCCAAAAAAAACAAGTTGTCGTTACTCCCTCTGCAACATCAACAGAGGAACACCATGATGAAACTACAAAAAACCATAAGTACCATCAGTCTCGCCGTCGCTATAGCCTTATCAGGTATGGCTCAGGCATCCAGTCACAGAGAGGCTCCAAATATTACCCGCCTGCCGACACTCGATTCGACCGACTTTTATTTGTTTAACAGCTACGAAGCAGGCCGCACCGGTTATGTCACTGTGCTGGCAAACTATATTCCGCTACAAGACCCACAAGGTGGGCCAAATTACTTTGCGCTCGACCCTGCGGCTGTATATAGCATCCACATCGATAACACTGGGGATGCGGTCGAAGATCTGACCTTCCAATTCCGCTTTAGCCAGCAACTAGCCAATGACAACATGGGCGTAAAACTTCCTATAGGTCCGGCCGACAACCAAAAAATGGTGGCTGTCCCGTTGAAGAACGTCGGTGCTATCAGTGCAGGTAACTCAGCAGCATTAAACTTCGTTGAAACCTACCAATTAAGTCTGGTGACAGGACCGCAGCAAAGCGGCACTAAAACCGCCTTAAGTTCAGGCTCTGCTGACGGTAGTTTTACCAAACCTTACGATTACATTGGCGAAAAAACCTTTGGCAACAGCGCTGCTTACCAAAGTTATGCGAACCAATATATGTACGAAACCAGCTTGCCTGGCTGTGACGCCAAAGCCCGTGTTTTTGTCGGTCAGCGCAAAGATCCTTTTGTTGTGAACCTGGGTGAAACTTTCGATTTAGTCAATTATGTTCCGGTTGAAGGCGACAGTGCTCCTGGTGCAGGTGATGCGGCTGGCTTTCCTGGTGGCATTACGCAAAACACTGCCAATGATGATTTACGTGGTAAAAATGTCACCACACTAGCATTGGAACTACCAACCTCTTGTATCACAGGAAGCGGTAACGGTGTAATTGGTGCCTGGACCACAGCTAGTCTGCCACAAGCGAGGATCTTAAACCCCAATCCGGCTTTTGATAACACAGAAGTCAATGGCGGCGCTTTAGTACAGGTTTCGCGTTTAAGTAACCCGCTGGTGAATGAGCTGGTCATAGGTGTGGCGGATAAAGATAAGTTTTCAGCCAGTCACCCGAAAGACGATGGTCAGTTTGCCGATTATGTGACCCATCCGAGCTTACCCGCTCTGCTGAATGTGCTGTTTAAAGACGCCGTCAACGCAACGTTGGGGACCAGCATCGAGGACTTAGCACCAACTAACTTCCCACGCAACGACTTGGTGACGGCATTTTTAACAGGTGTGCCTGGTGTGAATCAGTTAAGTACAGTCACGCCATCTGAAATGCTGCGGTTAAATACGGCCATAGCGGCTACACCAGCAGCCAGTCAATCCGCTTTTGGTGTTGCAGGCAACGATTTAGCTGGCTTCCCTAATGGTCGTCGCCCTGGTGATGATGTAGTTGATATTGCGCTACGGGTCATGATGGGCGCTTTGTGTCATGACATTCCGGTCAATGGCACACCGACTAATCTGGGCCTCTGTGAACCTGCAGATGCCGCCGTAGGTAATGTGCCTTTTACAGATGGTGCTCCGCTGGATGCCAGCATGATAGACAGCAGTTTTCCCTATTTACGTGCACCGCTGGCCGGTTCACCTAACTAAGAAGGAGCTGGATAATGCGTAAATTAATATGGCTTTTCCCTCTAGTGTTGTTATCCGCCTGTGGGTCTGACGACAAAAAAAATTCGGCACCTGTATTTGCCGAAGCCAGTTTTGTGACAGAAACAGAGACGCAAGTGATGGATAAACTGATGGCCACAGATCCAGACGGAGATATGCTGAGCTACAGCATCGACTCTCAACCAGCCAATGGCAGCCTGACACTGAACAGCAATGGTGATTTTGTTTACCAACCCAAGGCTGAATATACAGGCAGCGACAGTTTTGTCGCCCGGGTTACAGATGGAGAGTTCACCGCAAGCGCGACAATCCGCGTAGACGTCAACAGGGCCATAGTCTCCTTCCTGCAATACAGCAAAGCCGCTTTTGCTCAACAGGAAACTGATATGGCCTTATCGACCAATGGGCGGGATTTTACTCAGGACACTGAAGATACAGCGGATTACGCTGAAGTGTTTCAGTAACAAGGGACTGAAGTAAGCAAGCCCCGGTCTGACCGGGGCTTTTATGGAGCAAATGATGTTACAAAAAGCAGCATGCATTACCCTGGTCTCTCTTTTAATGGCAGGTACAGCAGCCTTACCCGCTATAACTTTCGCGGCATCTCCTGAAGCCGGATTGATGTTGAAGAGCAAAAACCGCGTTGTGTTGCCCACTTGGGTGACAGGACTGGAATATCAGGCTTCACAATCTCAGTCAGCTGCAGATCAGGTGACACTGGCACAGGCCTACCTGCAACTGGCTCGTCAACCGGGCTGGAGCCGCTATTTTGATAAAGCACAGCAGCTATTAAAAAAGGCTCACAATCCCTCCTCTGCCGCCTATTGGCTGGCTTTGGCAGATACTTCACAGCAGCAACATCAGTTTATGGATGCGCTGAATTATCTGGCAAAAGCCCAGCAACTGCAGCCTGACGATATCAATGCTTTGTTAATGAAAAACCGGATTTATCTGGTACAAAATAATACTGCAGCAGCGCTGGCTGAATGCAAAAAGTTGCTGGGGCAACAAGAGCTGTTTTTATTGTCCTTGTGCAGTCTGGAAGTTGCAGGACGTCAAGGCAAAACTCAGGACAGTTACAAGGCTTTGCAACTGTTGGCAAGGCAACAGCAAAGTATCCCACTGGCGCAACAACAGTGGCTGATAGCCGTGCTGGCTGAGCAAGCGGAAGCCTTACACCAACCCAAACAAGCCAGAGCCTGGTTAGAGCAGCTGCTATTCGCAGCACAATCTGAGCTTGCACCTTTGCCACTCTGGGTGAAATGGGCCGATTTGACGCTGAAGCAGGATGCCGCTTTGGTGTATCAGAAATTACAGTATTTGCAGCAACACCAACAGCTCGAAGACGCTCTTCTGCTGCGTCTGGCTTTAGCAGAACAACAACTGGCCGAAGGGCAAGAGTATCAACTCCTGATGCAGCAAAGGGTTTCACTGCGGGAACAGCGTCAGGACACACTGCACAGCGCTGACCTGGCTCATTATTATCTGCGACTCGCCCCTGATCCAAAAAAAGCCTTGTACTACGCCAGACTCAATGTCCAGCAAGCACAAGAGCCGGATGATCAGCTGTTATTCACTCTGGCACTTGCGCAGTCGCAGCAAGACAACGCCCGCTCAGTCCAAACAGGAGAACAACCATGAAATGTTTTGCAGTCATAAGCTTATGTCTAAGTTGCTCTGTCTCAGCACACAGTTTAAGCACCGCCTTTATGCAACTACAAAATACAGAGGCAGGGTTATCCGCCACACTGGAACTGAGTATTGTCGACTTACAACAGGCATTGAACTGGCCTGCGGATCAGGATGTTCGCTGGAGTGATATCCAAAAAAACAAAACACAGATCATCAGCTATTTGCAGCAACACCTGCATGTAAAGAGCAAGCAGAATAACAGCTGTGTGTTGGAAACAGAGGCCAATGCATGGACAGCTGTTGAGAAAAATCAAACCTATTATTTAAGTTTGCCCTTATTCAGCACCTGTGATGCGCAACAAAGTTCGTTACATTATCAGCTGTTTAGCGAGCTGCACGATCATAAACTGCTGGTGAGCTGGCAAGACAAACAATGGGTTGTCTCGCAACGAAGCCCTGCCCTGAATCTGACCCAAATGGCTCCCTGATGAACAGATCTCAACAGATGTTAAGCTGCACCTTAGTGCTTTGTTCAGCTCTGGTCACAGCACAAGAGCAGACCAGTGCAACAGAACCTGAACTGATTTTAGTACGGGGCAATCAACACCAGCATGGATCCACTATCAATGCCTCAGAAGGCCATGTGCATGGCGTGGATATTGAACAACGGGCACTGCTAAGACCTGGTGATATGCTGGAGTTTGTGCCAGGCATGGTTGTGACTCAACACAGCGGCAGTGGTAAAGCCAATCAGTATTTTTTACGGGGTTTTAATCTGGATCACGGCACTGACTTTGCAACTTCAGTCGATGGTATGCCAGTGAATATGAGAAGCCATGGCCATGGTCAGGGCTATTCAGATCTGAATTTTCTGATCCCCGAGTTGGTGGAACATATCCGCTATCGTAAAGGTAACTATCAGGCGCAGGATGGTGATTTTGCCAATGCAGGAGCTGCTGATTTTGAATTAAAAAATCAAAGTCCAGAACAGCTTCAATTAAGCTTGGGTCAACATCAATACCAGAGACTTTTAGTCAGTGGCAGCACAAGTTATGACTCTGCAGACTGGCTGAATGCAGTCGAGCTGCAAGGTTATGCAGGCCCATGGCAAGGTGTCGATGAACAGGTTAAAAAAGTGAATCTGGTCAGTCGTTACAGCACACAACAGCAAGACTCAGCACAACAACTAACTTTTATGCTGTACGACAATAGCTGGAATGCAGCCGATCAAATCCCGCAGCGGGCCATCGATCAGGGACTTATCGACAGGTTGGGAGTGATAGACCCAAGTTCCGGAGGCAATAGTAGCAGGCAGAGCATCTCCGGGAACTGGCAACAGCAGAACTTCAAAGCCAGTGCCTATTGGATCCAGAGTGAATTGCAGCTCTGGTCGAATTTTAGTTACTTTCTCAATGATCCACTCAAAGGTGACCAGTTTGAGCAAAGCGATAAAAGGCAGTTGTTTGGCGGTGAAATCAGCCAAGAGCTACAGCTTAAGCTTGGCTCTTTAGACTGGAGCCATCAATTTGGTTTGCAAAGCCGTTATGACGATATTGATCAGCTTGGTTTGTCGCTGACTGAAAACAGAATACAACATCAGGCGGTGCGAATGGATCAGGTACAACAGCAGTCCTGGTCTGTGTTTCATCAGCAACAACTGCAGTTAACCCCCGACTGGCAAGCTCAGCTTGGACTACGTTATGACTGGATGTCTGCCAAAGTAGAAAGCCTTCTTCGCCAGGAAAACAGTGGACGCGCATCACAAGGCATCAGCTCTGTGAAACTTGGGCTGCGTTACCAGAGCGACGAAGCTCAACACTGGGATTTTTCTGTTGGACAAGGCATGCATTCTAATGATGCAAGAGGCGCAACCATCACCACAGATCCTGTTACCGGAGAATCAGCTAATTCAGTTCCACTTTGGGTTCGCTCTGAAGGTGCAGAACTCGGCTGGCGTTATCTCCAATCGAAGCAATGGCAAATTTCGGTCGCGGTTTGGGCCTTGCAGCTTGATTCCGAGCTGGTTTATATAGGGGATGCCGGAGGCACAGAACCGAACAGAGCATCCCGCAGAACCGGCGCAGAGCTAGCCTGGTACTACTGGATAAGCCCTGCCTGGACTTTAGACCTGGAACTTGCCACCAGTCGCAGCAGGTATAAAAGTAACAGTGCAGATGAAGGCTTGTTTATTGAAGGAGCCCTGCCCGCCGTTGCCAGTATTGCCATCAACTACCATGACGATACAGGACTGCATGCCAATCTACGTTTACGCCATTTTGGCAACAGAACACTCGACAGCTACAACAAGCAGCAAGCGCCAAGTAGTACAGTCCTGAATGCGGACTTATCCTACCAATGGCAACAATGGGAATTTGGTGCTGAACTCTTGAATCTGACCAACAGAAAAGTAGCAGATATGGTGTATTTTTATCCATCCCGCTTGCAAAACGAAGCCACTGCTGTGGAAGACAGGCACTTTCATCCGCTGGAGCCTCGTATGCTGCGTTTGTCCGTTGGTTATCGTTTTTAGACTGAGCAGAAGCTGATACTTCGTCCGGCGTATCAATAAAAGCCAGTGTATTTTCACTGGCTTAGTTAAGGTTTTGCATTGCAATCGCAGGCTAAACTCAGGCTTTTTTCGCCCAGGCTGCACACCAGCCATCGGCACTGACCAGTTTGCCTGGGAAGATATTACAACCCCGTAAGGCGTCGCCGTCTTTGCCTTGCACCTGCATACAATTGGCACAGTTCGCCCCTGCCACAGTGGATTTATCTACATACTTCATCGCCACAGCCATAGGATCATCAGCTTTCACCTGCTCCTGAGCTAAAGCCTGTAAAGCTGTACCACCTAAAGTGATACCAACCAAAGTAGAAGCTGATAGTTTTAAAAAATTACGTCTGTCTAAATTTCCCATCTTGTTACTCCGTTATTGTCGTTGTTGTATCAAGGTGTTCTGCCCCTTGATAAATAACCCTACGGAGTATGGACGAAATAAGACTAATCGTAATTGATCTAAAGCAGCCTTTAGAAAGAATCATCCGGCAAGTTCAGCAGACACTAGTGTAGTAAGTGACAGACTCAGGATTTGGTGACGTAGAACTTCAGCCACTGCGCTATGATTCCTTGCTGACGTTGCTCAGCCAGGTACTGATTAAAAGCAACCAGCTTAGGTTTCCAGCGCGGATGAAAAGCAACAGTAAGACCGACAGGGCTAAAGCCTTTAGCTGAGCGATAAAGTTGCTGATCAGGGAAATGGTGATGCAACAACCAGTTCGCGACATGCTCATTCATAAAAGCAAAATCACAACGACCATTGAGTAACATTTTCAGCTGGGTCATTTCGCTGGAAGAGTCGACTCTTGCAGTTTCGTTGGTCTGAAAAAAAGGAGTTAAGGCCTCGTAGACATAATACTGGCGGGTGCAAATCGCTTTGCCTTTCACCCATTCCGCTAATTGGCCTTGTGCCGCCATCGGCTGGCGGGCAAATAAATAGTCCTGATGCTCAAGTAATGGTTCGGAGAACAGCAGTTGGTCAGGATGTTGTGTCCACTCTTTGGCCAACAGGATAGCGTCAACTTCTCCCTGGTAGAGCCTGTGCTCGGCGCGGGTTCTGTTGTCTGCGACATACTGCACACGAATATTTTGTTGCTGAAAAAAGTCCTGCAATACTTCGGGCACAAGCCCTACTATTTTTTGCGTTTCTTCGTCCTGATACATATAAGGCGGCACTTGCGGGTAATACAGCACAAATTTCAGATCGGCACTTTTAGGCTCTGCTTGTACCGCAGTGGCCCAGCTCAACAAAGCCAGTAGCATCACAAGCTGTACTTTCCATAGTTTCATTGGGTTACCTGCTAAACCAGATCAGAAGCTGTCTGCCTATAAAGCTGATAATACAAGCATTAGCGTTTTTATCAAATAGTTGTTTTTACACCACATCAACCGAAAAATTCCCGGACAGCTGTTGTCAGTCCGACCGCTGTGGCATAGAGTGCCGCCACAGTCTGTTATTTTTGAATCTTATCTGCTTATGAAACAACATCTTTTATGGCTTGGCATTGTCAGCCTGCTTTTATCTGCCTGTAGTCAAACGTCTGGCATTCATCAGTCTAATCAGTTTGAGAACAATGGGCTGGATAAAAAAGCCAAAGCATTCAGTGGTACCTATCAGTTACAACAAGGTGCTGCATTAAAAGCTCAGTGGCTGACGCCGGAGTTGTTAGCCGGTCTTGAAGAACAACTCAAGTACCTGAACAAAAAGTCGGTAGTACAACTGCATAACTTGCCGGGTTTAACCGTCAGTAAAAGCCAGTTACAACAGAGCATTCACGACTTACAGCACTGGGCAGAGCAACCCGCAGCTGAAGGAGGCAAAGCTTTTGCGCTGCACCAGCTCGCAGGCGAAGATGGTAAAGGTAATGTGCAGTTTACCGGCTATTATGTGCCAGTGTTTAAAGTACGGACCACAGCTGATGCAGAGTACAAATACCCTATTTATCGTAAGCCTGCAGGGGTAACAAATTACCCAAGCCGCGAACAAATTGACTTCGAACAGGCACTGGCGGGTCAAGGACTGGAGCTGTTTTACAGCAACAGCCTGGTCGATAATTTTTTTATGCAGGTTCAAGGCTCAGGTGTAGTGGAAGATGAATATGGCCAGCAGCATTTATTAAGTTATGGTGGTGGTAACGGTCATTCGTACCGCAGTTTAGGCAAAGTCTTGATTGAAATGGGCGAATACACAGCCGACACCATTTCCGCCTCAGCCATTAAAGAATGGCTGGCCAAGCATCCGGACAGACAACGTGAACTGATGAGCCGCAACCCCAGTTATACCTTTTTCTCGCCAGGTTTAGATAAACCTGTAGGTGCAGCCAATGTGCCTTTAACTCCGTTGCACTCCATTGCCGTTGACCCGGCTTTTATTCCTTTAGGTTCAGTGTTACTGGCACAAGTGCCGTTATTGGATGATAAAGGTGAATTAACAGGACATGAGTTCAGATTAATGCTGGCTCAGGATAAAGGCGCAGCTATTAAAACTCCTGGCCGGATTGATGTCTATCAAGGCATTGGGGATGAAGCTCAGCAGCGCAGCGATAGTTTGCGTCACTACGGCAAAATCTGGCTGATTTTGCCTAAGAGTCAATAACTCTGATCCAAAGTGCAGACCTTTAAGGCCGCCGATTTGAACACGGTAAAAATAAAGGTCAGAGCCGGGGCTTTGACCTTTTTCGTTATGCTGAACTGACAGTTATTAGTTCAGGTGTTTTTTCAGTGCCTGACCTGCCTGGTCCATAGCGGCTTGTGTACCTGGTACATCAGCCAGTACATTCAGTAAACCGAAGTCGTGGATCATGCCGTTGTAGCGTACTGAAGTGACTGTCACACCAGCAGCATCCAGTTTGTAACCGTAAGCTTCGCCTTCATCACGCAGTACATCTAAGCCCGCAGTCTGAATTAAAGTTGGCGGTAAACCTTTTAACTGCTCTGTGGTTGCACGCAGTGGTGAGGCATAAATCTCGTTACGCTCTGCTGGATTCGTAGTGTAGTTATCCCAGAACCACTGCATCATGTTTTTGGTCAGGAAGTAGCCGTCTGCAAACTGGTTGTACGACGTATTCTCAAAGTTCGCATCAGTCACAGGCCATAACAGCAACTGGAATTTCAGTTTAGGAGTACCAGCTTCTTTGGCTTTTAACGCGACTACTGCCGCCATATTGCCACCGACACTGTTACCGGCAACCGCTAAACGTGAACTGTCGATATTGAGCTCTTTACCATGCTCAGCCACCCATTTGGTTGCAGCATAAGCCTGATTAATAGCTGTTGGGTATTTGGCTTCTGGTGATGGCGTGTAATCGACATACACAGCAGCTGCACCAGAGCGGCTGACTAAATCACGGATTAAACGCTCGTGGGTTGGGAAATCGCCTAATACCCAGCCACCACCGTGGAAGAACATAAAGGCTGGTAACACGCCTTTGCTGCCAGCAGGACGAACCACCACCAGTTTTAATGGTTTGCCATCAATCGTAATGGTTTTTTCACTGACATCAGCAGCGGGTAATTTGGCACCGGCCTGAGCGCCAGTTAAGACAGCGCGTGCATCTTTAGGCGACAGTTGCTCTAAAGGTTTGCCACCGCCCTGAGCCAGAGCATTTAAAAAGCTCTGAGTTTGTTGTTCGACACCAGGACCACCAGCGGCGAATGCACTGTTGATACCTAACGCTATCACTGTTAAACCTACAATTTTACGAAATGTGTTCATCATCATTCTCCACTGGCCTCTTGGCCTTTGTTTAGGGGCGACAGCAGTGTATTTTTTAAACACCACTGTCGCTATTATCTAAAGGTTTAGTCTGGTTATCTGAAGGTATGGCGCCGTATAGCCTTAGTTCAAAACCACTAAACGAACGTCTATATTGCCGCGAGTTGCGTTTGAATAAGGACATACCTGGTGAGCTTTAGTCACTAAGTCCTGTGCTACTTCCAGGCTTACACCTGGCAGGCTGATTTGCAGTTCGATATCCAGACCAAAACCACCTGGGATTTGACCGATACCCACTTCAGCTGTAATTTTTGCATCGTTACCAATCAGCACTTTTTGCTGTGAAGCGACATATTTAATGGCACCTAAGAAACAAGCTGAGTAACCGGCAGCAAATAACTGCTCAGGGTTAGTGGCTGCACCACCAGCGCCACCTAATTCTTTAGGAGTGCTTAATTTCACATCCAATACGCCGTCTGAAGACACTGAACGACCGTCACGACCTGAAGTTGAAGTTGCGACTGCTTTGTAAAGTACTTGCATGATGTATTCCTCTGTTAAGTTTATTTAGCTGCGATATGTATTATCGCGATAACTATATAATTTAAAAAAATGGGTGAACTCACCCGGTTTTACTTCGTTTACTGCCAGTCCTTAGGACCTAATCTGTACTGCTTAAGAACTCTTTACGTCTTGTCTTTCACACGCTTTGCTAGGTTCTGTATCCGGCCGTTTTAGTGCTGTTGAACCAGCTGTTCGACCCGACTTGTGACTATATTATTGCGACAACTATTATTTCGCAAGTTTAATTTCCACTTATTTTGCAGATATTTTTTATGTGATTGTTTTTTAATGATTTAAAGTTAACACTCAATGAAATCAACAGCATTAAAAAAGGGCCGTTAAGGCCCTTTTTTAATGCTGAAGTCTACTATGGTTTAGAGTTTCTTACTTAACTGCGATCGTAACTGCACTAATTCCTGGCGTAATGCATGGATCTCAGGCTCTGCCATGCCACAACTCAAACCTATAGTCTGGTTCACCTGAACCGCTTGCTCACGCATAGCCCACCCTGCTTTGGTTAAACGAATTTCCAGAGTGCGTTCGTTGTGTGGATTGCGGGTTCGGATCAATAACCCCATAGCTTCCATTCGCTTAATCACAGGAGTTAAAGCACCAGAGTCTATTTGCAGCTGCTCGCCCACGTCTTTTAACGCCAGACCATCGTTTTGCCACAAAATCAGCATAATCAGATACTGCGGATAGGTCAGACTCAGCTTATCCAGTAAAGGCTTGTAGACTTTGGTCATCGCCAAAGAGGTGGAGTACAAAGCAAAACACAGCTGCTGGTCCAGATGTAAAGCTTTCAGGCTTTTTGGATCCAAAGTCGTAGTGGTCTGGTCTGAAGAATTCGCCATGTTGAAATTGCCTGCCTTTAAACTAAGAAACCGCAAGGTTAATCAGCATGCAGACAAAGGTCAACTTCTTATCCGCTTTTCCCCCGCAATCGTTGTTTTTCCTTCTTGTTTTTATTTGTCATAAATTTTTTATAGTGCGCTCTTGATATCTGTTTTTTCATCACAACTTATGTACCGACTGTTACATAATGCATATTTATTAACCACTCCAGCGTTCTGATTTTATGCGACCTAAAAAATCAAACTAGTGAGGATCAGGTAATAGCTATGAAGTTTTAGGTATTTATCCACTGTGACGCCAAGAGTAAAACAGGCAAAACATCAGGGTGGAGTAAGGCGGATTATCAATGAAAAAATTTCTACTGGTACTTAGTATTATGCTGCTGAGCCTGCAGGCTCATGCTCAGGTTGTGGCTATGGATTTGGTTAAAGGTGAAGGTGATGTGCTGGGCTTAAGGCTGGGTTACAGGCCAGTGGAGTGGCACTTAGCCGAATTACCGGTTTTAGGGGATGCCCAGCTTTATATGGAAGTCAGCGCAAATCTGTGGCGTTACGGCGAGGATCCTGAATATGAAAGTAACCTCGCTGTCGCTTTATCTCCTGTTTTAATGAAGCAATTCACCACTTTGTACAACAGAGCTTTGTATTGGGAATTTGGTATAGGTTTTAGTTTGTTAAACAAACAACGTTTTGCTGGTAAAGATTTGGGCTCTCATTATCAATTTGAAGACCGCATAGGCTTGATTTGGCAGCTGCACAGCAAAGCTCAGCTGGCTTTACGTTATATGCATTACTCCAATGCAGGTTTGCAAAAACCTAACCCAGGACTGGATTTTATTGCCTTATCCTACGCATATCGGTTCTGAAACCCCATTAGACCTGTAGTTTTACGCCGCTGTATCCTGCGCTCTGCGCTCCAGTTTCAGACTGAGCCAACGATACAGCTGCTCAAACCACCATAACTGGCCGGCCTTGTAAAAATAGTGCACGCACAGTAATTGCAGCGTGATCAAGATGAAAGCAATAGTCGTCAGAGATGGCCGGTCCAACAGACCAAACAACTCCGGATACACCCAGCGAAACAGCAGCACCATGGTCACTGACTGCCAGAGATACAAAGATAAAGAACAACGGCCACAACGCCTGAGCAGTTCCAAAAACGCAGGGAATAAAGGAATAACAAAGATAAATAACCGGATGTAAATCAGGGCAAAACACAGATCGGAGATCATGTGCAGAGGATGCAGCGTCGGATCTGTGGCCGCAAATCCAGTCCAGAGCATAGGCAGTAAACCGCAGCCAAAAGCAATCAGCAGCAAAGTAACAAAATGATTTTTTAATAGCTGTTGCCAGTCCGATTGGATAGCCCAAATCGCAAGTAACATCATGCCGCCAAACCACCAGTAACTGATAAAAAGCAAATCAAGCGCAACTAAACCCACATACTTGAGTTGATGCCATACCTGGTCACTATAAGGGCCCGTATACAAGGCAATTAGCTTTGCAGTATCTGCCGGCTCTTCTGTTTGTCCGGATGGAAGCAGCCATACCAAAGTAGGTAAAACCAAACCTGCCGTCAGATAGTGTTTGGCATATCGCAATTGATGTTCTGGTGTCCAGTGCTGCACTCGTTGCCACAAAAGCCCGGATGCCACTGAGGCATACATCAGCAAAACATCACCAGACCAAACAAAAACACAATGGCAAAACCCGATCAATAACAAAGCTGACATTCTGGCTTTAAGTTTCGTCTCTGCCCCATGGCTTTGCTGCCACAACAGATACAAACTGGCACCAAATAGCAGCGTCAGCAGACTAATCAACTTGCCATGGATCAACAGCTCATACAGCTGATGCTGCAGCTGTGACAACAACGACATAGAGTCTGAGAGTCCGGCTTGCTCAGAGACTTCCAGCGGATAGCCAAAAGCAAAAATATTGACCAATAGAATCATCAGTACAGCCACACCACGCAGCGCATCCATCTGATGCACTCGTGGTGTAGTCTGGGGTAAAGCATCCATGCTCACGACCTGTAGTTATACTTTAAAGCGGGTAACCAGAGCATTTAAATCCACAGCTAAACGGGATAACTCATGAGCCGAAGCGCTGGTCTGATTGGCTCCTGCTGCAGTTTGTGCGGCTAAATCGCTGATATTAACAATATTTCGGTCAATTTCACGTGCCACTTTGGCTTGCTCTTCAGCAGCACTTGCAATCACCAGATTACTGTCGCTGATTTTATTAATACGCTGAGTAATGATGGTTAAGGCTTCTCCAGCGGCCTGAGCCACTGTTAACGCATAACCTGCTTTATCGCTGCTATGTTTCATTGCACTGACCGCATCCCCTGTACCGCTGCGAATTTTGGCAATCATTTCTTCAATTTCACGGGTCGAGGTTTGAGTACGATGTGCTAAAGCCCGGACTTCATCTGCAACCACAGCAAAACCCCGGCCTGCATCCCCTGCCCGCGCTGCTTCAATGGCGGCATTCAGTGCAAGTAAGTTAGTTTGTTCGGCAATAGCACGGATCACATCCAACACCTTGCCTATATCTTGCGATTGCACAGCTAATCCCTGGATAAGCTCTGATGTCACCGCCACATCCTGATTCATATCACGGATCGCTTTTACAGTCTCATCGACCTGTTGTTGGCCCTGAACTGCCATTTTCGCCGATTCAGTTGATTGCTCAGAAGTTTGAACTGCGGTTTGCGCTACTTCATCCACAGCAGAGCTCATTTCAGTAATAGCAGTGGCGGCCTGTTGAATTTCATCATTTTGTTGTTGCAAGCCACGGGATGAGTCTTCAGTAACAGAGTTCAGCTCTTCAGCAGCGGATGCCAGTTGATCCGAGGAATTAGAAATATGGCTCATTGCATCACGCAGGTTTTGCTGCATTTTTTGCAACGCTGCCATCAAACGGCTGGCCTCATCATCACCACTGACAGCGATTTTTTGTGTTAAATCCCCCGCAGCTACAGTTTCGGCGACACTGACTGCGTCAGTCATAGGGACTGTAATACTGCGAGTCATCCACAATGCGATAAAAATACTGACAGCTATGCCTACTACAATAGCAACCACCACCAGAATTTTACTGAGTTCATAATTTTCAGCTGACAGATCCGTCTGTTGTTTGGAGAAGTCGCGGTTAAGCAGAGCCAACTGCACCAGAGCCTTGGTCATTTTATCGGAATGACCTGTTAACTCTTCATTACTGATCCGGGTAGCTTCAGCTTTATTTCCCGCATCCAAAGCTTGTAATAAACGACTTTGACCTGCCAAATAATCCTGCTGAGCAGCAACAAATTGCTGGTAAACAGCCCTCTCTCCATCAATAGAAATCAGTTTTTCATACTTTTGTTGATAGTCGGTGACCTCTGTCCGTACCTTAGCCAACGCGGCCTGATAATCAGTTTTTTGTGTATCGGTTTCGGCCAACATCAGACGAAAGGTAAAGATCCGCACCCTCATCATGTTTAAATTCAATGCCGCGAGGCTGTCCAGCGTAGGAATTGTGTTGTCTTCAATTTCCGCTGATACAGCACGCATTTGCGCCATATTCATCAACGCCATACTGCCTTGCAACACCACCAACAATCCCAATACCGCAAAACCAGCCAATAAGCGGGCCCCAATTTTATAATTCCTTAATAACATAGCTATCCCTTCCCTATTTATGTGATTTTTATAGTTCGCACTTTGTTTCAACCTAAAAGCATAGGCGACAAATTTTAGAAAAACTTAACATTTTACATATAATTAGCTGTTAATAATTGTATTTGTACTGGCCAAATAATTGTTGCGCCTGCAGCCAGACAGTGCCGGGTTTTGCATTGCCAATAGTTTGTCCATCCACTTCAATCACAGCCGCTACTTCTTTACTCGAACTGGTCAGCCAGACTTCATCGGCGGCCAGCACCTCGTTTTTACTGACAGCACGCTCTTCCACTTTCAGCGCACTGTGCTGACGTAAGATGCTGAGCAGCAGTTGGCGGGTAACACCGGGCAGAACTTTATGGCTTAAAGGCGGAGTGACCACCACAGCGCCTTTGACAATAAACACATTAGTCGAGCTGCCCTCGGTTAAAAACTCTTGCTCGTCGAACAAAATACACTCGTTTAAACCCAAAGCTGCAGCTTGCTGGTGATGCATCACATTGCCAAGCAAGGCTGTGGATTTAATATGGCAGCGCTGCCAGCGTAAATCTGTGGCTGTGATCACTTTATAACGAGGCGCAGTGTCCATATTTGCATCAGGTTCTTCTGCAATCTCGAAACAATAGGCAAAAATAGTCGGCGGAATATCTTTTGGATAAGCATGCGCTCTTTTGGTATCAGTGCCACGGCTAACATGCAGATAAATGCCCAGATTACCCGCACCGTTTTGCATCATCAACTGCTGTACCAGTTCCCGCCAATCTGGTTCTGTCAAAGCACAGCGGATGTCCAGCGCAGCTAAACCTTGTTGTAGTCTTTTGATATGAGCCGCAAAACCAACACAACGTCCGCCATAGGATGGGATCACTTCATAAATACCATCGCCAAATAAAAAGCCTCTGTCCATAGGCGAAATTTTAGCCTCTGATGCAGGCATAAATTGTCCGTTTAAATACACCACACTCATGGTTTTTCCTGTAAGTTTTTATTTTTAAAACAAAGTTGCTGTAAATCTCTAATCAACTGCATTGCATGTTCGGGCGGCAAACTGTCTTCTGTGATGCTGGCAAGGCCAGTGACACCATCCACACAACCCCGCTCAACTAAATACTGTAAAAGTTCAGCGGGCTGGCAATCGATCAACCAGCCGCAATTTGTTTCAGCATCTTTTAGCTTGGACACCAAAGCCAGTAAGCCATAGGCAGCCCAGTTTGATACATCAGCCAGCAATAACTCGTCGCAGCATGTCACACTAGGTGTAATAGCCAGCTGTGACACAGCTTCATTGAGATTTCCCATCCCTATTTCATTGCCACCATCACCTATGGCAATGGTAGGGCAAGAAGCTTGCTGGAAAAACACATCAAAATTGGCACAACGCGCTGAAATATCTAAGCCACGCATATTGTAATAGCGACCATCAGCCGCCAAACCTGGTCTTTCTATAGAAATAATTAATTGTGGGCTAAGCTGCTGCAACGAATGACGGGCAAATTCTGCAGCGTCATCCGTGTTAACGGGCAATTGCAGGCAAGCATAATCTTCTTTTAGTACGGAAAATAGCGGTTCGCCACAAGCCAGCATCGCAGTAGCCCCGAGCTTTTCAACAAGTTGATACAGAATAATGGCACCAACAGGGCCATCGGTTTCAAAACTATCACCAACCGGAAAACCTGTGCCTATCAGCACCAGACCTTTAGAGTCTTTGATTAATCTTGCAGCCCGCAAGTAACTGCCCGATTTTAAATGAACTAACAACCTTGCCATGCCACGCAGGTTTTGTCGCACCAGCATCTGTTCTATTGCAATGCTCAGCTTAAGTAAATCCATTAGCACAGACTCCGGAAATCCATCGACAGTTCAGCCCAATAGCGATGTTGTTCTTGTTGATGTGCCTCAAGCTGTTCCAGCTCTATTTTATAAAAACGGATCTGCTGGCCTTGCTGACGCTGAGCTAAAGCTGCTGCATGACGTGCCAGTACTACGCCGGGCTTGGGGTAACCACCTAAAGTTTGCCTGTCGTTCAAAAGCACTATTGGCAGGCCATCAGGTGGCAGTTGCACGGCGCCATAACTGATGCCTTCGGACAATAAAGCCCGGCTTTGGTACAACAACGGCTCCCCCTGCAGGCGATAGCCCATACGGTCATACAAAGCAGATACCTGATAATCAGTGCTGCAAAGCTGTTGCCATTGCGATTCGTCAAACCAATGCTGTTGATAGCCTGGTATTAAACCAAGCTCCAGCGGGTTAGAAAATTCAGGCCAATACTTTTCCGGTAAAGCCCAAAGCAGAGGCCTATAGGTGGAAGCTGCAGGTAAAAACTGGCCTTGTTGTAGCGCAGCCCCAGCAATACCACCGACTTTTTCGCGTAGCACAGTGCTATTGCTACCAAAATCTTTTGCTAGCTTAAAGCCACCAGCTACCGCAAGATAACAACGCAGGCCGGATTTGGCAAAACCTAATTCAATCACATCGTCTTTTTTGATGCGATGACTTTGCCATAAGGTTTTGGGCTGCCCATTGATTGTCAAAGGCATCTGCGTCCCTGTGACACAAAACACAGTGTCCGTTAAGGCCAGCAAGCTCAGCCCCCCCACAGAAACCTCTATCTGGCAGCTGGGGTTTTGGTTTTGCAACAATAAATCGGCGATACGATAGCTGACATAATCAGCGGGCCCACCTTGAGTTAAGCCTAAATGCGCATAACCAACACGGCCCTGATCTTGTAACGTCGACAGCACTCCGGCTTTTAGCACGACAAAAACAGACATCAGCATAGCTCCCGCGGCAACTGACCACCTAAAGCCAAAAACTCCTCCCGGTTTATCGACTGAAAACGCACCCGATCGCCCACAACAAAAGGCATCAGTGTTTCTGCTGTTCCGGTATTTTCTGGTTTAAATAAGGGCGTTGGGCATAAACCCAAAATATTCCAGCCACCGGGCGACTCTGCCGGATACACAGCTGTTTGTCGGTCAGCAATAGCAACAGCACCTTTGGGCACTTTAGCCCTTGGGCTTTTTAAACGTGGTGTGGCAAGGCGTGCGTCCAATTCACTCAAATACGCAAAACCCGGTGCAAAACCTATCGCATAAACCCGGTATTCCATAGCCTGATGCAGTTCAATCACTTCTGCCGTGGTTAAACCTGCCCTTTTAGCTACCAGATCTAAGTCCCAGGCATTGTGGTAGTACACAGGCAATAGCACTAACTGCCCTTGCTGTTCTGACACTGTGGCGCTTAATGTCAGTTGCTGCTCTAACAAAGCCTTAATGGCCAACACACCTTGATGCGCAGGTTTTAATACAATCAGCAAGGACGCATAAGAAGGCAATAATTCCTGCAGCTGCTCACCAAGTAACAGACGGATTTGCTGCTGCAACTGCTGGAGTTGATTGAGGTTCTTACCGGAGATCTCCGCAGGCAGATACAAGATCAGGCCATTTTCACCAGCCAGTTCCAGTTGGATCATGACTGTTCCAGCAACTGACGAATAGACTGCACCAAAGCAACGGCCGCTGGATTATCGCCATGCACACATAAAGTGTCGGCTTGAATAACCACCCTATCGCCTGTATCACTTTGCACAGTGCCGTTTTGCAGCAACTGCTGCACTTGCACTAATGCAGCCTGATGATCCAGCACACTTCCCATCTGGCTACGAGGTGTTAAAGAGCCATCGCTTTTATAGCGCCGGTCGGCAAAAGCTTCAAATAACAACTCCAACTGATACCGCTGCGCCAATACTTTGTGCTGCGCTGCGAAACCAGTAGCCAACAACATCAGCTTTAAAGGCTTATGGTAACTGGCCACTGCCTGCATCACAGTTTCAAGCAAAGCCGGGGTTGCCATCATATCGTTATACAAAGCGCCATGGGGTTTGACGTAACTCAGTTCCAGTCCAAGGCTTTTTGCCACCCCATCCACTGCTGCTATCTGATACCAAAGCAAATGCTTGAGCTCATCTGCAGTCATTTTTACGGAGCGACGGCCAAAACCCTGTTTATCGTCATAACTGGGGTGCGCGCCTATTTCCACCTGATGTTTTTTCGCCAGAGTTAAAGTATTCACCAGCACAGTTGGATCGCCGGCATGAAAACCACAGGCGATATTGGCCTGATCAATCAAAGGCATCACCTCTGCATCCAGCCCCATTTGCCATGCGCCAAAACTTTCGCCTAAGTCGCAATTAAGTTTGATCACGGAATTGATTAAAGGCTTCATTAAAAACTCGCTAAAGAAGAATTCAGCAAATCGGTCACCAGCATATGACCGGGGCTGTGCGTGATACAAAAATCAGGCTTGGCTTGCTTCATCACAGCTTGAGGCGTGACACCACAAGCCCAGAATACTGGTACTTCGCCAGGTTGGATACTCACTGCCTCGCCATAATCCGGTGATCGGATATCAGAAATGCCAATATCTTGCGGGTTACCAAAATGTACAGGCGCACCATGCACTGCAGGAAAACGACTACAAACTTGAATAGCGCGTATCGCATCAACGGGTTTCATTGGTCTCATACTAACCACCATAGAACCAGAAAAACGGCCTGCGCTGACGCATGGCAAATCAGTGTTATACATAGGGACGTTTTTGCCTTCACTGATATGACGAATTTCCAGCCCGGCAGCCACTAAGGCTTCTTCAAAGGAAAAAGAGCAACCAATCAGGAAACTGACCAAATCATCCCGCCATAAAGCGCGGATATCCGGAACTTCATCCACCAACTCACCTTGCTTAAACACACGGTAGGCAGGTAAGTCAGTTCGAAGATCAATATCCTGACCTAGTTCAGGCAGTAAAAACTGTCCGGGTTCAGTCACAGCCACTAAAGGACAAGCTTTGGGGTTGCGCTGACAAAACAGCAAAAATTCGGCCGCCCAACTTTGCGGTAAAATCGCCATATTGCACTGCACATAACCAGGCACCAAACCGCTGGTCTGGTTGTTAAACTGGCCGGCTCTTATCTGCGCCCGTAACTGGTAAGGGGTGAGCTTGTCCATACTGAATACTTAAAAATAGTGGCATAAAGTCATACTAGCGGATTTAACAGTCTTTCCCAACTCTCTGTGATAAAAGCACAATTTGCTTCGTTGAATAGAAGAGTCTCAACTTTTATCAGCCAAAAAAAAGAGCACCGAAGTGCTCTTTTGTGTTTAATCCATATGACTTAGTTAGAGGTCAGCGGCACATCATAACCCGTAGGCGCTGGTTTTCTGTTACGGTTAAATCTGGCTTTCACTTTACGTTTAAAGGTCTCCAGACTGTCGTAGAAAGTTGGCACCACCAACAAGGTCAGTACAGTCGAGGTGAGTACACCACCTATGACTGAAATCCCCAGAGGTTTGTAGAAGGCTGCGCCTTCACCAATGCCAATAGCCACAGGTAACATACCAGCCACCAAAGCAAAAGTGGTCATCAGGATAGGACGTAAACGCTCACGGCCAGCAGCAATTAATGCTTCTTCCAGCCCTAAACCTTCACTTTCTTTTTTACGGGCACAGTCAATCAGCAAAATGCCGTTTTTCACTACTATACCCATCAGCATCACAACCCCAATTAAACTCATCAGGTTTAAGGTTGCGCCTGCAACAAGCAAGGACAACACCACACCAATTAAGGATAACGGCAAGGACATCATAATGGAGACCGGTGCCAGGAAGCTGTGGAACTGCACCACTAAAATCAGATACATCAACATCACGGCCAAACCCAGTGCGCCAAAGATGCTACCAAAAACTTCTTCCTGATCACGGCTTTGACCACCAGACACCACGTCATAACCAGGTGGGAATGGAATGGTTTTCAGCAGTTTTTTCGCATCAGAGTCCACTTCACCGAAGCTGCGCCCCTGAACGTTGGCGCTGACCGCCATCATACTTTCACGGTCTAAGTGTTCTATCACTGCAGGACCTTTGCCTATAGTCACAGTGGCCACCTGCTCCAGTGGGATCATAGCGCCTGTCATGCTAGATAACAGGGGTAAACGTTCCAGATCCTGTACTGTCATACGCTCTTCCGGTTTAATACGGACATAGACGTTACGGGTTTCCCCTGTTGGATCTATCCAGTCACCTATCTCAGCACCAGCAAAAGCCAGACGTAAAGCATTAGCGGCATCGCCCATAGACAAGCCCAGGCTTGAAGCTAAACCACGGTTAAACTCAATTTGTAACTCTGGTTTTGGATCCTGAGCCGACAAACCAACGTCCACAGCGCCAGGCACAGTTTTAAGTTTCTCAACAAAATCCAGCACTAAACCTTCCAGCACCCGACTATCCGGGCCACGGAACTGAATTTGTAGCGCCTTGCCATCACCACCGCCGTTTAAGTCAGCGGACACTGTGTATTCAGCACCCACCAGCTGTTTTATTTTGGCGCGCAATTCTGCGGCAATCTCACGTGAGTTACGGTCGCGTTCATACTCTTTTTTCAGCCGGACAAAAATCTGTGCCCGGGTGATATTGCCCTGAGTACCTACCGTAGTTTGGGTATACAACTGTTCCGGCAACTGGCGGGCAATAGCAGCAGCCTGCTCAGCTTTAATGCTGGTGTATTCAATACTGGCTTCTGAAGGCGCACGCACCGAGATAATCACTCCGCCATCATCGGTTTCTGGCAGAAAACCAGAACCACCATGAGCACCTTGCAGATAAATAGCACCGAAAAATGAACCAAAAGCCAGCAGCCACATCGACTTGCGGTGCTTCAGTGCCCAGCCAATCACCCTGGAGTAGCGCTCTGCCTGATGATCAAACCAGATATTAAACTTCTGCAGTACTTTACCTAGTCCACGGCGTTTAGCGTGTTTATCGTGGTCCGGGTCGTGCCAGTAGGCAGACATCATCGGATCCAGCGTAAAGGAGATAAACAAAGATACCAACACAGAACAAGCCACAGTTAAGCCAAAAGGTTTAAACCACTGACCGGTAATACCGTCCAGAAAAGCGATAGGAATAAACACTGCCACAATAGACATAGTGGTCGCGATAACAGCCATACCAATTTCACGTGTACCGTCGCGGGCCGCCGTCATATTGTCTTTGCCCATTTCCATATGACGCACTATGTTTTCCCGCACTACTATCGCATCGTCAATCAAAATACCTATGGCCAATGACAAGCCCAGCAACGACATAAAGTTCAGCGTAAAACCGCAAGCCCAGACTGCGATAAAAGACGCCAGTACAGAAGTGGGTAAAGCTAATGACGTAATTAAAGTTGAACGCCAGGAGTTCAGAAACACGAAGACGGTAATAATAGTCAGCAAGGCACCCATGGATAAAGCTTCAGTGACGTTGCGCATACTGGCCGCTACGTCTTCACCCGAATCACGTACCACCACTAATTCAAAATCAGCAGGTAAGGTTTTCTTTAGCTGTTCAATTTTCGCTTTGATATCGTCTGTGACGCTGATGGTAGAAGCGTCACGGGCCTTAATCACGTCAATACCTAAAGAAGGCACGCCGTTAAAAATGGATAAACGACGCTGCTCTGCTGCACCATCCACCACTTCAGCCACTTGCTCTAAACGAATGGCCTGATCGCCATTACGTTTAACCACCATTTGTTCAAATTCACGCACATCACGTAGACGGCCCTGAATACGAATACCCTGCTCTTCCATGCCATTGACAACACGGCCTACAGGAGCTGCAATATTCTGCGCACGTAAGGCGTTGACCACATCCATAGCTGAAATGTTGGCTTCACGCATCGCATTGGAGTTTAAGAACACTGTCATTTCGCGCTCTTTTTCACCCTCCAGATTCACCAGAGCCACACCAGGCACAGCACGAATTTCACGGGCTATCTGATGTTCAGCAAGTTGCGACAACTCTATTGGATCCATGGATTTAGACGACAAAGCCAAAGACATAATAGGGAAAGCATTGGGGTCTTCACGGCGAAGGAATGGTTCTTTCATTTCAGTGGGTAGTTTGTCACGTACCACAGCCACTGCATCACGCATTTCCTGTGAGGCTTCAATCAGGTCTTTATCAAACTCAAAAATCGCCACTATGACAGCATTAGAATCACGGGCATAAGAACGTAGTTCTCTCATACCTGTGATAGTCGCCATCGAATCTTCGACTCTGTTCAGTATTTCCCGTTCCACTGTTTCGGGCGAGGCTCCTGGGTATGGAATAGTCATCACCAGCACAGGAGGCTGTACATCGGGGAATTGGTTAGTTTTCAAATTGGTCATCGCAAAATAACCAAAAATCATCATGGCAAGCGTAATAGCCACCACCACCATAGGGCGTTTGATACTAAAATCAGATAAAAACATGGCTTAGTTTCCTGCGCTGGCTTTGGCTGCGGTTTGATCCGGCGTATCAGAAGCTGCTACTGCCAATTCAGCTTTACCACCATCGGTCAAAGCCCCTTGTGGATGACGTAAAATCTGCGCGCCTGAAGTGACACCAGACAACACCTCTTGAGTGCCCCACCTTTCGTCTTTACTGCCTAATTCCACTTCAGTCTTTTTCAGCTCATTATTAGCAAATTGCCAGACAAAGTTTTTATCACCTTCACGGATAAGGGCAGATTCAGGCACCATCAGCGCATTGCTGTTTTGCGCTTCAACATGACCTTCAGCATACAACCCCGCCACCAGAGACTGCTCTTTTAAGTCCATGCTCACTAACAATTGAACCTGACGGGTGCTTTCATTGGCCAATGGGTTAATACGCTCTACTGTGCCGGTAAAAAACTGACCGCTGTAGCCATTGACCTTAAAAGTCACTTTATTGCCGACTTTCACCTGACCGACACGATCAGCAGCCACATAACCTTCAAAACGAATACTGGCAGGGTCAATCAGTACCATCAGGCCCTTGCCAATCTGAGCTGTATCACCGGCTGACACTTTGCGGGTAGCCACTACACCGGAAAACGGTGCTTTGACATCAGTTTTTTCCATCTGCTGACGGGCTTCAACTAAACGGGCGCGGGCTGAAGCTAAATCAGACTGGGCCTGATTGGCTTTATTTTCAGCAGCTTCCAGTCCTTCCTGAGTGACTAAGCTTTGTTTAGATAAAGACTGCATACGCTTGAGTTGACGATTGGACTGCTCCAGTGTGACCACAGCTGAACGTTCAGCTTCCTGGGCGGACAATAATTTGTCTCGGTAGGTGGTTTGATCCAGCTTCACCAGCACATCACCAGCTTTAACTGCATCACCATTGTCTTTTAACACCTGCATGACGATACCGGACACTTCTGCATTCAGTTCGGCTTTCACCACTGGCTGTAATGAGCCCGAAATCACAGGGCCTCTGGCCAGGGAGCTTTCAGATAAAGTGAGCAAATCCTGCGACACCAATTGTAATGGTTTGACACTTTCTTCCTGCACTTTAGCCACTTCAGGCTTGGAGCAAGCCGTTAAGGTAGTGGCAATACACAAGGCAATGAGAGTTAGTTTTATAGTTTTCATGGTCCAGACCCATCCGGTAGTTCAAGCAAGCATAGATACTTTTTTATTAACGCCACTATAAAACAGTCAGAAGTTTCAGTCCTGCTAAAAGGGTAACAAGTTGTAACGGCCAAAAAGCAAAAAACAGATCAATCACTTAGATCTGATTTTAGCGCCAACACAGCGGAGGAAAGTAAGGAAAAGAGCAGATAAAAGCGAGCTTACAACACGTATATATGATCGGTAATATGAGAGACTCCAGGTGTACTCCAAACAGACACCAGGGCCTTGTCGTGCTCAGCCCAACTGCTCACAGTGCCAGTCAGCACCACATCAGACTCAATGACTTCCACCTGAATAGCGGGTTCAACCCCCTGACTTTGCCTGGCCAAGGCTGTTTCTATATCTTTTTTTACTGTTCCAGCCACATTCTTCGGGGTTAAACGAATTTGATTGGTCACACCTCGCACACCCGCCAGATAACGCAAAGCCTGAGTTGCAGCACGGCGCTGATAATCAAAGGCCACTTCACCTGTTAAGTTAATCCATCCCATAGAGACAGTTAACTCAATGCCATGAGGCGGAATATGACTGGACCACTGCAAGACCGATTCAGCAACCCGTGTTAAGTCCGCATCCTGGTACACATGCTGATGAGGCAACGCCACCACCAGTTGATTGTCCAACGACTGCACACCATAGACTCTGTGTACCGCACATTGCACATGCCAGAGTTCAGCCAATGAGGCCACTTTCCCCGATAAAGTCACTATGCCTCCATGCACCAAAACCTGCACCTTATCTGCATGCACAGCACTATCCCACTTTAGCTCTGCCTGAATGTCCTGTGTCAATTGTTGATCTGTTTTCATAGATTCCTTTCCTGTCGCTTCATTGAGCTTTTGCTCCATTAACTTGCGGTTATATATACTTGGCGTTACTTAATTACGACCTTAGTTGTGCTGCTCCGGCAGTCCCCATAACAGGCTGGCCAGTTCATCCGCGTGTTCTTCTTCGGTTTGCAGAATGTTTTGGATCAGTGCACTACTGGTCGGGTCGTCATCACCGATAAATAACAGCAGCTCTTTGTAATGATCGATAGCGACCCGCTCTTCAATCAGATTTTCTTTAATCATTTCATACAAATTCTGAGCAGTACCAAACACCGACTGACCTCGCTCTATCACTCCCTGCGGTGAAAAATCGGGCTCGCCTCCCAGTTGAACTATGCGGGCAGCCAACCAATCCACATGCAGTAACTCTTCGTTTGAGTGTTCCAGAAATTCAGCAGCTACTGTATTGGCATGGATACCTTTGGCTAAAAAGTAGTGACTGCGATAACGCAGCACCCGCCTCAACATGCTTTCTGGCATGCTGGCGCAGTAATTTATGATCGGTAATTAGCGTACTCATCAAAGACTTCCTTATACTTTGTAGCATTCATTAGGCGCTGCTAACTTACGATGCAGTACAAAAATTCAGCTGTTCGTGCGATAACGCACATAGATAGATGAAAGTATTTAACTTATATCCTGGCCGCTGCCTGACTGAATCGCAGAGGGGCACAACTCACAGCTTTCTTTAAATCGACTGATTTGATGATCAGCCTGCTCCCGTGATAAATCATAATGTTCCTGCAATAAACGGCTAAGTCGGTGAGGCATTCCTTGTGATTGCAGCAATTGTTCTCTGGATAATTTATTCCAGCACTGCTGCGCCTCATCCAGGTGTCTTAGCCAGAATTGTTCTTGCGCAATCCGATCGCCGGCAGCGGATGTCGCTGCCTGGCTTTTTTGTTTGGTTGCAGTTTTCATCAAAACGCTCCCATTGCCTTGTTACGGGCTTGTTGGTGCAGAAGCAGTATTAGCGATAATGACTTCTACCCTGCGGTTTTGTTGACGGCTGGTGGCTGAATCATTGTCAGTGACAGGTGAGTTCTCGCCCAGTCCTGCAGCGCTTAAACGGTCCGATGCAATCCCCTGAGCTTCCAGATAACGTCGTACTGAATTAGCCCGGCGTTCTGACAAACCCTGATTTGAATCTGAACTGCCAACGCTATCGGTATGACCTTCAATCTGAACCTTGCGGTCCTGATAACGATTTAAAAAGGCAGAAAGCTTCGACAAATTATTCAACGAACCTTCTTTAAGTTCAGCACGGCCTGTGTCAAACAGCACATCCCCTAAAGTCACGACCCAACCTCTTTCAGTTTCTTTGGCATTCAGTTCTGCGATTTGTTGCTGTAATTCCAGAGCCTGCTGTTTGGCAAGTTCTGATTCAGCTTCGGCAGCCGTTGCATCTTGTCTGGCTAATTTAGCGTCATAACGTGCTGAATCAGCTTCCTGAGTTCTGGAGTCCAAACGGGCATCCGCCTGTTGTGCGCCCAGCGTTTTGTATTGCTCATCCAGGTAACTGGTTTGGGCCACTGCTTTTGCAATTTCAACTTTTTTATCCGCCAGTTTCACTCTGTAGCTGGCAAGAGCCAAATCTTTGGTCGGTTGTTCTGCTGCCAATACTGCAGCTTCAGCTTGTTGCACTGGCAACACAGCTCTGTTGCTTAAGTTAGGATCGGCTTGCAATGCAGTCAGTTTTTGTCGTACCGCATAGGAGCCGTCTGGTTTAACAACGGCTGAGCTACAGGCGCTTAACGTCATTACACCAGCCACCAGCACTAGTATCGGGGTTGTACCTGCTAAATTTCTCATTGCATTTGTCCTGTTTTACGTTGCATTTCCTGCTTTAATACATCGATATTTTTTTGCATATCATCAATCACAGCACGGACTTTTCCTTCTCCGGCACGGGCAGACGCCAGCTCAGCACCAGCCTGAGATAACTCGGCATAACGACGTGCAGCCAACATGTCTTCTTTTTGAACCGCTGCGCGGGCTGAAACTAAATCCGCTCGGGCTTCTAATAACTCTGGTAACGCATAATCACTTGCAGTGATGCGTTCGGCTGCAGCAATAGCTTGTTCCGCCGCCTGGATTTGGCTCACAGGAGCTTCTGGCGCCGAAGCACAAGATGCCAGCAAAGCACTTAGGCTTAACAGCAACAGGGTTTTGCGGATCTGTGGGTACCGGTTCGACAGACAGGTGGGCAGATAGGTAGATATATACATGGTAACTCCCTGATCAATAATCAAAAAAACAACAACAAACAGCAGAACCCTTGCCGGAACTCAGCCAATACGAGTCTGCCTGTTGTTGCATACTGAACCCTCCGATCAAAGTGTTCGGTGCGCTGGCGCTCATATAGAATTCTTACTTCTCCTGTAAAAAAGACAAAATAAAAAGTTTAAAACAAAGTTAATTAGCTACTTTGTGCTTTGACCCACATACAAGGCTGTTTAGGTGCTATAGTCTGGCCCTTCACTCTGAGCAAAAGGATTTGAAGGTCAGATTTTTCAAGGAACAGATTGCCACCCACATAAAAGGATGTACTTATGCCAACTCGTACCGATGGCGCAGCTCCAAACTCAAGTCAGAGCGGCCCGGCTTTAACAGATGAATTCCATAATTTCATTGCCGATATCGAAGACTTACTGAAAACCACCACTTCATTAACAGGAGCGGAGTTTGAGCAGGCTAAGAAAAAGCTGACTGAACGTGTCGCTACAGCCAAAGCATCAGTGGAAGATATAGGCCACAACTTTGCGGCCAAAGCACGTCATTCTGCTGAAGTAACAGACCGTTATGTGCATCAGCAACCATGGCAGTCTATTGCTGCCTGTGCAGCAGTCAGCTTCGTGCTGGGTGTGTTTGTTGCCCGTTGCAGCGGTTCAGGTTCCAAGTAATACGATGTCTACCGACCCTTTGAGGTCGGTTTTTTTGAATGGAGTTCGCATGTCGACACCTGAAATGGAAAATGCCACTACAGGCTCTGTAGGTTTTGATCCTGCCCGTTGGTTATGGTTGCTCGACAGAGCAAGTCCGCAACTGATGACTCAACTGGGTTTACATGGTCAATTGCTACATTTGGAATGGCAACAGGAAAAACGCCGTTTGCAATGGATTATGCTCTGCGGTGTATTGAGTATCAGTTTTGTGTTTCTGGCATTCTTGTTTGCAGGTTTTGCAGTGCTTTATCTGAATCGAAATAATGAAAGTTTTACCTTCTTCATCTGGACTTTACCTGTAGTCTTCACTTTTTTAGCACTGGCCTGCTTTTTTCTGATCCAACGCTTAGGCAAAAAAGGTCAAAGTGCCTTTAGCGGGAGTTTCCAGGAGTTTATAACAGATATGAAACTACTAAGGCGCCAGGTATGAATACAGAGAAACCTCTACCCTTACCAGTTCAGATCCTGCTATTGCGGCAGAAAATGGCACAACAACGTCATCTGATCCAGCAGCAGCTAGGACCACAGCAGCAACAAGATAACGACCAGTTTCCACGCAGTTTGGGTATGAAATTGCTGCAACAGCAGTTGTCAGGCGGGGCGCCTTGGCTGATGATGTTAAAAAACAAACTTCATGGCAAAGAATCAGCTTTACTCTGGTCTGTGGCTTTAACTTTGGGCCAACACTGGTTACAAAAAAAGACCAAAGCCCAGGAATAAAAAAGCACTAAAGCAATGAATTAGAAAGCAATAATTACAAGAATAACTCTATGTTCGACGGCGTACAGACTTCAGGGTAGTAATAGCTGATGCTGATGCTGATGCTGATCGGTGTCGATCGCAAATCTATACATGGAGTTTTAGATGCCTCAAACAAAAGGCCCAAAACAAAATCGTCTGCTCGCTATACTGCCCGCCGATGTTCAGGAAAGATTACTTCCTCACATGGAATTAATTGAGTTACCTCTAGGCAAAGTCTTGTATGAATCCGGCGATACGCTACGTTATGTTTACTTCCCCACCAATTCAATTGTCTCATTGTTGTATGTGATGGAAAGTGGCGCTTCTGCAGAAATCTCCGTTGTAGGCAATGAGGGATTAATAGGAGTCGCTCTTTTTATGGGCGGCGAAAGCACCACCAGCAGAGCCATAGTGCAAAGCGCAGGTCAGGCCTACCGCTTATTAGGTCAGCGTTTAAAGGACGAATTTAATCGCCATGGCGCTTTGTTGCACACTTTGCTGCGTTACACCCAGGCCCTGATCACCCAAATGGCACAAACTGCGGTCTGTAATCGCCACCATTCGATTGATCAACAACTTTGCCGCTGGTTGTTGTTATCGCTCGACCGGCTCGAAGGCAACGAACTGGTGATGACCCAGGAGCTGATAGCGAACATGCTGGGCGTACGACGGGAAGGAGTGACAGATGCCGCCGGTCGTTTACAACGCTTGGGAGTAATCGAATACCACAGAGGTCATATTCAGGTACTCAACCGCGCTAAACTTGAGAACTTAAGCTGTGAATGTTACGCCGTAGTGCGCAAAGAGTCTGACCGTTTACTGCCCTGGTCTAAAAATACCGCCAAAGTATAAGTTTGTACCGCCAGATCACTGCATCAGTTGGCTGTTTCTACTGCTGTTGTGGTCCGATTTTTCTTTATCCCCTTCCCTATGTTCCTGACATCAATGCCCTTAAAAAGCCTCTTGTTATATGCGAATACATGGGCCTGGGAAGTTGGTTATTTCTAATAGGCTAAAAGTTGCCTGCCGGTAAAATTCACCACCGGCAGACATAGGAAAACTTATTCCTTGTCGTGCGTCACAGCCAGCTCTTTTGCCATTTTTAAATGCTGCTTCAGTGCAGGTAAGGTTTTATTTGCGAAGGCTGCAATCTCGACATCATCAGAAATAGAAGCCCGTTGGAATAATTCAATAGTGTCTTCGTGCGCCGAAACCTGATTTTTGGCATAAGCTTCATCAAAGGATTCGCCATCACGTTGTTCCAACATGAATTTCTTGGCTTTGTTGGCTAGCTCCGCTTCATCAGATACTTCGAGATTTTTCCGGCTGGCGATGCTGGCAAGTTCCGCGTTGGCAGCTGAATGATCAGCAACCATTTTTTGTGCGAAAGCTTTGATATCAGCAGAGGTAGATTTCTGCTGCGCCATTTTGGCGCCTTCGACTTCCGCAATGCCTTTTGCTGAAACTTCCTCAACAAAGTCATCTGCATCGATTTTGTCTGCTGCAAAAGCCAAACCTGATACGGTGCCAAACAAACAGACCAAAGCGCCAGTGGATAGAATTTTCTTCATGTTCATTAGTGCATACCTCTTTTAATTGATGGTGAGTTAAGGCAGATAAATCAATAAAAGGGTTACCTACCCTAAGCCCATCCTGGCGAATAAAAACTGGCTATTCGGTCTGGTATCCAACATAAACCGGAAAAAGTGGATCTCGCCTTGATGACGTGGTTTGACGCAAAGTCAGTATGTCGAAAAACATCAGTCTGAATTTTTAGCTGTTCTTTTTTCCTGCTGCTTTAATGCCCGCTTTAACCTGTCTCGAAGTTTTCGCAGATAAGAGGGCTTTAAACACAAGTCATTTTTCTCAGTCAGATCTGCGGTTGCCGGAACAGGCTTCGCATCTGGAGCCTTTGTCATAGCTGAGTCCTTTTTGCATTCCCCAGCCCCATGCTTTTCCTTTTTAGATCGGTTTTCATCCTCTGGTCCTGACGGCTAAAAATTCAACCTAGCAAAACATCTCAATGCTGCTCTGTGCGTCATCACTCCAAGCAGATAGTTTGGTGCTGTGCCGAACAGAAATCTCTAACACAATCAAACAAACTGTTTTTTATCTTTTCTGATAAAGGCCCATCTGATGCACACAGACCCACCGCAAAACAAACTTTTGCAACAACTGTCTGACGAAGAGCAACAAGCTGTCATGCGCCACGGCAAAACGATCGAAATGCACTTTGGCCAGGTGTTGTGTGAAGAAGGTAAAAACTGTGGTTTTGTCTATTTACCTTTGTCTGGTTACATTTCAATTTTAACCTCAGTGCAACAGAACCAGCGCTTAGAAGTAGGTCTGATCGGTAACGAAGGCATATTAGGGGCTTTAGTCTCTATTGGCGTAGAGACCTCTCCGGTTCAGGCCATAGTGCAGGGCCACGGCCTGGCGTTGCAAATAGAACATCAGGCTTTTAACGCTGAACTAAAACGTTGTGTAAAGCTGCAGCAAATCCTGCAACAGTACCTGGCTTTTTATGTCGTTCAGCTCACCCGCTTAGTCTGCTGCAATCATTACCATGAAACTGAACCGCGTTTAGCGCGCTGGTTGTTGATGACTCACGACAGAGCCGGAGGGGATCAATTTTTTCTGACTCACCAGTATTTAGCTTTTATGTTAGGAGTCCGGCGCAGCAGTGTGACCGAGGCTGCGGGTTCTTTACTGGAGAAAAAGATCATCGACTACCACAGAGGCCAAATCCATATTTTAAACCGCCCTGCGCTGGAAAAAGCCAGCTGTAGTTGTTATCGCACTTTACTCGACAAACAACCACAGTTCCTGCCTGGATCTTTCCATCAAGATGTCGCCTGTGTTCGTTGACGAACTGAACCTTGCGGCCGAACGGGCCAGACTCATGGTCCGGTATCGTGCCGCTGCGCCGGCAGCTCAGGCGAAAGCCTCAAGGAGTTATCCATGAATTACAACGATAAAGACCAGTATGGCATTTATAAAAACAGTAGCATGCACGCGAACGGCAATATGGGTCCGGGCCCAGGCCTGATGGGCGCTGAAACACTGCTCGGTAATGATGTCTATAACCATCGTGATGAAAAAATCGGTGATATCAAAGAAATTATGTTGGACATGAGCGGCGGCAAAATCAGTTATGCCGTATTGTCTTTTGGATCATTTTTAGGCATGGGCGAAAAATTATTTGCAGTGCCATGGAATGCACTGATCCTGGACACAGAAAACAAACGTTTTACGCTGGATATTGAAAAAGACCGCTTAGAAAACGCTCCAGGCTTTGATAAAGACAACTGGCCCGATATGGCTGACAGCACTTGGCGTGAATTGATCCACAGCTATTACAGCAACAAAACGCTCTGATAACACACTCTGATTAAATAATAAGGCCAAGCCCTGAACTCTGTTTCAGGGCTTTTTATTTATAAGTACGCTAACGCACAGACCGCCCATCGCAGCGGGCTCAAAGTGGGATCTTTCATCCATCTTTGGAGTACCCCTATGTTAGAAACTATTGTCGCAATCCTCGTGATCTTATGGCTCCTCGGTATGGTGTCATCCTACTCGTTAGGCGGCGCGCTGCACTTGTTACTGGTCGTTGCGCTGGTGATTATCGTGCTGCGTGTACTGCAAAGACGCAGGCTCTGATTAAGGGGCCTCTGATGAAACTAATGAGAATACTGGCGGTGGTATTGATCCTGCTGGGCATTTCTTCGTTGTTTTACCATAGCTTTAGTTACACCACGAGCCGCCAGACTGCAGAAATTGGTTCACTCGAACTGTCAGTTAAAGAAACAGAGCAATTTAGTGTACCAGCCTGGCTAGGCTGGATGCTGATTGCTTCGGGCTGTTGCTTATTATTAATCCCCCGCCGCTCATGAGTCAGGCCCATTCCGGCGCCTGTACAGAGCTGCATTTATCGGAGAATACTTATGACCATTAAACCATTAGTGCTGGCTACATTGCTGGCCGTTGCTGCGGTATCAAGCATCGGTTGTGCCTCAACCCGTACCGCTGAAGGCACAGGCGAATATGTCGACGATACGGTGATCACTGCAAAAGTAAAATCGGCATTTTTGGGCGAAAAAGGCTTAAAAGTAGCAGAGATTAACGTTGAAACCTTTAAAGGCGTTGTGCAATTAAGCGGCTTTATTGAGTCACGTGCTGACGCAGACAGAGCTATTGGCCTGGCTCGCGCCGTGTCTGGTGTAACATCAGTTAAAGATGATATGCGCATTAAATAACCCTTTTCCAGTTTAGCGCGGCAACGCACTGAACTGACCATTGAATCGCTCTACTTTAGTTATGCGTCATCCCCTGCATGGTTTGCACTTCCGCAAAACCATGCAGGTCAAGGAGAATACTAATGACTACATCTAAAGAGAAAACATCTAAAATCAGCCCTATAGTGGGTGGCACACCTATCTCAACGACTACAACAAAAGATGCAAAAGATTCAAAAACGTCCAAAGCATCTAAATCGGCGACCCCACAACAGAGCAGCAGCAAAGGTGCACCAGCTAAGGCACCAATGAAGACATCAGACGATGCATGGCAAAAACGTATTGGTGCTGCACACAAAGTATGGAGCAAGTTGTCAGAAAGCGATCTGAAGAAGTCTGCAGGTGAACCGGCAAAATTATCCGAACTGGTGCAGACACGTTATTCCATTAGCCGCTCCGATGCCGACAAGCAAGTGAAAAACTTTATCGACAATCGCAGCTAATTCAGCAAGGGAGAGCACCATGAAATTGATGAAGAAAAAATATCCAGCGGTGTTGGCACTGATAGTAAGTAGTTTGTCTGTCCCAGCCATGGCACAGGACGCTAAAAGTAGTCAGGGCGTAAAAGATGCCCGTCTGGAAAGCCAGATCCTGACGACCTATCAGCTCAGCCCTTATCTGCGTCACGATGACATTACAGTCACTGTCGAAGGTGATAAAGCCACTATCAGTGGTCGGGTGGAAAGTGACGCTAACAAAGAGTTGGCTACCGAAATTGCTGAAGGTGTAAAAGGCATCAGCAAAGTCGACAACACCATGATCACCGAAGATAACTACAAAAAACCGGCGCGCTCAACTGAGTCCAGTTATGCCGAGATCATCGACGATGCCAGTATTACGGCAGCCGTGAAATCTAAATTGACCTGGAGCCGTTATGTCGACGGTAGTACGACTAAAGTCACCACCAAAAAAGGCATGGTGACCTTAACAGGCACAGCCGAAAACAAAGCAGCGGTAGATCTGGCTGAAAACCTGGCCATGACCACAAGGGGTGTAATGTCAGTTGACAATAAGCTGACTGTGCTGGCAAATCCGGATAAAAAATCCAAGCCAGGCACTGCAATGGCGGACGGTTGGATCACCACCAAAGTGAAATCCACCTTTATGTATTCAAACAATGTCGACAGTTCTGATATTGCGGTCAATACCAACAAAGGTGTGGTAACACTTAATGGTCTGGTCGACAGTGGCTCAGAAAAAGCACTGGCCGTACAACTGGCAGAGAATGTCAAAGGTGTGCAAAGCGTCGACGCTGGTGGTTTAACCTTTAAATAAACCAGCTTTTACCACAAGTTTTGTGAACACAGCTGTGGAGATAGCCCAAACCAACAGCTGTGCTTACAGCGAATTAGCTAGTGCACTCTGCATGCATTAGCTAATTTTTTTTGCCTTTTAATCCGCTATAGCCTTTTAGGCGCTGCACAGCGTCAAATTCTGAATGAAAATCAGCCAACTAACTAAATAAAAAGGCCAACGCAACTGGAAAGGCACAGCTAATTGCTGCAGTATAAACAGCATCAATTGCTCCATTTCATAGTTAGGGAAGTTCCAGTGCCCGATAGTTTAAGTTTGTTACCTGCCATTCTGGCCATAGCCGTCGTTATTTGGCGTAAAGAAGTGGTACTGGCGCTTATTTTAGCCGTCGCCTGTGCTGAAGTTTTATTGTATTTAAAGCAGCCCGAGCTAAGTGTATTTGGAGCCTTATTACATGGTCCTGTGCAAAGTTTAGAACGTATTATTTCGGTCACCTCTTCTGCCGATAACAGCAGGATTTTATTATTCTCCCTTTTGATAGGTGCACTGATGGCTTTTATGCGGGACTCAGGTGGCGTGTCCGCTATGGTCGACTGGTTTATCCGCAAAGGGGTAGCCCGCTCTAAACGTCAGGCCGGTTTTATCAGCTACGGCATAGGTATTCTGGTCTTTATAGAATCGAACCTGAGTGCGTTAACAGCGGGTATTGTGTCGCGCGGTTTGTACGATAAATTTAAGATGAGCCGTGCCCGTCTGGCCTACATAGTCGACAGTACCAGTGCTCCCATCTGTATCTTAATTTTACTCAATGGCTGGGGTGCTTATGTACTGGGGCTGTTGAGCACCTACAACCTGCCTGAATCCGCTGTCTCTGTATTAATTGGTACTATTCCGCTGAACTTTTATGCGTTGTTCACGCTGATAATGGTGTTCTACACCATCTACACAGATAAAGTGTATGGCCCGATGAAGCAGGCAGAAATTGAGCTGAATACAGTCGCAAGCCACAGTGATATTGATACACCACCAAGCAGTGTTTCACTGATGTTAGTGCCTTTACTGACCCTGATTGTGGGTATGGTTGGTTTTATGCTATGGACGGGCAACGGCAGCTTAGTCGAAGGATCAGGTGCCAAAGCGGCGCTTTATGCTACCACCATAGCTTGTGTTGTGGCTTATGGCCTGATGGCATGGAGTCGTCGTTTTAGTCATCAGCAACTGGTTACTATTGGTTTCAGAGGTATGGGTGAACTATTACCTTTAGTCAGTATTGTATTGTTGTCGCTGGCTTTAGGCAGCGCCATGAAAGACTTAGGTACAGGGGCTTATGTTGCCTCTTTTGTCAAAGAATCCACCCCACTGGTGCTTATTCCTGCATTACTTTTTATCGCTGGTGCCATCATCTCTTTTACCACGGGCACCTCCTGGGGCACTTTTGCTATTTTAATTCCTATTGGTATGCCACTGGTTGAAATGCTGGGATTACCACCTTCACTGATCCTGGCCGCTATTTTAAGTGGCGGTATTTGGGGTGATCACTGCTCTCCTATCTCAGATACGACAGTGGTTAGTGCCGTCGCTTCAGGCTGTGATTTGTTAGAGCATGTAAAAACTCAGCTGCCTTATGCGCTGTTTTGTGGTCTGTTAGCGCTGATTGCCTTTTTAATCAGTGGCTGGGTGATGATTGGATGAAAACACAAGCCTTACTGATGAGCTGTTTCTTAGTGCTGTCGTGCAGCAATACTGTGCAGCAGCAAAGTTCTGCGCCAGCAACCAAAACTGCTGCAGCACAGCTTGTAAAACCACAAGGTCCGGTTCGTATTGAGGCGAATAAACCCGTCGATATAGTCGATTTACGGACAGTGACAAGCAAAGTACAAATTAGCATGGCCTATGCCAGCAACAGCAATTTTACCGGCAAAGTAGTACCAGGGTATCAGGCGAACAGCTGCTATTTAGCGAAAAATGCAGCTGAAGCTCTGGCAAAAGTAGCACTGCAGACTGAACGTTTAGGCTATCGTCTGCAATTACTGGATTGCTACAGGCCTCAACGTGCATCCAATCACTTTATGCAGTGGGTTGCAGATAGTACCGATCAAAGCACTAAAAAAAGCTATTACCCAAATTTAGATAAAAGTGCTTTAAATCAAGGTTATATTGCTGCTCATTCAGGTCATAGCCGCGCGTCGACCCTGGATTTAACTTTGCTGCGAAAAGATGCAACGGGACAATGGCTCCCTGTTGATATGGGCGGCGCTTATGATTTATTTGACCCGGTTTCTCATTTAAACAGCACAACTATTACCGCACAGCAAAAAGCCAACCGTTTGTTACTGAAAGATTTAATGCAGCAACAGGGCTTTGTCCCTTACGAGCTGGAGTGGTGGCATTTTACGCTGCAAAACGAAACCTACCCAAACACTTATTTCGACTTTGTGGTGAACTAAAAGGAGCTGTCATGCACCCTCTTCGCCAGCTTCCATCTGGCATAGCACTGCTATCGGCGTTACTGCTCTGTGCCTGCAGCAGCTCTGCAACCCAGCAGGTCAAGCAGCAAGAGCTACTAAATCGACTGTCTGAGCAACTACAACAAGCTCAACTGCAACCAAATGCCCTCGCCTTTGTAGCTTACCCACTTGATACGCCAACAGAACAACTAAGTTATCAGCCCACAAAAGCCATGCAGCCCGCTTCAACTATGAAACTGGTCACCAGTATTACGGCGCTGGAACAACTAGGTCCGGCTTACCGGGGTAGCACTCAGTTGCGAGCTTACGAACAGCCACAAAAGACGATGCAGCAGCCTTTGGTGTTAAAAGGCTATGGCGATATGGATTTTACAGTGCAGGAGCTTTGGTCTTTGCTGCAGCAGGCTTATGATCAGGGTATACGCCATGTACCAGCCATCCAGATTGACCGCAGCTGGTTTAATCCGGCCAGGCCTGAACTGACCGCTTTGCCTTTTGATGAAACGCCAAGGGAATACTACAACCTGCTGCCCGATGCTTTGTTTTTACAACGTAATATGTTGGGTATCCGCTTGCAGTCCACAACTGACCGCATCACAGGCCGGCTCTATCCCGCAGTACAAGGCCTGGAGTTGGTCACTGCTGAAGTTCGTCTTGTGGACGGCGGCTGTGCAAACTGGTATCCAGATCCAGAGCAATTAGCCTTTAAACGTCAGCCCCATAGTGTACAACTGGTATTAAAAGGAGACTTTCCTAAGAACTGCCAGAAAAGAGATTATTTACAGCTGATCAACAGAGTCGATTTCAGTCGTTTACTGGTGCAACAGCTATGGCAGCAAATTTCAGGGCAGCACCAGATCCCTGTGCTGGAACAAGGCGCAGCAGAAGCCACAGTGCTGCTGGCCGAACATCAAAGCCGTGCTTTGGCTGAAGTGTTGCGGGATATCAATAAAAGCTCTGACAATGCCATCACCCGCCAGTTGTATTTGGCCTTAGGGGCAACACAAACTGGTGCCGGAACTGAGCTGACGGCCTACACTTCAGAGCAACAGGTTCGCAGTTTCTTCAGCAATATCAAGCTGGATCACAGTAGCCTGACATTAGAAAACGGCTCTGGTTTGTCCCGCACTGAACGCATCAGCCCGGAGTTGATGGCTGCTTTGCTGCAACATGCTTACCAGGCTCACTATCAACCAGAACTTATCAGCAGCATGCCACTCGCAGGTGTGGATGGCACCTTAAAGCGCCGCTTCACACAGACACAAACCAAAGGCAAAGCCCGCTTAAAAACCGGCACTTTGCGTAATGTCACAGCCTTAGCCGGTTTTGTCACAGACCAAAGCGGTCGCATCTGGGTCGTCGCGAGTTTTATCAACGACCCCAAAGCAGGACGCGGCCGCGTGGTGCTGGATAGTTTGATTGAGTGGATCACAGAGCAGTCTGTGACTAATGAATAGAGCACAAAATCACAGTGATAAAAAAAGCAGGCCACAACCTGCTTCTTTAAGTCGCCTGTTGGCTTTTACACCTTAAACTTCGACAATACAGCGCTAAAATCCTCAGCTATACGCTTTAAACCCTGACTGGAGTCTTTTGTCGTAGCGCTGTGCACTGCATTTTGTTGTGCTGCAGAGTGAATGTGGTTAGTTTTTTGGCTCACACCATCTGCCACATCACGTTGTTCTGCTGCAGCTGTACTAATTTGGCTGTTCAGATGATTAATTTCTTCTATGGCCTGGAGTACTAAATCCATAGCGTTACTAGCCTCAGACGCTTTTACTTCGTTATCTTTTACAGTCGCCTGAGCAGTCGAGTTTAATGTCTGTACTTCGTTTACGCCTTGCTGCAACTGCTCAATCATACGTTTAATTTCGCCGGTCGAAGACTGAGTACGGCCAGCCAATAAACGCACTTCATCGGCAACCACGCTAAAACCACGGCCTTGCTCACCCGCTCTGGCGGCTTCAATGGCAGCATTTAACGCCAGCAGATTGGTTTGTTCCGCTATGGTGTTAATCACTTCTAATACCTTGCCTATTTCAGTACTTGAAGCCGATAAGCTTGCGATTGAACGCTGAGACTGCTGTGAGTCCAATAACTGCTGCGCGGCATTTTTGACGGACGCTTCCAGAGTTTTCATCGCGCCCTGAGTCAAACGCGAGGCCTCAACACTGGCCTGCTCCGCCTGCTCTGCATTGTGAGCCACCACAGAAGCTGTAGTCGCCAACTCATGAACAGAAGAAGCCGTGACTTCTAAATCACAGGTTTGCTTGACGACTTCAGCACTGGACTCTTCCGCCACATGAGCCAGCTCCACTGAAGCTTGCACCAGACCATGAGTCATAGAGCGCAGCTCCACTATAGTTAATCGCAGTTGCTCAAGTAGCTGATCAAAACAGCGCGCCATTTCACCAAATTCATCAGTGCTGTAATTGGAAAAACGACGGGTTAAATCTCCCTCACCTTCGGTAATAGCTTTAATGGCTCTGATGGTATCGTTTACCCGGGTGACCACTATGCTATGAGTTAACCAGTAGACTACAAGCAATAAGATAGCGGCCCCCACTGCAATGGCCGCTGAACGTTTAATCACATTGCTCCGTACTTCGCCACTAAGTTCATCGTTAGAATACGCCGATACAATCTGATAACCCCAAGGTGTAAACTGTTCAGTCTGAATAGTCCAATCCGGGTTCTTCGTTTTCAAAATCTGCTCCAGTTCTTCTGCCTTGATATGGCTGGACTGAGCACGAATAGCACCGTTTCTGTCGAGTAAAGCCACAAAACCTGAAGTCAGTAAGCGGCTGGATGCCAGTAACTGTCTTAAAGCTTCTAAATCTGCCTTGTAACCCACATAACCTATACCTACCACTTCACCTTGGGCATTGGTTAGAGGTTCATAGCCTGTCACAAAAGGATTACCTAAAATATCCACTGAACCATAAAAAGCATTGCCTTGGCGTATCGCCGCCATAGCCGCACCTGTTGGCGCTAATAAAGTACCAGTGGCCCGTCCTGTGTCTGTAACCACGTTTGTCGATATACGCACAAAATCATCACCAGTGCGGCTAAAGATAGTTGCTGTACCACCCATAATGCTGGTCAGATCGTCCACCAACTGATATTTATTGCCCTGACCGACGCTTCCAAGCAATAAATCCGGCACTTGCTGTGAGCCGAAAGATAAAGTTTCGCCTTGCGATACAGGCCCAAGATCTGCAATGCGCTTGCGAAACAGCTTCATGCTGCTTTGCACTTGCTGGCTCAGCAGACTGTCGGTAATAGTTAAGATATTGGTAATTTCGCGGTTCAGACGGTCTTTATCTGTGTTAACTGAGCTTTCTATTTCCTGATATTTACTAAACGAAATCACCACTATGGAACCCAGCATCGCCAATAAAACCAAGCCGGTGAGTGTTAACATAAATTTGCGTTGTACCGACATAAAAATTCCTTAGTGGTTTTTAGCTACCTTAATCAAAAGCGACCTGGATCAAAGTATTGTGTAATAAAATAGTCTAGCCTGTAGATTTCTGTTTCACAGACAAACATTTTTCGAAAAAACGTCAGGGATAGACGCTTATAAAAAAGGCCAGTCGGTAAGACTGGCCTCGCAAACCCGATGGAAGAAAGGGTTCTGCTGTTTCAGGACATTCATTAAGAATGCGGGTATACACCCTATTTCCGTAACTAAAATCCATTTTGCTACGAAAAATTTAGTCCGGTCGCACCCGGACTAAAAGAATACAGAGCTGGTTGCCCTGCAGGAATTCCGTCAGTACCACTACATATTAGTAATAGTATCAGCAAAATGTTTCAATTTTACTAATGTAACCGTTTGCATCGCGACTCTATTATGCCAGAGTCTGGCTTGAAACAGAACGCCAATTGTTAATTTCGTATATTAATCGCACAAATTTTTAACTGGTATGCGCAGCTGGAATCAGTCCTTGCCAACAGATTTTGAATAAGCTTCAATGGCTGCTGAATCAATCCACTGGCCTTCAGAGAAACCATGACCTCCACTTTCCTTGCTTTAGACTGGCTGATGTTTGTTTTGTATTTTGTGCTGCTTGCCCTGACCGGCTGGTGGATCAATCGCACTGGAGCGAAAAACAGTCAGGAGTACTTTATTGGCAGCAACAGCATGCCCACCTGGCTGGCTGCAATTTCAGTTCTGGCGACAGCACAATCTGCTGCGACTTTTTTAGGCGGGCCTGATATTGGCTATCGTAGCAATCTGACTTACCTCGCCAGTAACATAGGTGCTTTAATGGCGGCCTTTTTTGTTGGTTATTTTCTGATCCCACGATTTTATCGCTACAAAGTCAGCACAGTGTATGAATTGCTTGAATTACGTTTTGGCAGCAGAGCGAAAAAACAGGCCGGCTTTATGTATTTGTTTGGCCGTATTTTTGCCAACGGTGCCAGGCTTTATATGGCAGCTATTGCAGTGTCGATGATTTTATTTACCGATATAGCTTTGCATCATGTCATTTGGTCTATCGCCCTACTTTGTCTGGTCTCCTTGCTGTATTCGATTTTTGGTGGCATTAAATCTGTGATTTATGGCGATGCTTTTCAGTGTTTTGTTTATGTCGGCGCCGCAGTATTGGTGCTGTTGTATTTGTGGAATTCAATTCCGGCCGACTTTTCAGCGGTATGGCAAGCTTTGGAGAATCCGCCTCACAACGCAGCCAGCAAACTAACCTTAATAGATACCAGCTGGGATTTCAGTTCGGCCGGAGCTTTTACGCTCTATTCCAGTGTCACCGGCTTGTTTTTGCTTTATATCGCCTCTTATGGTTTGGATCAGGATCTGACCCAACGGGCTTTAACCTGCAAAAATGCCCGTCAGGGTTCGTTGGCTATTATCTGGTCTGTCGTTTTAGTGGTACCTGTCACGCTGGTTTTTATGCTGATTGGTTTTTTGCTGTATATCTTTTACCAAAGGCCCGATCTGATGGCAGGTTCTGGCGCCGTTATGCAAAGTAGCCAGTTCAGCGGTGAAAATATCACTGTGTTTATGTATTACGTTTTGCATGAAATGCCCGCTGGTTTGCGTGGTTTAGTCACAGTAGGCGTAATAGCTGCAGCAGTCTCTACTCTGACGTCCGGCTTAAACTCTATGGCTTCGGTAATTATTCAGGACTTGTATAAGCCCTGGCAGCAACAACGACATACTAAAACAGAGCAGCATTATGTGAGAGCTGCACGCATTTCTATGCTGTTCTGCGCCATAGCTTTAGCTTTGATGGCGCTACTGTGTTTTTACTGGCAGCAAAGCAGCGATATGCCACTTTTGACCTTTGCTTTGGGTGTGATGGTATTTAGTTACAGCGGTTTACTTGGGGTCTATGCCAGCGCGCTCTTTAGCCAGCGTGGCAGTCCTGCCTCAGTACTCGCGGCGTTAATAGGTGGCTTTATTATCACGCTGCTGATGCAACCTTATTTGCAAACTTACTATTTACCAACAGACTGGCAGTTTGATTTAGCCTTTAGCTGGCAATTGTGTATAGGTTTTGCCTGCTCTTTTGTGATTTGTCAGCTGGGGAAAAGCAGTGATGCTGTGGCGCAGACAGAACTTAATGGAGTACCAGCCTGATGCGTTATTTAATACTGCTACTTTGTTTTGCAGCAACACCTTGTTTTGCTGAGGCGAAAGAGCTACAAACAGGCGCCCAGCAGTTAGTCACTCAGCCTGATATCTCCCCTGTTGAGCTAAAAGCAAAGCAAATAGCTCTGGTAGTCAATCAAAGCTCGATTGTGGGCGATACTCATCTGCTGGAGCTGTTGCTGCAACAAGACCTTGCCGTCAAAACGGTATTCTCGCCTGAACATGGTTTTCGTGGCACCGCCGATGCCGGCGCAAAAGTGGACAACAGCATAGATCCACAGACTGGTGTCGCAGTGCTGTCTTTGTATGGTAAAAACAAAAAACCAACGGCTGAAACACTGAAAGATATCGACCTGCTGATTTTTGATTTGCAGGATGTTGGCGTACGTTATTACACCTATTTATCCACTTTGCATTATGTAATGGAAGCAGCTGCAGAGCAGAATATCCCATTGTTGGTATTAGACAGACCCAACCCCAACGGCGCTTATGTTGACGGCCCAGTGCTTGATAAAGACTATCAGTCTTTTGTTGGCTTGCACCCTATCCCACTTTTACATGGCATGACGCTGGGCGAGCTGGCGTTGATGATCAAAGGTGAAGGCTGGATCAATAAGGCTGAGCAATTAAAGCTCTATGTGTTGCCGGTGAAAAACTATCAGCGGGATATGCCTTACGACTTGCCCGTGCGGCCAAGTCCGAATCTACCCAATGCTCAGGCTGTGGCTTTGTATCCATCATTAGGATTTTTTGAAGCCACGCCTTTAAGTATCGGCCGTGGCACTGACTTTCCGTTTCAGGTGCTGGGTTATACCAATCCACCTTTAGGTAACTTTGCCTTTAGTCCTGTCGCCAAAGCTGGCGCTGCACTAAACCCACCACTGAAAAATCAGTTGGTTTTGGGGCTGGATTTACGCAGCGTAAAAGCAGGAGGTCTGGATTTGAGTTATTTAATTCAGGCTCAGAGACTTTTTGCTAAACATCAGTTGAAGTTGTTTAACTCACCGGACTTTATGGACAAACTCTCTGGCAGCCATAAGCTCAGGCAACAGATAGAACAAGGCTGGAGCGAAGCACAAATTCACCAGAGCTGGCAGAGTGAGTTAATCAAGTTCAGACAACAACGCCAGCCTTATTTGCTGTATCCGAATCATCCTGCAGAGCAGGAAACAGTTACGCCGAAATGAATCAAGCTGGGAACAGCTCCGCCATTTGCGTTAAAGTAGCGCCAGTCACCCTGTTAATGCGCCAGTCGTGCAGCATCACAGCACCTAAAGACTGATAGAAGTCGATAGCAGGCTGATTCCAGTCCAAAACAGACCATTCCAGACGGCCACAATCACGTTCTACCGCCAGCTTCGCCAGATAAGTGATCAACGCCTTACCAACACCCACACCACGGCAAGCAGGCTCAACAAATAAGTCTTCCAGATAAATTCCTGGTTTGGCTAAAAAGGTAGAATAGTTATGGAAAAACAGCGCAAAACCTACGTCCTTGCCCTGGTAATTCGCCAGCACCACTTCAGCATAAGGACTGTCAGCAAATAAGGTATCGCGCAGCTTTTGTTCAGTCGCTACCACCTGATCCGACAGCTTTTCATAGTCGGCCAGTTGCTGAATAAAACTTAAAATAGTGGGTACATCAGCTTCTGTCGCTAAACGCAGTTCAAGGCCATCGATACGGGTTGAAATAATGCTCATCAGAACTCCTTAAAAAAGAAATGGGTCAGAAAAATAACGACAGAAAAACAAAGGGGCCAGAGTCATTGATCCGCTATCAGCACATCAATGACTCTGACCCCTTGGCAGGCAACGGGCTAATTACTTAGCGCGGCTGCGGTATTCGTCAGTACGGGTGTCGATTTCAATCTTGTCGCCGATTTCAACGAAAGCAGGAACCATTAATTCGAAACCTGTGTCCAGCTTAGCTGGCTTCATCACTTTACCTGAAGTGTCGCCACGGGCAGCAGGTTCAGAGTAAACCACTTCACGTACAACGAATGGAGGTAAGTCAACAGAGATAGCGCGCTCGCCGTAGAAAACTACTGAACACTGCATATCCGGAACCAGATATTTCAGAGCGTCAGTCATGTTGTCTGCTTCGATTTCGTACTGGTTGTACTCAGCATCCATAAATACATACATTGGGTCTGCGTAGTAAGAATAAGTCACTTCTTTAGTGTCTAACATGACTTGTTCGAACTTGTCGTCAGCACGGTATACAGTCTCAAGACCGCCACCAGTTAACAGACCTTTCATTTTCATTTTTACAACAGCAGCGTTACGGCCAGATTTGTTGAATTCAGCTTTCTGAACAACCATTGGCTCGTTGTTGACCATGATCACCTGGCCAGCGCGTACTTCTTGAGCAGTCTTCATCATAATTGAAATATCTTCTTGTTAGGAAAAATTGCGCGACATTATAAGTTTATTTTCAGCAAAACGCACGAGGTTGCTGGCAAGATCTTGCTGCTGAATTAAATATTCCTGCCACTTTTTGTTATGCATCTGAATTTGTTCACTAAAATTACTGAATAAAGCGAATTCTGCGCTGATATCCTGCTCCAGATTCCAGGCCATATGCAGCTTTTCTATACAGGCTTTTTGTTGTTCAGGGGCATGTTGCAGATACTTATCTAAAAAGGCCTGTAGTTTGACTAAATGTGCCTGCTCTTCCTGCCGGTAAATTTGCCAGATAAAAGCTTTACCCGCCCAATGGGCTCTGATCACTGAATCTTCACCCCGAACAAAATTAATATCACAGCAAGCCAGAAGTTGGTCGTACATAGGCTGTGGCATAAAATTTAAAATACGGATACTTAAAGACTTATGGTCAAAACGCCCCGTTTTTAGTTCGGAGAAAAGTTGGGTTAAATCTGTCGCCAGTTGCCCTTGTGGCACCAGTAGTAAAGTCCTTTGTGCTGAATTCGCTAATTGCTCCAGCCATGGGAGGATCTGTGCCTGACTATAAGCAAATAACGAGATTTTTTGCTGGTAATCCATCGCATCCAACAAGCCAAGTCTTTGCCAAAACTGCTGTTGTAACTGCGTTGAACCACCTAATTCTGCCAAAGCTTCAACCAGCCCTTGCTCCCTTAATAAGCCACCGGTTTGCACCGTAAAACCCGGGAAAAAGAAATACTTCTGCAGTGGTAATTGTGGATGAGGTGATGGCAAGGCATGACAGCCATGCACCCAGTCTTCTGCTGACAAGTATTCCAGATTCAGCCATAAAGCTTTGTCAGTAAAAGAAGCCATCCACTCTAAATAAATGGGCGGAATAGTGCAGGCTAAAGCTTCAATCACTAAATCCGGTCTGTCCGCTGCGGTAAGCTCTGGCAATACAGCAGTCCAATGCCTGACCAGCACGTCATTTTGCAACTGACTGGCGAGATTTGGATTCACGCTATGGCAAATTTTCTGAAAGCTGGCTAAATCGTCAACCCACAAGGTGACTTGCCATTGATGTTCAGTCTGCAACTGCCGGGCTAAACGCCAACAAATGCCAATGTCACCAAAGTTATCTACCACAGAGCAAAACAAATCGCAGCGCATGCGTTACCTTCACCTATCAGATCAGTTGGCTGACTAAAGCTTTTAGTGCTTTGGCCATTAAATACAGGGTGGCGATACTAAGCAGCAGGCAACCCCAAAGCAAGGCCTGATACCATAATTTATGCGCTGCTTGTTTTAATTTTTGCCAAAAACTTTGGGGCTGTTGCCAGTCGGGTAATTGTCGAAACAATAATAAAGTAAGCCATGCCAATAACACCCAGCCGAGTAAAACAACGGATAATAACAAGGCGACTTCAAATACCACAGATGGGCCTTGCAGCAGATAATAAATCCCAAAGCCAAGCGCATAAAAACCCAGAAAGACTAAGCCAAAACGCCAGACATAAAGCCGTTGTGCCAGTTGCTGCGCTTTGCTAAGCAGTTTCATAGGCCCTTCTCTTTCAGGCTCTCTGCTAAGGTCATGGGATACAAAGGCATCAGACCAGCTTGCCCTGTCATATCAGCCACCAGCCAAATTTGTTCAAACGGATGTTTAGGCGGAATTTGTAATAAATGCGGAGTTTGGGCTAGTTCTTCTGCGTGCCAATCCGGATGAGCATTGCGGATCACCAACCAGACTTTTTCTGAGTCATAACTTTTTTGCGCTTTATTGCTAATGAGTTTATCCAGCGCCTGCAATAAACGTTCTGCCACTGGATACTGGGTCAGTGACTGCAAAGCGTCCAGCGTTCCGCCTTTAAGTTCACGGCCTAGAATTTTCATCGCTTCCGCTTCGCTGCCATACAAATGGGCAATTTCCAGATCCAGCCGTTGCTGCTCCAGATAACAAGACACATCAGGCTTAGCTGGCTCGTTATGCCATATATGCTGCATTTTAATGCCGAATTTGTGCTGGTACAGTCGCATAAAAAGTTTGGCGGCCTGATGTTCCAGCGCTATTTTTTCACCGATACTGCTTTTCATCACACCCAACAAAGTTGTGTTTCGTATAAGCTTGTATATTAACGAAAAAAAGTCAGGTGGTTATGCATTTTTTATTTGCTGTGGTTTTATCTTTGCTGGCTCTGCCTGCTGTTGCTGCGGAGCCAGAATGGACTTCATTAAAAACCAAAGCCGGCATCAGTTTGAGTTACAGATACACTCCAGAGCTGGAAGTCAAAGCCAGTGCTTTTTATCAGGGCAAACCAGAGAGCTTTTTGCTGTTACTCAAAGACACCAAATCGGTGAGGCGCTGGCTGAAACAAAGCGAAAACGCCAAACTGCTGGATGGCAGTACAGAACATCACTGGAAGGTTTATACCCGCTTTCAGTCAGTCTGGCCTGTTAGCCCACGAGATATGGTGACCTGCGCTGATGTGCTCAAAAAGGAAAATAGCCTGCTTATTGAAATCACCGACTGCTCAGATTTAGTACCAGAAGCTAAAAACTACGTTCGCATTCGGGACGTGAAAGCAGTCTGGACTTTAACTGTCAAAGATCAGGGTTTTGACATGCAGTATCAGGGCAGTGCTGACCCAGGCGGTGAATTACCTAAATGGCTGGTAAAACAACTGACGTTAAGCTCATTACGCGCCAGTTTTGTCGCTTTTAAAACCGAATTAAAACACCCGGCTTATCAGGCCAAACCAACACAAACTACTCGTTAGATTTAGCTTGTTTTTGTTTCAGTTGCTCATAAGCGCCGGCATTCGTCACCTTGCTGTAGCCCAGACTTCTTAAGCTTTCCAGCGCAATACCAGAGCGGCGCCCACTGCGGCAATACAGCTGAATAGCGGTGTTTTTATCCGCACTGACCGCTTCAATTTTTTGTTCAATTTCATCATAAGGAATATTGATCGCGCCTTCTAAATGCCCGGCCTTGTATTCTTCCACTGTACGCACATCAATCCACAGGCTTTGTGCTAGCGCCATTGGCCCCCAGAGTAACAACAGCAACACCCATAATTTTTTCATGCCCAAAGTCCTTGTCCATTTACTAATAACAAAAGCATAAAACAGCAGACTGCAACCGACAACACACCTGGCTTAGGCCAAAAACTTAAAACAACAGCCAGAATGATAGTCCAGACTGCCGAAGCCGCATCCAGAAAAGTAAGTGCCAGTACAGAACCTATCAGCACTGGCAACACATTCATCAGTTTTAAAACAAAACGCTGCTTTGAAGTACAGCAGCTTAACCAGAAGTAATGCTGTGACAATAACTGCTGCTGCCAAAGTTTCTGCTGGGCATAACACAAAAGCGCCAAAGTCCAGATAAACACAGAGTTGATAAAAAGCAAAGCTTCAGCTTTTAGTTGTTGCACCAGCCAGTATTGCCACAAAGCCAGCACAAAAATAATCAGCAATAACAATGCCTTGTTTTGCTGCTGCCCGACGAACCAATACAGCCAATAACGAAATAAAGAGCCAGCCGACAAAGGATTTCCGCTTAGGTGATGCTGTAAAGCCCTCTCCAGCAGCATCAAAGCCACTAGCGGCAGGCTCCAAAAGGTGACAACAGGCAACACAAACACAGCAAAAAGGGCCAGCCAGCTGGTCTGGCGGGCTTTAAAACCCCAACATAAGACCAGTAGCACCAGCAGCAACTGCGCTGCATCCAGCCATGCCATAGTCTTTCCACTGAGCAGCAGATAAATAAATACCGGCAAGGTTAAAAACCAGAAAGGTAGCTGATTGAGCAGCGCCATCAGCTTATTGCTAAGCCATGCTACTTTGGCTGAAGGCGCCAGACTTTCAACAAAATACTGTTCTGCCACAGATTTTTGTTGCCAGGCTATGGAACCCTGCCAACAAAACATAATAACCAGTAACATTTGCAAATAAGGCCAACGCTCAACGGTAGCCAGTTCTGGGTTAAACAACTGAAACCCCAGTAAAACCAAAGGCGCCCAGAGCCCTATCAGCGCATGGCCTGCAACCAGCAACAGCATAAAAGAAAACTGCTTCAGAGGGGCAAAAGCATCCTCAGCCTGTTGCCTGAACAACTCATAACGGAGAAAAAGATAAGTGCCCACCGGCCTTCAACTCCAGATGTTGATTAAGTTCCAGCTGAAAACTTTGAGGTGATAAATGACTGGCGATTAGCACCAAAGCCCCTCGCTCTTTCGCTGCTTGTAACTGCGCGCAGCAATAGACTAAAGCATCAGGGTCCAGTGCGTTAAAAGGCTCATCCAGCAACAACAGTTGTGGCTTTGCCGCCAAAGCCAAAGTTAAACTCAGCTTCTTTTGCTGCCCTAACGACAACACCGCTACTTTTTGCTGTAACAAAGGCTCTAATGCAAAAGCTTTGGCATGCAACAGCAACTGCTCCATCGCAGTGCCACGACAACGCGCCACCAGCCGCAGCACGCCAAGCACTGTATTGTCCTGTAAAGGCGCCACCGCATCAGCGCTAATACTGACCAAAGCCTGATAAGCAGAGCTGCCAGCCTGACGCTGATGAAAGCTGATACTGCCCTGCTGTGCTTTATCCAGACTGGCTAAAATTCGCAACAAACTGGACTTACCACAACCATTAGCACCACTTAACCAATGTAAACCGGGTTCTAACTGCAGCTTTAAATTGGAGAACAGTTGCTGTTTGCCATAACTAAAACTTAAATTCTCAATACTCAGCATTTATAGCATCCACTCTGCATAAAGCTCAGCCAATACAGGCCCTACCGATAACACCAACAGCAATGCCATAGCCCAGTTAAAAATACGCTGATACAAAGGCTGATTGAGCAAAGTGCGAAGCAAAGCACCACAGGTTAACCAGACACCCACACAAGGGAAACTCACCAGCAAAAATGCAGCTGTGATTTGGGTCACGTCCCACCAGGCATTGCCAGAGACGGTAGTAAAAGCAGCGACTGCGCCAGAGGCCATAATCCAGGCTTTGCCGTTGACCCATTGAAATAAAGCGGCTTGCAGAAAACTAAAAGGTTTGGCATCTGAGCCTTCAATACTGCTCGGCGTTGCGGAACCAATTTTCCAGGCCAGCCACAACAGATACAAAACACCTATGACTTTGATCCAGATATGCAGCTGAGGAAAACGCTCAAATACCACGCCAAAACCCAGGCCTACCAGCAACACCATCAAAGGGAAACCTAAACAAATACCGAAAAAATGCGGCAGGCTGGCTTTAACACCATAGTTCACGCCGGAAGACAACATCATGATGTTATTTGGACCAGGAGTAATAGTGGTAGAAAAGGCAAAAAACAAAACGGCGAAAAAAACGTCCACTTCAACTCCGGATCACAAGGATTTAATGCATTGAATCTAAAGCAGATCAGGGCCGTAATACAACAAAAAAATAGTTAATCCGGCTTGTACCAAAGGATTGATTCCGCCAGCGGCGTTTCCGGTGGTAACAACGGATTCTCAAGCTCAACCAATTTGCGCTCTGACAACTTCATTTTCTTCAACTGACTAACAAAGTGTTTTTGGAACAATAAATCAAAACTGCCGTCTTTGAGTGCCTTACGTAAACCCGACTCAATTTTTTCTGCCAGTTGCGGATTTTTATTTGAAACAAAAAAATACACAGCGCCCTGATAATGCAGCAGCCAGTCGGTTTCGATATGCAAGCCCTGCTCTGCAAAAAGTTCGTGTTCAGCTTCTATTTCAAGCACGCTACGTGGCACCGCATCCACTCTTTTATGCAGCAACATCTGAAACAAACTCTGATAGCTGGAGGCATTCAGCACTTTAAATTTATTGTGCCGCAGCACATCCGTATCGACCCAGTCATGCACCTGCGACATCATGAGCTGCTTAAGTGCCGCTTCATCTTTTAAAGCGCTGAATTTTGCCTGCTCGTCGCTTCGGATAAGCAACAACCTGTAGCTACCGAGGCATTTATAGATAGGAATACGTATAGGCAAAAAGCGTTTCTCACGCTCAATAGAGGTCATGGTCCAGACCACATCCACTTCAAGTCCTGTTTCAAGTAATTGCAAAGAACGGCTTCTGGACACCCGGGTGGAGGTGCTTTTTAGTACAGCTTCACTACCCGCTTTTTTCAAAGCAAGTTCAAGTAAAGCAATGGGATAGTTTGAGCGCTGATCACCTGAATCTTCGATGGCAGGATAACGCACAGTGTCAGCAAAAGAACTGAAAGGAAAAAAGGTCAGGCAAAGCAGCAGATAAAAGCAAGATCTGTACATCAGGCATATCCTGAAAAAAAACTGCTTAGAGTGTAATAGATAAATATAAAAATGGGGTCAGATCACATTGTTAACTGTTAACAATGTGATCTGACCCCATTTTGAGGCTTAGTCTTCGAAGAAGGTATCGCGCAGAGCTACAGTGCGGTTAAAGACTAAATGATCCGGTGTTGAATCTTTATTGTCAGCACAGTAATAACCTTCCCGCTCAAACTGGAAAGCTTTTTCTGCTTCAGCTGTTTTTAAGCTTGGCTCAACCCAACCTGTTTTCACTGTGAGTGAAGCTGGGTTAATCACAGCTAAAAAGTCTTCTTCAGCAGCAGGGTTTGGCACTGTGAATAACTTGTCGTAAATACGGAATTCAGCAGGTACAGCTTGCGACGCTTCTACCCAGTGAATCACACCACGTACTTTACGGCCATCAGCCGGGTTCACACCTAAAGTCTCCGGATCGTAAGAACAAATCAGCTCAACAATATCGCCTGCTTCGTTTTTAATCACTTCGTCAGCACGAATAACATAAGCACCACGTAAGCGAACTTCGCCACCTGTCACCATACGTTTGTACTTTTTGTTGGCTTCTTCACGGAAGTCCGCTTTATCTATATACAAAGTACGGCCAAACGGCACTTTACGACTGCCCATGCTTTCTTCTTTTGGATGGTTATGAACCTCTAACCATTCCACATCGGTGGCGTTGTAGTTGCTGATGGTGACTTTTAACGGATCAATGACCGCCATAGCACGTGGTGCATTGGCATCCAGATCTTCACGGATGCAAGAGTCCAACGCACTGATTTCAATCATATTGTCTTGCTTGGTGACACCAATACGTTTTGCGAATTCACGCAGTGACGCTGGCGTAAAACCACGGCGACGTAAACCTGCAATAGTAGGCATACGTGGGTCATCCCAACCCGCTACATGGCCACCTTCAACCAGGTTGTGCAGCTTACGTTTACTCATCACCTGATATTCAAGATTCAGACGGGAGAATTCGATTTGCTGTGGATGACAAGCAATAGTGATGTTGTCCAAAATCCAGTCGTATAAACGACGGTTGTCCTGGAACTCCAGCGTACATAACGAATGAGTAATGCCTTCCAGCGCATCAGAAATACAGTGCGTGAAGTCGTACATTGGGTAAATGCACCACTTGTCACCGGTTTGATGGTGATGGGCAAACTTGACACGGTAAATCACCGGATCCCGCATACACATAAAAGCTGAGCTCATATCAACTTTAGCGCGCAGCGAACACTCGCCTTCTTTAAACCCACCGGCTCGCATTTTTTCAAACAAGGCCAGGTTTTCTTCAGGTGAGGTATCACGGGTTGGGCTGTTTTTACCAGGCTGAGTTAAGTTGCCACGGTATTCACGCATTTGCTCTGCATTTAAAAAACAAACATAAGCCAAACCTTTGTTAATCAGTTCAACGGCATAGCCATACAAAGTATCAAAGTAATCTGATGAATAACGCACATTGCCAGACCAGTTAAAGCCTAACCACTTCACGTCCTGCTGAATAGAATTTACAAAGTCGATGTCTTCTTTTTCAGGGTTGGTGTCGTCAAAACGTAAGTTACACTGGCCCTGATAATCTTCAGCAATACCAAAGTTCAGACAAATAGATTTAGCGTGACCAATGTGCAGATAACCATTAGGCTCTGGCGGGAAACGGGTCACAGTCGTATTGTGTTTGCCTGAAGCCAGATCGGCATCAATGATCTGACGAATAAAGTTAGTTGGGCGATGTTCAACGTCCGCCATAAAATTCAAATCCTTATCTAAATGCACCGACAGCAAAGGTGTCAGTTTGGACATATAAAATACTGCCGGATTATATACCCAACTGAGCTCAAGAAGCGAGTTTCAAACAGCGCTCTGCAGCATTTCCATATACACCAGTTCCCAGACATGGCCATCCAAATCCTGAAAACCATGAGCATACATAAAACCATGATCCTGGGGCTGGTTATAAGTTTTTCCACCGGCTTTTACTGCCTTTTGTACCAGTTCATCCACTTCAGCTTTGCTGTGGCAACTTAAGCAGTTCAACACTTCAGTCTGCTGATGACTGTTGATTAAAGGATTCGGGCTGAATGAAACAAACTTTTCGTTGGTTAAAAGCATCAGGTACAAGTCATCACTCAGCACAATACAGCTGGCGGTATCGTCACTAAACTGAGGATGAAAACCAAAACCCAGCTGCAGAAAAAAGTCGGTGGAGGCTTTTAAATCGCCAGCGGCTAAGTTGATAAATAATTTACGCTTCATGCTGTTTCCTTAAATCGGCATCAACCGCCAGATTACCTGAAGCTGGTTCTGACGAAAAGGCAGATTTTCCGGCTCAGCAGGGCCGAAATAAATCCAGATTTTGTTGATGAATTTTGCTGCTGATTTGAAAAATACCCAACAAACTATGGAACAAATTGTCGTGACTGAGCTTTTGTGTTGTTCTTTGCGCCATACATTCGGCTTTTAACTGCTGAGCGCTGGCATAAGCATCGGACATCCACCACAGCATAGGTACTTTGGTCTGAGCGTCCGGTGCCATCCAGTAAGGTAAACCATGCAAATAAACGCCTTTTTCACCCAGCGACTCACCGTGATCGGACAGATACAACATGGCCGTCTGATAGCCCTGCTCGTCCTGTAAGGTCCGGATAATACGGCTAAGCAGCTCGTCAGTCGCCACTATGCTGTTGTCATAAGCATTGATAATTTCAGCTTGCTGACACAATTGCAGTTGCTTGTTGGTACATTCTGGTAAAAAGTGCTTTTGGCTGGCAGAGCTACGTTTGAAATACTCAGGGCCATGACTGCCCAACTGGTGCAACACAATCAGCCGATCTGCGCTGTATTGTTTAGTAAGCTGAGCTTGCAATGCCTGTAATAAAATCTCGTCCTGACATTGCCCCTCTTCACATAACGGATTGGCGCTGTCGTTAAATAAAAACTCAGACGGCACTCTGTCACAAACCGTTTTACAGCCCGAATTATTATCAAACCAACTGACAGCTATACCACTGCGCTGCAATATATCCAGCACATTGCTGGAGTTTTTTGCCACAGATTCGACATATTTATCGCGTCCCATAGCGGAAAACATACAAGGTACAGAGTGTGCTGTGGCTGTGCCGCAGGAGCTGACATCGCGAAAACTGTACAAAGGTAACCTAGATAATCCGGGATTAGTGACTCTGTTATATCCATTGAGCTGAAAATGATCCGCTCGCGCAGTTTCCCCCAGAACCAGCACGACCAATCGTGGTTTTGCTGTTTTGGCTGCAACAGGCTGCACTGCATCAGTGCCAAGCTGTATAAATTGCTCGGGAAAGCGGCTGTTTAACCATGAGCCGGAAAAAGACACAGCGGCTGATACAGGACTAACAGGCAAAGCGAGATGTTTAACATCTCTGAAATTACGGAAAAATGGCGCAAGTTCTGAATAAGCGGAAACCGCAACACTAAAAAGCGCAGCGAAAATCAGCACCAGACAAAGCAGCCAATGCAGCAGAAACTGCCGCAGTGGCATCACCCGAACTTTGATCAGACTGCTGCACAATAGTGGAAACAACATCACAGTGCTGACAGTCCAGAGCATAGATAGACTCAACAAGCCCCTCGCCTCTGCAGTATCGGTTTCCATGGCGTTTTGCAGCATAGAGGTGTCTATCACTATGCCAAAACTGGTAATAAAGTAATAACTGACAGCGCCTGCGACAAAGAGCAGCAGCATCACAGGTTTTTGGATCCTTCTGAAACTTACTAAAACCGCCAGCAAAAAATTCAATAAAAACAACAATAAAATCAAACAGAGCTGCAGTTTAAACTGGCCCGGAACTTTGGCCTGAATACTGGACAAAAATGGACCATTCAGCAGCAAGGTCATACCAAGCGCAGAGATCAACGCAAACCATAATGGATGCCAGAGCTTTTGTAGCTGAACAGCACTTTGATTTACGCCCGCAACTGGTAATACAGAAATCATAGACTCAGCCATTCTGGCGCCCTCCAACCGATAGGCCCAAAGCATCAAAACCCGGCCTTTGTAGCCGGATGTAATAAATGATGCTGCAAAGTGCCCAGCAAATAGCAGCGCTACCTATATCATGAGAGAAAAAATGGGCGCCCCGGCTTTGTTGTACTGCACCTAGTAGTAAGCCTGTCACCGCAGCAGCAATCAAAGCTTTGAAGGCCCACTGCGGTTTAGTCTCAAGGAAAAAATAATAAAGCCCAAGCCAGGCAAAGCCTATGCTGGCGTGGCCTGCAGGAAAACACAGATGAGTGGGAGAGCCCTCAGGCCTTGGCTCCAGCAGGCCATAAAATGGCATATCTCCGCCAAACTGAAGCAGATCCCATGGGCATTCCATAGGTAAAACATGCTTCAGCCATGAAATCACAGCAAAACAACTCAGGAGTGAATACAACAAAGTCGCCACAGCACGGCGTAGCACAGCAGATTTAGCGGCAGAACGCAGCCATACTCCGTAGTAGATCAACGCCACGACCAGCACCAGGTTCACATCCCGCACTCTGTCGTTTAAAACCTTCTGCATCAGCCAATGCTGCTGTAAAACCCAACGGCCCCCCTGCTGTTGATACAACCAGTCTGCCAACACAAAATCCAGTTTCAACTGGTAAAACAGATAAAACATCAGGCTCAAAATTAGCAAAGGCAGCAGCACTGTTTTTATTGTTGTTTTTATTAAAGTGCAAGCATAAGAAGAAGTTAAAAGAGGCAAAATTTCTACTCCGGATAAGTCACTGCTGTTATAGCCTTCAAACTAAAGCTCAAAACTTAAGACATACTTAAAGAATAAAAAAACGGCAGGATCATTCTGCCGTTTTCATGAGATTGAATCAGTGTTGCCCGCAAAGAGCGGAGCTGGAGTTTTTCTGTTCTCTGTATAAATAGGAAGGCAACTGCACTAAAGCCAAAGCCTGGTTTTTATCTGCAAGCGAGACAGCCTGAGCGCTTAAATCAAGCTTTTGCTGTTGTGGCTGATAAAATCCAGCGACACTTTCACCATCAGGTTTTAAGATCACTAACTCCTGCTGCTGTGGCTTTTGCTGCATCAAGGCAAAGTAATTTTCAAACTGCACTAATGCGCGGCCGGGGCTAGTGTTATCCAGAGTAAAATCGCGGCCTGTCATGGTATGACAACTGGATATACCCATCATAGATAATAAGGTGGGCGCTAAATCAATCTGACTGGCAAGGGTTTTCAGCAGTTCTGGCTTTGTATCCGCACCTAAAATCAACCCTGGGATATGGAACTTTTCGACCGGGATCAGGTTGTCGCCGTACACTCTGTTGTCGTGATCGGCCACTATTAAAAACAAGGTATCTTGCCAATAGTCGCTTTGTTTTGCCTTTTTGAAAAACTGCCCCATGGCCCAGTCGGCGTATTTCACCGCGTTATTGGCTGTATCTTTTGGCTCTTGGTATAAATCAATGCGACCGTCCGGAAACTCAAAAGGCTCATGATTACTCGAGGTAAAAATCAGACTGAAAAATGGCTTATCCTGCTGATGCAAAGCCGCTAATTGTTGGTGCGCAGTGGTAAATAGATCCTCATCACTGGCGCCCCAACTACCGGTAAACACCGGGTTTTGCATCTGGCTTTGATCGACAATCTGCTCGACACCATTGCCGGTAAAAAAGCTGCGCATATTGTCAAAATGCGCTTCACCACCATAGATAAACTGGGTCTGGTAGCCTTGATTTTTAAGGATTGATGCAAGAGTAGTGAAATGTTGCTGGCTATTGGATAACTTCACTGTGCTCTGCGCTGGTGTCGGCGGAAAACCAGCCACTACAGCTTCAATACCACGCACAGAACGGGTGCCTGTGGCATACAAATGTTCAAACCAGATGCCCTGCAGTTTTAACTTTTCAAGCTCTGGCGTGACGGCCAAACCACCTAAAGATTGTACAAAAGTAGCACCTAAACTTTCCTGCAGCACTATCACCAAATTCAGTGGCCTCTCGCGCTTGATCATCGCCTGTTGCCAATGCGCTGTGGGGTAATTAGGGTTCGCAAACTGATAAGATTTCAGCCAGGGCCAGTCCAGACTTTGCTTCAGCATTTGTTCTGTCGGTAATTTGCCATAGATCTCACTGGAATTCGCTTCATGTTTGAGGTTATACAAAGCATAAAGCACTGAATACGTAGAACTTAACACCAGCGAATTGACCATGGCGTCTGCAGTTATAGCAAAAATGGCCGGATTTGCAGGCCTGTGGTCGGTGGTAGAACGAATACCGGCAAAAAGTAGTGCCAGCGCCAGACACCAAAGCCCAACAGTTTTGCCGACAGACCAGCTCATCAGACTGCATTTGCCAGAGCGAAAGATCCACCGCATCAACCAGGTCAACACCAAAGTTGCTACAACACCTAAAACTAAAGGCAAACGAAAACCAAACCATAAAGTCGACAGCACTTCTTTTGGGTATTTCAGATACTCAACAAAAAGCCGGTTCGGCCGCACATCGTATTGCAGAATAAAAGCAGGTGATGCCAGTTCCATAAACACCAGCAATACCAATGCAGCCAGACACCATAAATAACTAAACTGAAACCAGAGCTTGCCTAAGCCTCGCACTGATGAGAGAGGAATAAGCAGCACAGGCACAACCAAGAGTAAACAAATCACGATAATATCGGCCCGCAGGCCCTGCACAAACAACTGCGCCAGCACATCAGTCTGGGCTACTCTATCGTATTGCCATAACACCAAAGCCAGTCTGCTCAGACTCAACAACACCAGCCCCAATACCGCAGTGCGGATCAAGTAACGATAAGGGCCTAAGCAAAACAGATTGGATAAAAAGGACGGTTTTTCAGCGGTGATCATAGACATAAACAGGCTTGTGGTTTTAGTTGAGACCAGCATAAAAGTGAATACTTAAGGGAGGCTTAAAGGGACTATTGCAAACATTCCGTTTTTATCGGCGAAATCTGAAGTTTCGCTTTGCTAAGCAGGTAAAAATAAACACATAAACATTTGATTTTAAAAAACATTACTTTAATGTATAACTTTATTAGATACATCGAAATGGTTTAGCAGAATACTAAACATAGGGTGAAGAATTAAAAGCCAACACCATCTAATGATCTGTGTTATGGTGCCTTCAGTCTGCCATTTCTATGCCCGACACCACCCCTGGGCATCCTCAATAGACTTTGACTGATTTCAGTAAGTTAAAAAACCTGAAATGTTTTTAACCCATTCCCTCTCCAATTTAACCTTTAGACATAGTAACCGGCCACGCCCGTGATTCTTAGCTGCTTTTTTTGCGCGGCAATTCTTTTATGTGTGTTACCGCACAGAAATCATATGAACCACGCAAGCATGATCTGGCCGTTTTTTTCCTCGTTACGCTTATTACACCTTATCTGAGGGCTTTAATGTCTACAAAAACTACACCACAACCGCAGCATAATCATTTGCTGGCGGCGCTGTCACCTGAAGTTCAGGCTCGTTTGTTTCCGCACCTGGAGTTGGTGTCTCTGCAACTGAACTCAGTGATGTATGAGTCTGGTCGCCCTATGCGTCATGTTTACTTTCCAACAGACGCTATTGTCTCGTTGCAATACATTATGGAAAACGGCGCTTCGACAGCAATTCTGGTGGTGGGGAACGAGGGCTTGTTGGGTATTTCGTTATTTATGGGCGGTGCCAGCACGCCAAATCGTTCGCTGGTGCAAAGTGCCGGCTATGCGTATCGTCTGCCACGACCTCATGTAAAAAATGAATTTAACCGCCATGGTCAATTGTTGCAGTTGATGCTGCGTTATACCCAAGCTTTAATCACTCAGGTGGCTCAGACTGCGGTGTGTAACCGACATCATTCGATTGATCAGCAACTTTGTCGCTGGCTTCTGCTGTCGATGGATCGTTTAACCCACAACAACTTGTCAATGACACAGGAGTTTATGGGCAATATGCTCGGTGTTCGCAGAGAAGGAGTGACTCATGCGGCAATAAAACTGCAACAACAAGGAGCTATTACGTATTCGCGTGGCAGTATCAAAGTGCTGGACAGAAACCAACTCGAAGCGCTGAGTTGTGAATGTTATGGCGTAGTTAAAAAAGAAACAGAAACCTTATTGCCTTACCTGCCTCAGCGGCAGGTGCTGACCAATCTAGCCGATATTCCTGTGGTGGTATTACCCACCACAAATGCCTGAATCGAAAAGCAGTGCCAGACTGTGGTGCTGTTTTTTACAAAAGGATGCCTGTATCGCCAAAATCAAATTCTATAGTTTCGCTGAAAAACTCTATGTAGCAAAAACTCAACTTCGCCGCATCACGGCGAGTATAACCTGAGCAGCAGTAACGTTTGACCTCTATCAAAACTCATACTCCAGCGCAAAACGTAAGGTGCGGTCTACTGTGTCGTTGTCGATGGCCACTATCACCGCAAATTCCCATTTCAGCTGCTCTTGTTTATCAAACTTATGCACGCCCATTAAGCTTGGGCCTGCACCTTTGTAGTTTTCGCCGGCATATAATTCAATGGCTGGCTGCACTGCCGGTAACCAGCGGTAGCGGTATTGGGCGCGGAACTCGCCTTCCCATTCGGCGTCCAGCGTCTGACCCCATTCATACACGGCCAAAGCGTTTAACGTCAGGCTGGTTGGGCCAAATTCTTTTTCCATTAAAAGGCCAGTGGTGAATTCGTAGTTGTCCTGATTATTTTGCCGCTCCAGTTCAAACAGCATACCCCAGTCGGCGCTGTACTGGCCTTGCTCTGTCAGCATCCAGCGTAGCTCCAGCTCATAACCTGTCAGTTTGTAATCTTCAGGGCTGATGCGATCTGCAATCACATAAATTTCCAATGCGGCACGTTCAGCGACTGAAAAGCCGTAACCTAGTTTCTGCCCCATGGTGTTGTTATCCGGGTGATCAGCCTGACGCTGATAAAAGTAGCGGTACTCAAATTCACGCTCCAGCGGCTGCACATAAGGATGGTAGACCTTATCCACCACGCGCCCATCCGCCAAAGCCGACATGCTGCTGCACAGACAAACAAAACACAAAGCCTTCACCACCGCTTTTTTGCTGTAAAGCTTCATCTTTTTTTCTCCATCAAGCTGCAACACCAGAACAACAACGTAAAACACAACACATACAACAGAACTTGCGACAGGCTGGGTGTGGCTTCATAACCCATCAGCGCCTGCAAAAAGAACCCCAATTCAGATTGCTCCGACAACAACTGTTCGGTTTGCCAAAGCTGCGGACCTGCCACAAGCCAGTCGGACTGAATAAGTAAAGCCGATGCCATCATCACCTGACGAGCACCTGATAAGGACAACAGCAAAGCAAAACTGCTGATACGCCACTGTTTCAGCTCGCTCAGCAAGTAATACCAAAGCACAGCTATGCTGGCCCCTATGCCTACACCTAAAGCTGAACCTAACACCAAATCGGCCGGTGTGTTTTCTGCCTGACCCGGTAACCAGATATATAACAATAAGTTACTGCCACCGATACTAAACAGACAAGCAGCAGCAAGCGCTGATCTCAACAGCGCCCACTGAGCTTTCAGGGCCGACAAACAGAGCAACACAAAACAGCTCAGATATAAAAAACTGTATAAAAGCTCCAGCCCAAGACCATCCAGTTGCTCTGAGATCCATACCATCTGCAGGCTGATCAGGCTTAACATCAGCACTGAAGGTAAAGCGAAATACAACACTAAACTACGCCAGACACTTCTGTGCCATACCAGCAAAGTCGCCAGCAGCAAACAAAGCGGTAACAGCTCGCGTAAAAACATCAGCACCGTATTAATAAGCATGATTAGCCTTATGCTGTAGCCACTCTGCTTCAGGCAGAGCTATTAACACCCCCTGCGCGCTGTCCGGATTATATTCGCCAAAAAATTCGTACTTGCCTGGTTCTAAAGGCCCAACAAATAAAGTGGCTTTGCCTTTGCCTAAAATCACTTTTTCGCGATTTAAGCTAAAGCTTTCGAACTCTTCAGGCGAAGGGTCCTGATTCAGCACCAGCAACTTCACTTTTTCGCCAGCGGGCACGTACAGCACGGACGGCTGAAACAGATGATCTTTAATTTGCAGCTCAAATACGCTTTGCTCCGCAACAACAGGCAGAGTCAGCACTAACAATGCGGTAATGGGCAATGCTTTTTTACTGTTTTTTCTCAACTGTCTTTTTTCAACTCTATGTTTTTCAAAGGGGCAGTTCCACTGTCACTTTTAATCCGCTGCTAAAATCAGAGGCCCCAAGGCTGATGCGGCCCTGATGCAAAACTACTATATCCCGTACTATAGCCAGGCCCAAACCTGAACCTATAGTGCCGGATTGGTGCCTGTCGCCTCCCACCCGATAAAAACGGTCAAACACTCTGGTGTATTCTTCCGGCGCTATACCAGGGCCATTATCCTGCACCACCAGTATGGCTTGCTGTTGTTCATTAGATTGCTCAATAGACAGCTCCAGCTGGATAGAACCACCTACCGCACTGTATTTACTGGCATTACCCACCAGATTGCTGACTAATAAACGCAACGCAAAAGCGTCCCCTTTCAGTGACAAATGCTCAAGCCCCAATAGCTCAATTTGTTGCTGTTTACTGTCAATTTGTGGATACCAGTCGGCCACCACCTGGCGGCATAACCCAGCTAAATCCAGCTGTTCAGTGCGGGCCTGAAAATGCTCGGGGTTGGTGCGGTTCAAAAGCATAATTTGTTCGATCAGCGCGCTCATACGCTCAACACCAGCCTGCAAGGCCAACATAGAACCTTCAGGGTCGCTGATGCCAGAGCGCTGCCACTGCTGAGAAGCATTGTGTAAATTCACCTGCAATACGCTTAGAGGGGTGCGCAGCTCGTGCGCCACGTCAGAGGCAAAACGTTTCTCCCGCTCAAAAGCATCGGCTAAACGGGCAAATAACTGATTGGTAGTTTTGAGCATCTGATCCAGCTCTGCCGGCACCTGGTCCAACTCGACCGGGCTTAAATCATTGGCTTTTTTAGACGACAACTGCGCAGAGAAACGTTTTATCGGCGACAAAGCTTTACTGACGACTAACCAAATCAATAAGGCTTGCAGCGGTAAACTCAGCACTACAGGATAAATAGAGGCCGTTATCACTTCATCCGCCAGTTGCTGCCGCTGTTTCAGCGGTTGTGCCACTATCACAGTCAGCAGATCGGTTGGCGTCTGACGAAACACCCGCCATCTTTTACCCGCAAAATTATGCTCACTAAAACCTTCAGCTTCCGACATCGAAGTTTCTGGCGCCAAAGCACTGCGATACACGAGCTCGCCTTTTTGCCAGACTTGCAGCGCCAGCCCCAGCTCCTGCTGTGAACCGGCCTGATACTGCTGCGACAAACTGGACGCCAGCACCTGCAAATCCTGATCAAACAAAGCTTCGGCCCTGATAGCGCTTTGTTTATAGCTTTGTAAAGCCGCAACAAAGCTTATCAGCGTAAAAAGCGCGATCAGCACTGTGACTAAGTAGCGGCGCAAAGATCTCATAGCAGACTCATAGCTGGTTCATATAGTTAGGCTCATGCCACATTCACACTCACGCTATAACCAACCCCTCGCAGGGTTTTAATAAAATCTTTTGGCAACTTTTTACGCAAATTGGAGATATGCACTTCCAGCGCGTTGCTGGCCACTTCTTCACCCCAGGCGTACAAACTGGCTTCAAGTTGCTCCCGGGTTTTTATCCGCCCAGCCGACTCCATCAATTCTTTTAGCAACATATATTCGCGGCGGGACAAGCCGACAGATTCACCTTCAACCCGCACTAAATGCGCGCTGGTATCCAATTCTACTTGTTGTAACTTAATTAGGTGCGTAGCCGCTGTGCCAAGCCGCCGCTCAATCACCCGCAAACGGGCGAACAATTCAGGCATAGCAAAAGGTTTGACTAAATAGTCGTCGGCACCTAAATCCAGTCCACGGATCCTGTCATCAACCCCATCTCGGGCAGTCAGTACGAGGACTGGTAAATGGCCTTCTCTTTGACGACTTTGTTTGAGGACATCCAGACCGTCCATGTCGGGCAGACCTAAATCGAGGATCACAGCATCACAGTCTTTGGCTTTGATGCTGCTTAAGGCATGTTGACCTGTACTTACGTGATTGACCGCAAACCCCTGACTGGACAACGCCAGCACCAGGCCTTTTGCTAAATCCAGATCATCTTCGACTAACAATAGCCGCATAACATCACCTGTTTATTTGTCCACACCAAGTCTTAGATACCAATTAACGTTTTAGCTTTTTCGCTACTTTGGCTTCCAGCGCAGCGATGTCCTGCAACCGGCCTTGATCGGCAGTTGGACGATCCGGACGAGGTGCTGCCTGTTTTGCCTTTTCAATGTAACTCATGGCTGCTTTATAGTCGCGCTCTTCAGTTAAAAATTCTGCATAAAAATAATTAGGATCAATACCTTGAGGATTAATGCTCAGCGCTTTTTCCAGCATCTTTTTGGCATTTTTGTCGCTACCAAAACCAATAGGCCAGCCTGGTACTTTGTAGTACAGCACACCTAAACTGGTGTAAGCCGAACCTTGTAAGGCATGGCTGTCAATTTTAAGCGCAGCTTCGAGGTCGGCTTTGGATTCTTCTGCCAGCGACATAGCGCCCAAACCACCTTTGACACCGGCATAACTGGATTTAATAATGCCACGCCAAATCAAGGCTTCGGCTTTCTCTGGATTAGCAGCAACCACTGCATTGGCTTGTTTGACCAGCTCTGGAAAGGCTTTTTCTTTCTGGTCTTCGCTCATACTGTAATTCACTTCAGCCCAGCGGTCCTGCAAAGGTTTAATATCCTGCAGTACATCGGCCTGAGCAACCAGACTCAGCAGTAACAGCGGAACCAATGCTAATTTTTTCGATAATATGTTCATCTTTACCTCGTTAGTGGTTTTTGCCCACAGCAAATAATTCGATCAGTGTTAATTTACTTTTTAAACCCATATCCACCAATGCCGGGAACACCCCATTCAGGCGAACAAAAATCCGTTCAGGCCAACCGAGAAAACGGCGAAGCTCGTTCGACTTCAGCTGCTTAACAAGCTGCTCTGCGACCCACTTTGGGCTATCCATGCTGTTGCCAAGCTGTTGATTTAACTGCACTACATCGCTGGAGTTAATACTGGTTTCTGTAGCTCGTGGTGCAAAGTACTTTACCTGCACACCACTATCGGCCAGTTCACGTTGCAAGGCTTCAGTGAAACCACGTAAACCAAACTTGGTCGCGCAGTAACCGGTAAAACCAGGATGACCAATACTGCCAAAGGCAGATCCCACGTTGACAATTTGGCCTTGATGCTTACGCAACATGGGCAGAAAAATCTGGCACAGTTGCATAGGCACCAGCAGATTAATGCTGACCAAGTCACTAAATTGCTGTTGCTGACACAAGCCAAATTGACTGATCCCCGCATTGTTAATCAGCACATCAATGCCACCCTGCTGCTGGCAATACTGCAGCAAGCCCTGTTGCTCTGCTGTATTGGTTAAATCACAGCAATACACCAAAGTTTCTGCAGCCAACTGGTTTTGCAGCGCACGCAGTTTTTCAATAGAACGACCGGTTAAAATCAACCGTGCGCCCTCGCCGCTTAATTGCCTGGCGACTTCAGCACCTATGCCACCCGTCGCACCAGTCAGCAGCACAGTTTTGCCTGCTAACAAGCTCATGCTATCGCCTCCTCAACCACAACTTTTTTAGTCAGACCATGCGGCTGTTCCAGGCTACGAAATACATCGCCGTATAAGTGGAAAAAGCGTTTAGCGCTATGGATGATCAGCACCTGATCGGCAGGATCTGTGATCTTATCCATCAGGCTTTCGAAGAACTTGATATGGTCCTGATCCAAAGCACCGTGTGAATTCAGGTAGCTAAATGCTTTACGGGGTAACTGCAAGGTGCCGGCAATTTTGCTGGCTGCTTGTTCTGCCAGGGCTATAGAGGTGCCTTCCAGCACCAGCACCATGCCAAAGAAGCACAAAGGATTCACACGACGCACCGAATCATAGGCGTAAGACACCATCAGCTCAGTGGCAAAAGCCGGAGTGCTGGCACGAGCCTGCTCTTTATCATAACCACAAGCTGCAATGTCGTTTAATACCCATTCCTGATGGCCTAATTCCTCTTCAATATATTCAGCTACAGCTTCACGTAACCATTCTTTGGATTCTGGTAACAAAGCGCCCACCGACATCAACAGTGGTATTGTGTGTTTGACGTGATGATAGGCCTGAGTTAAAAAAGCCACATAATGGTCCAGCGTAAAGTCGCCGGCGAAAGTACGGCGGATCATCGGAGCTTCCAGTAAATAAGCACGCTCTTGTTCGGTGGCATTAACCAGCGTCTGATAAAAACTCATAGGATTCTCCAGTTAGAACATTAGAAACAAATAAATCATTGATTTCGCTTTGGTATTTTTTAACTACTTCAGCACGGCGCGGCCGGCCATTGGCCGTTAAAGTGCCTTCGGCTACAGACAAAGGTTGAGTTAACAACTGATAAGCTTTGATTTGCGCGTAATCAGGTAACTGCTGGTTGACCTGGGCCAGATAAGCAGGCAACTGCGCTGCTGCTTTAGGATCCGCGAGATACAACAAGGCGGCACAATAAGGTTGAGCATCGCCCACCAGCACCGCCTGACGGATTAAACCGCTTTGGGTTAACAAAGCCTCTGGCCATTCAGGCGAGATGTTGCGTCCCAAACTTGAGATCAGTAAGTTTTTGCGACGGCCCAGAATACGTAACCGACCTTGTGCATCCAGTTCGCCTAAATCACCGGTAAAGACTTTATCGCTTAGCGACGCCGCATCGCCCAAATAGCCGAGAAATGGCTGTTTCACTACTATTTCGCCATCGACAATCTCGATATCACGATGGGCTAAAGGCATGCCGACCAACTCCAGTTCTGCAGTCGTACTTTGACGTGCATCCACACTGGATAAAGCCACCACAGAAGCACATTCGCTCAGGCCGTAGCCCTGATACACAGGTAAGCCAAGACGTGCAGCCTGTTGCAATAAAGCTGCGGATACATGAGCACCACCTACAGCAATAAACTCCAGTGATTCTGGTGCTTGCCAGCCTTGAGTTCGCGCCATCACCAGTAATTGCAGCAGCTCAGGCACTAAAATCAGACTTTTTGGGGCTGTGCTGCTGATAAGCGCCAGCAAAGCCTGTGGATTGCTCAACTGACTACCACTAAAACCACGCAAAGAGTCCGGAGCGATCAGCACTTCGCCACCTGCCAATAAAGGCGCATAAATACCAGCGATATTTTCCAGCAAGGTGCTTAAAGGCAATAAACACAGATGTTTAGGCGCATTTTGGTTGATGCGTTCCAGCAGGCTGTGCGCAACATCAAGCTGACTTTGCACTGATAAACAGACACCTTTTGGTTGGCCCGTAGACCCAGAGGTAAAAGTAATTTTCTGGCAAGTCGCAGGGATAACAGCACCAGGGCTTTGTAACTCGCGCCTATACAACAATAAATCGCCCACTTGTTCCAATAAGGTAAATTCTGCTGCGTTTTGTTCCTGATCTGAGATGTAAAAATCAGGCTCCAGCTGCATCATGATATGAGCGAGCTGGCTTCCAGATAAATAAGTGGGCAGCGGCACCAAGAGTAAATCCGCATCCAGACAAGCTAAGTCCAGCAAGGCCCACTGCGCTGAACTATTGGCCGCCAAGGCAATGCGCTGTGCGCCATACCCCAGCAATAGTTCCTGCCATATCGCCATTTGCTTTTTGATTTGAGCTTGTGAATAAGCCAAACCTGTCGCTAGATCTTTTAATACCGCTGTGGTTGGTAATTCAATACGCATCAGCAGTCTCCTTGTGGTAAACGAGCCACTAACTGATGCAACTGCGGCCAGTGCTGATGCGCTAAAGCTGTTAATTTTTCATCGCTGTGAATAAGGCGGGTCACGGCGGCTAAATCCATCACACAAACTTTTGGATTGGTGTCGTAGTAGCTACCCCAACTGGCAGCCTCTTCACCTAAAGCTTCAGCTTTTGCTGCGCCAAGCTCAGTCAGCTCAATACCATGGCGGCTTAAAATACCGCGCACTTGAGTGGTCGCTGCGCATAACAAATAACGATAATTCAGCTGATCCAACGCATAAGCCATCAGTACAAACAGCTGCAATAAACTTTGTCTGTTGATGGCATATAAGTGACCAATTTCAATCAGTTGAGTGCGCTCAGCCTGCATGCCATAAGTAGCTAGTAACTGCTCTACAGGAGCTGGCAGGTAGTGTTCGATAAACAAATCTGTATGAGCAGCACAACGTAATCCAAGCACAGCCTGCCATTCACCTGCACGGCTTACGCCTAACAAATTTGGCATAAAACTATGTACATCGGCCTGATAAGCTTTGGCAAAACCTGAAGCAATAAACTGCTCAATAGAAGCACGCTGCAGATCTGATGCTTTCACCAACTGCAGCAGCGCTTTGGTGTCAGCGTCTGATTGCGCTGGCAATCGAACCGCAACAGACTGGTCGAACTGATAAGAAGACAACATAAGCACACTCCTGCATACCGATTTAGCATGCAGTGTGCGTGAGGAAGCTTAAAGAAAGCTTAAGGAAAAGAGGGTTTCAAATTTTATTAAAATCGTATTAAAGCCAAGGGGTTTAGCCGAAGGTTAATCGCTACGCCGTTTAACAACCAAAAGTACAGCACCAAACACCAACTCTATAGCTGCACCAGTTAATGCTGTGACATAAGGCGGAAGGGCAAGCTGATAGGTGATCACAGCTGCAGCGCCAAGACTGCCCCCCAACAGCCAATACAAAGGAGTGCCATAGACGCTGGCAAAAATTAAATAGCGACCGCCAATAATCATCAATACAGCAGGGAAAAACCATTCCATCCGGAATAACGACAAGCCATAAGCCAGTGGCAGACACATCAGCATAAAGACTGTGCTTTCCATTGCCAGTGGTGCGAGCTTGTTTCCGGCCGAGTGTTTGCCTGCGGCTCCCAAAGCACGGTCTATTAAGTTCGCCACAGGAACTATAAAAGAAGCACCAATAAATAATGTCCAGATCCCATGCTGTGGCAAACTAAAACAGGCCACCAAACCAGCTGTTAGCCAGACCAAACCTGAAGTGATAATACCGGTTGCGCCCCATAAATAACCACGACGCATATCTTGTTGAAAGTCAGTCAGAGTGTTCATGCAAAACCTCATGTGCGGTAAGAAGGGCGCTGCCGAACCTGATGCAGCAGTCTTATTGTTTTAAGCTAGCCATAAATCTAATCTTGGGATTAAGGCTTAACCCCGCCAATCTCTATCCAGCCAGTCGTACATCAATATGCTGTAACTTGCGGCTATCATAAGCGCCTGCTCCGCGTCAGCCGCCTGTTGGTTAATCCAAAGTCTTGGCACTTTACCATCAAAGGCTAACGCGGCCTGTTGAAGTTGATCGGCACTGATCATGACGCCGGTTATTTGTCTGCTCCAGCTGGGACCTGGGATCCACTGATTATTAATAAGCTCCAGCCTATCGGTTACAGCATTAATCTGAAGGCTCTGTTTGTCAGTTCGTAATTGGATTCGGGCCGGACTATTGTTTTTTGTTTCGACGACAAGCTGCCAGTTCTGACTGGTCGTACTTAAACTGCAGCCAAGGTAGCTGTGTTCTCGTTGTTGCTCAGTGGAAACCACCTCTTCTGAGTGTTCAGCATCACGAAATTCTGTCACTGCATTTAAATACATAATACGGCATTGGGAGTGCACCAAAACCTGACCTGTGAAGTTCAGGTCAAAAGCAAAATCGCGCTTTCCTGATTCCTCTAACTGCTTCACAAAGTCACTTTGGTTGTTGGTCAAATCGTCCAGAATAAAGTTCAACAGTCCATTTGACTGCTGTTGCTGACCTGGAATTTCTGATTTGACAAGGCCAGGGCTGGAGGTGGTGCTATTTTGCCAGCTCACCTGGGTGGAAGTGATACTAAATGGTCCTAACTGCTGTTGATAGGCTTTGTCAGTCAATTGCCAGACCGGCCGTTTCAGCTCATATCTGTCGCTGTTTTTTTCGAAGTCAGGGTCCAGCCGGATCTTGCTGTCCTGCACATTCTGGCAGGCAGCTAACAGAACAAAACTGATTAGAGTAAAAACAAACCTGAAGCGACCAATGAACAGTTGAACGGCCATATAGAATTCTCAGCACCAATGCTTTTTATTAAAGTACTTCGATTCTAAGTGATTGATCATAAAAATTCATTTGTTTGATTCAGGCTTCAGAAAATTTCTTCAAAACCCACTAAGGTTTAGCTCACCAACTCATAATAGTGATCTTTATGCGCCAGATAATGGCGCCAGATACTGTCCAGTTGCGCCTGATATAAAGCCGGTATGTCTTTATGCTGCAGACCATGTTCAATCAGTAAATCGGCCAGTTGCATAGCTGTTGCCATAGCGTTAAAGATGCCTTGCGAAGACAGTGGGTCAAAACTCATAGCTGCATCACCAATAGCAAACCAGCCCTCTCCACAGCCTTGCTCCAGTTTCGAAGAATTCGCAGCGACTACGCCATGCAAAGTTTCAGTACCCGGAATAATCTGTTGCACCAGGGTATTCAATCCGGGAGCATTCGCCGCTGCCTGTAAAAATGCAGCGCTGGACAGACTTAAGTTTTTATCGAACTTCCCTGCTTGCATCTGTAAAGCAAAAAGCCGGGCCTGACCTTCTGATTGCTCTGTATCTAACAGATCTGCGTCTATCAGAGCTGTGTCAATCAGAGGTAATTCAGGCAAAGGAGCGCTATACCACCAGCCTTCTGGCACAGAGCTTAATACACTGATATGTTTTCGTACTTTCACCAAAGCCGTCAGCCAGACCGACAGTTGTTGATCCAGATTCTGCCGACGAACACCAAGAGCACGGGCAAAGCGGCTGTGACGACCCGTCGCATCGATCATCAATTGACTGTGCAGTTGCATCGGTTTGTTTTTGTGCTGTATATCCAGCACCCAGCCATTCGGTTTTTGTTCGCATTTGCTAAAAGACGCAGGCCAAAGACAACGAATGCCTCGTCTTTGCACTCTATCCCTTAACTGTTGTTCAAATAATTGTCTGTTTAAATGCCAGCCATGACCATCAGGGTTTGTTAATTGATCAACCAGTGTTGGGGTCTCAGTGCCCCAATAGGACAACAGGCCATGAGAGCTTATATGCCCCTCCGTTAATAGATCCAACAGCCCCAGCTTATGCAAAATGCGACCTGCAGCAGGAGCCAGACACTCACCCACTCTGGCTTGTGGTTCAGTCTGTTGATCAACCAGCACCACTGAATAAAAAGGCGCCAAAGCAAGGGCGGCAATACAGCCGCCAATGCCAGCGCCCAGGATCACAATTTGTGTGTTGTAATCCGTCACTGTTAACGCCTGCCTAACCTGTTGGCTTTGTCGGTCTGACTTAGATCCGGTCTGCGCTGCGCCCGGGTAAGCCCTTGTAAATCTGCCTGTTGATTGGCTTTGGTTTTTAGCAACTGCGCAGGTTTTTCCGGTGTGATACCCACTTGCATCACAGTGGGAAAATGACTGACACCCGCTTTCGTTTGTGGCAACACCACAGCTAAATCGGCAAAATGATCAATCATGCTGTTAATTTGCGCCAAATAATCTGTGGTTGGGCCTATAGGTAAATCATCCAGCCAGAATTCACGTTCATTAAAGGCTTTCTCTCGCTCAGTTAAAGGCAAACTCTCGTTAATCACTTTGGCGTAGTTGGCCTGATTCAGCATATTGTTTGGCACACGGGCTGGCCAGAAGGTTGGTAAATAAGGGTCGTAAGCAAGGTTATACCCATCACGGCAACTTGCGGTGTCGGTCTGCCACGGAATTGCCATCCAACGCGTAATACCACCAGCCACCTGACCACTGCAGATAGGCCCGTTGATTTGTAGCGCAATTTGCGAAGTCATTTCAGGGCCATAGTTAATGCCATGAGTGGGCGCTGTATCTTCCGCATGGCGTAAGCGAAACGCCTCCGAATATAGACCTGCGGTGCGCATAGGCCAGGTCATTTCACAGCCTGGGTGAAAAGCATCCGCCAGACAAAACTCCATAGCGGCCCGGGTTAACATATCGGGTTGTTCGCAAAGTGGCACTTGTTCCAGTGTCTGTGGAGGCAGCTTGTGGGGTTCATAATCAGCAATAAAGTTGCCATTGACCCAATCTGCTAAAGCACGTAGCTGCAACGAGGTTAAAGATACAAACTGACGTGGCGACGCACTGGCGCTGACGCCCATCGCATCACCATACAACCAGGGCCATAACTGAGGCGACGCTGCCGCATAAGTTGGATCCCAGCTTTGTTTACTGCCCTGACCATTGGGCGCACTAAATACGGTATCCAGAGAACGGAAATTATGCGCCAAAGTACGGCGGGCTTCCTGCCAGGTGCTGGACGGATCAGACAAACGCTTCAGCCACTGTTCTGACGTAAAATCAAAAGCACTGTTCCAGCCAAAGCCTGCAGCATAACCGGCGTTGACCCACTGTAAATCCGTTAAACGTTGAAAAATTGGCAAAATATCATTGCTAAAAGAAGGACGACCCGGTAAAGGCAGTTGACCAGCGCTGACGGCCACATCACGCATTAAATCCCACATGGTACGCACCGACTTTTGCATAGGCGCATAGTCAGGCGGCGCACAAACGACCCATGCCGGCTTCACCGCCAGCGTTTTTCCGCCGTATTGCACCTGCGCAGTAATCGGACCATCGGATGTATCATCGTACCAGCCTTCGTTATTGCCAAAGGTGATGGCGGGTTTACCTTCGGGGTTGGCCGATTTGCCATGGCCACCTAACATCAGTAAACGCCCTTCCTCATCAGTGCGCATTTCGCCTAAATAAACGGACACTCCGGTAAAAGTACCAACAAACTGACTGCTGGCACCATCCACATTTTTGCCTGAAACGCTGTTTGCCCCACCATCAATCAATAAAGTACTGCGATCCGCAACTTTGGCATTACGCAGCAACGAAGGATCAGCTTCTGCCGCTTCAGGAATATCCAAAGCCAGCTGAAACTCGTACCAGGAGGCTTTTTGATTCGCCAGTCGCGCAGACCACTCTATAGTGGCATTATTGGCAGTTAATTCTTTAACTACTTGACCTGATGCATCTAAACCATAAACCCGAAACCGTGCGGCCTGACGTTTCAGCGCCCCTGTTGCATCCCGATAAAACGCAGGATTGGCCGCTACAGGCTGATTGACCTCAGGGCCAATAAAAAACTCTTTCGGGCTATTCCCTACCCGCATCACACCTATAGGTGGATAAATAGCGGCGCTGACAATTTCGGCTTCTGGTTCGTTGCAGGACGAAGAAAAAAGCTGGCTCATAACGATATTCCTTTCACTGGGCTAGTTAGATTCAGGCTGCTGCGTACGGCTGATGCAGTGCTTTGTTTGGATGATGGAAACACGAAAACCAGCCTAGCCCAATAAGGAACAGATGTAAATGCAAGGTGATATTTTTAAAACATTCTCTGTCGAGAGAGCAGAAGATCTATAAGCATTTCAATGTACTGAGCAGCAAACCGCCATGCTGAAGATAATCTTTTACAGCAAGCTGCTGTGCTGCCCCTGCCGGACTGTGGGTTGTATGAGTTGCAGTCACCACGACCAAAGTACCACCAGAAGACAAAGCTGCAGCTATACCTATTTCTGCATCTTCAAAAATCAGACAGTCGCTGCAATTCACACCAAGCCGTTGTGCTGCCAGTAAATAACAATCAGGTTTGGGTTTACCCTGTTCAACATCTTCGGCCGTGATTAATAGGTGTGGAATTGGCAAGCCAGCTGCTTTAAGCCGGGTTAAGGCCAGTTCGCGTGGAGCCGAAGTCACTACAGCCCATTTGGACGGCGGAATTTGCTTTAAAAATGCCGCTGCGCCTGGTATTTCCTCAATACCCTCCACTTCAGCTATTTCGGCCTGGGTGATATAAGCCGCTTCTCTAACTGCATCCACTCCGGGCAGATTTAAACTGGCGATAGTGTCTATGGCTCTTCTGCCATGAATAGTAGGCAAAAAGGTTTCAACATCAATACCATGAGATCTGGCCCACTTGGCCCAGACGTTTTCTGCAGCGGCAATAGAATTGATGATAGTGCCGTCCATATCAAACAACATAGCGGCAAAACCTTTACCCGAAAGCAAATCAAAATTCATAAGGCTGCATCCCTTGTCAAAATGGTTTAAAACTCAGCGAGTTACTTTGCCATAAAACGAAGATGAACGGACAAAAAAGTCACAGCAATACGGCTGCTCACCGTGACTTAAATTCACTGTTTTAAGCCATAGATAAAGCCAGTGCGTCGGCACCAGCAGGAAAACGGTGTTGACCCGACGGATCATTAGCAGCACGGAACACAGCTTCAGCCACATCAAGCTCTTTGGTAAATTGCTGCGCCTGCGTAAAGTTAGCAAATACACTGTGGGCATAGCCAGCATAATCCGCTGTGATCAACCCTTGCATACGCTCAGCCCCATTGCTGGTAAAGCTGGTGGTTGGGCCATAACCTGGCTGCACCAATTTCACCTCAATACCAAAGGGCTTTAACTCCAGCGCCAAAGACGAGCTAAAACCTTCAATAGCGGTTTTACTGGCGGTGTAAACAGCCACCAATGGCATGGGCATTAATACAGCGCTTGAAGTCAGATTAATAATAAGACCAGATTTTTGCGCCCGAAATTGTGGGATCACAGCCTGAGCCATAGCGATCATTCCAAAGGTGTTAGTTTCAAATACCTCACGCACTGTCGTCATGGGCGTGGCTTCACAAGCTCCAAACAACCCTATTCCGGCATTATTCACCAATACATCTATAGGACCAGCCTCTTTCAGTGCGGCCTTGATACTTTCGGCCTGAGTCACATCCAGAGCTAAAACTTTTAAGTATTCCGACTGAGGAAAACCATCAGTTGTTGGCGTGCGCATTGTTGCCACGACCTTCCAGCCTTTTGCCAAAAAATACAAGGCGGTTTCCCGGCCATAACCAGATGAGCAACCCGTGATCAGTACAGTTTTCATAGCATCTCCATAAGTTAGTTTCGCTGTGGTAAAAGTAGCGAATAATGACTGTACTATCTATAATCGATAGTTCACATTTCATTACTTAGAGTTCAAATCTTATGGATCCGCTGACGGAAGTGATCAGCTTGCTACAACCCCGCACTGTATTCTCAAAAGGCATCAGTGGTGCCGGAGCTTGGGCTGTACGTTATTCTGATTTTGGTTTTCCAAGCTTTTGCGCTGTGCTGGAAGGCGGTTGTTTGCTTGCCGTAGATGGCCAGGACCCCGTTACTTTACAAGCAGGTGACTTTATCCTGCTGCCCACAACTCCGGGTTTTACCATGTCGGGTTTTGATAAAGTTACGCCACAACTGATTGACTCCAAAGCTGCTGCTTTAGCTACAGGAGAAATTCGTCACGGCCGCACAGAAGGGCCTGCCGATGTGCGCTTATTAGGGGGATATTTTGAGTTTAATTCGCCCGACTCCGCTTTATTAGTTTCTCTGATGCCAGGCATAGTGCATCTGCGCCAAAGTAAAAGCCTGCCTGTGCTGGTGAGTTTAATTAATGACGAATGCCAAAGTGTTCTGGCTGGTCAGGATCTGGTGTTAAGCAGGCTGGTGGAAGTCTTGTTGATTGAGGCATTGCGCTCCACAGCCACAGAGCATGCACCACCTGGTTTATTGCGGGGTCTGGCAGATGAGCGCGTTGCTTTGGCGATTCGGGAAATTCACCGCGATCCTGCTCGCTCCTGGACTGTTGCAGCCATGGCACAGTTATCGGCTTTATCGCGTACTGCATTTTTTCAGCGTTTTTCCCACACCGTGGGTGTATTGCCGATGGAATACCTGCTGCGCTGGAGAATGGCACTGGCCAAAGATTTATTAAGACGCCTGGATTTAGGCTTAACAGAAGTGGCAGACCGCACCGGATATCAGTCAGCCAGCGCATTCAGCACTGCCTTCAGTCGCTATACGGGCCAATCTCCCAGCAGTTACGCTAAGGAAAACAGGCTGGTAAAAACACAATAACAGCTGCTATCAGCGCAGAATTTTTTCCATGTTTTTCCCCTTAGCCAGTTCATCAATCAGCTTGTCTAAATAACGGATTTTTTGCATCAAAGGATCTGCAACTTCTTCCACCCGAACACCACAGACCACACCTTTAATCAAAGCAATCCTGGGGTTTATCGCAGGAGCCATATTAAAAAAGCTTCTAAAATCAGTGCCCTGATCCAATTGCTGCTGTAATTCGGCAGCACTATAGCCTGTCAGCCAACTGATAATTTGATCCACTTCTGTTTTAGTTCGGCCTTTGCGCTCAGCCTTTTGCACGTAAAGCGGATAAACAGAGCAAAATTTCATGCTGAAAATGCGGTGTTCTGACATGCTGAATCCTGCCATAGATGTAATTTACAACTCTTCCACCAGCTTAATATTCTTTTGGTGCTACTTCGAGCAAATGTTCAATCAGCAAACGTAAGCGCAACGGCTGATTGTCACGGTCGCGGTATAACAAGTATGTGTCGCGTTTTGGTCCTTGCCAGTCAGTGGCAAGCGCAACCAGCCGGCCTTGTTGCATATATTCCTGCACTACCCTGCGAGGCAAATAGCCAATACCTACACCAGCTTCAATGGCCTGCATCGCTATATTCATATCATCCACCGAAAGCCGGATATTGCCCTGCGGACTATAGTCGATCTGCTGCTGATCCTGCTGATGAATAAAGCGCCATACATTGATAGGGCTGCTGACGACCAGAGGGTAATTGATTAGCTCTGAGGGATGCTGAATATGATGCCATTGTGTTGCCTGACTACTGGCGCAAAGCAAAGATTGCACCAGGGTCAAAGGCCTCGCTATCCATCCCTGCAAAGTGGGTTCGCCAACCCGGATCGCTAAATCTATCGCATGTTCGCCCACATCAATCACCCAGTTCGACATACGTATATCTAAATCAATTTTGGGATAACGTAACTGAAATTGATTTAATGCAGTCGCCAGCCAGCGGTACATGGTATTGACAGGCACTGCAATTCTGAGCACACCAGCTGGCTGGTGTTTTTCGGCATGGAGCTCACCGGAAATATCATTCAGTTCACTAAAAAGCGGCCCACAACGCTCAAAATACTGACGGCCGGTTCCGGTTAAATTAATACGATGGGCGTCACGATGCAGCAGCCGCAAACCCAAAGCTTGTTCTAAAGCGTTAATACGACGACTTAAAGTAGAAGGCGGAATGCCAAGCACAATCGCAGCCTGACGAAAGCTGCCCGCCTCTGCCACAACCCAAAACAGCCGCATATCATCAAGAGAGTAACTAGGTTTCATTTTTGGAATTTAACCTGCTAATTGTCATTATTTATTTTGTTTATGAAATATATAAACTGTAAGGCAAGTTCACCTGCTAAATCAATCTTATGAAACAGCAATCCACTTTTATTACTATTTTATTGTTATTAATCAGCGTCTTTTGTTGGGGAAGTGTGTTTCCTGTGTCAAAAGTAGTACTGGAGCATATGTCGCAAAACTCACTAGTGGTGTGGCGCTTCAGCATTGCTGCATTTTGTCTGGTGCTGTATTTACTACTCAAAGCCGAACGCTGGCCCAAACTGACCTTACAGCAATACGCCTGGTTGATTGGGATCAGCCTGATAGGTGTCGGCGGTTTTAATTTGCTGCTATTTACCGGAGTGAAACATACAACAGCCACCAATGGTGCTTTGGTGATGGCGCTAAGCCCACTGGTGACGCTATTGATGGTTTCCGCCATGTCCCGCAAGTGGATCAGCCGGGCTCAGGCTTTTAGTTTGATGATTGGTTTAGCCGGTGTATTGCTGGTGATCACTAAAGGTAGCTGGCAGGCGCTGCTGCAGTTTGAATTTAACCAGGGCGATATCACTATTATCACGGCCATGCTGCTATGGTCGGCTTACACCACGGCGTCGCAAAAAATGAGCCACTGGTTACCTGTGCTGCCTTTTACTTTGATCAGCATGTTATCCGGAGACGCTTTTATTTTGGCTGCCAATAGCTTGCAAGGAGATATTCACCCTATCACCGAACTGCTCAATCTTTCTCTGAACGAGCTTTTGGCGATGCTTTACATAGGTGTATTTGGCACTGTGGTTGGGTATCTGTTTTTCTTAAATGGCGTGCAAAAACTGGGCTCTGCTTCTGCTGCATTGTTCTTTAATTTAATTCCGGTGTTTGCCGCCTTAACCGCAGTAATGATGGGGCAAGAAGTTACAGCTATTCAGCTGACAGGTATGGCGATCGTTATGCTTGGTCTGATGTTACCGCAACTGCTGAAAATGATTCGTCAGCGCTCTGAGCCTCAAGGCTGTGGGGCATAGGGCTAGTTTGTATATATCTGCTTAAGTTTTATCCTGCTGTAAACATAAGGAACGTTTAAGCTGTTTAGGACTAGAACCGGAGGGCACTGCGCACAGTGCCCTTATATCTCTATAGTGCATTCGCAACGCACGACGGGTAAAGCCGCTATCTCCGGGCTCCAGGCTTTCTACTTTGAAAAAGCAGAGGCAGCCGCAAAAAGTACCTTATATTCCTCCTCCAACAAGCTATGCACCCGCCAGAACGCCGCTGGGGTTTTGCCTTCCAGCACATCACGTAATATGTTGAGGTGGGTGTGCCAACCACCAGCTACGCTCAATCGGTCGTCCGGATTGGTCAGCAGACGGTGGACCACTGTAAGTTTCACCTGTTCGCCCTGCTCTTCCAGAGTAAAGCTGACTTCAGACTCAGCACCAGAGCCCTCGTTCCATATGTAACTGAGCTGATGCATTGGATCCCAGGTCGTCACCTTACCCAGCATGGACACAGCTCCGGCGCAATCCGCGTATTTAGGCGGAGGAAGATCATGCTCAGGGCTAAGTTCTGAATTGCGAAAGGTATGTTCCACTTTGCCGCCAATACAAGGTTCAACCTGACCTTCGGCTAACCATTTCGCACGTTTATCGGATTCAGTCAGGTACTGCCATACACGTTCAAGCGGGCCTGGCAGCAAACGCTCCAACTTGAGTACATCGGGAGCAAGGAGTACACCATAGTCAGACATTTCGAACATCCTTCTGTGAAGTGGCTCAAGCCCTGTTGCCTGAACCAAGGGGTGACAAACTAACCAAAATGCTCGCGTCTACTAAGCTAAACCCATGATAAACAGCCAGATTTTATGCTGTTGTATCTTCGGTATTCAGCACTGTAACAAGAGCGTCCAGCCGTTGATTCCAGAACTTCTCATAATGACGCAACCATTCCATACCACCGTGCATAGGCGCAGTGTTTAACTGGCAGGTGTGATTACGCCCTTCAATACTGCGCACCAGCAAGCCTGCGCCCTCCAGCACTTTGATATGCTTGGAGATAGCAGCAAGTGTCATGTCAAAAGGTGCTGCCAGCTCGCTGATACCACAAGGCGCTTGAGCTAACCTGGCGATAATAGCCCTTCGTGTTGGATCAGCCAGAGCATGAAACACGGCATCCAGTTGTGTACTTTTATTGTTTACCATATGGTTAAGTATCCTCGTGTTATCATTAATTGTCAACCATTTGGTTAAGTATAATGCATAGGCCAGAGATAAGCTGCGTCATTTCAGAATTGAGTATTTGAAGACGTAAACTCGCAGAGGAAAGAACACGAGAGATTTTAAATATTTAAGGGGTTGGGAGCAAAGTAAGACTTGACCCCTTCAGCCGCTTTTTATTTGTGAAAATGATGCAGTGGTTCTATCGCTCGAAGTACGAATCTAAGATTGAGAATTACAAGGTGTTGCCCATGATTCTGCGAGCATCACGTTCTTTCTCTGTCATATAAATAGACACAGAAAAATCTGCGAAACTCGCATCTCTCGTCATCTGTTTCAGTTCCTCAATCAGCAGTGATACAGTATTTACCAAGTGCCGTTGATGAATGATAGATCTAGACCCACCATCCTCTACATGTGCTATGGCTTGGTCCCGTGCAACCTTGAAGGTATTTCGAACAAATATCCACTTCTCTTCGCCACCGACTGAATTAAAGAGCTTTTGTTTAAAACCATCTACGTCGACAACTGATTTCTTCCAATGGAACTCATTAGTATGCGATCCGAACAGTTCACACCACTTTAATATCGCCACACTCAATAGGCTAGTTGCTGTGAAATTTACAAAATGGCTACTGTCACAAAGGTTCAGACAGTCATCTTCGGAGTAATAAGCTCTGCGATATGCACAGGACTCCAAGACCAGCTTACATAATGAAAAAGTTACTTCTATTTTCTTGCTCATTGAGTCTCCAAACCAAACGCAACAAAGCCAGTGAGTTGTAGTTTAAAAATACTTGTACAGAACAATATAGAGCAGAACAAGATAAAAAAACCCGTCACAAGGACGGGTTTTTTAGCAGAAATTACTAAAGGTTGGATTACCAGCCAGTCAGTTCTTTCAGTGCTTTACCGATATCGGCTAAGCTTTTCACTGTTTTCACGCCTGCGTCTTCCAGTGCAGCGAACTTCTCGTCAGCTGTACCTTTACCACCAGAGATGATAGCGCCTGCGTGGCCCATGCGCTTACCAGCTGGTGCAGTTACACCGGCAATGTAAGACACAACTGGCTTAGTCACGTGTTGCTTGATATAAGCAGCAGCTTCTTCTTCAGCTGAACCACCGATTTCACCGATCATTACGATGGCTTCAGTTTGTGGATCGTCCTGGAATAATTTCAGGATGTCGATGAAGTTAGAACCTGGGATTGGGTCACCACCGATGCCTACACAAGTAGACTGGCCGAAACCGTAGTCCGTAGTTTGTTTTACTGCTTCATACGTCAGAGTGCCTGAACGTGAAACAATACCAACTTTACCTGGTAAGTGAATGTGGCCTGGCATGATACCAATTTTACATTCGCCTGGAGTGATTACGCCTGGGCAGTTAGGGCCAATTAAGCGTACGCCTAATTCGTCACAACGTACTTTAGCATCCAGCATATCCAGTGTAGGAATGCCTTCAGTGATACAAACGATCAGCTTGATGCCACCGTTTGCAGCTTCCAGGATAGAATCTTTACAGAAAGCTGCAGGTACGTAAATGACTGATGCTTCTGCACCAGTCGCTTCTACTGCTTCTTTAACTGTATTGAATACTGGTAAACCTAAGTGAGTTTGACCGCCTTTACCAGGAGTCACACCACCAACCATTTTAGTGCCGTAAGCAATGGCTTGTTCAGAGTGGAAAGTACCCTGAGCACCAGTGAAGCCCTGACAAATTACTTTGGTATCTTTATTAATTAAAACGCTCATGGATTACCCCTTATGCCTTAGCCGCTGCAGCAGCAACTACTTGCTTGGCAGCACTAGTCAGGTCTGTGTCAGCGATAATATTCAGGCCGCTTTCAGACAGCACTTTAGCACCCAGTTCTGCATTGTTACCTTGCAGACGAACAACAACTGGTACTTTCACGCCGACTTCTTTCACTGCGCCGATAACACCTTCAGCAATCATATCGCAACGAACGATACCGCCGAAAATGTTGATGAATACCGCTTTAACAGCGTCATCAGACAGGATAATTTTGAAGGCTTCAACTACACGTTCTTTAGTCGCACCGCCGCCAACGTCCAGGAAGTTAGCTGGTTGGCCACCGTGTAATTTAACGATGTCCATTGTACCCATAGCTAAACCAGCACCGTTAACCATACAGCCGATGTCGCCACCTAAAGCTACGTAGTTCAATTCCCATGAAGCAGCATGTGCTTCACGTGGATCTTCCTGTGAAGGATCCTGCATAGCTTTTAAATCAGGGTGACGGTACAGAGCGTTGCCGTCGATAACCAGTTTGGCATCTAAGCAGTGCAGATCGCCAGCAGGAGTGATAACCAGAGGGTTCACTTCCAGCAGAGCTAAATCTTTGTCTTTAAACAGTTGAGCCAGACCCATGAAGATTTTCACGAATTGGTTCACTTGCTTGCCTTCCAGGCCTAATTTGAATGCTAATTCACGACCCTGGAATGGCTGAGCGCCTACCAGTGGATCGATTGCAGCTTTCAGAATTTTTTCCGGAGTTTCGTGGGCAACAGTTTCAATTTCCACGCCGCCTTCAGTAGACGCCATAAACACGATACGACGTGAAGAACGGTCTACTACTGCACCTAAATACAGTTCTTTAGCGATGTCAGTACAAGGTTCAACCAGGATACGACTTACAGGCTGACCTTTTTCGTCTGTCTGGTAAGTAACCAGTTGCTTACCAAGCCATTTTTCAGCAAAAGCTCTGATGTCTTCTTTGCTCTTAACCAGTTTAACGCCGCCCGCTTTACCGCGACCACCAGCGTGAACCTGAGCCTTGACAACAAACATGTCGCCGCCGATTTTATCTGCAGCTTCTACCGCTTCTTCAACAGTTGCTGCGGCGATGCCTTTCGATACAGGCAAACCATATTGGGCAAACAGTTGTTTACCCTGATACTCGTGCAAATTCATGGCTATTTTCCGTTCATTTTGACATTGAAGGCTACACCGGAGGTGCAACCTGACCTTTAGATCGGCGCGTATTATAGTGCCAATCAGTCTGATAAAAAATGCTGTTGCTATAAAACAACAGCATTTTTAGTTACTTTTTCCAGATATTAGATATCCAGCAGAATACGGGTTGGATCTTCCAGTAATTCTTTGATAGTCACCAGGAAGCCTACTGACTCTTTACCATCGATGATACGGTGGTCGTATGACAGGGCTAAGTACATCATCGGCAGAATTTCCATCTTGCCGTCAACAACCATAACGCGGTCCTGGATTTTGTGCATACCCAGAATAGCGGATTGTGGCGGGTTGATGATTGGAGTAGACATCAGAGAGCCAAACACACCACCGTTAGTGATAGTGAAGTTACCGCCCGTTAAGTCGTCCATAGACAGCTTACCGTCACGGCCTTTTAAGGCTAAGTCTTTGATAGCTTTTTCGATTTCAGCCAGGTTCATTTTGTCACAGTCACGCAGAACTGGTGTAACCAGACCACGAGGTGTAGACACAGCGATGCTGACGTCGAAGTAGTTGTGATACACGATGTCATCGCCATCGATAGCAGCGTTCACTTCAGGGAAACGTTTCAGCGCTTCTGTTACGGCTTTCACGTAGAAAGACATAAAACCTAAACGGATACCGTGACGCTTTTCAAACACGTCCTGATACTGCTTACGCAGTTCCATAATTGGTTTCATGTTCACTTCGTTGAAGGTCGTTAACATGGCTGTAGAGTTTTTCGCTTCTAACAGACGGTTCGCGATGGTTTTACGTAAACGTGTCATAGGCACACGTTTTTGTGAACGGTCACCTTGTACCGGAGCAGGAGCTGCAACAGCTGCAGCTTTAGCAGGAGCAGCTGGTGCACTGCTTAAGAATTTCTCTACGTCTTCTTTAGTGACACGGCCATTTTTACCAGAACCCTGGATTTTAGCAGCGTCTAAGCCTTTTTCAGCGATCAGGCGACGAACAGATGGAGTTAACACGTCATCTGATTCTGCAGCAGGAGCAGCAGCGGCCGGAGCAGCGTCAGCTTTAGCAGCAGGTGCGGCGGCAGGAGCTGCAGCGCCAGCGTTCATGTGACCAATCACTTGTTCAGCTAATACAGTTGCACCTTCAGCGTGAACGATTTCACCCATGACGCCATCGGCCTGAGCCACGACTTCAAGTACAACTTTATCGGTTTCAATGTCAACCAGGACTTGATCACGGCTAACGGCTTCACCTGTTTTTACATGCCAGGTGGCGATTGTTGCGTCTGCAACTGATTCTGGTAGTACCGGGACTTTAATTTCCACTTTGTCACCTTTTTTTTAAAAATTGGGTTCTGGTTCTTTACTTAAACTAAAGTCAGAGCGCCTTGCGGCAGCACTGACTGAATACAAAGCGGCACAACCGAAGTTGTGCCAAATTATTAAGCAATAGTTAAAGCTGCGTTGACTAAAGCCTGTTGCTGTTTGTTGTGCACAGACAAGTAACCTACTGCAGGTGAAGACGAAGCTTCACGGCCGGCATACGTCAGTTTTCCAGTTGCTGGTATTGAAGACCAGAAATGGTGTTGACTGCAGTACCAGGCGCCCTGGTTCTGAGGTTCTTCCTGACACCAGACAAAATCTTTTACATGCTGGTAGTCTTTCATGATGGTTGCCATCTCTTCCGCCGGGAAAGGATACAACTGTTCAATACGGACAATAGCAATGTCAGTGATATTACGTTTGCGGCGTTCTTCCAACAGATCGTAGTACACTTTACCGCTACACATCACCACACGCTTCACATCAGCTGGCTTGATTGGATCAATTTCAGCGATAGCGTTCTGGAATACACCAGAAGCGATTTCTTCTAATGAAGAGGTGGCTAACGGGTGACGTAATAACGACTTCGGTGACATCACAATCAGAGGACGACGCATTGGGCGTACCATCTGACGGCGGATCATCGCATAAACCTGAGCCGGAGTGGTTGGAACCACAACCTGCATATTGTGATCAGCACAAAGTTGCAGGAAACGCTCTAAACGGGCTGAGGAGTGCTCCGGGCCCTGACCTTCATAGCCATGAGGCAACAATAATGTCAGACCACATAAACGACCCCACTTCTGCTCGCCTGAGCTTAAGAACTGGTCAATCACAACTTGAGCGCCGTTGGCGAAGTCGCCAAACTGACCTTCCCAAATGACTAAAGCACGAGGTTCAGCTGTGGCATAACCGTATTCAAAAGCTAATACCGCTTCTTCAGACAAGGCTGAGTCGTACACCTGGAAAGGACCTTGTGAGTCGCTGATATGTTCCAGTGGCGTATAGGTGCTTGCATCGTTTTGATTGTGCAGTACAGCATGGCGGTGGAAGAAAGTACCACGGCCTGAATCCTGACCTACGATACGGATACGACTGCCGGCTTCAACAATAGAAGCGTACGCCAGAATTTCAGCGAAACCCCAGTCGATCTTTTTCTCGCCTTTGAGCATTAAAGCGCGGTCTTCATACACTTTACCAACCTGACGTTGCAAAGTATGAGATTCCGGCACAGCAATGGCTTTTTCACCTAAAGTGACTAAATCCGCTACTTTCATGCTGGCATCGTAAGCTGCATCCCAATCATGGCCAATGTATGGAGTCCAATCGACTGACACTTCAGTCATAGGACGCCACTCTTCAACCACGCAGTCGCCTTTATCTAAGGCATCACGGTAACCGTCAATCATCTGCTGCACTTGTTCAGCAGTCACCACGCCTTCAGCAATCAGCTTCTGAGCGTATAACTCACGTGGAGTTGGGTGTTTTTTGATTTTCTGGTACATCAGCGGCTGAGTTGCATTTGGCTCGTCCGCTTCGTTGTGACCGTTACGACGGTAACAAACTAAGTCAATCACCACATCACGTTTGAAGGTGTTGCGGTAGTCTACAGCCAGCTGAGCAACAAAAATCACAGCCTCCGGATCATCACCATTGACGTGGAAAATTGGTGCCTGAACCATCTTAGCAATGTCAGTACAGTATGGCGTAGAACGGGTGTCTTCAGGGTTAGACGTGGTGAAACCGACCTGGTTGTTAATGACCAGACGGATAGAACCACCTACTTTGAAAGCACGGGTTTGAGAGATGTTAAAGGTTTCAGCTACAACGCCCTGGCCAGCAAAAGCTGAGTCACCGTGAATGGTGATAGGCAGAGCTAAAGTCCCGTCAGTGCTGCCACGGCGGTCTAAACGGGCACGTACAGAGCCCATCACCACAGGGTTAACAATTTCTAAGTGTGACGGGTTGAAGGCTAACGCTAAGTGAACATTGCCACCTTTGGTTTCGAAGTCTGATGAGAAACCCATATGGTATTTCACATCACCTGCGCCAACTACTTCATATTTACCGGCAAATTCATCAAACAGCTTGCCCGGGTTTTTACCCAGTACGTTGATCAGTGTATTTAAACGACCACGGTGCGCCATACCGATAATACAGTCTTTTGCTCCCTGCTCGCCTGCACGGTGGATCATGGCTTTAAGCATTGGCACCATAGCGTCACCGCCTTCTAAACCGAAGCGCTTGGCGCCAGGGAATTTAGAAGCCAGATATTTTTCCAGACCGTCTGCAGCCACTAAACCTTGTAACAGTTTGGTTTTTTCTTCTTTTCCGAACGCACGTGAAGCCTGTTGGCTTTCTAAACGTTGTTGGATCCAACGCTTTTCGTCCGTCGAAACAATGTGCATATACTCAGCACCGATAGAACCACAATAAGTGGACTCCAGCGCTTTGTATAAGTCGCCTAACTTCATACTGGTTTCGCCACCAGCAAAAGAGCCGACATTAAATTCGGTATCAAAATCTGCCTGAGTCAGGTCGTGAAAGGACAACTCCAAATCACGTACACGAGGCTGCTTCCACAGGTTCAGCGGGTCAAGATTAGCTTGCTGATGACCACGGAAACGGAAGGCATTGATTAATTGCAGAACTTTCACCTGGCGCTGATCTGAACCACCTGCATTCACCGTAATGACTTCACGGTGTTTGTTTTTGGCGAGTTCAGCGAATTGCTGGCGAATGTCGCTGTGACGGGATTCGAGTTCTACGCCGTCAATTTTGGGCAGACTGGCAAAAAATTCACGCCACTCATCACTGACGCTGGTCGATTCAGCTAAGTAGGATTCATAGAGTTCGTCTACATAGGCCATGTTGCCACCGCCTAAATGAGAAGACTCTAACCACGCCTTCATTACACCTTCGTGCATTTAGTTTCCCTTATTCGAAGCACCTGGAAAAAATTAGCAAAAAGCGCCCCAGGTTTTGGGCGCGCTTCATTTTATACCAATCAGCGCCTTTTAGCTCTGACAAAGGGCGCTTAAAGCGCCCGGTTTAACAGCATAGATTTGATCTGACCTATGGCTTTGGTCGGGTTCAAACCTTTTGGACATACGTTGACACAGTTCATGATGCCATGGCAGCGGAACACGCTGAATGCATCATCTAAATCGTTTAAACGCTGTTCAGTGGCAGTATCACGGCTATCTGCTAAGAAGCGGTAAGCGTGTAATAAACCAGCTGGTCCGATAAATTTATCCGGGTTCCACCAGAATGAAGGGCAAGAAGTTGAACAACATGCACATAAAATACATTCGTACAGGCCGTCTAACTTTTCACGTTCTTCAGGGGATTGCAGGTATTCGCCTGCAGGTGGTAACTCGTCATTGATCAGGTAAGGTTTCACCTTTTCATACTGAGTGTAGAACTGAGTCATATCAACAACTAAGTCACGCACTACAGGTAAACCTGGTAATGGACGGATCACCAGCTTGCCGCCTTTCCCCTTGCCAAGAGCCGACAATGGAGTAATACAGGCTAAACCGTTTTTACCGTTCATATTCACACCGTCTGAACCACAGACACCTTCACGGCAGCTGCGACGGAATGATAAGGTTGGGTCTTGTTCTTTTAATTTCAACAGTGCGTCTAACACCATCATGTCACGACCCTCTGGATTATCCAGAGTATAGTCCTGCATACGTGGCGCTTTATCAACGTCAGGGTTGTAACGATAGACAGAGAATACTAACTTCTTCATTCTGCATCCCTCTTAGTACGTACGTGCTTTAGGCGGGAAAGCTTCACGGAACTTAGGTTCCATATTCACTTTACGCTTAAACATTGATTCAGTATCAGGCGTGTAGACGCTATGGCATAACCAGTTTTCGTCGTCACGGTCCGGGAAGTCAAAACGAGCGTGGGCACCACGGCTTTCTGTTCTGTAGTTGGCAGCAACTGCAGTAGAGAATGCGGTTTCCATCAGATTGTCCAGTTCTAAACATTCAATACGCATGGTATTGAAGTCTGAGCTCTTGTCATCCAGACGTGCATATTTCAGACGTTCACGGATTTCTTTCAGCTCTGCTAAACCTTCAGCCATAGCAGCACCTTCACGGAATACCGAGAAGTTCAGTTGCATACATTGCTGTAAGTCTTTTTTGATTTGAACCGGATCTTCACCCTGACCTGGCTTAGTCGCTTCCCAACGTTGAGTACGAGCTAAGGCAGCTTGCAGATCGGAATCAGAGGCAGCACGGTATTCAGAAGTTGCAGACAGAGCTTCACCCAGGTGTAAACCTGTAGCACGGCCGAATACAACTAAGTCTAACAAGGAGTTACCACCCAGGCGGTTGGCACCATGTACAGATACACAAGCGATTTCACCACAAGCGAATAAACCTGGAACCACAACTTCAGAACCATCGGCTTTCGGATGAATCACCTGGCCATGAACGTTCGTTGGAATACCACCCATCATATAGTGACAAGTTGGGATGACAGGAATTGGCTCTTTCACCGGGTCAACGTGAGCGAATGTCTTCGACAGTTCACAGACACCTGGTAAACGGCTTTCTAAAACTTCAGCACCTAAGTGATCCAGTTTCAGTTTGATGTGTGGACCCCAAGGACCATCACAACCACGACCTTCACGGATTTCAGTCATCATAGAACGAGCTACAACGTCACGACCCGCTAAGTCTTTGGCGTTTGGCGCATAACGCTCCATGAAACGCTCGCCGTCTTTATTTAATAAGTAACCACCTTCACCACGACAACCTTCAGTCACCAGCGTACCGGCACCTGCAATACCTGTCGGGTGGAATTGCCACATTTCCATATCCTGCAGCGGCACACCGGCACGTAAGGCCATACCTACACCGTCACCAGTGTTGATGTGCGCGTTTGTGGTAGAGGCGAAGATACGACCTGCACCACCAGTAGCTAAAACTACTGCACGGGATTTGAAGTAAACAATTTCACCGGTTTCGATTTCAATGGCAGTACAACCTACCACCGCGCCGTCCTGGTTTTTCACCAGATCCAGTGCATACCACTCAGAGAAGACCTGAGTTTTGTTTTTTACGTTTTGCTGGTACAGCAGGTGCAATAAGGCATGACCAGTACGGTCTGCAGCAGCTGCGGTACGGGCGGCCTGTTCGCCACCAAAGTTTTTAGACTGACCACCAAAAGGACGCTGATAAACACGGCCGTTCTCAAAACGAGAGAAAGGTAAACCCATGTTTTCCAGTTCAGTAATGGCTTCAGGGCCAGTTTTACACATGTATTCGATAGCGTCCTGGTCACCGATATAATCGGAACCTTTGACGGTATCAAACATGTGCCATTCCCAGTTGTCCGGGTGAGAGTTACCTAACGCAACAGTGATACCACCTTGCGCAGATACAGTGTGAGAACGGGTTGGGAATACTTTGGATAACAAAGCACAGGTTAAACCTGATTCAGTAATTTGCAGAGCGGCACGCATACCCGCACCACCTGCGCCTATTACCACGGCATCAAATTCGCGTACTGGAATATTCACTTAAACACCCCACAGAACAAAGAGACCAACAGCCACATAGCCAAAAGCTAAGGTGTATAACAGGAACTGTAAAACGCCACGCAATGCTGCGTTTTTGACGTAGTCAGTTAATACCTGCCACAGACCAATTTTGGTGTGAACTGCGATACAAGCTAAGGTTAATAAAGTGAAGGCTTTCATCAGCAGACTGGAAAACAGTGCTTTCCAGACATCGTAGGTTACTTCAGGAGTAACCAGAAAGAATCCCAGAATAAACAGAGTGTACAGCGTCAGAATAACAGCTGTGGCACGTAACGAGACGTAGTCCTGGACACCGTCGCGCTTTAAACTGGCTTGATTCAGAACCATAACCAAACTCCTGCTAAAACAGCTAATACAATCCACAGTGCGATAGTGACGACTGCGCTGGTGTTACCGGACTTAAGTTCTTCCCAGTGGCCCATGTCCATAATTAAGTGACGGATGCCACCAATCATGTGATACAGCAACACTGTAATAGTACCCCAGGCGATAAACTTGGCGATGAAGGATTGTAATACCAGTCTGACTTGCTCAAAGCCTTCCGGAGAAGACAAAGAGACTGCCCAAGCCCAGATCACAAACACCAGAGCGAAAAACATGGCGACGCCAGTTACGCGGTGCAGGATCGACGCTAACGCAGGAGCAGGAAAAGATATTGTTGTAAGGTCTAGATTTACAGGTCTTTGCTTTTTCACAGTTTCTTGCCCATCGACGCTCTTTATAGAGCTTTGTTGTCATTATTTGTTGCTGAATAATCAGTCAACGCCCAATGGATATACAGGCTACAGCTAAGTGTGGTTCAGCCTATTTTTTTATCTATCAAACGCTGAACAGGTTTAAAACCCGCGACAGTATATAATTCACCACTTCGGATTACAATTTATGTTTGATTTGGTTATCGAATTTCTGCGAACTCTACCCTACAGCATTCCTCTTTGATGACAATACGACCAGAGTCGAATACTTATTATCCAATCGCGCATTAAAATTGACTTTTAGGCAGCACTTGACGTTAGAATAGGTGCGATGAAGGTTTAACCCAATTAAAACAACAGGAGAAATCCAATGGCAGATAAAAAAGCTGTCGTGCAGATCGAAGGACAGGCACCATTTGAACTTCCTATCTATTCTGGCACTGCAGGCACTGATGTTATTGATGTTCGTGCTTTAGGTCAGCAAGGATACTTCACCTTCGATCCGGGCTTTATGGCTACGGGTTCATGCGAATCAAAAATCACCTATATCGATGGTGACAATGGCGTGTTGTTACACCGGGGTTATCCAATTGAGCAATTAGCAGAACATTCAGATTATCTGGAAACCTGTTACCTGCTCCTGGAAGGCGAATTGCCTGCTAAAGCTAAATACGATGAGTTTGTGCATACCATCACGCGCCACACTATGGTGCATGAAAAAATTGCCTCATTTTTCCAGGGCTTCCGTGTTGATGCTCACCCTATGGCAATGCTCTGTGGTGTGGTTGGCGCTCTGTCTTCTTTCTACCATTCAGACCTGGACATTAACGACCCTGAGCAGCGTAAACGCAGCGCTCACCGCTTAATTGCCAAGTTACCAACTATCTCTGCCATGGCGTATAAATACACTGTAGGTCAGCCTTTTGTGTATCCGCGCAATGACTTAACTTATGCAGAAAACTTCCTGCATATGATGTTCTCTGTGCCAGCTGAAGATTACAAAGTCAGTCCAATTGTTGCCAAAGCAATGGACCGTATATTTATGCTGCATGCTGACCATGAGCAAAACGCTTCAACTTCTACAGTACGTTTAGCCGGTTCTTCAGGCGCAAATCCTTACGCTTGTATCGCTGCTGGCGTAGCGTCTTTATGGGGCCCAGCACATGGCGGCGCCAACGAAGCTTGCTTAAAAATGTTACAGGAAATCGGCTCTGTTGATCGTATTCCTGAGTTCGTAGCTCGTGCTAAAGACAAAAACGATAGTTTCCGTCTGATGGGCTTTGGTCACCGTGTGTACAAAAACTTTGACCCTCGTGCCAAAGTGATGCGTGAAACCTGCCACGATGTATTAAAAGAGCTGAACATCAAGGATCCTCTGCTGGATGTCGCTATGGAACTGGAGCGTATTGCGCTGTCAGACCCGTACTTCATCGAGAAGAAATTGTATCCAAACGTTGATTTCTACTCAGGCATCATTTTAAAAGCCATTGGTATTCCAACCAGCATGTTTACTGTGATTTTCGCAATGTCACGTACTGTCGGCTGGATCTCTCACTGGGACGAAATGCTGTCAGACAAAGGCCACAAAATTGGTCGTCCGCGTCAGCTGTACACCGGCTACACCAAACGCGACTACAAAAAAGCCTAACCTGCTGATGAGGCCGGATGTTATGATCCGGCCTCATTTGTTTTTGCTTTAGGTTGGCAACCTTGAACTTCAGTCTCCCCTCTTTACGTCAGCAATTCCCGTTTTTTGGCGCTCATCCGGATTGGATCTATCTGGATAACGCAGCCACTTTGCATAAGCCCCAGGCAGTGCTTGATGCAATGAATGTGTTTTACAGCCAACAAAACAGCAATGTACACCGCTCTGCCCATGGCTTAAGCCAACAAGCCACAGCTGCTTTTGAAGCGGCCAGAACCACTGTAGCTCAATTTTTAAATGCCCGTTTTTCGCATGAAATCATCTGGACCAGTGGTACCACAGCAGGTTTTAATCAGCTGGTATTTGGGCTAATGGGTTCTGTGTTGCAGTCCGGTGATCGGGTATTAATTTCAACTATGGAACATCACGCAAATATAGTGCCCTGGCATATTCATGCCCTGCCTTTTGGCGTGGAGCTGGACGTAGTGCCTTTGACAGCCGAACATCGATTTGATCTCGCCGCCTTCACAGAATTATTAAAGCTCAAGCCAAAAGTAGTGAGTATCAGCCATGTCTCTAATGCGCTGGGCCATATTCAGCCAATAGCAGACATAGTGCGTCTGGCTAAGGCTGCAGGCGCTATAGTGGTGCTGGATGGCGCACAGGGCATTGTTTGGGAGAAGGTCGACGTACAGGCTCTGGACCTGGATTTTTACTTATTTTCTGGCCACAAGCTTTATGGTCCAACAGGTATTGGCGTTTTGTATGGCAAAACACAGTATTTAGAGCTGCTGCGCCCGCTGCTGGGCGGTGGTGAAATGATTAAAACCGTCAGTTTTTCGGCCAGCAGTTGGAACGATTTACCTTACAGATTAGAGGCCGGAACGCCCAATATGGCGGGAGCTATTGGCCTTGCTGCCGCTATTTTATGGCTACAACAGCAGGATTTGGCTGCTTTTCAGCAACATAAAAAAGCCCTGGTTCGCCGCTTTTATGACGGTTGTCAGCAAATTCCGGCTTTAGAGCTGCTATCTGGTCCGACAACTAACGCAGGAATTGTTGCACTCAACCTGAAAAATGAGCACCCTGCCGACCTCGCAACCTTGCTCGACCAACAAAAAATCGCAGTTCGGGCAGGAACCCACTGTGCTATGCCTTTATTCCAGGCCATCAATAGCAAAGGTTCAGTGCGTTTTTCTTTTGCCTGTTATAACAGTTTCGACGAAATTGACCGAACTTTGACCGCTTTAGCTACAGCAGTGGAGTTACTTGCTGAATGATCCGACCAGATATCTTTACAGAAACCGCTACTGCGCTAAAAAATATTTACGATAAACAACTGCCCCAGTTGCTTCAGCTGAAAGATTGGCAAAGTAAATACAGAATTTTAATGACACTGGGCAAAGAATTACCGGCTTTTGACGCACAGTGGCACAAAGATGAGTTTCTGGTGCAAGGCTGTGAAAGCAAAGCCTGGCTGCTGCATTATCAGGATCCTGTCACAGCGCAGCATTTCTGGGCTTTTGACAGTGATGCCCGTATTGTAAAGGGACTGATTATTTTGATCTTAGTGCAGCTGAATGGACTGACTGCAGAACAGCTGGCAGAAGCTACACCAGAGTCATTATTGACTGAATTACAGCTGCAACAAAATATCAGCCAGTCCCGTAGCAATGGTTTGCTGGCTGTACTAAATAAAATAAAAGCCGTAATTTAAAGTTATAGATCAGACTTTATTAGCTTTTTCAGCAAGCTTTTTCAGCACTCTTGATACAGCAACAAAAGCAAAAGATCCTGTCACTACGGTGACAGCACCAAAACCACCGCTGCAATCTAAACGCATAGGGCCTTCCAGTTCAGGTTTGGTCTGACAGACTGTGCCATCACCTTTTGGATACACCAACTGCTCAGTTGAATACACAGCATCTATGCCAAAACGTCTTTTGGTATTGCGGCTGTAATTGTAGTCACGACGCAGGGTGTTACGAACCTTAGATAACAAAGGGTCATACACCGTCTGGCTTAAGTCAGCCAACTGAATTTGCGTCGGATCTACCTGCCCGCCGGCACCACCTACTGTGACTATCGCAATTTTATTGCGCTTGCAGTGTGCAATCAGCGCCACTTTGGCTTTGATAGAGTCGATGCAATCCACCACGTAATCAAAGTCTGTGCTCATCAGCTCAAATAAATTATCGTGCGTGACAAAATCTTCGACCTGATGCACTTTGCAATCCGGGTTAATGGCTTTAATGCGTTCAGCCATCACCGCCACTTTGTCCTGACCTATGCTGCCCGATAAAGCATGCAGCTGCCTGTTGGTGTTGCTGATACAAATATCGTCCAGGTCTATCAGGGTTATTTCGCCTATGCCGGAGCGCGCTAAAGCTTCAGCCGCCCAGCTACCGACACCACCAATACCCACCACACAGACATGAGCCTTCTGAAACGCATCCAGCGCTTTAGTACCATATAAACGGCCTATGCCGGCAAAACGTAATAAATAATCGGACACTTAGGTTACTCAACTTTTAAACTTGTTGGTTTTTGATAGGAAGGCCACTCCAGCAAAGCAGGTTCTGCCCAATTCTGATTGAGATGCTGTTGCAACGGCTCAGCCAAAAACTCCTCGCCATCAGAGGGCGGCAACACCAGTTTAATATCAGTACCACCCCAGCTAAAATACAATGCATAAGCGTGCAGGTAGAGACGATCTGCTGCTGTCCCCTGATACAACTCATCACCCAAAATCGCAGCACTGACACTTTTTAAGGCAACACGCACTTGATGGGTTTTACCGGTAAAAGGCTTGACGAGAAAAGCTCTACGCCCTTCCACTTCATAAAAAGCCGATACAAAATAACTGACAGCAGGATTCGTTAACGTACTGGTCAGCTTCCAGGCCGAGCGGCGCGCCTGCACCATGTCGCCTTTGACCCAGCCTTGTTTTTTCTTCGGTTTTTGATCGGTCAGTGCCAGATAAAACTTTTGGATCTGCTGGTTTTGAAACAACTGTGACAGTAATGCAGCTGCTTCGCTGCTTTTGGCCAGAAGTAATAAACCAGACGTGCCTTTATCCAAGCGATGCACGGCATAAAGCTTCAGCCCAAACTGAATTTCGGCCAAAGCCACCACACCAGGCTCAAACTCAGAATGAAAACTCAAGCCGGACGGTTTATCCAGCAACAGAAAATCAGCATGCTCAAACACCAGCTTCAAAACCACTGTCATTTATAAAGCGGCCATTTATAAAGCAGCCGCAACCAGACGGGCACGTTCTAAATCTTCTGGCGTATCAACGCCCACAGCCGGAACCTCAAGCGCCGTAGCGACATGAATAGCTTCGCCTTGCCATAACACTCTAAGCTGCTCCAAGCATTCAATCTGCTCGAGCTGAGATGCTGGCCAACTGACGTACTCTTTAATAAAACCAGCACGGTAGGCGTAAATACCTATATGACGACGATAGATATCAGCCAGTTGTGTTGTAAAAGCTTTATCTCTATCAAATGGGATCACAGAGCGGCTGAAATAGAGTGCATAACCATTTTTGTCGCTTTGTACTTTCACCACATTGGGGTTTTGTACTTCATCGTTATGTTCAATAGGCACAGATAAAGTCGCCATCCGCGCTTTACTTTGGCTGGCTAAGTTTTCAGCGACCTGACGAATAATGGCTGGCGGAATAAAAGGCTCGTCGCCTTGCACGTTCACTACCACTGTATCGTTCGCCAGCCCCAATAAAGACACGACTTCGGCCAGACGCTCAGTGCCTGAATTATGGGCAGGGCTTGTCATACAGACTTCAGCACCAAAACCTTCGCAAACCTGTTGCACCCGGGCATCGTCTGTGGCGATGACAACACGCTCTGCACCACTTTTAATAGCCTGACGGTACACCCGTTCAATCATGGTGAAACCTGCAATATCAGCCAGGGGTTTACCTGGCAGACGGCTGCTGGCGTAACGGGCCGGAATAACAACCAGAAACCCCGTTTTAACTAACGCCGCTTCTACTAACGCCATTTGTCAGCCTCATCCAGACTTAAAGTACGGGCTTCAGAGGTTAATAACACTGGAATATGTTGTTTGACCGGATAAGCCAGACGATCCGCAGTGCAAATCAATTCCTGCTTTTCTTTGTCCAGTTTCAGTTTGTTTTTACATAGTGGACAAGCAATGATGTCCAGTAAGGCGATATTTAAAGCCATTATTCATCTCTCCATTGACGCAGCTGTTGCTGCAGCCAGAATTTAAATTCGTCCGACAGGTCGGCTTCGACTGGCAGGTAGTACCAATTGGATTTAGCAAAAGCGCGGCATTTGACCGCATCTTTTTCTGTCATCAGTACTGGGCCTTCGATATCAGCCAGACTATGTTCATCAAAAGCAAAATGATCGCGGAAAAAAGCTGTGGCTTTAATCTCAATACCGACACTTTTTACCGTATCAACAAAACGTTGTGGATTGCCTATAGCTGCCACTAAAGTTACAGCCTGTGCTTGCTCTGACCATTGGCTTTGGCCATCTAATGCCAGAGGCTTAACAGCTTTTAATTGCATCTTGTGTTGAGCCAGAGCAAAATCACCGCTATTCACAATCACCGCATCAACAGATTGTAAGCGTGATATCGGCTCACGTAATGGCCCTGCGGGCAATAATTGCTGATTACCTAAACCGCGCTGACCGTCAATTAGTACCAGCTCCAAATCGCGTTGTAATCTGTAGTGCTGCAAGCCATCGTCGCTGATCACTATATCGCAGTCTGTGGTATCAAGCAGATACTGCGCAGCTGCTACTCTGTCCGGACAGACCACTACAGGGCAATGACTTTTGCTGGCGAGCAGTAAAGGTTCATCCCCGACATCACAAGCCTGATGCAAAGAGGTCACCCGCACAGGTTCTGTGATACGGGCACCATAACCCCGGCTGACAATACCTGGGGTAAAGCCTTGCTCTGTTAAAAACTTACAGAGCCACAAGGTAAAAGGCGTTTTGCCTGTACCACCTACTGAAATATTGCCGACAATAACAACTGGCTTTTCCACAGCAAAAGATGAAAACCAGCCACGCTGATAGCCAAAACGACGGATCACAGCGACCAGCCGGTACAGCAGACTCAGCGGCCAAAATAGCAATGTAAAAGGGTGCTGTCGGTACCAGCCTTTCTCCCACCAGTTCATCAGACTTCGCTAAATTGCATTTTATACAGCTGAGCATAGTAGCCATTTTGTGCCAGCAAGGACTGATGGTTACCCTGCTCTACAATCTGGCCCTGATCCATCACTAAAATCTGATCGGCATTTTCAATAGTGGATAAACGGTGAGCTATGACAATACTGGTGCGGCCTTTAAATAATTCATCCAAAGCCCCCTGAATTTTACGTTCTGATTCGGTATCCAGCGCCGAAGTGGCTTCATCCAGAATAAGTACCGGTGCCTGGCGTAATAAAGCCCGTGCTATCGCAATACGCTGGCGCTGACCACCGGATAAAGTCACACCGTTTTCGCCAATTTCAGTGTCGAGTCCATCTGGCATCTGATGAACAAACTCCATCACATGGGCTTTTTCTGCCACTTCCAATAAACGTTCAGGGCTTAATTTGCCGCGGTAACCATAAGCAATGTTGTTGGCGATAGTGTCGTTAAACAGCACCACATGCTGTGACACCACAGCCATTTGTGAGCGCAATGAGTCCAGCGTACAGTCTTTGGTATTGATACCGTCCAGTAAAATTTCACCTTGCTCTGTTTCGTAAAAACGTGGCAATAAACTGGAAATGGTGGTTTTACCACTGCCGGAGCGGCCGACTAAAGCGACAGTCTGGCCTGGTTCGACTTTGATATTAATATGCTTTAACACCTGCTTTTGATGGCCTGGATAGTTAAAACTTAAGTCTTTAATTTCAATAGCGCCTGTGACCTGTTTCAGTTCAATAGTACCAGTGTCCTGCTCTGGTTTTTCATCCAGCACCATAAAGACATTGGTAGCTGCGGCCATACCACGCTGAAAATCACTGTTAACAGTGGTCAGCTGCTTCAAAGGTTTTAATAACAACATCATGGCGGTGATCATTTCACTGAAAGTGCCAGGTGTTAAGGTGTCCAGCATAGCCGGGAAGCTCGCCAGATAAATCACAAAAGCCAAGGCAAAAGAAGCAATCAGCTGGATCAGCGAAACGCTGATGGCGCGGGTCGCTTCCATTTTGACATCCAGCTGACGGTTGCGGTTATTCACCGCTTTAAATCTGTTGTTTTCCAGCTCGCCTGCGCCAAAGGATAAAATCACTTTGTGGCCATTCAGCATCTGCTCTGAGCTGGTGGTGACATCGCCCATCGCATTTTGCATATTGCTGCTGATTTTACGGAAACGTTTAGACACCTGCGCCACTATGATGGCAATCAGCGGAGCTATGACTAAAAAAATCAGCGACAAATGCCAGCTGTTGTAAAACATCAGACCTAAGCAACCTAAAACAAACACACCTTCGTGGATAAGTACCACCAACGCTTTGCTGGACGCTTGTTTAATTTGTTCTGCATCATAAGTAATTTTGGAAATCAGCTCGCCAGTCGAATGTTTGTCATGGTAACTGACAGGCAAAGCAATCATCTGACGGAACAGTTGCTGGCGTAAGTCTTTGACTATATGAGTACCAGCCCAGTTCAGGCAGTAGCTGGAGATAAAATGAAACACACCACGCAGGAAAAACATACCGACGACAAAAACCGGAGCCCAGGCTAAATAAGCTGTATCTTTTTGCGTGATACCACGGTCAATAAAGCTGGAAAACTGAGAAATAAAGTAAATATCCACACAGGCGTAACCCGCCATACCAAACATCGCCAGAGCAAAACCCGCTTTGTAGGGTTTTAAATACCGCATCAGACGCTTAAAGGTGCTAATTGAACCCGTTGTTTGTGAAGACAAATTTAACCTCAAAGAATAAGAAAACCGCCGCCATTCTACCTTGTTGTTCAGGCGCTTTCAGCAATTGTTCACTGCTTTTGCAGCCAAAATGGCAAAGGCTGCTGCCGATAGGGCCAGATATGGAGCTGTTGCTCTGTTATTTCAATCCGCACAGCGCCCTGCTCTGCAGTATTGAGTAGTGGAATTTGCAGCAATGCCAGTCGCCCCAACACCTCTGCACTTGGATGACCGTAGGCATTATTGGCGGCGGCACTGTTCAGCGCCAGCAGAGGTTGTACCCTGCTTAAGAAATTCAGCTGACTGGAGCTTTTACTGCCATGATGGCCCAGCAATAGCAGGTCAGTCTTGAGGTTGGGCTGATCAATTAATAATTCAGCTTCTACACTATGGCCTATATCGCCGGTCAACAGCGTTTGCCATCCGGCGGTTTTTATTGCCAGCACACAAGAGCTATCGTTGCCCTCCTTCAGCTGGTTTTTACTTCTAAACGACCAAAGCTCTGCATCCAGATAACGATCAGGTAAATATAAACAGGGTCGCTGCGAAAAGCCGGTTTCAAAATCGGCTATCAATTGCACTTTAGGATATGCCTTCAGTACTTCGGCAAAAGCACCTGTATGATCGGTATCCGCATGACTTAACACTAAATAATCCAGTTGGCGTATGCCCTGATAATGCAAATAAGGCAACACATAAGCTTCGGTGGCATTAAAACTGCCATACACTGGGCCAACATCGTACAACAGCCCTCTATCGCCTTTTTGCAACAGCACGGCCGTGCCCTGCCCGACATCAATCAAATGCAATTGCCACTGCGGCGTTTTAGGCCATAACAAAACGGTAAAAGGCAGCAACAACAGCGCAATTCTGTGTTTTGGTGCGGCAGCGGGCAGAAAAAACAGCGCGAGCAATAATGAGGCAACACAAAGAGCAGAAAATACCGTTTGGGCGGGTAACAACCACCAGTAATCCATTGCCGCGCCGTATAGCAACCAATGATGAAGGGGCGCTAATAACAAGTCCGCCAGTTGCCAGTGCCACAGCATTTCTGCAGGTAAAACCAGCTCCAGCAGCAAAGCAATCAGCAGATAAGGGATCACCAAAAGCGAGCACCAGGGCACAAAAATCAGGTTCGACAGCAAAGCCAAAGGTGCTATACCGTGAAAAAACAACAAGGTGGGGGCACTCATTAACAACGTCATCACCGCCTGAAATTTCAGCCCCTGTTTTATCAGGCCCCGGTAACTGCGGTCTGTCAGTGGATAAGACCAGACAAATAAAAAGATCAAAGCCACAGCATAAAGCGTCAGCCAAAAACTGATGCTCATCACCCATAGGGGATTGAGCAATAACAAGAGCCCACAGACTAAGAGCCAGCTTTGGCTATAACTTAAACGTCTATGCTGCTGCATCAAATAAACGGCTAAAGCCAAAGCGAGCAAAGCCCGTAACGTGGGAATGGCAAAACCTGCTAATAAGCTGTAATACCAGGCTGCAGTGAAGGCGACAAAAGGGGCTGCTTTTCTGCACCACAGCAGATTGATATGAAGTTTGGCGAAGCACAGCATCAGGCCATAGACCCAACCAAACAGCAGACCAATATGAAAACCGGATATCGAAATTAAATGCCCTAAAGCTGTGGCTTGTAAACCTAACCACAGCTCGTCACTAAAAGGCCGTTCGCCTAAGGTAAAGGCGGTGATCAGTGAAAACGATGGCTGGTCACCAATTTTTTGCTGCAAGCGCTGATACAACTGCTGACGATGATCCCAAACTGAGTCCAACACCAGTGCGTCTTTCACCACACAATTGCCAATAATACCCACCACATAAGCATTAGCTTCAATATGCACTGAGCCAGGATTGGCTGGCGCCCGAACAGCTTTACAGCGTACTTTAAGCCACCAGTCTTGTCCTTGACCTAAAAGCTCTGGCGCGTCCTGCCAACGTAGCCTTAATAAGTAACCTTGCTGTGGCCCTTCATTTATTTGCCATAAAAATCTGCTGAAGTCCTGATCCTGTTGTCTGATACTGACGACTTGCCCTTTCAGCCATGGATCGGACAAGCCAAGTAACTGCGCTGTATGCAACTGATGCTGCTGCACTTGCCAAAGCCAGAGGCTTAAAGCACAACAAAGACCAGTGAAAAATAACAAACGGTAATAAATACAGATCAAGATCAAACACAGCAGGAAAATAAGCCACAAAAGGGCTGGCACTATTGGTGAAAATAATGACAATAGGCATCCGCTGATCACACCGATGAAAAAACGGTTCACGTTAATTTTTCATTAATGAGTTGTAATGGCAAAGAATCTAATTAAGAAATATCTACCAGATACAGAAAAAATCAAGCAGCACCCTTCGCTAAAGATCTTTGGCACTTTGTTGCATGACAACAATTTGTGGCACTTTAACCGTCGTTCTGCCCGTGGTGCTTTTGCAGTGGGTTTGTTTGTTGCCTTGATCCCTATGCCATTTCAGATGGTATTAGCCGCCGCTTTGGCCATTTTATTCAGAGTAAACTTACCTTTGTCAGCCGCTTTAGTCTGGTTGACCAATCCACTGACCATGGGACCGATATTTTTTATCTGTTACCAGTTGGGGGCGTTGATTTTGGGCCATCCTGGTCATCATGTAGAACCACAGGTCAGTTTAAGCTGGTTGATTGATAGCCTGGATACCATAGGTAAACCTTTCCTGCTCGGTAGCCTGATCGTAGGCTGTACCTTGTCGGCCTTAGGTTATGTGCTGGTGGATTATTTCTGGTGTTTGTCGGCGAAAAAAGCCTGGCAGAACCGCATTAAAAAACGCCAGAGTGAGACAGAACCCGACTAACTCTGACGTGTTTTCCAATTCAGATGTACTGGCTTAGCGTTGACCTAATACAAAAGCAGGCTGCACTTTGCTGGCGCTAAGAGCAGGATAAATAGTTGCCAGTAAGCTCATGATCAAAGCTATACCTATGGTCATCACCACTTGCATAGGCTCGATGTGGGAAGGCACATAATCGACAAAGTAGATACTGGAATCGAGCAAGCTAAAGCCAGTTAAGCTGGTGATCAAACGAAACAGCGGCTCTATTTGCCAGGCCAATAACAACCCCACAACACCACCGACCAAAGTACCGGTTAAACCGTTTAGCCAACCGAGCCACATAAAAGCTTTAACAATGCGACGTCTGGGCATGCCCATGGTCAATAAAATAGCGATATCACCTTGTTTTTCCCGCACCGCCATCACTAAAGTCGCGACAATATTAAAACAAGCGACGGCCAGTACCAGTACTAACACCAGATACAAAATACTGCGCACCATCTGAATATCATTGTATAAATGGCCCTGAGTGCGAAACCAGTCCAGCATATAAACATAATCAGTGGCCATATTGCCTAATTCACGGGATAGCGTAGGCGCTGTAAAAATATCGGCAATTTTAAAGGCAAAACCCTGCACTGCACCTTGTGGATAATTCAGCCATTGGCCTAAAGCTGCAATATCAACCCAGGCTTGCTGATAATCCAGCTGACCGCCAATACTGACGATGGCAACCACTGTTAAGCTGACATGTTTGTGGCTGGCGAGTTTACCGTCTGCTGTCACTTGTGGCAGCATCAGTTGCACTTCATCCCCGACTTTGGCTTGCACTTCGTCAGCTATGCCTTTGCCCAACACAATCTGATGTTCGCTGATTTGGCTTAAATCTCCAGCTACCACAAAAGAGCCTAAAGCACTGATGCCTTGCTCAAGCTGCAGATCAATACCCCGTAAACTGGCTGCTTTGACTTTAGCGCCACTGCGGATCATGGTATTGGTTTTGATATAAGGTGCGCCAGCTACGACGCCAGGATGCTGTTGCAACGGCTTAATTTTTTTCTGCCAGTTGCCAATAGGATCAGACACCGCCTGCAACTCGACATGAGGGATCACAGACAATAGCTTGTCTTTTAATGCCAGCTCAAAGCCATTCATCACTGACAAAGCCAGAATAAGAATAGCGACCCCCAGGCCTATACCTATAGTGGAAGAAGCCGCGATAAAACGAATAAAAGCGTTGCTGTTACGGCTTTTGCGATAACGCTGCGCCAGTTGCCAGGACAAACTAGCCATGACTTAAGCCATCCATCGTTTTGCCTAAATGGCCATCACGCATCCAATACTGCTGATCCAGCTTCTTCGCCAGTGCCAAATCATGGGTCACCACAATAAAGCTGGTTTTGAGCTCACGGTTTAATTCACGCAGCAGCTTATAAATACTTTCAGCGGTTTGATGATCCAGATTACCTGTAGGCTCATCCGCCAAAACAAGTGCAGGCTCCCCCACTAAAGCCCGGGCAATAGCGACACGTTGACGTTCACCACCACTCAACTCAGCAGGTCTGTGTTTGATACGATGCGCAAGACCCACACGAGTCAGCATAGCGGCGGCTTTTTGCTCGGCCTTTTCATTGGATTCGCCCCGGATAAGCAACGGCATAGCCACGTTTTCCAGCGCGGTAAAATCCATCAATAAATGGTGAAACTGATAAATAAAACCCAGTTTTTCATTACGCAGTTTGGCTTTGGCATTTGCAGATAACTTAGCGACAGATTGCCCTAACAGCATCATTTCACCGCTGTCTGGCTGATCCAAAGTACCCAGTATATGCAACAACGTACTTTTACCAGAGCCTGAGCTACCCACTATCGCCAGCATATCGCCAGCTTTGACTTCCAGACTGACCTGATGCAACACCGGAGTGACATTAGCGCCATCTGTGTAACTTTTACTGATTTGACGGGCCGTTAAAATACTGGTCATTGTAATACTGTCATCCTACTATTATTCGTCACGGAGAACTTCTGCTGGTTGTACTTGCACTGCACGCCAGGCTGGATACACCACAGCCAAGGCGGTCAGCACTAAAGCACAGACTACGATAAAGAAAATTTGCACTGGCTGAATATCCACAGGCAAAGCCACACCAGCGACTACACTAATGCCCAAAAGCGATAAAATACCGTTCAGCTGCCACGCGATAAGAATACCTGCCACAGCACCAGTTAATGTACCGAGCAAGCCGTTATTCATGCCTTGCACGGCAAAAACGGTAAAAAGCTGTGCATCTGTCATGCCCTGAGTTTTTAAAATGGCCACTTCACGTTGTTTTTCAGTCACCATCATTACCAGCGCAGAGACAATATTAAAAGCTGCCACTGCCACTATCAGTAATAACATCAGCCACATCATGGCTTTTTCCATCGCCACTGCAGAAAATAATTTGCCATGACTGTCGCGCCAGTCTGTCACTTTAGCAACAGCCGGGAATTCAGCAATTTCATTGGCTAAAGCCGGTGCAGCAAAAGGCTCAATCAGACTTAAACGCCACTGCGGTGCATCTTTGGCTTTGCTGCCAAGACGTTGTAAATCAGGCAAATGCAATAAAGCCACGCCGTTATCCACTTCTGAGCCGGTATTAATTAAGCCCGCTACGGTAAAGAGTCGTTGGCGTGGTAACCAGCCCATAGGCGTAAAACTGCCGCCTTCGGCCAGCAATAAACGGATTTGCTGACCAGGCCCTACTTTTAATTCATCCGCAAGGCCAGCACCTAAAATCACTGAATAAGGTTGTTTTGTTAAATCAGACCAATCACCCGCCACCAAAGACTGCTGCAAAAAAGCCGGGATTTGGGTTGGTTCAATGCCTTGCAATAACACAGCCGTCAGTTGACCTGGGCTTTGCGCTAAGGCTTCAAGCTGTAAATAAGGGGTAGCCTGCAGAATTTGTGGGTACTGCTGCTGCAAAGCCGCTATATCAAGTTGGTGAGTAGGCTCACTTTGCACTATTAAATGTGGGATCACGCCGAGAATGCGTTTTTTAAGCTCAGCTTCAAAACCGTTCATTACGGAGCTGACAATAGTCAGAGCCATCACACCTAAAAAAATACCTGTGACAGAAAACAGCGTAATAAAGGATAAAAAGCCATGGCCTTTCCGGCTTTGGCTATACCGCAAACCAATACGGACACTCAGGGGGAATTGCAGGCTTTTCACAGACTTCCACTTGGGTTTGAAGAAATTGCTGCGATAATAGTGATTATCCGTTAAGGTTACAAGCTTGCTACCCGAGGTATCCTTATGCAACAGCCAGGCAATACAACCATAGCCGCAGATTTAGCAGACGAATTTGCGGACTACTTTCAGATTGAGCATCAGACGACTGTGAATTTAGTGCCATTTTCCGGGCCTCTGCCGGATCAGGATGGATTTTTACGCCTTATTCCAGACGCCTTTAAAATGACCAGCGAATTAAGTCAGTTGAATAACTCCTCTATTCGTACTTTTAATGCAGTTAAAGATTTATCTAGCGACTTAGCTCTGTATTTGCAACAACAAGCCCGTAAACTGGACGCTTTAACCCATTACGTGCTGCGATCGCAAGACGACCCGAAACAACGTTTTCATACATTCAGCTATGGTGGTTCAGGCATACAGGTTTGGATGGACGAGACCGTAGCACAAGGCCAGGTTTACGAAGTAAAACTCTTTCTGGATAATAATGACGGTGCTTTATATTGCTTAGGCCAGGTACTGGAAGTGATAGAGCAACAGCGGTCAGAGCCTGAACAAAAGCCCGGTTATCTGGTAAAAATATTGTTTCGCCGCATTCGCGATGAAGACAGAGATATGGTGGTCAGAGCCAGTTTGCATGAGCAGTCCAGACAACTGAAACGTAAGGCTGAACAACGTCAGCAGCAAGCACAGCAAAGCCAGCAATAAATAAGATGTGCCGGTGCTAAACCTAAATCAAACAACAGACCGTACTAACAGACGGTCTTTTTATAACGAGTAAAGAATTTCCCTGATGATCCGCATTGAAGCATTACCAGTCCCCATCTCCAGCACCGATCAAAAACAATGGGGCCGCCTGTCCGGCGCTGCCTTGCCCTGGGCTATTTATCAGCTGTATCAACGCCAGAAAGGCCTTTATGTTGTCATAGTACCGGACACGACCACAGCGCTGCGCTTAGAGCAAGAGCTGATGGTGTTTTTCCATGAAAACGCTGCGGATGTCTGGACTTTCCCTGACTGGGAAACCTTGCCTTATGATGTATTTTCACCCCATCAGGATATTATTTCCCAGCGCATAAAAACCTTGTACAGCCTGCCACGTTTGCAACACGGCATAGTGATAGTGCCACTCAATACTGCGCTGCTGCGTTTAACAGATGCCAGCTATTTGCAGCAATACAGTCTGGTATTAAAAAAAGGCCAGCAACTGGATTTAACAGCGCTGCGCCAACAATTGGCCGCAGTGGGTTATCGTGCTGTGGATCAGGTGATGGAACATGGCGAATTTTCGGTGCGTGGATCCTTACTGGATCTCTATCCTATGGGCAGCACCCTGCCTTATCGCATTGACTTTCTAGACGATGAAATTGACGGCATTCGCCTCTTTGATCCGGATAATCAGCGCACTGTGCAACAAGTTCATGAAATTGAACTGCTGCCTGCCCACGAATTCCCACAGGATAAAGCAGCGATAGAACGCTTCCGTATTCGTTATCGTGAACGTTTTCCGGCGCGTAGCGAAAAAGAATCGCTCTATATGCAGGTCAGCCAAGGCCTGATGCCTGCTGGTATCGAATATTACCTGCCGCTGTTTGCTGAGCAAACAATGCCGTTATTTTCGATGTTACCCAAACAAACAATGATGCTGGCTGTGGGTGATTTGGAAGCTGCAGCTGAACGTTTCTGGCATGACTTACAACGTCGTTACCAGGACAGAGCTATTGATTTACTGAAACCTATTTTAAAACCTCAGGAATTGTATTTAGCGGTTGATGAGTTTTTCGCTCAGTTAAAACAGTGGCCACGCTTGCGTTTAAGCCGCGCTGAATTGCCGGAACGTGCCGGACAATCCAATGCCGCTGTGGCTGATTTACCAGAGCTTACGGTTAATCATCAGCTGAAAAACCCGCTGGAAAAGCTGCAGCAATTTATTGTCGATATCAAAAAGCAGCAAGGCCGAGTGCTGTTTTTCGTAGAATCCGAAGGCCGGCGCGAAAGCTTATTGCAGCTGATGCAGCGTAATCAAATTCGCTTGCAGCAATTTGCCTCGGTTGAAGAGTTTTTAACAGACCAGGTTGATTTAGGCATAGTTATAGGCTCGTTGGAACAAGGCTGCTTATTGCAAGGCAAAGCCAAGGCCAAAGCAGGTGAAGAGCCTTTAGCTTTAGTCAGTGAAAACGAGTTATTTGGTCAAAAAGTTACCCAAAGACGTAAACGTAAACACAGCCAACAAATCTCCGGCGATACCATCATCCGCAATCTGGCCGAACTCTCAGTCGGTCAGCCTGTGGTGCATTTACAGCATGGTATAGGCCGTTATCAGGGTTTGCAGGTGCTGGATGCCGCTGGTATCAGCGCTGAGTTTGTGACCATTGAGTACGCAGGAGGCAGTAAGTTGTATGTGCCTGTGTCGTCCTTGCATTTAATCAGCCGTTACACCGGTTCTGATCAGGACAATGCACCGCTGCATAAGCTTGGCAACGACAGCTGGGAAAAAGCCCGGCGTAAAGCAGCGGAAAAAGTACGGGATGTCGCGGCAGAACTGCTGGACGTGTATGCGCAGCGTGCCGCCCAGACAGGCTATGGCTTTAAAATCGAAGCCGACCAATACGAAATTTTTGCCGATGGTTTTCCTTATCAGGAAACTGTCGACCAGCTGGATGCTATAGCAGCAGTACTTGCCGATATGCAGGCCGAGCGTGCTATGGATAGACTTGTTTGTGGTGATGTAGGTTTTGGTAAAACTGAAGTCGCGATGCGCGCTGCTTTTGTCGCTGTGAATGACAATAAACAAGTAGCGGTTTTAGTACCGACCACACTTTTGGCACAACAGCATTTTGAAAACTTCCGTGACCGTTTTGCCAACTGGCCAGTCAAAGTCGCTGTGTTGTCGCGTTTTATCAGCGCCAAAGAGCAAAAGGTGATTCTGGAAGAAGCCGAACAAGGCAAAGTGGATATTTTAATAGGCACCCATAAATTGCTACAGGACGATATTCGTTTTAAAGACCTCGGCCTATTAATTGTTGATGAAGAACACCGTTTTGGCGTGCGGCAAAAAGATAAAATCAAAGCCTTGCGTGCCAATATCGATATTCTGACCTTAACAGCCACTCCTATCCCACGAACTTTAAATATGTCGATGTCGGGTATGCGCGATCTGTCCATTATCGCCACTCCGCCAGCCAAACGTTTAGCCGTAAAAACCTTTGTGCGTGAGCATGAAGAAGGCTTAATTCGTGAAGCTGTACTGCGGGAAATCTCCCGTGGGGGTCAGGTGTATTTCCTGCACAATGACGTAGCGACTATAGAAAAAGCCGCTGCTGACTTAGCTCTGCTGCTACCAGAAGCCCTAATTGGCATAGCCCATGGCCAGATGCGTGAGCGGGATCTGGAACAGATCATGGCAGACTTTTACCATCAGCGTTTTAACCTACTGCTCTGTTCGACCATTATCGAAACAGGCATAGACGTGCCTACCGCCAATACCATTATTATCAACAGAGCGGATAACTTTGGTCTGGCGCAGTTGCACCAGTTGCGAGGCCGTGTTGGTCGCTCGCACCATCAGGCTTATGCCTATTTATTAACTCCGCCGCCAAAACGCCTGAGCAAAGATGCTGAAAAACGCCTGGAAGCCATTTCAGCCTTAGAAGATTTAGGTGCTGGTTTTGCACTGGCCAGTCAGGATATGGAAATTCGTGGTGCAGGCGAGCTGTTGGGGGATGAGCAAAGTGGCCAGATTGAGTCTGTCGGCTTTAGTTTGTATATGGAAATGCTGGAACAAGCAGTTGAAGCGTTAAAAGCGGGTAAAGAGCCAAGCCTGGATGCGTTACTGAATCAACAAACCGAACTGGATATGAAACTGCCTGCCCTGCTACCAGATTCTTATATTCCGGATGTAAGCTTACGTTTGTCCTTTTACAAACGCTTAGCCTCCTGTCGCGACGAGCAGGAACTGGATGATGTACAGGTAGAATTAATCGACCGTTTTGGCTTATTACCGGATGCTGCGAAAAACTTAGTCAAAATCACAGAGTTAAAAATGCAGGCGCAGCAGCTTGGAATTAAACGACTGGAAGCCAACAGCAAAGGTGGTGTGCTAGAATTCGCCGAACGGACTTCAGTGAACCCGTCTTATATTATTCAGCTTATTCAGACTCAGTCGAAAGTCTTTAAGCTCGAAGGTGGTAGTAAGCTGAAATTTATCAAAGATTTACCTGATACTAATAGCAGATTCGCCTTTGTCAGCTTAATGCTGGATGACTTTGCTAAACATCAGACAGGAGCATCATGAAACATCTGCGTTTAACATCGCTGGGATTGGCTTTAGTGGCATTGTTTACCACAGCTCCAACCTTCGCCAATAGTTGGTATGAAATTGAACTAATAGCTTTTAGCCGCACTACGGATAAAACTTTAAAAGAGCAGTTTGAAGCGCCGACAGCGCCGTTAAAAACCAGCAATGCAATGGATTTAATGCGCCCGCTGGTGCAACCTGCAGTTGCTGACTTAATTAAAGCTATTCCAGCTTGCGCACCAACACCAGCTGCATCAGATGCAACAGCGCCTGCAGCTGTTTCCGCACCTGTTTCGACAACAACACAGCAACAAATTCAGCAACTGTTAAGCGAGCATCAACAAACTATGCAACCAGTTGCAGCAGCTCCGGCAGATTCATTGGATGTGCAATTAGACGCAGAACCTGTAGTAGCGTCTTTGTACCAGCTGAATTTTCAGAACTGTCAGATGGAACAATGGGATGCGGATGGTCAGTTGATAAGCAGGGCTTTAAGTGCACAAGAGCTGGCTTTACAATTGCCTGCACCAGCACAAATTCCGGCCACTTTTACTGGCGATGGCGTGGAGAAAGACAATGCCTATTTGGTCGGTCCTGATGGTCTGCAACTGAAAAATCTGGCGTACCAGTTACAACGTGAAGCAGGCAAACAACTTTTATTGCATACAGCATGGCGTCAGCCTTTGGTATCAGGCAGAAATAGCCGTAGCCATTGGTACGCAGGGGTGTATCAGAATGAAGCGGCAACAGAGACTGAGCAAAGTATAGATTTGATGCAACAAGTGCAACAACAGTTAGCCGCGGTACAGCAAGGTCAGAGCAGCCTGCAATTATGGTACAGTCCGTGGCAATTTGATTCTTTAGTTCAATTACGTTTGGGTCGCTTTATCCAGTTTGACGGTACTTTTTATCTGCGCCAGCTTGACGATGCCAACCAGCCTGCACAAATTGCAGTGAAACAAAGTGCACGCTTAACTTTAGGCCAAATTCATTACCTGGATCACCCGCGTTTAGGGGTAATTATTCAGGTAAAACGTTTTACCCCGCCACAAGAAACACTGGCGGAAACACTTTAAACAGTTAAATAACACAAGGAATCTGTTATGAAAAAAATCGTGGTTTTGTTAGCAGCTTTGGCGTTAGTAGGCGCCTGCAGCAAACTAACACAAGACAATTACAACCAGGTCAAAGCTGGTATGACGTACGACGAAGTGACCAGCATTTTAGGCACTGCGACTCATTGTGACGAAGCTGTGGGCACTAAAAGCTGCCGCTGGGGTGATGATGCTAAAAATATCAAAATCACTTTCTTAGCCGACCGCGCTACCGTTTTCTCCAACCACGGTATTCAGTAATAACCAGCTTAAATAATCAAGGGGGCTGTTTTGGCCCCCTTCTTCCTGCGTAAACCATCCTTATGCTGCAACTTCGAGACTATCAACAACAGGCGGTTAAATCCGTTTTAGTGCATTTTCGCCAGAAGCCAGATGCAGCAGTGTTGGTATTGCCCACAGGTGCAGGCAAAAGTTTGGTGATAGCCGAACTGGCACGATTGGCCCGTGGCCGGGTTTTGGTATTGGCTCATGTCAAAGAGCTGGTGGAACAAAACCATGCGAAGTACCAAAGTTATGGTTTAGAAGCCGCCATTTTTTCTGCCAGCCTCGGTCGTAAAGAAACCGCAGCCAAAGTGGTATTTGCCTCAGTACAATCAGTGGCAAGAAACCTGGCTGAATTTACTGAACACTACAGCTTATTAGTCATTGATGAATGCCACAGAGTGGGTGACGACGAAGACAGCAGTTACTTAAAAGTCATTCGCTCACTGCAATCACAAAACCCGGATCTAAAAGTGCTGGGCTTAACAGCAACGCCTTACCGTTTAGGTTCAGGTTGGATTTATCAGTATCACAGCCGTGGCCTTATCCGCACCACAGAACCCCGCTTTTTTAAATACTGTATTTTTGATTTGCCCATCCGTTTTTTATTAGGTGAAGGGTATTTAACTCCAGCCGTATTGATGGATGCGCCGGTATTAAGTTACGACTTTGCCGGCTTAAAACCAACGGCCAGTGGCTATTTTAAAGAAGCTGATCTGGATTTACGTATTAATCAGCAACAGCGCGCCACACCTCAAATTATTCAACAAGTGATACAGCAGGCACAAAGCCGCTCTGGTGTGATGATTTTTGCCGCCACCACAGCCCACGCCCGCGAGATTTTAGGTTATCTCCCCGCCAGTCAAACCGCTTTGATTTTAGGCGACACGCCACAAAAAGAGCGGGATGCACTGATCCACAGTTTTAAGCAAAAACAGCTGAAGTACCTGGTGAATGTGGCTGTATTAACTACTGGCTTCGATTCGCCGCATATCGATTTAATAGCTATTTTACGCCCGACAGAATCTGTCACTTTGTATCAGCAGATTGTGGGGCGTGGGCTTCGATTAAGTCCTGGAAAAACCGATTGTCTGGTTTTAGATTATGCCGGGAACCGCTTTAATCTGGAGCAACCTGATATAGGCGAACTGCGGCCAGAGCCAGGCACAGAACTGGTGACTGTACCCTGCCCCTTGTGTGGTTTTTTTAATAACTTTTGGGGTAAAACAGACGACAGAGGCCTGGTGCTGGAACACTATGGCCGCCGTTGTCAGGGCTATAAAGAGGATGAACAGGCCAAACCGCTAGCCTGTGGTTATCGCTTTAAAGCCAAATTTTGCCCGGACTGTGGTGCAGAGAATGACATTGCCGCCCGTAACTGCGGTGACTGTGGTCTGGTGTTAGTCGACCCGGATAAAAAACTCAAAGAAGCTTTAAGCTTAAAAGATGCTTTAGTCCTTTATGTCACTCGAATGCAACTGCAAAGCCATCAAAGTAAAGAAGGCAAAACCTCACTCAAAGTCAGTTACTTTTCAGCTGATGGCGCAGAAATAGCCGAATACTGGAGCCTGCAAACTAAAGCGCAAAAACAAAAGTTTTTAACTTTGTTTGTGCCACCTCATCTGGTCGACAGACACCGACCCTTCACTGAAGCCACAGTCAATAAAGTGCTGCAACAAGCCCACAGATTTTTACCGCCGGAGGCCATCATAGCGCGCAAGGATGGTCGTTTTTGGCAAATTCGTGACAAGTTGTTTCAAATTCAGGGTAAAGAAGCCGAATAATTCCCAGCATCTGGACAAAATGAAAAATTCTTTTGTTTTACTACTGGGCAAAGCCAGTGGAATTCGCTAATAATCAAGATGTTCGTCTACAACAAAATAAAAAGACACCACACACAGATAGTTCTCCTTTTTTGTCACAGGGTTGCAGTTTATGTCAAACGAAAACGCGTTATTAAGCTTGCTGGTTGAAAAAATCCAGAATGATACCTTGGTGCTGCCAAGTCTTCCTGAAATTGCCTTACGAATTCGTAAAATGGCGGAAGATCCAAATGTTAATTTAAACCAGATGGCAGACATTATTTCTCACGATCCGGCCATGTCGGCCCGTATGATGAAAATCGCCAACAGCGCCTTTTTAGGCCGCTCTGTTCATGTGAATTCATTGCATCAGGCGGTGACACGTATTGGTTTGCGTTATATCAAAAACATAGTGACAGCTATGGCGGTTGAGCAGTTGTTTGTCTCTCATTCCAGTTTAATCAAAGGCATGATGAGCAAAGTCTGGCAAGACACTTTAGAAGTAGCGGCTATAGCGCTTGCCGCTATGCAGCTTTACAACAGCAACTTAAAAGTCAGCCCGGTGAATTTCGACACCATGACCCTCGCTGGTTTAATTCATAATATCGGCGCTTTGCCTATTTTGACTGAAGCCGAAAAACATCTGGATCAGTTTGGTGACAAAGACTTTATCGCTGGATGCATCACAGATTTAGCTGGTGGTATAGGTGGAAGCATTTTACGTAAGTGGGAATTCCCGGATGAACTGATTGAAGTGGCAGAGCAATGGAACACCAAATTGCCTCACACTGATAAAGTGAATTATCTGGACTTTATCCGTATTGCCACTATTCAAAAAGGCCACTGCAAAGACAAAACAGAACCTCGTCTGGCATTAAAACCTTTTGCTGACCGCGGCTTAATCACAGGTGTTGATTTCTACCGCTCTCCTGAATTCACTGTGATTTATCAGGATATGAAACAGCTGTTTGTGTAATTGAAAAAGGGGTCAGATCACATTGTTAACAGTTAACAATGTGATCTGACCCCTTTTTAGTTTTTAATTAAATAACTTCTGGTGCAGCTCTTTCACTACTGCAGCAGCCGACGCATCCTGTACTAAAAAGCACAGGTTATGACGTGAAGCGCCGTGACAAATCAGTCGCATATTAATTTGCTCCAAAGCACTAAATAGCTCACCTGTTACGCCTTTGGTGCTGTGCAGATGATTGCCTATCACAGCCACCAGACTTAAGCCCTGCTCTACTGATACTTCACAGAATACTTTCAACTCAGCAATAGCAGGTTCTGTTGATGTGCTGAACGCGCTGCCAGCAGATTCGTCCAGAGTTAAAGCCACTGAAATTTCTGACGTCGTCACTAAATCTACTGATATTTGATGACGGCTTAAAATATCAAAGACCCGGGCTAAAAAGCCTGCAGCGTGTAACATTTCCGGGCTTTTCACAGTGATCAGGGTTTGAGATTTACGCAATGCTATGGCGCGGTACGCTGGTTTATGTTCCACAGTTTTTGCAATCCAGGTGCCACCGGCTTCAGGTTCACGACTGGAGCCGACAAAAACTTTGATATTGCGGCGCATCGCCGGAATTAAGGTGGCAGGATGCAATACTTTGGCGCCAAAAGTGGCCATTTCGGCTGCTTCATCAAAGCTGATTTCATTGATACAACGGGCATCTGATGTCAGGCGTGGGTCTGTGGTAAAGATCCCCACCACATCTGTCCAGATTTGTACTATATGAGCGTTTAAAGCTTCACCTAACAAGGCTGCGCTGTAATCCGAGCCACCACGGCCTAGAGTCGTAGTTTGCCCTGCTTCATCAGCACCAATAAAACCCTGAGTGACCACAATACGTTCTGATAGCAAAGGCTGCAGATGGCTTTGCGCTAATTCAGCAATCAGATGAATTTGCGGCTCGCCTTTACCAAAACGGCTGTCGGTGCGAAGCACACGACGCACATCAAAACACTCTGCTGCTGCGCCTCGCTCCACTAACACCTGGGTAAACAACACCGAACTTAAACGCTCACCAAAGGACTGGATCAGGTCTTTGTGCGCGCCAGAATACACAGCGCCACCTGTCTCAATCAGGTTACGTAAATCAGCCAATAAGGTATTGATTTGGGCAGCCACAGCTTCTGGTTGCTGCAGAGCATTCAGCACAGCCAAAGTAATACGCTCTATGCCTTCAAAGGATGCGTAACGGGCCTGAACTTCGGTTTGTTTGGTGATATCGACCAATAAATTAGTCACACCTGAACTGGCGCTCACAGCCACCAGACGGATATTTGGATCGGCTAACACAATATCAGCACAACGGGACATAGCCTGGAAATCGGCCACTGAAGTTCCGCCAAATTTGGCGACGATAAGTTGATTAGACATTCGAGTCTCTCCTTATTCAAAAAGTCATAAGGCAGAGCATGGCATTTGCAGGCAGTAAATAAAGTTGTAAAGCAGGCACGATGCTGCAAACAACTGATCACAGACACACAAAGGCCAGAAGCTCTCCACCACAAAAAACAGGTGACAGTCGTAAGGATTCAGCCTTAACAACCGGACCATCTGCCGCTACAGCATCTGGTCCTCGGCGTTAATCCCCCTCAAACATCCTGCGGCTTGTAGCAGCCTGAGATGTTCTACCTGGTTAACGCTCCTCTTCTGGTCTATACCCGTCGTACTTGAAGCTGCAGCTTTGTTGACTGCGTGCCCTCGCCCCAGTCACATAGGACTACTATGCTCCTGGGGACTCACACACTTGTCGTCGCGCTGCAACTCCAATTACTTAGGGTAGATACCCGCCGTACTTGAAACTGCAGTATACGGGCGGGGATAAACCCAGCCCCTACGTTCCAATTACGTAAGGTATCTCATAATCACGTATGATTGACGGCGCTGAGCTTAAGTGACTTTTTTACAAAAGGCAACAGCCGTTTAGCCGTCTTTTCAAAAAAGCTGTAATTTAATTACAGCTTTTTGCCGTTAAGCCAGTGCAAACTGGCCAACAAAATAGACACCAACATAACCCAGGCTGTAACAGCCCAGCAGGTAACCGGCCATTTTAAAGTAAGTGCCAAAGGTGAGCTCTTTTACTTTACTCATGGCGATAATACCGGCTGCTGAACCTATGATCAGAATAGAACCACCTACACCAGTGGCATAAGTTAAGGTAAGCCATTCAGCAGTCGTCATGGTTAAATCCGCTTTTAATAAAGCAGCAGTTAAAGGCACGTTATCAATCAGGGCTGACATTAAGCCCATCAGATAGTTGGCTTGTACCGGCTCTAAATACTGATAAAGATGCGTAATATTGGTCAGCACACCAATTTCTTTCATAATGCCAACCAGCAGTAAAACACCTAAGAAAAACAGCAAGGTATCAAACTCGACTTCGCGGATATAACTTAAAATATTGACGCCGGTTTTCTTACGCAGCAGGTACTGAGCGGCCAGAAACATCACACCTAAACCAAACAGGAAAGTCAGCACTGGCGGGATCTGGAACAGAATATTAAACAGCAGTGTAGAACCTATAGTGGATGCAAAAATAATAGCGATAATTACGTCCGCTTTTTCAATCGGCTTAGGGGACTTTTCAAGAACTATACGGCCTTTCATTTTGCGGGATAACAAAATAGCCAGTACAGCGACTGCAAATAACGAAGGCAGAATGAGCAATAACAAATTAGTGATTGTCACTTTACCGGCTAAAAAGAACATTAGTGTCGTCACGTCACCTGTGATGAGCGATACACCACCACTGTTCACAGCAAAAATAATCAAAGTGGCGTACTGAATACGTTTTTTCACCTCCAGTTTGATACTGCTAATCACAGCAATAGCCACCAGAGTGGCTGTGACGTTGTCGGCAAAAGACGAGAAAATAAAAGCAAACACAGCGATAATAAACATCAGACGGCGCTCTGATAATTCAGCAGGCAATAAACGTTGTACCACCTGAGAGATAAAGCCTTTGCTATTGAGATAAGCGACAAAAGTCATAGTTGACATCAAAAACAACCACAAAGTGGCTATTTCTAGTAGGTTATGATTCAGCTGCTCGCTGATGTCGCTACTTGTAGCGCCGTGCATAGGAAAAATAAAAGCGAGGATCCAGCAAAGAGTACCGAAAAAAAGTGTCGTTTTTGCCTTGTTTACGTGGATAATATCCTCTATAACGATCATCACAAAGGCTATTGCCACCAGAGCCAAAATTACTGCGCTTAACATGATGTAGTACCAGCTTTAATGTTGTGGAAAAGGAAGGAATTTGCGGGGTCGTATTCTACCAGCCCCCGCCAGATGCCACTACCCACCCAAGTCACATTTGTGAAATATTTATGATAAGCATGAAAAGAAAGGACAAATGATAGCGCCACGTAAAATTATCCGCTGCTTAGATGAGCACTGGACTGTCATTGAGCAGTTAGTTGAACGAAGTGTCAGCGGTAACTTCAGTTTTCAGGATGTACAGCATCTGATCCTGCGCCACAATAGTGGCATGAGCAGTGAACAGGTGTTCCGTGAAGCCCAACGTTTTCTGCAACTGGAAATTCTGATCCCATTAGCTAAATCCAGCCAGTTGGAGCTGAATCGTTCCGTGCTGGAATTTGCTCAGCAACTGATGCAGGAACAGCAATTAGGCCTCGCTACCGATATTGAAAGCCGTATTCTGGAGCTGAAGCGTTTATCCGAACGTATGCAGGAGGCAGCTCAAAGCCGTGACAGTAGCGAACTGCGTCGTTTCTCCCGGGTGATGGACGAACGTATCCGTGAAGTACTAAAACACTTTGGTCAAAATGAAAGTGCCATTTTATCACTTGTCGAACGCGCCAAAGCAGACGAAGGCAAGCTGAGCTTAGCTCGACGTTATGCGGCTGTGATGGATGCTTTTGATGACTACATAGACCCGGTATTAGCGCTGGTCGATATCAATGGTCCTTTCCAGCTCACCGTCTCTGCAGTTGAGGCTATGCTCAGCGATTTACTACAAATCATTGAAGTGACGGGCACACTGAACACCGAAAAAGAAACACTTATCCAGTTACGCACCCGTTTGATTGAAATGAATCAGGTGGGCCGTGAGAGTTTAAGCCGTTGTGCCGACTTACTGATGCCACTTAGGGATGAGCTGCGCCGTAATACGCTGCTGTCCCGTAACGCCAGTTTCTTGTTAGGGCAGATGCGTAAAAAAGGCATAGATTTAACCTTAGAGCCTTTAGTGCCAGCCATCAGTTCTGATAGCCAGCGTTTCTCCTTAGGCTCGGCCAATCAAATCACCAGTTATATGGCTGAACTTTGTCAGTACGAACACGATGCCTATCAGTTGCCTGAGGAAATACTCAGCAATCACAGCATGTTGATGCAGGTGCCTGAACTCAAAGATGTAGTACACAAAGCCAAAGCGCTGAAAAAGCTGCCGGATTTAAGCCGTTGGCTAGCCGACAGTTATCCTGAATTACCAGTAGATGAGTTGCTGTTTTTATATCAGGAGTTGTCACGCTCGGATGAGCTGACATTGCAGCACAGCGAACACAACACAGAATTGACACTCAATGGCTATAAGCTGACCTTACACCCTTTTCAAAGCAGCGAAGCTGGGACTTTATAAATGCAATTAAACTTAGATGAACTGACCCAACTGGCTGAAATCAGCAAAAAGCTGTCGAACGGTTACCATATCAGCGAACAGGATTTTGCCTTGTGGCAGGAACTGGATCAGCAGGAAGACTCCTACACAGCTTTGTTTGGCGCTTTAGGCAATAGCTTAAAACGCGACAGCCGTGGTTTCTTTTATTTTGAAGTAGATGACGCCACCGCCAGCATGGGTAAAATTTCCAGGCTTTTTGCTTTGACCCTCTTTGCCTTGGTCGAGTTTTATGCCGATAAAGGTCAGGACCCGCTGCGGGCTTTGTTTGAACATGAAATCACCACAGAAATCTGGGGCCAGTTGCTGCAGCAGCAATACCACTTATTCGAACAATTGGAAATTTTCTCAGTCACCGATATGAAACGCGAAATTGCCAACCGCTTATTACGTTATGGCCTGGCACGGCCAAGCGGCGATCAGATCAAATTATTATCCCCTGTGTATCGTTATTTAGACGCGCTGATGGATGTGGATCACAGTGCTGTAACAGAGGAGAATGCAGATGTCTGAGCAGCTTAATTCAACAAAATCAGAGCTGTATGGCTTAACCAAACTGGCACTGCTGAACACAGCTGGCTACGCCAAATGCGTGATCCCACTGGATGATTCATCCTCTATTTGCGCCCCCAATAATACGGGCAAAAGTTCGGTGATAAACGCCCTGCAGTTCCCACTGATTAACGATTTGCGTTTAACTGAATGGGACGGCCACGACTTAGACGAAACCCGTAAGTTTTACTTCGGCACAGACCAAAGCTACATACTGCTGGAAGCTAATTTGCCAGACGGTCCTGTGGTCATTGGGGTAGCTGGCCGCGGTAAAATTGCAGGTTACGCTTTTCAGTATTTTTGCTACAAAGGCAAACTGGATCTAAACCATTATTTAGATGGCAAAAGTTATGTGCGTTACAACAAGCTGGACCATCATTTACGCAGTTTAGGTTTTGATCCTATTGAATTAAAACAGTCTGAACTGAATGCCATGCTAACAGGTGGTGCAACACCTTTTGACAGCCGCATTAATCTTCGCATGATCCCTCTTGCGAACGTCTCTGATGCACCAGTCTATAAAGATATTTTCCGTCGTATTCTGAACCTGCACCGCCTGACAGCTCAGGATGTCAAACGTCTGTTATTGCCTGTATTTGCACGGCATTTAGGCGACCCTAAGGTCGATTTTTATCAGGTCTGGCACAACGCCTTTGAAAAGGTCAATAAAGACAGACGTGAACTAAAAGCTTTGGAAAACCAACAGGAAGCTGTCACAGCTTTAGAGAGTCTGTTGGAAAACCGTTCTGTGCTCAAAGGCCGTTTAGCGACTTATGCTCCTAAGCTGGATGTGGCTTTAACTGAATTTCATAGCTACTTTGACGATCAGCAGGAGCTTCTGAACGAGCAACTGACCGGCTTATTGGCAGAGAAAAGCCAGCTGGAAGAACGTCAGCGTTTGTATGTTGGCCAAATTAAAGAACTGTCAGGCCGTCAGCAGCAGTTACAGCAATGGTTTGGCGAATTTGATGGTCTGTCACAAAAATTCAGCTTAAGTAACGAAGCAACCTTGCAGACGAACTTAAGCAATATACGCGCAGCCTACGAGCAGTTAAGCCATAGCTTACAAGGTGCCAGTCAGGTCAATGCCACTACTTTGGCGCATCAGAAAAGCCAGAGTGCCAAACAACTGCAGAGCTTAAAGCTACAGCTGAAAAACCTCGAATTTAACCTGTATTCCCGTCTGCGCGAAGATTTAAGCCTGCCGGAAGTACAGCAAATTACCCGCATTCTGAACCCGGATTTGTTGTCGCTTTCTACGACTGGTGGCGGTGACATTGAAATTCTGGACGATGCTTTGTTTTCAGAGCAACTTGAAAAAATTGCCGATTGCTTTAAACAAGGCAAATTGCATTTACCTGGCGTCGTTATTGACCTACACCATTTACAACCTGTTGAGCAAAATAGCTTAGAGAACAAAATCCAGCTAAAAGAGCAGATTGATGCACTACAGCAAACTTTACATACGCTGGAGCAGCAATTGGCTGTTGCAGGCGATTTAGCCGGTAAAACCCGCGAAAAAGACCGCTTGTATCAGGATCTGTTACAAGCCGAAGAAGACATTAAGAAGTTTGGCCGTTACCAGCAAATGCTGGAGTTCAGTGACGAGCAACAGGCCTTGCAATCAGAGCTTGAAATCGAAGAAGACAAGCTGCAGGAGCAGTTGGCTGAAGTGCAGCACAAGGCCTCTACCCTGTCTGATCGCCGCAACTTAGTCGGCAATAAGCAGGAACAGATTAAGCGTCAGGCTGAACGTATTGAGCAGGAGAAAAAAGAACGTATCGACTTCCAGCTCGATTTCTACTCAGGCAAAGTCACACCTTATCCTATTGAAGTGACGTTGGATTTTGATAATTTAGCCGACGTATTACGCGATTTTAATAAGCAGTGTAATGAGCTCAAACTAATCGACGTCAATATCAAAAATACCTACCTGTTTATCTTTAACGCCGGTATTACCAAGTTTGAAGTTGAATCTGATGAAGAGCTGAAATTCCAGAAACTAATAAGCGCCTTCCATCACCTGGACAAAGAGCGTGAAGCCATTGAACGTCGTGCCCGCGTCGCTTTGACAGAAGTCGCCTCCACACTCAAAGGCTTACGCGATGACTTAAACCGTCTGCATCGCGAGCTGAATAGTTTTAACCGCGGCATTTGGCGTCATCAGATCTCCAACCTGCAGGATTTTAAAATTGAAATTGTTGACCGCGCTTTATTGGTTGGCCATATCGATACCATTCTGACGACATCAGAATCTTATCAGCAAGGCGATACACTGGACTTATTAGCCCCCAACGCCAGCAGCAACGAGCGTGAAGTGCAGGCCGCGAAAGACTATTTAATTCAGGCGGCCAGCGAAAAAGGTGGTTTAACTTTATCTGACTTGTTTGATATCCGCTTTAAAGTGGTCAACCGTGCCGGTGAAATAGAGTTCTTCGACAAAATTGACTCAGCAGGCTCCAACGGTACCCGTATTACCATTAAGTTATTGTGCGGTATGTTGTTTATCCGCCAGTTATTGTCTGAGCGTGAACGCGGTAAATACCGTATTCCAATTTATATCGACGAAGCGGCCGATATTGACCCGCATAACCAGCAGGCTCTGATCGAAACCGCGCTGAACTTTGGTTTTGTGCCGATCTTTGCTTCGGTTAAACCTCAGACGTCATGTCGTTATATAGTGCCGATCCGCACTGTAGCTGGTGGTGCGCAAAACTGGGTCGATGAAAAAGACTGGATTTTATGTGAAAAAATCCCGGTAGCTGGTGATGAAACTACCGAAGTGACAGCAGCGGATTTAGCTGAAGCTGAAGCTTGATCTACCTATCAAAAAGATACGGTATTAACTCCAGAGCTTGCCAACTGGAGTTGATACCGAAAGATGCCGTGCCACCTGAGCCTGAAATAATTCAGCGCAGGCAATGGCATCTGTCACCGCATGATGAGGTTGATAAGCCGGTAGCTGATAACGCTGCCGGCAGTCTGCGAGTCGTAACGATGGCTTGGCTTGTGCTGTCATACTTCGCCACCAGCCTTTTAATCCAGACTGACTAAATCCCCGTTCTAACGCCAAAGTATCAATCATTGGAAAAACGATGCCTTCTTTTATCCGGCTCATGAATCCATGATACAAAAAGGCGCGCTCTATAGGCAGATGATGCACCAGCACCACGTTTCCTGCTAAGGCCCGTAATAAAGGCTCAATATACTGTTCTAAATCAGGAGCCTGGGCTATGGCGCTGTCGGTAATACCGTGCACTATCACTGAACTGTCTTTCAGCTGTATTCTGGGTTTTACCAGATAACTTTGCGCTTTACTGCTATGAATACGACCTAATGTAAGCGGCACCAAGCCTATACTGACAATGCCATCCCGTACCGGATCCAAGCCTGTGGTTTCAAAATCCAGAGCAACAAAAGACATGTCTTGCAGAGCTGTCTCAGCAGCTACTGATCCGGCCTGATAAAAGGTTTTTAACCTGGGATCTTTTGCATTTAATTCCAACTGCTGCATGGTTTTTTGCCAGTTGTTGCTCAGTAGTTGCAGCGGATCTGTTTTTAATTCCTGCTTTTTCAGATAAAACATAACACCTCTGTTACTGTCGCCCGCCGGGGTAACGAAACTTCAGAAACTTTTGCGCGAAGCTTAGAATTTGAAAGGCTTCTTTTAAGGTTTTACGCTCAAATGCAGAGAGTTCTTCAGGTTTGACTTTGTTATCCGCCGCTCTGCCCGCTTGTATAGCTTTGGCTTGCTGGCGAATTCGCACCATAGCTATCACTTCCAGCGCATCCAATAAATCGTCGGCCCGGCCTTTAGGTAAAATTCCGGCCGCTTTGACCGCCAACAATCGCTCATAGGTATTGGTTGCAGCGCAGCCAATAGATAAAGCATGCACCCTGACCAGGTCGGCCAAAGGCGCTGTACCTCTGCGTTTGATATCCAGTGAGTTGTTTTGCTGACCGTCATTTTCCAGCACAAAATCTTTAAAGAAACCTAATGGTGGCGTCCGGCTGATGGCATTGCGCGCCATACAGGCTAAAAAATCCGGATTGGCTTTGACCTGACGTCTGATTTGCTGATTCAGTTGATCGGCCCAACGAACCTGACCCCAGACCCCTTCTAAATCAAAAAATATACCGCTGTTCAGCAATCGCTGCGCATCAGGTTTTTCAATCCAGTCGGTGAAATACTGCTGCCAGACTCGCAGCGGCTGCCGCCATTGGCTGTTGGTGGCCATAATATCGCCGCTGCAATAGCTGTAACCACAAGCGGCCAGACCATCACACACAAACTGAGCCAGCGCAGCAAAATAATCCTGATGCAACACAGGGTCGTAGTCATTGTGCAGCACCAGCGCATTGTCCTGATCCGTCACTATCAGCTGCTCATCCCGCGCCATAGAGCCCAAGGCCAGAAAACAATAAGGCACAGGCGGTGGCCCCAATTGTTGCTCCGCCAGCTCGAGTAAACGTTGTTTAAAACTACGGCCTGTGACCGCCATAGCAGCGCCAATCATTCTGGAGTTGGCATCTTCATTGACCATGCGGACAAAACAGGAGGCTAATTCAGTGCTCAGGCTTTGCAGCTCAGCTACAGTCTGCTGGCGGAAAATGCTGCTGACAATGTACAGGCTGTTTTGCGATTCATAGCGGATCACATCGGCGATAGAGATAATGCCAAGCACCTTGCCGTCTTCCAGCACAGGTAAATGATGCACATTGTGGCGCAGCATCAATAACATGGCCTCAAACACAAACTGGTGCTGTTCAATGCACACCAGTTCGGTCGTCATCACCACTGCGACTTTTTGCTGATAATCCAATCCTGCTGCTATTAGTCTGTTGCGTAGATCCCGGTCTGTGACTATGCCAACCAAAGCCGCATTCGGTGATTGGTCCGCCACAATTAACAAGCACGACACCGACTCTTGCTGCATCAATTGTGCAGCCTGCTGCACAGAGGCATCTGCGGCTAAAGTCACAGCAGGCCTGCTAATCAACTGACGAACTTCGGAACTCATCAACTCATTATTGCTTTTGTCAGCAAGAACCCCGCCTTTTTTTCGTTGGGTGTCGCCAATCTCAACATAATCGGCAAAGACTTCATCAGATTGATACAGCAGTTCAAAGCAGTCCACAGGGATAAAGTAGATCAAACTGTCTTCTATGGCTGTAGCAGGGAAAATAACGCTTTTATCACGCAACAAACCCTGCTCAGCAAAAATGCCACCTTCACTGAGTCTGTTGTACAACACACCATTACGTCTGTAGGTTTCGACTGCGCCGCTGCGCACCAAATGCAAAGCCTGTAACGGCTCACCAAAACGCAAAATTGGCGTACCGGCTTTAAAATAGCCAATATCTACCTGCATTGCAGTGTGGTGCAACAGGTCATCCGGCAACTCTTTAAAAGGGCTAAAGCGTTTTAAAAAATTCAGGATCTCTATTTGTTCTATCTGCATCCGCTTGCCTTAAAACTTAAATGGGGAGGCTAAGCCCTCCCCTTATTTAGTTGTTAACCTCGAGGCTCTGATCGAAGCCCGATAACGACAGAGACACACGAAGCCAGCAATACCAAGGCAAAAGGAAAGCCAGTCGATACAGCCATGGCTTGTAATGCGACTAAGCCACCACCCAATACTAGTGCTATGGCGACCAGTCCTTCGAAAGTACACCAGAACACCCGCTGTGCTACAGGTACATCGACTTTACCTCCTGCCGCTATGGTATCTATCACCAGTGAGCCAGAATCAGAGGACGTGACAAAAAACACCACCACCAACACTATGGCAACAAAGGAGGTGATATTAGCCAGCGGCAACGCCTGCAGCATCTGAAACAATTGCAGTGGCAATTCAGCCGACGCTGCGGCCTGATAACCGTCTTGCACCAATTGATGGATAGCCGTAGAACCAAAAACAGTCATCCAGAGTACACAAGCTAAAGAAGGCACCAGCAGCACCGAAATTAAAAACTCGCGCACTGTACGACCTCTGGATACACGGGCGATAAACATGCCAACAAAAGGCGACCAGCTGATCCACCAGGCCCAATAAAAGGCCGTCCAGCCTTGCAGAAAATTGCTGTCCTCGCGCCCGACCGGGTTGGCAAGAGCAGGTAAATACTGCAGATAAGCGCCCAGGTTATCCAGCACACCACTTAAGATCACTAACGTTGGCCCTAACACAATCACCGACAACAGCAGCAATGCTGCAAGTGCCATATTGATTTCAGATAAACGTTTTACGCCTGCATCCAAACCTGCAACTACTGAAACTAATGCAATCAGCGTAATCACTACCACCAATACTATTTGGGTAGTCTGACCTTCAGGCACACCAAACAGCAGATGCAAACCGGCCGCAGCCTGAGCAGAACCCAGCCCAAGCGACGTAGCCAGACCAAATAAAGTGGCAAATACCGCAAGAATATCAATGCAATGGCCCGGCCAGCCCCATACACGCTCCCCTAACAAGGGATAAAACACTGACCTGATGGTCAGTGGCAAACCTTTGTTAAAGGAAAACAGCGCGAGGCCTAACGCTAAAATGGCGTAAATAGCCCAGGGATGCAGCGCCCAGTGGTAAATAGTAGCAGCCATGCCCAAACGTGCAGCTTCGACAGGATCGCCTGCAGCACCAGCAAGCGGCGCCCAATCGGTGCGACTGCCGTTTTCCAGCACTGGTCCGCTTAAGGCACTGCTGAAATGGGATAAAGGTTCTGACACGCCATAAAACATCAGCCCTATGCCCATACCGGCGGCAAATAACATCGAAAACCAGCCTACGTAGCTGTAGTCGGGTTTTGCTTCAGTGCCGCCCAGTCGTACTTTGCCCAAAGGCGATACAATAAGCGCCAGACAAAGCAGCACAAAGATATTGGCGACACTGATAAAAAACCAGTCCAGATTGCTGGTCAGCCAGCCACGCATGGTAGAAAACACAGGTGCTGTCTGGCTCTGAAATAACAAAGTAATAATGACAAAAGCCACAATACTCAAGCCTGAAATCAAAAATACTCTGTTATGAATATCCAGACCAAAAGGGCCAAGTTTCACCAGTATATTGTCCTGCCCAACCTGGTAGTCGGTGTCGATGGCATTGACTTTGCCATCTGGGATCATTGGATCTTTTTGTTCGTTCATTCTGTACCTGCTGTAATTTTAGTTTGCGCTAATGCGGTTAAAAATGTCGGGAAAAAAGACCGGCTAAAAGTAATAGCCAATATTGATATTAAAGCGTTGTTCCTCCTCCACACTGTCGCCGGCCATACTGCCACCGACAAAAGGTTGGTTGCGGGCATGCACATAGTCCACGTAAGTAAAAAGTGAACCTGCAGCAATAGAAAAGCCTGTGACATTCATCAAAGTGGTGCGGCTTTGATCCGATTTGTCATACACCAGACTGTAGTTGTTATAAAACTGCAAATCAGTGACAGGGCCCCACTGCACTGGTACATCATAGGCCAGGTTGGCTGTGGCTGATTTTGCTTCTGCAGCTATCGAGTCATAAAAACCATAAGCCCCGACAGCGATACGCTCTATACCGTCCAGATCATACTGATATTGACTATGTTGCAGCTGCAGCTGCCAGCGCTGATAACGGCTGTTCAGATGTAAAGCATAGGCCTGGTAATCACCGGCATTACGCACACCATCGTGCAGCTTGCCGGACAACACGGAAAAACCAAGTTCGGTATTTAACTGGCCTTGTGTCAGGTGATAGCCAAAACGACTGACCAAGGTATTGGTTTCGGCCAGCGCTTGAGTGGGTTCGCCGTAAATATCTTCAGTAGCGCTGCGAGCGCCGACTATATCGTAGGAATAGCGGTCGGTTTTATCTGAGACATAACCATCTATGCCACCGAGTTCATCGTTTTTGAAAAATCCTATATCTAATTGCCACTGATCAGAAATCTGCCTTTTAAACAGCAGGCCCAAATCGTGGTCGTCTTCTAAACCCAGGTAATAATTACTGCTGAAAAAGTAGTTATTTGAATTGTAAGGCCAGTTACCAAAAGGCACCTGTGTAATACCTAACTGGGCTTGCCACAGCTCGTCTAGCTGATAAGCCACATAAGCTTTTTTTACTGCCGTCATGTAATCAAAAAACCGGATTTCTGCATTTAAGCTGACATCCCCTACAGTGCCGCGGAAATCCAAGCGCAGCAGGTCGAAGTCAAAATCACCACCGCGGTTTTTATTGCCTTCATCATAGGAGGTGTAGCTAAAGTTTGTCCGTACAGCACCACCGACTTCGATACCATTTGTCGGTGTTTCAGCTGCCGGTTTTTCAGATGCAGCTGCTATGGTATTTTGCTGAATTTCCGCTTCAGGTTTTTGTTTAGCCTGCTCTGCTAAACGGCTTTCCAAAGCCTCAACCTGAAGTTTAAGTTGTTGTAGCTGTGTCGCTAAGTCCTGCTGCTCTGCAGTATTTAAACTATCCATTGCATACACAATAGAAGGACAGGCCGCTGCAATAGACAGAGCCAGAAGTGTGGGCTTAACCATTGAATAACCTTTGGTAAGTGGTGAGAAGAAACACCCAGGTACAGAAACAGCCGAGTTGACCAAGCCGTTATTGTTTGCTTTAAACAAACATTACTTTGGGCATAAAACGCTTTTAAAGGGTAACGCAACACAAAGCTCAGGCCAAACTGGAATCGGGAAAACGGGATAAAAGGGTAACTCAGCAGGATAGATGGCTAATTAGAGAATTATTGTTTATGGAAATTAACTCTTAAATTTAAAAAAATTCAGCAGTTTTGATGCTGTTCGTTGCAAAAAGCACTAAGGGGTCAGAGCCAAAGCTCTGACCCCATCACTTACAAACCCAACACAGCTTTGCCCTGATTAAAGATAATATCCACCGGGATATTAGCGCTGGTTAAACGAGCCAAATCATCAGCCAGCTGAGCTTTGATCACGCCTTTATCCGCCATCAATGACGCCACACCTTCGTAGTTACCGTCACCTTGTAACGTCAGGATCAGTTGCGATAACGAGGTCATGGCTTCTTTCATTTTGACGTAATCGACCTGATAGGTACCATCGTCATTACGGACAAAAGCGCCCTGCTCGGCAAAATAGTTAAAACAGACCATATTGGCTTTACCATGTGCGCTGGACGCGCCAAAACGTACTGAGCGGAAAATACCGGCCATAAAGGTGGTATAAAAATCTTCCATTTTGGCATCAGGCAATAACCCCTGCTCCGACAACTGAGAAATCATATACAAACCTAAAATATCGGCTTTACCTTCTTCCAGCCCACCCGACAGCTCTTTTAAGCTCTGACGCACTGTGCCTTTGTTATTGATAGTGTTTTTAATACCTAAACCATGCGCCACTTCGTGGAACATTACGTTGTTAAAAAAGGCATCAAAAGTGACATGCTGGCGCTGCGAAGGCGCGATCAGTAAGTCCGCGATAGGCGACATAATATGTTCAAACTTGGCCTGCATCGCATTTTTTAACTGCAAACGGCGGGTGCCTTTTTCCAATTGAACCTGCTCATCGTTTGGCAGGTTAATGGCGATAGTTTTACCACCTGAGTTGGAATGACCAGCGTAATAAATCACATCATAAGCGTTTAAGTCCGCATCCGAACCCGGGCTTTCAGTTTTGTATTGCTCTGGCACCGGTAGGCCTTTTTGCAGCGCAGGCAAAGTGGCAGCGTATTTGGCCAACCGCTCACTCCAGGCTAAATCTTTCACCAGTACATAAGCTTCAAAAGCGGCGCGGTAACCAAATAATTGATCTTCATAGGTTTCGATAGGACCAATCACCAGATCTATAGGATTGGTTTTCATCGCCATCCAGGCAAAATCTGACGGCTGATAGTTGTCGTTTAAAAAGGCTTCAGCGCGCATCGTCAGGTAGTTCGCAAAGTCTTTATCTTCCGATAAAGCCGCCGCTTGTTTTAACAACTCAGCTGCTGCTGTCAGTTCAGTTTTGTAGACTTGTGAATAAGGCACGGCCACTAACTTGCCGTCTTTGTCGCGCTGCACTATCGAATAAAGGCCGTCTTTATCGGCAAAGTCGGCTTTTTCAAACTCTTCTTTGCTCATATCAGCTGGGTAAAACTGAGCGCCCAGAGGCTTGGCTGCATAACCAGTTAAAAACACCTCATCGCCTTGCAATCTGTCCCATGGGCCATAGTTTACATCGGCAAAAGCTTTGGTTTTAGCGTCCGTTATTTTGCCTAAAAAGCTGTGTTTATCCTCTGAAAAGGCTTGTTTCCAGAATAACTGATCCATGATTTCTGCTGCTTCAATCAGCTTGACCAGCATTTGTTTATGTTGGGCTGATACAGCGGATAAATCTGCGGTTAAATCTACAGTGCGGTAGATATCCAGGCGTTTTTCAAAACCTGCCACTAATGCAGACGCTGCTGCCTGTTCTGCAACTGGGGCTGCAATTTGTTGTTCTGTCTTTTGCTCAGGCGCAGGCTTACAGGCCGTTAAAGCCAAAGCGCCGCCAAGGCTTAACGCCAGCATTATTTTGTTGTAGTTCATCCGAAGTCCTCTCTGGGTTGGTTCACTTGATATTTTTATAGTTGTTCTGCTATCCGCACTACTTTTACAGACAAGTAGTGGATTAACACTGTGGTGATGATACTTCAGTTCGGGCTTGGTCTGTAGGCCAAAAACTGATGTTTTTACCTGGATTCAAAGCTGTTAACGCCGTCAATATCCACATCACCTTCGTCTATTTGAAGCTTAACCTGAAGACAAAACACCTTACAAAGGCACAAAAATGACCAGCGCTGTCATAAAAATCATCTTTTTTTGAAATTAAAAAATGACATCAAATATTTGATTATTAATAACTTAATAAAACCATCATAAATATATCATTATTTTGTAAAGATCATAAATTGACAGCGATGTCATTTAAATCAACTGTTATAGGCGCTGATAACGCACTGGGAACAGGATGGTCCGTAGTCGGTGTTTTTTAGCAAAACAACAGGGTATTGCTTACAACACAGAACCGGAGATTTCATGTTGACAACATTCATCACTCAGGCCGATCGACCATCGCGCCGCAGCGCTTTGCAAACCAAATTACGCCATCCTGCTTTTGTAGTGGCTCTGACCAGCCTGTTATGCTCAATGCATCTAAGTGCAGCCCCGGCAGCTCCTGGCAAGCCTCAGATCGCATGGCAGGAAAGCAATGTCAGTCTGGTCAATGGCCAGTTTAGCATCCCAGTGCAATGGGATATGTGGTGGGGTACCAACGGCAACGAGTGGAGCCTAACCCGCAATGGAACCGTAGTTTACAACTCCACCCTAACGCCAAATGGCCAGAATGCACAAAGTGGCAGTACAAGTTCAGTGGTCACCAGCGCGGGCAGTTATGAATTTGTCGTGCAACTCTGTAATCAACAAGGTGCCGAAAAAACCTGTACCGCCAGCGATAAACGAGTGATCACAGTGACAGGCGCCGGAGGTGGCGACACAGGCGGTGGTGATACCGGAGGGGGTGACGATGGTTTTGATCCCTGGACAGATATCAATGCCAGTAACTACCCTCAACCCCTGAAACAAAACAACATCGCACACACCAATAGCACAGGCAAAATGGTTGGTGGTTATTTTGTCGAATGGGGTATTTATGGCCGCAACTACCATGTCGCTGATATACCAGCAAAAAACCTGACCCACCTGTTTTATGGATTTATTCCGGTCTGTGGCCCAAATAGTTCGCTCAATGATGCCAATCCACAAGGTTACGCCGCATTAATGGCGCAATGTGCTGGCAAACCTGACTACACAGTAGTAGTGCATGACAAATTTGCAGCTTTGGAAAAATCCTATCCGGGTGATACCTGGGATCAGCCAGTACGGGGCATTTTTGCCGAACTGTACCGGCTGAAAAAAACGCATCCTAATCTGAAAATCTTACCTTCAGTAGGCGGCTGGACCTTGTCTGATCCGCTGTACACCATAGGGGTAAATCCGCAGGCCCGCGCTACTTTTGTGGCCTCTATTGTCAATATGATTAAAACCTACGACTTCTTTGACGGCGTTGATATCGACTGGGAATTCCCGGGCGGTGGTGGCGCTCACCCTACGCTTGGTTCAGCTCAGGACGGTGCAGGTTTTGCGCTCCTGATGCGTGATTTACGTCTGGCAATGGATGCGTTAAGTGTGGAAACAGGCCGCACCTACCAGCTGACCGCAGCCATGAGTGGTGGTGTACAAAAACTGCAACTGGTCGACTGGGAAGCCGCTCATCCTTACATGGACTACATCAACCTGATGACGTACGACTACTACGGTGCCTGGAACGGTACTTTAGGCCACCAAGCCACGTTGTATCCTAATCCAAATTCACCTATGACAGGCTTTAGTACCCATGAAGCAGTGCAGCACTTACTGGCCCGTCAGGTGCCTGCAGGCAAAATCAGTATAGGCGCTGCTATGTATGGCAGAGGCTGGAAAAATGTCAGCAATGTAACTAACAACAACCCTTTCACCGGCACCGGCGGTGCAGGCATCAACGGCAGTTGGGAAGCTGGTATTGAAGATTACAAAAAAATCGAAACCAACTATATGGGTGGTGTCAATGGCACAGGAACCAATGGCTACAGCTTGTTATGGGATGACACAGCCAAAGCCAGCTATGTCTGGAATTCAGCAATAGGCACCTTAATCAGCTTCGATACCAAACGTTCTGTGCAGGCCAAAGGCAACTATGTGCTGCAGTACAACTTAGGTGGCATTTTCGCCTGGGAACTGGATGCGGACAACGGCCATATCCTCAATGCCATGCATGAAGGTTTGGGCCATCCGGCGCAATAACTGTCTGTCAGCAGCGGCCCTGCCCTTTAAAAGTCAGGAGCCGCTGCTTTTCACTGCATTCTTCAGGACCAAAAATAAGAGAATCATTATGCAACAAGTACAAAAACTATATCTGTCCGGCCTGCTGAGCCTGAGCAGTTTCAGTAGTCTGGCCATAGACTGCGCTCCGCTCGCCGCTTGGGATGCTGGCGGCACCTATGTCGCCAACGCTCAGGTCAAGCAACAAAACAAGGCTTACAAAGCCAACTGGTGGAACCAAAACCGCGACCCGGCTTTGTATTCAAATCCTTATCAGGAGTGGACTTTACTCGGCAACTGCGATGGCGTTACCCAAAATCAATTACCCAGTGCAACCATCACCAGCCCTGCTGCGAGTGCCAGCTTTAGCACTGGTACAGCAGTCAGCTTCGCCGCCAATGCCACAGACTCAGACGGCAGTATCACTAAAGTCGATTTTTATCTGAATAATCAGCTGTTAAGTTCTGATACCAGCAGCCCTTATCAGTCGCCATGGACTGCAGTAGCAGGTAATCATCAGCTGTATGCTGTGGCTTTTGATAATCAAAATGCCAGCAGCCAAAGCAGCGTTGTCGCCTTTAGTGTGACAGCTTCACCTGGTAATCAGGCTCCGGTGGTGAGTCTGTCCTCTCCTGCCAATAACAGCCAATACAGAACAGGCGAAACTATTTTAATCAGTGCCTCAGCCAGTGACAGCGATGGCAGTATCGCTAAAGTGCAGTTTTATCTTGGCAGCACTTTATTGGCAGAGCAGACAGCCGCCCCTTTTGCCACCAGTTGGACAGCTGTTGCAGGCCAACAGCAACTGAAAGTCATAGCCACTGATAATCTGGGTGCGACCAGCCAGGTATCAGCTTTAGTTAATGTGACAGATGAACAAAGTGGCCACGCTGCTTGTCGTCCTGATGGTTTGTATGCCACGCCAAATCTGGATGTGCCTTATTGCACAGTGTACGACAGCAATGGTCGCGAGCTGATGGGGGCCGATCATAAACGCCGCATCATTGGTTATTTCACCAGTTGGCGTAATGGTGCTAATGGCCAGCCGACCTATTTAGTGCCCAATATTCCATGGAGTAAAATCAGCCATATTAACTATGCCTTTGCCCATGTAAATGCCAGTAATCAGATTGGGATAGGCAATACACAAAGTGCCGGCAATCCGGCCACTGGGATGGAATGGCCTGCTGTGACAGGTGCCGAAATGGATCCGGAGTTTAATTACAAAGGCCACTTTAACCTGCTGAATAAATACAAAAAACAGTATCCCCATGTCAAAACCCTGATCTCCATTGGCGGTTGGGCAGAAACGGGTGGTTTCTTTAATGATGCAGGTGAACGTGTTGCCAGCGGTGGTTTTTACAGCATGACCACCAATAGCGATAACAGCATTAATTACAGCGGTATCAATACCTTTGCCGACTCAGTGGTCAGCTTCCTGCGAACTTATGGTTTTGATGGCGCAGATATCGATTACGAATACCCTTCCACCATGAAAGACTCGGGCAACCCGGATGATTTTGTTTTATCCAACGCCCGCCGCGCTGGCTTAATGGCCTCCTATGCGGTGCTAATGAAAACCTTAAGAGAAAAGCTGGATGCTGCAGCAGTGGCGGACGGTAAACACTATTTACTGACCATAGCCTCGCCTTCATCCGGTTATCTGCTGCGTGGTATGGAAGCCTTTCCTGTCACTCAGTATCTGGATTACGTCAATATCATGAGTTACGACCTGCATGGTGCCTGGAACCAGTATGTTGGCCCTAATGCGGCTCTGTTTGACGATGGACAAGACAACGAGCTGGCGACCTGGAACTACTACAACTCAGCGCAGTACCAGAACATTGGCTACTTAAATACCGACTGGGCTTACCATTATTTCCGTGGTGCTATGCAAGCGGGTCGGATCAATATTGGCGTGCCTTATTACAGCCGCGGCTGGAATAATGTGACAGGCGGAACCAACGGTTTATGGGGTAAAGCCCCCTTACCAAACCAGAATCAATGTCCCGCGGGTACTGGTGGCTCGGCGCAAAACCAATGTGGCAGTGGCGCTGTCGGCATAGACAACCTCTGGCATGATTTGGGCAAAGATGGCGATGAAATGCCAGCTGGCTCCAATCCACTCTGGCATACCAAAAACCTGCAGGCTGGCATCTTAGGTAGCTATGCCGCTATTTATGGTCTGGATCCGGTCAACCAACCAGCGGATCAACTGATTGGCACCTATCAGCACCACTACGACAGCACGCTGGTCGCGCCGTGGCTGTGGAACAATACCAAAAAAGTCTTCCTGTCGATTGAAGATGAAACCAGTATTGCCGCCAAAGCCGATTACATTATCGAACGAGGCATAGGCGGCGTAATGTTCTGGGAGTTGGCCGGTGATTACAGCTACAACAGCAGCACAGGCGAATATGGTTTTGGTGATGACTTAACCAGTATCTTCTACAACAAATTTAAAACCGCATCCTTGTATGGCAATCAGCGAGATCCACGGTCTTTACCAGCCAGCAGTCTGGATCTGAAAGTCAGCCTTGGCGGCTTTAAATTAGGTGATTCAAACTACCCGCTTAATCCTAAACTGACCTTGGTCAATAACAGCGGCCAAACCTTACCTGGTGGCACAAAAATCAGCTTTGATGTGCCTACTGCAACGGGCAATAACGTCACAGACCAAAGTGGTTTAGGCACCACTGTGATTGAAAATGGCTCCAATAGCTCAGGTAATAATATTGGCGGGCTGGACAATGATTTCCACAGAGTGGAATTTACTTTGCCAGGCCACAGTCCTTTAGATGCAGGTGCGACATTGGAAGTCACATTGAATTACTACTTACCCATTCCTATGCCATCGAACTGGCGTGTCACTGTAGGTACAGAATCCTTTGCGCTGAAACAGGATTATCCACAATTACCGGCTGGCACCATCAGTGGCGGTACAGGTGGTGACGGTGGCGGTAGTTGTGCTGGCGTCCCTGCAACTGTAGTGACCTACCCTGCATGGCCTCAAGGCAATCACGCTGCAGGTGGGAACTATATCCGCTATCAGAACCTGATTTACAAAGCCAATTGGTGGACTAACTCAGTGCCGGGTTCAGACAGCAGCTGGACCTTGGTCTGCACCGCATCCTAACAGCAGTACCTCTTTGTTCTCTGCCCTGGTTTGCGCCGGATCTATTCCGGCGCCTTTTTAAGGAGATGTCTTATGAAGACTTCAAAACTCTTGTTTAGCAGCGGCCTCACTCTGCTGAGTCTATTTTGCTCTTTTGCGACTCATGCCCATGGTTATGTGGAATACCCCAAAGCCCGCCAGCAGATTTGCAAAGAAGATGGCGGCTACTGGTGGCCCGCAGATGGCTCAGGCATACCCAATCTGGCTTGTCGTGCCGCTTTTGTGCAGTCCGGTGAGTACCCCTTGAGTCAGCACCATGAATTTTCCAGTAATGTCGCCAATTATCAGGATATCAACGCCGTCAAAGCCAAGCTGACAACAGGTTTACTCTGTGCTGGTGGCGATGCCCGCAAAGCTGGTATGGATACACCTTCAACACATTGGCAATACAGCACTGTCGATTTAAGCCAGCAAAACAGCCTGCAACTGAAATTTAAAGCCACCACACCCCATAACCCCAGCTACTGGCAAGTGTATTTATCCAATGCTGATTTTGATCCGACCACAGAGCCATTAAGCTGGGATAAATTACAGCTTATTCATCAGCAAGCTGATGTTACTGCACAAGCCGGGTATTACTTACTGAACATCAGCTTGCCTGCGGATCGTCAGGGTAAAGCCGTGCTCTATACCCGCTGGCAACGCGAAGACGCAGCTGGGGAAGGTTTTTATAACTGTTCTGATCTTTTATTAGTGGATGGCGGCACTGAACCACAGCCAGACCCTGTCTGGTTTGATAAAGGTGGCTATTTAACTTCAGGTCAGCTTGGATCAGCAGGCGAAACTGCGGTACTACGAGTGTTTGATATCTCTGGTCTGGAACTGCTGGAGCAAAGCCTGTTGATCACAGAGGCCTCAGCACTCAATCAACAATGGGCACTGGATTTAGCTACGCAAGTGAATAACCAACAGAGCAACCTGCTGCGCATTGGTTTGTTAGAAAATGCGCAGATCACAGTGCAGCCAAATGCCAGCCAAAACCGCTTTTATCTGAGTAATAACACCTATTTTGTTAATCTGGATTTAAAACCTGCAGACACCACAACTCCGGGGTGTGGTGGTGTAGATAAAGCTCAGATTTTTGCCTACCCCAACTGGCCACAAAAAGACTGGAGTGGCCAAGCCAGCCATGCCAGTGAAGGCGACTACCTGTCTTATCAGAACAACCTCTATCGCGCTAACTGGTGGACCCAATCTGTACCTGGTTCAGACAGCAGTTGGACTTTGATTTGCAGCTTCTAAAAACAAAGGCCCTGAACTAACACCCAGGGCCTCTTTTCTTTTATCGATACAGCAAAAGTTAAACCAGCAAACCCCAATCGTCATAAGCTGCTTTTGCCAAGGGCTCGCGAAATTGTGGAGCAGCTATCTCAATTAAAGCTCTGGCTCGTTCGGTTAAACTACGTGCACGCAAATTCGCCACACCATATTCAGTCACCACATAATGCACATGAGCACGGGTGGTCACCACGCCTGCACCAGGCGCCAATAAAGAACTGATACGGGACACTGTGCCACCAGCAGCTGTGGCAGGTAATGCAATCACTGAACGGCCGCCTTCAGATAAAGCCGCGCCACGCACAAAATCCATCTGACCACCTACGCCTGAATAAATACGGGTACCAAGCGAATCAGCACAAACCTGCCCGGATAAATCCACCTGCAGAGCGCTATTGATCGCCATCACCTGCGGATTTTGCCGGATCACAGCGGTGTCGTTGGTATAAGCCACATCCAAAAATACCACTTCCGGATTGTCATCAACAAAGTTATACAACGCCTGGCTGCCCATTGCAAAGGTCGTCACTATTTTGCCCGGATGTTTTTTCTTATTACGATTGGTGAACACGCCTTTTTCCAGCAGTGGCAATACGCCATCGGAAAACATCTCGGTGTGAATACCTAAATGTTGTCGGTCGCCAAGGCAAGCTAAAGTCGCGTCAGGAATAGCGCCTATGCCCATCTGTAGGCAATCGCCGTCCCGCACTAAACTTGCGACATGACGGCCAATTTGCGCAGTGACCGGATCCTGCGCTGCAGGCAGATGCAAAGGAATTGGACTCTCAAGTTCAACATAAGCAGCAAAGTCAGACAGATGCACAAAGGAATCGCCATGAGTGCGGGGCATATTCGGATTGATCTGCGCTATGATTTTTTTCGCCGATTGCAAAGCAGCTCTGGTCGCTTCCACTGAAATACCAAGGCTGCATAAACCATGTTTATCGGGTGGCGACACCTGAATAATAGCGGTATCGAGCTTTTGTTCGCCGCTGCGGAATAACTTAGGAATTTCCGATAAAAAGGCCGGCACATAATCGGCCAATCCGGCATTGACCGCAGGACGGCTGGGCCTGCCAACAAAAAACACCCGCTGGCGTAAATGCCCTTGCAGTTCCGCCTGGCACAACACTTCACTATGTTCTGTATGTAAACTGAGCAAAGTTAAATTCTGCTTATCAAGCGCAACTCTGGCAAGACTGCCAAGCATGGCATAAGGGGTTGCAGCCATCGAATGACACCAGATCGTTTCGCCATTCTGGATCAGTGAAAGTGCTTGTTCGGCTGAGTGACAACGCATAAAAGTCCTGTGCTTTAGATAAATGACGCCTGTAGTTTAGTCGGTTTTATTTACGCCAATACTGATACGGATCAACAGAAAGCATTGATAAAAGTAAATTTTTTGTTATCTTAGTCAGGTCAGTTCAAGCTGAAACACATTACAAAACCACACTTAAATTTACAAAGCCTTCAACGACGAAGGTCTGCTGTTCAACACAAGGATGAATGAAATGAAAGTTGTTCTGTTATATCCCCTGCTGCTGGCTACTCTGGCTGGTTGCGCCGTACAACAAGCTCCACTATACGCCAAACCAGGCTTGACGGCCTGGGATGCCATAGTGATGTCGGAACAATCAGCGCCCGAATCTGTTCCGGGTGTCTTTTCTTTGCAGATAAAAAATGCAGCAAAGATAGGTGATGTTGTTTATCTGAATACAGAATACGATTATCGCGACAGACGGAATGTTACTTTGGTATTAACACCCAAGCTATTAAAGGAATTTGCGGCAAGTTATCCGGACCAACAAGCTGACCAGTACTTTTTAGGACGTACTATTGTGGTCAACGGCGCAGCTTCACGTCAAACCATCTGGTTTTTCAGCCAGGGTAAACCAACCGAAAAGTATTATTTCCAGACCCATATCCCCATCTGGTATGCAGGTCAGATCCTGTCACCATTAACCGCAAAGGCCTATTGGCAACAAAATAAAAAAGCGTCTGAACAGTCTTTCACTGCAGAACCCACAGCACCGCAAAAAGCGACCACCGAGCAGGAATAAATACCAATGGCTCAGATGGCTGAAAGTCTGAGCAACCTGAACTTTGAACCAAAGGCATCAGGCTAGGCGGCATAAGTCTGCTGCGATTTTAATGAGTTTGAAAATACACAATTAAAAGCACTATTTTCCTCACTTATGTTCATCACTGATAAACAACAAAATAAGGATATCTATGAAAAGTCTTGGTACTTTACTGATCGCATTACCATTTATCACTTTATCTCCCTTAGTGGCTGCCCATGCCGATGCCTTAGATCTGACAGTTGATATTGGCTCAGCAAAGCAAAAAGGCGACCGCTTTTCAGATAGCGATACCTCTGTTGGTTTAACTCTGGGTTACGAGCTGACGTCCAACTGGTCACTGAATTTAAGTTATACAGATTTTGGTGAAGCACAAATGACGTCCGGCATACTGGTCACTGGGGATGGTGAGGTTTTTGACTTCCATAGTTTTATTGAGACCAAAGGTTTAGGTTTATCAGTTCAATATCTGACCAATACTTTATGGGGAGGCTGGGCTTTTGGTGGCCGTTTTGGTCTGATGCATGTGGATTCAAAAATGAACTATTTTGCTCCCGATTACCAGGACGGTTTATTGTCCGCCACTAAAGATTCTGACACGGCGCTAACAGCAGGCTTACTGGCATCTTATAGCCTGACCACGCAAATGAATTTAATCTTCAGTGCAGACTATATGGCGCCCGACGCACAAACGACAGGCATTGGCACAGAAGATATTAAAACCACTCGTTTTGCAGTGGGTCTGAATTACCACTTCTGATCTGTTCCCTGGAACTCCGGTTCGGTGTGTTGATGTCCGCACACCGAACTGGTTTTCTTTTTACAGAAGCCGCTTTAGCCCGGAAAATAAGGACTAGCAAGCTCTGACAAAACTCAGGACAGACGCTCAATCAACAGCGCAATGCCCTGCCCGCCGCCAATACACATAGTAATAAGGCCATAACGCCCTGCTGTTCTTTGTAACTCTGCCAGAGCTTTTACCACCAATATGGCACCAGTAGCGCCAACCGGATGTCCTAAGGCTATAGCGCCACCGTTTGGGTTCACCTTGGCACTATCAAAACCTAGGGTTTGACTGACCGCCATTGCCTGGGATGCAAAAGCTTCATTAGATTCAATCACATCAATATCACCAAGCGCTATTCCCGTCTGTGCCAGTAATTTCTGTACCGCAGGTATAGGCCCCAATCCCATCAAGGATGGTTCAACACCAGCAAAACTGTATCCTACAATCCGGGCTTGAGGCGCTACACCAAGACGATTGGCTTCAGTCTGACTAGTTAATACCAAAGCAGCTGCACCGTCATTTAAACCCGAGGCATTACCGGCTGTGACCAGTCCGTCTTTTTTAAAAGCGGCTTTTAGCGTGCTTAGGCTCTCGACTGTAGTTTCAGCTCTTAAGTGTTCATCCTTGCTGATCCAGAGTTCAGACTGGCGTGATTGCACCAAAACCGGAGTAATTTGTTCGTCAAAATAACCTTGTTGTTGTGCATAAGCAGCCCGGCGCTGACTTTCAGCAGCAAAACAATCCAGTTCACGGCGGCTAAAACCATACTGAGCAGCGATAGTCTCTGCAGTCAACCCCATATGACCAGTACCAAAAGGGTCGGACAAAATACCTAAGGTTAAATCTGTGACAGTAGCATGGCCTAATCGCAAGCCTTTGCGCACAGCAGGCAGCAAATAAGCACCGTTGCTCATACTTTCAGCGCCTCCAGCCAAAGCGATCTGGCTTTGGCCTAACTGGATCAACTGAGCGGCAGAAATAACAGCCTGCAGCGCCGAACCACATAAGCGATTAACATTAAAAGCCGCGCTACTAACGGCTAAACCAGAATTCAGCGCTATATGACGAGCCAGATACGCATCTTCAGCGCCTGTGGTAATAATATGACCAAAGACTGCATGATCAATCTGTGCTGCATCCACCCCACTTCGGTGAATAGCAGCCTTAGCCGCAGCAGTGCCAAGCGCTGCAGGACTTAAGGATGAAAGCGCACCACCAAAACTACCAATAGCAGTGCGGGCACCAGCAAGAATAACCACATCAGAAAGTTGCATAAAACCCTCAGCGTAAAGACGATAAAACCGCAGCTTATCTTAGTTTGTTGTACAGCCGCCACTTTGGTGCAACATGGCACCTTGTTGGATCCCATTACCTGTTCCATAGTGATTAAACCAGAACAGGGATCTCGGCAAGGAATAAACGCAGAGAATGAACTACCACGGACATTTTAAACTTTGGCAGGAAAATCAACTGTTGTTTGCAGAGATCCATGGTGCATGGAGCATGGAAACAGCGCTGGATTATGCGGCTCAACTCAAACAACGGGTACAGTCTATGGACGGCAAACCATGGGCTCGCATCGTGTACTTAGATCAGTGGCAACTGGGCACACCGGATTTTGAACAAGTGATGAAAGATTTGATGACATGGTGTGCGTTGCATCAGTTGAAGTACACAGCTTATGTATTCCACCCAAACAATATGAAAGAACATCAGTTGGATAAATTTATCAATTCGGCAGACTACAACGACCAAAAAAAGATATTCACCAACCAGCAAGAAGCCTTTGAATGGCTAAAAAGTGTCGGTTTTTCTATGGCTTGGCAATATAACACTACAAGAGATGGTTGAAACTGACTGTTTACGACTTAAGCTCTGTTTATGCTCGTTAATAGCTAATGAGGTATATCAACCCATGCCATGAGCGAGCGGCAGACAATAACGTAGAGCTAACCAGCGCTGCGCGGCTTTATCGCACAGCGACCGAAGGGAGCGAGGTTGAGCGCCATGTTAGATTTCTTCGCGCTCGAACCGTTCTTCAATTAACCTCATGTGGGTTAATACGGTTTGGGCCTTGGCGCGATGAACTCCCCGTTCCTTGTGGGCAAAGTAGAGTGTCGCGAAACCAGTGATTGAACAAACCGCAACAACAGCCCAAGCGACTACGTTCGCATTGGGGACGGTGGTTGTTGAAATTGCTCCGGTCCAGATTGCGATCAGGGTAGCAAGCGCGGCTCCCAATAGCAGTGAGGCTACTGTGTGGAAAAACCAAGGCTCTGTTGTTAGGGCTTCAAGTTGTTCTTTCAGTACATCCCATTCGTTACATGGAATAGGGAATGCCTTGTCACTTTTTGGCTTGAGAACTTCATAGCCTTGAGACATCTTGAGGCTTGTGCTCATGGCTTTTTCTCCTGCTCAGATTCACCATGAGAAATCGCTCCGGAGATCAGTGCATTAACCAAGACCGTGTGGCCGCAGTTGCCACATGAAACTGGAATAACTGGAACAACTGGTCCCCCAATTACCATGCCGCCTTGGTGAAATTCAGTGAGCTGGAATACCTTGTCCTGAACACTCCAAGGCCCATGCCCACACATTGGACAATCGCGGCCCTTCCACTTTTCGGAAAGGAAGTCGATCATCTTTTTTGAGTCAAAGTCTGACAATGCACTCTCCTAGAAATCTAACAGTTGTATACTGTGCCGGCACGCTTTCTCTGGTTTATCCAGATCACAAACCAGCGTTAACTTATTGATAAAACGCAATTAATTACAAGCATCCACAGATAACAGCGAGCAAAAACGTGCTGGCACATTATTACTTTTCTCTGGCCTGTTATTTTTTGTTGGTCCATTCTAAGTTTCTAAATTAGAGTGTTTTTCCTTCTTCAACAAAAAGCAATAGCGGGGTCTGGTCTTGCACAGTGGCCCCCAGCATTTTTACTTTTCTACTGAAAACTAAGCCTATGATCTTCAATGACAAAGATCAATTCAATCAGTATCTGACAGACGTGTTTGAGTTTCAAATTATGAAGATCTAATAAGGGGCACGGGACAAGACGTGACCCCATTGGTGGGTGTGTAAGTAAAAATCAAATTGAAAATCATGTTCCGCCCCTCAAACGCCCAGCATATAACCAGCCTTTTTCTTCCAAAAATCTGAGTATCTCATCTCCTTTTACTTTGTTCTCTGTCCCAAAGTACCCCCTTATTAAGCACCATCCATAGTTCAACGCACCGACATTTAAATCCCCTAATTCATATGATTTTTTATAATAATTGCAGGCCTTGGGAATATCTTTAGCTACTACATGACCTTCCATATAAAAATCTCCAAGTTTAATTGCTGCATGAGCTTCTCCTTTTTGTTCACGAGCCTGGTACTTCATCAGAAGATTGTCAGTAGAGAAGGTTCTTTCATATTCTTTTTCATATATCAAACATACTTTATCAGACAATACATTAGCCAAACTACACCATTGCTCCACATAGAATTTAAATCGACTTTGAGTTGTTGGATGAGTTGCATAGATATTTTTTTTAAAACCGTAAAATCGTTCAAGTTCATTGATGTACCCTATTGATATCAGTTTTCCAAGACCACTGGTATCGTCAAGGCTCCGCCCTGCTTCTATAGCCCAATTATCAGCCCTAATTTCTTGCGCTATCTTGTAGGCATTGGAACTGCTCTCTTCATATGTTGCATCTAAAGCAATGTGTCCGAGTTCATGCAATAACACGTCAATGATTGCGAGAGTGAATAAAGTGCTTACTGGAAATGCGGAGTTGTTTATCGCCTTATTAGTTTCCTCTTCATTTAGGCCGAAAAACTCCGCAGGCTGAACGGGTATGTCACCGTTCCAATATGTTGGATGCCGCCAAAGCAGGTAGTGAAAATACCACTCTCTAAAGTGCTCATTTTCTGTGTATCCTTCTATCACAGTTGCCTCGGAGTAAAGCCAAATTCCCCACATAAAGCCGCTTGATATTATTATTTCTTTTGTATCTGAGTTTGCTGCTGCTACATTTCGCCCATAAAAGTCTGTTACGAATACTACCTTAACGTCTTGAGTTCGAAGCCGTTCTGAATGAGGTCGATCCGCTATAACCAATGGAAATATATTTTTCTGAATATCATTTAGTAAGAGCTTAAAGTTTTCTTCGGAAGCTTCTGCATTTACCGTAGTTGAATAAGAAATTATAAGTATAATGGTAAAAGCCAAACCGAATCTTTGTTTGTTGTGTTTTCCAAACATTTGCTAGTTCTCTCTATACTTTATTTACTTACTGCCCCTTGGTATTCTTTAAATAACTCACAGTTATCTTGCGTATACCCTTCTGGTACCTCAACGCCATTCTTACAAGCTTCACGCAATAATGGGGGAAACGCTTCCATTAAAAAAATTTTCCTAGACATAGCGAGTTCTGATATTGCTGACTTTAGCTTCCTTATTTCCTCAATATTTGGGTTTTCAAGCTTTGACAACGCTTCATTTAATAAAACATGCTGTAGTTCAAGCTGTTTAGTGGCTGAAACGAATTTAAGTTGCCAAGGCTCTTGGGCACTTGATAAGAAAGCAAGTTTTACACTTGAGGTACAGCTCTTAGTTGCAGTGTCGTTCGATTTGAAAGATGTGTTGATTCCCTCTAAAGATGCTTGTGTAGTCGAAATATTAATGACAACCCACGCCCCAAATAAAGCAAAAAAAACTCCAGGCCCAACTTTTTGCATGCTTACTTTAATCGTTTGAGTTGATATGCCTGCAGACTGTTCTTGAACAATACCTCTTAAGAACAAATGCCAGCCAGCTGCTATTGAAAGCCCACCGATCAATATAGAAATCACCCGCTCAACAGAGCGCCATTGAATAAGTTCTATGTATAAATTTTCCATTTTAATATTCTCGAATTTTATTACATCGACAACAATCCAATTAATTCAGAGATAAACAGTCTGCAAAACAATCACAAATAGATATAAATATAGTTAATATTCATATGCCTTTACGCCGCCCACTCCCCCTAGCGTACATTTCTGTGGTGTATGAAATGTTGAAGTATGTTTTCAATCACTACCTATAATACTTTAGGGCTTGCCGCTTACAGAAAGTTATCAATCGCAAACGCACGTTAATATGTATTGACATACATCATTGGCTTTAAATTTAATACCGTAAGACAAAGCATTCAAACCACACAGCTACGTTAATACGCCCTGCCCCAAGCGCACGCCTTTAAGTCTACACCCAGGATCAGTTTTTGTTCCTGTTTCAAAGTAGTATGTTGTCCACATTTTGACAATGCTGAAATAAAGATTTGAGAAGACGGCTTGAAGATAGCCCAATAAACAAAGCATGGAAGCAATACTTATGCTTCCAATGTTAGCTGCAGATGGTATTTGGTTTGAGGCTGGGAAGACGGAGCATTCCCAAAGCCATTCAAGAGCTTTCTAGAGCCTATCCGCAGGCCCACAAAGAGGTAACTTTTTCATCTCCTGCTCTGTTGCACTGTCGTTACATTCACCAATAATGCGCTCGTAACCATGCTCAAAACTGCTGTCGAGTTCAAAGTAGCCTTCTTTACAGAATTGTTTTGTTTCCATCAGTTCGGCTAACTCGTCGTATAAAGGACCTTCGCCAGGTTCTTTATCATACCTGTCGGTATTGGCTGGCCGGGCTCGCCTTTGCATAGACCGCTCTTCTGCCATACGTTGCATCATGACCTTTTGTTCTATTTGCATAGGACGGCCTTTGCGGTAGCTGAATTGTTTACTTTGATCCGGATGCACGCAGGCTTTAAAAATTGCCTTCGCCTCAGAGCGCTGATGCGGCGTGGATGAACATCCGGCCAGAAGCACTACAACACTCACAAGCCCTACCCAATACTGTTGTTTCACCTGACTATTTTCCTTTTACTGGAGCGTGAATACCCTGGCCCTGAATCAACCAGACTCTGGCTAAACTATTAGGTTCCTTGTAACACAAAATAACCCTGATGAGCAGCCAAAAAAACAGCCACCTGTAGGTGGCTGTTTCGTTATTCTCTGGCCGAACTCAAATACAAGTTAACCAAATAACCAACCTAACACAGCTTTAATCACAGAAATCACCCACTGCACCACTGCATTACCTTTGCTATCTTTGACTTCAATCACATAAGTCACAGTAGTACTGACGCCTAAGGAGTCAGTCGCCTTGATGCTGAACTTAAGTTCTGGCTGATGCTTAGAATTCAGTTTCTTTTTCAGTGCCAACTGACCATTCTTGAACGTCAGGTACTTATCACCATCGATCAGTTGAACGCTCTGGATACTGGCGTTGTTGCCTGTAGCTTGCGCTTTGACTGTCGCCAGTAAAGTACCAGGGCGAATGCTGTCAGAAATCACTGAGGGTAAACCTTCCAAAGTAACAACGGGTAACTCAGGCAAGTTATTTAGTTGTACTTCAACTGTGGCTGGTTCTGACACCAGACCAGTTTCAGTTTGTACTGTCAGTTCAAAACGCAGTACCTGACGGCTTTCAAAGTCCAGCTCTGCACCAGCGGCTACGACTAACTGGCCAGTGGCATTGATACTGAACAAGTCAGCTTGCTCACCCGATAATTGGTAGTCGGCTATAGCTACAGCAGAACTGGTGACAATTTGCCCCACTACAGTACCAGCTGCAGATTGCTCATCCAGCAGGAAAAACTGGTCTTCGACTAATGGTTTGGCAAAATAAACCGACATCACCATAGGATCATGATCAGAAGAGCGGAACGGGCCTGGCGCATAGAAGTTTGCCTTAGCAAGCTCAGACTTATACTCTTCGTTGTAATCCAGGATCACAGGTTCATCAGCGTTGATGGCCCACTCTGTCACTTCTGCCACACGGTTTTTAATTTCACCTGCGGCAAATACATGGTCCAGCGTGCCCGACTCGCCATTAAACACGTAAGAGCTGACTTTATTGCCATAAAGCTGCTGACTAACCTGAACATAACCTGCGTCATTCATAGCGCGGATTGGGTCTTCCTGCATATAGGCATTAAAGTCACCTACAATCACGCTGTTGTCTGTTTCTACACCTGTTGGGTAACCGGCCAGCCAATTGTGCATCGCTTGCACGGCCTGAAGACGTACTCCATTCCAGCAGCCCTGACCATCGCCTGAGTCAATGTTCGCTAAATCCGCTTTATCACTTGGGCAGCTGCCTTTAGATCGTAAGTGCGCCACGGTGAAATTCAACAATTCAGCGGATTGTGGCAGTTTAAAACTCTGGCTGATCAGTGCTCTGTTACCATAATCAAAAGGCACAGCTGTAGTGACAGCAGCGCTACCCGCCTGAACTACTTTGTCCTTGCGATAAATCATGGCTGACGTAATAGCATCAGTCCCAACTTGTGGCATCGCAAAATCGACAAAAGCCCAAACATCAGCACCCGCTTTTTCATTCAAACCACGCACTAAATCTGCAATAGCGGATTGCTCGGCAAAACCGTCGTTTTCAATCTCCAGTAAACCCACTAAATCAGCGTTCATCGCAGAGATGGCAGCAATAATTTTGTCGCGTTGTTTGGCAAATTCAACAGCAGTTGAAGCACCACGGGAGGTAGGGAAACCATTTCCTGCGCCATCACCGTTGAAATAGTTCAGCACGTTGATGCTGGCGATGCGGTAATCGCCTTTGCTGATCACAGGCTGTTCAGTACGTGGATTGCTGCTGACAAACACAGGTTCAGTTAATGGATGAACACGGTATTTACTAAAACCGTAACCAAGCACTGCCTCAAAAGGTAAAACTTCATCGCCAACCCGCACAGTGTTAGTGGCAGATAAACCAGGAGCCGGATACACAGTGTCTTTATTTTGCAGGTTAGAGCCATCATCCAAGACCAGCTTGTTCAGGCTATTCGCTGCCATCACAGCTTTGGCTGCATCACCTGGCAAAGCCACCTGAGTTGGCTGATACAAACGCTCAGACGACAAACCCAGCTCGTTATAGCGGCCTAAACCATAGTTATCCGTCACCACCAGACGTTCGGTTAAGCGCACTTTCATGCCTTCAACCGCTTCAAACTGACTTAAACTGGCCACAGGTAAAGTCACAGGTACAGCAGCAATGCTCTCACCTGCGCCACAAGAGGTTAAGTCAACCAGTTTAGCCAGTTGCGTCTGACCAAAAGACTCTTCCACTACAGCGCTGACCCGAACCTTGTCACCCACTAACGCGGCTTTACCAGACAGGTTGTCGTACACAAACACAGCTTCAGAGCTTTGGGCGTCTAAGTCCTGATCCGCAGCTTCTTCCTGAATAAAGAAACCTTTTAAGCCAGTACTATCCTGAAAACTTGCTGTCACTACAGCTTCTACCGAAACCGTCTGACCTTTCAGAGGGGACTCCTCTGTCTCGCCCTGAATGGCAGAAATCAGTGTGGTTGCATCACCACATTGACCGTGCACATAAACAGGATCTTCCGGTGTGCCAGGACCAGTGCCGTTATAGCTGCCGATATCACTGAAATCATCCTGAGCAAACTGCTCATACTGCAATGAAGGGTCAAATACATCAGTCGTTGTGATATCCCCTGTAGTGACTGAAGCTTTGCGTCTTAAGCTTTTATCGACAGTCGAAACACCACCGCTATTCCATGCGCTACCTGGATCAACACCAACCTGGCCAAAGGAATCTATCACCTGGTCGCCTTTGGATAACACCAGCGCATCATCACCGTTATACCAGGACGAGCTATTGAGCAACTGGGCTTTATCTTTTAGCGCAGCCACAGAATTGCTATTAGCGATCACATAAACAGCGCCAGGGGCCAGGGTACCGGTTAAATTAATAGTGGTGGCTGCTGTGGTATTGCCATTAAAAAACATCTGCAGTTTGTACTGGCTTAAATCAACGGCAGTGCTGCCCAGATTCGCCAGTTCTATGGCTTTGTTATTAGACGAACCTTCAACGTATTCAGAGATCAGTAATTCAGCCTGCAATTGCGGACTTAACGCCAACGCAACAGCGACTGCACATAAATTTTTTATGCTCATGGAGTTCACTTTTAGGGTTATTTATAATTTTAACGGGTAAACATTAGAGGTTAACAATGTTACAACCATATTAATAAACCAAGGCTTTTATTTAATCAATCGCAATATTTGTGACATCAGACTGAATTCAGCGGCTATTCATCGTCATTTTTAAACTTTTTAACCAATCAGCGGAACAAAGCCAGCCGAACTTTTGTCAGAGCCATTGCATGAGAACTCCTCCCGGAGTGAGAGAAGTAGTACACGACAGGGAACATTATTAAAAAGCGCTAAACCGGAGCTCAATCCATGATGACCACTATCCGTAATCGTATTTTGGCTTTTTTAGATCTGGCGCACTGCCACTACAAAGTGGAAGGCAATACCATCACCACTTCTACTGCTGTGCTGGCCTTTACCGCTGATCATTTATCTATTATGCGTGAAGGTAAACCTGAACGTTTAATGCCTTATGAAAAGCTGAATATGGATAAAATTTTGTTTTTACTGACGGCTCAGGCGGACAAAACACCGACACATTAAAGCTGCAAAATAGTGTTTTGGTGACCACTGGTAAGTAAAGCGTAAGAAAACAGCCAGTAAGCTGACTCCTGTTGAATTCGCTCAGATGGAGTCAGTTAATGAATTTGCGTCCCGTTGCACAGCTCACTTTACTAGTGGCGTTGATCTGTTTTATCTCCCCTTTTCGCCCCGTCGCTGCAGAACATGGTCAGCAAGCAGTGGACGCGGGATATAAGTTAAGCAGTCTTTACTCTTTTTTCGCCATCAACTTGCCGTGACAGAAAGAGGATCCGGGGCATTATATGAGCAGAATACTGCTGGTCGAAGACCATGAACGCCTGAGTGAACTGGTATGCACCGCACTACAAAGAGCAGGTATAGCAGCTGATACTTTTTCTGACGCAAAATCAGCATTACAGGCCATACAGATCCAGCCTTATGAATTATTAATTCTGGACAGAGGTTTACCTGATGGTGACGGTCTGGATTTGCTGCGCCATCTGAGAATGAACCGGCAGAATCTGCCTTGTCTGGTACTGACCGCCCGCAATGCCCTGCATGATCGCATCGACGGATTAGAAAGTGGCGCCGATGATTATCTGATCAAGCCTTTTGCCATGGACGAGCTGGTCGCCAGAGTGCGGGCTTTGTTGCGTCGTCCGGGCCAGCTACAACTCAATGAACCTGAATACGGCGGCACCCGTTTATGCCTGCATTCGGCTTCAGTGCATTATGGTTTGCAAAGCAGTCTTTTAGCCCCGGCTGAGCTGCAAATACTACAAACCTTGATGCAGGAACAAGGCAAAACAGTACGCAGACAAAAACTGGAGCAAACTGCCTGGGGTTTAACTGATGCCGTCACTCCAAATGCACTGGATGTGGCATTGCACCGGATCAGAAAAAAACTCAATGCTATAGGTTCTCCGCTTGTTATCAATAATATCAGAGGCTTAGGTTATGCTATCAGCCAATCGCAAACGTAATCTAACCTTTCGTTTAATCATCACTTTTGTCGCAGCCTTAGCCCTGACTTTAGCCAGCATCTTTTTTTACATTTTTGTGTTGAACCCTGATCTGATACTGCAGCGCACTCTGGATAAGCAGATTTATTATTTAGCTGAAGAAATCATACCGGACGCAGAAGGCCGCCCTGCCAGCAAAGCCTACGACGACGAATATGATTGGGTCTACAAAGTATTAAGTTCGGAGTTGCAGTATCAGATCACCGACAGCAAGGGCCTCGCCATACTGCAATCTACCCCGGATGCTGGCCAACTGCTCAATCAGGTAAACCAGCAATTTTCCACTGAAAAGCGCTTGTTTCAAGTGAGCTATCAGGGCCTGCTGTATTATGTAAACAGTGCCCCTTTGCCAAACTATCCTGGCTATTATGTGCAGGTTGTTGCCAGCGACCGGCTGATGAGTATCTTCCAGCTGACGAACCTCAAACCTTTGTCTGTCGTAGCCGTGTTGGTTTCCCTTCTCTGTTTGCTGCTAATAAGTCTGGTCGTTTGGCTGACTATTGGTTATATGCTCAGGCCGCTAAAAAACGCATCTGCCACTGCCGCTCAAATTGAACCCCATAGCCTGACCCAACGCCTGGCTACTCATAAACTGCCTCAAGAGGTGTTGCCGCTGATTAATGCTTTTAATCAGACGCTGGATCGGCTGGAAAAAGGTTTTAAAGTGCAGCAGGAGTTATTGGCAACCACTGCACATGAGTTAAAAACACCGCTAGCGCTGCTTAGAGGCGAAATTGAAATGGCCGAACATTTCCCCAAACGTGAGGTATTACTCAAAGATATCGATCAGATGGCCCGGTTAATCCACCAGTTGCTGCACTGGGCTGAAGCCAGAGAAAGTCAGAACTATCAGTATCAACCATTGTATTTGACCGATGTGGCAGAAGAAGTCGCACTGTATTTAAACCGGCTGGCGGTCATTTTTCAGGTGCAGATAGCCGTTGTGGAAAAGTCACAAGCCCCTCTGTTACATGCCGACCGCAGCACTTGTTTTGTACTGTTGAAAAACCTGCTGGAAAATGCGATTCACCATGCCCCTCCCCATTCTGTGATTGAACTGACCATCACAGACTCTGGTATTAGTGTGCGTGATTATGGCCCAGGCATATCACCTGAGCATTTACCCTGGCTTTTTACCAGGTTCTGGCGGGGTCCTCACAGGCGCCATCAGGGAGCAGGCCTTGGACTGGCCATTTGTTATGAAATTGCCACTACCCATGGCTGGCAACTGAAAGCATCCAATAGCTCACCCGGTGCTTGTTTTTCCTTGCAAACCAGCCCTTGATTCAGCCTGTTAATGCAGCCTGCTGTGGTAAATCGAAGCCCAGCTGCTGAATAAAGAGTTTAAGATGCCATGCCGCTTGTGCTGGTATGGCTTGCAATAAAAAATGCGGCGCGTCCAGTCGAACCAGTTGCATTTCAGGTTGAAGCTGCAACAAGGATTTGGCATTAAAGGCCCAGATCAGCCGGTCTTGCCGCGCCTGAAGATACATCAGAGGAAGAGTTAAAGTCGCAAATTCAGGCAGTACATCAACCTGCAACACCTGTTTAGCCCGGTGTTTAATCACTTGTTCCGGCACCATAGTCAGAGCCTTTTCCAGCAAAGCGGATAACTCTGTATTGGCATAACGGCCCTGCAACCATAAAGCTGTCCAATGATGCACCAGTTCATTCCACGGCAGTTTATCAACAGCCCCCGCCAGCCCTTTGATTGCAGGTAAAGGGTTACGACCAAAAGTACAACACAGTACCAGCGCTTTTAAATGCTCTGGTTGTTCTGCCGCCAGTAAAATACCCAAAGGACCAGAAAAAGACTCGGCCAGCAGCAGATAAGGATGCTGTGGTAGTTGTGGCCGGATAAAATCCAGCAACTGCAGATAACCCCATTGCTGGTCCAAAGGATAAGCAATCACCTGAAGTTCATAGTCAGGTGCTAACTGCTGCCCAAGCTGCTGATACAAAGTACCAGTTCCATCCAGTCCTGGCAGCAACACTATGGTTAGTGCAGTTTTTACTTTCATCGCTCTGCTCTGCCTCAGATATATCTTTATGCTCAGTGTACCCGAGTCAGATGACAAAGGGCTGACAAAAACCTGCACGCCAACAAGTTAATAAATTGTCACACTTTTCTGTTGTTGTGAAAGCTACAGCATTGATATGCTTGGACAACCAGAGTTACGCCATACCCCATAAGGACAGATCATGCTTAGGATTTCTGCATATCAAATAGAAAAAAGTTACAGCACAGTCAAAGCCGTCAACCGCATCAGTTTTGATGTTCAATCAGGCCAGATTTTTGCGCTGTTAGGTCCCAACGGTGCCGGAAAATCTTCCCTTATTCGAATGCTGGTTGGCTTAACCCGCCCCGATGCAGGCAAAATCCGTATTGAGTACAAAGGCGAAGAACTCAGTGCATTACCTAAACGTTGTTATGGCTATTTACCGGAAGACCGCGGTTTGTATCTGGATAAAACTGTGCGGCAAAACCTGACTTATATAGCTAAGTTAAGGGGCATGGCCGCAGCGGACATCAGTGCCGCGTTAGTGCAGTGGTGTACCCGACTCGATTTACTGGAAAAAATGGACGACACCTTAAATAAACTGTCAAAAGGCAATCAGCAAAAAGTACAACTGATTAGCTGCGTGTTGCATAAACCCGACCTGCTGATTTTAGATGAACCCTTCTCCGGTCTGGATCCTGTCAATCAAGAGCATGTGTTAGCTATCCTGACTGAGTTAAAACAAAGTGGCACTACTGTTATTTTAAGTGCTCACCAAATGGCTTTGATTGAGCGTTTAGCGGATCAAATGTTGCTGCTGAACAAAGGTGAACTGGTGGCTCAGGGCAGTCTGGCGCAAGTCAGCTATCAGTTGGATCCAAAACAATGGTTTGAAGTCAGCTTTGAACAGCAGGTTAACTCTGAAGCGCTTGAGCGCTTAACTGCAGTAGCTGAATTCAAAACCCTGGCCCCCTCGAAAATTCAGCTGACCTTAAAAGCTGGTTTTAGTGTCAGTCAATTGCTGCAGCAGTTGACCAGCGTAGCTGAACTCGCTGATTTCAGTCGTATCCAGCCCAGTTTGCATCAGTTGTATCTCACTGCGGTGCAGCAACATAATCAGCAAACCACTGCAGATGCACAAGGAGATGCAGCATGAATTTATGGACTATAGCTGTATTTGAATTCCAACGTTACTTCAAGTGGAAACAAGAGCTTATTAGCGCGGGCATACTGGTCACATTTTTAGTTCTTTCCGCCATCTGGCCTGTGCTGGAAGCTTGGCTCGACAATGACTATAAAGTCGCGCTGGTCAGCAGCGCTGCTGCACCTAAAATCAGCGGCTTTACCATCAGTCAAATTCCGGACAACTCGGCAGAAACTGCATTATCAGGTCTTGGAGATGTCTGGGATTTAGTCGTTCAGGTCAAGGACGATAAGCTGGTGATGACGGCAGAATCCAGTGCCAGTTGGCAGGATAAAATCACACCGGAACTGCAGAACTGGTTGCAAAAACAGCGAATTAATCAGTTGCCACTGAGCGCAGAACAAAAAGCTATTGTGAATATTCAGCCTGACGCAGAGCTGGTTTTTCTGAAGAAAGACTCAGCCAAACAAAACAAGGAACAAAAAATTGTTAGTGGTGGCTTATTATTGCTGATGGCTATAGGTGTATTTTCAGGTTTTGGTTTTATGTTTACCGCCATTACCACAGAGAAACAACAACGGGTTACAGAACAACTGCTAACCCTGATCAGCACCAAAGAATGGATTGACGGCAAAATTTTAGGCATTTCATTATTTTGTCTTAAAAGCATGATCACCACTGGCCTGTTCTTTTACATCATGATCCAGGCCATAGCTCTGGCTAAAGGCAATGGCTTGTATGTTTTACCTATTACTGTATTGGAACTTGCCAGCACCTTGATTTTTGTCAGTTTAGGTTTGCTGTTAATCAACAGCTTTATGGCGGGTTTTGCCGCCACTATTGACGACCCCAACCATTCCAGCCGCTCTATTATGATGTTTTTACCTACAGTACCTCTGGGTGTGGTGTTCAGCGCTATGGACAATGCTGAAGGCACCTTGATGCACGTATTAAGTCTGTTTCCGCTGACGTCTTTTGCCGCTATGCCAATGCGCATGGCATCAGTTTCAGTGCCATGGTGGGAATGGATTTTATCGCTCATTTTGCTGATTGCCTGTCTGTTCTGGCTTAAAAATGCAGCCAGCCGGGTATTTGAATTGGGCATTCGTATGTATGGTAAAGAACCAGAGTGGTCCTTGCTAATGAAAACCTTTTTGTTTGCGAGGGTTAAAGATTAAGAAATAAGCAAACTGGTCCATTAAGTAGTTGAAAACGTACTGAACTCTATCAGACTGTTATACTCTTAGAGCCAAGCCGGACCTTGCTGGTCCGGTATTAACACAAAGGATAGTTCGCATTTTGTTGTACAGGACTCTGGCCATTCTGGCGCTGCTTGCCGCCTCTGCCGCAGCAGCGCATCCCCAAATTGAACTCAAGGGTGTTTCGGGCCCCCTTGCTGATAACATTGAACTTTATTTGGACAGGTTGCCCGCTAAAAACAACCTTGGTTCCAGACGTTTTCAAAACAAAGTCATGGAGGATGTCAAACTCGCAGGCCGGGCAGTTGGTTATTACCGCATGGCTATAGAGCCGAGCCTTGTCGGTAAAGAAAAAAAACAAAAGCTACGACTGACCATTAAACCTGGTGAAGCTTTACGACTGAAATCCGTCAAAGTGGAAATTCTGGGTGAAGCTTCGACCGATCCTGAGTTTGCCAAACTGGTGAAACAAGTTGGCCCTAAGGTCAATCACAGGGTGCATCATGGCCGTTATGAAGAAATCAAAAATCAGCTGAACTCGCTGGCTTTGCGCCGTGGTTATTTTCAGGCAAAGTTTGTTAAACAAGAACTGTCCGTTGCCCCACGCCTGCTGCAGGGCTTTATTCATATTCAATTTGACTCTGGCCCACGTTATCACTTTGGTGAAGTCGCCTTTGAAGGCAGCCAAATCCGTGACGAACGTTTACGCTCCATGTTGCCTTTTAAGCCGGGCGAACCTTATCTGTCCAGCCAACTGGGTGAACTGAATCAGCGTCTGGCTGAAACCAATTGGTTTCGCAGCATAGATGTCACAGTGGATGAACCTGAAAATGCTGAACAGCAACTGGCTGTGAAGATTAAAGTCGAACCGCAAATTCGTAACACGGTGGAGACTGGTGTGGGTTATTCCACCGACCTGGGGCCACGTATTAAACTGAACTGGAACAAACCCTGGCTCAATGACAGAGGCCATAGTTTAAACAGTAAAATGGCGTTATCGGGCCCTGAACAAACGGTTGAGGCAGGTTATAAATGGCCGAAGAAAAATGTCAGCGAAGATTTTTATAAACTCAATTTTGGTATAAAAAATAAAGATTTAGAAGATACCCGTAGTCAGGAATACAACACCTCTCTGGAGCGGCACTGGTTACTGGACGATGCCTGGTACAGAACCGCTTCTGTGCGCTGGTTATATGAAGATTATGTGCAGGGTACGGATTCAGGCAGCGCCAATCTGATTATGCCAGGCATTAGCTTCAGCCGCAGTTGGGACAGTGGTGGCAGTATGCCCTCTGAAGCCACCCGGTATTTAATTGGCACTGAAGTCTCAGATCCGGCCTGGGGCTCAGACAGCAGTTTTGTGCGTTTGCGCAGTCGTGTTGGCTGGATCGGGTCTTTTTCCGATGATCAGCGTTATCTGGTTCGGTTTGATGCCGGTGCCGTGCTGATGGAAGCCATCACTGAGCTGCCGCCTTCTCTGCGCTTTTTTGCGGGTGGTGATAATAGTATTCGTGGTTATTCGTACGAATCCATTTCTCCTGTGGATACAGAAGGCAGCTTGATTGGTGCCCGTTATATGGCGACTGCCGCACTTGAGTATCAGCACAGGGTGTCAGGAAACTGGTGGGCTGCTGCATTTTTTGACGCCGGTAGTGCCTGGAATGATAAGGCCGATATTTACCGTGGTGTAGGTTTAGGTGTGCGCTGGGCTTCCCCTGTTGGCCCTATTCGTATTGATGTTGCATGGGGATTGGATGTGCCCTCCGATCAGGCCCTGCAGTTGCATTTTAGTTTGGGGCCGGAATTATGAGTGTGAATGGCAGCGAAGAGCGCACTACCATGCCTGATGTGAAAAACGTCAGCTCAGCTTTTAGTTGGAAGAAATTCTTTTTAGCCTTCAGTTTATTGCTGTTGCTCAGTCTGATTGTGCTGTTTTATACCAATAAACCTCTGCAACTGCTGAACCGGTTGCTACCAGATAACAGCCCTGTTCAAATAACCCAAATCAGCGGCACGCTAGCCGAAGGTTTTACGCTGACCGGATTGCAGTTTGAGCAAGATGGAGTACAGCTACAGATCAGTAGCCTTGCAGCTAAAGTCAGCTGGTATTGTTTAGGCCGATTTGAGATTTGTCTGGACAGCGCAACAGCAGAAGGTGTGCACCTGGTACTTAGCCCGTCCACTCTACCCGAAGTAGCACCAGAGCATGAAGATACAGTACTGGAACTACCCAAAGTCAGTATTACACAACTACAGATCACTGATCTGACGGTACAGCAAGGTGAACTGCAGCTTAGTCTCAATAGCCTGAACACAGAGCTAAAATTAGGTGGTCAGCAAATCCAACTGGGTGACACGCTACTGGACCAATTACAGTTGCATTTACCGGAAGCTTCAGAACAAAACAGTGTCCCATCTAACACAATAAAAGCCACCACAACAGCCAGCACCGCAACGAACAGTGTGGCCTGGTGGCATTATCAGATGCCACAACTAACGCGAATTGAATTGCCGTTGTGGTTGAGTGTAAAAAAGCTCAGATTACAGCAGCCTAAAGTCACAGGAGCGCAGCAACTTTCTGCAGAGCAGCTTAGTTTTTCCCTCGAAGCCAATCCGGATCAGTTTGAGCTTACGGAGTTTAAACTTACTCAACTGCAAATAACCCAGCCGGATTTGCAAGGCAACCCAATCAATGCCGAAGCACAACTCAGTCTGACCAATTCCACTCCTTTTGCATTGCAGGGCTTTGTCAAAGCCGAAAGCTCTGGGTTAGTACTCAATAGCAGCATAGCCGGTTCATTAGATCAATTGCAGCTAGGCCTTGAACTGACAGGTACCCAGCAGGCTAGCGCCCAGATAGAAGTCGCACCGCTGACCGCCGGACTACCAATACAACTGCAATTAAAAGCCACCAGCCTGCATTGGCCACTACAAGGTGAGCCCTTATATAAAATGCAGCAATTGCTGATTGATGCTGAAGGTTCATTAGCTGATTTGAAGCTCACTTTACAAAGCCAGCAACAACTTCCTCAGTTGCCAGATAGCCAACTGCAACTGAATGCGCATTGGCAAGCCCCGGTGTTGAGCTGGTCTGCATTAACGCTGAATTCCGCATTGGGCAATCTAAGCAGTACTGGTGCTTTGGATTTAACCAAAGAGCTGGCGCTTGATGCGGCCCTTTCGCTTGATCAAATGCAACTGGAGCCATGGCTAAAAGATTATCCGGGACAACTCAGTGGGGATATCAAACTCAAAGCCAGTTACCACCAGCAACAATGGCAGCTTGAGCTTCCGACTTTAGCGATTCAGGGGCAAGTGCGCCAGCAACCGCTGTCTTTATCGGGTCAGCTGCAGGCCAAAGGCAAAGCTCTGGACGTAGAGAAGTTAAGCAGTAAGACACTGGTGCTACAGCATGGCAACAATAAAATCACCGCTGAAGGGGAAGTGACAGACAAATGGCAAATGGCTTTGTCTGTAGCTGCTCCCGATCTGGCCAGCTCTATTCAGGGCGCTCAAGGCAGTCTGATGGCCGATGCAAAAGTCACAGGTCCACAACAACACCCGGCTCTGGATATCAAGCTGCAGGGTGAGAAACTGCGTTATAAAAAGCTAATGCGTCTGCAAAACCTTAGCCTGAATGCACTGATTAACAGCAATAATCTGGATCATCAACTGGAACTGACCTTAGGTAAAGGCACGCTTTCAGGACAACAACTGAATTCTGCACAGTTGCTGCTGACAGGCAATAAAAACAGCAGCGATTTGGTACTGCAGCTGGATGGGGCCGACTACAAAGCACAGCTACAGGCAGCAGCCACAGCAAAACCTAAACAACAGTGGCAAATAGAGCTGCAACAAACTCAATTACAGACTCCTGTCGGTCATTGGGCTTTAGCCGATACGATACTGATGACGCTGGATTGGCCAAAACAACAACTCAGTTTGCCAGCTCATTGCTGGTCATCAGAGCCGGGTAGACTCTGCCTGGAGAAAGCCAGCAAAATCAGCGGCAGCCAGGGCGACTTAGCAGTGCGGTTGCAACAGTTTCAGCTGGCTTTGCTGGAACCTTTTATTGGCGAATCACAACGATTAACGGGCGAAGCCGATGCAGATGTGCAGCTGAGCTGGGGTAAAAAACAAGGTCTGAATGCAGCGATTAAGCTGACAGGCACCGCAGGTAAATGGCAGCAAACCGACGTCAATCCTTTACAACTGCCGTGGCAAAGCTGGAATGCGGCACTGACATTGACGCCAAAACAGCTTTCCAGCAACTGGCAAATGCAGTTCAGTGAAGACCGTTCACTCAAAGGTTCAGCCTCCCTGCCCGATTTAACTGCAGAGGATAAAAAGCTCGAAGCAGAGCTGACTTTAACCCGATTGGATTTAAGTTTTTTACGCACTTTATTGCCAGAGCAAAGTGAATTTATCGCCACTTTAAATGGTCAGGTTCGCGCTAGCGGCACCTTGGGCCGGCCTTTATTGTCAGGTCAACTCAAAGTCAGTGAGGTGAAATTGCAGGGGAATAATGCCCCGCTGGATATAGAACAAGGCAGTCTGCAGCTGGATTTTTTACAACAAAAAGCTCTGCTAACTGCGGAAATTCAAAGTGGTGAAGGTAAAGCACAATTATCTGGTTATGCCGACTGGTTTGATTTAGCCAACTATCAGGCTCGTTTAGCGTTAAGCGGCCAGCAACTGCCGCTTACCCTGTCGCAAGGTGTGGTCTATATCAATCCTGAAGTGACAGTGTTGGCGCAAAATCAGGTGGTTGCAGTGCAAGGCACTGTGCAAATTCCAAAAGCTGATATAGCGATAGACGATTTACCGCAAAACGCGGTGCAAATCTCAGATGATGAGATATTGCTAAATAAAGAACTGGAAGTGCGCCGTGGTGCCGTCACCAGTTCAATTAAATTAGTTACCGAAATGCGGCTGATTTTAGGGGATGAAGTGAAGTTGCAGGCTTTTGGCTTAAAAAGCCGCTTAAAAGGTCAGTTATTGTTTAGTCAGAATGGGCCGCAACAACGTTTAAAAGGTGAAGTGAATATTCTGGATGGTACCTTTCGCTCTTACGGCCAGGATTTGCTGATCCGTAAAGGCAAACTGATATTTAATGGTCCTGCCGATCAGCCATTTTTAAATATTGAAGCGATACGTAACCCCTCCTCTACTGAAGATGATGTGATTGCAGGTATTCGAGTGAACGGCCCTGCGGATCAAGCTTCAGTGGTTATTTTTTCAGAGCCGTCTAAACCTCAGGCTAATGCTTTGTCTTATCTGTTGATGGGACGGGATTTATCCGGTAGCGCTGATACTAAAAGTAATCCGTTAACCAGCGGTTTAATCGGCCTTGGTATTGCCAACAGCAACGGCATGGTCAGCCAGTTAGGTCAGGCGTTGGGGTTTGAGCAATTTACATTGGATACAGCGGGCACTGGTGATGACTCACAAGTCACGGTCAGCGGCTATTTATCACCGAAACTACAGCTGAAATATGGTGTGGGGATATTTAACTCCTTGGGGGAATTCACCTTAAGATACGAGCTGATGAAAAACTTCTACCTTGAAGCTGTGCAAGGAATAGACAGCGCAGTGGATGTACTTTACAAGTTTGAGTTTGATTAGGGTTTAAGCTGATATAGAGATTGCATCTCTGAACATTCTCAAGAAAGGACTTAGCATGCCTGTTCAACCCAGATCCATTGCGTGGCGCTTCATTCGTTTTATCCCTTTGGCAATCGTCTTTACTTGCTAAACCAATGAGAACACGAGTGAAGCACCTCTCCAAATGCTATAGATCATACCTATGGTTTGAATTTACACTTTATCAACTAATTACTAATGTAAGACAAATACCATCCATCGCTTAATGGCATATCGAAAGCAACACTTTTGTTTTCAACATCATCACTGAGTGACTGGTTTGTATTTTCTAAAATAGTTGGAGATTCGATCTGAAAGCTATAATCATATATAGTACCGTTACCAGCAAAACCACGAGCAAAGTAGCCAATAATCAGACTACAATTCCCGGCTTTTGTTTTTTTGTAGATCAATGCGTAAGCACCAATTTTTTTTAATAGTGAATCAATACCTTCAATTCTTTGATCATCTGGAACCTTATCCAAATGGTAACCATAGCCATTCTTATCAGTACCAAATTTTTGTTTTTCTTGCCCTAAAGCACATGCCAGTTTTTCCAGTTCATTAAATGATGATGTATTTTTATAAAAATTATCTTTAACATCGTCAAGTGTTGGTGGACGCTCACAGGCTGTCATTGATAAAACAAATGTAATGAAGATTAATCTTTTCAATTGTAGTAACTCCTATTCCATACTATGGAGAAGAAAGACTATTAGTATTCCTTCCAACAATAGACAGCTTGCCCTTCCTGAACAAAACACCACCAAGTTCCAACACCTGAACCGCCACCGCCACCAGCTACATAACCGCCACCTAAACCACCACCACCAGAGCCACCACCTGATCCACCGCCACCTGTGCTACCACCAGATGAACCATTAGCAACAGATGCTGCATCAATACAAGATACTGAGGCAGTATCGGACTGGTTTTCCATAAACACTTCATCATGATAGCGAATACCAGACAGTGTTTGCTCAGGGTCACCTGGGTTATCACCAGAATTAGAGAGAAAGTTATAGATACCACGGGGAAACGCCGTCCAACCATTTTTTCCTATTGGTTGGTAAAATGCAGCGCCTCTTAATATTGCGTCTTCAGAGAAACCCATAGCTCTTGCGTTTGCACCAAACAAAAAATTGCCCATGGAAGCGGAGCCAACATAATCAGGCAATTTAGCATGTGCTACATCCAAAGCCCCACCTATTTTGTGCATTACAATTAAACGAGTCATGGCTGCAGCAAACTGGGCGGTATATGCTGGGTGAGTACTCTCAATATTTTCCATCCATGCTCTTGACTCTCTTAAAACAGCATTAATATTTAGCTCTGAACCAGAAATCTGATTTTTAGGAGGACTTTCTGGTGGCCTATTGTCGTCATTACATTGGGATGCTTCATTTGTTGAGGTAGCAGCTAAAGCTGTTAGTGTGGTTTCACCTATGTTTAAAGTGGCACTCTGTTGTTTATTCAGATTGCCTACTCGTTGAATTTCACAACCATTACATGTCGGTGGTTCAACAAATGGTTTTACTGCTTTCGAGTGTAAGCCTATGTAAATAACTGTCTCTCCTGAGATAGGATTACTATCATGTACAATAGTAAAATTGTACTCAATATTTGGAGTCAAGGGGGTTAATGTAATTTTGAACTCTGTATTATGAAGAGTATTCAGATGCGAATTAACACTAGCACTCAATGCGGATTGCTTTTTATTTAAAATTACAGTGCCTGATACAGAGGTTATTCTAATGTTGTAATCCGCATTTCTCTGAAAGCTAGGGTCGGCAGTAAAATACGTTTTCGCAGAGTTCGCGTTTTTTATACTAATACATTTCGACTGCGTTTGAGTGCTTATTTGTACCATTGAGTTTTGGATAGCGTTGCTGCATGCATTTGCCTGCGAATTAAACGAAGCAGTAAACATAAAAACAAATAAAAAAAATAAAAAACTAGATTTCATACCAATCATCCCTCTTTTAACAAAAATATAGTCCATATAGGTTATCAATTATGATTTATTTAAATAGAAGCACCAACTGCATCAATATCAAATAAGATCTAGTACCCTGAAGTAGCGATTAAATACAACATAGGGTAATCAATTTACTCACACTTAAAATAAAGTTTATTCTAAATGTTGCCTGGCTTGGCCGTAACACAGAAATAAGTGAATTACCGACAACTTAACTGCACTCTGTTCCATCTGACATTGAGTATCTCAATTGGGGTCAAGCTATCATATCAACCTCAAATAAAAAACATACTTATTACATATTTATCACGCACGGTGAAAAAATGATCACTTCTTGAACAGCATTGACGCTTTCAATCTTGAATTGTGCGTTATTCATACGATTACGTCCTTTAGCAGATTGTTTTATTGGAGCTACTTAGTCGGTATACCGTCCACCCCACTGCAGCCACAAAATCCCAATTGAGGCCGTGACTTAGCTCGTACCTCTTTTTCTCCAACGCAAGCATTATCCATGGGAGCGGGGTCGTCTTTTCTGAAATGCTTTCAAACCTGCTTTGACGTACTCAACAAATCGTACCGCTCAAAATAAAAAATGCCCGGCTGATAAGGCCGGGCCAGAACGTGGTCTTTGGATGGGCAAAGACTTCGGAGTTCGACAACAACAGCAGAACAGTTGTTGTCTTAGGGTCACAACATGTAACACAACAATTACCCGCCTACGAAATCAAGGTGCCTTCCTGGCAGGGTGCAGACTTCCCACTTGATTGCATATTTTGCAAATGATAACCGTTCGCATTACGGAATTAATCATAACAGCTTTATTCCACACTGCAACTGTTTTTTTACTTTAAATTCTCAGCAAATAAAAACGGGGTCAGCTCATATGGTTAACCATATGAGCTGACCCCGTTTTCAGGTTTTAGTTATACAGCGCGAAGCAGCAGGTGCTGATATCGCCCTATAGAGGCATAAGGCTCTTGCCTGTTGTATTGCAGTTCTACCTGTAACAACTTGTCAAACTCTGTTTCTTGTTCTGAGCGGTCACGCAGGTAATCATGAAAACAACGCACGCCGGTTTTACCTTCAATAACAAAACCAGCTTCTTTGCACCAGCGATAGACATCTTCAGGTTGCAGCGGATTTTGTGGGCTTAAACTGACTTTTTTCTTAAAGGCTAAATCGCGCAGCACATAGTTAAAATTGCCATAAATGATATTACTGAGGCGTTTGGCATCTTTGTTATAAAACATCAGCGACACCAGCCCGCCTGTTTGCACTAAGGCTCGCAGTTGTTTGATGGCCTCTGCAGGCTCATGCAACCATTCAAGTACAGCATGGCAAAGTACCACAGGAAACGCTGGCCATTGTTGCTCTGATAACTGCTGTAACGCCAGGGCATGACACTGGATTTGCGTATCGACACCACGCTCTTTTGCATCCTCAAGCGCCATATCCAGCATATCCTGCGACAAGTCAGTTAAGGTCACCTGATGGCCTTGCTCTGCCAATGCCAGCGCCAATTGGCCCTGCCCTGCGCCTACATCCAGAATACGGCTTGGTGTTGCTAAATCGGCGCATTCGGCAAAATCACGCAGCAATACCGCCTGACGTAAACGGCCTTTGGTGGTCTGATAAATATTCTTCTGAAATTTGCCCGCTATGCCATCAAAATTGCGGTCCTGCTGTTTTTTACTCACCACTGATTACTCACTACTTATAGACCTAAGCCGGATTATCGATATCAATAAATTCACAGACAACACCTGTACGCTGCTGCACAAATTCAGCCAGCGCTTTGATGCCATACCGTTCTGTGGCGTGATGGCCTGCGGCAATAAAATCGATGCCAAGCTCACGTGAGCTATGAATAGTTTGCTCCGACACTTCACCGCTGATAAAAAGCTCTGCACCAGCCGCATAAGCCTGATCGATATAAGACTGGCCGCCGCCCGTGCACCAGGCCAGTTCAGTCACTGGTTTATCCAGCACAGCATGTAACAGAGGTAAGCGGTTAAGCTCCCTATGCAGACGATCGGCAATCTGCTGACTGGTCATAGGATGTGCTAAAGTGCCACGCATGAGTACGCCGGATGGGCTGACACCAGGCACAGCCTGCCAGCTGGTTAACCCCAGCTTTAAGGCCAGCTGAGCGTTATTGCCAAGCAGCGGATGTACATCCAAAGGCAAATGGTAGGCTATCAGGCTGATATCGTGTTTAAGTAAGGTTTGTAAGCGGCGTTTTTTAATACCGGTAATGGCATAGTCTTCGTTTTTCCAGAAATAACCATGATGCACCATGACGGCATCAGCACCAGCAGCGAGCGCCGCATCCAGCAATGCCTGAGAGGCGGTAACACCAGCGACAATCTTTTTAATCTGGCTTTTGCCTTCGACCTGTAAGCCATTGGGGCAATAGTCTTTGATCAGACTACTTTGTAGCTCCTGATCAAGAAGTTGAATTAACGCCTGACGGCTGATTTCACTCATGTTTTGTCTCCTGCGTGGCAGAACTTCGTTTCAGCTCTGCCAGTTTAGTTTTTGCTTCAATCCACTGCGCCATAAACTGCGTGCTGCGATGCTGATGATGTCTGAGCATAGCGCCGGTGAAGTTGGTTAATCTATGCTGTGACAGCTGTTGCTGCATATCCATCAATTGTTGCCAGACGCGGGGCTGATGCTCATGGATGGAAAAACGTTTTGCCAAAATAACAAAACCTTGTTGCTGCTTTTGTTGCCATAAGGTTTGGTCCTGATACAAAAGCACTGCGGCATCGGCTATCTCTTGTGCGGTTTCGCACGTCAGTCCGGCCCATTCGCCTTGATGCAACATGCCTTCAGCGCCCACAGCTGTGGTTACATTGGGTGTACCCTGTGCCATTGCATCAATAAATTTACCTTTTAAGCCAGCTCCAAAAGGCAAAGGAGCCAATAACACCCGGGCACTTTTAATGACTTCTGCCGCATCTTCTGCCCAGCCTTTGATCAGAAATCCATCCTTCGGCTGATGCAACTGAGTGGCTTTAGGCGGTGGATAAGCACCATAAATATGCAGTTCTGCTTTAGGCAGTTGCTTACGGATCAACGACCAAATCTGCTGTTTGAGCCACAGAACAGCTTGCCAGTTGGGCTCATGGCGGAAATTACCAATAGAAACAAAATGCTGGCGCTGCGCAAATTCTGGTAAATCAGCTGCTATTTCTGTGTCCAGCCAAAACGGGCTGTAACATAAAAGCTCTGCTGGTACTTTAAAATGCTCAGTCAAAAGCTGCATTTCAGCTTCTGAGATAATCAACGTCAGATCAGAGCGATAAATAGCGGCAATTTCACGCTGCGCCTGTTCAGAATGCAAGTCCTGCAGTGTCACTTCCCTGCCTGCTTTAAACGCCTGCTGACGGGCTAAACGTAAAAAATGCAGATCTTCAGTATCCAATAGCCGTAAAGCTTTCGGGCACTGTTGCTCTACCCGCCAGCCAAACTGTTCTTCGAGCATAAAACGATCAAACATCACCATATCGGGTTGCCACTCTTTGAGTTGCTCGTCAAAACTGCTGTCGTTTAACTGAATTTGCTCTTCACTGATCTGCCACTGGCTTAAATCAAAACGGTGTGGGCTTTTTTCGGCTGGACTTGCAAAAATAACGGTCCAGCCCTGAGCGCGAAACATTGAGAGCAAAGACAACATACGGCTGCCAGCAGCAGAGGATTTAGGTTCAGGCCAGACGTAACCCACAACAAGAAGCACACTCATAAAAACTTAATTTCACCACAAGATCACAAAGGCCGTTAGTTTACCTTTATCCATAGAAAATAACGAATTGCTCTGGTTGCTTTAATCAGGCCAGTGTTACCATGGCGTTTTCAACACCTTAGTGCGTTTTCAGCAGGTCAGAACACAGTGCAGAGTATTAAAACAGCCACCAGCTACAGTTCATCAGAAGAATTAAGCCATGCCATCAGCCATGGGCTTGGAGTTTTAGCCAGTCTAGTGGGCTTATATCTGATGGTGGAACTGACTGCCACTACCGACTTTTGGCGTCAGGTCAGCAGTTGGGTATTTGGTTTGAGTTTAATTTTGTTATACGGCAGCTCCACTGTGTATCACTCAGTTCAGAACATTAAGCACAAGTTATGGCTGCGAAAACTCGATCATTCGGCTATTTTTATTCTGATCGCCGGTACCTACACTCCTTTTACGCTTGTCAGTTTAAGAGACAACTGGGGCTGGTGGTTATTTGCTCTGGTCTGGAGTATTGCTTTTGCTGGTGTGCTGTTAAAACTCTTTACCGGCGCTAAATATCAGAAATTATCTATAGCTCTTTATCTAATCATGGGCTGGATAGTGGTTGTCGCCATTGACCCTATGTTGACCCATGTGCCGGCAGCAGGCATGTGGTGGTTACTGGCTGGTGGCTTATTTTACTCAGGTGGCGTGCTGTTTTATGTGCAAAAAACTTTGTTTATGCATCACCTGATCTGGCATTTATTTGTGCTCGCAGGCAGTGTTTGTCATTTTCTGGCAGTGTATTGGCATGTTCTGCCACAGCCAATTCTTTAAATCTGCTGCATCGGTAACTCAAACCAGAACAAAGCGCCTTGTTCTGGTTTACTTTCAAAACCTATCTCGCCATGATGAGCTCCGATAATAGTCTTGCAGATATTTAAGCCAAGCCCAGTGCCTTCGGCTTTGCGGCTAGTCGAGCCATCCGCCTGAGAAAATTTTTCAAAAATACGATTACGGAAATTATCGGGAATACCTGCCCCCTGATCCTGTACTTCAAAACGAATACGATCCCCAAGCCCCGTTAACTGCACCACCACCGTCTGACCGGCACTGGAAAATTTAATGGCATTGGATAACAGGTTATCGACCACTTGCCTGATCCGGGTTGGATCCGCCATCACCTTACAGTCAGCAAGCTTCGTCTGGAAACTCACCTGATACTTGGCTGCAAATGGGGCTATGCCATCCAGAGCCTGCAGTACCAACTGCTTCATATCCACTGCATCAAAGGCCAAACTAAAATTACCGGATTCAAACTTTTGTAAGTCCAGCAAGTCATTAATCAGTTGCGACAAACGTTCACTATTGCCAAGTGCTGTTTGCAATAGCTGCTGATAATGCTGAGAATCTTCAGACACAGCTTTACTGGCCAACAAGCCTACAGCACCACGAATAGAGGTCAAAGGTGTACGCAGCTCGTGACTGACGGTAGAAATAAACTCGTCTTTTAGATTATTCAGCCGTTTTAATTCCCTGTTATTTTCGGCCAGTTGCGACAAGCTAATCTCTAACTGTCGGGTCCTTAATGATAAAGTCGCGGAGCTATCCTGTAGCGCTTTCGTACGTTCCTCTACCATAGTCTCCAGTACAGTCTGGTTGTATGCCCTTTCCTGTACTGAATGCTGTAGCAGTCTATTGATTTGCCGCATATGACGTAGCCGGTAGGCGTGTCCGCACAGCAAGAGCAATAACAACAGAGCAGCAAGTCCTGGCAAGACCCAGCTGTGTTGCCACCACAAAGGCAAGACTTCGATGGTCAAAATTTGTGGCTCATCCGCAAACAAACCATGTTGGTTAGAACCCAGTACTTTAAACTGATAAGTACCAGGCTCCAGCTGACTGTAATTCACTTTGGTATAGCCGGTGCTTTGTTGCCAGCTGTTATCTACACCTTCCAACTGATAGATAAACTGATTACGTTTAGGGTCGTGAAAATCAAGACTAGCAAGCTCCAGGCTAATACTCTCACCTGGTTTTAATTCAATATGAGACCAGGGGCCCTGCATAATAGTTGTTTTGAGTTTTTTCTGATCAATCCAAATAGCAGAAACACGGGTGTTGCTTTTGTAATGATTCAACCACAGTCGTTCTGCATGGACTATGGCTAAACCTCCGGCCGTACCTAAATACAAGTTACCTCGTTTAGACACCGAAAATGCCTTAAAAATCATTTCCCTGTTACTCAAGCCATCTTGTTCGGTGAAGGTAATTAAACGCTCCTGCTGGTAGGGTTTTAAACTCAAACCATGAGCAGAAAACAACCAGATATTTTTTTGTGCGTCTGTATAAGCCCCCAGCAATTCAGTTTTAAGCACATTGATGCCATCTCTTTGCCCGGATACGATTCGGTTCTGCAGGTCCAGACTGAGCAGCCCGCTTCGGCTACACACCAGTACAGTGTTATCAGGCCCTGGCGCTATACATTGAATATCCAGTGCCTGCTCAACGGGCACTAAGTCGTTTAACGACTGTAGTTCCAAACTGGATGGGTCCAGAACAAAAATGCCCGAATAGCGCGTCCCTAACCAGATTTTCCCCTGTATTTCCTGAACCACCTGTACCGCATCGCCTACTTTATGCTGCGCCATATCCTGCAACCAAAATTGATGATTGCCACTGGGGTCCCAACGCATCAATCCGTTTTGCCATAAGCCCAGATACAAGCTGCCATCAGCTAAGCTGATCAGATCCCGCACATTTTGCCATTGAGTACTGTTGGGCCCTTGACCCGAATCAAGCTGTATCAGCTGCTGTTTGTTTTCGTCAAATTGCCATAAGCCATTGTCAGAGCCTATAAACAGCTCACCCCGACTGGTTCTTGTGATGGTATTCACGCGGGCAGGCATCGAAAACGACGCCACAGCAGCTGTTTTTCTGTTGAGCTGATGAAACTGGTCCGCACTGCCCAGCCATAAATAATCGTCTTCCACTTTCACCGCTGTCAGTTGCTGTTTTGCCAAAGCAGCAGCTTGTGCCCCCCAACTGGTTAAGTCGGTAAATGCCGATGGCTGGTGCCTGCCATAAAATAATCCTCTTTCTCTGCTGCCTACCCACAACAACCCGCTGCGGTCGACCAATAAAGAACGCACATTAATACCAGGCAATAGCTGTCTGCCATCCGCAAAAGGTTCAAATAAACCTGAGGTTAACGATACTTTATAAATACCGTCAAAAGTTCCGACCAGTAAATTCCCTTGCCGATCACTTTCCAGCACATTGACGATAGGGCTTAGTGCTTCGTCATAAAAAGGTATGGCCCGAAACATAGAAGAGGAGCGCTCAAACTGAAACAAAGAGCTGCGCCCTCCCACCCACAACTGATTACCATGAGCAAACAGGGTTCGCATTTCATTGTTGACACTTTGCTGACCAAAAGCCTGATAGGCAGTACTAAGCCCATCCTGAACAGTCCACTGATGAAGGCCACTACTGGTTGCAATCCAGATTGTGCCATCTTCGGTTTGAGCCAGAGCCCAGATACGTTGATTAATCAGCGGCTGAGCGGCATCAGCGGCTCCTACTGTCTGCAAAGTTCCGTCAGGCAACAGTCGCTGTAAGCCTTTGTTGGTGCCAATCCATAACACACCTGATTGATCCAGTAACAGGCTCTGAATGTAATTACTGGTCAACACCAAAGCACTGTCAGGTCGATCGGAGTAATGTGAGATTGTCCCGGTTTGGGTATCTACTTTGCTTAAGCCCATGCCCCAACTGCCAATCCACAACTGATCGTTCTGATCCATCAGCAAGGCATCAATATCAGGCACCAGTATGTTGTTGCTGACCGAGGCTGGCAGCACATCAAAGGACTCCAGTTCGTAACCGTTGTAACGCAGTAAACCAGTGTTGGTGGAACCAAGCCAGATATAACCCTCTTTATCCTGCACAATACGGTAAATGCTGGCATTGGGTAAGCCATCATCAACACTGAGCCGGGTAAAATGAGTTTGTGCCGTCACGACAAAACTGCAGCACAACAGCCACAACATGAGCAGAATATGCCAAAACCTGATCATCATTCTTTCAGATCTCCAGGTTGGCCAAAGGCAGGGAAAAATAGTGCAATGTAAACCTCAGCCGAGGGTTAATAGCAAATATGTGTAAACAAACAATACCATAGCTTGGATTCCTTACCAGAGCCTGAATTGGAAAAAATGCGGTTGTGCTTTATCTCGCTATTGCAATGCCATAAAATCGGCCCCATTAACGACTCAACTGAATACACCATTGAAAAATGCCGGAGTAATGCATGTCCACTATTAAACACAGCCGTTTATTGATTTTAGGTTCTGGCCCAGCGGGCTACACTGCGGCTGTTTACGCTGCACGCGCCAATTTAAACCCGGTGCTGCTGACAGGTATGCAGGCGGGCGGCCAATTAACCACCACCACTGAAGTAGAAAACTGGCCGGGTGACCCGCATGGTTTAACAGGCCCTGCACTGATGGATCGCATGAAAGCTCATGCTGAAACTTTTAATACTGAAATTCTGTTTGATCATATCCACACCGTGGATTTCCAGCAGCGTCCATTTATTCTGACCGGTGATAACGGTCAGTACAGCTGTGACGCGCTGATTATAGCCACAGGCGCTTCAGCCAAGTATTTAGGCTTACCTTCAGAAGAAACTTACAACGGCCGTGGTGTCTCTGCCTGTGCCACTTGTGATGGTTTCTTTTACCGCAATCAAAAGGTTGCAGTAGTAGGTGGCGGTAATACCGCAGTCGAAGAAGCGCTGTATTTAGCCAATATCGCCTCAGAAGTGCATTTAGTGCACCGTCGCGATACCTTTAAAGCAGAAAAAATTCTGGTTGACCGCTTAATGGCCAAAGTCGCTGCAGGCAATATTATTCTGCACACTCACCGTGAGCTGGAAGAGATTCTGGGTGACGATATGGGCGTCAACGGCATGCGTTTAAAATCCACCAATGGCCAGCCGACTGAAGATGTAGCTGTTGCTGGTGTATTTATCGCTATTGGTCATAAACCAAATACCGACATTTTTGCCGGTCAGTTGGAAATGAACGGCGGTTACCTGAAAGTGCAAAGTGGCACTGAAGGCAACGCCACTCAAACCAGTATTGAAGGTGTATTTGCTGCAGGTGACGTGTCGGATCATATCTACCGTCAGGCTATTACCTCGGCTGGCACAGGCTGTATGGCCGCTTTAGATGCTGAGCGTTATTTAGACGCTTTGGCTAAATAAGTTTCCTGAACTTTTAAAGGGTAAATAGTGGTGATTTATTTACCCGAATTATCAGAGACATCGCTTGAATTCCCTCCGGTCAGTCAGGCTCTGACTGAACCGGATGGTTTATTAGCCATGGGCGGTGATTTATCGCCTGAACGTCTATTAAAAGCCTATCAAAGCGGTATTTTTCCCTGGTTTAGCCCAGGCGATCCGCTGCTGTGGTGGAGCCCGTCACAACGCGCCATTTTTAAACCCGGTGTTTTAAAACCCAACCGCAGTTTGCGAAAACTTCTGCACCACTCCAGTTTTCAAATCAGTATCAATAAAGCTTTTCCGCTGGTGATCAGAGCCTGTAGTGCGCCACGCGCTTCGCAGCAAGGCACCTGGATAGTACCTGATATTCAACAGGCCTATATTGCATTGCATCAACAAGGCCATGCTCACAGTGTTGAAGTCTGGTCTGATGGCGAACTGGTCGGTGGTTGTTATGGGGTTATGGTTGGCCAGCTGTTTTGTGGCGAGTCGATGTTTAATACTCAGCCCAATACGGCAAAAATTGCGCTTGCGGCTTTACAGCAGCATTTATCCTCCTTTGCGACAGGCTATATTGATTGTCAGATGATGAATCCTTTTTTACAGCAGTTAGGAGCAGAGCCTTTGTCGCGCAGAACTTACCTGACCTTACTGGCAAATCATAAAGCCCTGCTCTGCCCAGTTGATATCTGGCGTGTGCAGGATATTCAGTTGGAGCTTTAAGATGTCAGGCTTAAAACTTGGAGTCAGTCAGCAACAACAATGCAATTATCTGCCCGACCGCCAGGAACGGCTGCTTTTTACTCTGCCGGATGAGCCCTTAGATGCACAGTTTTATCAGCAACTACTGACGCTGAATTTTAGACGCAGCGGTGAGCAGATTTATACTACGTACTGTGAAGGCTGTCAGCAATGCCAGTCGGTACGGATCGAAGCGACAGCATTTCAATTAAACAGCAATCAACGTCGGGTCTGGAATAAAGCAAAACGCAGTAGCTGGCGTTATCAGTTGACAGAATTCAGTGATAACGAAAGTTGTACAGAAAAGTATTATGCTTTGTACCAGTCTTATATCGACAGCAAACATGCCGGCAGCTCAATGTCCCCGACAAGTCCGGAGCAAATGTCCTATTTATGGCAAGCCAACTGGTTAAAAATACAATTTTTAGAACAATACATAGATGACAAGTTAGTCGCTGTGACTGTAGTCGACTGCACAGCCGATGCCTTTTCTGCTGTCTATACTTTTTATCAGACAGGCCATGTGCTGGCCTTTGGCACCCTGGCTATTTTGGCATTGATTGAACAAGCTAAAACAGAAAACATCTGTTTTGTTTATCTGGGTTACTACATCCAGCACTGTCAAAAAATGAGTTACAAGGCAAAATTTTTGCCACAACAACGCTTTATAGCCGGAGAATGGCTCTCATTTAGCTAAATCTGACTATGTTGCTTTACTTATCTGCCCTTTTTCGGCAAAATCTGCGGCAGTTTTTTGAACTAATGAATTTAAATAAGAGGCTGGCACGCTGAATGGCGAAAGAAGACGTAATTGAAATGCAAGGGACTATCTTAGATACCCTGCCAAATACCATGTTTAAGGTCGAGTTAGAAAACGGCCACGTAGTTATTGCCCATATTTCAGGCAAAATGCGTAAAAACTACATTCGCATTCTGACAGGTGACAAAGTCACTGTTGAATTAACTCCTTACGATCTGACCAAAGGTCGCATCGTGTTCCGTCAACGTTAAGATTTGACGGAACCAGATAGCGCTAACGCTATTTGCTTCATGCGTTATAAAGAAAAACCCGGCCAAGCCGGGTTTTTTCGTATTTGAAGAGCTTAGCTAAGCTTGATACTTATACCAAAGCTTCTTCTTCGTTATAGTCAAATTCTAATTCATCGCCTTTCAGATCAATACGCACATCACCACCGTGCGCCAGTCGTCCAAACAAAATCTCGTTGGCTAAAGGCTTTTTCAGTTGCTCCTGAATAACCCGCGCCATAGGACGGGCCCCCATCGCCTGATCGTAACCTTTGTCGGCCAGCCATTGACGGGCTGCACCACTCAATTCCATCGACACTTGTTTTTTATCCAGCTGCACCTGCAGATCACAGACAAACTTATCGACAATTTGCAGAATAATGTCGCGGGATAAATGTTTAAACCAGATGATGCCATCCAGACGGTTTCTGAACTCAGGACTAAAGGTCCGGTTAATTTCGGCTAAAGCGTCGTGGCTGTGATCCTGTTGTTTAAAGCCAATGGTTTTACGCACCGTCTCCTGTACACCAGCATTGGTGGTCATCACCAAAATCACATTACGGAAATCCACTTTACGGCCGCTATTATCGGTTAAAGTGCCATGGTCCATCACTTGCAGCAAAATGTTGTAGATGTCGGAGTGCGCTTTTTCGATTTCATCCAACAGCACGACAGAGTACGGATGCTTCGATACAGCATCTGTCAGCAAACCGCCCTGATCAAAACCAACATAACCGGGAGGCGCACCAATAAGGCGGCTGACCGCATGACGTTCCATATACTCGGACATGTCAAAACGCAGCAGCTCAACACCCATAATTTTAGCCAACTGTTTGGTGACTTCGGTTTTACCTACCCCTGTTGGGCCTGCAAATAAGAAGTTACCAATAGGTTTTTCTTCGTTGCCAAGACCTGAGCGGGATAAACGAATAGCCGAAGTTAAAACTTCAATAGGCTCGTCCTGGCCAAAGACCACCATTTTCAGGTTACGGTCTAAATTCGCCAGCACATCTTTATCAGAGGCTGACACTGACTTCTCAGGAATACGCGCCATCTTGGCAATAATGTGTTCAATTTCCGGCACATTAATGACTTTTTTACGTTTAGACACAGGCAATAAACGCTGGCTGGCTCCCGCCTCGTCTATCACGTCTATGGCTTTATCCGGTAAATGCCGCTCGTTAATGTATTTCGCTGACAACTCAGCTGCAGCACGTAGCGCTTTTTGGGTATAACGCACACCATGGTGGGCTTCGTAACGTTCTTTTAAACCCTGCAAAATTTGGGTGGTGTCATCAACGCTTGGTTCAACCACATCAATTTTCTGGAAACGGCGCACCAGCGCTGTGTCTTTTTCAAAGATGTTTTTAAATTCCTGATAGGTGGTTGAACCTATGCAACGTAAACGACCACTGGATAACAGTGGTTTAATCAGATTGGATGCATCCATCACACCACCGGACGCAGCACCTGCGCCAATGACTGTATGAATTTCGTCAATAAAGAGCACTGCATCTTTTTCGTTTTCGATTTCTTTCAGCAAGGATTTTAAGCGTTTTTCGAAGTCACCGCGGTATTTGGTTCCAGCCAGCAAAGAGCCCATATCCAGTGAATAAATAGTGGCATTGGCAATGACTTCAGGCACTTGCTTATTGACGATACGATAGGCCAAGCCTTCGGCAATAGCGGTTTTACCGACGCCAGCTTCTCCCACCAGTAACGGGTTGTTTTTCTTACGACGGCACAACACCTGGATCGTACGTTCCAGCTCCATATCACGGCCAACCAGAGGATCGATCTGACCATTTTTTGCCAGGACGTTCAGATTGGCGGTGAAGCTTTCCAGGTATTTGTTTTCTTCAATCTGCACATCACCGTTTTCATCTTGCTGCTCGTCCTGCTGCTCGATTTTTTCGGTTTTAATGACACCATGAGAAATGTAGTTGACGATATCCAACCGGCTGATATCGATTTTTTTCAGTAAATAAACCGCTTGAGATTCCTGTTCACTGAAAATAGCGACTAACACATTAGCGCCTGTGACTTCAGATTTACCTGAGGATTGCACATGAAACACCGCTCTTTGTAATACACGCTGAAATCCGAGCGTAGGCTGCGTGTCGCGGTCTGCGTCGTCTTCTGGCAATAAAGGGGTGGTGGAATCAATAAAATGCGACAAATCGAGCCGCAGGCGGTCTATATTGGCACCGCAGGACTTTAACGCTTCACCTGCAGCCGGGTTATCCAATAAAGCTAATAATAAATGTTCGACCGTCATGTACTCATGACGTTTTTCCCGCGCAAACCGAAACGCCAGATTTAAGGTTAACTCAAGATCTTTGTTCAACATACAACATCACTCCTAATCCACCTGAGTTACAACAGCAGTTGTTTGGCGTTAAGCCCGCTCCATAGTGCATAACAATGGATGTTCGTGCTCTTTCGCATAAATGGACACTTGCTGAACTTTGGTCTCCGCAACCTCGGCTGTGAACACACCACAGACCGCCATACCTTCGTAATGCACCTGCAACATAATTTCACTGGCTTTTTCATACTGCATATTAAAAAACCGGGTTAACACATCAATGACAAAATCCATCGGGGTGTAGTCATCGTTGTGAAGTATGACTTTATACATAGAGGGAGGTTTCACCTGTTGCCGGGTTTTCTCCACCACTCCATGATCTGTTCCATTGTTTTCTTTATAACCGCTCATAAACTATAGCCACGCCTGTTCAAAGCATCAAAATTGCATTGATGAATTTTTTCGCCGGACCCAAAGCCACTACAGGCTTTGCAGCCACTCTGTATCCCGTATCTTATAGATAGTATCTGCAACGCCTCTTTACAAGTGGGTAAAAAACTTGACTAGCTGCACAAATTATCTACAGTAAATGGTGGAGTCTGCCCGCAGCTCCCTGTTGCTCCGCCTTAGAATACAGAATTTAGCTAACTTAGAGAAGGAAGTAGTATGGCTACCGGTAAAGTGAAATGGTTCAATAATGCCAAAGGATTTGGGTTTATTCGTGAAGATGGTCGTGACGAAGACATCTTCGCCCATTATTCAACCATTAACATGGATGGCTACCGTACGCTGAAGGCCGGCCAGGATGTGGTGTTTGACCTGTCTGAGGGCCCAAAAGGTTTACATGCAGTAAATATCGCTCTGCCAGAAGGTCACAAACCTGAATAACCACCTGAAGCTCACATATCCATATGAAATGCCGGCATAAGCCGGCATTTTTCTTTGCTCTCAATTAATCAAAATGCGATACAAGGTTCGTAGGGGCCGCGGCTTGTCCCGGCCCGTCCATAAGCACCGCGGTATCATTAGACGGGAGAGGACAAGCCTCTCCCCTACAGTGAATTACAGTGCAGCTAATGCCTGATTAAAGGTATCGCTTGGACGCATAGCTTTTGATGCTAAAACGTCGTCTGGTTTGTAGTAACCACCGATATCTACTGCTTTACCCTGGACAGAGTTTAATTCCTGCACAATTTTGGCTTCGTTTTCAGTTAAAGCTTTAGCCAGTGGAGCAAATTGTGCAGCTAAAGCTGCGTCTTTGCTTTGTGCGGCCAGAGCTTCTGCCCAGTAGAATGCCAGATAGAAGTGGCTACCACGGTTATCCAACTGACCCAGTTTACGGGTTGGCGACTTGTCGTTATCCAGGAACTTGGCAGTTGCCTGATCCAAAGCATCGGCCAGCACCTGAGCTTTTGCATTGCCAGTCACCTGACTTAAATGCTCCAGAGATGCAGCCAAAGCCAGGAATTCACCTAACGAATCCCAACGTAAGTGGTTTTCTTCAACAAACTGTTCAACGTGCTTAGGAGCAGAACCACCAGCGCCCGTTTCGAATAAACCACCGCCATTCATCAGAGGTACAATAGACAGCATCTTCGCGCTGGTACCTAATTCCAGAATTGGGAATAAGTCCGTTAAGTAGTCACGTAATACGTTGCCTGTCACAGAAATGGTATCCAGACCTTCTTTGATACGCTTTAAGGTATGACGGGTGGCATCTTCCGGCGACATGATCTGAATATCTAAACCAGTGGTGTCGTGATCTTTTAAGTAACGTTCTACTTTAGCAATCAGCTGAGCATCGTGAGCACGGTTTTTGTCTAACCAGAATACCGCAGGAGTTTTGCTTAAACGGGCACGGTTGACCGCCAGTTTCACCCAATCCTGGATTGGTGCGTCTTTGGCCTGACACATACGCCAGATATCACCTTGCTCCACGTTATGCTGAATCAGCACAGTACCAGCAGCATCTACGACACGAACCTGACCCGCAGCTTTAATTTCGAAAGTCTTATCGTGTGAGCCGTATTCTTCCGCTTTTTGCGCCATTAAACCAACGTTTGGCACTGAGCCCATGGTACGAGGGTCAAAAGCACCGTGTTCACGGCAGAAATTGATGGTTTCCTGATACACACCTGCGTAGCAACGGTCAGGAATAATAGCTTTGGTGTCTTTTAACTTGCCATCCGGGCCCCACATCTGGCCAGAAGAGCGGATAGCAGCAGGCATAGAAGCATCGATAATCACATCGCTTGGAACATGCAGGTTCGTGATGCCTTTATCAGAGTTCACCATCGCCAGAGCGGGCTGTTTTGCATAGACAGCTTTGATGTCGGCTTCAATTTCAGCTTTTTTATCGGCTGGCAGCTTAGCGATTTTTGCGTACACATCACCTAAACCGTTGTTGGCATCGACACCTAATTCAGCAAAAGTTGCGGCGTGTTTTTCAAAGACTTCTTTGAAGAACACAGTGACCACATGACCAAACATAATAGGGTCAGACACTTTCATCATGGTGGCTTTTAAATGCACTGACAGCAATACATCTTTGGCTTTCGCATCAGCAATTTCTGCAGCGATAAAATCACGTAACGCTTTTTTGCTCATGGCTGAAGCATCAATGATTTCGCCGGCTTTCACAGCAGTTTTTTCTTTCAGTACAGTCACGCTGCCATCTGCTGCCACATGTTCAATACGCACCTGACCAGCGTCTTTGATCGTGACAGACTTTTCGCTGCCGTAGAAATCACCTGCGCTCATATGAGCCACATGAGATTTCGACTCCTTGCTCCAGGCCCCCATAGAATGCGGGTTTTTGCGGGCATATTGTTTAACAGAAGCAGGAGCACGACGGTCTGAGTTACCTTCACGCAGCACAGGGTTTACCGCGCTGCCTTTAACTTTGTCGTAACGGCTGCGGGCTTCTTTTTCTTCCGCTGTTTTTGGATCTTCCGAGTAATCAGGCAGTTTGTAGCCTTTGGCTTGCAGTTCTTTAATAGCAGCAACTAACTGTGGAATAGAAGCACTGATATTTGGCAGCTTGATGATGTTGGCTTCTGGCGTATTCGCCAGCTCGCCTAAACCCGTTAAAGCATCTGGCTGACGTTGTGCTTCGGTCAGAAATTCAGGGAACAAGGCAAGAATACGGCCAGCCAGAGAAATATCCTGAGTTTCAATTTCGATATCCGCAGTTTTGGCAAAAGCCTCAACTACAGGTAAAAAAGAATAAGTGGCCAGTGCCGGGGCTTCGTCCGTAATAGTGTAGATAATTTTTGAGGTGGTCATATCGTTTCCTGGATTTACAGCAAAATTGAGTCGTTAGCCAGACGCGTCTCACTTGATGCGGCCTGGGCTGTTTAAAACGTTACAGTTACTCGTGTACTCGTGGTGCCCGAGTATAACAGCGCTCATTCTAAGAGCCTAGTCAAGCACATGCGCTTTACGACAGAAGTAGTAGCTGCTCAAACTCTGTCGCGCTTTATATTACTGAAATGTCAGACGGAAAACAGAGTTCTGCGGCCCGACCACTTGAGCAACATTAGCGATTTATGGGCGTTTTGCGCCAATTACAACAAAAGATCGGTTTTTTTGTTCATATATGGCATAAATAGAGTGCCTTGTTGTTTTTCCGTCGCCTTCTTTTTATTCGAAGCCCTCATTTAAGGAGCCTTTTGTTTATGTCCCGTCCTTTATTGCATTTAACTGTCGCCGCAGTGTTGTATTTTCAGGGTCGTTATTTATTGGTGGAGGAAAAAGATAAAAGCTCCGGCCGCCTGGTGCTGAATCAGCCGGCAGGTCATGTTGAGGAAAATGAAGATGTCATCAGTGCGGTAAAACGCGAATTGCAGGAAGAAACAGGCCTGAGCTTAGAACCTGATGCCTGGCTGGGTATTTCCCAGCTCAAAGCCGCCAATGGTCATTTTTATGTGCGGGTGAATTTTGTCTTTACCCCTACCGAATTACCGCTACAGTATCAGCCACAAGATGACGATATTCGGGCCTTGCACTGGTTGAGTTTGGATGAATTACGCACTCATGCCCTGCCCGTACGCAGTCAATTAGTGCTGGATGCCATCACACAGTTTGAACAAAACCAACTATTGTCGTTGTCTCAGATCAGAAATGCCGTCGCACATTCGCTTTGATTAACATTTTTTGGCAAAGAATTTGGTGCTATAATCCGCGCCCGTTCCCATCCAGCCAGTAAAAAGTGCGGTGTAATGTCAGATAACAGCAGCAAAAAAGTCATTGTCGGTATGTCCGGTGGTGTTGATTCCTCAGTGTCCGCCTACTTGCTGATGCAGCAAGGGTATCAGGTCGAAGGCCTGTTTATGAAGAACTGGGAAGAAGATGACGACAGCGAATATTGCGCTGCTGCTGACGACTTAAGAGATGCTCAGGCGGTCTGTGACAAGCTGGGTATCAAGCTGCACAAAGTCAACTTTGCCGCTGAGTACTGGGACAATGTGTTTGAATATTTCCTCGAGGAATACAAAGCTGGCCGTACGCCGAACCCGGATATTATGTGCAACAAGGAAATTAAGTTTAAAGCTTTCCTTGAATTTGCCGCCGAAGCTTTAGGTGCCGACTTTATCGCCACAGGCCATTATGTACAGCGCCGTGAAGTAGAAGGCCATTGGCAGTTATTGCGGGGTCTGGATACCAATAAAGATCAAAGTTATTTCCTCTATACCATAGGTGAAGAACATGTGGCGCAAACCCTGTTCCCTGTGGGTCATCTGGAAAAACCTCTGGTACGGGCTATTGCTGAAGAACAAGGTTTAATTACGCACGATAAAAAAGACAGCACAGGCATTTGTTTTATCGGCGAGCGTAAATTTAAAGATTTCCTGCAAAAGTATCTGCCAGCCCAGCCTGGTGATATTTACACAGTAGACGGCGACAAAATTGGCCAGCACGATGGTCTGATGTATCACACTTTAGGCCAGCGTAAAGGTCTACGTATTGGTGGTTTAAAAGACGGTGATGATCAGCCATGGTATGTGGTGTCGAAAGACTTGATCAATAACCGTCTTATTGTCGCTCAGGGCCACGACCATCCAAGTATGTTCTCCAAAGGTTTAGTGGCAAATCAACTGCACTGGGTCGATCGCACTGGCCCACAGCAAGCGCTTCGCTGCACTGTCAAAACCCGTTATCGTCAGACCGATATTCCATGCACCCTGACCCCAATGCCGGATGGCACTGTGGTTGTGGTATTTGATCAGCCTCAAAAAGCCGTTACCCCAGGTCAGTCTGCTGTGTTTTACAGCGACGAGATTTGTTTGGGTGGTGGCATTATTAATTCGGCCATACAGTAACTTATGCAACACAGTATTCAGACTCAAACCCTTGCTCTGGCAGGTATGTGCCAGGCTCTTAAGCTATTACAGCAAGTCACCCGTACCAACGATGTAGCACTGGCTGATTTGCAGTTGTGTTTAGCCAGTATCGCTAATTTATCTCCGGCAGAACCTTTGGATATTTATGGCAAAGATGTGGCGAACCTGCGCGCTGGTTATCAGTGTCTGGTGGATCAGTTAGGTGACAATCAACGCAAAGATGTGGAACTGACCCGTTATGTGGTGTCCGTGATTGCACTGGAGCGTAAGCTGACAAAAAACCGCGATAATCTGGATAACCTGGGTAAAAGGTTATCCCGCTTAGAGCAGCAACTGCAGCATTTTGCTATTACCGATGAAAACATCATTGCTAATCTGGCCGATATTTATGTCGAATGCATCAGCTCTTTAGGCACCCGAATTCAGGTCGCTGGTCAGCCAGAACTGCTGAAACAGCAACTGGTACAGCATAAAGTTCGCGCTTTGTTATTGGCAGCTATCCGCGCCGTGGTGTTATGGCGCCAGTCCGGTGGCAGTCGTCTGCATTTTGTATTCAAACGCAAAGCACTGCTGAATGAAGCCAAATCCGTTTTACACACTATTGCCCCAACCCATTCATAGGAGCACCTAATGGAATTATCAGCATTAACCGCCATCTCCCCTGTAGATGGCCGCTATGGCTCAAAAGCCAGCGAGCTGCGTGAGTTTTTTAGTGAATATGGTTTAATCAAATTCCGGGTGACTGTGGAAGTACGTTGGTTGCAAAAATTAGCAGCCACTGCAGCTATCACTGAAGTTCCGGCTTTATCCGACAGTGCCAACGCGCTGTTAAACGGAATTGTCGACAATTTCAGCCTTGCTGATGCGCAGCGTGTCAAAGACATTGAGCGCACCACCAACCATGACGTGAAAGCGGTTGAATATTTACTCAAAGAAAAAGTAGCTGGTCATGCTGAATTAGCAGCGGTCAGTGAATTTATTCACTTTGCCTGTACCTCTGAAGATATCAATAACCTGTCGCACGGTTTGATGTTAGGTGCAGCACGTGATGAAGTGCTGTTGCCACTCTGCGATCAGTTATTAAACGAAATCAAAGCTTTAGCCCATAAATACAAAGCTATTCCTATGATGGCCCGTACTCACGGTCAGCCAGCCTCTCCGACCACTTTAGGTAAAGAGATGGCGAATGTGTACATGCGTTTAAAGCGTCAGCGTGAGCAAATCGCTAAGGTTGAACTGCTGGGTAAAATCAACGGTGCTGTAGGTAACTACAATGCGCATTTATCCGCTTACCCGAACCTGAATTGGCATCAGTTTGCAGAAGAGTTTGTCACTAGCTTAGGCTTAAGCTGGAACCCGTACACCACTCAGATTGAACCACACGATTATATCGCAGAGCTGTTTGACGCCATCGCACGTTTCAACACCATCCTGCTCGACTTCGACCGTGATGTCTGGGGTTATATAGCTTTAGGTCACTTTAAGCAGCGCACTATTGCCGGTGAAATTGGCTCGTCCACTATGCCGCATAAAGTGAACCCAATCGATTTTGAAAACTCTGAAGGTAACCTGGGTCTGGCTAACGCCATATTCCAGCATTTATCCTCCAAGTTACCTGTATCACGTTGGCAGCGTGACTTAACAGACTCTACTGTGCTGCGTAACTTAGGTGTAGGTTTTGCGTACACTGTCATTGCATACCATGCAAGCCTCAAAGGCATCAGCAAACTGGAAGTGAACGAAGCCAACCTGATGAGCGAGCTGGATCAGAACTGGGAATTACTGGCAGAGCCGGTACAGACAGTAATGCGTAAATATGGCATTGAACAGCCGTATGAAAAGCTGAAAGAACTGACCCGCGGCAAACGTATCACGCCAGCAGACTTGGCAGTCTTTATCGATAAATTAGAGCTGCCTGCAGAAGTGAAAGCAGAATTAAAAGCACTGCGTCCTGATAACTACTTAGGCGCAGCAATCGAACTTGTTGATTTGTTAAACTAAACTAATCAGCACTTCAGAACCTTCAACAGGGCGATTTTATCGCCCTGTTTTTATGGTGAAACAGAACTATGTACCAATTATTTTTAAATGAATTAACTCCTGCACAGTTTTTAGCAGAGTACTGGCAGAAAAAGCCTTTGCTTATCAAAGCGGGCTTTAGAAACTTTATCGACCCTATCAGCCCGGACGAACTGGCAGGCCTGGCCGGTGAAGAAGAAATCGAATCCCGTATTGTTAGCAATAAAAATGCGGTATGGGATATGGAGACCGGCCCTTTTGAGGATTTCAGCCATTTAGGCGAAGAAGGCTGGACATTGTTAGTCCAGGCCGTGGATCACTGGCATCCGCACTCTGCTGCTTTGATTGAGCCGTTCCGCTTTATTCCAAACTGGCGTATTGATGATTTGATGGTGAGCTTTTCTACTGCTGGTGGAGGTGTAGGCCCGCATCTGGATCAATATGATGTCTTTATTATCCAGGGCCAGGGTAAACGCCACTGGCGCGTGGGCATGCCGGACAGCAGTTTAAAACAGCACTGCCCTCACCCTCGTTTATTGCAGGTGACTCCTTTTATCGACTGCATTGATGTGATCACTGAACCTGGCGATATTTTATATATTCCACCGGGTTGCCCACACGATGGCATTTCTTTGGACCCGTCACTGAATTATTCAGTCGGTTTTCGTGCTCCAGCGCAAAAAGATTTACTGACAGGCCTGGCTGATCATCTGATCGATCAGGACATTACTGGTCGTCGTTTTACGGATCCAGAGCGTCAGGTACCGGATTCAGTCGGTGCGATAAGCGACGGTGATTTAACCCAAGTGCAAGGTTTATTGCGCCAGTTAGTCGACGATAAACACTTTGCCGCTCAGTGGTTTGGCAGTTATATCAGCCATGCCAAACATGAATTGGATGCAACAGGACCTGATCCACATTATGAAGCCGATGAAATTGGTGAGTATCTGGAAGAAGGATCAGTGCTGGCCAAATTAGGTGGCCTACGCACTTTGTATTATCAGGCCACTGCTGCTGAAGATATCCAGTTGTTTATCAATGGTGACCGCTTTTTAGTGCCGGCTATTGAGCTTGAAACGGTAAAAAAACTGACAGACCAAATCAGCCTGAGTGCAGAAGACTGCCAACATTTCGCGGCAGACCATGGCCGTTTACAGTTGATCACTTTGCTGATCAATAAAGGGTACTGGTACTTTACGGAGTAACCTGAACCTTAAGTTCAAGCATAAAAAAAACCGCCAATGGCGGTTTTTTTTATGCTTCTAAGCTTTATTGAACAACTCAAAAAAACGACTCGAAGCCTTGTAAAGATTTATATACTAAAAACCAGCTTAGCTCTGCTTAGCCCACAGCTCTTCTTTATTAAATAAATCATACAAACCATGAGCTCTGTGCACCAATAAGTTAGCGAAATCTGCTTTCGTTTTATCGATAGAACCTGAGTTCATTACCTGCTCAGCCTTTAACTGCCAGCTTAACGAAAAAGCCCGCACCGCTTCTCTTGCATCTTGTGCTGCCGACAAAGGCATGTGATCTGTAGGTAAATCACCACTTATCACCCAGTATTGTTTACGATCCTGTGCTGTAATCTTCCACACCGCCATTAATGGTGTTAAATAACGAGATTCAGACACTGCCACATTGTCTGGCAATATGCCCTTTTCGGCCAAATACTGGTTTGCTTTCTGGAACTGGATGCGAACCCACTCACTGTTCGCTTCCGCTTGTTGTTCCTCGGTTAATTGTTCTGCCATTACTGTTTTCCTTTCTCCAAGTGGCGTTACTTTATGTGACTCAATCCACACAATCAAGAGCTGGCTTCAATTGTCGACAATCACCTGGTCTTACCAGATTTTGTTTTTACAGATCGATGGCGAAAGCTGCAGTGAAGTGGTACATTCCGCGGCGCAAAAAGCCCTTAGGCCCTGCCCTCTGTGGCATGGTGAGTTATATCAACGGAGAACAAGTCGTGGCTGTATTTAACCATCCTGAATTTGATAACCATGAGCAAGTCGTATTCTGCAGTGATGAAAGCACTGGTTTAAAAGCTATTATTGCAATTCACAGCACAGCTTTAGGTCCGGCAACTGGCGGCTGCCGTATGTGGGACTATGTCGCTGATGAAGATGCCTTAGTCGACGTATTACGTTTATCCCGCGGCATGACTTACAAAAATGCTATGGCTGGTTTGCCATTAGGCGGCGGTAAGGCAGTGATTATTGGTGATGCGAAAAAAATCAAATCTGAAGCTCTGTTCCGTAAGTTCGGCAAGTTTGTGCATTCATTAAGCGGCCGTTATGTCAGCGCAGAAGATGTGAATATCACAACGGGCGACATTATGATCGTCAATAAAGAAACTCCTTACGTAGCAGGTTTAGAAGGCTTAAGTGGTAACCCTGGTCCTTTTACCGCATTAGGGACTTACCGTGGTATTAAAGCCGCCGCTAAGCACAAGTTCGGCACAGATGATTTGAATGGTTTGACCGTTGCGGTGCAAGGTTTAGGCAGCGTTGGTTTTTATCTGTGCGAATACCTGCACAAAGAAGGCGCCAAACTGATTGTTACTGATATCAATCAGGATGCGGTCAGCCGCGCCGTAGCACAGTTTAACGCGACAGCTGTAGGCTTAGATGAAATCTATGCTATTGACGCTGACATCTACGCTCCTTGCGCTTTAGGTGCCACCATTAACGACATCACTATTCCTCAGCTGAAATGCAAAATCATTGCAGGTTGTGCCAATAACCAGCTCAAAGAAAGCCGCCATGGTGAACTGTTACGCCAAAAAGGAATTCTGTACGCACCGGATTACGTGATCAATGCGGGTGGCATTATCAACGTGGCAATGGAAATGCGTGCAGTGGGCTACAACGCAGAAGAATCTACGGCTAAAGTGAACCAGATTTACCATACGCTGATCAATATCTTCGAACGTGCTGATGCACAGCAAAAACCAACCAACGAAGTGGCAGATTTAATGGCGCAGGAAATTATCCGTAACGCCCGTTAACTGTATGACCCATAGATACCCAAAGTAATTGGAGTTGCAGCGCGACGACAAGTGAGCGAGACCCCAGGAGCATAGTTGTCCTATGTGACTGGGGCGAGTAGCGCAGTCAACAAAGCTGCAGCTTCAAGAACGCGGGGTATACCACTCAGTCCAGTCTTTAGTCAGCCAATAGACTTGCAGACTGGCGGTTTCTGCCGCCAGCTTTGAGAACAAATCATAGTTCGATAAATTCACCGTCAATAAGCAATTCCAACCACAATTCACCGGCCTGAAGGTCGCACTGGAGGCGGCATACACCTGTGCATTGAGCTGATGCATCTGCGCTAACTTTTTCACTCGAAGCGCATGGTAATCGCTGCTGATAAACAGATAGTTTTTGGTTTTATCCAGCTTTTGCTCCAAAGAGGCAAACTCGTGATAGGTCGTTGGTCCGCCATCAAAACACTGGATTGCAGCATATTCGGTTTTTTGCTTTAGTAAGGTTTCATAAGGCGCACAGTGCAAAGTGGTCATATAAACCTGCACAGGCCGCTGCTGGGCATTAATCATCAGAGCCAACTGGTTAATTCGGTTACTGGCGCAATCTGGCAAGCTGTGTTCATTACCGCCACAGCCTAAAAGCACATAGTCACCGTTAAAATTAGCCGGCAATTCTGCCGTACTGATTTGCGTGTTGTACCAGTCCCGCACCTGATTGGCGACTAATGTATTGCCGCTTAGATAAAACCAAATCAGCAACAGCCATAAGCCTTTACGGCGATAATACAGACAGGCGAAAAAAAACAACCAGAGGAATATATTCTGCGGATATAAAAAGGGTTCTAAAAAATCTTTCACTGCATAATCCTTGTGACTAGTGTGAGCAGTTCATAGCAGCAAGATACCACAGAGTCGCTAAGCAGCCATTCAGCTAACACTGTTATTTTATTAAAAATTTTCTTCAACAGCAGCTATCTGTCATCTAAGCTTTCTGGCGTGCTGTGATAAGATGTCAACAAAGAAAGAGCCAACAAGGTTAATGGAGTTCGTTATGTTTAAAACGGTATCAGTGATTGGTTTAGGGTATATCGGCTTGCCAACGGCAGCCATGTTGGCATCACGCAAGCTGCGTGTGATTGGTATAGACGTGAATCAACACGCTGTAGACACCATCAATCAGGGTAAAATTCACATTGTAGAACCTGAACTGGACATGCTGGTGCATGCCGCAGTGACAGGTGGTTACTTATCAGCTCAAACCAGCCCTGCTCCAGCTGATGCGTTTATGATAGCCGTGCCTACTCCATTTTTTGATGATCTGTCACCAGATTTAACTTATGTTGAAGCTGCGGTGAAATCTATTGCGCCAGTATTGACCAAGGGAAACTTAGTGGTGCTTGAATCAACCAGCCCGGTCGGCACCACAGAAAAAATCTGTCAGTGGATACGTGAAGCCCGTCCTGATTTAACAGTACCCACCGACTCTTCACAGCCTGATATTCATGTCGCCTATTGCCCTGAGCGGGTGTTACCTGGCCGCGTAGTCTATGAGCTGATTGCCAATGACCGTATTGTGGGTGGTTTAACTCCTGCCTGTTCTGAAAAAGCCAAAACGCTGTATCAAACCTTCGTTACAGGCGAATGTTTGATTTCTGATGCCCGCACCGCTGAAATGTCGAAACTGACTGAAAACGCCTTCCGTGACGTCAATATCGCTTTTGCCAACGAGTTATCCTTAATCTGTGATGAGTTGAACATTAACGTCTGGGAACTGATTAAAATGGCGAACCGCCACCCTCGCGTAAATATTCTGACGCCAGGTGCTGGTGTAGGTGGTCACTGTATTGCGGTGGATCCTTGGTTTATTGTGCACTCAGCACCAGAGCAAGCAAAACTTATTCGTACAGCCCGCGAAGTAAACGACTTTAAACCTCAATGGGTACTGCAAAAAGTATTATCCACTGTGGCCAATCACGCTTTACATAAGCCTTCTATCGCCTGTTTTGGTTTAGCCTTTAAACCGGATATTGACGATTTGCGTGAAAGCCCGGCGCTGCACATAGTCAACGATTTAGCCGCTGCGTATCAAGGCAAAATCTATGCGGTTGAGCCAAACGTGGAAAAAACCAATAAACTCGCTTCCAACGTGGAATTGGTGTCTGTTGAACAAGGTTTAAAAGCAGACATTATTGTGATTCTGGTGAACCACAAAGGTTTTGGTGATTTGGATTTCAGCAAACACAGCCTGATCAACGTGGTTGGCCCACTGCGCTCTGCACATTAAGATAAAACTTTCTTAAATCAACACCAGGCCGGTTCATCAAAACCGGCCTTTTTATTGCTTCACAAGTTCAGAGCTACCCAATACCTGTTGCTGTACTTCTGTATAAGCACTTTCCAATCTGGACTTAGTCTCTTCATCCACCCAGTGAAACATAGCGGTCTTGTAGTGGTCCTGTTGCCACAACATGTCCAGCACCTTATTAATTTGAGCAATAACTTGCTCTCCTTGCGGGCTTTTGTTGCAGGTAATGTAGGACACTGCATAAGGAGAGGCATCTGAGATCGCCCGACTCTGAAGCTTTATACCTTGCTGATGTTGTTGATTTTGCTTCAGGTAAAACGCCATACGCTCAGGATACTCAACGACATAATCCACCCGTTTGGATAACAGCAAAGCGGCGGCATTAATTTGACTGGTAAACTCTTGTGGAATAAAGTTGGCGTGCTGCGCAGCATCCATCACTGAGGACGGATAAAAGCGATTCGGCTGATACACTCCGGTCAGTTTTTTGTCCTGCGCCAACTGACGTACATCAACGCTACCATTCGTCTGCACGGCTTGATGCTGTTTTAGATCGGAATTTTGTCTGAAATGCACTGCTAAACCCGGAAGTACGGCAACAGCTTTAGAATACCAACGCGTTTTGGCTCTTTCTTCAGTAAAAAGCGAACCAAAGCTACACACACCCTGGCTGTTTTGCAAAAATGCCTGTTCCAGTCTCTGCAGGTTAACGACTTTTATCTGGTGCGTCAGATGCGGTAAACCTGCCACCACCAGTTTTTGCAATACATCAAATGTCCCCTGCTCCTGATACACACCTGTAGTGATTTGATGAGGAGGCCAATCCGTTTTCAGCCAGGTGACCTCTGCAGCCATACTGTTTTGACAGCAGAAAAAACCTGTAAGCAAAACAGCTTTACGCACAGTACCCCCTGTATCAGCGTCACCAGAACTACTTTTAACCATAGCATAGCCTGACGACTATTTATTATTGTGTTGCTGCTTCCTGATTTGCCACAAGCAGGCAGCAACCAACATTGAAGTGATCAACAGATTACCGCTTAAAAATAACCAGGCTGTCAGCTCTACAGTTAAATCATAATTAAACCAGCAATAAGCCAAAGCAGTTAACACCACCGCCAGGCTCACTAACATGGCTTTGTAATGGTTCGCACCTAATGACGTCAGCAATACTTCAAAGTAGGTTTTCAGCAAGGTGATCCACAAAGTCGCCAGCACCAGATGCAACATCAACAGATGGCCAGGGTCCAAAGCTTCATTAAAGGAGATCTTATACAACCAGTCGCCCAGCGGCCACATCAGCAGGTAAGGCAGCGACAACACAGGCAGTGTGAACAGAAACACCTTACGGAAAAACTGCAGTTTGGCACCAAGCTCCGTCAGTCGGCTTAACCGACTTAAAAACACCTGCGAAAAAATGACCGGTAACAAGGTGATCGGCATAAACAGAATAAACAGTTTTCTGAACTGCCCCAGCGCCAGCAAGGTGCTGAACAACGCCAGAAAGATAAAAGGAATATTGGTCATGATAATGGCAAACACATCATGCAGCGCAAAATGCAACCGATGCCGGATGTCCTGCCAGCCAAAGTAGCTGAAGAAATTGCGGAAATAAGGTCCCACGCCAGCTTTTAGCTCAGGCCAAAGCACATTCAGTCCCATCACCACAGGCAACAAACTCGCAACCAGCACAGCTTCGAGCATCGCATCCAGCTCTGTAATCACACCGGCAAAAAGTAAAGCGACCACCACCAGCAAACTTAAAGCGCCAACAAACTGTGATTTTACTTCGACAAAAAACTGCTGCCGGCCTTTGAGGTAACAGAATATGGCCTGACTGACAGCCCAGACCAAGCCTATCAACAAACTCAGCAGATACAGATAATAAGGTACGCTGTCGTTGATCCAATAATCAATACCGACTACACCAAGACACAACAGCAAAAACACAATAAAGCTCAGCACCAGACTGTTGAACAACAAACTGATTTGCTGCTGTTTGGCTGAATAGTGGATCAGGTAAAAACTGACACCAAAGGCGATGGTGGGAAAAAACAGGTTCGCCAGCATATAAACATAACTGAAGACGCCAAAATCACTCGCCAGCAGTTGCCGCGCAACCACCAGATTGAGTAACCAGCGCGAACCAAAGTTCAAACCATGAGCCAGACTGTTATTGAGAAGCTTACGGGCAAAATCACTGCGTAACATGCGCAAGCTCCGTCTCTGTTGGCTTGGCCTGTGACTGGCAATGGATCAGAGCCGCCGCATTGATAAATCCCCAGACCGGCCACAACATTCCGGAGCTAATGACATGACCAGCAATACAGGACACCATCAGCAACAACAGATTTAACAGCACTAAGGTCGCCGCCAGATCGGAAGAAAACAGCCTGCATAGCCTTAAATTCTGAGCGATAAAACCTATAAAAATCCAGCTGAAAAACATCAAACCCGCTACACCATAAAAAATATACAAATCAAAAGGATCAGACTCAGCCCAGAACTTCCACAGATGCTCCGATACCCCAATTAAACCTACACCAAACAGACGATGTGCATCGCTGTAATAAAAACTGACCACCTGCCAGATTTCGGCTGCATATTTGTCGCGTGACGATAACAAGACGCCCAATAAACCTTGTTGTTGATAAATATGCTGTAATTTCTCAGCCAGGCCTAGCTGACTTAACAGCAGCGGAGCCTGCCAAATGACGAGTGCGGCAGAAGCGAACAGCAACACCATCGCCAATGCCAGACGGCTCCAGTTCAGACGAATTAACCAGGGCATCAGGGGGATCAACAGCACTAAAATAAGACTTCCTAATAACCCTGTTTTGGTTAGCATTAAACTGGCGCACCAGACAGATGTTGCAGCCACAGTCAGGAAAATCAGCTTTTGCTGTTGCCAGTAGTACTGCAATAGCCAGGCGGATAACACCAGAAGCACCACTGAAAGCTCGTTGGCTGCATTAAAAAAACCTTTGCTGCCTAAATCCACTTGGGTCAGATGCTGCTGAGGCAAATAAGAGGTATAGCCATAGCCTAAGGCGCCGAGAATAAAATTCACCAGCACAATCAGGTAGTTCAGCACAAAAATCCGATGCAGGGACTTCAGCGCAAAGTCTTTGTCCAGTTGCGCCAGACTCAGCAAATAATAAAACGCAATCAGCGGCGAAATCAGTTTCAGGATCAGGCCAAGATCTGCGGCTAAAGAACCACCAAGCTGCAGCCAGCTGTAAAAAGCACCGGGTAATAACAAGACAAAAAGTGCTGGAAAGAGTAAAAATGCTTTGCCGGTGCGCAGACTTAATGACAGCAACATCAACATCAACATCACTACTTTATACAGAGCAGACAAACCAAAACTGCGGCCAAACTGATTTAATAAAAAACCATTACAGGCATCCACCAGCAGGTAACAGCTGCAAAGCAACAGGATCAGTTTATCCAGCGCTTGTACCTGCTGGAAATAAGTCGAAAGCCGCATTAAAGCCGCCATAACATCAACAGGATAAAAGCGCAGCTAAAACCAAAAAAGGCGCCAAAAAGTAACATCAGCCATAAAGCCGGACTTTCACTTTGTTCAGGTGCTTCAGGGCTTTGTAACTGGTGCAGCGCAAAAGGTTGAGCCTGTTTTGCATAATCCAGTTCAAACTGCAGTCGGTTTTGCTGTTGTTGCACCAGCTCATGAGTCTGAAGCTGCTGCAAAGTCTGCAACTCTTGCTGTTTTTGCTGGATAAATTGCTGACGCCAGCGCTGATCCCATTGCTTGATGACTAAAGCTAATTCTTTTTCAGCGCTTTTTTCCGAGTTACTGCTCCACTTCAACGTCACCAGATTACCACGTCTTTTGTGTTCAACACTCAATTGTTCAGCATTGGCTGAACGCGCCAGAGACTGAAAAAAATCAGGATCTTTTAACCACAATAAGGCTCTGGAGACGGCATCAGCGGAGGCTCCACCTACATTGGCCGGGTTTTTATCATTCGGATCATCACGCCGGGTTAAACGTTCGGTTTGCCAGTCCGTTAAGGTCACCACAGCAATGGCCTGATAACGCACAGCTGCACTGAGCTGAAATATATACAATGCTGCCGCGCCCAATACAGCGGCAGCTAATAACAACAGCCAAAAACGTTTAAGCAATACAGCACTCAGGCTGACAAAATTGGCGTGGGCTAACAAATTCTGACTCATTTTTTCGAAAACAATCCTTTAATGCCTTTGCTCAACAGCTGCTGGCGGAACTTAATCGCCCACTGTAATTTTTGTTTCAGGTAGTAACGGATTTTAGTTGCCCATAAGCCGTAACGACAGAAAAACAACAAACGGCCAAAAGAGAGTTGCTGTTGTTCCATCACCAGACGATAAAACTGCTGGTTCTGCTTATTACGCTCATTCATCAAAAGCAGATGTTTTTCAACAAAATAACTTTGTGCTGCCAGACGTTTAGGTGAGGTGGTAATACGGCCGAGTTCGTGCCCTACATGCACCACATAAGTGGCTTCTGCCAGACGCAAGGCTTTACCATAAGCTGCCACCAGGCGGATCCACATGTCATAATCCTGAAATGCAGCAAGGCCAATATCAAAACCACCCTGAGCCAGCATACGGCTGCGTTTCACTAATACCTGATTGGATAGACAATGCACATCCAACAGTTCGTTCAAACCCACTATGGCTGCTTCCGGATACAGCTGTTTACGTATAGTGCCGTAATCCCAGAAATAGCTTGAGCAGACAAAGGCATATTGATCATCATAAGCCTGATACAAAGAACTCAGACGATTCGGTAAAAATTCATCGTCATCATCCAAACCTGTGACAAACTCACCTTTGGCTTCAGCAATCGCCAGATTACGCGCCGCACAAGCGCCCTGCCCCTTGTCCTGTCGGAACAAACGAACGCGAGGCTCATCTGCATAGATCCGGTTTAAGGTATCCCAGGTGGTATCGGTAGATGCATCATCGACCACCAAAAGCTCAAGATGAGGATAATCCTGCGCCAATACGGAGCGAATCGCACGTTGCACCATATCCACTCTGTTAAAAGTGGGCATATAGACGCTGATCAAAGGTAAATCGGACTGTTGCTGCACTATAGTTCTCTCTGTTTTTAATCGTTTTTATCAGAGCTTGTTGGTCAAATATAACCAGGCATACGTCAGTAAATTAGACTGACGACCAATACGGGATGGCTGTGATAACAACCTGTAGGCCCACTCTAAATGTAATTTACACCACAAAGCCGGAGCACGTTGTACATGGCCTGTGAATACATCATAAGTACCACCAACACCCATGTAATAAGCATCTGGCAATTGCTGCTGACATTTACCAATAAACAACTCCTGCTTTGGAGATCCCATAGCGACTGTCACAATACGGGCACCACTTTGAGCAATACGGCTGATCAGTTCATTTTCATCTTTAAAATAACCGTCCTGGGAGTCAACCACATTCACACCCATGGCCGTCAGCTTTTCCACTGTTTCCGCCATGACCTGCGGTTTAGCGCCCACTAAAAACACCGGCGTTTTCGTGATCGCAGCCTTTGCCATCAAAGCCTGCCACAACTCACAACCTGGAATACGTTCCACTTTACGGCCTAATTTACGCCGCATCACTTTCACCACACCCATGCCATCGGCATAACGGATGTCGGCTTTGTTCAAAATAGTCATCAGTTCCGGATTTTTACTGGCGGCAATCACTTTCTCCGGGTTCATCGCTATAGCAGAACCAGAAAAGACAGTACCATCATCCTGAATCACATAATTAACCAGCGCAGCCATGTTGCTGAACGCCATTACCCCAATGCCACCTACTGGTACCACTTCAGGTTGTATTGCCATACTTGTATTTACCTTTTCTCTATCATCGTTGTTCAGGCGTCAGAGCCTGATACAGTGTTTGTATTTTTGCCGCTACATCGTCTACCAGACAGTCTTTTGCATGCTGATGCCCCAAGTGCTGCAATGCCGTGTAGTCTGAGTCTGACAAACTTAATAGCTGCTGAATTTTTTTCAGTAACTGCTGCTGTAAAAGCTGTTCATCTGTCTGCTCAATCACCCAAAATGAATCGGCCCCCAACTGCTCTGCCGAGCCATCTGTTAAGGTTGCAATCACAGGGGTGTAACAGGCCATAGCTTCGGTCATCACCAAACCAAAAGATTCATTACGCGACAAGCTCAAAAAACATTTACTGCGCTGATAAAACGCCTTTAACTGCTCTGCAGTTTGACCAGCTTCAAGCTGTAAATTCGGATAGTCTTGAGTTAATTGTTCAAATTGGCTCTGATAAGGGCCAGTGCCAATGACACAGATTTTTTTGTCTTGAACTTGAGGCAACAGCGCTATCAATCTGTCCATGCCTTTGTTTTTATCCAATGCCCCTACATAAAGCAGATCGATATCTTTATCCGCTCTGCTTAATTGTGTTGCATCTGCATAGACCTGAGCTATACCAGCGGACAACACCACAGCTTTGGGAGCAAGGGTAAAGGCTTTGCTTTGAAGTCTTTCACTGGTAAAAATCCACTGGTCCACAGCACCACAACACCAACGATACAACGTATTAAAAGGCTGATAGTGATAAATATCACTGCCATGGCAGGTGACCACAATGTTGACCGAAGGCTTGCGCAGGTATTTGTAGGCCAAAGCCAGCCAAATCGTCGGATAAAAGAAGTGCACATGAATCACATCAAAGCTTTTAAAGCTCAGAATATAAGACCAGAAAAATTGTAAGAACAGCACAGGGTATTTCAGCAAGCGGTTTAACAGACTGTCGTTATGCCAGCTCATATAGAAATAAGCCAAAGCCTGACGCTTTTTCAGCGCCAGCATCTGATTTTTAACAAACTGTCCCTGAAAAGGTGCAGAGGGCTTAGGCCCCATATTGGTGATAATCAATACTGCTTTGGTCACAGCGGGTATCCTGCATCAACAGCTGAAGTTCTGGTGTGTAAAAACCCAAAACCGCAGCGGCGCTTCAATAAATAGGTAATGCCAACGTCTTGATTCACAGCGTAAAAACAAGTCAAAACCCAGCACTGCCACAACAAGTGTGACAGAAATAACAATTAGAGCATTATTTTCAAACAAAGTCGTTATTCCTTTCAATTTTATCTCTGACACGCCATAGTCAGCCCTGATTTCTTCACCTATAATCAGGCCAATTTCGTTTGAGCCAATTCGCATTATTTCAGGCCAAAAACCTGATGGAAATCACATGACAGAACATCTGCAGCTGTTTATTACCACCTTTGTACTTACCTTAACCGCCATTTTTATTCTGATCCCTTTGTCTGTCAAAGTGGGGCTGGTGGATAAACCTGCGGGCCGCAAGCAGCACACAGGTTCAGTGCCGTTAATAGGTGGTATCTCGATATTCACCGGCGTGGGTCTGACTCTGGCCTGGTTTGGCTTGCCAGATGATATTCACTACTACTACCTGCTGTGCGGTGGCACTATTGTGATTCTGGGTGTATTTGATGACTTTATGGATTTAAGCGTCAAATTACGGCTTTGTGTCCAACTGCTGATAGGCTCTGCCATGGTGTACGGCCTGCAACTGCATTTGGGTAATTTAGGTAATTTATTTTCGCTGGGCGATGTTACTTTAGGTTATATAGGCATTCCTGTGACCTTGATTGCCGTTATCGCCGCTATTAACGCTTTTAATATGATTGACGGCATAGACGGTCTGGCCGGCATGCTCAGTGGTGTGACTTTTGTCTCCGTCACCTTAATGATGGGCATGGGTGGACAACTGGAACATGCGGTCTTGCCTATGGTGCTGGTATTCGCGCTTATTCCTTATCTGTTGTTTAACCTCGACGTGGTAGGGAAAGGCAAAGGCAAAATCTTTATGGGTGATGCCGGCAGCATGCTGATTGGTTTAACCGTCATTTGGTTATTGATCATCGGCACTCAAAGCGATACCGCCAGTTTTCGCCCTGTCACCGCATTATGGGTCATTGCAGTACCACTGATGGATATGGTGGCTATTATGCTGCGCCGTATTCGTAAAGGTCAGTCGCCCTTTTTGGCAGACCGTGAACATTTACATCATATCTTCTTGCGTCTTGGTTTAAATTCCCGTCAGGCACTGGTCGTGATCAGCAGCTTCTCCTGCATGTTGGCCACAGTAGGCGTCATTGGCGAATACCTGATGGTGCCAGATTTGATTATGTTATTGTTATTCCTGATAGTGTTCAGTGTTTATTCATACACTTTGCAGCATATTTGGCGTATTACCCGTGCTATAAAACGTTACAAAGCGAAACGACGTGGTTAAGTTTTTAGTAAAAGTCGCTAAAGCTAAAGCAGTTGCTTTATTAGGTGAGCGTTTAGTCAAGCTGGCGGCTGGTGCGTTAATCACTATTATAGTGGCACGGATTCTGGGCCCTGAAGCCACAGGTTATTACTCTATTGTGATGACCTGGAGTGCATTTTTAGCCCCCTTAGCCAATTTAGGTTTAAATAATCTGGTGCAAAAGTCTGTGCAATCTGCACCTGACCTGCGCACAGGCCAGCAAATCTTATTTACCGCAACCTGGCTTCGATTAATTGCAGGCTTTGTGTTTGCGGCTCTGATGTTTATCGGTTTCAGTTGGTATTTACCGTCAGAGTTTGAACCTTATCAGCTGGGTGCTGCAGTGCTTTTTGTAGGCCAGCTGTTTAACGCTTTTATTTTATTTGAGTATCACCAGAATTATTTAGGCCATTTCCGTACCCTCGCTTACAGCAAGCTGGCGTTGGGTATTTTAGGCCTTATCGCCAAACTCGCTGTGCTTTGGTATGGCATGGGCATTGGCGCTTTGTTCTGGATAGTAGGTCTGGAGTTTGCGGCCGTAGGTGTGTTGCAGTATCAGATTTATAAAGGCCATAACAAAAGTCCGACTAATTCGACAGAACAGCATGGTCGTCTGACCCCAGCCTGGTTTAACTGGCAGCATGGTAAAGAGTTGTTGCGCCGCTCCAGCTGGTTATGGGTTTCAGGTATTTTATCTGTAGTATATCTGCGTATCGATCTGATTATGATCGAACGCCTGATTGATATTGAAGCTGCTGGTGTCTATGCCGCTGTCAGTCGTATTTCTGAATTGTGGTATGTCATACCAGCGACTTTAGCAGTGCGGTATTATCCTGAATTGCTGAAAAGCCATCAGAGTAGTTGGTCAGGTTATCTGTTGTTGCTGCGAAAATATTGTGGTTACTTTTTTGCGATGGCTTTAACTATCGCCGTAGTTATTTTCATCGTCGCACCACCTTTAGTACCACTGATTTTTGGTGACAAATTTAATGCAGGTATTTCGGTGCTGCAAATCCATATCTGGGCCGGTGTATTTATTTTTATCCGTTACCTGATTGGACAGCATTTAATTATTACCGATCAGGAGCCATTATCTTTAGCCAGCCATGGCATAGGTGCTGTGCTGAATGTGCTGCTGAACTGGTGGCTGATTCCCATTATGGGCATTGATGGTGCAGCCTGGGCAACATTAATTTCTTATGCCTACGCTTCATTTTTCTTTATATTTTTTTCCAGAAGAACCCGTCATCAGTTATGGCAATTGATGAAGGTAAAAGCCTCCGGTGTGGTGGTAGAGAAAGAGACGGTATGAAAAAACAACTCCAACAAATCAGGCAAAAGCTCGACAAGGTCTTGTTACCTTACGCAGCAAAAAGCCGTCTGGCAGCAACGCTGTATTACGCATTTTTTAACCCGCATTTTCGCCGTGAGCAACATGCCACAGCGGCGGGCCGGCATCATTATCACCTGCATGAAGAAAGCAGCAGCATAGCGACAGTTATTTTACGCCGGAATATTCACCGGCTGGAAAAAGGTTTAAGCATGGTGCCGCGCAAGTCTTTGTTTGCGCTGGATTATATTGACGAAACTCTGACTGCATTACAAAACCTGCTGGCTGATCATCAGGCCCTGGATTTAGTGCTGCTGAAATACTGCCACGATGTGATGGATAGCTATTTTTCTGTTACACAATGGCCTGAAGGTGCCAGTCAACCTGTTACTTTTGCCGCCTTAAAAGCCCAGATCACCCCACGTTTAGAACAAAGCCGTCCTTCTGCACCAGCACCTTACGCACAAAGACCCAGAGCTGACATCAGCTACGAGCAGTTTTTAATCTTGTGCCAACAGCGTTGTTCAGTCCGTACTTTTTTACCTCAGAGCGTACCTAAAGCCGTTCTGGAACAAGCGGTTGCCGCTGCAGCTCAGGCACCAAGTGCCTGTAACCGTCAACCGTTTCGTTATATAGCAGCGACAGAAGGCGAAATGCTGACGAAGCTGGCGAATTTACCTATGGGCACTGTGGGTTATGCCAATGGCATTCCTGCCCTGCTTGCTGTGGTCGGTGATTTAAGTGCTTATCCATTTGAGCGCGACCGTCACGTGATTTATATCGACGCCAGCTTATCCAATATGCAACTGATGCTGGCGTTGGAAACCATGGGCCTGGCCTCTTGTTCTATTAACTGGCCTGACATCGAAAACTACGAAGCCAAAATTGGCCGCTTACTGAAATTACAACCTTTCGAACGAGTCGTGATGCTGATTGCTGTGGGTTACCCTGATCCGCAGGCGTTGATCCCTCACTCCGAGAAGAAAACCGCTACGGAGTTATTAACTTATGTCTGAATCAAAAGCCTTATTAGTCGAAATCAAAGGGGTGCAGTTCCGCAATAAAGGCGCCTACCTGATGCTGCTGGCCTGTTTACAGGGTTTAAAAACCTTAAACAACACAGAGCTGGTGTTATCACCTGGCCCTAACCTGCCCTACCGTGAGCGTGCTTTATTAGGCGCATGGCAAAAAGTATCGTTCCGCCGCAAAGCCCTGGATTTAACGCCATGGTTTGGCAAATTACCAGGCTCATTACGTAACCTGATGAAACGTTACGGCATGGTGACAGAACGTGATGTTGACGTCATTTTAGAAGCCAGCGGTTTTGCTTATGGCGACCAGTGGCCTTTGAAGTTTCTGCAAAATACTGCCCGTGAAGTAAAACGTTTTAAAGAAGCAGGCAAGCCTTTTGTCTTTATGCCTCAAGCTTTTGGTCCTTTTAGCAGCGACGAAAGCAAAGCAGCGATGCGCGATATTATTCATAGTGCTGCACTGATTTACGTGCGCGACCCGGTGTCATTCAGCCATTTACAAAGCTGTGAAGCCAATCTGCCGGATACTGTGAAGTTAACGCCTGATTTTACCGTGGGTTTAAAAGGCCACAGCACTACAGCTTTGCCTGAAATTGAAGGCAAATTTGCGGCACTTATTCCAAACAGCAAAGTGGTGTCGAAGTTTAACCACGCCAATGCTGAAGCGGAGCGCACTAACTATGTCGAAGCTTTTGCTGCTGCGGCCAATCAGCTGGTGGAATTAGGCTACGCTGTGGTCCTGGTCAATCATGAAGGCAAAGAAGATCAGCTGTTGTGTCAGGAAATTGCTCGCTTAGCCCCTTGTGAAATTATTCAGATTGAAGACCCATTGGCCGTTAAAGCCTTTATAGGCCAAAGCTCTGTTGCCATCAGCTCGCGTTTCCACGGTGCTATTAATGCACTGAGTCAGGGTGTGCCTTGTATTGCGACCAGTTGGAGCCACAAGTACCATGCGATGATGTCTGATTTTGGTATGGCGGATTATTGCCTGGAAAAACTCTCTGCGGTCAGCCTGACGCAAAAAGTCAGTCAGTTACTGGCTGAACAGGAAGAAATCGCGCCTCGTCTGGCAGAAAACGCCGCCAAACTGAAACAGAAAAACCAAACCATGTGGCAGGGTTTATATAAAACTCTGGATAAATACTTAGGCCGTTAAGTTCATCCGAAACGAATGGGCAGACAGCAAAAAGGGCACTTAAAGTGCCCTTTTTATTATGTACAGTGCCACAACTGCCGACAGCCTTGTTGCGGCATACCTTAACAGAGCTTGTTAAGACCAGCTTACCCAACCAAAGTACCAGGTCGCGAGGATCACCAAACCAAAGGCGATACGGTACCAGGCAAAAATTTCATAGCTGTGGTTTGATACAAAACGTACAAAAGTTCTTACCGCTAACAAAGCGCTGAAGAAGGCTGTGACAAAACCTACGATAAACATTGGCGCCTGATCAAAGGCCAGTACATCACGGTGTTTAAACAAGTCGTAGAAGGTCGCAGCAAACATGGTTGGCACAGCTAAAAAGAACGAAAACTCTGCCGCTACTTTACGATCAAAACCAAAAAACAAACCTCCAATAATGGTTGAGCCTGAACGCGAAGTACCGGGGATCATCGAGATGATCTGCGCACAACCGACCTTTAGCGCATCTTTCCAGGTAATGTCGTCTACATCATGAATTTTCACCTGATGAGTACGGCGCTCCGCATACAAAATCACCAAACCACCCAGCACCAGCATAGTCGCGACAGTAATAGGGTTAAACAGATACAACTTAATGTATTTAATAAACAACAAGCCAATGATGGCGGCTGGAAGGAAAGCGACAAACAAATTCAGTACAAAATTCTGAGCCTTTTTATCGTGAGTAATGCCGGTCGCCACATTGATAAAACGCTGACGGTATTCAAATACCACGGCCAGAATTGCACCTAACTGAATGGCAATTTCAAACACTTTGCCTTCGTTATAAAACCCAATCAAATCACCAACTACAATCAAATGACCTGTACTGGATACGGGTAAAAATTCAGTTAAACCCTCAACTATACCCAGAATAAAAGCTTTAAATAACAACCAAAAATCCATGACAACTCCCTTATTGTGTTCGGCCAGCATAGCGACCCTTGCTGAAGCGCGTTATTATCGATGTCCGTGCTAAAGATGCAACTCTAATTATTATGGATATAACACTAGCATTACAGATTTACAGCCTGACAGCGCCGTGACGTTGCACCTTTTGCTCAATAGCTAAGGCCAACAAGTCCGGTTTGGCACACACAAAACTAAAAAGTTTCGCCGCTCTGGTAATTCCGGTGTAAATCAGCTCGCGGGTCAGTACCGGGCTGAAGTGATCCGGTAATACCAGCACCGCATGACGAAACTCCGACCCCTGAGATTTATGCACAGTAATGGCATAGGCGGTTTCGACTTGCTGCAACCTACTAGGCAAAACCCAACGCACAGCTTTACTGCTATCCTCTGATGCAAAAGCCACAGCCAGCATCAATTTGCCCTGGTATGGCCGCAATAAACAGATGCCCACATCGCCATTCATCAGTCCCAGCGCATAATCGTTTTGCGTCACCATCACTGGACGACCAGCATACCATTGACTGCTCTGCTGAATCAGTCCGGCTTGATGCAACATCTTCTCTACGCTTAGATTGACTTGCTCAACACCCAACGGGCCCTGACGTACAGCACATAATAGCTGAAAGGCAGAAAAATCCGCCAGCACCTGTTGCGCCCATTGATCAATCAGGTGATCTGACGCATCCAAAGCAGGGCTTTGTGCTACGGTCTGCAGATAAAAACTAAAACCAGCTGCATCTGGTATTTGCTTTTTCGCCTGTCCCGTCAACACAAATTGCTTAAGCTGCCTGAACTCTGCCGCCTCAAGATACTGCAGATCGGCATAGTCAGCATGGCAAATAGCAGTCACTTCTGCGCTCTGACCGCTATTGACCGCATTGGCTAATTTGGCGATGCCACTTTGTGGATCAAAACGGTGGCTGACTCTGAGCATCCCTATTTGTTGCTCCAGCGCTTTGCCTTGTTGGCTGATTAATGACTCTGGTATAGCAGCTGCAGATAGTTGATTTAACCAGGCTACGGTTTCAGGCAAATAATGCCCCTGCTCTGCCCATTGGCAAAGTTCGGCCATTAAAGCTCCCGCTTCCACTGAAGCCAGCTGATCTTTATCGCCTAATAAAATCAACCTCGCATGAGCTGGTAAGGCTGACAATAAAGCCGCCATCAACTCCACATCCAGCATCGATGCTTCATCCACCACTAATAAATCCAGCGCCAAAGGCTCCAGTGCATTTTGCTTAAATTGCCGGCTTTGTGCACGCGCGCCTAGCAGCTTATGCAAAGTAGATACGTCAGTAGGCACCTGGCTTTTGATCTCTGCCGATGCTGGCAGTCTGTCCAGCGTAGTACGAATGGAGCTTCGAAGCCGCACCGCTGCTTTGCCTGTAGGAGCGGCCAACTGAATAGTCAAAGGCGCTGCACCTTGTTGTTGCTGTAATTGCTGCAACACCAAAAGCAACTTAACGACAGTGGTGGTTTTGCCTGTACCAGGCCCACCTGTGATCACACTAAAACTGCTGCTGGCCGCTATAGCGCAGGACAAACGTTGCCAGTCAGGTTCAGCTTGTATTGCTGCGGTTGCAGGAAATAACGGATCCAACAACTGATTCAGCAATGCCGGATTGATAGCCTGTCGCAACTGTTGGCTACGCTGGCTGCTTTGCTGCAGATAAAACGCTATATGCTGCTGATAACTAAAATAACGGCGCATATACAAAGCGTTATTGGCATAAACAAAAGGCTGATTACCAGCGCCATTCAGCTGAATCAAATCCGGATAAAGCGCCATCAAAGCCTGCCATTCTTGTTCAGAATACTGTGGCATACGTTTAAGCGGTAAACACAAATGGCCTTGAGCGAGCGCAAAGCTGCACTGGCCAATCAATAGCGCAAGCGCAGTCGGTAGTTTTTGTTGCTCACGAAAAAAGGTCACCAGAGCTTTATCCAAAGCACGCCAGTCTTTGCCCTGCATCTGCAGTTCCAATAATTCTGAATCAGACATGGGCCAGCTCCTTAGCAACCAGTTGACCTTGCAGCAGAGCGTCAAGCTTGTTCACCAACTCCAACGGAATATCCACAGCAAGCACACCTTTGTTTGTCGCCTCACCACCACGCAGGAACCAATACAAAGCGCCGCCTAAATGTTCTTTTGGCTTATAGTCAGTCAAACGGCTTTGCAATAAGCGATGGATGGCCACTGCATATAAAGCCGCCTGCACGTCGTAGCGGTGCTCCAGCATCTGTTGTATTAAGGCAGGGCTGTCGTATTGCCCATCGGCTATATAGTTCGATTTATAATCCAGCACCCAATAACGTCCATCCTGCTCTAAAGTTAAGTCGATAAAACCTTTCAGCATGCCCTGCAACTGGGTGGTGCGAAGCGCTGACCGTGACACTTCAGGCCACAGATACTGCTGCACTAAGGCGTCAAGCTGTGCACTGCTGCAGTGCTGTACTGCAAGCCAGAATTCCAGTTCAGCCCTGTAACTCCCTTCGGTAAGACTGCTTAAGCTGACGTTATTGTTCTGCCAGAGTGGTGTTTGAATCAACTCCGTCAGCCACTGCTGTAATGGCGCTAAGGCTTCGGCTACATGGTCAGTTTCAGGATAAGGTGCTTGTTGCTCAGCCCAATACCGGATTTGCCATCTATGCTCTGGCAGTTGCTGCAATAAGCCATATTTCTGCATTAAAGGAGTGAGGCCTTGTTGCCATAAATCCGGCTGCTGTGCCAATAGATCAAAGCCCTGAACCGCCCCCCACTCCAACGCATCATGTAAAAAAGTACCGGCCTGACTGCCACGAACAAAACCCTGAGCCAGAGTCACAGCCTTTGCTTCTGCTGCTTCAATATCATCCTGCAATTGCTCTGGCGCCAGTTCCTGCTGCAGTTCCTGAAACAACTCTGCTGCTTTACTGTCATGCTGATGTTGCTCCAGCAAAGCGCTGTAACTGGCTATCCACCACAGCTCTTTGACTGAGCGGTTCATTTGGGCATAAGGCAACAACTCGACCTGCTGATCCAGTGCTGCGACTTGAGTTCGCTGCTCTGATAAGTTGTCGGCAAGGCGAATATCAGGCTTTGTCAGTAAAGGCGATAACTGTTCCTGCAAAGCCACAGGCGATACCAGCGCATCATCAGATAACAAGTAACCTATAGCACTTTGCTCTTTGACTGGCATCAGCCCAACCCAGCAATAATGTCGGGCGCGGGTTAAGGCCACATAAAGCTTGCGCATATCTTCGGCCAAACGTTCCCGCTCTGCTTGTTGGGCTTGCTGCTCGTTCGCTTGTAACACCACCGTTAGTTCACCGTCCTGATGGTAAGTCACAGGGCCTTTGTCGGCATCGACAGCGCGGGCTAAAGCGATAAAAGGCAAAAATACCAGCGGGTATTCCAGGCCTTTGGATTTGTGAATGGTGACAATTTTAATCAGGGCTTCGTCGCTTTCTAACCGCAGTTTTTGCTGCTCAGCCGCCAAATCACCTTGCCCTGCCAAATGCTCAGCCAGATAACGAATAAGCGCAGCCGGACCTTCCAGCTCCATAGAGCGTTGTTGCAAAAGCTCTGCCAAATGCAGAATATCGGTGAGGAGCCTTTCGCCTGATAGCTGCTGCTGTAAAAACTCAGCCACCGCAAAATCACGCATCAGCTGCCATAACATAACCAGCACACCTTGCTGTTGCCAGAGTTGCTGATAAGTGGCAAAACGCGCCAGTTGTTGCTCCCACAACAGTTCATCCTGCAGCAGCTGTTCAAGTTCAGAATAATTTAACGATAAGCTCCAGCTCGATAAAGCCGAGCGCACTAAAGCTTCACGTTGCGGCTCAGCGCATGCTCTAAGCCATAGCAATAAATCCAGCGCCACCGGGCTTTCAAATACAGCGCCTTTATCGGATAAATACACCGAAGCCAGCGCCCGCTCTGCCAGAGCTTTTTTAATGGCATTGGCTTCCTGCTGGTTATTCACCAGCACCGCTATATCGCTGGTTTTAAGGGCAATGAACTGCTCCTCTTTCACAAAACCTGTACTGCCTGTAGCACTGCCGGTTAAAAACACCGCGATTTGCTCAGCACAGGCCTGCGCCATTTCTGCTAAACAGGCTGCTTTACTAAAAGGCTTGCCATCGGGGGATTCTTTAATACAAAACTCCAGCGCTGTGGCCGGGTTTTGCTCCACCACAAAGCTCTCTTTCCGCCCTTCAGCCTCTACCGGATAAAAACTTAATAAATCTGGCCGGCCTAATACAAAAGCCCCTAAAGCACGCTGCTCGGCATAACCAAATAAGCTGTTGACCGCGCTGACCATGGCGTGAGTTGAACGGAAGTTTTTTGGCAGTTGAAAATGCCTGCCTGCTGTGGCTTGTTTGGCGGCTAAATAACTATAAATATCCGCACCACGAAACGCGTAAATCGCTTGTTTTGGGTCGCCTATCAGTAAAATACCGCAATCTGTTCTGTTTTGATTCAGCTGATAAATGGCATCAAATAACTGATACTGCACAGGATCGGTATCCTGGAATTCATCGATAAGCGCCAACGGGAATTTACGCCGTAAACGTTCGGCCAATAAGCCTCCCTGGTCTTTTTGCAGCGCCAGCTGCAAGCGGCTTAGTAGCTCATCAAACCCCAGTTCAGAGCGTTCTAACTGCAACTGATGGAAACGCCGCGCAAACCAAAAGGCGGCATGCAGCACTAAATCCTGCTCCGGATCCGGCAAAGCCGTCAGTTCAGCCGCAAGTTTTGCCATAGCCTCAAAAGCCGGATGATTGGGTGCAGGCTTGTCTTTAAATACTTCAGCTAAACCTTGGGGCGTTAAGCGGCTTTGGCCTGTTTGTAAATCCGGATCAACCATTTCGGCATCGCTGATCCAGGCCACTAATTTTGCTAACCAGCTATCGAGATAACGCGCCTGCAATTTGCGGCCATCCACCTCTTTTCGCTCAATAGCACCATGCAGCAAAATCCGGATTTCGCTCACCCAGTTATTCCATGGTGCTTTAAGCTCTGCCAACTTTTGCTTACGCTGTGTTTTCACTTCAGGCAATAACACAGCAGGTGTCGCAGGTTCTGTAAATAACGACAAATGGCTGATTAGCGGCAGAATTTTTTTGCGCAAAGTTTCTGGGTTTTGCAGCTGTTGCCAGACTGTGGCTATATGCTCTTGTGGCAAAGGGTAATAAAAATTACGCCAGTAATCCCGCATCACATCCAGTTGCAACTGCTCGACGTCTGTCACCAGATTTTGTTCAAACAAATAACCGCTGGAGAGCGCAAATTCGGCCAGCACTTTATTACACCAGCCGTGAATAGTAGAAATGGCCGCTTCATCCAGATACTGCACAGCCAGTTCCAGCTGATAGGCACAATGTGGCCACTGCTCTGGGGTAAATTCACTGCGCAGACTTTGTAAAAACGGATCCGCCTGATCTGTTTTTAAAGAGCCTGTTTGCTCACGAAAATAACGGGCGGCGTCGGCTAAACGCTGGCCTATACGTTCGGTCAGCTCTTGGGTTGCAGCTTCGGTAAAAGTAACTACCAAAATATCAGGCGGTAATAAGGCTTTACTGGTGCCATGGCCCAATACCAAACGTAAATACAAGGCCGCTATGGTAAAGGTTTTGCCCGTACCTGCGCTCGCTTCAATCAGCTGACTGCCGGATAACGGGAAGGACAATAAATCCAGATTGGCTATAGCAGTGCTCATGCCGACACCTCGCAGCTATTTGTATAGCTCACGGCGAGTAATGGCCCATATAAAGCGCTGGCGTTATCTGCTAGTTGGCCCTCTTGCCAAAGCGCATAAAACTGCGCAAAAGCGCGCTGCAAATAAGGGCTACGCTGTAATGCTCCTGCATTGAAGTCATCGCCCACGTACACACGCTCCAGCTTAGATAGCAACTTGTCATCCAAAGCTGCACCTTTTTCCAGCTGTTTCACTAATTCAATACCGACATTAAATTCCAGAGCCAAAGGTGCTGATAAGCCTTGTTGCATCAGCTGTAGGATCTGAGTGAGCTGCGTTTGCGCCTGTTGTTTTTCAATAGGTTGCAGCACCAATTGACCCACTCTGGAGAGCACATAAAGCGTAAGCGGCAAACCGCTGGCACAGCATAAAAGCAGCTTCAAATAAGGCGCAACTAAATGCCGCCAGTTGATGCTTCGGTCTTTGATCAGGGCAACAGGCAATAGCTCGGCATAAGCCAAAGCCGAGTTGTCGCTACTGCGCCTAAAACCTGTTAAATGCTCAACCAGCTCACCCTGCTGACAAACAAAACGCAGCGGATAAAAACCTGTGTCCGCTGTTGGAAAAGCACTTAAAAAATCCTGATACCCAGCGGCCAGTTCTTCAAGCCCTGCCACCAAGTCCTGTTGCATTAACGCAGCGCCAGAACCCACAGCCAATCGGCCTTGCAGGCGGAATAACTCCAGCTGCTGTTCCGTCTGTTGTTGCCAGTTTTGTTGTCCGTATTGGCTTTGTTCAACACTACGTTTGAGCTCCGCTACCAACTGCTGCTGCATTTGCCAGCGTTCCAGCGGATCCAAAGCAAAGACTTCATCGTTAATACTGGCCAGTTCCGGCAATTCCAGTCGTACTTTTAAGCGTTCATTAAAAAAGAACCGCACTGGCTCACGCATAAAATCGCTGGCTTGTTTTAAAGTCCAGTGTAAATCGGTAAGCTTTTCAAGTGCCTCGCCCTGCTCTGCAGCTGCGGCTTTTTGATGCAAGCTGGCCCATTCCTGCTGATAGCTGACAAGGCCAGATCCTGCTTCACGGTAACGACAGCTAAAAGGCTGCAACGGATGCTCAAAGGTGATTTGCTCTAAAAGATCAGAACCATCCTGCATAGCCCAGCCTGTAGACAAATGATCACGCAGCTGACTGACCAGCACTGAAGGCGCGCGGGCGCTGTTATCAAAGACGCTAAAACCTACCCAGCTGATATAAAACTGCTGGCGGGCCGACAATAAAGCTTCGAGCAATAAATAGCGGTCATCGTCACGGCGCGAACGGTCGCCACTGCGATAATCCAGCGCCATTAAATCAAAGTCCTGCCGCTGCTGCGCTCGTGGATAAGCGCCATCGTTCATGCCGAGCAAACAAATCACCGCAAAAGGAATAGAGCGCATCGGCAGCAAAGTGGCGAAATTAACACGACCACTAAAAAACTTCTGCTGCAAACCACCGGCCTGCATAGGTTCTAACAAAGTCTGACGGGCGATTTGTAAACTTAACTCTTCTTTAAGTTCAGCGCCTGTGGTGTTGTCGAGCCAGCTTTGCAGTTGCTGTTGTAACTGCTGCACCAGCTGCTGACTTTCCAGCTCGTCGGGCGCAAAAAAGTCCTGCAACAGCTGGGTAAAAAGCAAATGCCAATCGGCTGGGCTACGTTTTACTGCAAGTTGTTGCCATAGCTCGTTAATCTTTTGCAGTAGCACCAGCACAGGACCAAGTTCGGCTGCTTCTAATCCTGCCACATCGGCATAAGGCGCAATGCCTTGCCATGGCGCTGTGTCGCCCGCCACATAACCCAGCAGCATACGGCGGATACCAAAGAGCCAGCTGTTTTGCTCAAAACCATGCTGTAAACCCAGTTGCTGACGATGCTGCTGATCCAGCCCCCAGCGAATACCAGCCCCTTCAATCCACTGTTTAATTTTGGGTAAAGCCGCTGCTTTTAAACCAAAACGCTGCTGCAAGGCGCTGATATCCAGCATATCGAAGACAGTACTGGCGTTTAAGCGTTGTTGCTCGGGGCTTAACAGCACTTCTAAAGCCTGTAATAACGGCTGCTGCTTTTTGCTGTTTTGATCGGAAATACTGTAAGGGATATACCGCAAATCGCCCATTGGCACTTTGCCAAAAACAGCTTCAATTAAAGGCGCGTACAAATTAATGTCCGGCACCATCACCATCACATCTTTGGCGCCAAGCTCCGGGTTTTGCACAAAGAGCCTCAGCAGATGATCATGCAGAATTTCCACTTCGCGAAGTGGGCTATGGGCTTTTTGAAAGCTGATGCTGCGCGCCGCTTCAGCTGTTAAAGCTGGCCATTGGCTTTGGGTTTCAGTGATGGATCGCAGCTGCAAAATATCGTCCTGCAACTGACCTAATAAATGACTGGTGTTGGGGCTTTCAAATAAATCGACTTTTTGATGAGCAAACAGCTCTTTATGAGCGGCAGTTTCGTCAAACTGATCCAGCAAGCGAATATAATCCCGCCCCTGCTTTCCCCAGGCCGCCAGCAAAGGCTGCGCCTGGCCTGATAACTGCTCGGCACTGGCAAAAGGTAAAAAACCTGCCTTTTGTGGCTGGCGTTTTTGCGCTGCTTTAACTTTGTCTTTTTCGGCAATAATATCAGCCCAATACAACTGACAAGGGTTTAATACCGCTAACAAAATCTGGCAATAAGGCGCCAGTGCCGACAATACTTCCAGCATTTGTTGGGGTAAAGACGAGATACCAAAAATAATGACCCGGCGTGGTAAATTCTTTGGCGCTTTTTTCCAGCTTTTTACTTGCTGTAAAAAGGCCTGATGCAACGAAAAGCGGCTTTGTTGCTGCTGTTCTGCTGGCAGCTCAGCCAAAATCGCCTGCCAGAGTTTGGCTTGCCACAGCTGATCATCCTGCATAGCTTTAGCGTCACCATCCATTTGCGCTAAGCGATACAACCCCTTGGCCCAATCAGCCAGCCAATCGGCGCGATACACCTGATACTGGTCAAATAAATCTGCCAGTTTCAGCGCTAGCTGTGAGCGTTTTTGCTGGTCTTTATCGTCACTGATAAAACGGCGCAGCAGCTCAAATTCATCTTGCGCTACTAAAGAAGGCAATAAACGGAAAATACGCCAGCGCAAACTGTCTTTGCTAAACACAGATAAATCAGGAAGTTGCTGCTCCGGCAGCGCCAGCTGATACATGCTCCAGATAAAACGGCCAGGCAACTGCACCTGCATAGCAGCAGCTATCCCCAAACCACGGGCAAAAGGATCGGCTTCATCAGGGGACGCGGCAAAAGCCAGTTTCAGCCACTGCGCTATACCGTTGCTTTGCACCAGCACCTGCTCCAGCTCTAATGGAGAGAGCGGATAACGCTGACAAAACTGCACCAAAAGCGCCCGCAGCTGCTCCAGCTGATTGGAATGGATCACTAAAAAACCAGGCTCAAGTGCCAATGCGACAGTACTCCGTTAGTCTTTATTAGTTTGCTGTTTAAGCTATAAAACTGATTTTGCCACAGTGAGTTGCATACGCCTATTGGGTTTTGTTGGAAATCTAAGGTTGTCGCAGGCGGGTTTGTAAAAACAGCTCATATAACCCAGGATAATGAGGTTATGTGACTAAAAACAACTAAGGTAAATACCGAAAACAACTACCCCTTAAATTTGAGTTTATTGAGCCGTTGAGCCATAAAGAGCCAAATAGCTTTTCGCCTACTTAATTTTTACCTCCAAACCAAATGACAATAAGGCTCCCACTAATGTTGTGATCACCACCGATACCAATGATCCAATCAACACATACTCAGTCATGCTTCGGTCGTTTGTTTTGTTCAATTCACCAAATCTAAATATTGACTTGGCTGCCAATACAAAGCCCACTGCTTCATAACTGCCAACAAGGGTAAAAGTCAGTATTAACAAGCGCTCTAAATAACCAATCAACTCACCACCAGCGACAATACCACTGACTTGAGTAGTATCGTCTCCACCGCTACCTGATATTGGATACTTTTTTAAGATGCTGGCAATCACAATTGATGTTGGTTTGAGAATGAGAAGGTAACCAAAAAGCAGCATCACTGCATCCGGGAAGTTCTCATGTTTTAGCACTGCTTCAATCGTTACATTGTCTGTTATATGAAAAGCAATGACCGCTAATATCGACAGATGCAAAGTCTGGTCAATAACAAAATAGGAAAATTTCTCACCACGTGGTGTCGTTACTTTCCACAGATCGATAATAAAATGACTTACTGCAACTATAACAACCAAGCAAGCAGCTGAGCGCCAGTCAACAGCTAGGATCACTGCGGGAATTAATGAAACAACACCATGTAGTAGAGAGTGAAGGTATAACTCAGGTGAGCGATAAGTGTTCGTTTTTTTGGCTTCTACCCATAGCTTTGGTTGCAAGTAAAAGTCGCAGATGATATGCATCAACATGAAGGGGATTAGAACACTAAAAAAATCAGACATACTTGAGCCCCGCCACCTGGTTGATAAATCGCCAATTCAGTTCACTGATCAGCGGCCAACCTGAAGCTTTAAGTGACTTACTGGCAGTAGCGTTAGCAACATCAAGCCTTTCTGCTAACTCATTAATCGACAAACCTTCATTTGATTGGAGCATCGGAAGCATGACCTCACATTGGCGCGAGGTTAATTCAGTGAGTTGTCTGTCAAGATATTTAAAGAGCAAATCAAAGTGTTCAGTTAGCTCAAAGCGGTCAGAGTTAAAAACCAACTTGTCGCTCTTCAAGGCTTTTAATCCACGGCCAGAAAGAACAAATGCTTTGCCCATTGATTCAGAGACCGACTCACGCAGATCTGCATTAGAAGCAATAGCAAAGCTAATGCGACTATCAAATTCTTTGCCAAGCGCTTTAATACCAGTTCGATAAATGATGGTGTATCTCAGAGCGCATTCAATATCATGTACCACGGACTGAAACTCATCACCACGCTCAATACTGTGCGCATTTGATGAATTCCCTACGCTGATCCATTTTTGAATATCTTTGATTCGTTTAAGTAGTTTTTCAAACTGCTCAGAGGTTAACTTAGTTGAGTTAACAATGTCCCCGCTGATCACTGCGATAGGTTTATGGCTAAGCTCCACATTAAGACTCCTTTTTACATCCAGATACAAATTTAGCCATTTTTAGCTAAAAAATCAAATTTAGCTATTTTTGGCTAATTAAAGGAATTAAATAAAATAGAGGGTTAGCCTTTTTTGGCTAAAAATAGAGAATTAGCTGTTTATGGCTAAACCTACCCCTTTAGCGTTAGCCGCTTTGCAGCGAGTGCAACCTACAACGAGCACAACCACTCAGACCCCATTACTCCCTTGGCTTTCTAAACTTCAGCACCATTTGGTTTACTTCGCCAATAGCCAGATGCTTAGCTTTTTCTTCTTCAGTTCCGGCCATAGTGGGTGGTAATGACCAAATGCCTGATGGGTGATCGGCGGTGTCTTTTGGATTCAGCAGCATATCGTCGCGATCTTCGAAGCTGAATCCGACTTCTTTGGCCAGTTTTAACCATAACTGCTCCGGTACATAACCGGTTTTTTTCCAGTCTGTATTGAGCATATTGTCTGGCAAGCGCGGCGCTACTACTCCTAAAACACCACCTGGTTTTAACGCTTTGTAAAAGTTGTCTAACGCATGTTTTAACGAGGTTTCGCCATCAAATAGATAGAGCTGATTGCGGATAGACAGCACCAGATCCACACTGCCTGCTGGCGCTATGGCTATATCCGCCAAAGGTGCAAAGTCGGTCACTGTGACATTTTTATAGATGGGGTGCGATGCAAGTTTTGCTTTGTATTCTGCACGGCCTTTTTGCATATAGTCAGCGCTTAGAAAAGTGAACTTATCGGAATAATGGGCGGCGTAGAGTTTGCCTTTTTCGGCCAGTAGCGGCGCTAAAATTTCGGTATACCAACCAGAACCAGGCCAGACTTCCACTACTGTGCTTTGTGGCGTCACTTCAAAAAATGCCAGCGTTTGTTCTGGTTTGCGTGCAGCGTCACGTTTTTTATTTTCTGCAGTGCGGGCTTCATGTTGCAAAGCCTGACTGATACTGATGCCAGCGTCAGTAGTGGCGGCAAAACTGCTTTGGCTTAACAGCAGAAACATACTCAAACCTAGTACTTTAGTCAGCATTACCAATTCCTTCTATAACAGAGAGTTGTTCAAAAACCTGGATAAAAGGTAACTGTATTTGTTTGTTTTTAAAAGTAATTGAATAAGGATCCGGATAAAACCCTGTCCCTATATAACTGATTTGTCAGGCAAGCTTACGCCGCTGCGTATATAGTTCAGTTATACCTTCGCTGCGTTATTAAGGGCTTTATGAAGCTTTTTCTTGCCGCCATAGTCTGTTTACTGCTGAGTTTCCGCTCTGAAAGCTGCACCTTGCGTATGGGCATTGAAACCAGCTTTGCGCCTTACATTATTCAGCAGGATAAAAGTTGGAGCGGTCTGAATGTGGAGTTGCTAACCCGTCTGGCAAAGGAAGTGGGTTGTAGTCTGGAGTTTATCCATAGCCCCTGGCTGAGGTCGTTAAAGTTGATCGAACAAGGCGAGTTGGATGTATTAAGCCACTTAAGTTACAACGCCGAGCGCAGTCAACAATTTGTTTTTATTGGTCCACATCAGCAGGAAGTTATTTATCTGGTGGGTAAAACAGAGGCTTTCCCGGCTTTAACCAATCTGACACAACTCAAGCGCAGCGGCACATCGGGCATTATCGCTTTACTCAATGGCGCTTATTATGGCGATGAGCTGGACAGTATTTTAAACGATGCAAAAAACCGCACCCGCTTTGTATTTATTCGTGGCAATGAAGATAAGCAGGCGCTGCTACTGAATGGTCGTGTGCATGGTGTGCTGGAAGATATAGTGGCTTATCACTACTGGAAAAAGCAGGCTGGCTTGTCGACAGTCGGTTTAGAACCTTTGTTTGAGGTCTATCAAAGCCCTGTGTATTTTGGTTTTAACCGCCACACGCTAAGCCCAGAGCGTTTAGAGCAACTGGCCAAAGCCTGGCAGCACTTATACGACAACGGCGAACTCGGTCGCATAGTTAAGCGTTATCAACTGGCCGAGTATCAGTTTAGTTTGCCTGCGCCTGCTTCCAGATTACCGCAGTAACACCTACTGATGTACCTGCAGAATAGGCTGTAAAGCTCAAAAAAATCCCCAAACATGGTCGGGGATCTTTTAAAGCTATTTAATCGAGTGGCCAAAACTTAAGGCAACACCTTTTTAAACGGCTTCACCACTGAATTAGCGTACACACCTGCTGCTATGTAGGGATCAGCAGCAGCCCAGGCTTTGGCCTGTTCTAAAGACTCAAACTGCGCCACTACTAAAGAGCCGGTAAAACCTGCTTCGGCCGGGTCTTCCAGATCCACTGCCGGCAATGGGCCTGCAATCAATAAACGGTCCTGAGCTTTTAACTCCTGCAAACGGGCTAAATGCTGTTCACGCACTTGCTTACGTAATGGCAGGCTATTTGGCACATCTTCTGAACAAATCATGTAATACATCAGCGACCTCAACTTAAAGGGTTTATTTCGCGGCACCTTAGCAGAAGCGCAAATGTAATCCAAGCCAGCTGCGCCAGAATCAAAGGCTTAAACCGCGTGTTGAAACTGAGTTTTACGCTCGTTGTAAAAGTCGACCATTTGCTGCATTACGGTTTCTTCGTAAGGCTGCAGGCTGCTTAAAATCATACGTTTTTCGCCACGGCCTATCACTTCGCCATTTTCGACCAGCTCAAAACCCAGACGGGCTAAACCACGTTTGCCTTCGACTGTTAAACCGTTGTGGGCTAAACGTAATTCAGGTGAGGTGGCAGAAAAGCGGTCGAATTCCAGCGTCATACTTTCGTAAATCACCAGTGGACGCTGAGGGTTAATCATTACCTGATGCTGCTTCATTAAAGGCTGCAGAATATGTGGGAAGTTTTGACCAGAGAAACGTACATAGTCTTTCACTAACGACTCGATATAAGCCAAATCGTGGAACTTTTCGCCTTGCTGGCGCAAAATTAAGTAATTTTTTTGCTGCTGATCACACAAGCGCCATTCATCGCCTTGTTGCTCTGAGTGCAGCAGCACGTCTGAACTGACCATACCGGCGAAGGTGCAATGTAACTTCTGCGCTAAACCGTGTTTGCTGACCATATGAGCAAACAACAAATCACCTGGCACACAGAATCTTTTACTGTCGGCGTCGTGGATAGGGTTAAAATCTGTGGCCACTTCCTTGGCAAAACGGCAGGCCTGCTGACGGCTAAAACTGACTTCGTGGTTATGCTCACTAATAAACTGCTGTAAAAACATGGATCCCCGTCCTGACGACTATCGAAGTGGTGCAGTGTACCTCAGCAGGCGTGTTGAATTGGTCTAGCCAGTGGTTTAGTTGATTAATCCATGACTAATTCACTAATCCACTCAAGCCTGGCCCACGTCGGCGTGAGATAAACAAAAAGTTGCCCTGTGGTTTTTTCGCCTGTGTTTTGGCATCACTGGCTAAAGCCGCTACATCATGATGGCAAATACATAACCTTGGGTCGGGTGACACTACCCCAACCGCCAGACTGAGTAAAGGATAAAACACCTGCTCGCCACTGCGGTTCTGACTGCGAATACCACCGGCCTGCACATGGGCGCTTTCATAATAAAACAGCACCCGCTCGGCAAACTCATTCAGCACCTGCTGACACAACTCCTGCCAGTTTTCGCTGGTGAAGATCACGACAAAATCATCGCCACCTACATGCCCCACAAAATGACCACCAGCGCCCGCTATGCTGGTTAATAGCTCAGCCACCAGTTGGATGACTAAATCGCCTTTGCTGTAGCCATAAGTATCGTTGTAGGGCTTAAAGTCGTTTAAATCAAAATAGGCGATATGAAAGCTTTTTCGTCGTTGTAATAAACCATCAATTTCGCGGTAAATCGGCACGTTGCCGGGCAACAAAGTCAGGGGGTTGGCGTAACGCGCATTTTGTAATTTGCTTTCGGTAATACGTTTTAGCAATGCCCGTACTGAACCTAAGCCCAGGTACTTTTGATCGCGGGTGACAATAAAATACCAGCTGCCTTCGTCGTCCTGATCCGTCACCTGCTGACTTAATTGATCCAAAGTGCTGTTCTCATCCACTATCACAGCATCTTTATCCATCAGCGCTTTTACGCTTTTCTTTTCATACAAAGCCCGGCCATAAGGACTGGAGAACAGCTCGAACAACACCAACTTTTGCACTATGCCAACAGGCTGGTCATCTTCAACTATGGCGAGACTGGACCACTGCGGGTTTTTACTAAATAAATCAAACAACTGCGCAACAGTAGTGACACTGGCTACAGCAGGCACTGACAATAATAAGGCTCCTACCTGCTCGGTTGAATTCGGTGGCGTGCTGCCCTGATTTGGATTCAACTGATAACTGCCTGTGACTACAGAGCTCATCACCGCATTAGGACGACCTAATAAATAGCCCTGGCCATAATCTGCACCTAGTTCCTGACACAGCAGCAACTCTTCACGGGTTTCAATACCTTCAGCCACTACAGCCGAGCCCGTGCTTTTCGCTAAGGCAATAATGCTGCGGACAAATTCTTTTTTGGTTGGGTCGGCATGCACCTGACTGATAAAATAACGATCAATTTTAATCAGATCGGGTTTGAGTTCAGACCAGAGCTTTAAACCGGAAAAACCACTGCCCAAATCATCGATGGCAATACGAAAACCCAGTTCACGGTAATGATGCACTGCGTTAATTAATACTGTGGAGTCATCCACCTGATACTGCTCTGATAGCTCAATCACCACCCTGCTTGGGTTTAACTGGTATTTATCTAACAAAGCCAAAGTTAAACCGGACGGGTGATCGTTCGACAACAACAGCAGCGGATTGACGTTGAGATATAAATCGCCTTGCACACCAGCGGCGGCAAAAGCTGCAATACTCAGCTCACGGCACAACATTTCCAGTTCAGGCAATAGCTGACACTGATGCGCCACTTTAAATAACACGAGCGGAGAATGCAGCGGGCTGTCGGATGGGCCACGGATCAGCGCTTCATAACCTTGTATATAGCCGGTGTTAAAATCCAGTACAGGCTGAAACAGCGGCTGCAACTTGCGCTGCTGTAAAATACTGACCAGTTCTTGCCTGTAACTTTCATCTGTCCACATGGTACTGCGCTCATACAACTTTAATATGTGAAGTGTAAGAAGGCTGTGTGACAACCATATGACTATGGCCTTTCTCTGCGACAGGATGAGCTTTTGATCTACTCCTTTCACTATCTTGGCTTGATTCTGGCTCGATTTTCGCAAGTGAAAGGGTTGCGTTTGCCTTGAACGTCAGAAATCTGACAGATGGCGGCACAAAGCTGACTCATTCGCTTGACCCTGCCCTGTGGCTTGGGTCTAATAACGCGCTTTTTCAGAACCGGATTTTGTATTTATGACTACGTCACAACTTTTAAGCTCGGAGTTTACCGGTATTGATGATTTAACTTTGGCCGAAGTCGATGCCAAATTAAAAGAACATCAACAGTTATTACAGGTTTTGTTGCAGTCACCAGGCAGCGTGTTGTCCTATTTACCGCAAAACGATGCGGTAGCGGTAGCGGTGCAAAACGAAGTTCTTGCTCAGCCAGACGCTGAACAACTGTTTCAGCAGGCTTTGACATATTCTGCACAGCAGGAGCTGCATCAGGCCGCGACTTATTATTGTCGTGCCGCTTACACTGGCCATCTGCAGGCTCAGGTTCAATTAGGCCATTGCTACTTAAAAGGCGCTGGTGTGCCGAAGTCGGCAGTGTTCGCCTACAGCTGGTTTATTCTGGCGGCTTTACAGCAAGACAGTACAGCCCAACAGGCTTGTACAGTACTGTGTAAACACCTAACGCTCATTGACCAGCAGCAAGCCCAGCAATTAGCTGCTGAACGCTTTGAAAAAATAACGTTACAAAACAATAAGTAACAAATCACCTTTGAAGAAAGAGTAAAAAACAGCCAAAAACTTTGAAAAAAGAGCTTGCTTTTTAAACAACAGAAAACTACTGTATATCCATACACTGTACATGCAAACAGTATTGGAGCATCACCATGTTGAATTTAAACAAAGCAGTTCACGCCTACCTTTCAGTTGGCCAAAACCAGTTACAGCATAAAACCGGTCAAACCGCGTTTTATCAAAAATTGCAGGTCACTGCCGGCCAGCTGGCTTTGCCTGAATTGCTGTTTATTATTCAGCAGCACCAGCAACAATCAGGTTGGGTGCTGTTACTGGCTCCAAACCAATTGCCGGATAAATCGACCTTCAGTGGTTTTGATTTAGACATGTCCAAAGTACTGGTGATCCAGCAAAAACAAATCAGCAATATTCATACAGTACTAAGCGATGCGTTAAGCAGCAGTACCTGTAGTGCTGTTGTCGTCTGGCAGGATCAGTTCAGCGAAAGCTCATTACAACATTATCAGCAACTGGCTGAGCAGCATCAAACCTGCTTTTATCAGTTAAGCAGCGACGCAGTAAAAGTCCAGACCACCAACCCACGTATTGCGGTAAGTCACTAATTCGGCCTAAAGCCAGCTAAAGATACAACTGGCTTGGCCCTGACTGCCATTTTGCTTACACTAGGGCCTGATTAAGGTTTTTGTTGATGGTTGTATGGAAGCTTTGTAATAAAGTTTTCATTGAAGCATTAAAAGCAGAGTGAGTATTCAATTGGCAGGCGTATTGTCATCTTTATGTTATTGCGGTTCAGGTAAAAATTTTACCACCTGTTGTGAGCCGCTGATCTGCGGTCAGGCTTTTGCACAAAACCCCCAACAACTGATGCGGTCGCGCTACAGCGCCTATTGCCATCATGATAAAAATTCGCAGTGTTACCACTACATTCTGCAGACCTATCATTCCAAAGCCCGGGCTGAGCACAACCTGGCGGATATAGCCGACTTTGCCAAAGCGGTGCGTTTTATTGGCCTGAAGATTATTGAGGATGCGAAGTTAACCGCTACTCAGGTGCATTTTATGGCCTCTTATCTGGTCGGCGATAAACTGGAAGTACTGGATGAAGTGTCAGATTTTGAGCTGGAGCAAGGCAACTGGATGTACTGCAGTGGTGTATTAACAGAACATCCTACGACTCGAATATCCCGCAATGACACCTGCCCTTGTGGCAGCGGCCTTAAATTTAAAAAATGTCAGCACCAAAGGTAACCAGATTTTATCAGGCGTGCAGCTGATTTAAAATCTCATACAAAGCGGTAGGATCAGATACCATCATCTCTGGTTTTTGCTGAACCAGATGACGTCTTGCATGCAAACTTAAACCTGATTTCACCTCATCCGGCAGCTTCTGCTTATTATCTTCCATCACCAAAGGCGCACCTTGCAGGCACTGCATTAAATGCAAAGCAACAGCACCACCTTGCTGAAAAGCTGTGGCCTGCTGTTTTAAATGCACTTCATCTTCTGGCAAATATGAAAAAGGCCGCGCTTGCTGTATACCCAACTGTTGATACAAATCAGGCTGAAATCTGGCGCTTTGGGTGTCTGGTGTATAAAACTGAGCAAACTCTTCAACTGCAGGCGACAAAAATGCCAGCCACAATGAAAAATCACTGAATCTGTGTTGCTGTATCGCCTCATTTAACCGTATACCGGTTTGCCACTCATTAATCAGCATAAAATCTGCACAAAAACATCATATTGTTTGCTTTATCGGCAGTCAGACAAAAAAGTTGAGTAATTTCCTTTACATCAAAATGTTTTTTGATAAGATGCGCACCACACTTGTGGAGGGGTTCCCGAGTGGCCAAAGGGATCAGACTGTAAATCTGCCGGCACTGCCTTCGAAGGTTCGAATCCTTCCCCCTCCACCATTCTCTTCCTGCGTTATAGTTCCAGAATAAGTCGCTAAATTTTCCTTGCTAAAATCCAACATATTATCAACACTTGCGATAATTGAATCGATAGGTTTGCTGAATGTCGTACAAAACTCTCGAAAATCTTCGAGTCCTTATTGTTGATGACCAACGTCCCTTCCAGTTATTGCTCAAAGGCATACTGTATTCGATGGGTGCAACCAATATTGCCTTTGTTTTGACTGGCGAACAGGCATTATGGAAGTGCATGCACGGCTCGTATGATGTGTTGTTTGTAGATTACAACTTGGGTTCAGGTAAAAACGGCCGTCAGTTATTAGAAGATTTACGTGAGAAAAAACTACTGCACCCTGGTGCTGTTTACATGATAGTGACAGGTGAAAATCAGGTGCCTATGGTGGTCGGAGCTATTGAAGCTGAACCTGACGATTACATCATCAAACCTTTTTCGCAAAGTGTGTTACGCACCCGTCTGGTTAAAATTCAAAACCGAAAGAAACAGCTGGCCCCCATTTATCAGGCCATGTTTGACGATCAACCTGAACTGGTGATCGAAGCCTGCAAACAAGAACGTGAACAAGTCGGTCGTTATCATTCGTTGTGTGGTCGTATCCAGGCTGAAACTCATTTAAAACTAAAACAATACGATGAAGCTGAAGCTTTGTTGTCAGAGACCCTGTCATTTAGCCGTACCAACTGGGCCTTGTTACTTCAGGCCCGTCTTTGCTTTGAGCAAGAGCGTTTTGACGAAAGTATGGAACTCTGTAACGAGGCCATAGATACCAACAGATACTTTGCCGAAGCTTATGATCTGAAAGCCCGCAATTTAATAGCCCAGGGCTTGATGGCTGAAGCTATGGAAGTCATTTCGCAAGCTATTGTGATTTCTCCGTTTTCCGTAAGCCGGCAGAATCTGGTAATGGATATAGCCAGAGATATGGATGATTTGGCAAGTCTGGTGCAAGCCAGTAAACAAATATACGAAATCACCCGCCGTGCAGCGCGTCAGGAAGTGGTGCATCTGCTGAACTATATCCGAACCGTGATAGACGCAGCATCACGCTCTGAAGAGCTGAACCAGCGTAACAAATACCAGCAAGAAGCCTTAATGGCTATTCACAGAGCCAAACGTGAAGATACCGTTATTCGTGATTTTGACTTCGATTTATTTGAAACTTTATGTCAGGCCCGTCTGGAGTCGTTAAGTGGTCAGCAATATCTGGCGAAAAAGACCTTTGCCACTGTGTCTGATCGCGTGACCGCACAAATGAACCCGGAAATCGATCCAGAAAAACCGGATGAAGTTCCGCCTATTCCTCATTGTGCGGCAGACGCTGTACTGCTACTCAACCAAATTGGTGAGTTTGAACAAGCATCAGCATTGACACAAAAACTACAATGCTTGTCTGGCGCCATAGATCCTATACTGGAAAAACTATTCAGCGAACAGCAACACCGTTCGTTAAGCCGCCAGGCCAGCTTTAATGAAGTTAACAAACAAGGTATTCAGTTCTATAAAGAAAGCAATTACGAGCAGGCTCTGATCCGCTTTGAGCAAGCCCTGGAAATTGCGCCAATGAATACAGGCAGCGCGCTGAACTATATCCAAACCGCAATACAGATGATGGCCGATCCAAAACGGAAGAAGCCGTTGGAGCTGGCGGAAAAATGCCGCAAAACTTTCAGGATAGTCGACAATATGCCACTGCCTGAGCACCACAAAGTGCGACATCAGGAGTTATTGCAGCAGTTTAATAAACTCAAAGAAGAAAAACGCTACAGCCGCTAAATACACTTTTGCGGCTTTATACAAGTAGGGTTTAGTAATCCAGTTGTTGGCTTAAATCATTCAACAAAGCGCTGGCGCCCAAACGCATATAGCGTGCTGTGGCTACCTCACCTGTCAGCTCTTCAAACAGACTGACCAGTTTTAATGCAAATTCCACTGAACGCACACCACCTGAAGCTTTAAAACCCACTGGACGCTCAGATGCGGCTATCACTGCCAATATAATGCGGGCAGCTTCTTCTGTGATCCCAACTTTCACTTTGCCTGTGGATGATTTCACAAAATCTGCGCCCGACTCCACCACCAACTCAGCGGCTTTACTGATCTGCTGACAAGTGACTAACTCTCCGGATTCAATAATAATTTTTAAACAAACCCCTTCTGTAGCCTGACGCACTGCAGCTAAAAACTCACGCACTTGCTCGGTATGACCCAACAATAGGGTCTGATAAGGCAATACACAGTCAATTTCATCAGCTCCAGCAGCAAGCGCAGCTTTAATTTGTTCCAGTACCTCTGCAAGAGGTAAAGCACCGGATGGGAAATTCACCACAGTTGCGAGTTTCACCGCCAACTTTCGTTGCTGTAAAAAATCTTTCACCTGAACCAGATACTCTGGGTATACACAAACAGCAGCGGGCAACACGGCTGCATTTGCTACATCCTGTTCCAGCCATTGTTGCATAGCCGCAGCTGTATCCTGATCCGTTAAACGGGTTAAATCGACCAGCTTCATCAGCTGTTGTATACGCAGAGGGTTTGTCATGTTGTTGTCCTGAAAAGAGAATATCGGCTCTGACTGGCCAATTTACTGTTGATCCGGTTCAGGTTGAACCTGAAGTTGTGACGAATTAGAACAGAAAACACTGTGGACTGGGAAGCCTGTGCTGGTGTTTGAACAAGACAAAATGCAAAGCAAAGTGCACAGATCAAAAAAAAAGAAAATAAAATGGAATTTTTTCAGAGGCAGGCAGTCTGACTAAGTGAATCATCCATTCTATTCTCCCAAGATGTAAACTTTGCCGGCTTTATAGCCGGCTTTCTTTTTTTACCCTTTGGATAAGATTACACAGGTTGCAACCTACAACTGCATCCAGTGTTGGTTTTGCTTCAACCAGAGCCGGGCTTTGGCCGCATCACTGTTAAATTTACTAACTAAAGTCCAAAAGCTTTTGCTGTGATTCATATAGACCAGATGCGCCAGTTCGTGCACCACCACATACTGAGCCACCCACTGTGGCGCCATCAGTAAACGCCAGTTAAAACTCAGCACACCGGATGAATCGCAACTACCCCACTTGGCTTTAAAATTACAAACCCGCACTTCACGGCTTTGAAGCGACATTCGCTGCTGCTCTTGCTGCACTTGTTGCTCAAACCACAGCTGTGCCTGCTGCAGATAAAACTCACTGACCAGCTTTTCTATCCATTTCTGCTGGCTTTGTGCTTTGTTACGGCTCGACAACTGCAGCCATAAACAATCGCCATCCAGGCTAAATTGATTAACCGAATCCTGCACTATTTTCAGCTGTAATTTATCGTCAAAAAACGGAATTTGACGTTGTTCCAGCCAGCCAGCTTCCGTATGTTGTTGCTGCTGACTCAGATGTTTGTGTATCCAGTCTTTTTTTTGCTGAATAAGCTGCTGAATAAATTGCAGATCGCAGCCTGTGGGTGCACAAACCCATAGCTGTCCAGACTGAATTTTCAGTTGAATACTGCGCCTTTTGGCGGAAAACTTTAACTGATAGGCGGGTAACTCAGAACTCACAACATCCAACTCATCAATACAAAGTCATAGCTTAAAGTTTGTCGGCGGACTGAGCAAGCAGCTGTTCACGCCAAGGCCGACAAAATGCTAGTATGCAGCTCAGACGCTTTTACTCTTATTTGGACCAGAGAATCACCATGAAAATTATCTCTTTTAATATAAATGGCTTACGCGCCAGACCCCATCAAATCGAAGCTTTGCTGGCTAAACATTCTCCTGATTTTGTCGGTTTGCAGGAAATTAAAGTTCATGATGATGAATTCCCGCTCGAAGAGATGCAAAAATTTGGTTACCATTTGTACTACTTTGGTCAAAAAGGCCATTACGGTGTAGCCATTCTGAGTAAAAAGCCTGCATTGTCGATGTTATACGGTTTTCCAACGGACGCGCCTGACGCGCAGCGCCGTATGCTGATTGGCACTTTTGCGCTCGAAAACGGTAAAACTCTGACCTTGTTAAACGGTTATTTCCCACAAGGTGAAAACCGTAACCACGAAACCAAATTCCCGGCCAAACAAAAGTTTTATGCTGACCTGCAACAGTATTTAATCAGCCACCACAGCCCGGACGATTATGTGGCTGTGATTGGTGACATCAATATCTCCCCTGAAGACTTAGATATTGGCATAGGTGAAGCCAACGCCAAACGCTGGTTAAAAGAAGGCAAATGTTCATTTTTACCTGAAGAGCGTGAAATGTTAGCCACCTTAAAAGGTTGGGGCTTAATTGATACCTTCCGTGCTTTACACCCACAAGCCACAGAAAAATACAGCTGGTTTGATTACCGCTCTAAAGGTTTTGATGACAACAGAGGCCTGCGCATTGATGTAGTAATGGCGACACCACCACTGGCCGCCTTGTGCACAGAAAGTGACGTAGATTATGAACTACGTGCATCAGAGCGCCCTTCTGATCATGCACCAGTCTGGTCAAGCTTTGATCTGAGCTAAGCTATGTTAGCTGCATTTTGCTTGTTGCTAATTGCGGCTTTAGTCTTCAATCGTGACTTTTGGCGCGATTTGCAGCAAAAAGCTGTGCCCTGGCCTGTGGCCGGGGCCAGCGTCTGCGTGCTGGCCTTGTTGTGGCAAACCGATGCAACAGTGCTGGACGCTCTATCCATCCATTTTCTGGCATTGACCAGCTTAGTACTGCTGTTTGGTTTAAGGCTAAGTTGCCTGCTTTTTGTGCTGGTGATGGCGCTGCAGTGGCTGATGACCACCCTGCCTCTTGATCAATTGCTGTGGAATTTAGTTTTTGGCTGGTTGGTACTGGCGCTCAACTACGCCGTTTACTTATTGTGTTTTCATTATCTGCAGCGGCAATTATTCATCTATCTCTTTGTCGGAGCCTTTTTAAACAGCGCTCTGGGGTTGGTGGTCTTTATGCTGTTGCAAGCCTGGCTTCAGGCTGATCAATACAGCTCACATCAGTTGTACGAGGGCTATCTGATTTTTATTCCGCTGGCCGCTTTACCTGAAGCCTTACTCAATGGCATGGCCATGACATTATTGGTTATTTACAAACCAGAGTGGGTGTACACTTTTTATCAGCGGATTTACTTGTCCGAAAAATAAAGCAGACGACTGGCTCAGAGCCAGTCGCGAAGGAAGGTCTTATCGAGTTGCCCAAAGGCTTGTTTTAGCAGCAATGCTAAATCTGCGTAACGCAACTTGTGTTGCGGGTTTTGGGTTTGTAGCCCCTGCGCCTGCATTTTCTGTTTAATTTCGCCATACCAGCTACTCAGCCCAGGCGGTAATTCAGTCTGAGCTCTTTTTCCCAGCCAGTACCAGCCCTGAAACGGCATAGACAAAATAAACACCATCATGGTGAAAATCAAAGGCAATTGGCTTGAACCCAATTGATTAAACTGCACCAGTGCTCCTACTACAGCCACTACAGGTAAAGTTTTTTGTGCAAACACAGTCATACGGATAACTTTGTTTTCCGGAAAAACTGAATTTAATTGAGGTTCCACAGGCCAGTCACGGCTGTACTGCAGTCCCGCTTTGAGTGTCGAAAACATAGCTGACATTGCAGGAACTCCTATTGATGATCGGTGTTATGTACCACAAAGTCGTTGGTGCGGAGTCTACCCCCTGCATTTACTATCGTCCAGCTTTGACAGAAACTAAAGGTAAAATCATCCATGTCAGAAAATATTCTGTAACGCCTGTAAAAAACACCTAAATCAGTAACATATTTAAAACACGAAGGGCCCAAAAGTTTTACGCAAAAAGTTTCAGATTGAAGACGAAAACTGTCAGTTTCCTGCCTTTGCATAACTATTTGCGAAAGGGCAAACTAAACAAATTTTGTGCCATTAGTATTTAACAAACAAATTCAATAAGTTAAGCCAGTTAAACATAACAACACACAAAGTTATCCACAGAATCTGTGGACAACCCTAACAAAGAAAGCATAAGGCTTTCATCGTTTTGTCATTAAAACTGACCCCGACTTATCAGCTTTTCATGACATTTTTATATTCAAACCAGAAAAATATACTATTTCGTTCGACTGCCCTGCTCTGCATAAGTTCTATAGCCTGAACAAATAGCTGTAAACATCCTGAAACAACACAGTGTAGGAAATCTTCGCCAAATTCTGTTTTTTTCGTTACTATCCGACAACGCCCCTTTAAATGTTTTTGCTCATGTTCAGCCCTTTTAGTCTGTTGCACTGGCACACCAGCCTCGATCCACAATTAAAATTGAGGATCAGAAGTCCGGTTGACGCATTTAGTCATCAACGTATGGCCAGCAGTGATGCACTTATGGTTTGTGGTTTACAGGGCGACGGGCTCTGGCTTGAATTACGGGGAACAACCTTATACAGCCCTTTCAGCGGTTTGTTTAGCCGGAAAAATCAGACAGGTCAGCATATTCAGTTTGCTCATCCGAGTGGACTAAAGCTGGCGCTGGACTTTCCGCTATATTGCCAGGATAAACATGGGCTGGGGTTTCACTGGCTGGTGAGTGAGCAAGCCAATGTGCAGGCAGGACAAGCCTTGCTGCATTATGATAAAGCGCAGCTGAGTCAGCCGGGTCAGAATTTTGGCTTGTTTTTACGTATAGTCCCTCACCCTAAAATTCATAGTATTCATTGCCGTACAGGTTATCATCAGGCGCTACAGGATGACTTGTTGGCTATTCAATTGGTTAGCGCTTAGGATCCAGCTTTATGACCCGCATTTATGGCATTAAAAATTGTGACACGATAAAAAAAGCCCGCAAATACCTGGAACAACAGCAACTGCCCCATCAGTATATTGATTACCGTCAGGACGGCATCACTGCAGAACTCTTAGCAGAATTTATGCAGCAACTTAGCTGGCAAGAATTGCTCAATACCAAAGGCACCACCTACAGAGCTTTGCCGGATGCAGACAAACAAGACATGAATGCAGACAAAGCAGTACAGTTGATGCTGGCGCAACCTGCGATGATCAAAAGACCCGTGCTTGAGCACAATGGTAAGTTTTATCTTGGTTTTTCAGAACAACAGTATCAGACATTATTTGGACTTTCCGCATGAGCACAGCCGTACTTGACCTGACCAAAGATTTAATCAGCCGCCAGTCGGTGACGCCTGAAGACGCCGGTTGTCAGCAACTGATGGCAAAACGTCTCGAGGCTTTGGGTTTTACTATCGAGTCGATGTTTTTTGAAGACACCTTAAATTTATGGGCTCGCAGAGGTCAGGGTAAACCCTTGTTTTGTTTCGCAGGTCATACCGATGTGGTGCCAACAGGCCCGCTGGATCAATGGACCAGCCCACCTTTTGAGCCAGAAATTCGTGATGGCATGCTCTACGGCCGCGGTACTGCGGATATGAAAGGCAGTCTGGCGGCTATGGTGGTGGCAACAGAGCGCTTTTTAGCGACCAATCCAACACTTACAGGCGACATTGCCTTTTTAATTACCAGCGATGAGGAAGGCCCTTTTATTAATGGCACCAAACGAGTCATTGAAGTACTGGAAAGCCGTCAGGAAAAAATCAAATGGTGTTTAGTGGGTGAACCATCCAGCACTAAAAGTCTCGGTGATGTGATTAAAAATGGCCGTCGTGGTTCTTTAACAGGTTATCTGACCGTCAAAGGGGTTCAGGGTCATGTGGCTTACCCACATCTGGTGGATAATCCTATTCACAAAGCAGCTCCTGCGTTAGCCGAATTAGCCCAAACGGTCTGGGATCAGGGCAATGCGTTTTTCCCTGCCACCAGTTTTCAGATTTCGAATATTCATGCAGGTACTGGCGCCACCAATGTGGTGCCAGGTGATGTGCAGCTAACCTTTAACTTCCGTTACAGCACTGAAGTCACAGCTGAACAATTGCAACAACGGGTACTGGCGATTTTAGAAAAACATGGACTGAACTACAGCATCGACTGGATCCTCAATGGTCTGCCGTTTCTAACCGACAGTGGTGAACTGGTGGCAGCTGCTGTGCATGCAGTGCAACAAGTCAAAGGTTATGCGCCATCACTGGAGACGACTGGTGGTACATCAGATGGTCGTTTTATTGCACCTACAGGTGCTCAGGTGCTGGAATTAGGACCTTGTAATGGCACCATTCATAAAATTAACGAATGTGTGGCAGTGGCCGATTTAGAGCCTCTAGCTGATATGTATCAACATATATTGCAGCAACTGGTCGCAAAATGAGTGTCGCCAAGCTTCTGACAGGTTTTGATGAAACTGCTCTGGTTGAACTGGAGCAGCGGCATCGTTTATTGCCGGACGTCAAAGCTGCTTATCAGCAGATGCAACAGGCCGCTGCTGCCGATGGTATCGAATTGGCCCTTGTCTCGTCGTATCGTTCTTTTGCTCAGCAGGCACGGATTTGGACAGCGAAGTACACAGGCCAGCGTCCTGTCTATAACAAGGCGCAACAGCAAGTTGATATAAGTCAGTTAGATGGCTTTGCTAAAATTGAAGCGATATTACTCTATTCTGCTTTGCCAGGTGCCAGCCGCCATCATTGGGGCACGGATCTGGATGTCTTTGACAAAGCCCCTGTAGCAGCAGATTATCAGGTGCAGTTACTGGATGCAGAGTATCAACTAGGCGGGCCTTTTTACGCTTTGGATCAATGGCTGCATCAGCATGCATCAGGCTTTGGCTTTTTCCGGCCTTATCAACGCGATCAGGGTGGCGTGGCAAAAGAAGCCTGGCATTTAAGTTACCGTCCTTTGGCAGAAGACTATTTAAACGCCTTTGACGAGACTATGCTGGCTGATGCCATCACTCAAAGTGAATTACCGGATAAACCCCTGCTGCTTGAACATATACCACTGATTTATCAGCGTTATGTTTGCAACATTTGTAAGGACTAAAAAATGACAGTTACCCTCTGGTGGACGCTTCTTATTATTGCTGGTCTTGTACTGGCTAATCTGTGGCTGATGCGCCGTAACAAAAAGCGTCTGCAGGAAAAGCCTAAAAGAGAAGTAGGACAGAAAAAAACCGCTGAAGGTGGTGTTACCGGAACTATAGTGGCGGGTAGCGGCACGGATGGCAGCCGGATTAAACAAGTGGATACCGACCACCACCACAGTTCATCAGACGGCGGATCTGATGGCGGTGGCAGTAGCGGTGATTAAGGTTTAGTGATTCGCTGTGCTCCGCAGCGTTTTAGCCTTTGTTATCAAAGCTGGAAAAACCTTTTAAGAAACGTTGCAGCTGATCTTTTAAGTTCGGCGGCACGCCCTGAATAATCAGCAAATCTTTGTCCATATCGTAGCGGATGCGTTCGCCTAAATGCTTTTGTTCAAAGCTGATACTGACACCACCACCAGCGCCTGAGAACTTCACCAGCGTTTTTAACTCTTTGACATCCACAGGGAACTGCTCTGGCACTTCGATATTTTGCTCTGCACAGTAATCGGTAAAAGCACGGGCATCGCTGCTGTCGATGGTGGCCGACAATTCCTGCAAATGCACATCCAAACCTTGTTTAGTTTGCTCTTCACAGTATTCATAGACTTGTTTACGCACTGCCGACTTTTCGCTGGCATCGTAATCAGAGGCCGACAAATACTCTTCGACAGAAGCCAGCACCACTTTGCTTTGCTCTTTGGCGACCATGCCTTCAGCACAGCCTAAGAAGTCGAGGAAAAAGTCGGCGACTTTACGCCCTGCCCGGCCACGGATAAAGGAAATGTATTTGTTTTGCTCCGGGCTGGTTTGGTATTCGGTTAAATCGATACGGGCTGCCAGTTGCATCCGAGCTATGTCCAGGTGCTGATCGGTGGAAAGTAATAACTCCGGCGTCACACTGAAGTGATCTTTGCTGCCTAATAAAGTCACCAGTACATACTCCGTAGCCAGATAACGATAGTGGCACAACATAAAATAGCCGGTTTCCTGAATTTGATGCTGCACCAGCTGCACCACAAGCTGGCTAGTGGCTTGTTCTGCCAGTTGTAAAAAGCTGCGCTCCTGCGCTTGCCACTGCGCTAAAGGCAGCGCCATTCTGTCCTGTAAATCATCAGAAAAGGTGGCATAACCTTTGGCAGGTTTGCCGTTGTAGGCCAGGTGCAATTGTTCAATTAAATGCGCTACAGATTGGGAAACCGGCACCAACTCCTGACGAAATTGCGCCTGCAACTGCTCACTTTCAGTACTTTCGATAAAATTTATTGCCAGATGCAACACATCAACGGACATATATTTTCCTGTTCTCAGCTAATTCTGCTAGTATTCCCCGCTGTTCCATTTTATTTCGAGCAGAGACCTTCATGCCTATTGTATCAAAGTATTCGACCGACCAAATTGAAAAGATCGTTAACACTCTGCTGGAGCAATTACGCTCTGAAGATGCGACTACAGAATTGAGCCTGATGTGTTTAGGTAATACTATCAGTCATATCATTAACACCAGTGTTCCAGCAGCTCAGCGTATGGATGTGGTGACTCATTTTGGTCAGGCGCTCAAAGACGCCGTCAACAGCAAGAAACAATAACTCTATGGTGCTGGAACAAAACCTGTCATTGGTCAATAAAGTAAACCGCCTGCTGAACTGGGGTCATTGGTTTACTTTTTTTAATATACTGCTGGCACTGGTGATCACCGCAGCTTACTGGTGGGCTGAACCTCTGCCACAAAGCATCACTGGCTGGTTTTATTTGCTGACCAACTGGCTGGGCCACACCGCCTTTTTATGTTTCTTGTTTTTTATTCTGACTATATTCCCTGTCACTCTGATTTTTCCGTACCAGCGCCATGTACGCGGTATAGCGGCCACTTTAGCAACTATTGGCCTGGTTGCACTGATCTTTGATGCCTATGTCTATCAGGCGCTTGGCTACCATGTCGGCAGCGCATCGAGCGAACAGACCATTGATTTATTGCGCCAACAAGTCGTCACTAACCTGCGTAATTTTATTCTGATCACCACTGTGGTTTCAGCCTTGCTGCTGGCGATAGAGCTGACCCTGAGTAATTTTTGTTGGAAAAAAGTGCCACGTTTGCAAGCCTCTGGCGTAGGCCAACCGGCACTTTATCTGTTTTTGGGCTGCTTTGTTGCCAGCCACACTTTGCATATCTGGGCTGATGCACAGCTGGATTTGGATGTGATGAAACAAGACAATGTGCTGCCTTTTACTTATCCGGCCACTGCCAATACCTTTTTGGCTAAATACAATGTGCTGGATTTATCCCGTTTAAAAGAAACCAAAGCAGAGCAGTTGCAACGCCCAACCAACTGGCGTGAGCCTGAAGCTTTGCAATGTGTCAGTCAGCAGTCCGAATCAGTCACTGTATTGATCCTGCCAGCCTTGTCTGCAGCTGATATTGCGCTTTTGGAGCAGAAAAAGTTTAAAGCCCATCAGCAACACTTTGCCCCCATAGACACTCAAAGTGCGTTGCTGAACTTACTTTATGGCAGTATGCAGCTAAATAAAGACATGGTAACCGCTTTGCAACAGGCTCCGGCCTGGATGGAACAGCTACCTGCCGGACAACTGAGTATCAGTGCCAGCGATGCGGAATTTCAAAAGCTACTGCCCTGGTTATCCTTATCGGAAAATGCAGCCGTGCCAGTGAAAGTGAAATTCAGTCGTGATTTAAGCGCAGAGTTAGCTGTAAGCAGCACGGACAATCTGCTGGTGTTAACGCAACAAGCAGCACAATCCCAGTTTGATCTGGCACCTGCGCCGCTTTACAGCAGCTGGCCAGCGTTAAATCGCGCGCTATCTAATACAGTGACCCAACATCTGGATTTGATCCCTACTCTGCTTGCTCAGATTGGCTGTCACAGCAACTGGCCAGGGGATAACTGGTTTAAGCCTTCCACTTATCCGAAACTGAATTTATTGCCTCACCAGATGGTGAGCTTTAAAAAAGATAAAATGATTCTGGTGCGTGACGATGGCAGTTATGGCGTCTGGTCAGCTGGTACCTTAGTGCCACTGAATGAAAAGCTGGATATCCCACAACTGACCGATGCATTAAAACGGGTGCAGCAACAGTAGCTACTCAACTAATCTTTAAAAAACCACCGCGAGGTGGTTTTTTTCACTGTTTTTATTGCAAACTTTTTGGTGCCTTGATTAATCGGTCACGCTTACCCTGCAATTCCAGCTCAGCCAGATGAAACAAGTTGGTAAAAACCAAAGCTGGCGCTTCCCGCTGAAAAGTCTCCACAAAGGCAATGCTCGCTTCGGCAATCAGCTGATTGACCTTTTGATCATACAAAGAATAGCCATCATAACTGTAGGGTTCGTTCAATTCAGCCAACTGGTGCTGCTTTTGCTTACGCATAAACCAGTTGATTAAAAACTCGTACTCTTTGACATCCAAAAGTTCACGACAATCTAACCCCATCAGGGTTTCTCCTGTTTTTGCACCCAACGCTGTAGTTGCGGCCTTATCTTCAAAAAGAAGCTATACAGCCTATCAGCGCACCAGGTGACGGGCTGTACCTTGAGTAAGAGTCCAAGCATACGCCAATAGGCAAACTGCGACCAGAGCATAGCAAAAGCGGCAGCGCCTTTGTAATAGACCTGACCGTTTACCCGCACGTGCATACGAGCCAGCGCGCTGCATCTGTCAAGCTCCGGTGGCAGCTGTGCATGTACATCCGTTAAATCCAGCCAGATAATAGGCACCCTACTTTTCAGTGCACGAAAGTAATTAATTTCGCGCTGGCACAAAGGGCAACCGCCATCATAAAAAACTTCCAGTGAATTCATTGTATGCTCCTGTTAGCTCACACAATACGTTTGCATATCACTTCAGGATCGGCTGAACATAAAAAACGATAGCGGCGATTGGATTAATTCGTTTTCGGTGAATAACACAGCAGGCTAAGCTCATTCCACATTAAGGCATCTGGAGCCACATCATGTTAAAAACTATGACTTTTGCCGTACTACATTTTAGCGTTGCTTTTAGCGTCACCTATTTATTAACCGGAGATCTGCTGGTGGGTGGTTTAGTGGCGACCATAGAGCCTGCCATCAATACGGTCGCTTACTTTTTCCATGAGAAAGCGTGGAACCGTATAGCACTGCGGCAAAAGCAGCATCATCAACTCCAAGCCTGAATCACTCCATCTCAGGCTATTCACACAAGCTGCATTATTCCGACGAACAAGGTACACTAGCGCCCTTTTGATTTGTTCCGCGGATTTGTTATGGCCTTAAAGGCAACCATTTTTAAAGCAAGCCTTGCTGTGGCCGACATGTCGCGCCATCATTATCAGGACTATAACCTGACGTTAGCCCAGCACCCTTCTGAAACCACAGAGCGTATGATGTTACGTCTGCTGGCTTTTGCTTTGTGTGCCCATGAAGATTTAACCTTCGGTAAAGGTATTTCCGACGACGATGAAGGGGCTTTGTACCGTCAAAATCTGACAGGTGACTTTCAGTTGTGGATTGAGCTGGGTTTACCGGAAGAGAAACGTTTACGTCGCGCCAGTCATAAAACAGAGCAGCTGTTGTTAATCGCTTATGGTGGTACTGCAGTGGATAAATGGTACATCTCTGAGCAAAAAGCGCTGAGTCAGTTGAAAAACCTGACCATAGTGGCTGTATCTCCAGCTGACACAGCAGAGCTGGCAAAATTATGCGACCGCACTATGCAGTTACAATGCACCATTAATGAAGGCCAGATCTGGTTTGGTAATGCAGCCCAGAGCGTACAGGTCCAACTACAGTTTATTCAACAGTCAAACCCAGCTTTGCTGGCATCGGAGTAATCACATGACCCAACTCGCCTTAGGCAAACTAAACAAACTGGCGGTAAAAAAACAGGTCGAATTTGGCGTGTACTTAGATGGCTTAAGCTGGGGTGATATTTTATTACCTAAACGTTATGTACCTGCCGGAACTGAAATTGGTACTGTGCTTGAAGTATTGCTGTATCTGGACTCTGAAGATCAGCTGATTGCCACCACAGAAAAACCTTATGTGATGGTTGGTCAGGTGGCGCAGCTCAAAGCCGTGGCTATCACTAAAGTAGGTGCCTTTTTAAACTGGGGTCTGAAAAAAGACCTGCTGGTGCCTTTTAGCGAACAACAAATTCCAATGCAGCTGGATAAATATTATCTGGTGTACTGTTATGTCGATAAAAGTAACCGCATTGTCGCATCAGCCAAACTGGACAGATACATAGGCAAAGACACACCGAATTACCAACCAGGTGATGAAGTGCAGTTTTATGTCGCCTCACAAACCGACCTCGGCTACAAAGTGGTAGTGGATCATCAGCACTGGGGTTTATTGTATAAAAATCAGGTCTTTAAACCTCTGCGCATCGGCTACAAAGGCACAGCTTATGTACAGAAAATGCGTGATGATTTCCGTATCGATTTAATGCTGGATAAACCTGGTTATGAAAAAGCCCAGGCTTTTACTGATGTGATTTTAGAGCGCTTAAAACACAAAGGTGGCAGCTTGCCGATATCGGATAAAAGCACACCGGAGCAAATTTACGGTGAGTTTGGTGTCAGCAAAAAAATGTTCAAACAAGCCATTGGCGCTTTATACAAAGCGGGCAAAATAGTCATCGAAGCAGAAGCAATTCGCCTGGTTTGATGTGGCCCGTTTGTAATCGGATTTTAACCGGATACGGGCGGGGATAAACCCAATAGAGATTTGTTTGGAATTCGAGACGGGCGGGTACAAGACCCGCCCCTACATAGGCGTATTATTTAACGTAACCACTTGACTGCATCGGCTGCTGGAAGAGCCTTAGCAAACCAATAGCCTTGTCCGGCGTCACAGCCCAATTCTTTCAACAATTGTCGTTGTAAACTGGTTTCCACTCCTTCTGCCACGACCTTTAAATTCAGCGTTTTTGCCAGAGCTATCACCGTATTGACCACAGGATTGTCCTGAATACGGGGTTTCATATTGGCGATAAAAGAGCGGTCAATTTTCAGCACATCCAGTTTAAACTCGTTCAGGTAGCTTAAACTGGAATAACCTGTACCAAAGTCATCCAGCAGCACCTTCACTCCATGCTGGCGCAGCTGTTTTAAGCACAAACGCGCTTGCTCAATATTTTCAATCAACGCACGCTCGGTGATCTCAATCGCCAGGTAACGAGCCGGTACATCCGCTTCTGCCAGTTTCTGGATCACAGCGGCAGCAAAGTCAGGTTCAGAAAATGCCAGACCTGACACATTGACACTGACATAAAACGGCATAGCGTAATTTTGCCGCCACAGCCGGATCTGCTCAATACTCTGTCGCAAGACATAATGATCGATAAGTCCTATCAGACCATTTTTCTCAGCATAAGGAATAAACTCATCTGGTGTGATAGCGCCACGGCTTTGATGAGTCCAGCGGATAAGCGCTTCAAAACCTATAGTATCGTCCGTATCCAAACTGATAATAGGCTGATAATGCAGCATAAAATGCTGTTTTGCCAAAGCGGCTTTGATTTCCAGACCTAATCTGAACTCCTGACTTTCCTCCACTTTCATATCAGAGGAATAAATTCGGTAGACTCCACGCCCATCTTGTTTGGCCTGATACATAGCGATATCAGCACGGCGAATCAGCTCATCAGCCGACTGCAATTGATCCTCAGAACTGGCCAGCGCTATACCAATACTGCAGGACGTCAGCAGCATATGATCACCGACCAGCAAGGGCTGCTGCAGCGCCTGAATAATACGCTGTGCTACATCCGTTACATCGGCAAGGCTGGCAACATCTTCCAGCACCACGGCAAATTCGTCGCCGCCTAAACGGGCTAGCGTATCGGTCTGGCGCATACAGAGTTTCAGCACCCGCCCTACCTGAATAAGAAAGGCGTCGCCGACCTGATGGCCTAGCGTATCATTCACGGTTTTAAAGCGGTCTAAATCTAAATACATCACGGCCAGATGATTAGCAGGAAAACGTTGCATACGTTTAAAGGCCTGGCCAATTCGGTCCATCAATAAACTGCGGTTTGGCAAAGCGGTCAGAGCATCATGCAATGCCTGATGCTGTAAACGTTTTTCGGAAAACACCCGTTCCAGCGCATTGGATATATGCTGGGAGACAAAGATCATCAGCTCAAGGTCACGTTCACTGTACTGAATATTGGCGACATAACTTTGCACCACTACCACACCACGGACAGTATCACTGGACTGGAAAGGCACACCGAGCCAGGATTCAGGCTCAGAGCCATAAGTACGCACTTGATGCTCGCGGTCAAAATCGGCCATTTGCTGACGACAAATAAGCAGCGGCTGTTTAGAGCGAAACACATGGCCTGTCAGGCTATGTTCCAATACGTCAGAGCCGTAGACCTGATTGGGGTCTATTTCGTCTTCAGTGTCAGCGAAATAAGGGAACTGCAAGGTTTGAGTTTCATCATCAAACAGCGCAATAAAGAAATTCGGTGCATAAATCAGCGAGTTAACAATTTGATGCAGTCGCTTGTAGAAGCTGGAAAAATCGTTGGCAAAATAAGAGAAAGAGGCTATTTCGTACAGAGCTTTTTGTAGTCGCTCGGCATATTCAAGTTTACTGACCGATGATTCCAGAGTGTCCAGCATCTGCGACTTTCGAAGTTTGCTGGCCAGAATAGAGGCGACCACTTCCAGAATTTGCTGATGTTCAACACTGAAGTAATTAATTTGCGAATGCTCACAGTCAAGCACTCCCAGCAGCTCATCGCCATCCAGAATAGGCACAACCAGTTCAGATAAACTCGGCACTAAATCGGCCAGATAATGGGGATCATCTCTGGTATCAGAGACCAATACAGATTGTTTGATGCTGGCCGCATAACCGACCAGACCATCCCCAACTTTCAGTTCAGAAATGCCTAAATGCGAGGGTAAATCACGGGTGCCGGTAGCTGCTTTACGCACCAGCGTCTCGCCGTCAGCTGCCAGTATAAAGATGGCACAATCGACAAAACCTAAGCCTGCCACGACATGTTTCGCAGCATAATTAAGAATGTCATCCGCGCCCGTCAACTCATGCAGATCAATGGCAAACTGATTAATTAAGCTTAGTCTGGCATTTTCTTGCTGTAACTGCTGGAGTTGAGCGTGAAGGACACTGATATCAGTTTGGGGCTGGGAAGTGGTCACGGTCGTCATACAGACTCTACTACATTAATCCGTAGAAAGTTATAAACGACCGTGCTTTATTAAGCAACGAAAAGTTAAATTTTGTTCCTGTTCATAGGTTTGGTGAACACTAAATGTACTGCGCTGGTCGCTCTTTCCAAAAAGCCACCTTCGCAGTAACACAGGTAAAAATGCCAAAGTCGGATAAACTGATCGTCATAACCCAGCTGGTGCAATTTATCCCGTGACGCCATAAAGTTATGACACCAATCCTGCAAAGTGCGGGCATAATCCAGGCCTATATCCTGCACCTGACGCAGCACTAAATCCGTGTAATCAGCTACCGCATTGCTCATGCGCTGAATGGACGGCAAGCAACCACCAGGAAAGATGTAACGCTTTATAAAGTCGACTTCTTTGACGTAGTGACTGTAACGTTGGTCGGCAATAGTAATAGCCTGCAATACCATCAGACCATCTTCTTTCAGTAAACTTGAGCATTTCGCAAAGTATTGATCCAAGAACTCATCACCGACGGCTTCTATCATCTCTATAGAGACAAGCTTGTCATAAGTACCTGTTAAATCACGGTAATCCTGAAATAACAATGTGATTTGTGACTCCAGCCCCGCTTCGCGGATTTTTTCTGCCGCATAGTCGTGTTGTTCACGCGAAATAGTGGTTGTAGTCACCTTACAGCCGTAATTACGGGCGGCAAATATCGCCATGCTGCCCCAGCCTGTACCAATTTCTATCAGATGATCTGTTGGCTTTAACTGCAGCTTATCGCAAATAGATTTAAGTTTATTCAACTGCGCCTGTTCCAGTGTGCAGCTGTCCGTTTCATACACTGCGCTGGAGTACATCATGCTTGGGTCTAAAAACAGCTGATACATGGCATTACCTAAATCGTAATGCGCAGAAATGTTTTTGCGTGATTGCTCTTTGGTATTGCGATTACGCCAGTCCAGCAGTTTTAGCGCAGGTTTACTTAAACGCGCCCATGCCGATTCCAGTTTATCCAGCAGCGATGAGTTACGGGCCAGCAACTGCACCAGCACTGTTAAATTATCGCAGCGCCACTGACCGAGAATATAAGACTCACCAGCCCCTACTGAGCCCGCGAACATCATTTTTTGATAAAAATCCGGATCCAGTACAGTCAGCGTACATTGCAACTCGCCCTTGGCATCGCCCAGCAGCGTTTTTTCCTGACCTTCAACTAATAAAATGGCGCCATAATGCAACTGACTTAAATGGTTCAGCACCAGTTTACGACAGGTTTTATCAAACCAGCGTAAATTTTGAAAAGGACATTGTTCGGTGATCAAAACCGTCATCTTGGTGTTTCCTTTGACTTAGGGTGGCCATACACAGGCACTGCTTTAACCAGCAGTTTGATTGCATGCCAATAAATTCGTGTCATCACTTGTACGTTTTGCCATGGACGGCGGATCAGTAAACTCTTTAGCTCCTGCAGGCTAAATGGCTGTAAGGCTAAACGGAACCAGGCACTAAATACCTTCTGCTCTGCTTTAAAATTAGTAATAGCTAATTCCAGTTGAGCTGAATTTGCCACAACAGTCCAGTGGTATTGCATATCCATTGGATTAAAAGGTGACACATGAAACGCTTTGTCATGCTGGTAATGCGATTTTTCCGCGCTATCCACTGGCACCAAATAATAATGCCGCTCATTCCATGGTGTATTGCTGACTTCAGCCAATAAAGCGACAGGCTCCTTTGCCTCGTTAAAGCAGTAATACAAAGTCAAAGGACTAAAATAATAACCCCAGTTCGCCAGCGGGCTCATCATGCAGACTTTCGCCACAGGTTCGTTAAAACCTAAGTCCCGCACTTTCTGTGTTACTGCTCGGGTTAAATCTTCTGCGCCAGGCAAATAATCAGCACGACGATAACTGCAGGCCGCAAAACGCGCTTTTGACCATAACCAGCCTTTGGCCGGAATATGGTCAAGCTCGTCCAGGTCAAGCCAGAAGTAATGCACCTGATAGTCAAAACCATGCACTTTGGGCAAGTAGCGTTTATGCCCTACTTCACCTGTTAATAACGCATGACCTGATGGGATCAAAATTCCACTCCCATGGCTCTGGCTATATCCACAGCACTTCGTACGCCATCTTCATGAAAACCGTTATACCAGTAAGCACCACAGAACCAGCTGTTATTAACGCCATTAATTTCACTGCGGCGCAGCTGGGCAGCAATAGTGCAGTGGTTAAACACCGGATGGTCATACTGAAAACGTTTTAAAATCTTGTTCTGATCAATGGCGTGACTGTGATTCAGCGTCACCACAAAAGTCACCGGAGCTTCGATGCCCTGCAGAATATTCATGTTGTAACTCAAAGTCGCATGACTGGATGCAGCATTGGTCAGATGATAGTTCCAGGCCGCCCATGCCGCTTTACGTTTAGGTAAAATGCGCTGGTCGGTATGTAATATCACTTCGTTTTGCTGATAAGCAATGCCGCCCAGAATTTGTCGCTCTGCTTCGCTAGGGTCTTTTAACAAGGCCAACGCCTGATCGCTATGGCACGCAAAGACCACCTGATCAAAGGACTCAATGCGGCCATCGGTAAATTCCAGCCTAACGCCCTCAGCATTTCGTGTTACAGATTTCACGGGACTATTGAGTTTTACCTGGGCAGGATTGAGCGTATTGAATAAAGCGCGCACGTATTCTCGTGAGCCGCCTTTAATCACCGACCACTGCGGCCGGTCCGCTACATTCAGCAAGCCATGATTTTTGAAAAACTGCAGGAAAAAACGCAGAGGAAAAGAAGGCATATCGGCAAGGCCAGAGGACCAAATGGCGGCGCCCATAGGTAATAAGTAGTCATTGCGAAGCTCGGGGCCTAAGTTATGTTTGGCCAGAAACTCATCGATCAGTAAATCCAGATCCGGATGGTTTTGCTCCAGCAACTCCTTACCCAGTTTATTAAATTTGACAATATCCAGCAGCATACGCCAGAACGAAGGGCGAAACAGGTTGCGGCGCTGGGCAAATAAAGTCGCCAGAGTGTGGCCATTGTATTCCAGCCCTGTATCGGCTTTTTTCACCGAAAAACTCATTTGGGTATGCTGTGACTCCACCTTCAGTTCGTCTAAAAACTTATTAAACAGCGGATAAGTCCAGTTATTAAATACAATAAAGCCTGTATCTATAGCGTACTCTTTGCCTTCCACAGTCACATCTACAGTTGCTGTGTGGCCACCAAGGTAAGAACCGGCTTCAAATAAAGTGACTTCATGCTGGCGCTGCAACAAATACCAGCTGATCATGCCGGAAATACCGCCACCTACTACTGCAATTTTCATTTCTACCCTTCCTACTTAAAGCCGCAGCTTCGTTGACTGCGCTCACTCGCCCCGGTCACATAGTGGGTCTATGCTCCCGGGGCCTCGATTACTTGTCGCCTCCCTGCAACATTAAGTTGTTTGGGTAGCAGTGTTATTAGCCATTTTTTGTTTAATTTTTTTAGTGACCCAGCCCAGCAGTGGAATATGCTGCAGCACCATTTCATTTAAATCGTAATAATCTCTGTGGTAGGCAATTTTGCCTTCGCTGTTCCAGTGCACGACGGAGCAACCATGCACAGAAATCGCCTTGCCATTACCTATAGCTTCATGAGTAAAAGTCATGACCCAGCTCAGACAGCCCTGATCCTGATTGGCTATTTTTGAGGTAGCGACAAAGTGACAACTACTCAAGCGTGCATAGGCATGCGAGAAATACTGCTGCAACTGATCCAGCCCCAGCATATGGTGCACAGGGTCAATAAACTCTACATTGTCGGCATAGAGTTCAGGCAATGAACCTAAGTTGTTCTGGCTTAAGTTATTATAAAAATCTAAAAAACGTTCCAGCCGTTCTGTCGCGTTATTTTCATTCATGATCCAGTACATCCTGCGGTTTTTTAACAGTGTGGAACAACTCTAAGGTTTTCAGCCGCGCTTTACTGTGATCCACAACAGGTTTGACATAGTCACTCCACATCGGCAAAGGATGGGGCCAGTGGATCTGTTTTTTCGGCACATCAGCAAGTTCTGGCAGCATACGTTTTATAAATACGCCATCCGGGTCAAAACGTTCACTTTGAGTGACAGGATTGAAGATACGGAAATAAGGTGCAGCATCTGTGCCTGTTGAAGCTGCCCATTGCCAGCCGCCGTTGTTAGCGGCGAAATCGCCATCAATCAGCTTCGACATAAAATACTGCTCACCCCAGCGCCAGTCGATATGTAAATCCTTGACCAGGAAACTCGCTACTATCATCCGTAGTCTGTTGTGCATCCAACCGGTTTGATTCAGTTGGCGCATCGCAGCATCTACTATCGGATAACCGGTTTGTCCATCACACCAAGCTTGAAACAGTTGCTGATTATTAGGCCAGACAATAGCGTCCGTATCTTTTTGGAAGGCTTTGTGTTTAATCAGCTCTGGAAAAGCCATCAGAATATGATGATAAAAATCCCGCCATACCAGTTCAGATAACCAGACCGCAGCCCCGGACTTTTCTCTGTCCCAGTCATTCGCTGCTTCCAATTGCAGACGACTAATGCACTGCTGTGCTGAAACAACGCCTATCGCCAGATAAGCTGATAAAGACGAGGTGCCATCCAACGCCGGAAAGTCACGTTCTGTTTGATAAAAGCTAACTTTATCCCGGCAGAACTGGCGCATCTGTTCGAGAATATGCAGTTCATCCACAGCATAAGCCTCTGAACTGCCATCTCCTTGCTTCATCAAAGGCCATTGTGGCAACTGTAGTTTTGTTTCTGCTAAAGCTTTCGGTTTAGGGAAACAGCGTATCCCCGCTTCACGTAAACGCGCCAGCCAGGTTTTCTTAAAAGGCGTAAAAATCTGATAAATGCCACCGGTTTTGCTGAGTATTGACCCCGGAGGCATCACGGCTTTGCGGTCAAACCAAAAGCAGGCTTTACCCGCATTAGCGAAAGTGGCACTGACATTGCTATCCCGAACACGCTCACGTAACTCGTATTCAGTGTGGCCGTACAAGGCTTCTGCTCCAGCATCTATTAGTTGCTGCATCAGTTCTGGGATCGCAGAATAATGACTGCCCTCAATCGCCAGCAAAGGGATATTCAAAACTGCAAGTTCAGTCTGCAACTGCTGCACACGACGGCGAATAAAATCTTGTTTTATCGGCGCCATAAAATGCTGCTGCCAACTATCTGGTGTCGCAATAAAAAGCGCAACTACAGGCAAACCTGACTGGCAGGCTTCAAATAAAGCCTGGTTGTCATAGAGGCGTAAATCATTACGCAGCCATACAATGGAGAATGCTGTGTTACTCATCAGGCGCGTAACCCCAACTCATCTGGGAACGGCTGCAGGTACTGCTGCGCAGCTACATACTGATGGGGATGCTGAGCCAAATGGTGACGCAATAAGGTTAAAGGTGCCAACAAAGGCAAATGGCCCTGACGGTATTTATGAATAAGGGCCAACAGTTCCTGCTTTGCGCTACTACTAAGCATCTTCTTAAAAAAGCCCTGCAAGTGCATCAACACATTGGCTTGCTGCTTACGGGTAGCTTGCTGCTTTAAGGCCTGCATTAAATCCAGTAAATAACGTTGCGCCAATTCATCCGGAGCAAACAATTTCGCCTGAGCCACTAAGCGGCCTAATTCACGGTACGCCGTTGGACTATGCGCCATCACCAAAAATTTATAGCGGCTATGAAAAGCCACTAACTTGCCCACAGTAAAACCTGATTGCAGCATTTGCTGATAGTCATGACAGGCGAAAATCCGCGTAACAAAGTTCTCTCTCAGGTTTGAGTCCAACAAACGACCATCTTCCTCTACAGGTAACCAGGGATAGCTATGCATCAATTGTTGTGTAAAAACCCCAACTCCGACTTTACCCAGCTGGTGACCATTTTGATCATTTAACCGTACCCGTTCCATGCCACAACTGGGGGACTTGGCGCAAACAATATAGCCAGACAGCTGTTTCAGCTCCGGCAATAGTTTTTCGGTAAATTGCAGCATAGTGTCTGTGTGATCAATGCTGCTGTCTTTGCTGTTGACCAATCGTACCTGCTGAGCAGCATTGAGCTGCAAACGAATAGCAGGACGAGGCACACCTAAGCCTATCGCCTGTTCAGGGCAGACGGGGACATAAGATACAAAAGGAGCAAGAGTGCTGTTACAAAATTCAGATGCTTTATGGCCGGCATCAAAACGCACTTTTTGCCCAAGCACACAAGCGCTGACACCGATTTGGATACTCATAATAAGGACTCACAGAAAAAATCACGGAGATGACTAGAATTGTTTACAGATCAGCAGGTTCATTGGATCACTGCAAGAGAAAATTTTTGATCATCAGATACAGCTACTTTTGCACAAAACAATCGCCGGGAGCGATTGTTAACATTGGGGCGCAGCGACGATGGCCTACAGGCATTTTGCAGGACAGCAAAATGTAAAACAATCGCCGGGAGCGATTGTTAACATTGGAGCGCAGCGACGATGGCCTGAACAGGCATTTTGCAGGACAGCAAAATGTAAAACAATCGCCGGGAGCGATTGTTAACATTGGAGCGCAGCGACGATGGCCTGAACAGGCATTTTGCAGGACAGCAAAATGTAAAAAGCTGCGCCTTACGGCGCAGCTTTTTTATCAGGATAAACTTGTTTTATTAGTAAGAGTAACTCATAGTCACACCACTAAAAGTCGTATATGCCTTCACGCCCACATGCCAGGTTCCGGCTTGTGGATTGTTGATGGTGCACTGCTCAGCATTGCCATTTAAGTATGGACGGCAATTGTATTGGCTTTCGGTCGGCTGACTGTTGAAACGCACATACAAGTCCGCATCACCAGTGCCGCCTGAGATGGTAAAGGTTAAGGTGCTGACACCTGATGGGATCACGTAAGAGCCTCGTAACCAGGTACCAGTACTGGCACTCAGGTTAGGGAAGGTTTCGCCCCCTGTTGGCGGAGGATTACCGCCACCACCGCCGCTACAGCCATTCGCGGTCAGATAATCCACAGCAGCTTTGGCCTGAACTATACCAAAACCAAAAGAGTTATCCCGCCCTGCAGTGCCCCTGTCCTGCGCTGTTGCTTGTAACGCACTGCGGATTTGTGGCGCCGTACATTGTGGATGATTGCTCCAGACTAAAGCGGCCACACCAGCGACATGAGGTGACGCCATAGAGGTACCGCTAATACTGTTGTAACCACCATTGTTCCAAGTGGAATTCACTGCAACACCTGGACCTGCTAATTCCACCTGAGCATTACGCTGAGAGAAACTAGCCAGATTGCGGTTAGAATCCACAGCAGCTACTGAAACTACTGCATTGTAAGAGGCAGGATAGGACAAACTGGTATTACCGGCATTACCTGCAGCTGCAATCAACAGCATACCGCTGTTGTAAAAATTGGTCATCGCCGTTTGTTCAGTCTGGCTGGAACTGCTGCCGCCTAAACTCATATTGACTACTTTGGCGCCTGCATCCTGACAAGACTGAATACCATCAATCAAATCAGAAGCAAAAGTCCAGTTGCCAGAGTCGTTAAATATTTTGACGATATGAACACCAGCCTGGCCTGAAGGTAACACTCCCACCACACCATCATTGTTATTCAGCGCCACCATAGTGCCCGCTACATGGGTACCGTGACCGTTACCATCAGTGGACCAACTGCCATGACCAGAGAAAGCAAAACCTGTCACGCCTGAACTCGGTAAATCGACATGATTTAAACGATAACCCGTGTCAATAACACAAACCGGAGTGTTAGCCGCATTGTTATCACTGACCAAATTGGCCTGAACCATAGGAATACCGTAAGGAGTGCTTTGTGCCATCGGCGTGATCACGTCAAACAAATAACGCTTTTGATCCACTTCGATGTACTGCACTTCAGGGTCCGAAACCATAGCTTTTAACTGACGTGGATTCAGCTCCAGCACGCTGGACTTGACCGAGCTTAAATGTTTGACAACTTTCCCTTTGTATTTGCGCGCTAAGGTTTCTGCTCTTTGTTCAGAAAATGCAGAAACAGCCTGAGCGCCACTTTGTAAAGTGCTGGTGGTGCCATCTTTATATTTGACGATATAACGGGTGGTACTGTCATCACTTGGATCAATTGCAGCTACATCTGCAGCAGTAACAAACTCTGGTCCTGTATCCACAGCAGCGGCGACAGCCACCGACGTCAAGGATAAAGCAAAACAACCAGCAGTTCCCAGTAACAGTACTTTGTTTCTATTTTTCATATGTGTACCTTGTAAGAGTTTTGAAGTCCATGATGTGAAGTTGCATCCTGCGGCTCCAAACTTAGCAAGGCATACCAATTAGTCTTTATATTAATGTTATATTTTTATTATATATATTTTACAATTCATTGATTTAATTAAAACTTGTGAATTTATGTAACTTATTCTGTGCAGGTCAAAAAGAAAACTCAGCCACAGTAGCCTTGGCTCAAAAAAATAAAAAAGGAGTGTCCTGACGGAACACTCCTTTCTATACACAGAACAACAAGAAATTATTTCTTGGCGGTGCCTACTTCCACTCTGCTTTTCAACTTTTGACCTGGCCTGAAAGTCACCACACAACGGGCAGAGATAGGTATATCTTCACCTGTTTTTGGGTTACGGCCTGGTCTTTGGTTTTTTACCCGCAGGTCGAAGTTACCAAAACCTGACAGTTTTACCTGGTCGCCTGCTTCCAAAGCAATGCGGATCTCTTCAAAAAAAGATTCGACAATTAATTTTGCATCGCGCTTGCTGATGCCAAACTTGGTAAATAAACGTTCTGCTAAATCGGCTTTGGTAAGCGCCATTCTTAATCCCTCAACGTTGCGTTGAACTCTTTGCTCAGCACCTCGACCACAGAAGAGATAACCTGTTGGATATCTTTATCTTCAAGCGTCCGCGCCTTGTCCTGCAAGGTTAAAGCTATCGCTAATGACTTATAGCCTTCAGCAACACCCTGCCCTGTGTAGACGTCAAACAATTTTAGGTCAACTAATTGATTTCCGCCAACTTTTCTAATAGTAGCAAGGATATCTGAAAAACGCACATCAGATTTCACAACAATAGCTAAATCGCGACGGTTTGCAGGGTATTTTGAAGTTTCCTGAGCTAAAACAATGTGTTTATCACCAAATGCTTCCAGCTCTACTTCAAATAAAAAGGCTTTGCCTTTAATACCCAATTTACGTTCCGCTTCCGGATGCAAGGCGCCAAGCACACCTACAGCTTTGCCATCCCGGTTTAACTGGGCAGTTTGACCCGGATGTAAGGCGCTGTGTTGACCTGTAGCGAAAGTAAAACACTCTGTAGCTGAAGTGCAGCTTAACAGCGCTTCCACATCGCCTTTAACATCATAAAAATCAACGGCCCGCTCTGCGATAGTCCAGTGCTCATTGCCATAACTGCCAACAATAACACCACCTAACACCGGCACCTGACGTACACCACCTTCAGCGTCTGCATCAGGGATAAATTTCAGGCCATATTCGAATAAACGAATGCGGCTTTGCTGACGATTCTGATTGTATTGCACAGCCTGCAATAAACCTGGCCACAGGTTTAACCGCATCGCCGACATATCCACAGAAATTGGGTTTGGCAACACCAGAGCAGCCTGACCCGGGAACAAGGTTTCCTGCACTTTAGGATCAACAAAACTATAAGTAATAGCTTCCTGATAACCACGGGCCACCAACAAATCACGTAAGCTGTGAACGGAAATACGGCTTTCCTGATGTTTGCTCATCGCAAGCGCAGCTTGTGGTGCTACATTAGGAATATTGTTGTAACCATAGACCCGGGCTACTTCTTCGATTAAATCCTCAGGAATAGAGATATCAAAACGGTAGCTTGGTACTGTCACCTGCCACTCGTCAGCTGATGTCTGAACCTGCATACCTAAACGCTGGAAAATTTCAGTGACTGTCTCTGTCGCAATAGAAATGCCTAAAATACGATCCAGCTTAGTGCGGGTTAACGCAATTTGAGCTGCTTTAGGTAAATGAGTCACTGAGACAGCTTCAACCACAGGGCCAGCTTCACCACCGACAATAGCGAGCAGCAATGCTGTTGCTCTTTCCATCGCTGTGCGTTGCAACTCTGGGTCAACACCACGCTCATAGCGGTGTGATGCATCGGTATGTAAGCCGTATTGACGGGCAATACCAGCCATTTCAACCGGAGAGAAAAATGCACTCTCAAGGAAAATGTGGTTGCTGTCTTTCGTCACACCACTGTGCAAACCACCAAAGATACCGGCCATTGCTAAGGCTTTTTGGCTGTCAGCTATCACCAGCGTATTGGCTTTTAAGGTCACTTCGTTGCTATCCAGCAGAGTAAGCTTTTCACCCTCTTTGGCCATACGCACATCGATATCACCTTCGATTTTTGCTAAATCAAAAGCGTGCATAGGATGACCCAGCTCCAGCAATACGAAGTTGGTCACGTCCACCACAGCATCAATAGAACGGATACCAGAACGGCGTAATTTTTCCACCATCCATAAAGGCGTCACAGCGGCTGTGTTGATGTTGCGAATCATACGACCTAAATAACGTGGACAAGCTTGTGGCGCAGATAACTGAATACCTTTGACGTCACTGATGCTTGCAGCAACAGCGGCAATGTCAGGTTGTTTTACGTCTAAGTTATTCAGTACACCTACTTCACGGGCTAAACCTTTTAAGCCTAAACAATCCGCACGGTTTGGCGTTAAATCCACTTCAATGGCATTGTCGTCTAACGTCAGGTACTGGCGAATGTTCTGACCCAGCGGCGCATCAGCAGGCAGTTCAATAATGCCTTCTGAACTTTCGGCCATGCCAAGCTCAGATAAAGAACACAACATACCGTTGGATGGCTGACCACGTAACTTAGCGGCTTTAATTTTAAAATCGCCAGGCAATACAGCGCCTACTGTTGCAACCACAACTTTTAAGCCCTGACGGCAGTTGGCTGCACCACAAACGATATCTAATAGTTCACCAGTGCCAATATCCACTTTGGTGACTTGTAATTTGTCGGCTTCCGGATGACGACCACATTCAACCACATGGCCCACTACAACACCGCTAAACTCACCGGCAACCGGCTCGACACCGTCGACTTCCAGACCGGCCATCGAAATTTGTTCTGCTAACTCATTGGTCGATAACTGCGGGTTGACCCACTCACGTAACCAGGATTCACTGAATTTCATTATCTGCTCCCGCTTATCTGAATTGCTTTAGAAAACGCAGATCGTTTTCAAAGAATGAACGAAGGTCTGTTACGCCATAACGCAACATGGTCAGACGCTCAACGCCCATACCAAAAGCAAAACCGCTGTAGATTTCAGGGTCGATGCCAACAGAACGTAATACATTAGGATGCACCATACCGCAGCCTAATACTTCCAGCCATTTGCCGTTTTTGCCCATCACGTCCACTTCAGCGGATGGCTCAGTAAAAGGGAAAAAGGACGGACGGAAACGAATTTGCAGGTCTTCTTCAAAATAGTTATTCAGGAAGTCGTGCAAAATACCTTTGAGTTCAGTAAAGCTGACGTTTTTGTCCACCATCAAACCTTCGACCTGATGGAACATCGGCGTATGGGTTTGATCGTAGTCATTACGATACACACGGCCCGGGGAAATGATCCGCAGCGGTGGCTGTTCTGTTTCCATAGTACGAATTTGCACACCAGAAGTCTGAGTACGCAGCATCAACTTAGGATTAAAATAAAAGGTGTCGTGATCGGCACGGGCCGGGTGATGCGTTGGAATATTCAATGCATCAAAGTTATGGAAATCATCTTCGATTTCCGGGCCATGTTTGACTTCAAAACCCAATTCACCAAAAAAGCTTTCAATACGGCGAATGGTGCGGGTGACAGGGTGCAGACCACCGGCTTCTAAAGCACGGCCAGGCAAAGTCACATCAATCTGCTCTTTTGACAGTTTTTGAGCCAGCTCAGCTTGTTGCATCTGATCACGTTTAGTGTTTAACGCGTCCTGCACTTGCTGTTTTAAGTCATTGATCTGTTGACCTGCAGTTTTGCGGGTTTCCGGATCCATAGCACCTAAAGATTTCAGCAACTCTGTGATGCTGCCTTTTTTACCCATAAAGGCCACGCGCACGTCTTCCAGTGCGTTGATATCGTTCGCTACAGCGACTGCCTGTAAGGCTTCTTCTAAAATGGCGGTTAAGTTCATCGCTATCCTCAGACCAGCGTTAGTCCCCTTGCTACCTGAAGCGGCATCTTTGTCGGCTGCAGCATCACTAACTTCGGGGGGATAAGTCGTATAAAAAGGTGGCAATAATACACCAGATTTGCGCTTAGAGCTTGCGTAAAATAAGGCTTTTTTTAGTTCAAAGGACGAAAAATCAGTGAGATAAGCTCAGCATGTCTTTGACAAAAGGAATGGTCAACTTACGCTGATGCACTATAGAGGCTTTATCCAGTAAATCGAGAATTTGCACCAGTTCACGGATATCACGTTGCTGACGATTGAGTAAAAACCGCGCCACTTCATCCGGCAGCTCCATGCCGCGTAAACGGGCTTTTTGTTGCAGCAGTTTTTGTTTGTCTTCATCGCCTAATAAACGCAACTGAAAACTGGTACAAGCCTGCAGACGCGACACTAAATCCGGTAAGGTAATTCCCAGTTCGGTGGGTGCCTGATCCGCAACAATAATCAGTGCTTTGCCCTGCTCTGTCATGCGGTTGTATAAATCAAACACCGCCACTTGCCAGCTGATATCCCCGGCTATCGCCTGAATATTATCCAGACACACCAGATCCAGTTCTTCCAGTTGATCTAAAATCCTGGGGCTCCAGGCTTTAAAATCTTCCAGACTCAACAGCTGACTGGTTAAGCCCAACTCCTGTGCCTGCACACAAGCGGCATATAACAAATGGGATTTACCACTGCCACTGGCACCAAACAAATACAAAGGCAGGCGGTGTTCAGAAGGAGTCGTCAGAAAATGCTTGATATACCCCACCACAGGGCTGGTTTCAGCCCCATAGAAGGTATCAAGAGTTTCATCTTCTGGCAGTGTCACTGCCAGCGTGTATTGCACCGGAGTCATTAGTTCGGGATATACCTGTAACGCAGCACGGAAGGCATAACATCTGGTGCTGCAGCAGCTGGCTCTGTCGCCATTTCGGCAGCCATTTCAGCAAAAAGCTCATCCGTCTCCGCAGCGCCGTCAGCGCTTTCCATAGGTTCGACTGGAACAGCTTGCTCAGTTTGTGTTTGAAGCGATTGCAAACGACGCTCTAACGACAAGGAGTTAATAAAAGCACTGCGGTCTGCCGCCAGTTGTACTTTAAATTTCAGTAAATCCGCTTTGCGCTCCTGCACTGTCACTTGTTTCACCGACAACATGGCGCTGAGCATTTGTTGTACTTTGACTTGATCAACAAAATTAGTTAAGCCTTCGATATCCAGCTCAAGCTCGATCTGGCCCTGTTGGCTACCGAGTTGAACGGCAAATTTACTGGCCAGTTGCGCCGTTAAACTGCTTAAAAATGCAGAAGCCAACTCTTGTTGTGAGCTTGCTAATAACTCATTGCTGACAAGCTGGTCTTGCTCATAACCCTGCCAGGTTAATCGGTATTGACCAGCTGTAGGCTGGTCAAAGAGTAAAATTAAGGTCTGATCGGCATTAAATGGCAAACTGGCTTGTTCAATCAGCAACCAGTTCCCGGCCCATACCTCGTCCTGGGACAAAGTTGGCACATAAGTGTCGCTGGCTGTTGGCAGCTCAAGAGGCAAGCCAATAGCCTTCGCTTGTTGTTGCAACTGAGTCAATACAGGATGTGCTGCACCCTGCATAAAGACCCGACTGTCAGGAGTTTGTTCAACAGGCCACACTACTATCGCAGGTCGTCTGGCGCCCCAAATCGCGATCTGATGCTGGCTTAACAACTGTTGCACTTTTTGCTCATCCAGTCCTACTTTCAACGCTGGTCCTTGTTCTGAACTGACAGCAGCAAAGGTTTTGATGTAGTTGCCGGCATTTTTCAGTTCAGCTTTGATAGCGCCCTGTTCAATGACTGCAGGGTTGACTGTCACTTTGACCAATACCTGAGCCAGCGCCTGTTGTTGCCAGGCACTTTGGCTTTGACCCGCAGGCACAACAGCCTGATACAAGTCAGTCAGTTGTTTTGCTTGTGCGTTGCTGAGGCACAACATAAAACACAGAGCCGTAATAAGTAATCGCATATTTTGCCCTTAACCTGCTAAAAACCTTAACCCGCCAACACAGGGAAAATCCCCTTTAAGCCAAGACTGATAAACTCAATAGAGATAGCCGCCAGAATAAGTCCCATCACACGAGTGATAATATTCATGCCGGTTTGTCCTAATCTGTTGGCTATTTTACCTGATAAGCGCATCAGGATCGCCAGAAGAATGCCAACAAGTAAAATTTCTGCCGAAATAATTAAATAATGTTGCCAACCTTCAGCTCTGTTGGCATATAAAATAATCGAACTAATGGCTCCGGGGCCTGCCAGCATCGGCATAGCAAGAGGCACCACCGCAATAGAAGATTTTTGCGCTGCCTCTAACCGCTCCGCTTCGGTACTTTTTGCACCGCTGGTTTGAGCGTTTAACATCGAAATCGCCATCAGCAGAATTAAAATACCACCACCAACCCGGAATGAATTTACCGAAATACCAAAAAAGCCAAGGATAAATTCGCCAAAAAACAGGGTCACCAATAAAATTACGGTAGCCGCTTTGGCCGCTGTAGTCGCAACCTGTTTTTTATCCTGCTCGCTGTGATCTGCAGTCAAGGATAAATACATAGGCAATGCACCCAGGGGATTGAGGATAGCGATGATGCCGATAAAAATTTTCAAATAATCCTGCACATCCAGCATCAGCGATCCTCTTCGTTACTGCATTGCCATTAAAGTGAGCCTAATCATAGCGTTATTTTATCTTTCCTGCATCGGCTAAGACAATTCAGTGGCTTCAAACCCATGCAATAAAGCAGACAGCTGAATGTCATCACATAAAAAAACCACCCGCAGGTGGTTTTTTAACTAGCTCGAGCAGCTGTTCGGAAAACCAAGCGAAAGCTCAATAAGCTCCCGCTTGTCCTGTCATACTGATTTACAGTTCTATACTGTCTCTTTTAATAATTTGCACCAAGGTCTGATGCAGTGCACTGATCTGTTCTGCAGATAAGATTTTCCCAGCACTGTCACGCCAGCTCAGATTGGTACCTACTTCTGATTTTGTCAGTACTAACTGATAATCGCCAGGAGTCAAAGGCACCTGAATAGTTTCCTCACCGCCCCATAACGAATCCCAGAATCCAGCTTCAGGTTCCTGATACGTCAGGAAAAAGGTATATTTTGTTCGGTCTAAGTCATTTACGACAAAACCATTTTGTTCGAACAACAACTCTAACTGTGGCCAGGCTGCGTCGATAGGCTGTCCGGTGATCATGGCCGCATTACCCTCTGCATCAAAACCAGTTGTCAGAGTGATCTGCCGTGATTGTGCTTTCTTCTGCTTGATCTGAGCCAACTCTACAGTCGCGACTTTATCGACCAGACGGTTCAGGAAGTACACTTCCTCGCGTCTTTGCGCTATGGCGGATAATTTTGTATCCTTGTCTATATAACGATGCTCCAGCAACTGCACTCGAAGACCTACAGTACGACCGTGGGTTTTAGGTTCAAAAACGACCAGAAAACGGCTCTGTTCTTTCTCTACCATATCTTTCCACAGCCAGAAACCTTCCTCTTCAAAACGGCTCACCCAACCCGTTTCAAATACCAGGCCTTGCTGATCTTTTTGGGTGATTTCGATTTGTTTTTCTTTGCCGAAATCCAGCACGTTAGTTTTCAGGTAAGGCAATAACTCCCCTGTAAACTCAGAACGCTCAAACCAAATCCGTGCTTCTGTTTCTTCTTCTTCCACCCTGCTATTGGTAGCCAGCGCCAATACCTGCATAGGGGATTTCAGTTCAACTTCAGTCACTGGCGCATTTGGAGCTGGTGGAATATCAAACTGTGCTGGTTTTTTTGCAGCCACTAATCCGGCAGGTACCTTCAACTCAGCCAAAGGCTTAGTCTCCACCGGGCTTTGCTCAACAACGTCTTCAGGGAACAAAGAGCAACCAGAAATAAACAATGAGGCAATTAAGCTTGCCGGGATCCAATACTGCACTATAAAACTCCTACACATTAATCTGGGCTTGTTTCAGCGCTTGTTCGATTACGCTTTGATGAATTGGTTCCAACCGGGTCAAAGGTAATCTTGCCATATCATCAGCAATTAACCCCATCTTCAGCAGTGCCCATTTACTCGGAATAGGATTGGCTTCGATAAACAGCTGATGATGTAAACCTTGTAACTTCTGATCAAGCTGTTGTGCCAATTCTGTATTTTTTTCTAATGCTGCTTTTGACATTTGTGACATCAAAGCAGGCGCAACGTTAGTAGTCACCGAGATGACGCCGTGGCCACCTTTTAACATAAATTCGCAGCAAGTGGCATCGTCGCCGCTGAATAATAAAAAATCTGCCGGACATAAAGCCTGCAATTGAGCCAAACGCGCCATTGAACCTGTCGCTTCTTTAATACCAACGATATTCGATATTTTTGCCAGTTCAGCCACAGTTTCAGGCAACAAATCCACACCGGTGCGCCCTGGCACGTTATATAAAATAACGGGTTTATCTGTCGCCGCAGCAACAGCCTGATAGTGAGCTATCATGCCTTTTTGCATAGGTTTATTGTAATAAGGAGTCACAGTTAAAAAACCTGCAATAGGCAAGGCGGATAAGGTTTTGGTTTTTTCTACCGCGTCTGCAGTTGAATTTGAACCATTGCCTGCGATCACCGGAATACGGCCATCAACCTGAGCCAGAACCGCTTCGAGGACCTGACGTTGTTCGGCAAAACTTAAAGTCACGGACTCGCCTGTAGTCCCCATAATCACCAAAGCGTCGGTCTGGTTGCTTAAATGAAAATCCACCAATCGCTTCAGGCTGCCATAATCCACAGCACCATCAGTATCCATAGGGGTGATTAAAGCAACAATACTTCCGCTAAACATGCTCAAGGCTCCAAAATTTTCAGGCTGCCTATGGTAATGACGCACGACAACAAACACAAGCAAGGGACTGTCACACAGGTGAAATTTACGCGAAATATGCTAAACTTCGCAGCCGTTTTTCATTCAGAGACATCAACTTAGCATGCCACAACAATTGGTCGTCACTGCAATAGGTGCAGACAGAACAGGGCTCGTTAGCCGTCTTGCACGCCTGGTTACGGATTGTAACTGCAACATAGTCGATAGCCGCATGGCTATTTTTGGCAATGAGTTCACTTTTATTATGTTGTTATCCGGTGATGCTGTGGCCATAAGCCGGATTGAACATTTGTTGCCTGGATTGGGTTATGAACTTGATCTGCTTACCATGACCAAACGTACATCAGCCAATCATACTGCAGAGGTCAGCGCACATTACGTGTTGGAATACACCGGAAAAGATAAAGTAGGCACCTTGGGTGCCATTGCTACTTTGCTGGCGAATCATCAGATTTATATCGGGGCTTTGCGCACAGAAACCCTGACTGATACCCACACTCAACAGCTGTTAAACCACTGCACTATGACGGTCCAACTGCCACAAGGTGCGCAGCTTGAGCTGATTAAGCAGGAGGTTTCAGCTTTGCTTGATCAGCTTCAGCTGACCGGGCGTTTTGAAGCACAGTTATAAATAAAAGGAAAAACAATGAACAGATTAACAGCAGGACAACAAGCACCGGATTTTAGTTTGCCAGATCAGACAGGCCAGGTTGTGCAGTTGAGTGAGTTACTGAAAAAAAGCCGTGTACTGGTGTATTTTTACCCTAAAGCCATGACACCAGGCTGCACAGTACAAGCCTGTGGCTTACGCGACAGCAAAGCACAATTGGCTGATTTTAATGTACAGGTTGTGGGCATCAGTATTGACGCCCCTGCCCGTCTGGCGAAGTTTGAGCAAAAAGAACAGTTAAACTTTACCTTGTTAGGTGATGAAGATCACAAAGCCGCAGAAGCCTTTGGTGTTTGGGGTGAAAAGAAATTTATGGGCAAAATTTACGACGGTATCCATCGAATCAGTTTTCTGATTGAGCAAAATGGTACAGTCAGTAAAGTCTTTGATGACTTCAAAACCAGCAATCACCATGATGTGGTGTTGGCTTACCTGAAAAGCGCCAATTAATCTCCATTAATCCCAACAAAGTGGATACCAGCCGCATTTTCACTACTTTTTTATGGTATCTATTATGCTCAGTTTTTTTATTGCGCTCAAAAAAGGATCTGTTGTATGCATAAACTATCCCTGCTCACCCTGATTGTTGGCCTTGGTCTGGTGGCTCAGCCTCTGGTGGCTGAATCGTTAAAAACCGAAAAAGCCACGCTGGACATGCAAACGCTTTCTTCCGGATTAAATCATCCGTGGGCCATGCAGTTTTTACCAGACGGCTCTTTGCTGGTGACAGAGCGCGCTGGCTCTTTGCGTTATATCAGCAAAACCGGTGAAAAAAGCGAAGCCATTCAGGGTGTTCCCGCAGTGCATGCACAAGGTCAGGGTGGTTTATTAGGTCTGGTACTGGATCCGGACTTTGCCAAAAATAAAACCATTTACTTCAGCTTCAGTGAGCCCCGCGACGGTGGCATCAATGCCACAGCAGTGGCAAGCGCTATCTTAGATGGTCAGGCATTAAAACAGGTGAAAGTGATTTTCCGTCAGGCCGAAGCTATTGATAGCAACTACCATTATGGTGGCCGTCTGGTGTTTAACCCTGCTGGTGAATTGTTTATTACGTTGGGTGATCGGGGGTCACGTCGCGATGATGCCCAGAAGTTATCAGGTCACTTTGGTAAAGTGGTGAAAGTGAATAAAGATGGTACTGCTGCAGCAGGTAATCCTTTTGCTGCACAAACAGATGCAAAAGCCGACGTTTGGTCTTATGGTCATCGTAACTTGCAAGGCGCTGCTATTCATCCTCAAACCGGTGCTTTGTGGACTCATGAGCATGGCCCTCAGGGCGGCGATGAAATCAATATAGCCACTGCGGGTAAAAACTATGGCTGGCCAGTCATTACTTATGGTGAAGAATACGGTGGCGGTGTGATAGGTAACAAAACTAAAGCAGGTTTAGAGCAGCCTCTGCATTATTGGGTGCCTTCTATTGCTCCAAGTGGCATGAGTTTTTATACCGGCACTCAAATCAATGGCTGGCAAAACAATCTGTTAGTGGGCTCTTTAAAATTTGGGCAGTTAGTACGTTTGGAGTTGACTGGCGATAAAGTCAGCCACGAAGAGCGTATCCGCATTGGTGCCCGTATCCGTGATGTGCAGGCCGGCCCTGATGGCTCAGTCTATCTGCTGACTGACGAAGATGACGGTAAGTTATTACGTTTATCACCACAATAAAGAGTATCTTCTTCAGATGAATTATTTACCTTTTAAACTGAGCGCTTTAGCGCTCAGTTTTTTTTCTGCGGCTGTTATCGCAGAAGAAAACGCCAGTCCAGATGAAATCCCGGACGAAATCATAGTGATCACAGCTCAGGGTCAACAATCCCCCTGGTTAGGTAGCGCTGCCAGCAGCTTTCGCAAAAGTTTTGATCAACAGCCCTTGCAGATAGATGCCGCCAGTTTATTGCAGCACATTCCGGGTATTCAGGCCGACAGCAGAGCCAACTACGCCCAGGACAGTCGCTTAAGCGCACGTGGTTTTGGCAGTCGCAGCAGTTTTGGCATTCGTGGCATTCGCTTGTTACAGGATGGTATTCCGCTGTCCAGTCCGGATGGTCAGGGCCAATTCAGTTCGGTGTTATTGGATCAACTGGCCTCTGTTGAAGTGCTGACAGGCCCACTTGCTGTATTGTATGGCAACGCAGCGGGCGGCGTAGTGGCGCTGCAAAGCCGTTGGCCAACAGAAAATTCAGCCTCAGTGCAACTCAGTCACAGTCAGTTTGCCCGCCAGCAACTGCTCTCGGCAGCTATGGTCAAAGGCAATCATGCGACCTCAATTAGCCTGAAAAACGCAGAATTACAAAGCCAGCGCTCTCATAGTGATGCAAAAAAACAACAAGCGCAGTGGTTGTGGCAAAGTGCTTTTGAGAACGATCTGAAGCTGCAACTGCGCTACGACTGGTCTTATGATCCACTGCTGCAAGACCCATTGGGTTTAACAGCACAGGAGTGGCAGGCTGCTCCACGTCAGACCGCAGCCAATGCTTTCACTTTTGATACCCGTAAATTTACCAAACAACAACAATGGAGCATGAACCTGTCACAGCAACTTGCGGATCAAAGCTGGCGTCTGGCGGCCTGGTTTGGTCAACGTGATGTAGGGCAGTATTTAGGCTTTGATGGGATAGCCCCTACCTCCGCTGGTGGTGTGGTTGATTTAAACCGGCCTTATCAGGGCCTGGACGCATCCTACAGCTGGCAATTCGAGCAGCTTCGCCTGAGCTTAGGTGGTGCGCTTGAACAAAGTACCGATGAGCGCCGCGGTTATGTCAACAATCAGGGCGTTCAGGGGGATTTACGCCGCGATGAAGAAGGCGAAGTACAGTCTGCTGATTTATATAGCCGTTTTGTCTGGGATTTAGACCCTGCCTGGCAATTAAGTGGTGGTGTCCGTCACTCTGAACTGGATTTTGATGTCACTGATTTTTACATCACCGCACAAAACCCGGACGACAGCGGCTCCACCTCTTTTGCGAAAACCTCAGCCGCATTAGCGCTCAACTTTGCCCAATCTGACCAATTATCATGGTATATCAGTGCAGGTCGTGGTTTTGAGACCCCAACCTTTACCGAGATGGCCTACCAAAGCAACGGCGATGGCCTGAATCTGGGATTAAAAGAGAGTACCAACCAGCAATGGGAGCTGGGTAATAAATGGCAGCTAAATAACTGGCGCTCCAGCCTGGCTGTGTTTTTGATCGAAAGTGAAAATGAGTTAGTGGTGGATCAATCCCTTGGCGGTCGCACCAGTTATCGTAATGCCAGTCAAACAAAGCGCACAGGTGCTGAGCTGTCAGCCTTATGGTTTGCCTCTGCATCCTGGCAACATCAATGGACACTCACTCAGCTCAATGCCCGTTTTACAGAGGGCGATCTTGATGGCAAGTTACTCCCTGGTGTGGCCAAACAACAGGCTCAATGGCAAATCAGCTGGATGCCTTTGCAAAGCTCAGAATGGATGCTTCAGTTGGACACTCTGTATCGCAGCAAAATAGCGACCAGCGATCAAAACCAACTATATGCACCTTCAGCTACTGTCTATCACCTGAAGCTGGTTGCAGAGTCAACGCGGTCCGATACGCAACTGCGTTACTGGCTGGGTGTGGATAACCTGACCGATAAAAACTATGTGGGAGCTGTGGTGGTGAATCAGGCCAACGGTAGAGCTTTTGAACCTGCACTGCCGCGTTCAGTTTCTGTAGGACTTAGCCTGAGTTTTTAACTCTTTAACAGGGTGTATTGCTCCGGCAATACACCCTGTCTTCTGCTAAAAAGTAGATCAGGTTGAACTTCATCCGTTTTATTTTGCCAAAGACACTGAAATTAATCAGTGGCTTAACAACAATTAACTGAACCACTGTACACTCTGTTTTATTCTTGCTTGGAAAACTCAACAGTACAACCTGAAGATGTTGTATCTGATTGCTACTGTTGCAGATTTATCAAAAAAAGCTGGGGTAAGCGGACCAAGTGAATTAAAATTGCCCGTGTTTAAAGCCGGTATGACTGAGTTCAAAAAATAAATGAAGCAATTTGCAGTAAAAACACAACTCATTAAACTGAGCCTGTTCAGTATATGTCTGGCTCTGAGCTCTGCCTCAGTTCTGGCCAATAATGCGTTACCTGATATAGGTGGCAATGCCTTTTCAACCTTAACGCCGGATAAAGAGAAGCAACTGGGCGACGTGATGATGCGTCAAACTAAAGGCCAGTTGCCTATGGTGTACGACCCTCTGATGGATGAATACCTGAATTCTATGGGCAACCAGATGGTGGCTAAAGCTCAGGATGTTAAATTTCCATTCCGCTTTTATTGGGTCAATGATAAAAACATCAACGCTTTCGCGACCTTGGGTGGCAACATTGTCTCCCACACCGGCACTTTGGCGGTGTCAGACAGCGAAAGTGAATTTGCCTCTGTCATAGCGCACGAAATCTCTCACGTGACCCAACGTCACATTGCCCGTTCTGTCGAAGCCCGCTCTGAAAACGGCCCTTTAACTCTGGCTGGGATCCTGGGTTCTATATTACTGGCAACAGTGAATCCGGAAGCGGGTATGGCTGGTATTATGGCCTCGCAGGGACTGGCACAACAAAGTGCGATTAACTTTACCCGCAGTAACGAACAGGAAGCCGACCGCATTGGTATTCAGCTGATGGCAGATGCGGGTTATAACCCTTATGCTGTGCCAGAGTTTTTTAACAAGCTGGCGGAAAAAAGCCGTTTTGCCAATACCCAGCTGGCCTTTTTGTACACTCACCCTTTGTCACAATCCCGGGTTGCAGATTCACGTTTAAGAGCAGAACAATTTCCTAAACGTTTTGTCGCGGACAGCCAGGATTACACCCTGATCAAAGCCCGGGTGATGGCGCGTTATCATTACCAGACCAAAGACGCTCAGAGTTACTTTTTACGTAAACTATCTGAACCTGGCGGCAATACCAAAGCCAATCAGTATGGTTTGGCGTTGACCTATTTTGATGACAAACAAATCGACAAAGCTGAGCAAATTATCAGTAAGCTGCGCCAGCAAGAACCAGATAACTTATTTTATATAGACGCTTACACAGATATTCTGCTGGCCCAAGGCAAAGCTGAGCAAGCCATGACCATGCTGGAGCAGCAGTACTTACTAAAACCCAATAATCAGGTGATCACGCTGAACTATGCCAATGCGGCTATTCAGGGTAAAGCGCATCGATTAGCTGTGCATTTACTGAGAAACTTACTTTATTTCAAAAATGATATTTTCCTGGCTTATGAAATGCTGGCTGATACTTATAAAGCGATGGAAGACTACGCCCGCTATTACGAAGCCAGAGCTGATTTATATTATCAAATGGCTATCTACCCTAAAGCCATTGATGATTTAAACGAGGCGTTAAATCATCTGGGGAAAAATAACACCTTAGAAAACAGACGGATTGAGGCCAAGAAAAAACAATGGCAAACCGAGTTAAACCGTCTGAAACGTTTGTAACATCAAGGCACTGTTAATTTATGATTACGCTTTATCACAACAACCGTTGCTCTAAAAGCCGGGAAGCTTTGGCCCTCTTGGAGCAAAGCGGCAAGGCTTTTACTGTACGTTATTACCTGGATCAGCCTTTGTCTGTAGCTGAATTGACAGCTTTACTCAAAGCGCTACAACTGCCTGCCCGTGATTTATTACGCAGTAAAGAAGATGAATACAAGGCCTTAGATTTAGCTAATCCTGTGTTGTCTGAACAGCAGTTGATTGAAGCTATGCTGCTTCATCCGAAACTGATGGAACGGCCTGTGCTTCAGGTGGGAAACAAAGCTGTGATAGCTCGTCCTGCCGATAAAATGCTGGCATTGCTTGCATGAGTGTTCAGTTATTAATTTTGTATTATTCCCGTCATGGCTCTGTTGCCGCTTTAGCTGAAAAAATTGCTATAGGTGCCCAGCAGGCCGGTGCTGAAGTGATGCTACGTACAGTGCCAGCTTTGGATGGATCTGCCGTCGGTATACATCCGCATGTAACGGAACAAGACTTGCTCGAAGCTGATGGTTTTGCCTTTGGTAGTCCGGTGCGTTTTGGCAATATGGCAGCACCACTGAAAGCCTTTTGGGATAACACCAGTAGCCTCTGGCTTAAAGGCGCGTTAATGGACAAACCTGCTGGTGTTTTCACCTCTTCCGGCAGTATGCATGGCGGTAACGAAGCCAATTTACTCAGTATGATGTTGCCTTTATTGCACCACGGTATGCTGGTGATTGGCTTGCCCTATCTGGAACCCGAACTGCATCATACCCAAACTGGCGGCACACCTTATGGCCCAAGTCATGTCAGTGGCTTATCAGGTGCAAGCAATTTGAGTAAAGATGAACATCAATTGGCTATTCAATTTGGTAAACGTTTAGCTTTAGCAGCTATCGCCTTAAAAACTTCCGGATTCAGTACCTTATGAACGATAGATCTATAGCTATGGCTCCTTCTACCCGCCTTTATCTGTGGCTTGGCCGTATTGGTTTTGCTGGTCTTTTTATGCTGATCCCTGTCTGGGTTTTATGGTTAGCACCACCAGAACTGGGCAGCGCTAAGGTTCTGCTTGCCTTGCTGTGGACGCCTTTGTGGTTCCCGCTCTGGGGCATGATCACAGGCAAAGCTTATACCTTTGCCTGGGCTAACTTTATAGTCATGCTGTATATGATCCACAGCCTGACGCATTTATGGGTCAGTTCAGGTACAGAGTTTTTGCTGGCCCTGCTCGAACTGCTGTTTTCTGTCCTGATGTTTGTTGGCTGTACTTACTATGCCCGCAACAGAGGCAAGGAACTGGGTTTAAAAATACCTAAACTGAAAGATGATCCAATAAGAACAGCCAAAGACTAATCTAAAGCCCCGCTGGTTGCGTACATAACCGCAGAGTAGTTAACGACATGCGGTTATGAATCCAACAATAGCTTTATTCCCACTGAACACCCTGCTACTGCCTCAAGGCAGAATGCGTTTGCGTTTATTTGAACCACGTTATTTAAGGCTGATGAAAGAAGCCAGCAGCGGTGTACGCCCTTTTGCAATGGCAAGTCTCAACCCGCTGGTTAGTCAGCAGCATGCAGACCGGATTTGCCCCGAAGTGACGCTGGTTTCTATTGTAGATTTTGAGCAATTGCCTGATGGTTTGTTGGGTATTACGGTCGAAGGATTAGGACGTCATCAAATCACGAAAAGATGGCAGGAACAGGACCAGCTGCATGTGGCAGAACTGTCACCTTTGCCATTCTGGACGGCTAAAAACACCAATGCAGAACAACACCAACTCTGGCACAAACTACAGCTGGTGTTTAAGCAATATCCGGAGTTGGCAAGTCTTTACCCTGAACCTGAACATCAGAATTTATGCTGGTTAGTGTCACGCTGGATGGAACTGCTGCCACTGACGCCCCACTTGAAACGCCAGTGGTTAAAGCAGGATTTAGATGAAACAGCCAGAGATTTAGAGCTCTGGCTGGAGGACAGTCTGGAAGAAATCAGCTGAGTGATTAATTAATGCCAAGATATTTGTGTACCTGCACACTTAAACGCCAGTTGTATTGTTTACAAAATTCAATAGCCAACTGAGTGGCTTTGGCTTTCTGACTGATCGGCTGCAAGTACACTAGTGTGTTGGTTAAATCCAGGCCTTGTAGCAGCTCCAGCAGCTCGTCGATATGCTTCTCCATGGCCACAGGGTGCTTAATTTCATTCGCACGCTCCAGTGCAGTGCGCAGCACTTCGTAGCCCCCTTTCATATTTACTTTAGGGGAGACAGTTACCCAGGTGCTGTCAGGTGCCAGAATGTCAAAAGTACCGCTGGTTTCAATTTGCGTAGAAAAACCACGTTGATGCAACAACTCACACAAAGGTCGTAAATCATACATACAAGGCTCGCCGCCCGTGATCACCACATGTTTAGCGCGGTAGCCTTTGTCGGTAAAGAGCTGCACTACTTCGGCGGATGATAAGCTGCACCAGTGATCCGAATCGGCTTTTTTCTCTAAAATGGCAGCGGGGCTTAATTGCAGCTCCGGGTCTATTTCCCAGGTCTGTTTGGTATCACACCAGGAGCAGCCTACAGGACATCCTTGTAAACGCAGAAAAATAGCAGGAGTGCCGGTGTAACTGCCTTCACCCTGAATGGTCTCGAAAATCTCGTTTACTTTATACACTTTATGGGGTTTTCCTTTAGCTACAGGCTCAGATACAGTACAATGCGCGCCCGAAATTTTGCCTATTATAGCGAGAGAGCCTGACAGATGCCGCAAAAAGTTGTTGTGATCTATTCCGGCGGTATGGATTCATTTACCGTGTTGCATAAAGCCATTGCCGATGGTCATGAAGTCTATGCCCTGTCTTTTAACTATGGTCAGCGCCATGTCAAAGAATTGGTCTGCGCCAAGAGCGTCTGTGAAGAATTAGGCGTGCCGCATAAAGTGGTGGATATTTCTGCGATTAATCAGTTACTGGCAGGGTCCAGCCTGATGGCGCCGGACAGCACCCATGAAGATATTCAAATCCCTGAGGGTCATTACGCTGCTGATACGATGAAATCGACCGTGGTACCAAACCGCAATATGATCTTGTTATCACTAGCAGTAGGTTATGCCGTATCCCTCAATGCTCGCGCTGTGTATTACGGCGCTCACTCTGGTGATCATTTTATTTATCCGGATTGCCGTCCTGATTTTGTGCATAAAATGAATGAAGTTTGTCAGGTGGCTAACTACGAGCCAGTCGATATCGTCAGCCCTTATTTAAGCCAAACCAAAATTGAGATTTTGCGCGATGGTTTAGCCATGGGGCTGGATTACAGCAAAACCTGGACCTGCTACAACGGCCGTGAAAAAGCCTGTGGTAAATGTGGCTCTTGTCAGGAACGACTGGAAGCTTTTGAGCTAAATAACGCGACAGACCCGTTAATTTACGAAGGCTGATGCAGGCTTATTTGCTCTAACAACTGTCGCAGCGGGTTAGTCTCTTGCTGCCCCTGTCGACAGGCTGCATACATAGTTCTGAATAAACCTTGTTCTCCTACAGGAATAACCGCCAGCAGGCCCTGCGCTCTATAAGGCTCCATCAACCAACGTGGTAACAAAGCAACGCCCTGCCCCGCAGCAATCAACTGCAAAATCTGGCTGCTTTGCGCCACAGCTCTGAATTTGGCATCCAAGCCTTGTGGTGCCAACACATAACGGTATAAATCCTGCCGATCCAAAGGCAATGGATAACCTAACAAAACCTCCTGCTTCAGTTGTTGTGCCTGGATAAATGGCTGCTGCACCAATGGATGATCCATGCTTACTCCCAGGCATAACTCCATCTCAAATAATGCCTCGAAAAAACAGCCTGCCAGCTCACGCTTATCTGTGGTCAGCACCAAATCCAGTTCATCACTTAACAAAGCATCCAAAGCGTTGTGTTCAATCTCTGCAGAAAACTCGACCGGGCAGTCATTTTGCAGTAACCCAAAAGCTTTGACGGCAGGCATTAACCAGTGAAAACAGGCATGGCATTCCACGGCCAGTCGAATTCGGCTTAAGGTTTTACCTTTAAGCTGTGCCTCAGCCTGCGCTACTAAAGGCAGAACTTGTGCTGCTAATTCCAATAACAGTTGACCTTGAGCGCTAAAAGAAACCGGCTGGCTTTTACGCAGATAAAGTGCAGCGCCCAGATAAGACTCGGCTTCTTTGAGTTGATGAGATAAAGCCGACTGAGTCAGACACAACTGATCAGCGGCGGCCACCAAAGTGCCGGTCTGTTGCAACGCCTGTAAGGTACGCAGCAGTTTTAAATCAATCATGTTTAACTCCCCTCAAGTCGAACTTGCTGCATCTTCAGTTTTTCATTCTGATCATACATTTATGTGTTTGTCTCCATTTAGCATAACCAGCAAATTAAGACATGTAAACATCCAGACATCTAAATGAAAAAATAACATGGCTTTTGTACATGCCCCAATAAGTTGCATTAACGCTTACTGGTGAAGTACAGGATGTAAAACAGACGGATGTTGGTTATTCAGAGTTATGGTCATAGGATGGAAGTCTGTCAGGAACTGCGGCAAGAGTTTGCCCTTCATCTGCAGATAAACACAAAGGGCCACTAAGGCCCTCTGTGTTGTTTGGAACAGCTACTTAATCGGCAACTCAAACTTGGCAAACATTCGGTCTATATCGTCCTGATTACGTAACATATTGGCTTTTTCTACCACTTCACGGGTTAAGTGCGGAGCAAAACGTTCAATAAAATCGTACATATAAGTACGCAAGAACGTGCCTTTTCTAAAGCCAATTTTGGTGGTGGATGCGGCAAATAGATGGCTGGCATCAATGGAGACTAAATCTTTATCCGCTTCTTTATCCATTGCCATAGACGCAATTACACCTACACCTAAACCTAGACGCACATAGGTTTTAATCACGTCAGCGTCTGTGGCTGTAAAAACAATTTTAGGCTCTAAGCCTTTTTCACCAAAAGCACGATCCAATTCCGAACGGCCAGTAAAACCAAATACATAAGTGACAATAGGATGTTCGGCCACATCTTCTACCGCAATTTTTCGGCTTAAGCTTGCCAGGGGATGATCGTGGCGCACAATCACGCTGCGATTCCAGTGATAACAAGGCAACATCACTAAATCATTAAATAAGTGCATAGCTTCGGTCGCTATAGCAAAATCAGCGTCACCTCTTGATGCAGCTTCAGCAATTTGCGAGGGCGTGCCCTGATGCATATGCAAAGATACTTTAGGGAATTTTTTCATAAAGCCGCTGATCACGGGAGGCAACGCATAGCGGGCCTGAGTATGGGTAGTGGCTATATTCAGTTTGCCTTGATCCGGCAAGGTATGTTCTTTGGCAACGGCTTTGATGCTCTCAACTTTTGCTAGTATTTGCTGAGCTATTTCAATAACATCTCTGCCAGCAGGTGTAACATGAGTCAGATGCTTACCGGAACGGCCGAACACCTGAATACCCAGTTCATCCTCCAGCATCCGTACCTGCTTACTAATGCCAGGTTGTGATGTGTATAAGCTCTCTGCTGTTGCAGAGACATTCAGGTTGTGATTGAGAACTTCAACAATATAACGCAGCTGTTGTAATTTCATGTGTCAGTGATCCGTTCTTGGCATATGATATAAACACTATACATATTCATTTGGATATTCCAACTTATTTTGATTTAGTTGGAATATATAACCAATAGTAACTAAAAAAACTGCTGTTTTTGTGTCAATAGCAGTACAACGGGATCATCGGGGACAGTATGTCAGGTTCAGATTCATCCATCGACTTTGCAACAGTGCTGGCATCTGCAGCACATGATATGAAGAACTCTTTGTGCTTATTGATCCAGTCTATTGATAACCTGCAACAAGAGCAGCAACAGCTGGATAGCAATGGCCGTGAAGAGTTATCCCGTATCCACTATGAAGCCAACAGGCTCAATATCAATTTATTGCAACTACTGTCGTTGTACCGTATCGAAAAAAACCAGCTGCCTTTGCAAATAGATCAGTATTATATCTCTGATTTATTTGAGGAAATCCTGCTGAAAAATGAAATGTACAGTGCACAAAAAGATATACAGGTTCAAATACAAGCAGGCAGCGAGTTGCTTTGGTATTTTGACAGCGACCTGATTAGTAATTTGCTGAATGATATGTTTGTTAATGCGCTGCGTTACACCAAAAGTAAATTATTATTGCGTGCAGAACTGACCGAACATGGTCTTGCCATCGAATTGCATGATGACGGCCCGGGTTATCCTGAATTTATGCTGGAAAATGCCGATACCCTGATGAAAGATTTAAACTTGGCGGCAGGCCGCACAGGTTTAGGCCTGTTTTTTGCAGGGTTAATCGCCAAAGCACATAAAAATCATGGTAAAACTGGTTTTATTCGCTTAAGTAACGGCGGTTTGTATGGCGGAGCTATGTTTAGCCTGTTTTTGCCCTGAGCTGACCTTAATATAGAAATGTTTCGAGGCCCGTCTTAAAATCAGGCCTTAGCTGAAATCCCCTCTTAGAATCTGGGGGCAACGGAGTTTGGATGCTTTTTACCATTATCATAGTGCTGGTCGTTGCATTGGTGATTATCGCCGTGATTGTCAACGCCGTGCAGCAACACAAAGAGCGACTGGCATCGCTGAAACGCGCTGAGTTTTCAAAACTCAGAACGCTGTTAGAAGATACAGAAGACATTCTGCTTAATGCCGCCAATGTGCCTATCACTAAAGGCATAGTGCAAATGCTGCTCAAACGAATCATTGTCACGCTCAAAGCTATGCTGGAGCTGGAACCTAATTCAAAAGACCTGAAGAAACGCATTGGAGAGACTGAAGCCCGCTTAAATGATACAGCTTCCGGCGACATGACAGTCGAAGGTTTAACCATGCCAGATAACGACAAACAAATTATCGGCATGATCCAGGGTATTAAAAAGCTGCGCACTATTTTGCGCGCCGAACATGCCCGAGGCAATATTGATACCCAAACCGTAGTGCAGGAAGACAGACGACTAGAAATGCTGCAACTGCGTATTAATGTGGAAAGTCAGGTGAAACGCGGTAATCAGGCTCGGGCCGGCAATATGTTAGGTTCCGCTCGCCAGTGTTATGAAAAAGCTTTGACTACGTTATCTAACTGCGCCCATGTAGATGACTATGTTACGAATCGTAAAAGTGAAGTCATGACTATACTCGAAGACATAGCAACTGAATTAAAAGAAGGTAATCTGCGCGACAGACAGAAAAAAGCAGAGCTGGAAAACAACGATTTGGATGTGCTATTTGCCCCTAAACGTAAGTGGTAACAATCCCCTTCGTACTTAAAGCTGCAGCTTTGTTGACTGCGTGCTCTCGCCCCAGACATATAGAGAAAATATGTACTTGGCATTGTGTGCGCATTTTCGCCTCAATCCAATGGCACATAGGACACCTATGCTGCTGGGGTCTCACTCACTTGTCGCCTCCCTGCAACTCCAATTACTTTGGGTATAGCGAATGTGGTAATAAAAAAGGCGCCTAAGCGCCTTTTTTATTACTCTGAAATTACTTCTCTTTTTCTTTGGTCACGACCCAGCGGCCATTTTCGTACCAGGCCGACCAGCCAGTGGCTTTGCCTTCTTTTTCCGTCATCACATACTGCTGCTTGGTCTTACGACTCCAGCGGATGATAGTCGGATTGCCTGAAGCATCGGCTGCAGGAGCTTCTGCCAGATAATGAAACTTCGGCATGATACGGTCTTTAAAACGAGCCAGCTCAGATACCAGTGGCGCACGTGTCTCCCTGGATTTAGGGAAAGTAGCAGCAGCAAGGAATAAACCTGCAGCACCATCACGTAATACGAAGTAGGTATCTGACTTTTCACATTTTAATTCTGGTAAATGCACCGGATCTTCTTTTGGCGGCGCAGCTTCACCACTTTTCAACAACTTGCGGGTGTTTTTACAAGTGTCATTGGTGCAACCGAAGTATTTACCAAAACGACCTGATTTCAGCTGCATATCCGAACCACACTTCTCACATTCGATCAGTGGGCCGTCATAGCCTTTAAGTTTAAATACACCAGCTTCAACCAGATAGCCGTCACAGCCCGGATTGTTACCACAGACATACAGCTTACGCTGCTCATCTATCAGGTAATGATCCATAGCAGTGCCGCATTTAGCACAGCGTTTTTTATGGCGCAGTATTTCGGTTTCTAATTCGTCTTCATCCGCTACTTCCACTGCATCATCACCAGGAGTCAGATTCATAGTGGTTGTGCAGCGCTCTTTTGGCGGCAGGTTGTAGCCTGAACAACCTAAAAACACACCGGTCGATGCAGTACGGATACCCATTTGACGACCGCAAGTCGGACAGGCGATATCGGTCAGCACAAATTGATTGGTGCGCATGCCGCCTTGTTCCGGGTCTGATTCCGCAGTTTTTAACTGCTGCGAGAAATCGCCATAAAACTGATCCAGCACTTTACGCCATTGCAGCTCACCATGAGCAATATCATCAAGGCGCACTTCCATATTGGCGGTAAAGTCGTAACTCATTAAATCGCCGAAGTTTTCAACCAGGCGGTCAGTCACAATTTCGCCCATTTTTTCAGCGTAGAAACGGCGGTTGTCCACTTTGACATAACCACGTTCCTGAATAGTCGAAATAATAGCTGCGTAAGTGGAAGGACGGCCTATACCGCGTTTTTCCAGCTCTTTGACTAAACTTGCTTCGCTAAAACGAGCCGGTGGTTTAGTAAAGTGCTGAGCCGGAGCTAACTGTTCCAGCTTTAAGGTTTCGCCAGGTTTGACATCCGGCAGTTCCAGCTCTTCTTCGTCTTTACGTTTTTGCGCAGGTTGCACTTTGGTCCAGCCGTCAAAACGTAATACACGACCTTTGGCTTTTAATTCAAAGTCCGCTGCAGTTACGGTGATCACTGTGACATCATATTGTGCTGAAGGCATCTGACAGGCCACAAACTGGCGCCAAATCAGCTCGTACAATTTACGGGCATCGGCTTCCATATCCTGCAGGCTGCTGGCCAAAACAAATACATCAGATGGACGAATAGCTTCGTGCGCTTCCTGAGCATTGGCTTTGCTACCATAACTTAAAGGCTGATCCGGCAGATATTTGCTACCGAAGTTCTGTTCAATGTAATCGCGACACGCCGTCAACGCATCAACACTTAAGTTGGTTGAGTCGGTACGCATATAGGTAATATGGCCGGCTTCGTACAAACGTTGTGCCAGCATCATGGTTTTCTTGACGCCATAACCTAAACGGGTGCTGGCAGCTTGTTGTAAGGTTGAGGTGATAAAAGGTGCCTGAGCTTTACTGCTCGACGGCTTATCTTCACGTTCAGTGACCTGATAGCTGGCTTTTTGCAGCACAGCCACAGCGGCATCAGTCTGGGCCTTATTTTCGGGCCTGAAGGCTTTTCCGGCCTGTTTAGCCACATCCAGTTGCAGGTTTACACCCGCTTTGGTCAGGGTGTCTGCGGCAACAGTCCAGTATTCTTCTGGTACAAAAGCTTTAATTTCGCGTTCACGCTCTACCACTAAACGTACAGCCACAGACTGTACACGACCAGCAGATAAGCCACGGGCGACTTTTTTCCACAATAACGGCGACACCATAAAGCCAACAACCCGGTCTAAAAAGCGACGGGCTTGCTGCGCATTTACACGGTGCTGATTGACTTCACCCGGTTCAACAAAGGCATTTTTAATGGCATTTTGGGTAATTTCATTAAAGACCACCCGTTTAAACTTCTGATGTTCGCCACCAATAATTTCCTGAAGGTGCCAGGCTATCGCCTCCCCTTCACGGTCTAAGTCCGTTGCCAGATAAACAGTGTCTGCCTTTTCTGCCAGAGCTTTTAGCTCTTTGACGACTTTTTCTTTGCCTGGCAAAATCTCATAACGGGCCTGCCAGTTGTTGTTTGGGTCTATCCCCATACGTTCAACCAGAGCCTGATACTCTTTTTGCTCTTTGCTGAGCTTAGTTTTGTCTTCTTTGGCTTTATCCTTGTTGCTGCTCGTTGGCAGATCGCGGATATGGCCGACGCTGGATTTGACGATAAAGTCATTTCCAAGGTACTTATTGATGGTTTTAGCTTTCGCTGGTGATTCGACTATGACTAGTGATTTCGCCATTTTATGATTGAGATCCCTGACCTTTTAGCGTGCCGGCGGGCACTTCTTTTTTAACGTATATCCGTAAACTCAAGTTGTGACAAGAGAATAAGTTCATTATTATGCCAGAAGGTCACAATTTAGTGACTTTTCGCTGAATAAATCAGCGGGTCCTGCATAAAGTAACAAAAGTCGCAGCATAGCGACAAGCGAACGAGACCCAGGAGCATAATTGTCTTATGTGACAGGAGCGAGTAGCGCAGTCAACAATACTGTGGCTTTAAGTACGCAGGGAGATGAAGCAAACAAAAAAACGGCCGCAATAATAATAAAAGCAGAGCCCCTTCCAAAAAATGAAGGAATAAAGCAAAAATGAAGTTCTTTGAAGCAAACTTTGACGGCCTGGTCGGGCCGACGCACAACTATGCCGGATTATCCATCGGCAACGTTGCCTCGCTAAATAACGCCAAAAACACCTCCAATCCGAAACAAGCCGCTAAACAGGGTTTGCAAAAGATGAAGTCTTTGTCTGAGTTGGGTTTAGTACAAGGCGTACTGGCTCCACAGGAAAGGCCTGATGTCTACACGTTAAGACGTTTAGGCTTTACCGGCACGGACAGCGAAGTAATCAGTAAAGCTGCAAAACAAGCACCAGCAGTACTGAAAGCCGTCTGTTCAGCCTCCAGCATGTGGACCGCCAATGCCGCCACTATTTCGCCCAGCGCAGATACAGCGGACGGTAAAATTCATTTTACACCAGCGAACTTAACCAATAAGTTTCACCGTTCACTGGAACCTGTCACCACAGGTCGTATTCTCAAAGCCATGTTCAGTGATGACAAACATTTTGCTCATCATCAGCATTTGCCGGACAACGATCACTTTGGTGACGAAGGTGCAGCCAACCATACGCGTTTGTGCAGTGATTACGGCACGTCAGGTGTTGAGCTTTTTGTCTACGGTCGTTACGCTTTTGATTCGTCAAAGCCTGCGCCTAAACGTTTCCCTGCCCGGCATACGCTGGAAGCTTGTGAAGCGGTCGCACGCCTGCACGGCTTATCAGACAACGGCGCTGTGATGATACAACAAAATCCGGATGTGATTGATCAGGGTGTATTTCACAATGACGTCATAGCCGTGGGCAACCAAAACGTATTGTTTTTTCACGAGCAGGCTTTTGTCGACACCCAAAGCAAGCTCGATGAAATTCGCCGCAAGTTTGGTACGGCAGCAGATTTACACTTTATCGAAGTGAAAACCTCTGAAGTGTCAGTGTCTGAAGCGGTAAAAACTTATCTGTTTAACACTCAGCTGGTGACCTTGCCTAATGGTGATATGGCCATTATTGCGCCAACAGAGTGCCGTGATAGCGACACTGTATCCGCGTATCTGGAACAGCTGACAGGCCGTGGTACTCCGGTGCGCCAGGTGCATTATTTTGATGTGAAACAAAGTATGCAAAATGGCGGTGGCCCAGCTTGTTTACGCTTACGTGTAGCGATGAGTGACGCTGAACATCAGGCGGTTAATCCTGCTGTATTGATGAACGACAGCTTGTTTGTCCGGTTAAATCAATGGGTAGACACGCATTATCGTGACGAGATCAGTGAGGCCGATTTAGCAGACCCGCAGTTGCTTATTGAAAGCCGTCAGGCCTTGGATGAACTGACAAAAATCCTGAAACTGGGTTCTGTGTATCAGTTCCAGCGCGATTAATTACATCCCCCACAAGTAAAAAGGCGGAATTTACTCCGCCTTTTTTATGTCTATGTATCCGTATTGTTTACAGCGTGTCGAAACAAGAAGTACCTTCACCATAAGGGTTTCTGGCAGGCCCTGAATTTTCGTCAGCGACATAAGGTCCTGATACTATGGTTCGGAACTGACGGCTTGACAGGTTTTCTGTACCATCAGCGAAACCTGACACTGATAACAAAACTGTTGTCCAGGGCGCTATATCACGCGGATAGGTTAAATCAAAGGTTGCTATACCATTGGCATCGGCCTGCACTGTGCGTGGCACTGAGGCGACGTTGCCAGGAGTTAACTGACCATTATTATTCAGATCTTCACCCGGATCCAAAATACCGTTGTTATTGACATCCTCACTAGCGCAACCATCTATCTCATCCGCAGGAACAGGATCAATAGAAGTCACAACAGGATCCCAATATTCAAAATCAATTAAGTCTGGTATAGCTACCCATTGGCCTTTTCGGTAGCTGACTGGTAATACAGAAACGTTTAACTCCTGTCCTGCAACAGGGTTACCGGATGAATCCGTCACCAAAACAGAAAACTCTTTACTAAATAGTGAATTCGTCGGTTCACTGATGTTATTTCCTGTACCAAAGCGGAAAAACAAAGTGCGGGCTCCGACAGCTACCGCTGCATCACTACTGACTACAGGCGTGGTATTAAGCACTGTCGCCGATACCTTTAAGTTAGCGCCCGTGCCTCCTCCTGTCGTATTATCTGCAGTGAATACGGTGCTGGCGAGCCCCTGCGAATCGGTAATAGCTGTAGCCGGATTAATTTGCCCACCAGGCGCACCATCCAAAGTAAAAGCGATAGAACGATTTTTCACCGGATTATTGTTGATATCCCTCACCACTGCCCGTACCACGCTTTGTTCACCTGGCCCCAACTGAGACGGAAAAGCCTGCACTGCAACCGTATCAGGCACTGTTGCAATAAATTCGACCTGAGTTTGAGTGGTCAGCAGATCGGTAGCGCCAGGGCGTATTTCGGTCGCTGCAATATTGGCAAAGCCGGCAAAATTTGACGTCACAAGAACAGAAGCTTGTCCTTGCGCGTCAGTAGTGTGATCCACTGAAACCTGGGTCAGATTGCCTGTCAACAGTCCCAGGTTTCCTCTGGTGGTGGTAAAATTCAGCGCTTTGGCAGCGTTAGGCACATTATTAGCCAGCCACTCTGCTGTGAGTTGCTGTTCTGTTCCGAGCGGCACTTCAATCACGTCAGTGTTTAAAAAGCGGAATTGATCAGACTGTATACTGACAGCAGCAATAGCTGTAGCTCCAAGGCCTGTGACACGAAGTTCATCTGTGCCGCCTTGCGTCGCTCTGTAGGAGAAGGATACCCGCCCACTATTCCCAGCTGTGACCAAAGAAGTACTGGTAATAGGGTTACCTAAAGACGAGGTCACAGCCAGGGTTTGCCCTTGGATACCTTTGCCATCAAAGTCGGTCAGATCGGCTGTGATGGTCACTTCATCAGATAACACCATAGAACGTGGCGCGCTGATTAAAATCGAGGTCCCCACCACATTAACATCGACGGTCGCAGTTTTATCACCGACTGATGCTGTCACTGTGATCGTGCGTAATGATGAGTCCACACTACTTGATAAGGTCGCTTTAGCAACGCCATCGCCTTCAGTCACAGCACTGACGATTTGTAACTCACCAGAACTGGCACTGAACTGCACTGTGACTCCAGGTTGTAATATATTGCTGGTATCTAAAACTACTGCAGACAAAGCCACTTGCGCTGTTCCCCCTGAACCTAACTGCAAATTATCAGCAATTAATCGCAGTGATCCAACCGGCTTTTCAGGTTCAATATCATCTGCATCACCCGCAGAAGCAAAACTTATGGTCGTAGTCTGCCCTCCGGTTAAAGTCGCAGCTATAGTACCGGCACCACTTTTGGTGCCAACCACAACACCTATAGTCGCGACTCCACTGCTATTGGTTTGAGCTGTGCCTGCTTCGTTATTAAAACTGGCCAATAGTGCGTCATTAAAACTAAAGGTCACTAATTGGCCTGACATCGAACGACCGGTTGAAGAGGTTAAGGTTGCGGTTAATGTTAAAGGCTGAGCTTTGCTCACGTCCGACGCCACACCACCAGATGCATTGGTTAACGCCAGACTGATACTGATGACTTCGGTGGTCCCGCCGCCGTCATCATCACTGATAGTGCCACCACCACCGCCACATGCAGCCAACAAAGCTAAAACAACGATGACAAAGTAACAGCGGACTCTAAGCATCTGGATTCTCCATTGGATGCGCTAACTTATTGTAATTATTCTAGCTTAGTCGAAACTTCTGCAACGGGCTAAGTCACAACGCAAAATAATTCAGTCAGTTGCGGTTTTTCTTTTGGTTCACAAACTGGTAGGCTAAGCGGCATTTTCCGGACTGATAACAAAATAAAAATGACTTCAAAAAAGAAATTAGGCCTTACACCACGTATTCTGATCGGCATGGCACTGGGTATCCTGGTCGGTGCTTTATTTAAATTCCTGTTAGCAGGTGAAGCAGAACGGACTTTAAGTTTGTTTGGCGCAGAACTGGGCTTACGGGCATTTTTTGTTGACGGTATTTTTCATGTCGGCGGCCAAATTTTTGTTGCCAGCTTAAAAATGCTGGTTGTGCCTCTTGTCTTTGTCTCGCTCGTCTGCGGTACCAGCTCGTTAAGTGATCCGAATACACTGGGGCGTTTGGGTGCCAAAGCCATGGGCTTATTCACCTTAACCACAGCTATAGCCATTGCTCTGGCCATTTTCTTTGCAATACTGGTTTCACCTGGTGCTGGCGTTAACATGGTTGCTGACTCGACCTTTCAAACCGGAACAGCGCCTTCAATAGCCGAAGTTTTTATTAACATGTTCCCAAGTAATCCGGTCGATGCCATGGCCAGAGGGGAAATGCTGCAAATTATCGTATTCTCTGTGTTATTTGGTCTGGCGGTTGCCATGAGTGGTGAAGCTGGAGTGCGGGTACGGGATTTCTTTAATGATTTAAACGAAGTGGTGATGAAGCTGGTTGGCTTTATGATGGCTTTAGCCCCTTATGGTGTGTTCTTCCTGATGGCGAAGTTATTTACCACCCTGGATATGAAAGATATGGGCAGCCTGGTCTGGTATTTTGCCACTGTGCTGTTTGTGTTAGTTTTCCACGGTTTTGTGGTCTACGGTACCTTATTAAAAGTTTTTGGCCGTTTAAGCCCTTTGATGTTTTTCCGCAAAATGAAAGATGCAGCTTTGTTTGCTTTCAGCACCTCAAGCAGCAATGCAACACTGGCGGTGAATATGGAAACGACCACCAAAAAACTCGGTGTCAGCAACAATATCGCCTCATTCACTATCCCTTTAGGCGCTACCATCAATATGGATGGAACCGCTATTATGCAGGGTGTAGCAACCGTATTTATTGCTCAGGTATTCCAGATTGATTTAACCACAATGGATTATCTGATGGTGATTCTGACTGCGACTTTAGCTTCGATAGGCACGGCTGGTGTGCCAGGTGTAGGTTTAATTATGCTGGCAATGGTATTGCAGCAGGTAGGTTTACCTGTGGAAGGCATAGCACTGATTATTGGTGTCGACCGTCTGTTAGATATGACCCGCACTGCGGTGAATATAAGCGGAGATGCTATGGTGTCTTGTCTGGTGGCCAAAAGCGAAAACCAGTTTGATGAAGCCTGTTTTAACAACCCGGATGCGGGTAGAAACAGCTAAAACCAGTCTGATAAAACAACGCCGCTCTATGCGGCGTTTTTTATCACTTTAGATTACCAGCGGATCCAAAACGCTTTTTCAACAAGGCTGCTAACGTTAAACTGCCGCTGCGCAAAAGGTCGTCCTGTCAGATTACGCATCGCGACTAACTCAATGGACACTGCAAAATCAAACAACTGCCTGACCTCCGGCTCAGTCACAGAAAAGGGTGGGCCCGACATTTCTTCTTGTGGGTACTCAAGGCTCAGCAGTAACAAAGAAACGGGTGCTGGACATAAGTTTTTTAATTGCTTCACATAGTCAATTCGCATCTGCAAAGGTAGGGCTATTAGTGCTGCTCTGTCATAAATCAACCCAATTTCACCCAATTGCTCTGGCTTTAAAGCAAAATAGTCGCCTTGCCAGATACCCACAGCGGGATGATTAAACCTCTGAAAATCACCTTGTGCTGAGACTGAAAATGCGTGATCTTGTTCCTGATAAAACTGCTGACATGCCAGTTCAGAAAGCTCAGCACCTATGACTTTACCTTGCTCTGCTAACCACCACAGATCCAGACTTTTACCGCATAAAGGCGCAAAAATCGTTTTAGATGGCTCCCAGTTCAGCTGAGAGAACACCACAGGTAACAGCGGATGGATTTCATCTTGATGAAAGCCAATGCGTTGTTGTTGCCAGCAATTATGCCAAAACTCAGACTGCATAACTTAACGCCAAAAACTCAGGTTAGATAACTTGTTCAGACTTGTAGCTAAGGCTGTACTTGCAGCTAAACCGACTTTTTCTGCCAGTTTACGTTTGATCTGATACTTCACCTGCACTACTTTTTTGCTGTGAAATTGCTGAACCAGATAGTCATCACTGGTTTGCAGTTGGTCTATTAAATTTAACTCCAGCGCCTGATAACCAAACCAATGCTCGCCTGTCGCGACCTGTTCCATCTGAAGGACTGGTCTGTGTTTAAACACAAAGTCTTTAAATAAAACATGAGTTTGCTCCAGTTCATGTTGAAACTTTTCACGACCTTTGTCCGTATTTTCGGCAAAGACAGTGACTGTGCGTTTAAATTCACCTGCAGTGAACTGCTCTACATCTATATGGTTTTTCTTCAACAGCTTATGAAAGTTAGGCAACTGGGCTACCACACCAATAGAACCAACAATAGCAAAAGGTGCAGCTAAAATGCGGTCCGCAATACAAGCCATCATATAACCACCACTGGCAGCTACTTTGTCGACAGCGACTGTCAGACGAATATTTTGCTGCTTGATTCTGTCGAGCTGAGAGGCGGCCAGACCATAACCATGCACTACCCCACCAGGGCTTTCCAGCCGGATCAATACTTCATCTGTGCCCGTCGCAACAGCTAACACAGCTGTGACTTCTTCACGTAAGGCTTCCACTTCGTGCGCATCCATACTGCCATTAAAATCCAGCACAAAAAGCCGCTCTTTTGGCTCATCCTGTTGCTTTTGATTTTTCGACCAGGCTTTATAGGCTTTTTTATCCAGCAGTTGTTGCTGCAGATCGGCAGTCAATTCGCGGTAATCTTCCGACAGATCGCTAAACTCCAGCTCACCTTTTTTAGCCTTTTGTTTGGCCGAAACTATCAGCACAATAATCACAGCGACGGCTATCACCACAGTGGCGGTTTTCGCCAGAAACAAACCGTATTGATATAAAAATTCCACTTCTATTCCTTTTAAAGACAAACTAACGGCATTGTAGCCTGATGATAATAAAAAAAAAGCCCGGCAACTGAGCCGGGCTTTTTATAGACATTGAAACTTAGTTGGCTGGAGCCATTACAGCGCCGTTAGTGACAACAACACCAGCACCACGCCCCATAAAGAAGCTCACACTTTGGCCCTGCATTTCTGCAGTGGCTGCGGCACTTGCTGTTGGGCTCAGAATTGAGCTGTGGCCACCGGCGATAAAACGACTTAATGCAGTACCAGCCACAGGATAAGTACCAGCAACGTTATTTACTGCTGATGCACCCAATAAGGTGGCTAGCGGCTCAGTACCTGCCAGAGGCATAGCAGCAGAACTATTTGGGATCACCTGATCTGGTAATTGTTCAGCCTGATCACCCACTACTTCAATAATGTATGTTGGGGTTTCAGAGGCAACCAGCATAGAGGCATAGTTATTTGGATCACCCGCATCTGTCACAGTTTGTGCCGCAAAGGCAAAAGAAGCGAAAGAAGCGTTTAATGCTGCCAGAGCTGTTGGGTTAGTAGCACTCAGAGCCTGCACAAAAGAGTTAAAGCAAGCAGCATAAGGAGCCGTCTGGCCAGCACCACAACTATTAGTGGTCGCAAACTCTGTGTAAGCAGCCGCAGTAGTACCACCAGCACCTAACAATACGCTGGCTTTAATAGTTGGGCCAAACGAAGCGGATTCCAACAGGAAGTTAGCTACAGCACCACCAGGCATAGCTAAAGTGGCAGACTGAATTTTATATAAGGCGTCCAGTTGGGCATTTCCGGTAGTGCTGTTGGCTAAAGCCACCATAGAAGTACCAGAAATCGCTCCTAAAGAGTGGCCTAAGAACTGCACGTCCTGAGTATTTAATAAACCAGGCTGGTTATTAAAATTCATACCTAAACGTAAACCCAGCATATCCGCGATACTTTGACGTAAATTGTCGCGGGTCACTAACAGGTTCGACAGGTTCATATACACAGTTGCATTGCCGTTGCTGGCGTTTAACGCTCCAAAACCACGGCTACCGTGTAATGGATGGTCAATCGCAATAGTGGCAAAACCGCGAGCGGATAAGGCGCCTGTGATAGCTAACATATCTTCTTTCTTAGAGGTAATACCATGTTGCAGTATCACCACAGGCCAGCCTGCTGCAGGTTTAACTAAACCTAAAGCTGCACCACGCACTTCGTCAGGCACAGTCACCTGCACTGCTAAGGTCTGAGTGCTGTTTACTTTAGGTATCACATTAAACTTAGTAAGATGGCGTTGTTTATCTAAGCCAAAGTCACGTAAAGCACCACTTGACGCAGCTTTACAAAACGCATCATTGCCAGCCTGAGCCGGGTCAGTAATACCTGCTTCCAACGCTGTTTTTTGTGCATCTGTTAATGAAGCAATAATAGCGCCTGAATCACAACGTGCTGTCCAGCGAGTGCTTAAAGGCGCTGTTGGATTTTCTGTCGTTCCAGCACCTAAATAATACGGCAGGTTAATAGTACCAGTGTAAAGTTTCGCCAGTTTAAAAATAAAACGTGGGTCAGCCAAGCTGTCTGCCACTGTTTGTCCTGGGAACAATACATCTGATACCACAGCACCAGTATCTGAAATAGCAACAGAAGGAGGTGTGTTGTTGTTCAAAGCACTTGGCGCCATTAACTGTTTAATGGTTGCAAATACCGGAGCAGTAGACTGAGTGGTAATAGCTGCAGTGTAAATAATGTCAGCTTTATTGATAGACTCTGCAGACACTGCATTTTCAAAGCTGTTGATCACGCCTTGTAACGCCAGTTGAGCCGCTGTACCTAATGGCTTAGTGGTAATGTCTTGCTTCACTAACTCGTAAGTAGAGGAAGGAGCCACAGAACGGCCTTCGCTATCTTTTAATGCGCTGGTGAACACCAAAATATAAGTGGTGGCTGGTTTTAATGGTTTTAATGGAATAACAGCAATGCTGTTACCACTGGCACGGGTCACGTAGTCCACGCCAAAAGTAAGGCTACCTACTGCTTTACAGGCTGCACCACGAGGCACTGCGCGGCAGTCTGCGTCAGGTGAAGCAGGGTCGCCCATCAGAGTTTCCACTAAATGCACGGCACCTGCTTGCTGCACACTGGCTGCGTCTAAAGTCACACCAGAGGTAAAGTTCAGCGCGATAGTAAATGGGTTTTGAGTTGACCAGCCATCTAATGCACCTAAGGCCGTTGATGGGTCTGCATAATTTGGCGCATCAAGATGAGCACCAGCAGCATTTTTTTCACCCGGCATAAACAAAGTACCATCAGTGGTACCTTGTAATAATAAATCGTTTGGTGGTGATAACACACCGTTGGCAGGGTCATACACTACACGTGATAAAGGGATCTGAACCTCACCACCTGTTTGAGTATCGTCTTTAATTTCGTCCAGTGATTCACCACCGCAACCGGCTAAACCTAATGCACTGGCAATAGCAAAGCTAAGCAAAAGCTTGTTCATATCTTCTCCCCGTGTCCTGTATTTTTCTTATTCTGCCCCGATAGTTACCTAAAGAGGTCATTCGTTTTTGTGATGTTAGCTTTTAACAGCTACGACCAGTTAAACTTAACCCAATCAGAAAAAATTCGCTAGCTCAAAATCAAGCTTGTTGAAGAAAGGTGCAAATTTAGTACAGAGCAGGTATGCTGCCGCCGTTTTTAAACGGCTGGGACCCCTATTTATGTTCAATTATCAAGCAAGCCCACAGGCACTGGCAGACAAAGTTATTCTGGTCACAGGAGCAGGTGACGGTATAGGTAAAGCAGCAGCACTTTGTTACGCTAAACATGGCGCTACTGTGATCTTATTAGGCAAAACCACTAATAAGCTAACTGCGGTGTACGATGAAATAGTCGCAGCAGGCTGGCCTGAACCCGCTATAGTTCCGCTGGATTTAAAAGGGGCTACAGCCAAACACTATCATGATATGGCTGCCACTATTAAAGCTGAATTCGGCAAACTGGACGGCGTATTACACAATGCAGGTATGCTTGGGGTATTAAGTCCGTTTGAACATCTGGATTTACCCACCTGGCAGGATATCCTTCAGGTGAATGTTACTGCTGCGATGTTGATGAGTCAGGCTCTGGCTGCGGTGTTAAAACTGGCACCACAAGGCTCCATCGTCTTCACTTCATCTGGTGTGGGCCGCAAAGGTAAAGCGTATTGGGGCGGTTATGCAGTGTCTAAGTTTGCCACTGAAGGTTTAATGCAAGTGATGGCCGCTGAATACGAGGGCTCAACGTTACGTGTCAACGCCATTAACCCGGGAGCCACCCGCACTAAGATGCGCAGCAAAGCTTATCCTGGCGAAGATCAGCTGAGTTTGCCGACAGCAGAGCAAATCATGCCTGTGTATCTGTATTTAATGAGTGATGACAGCAAAGCTGTGAATGGCCAGTCGTTGGATGCGCAGCAGAAGTAGTACGTAGCGATGAATCGCAGCAACAACGCTCCCGGCAGTTGCGGCATACCGTCCCTCCATAAAAAAACCGGCTCAGGCCGGTTTTTTTTAAAAAGAGTCATTTAAAGCAAATTACTTCTTCGACAGAATTTCTTCGCCGTTTGCCTGAGCATAAGCGTTCCATACGTCTACTTTGCTATTGAAGTTTTCAACAGCCTGAGTACCGGCTTCAGCCAACAAAGCTTCGATATCTTTGCTGTATTTGCCATCAACTTTATGGAATGGCACTACTTTGATACCACGGTCCACTAAAGCCTTTTTCATCGTATGAGTTTTCAGTAAATGTAATTTACCTGCATCTACATAGAAAAACTGACTTTCTTTATTGATGGTTTTAAATTTTGGTTTAACCGGGCGCTTGCCTTTTGATTCGCTGTCATCATCATGACTGACAACCACATCCGCGTTTAATTGATAACCCAGTTGTTCAAGAGTAAAACCCTGAGCTTTAGCCAATGCTCTTATTTGAGATAATACTTCGGTTTCTTTCTGACGTTCAGCTAATACTGAATTCAACGTCTCAATCACTTCATGTAATTTAACAGTCGTGATTTCTTTCGCGGCTTTTTTCAGTTCTTTTTTATCGAGTAACAATGACATGAAAATCTCCCATGGATAAATACTATGATTGATAGTACAGAATCATTCTTATAAATCAAAGCGCAAATACAATCTTATTTAGTTAATCAGATTGAAAGCACTTTGACTGAGTCAAAATCAGGTCTCATATAACTGTTCAAGTCGACTTAATGAAAAAAATGATAGGTTCGCTCAAATAAAACCTTATCTTTACGCAGATTAGTCCTTTAACAGATACAGATCTTTCAAATAGTTACGGAATTCATCTGACAACTTCTTATCCTGCAGCGCATACTCCACCACGGCTTTCAGGTAACCTATTTTACTGCCGCAGTCATGAGACTTACCTTGCAAATGATAGGCTTCAATTTTTTCAATTAATAATAAATGATGTAAGGCGTCTGTCAGCTGAATTTCGCCACCAGCTCCCGGAGCCGTATGGCGTAATAAATCCCAGACTTTAGCCGACAACACATAGCGCCCCGTAATAGCCAGATTAGAAGGTGCATCTTCAATCTCAGGCTTTTCTACCATAGTACGGATTAAAGCAGACTGCCCCTGCACTAAGGTTTCGCCTGATATATCCACAATACCGTACTTATTTACTTCAAGCGCCGGCACAGGTTCCACCATGATCTGACTTGCGCCTGTTGTTTCAAAGCGCTGAATCATGGCTTTTAAATTATGAATACGGGCATCAGCGTGATATTTATCAATCAATACATCAGGCAAAATCACCGCAAAAGGTTCATTGCCTACCACAGGAGCAGCACAGAGCACCGCATGACCTAAACCCAAAGCCACTGGCTGGCGAACAGAGATCACAGTAACATTTTTTGGGTTAATAGAACGCACATCATCCAGCAAAGAGCGCTTCACACGCTTTTCCAGCTGGTTTTCCAGCTCAAAACTGGTATCAAAATGGTTTTCTATTGAGTTTTTACTGGAGTGAGTCACCAATACTATTTCAGTAATACCGGCAGCGGCAGCTTCTTCTACTACATACTGGATTAACGGTTTGTCGACCACCGGCAGCATTTCTTTTGGAATAGCTTTGGTTGCAGGCAACATTCTCGTGCCCAAACCTGCAACAGGGATCACTGCTTTTTTTAATTTCACCATACAATATGGTTCCTTCAGATGAGGCTTAACTTATTGTTCTATCATACCCTGAGCGCCAGTAGGCAGCCAGACAGATTTACTCCGGCTGAATCCATTTAATAGCTCCTCTGGATATTAATTGCTGGTCGGTGTTCCCCCAAGGCTAAGATCTGTTATCGTAGCGCCAGTTTTCTATAGGGTGATTCAATGCGTTCCTTAAAACACTTATTTGCCAATAACAGGGCATGGGCTGAGCGGGTTGAGCAGGAAGCTCCAGGTTTTTTTAAGCAACTCTCAGAACAACAGGCACCTGAATACTTATGGATTGGCTGCTCCGACAGCCGGGTTCCAGCCAATGAAATCGTCGGTTTATTGCCGGGTGAGCTTTTTGTGCATCGCAATGTAGCCAATCTGGTTTTGCACTCCGACATCAATTGTTTGTCTGTATTGCAATACGCCATCGATATCTTAAAAATCAAACATATTATTGTCTGTGGTCATTATGGCTGTGGTGGTGTAGCAGCTGCGATGAACAAACAGCGCATTGGTTTTGTCGATAACTGGCTTCGTAATATCAAAGATGTGTATGCACTGCACAGAGATGAGCTGGACAGCTTTGAAGACGATGGCCAAAGAGTTAACCGCTTGTGTGAGCTGAACGTGATGGAACAGGTGCGTAATGTCTGCCACACCAGTTTTGTGCAGGACGCCTGGGAGCGTGGCCAGCAGCTTACCGTCCATGGTTGGGTGTACAGCTTACGTAACGGCCATATTAAAGATTTAAGAGTCAGTCACTCCAGTGCCACGCAGATAGACAATATCTACGCGCTGGAGCCAACTGAAGAATTTATTATTGAAAAATAATAACCTTTAGCGAAATTTCACTTCGGTTTTGGGCACACGTTTATATAGAGCGCTGTGCCCTTTCACCCATTGACCCTTTTGTAAATACTCTGAACTGACCTCAAGCGTACCACTTTGATCCAGCACTGAATGTGAGCGCACCTGTGTAATGCCTTGCGCATTATTTTCTACATTTTCCAGTGCTTCAATAGCCTTAGTTGCCTTGTCATAATTCATAGTGCCATGAGTATAAAAACCTGCAGTGGTGAAATAGTAATAGGCAATTTTCTGTTGTTTTTCATCCCAGAAAATCATGGTCTCGCCACCATATTCGCCATCGTTGATAGAGTGCACTGTTTTAATAGCCTGGCCATTTAATGCCCTGCTCCAGATGGAGCGATCAATCATCTTTTTCACTTTACCAGGTTCTGTTAAATCACCTTCCCAATGACTCTCTAAAAAAGGCCGAAAGATTTCCAATTCAGGATGCAATGCAGGCTCTGTCGCAACAGAAGTAAAACTAACAGAAGCAAAACTAAAGAGTGCAATAATCAAGCAGAGTGCTTTCATTCATGTTTCTCCTGATAAAAATCCAGCATATTTTGTTCAACTTCCTGAGAAAAGGCTTTGGTTTTAACTGCATAGGCCTGCAAAAATCGGTCTTCCTCTGTCTGTGGCACCCAGGCTGGCACAGCGGCCGTATTGCCTTCAGCATCAAGCGCAACAAAACTGATAATACAGTGGTTGGTTTCCAGCATTTCATCGCCTTTGGTATCGCCTGAGTGCACCTGCACCAATACATGCATGCTGGTGTTACCTGTGTAGACAATACGGGCAATCAATTCCACCTGGTGCCCTACCAATATAGGCCGACGAAACCGGATAGTGCCCACTGAGACAGTGACACAATACAAGCCACTCCAACCCGCGGCGCAGGCGTAAGCCACCTGATCAATCCATTTCATCACCATGCCACCATGCACTTTGCCGCCAAAGTTGACATGGGTAGGTTCGGCCAGAAAACGAAATTCAACAGCCCTTTTGCCAGACATAAAGTTTTTACCTTTAGTGTTTTTAAACAGCATAGTCCGTTTTCTGAAAAAATCGAACCAAGCCACTGATCTGAATGATTTTTTACAGGATCACTGTTTTATTGCCATGCACAAAAACCCGGTCTTCCAGCACCAGTTGCAAGGCTTTACTCAGCACATTTTTTTCAACATCCCGGCCGGCTTTGACCATATCCATAGCGCTGTAGGTATGATCAACAGGGGTTACCAGCTGTTTAATAATAGGGCCTTCATCCAGATCGTCTGTGACAAAATGTGCTGTGGCGCCAATAATTTTCACGCCTCTTTTATGCGCTTGATGATAAGGGTTTGCCCCAATAAAGGCCGGTAAAAAACTATGGTGGATATTGATGATTCGCTCTTTGTAGTGCGCAACAAAAGCCGGACTTAACACCCGCATAAACTTTGCCAGCACTAAATAATCCGCCTGATAAGGGTCTATCACCTGTTGCAGTGCGGCTTCATGTTGCTCGCGGCTTAAGTCGATATGACTGACAAAATGGTAGGGAATATCAAACTTTTCGGCCAAACTTTGCAAATCCGGATGATTGCCCACGACCGCAGCAATATCCAGTTTTAATGAGCCGTCATAGACCTTCATTAAGATATCACCCAGGCAATGTGCTTCTTTGGTCACCAGTATCACTACTTTTTTCCGCCCGGCAGCGACCAACTGCCGACTGCTGCCTTGTGGCAAGGCTCTGTCTAAATCCAGCATCAGAGTTTTGTCGTTAAAAATGCCTTCCAGCTGAGTGCGCATAAAAAACTGCCCTGAATCCGGATCCACATATTCGGTATTACGGATAATATTTAGCTGGTGTTTGTAGCAAATATTGGTAATTTGAGCGATCAACCCTTTTGAATCCGGGCATTCAATTAATAAAACTTTCTTTTCCATATCAACTCTCATCAAGCCATAGCAAAAACACAGCAAAGTTGCTGTATAAAGGTAAACAAAATGGATTCAGGTGGTTTGGTTGTTTTTAAATGGCGGTTTAATACCGCTCTTTGGTACTTGCTGTCAGAAGGTCAATCAACAGCAAGCAATCAGCTGCTATTAATCCCAAGTTTTCACTCCGTTGTAAAGTTTTTTCAATCGGAGCACTTGATGGCTTTGCTTGTCCTTTAAGGATGCTAACGCCATAATAGACTTCATTTTTTCGTTTTCTGCTGGCTTTTATCTTCTGAGGAACTGATGCCCTCTTATCAAATGCAGGTGCTGGGCACCATTCGCTCACCCTATAAACAAAAGTTTGCTATTCCCCGCCAGCCGGGTCTGATTGCCGAAGCAAGAGCTGAACTGGTATTGGAACCCGGTTATGACGATGATGCTATTGTCCGTGGCATTGAAGCTTTCAGTCATTTATGGCTAGTGTTTGTATTTCATGAAACAGCGGACAAAGGCTGGTCACCGCTGGTACGGCCGCCTCGTTTGGGTGGCAATGAAAAAAAAGGGGTTTTTGCTACCCGTGCTACCTTTCGACCAAACCCAATTGGCCTTTCTGTCGTAAAACTTGAAGGTGTAGTGCGTAAACAAGGTCGTTTGATTATTCAGTTGTCTGGCGTCGATCTGCTCGATGGCACGCCCATACTGGATATTAAACCTTATTTGCCTTATGCAGATGCTCTGCCGGATGCAGCAGGTGGTTTTGCCGACGCCGCACCTGAAACCGATATGACGGTCAGTTTTGAGCCTGCAGTGCTGGAATTTTGTCAGCGGCAGAAAGATCAGCCTGAATTAGCAGTTTTGATAGAAAAGGTGTTAAAACAAGACCCGCGCCCTCCGTATAAAAAGCAAAAAGCGGAGCAACAGAGCTATGGCATGACGCTGTATCACTTTAATATCAAATGGACAGTGAATGGAGTACACAATCATGTTACAGAAATCAGGCAGGTTACAAAGCAACAGCAAGTTACTGAAATACAGCCTTTTTCTGACACTTAACGCGCCTTTATGGCTTCAGGCTGCAGATTTACCGGCCTTACCTGAAGCGGTCAGCAATAATCTGGTCATGAGTACCAGTGTGGCCGGTCGCACTTATGTCACCAGCTTTATGGGACTCTCTTCGGGAAAAACTCATGCCGATGTGCATAACAGAGTCTGGCAATGGACTGTGGGTGAACCCACCTGGCTCAAAGCTCCTGCAGTGCCCAGTCGTCAGCGTTTAAGTGGTCGGCTAGCCAGTTCAGGTGTCACCTTACAAAATCATTTTTTTGTGTTTGGCGGCTATACAGTAGCAGCCAATGGCACTGAAGTATCAAGCGCCGAGGGCTATCGCTACAGCCCTGTCACTAAAGCTTACAATAAGCTGCCGGATATGCCTGTGGCGGTCGATGACAGTGTCGCTTTAGCTTACAACAACAGATACATTTATCTGACCAGTGGTTGGTCACAAGATGGCAACGTCAATCTGGTGCAGTTATTTGATAATTTCACGCAGAAATGGAGTCAGGCTACACCTTTTCCCGGCACTCCGACTTTTGGTTTAGCAGGCGCTTTATCAGGCCAGCATATGTTGCTTTGTGATGGTGTAAAAGTCAGTTATCAAACCCTGCCCCGCCAATACGAAACCCAGGCTCAATGCTGGTTAGGTGAAATCAGTAAAACAGATGCCAATAGGATCAACTGGCAGCAAATACAGCATCCAACAGGCAAAGCCCGTTATCGCATGGCAGCTGCTGCTGTCAAACAAGATGGCAAAGATCTGATTGTATTTATTGGTGGCAGCGAAACGGCCTATAACTACAACGGTATCGGCTATAACGGTGCGCCGGCAGAACCTTCGGCGCAAGTCTGGGCTTATTCAATTACGGATAAAAACTGGCTAAAAGCTGAAAACACCACTGCAGTGATGGATTTACGCACACTAGTGAGCATGAACAACGAGCTTTACAGCTTAGGTGGCATGGTTGCGGGACAAAATCTGACGACAGAATGGATAAAACATCAGATTAAACTTCTGCCACAGTGACAGGCTTGGTAGAATACGGCCAATTTCCAAAGCAATTAAACTTATAAAACACGGAACTATTTATGCGGACAAGTCAGTATTTACTCTCCACTATGAAAGAAACCCCGGCTGATGCCGAGATTATCAGCCATCAATTGATGTTACGTGCCGGTATGGTGCGTCGTCTGGCGTCAGGTTTATACACCTGGTTGCCCAGTGGCCTGAGGGTTTTACGCAAAGTAGAGAACATTGTCCGCGAAGAGATGAACAAAGCAGGTGCCATCGAGATATTAATGCCTGTGGTGCAACATGCTGAATTGTGGCAGGAATCAGGTCGTTGGGAAAAGATGGACGCTGAGTTGCTGCGTTTTAAAGACCGTCACCAGCGTGATTTTGTCTTAGGCCCAACCCACGAAGAAGTAGTGACAGATTTAGTCCGCAAAGAAATCAGCAGCTACAAACAGCTGCCTATTAATTTATATCAAATCCAAACCAAGTTCCGTGACGAACGTCGTCCACGTTTTGGTGTGATGCGTGCGCGCGAATTTTTAATGAAAGACGCCTACTCTTTCCACTTAAGTCAGGAAAGTTTGCAGCAAACCTATGACGCTATGTATCAGGCCTACTGCAATATCTTTACCCGCTTAGGTTTAGATTTCCGTCCTGTATTGGCGGACACAGGTGCCATTGGTGGCAGCATGTCGCACGAATTCCATGTACTGGCCGCCTCAGGTGAAGATGCGATCGTATTTTCTGATGGCAGCGACTACGCCGCCAATATCGAAAAGGCCGAAGCTCTGCCGCCTCAAGGTCAGCGTCCTGCTGCGACCCAAGCTAAAACTGAAGTTGCAACGCCTGATGCCAAAAGCATTGAAGAAGTGTCGGCCTTTTTAAAGCTGGATGCCTCTGCCATAGCTAAAACCTTACTGGTGCAGTTGAACCCGGAATTGAGCTTTGATGAACTAACAGCCTTGTTATTATCAGGTGCAGACGCTCAAAGCATAGAAAACGCTTACCGTTCTAAAGTGGTAGCGCTAGTGCTGCGCGGCGATCACGAGTTAAACGAAATCAAAGCAGAGAAACACCCATTAGTGGCTTCTCCACTGCAATTTGCATCAGAAGAAGACGTACTGGCAGTCACTGGCGCTAAGCCTGGTTCTGTGGGCCCTGTAGGTTTAACTATCCCTGTGATTGTTGACCATGCTGCAGCTCATTTAGCTGACTTTGTTACCGGCGCGAATAAAGACGGTTTTCACTTCACTGGCGTGAACTTTGACCGCGATATCACTGCTTATCAGGTCGCTGATTTACGTAACGTGGTAGAAGGCGATCCAAGCCCATGTGGTCAAGGTCATTTAGTCATACGTCGTGGTATTGAAGTAGGTCATATTTTCCAGTTAGGTGACCGTTATTCATCAGCCATGAAAGCTGGCGTGTTAAATGAAGAAGGCAAACACCAAATTATGACCATGGGTTGTTATGGTGTGGGTGTATCTCGTATTGTCGCCGCTGCTATTGAGCAAAACCATGACGAATATGGCATTAAATGGCCAGCGGCTATAGCACCGTTTCAGGTGGCTATAGTGCCGATGAATATGCACAAGTCGGTGCGCGTTCAGGATGCAGCAGAACAGCTGTATAAAGAACTGACTGCAGCTGGTTTTGAAGTGCTGTTTGACGACCGTAAAGAGCGTCCTGGTGTGATGTTTGCCGATATGGAACTGGTCGGCGTGCCTTATCACATCATCGTAGGTGAACGTAATCTGGATGAGCAGAAAGTTGAGCTGAAAAACCGTCTGACTGGTGAGAAGCTGATGCTGGCGTTATCTGATGTAGTAGCTCAGATCAAGTCTTTCTGAGTAGGTTGGTAGCATATACCCAAAGTAATTGGAGTTGCAGCGAGGCGACAAGAGCGTGAGACGCCAGGAGCATAGTTGTCCTATGTGACTGGGGCGAACGAACGCAGTCAACAAAGCTGTAGCTTCAAGAACGATGGGGATAAAAGGCCCTGCTCTGACGGGGCCTATTTTTTTAAGGAGTTTTCGATGTATTTTGGTAGCCATTCCATTCCGGAACTTGCAGGTCTGAAGTTTGCAGAGCGGATGCAAGTGATCCGCAGTGCCACTGAGCAGGTTCCTATCCCCCAAAAACTTTTGCTGAACTTGCTTAAATTGGCCATTTTAATTCCGCTGTTTTTAGTCATAGCCCAATGGGATTCATGGCAAAGTACTGTCACTATTCTGGTACTGCTGGCCGCCTATCCATTGCTGACCCGGCCTCTGACTTTTGCCTTGTGTCGTCCTCACTTACAGCAAGCCCGCGCTAAGCTGAAGCTTTAACTCAGCGATCAGGAAAACACCTTTATGCTGAAGTTTTTGTGTGACATAGCCAATAAAGAGCTGCGCAGCTGCCCTTTAGAGCACAGGTTTAGCAAAAAACAGCAAGCAATAGCCGATCGTGAGCAGGAATTACTGCAGATAGCCCTTCAATTGGTTGAAGCCGAAGGCTACGCCAATTTGACCATGGATAAACTGACCGCCGCCAGCCCTTATTCCAAAGGCACTATTTACAATCATTTTTCCAGCAAAGAAGATGTGATCACGGCACTCTGTAACGCTGCTTTACGTCAGGAAATCAGTTTATTTAAAAAAGCTGAATTGTTTAATGGCAGCAGCAGGGAAAAAGCGCTGGCTTTGCATCAGGCTTATTTATTATCTGCAAAAATGCAGCCTATTTTATTTAACTGTGTACTGACTGCAAAATCGCCATGGGTACAGGAAAAAAGCTCAATTGTACGTTTAACTACACAGCAGGAACTGGAGAAAGAAATATCAGGGATGGTCGATCTGTTATTGCAACAAGCGATAGAGGCGAATGAACTACAACCCAAAGCCGGCGCTACAGTGGATTTAATGGCCTTTGCCAACTGGGCTATTTCTTTTGGTGGTATAGCGCTTCTAAGCAGTGCCAGCGAGACCTACAGCATAGAGCGCCTGCAAGGAGCTCATCCGTTTTTGTTCAATTTAAACTGCATGCTCGATGGCATGAACTGGTTGCCACTGAGCGCAGACTGGGATTACTGCCAAAGCTGGCTGCGCATTGAAAAAGAAATCTTTAGTACAGAGCAGCAACAACTCGCAACAAGCTTGCCACAAGGATTAAAGTAGACTTTTATTCCTTTTCGGCTATTTTTCTGGCTTGATGCAACTTTTTTCAGCTATTTAACACAAATCAATGCAGTAAAGCTGATGATCCATGTCATGCTTTACCAGTATAATAATCAATATGTTATTTCCCCTAAACGGATGCAAATTTATGGCCTTACGCATGAAGCCTGTTTTAGTGTCGTGCCTGTTACTCTTGACGGCAACTGGCTGTGCCAGCAAAAAAGCAGCAGACGAACAACAAGCACAAACGAATTATCAGGACCCACGGGATCCTATTGAGTCCGTCAACCGGGATATCTGGGATTTTAACTACGATATACTGGATGCGTATATACTGCGCCCAGCCACTGTAGGTTATATGACAGTAGTGCCAAAACCTGCCCGTACCGGTATATCCAATGTGATTAGCAACCTGGATGAACCTACTAACTTTGTAAACGGTATTTTGCAGGCCAAACCGAAAAGTGCGGCGATAAGTCTGGGTCGTTTTGTACTAAACAGCACTGTAGGTTTATTTGGTTTGTTTGATGTTGCAACCCGTCTGGATTTAAAAGATCAGGATGAAGACTTTAATCAGACATTAGCCACCTGGGGTGTGGGTGATGGCCCTTATCTGATGCTGCCAGCATTAGGCCCATCCACAGTAAGAGACACCACTGGTACTGTGGTGGATAATCTGTATTTCCCATCGACCTGGCTAAACACACCTTTAACCATCACCAAAGCCGTCTTAGGTGCTTTAGGTGGTCGCGAGCAGATGATGTCGATGGAACAGTTGCTGAACGAATCAGTAGACCCATACGCTTTTATCAAAGAAGCCTATTATCAGCGTAAAGAATTCCAGATTTACGACGGCAATCCACCGAAAAAAGCCGAAGAAGACGAAGCTTATCTGGATGAATACCTGCCTTAATCAGCAGACGATACTCATTCAGAGATCAAAGGCCAGCACTGCTGGCCTTTTTTATTTGATATTTATTTAATAACAACTCTCTCCAGCACCGCGCTGGTTTGTTCTAAACCCGCTGCAGTGATTCCTAATAGTGTCAGCACTGCCTCATTCAGATAATTCATGTTATGCCAACGCAATTTGATCTGACAAATGCCATATCAACACAGCGCCTTTACAGTGTTGAGTTTTGATTCCAATCACTTAGCTAACAAAAACTGCTAAATCCACCTTCTCAAAGTAAATGAAAAGTTACTTTAAATAGAAAGGCTTGGACGCCTTCCCGGTAAAGGGTATAGTGAAAAAACCGCCAAACTGGTCGTATGAATCGACCAGAGTTTCCTAGACACAAAATAGCATTACAATGCG